>NZ_JAPEUL010000001.1 GCF_026113935.1 Marinomonas rhodophyticola
AGGCGGGAACTCAGTTTGATACGGCGCCAGTTTGGGGACAATATTGGACCTTATATCGTCGCATTGCGGGTGGGTTAACCTTGGAACAACAGACCTTTTTGTTCAAACAATTTAGCCAATATTATTCGCCCACAGGACAACGTTCACGGGATAAAATGAAAGACCTAACCACCAAGTCCAGCGATGATTTGATTCGTTTGGTGGGGGCGTTGGAGGGGTTATCAAATGATGACAAAGTCACCACGATCGATTGGCTACTGAAGCGTTTACAGAAAACGTCTGAGCCGGATACAGCGTGGTGGACGATAGGGCGAATAGCTTCCCGACACCTTCTTTGTGGTAAGCAAGAACAACGCATTGCAGAAGACAGTTTGTTTCCAATTTTAGAGGCGGTGCTTAAAGAAGACTGGAAAAAACGAAAACAAGCAGGCTTAGCGGCGGTTTTGATGAGTCAAGTCAGTGTCGGTGAATCCGATAAACTTGTTGCTTTGCGCAAGAAAGTGGCTAATAAACTCAAAAAAGACAAATGTCCCGCTCAATGGCTGGAGCGCTTAGAGAGTCAAATTGAGATTAATAGTGACGAGCTTAATGCATTAGTTGGGGAGAGTTTGCCAATCGGGTTGCGTTTGTAGCCACAAAATAAGCAGATCTGATCCGGCCATATCTCACCAGATCAGACCTGCTTTCTGGCTGATTTAGTTCCTGACCCGCTTCATATTGATAAGAATGGGGCTGCCTGTCATAGGGTCTGGTATCAGGTCGCACTCAACGCCATACAATTCACGTACTAACTCTTTTGTCATCACGTCTTTAGGGCTGCCTTGGGTGATGATTTCACCTTTCTTCATCGCAATAATATGATCGGAATATCGACAGGCACTGGGTAGGTCATGAACCACCATGGCGAGTGTTTTGCCTTGTCTCGATAGGTCTCTAATCAATTCAAAAACTTCAATTTGATGACCTAAATCCAATGCGGATGTAGGCTCATCCAGTAACAGCAAAGGAGTTTCTTGGGCAATCGACATGGCGATCCAAGCACGTTGTCGTTGTCCCCCTGATAAAGTGTCTAGTAGTCGGTCTTTTAATCCAATCAAGTCTGCTGCATGTAATGCGTATTGAATGGCTTCTTGATCGTCCATCGCCCACTGTTTTAAGAGGCTTTGGTGAGGGTGGCGACCAAAGCGAATCAGCTCTTCAATGGTAATGCCATCCGGTGCGAGTGTGTCTTGTGGTAGTAAAGCAAGACGTCTAGCGACCTCTTTAGAAGGTAAGGTATGAATGTCTTTGCCATCGAGCAGTACTGCACCTGTGCTGGGTGAGTGCACACGTGATAGACCATTCAATAGGGTGGATTTGCCGCAGCCATTTGGTCCGACAATGGCCGTTACTTTGCCTTCTGGTAAGCTGACAGTTAAGTTCTCAATAATACCGACCTTACCATGTTTTAACGTCAGATTGTCGGCGCTAAGACGAGATTTCATGAGGTGTGTTGAAGCCTGCTGATGCAGAGACGTGACTGTCATAAGGAAGTCCTTGAAGTGCGTCGAATCAATATCCAAATTAAATAAGGGCCACCAACGACGGCGGTTACAATACCGACTGGCAGTTCAATTGGGGATAAAATCGTGCGGCCAAACAAATCGGCTAAAACCATCACTAGGGCACCTGTTAATGCAGAGCTGATGAGCGGAATGCCTCGATAACATGCCAGCACGCGGGCAATTTCTGGTCCGACCAGGGCGACTAGACCAACGGGTCCCGCCACGGCAACAGCCAATCCTGTGAGCGTTACGCACAAGACCAAAGCCAATATTCTTATGTGTTTTATGTTCGCTCCTAGCCCGGTAATCACTTGATCTGAAAAGGGCATTAAGGCGAATTGAGTGGAAAATAGTAGGCAAGCGATAAGACAAAGTGCGATACCAGCTCCCAAAAGATTCACCATGAAAGGGTCTCGAGCACTTAGGCTACCAACGGTCCAAGGGTAGGCACTGTTGGCCACATCAATACTGACTTGGCTTAATAGTAATTGCGTTACCGCGCCGGCAATAGCGCCAATGCCAATGCCGGCCACAATAAAGCGATAGCCCCGTGTGCCGCTGCCACCGGCTAGGCCAAACGCCAGTGCCGTTGCTGTTGCGGCGCCCGCTAGTGCCATAGCGGAGGGGGCTAAAGAAATACCCATCCCAACCACGGAAGAGACGGCAAAAGCCATGGCGGCGTTATCTATGCCAATAATGCCCGGTGTTGCGAGCCGATTACGAGCCATAGTTTGCATTAAACATCCTGCCAAACTAAACGCGGCCCCCGTAAAGAGCGCTGCCAGTAGACGTGGCAAACGTAAATCTTGCACGATGAACTGGCTCATGGCATTGCCGTGACCCAATAATACCGCAATGACTTCTTTGGGCGATATTGGCATGGTGCCAATGGCAAGGCTTGCGATACAAGCGCAAGACAATACCATCAGCAACCAAGTATTTCGGACAATGGCGTGTTTTTCGATCAGAATCGTCTTATGACGACCTAGAGACAGCAGGTGGTGCCCGCTCGGAGCTGATACAGTGTCTGCTTGCTTAGTAATAGAAAGACTTTGATTTATCATAAAGTAGGCATTCTTCGAGATCGTACAATCAATAAGAGTACTGGCGCACCAATAATTGCGGTGAGAACGCCCAAAGGCATTTCCGCAGGTTGAGCCACGAGGCGGGAAACCACGTCTGCGGCAATTACAACGATCGGTCCGAGTGGCAAGCATAGCCACAAGGTACGACGAATATCGGGGCCTACCAAGGCCCGCGCGGCAAAAGGAACCACGAGACCAATAAACGCTACTGGCCCTGCGATGGCGGTGGCGCCGCCAACCAATAAGGCAACGGCGACGATAACCACGGCCCGAATCCGCTTTGGCTTATGGCCAAGACCAATGGCGACACGTTCACCAAGGGCTAATGAGGCGAGCGGTTTGGCAACATACAGAATACATAATAATGCAATCATCATTGAGGGTAATACGGACGTGAGTGTGTTGATATCTCGTCCTGCCACACTGCCCGTTACCCAAAAACGAATTTCGTCCGCGGCTCTTTGATCAAACAAAAGTATTAAAGAGGTGATCGCAAAGAGTAGGCTTGATAAAGCCGCCCCAGCGAGCACTAAGCGGATTGGATCATTCTGCTGTCCTTGCATTCGAGCAACACTAAGAACACACAAACAGCCAAGTAAGGCACCGAATTGCGCAACACCGACAGTGAGTGTGGCCGTGCTGGCACCCAGTACCAAGGTGAGAGCAACGGCAAATGAACTGCCAGCACTGACACCGAGTAAGCCGGGTTCTGCCAGCGGGTTACGCGCCACGGATTGCATTAGTGCGCCAGCAATCCCCAGTGTTAGTCCAACGAACAGGCCAACAAGGGTTCTCGTAAGGCGCAAATGGAATACAGTGAACTCCGCGTCTGCAGAGCCATTGCCGAGTAACGTTTGTAAGGATGTTTGAGGTGAAAGCGCCCCTGCACCCAGCAACAAACTTAACAAACAGCACAGTGCCAGTACGAAAAGTGCTGACACAAAAACACCAGATAATGGTCGTTGTGCAGGCGCGATATGAAACCAATTAGTCATCTAGGTTATTTAATCTTACGGTCAATCATTGCTTCAATGTCATCCAAGATAGCATGGGCAGCCAACGGGCCTGCTGCACTTGTCCATAACTGGCCATTTACTAAGAAAACCTTGTCTTCTTTTACCACGTTGAGGCGTGAAAAGGAGGGAGAGGTCTTGGCGGCTTCCAGCGCGTCTTTCCCTTCTGTATTTAGCGTTGCTAAAAATAGCCAGTCACTGTCGACTTTGGTTAAGTTTTCTAAGCTAAGTGGACTGCTGTGAGGGCGTCCTTCTTTGATCACACCGGCATCATTGATATTAAATCCCGTGGCAGCAAGTACATCCGTAGCGAAAATTTGCGATGACATAACAATTGGGCCTTGGGGCATCCAGCGTGCCAGTGTTGCGGAACGTTTGTCTTCAGGTAGCTTGGCGGTGATGATGGATTTCAACGCGTTTTCACGTTCTTTGATGTCATTCAGAACGATATCCATGGCTTCGCTTTTGTTGAGTGCTTGTGCATAAACTTTGGCTATGGTGATCCAGCTATCGGATACCATTCCAGGGGAAATAGGGACGATGGTCGGCGCAATTTTGGATAAGATATTGTATTGATCCTGAGGCAAGCTTGCAGATGCTAGAATAAGATCTGGACGTTGTGCGGCAATGGCTTCAAGGTTATTTTGGCGAGATGTGCCGACTATGCTGACGCCTGATGCACGTTCTTGAATGTATTCTGCCACGGAATCTCCGCCACGTGTCGCAACAGCACCTAGCGGTTTGATGCCCAACGCAATCGCACTATCCAGTGCATCCTCAGACAATGCCACCACACGCTTTACATTGTCATTTACTTGAACGTTCCCATATTTGGTCGCAAGGGTTATGTCATCGGCAAAAACAGAAAAAGAATAGGTAACACAGGCACAAAGTAAGAGTTTCTTAAAAGAAGGGCGCTTGAACATAATAGGGTTCCTTTTACTTGAATAACTACAGCGACGTTTTATTGAGGGGACAGGGTGTGCATCAAGTCATCCTAAACGCGTTGGTAGGCGAATAAACGACGCTAATGATAACGCTTCTTATTTTTCTTGGTAATAGGTAACTATTAATAAAACATCACGATATGTGCAACATAGTGTTCTAAAACTCGTGTCGTCATTGAGTGGTTTGAACAATAGGTATTATTAATCTAACGAAAAACCAAACAAACGAATGCCTGCTTTGTATGCAATTTCTTCTGGCGCGGATTGCAGTCCTGCAATTAAGTTTAGATAAGTTGTCATTTTGTGAGCGATGAGATTTTGTTCGTTTGATATAGAAGTGGTGAATTTAGTGGCTCTTAGCATACTTTTTATGCCATTTGTTTGGGTGAATGTTTTGCCGCCAAGCAGAATAACTTCTTCGCCCATATGCCAGAAAATATCTAAGTCTTTAATTTGCATTGGGCTGATGGGTGGAACCAGTGGAACAATATCGTTTGGTGTGACAACTCGCGTCAGTGGTAGGCTGCTAAACATTTTGGCGCCTGTGGCATTCGTCACTTTAGGTTGACCAAAGGTAATGACTTGTTCAACAGCAAAGCCGTCTTTTTCTAAGTACATGGCAAGAATGACCGCAATAGCGCCACCTAAACTGTGTCCTGTTAGATGGATGGGGTGTTCTTTGCTAAGAAAAGGCTGGATATCTTCGTAAACCGCCTTTGCTGCAGATCCAAAGCCCTGATGCAGCTTTATATTCAATAGGCTGTCTGGTTGTAATTCTAGGTCCAAATCCAACATGGCATTTTCTAAATTTGCCGTACCTCTAATGGCAATGGTCTGAACGCCATTGGCACGACTCAAAAAGTAGCTTACTTGAGAGAAAGGAATAATAGACTGATGAAGTAATGATTGGCCTTGTTCTTCGAGTCGTTGTTCGAGTGTATCGGCTTCTAGGTAGGTATCTTCTGCGAATTGGGCTTGGGCTTTTATGGCGACAAAATCAGGGGCAGCCATGAGCGGCTGAAAAGACACGGTAAGGATAAGCAATAGACAGAGAAGCGCATTTTTTAACATTAGGGGATTTGAGCACCATAATAAAAGGAAGGCGCAGGGTACTAAAAATTGGTTATGTCGAACAGTAGTTTCTTGTGCGCTGAAACTTTTGGTAAGTCATGTCATGACTTACCAAAGCATCAAAGAGGAAGGGATGCAAGCAACTATAAGTCGCAACCACTCCAATCAATCCGTCTAACGCCTTCTATTTTTAGTGTGGGTAAATTCTTAAATGTGTCTTTCATCATATAGACAGCGTAAGCACGAGATAAGGCTTTTTTTACGGTTTTTAAGGTGATTTTTTTCGTTGTTGTTGCCATGACAATTTCCTCTTAGGATGATGAATATCGCGATCATAAGCGGATGAAATTTGCTCAACAAACGACATATTTTCACTTTATTGATGAAATAAAATCACCATTTTTAAATGCTGTCTTTTAGGTCGGAAAAGGTTTAAAACGTCAAAAAATAACTTTTTTTATGCATAATTTTGCCATAAAGACGCTCAATTAAGAGAGTTTTCTGTGCGCAGCTGACGACAGTTTTGACCGATTGGACATATAAGTTGAAACACATCAAACATTACAAGTTTTGCCTAGCGGTTTTTAGGCGATTGTTGAAATATCACTTAGCTTTATCATCATCTTATTGTATTAATAGTAGACAATTGAATGTGCGAGGCAAAAATGACCATAAAGCAATTTTGGGTGGACCCATATCAAACTGAGTTGATGACAAGCATTACATACATTGAGCAAAACCAAGTAATGTTGGCAGAAACTATTTTCTATGCTGAGTCCGGTGGGCAGGAAAGCGACTCAGGCAGTATTGGTGGTGTTGATGTGGTTAAGGCCGAAAAGGTAGGTAGATCTATTCTTTATACCTTGGCCACACAGCCAGATTTTTGTGTTGGGCAAGCGGTGTTGGTTAAGATAGATTGGCCTCGTCGATACAGCCTAATGCGTTTACATTTTGCCGCAGAAGTTGTTTTGGAGCTGTTTTATAAATCTTTGCCTACCTTAGAAAAAATGGGCGCGCATATTTCTGAAAATAAAAGTCGTATCGACTTTGAGTGGCCAGAAAGTATTTCACCTCTTTTAGCGGACATTCAAGCTCGGACCAGTCATTGATTGACGCAGACTTGCCAATTGAAAAAGATTTTTCAGATCAACCCGAAGAGCGTCGTTATTGGAAGGTTGATGGTTTTGCTCAAGTGCCTTGTGGTGGTACCCACGTGAAAAGTACGGCCGAATTAGGGGTTATTAAACTAAAACGAAAAAATGTTGGTAAGGGAAAAGAGCGAGTGGAAATTTATCTTTCTTAGATAAAGCGAAAAGATGAGATTTAATTGTGCATCAGCGTGCTGGTGGTTGTTCTTGTTGCCTAGGCTCAATAGAATCAAAAGCAAATTTATAAAAAGTAAGAAGGTTTGTATGAAAAAAGTACTTCTTAAAAAATTGCAGTCTCTTACGGCGATTCTGGTGTTGAATGCGTTGCCCGTTAGTTTTGCTCAAGCAAGTGTCGGTTATGAAGCAGAAGCGCTTAAAGCTAGAGTGTTTACTGAAGAGCGAAAAAATACGCTGAGTAGCACAAGGTCTCCTAGCAAAGATCTTAAGCAATTGTATTTAGATAATGCTCTGGTTTATGTTCAAAAGCGAACCGAACAACCAATAAGCTACCAACACCAAATGGCTCTAGCGTTAGTCGAAGAAGCGTATCAGGATGATTTTGACACTTTGCTTGATCATTATGAGCATGAGTTGGCTCAGCTTTCTCAAGGCAATGATGTTGATTTGATCGAGGCGACAAAACGCAATGTGGAAGATCAATTTTTGGCATTAAAAGCAATGCGTGATGCGAAAATTGTGGAGTTTAACCAGCAGTTTCACCTTAGTTAATCTGGTAGTTATGAGCCTGTTTATTCTTCTATGAATTTTGTATTGATCCGCCGCCAATTTGATTTCCGTGGTATTGAAATGGGGCGTTGGGTAACTCCGCAAGAAAGAGACAGAGCGGCGGTGAATTTTTATCGTGCCCTAGAAGACTTGATGGATGTGTTGCATGGACCAGAACATTTAATCTCGTTGCGTGGCACTTTAGGTCTTCAATATGGCAAAGGTGGCAGGCCAGGTGTTGCGGCGCATTATGTACCATCTACAAGACAGTTATCTCTCGCGAAAAATGCAGGTGCTGGCAGTCTGGCGCACGAATGGTTTCACGCTTTCGACCACTATATGGGCGAAAAAATGTTTCAGCACACCTTGCCTTCACAATTCGCCTCTGAAAGATGGTTGAATAATGCCACCATTCGCTTGTCTAAAAATGATCGGCCCCATCCTTTAAACGGCTTACTGGCTGATTGTTTTAAAGCCATAATGTTAAATGAGCTTGGTGATGAGCCGAGTGAGTTGTTTCAAGCATCCCGCCTTGCAGATCAAAAGCTAAAAATACTCTACTACGCCAAACCAGAAGAGATGTCAGCAAGAGCCTTCGAAGCCTTCGTTGAAGACACAAAACCTACCAGTGCCTTTTTAGTAAAAGGAAGCCGCTATTCTGAAGAAGCCAAAATGGGTCTATACCCTCAAGGCGAAGAGCGACATCGAATTAATCAAGCCTTTTATCATTATTTCAGTCTGCTTGGTCGTGGGTTGAGCAAAGAGTAATTGTCTTTTAATGTGCATTACGCATTCACGATTCACGAGACGTAAGTTGGTATTCTATTTAATAATTTAAATATTATTTTTATTAAAATTACTTTTTTGGTTTCATTGGGTTGGTGGAAAATCATCGAATAAAAAAAGGTGAATCATTGCTGATTCACCTTTTTTGTTTCTAGTGCTTTTTAGTAGTTTGAAAAATTAATCTTCGTAGCTATCAATTGGTGGGCATTCGCAGAATAGGTTGCGGTCACCGTAGACGTTGTCGATACGGCCAACGGGGGCCAGTATTTACGTGCCTTGATCCAATTCAATGGATAAGCCGCTTCTTTACGAGAGTAAGCGTGTGTCCATTCTATATCGAGTAGGCTGTCTGCAGTATGCGGTGCGTTAACCAGTGGGTTGTCTTCTAGTGGCCATTCGCCCGCTTGCACTTTACTGATCTCTTTGCGAATCTGAATCATGGAATCACAGAAGCGATCTAGTTCTTCAAGGTTTTCCGATTCTGTTGGCTCAATCATTAACGTACCAGCAACAGGGAAAGACATGGTTGGCGCATGGAAACCAAAGTCCATTAAGCGTTTAGCAATGTCTTCTTCGCTTATGCCTGATTCGGCTTTAAGTGGGCGAATATCGATAATACACTCGTGTGCCACAGTACCGTTTTTGCCAGTGTAAAGAACCGGGTAGTGTTCACCTAGGCGTTTGGCAATGTAGTTAGCATTCAAAATGGCATTAAAAGTAGCATCACGTAAACCTTTATCGCCCATCATTTTGATGTACATCCAAGTAATTACGAGGATACTTGCACTACCGTACGGTGCCGCTGATACCGCACCGTGTTGCTCAAGCATGCCCATCACTGGAGTAACAGCGTGACCGGGTAGGAAAGGTGCAAGGTGAGATTTAACACCAATTGGTCCCATGCCAGTGGCCACCGCCGCCATGCGGAATACAGAATGTTTTGTGTAGGTTTAAGTGAGAAACATCACCGCCAAATGTACCCGGAGGCGCAACACCAACTAATGCGTTTAGGTTGGCGCCATCTATGTACACTTGACCACCGAATTTGTGAACGATGTCACAGACTTCACGAATGTGTTCTTCGAATACACCGTGAGTGGATGGATAAGTTGCCATAATGCAGCTAAGTTGCGCGGCATGCTTTTCTGCTTTTTCAGCAAGATCAGCCAAATCGATGTTGCCGTTTTCATCACATTTAACAATCACAACTTTCATGCCTGCCAATGCGGCTGATGCTGGGTTGGTGCCGTGAGCAGAGCTTGGGATCAAGCATACGTCACGGTCATGGTCACCACGAGATTTGTGGTATTTATCGATCGCAATTAGACCCGCGTATTCGCCTTGCGCACCAGAGTTTGGTTGCAAAGAGACGGTGTCATAACCTGTTGCCTTAGAAAGCAGCTCAACAAGCTCCTGCAATAAGGCGTGGTAGCCAGCAACTTGATTGCTTGGTGCAAATGGGTGAATTCGTCCAAACTCAGCCCAAGTCACTGGGATCATTTCAGAGGCCGCGTTTAGCTTCATCGTGCACGATCCAAGAGGAATCATACTCTGGTTTAGTGCGATATCTTTTACTTCCAATTGGTGCATGTAGCGCATCAATTCGGTTTCGCTGTGATGGCTGTTAAATACTGGGTGAGTCAGGATGGCATCTTGACGCAGCATTGCAGCATCAAAACCATATGCCGCCTCAGTATTCGTGATGTCTTCTAATGACAGTTCTGCGCCGAAACATTCTGCCAAATCGATAAGGTCGTTTGGTGTGATGGTTTCGTTTAGCGCGACAGATACTTGGCCTTCAGACATTTTGTAGAAGTTCATTAACTTCGCCGCGCCTTTTGCCATAATACTGTCTGTTTGATCACCCGTATTGACGATGACAGTATCAAAGTAGCTTGCGTTGGTTGTAAAGCCTTGTTTGTGAATGGCGTTAGCAAAGCAATTTGTCAGTGCAGCGATGCGATTGGCAATTTTTTTAAGACCAGCAGGGCCGTGATAAACCGCATAGAAGCCAGCCATCATGGCAAGTAATGCTTGAGCAGTACAAATGTTTGATGTCGCTTTTTCGCGGCGAATATGTTGCTCGCGAGTTTGCATTGCCATACGAAGCGCTGGTTTGCCATGGCTGTCTTTAGACACGCCGATAACGCGACCTGGCATGGAGCGTTTGAACGCGTCTTTGGTTGCTAAGAAAGCCGCGTGAGGTCCGCCAAAGCCCATTGGGACGCCAAAGCGTTGTGCAGAACCAAATACAATGTCTGCGCCCATTTCGCCTGGAGATTTCAATAGAACAAGAGACAGTAAATCCACTGCAATACTCACAAGGGCATCTTGTTCGTGTGCTTGTGCGATCACGGTCGTCAAATCTGCAACGGTGCCATCAATGCCTGGGTATTGGAAAATCGCGCCAAATACATCGTGTTGTGCAAAGTTAGCGATGTCATCCACAATGACTTCTATGTCTAATAGCTCAGCACGCGTTTTAACAACGTCAATGGTTTGTGGCAAGCAGTGGCTGGCAACGAACAATGTGTCGCTCTTTTTACGGTTTGAGCGTTTCATGAGCGTCATGGCTTCGGCCGCTGCTGTGGCTTCGTCCAATAAAGAGGCATTGGATATTTCCATGCCGGTTAGATCGATAATGACTTGTTGGAAGTTTAACAGTGCTTCCAAACGACCTTGAGAAATTTCTGGTTGGTAAGGTGTGTACGCTGTGTACCAGCCAGGATTTTCTAGTAAATTTCGCAAAATAGGGGATGGCACATGCGTGTCGTGGTAACCCATGCCGATAAAAGAACGTGCCACTTTATTTTGATTGGCAATGGCTTTTAGTTGTGCAAGGGCTTCACTTTCGCTAACAGATGTAGCAGAAAGGTCTAGATTTGCTTGACGAATGGCTTCTGGAACGGTTTTTTCGATTAGTTCTGGAAGGCTGTTTATGCCGATTGTTGCCAGCATTTTGGCTTGTTCTGATTCATCAGGGCCAATATGGCGGGCAATAAATTCATCGTTATTTAACAAATCGCGGATGCACGAAGTCATGGTTCAATCACCTATTAAGATAAAAATCTGGGGGATTAGGCTCTCAATACTGAGAAGGAAGGAGAGCCTATATTTGAGACTATTCGATAGTGGCTGAATAGCCTGCAGCATCAAGTAGCTTATCAAGATCCGCTGTGTTGCTTAGCTTGATTTTGGCAATCCATGCACCTTCATAAGGCGCTTCGTTGATCAGTTCTGGCGCATCGTTTAGGGCGTCATTCACCGCAATGACTTCACCATTTACTGGGGCATAAATATCAGACGCCGCTTTAACAGATTCTACTAGAGAAAACTGCTCTGTCGCGACGACTTCTGCGCCTACTTCTGGCAACTCAACGTAAACAACGTCGCCAAGTAGGTCTTGCGCATGGTCTGTAATGCCCACAGTGACAGTGCCGTCACCGTTGTCTAAAACCCACTCATGAGAGTCTGCGTATTTTAGATTGTCTGGAATAGTGCTCATAGTATTTATGCCTCTTTAAAAAAATACCCAAGGACGTTTGTCCTTGGGTATGTGATTTTAGCGGTAAAGTGGGAAGCGTTTACAAAGCTCTTTGACTTCTGCAAGTACACGAGCTTCTACTTCAGGGTTGCCTTCAGGCATTTCAACCAAACCGTCTAGAACGTCACTGATTAGGTGGCCCACTTTTTGGAACTCTTCAATACCAAAGCCACGTGATGTTGCTGCTGGTGTACCAATACGGATACCAGAAGTGATCATTGGTTTTTCAGTGTCGAAAGGAATGCCGTTTTTGTTACAAGTGATGCCTGCGCGCTCAAGTGCCTTATCAACAACATTGCCTTTCAAGCCTTTAGGACGAAGGTCAACCAACATTAAATGGTTATCTGTTCCGCCTGTTACAATGTCGCAACCACGTTCTATCATGACAGCGGCCAAAGCTTTTGCGTTGGCAACGACTTGGTCGATGTACACTTTGAACTCAGGTTTCAGTGCTTCACCGAATGCGACTGCTTTGCCAGCGATGACGTGCATTAGCGGGCCACCTTGGTAACCTGGGAATACAGCAGAGTTGATTTTCTTGCCAAGTTCTAGGTCGTTGGAAAGAATCATGCCGCCACGAGGACCGCGCAGAGTTTTGTGCGTTGTTGTCGTAACAACGTGCGCATACGGTAGTGGAGACGGGTGAGCACCTGTTGCAACAAGGCCTGCAATGTGTGCCATGTCTACGAATAGGTAAGCACCAACTTTATCAGCAATCTCTCGGAAGCGTTTGAAATCAATAACGCGAGGGATGGCTGAGCCACCCGCGATGATCATTTTTGGCTTGCATTCTAGCGCTTGCGCTTCAATAGCATCGTAATCGATCAATAATGTTTCAGGGTTAACTTGGTACTGAACCGCATTGAACCATTTGCCAGACTGAGCTGGTGGCGCGCCATGAGTTAGGTGACCACCTGCATCCAATGACATGCCTAAAATAGTATCTCCTGGTTGAAGTAGCGCAAGCATTACAGCACCATTTGCTTGGGCGCCAGAGTGAGGCTGCACGTTTGCAAATTCACAGTTGAACAATTGTTTAGCACGATCAATGGCAAGTTGTTCAGTCACATCAACCGCTTCACAGCCACCGTAATAACGACGATTCGGATAACCTTCTGCGTATTTGTTTGTCAGAACAGAGCCTTGAGCCTCTAAAACCGCTTTTGAAGTGATGTTCTCAGAAGCAATCAATTCAATACCAGTTTCTTGACGCTCTTGTTCTTCAACGATCGTTGCAAAAAGTTCTGGGTCTCGTTCAGCGAGAGTTTGGCTGAAAAAGGCTTCGGTGTTGGCCATGGAGAAATTCCTCTTAAATAAACATGTATGCCCAAAAGACAATGAGTCTTGCGTATAATAACACTAAGGGAGTCTAAGATGATGAAAAAAGATCATCTTTCTAAGAGCGTCAGTCATTGTTTGGTTTGCGTCAATTTTGCTTATCATAATCAAAAAGTTTCCAATTGGAAACAGTAAACAGGGGGTAATTAAAAAGTTTGTTTTCAAATATATTTGACCTTTTGTTCAAGTTTTTTGTTGATATCTGTTGTATCTAATTGCAAATATTCTTTAGCAAATGGTGCTTAATGCTTGTCAAACTCGGTTTGTTTTAGATACTCTGTTTCCAATCGGAAACAGATCTAATCACAATTTTAATGAAGGTTATCGTTATGAAACGTACTGCTCTGTGTGATCTACATATTGCCTCTGGCGCTAGAATGGTTGAGTTTGCTGGCTACGAAATGCCTGTTCAATACCCGCTGGGTGTCATGAAAGAGCATTTATGGACGCGTGAAAATGCGGGTCTTTTTGATGTATCGCACATGGGGCAAGTCATTCTTCGAGGTAAAAATGTAAAGACGGCGCTTGAGTCAATTTTACCAGTGGATGTGCTAGGCTTGCTGAGGGTATGCAGCGTTATGGCATGTTTACCACAGATGATGGTGGTATGACGGACGATTTGATGTTTGCTAATTGGGGGGCGGATGAAGTCTTCATGGTGGTGAACGCCGGCTGTAAAGAGCAAGATTTTGCTTACTTACAGGCATCTCTGGTTGATTGTGATGTTGAGGTTGTTGAAGATCGATCCTTGCTCGCTATCCAAGGGCCAAAAGCGCGTGAGGTGTTCGCTCGTATGGTTCCAGATGCGGCAACAATGACCTTTATGCAGAGTGTTAAGTTTGAATGGCAAGGTGTTGAGTTATGGGTGAGTTGTTCTGGCTATACGGGTGAAGATGGTTATGAGGTGTCGGTATCAAATGATCATGCGGAAGCTTTTGCTAATGCCTTGCTAGCGTTTGATGAAGTGGAGTGGATTGGACTTGGCGCGCGTGATTCTTTGCGTCTCGAAGCGGGCTTATGTTTGTATGGTCACGACATTGACACCACTACCACGCCAATCGAAGCCTCTCTTAATTGGGCCATTCAAAAAGTGCGCCGTTTAGAAGGTGAGCGTGCTGGAGGGTTCCCAGGTGCCGATATTATATTGCCGCAATTTACCAACAAGCCTTCAAGAAGGCGAGTGGGTTTTTAGTTGATGGGCGCGCACCAGTTCGTGAAGGAGTTGAGATTGTTAATGCGTCAGGTGAAGTGAAGGGCACAGTGACGAGTGGCGGCTTCTCGCCAACTCTTGCTCAGCCTATTGTGATGGCGTATGTGTCGACACAGGCTTTAGACGCAGGTGAGCCTTTGTTTGCTCATGTGAGAGGGAAAAGCATTCCTCTGACGCTGACGGCAATGCCCTTTGTTGCTGCTCGTTATTACCGCGGGTAATCGTCAAAAATTTGTTTTAATGATTAGCGGCTTTCAGGGATCTTAAAAAAAGATCTTAGAAAACTCTGCTAACGGTTTATTTATTATGCGTCACGTGAAGTTTTCTCCTTTGCGTGGCGCATTTTTGTTTCTTATGTATAATTCTTCACTTTTGGAGTTCTATCGTTGGCAAGTGCAACGCAGCTTGTGGCCGCTTTTAGCGCCTGTTTCTTTTCAGGTTTCAATACTCGTCTTATTGCTGGTGCCGATGAGCCTCTTTATCTGCCGGCAAGGGCTAATGATCCTGCGATGATTTTTTTTCGTTATGATTACCCATCGAGCGCTTTACATGAAGTGAGTCATTGGTGTATCGCGGGTGAAAAGAGGCGATTGCTAGAAGATTATGGCTATTGGTATGAGTCAGACACCCGTGACCTGTTAACACAACAAGAATTTGAGCGAGTGGAGGTGAAGCCGCAAGCCGTTGAGTGTGTATTGCACTGGGTTGCTGGTTTGCCTTTTCGGGTAAGCGTGGATAATTTGTCTTTGCCGGATTATGACGCAACGCATTTTGAGCAGTCAGTGATGTTGCAGGTTGGTCTATACATCCATTCTGGATTGCCAGAAAGAGCAGAAATTTTTTCGAGATATTTATTGGCCCAGCGTTGCCCTAACGTACTATTTGATGAATTTTTGAAGCGACAGTATGAAGATTATTGCAGATGAAAATATGCCAAATGTGGAAACTCTGTTTTCGCATTTAGGTACTGTGGAGTTAGTAAATGGTCGAAATTTAACTCATGGACAAGTGAAAGATGCCGATATTCTTTTAGTGCGATCTGTTACTAAGGTGACGCGTGGATTGCTGGATGGCAGTTCGGTTCGTTTTGTCGGGAGCGCTACCATTGGTGTTGATCATATAGATTTGGACTATCTGGCGCAGGCAAATATTGCGTTCAGCAGTGCGCCTGGTTGCAATGCTGAGGCGGTCGCCGACTACGTCTTTAGTGCGTTAAGTCATCTTTATATGACAAAAAAATTGCCTTGGTTGAAGCGGAAAATAGGCGTAGTTGGTTACGGCAATGTTGGTAAAACCGTGTATCAACGCTTTGCCCAAATGGGGTGTGACGTGTGTGTATATGATCCTTTGAAAGCGCAGGATCAATATGATGTTAATTTTGTTTCTTTGGCTGACATACTGACTTGTGATGTCATCTCGCTGCATGCCCCTTTGACAACATCAGGAAGCTATCCAACTAAAGACATGCTAGGCTGCGAAGAACTAAGTCAGTTGTCATCTGGTGTTGCTATTATTTCTGCAGGGCGTGGTGGTGTTATCAATGAAAGTGCATTGATTGAGCGTCATAAACAGTTGCAAGGTGATATGCATCTCGTTTTGGATGTTTGGGATGGTGAGCCTCTCATCAATCAAGAGCTTGCTTCTATCGTTGATATTGCCACACCGCATATTGCTGGATACAGCAAGCAGGGGCGTGAAAAAGGAACATGGATGGTGTATTTGGCCTTATGTAAGTATTTAAAGATTGAGGCTCCTAAGATTGTTAGGGGTGATGCCATTAGTCCGGGATGGTTTGCCTCTTTTGATCTGAGTAATCAGTTTCCTTATGAGGAGGCACTAGCTCGTTGTGTTCAGGCTGTTTATGATGTGGCCCGAGACGATGTTCGATTACGCTATAAGTACAGAGAAAACAAAGAAAGTAATGTGTTTGATTGGTTGCGTAAGAATTATGTAGAGAGAGACGAGTTTAATACTTGTTTAATAGGTTCCACTGGTGATGCATCTTCTTTGTTGGGTGCGATCGGCTTTTCAGTAAAATAATATGAGAACTAAGGTTAATGCATGGCTGGAGTAATGCAGGTCGATTTAGGTGATCTTGATGTGCCAATAGGAACCACTGTTCAGTTGGAATTTATTTCTCCACCTGGTCGCTATATGGTTAAAGTACTTGGTAGTCTTCCTGGACGATCGTTGATTTTGTCAACCCCAAGCTGAATGGTAAAAATATCTTGGTAAGGGAGAGTCAGATTGTCAATGTTCGGCTTATGTTGAGCACTCACGTTTGCGCCTTTTCAAGTAAAGTGGCTAAGAGTTATTTGGAGCCAGCTGCGCATTTGCATATTGCGTATCCTAGTTATGTTGAGACGTCGGAAGTGCGGCAAGCGGTCCGAGTTGAGACGCGTTTAATATGCAACTTGGTCTCAATACTTCTGCTGACACAATTGCTGCTGGATCGTCGGCGATTGTTATAGATCTGAGTTTTGGTGGTGCTAAGCTAATATCAAAGGAAGATTTTGGTTCGGTAAATCAAACCATGCGCTTAGTCTGTAATGTCAAAATTGGGCCTTATAACCATATTTTAAAGTTAGATTGTGAAATTCGTTCACAAGAAATTCAGATGCTTGAGCAAGTTCAATCGGGTTTGGTCGATAATGATTTTCTAGCGCGTATGGGGGTAGAATATTTTTACGTGTATGGCGTGCGTTTTATGGACCTTGCAAAAGAGTTTGGTATTCCATTGATGGCGTTTATTTTAGAGACACAGCTCAATAAAACGAAATGAATGGTGTTTATCTCGGATAAAAATGATAAAAAACGCCAGCATGTGCTGGCGTTTTTTGTTCTAACAAGCAGGCGTTAAAGCGCTTGAAGAGCTTTGATTCTGGCCTCGATTGGCGGGTGGCTTGAGAATAGCTCGCCTAATGTTGGTGTCTTTCCACGACGAATGCCAAACGCCAACATAGAGTCAGGCATACGGCTCTCTTCATGTTCTTGTTGGAGTCGCGCCAACGCAGCGATCATTGCGCCTTTGCCAGCTAGTCTCGCGCCAGCTTCATCTGCTCTGAACTCTCTGAAGCGAGAGAACCACATGACGATCATGGAAGCTAATACACCAAAAATGATCTCAAATACAAATGTAGCGATATAGTAGCCCCAGCCAACAGAGCCTTCGTTATCATTTCGACGCAAGAACTGATCAACAGCATAGGCAGCAATACGCGCGAAGAACATAACAAACGTATTAACGACACCTTGTACAAGAGTAAGAGTGACCATGTCTCCGTTCGCTACGTGGCCAATTTCATGGCCAAGTACGGCTTTTATCTCATCTGGAGAAAAGCGATCTAACATGCCACTTGAAACAGCGACCAATGCCGCATTTTTATTCCAGCCAGTTGCAAAAGCGTTGGCCTCGTGAGCAGGAAAAATGGCGACCTCTGGCATTTGAATACCAGCTTTTTGAGATAGCTCTTTGACGGTATCTAATAACCACGCTTCTTTGTGATTACGAGGTTTCTCTATCACGACCGCTCCAGAACCGCGTTTTGCCATGAATTTGGAGAGGAATAAAGAAATGAAGCTCCCTGTGAAGCCAAAGACGGCACAGAAAATCAGTAGAGACGTAAAGTTGAGACCATTACTGGTCATATAACCGTTGACGCCTAAAAGGCTTAAGACAACTCCCGCTACCACCATGACAGCTAGGTTTGTCAGTAAGAAAAGAATAATACGCATAAGTATGCTCCTTAATAAGTTGTTAAGGAGCATAGTAGGGTTTTATTGGATTATTTCAAGATAAAACGGAGCTCTATTAACGCTTCCTTAATCGCCCTAAAAATGCGGCAAATCGGTCCATAGCTGGGGTCAGTTCTTCGACGTGGGGAAGGAAAACAAAGCGTACGTGGTCGGGTGTGGGCCAATTAAATCCCGTACCTTGAACGATGAGGACCTTTTCTTCACGTAAAAATTGAAGAACGAGATCCATGTCGTTTTTAATTTTGTACATTTTGGCGTCTAGTCTTGGAAATAAATAAAGCGCACCTTCTGGTTTGTGACAATGAACGCCAGGGATTGAATCTAGGGCCTCCCATGCTACTTTTCGTTGTTCATAGAAGCGTCCACCAGGAACGATAAGCTCGTTTATGCTTTGATACCCACCTAAAGCAGTCTGGACAGCGTGTTGAGCCGGTACGTTGGCACACAGTCTCATTGAACTAAGTATGTCTAGTCCTTCTATGTAATCAGTGATGCCGCTGCGGTCGCCAGTAATCACCATCCAGCCAGAACGGAAACCTGCCGTACGATACACTTTTGATAGGCCGCCAAAGGTGATGCAGGGGACTCGACCTTCTGTCAACGTGGCCGTGGGTATGTGCTGTGCGTCGTCATAAAGAATTTTGTCGTATATCTCATCTGAGAAGATAAGTAGGTTGTGTTCCTCCGCCAGATTGATAATGGCCTCAAGAACGCCTTTTTCATACACTGCGCCTGTTGGGTTGTTGGGGTTGATAATAACGATGGCTTTGGTTTTATTGGATATTTTTGATTTGATGTCTTGAA
The DNA here is from genome assembly GCF_026113935.1 of Marinomonas rhodophyticola. GTDB lineage: Bacteria > Pseudomonadota > Gammaproteobacteria > Pseudomonadales > Marinomonadaceae > Marinomonas > Marinomonas rhodophyticola. Next base: position 18,973 of record NZ_JAPEUL010000001.1, read on the forward strand.
TGTCTGGTTGCCACCCTGAGCCTTCATCGCACATATAGTGGCGAACATATCCACCTGCTAATGTGGCGGCTGCCGTCCAAAGTGGATAGTCCGGAGCGGGAATGAGGATTTCATCGCCGTCATTTAGTAAGCCTTGCATTGCCATTACGATCAGTTCGCTGACACCATTGCCCATCCACACATAGTTGACGTCAGCAGATTTAATGCCCATGGCTTGATATTTTTGCATGACCGCTTTGCGTGCCGAATATAGCCCTTTTGATTCGGAATAGCCTTGTGCTGTAGGTAGATTACGGATGACATCGACAAGTATTTCGTCGGGGGCTTCAAAACCACATGGGGCAGGGTTGCCGATGTTAAGTTTGAGTATGCGATGGCCTTCTTCTTCCATACGCACGGCCTCTTTTAAGACTGGCCCACGAATTTCATAACATATATTGGCGAGTTTGTTTGATTTGCGAATTTGCACCACTTAATCCTTACTGAAGCTGGGTGAAAGACACTAACTCTACACTGAACTTGGGAGCATTCAAGATGGGAGGTTTGCATAGAGAGAAAAAAACTCAATATTAGGTAGGAGCAGGGGGAGAGGGTGTCGGCTTTCTGTATTAGACTAGAAAGCCGACTTTTAGACTATTTTAACAAAGTAATGATGTTTGGGTCACTTAAGAGGCGTGTTACTGTTTGGCTTGCCAATTCATTCATGTCGTCTTCAATGGCTTGTTGATAAGGCATGGTTCCATATTCTCTAACTTTTTCAGAGCCATAGTTTGCTTTATAGGTTTGACCTTTAGCTGCTAATGTTGTTTTTAGTTCAAATTCTAACGTAGCAACCGTTTTTAATGCTTCAACTTTTGTGGTGTAGCTCATTTTGCTGATTTCTATTTGTAAATCAGCCGCTGGCATGACGCCTTGTTCTGGCGTGAAGCCCATTTCTCGTAAGCCACTCAAAACACTATCTCGCACACTTTGCTTTATGTCGTTCGTAGTGAATATATCTGCTCGCTCATTTATTCCGGTTTTAATAGAGCCGACAGCATTGCTTAGTCTAGTACTGGTGGAGACATTGATAACTCGCTCATTAGATAGTGCGATGGTCTTTACATCCGCCTGTGGTGTGATGCTTATATAGTGGGTTGTAGAGCAGCCTGCTAACAAAAGCGTTGATAGGGATAAGGTTAAAAAAAGTTGTTTATTTAGCATAATAGCTCCGATCAGATTGATTTCTAAAGCGACTTTTTATCTAAGTTGCTTAAATTAATGAAAAAAACTGTTGATTTTAAGATTGGTAACAGTAATATACGCACCCGCTCACACAGCAAGATTGTAACGATGTCCCATTCGTCTAGAGGCCTAGGACACCGCCCTTTCACGGCGGTAACAGGGGTTCGAACCCCCTATGGGACGCCATCTTCTAAATCAGTTGGCGTATAGTTTACATAAAATTAATGCGAAGTGAGAGTGTTAATTGCGGGAATAGCTCAGTGGTAGAGCACAACCTTGCCAAGGTTGGGGTCGCGAGTTCGAGCCTCGTTTCCCGCTCCATCATCATTGTTAGCGATAGCAGGGTGATTTGTTTACAGTTTTGTCAAAACTGATTTTGTCCCATTCGTCTAGAGGCCTAGGACACCGCCCTTTCACGGCGGTAACAGGGGTTCGAACCCCCTATGGGACGCCAATTTTTAAAGATTGCCTTTGTTTGCAAAGGGATCAAACATCGCTTGAATAGAGTAGAGCGGTTAGTAATGCGGGAATAGCTCAGTGGTAGAGCACAACCTTGCCAAGGTTGGGGTCGCGAGTTCGAGCCTCGTTTCCCGCTCCATCATCATTGTTAGCGATAGCAGGGTGATTTGTTTACAGTTTTGTCAAAACTGATTGTGTCCCATTCGTCTAGAGGCCTAGGACACCGCCCTTTCACGGCGGTAACAGGGGTTCGAACCCCCTATGGGACGCCACTTTTTTAAAGATTGCCTTTGTTTGCAAAGGGATCGAACATCGCTTGAATAGAGTAGAGCGGTTAGTAATGCGGGAATAGCTCAGTGGTAGAGCACAACCTTGCCAAGGTTGGGGTCGCGAGTTCGAGCCTCGTTTCCCGCTCCATCATCATTGTTAGCGATAGCAGGGTGATTTGTTTACAGTTTTGTCAAAACTGATTGTGTCCCATTCGTCTAGAGGCCTAGGACACCGCCCTTTCACGGCGGTAACAGGGGTTCGAACCCCTATGGGACGCCAATTTTTAAAGATTGCCTTTGTTTGCAAAGGGATCAAACATCGCTTGAATAGAGTAGAGCGGTTAGTAATGCGGGAATAGCTCAGTGGTAGAGCACAACCTTGCCAAGGTTGGGGTCGCGAGTTCGAGCCTCGTTTCCCGCTCCATCATCGTTGTTAGCGATAGCAGGGTGATTTGTTTACAGTTTTGTCAAAACTGATTGTGTCCCATTCGTCTAGAGGCCTAGGACACCGCCCTTTCACGGCGGTAACAGGGGTTCGAACCCCCTATGGGACGCCACTTTTATTTTAGATAAAAGTATTGTTAGTGATTTTGAATGTATTAAAGTTTATGTCCCATTCGTCTAGAGGCCTAGGACACCGCCCTTTCACGGCGGTAACAGGGGTTCGAACCCCCTATGGGACGCCACTTTTACCTTTTATAGGGTAACTATGTTGCTGAGAAATGTTCAGCAATAGCAATGCGGGAATAGCTCAGTGGTAGAGCACAACCTTGCCAAGGTTGGGGTCGCGAGTTCGAGCCTCGTTTCCCGCTCCACTTTCTTTTAAGAAGAAAGTTTTTATATGTCCCATTCGTCTAGAGGCCTAGGACACCGCCCTTTCACGGCGGTAACAGGGGTTCGAACCCCCTATGGGACGCCATCCTTTTTTGCGCTATCATAGCTAACCTTCATTTTTGAGTTTTTAGCAATGACTTGGTTTGTCAATTACAGATTAGACAATTTTATTTCCGTTGCTGATCGTGGTTTGGCTTATGGCGATGGCGTATTTGAAACGATTCGTGTTTTTCCTCTGTATTTTCTGCACATCGAAGATCATCTTGCTCGCTTGTATCGTGGGCTTTCTAAGCTTGCTATGCCTTTAACATTAGAGCAGAAGCATAATCTGTATGCGTTTTTGTATTCGGATGTTTTACCCTTAATCCATGAAGAGTCTGTGGTAAAAATTATTGTGAGTCGAGGTGAGGGTGGAAGAGGTTATTTAGCCCCAAAGCAATGCATTCACTCCATCATTATTGGTATTCTTCCTGCACCGAATTACCAACCTCAACGTGATAAAGGCATCTCGCTTTCCGTTTCTCCTGTAACTATAAGCTCTAATCGTTATCTTGCTGGAATAAAACACTTAAACAGGCTCGAAAATGTGGTCGCTAAGCAATTTTTGACATTAGATGATTTTGAATCGATCATGATGAATGATAAGCAGCAATTGGTTGAATGTATTCAAAGTAATCTTTTTTGGTGTAAGCAAGGGGTTTTATATACTCCTTCACTGGCGCTATCGGGAGTGCAAGGTACTTATCGTAAAGCCATTATAGCGAATCAATTTAACTACATGATTCAAATTGGTCACTTTGAGCTTGGGGATCTAATGTCCGCAGATGAAGTCTTTATTACGAATAGTCTGATGGGTATAGTGCCTGTCATCCGTGTTTCAGGAGAATCTTTTCCAATTGGTTTTCATACTCGTAAGTTACAAACTTTAATGCAAGCTAAGGATATGCATGGCGTTCAATAAATGGTTCAAGCGTGCTAAACGATTACATCGAGTGAAAAAATCCTATCGCTCTAGAAAGTCTTATCGTGCTAAAAAATCTTATCTTGCAAGATGGTCTTATCGTAATAAATGGTTCTATCGCGTTGTTTTTTTAAGTATTGTTGTCACCGCTATTGCTGCAGGTCATCTGTACCAGTCAATTACGTCAACTATTTCATTAGATTCTGTTGAAACATTTGAGGTGAGTAAAGGCGATACCGCATACAGTTTGGGCGTCAAGTTGAGCGAAAAAGGTTGGATTGAGTACCCTTTTTTGACGCGTATTGTCGCAAGGTTAGAGCCTGAATGGGTCCCTAAGGTCGGTAAATATGCGATTGAGCCAACTATGAATTTATTGGATGTCATGGCTCTGTTTGATTCTGGTCAATCTATCTTTTACTCCATAACGTTATTGGAGGGTAAAACAACACAAGACTTCCTTTCTGCTATGGCAGCGCGCGGTAATATCACAATGACGCTAACCGGTATGTCGAATCAAGAAATTGCTAAGGCATTAGGGCTTGCATTTCCACATTCTGAAGGGCAATTTTTTGCTAATACGTATCGTTATCATGAAGGTGATACTGACGCTAGCATCCTTAAGCATGCGAATGATCTTTTAGTGCAAACGTTAGCTGACTTATGGGAGAGTAAAGTCCCTGATTTGCCATATAAATCGCCTTATGAGGCATTGATTATGGCGTCAATTATTGAAAAAGAAACAGGAGTCCCAGTGGAGCGCCCATTGATTGCCCGTGTTTTTATAAGTCGATTAGAAAAGGGGATGCGTTTACAAACGGACCCTACGGTAATTTATGGTCTTGGTGATCTATTTAAAGGCAACTTAACTCGTAAAGGTTTGCAGCATTCCTCCCCTTATAACACCTACAGGGTTTATGGATTGCCGCCTACTCCTATTGCGAACGTGGGACGTGAAGCCATTGCTGCCGCCCTTAATCCAGGAAAAACCGATGCACTGTATTTTGTTGCAAAGGGGGATGGTACCCATGCTTTTTCTAAAACCCTAAGTGAACACAATAAAGCGGTAAGAGAGTTTCAATTCAAGCGTCGAGAGGATTACCGTTCGACTCCAGTAATTGCGAAATAGAGGAGTGTTTGTATGAGAGGTAAATTTATTTCGCTTGAGGGTGGGGAAGGCAGCGGTAAAACAACTGCAATGCATTTTATCCGTGAGTGGCTAGAAGCACATAATGTTCCTTATATTATGACTCGTGAGCCAGGTGGAACGCCTCTAGCAGAAGACATTAGACAATTAATTCTAAGTCCTAGAGATGAGAAGGTGAATGATACCACGGAGCTATTGTTGGTTTTTGCGGCTCGTGCTCAGCACTTGGCTGAAAAAATACAGCCGGCTTTAGAAAAAGGCGTCTGGGTAATCAGTGATCGGTTCTTAGATTCCAGCTATGTTTATCAAGGTAAAGCCCGTGGTGGCGACATGGCGATGTTAGATCTTTTAGCTAACTGGGTGGTGGGCGACAATAAACCGGATGCGACCTTATTGTTAGATGTGCCTGTAGACTTGGGGCAAACGCGTGTTATACAGCGTCAACATCAAGATCGCTTGGATAAGGAGTCACTTGCCTTTCATCAAAAAGTCCGAGATGGCTTTCTTGAGCGTGCTAGTATGGATCCAAAGAGAATCAAAATTATTGATGCCAGCTTATCTTTACCCTTGGTACAACAACAAATAGAAGATCAACTATTGCGGTTAAGTGAAGCCTGGTCTGGTGCCGTCTAGATGTCAAATATTGCTCACTGGTTAATGCCTTGCTTGCAGCAAGTTCAAGTTTTAAAAAAGACCAATAGCCTATCGCATGCTTTATTAATAATGGGGGCTGATGGCGTAGGCCAAGAAGAGCTTGCCCGTGAGATGGTCAAAGACCTGATGTGTGAGCTTGATCAGGCAGCGGCATGTGGACAGTGTCATTCTTGTCAATTAATGCGTGCCGACACCCATCCTGATTTTCGTGTGTTGGATGGAGAGATTGGCAGTATTAAAGTAGACCAAGTACGTTTGCTGGTGCGACAAATAAGTCAAAAGCCTCAAGTAGGGCAAAATAAGGTTGTGCTCATTACTCACGCGCAAGCAATGAATATTAATGCCGCGAATGCCGTTTTGAAAGCGTTAGAAGAGCCAGCAGCACGAACGTATTTTGTGCTAACCAGTTCACAATCTACGAGTCTTTTACCAACAATTCGCAGTCGTTGTTTGTTGGTGAATGTCCCAACGCCAAACATTCAAGAAGTAAAGCAATGGCTTCTACAGCAGCCAGATGGAGAGGCGCTCAGCTCTCTTTTTTGGTTAACGACCCAGCCATTTCGTTTATTATCAATTCAACAGCAAGGCAAACTGTCATTGTATGCCAATTTGCCAAATCAATTGTCCGCTATGCTGCAGGGGACGGCTTCCATCAGCGACGTTTTAAAAGGTTTGGATAGCAATAATATTGAAGATTATTGCAATGGTTTGGCGGCGATACTGCATCAATGTATTTGCCACTCTACCGGTGCTCCGTTAGACGCAGCCTTGCAAGATATTTACATGGCATTAATCACACGTTTAGGCATTCATTCCTTGATGATGCGCTATCAAGCTTTACAAAAACTTAAGTCAGATCTTCAAAAAACCAATTTAAACCCCATAATGCAACTCACACATGAATTGAATCAATGGTAACCCAACTATGTTAATTGATACCCATTGCCATCTCGATATGCTGGATTTGGCACCTTACGACCACAAGATAAAAGCAGCCATTGATGCGGCGTATCATAAAGGCGTCAGACAATTACTGACCATTAGTGTTGATCTAAATAAAATGGATACCGTTCTCAGCTTTACTAAGCGTGCAGGCATTTATGCCAGTTGTGGTGTTCACCCTCTGCAAAGTGATGGGCTACTTACTGATGATGTTTTATTGCGTCAATATGCTAATGATCCAAAGGTCATTGCAATCGGCGAAACGGGCTTAGACTATTTTTATGAAGCGTCAGAACAGGCACATGATGCTCAAAAAGTCAGTTTCATCCATCACCTTCAAACGGCCGGTGAATTGGGACTGCCAGTCATAGTGCATACTCGTAATGCTAAACAAGACACTTTGTCGTTGATTCGACAATACGGTAATTCAGCTACCGCTGGTGTATTGCATTGTTTCACTGAAGACTACGAGATGGCCAAAGCGGCGTTAGATGAAAACTATTTGATTTCTATCTCTGGAATCGTCACTTTTAAAGCGGCTGATGAATTAAAGGAAACAGTCCGTAAGCTTCCTCTAGACGCGTTGATCATTGAAACCGATTCGCCTTATTTGGCTCCCGTGCCTTTTCGAGGTAAAAAAAATGAACCTAAGTATGTATCGGAAGTCGCTCAATACGTTGCTGACTTGAAAGGCATTCGATATGAAGCTTTATTAGAAGCCACGGCTGCGAACTTTCATCGTGTGTTCAGTAAAGTAAATCCTCAGCATCAAATACAGCTTGATGAGAATTCATGACATGCTTGTTGATTATTCATTCTGTTTTTTGTTAAGAACCACGATGATATTCATCTTGCGTATAGGCGAAGTGTCGTCAGAGTGTTAGTCTCAACGTATTGTATTCACTTAACATATTTGAAAGAAGAGTCTTATTCTTTCGCAGGCTTCACCTATAAAAAGCTTGTCAAACAAAAGGAAATCCATTGATGTCGAACATGGTTACCTCTCTACCGTATCACGCTCTTTCAGCCAAAGTGCCTTCAGACCATCTGAACTTCAAGACGTTAAATGACATTGAGCCACTTAATGGCATTTTAGGTCAAGAGCGTGCGGTTGAAGCAATTCAGTTTGGCGTGGCAATGCAACGTCCAGGTTACAATATTTTCGCCATGGGCGATTCGGGTACGGGTCGTTCGTCTTATGTGATGAGTTATCTTAGAAGCGAAGCGAAGCGTCGCCGGCACCAAATGAGTGGGCCTATGTTAACAACTTTACAGAAAGCCATCGTCCTAAAGCGATCGAGTTTGCTCCTGGTCAAGCGTCTGAGTTTGAAAAAGAGATTAGGGCTTTAATTGATGGCTTGATGGCCACATTTCCTGCGGCCTTTGAAAACCCTTCTTATCAGCAACAAAAAAGTGTTATTGACCGTGCCTTTAATGACCAATACGAAGCGGCGATTAACAAAGTCGAACGTGTCTCGGGCAAAATTGGCGTGGCCATGTTCCGCGATGCTTCTTCAGTGAGTTTTGCCCCTATGAAAGAGGGTAAAGCATTAGAGGAAAATGAATTTGCTTCTTTGACTGATGATGAGCGTGATGCGTTTCAAGAAGGCGTCTCAACGCTTGAGGGTCTGTTGAACGAAGAACTATTGGGGTTGCCTCAATGGAAACGTGCGACTTATGAGGCTCATTCGTCAGCTTAACCTAGATACGGTAAAAGAAGCACTTGACCCATTGATGTCTGGTTTGTTCGATAAATACCAAGATAATGCGGATATCAGTGCTTATCTAACCGCACTTAGAGAAGATCTAGACAAAACCATTATTGATCAGATGGCGGATGATAAAGCGTCTGAAAATCGTGACGAAGTAGGGCGTCGGCAGTTTTATGAAGAGCTTTATCTGCCGAATATTGCGATTACTCATAAACCAAATGGCGGGCAGCCAGTAGTCTATGAGCCTCATCCGACTTATCGTAATTTGTTTGGGCAAGTGGAGCACAGTAGCGATCAAGGCATGTTAGTTACTAACTATCGCTTGATTCGATCCGGTAGTTTGCATGCCGCCAATGGCGGTTATTTGATTTTGGACGCCGAAAAGTTATTGACAGACCATTATCTATGGGAAGCGCTAAAACGTGCCTTGAAAAGTAAAACCATCAAAATAGAGCACCCTTACGCAGACATGGGCTTGATGAATACTATGACCTTGTCGCCACAGAATTTGCCTTTACAGGTAAAAGTTGTGCTGATTGGTGCCCGTGATATTTATTACTTATTACAAGACGCAGACCCTGATTTTCAAGAAATGTTTCGTGTTCTAGTGGACTTTGACGATACGTTAAAGCGTTCAAAAGAATCTGAATTATCGTTTGCTCGTCTTATGAAAGATCGTGTAGACAAAGAAGAGTACGCCAATGTAACCCGCGATGGCGTTGCAGCGTTAATTGAATACAGCAGTCGATTGGCTGAACATCAAAGAGAGATGGCGGCAAAAATAGGTGATGTGTTTGAGTTATTGGGTGAAGCGGACTTTGTTCGTCAGATGGCGAAAGACAATGAAATCACGGCAGACCATATTGCTAGAGCACTAAAAGCCAAAAAACATCGCACCGGTCGTGTGAGCGAAAAGATCATCGAAGAGATTATTGAAGGGACTGTTTTATTAGAAAGCGATGGTTACGCTGTAGGTAAAATCAATGGCTTAACTGTGATGCAAATTGGCGACAGTAGCTTTGGTGCACCAGCGCGAATCTCAACCACGGTTTATCCTGGCGGAAAGGGGATTATCGATATAGAGCGAGAGTCAAATCTCGGTCAAAATATTCACTCCAAAGGCGTTTTGATTCTATCTGGATACCTTGGCAACAAATACGCTCAGCGTTTTCCTCTCGACATTTCCGCGTCAATTGCCATGGAGCAAAGTTATGGGTATGTGGATGGAGACAGTGCATCCACGGCAGAGCTTTGTTGCCTGCTGTCTGCATTAATTCAAGTGCCACTGCGTCAAGACCTTGCCATCACGGGATCATTAAACCAATACGGCGAAGTGCAAGCTATTGGTGGGGTGAATGAAAAAATTGAAGGTTTCTTTAGTGTTTGTAATGCTCGCGGTTTAACTGGGACGCAAGGGGTTATCATTCCTAAATCAAATGCCATTAATTTAATGCTAAGTGATGATATCGTTGACGCTGTTAAGGCGGGTCAATTTCATGTTTATGCGATTTCAACTGCTGACGAAGCCTTGCATCTTTTGACGGGAATCGAAGCGGGTACTGTCAACGAAGAAGGTGACTATCCAGAGGGGACTATCTCAGCCCGAGTGATTCAACGACTTGAAGAGATCTCTAAGCTTGGCGAAGAGGAGGATGAAGACGAAGAGGATGAAGAGGATTCAGAGGAAAATGCGGGGGATAAAAATAAAAAATCAGACAAACCAAAAAAGCCCGAGAAAGTGAAAAAATAACGAATGAATCAAAAAACTAATGCTTGCCATTGGTTCTTTTGATGATCTTAGGCTCGCATTTAGCATTGACTAGCGAATACACGGTGTAATAGAGGTCGTCTGCTTTGACATAAACATAGCTGGCGACTTCTTTGCGTTTGCTGGGTAAGTGATTTTTCAATACCCGTGCGGTTTTGAATGTTTTGCCGCCTAGGTATTTCTGTGCATTTTTATTCGCTTCTATTTTTGCGTCAAAGTCTGAGCACTCTGCAAATGTTAGGCTGCTTAAAAAAAGCCCACTAAAGTGAGTAATGTGTATTTGATTTTTAAAATAACCAACTCCTATGTGGCCTGCTGTTATTCATAAGCCTGAATAATACGCTAGACTATCGTTACAATAAAGTTGATGTTTTTTTTCAGAGAATGCTATTTTAAACAAAGCTTTGTTTACTATTTTGAATCAAAAGGTGTGTTTATGAAAAAGGGTCTTCTTGCTGCCACGATAGTGTCAATTTCTTGTTCATCCGCAGTGTTTGCCAATCAAGCTTGTGATGAAACGGTTTTGCACGGTTATATGGGGAATATCAAAGATGAAATGCAGGCTATGTCTTCAGATGTGAAGTCTGGTGACAATAAAGCCGCTGCACAACGAGTAAACACACTTATAACGTATTTTGAGAAATCTCGTGCGGAAACCCCATTTAAGTTTACATCTGAAAACTTGCAGGGCAACGAGTTGGCTCAACAAAAAGAAAAGTACACGAAAGTGGTTGACGACACGATTGTGATATTGAAAAACTTAGAAAATGCATTACAAGCTGATAATGCTAACGATGTTAGAAAATGGCTTGGTGAAGTGGGTGGTCAAAGAAAGATTGGTCATGGTGCTTTTAAAGCAAATTGCTAGCGCTGCTGGATGACCTAGAGTGAATTCACTGCTACAATGCGCGCGATAAAGAGAGGATATTATGGCTCGTGTTAAAAAATCGCGCAGTATGCGTGGCAAACTTGGTAAAACTGGTTCAAAAGAGATGATGAAAGAGCAAAATAAAGCTCGTAAGGCATCTCCGACTCGTCGTTTTGTAACCAAAAAAGCCAAGGAACGCAAAGAACAAGCGCACAAAAAACTTGAACGTCTAGGCTTACTGCCTGAAAAAGAAGTGGCTGCCGCTCCTGCGCGTCCACGTCGCTTTGTGTTCGTAAAGCCTGTTGATGAAAAAGCAGAACAAACGAAAATGCAAGCTCAGTCTAATAACATAGACAAAGACAGTGAAGATTTGTCACTAGATGAATTGTTATCTGCTTTTACTGAAGAAAAGTAAGTAAAAAAGCGTAAAATAAAAAAAGGCTGCTTATGCAGCCTTTTTTTATACTAATTTTTTGTTTAGTTTTATAGGCTTGCAACATAATAAGAATCTGTCTTACAAGGTGAGTAATGTGAAAGCTTCTGTGCCAATGTCGAGTGTTCGTTATCTCTTAAAAGCTGTTGAAGAGCAAGGACTAGATCGCCAAGCTGTATTGGCCAGTTTAGACATCACGCAAGATGAAATAGAACAAAGTGATGCTTTTCCTGCTTATCGCTACGGAATGCTGTATCAAAAAATTATGTGGCTTATGCAGGATGAGTCTTTTGGTATGCTCAGTGGCGGTAAAGTACCCAATGGCACATTTAGGATGATGTGCCTTTGTATTATTCATGCTAGAAGTTTGGCGCATGCTTTATATCGATGCAGTGATTTTTATGAAATTTGTCGGGGGCCAACGGTGAAGCCTGTTTTGATCAAAAAAGGCCGCTTTGCCATGGTCACTTTTGCGCCTTTAGATTCGTCACCTGCTGATATTGATAGGTTGGTTGTCCCTGAATCGAAGGAACAACTTAGAACCACACTGTCTATGTGGCATCACTTTATCTGTTGGTTGATTGGTCGTCGCTTGAATTTAAAAGCCGCGTACTTTACCAGTGAGCGTCCTGATGATGTCGAATATTACAAAACCCTATTTCAATCTGAAGTAAAGTTTAATCAACATGCCAATGCCCTAGTGTTCCCTGCCAGTTATCTCGATATGCCGATTGTGCAAACCGAAGACAGCTTAAGAGGCTTTTTGAAAACCGCCCCTTATCAACTTCTGGTGATGGTGGAAAATGACAACAGTCTTAAATCTCAAGTCATGGCCATGTTAGGAAAGGATTTCTCTCGTGAGATGCCCAGTGCGGAAGAAGTCGCCAGTGCACTTAATATGAGTGTGTCCACGTTAAGGCGCCGCTTGAATGATGAAAAGACCTCTTATCAACATATTAAAGACGATTGTCGAAAGGAAGCGGCCATTACTTATATGAATGCGCCTCAACTTAGCATCAATGATATTGCCGCCTTAATGGGCTTTGATGAACCCAGTGCTTTTTTCGATCCTTCAAAAAATGGACAGGTTTGACACCAGGAGAATATCGAAAAAGTGAGGAATACTTGAAATTCGGTAAGGCGATGAAACGCCTATGAACTCTGCGTTCTTGTTTGTCTTTACAAGAGGTTGATTGTATTTGTTAGAAATATAGGTCTGAATTGTTATTGAGAAATTTGCCATCTTTTACCATTCTGATAAGAGCGTTTTCTAGATCCGCTCGGATAAACAATCGGAGAATAAAAAATGAGCGAATACAAATACCCATTTAATGACATTTTATTCAGTCTACAGTCTGTCGCTCAAATAGAGCGTTTGACTCCTTATTTACATGATACGGTTGACGATAGTCTATTAGAAGCCATTCTTGAGGAAGCGGGAAAGTTAGCAGAACAAGTCATTGCGCCAATCAATGCTAGTGGTGACAAAGAAGGTTCTAGGGTGGAGTCAGGTGAGGTCATTGAAGCCAAAGGCTTTAAAGAAGCGTTCAAAGCATATGCTGACGGTGGCTGGATTGGCCTTTCAGGAGACCCGGAATACGGTGGACAAGGCCTACCGTCGTATATTGCTACCGCGGTTAATGAAGGCGTTCAGGCGGCTAACCTAGCCTTTTCACTTTGTCCTTTGCTGAGCATGGGAGCGATAGAAGCCATTAGTCAACACGCCAGTGAGATACTGAAGAATCGCTATTTGCCTAAAATGTTAGCGGGTGAATGGGCAGGGACTATGAATTTGACCGAGTCCTCTGCTGGCTCAGACCTTGCCGCTATTGCCTGCAAAGCGATTCCTGATGGCGATGTATTTCGTATAAAAGGGCAAAAAATCTTTATCACTTGGGGTGATCATCAGATGAGTGACAACATCATTCATTTGGTATTGGCTCGCTTGCCAAATGCACCTGAGGGAGTGAAAGGTATTTCTTTGTTCATCGTGCCAAAATTTCTCTTAGATAATCAAGGTGAACCTGCTGAGCGTAATGACGTTCATGTCGTGTCGGTTGAGCACAAGATGGGAATTCATGCATCACCCACTTGTGTGATGAGCTTTGGAGATAAAGAAGGCGCTGTTGGCTATCTTGTTGGCAAAGAAAACGATGGTATTAAAGCCATGTTCACTATGATGAACAATGCAAGACAAGGCGTTGGCTTACAAGGTTTGGCCATTTCTGAACGAGCTTATCAGCAAGCTCTTGCTTATGCGATTGATCGTAAACAAGGCATGAATGCAAGTCGTACTGCTCGGGCAGCGATTATTGAACATCCTGACGTACTGCGTATGTTGATGACCATGAAGTCACAAATTGATGCGATGCGTTCTCTTATTTATGTGGCCGCTGTCGAAAACGATTTGTCGCATTTTGCAACGGGTGAGGTACAAAAACAGGCCGTGATAAGAACCGCTTTGTATACGCCTATTGTTAAGGGATGGATCACTGAGCAAGCTCAAGAAATAACATCCTTGGCCATTCAAGTGCATGGTGGAATGGGCTTTATTGAAGAAACTGGCGTGGCCCAACATGCTCGTGATGCCCGAATTTTGCCCATTTATGAAGGTACCAATGGCATTCAAGCTATTGATCTCATTGGTCGCAAACTGCATTCTGATAAGGGCGAAGGGATGATGTCATTGCTCGCTGACATCGAATCCGAATTAACACACTGGCAAGCAACAGACATGGCGCCGTATGCGGAAAAAGTGACTGTAATGCTGGAGCAAGCTAAAGCCGCTACCCAATCTTGTTTAGAGGCTATGCAAGAAGATCCTGTTTTGGGAACGGGCTTAGCGTATCCTTACATGATGTTAATGGGCTATCTGATTGGTGCCTGGTTGCAAATGAGAGCTTTGCATGCCGTGCAAGGTAATAATAAGCTTGATGATGTGCAAAAAGCTTCATGGCAACATTCGGTAGGCTTTTACTGTGATCATGTATTGCCTCGTGCTTTTGGTTATGCCCATGAAATAAAGTTTGGCAAGACAACTGTTGACAAACTAAACAAAAATGCTTTCAATCGATAAAAAGCATGACACGAAGAGACCTTTGTATTGCGTATTGAGCAAGGTCTTTTATAAGAAAGAATGCCTTAAAATAAAAATGTATCCGATAGGGAGGCAATATGACAGATAGAGACGTTATGGAGTTTGATGTTGTGATCGTGGGGGTGGCCCAGCAGGGCTGTCTGCAGCGTGTCGCATTATGCAAAAAGCCAAAGCCGAAGAAAAAGAGATCAGTGTGTGTTTGGTTGAGAAAGGTTCTGAAATAGGCGCTCATATTCTATCTGGTGCTGTCGTTGATCAAAAAGCCTTAGCTGAATTATTCCCTGATTGGCAAGCTATGGGGGCACCGTTAAACACTAAAGTGAATCAAGATGAGCTTTACTGGTTACATTCAGACAGCGCAGCCAAGCAGCTGAGTCACTGGATGATTCCTAAAACCCTTCATAATGACGGCAATTATATCATTAGCCTTGGTAATTTGTGTCGTTGGCTTGCAGAGCAAGCAGAGGCATTGGGTGTGGAGATTTTTCCTGGCTTTTCGGCGGCTCATCTTGCCTATGATGAAAGTGGTAAAGTCGAAGGTATTATTACTGGTGACATGGGATTGGCTGAAGACGGTTCAGAAAAAGACGGCTTTATGCCTGGTATGCTACTAAAAGCAAAATACACACTTTTGGCAGAAGGCTGCCGAGGTCATTTGGGCAAAGAGCTGATTGCTCGATTTGCCTTAGACGAAGACAAAGCCCCACAGCATTACGGCCTTGGCATTAAAGAGTTATGGGATGTGCCAGAGGCTCAGAGCAAGCCAGGTACGGTTATTCATACAGCGGGCTGGCCGTTAGGAAATGAAGCCGGTGGTGGCGGTTTTTTATATCACTTAGAGAATAATCAAGTGGTTGTGGGTTTGATTGTTGACTTGAATTATAAAAATCCTTACTTGAGTCCCTACGATGAATTTCAAAAATATAAGCATCATCCGATTATTGCGGAACATTTAAAAGGTGCCAAACGTGTGTCTTACGGAGCGCGTGCTATAGCAAAAGGTGGCTGGGCGTCGTTACCTAAAATGAGTTTTCCAGGCGGCCTAATGATTGGTTGTGATGCTGGCACACTAAATCCTGCAAAAATTAAAGGCACGCATACCGCCATGAAGAGCGGTATGGTAGCAGCGGAAAATGTTTTCGATGCATTACAAGCTGAAACACCGGTAGCCGATTTGGTTCAATTCAGTGATGCTGTGCGCAATTCATGGTTAGGAAAAGAATTACAGCAAGCCCGTAATTTTGTTCCTGTAATGCACAAAATGGGCACATTCTGGGGCGGGGCTTACAACTGGCTAGATCAAAACTTTTTTGCTGGCGGTTTGCCTTTTACCTTTAATGATATGACGCCCGATTATGCTTGCTTGGAGCCTGCAGAGAAACATGTTGCGCCAGATTATAAAAAACCAGACGGTTTGTTAAGCTTTGACAAGCTCTCATCGGTGTTTTTATCAAATACCAACCATGAAGAAAATCAACCTTGTCATTTGAAGCTAAAAGATCCGACTATTCCGATTCAAAGCAACCTTCCCAAATATAATGAAGTCCGCTCAGCGTTATTGTCCGGCAGGCGTTTATGAAGTCGTAGAGTCAGCTAACGAGACGATTTTTCAAATCAACTCACAAAATTGTATTCACTGTAAAACCTGCGATATCAAAGATCCAGCACAAAATATAACTTGGGTAACCCCAGAAGGGGCAGGCGGTCCAAATTACCCTAATATGTAATTTTGTAGGCAGGCCCAACTAAGGCTACGGCATTTATGGAAACGCCAATTCAGCTTTTTAAGCAAACGGATCACTTATATGTGCTCCGTTTGTTCTTATTCACCACTGGATTTCACTCTCTGGCTGTTTAATAATGGTACCCTACAAAAAGGGGAACACTATGCGCCTTTGGGTCGATGCCGACGCCTGTCCAAATGTTATCAAAACCATTCTTTTCCGTGCTGCTGAACGTGTGCAAATTCCTTGTATCCTTGTCGCAAATCAAGCGATTGCAGTCCCTCCCTCTAAATGGATTGAACGACGAGTAGTAAGCTCAGGTTTTGACGTCGCCGATAATTATATTGTCGACAATATTGATGCTCAGGATTTGGTCATCACAGCAGATATCCCTTTAGCGTCTGAGGTGATTGAAAAAGGTGCTTTGGCTATTAATCCTCGGGGGGAGCTGTATACCAAAGAAAACATTAAACAACGTTTGGGTATGCGAGATTTTATGGAACAGATGCGCTCTTCAGGTGTTCAAACAGGCGGCCCGGCAACCTTTAGTCAGCAAGACAGAATGGCTTTTGCTAATACGTTAGACAAGCTGTTGGCACAAAGAGTCAAATAGCCGTATTTTTAACAGAAACCTTGTGCAATCTGGAAAGGGCTTGTTGAGCGTTTTCCAGATTATTCAACATTTATAGGTGGTTTTATATGAAAAAAATCGTGGTGGTTGGTGGTGGAGCAGGAGGTTTGGAACTCGTCACGAAATTGGGGCATTCCTTTGGCAAAAAACGCCAAGCGGACATCGTTCTGATTGACAGAAGCCAGACCCATATCTGGAAGCCGTTATTACATGAAGTGGCAACCGGTTCTTTAGACATCAACAATGATGGTGTGAATTATAGAGTCCCATGCTGCCAAGCACCATTATCAGTTCCAACTAGGAACTTTAATGGCGGTTGATCCTGAAGCGAAGACTTTAACATTAGACTCTCTGTCGGATGACATGGGACACATAGTGTTACCCGAACGTACGATTTCTTATGACATTCTTGTTATGGCTGTGGGCAGTGTCAGTAATGATTTTGGTACGCCTGGTGTGTCCACTCATTGTTATTTTCTCGATTCTCACAAACAAGCAGAACGCTTTCAGCAAGCTTTGCTGAACCAATTCTTACGGGTTCACCAAGAAGGCACCGATGCGAAGCTAAAGCTGGCCATTGTCGGTGGTGGTGCGACGGGGGTGGAATTATCTGCTGAGTTGTTTCATGTGGCCGATATGCTAAAAGCTTATGGTATGCCGGAAATGTCAGGGAAACGTGTCAATATTCAACTGATTGAAGCGGGTCCACGAATTTTGCCGGCATTGCCAGATCGTATTGCGGCTTTAGCAACGAAAGAGTTACTTCGTTTAGGCGTAACCGTCAGTAAAAATACTCGGGTTGTTCGGGCTTACGATGGCGGTTTTCAGACGGCGGATGAGACCAATATTGAAGCCGATCTTATGATCTGGGCTGCAGGAGTAAAAGCACCGGATTTTGTTGCTCGAATAGAAGGTTTTGAAACCACTCGAAATAACCAGATTTTGGTCAAGGGAACATTGCAAACGACAGGGTTTGATAATATCTATGTGATTGGTGACTGTTGTGCTTGTAAGCAGGCTGATGGCTCGTTTGTTCCACCACGTGCTCAATCTGCTCATCAAATGGCATCTTTGGTCTTTGACAATATTAAAGCGTCTTTTTTGAGCGAACCACTGAAAGAATACACCTATAAAGATTATGGTTCTTTGGTGAACTTAAGCCGTTACAGTACGGTGGGTAATCTAATGGGCAACCTTATGGGGGTACCGATGTTTATTGAGGGACGTATTGCACGCTTTGTGTATGTTTCTTTATACCGCCTACATCTTATTGCGATTCATGGTTGGTTTAAAGCCACGGTGATTATGGCTGCTCAAAAGATTGGCAAGGTGGTCAAACCAAAGCTCAAATTGCATTAAATTACCGACCATGTACTGGATTTAATAGAAACCGAGACGTGATCTCGGTTTTTTTTCATTTAATTTTCCGATGCCTTGACCTGTGTGCTACCCATAGGTTCTACACTTTGTTAATTGTTTGGCTAGTTTGTTTTCAAAGGAGTTCATATGCGAGTAAGTGAGCTGGCTCATAAAGCCAATGTTACGGCTGAAACCGTGCGTCATTACACAAGGTTAGGGCTGATCCAAGCTGAACGCGATGCTAATAATGGTTACCAGATCTACGACAAGCTGGCTTTGCAGCGATTAGTTTTTATTCGTCAAGCCAGTGAATTAGGGTTTAGCTTAAAGCAAATAGAAGACATTTTTCAGCAATCAGACAGCGGCGATTCGCCTTGCCCGATGGTGAGAGATTTGTTGCAGAAAAAAGTGCCTGAAACCAAGCTGAAAATAGCCCAATTACAAGCCCATCTGCATAAAATGGAAAAAGCTTTAGAGACGTGGGAAGACATGCCAGATGGAAATCCCAATGGTCACTCCATTTGTTGTTTGATTGAAGATTGGCAAGAAAAAGCAACGCATGATGAATAGGTATCGAGGATGAATACGAAAGATCAAGAAAGCAAAGATACTGCTATTAAGGCATTAGAGCTCAGCGTATCAGGCATGTCATGCCAAGGGTGTGTGTCGAAAGTTCGTAAGCAAATTCAGCAGCAAAGCCCAGAAGCTGTTGTTACAGGCAACCCAAAAGAAAACTCACTTTTGGTGACCTCCGATCTTTCTTTGGCTGCAATAGAGGCCATAGTGGCAGAAGCGGGTTACCAATCGTTTGGCTTGTTAGATAAAAATGAGCAAGCTCAATTAAATAACAATCAACATACCGATGTGACCGAATCAGAACCTGATATTGACAAAGCAGAGCGCTTGGAGTTGGCGACACATTATCAGTTGGCTATTGCTGGTATGACTTGTGCTGGCTGTGTTAATTCTGTGCAAAAAGCACTTACCCATGCTGATAAGGTCTTATCTGCAGAAGTGAATTTCGCTAATCATACTGCGCAGGTAACGACTTTTGGTTCAGTGGAGACACTCATCCAAGCCGTCGCCGATGCTGGTTATCAGGCTAGCCTCGTGGTTGATGCTGACAAAAGTGAAGTTGACCGTGACCAAAGAGAGTTAGAAGAATATCAATATAAGCGTAAGTCGTCAGTTTTGGGGTTAAGCCTAGGTATACCTTTAATGTTATATGGTGTGTTTGGCGGAAGCATGGCTGTGAGCACGCTCACCGATAGGGCTATCTGGTTTTGCATTGGGCTTATTACGCTGTGGATTATGGTTCGTGCTGGTAAACATTATTTCCGTGGTGCGTGGAAAGCCTTTGGTTTACATCAGGCTAATATGGATATGTTAATTGCATTGGGAACCGGATGCGCTTGGCTATATTCCATGCTTGTGGTGATCATGCCAAGT
Organism: Marinomonas rhodophyticola; assembly: GCF_026113935.1. GTDB lineage: Bacteria > Pseudomonadota > Gammaproteobacteria > Pseudomonadales > Marinomonadaceae > Marinomonas > Marinomonas rhodophyticola. The sequence goes on from NZ_JAPEUL010000001.1 coordinate 38,501, forward strand.
TGGTTACCAGAAAATACCCAGCATTTGTATTTTGAAGCGGCGGTTATGATCATAGGCTTAATTAACCTTGGGCAAGCATTGGAATTACGGGCACGTCGTAAAACCAGTCAAGCTCTTCATCGGTTATTAGATCTTAGACCAAAAATGGCAACTCGAATTGAAAATGGGGTTGAATCACGGGTTCCCGTTGCCGACATTAAGTTAGGTGATATTTTACGCGTACGTTCCGGTGACAGTATTGCGGTGGATGGAGAAGTTGTAGAGGGCTTATCAACGGTAAATGAGTCCATGTTGACAGGAGAAGCCGCGCCCATTGAAAAACAGCCTGGCAGCTTGTTATCCGCTGGAACGATTAATGGTCAAGGCAGCCTGCTCTTTAAGGCAACTCGAATAGGTTCAGACACCTTGCTGGCACAAATTATTACTATGGTGAGTAAAGCGCAAGGCTCCAAACCGCCTATTAGTGTGTTGGCTGATAAAGTGTCCTCTATCTTTGTTCCGAGTGTGATCATCATCGCTATTTTAACGGCATTGGCTTGGTTTAATTTTGCGGAAGAGGCCGTTTTTTCATACATGCTGGTTACCAGTATTTCCGTATTAATTATTGCTTGTCCTTGTGCTCTGGGGTTAGCGACGCCTATATCAACCATGATAGGGATTGGAAAGGCCGCAGAATATGGCGGTTTGATTCGTAATGGCGATGCGCTACAGCGAGCAAGTGAGTTGACGGTGGTAGTACTGGATAAGACGGGAACCATTACAGAAGGCAAGCCTAAAGTGGTCGATCAGATAATGGCTGAGCACGCTCAAAAAGATTTTGTGGCGGAATTAGTTACCATGCTTGAAGCGCGGGCGAATCACCCTTTGGCTGATGCTTTGCTGCAACACTGCCAGTTGACTCGAGATAGTAATAGCTCAATGAAGCTTGATCATTTTGAATCAATGATTGGTTTGGGAGTGAAAGGCCATGTTAAGGGAAGGACGTATTATCTCGGTAATGAGCGCCTCATGAAAGAAAAGGGGATTCACCTTGAGCTGGACGAAGTGAACAGCCAATATAAGGGATGCACTCGTGTTTATCTTGCAGATGATACCTCTTTATTATCGATTTTCTATATTGAAGACCCAGTTAAGAGAGGCATGAAAGATGCCATCACTAGCTTTAAAGAACAAGGGTTAAAAGTCATTATGTTGACAGGAGACAACCCTGAAACGGCGGCGTCGGTAGCAGAAGCTGTCGGTATCGAAGACTATCATGCGCAGTTAATGCCAGATGATAAGCTAAACTGGGTTAAGACACTTCAAGCTCAGGGCGAAGTGGTTGGTATGATTGGTGACGGTATAAATGATGCTCCTGCTTTGGCTCAAGCTGATGTCGGTTTTGCTATGGGGGCTGGTACCGATGTTGCTATGGAAAGCGCAGACATCACGTTAATACACAGCGATTTAAAAAGTGTCGCTAACGTGATTCAAATCAGTAGGGCGACGTTAAGAAATATCAAACAGAATTTGTGGGGCGCATTTGCGTACAACACTTTAGGTATACCAATTGCCGCTGGGATTTTGTTTCCTTTGACAGGCTGGTTGTTAAGCCCTGTCATCGCTGGAGCGGCCATGTCTTTATCATCGGTTACCGTGGTGACCAATGCCAATCGACTCAGACTGTTCCGTGTATCATCGTCTACAGATAAAATGGAGGATAAAATATGAGCACACTCATTAACCTTGTGGGCGTTTTACTCATTGTGTTTGTTGTTTACTGGTTTTGGTGGCCGAAAAAGCGCAGTAAGTGACGGGACTCAATTCTCCCTATGACCGATGAGCTAGGCAATTAGCAGGGAAATTTGCCTACGTTTACGGTAAAATGCGGTTTCTTTGAATAAGCCAAGAAAGTCTCTTGGCTTATTTTTCTTGGTTAAAAATCAAAATGATCGGAGTCGTTAATATGCTTGCTGCATATCAATGGGGCATTTTTGCCATTGCATTGGGTACGTTTGGAATAGGTACCACAGAATTTATGCCCATGGGGTTACTTCCAGTGATAGCAGAGGGCGTTAATGCGTCTATTCCAGCAGCTGGTTTGCTGATTAGTGCCTATGCTGTCGGGGTTATGGTTGGCGCACCGTTAATCACCTTATATCTAACTAAATACAGTCATAAAACCTCTTTGCTGGCCTTAATGGCGGTTTTTGTGGTGGGCAATCTTCTCTCTGCGATGTCGGTGAATTACGAAACCTTTTTAGTATCTCGTATCATTACCAGTTTGTCCCATGGTGCTTTTTTTGGTATCGGAGCCGTGGTAGCAATGAATTTAGCGCCATACCATAAAAAAGGCTCGGCCGTGGCGTCTATCTTTTTGGGACTCACCATTGCGAATATTGTAGGCGTACCAATTACTACATGGTTAGGGCAAACCTTCGATTGGCGTCTTTCCTTTGTCGTCACTGCAGTACTAGGTATCGTGGCGATTTTGGGTATTAGCCGTAGTTTGCCAGCCATGGCGCCAGCGAAAAAACCTGATGTCAAAACCGAACTTAAAGCCATCATGCAGCCTGCAGCCTTGCGAGCTTTTGCAACGACAGTGATGTGTGCTGGTTCCATGTTTACGCTTTACACCTATATAACCCCAGTGATGCAAACCTTAGCTCAGGCTACCGATAACACCATTGCGACTATGCTGATGTTGGTGGGTATTGGCTTTACTTTAGGTAATTATGTTAGCGGTAAAATAACGGACAAATCACCAGATTTAGCCTTGTTTGTGTTCCTTGCTTTGCAAGTGTTGGTATTGCTGATGTTTCGTTTTACCGCCACCACAACAATGGGTGCTGGTCTAACTGTTTTACTATGGGGAACGGTTATTTTTGGCAGTGGACCACCATTACAAATGCAAGTGATGAAAATCGCCGATCAGGCTCCAGGATTGGCTTCGTCTATTAATATAGGCGCGTTTAATCTTGGTAATGCTTTAGGCGCGGCTCTAGGTGGGTTGGTCATTAGTATTGGTTTCGGCTTTGATTGGATCCCAGGAGCTGCTGCCATATTGTCTTTTTTAGCGCTGATTATGGTGTTCATTAATCGCTATAAATCAAGATATTAACTTATTGGTTAGCGTCTTTAGTCGTCAGCTCAACAGCGTTTGAGTTGAATACTGTCATTGTCTGTTCGACGATGATTTGTAGGCATTTTTATGCCAAATCTAAATGTAGTTTTTATTTCTTAATGTAATTTAACGGTTTCTAACTGGAAGATACTAGCGCTTCGCAGAGGTATGCGGCTGTGTTGGTGTGCTGATAAAAGGTAATTTATGCTCGAAAAAATGAAAATGGAATGGTTCTCCAATATTCGTGGAGATATATTGGCTGGTATTGTGGTGGCACTGGCTTTAATCCCAGAAGCCATCGCGTTCTCTATTATTGCTGGCGTTGATCCAAAAGTGGGCTTGTATGCCTCTTTTTGTATCGCCGTCGTTATTGCCTTCGTTGGCGGTCGTCCAGGTATGATTTCGGCCGCGACTGGTGCCATGGCTTTGCTTATGGTGACTTTGGTAAAAGAGCATGGCTTGGAATATTTGTTAGCGGCCACCTTACTAACGGGTGTGATTCAAATTATTGCTGGCTACATAAAGTTAGGCAGTTTGATGCGGTTTGTCTCGCGGTCTGTGGTGACAGGTTTTGTCAATGCTTTGGCGATACTGATTTTTATGGCGCAGTTACCAGAGCTAACCAATGTAACATGGCACGTTTACGCTATGACAGCTGCAGGTTTAGGCATTATTTATCTTTTTCCTTATCTGCCTGTGATTGGTAAAACCTTGCCTTCACCTTTGGTATGTATCGTGGTGTTGACGGCTTTCGCTATGATAGTGGGAATAGATATTCGTACCGTTGGTGATATGGGCGAACTGCCTGATACCTTGCCGATCTTTTTGTGGCCTGACGTGCCTTTAAACCTAGACACTCTATTAATAATCTTACCTTATTCTATTGGCTTAGCGGTGGTTGGCTTATTGGAATCCATGATGACAGCGGCCATTGTTGATGACCTTACTGATACAAAGAGCGATCGTAATCGTGAATGTAAGGGTCAAGGTATTGCTAATATAGGATCTGGTTTACTCGGTGGTATGGCGGGTTGTGCCATGATAGGCCAATCGATTATCAACGTAAAATCGGGTGGTAGAGGGCGCTTGTCCACCTTTATTGCAGGGACACTTCTTTTAATTATGGTGGTGTTTTTGGGCGAGTGGATAAAACAAATCCCCATGGCCGCATTGGTTGCGGTGATGATCATGGTATCAATTGGTACTTTTTCTTGGAGCCTCCATTACCAATCTTACAAAACACCCGTTATCCACCAATATTGTTATGGTGACAACGGTTGTTATTGTGGTGTGGACTCATAATCTTGCATTGGGTGTATTCGTCGGAGTCTTGTTGGCTACCTTGTTCTTTGCCAATAAAATTGGCCGTTTCATGATAGTGAAAGCAGAACAAAGTGACGATCAATCTGTACGAACATACCGCGTAATTGGTCAGGTGTTTTTTGCATCCTCAGAAGCTTTTGTTGAGTCATTTGATTTTAAAGAGGCTGTCAATAAAGTGGTTATTGACTTAACTAATGCGCATTTTTGGGATATTACTTCTGTGTCTTCTTTAGATAAAGTCGTGATCAAATTCCGCCGTGAAGGTGCAGACGTTGAGTTAGTGGGTATGAATGCCGCGACAGAAACCGTTGTCGATAAATTTGCTGTGCACAACGATCCAAAAGAAATCGAAAAAGTCATGGGCGGACACTGATATTTAACATGAAGTGAAAACTTTAGTTGGTGTTTTGGTTAAAAAGAAATGAGGTTAAACCAGAACACCAACCATGATTTCTAGATGCTTAGCATCTGAGAGATCTAATTACAGCGAAACATGTTAATACACCTTCACTATTTCCGATAAATGTTATTATCGGAAATAGTGAATAAGCCTATTATTGCAGTGCTATGGCCAAATTTTAGGCTTTTATTTATTCTTTAAATCGTTCCAATAATTCAATCAGTGAATTGACCTGATATGTGGGTCGAATCTCTTCTGTGTGTGTTTTGTTGTGGCGATTAAGCCAGCATGTATCGAAGCCAAAGTTGTTGCCACCTAGAATGTCCGATTCTAACGTGTCGCCCACCATCAATACCTGATTTTTATCTGGGGATCCCATTTGCTCTAACGCGTATTGAAAAATAGTTGGATGTGGCTTAGCAACACCAACGAGCCTCGGAAATCACAACGGGTGAAAAATACGGCTGAAATCCTGTGCGCTCCAAACGTACGGTCTGCAATTGGGCAAAACCATTGGTAATGATGCCCATCTTTACCTTGTTTGCATGCAAATGTGTCACAAGTTCTACAGCACCTGGCAAGGTTTTGCAGATATCCGCCATGGCATCTAAAAACTGCTTATTCAGCTCTTTTGTGCTGATAGCTAATCGTTCGCTCCATCGTGTAAAACGGCGTGTTTGTAGCTGTTCGGCACTGATTTGACCATTTTGATAGTCTACCCAAAGCTGTTTATTAACGACTTGGTACTCATCAAAGTCGCTTTGCTCGAAACTTATACTATGCTGAGCAAACATGTGTTTTAAGCCGGCAAAATTGTCAAAATGGAAAAGTGTTTCGTCCGCGTCAAATAGGATCCATTGATATTTCATTGTTTAACTGCACATATTAAAAGTTTAAAGGTAATGCTGTGGGTGTAATGCTGGCGCTAATGCCAGTATTAAAGCCTGTGTATAGATGCTTTCCCGTGTGGCGGCATGATTCGTTAACAACCCTATCGCACCGCCTTTCTGTCGAATGTTGTTGGTATTAAATAACGCGTCCATGACTACCCCAAGCTCTTTACCAGCTAGAAGCTGTGCGTACACTTTCGAAGGTAAAGGCAAATTTGCTGAGCGCCCCGTCATTAAATGTCCGTCACTATTTACAATCGCGACATACGCAAACGTTGCTGCGCCCTCTTCGAATTCATCAACACCTCCTTCCATAGCAACACAAAAACCCATAGCTTTACTGCCATGATCAGCGAAATCATTCTGTTCAAAACAGTAACGCGCTCGGTTTTGTGCACCAAGACGAGTCTCTGCTTCTGTCATCGGTTGATCGGCAACATCAGATGGAGCATGCATCTCTTCGCAATGAATGATGTGATCGGGAAACGTTTGAGAAAAGGCTTGTTTTGCGGCATTCACTTTGACGGGATTAGTGGATCCGACACAAATTCTGATGACAGTGGAGTCTGCTTTTATGGTCATATAGGCAATCTCGTTAATGGCTTTAGATGAATAAAAAAGCCGCTATTATCATCTAGAATGATCAATAGCGGCTTGTTAAAGCACTAATGTATATGGGTTAAGCTTGCCCTTTAATGATGGGCGTTGGGCAAACAACATCGGCATTTTGCGCTCGGTTTCTGAGCAAGTGATCCATGATCGTTAACGCTAACATTGCTTCGGCAATGGGCGTTGCGCGAATACCAACACAAGGATCATGACGGCCTTTGGTAATGACTTCTATAGGATTGCCGGCACGGTCAATGCTTTTACCAGGAATGGTGATGCTTGATGTTGGTTTTAATGCCATGCGAACCACAATATCTTGGCCAGATGAAATGCCACCCAGCACACCACCTGCGTGATTGCTTAAAAAACCTTCTGGCGTCATCTCGTCACGATGCTGGCTGCCTTTTTGTTCGACAACATCAAAACCATCACCAATTTCAACGCCTTTTACAGCATTAATACTCATAATGGCTTTGGCAATGTCTGCATCGAGACGGTCAAAAACGGGTTCGCCTAAACCTGGCATTACGTTCTTTGCAATAACGGTGATCTTCGCACCCACCGAATCGCCTTCACGACGTAACGCTGTCATGTATTCTTCAAGTTGTGGAATCGCATCTGGATCTGGGCTGAAAAAGCTGTTTTCGTAAACTTGGCTTAGGTCTTTGACTTCCAATTTTATTGGACCAAGTTGCGACAAGAAACCTTGGATTTCAATACCAAATTGTTGCTTTAAATATTTCTTAGCAATGGCGCCTGCGGCAACACGCATCGCCGTCTCACGAGCGGACGAACGACCGCCACCACGATAATCGCGGAAGCCGTATTTTTGGTCGTATGTGTAATCTGCGTGGGCTGGACGGAAAGTGTCTGCGATATTGCCGTAATCTTTCGAGCGCTGATCAGTGTTTTCGATCATTAAACCGATGGGGGTTCCTGTGGTTTTACCTTCAAAAACACCCGATAGAATCTTAACTTCATCTGCTTCGCGACGCTGAGTGGTGTATTTTGAGGTGCCAGGTTTACGCAGATCCAAATCACGCTGTAAATCTGCTTCGCAAATTTCAAGGCCCGGAGGACAACCATCAATAATGGCACCAAGCGCAAGACCATGACTTTCACCAAAGGTGGTGACTTTAAAAAGTGTTCCAAATGTATTACCAGACATAATTTATTTCTGCTCTTGTAATAGTTCACTAAGTTGTTCTTTCGTTAGGATAAAAACGCCGTTGCCACCCTGCTCTAATTCTACCCACATAAATGGAATGTTAGGATAAGCGGTTTGCAACGCGACCTCGGTGTTTCCTACTTCGTATACTAATATACCGTCATCTTGCAGATAATGCGCGACTTGGGCTAAAAATTCGTGGGTGAAATTAAGTCCATCTTCACCGGATGTTAAGGCTAATTCTGGTTCATTATGAAATTCTGCCGGAGCATTCTGGAAATCATCCGCATCAACATAAGGAGGATTACAAATAATCAGGTCGTATTGTTTGCCCGTTAGGCTTTTAAACATATCAGAATGAATAGCATGAACTCGGTCTTCCACTTGGTGGCGAACGATGTTTTCATTGGCGACCAGCAATGCCGCTTCACTGATATCTGAAATATCGACTTCTGCGTCTTCAAACACTAAGGCAGCAGCAATGCCTAGGCAGCCAGATCCCGTACACATATCTAAAATATTCAACGGATAGTTTTTAAGCCAAGGTGCAAATTCACTTTCCAATAAAGACAGGATTGGTGAACGTGGAATTAATGTGTCTTTGGTGACTTTAAATGGCAGCCCCATAAACCAAGCTTCGCCTAAAAGGTATGGAAGCGGTTCACGCTTGGTAATGCGTGTTTGTACTAATTTAAGAATATGCTTCTTTTCATTATAGGTCAGTGCGCAATCTAACATATCGCGATCAAAGTCGAGCGGAAGCTTTAATGCGCCCATTACAAGGTGAACGGCTTCGTCCCAAGGGTTATCTGTGCCGTGACCGTAAAACAAGTCCGACCGTTGAAAACGGCTAAAAGTCCAGCGAATGAAGTCTTTGATGGTGTTTAAATCACGAATAGCGGATTGTTTGTTGCTCATCTTCTCTTCTTAATATTGAATGCGCGAATACAGCGAGTAAGTCATTATAACGGTTATTGTTTCGAGCCTCTATCTTTGCGTTGCATGGTTTTCACTGAGTGAGTGATTTCCTCCAGTTTTCTTGCCATTTCTTGCCATTTTTTATCCTCATCCACGCGTTGCTCACTTTGACGATCTAAGAGTTCTGTCGTGAGCCTTGCATTTTCTTCTTTTAGCAATGCTAGTTGATTGTCTTGTTTGGCTAAGTCTACTTCTTTTTGAGCGAGGTTGAGGCGTAGTTCAGAGTTGTCTTTTTGTGCTTGCTGGATCTGGCTGGTCAACACCGCATTTTGCGCTATCACCTCTTGGTATCTTTGTTCGCTAAATGCCCATTTTTGCTTCAGGTTTTCGGCTTCTTCTGTTCTTTTTTGACATTCTATCGTCAATGCGTCATGGGCGGTTTGCAGTTCGATTAGTGCTGACGATAAGGAAAGGTAGCCGCTTTGTGTTGCCTCTTGCTTACGTATTTGGTGTTGCTCTATTTCTGTCGTTTTTTCATCCAATAATTGCCCAAGTTGTTGAGTAACTTCTCGTGAAAACCGCTTAAAAACCGGTCCGAGAACATCGTTTAACTCTTTTAATTGGTGTTGTTGATATTCTTTGTACGTGTCTTCCCATTCCGCGATGGCATTCATTAGGGTCGTGTTTGAGCAACGTCGACCATCTTGTTGCAAAAAGTGCTCAGCCAAGCGTGGGATATTGGGAAAGCTATTTTGCTCTAGTAACAGCCAGCAGGCTTGGTGGATTTCTTCTCTTGCTATATTTGCTTTGCGAGCCATGATGTTATCCATTAAGTAATGAAAATAAATTAAATAAAATATGTATTTATTTTATCAAATATATTTTATTTTTCATATCTCGCAAACTTCGGACCTTGATGACACTTATTTTTAGCAATAAAAAAGCCCCCGAAGGGGCTGGTTATATGAATGACATATTATTGAAGGTTAGTACGGTTAAGGACCTTTGTCGCGATCTCCACACCAAGCTCTTTTGCCAGCTGCTTCCAAGAATCTTGCTTAGGCTCGTAGAAAAGTGGCTCAGCGTTGGGAAATCGCGTATTTAAGATGTCGCTGACACTCGCTAAGCCATCAATCAAGCCGATCTTTTCGGCCTGTGAACCGGTAAACACCATGCCCGAGAAAACATCGTCTGTGATAATAAGTCTGTCCCCTCGACCTTCTTTTACTGCATCAATGAATTGTTGATGGGTTTCGTCTAGTACAGCCTGCCATTTGGTTTTCGCTTCTTCGGTCATTGGTGCAAATGGGTCCAAAAAGGCTTTGTTGCGACCCGCTGTGAAAGTACGGCGCTCTACGCCAATTTTTTCGAGCAAATTACTGGCGTCAAAACCAGATGAAATCACACCAATTGAGCCGACTAAACTGGCTTTATCGGCATAGATCTCACTCGCTGCGGAAGCAATGTAATAGCCACCGGAAGCTGCCATGTCTTCAATGACCACGAACACTGGAATATCAGGATAACTTTGCTCTTTAGCGCGAATGGCATCATAAATTATGCCGGAATGAACTGGGCTACCGCCTGGGCTGTTCATTTCAATCACGACACCCTTTAGGCGGGAGTTTTGGTAAGCGGCATCCAATAAGCCAACAAATTCAGAAGATTCGATTTCACTATCGGCGCCGATCACTCCTCGCATTGGGATCATGGCCACAACATCCCCCTCTAAACTCACGTCCTGAAAGTTTGACTTTGCAAACCAGCCACCGATAACGGCTATGAAAATCGCTAACGTTGTAAAGCGAAAGAATATCCTCCAGCGTCTCGCGCGTCGTTTTTTCAATTAAATTGTCATTGAGCGTTTTTTCTAGTAATGCCCAAATTTCTTTATTTGGATCGAGTCGTTCTGATTCTTGCATATCTTCTGTACGCGATTCCGCTGTCTCATGTTTTTTTTCAAGGGATTTCTGTTGATCTTCGTCTTCTGTCCAGCTCATGGCTTTATAAACCTAAAATAGTTGTTAATTGATTGAAGTTGTTAAGTAAACCGTATGGTTGAAGCGCTTCTAAACGGGCTTTACTGTGAGCCTCCGTAGGTAACGCCAATGCTCTTCATACCTGCGTTAGTTGCCATATTTAAATCGTATTCAGTGTCTCCCACCATGATAGCTTGATCAGGAGAAAGACTGAGTTCTGTCAATATTTGTTCAAGCATTAATGGATGAGGCTTAGATAAGGTTTCGTCTGCGCAGCGAGTAGAGCTGAAATAATGCCCCGTTTTCGTTGCCGTCATGACTCTATCCAGACCTTTTCGACTCTTTCCGGTTGCTACCGCCATTTTTATGTTCGCTGAGTGAAGTTTTTCTAATACTTCCATAACACCGTCGTAAGCCTTTGGAGGTGTTTGGTCCGCAGCCCTGTAGAGGTATTTATAGTGCTCAACAATGGCATCACACTCATTTTTATTGAGTTCTGGCCAAATTACAGAGACGGCTTTATCGAGAGAAAGTCCAATGATGTTTTTCACGTCATCTGTTTGTCTGCTGGGAGCATTGGCCAACTCCCCAGCCTGCAACATACTCAGGCAGATTTTATCAATAGAATCAAACAAGGTACCGTCCCAATCAAAAATTACCAACTTAACCATAGATACCTCTTAAGAATAACCCAGCGAAAGTGTACCATAACCGAAAATGACAAAATAAGGATTGGTAATGACGACTGGTTATACATTAGAACAACTTTCCATTGAGCAAAGTGTTGAGTATCGTAAAGTAGTGACAGAAGCAGACGTGCATGCTTTCGCAGAAGTGACAGGTGACACAAACCCCGTTCATTTAGACGCCGAATACGCTGCAAGCACATCATTTGGACAGCCTATTGCCCATGGCATGCTAACGGCTGGTTTTATCTCCGCGGCAATTGGCACACAACTACCTGGGCCTGGCTGTATTTATCTTGAGCAATCGCTTAAATTTCGAGCGCCTGTCTTTATTGGTCAAGAGGTGGTCACTACTGTGACAGTCATAGACATCAACGAACGTCGTCGTCGCGCGACATTAAAAACGGTGTGTGAATGTGAAGGGAAAGTGGTAGTCACCGGAGAGGCTGTCATTATGCTGCCTGCAGCCTCGGTGTAGTGTTGAGAAGCATTAATTATTGAAACAATGGTTAGGGAGCCACCCTTTTACTAACCCTTGTATTAAATATTAAGTGTTTTTGTAGCATTAAGTCATGATTCATTAATAAAACATCAGATAGTGAAAATATAAGTCATTTTATAAAAAAACACTGGGATTTACAGAAAGGCAAGCCTATATTCTAAATGTAGAACAAAGTCAGGTTTAGGCGCTGTTATGAAAATTCAATTACTCATGATCATTACCGTTGTCATATCGTCTATTTTGATGATATCGCAGCGCGCTAGTGCCCATGAGGTAAGCCAATTGCGCTGGCTTGAACCTACAGTAGATCAAAAGTTTGCTGAAGTCGTTGTCCCAGATCAAGATAAAAGCTCAGATAACTCGTATGTTGTTCTGAGCTTTTTTTAAAAAAGAGCTTTGACATCGTCATCATCGGCTGTTTCTTACTCTCATCATCCAATTAGACCTCGCTTAAATGGCAGTACAAGCCCAAGAGCACCACCGTTTTCATCAATATAACTTACCCATTTTTATTTATTCATCTATTTTACTCGGGGTTTTATTATGAAAACATTGACTTATGTATCAACAAAAGATGTTAATGATCTTACATGGCCTGTTACAACAGCAAACATCAATCTTTACTCACCTGCTCTGTCGGTTTTCACGGATTTTCAAAAAGCAGGTCCTCGGGTCATAGAGTCCAGTACACGAGCAGATGAACTAGTTTTCTTAATGCGAAAAGAACATGTACGTATGAAGATAGTCGTTGATGCTGAGAATCACTTTATTGGAGTGATTAGTCTTGAGGATTTATCAGAAGACGTCTTTATTAAGCAGGTTGCTAATGGCTATCAACGCTCAGAACTAATGGTTGCAGACTTGATGAGAGCAAAGGAAACGCTACTTGCATTGTCTTATACATCGCTTCAAAAATCAGATATCGAGTCTTTGCTTTTTAGCCAACGTAACAATAAATTTCAACACTTATTGGTCATTGATGAAGATACTAAAACCATACGCGGCTTAATTTCCTCAAATGATGTTGCTCGTCAACTTAGATTGGATATTGATGTTGCTTTCTCAAGTTTTGAGCATATTTATCAAAGTGCAATTCTTGGTCAAAAAGAGCATGGCAAAAAGTTAAAAGTAGCTTAATTCTAGAGCTTAATAGAATCCCCCACTCTGTTGAGCGCAGTCTGGGGGATTTTTATTTTTCTTTTTTCTCTATCCAATATGTATAAATATCCCCTTGTTGATTTTGCTTGATAAGCTTATGACCAAGAAATTGACAAAACTTTGGAATGTCCCTTGTTGTCGATGAATCTGTTGCGATCACTTTTAAAACTTGTTTCGCGGTCAATTTACGCATTTCTACATGCAAAAGCATGACCGGTTCTGGGCAAAGTAAACCAGTAGCATCAAGAAGTGCTTGGTGTTCCATAATATTCCTCTACGGTGTTAAAAAGCCTGAAAATCAGATGTTTTTCACTAGCCAATGGTGAGTGATTTTTGCGATCTGCGTGACGGTATCGCTTACATTTCTATTGTATTTTTTTAATGTTTTAAAGTCATGGTCTGCGCCTTCAATCCACACAACTTCAACGTTCTCTGGTATGTCTTGTTGGCTTACCCAATCGTATCCTCCCAATTGATCTCTCGTCCCCTGAATAATAAGACAAGGCACGTTAAGATCAGAAAGAAAGGACAGTCTGTTCTTTTCTGGCTTACCAGCAGGATAAAAGGGAAACCAAAGCACACAATGGCTTTCACCATAGGAAGATGTGAAAGCTGTGTCGCAACTCGTCCTCCCATAGACTTTCCTGCTACAACGCAAGCTTCTTCATGCTCGATGTAATGACGGTATTCTGGAACCAGTGTCACAAAGCGTGGAGGTGGCCTTTTTTTTAGGGAATGCTCCTGCTCTTTCATATAGGAAAAAGTGACAGGAAGCACCGATTGCTTTCTTTGTTCAGAAATAGCGGCCGAAAGCTGAATCAAAAAATCGTTATGGTGGCCTGCACCGGCACCATGAGCGAGATAAAATGAGGGTGAGTCTCATAGAAAAAACCTTTGCATAGCAACTGCGCTGATCAAGAGCGGGTTATTAAAGCAAATTTATCAGGGAGTGAGAACATAGTGAGCGCGTTATTGCACAATATGGCCGTCGTTATACTTAATTGACAGCACTGGCTTAGCACTGAATGGCTTATTTTTTGCGACACAGTGGTAAATCTTGATCTAGGTCAGAAAGAGCCTAGGGACTAAAGAGTAAACTCCTATTAGAAATTTTAATAGGAACACATCATGATTTGGGATTCTGAACTTATTGGTAAGTATGATTTATCAGGGCCTCGCTATACCTCTTACCCAACTGCGCCACAATTTGATGCCAATATAAGCAAGATTGCGCTAATCGATAAGATGCTAACATCGTCTGAAGTACCACTCAGTCTATATTTTCATATTCCGTTTTGCGCTCACCTTTGTTACTACTGTGCTTGTAATAAAATCGTAACTAAACAATATGATAAAGGCACTGAATACGTTGAGCTGCTGGGTGAAGAGATGAGGTTGCGCAGCTTAATGTTAGACCATACGCGAACCGTTACACAGTTGCATTTTGGTGGTGGAACGCCAACGTTTCTCACTGAAACATTAATAAAAACGCTATTTGATAACATTAAGCAGCATTTCACTCTTATTAATGACGGAACACAAGACTACAGTATTGAAATTGATCCTAGAGAGATTAACCATTCAAAGCTTAAACTATTAACTCAAATGGGGATCAATCGAATTAGCATTGGTGTTCAAGATTTTGATGGTAAAGTTCAGAAAGCAATACACAGAATTCAACCTTTAAAGATGGTAAATAACCTAGTGACTTATGCCCGTGAACAGGGTATCAGATCCATTAATTTTGATCTGATATATGGTCTTCCCTATCAGTCTCTAGAGGGCTTTCGAGACACGTTAGACAAAGTGGTAGCCTTGTCTCCGGATAGAATTTCTCTATTTAATTATGCGCACCTACCAGAACGGTTTCCGGCTCAAAGACGCCTATTGGATGAAAGCCTACCGACCTCCAATATGAAGCTTGCTTTATTAAAAATGAGCATTGAATACTTAATGAATGCTGGCTATGAATACATTGGCATGGATCATTTTGCCAAGCCAGATGACACCTTAGCACAAGCTCAAAGACAAGGAGAACTACAGCGTAATTTCCAAGGTTATACAACACATGCCGGCACCGATTTAGTGGCGTTTGGGGTGTCCGCTATCAGTGATTTAAATGGCGTATATATACAGAACCACACTGACCTAAACATGTACCGACGTAGTATTGAAAAAGGCCAATTGGCGATCGCAAAAGGCTATATCAGCAATTTGGATGATCGAATTCGTCATCAAGTAATAATGACATTGATTTCTCAATTTGAGCTGAACACCGCCGAGATCGAAAGGCGATTTAACATTCGCTTCTTTGATTATTTTGCTGTAGAAGTGGACAATCTAACACCCATGATCGAAGATGGTATGTTAGAAATAAATGATGGTGGAATGCAGACCACCATTAAAGTAACAGATCGCGGTAGATTACTCATTCGTTGCATTTGCATGGTTTTCGATAAGTATCTAAATGGCGCCATAAAATACTCAAAAGTTATATAGATCGAGATCAGGGAGAATCACATGACCATGACACACACACAGTCACGATTTAATAGTACGCTTACCTCGCAATGTCAAAACTGTAGTTTAAGTGCACTTTGTCTTCCCATTGCATTAGCGGATGAGGACATCAATAGACTGGATCAGATAATTGAACGCAAAAAACCATTGAAAAAAGGGGATTTTTTGTTTCGTCAAGGCGAACCATTTGATTCTGTTTACGCGGTCCGCTCTGGTACACTAAAAACGTTCAATATCACCTCTTATGGTGAAGAGCAAATAACAGGCTTCTATTGCCCTAGTGAGCTAGTTGGTCTAAGTGGTATTGACTCCAACGTTTATCCAGTGTCTGCAAAAGCGTTAGAAACAACCACGGTGTGCGAAATTCCCTTTAGTCATCTTGAAGAGCTATCTTCCCAAATCCCCTCTTTAAAGCATCAGCTGTTTAAGGTAATGAGTCGAAAAATTTCTGACGATCAACAAATGATGGTCCTTTTAGGCAAAAAAAATGCGGATGAAAAAGTCGCCTCTTTTTTGCTCAACCTATCGACTCGATTTAAGAAGAGAGGCTATTCTGCGAGTGCCTTCCGCTTATCTATGTCCCGTGGTGAGATAGGTAACTATCTTGGTTTGGCGGTAGAAACGGTAAGTCGAGTCATTACTCGTTTTCAAAAAAGTGAATTGATTCATGTTGATGGCAAAGAAATTGAGATAATTGATTTCCCTGAGATACAAAAACTCGTTGGGGTTGCGAGTGATTGTGGTAAAATCGCCAACATTTGATTGATATAATGAGGCGCTTGCAACATGCTCTATGACGATTTTTACGTTAAATCACTGATACAAACAGTTGAAGACTGGCCGAAACAAGGCATCAGCTTTCGAGACATCACTCCCATTTTTAGTGACCCTAAAGGCATGAGAATGGTAGTAGATGCTTATGTTCATCGTTATATCTCTACAAATATATCTCACATCGCTTGTATCGATGCGAGAGGGTTTTTAATTGCAGCTGTATTGGCGTATGAGTTGCAAAAGCCTCTTATTTTAGTGCGTAAAAAGGGTAAGCTTCCAGGTAAAACCATCTCACAAAAGTATGCTTTAGAATATGGCGAAGCAGAACTAGAGATACAAGAAGGCGCCGTTAGCGCAGGTGATGAAGTTCTATTATTTGATGATCTCATTGCGACCGGTGGAACCTTGTTTGCAGCGATTGAGCTTTTAACAAAGCAAGGAGCAAAGATCAAAGAAGTAGCGGCTATTATTGACCTACCGGATCTTGGCGGGAGTCAAAAATTAAGAGATAGCGACATTCCTGTTTTCAGTCTTTGCGCTTATAACGGCGATTGATTCAAATCAGCAAAAAAGGTGGCATAAGCCACCTTTTTTTGTTTGCCAGGAGCACAATTAGAAGTCTACTGTTGCACCAACAGAAAGACCTTTATCAATTTCTTTACGGCTATTGTCCTCATATACAGTGACAGTTTTGCCATAACGAACATAAATTCTGGCATTGCGCATCGTCATGTATTCAGCACGAAACTCGTAAGTATACATGTGATCCAAGTTCGATAGTGCTAGCACTTCTGGGGTATAGTAAACAGAGCCGTAAATGCTCACACGATTCGCTGCGGGCAACGTATATCGGTACCATCCCCCTAAGGCTAGAGCAAGGGAAAGATCATCATTCCCTGTATCACTGTCTAAATTAGCATCGATTGCATAAAAACGAATACCCAAACCAGCCTGAAGTGGACCGCTAGTGTCTGAGTCTTCAACCGTCACACCAATATGTGCCGTTGATGTGTTCTCATCGTCATTATGAGTAACACCACCATTCACACCGAAAGCGCCCATATTTAGATCAATGTCGCCCTTCACTGTATCATTATTTAAGCTTACCCCTGCCGAGGAAGCATGAACGATAGATGATCCTAAAATGCCGGCGGTTAGTAATAGTGCTTTTTGTGTAAGATTCATTTCTATTATCCTATAATGAAATAATATTTAATCGGTCAAAGGCCGCTGGCGACTGCTTTAACCCCTTAAAGTCAAACAATTCAGTATCTGCTAAGTGAGATGGAACTACATTTTGTAAAGCAGAGAACATGGTCTCAATTCTTCCTGGAAATTCTTTTTCCCATTTTTGTAACATGTCTTTGACAACTTGTCTTTGAAGATTTTCTTGAGAGCCACAAAGGTTGCAAGGAATAATGGGATATTCCTTCATGTGAGCAAACGCTTCTATATCAGATTCTTTACAGTAAGCCAAAGGTCGAATCACGATATGCTTTCCGTCATCACTCAATAGCTTCGGAGGCATTGATTTCAATTTACCACCAAAAAACATATTTAAAAATAATGTTTCAAGAATATCGTCTCTATGGTGGCCCAATGCTATTTTAGTCGCACCAATTTCTTCAGCAAAGCCATAAAGTGAACCACGGCGCAAACGAGAGCACAAACCGCACGTTGTTTTACCTTCTGGTACGATTTCTTTGACGATACTGTAAGTGTCACGCTCTAAGATATGAAAATCCACCCCCAGCTCTTCCAAATAAGCAGGTAAGATATGCTCTGGAAAGCCTGGTTGCTTCTGGTCCAAGTTTACAGCAACAATGCTGAACTTTATTGGAGCACTAGCCTGTAGATTACGTAAAATCTCAAGCATAGTATAAGAGTCTTTGCCCCCAGATAAGCACACCATTACCTTGTCACCATCTTCAATCATATTGAAATCGGCAATGGCTTGGCCTGTTAATCTACGAAGGCGTTTTTGGAGTTTATTTAGCTCCAACTTTTCTTTAGGTCGATTAGATAAATCCATCATATATACGCTGTGAATAAAACGCGCTTATCTTACTATAAGGATGATGTCATCGCATCAAAAATGGATGACTTAAGGTCAATTGTATGAAAAAACGCTATTTTCACTCAATTTAGTTACGATGTAAGGGTATTTTTTTACTTAGAAATTTCAAAGAGCAATGACATTTTTTACAAATGTACTCTGTTCCTTTTTGAAATTCCTAGTATGGCGTT
The DNA here is from genome assembly GCF_026113935.1 of Marinomonas rhodophyticola. Taxonomy (GTDB): domain Bacteria; phylum Pseudomonadota; class Gammaproteobacteria; order Pseudomonadales; family Marinomonadaceae; genus Marinomonas; species Marinomonas rhodophyticola. The sequence continues at coordinate 56,778 of NZ_JAPEUL010000001.1, forward strand.
GCTTGCTAAAATGATGCTTTTGACAAGCACAATAATATTCATAGCTGTTTTTTTGTGGAGGAACATCAAAAGTATGCGTCCTGTTTGGTCGGATACCAAAAACCTTAAACATAACCGCTTGCCATTCTTTACCATGCGGTTTTACGCTATTGCCGTAAATTTGATAGACCACCATGTGCGCTACTTCGTGTGGAACCACACTGTTTAAAAACTCAGTTGGATTCTGTTGATACATAAAATAGTTAAAACGTAGCTCGTTTTTTTGCAAGTGCGCCGTACCAGCCGCTTTGCCTCTTTGTTTAAAATTACATACAGACCGTTTAAATGTCGTGCCAAAAAAGCATCAGCTGTAGCGAAACATTGTTTAGCTTGTTCAGAAACATGCTGGAGTGCATCGATTTCGTCACTTGATGTTGTTTGTCTTGCACTCAAGTACATACTATATGAAGCTCTACCTGAGTCAGTTTCATGAATGACTTTCATCAGCGATTCGGCAAAAACAGCGACACTTTCTTTTGGTAATCCGGTTAAGCGGCTTAGAGACGCCACCGAAGTCGGTTTATGTAGACTGATCAACCTAAGCTGAGTGTCACTTAACGTTATATTAGCGTCTGCGTATTTCCACGCCAGAATCTTATGCCAGTTAGTGCTCTCTGATTTCAGTACATCTTCTGACAGTACAGGATAATAATATTCTGCAGGAATAATAATTTGCACTTTACCTTGCAGCACAGCCCGGGCTTTTTCATTGATACATAATGTAAAGAAGCTTGTCGTCCCCACGGAGATATATTCGTATGCTATGAGATATCGAATAACCGACTTCCATTGGGCCTCATTAAGCTCCTTGCCTTTACCAAATAATGGTAAAGATTCCCCTTTAATAGCAGAAACGGATTTGCTTTTTTTGCCCAATAAAACTTGAATAAGCAGGGAAAATGGCTGCAAACCTTTCGTATGATAGACTAGCGACAACAGTTTTTGACTGGCTGTTGACATGTTTTGCTCAGATCGATTGGTCAAGCATCGGTCACAATACTGGCAAGCGGGAATTTCCTCATCAAAATGAGATAACAAGTTTTGTCGCCGACATCCTCGCCCCTCTAAAATACGAAATAAACTTCCTAAATGCTGTATTTCTCTTTCTGATGCCATAGGGTTAAGAGCGGCCAATTGTTGGGCTTGAAGCATATCTTGCAAACCATAAAGCAATAGCGATTTAGCGGGTTTTCCATCTCGTCCTGCTCTTCCCACTTCTTGAAAATAAGCTTCTGGACTGCTTGGTAAATCTAAATGGATGACAAACCTAACATGCGCAATATCGATTCCCATGCCGTAAGCAGTGGTCGCCACCATAATCGTGCCATATTGTTTTATGAAAACAGCGTGATTTGCTTGTTTCTCTTCGTCGGTCATAGCTGCATGATAGCTCAAACTTGGCAAGCCTAAACCACGTAGCCAGTTTGATAGCTCGTCGGTCTTTTTTCTTGAACGACAATAAATAATGCCTGACTCACCAGGAACTTCATGGTGTAAAAAATACAATATTTGCTGTTTGGCTTTACGTTTTTGAGCAATCTGAAGCTTTATGTTAGCTCGATCAAAACTGCTTTTTAATACTAAGCAGTCAATAAGTTGTAATGATTCTTGAATTGTTATGATAGTTTTTTGATCTACGGTTCCGGTTAAAGCGATAATAGGTACATGAGGAAAAAATGCTTTAAGCTGACCAAGTTGACTGTATTCAGGGCGGAAAAAATCCCCCCATTGTGAAATGCAATGTGCTTCATCAATGGCAAATAAAGAAATATCTATACTGTGCAAAAAGCCAATAACGGAAGCTTGCACTAGTTTTTCTGGGGAGAGATACAGTAAATCAATATGATGATGACGTAACGCCCAAACAAGGTCGTCTTGCTCACCTGAGTTCAAAGTAGAGTTCAGGAATTTGGCACGAATGCCCTTTGCGTTCAATTCTTCTACTTGTTGTGACATAAGGGACAACAAGGGGCTGACAATGATGGCGACACCGGATCTAATCAGACCAGCGGCTTGGTATACTAAAGATTTACCACCACCTGTGGGAGCGGCAAGTAAAACGTCTTGCCCTGAGCATAGCGCATCAATCGCCTGTTCTTGCAAAGGGCGATACTCGCTGTGACCTAGGCGTAAAAGAGTTTGTGTCTTTAAGTTCATTTCGTAATTATCTCTTAACGCAGCACTTTGTGCATCGATTTTTCTTCTTCTTTTCGCTAGAATCAAACACTTAATTTGCATTAAGGAAACATCTAAATGGCACACCAACCTCTTGATGATCTTGAGTTAGAGACGTTAGAAGATTTTTTGGAGTCAGATCAAGTTCATGAAGAATGTCAGAACTTTGTTATGGCGCATGGCTTTTTAACAGCGTTATCTATTTGTCCAGTTTTGACAGCCGAAGAAAAATGGCTGCCAGTTATTTTTGAAGAGACTCCCAAATTTGACAATGAAAAACAAGAGAAACAAATACTTCAATATCTCTCCCGACTTTTTATTGATATTCAAATTGAACTAGAATCCGAAGAAGGTTTCATGGTGCCCTGTGAGCTTGAAATGGGTTCTTCTCCGGAAGAATTAAGTGAATTACAGGAATGGGCGACTGGCTTCATGGAAGGCGTATTCATGACCGAAAGCCATTGGTTTGAGTCAGAAAAAGAAGAAGTTGTCGCCGAGCTTTTATTGCCGATTATGGTGGCGTCAGATTTGTTTGATGATGAAGAAGTTATGCAAATTAGGCAAAGCGAAAAATTGACAAACTCATGTATTGCTCAAATACCTGAAGTGGTTACTGATTTGTTCTTAGTATTACGCACTGAACCTGAAAAACGCCCGTTTCCAAAAGCTCAACCAAAAGCGCAGGGCAATAAGAACAAGAAAAAAAGCGCTAAGAAAAACTAATCACCTCCCTGCTTACACGGATTATTGTAGGCAGGCACTCCTTAAAGCGACAAGGGTAATATCATCAAGCTGGACCGATTCTCCTTGATATTCAGTGAGTTTCTTCTCTGTCATTTGCTGAGCTAATATCAAGTCTTTTTCAGCATATGAACTGGCAATAAGCGCCTTGACATTGTCGTCACCCAGCATCTCATTTTGATCGTTTTTTAGCTCTAAAACCCCATCAGAGACAATAATAAGCGTGTCTCCTAAATGCAATGTATTATGCTGTAAGTCCGCATCAAACTCCCTAGTTGGAAGTATCCCAAGTGGCATGTGGTTTGAACACAGATAATCAAAGGTTCCGTTTTCCTGGCGGATGAAAGCATTTGGCATTCCCCCGCCCCAATAAGTGAACTCACCACTTGGTGTCATCAGGATCAAGTAGCCAGCACAAAACATGTAGTCCGGCAAAATACTAAATAAAATTTTATTAATTTTTATTGCTAACTGATTAATATCAATCAAATCATCCACGGCGTCAAAAAACGCCTGCATAACAGGTAATGCACCAATTGAAGCGGGTAGCCCATGCCCCGTAAAATCTCCAACAAATACAAGACGAGCCTCATCAGAACGAGTTTTTACTAAGGCTAAATCACCGTTAAAACTGGCCGCTGATAATCGTGTTATAGCAACTTGATCAGAATTATTTTCACTACGTGTTTGGATATGATCAAGAACATGATGAGCCATCTCATGCTCCCGTTCTATCATCGTTTGGTAATAAGTTAAGGCTTTGTTTTTTCTATACATTTCTTTCATTAGTTCGACATGTCTCATATGGGTTTTCAGTCGAATATTGAAAAGGACTTCATTGAAGGGTTTAGGAATAAAATCATCTGCGCCAGCTTTAAAGCACTTATCCATTACGGAGTCTGTAGTGTGAGATGCCAAAAAAATCATCGGCACAAAACGATTGCCCGAAAGGATTTTAAGCTGTTTCACCAATTCTAAACCACTTCCACCTTTGATAATAACATCGAGCGTTACCATGTCTGGTATATAGTCAATAAAGGCTGTGATGGCTTCATCGTAACTTGCCACGCTTTTCACCGTGACATGCTCTTTTTCTGCGCACAAAGAAATGATTTCGCGATAAACGGGCGCCACTGTCTACGCATAATAATTTCATTCATCTGACCTTTATTGAATATCAAAACGTTTATCGAAACGAGAAATCATTAAAATATTTTTAATGAAAGCATTGGCTCCTTTGAGCTGTATTTTACTATCTTGTTCGATGGCATTTCGCATGCTTAACAGCATACCAAGCGCGGCACTGTCTAAATACTCAACTGTACTCATGTCTATAACATAAAGAGCATAATGCTCAGCGAGGTTCGAGTACGCAGCTCGAAAATCATTAAATAATGAAAAATCAAAACTGCCAACAATCGCAATGGTTACCGTATCGTTGTCATTATTAATCGAAACTGAAATACTCATTAGTTGACCGAATTAAGGTTATTTACCTTATTCGCCTCCGTGGCATTTTGGCGATGAAGGAGCCAACGCATTGCGTTCGCTCCATTCTTTTGGTGAATACAGGTGCATAGCAAGAGCATGAATTTTCGTCATTTCGTCTTGCAAAACCCCATAAACAAGCTGATGGCGCTGAACCAATCTCTTCCCTTCAAATTCGTCACTTACTAGAACTAATTTAAAGTGTGACTCGCTTCCTGCTGGAACATTATGCATGTCGCTCTCATTTTCTAGCGACATATGATGCACAGCCAGTTTTTCATTGATGCGTTTTTCTATTTGATTTTGCACTAGCATAGAATTTCCTCTCATACTGGAACAGCGAGACTTTCCGACTGACCATTAAGGAGAACTTGCCCCTTCTCTTTTGGGTAAGCCACATCAATAGAAACTGCCCCACCTTCGCGCCATACGCTGATAATGGTATCCATGTTAGCAGCCATTACTGCACGCTTATCGTCTGGCGCAGCCGCAATCACTTGGAGGCCTATGTCTTTCATGAATCCCATACACGTTGATGTTTTAACCATATCAATCTTATTGAACGCTTCATCGAACATAGCTAACGAGAAACCACCCACAATTTCACCGTCCATTGTTTCATGTAAGCGATATGTCGTGGATAGTGCCGCGGCAATCGCCAGATAAAATGGGATTTGATGCTCACCACCCGAACCGGTTTGAATACGCTGACTCAGCGTGGTTTTCTTATTACCTTCAGCGTCTAAAATGTCCACTTCGAAGTTATAGAATTTACGATAATCTGCAAGGTCCTGCTGCTTTTCATCATCCGATATTAGTTCCTGAATGGAAGCAATCGCACGGATATGATCTGGATCATTGCTTAAATGTGGGTCAAATAATCCACCTACATTGGCTTGATCTTGTGCGCTGAAGCGCTCAACAAGATCCAGGATATCCTTCATATCACCATTCGGATAATAGCGAAATTGATAAATTTCTTGGTTAAAAGGACGACGTTTCAGGCTGTGATTAAGCTCACGAATAATGTGCGCTACCTGGTCAAGAGAGTCTTTCAACTTAGATACATAATCGGAACGGAAGGTTTCTTCTGCTTCTTTACGGGCCAACTCTGCCCGTTTAGCATATTTTGCCAATTCTGTTTCACTCAAAATATCAATTTGATAAGAGACATAATGCTCAAATTCTTCAAACTTAGACTCCAAGTAATCTAATTGCACATCATTGTCTAAGCTAGCATGATGGTATTTGCCGTAGTGATCCGCCACTTCTTTGCGAACTTTTTGATCAAAACTGCGGGCTTTTTCACTGGCTTTTTCTGCTCTACTTATCGCTTCTTTATATATCGCAGCACCGTTAACCATGCTGCTCTCCAATAAAGCATAACGCTCACTGGCAAATTCAGCATCGTATTTTGGATTGGACGTTAAACGATTTCGTTCTTCATCTAGTGCTGCTAAGGCAGAACTTAACTGACTTTTTTGTGTACTCAGTGCGCCAAATTGCTCCGCAATTTGCTGACGTTCTCGATCAAGTTTCTTACGCTCTAGTTCTACATTAGCGATACGTGATTTAAGCGCCTCAATACGCTCTTGAAGATCGGTGTCATCGTGCTTTTGTAGCTGAACAATTTCTACTTCAACTGACTCTAATTCTTGTGCTAAACGAGTCACAGCATGACTTGCGTTACCAATACTCTCGGCATCAAACTGATTGTTTGCCATCACACGACCAAGCAAAGAGTCTGCTTGTTCTAAGCGTTGATCCGCTTTAAGGAAATTCATTAGTTCATTACTTAAATTGGCAAGCTGTTTTTCACGAGATTCACGCATGCCTTCCGTATTAATGCCCACCATCATATGTGGGACAAAACGAATAGTCGAAATGGTTCCGGCCAATTTCAACATACCGTCGGCTGTCATGGCACTGTCTTCGCGTAATAACTCACGTTCAGTCTCGACAGGTTTAATACCGCCTAAACGGCGATTTAGATAAGCCTGAGCATGATCATTGTTGCAATGAATAAAGCGTAATGCAGAGTTATTATCACCACGATTTAACCAGAGTCTAGTTTGGGTAGTGTCGATCACTCGACATCCCATTAGTTGACGTCGATGGGCACGAAATATACGAATTGATTCCTCAGCGTCTTCAGGCTCTACAATCAATGCCTCACGCTGAGCACCAAGATAGCCCTCAATAGCATCTTGCCACTTCCCGTCTGTTACTTCAGCTAAGTGGCTCAACGGCGTGGCAGTAATGTTGGCGTCTTTCAATAAAGCGATTAAACGTTTTGTGTTTTGAGACAGTGGACTAATACCCCCTTTCAAAGAGGAAACATCAGACTCTAGTTGTTTGCACTCATCTTTTAGATTAAGTATGGTTCGATTTAACTCGGAACGTTGAGCAAACACCTGAGACTTCTCTCTGTCTAACATCTCATTAAGCACAACAAGCTTTTGCGTTAATGGTTTTAAGTTACCTTCTACTCGTCCATCTTCAGTAATTAAGCCATTAAAAACAGCGAACTCTTTAACAAGCGCATTGGTTTCTTTTGATAGCAAATCTTCAAAAGAACTCAGCGCAGACAGCAGTAGAGTCAATTGACGTACTTGTAAAATAGCCTTTTGATCTTGTTGACCTTGCAGTGTCAGTAGTTTCTTACTTTGCTCTAGCTGCTGCAATTTCAAACCAACATCAGAATGCTCATATTGTTGTTCAAAGCGGAGTAACTGCGCTTGTAGCTGTTTTAACAAACTACTTTGCGTGGCAAGTTCTTCTTCAATCTCTTCTTCGCGCTCTTTTTGGAGCTCGTATTGATCTTGGATGTCATCTTGCTTACTGCCCAGCTCGTCAAAACGCGCTTCAGTGGCAATCCACTGATAATTGATGGCACTTTGTTCTTGCTGATGCTTTTTTTCACAATCTTGCTGAATCAGTTTTAGGTCATCAATACGCTTAGATACTTCAAGCGTCTTTGCCTCTAGATGACGATATTCATTCAAAGACTTCTGGTAGGCCCCAACCTGCAAGGGGCTTCTGCCAGAACGAAATCTTGCACAAAACGAGTTGGTGACGCAATTGGCACAAACTTCAAGGCGTTTTTGAAGTTTTTTAGGAAGCTGTCCAGTGTAATAAGATGATCTGGACTTGGGCTGAGTTCTTCAAGGTAACGATTAATGTATTGCGTTGCGGATGCACTGCCGGATTTGATGTAGGGGTCTAGGCACACCTTTTTCATCGTTTCTCGTACTTCAATCCAAGGTTTCGCCTTGTAGCTCTTACCTTCCATTGCGTCAATAAAATCCGTTTTTCTGGCACCAAAATTCGACAGTACAAAGCGACCTAGTACATCTTCTTCAGGGGCCGCTAGCGATGCACTCAACGCTAACCCCACAGTGGACTCTTTTCCTGTAATGCTGTCTTCAAATACCAGGGCAAGGTAACTGGTCGCATCTTGTCTAGGTTGAGTACCAAAGACTTTTGCATTGGCTTGACCTGAATCTATCATCCCTAATATATAAGAGCGAATACTGCGTCCGCTGGCTTTACCATCGTTTGCACTGGCGTTGTAATTTAGATGACGCTTACTGGCGCCCGTCAATACAGTTTGGATAGCATCAAGTAAAGACGATTTACCTGGCTCCGTGGGTCCAATAATGGCGGTATTACCACGAATGCTAATTTCTTCTGCACCAAGTAGGTACCAATTTACTAATACGATTCGATTTAACTTTTTCATATTTTGGCCCTAGTCTTGATTGGTTTCTTGCGTTGTTTCTGTTTCAGCATCTGAATCGGCCACGTCGTCTTCATCCGGATCGGTGCCATTAAATGACTCCAATTGCCTTAGGTACGCTTCGGTAACAATGAGTCTAACCACAGGCGTAATATTGACCATTTGATTTTTGCTGTCTTCTTCATAGGTTTTGCCACGAATAACGATTCCGTGCCGGCTGAATAATGCCAAGATATCCTTGAAGCGAGTCTCATTCGGAATTTCACGTTTAACCAACTGCACAAAGCGATCTAGAATCGTGTGGGTGTTAGTGGCAACAAAGCCATTATCGACTTCGAAATTCTCTATTTTTTCCTCGTAGATTTGGCGAAGAACAAGCAAAAATAGCGTCTCGTCGGTTTTCAAACGAACAAACGCCTCTTTTTGAATGGGTAAGACACCAGCAAGACGCTCATTTTCGTTAATGTAAAGCTTCATCCCCAGGGCATCAAATAGGTTATCGAAGTAATCCTGATAGGATTCTAAAAGCAAATAATGTTTACGTTGACCGTGCTTGTAGGCGCTGGCAAATTGGTTGGCAATCACGAAATTTGCTGTTTGTTGAAACTCTTGAGCATCTTTTCCGGACTCTTCAACCACTTTTTTTAATTCTCTAAGCATTACGCTTTGCTCCTACGTACGACAGTAAATTCCCGGCATTCGACAAAATCATGCACGTCTACATATTGATCGGTAAATTGGACTTCAAATAAGTCTTCTATTTTCTTCGCACTTACCCCCAAAGAGCCGACATAGCGTAAATGGTCAAAGCAAACAAAATCTTCAACGGATTCAATCGTAAAATCCAAAATATGCTTGCTATTCTCTGCTGCAATTTGCTCATCTAAGTAGCTCTGCATTTTGGGAATAGTGACCTGCCTAGCTTCATGGAAGCGACGCTGCTGATCACGCATTTTTATGGCATCAGCAGACACCTCTGAAGGTGTCATCACACGCGGTGGTGGCGGCTCTCGACGTTTCGTTGGTTGTGCCGCAGAAGCCATGCCAACAAAACGTGCACCAATCACTTCTTTTAAAACAGGTAATTTCTCGTATTTTGCTATATCAGTAATAATGCCAGCCACTTTGTTTGCCATGCCAGGTCTTGAGCTGTCCATGTATCGGGCGGTATCGGCTGCACGTTTTTCTAGACGGTAACGATATTCGTCGATGCGCTCTAGGCGTTGCTCTATGTTACTAAAGGTTTGGATGATGTCTCGGCAGTCTTTTTCTACCATAGCTTGCGCTTCTGCCATGGTAATTAACTGTTGGTCAACATAGCATTGCGCAACCTGTCCCATTGTTTCAGGATTGCCCAAAAACTCTTGAGTCAGTTCAAGGATTTGGCGTCTAAATCGAAATGGGTTGTTGCTGGTCTTAATGGTTTTGTAATCGGCAATCAATATCCCTTCTACAAACAAATCAAAGAATCCAGCCACGATTGCTTTCGGATCTCGACTGGCAAAAAGCTCTCTTTGCAAGCTCCGAATGCCCAGCAATATCTGATTCAAATGCGCAGAAAAATCCCTTGATGCCTCCGCAGACTGGCGTAATGTAACACCACGTTCTTTTGGATGCTTAGCGACAGATTCTAAATTACTCAGAATGCTTAAAACGGTCGCGCCATAATTACGTTTGCCATGGCGACTGATTTCAACTAGGGAGCGAAGCAACATAGAGATTTGCGGTGTCATTAGTACACTGACACGATACAACTCTTGTTCTTCCACCAGCCAGCCTGTATTGACTAAGCGATGGTAAATTCTTAGCGCGTAGTCATGAATTGTTTTTGGCGAGTCAAAGGACTCTTTTTGCTCATCATGCCAAGCAAGGGTATCTAATTTGTGAAGCGTATCTTCAATCGATTCGATAATCGTTGATTTGTCTTTTATTGGGTCTTCAGCATGGTCATAAAAAACCTCCGCCAAATCATTCAGTACTGCTTCAATTAATGCCCTATTTGAGCCGCTTAATGCCTGAAATATTTCATCAGGCAAGTGTCTAAATAGCATGCACTCGACTCCATAAAAGATCAAAAACTAATGGCATATTTAGACCTTACCCAAATGATTGGCAATGACAGTCTGCATGGCATTTTTCACTAGCACATCATCGCCAATAGGTGGTAATAACTCTATTTGCAAATCATCAGACTGCAGCAATGCTATTTGCGCAGGCACGTCTTGTCGAAGATGACGTCCCACGGCTAAAAACAAAGGCAATACAGCAATGTGACGGACTTCTTTGCCCAATATATCTATCACATCTTCTAATGAAGGTGCGGTAAGCTCCATATAAGCTAAACTAACGTTGTTTTCGCCATACGCCTGAGCAACTTGCTGATAGAGTGATTCGAAGGGCTGTTTCCAAAGAGGGTCTGGGCTTCCATGTGCAAGAAGTATGATGTGATCGTATTCTTTGCGTAGCATTTTGATACCTAATGTTTCTCGATTCCTCCATTTTAGCCATCCTGTCTTAGAAAAAGAAGCTGCATATTAAAAAACCTTAAAATCTTCTGGCGAAATTGATAAAAAAACGCTCCTTCAAGTGAATTTGTGAAGTTATTGATCCTATTTCTTTTTTTATGCGTAAACTAAGGACCATTGCAATCCACAGGATAAGGTAAATGAAGATTCTATTGTCTGGGGCAACAGGTTTTGTTGGTCAGTATTTAACTAAAGAGCTTCTTAAAAACGATCATCAGCTATACGCACTCGTGAAAAAGACGTCGGACACTCGCTTGGATCCAAGCATAGTTCAACTTACATTACCATTGTTACAAACACTGGATGAACAAATCGATGTGTTTATCAACTTAGCGGGCGAAAATATTGCTGCACGCCCTTGGACTGCAAAGCGTAAAGAAGCACTCTTTCAAAGCCGTGTTACTTTGACTAAGCAGGTGCGGTTGTCACTTAAGCATCCTGTCAAACGCCTCATATCCATGTCAGCTGTTGGATTTTATGGTATTTCTCGACATGGCACGTTTACTGAAGAAACCATGCCAAAACAAGGGTTTGCCCATGAGCTCTGTCGTGCTTGGGAAGAAGCGGCAATGTGTATCCAAGAAAACCACTGCTGCCCGCCCGCAATCGGACCTCCAAGTCCACATAAAAAAGGTAGGCGCATTTTTTCCAAAGCGCCGCCGTTTCCCAATACGACGCCTAACCGAAAGATCACCACTTGGGTTCCGTCATCAATAAACTCATTTGCCGCTTCTTCCCAAGCACGACAGAGCTCATGGGCAAACCCTTGTTTTGGCATGGTTTCTTCAGTAAACGTGCCATGTCGAGAAATACCATAAAATCCAACAGCTGACATGGATATGAGGCGTTTGACAGGATGCTTAAGTGACAACCGCACCTGCTTAGTCAAAGTAACACGGCTTTGAAAGAGTGCTTCTTTACGCTTTGCAGTCCAAGGGCGTGCAGCAATATTTTCGCCCGCTAAGTTGATAAACACATCGATTTGTTCATCCAGTGTTTGTAACAATGGTAATGTAAGTTGAACTATGCTTGGATCCAAGCGAGTGTCCGACGTCTTTTTCACGAGTGCGTATAGCTGATGATCGTTTTTAAGAAGCTCTTTAGTTAAATACTGACCAACAAAACCTGTTGCCCCAGACAATAGAATCTTCATTTACCTTATCCTGTGGATTGCAATGGTCCTTAGTTTACGCATAAAAAAGAAATAGGATCAATAACTTCACAAATTCACTTGAAGGAGCGTTTTTTTATCAATTTCGCCAGAAGATTTTAAGGTTTTTTAATATGCAGCTTCTTTTTCTAAGACAGGATGGCTAAAATGGAGGAATCGAGAAACATTAGGTATCAAAATGCTACGCAAAGAATACGATCACATCATACTTCTTGCACATGGAAGCCCAGACCCTCTTTGGAAACAGCCCTTCGAATCACTCTATCAGCAAGTTGCTCAGGCGTATGGCGAAAACAACGTTAGTTTAGCTTATATGGAGCTTACCGCACCTTCATTAGAAGATGTGATAGATATATTGGGCAAAGAAGTCCGTCACATTGCTGTATTGCCTTTGTTTTTAGCCGTGGGACGTCATCTTCGACAAGACGTGCCTGCGCAAATAGCATTGCTGCAGTCTGATGATTTGCAAATAGAGTTATTACCACCTATTGGCGATGATGTGCTAGTGAAAAATGCCATGCAGACTGTCATTGCCAATCATTTGGGCAAGGTCTAAATATGCCATTAGTTTTTGATCTTTTATGGAGTCGAGTGCATGCTATTTAGACACTTGCCTGATGAAATATTTCAGGCATTAAGCGGCTCAAATAGGGCATTAATTGAAGCAGTACTGAATGATTTGGCGGAGGTTTTTTATGACCATGCTGAAGACCCAATAAAAGACAAATCAACGATTATCGAATCGATTGAAGATACGCTTCACAAATTAGATACCCTTGCTTGGCATGATGAGCAAAAAGAGTCCTTTGACTCGCCAAAAACAATTCATGACTACGCGCTAAGAATTTACCATCGCTTAGTCAATACAGGCTGGCTGGTGGAAGAACAAGAGTTGTATCGTGTCAGTGTACTAATGACACCGCAAATCTCTATGTTGCTTCGCTCCCTAGTTGAAATCAGTCGCCATGGCAAACGTAATTATGGCGCGACCGTTTTAAGCATTCTGAGTAATTTAGAATCTGTCGCTAAGCATCCAAAAGAACGTGGTGTTACATTACGCCAGTCTGCGGAGGCATCAAGGGATTTTTCTGCGCATTTGAATCAGATATTGCTGGGCATTCGGAGCTTGCAAAGAGAGCTTTTTGCCAGTCGAGATCCGAAAGCAATCGTGGCTGGATTCTTTGATTTGTTTGTAGAAGGGATATTGATTGCCGATTACAAAACCATTAAGACCAGCAACAACCCATTTCGATTTAGACGCCAAATCCTTGAACTGACTCAAGAGTTTTTGGGCAATCCTGAAACAATGGGACAGGTTGCGCAATGCTATGTTGACCAACAGTTAATTACCATGGCAGAAGCGCAAGCTATGGTAGAAAAAGACTGCCGAGACATCATCCAAACCTTTAGTAACATAGAGCAACGCCTAGAGCGCATCGACGAATATCGTTACCGTCTAGAAAAACGTGCAGCCGATACCGCCCGATACATGGACAGCTCAAGACCTGGCATGGCAAACAAAGTGGCTGGCATTATTACTGATATAGCAAAATACGAGAAATTACCTGTTTTAAAAGAAGTGATTGGTGCACGTTTTGTTGGCATGGCTTCTGCGGCACAACCAACGAAACGTCGAGAGCCGCCACCACCGCGTGTGATGACACCTTCAGAGGTGTCTGCTGATGCCATAAAAATGCGTGATCAGCAGCGTCGCTTCCATGAAGCTAGGCAGGTCACTATTCCCAAAATGCAGAGCTACTTAGATGAGCAAATTGCAGCAGAGAATAGCAAGCATATTTTGGATTTTACGATTGAATCCGTTGAAGATTTTGTTTGCTTTGACCATTTACGCTATGTCGGCTCTTTGGGGGTAAGTGCGAAGAAAATAGAAGACTTATTTGAAGTCCAATTTACCGATCAATATGTAGACGTGCATGATTTTGTCGAATGCCGGGAATTTACTGTCGTACGTAGGAGCAAAGCGTAATGCTTAGAGAATTAAAAAAAGTGGTTGAAGAGTCCGGAAAAGATGCTCAAGAGTTTCAACAAACAGCAAATTTCGTGATTGCCAACCAATTTGCCAGCGCCTACAAGCACGGTCAACGTAAACATTATTTGCTTTTAGAATCCTATCAGGATTACTTCGATAACCTATTTGATGCCCTGGGGATGAAGCTTTACATTAACGAAAATGAGCGTCTTGCTGGTGTCTTACCCATTCAAAAAGAGGCGTTTGTTCGTTTGAAAACCGACGAGACGCTATTTTTGCTTGTTCTTCGCCAAATCTACGAGGAAAAAATAGAGAATTTCGAAGTCGATAATGGCTTTGTTGCCACTAACACCCACACGATTCTAGATCGCTTTGTGCAGTTGGTTAAACGTGAAATTCCGAATGAGACTCGCTTCAAGGATATCTTGGCATTATTCAGCCGGCACGGAATCGTTATTCGTGGCAAAACCTATGAAGAAGACAGCAAAAATCAAATGGTCAATATTACGCCTGTGGTTAGACTCATTGTTACCGAAGCGTACCTAAGGCAATTGGAGTCATTTAATGGCACCGATCCGGATGAAGACGACGTGGCCGATTCAGATGCTGAAACAGAAACAACGCAAGAAACCAATCAAGACTAGGGCCAAAATATGAAAAAGTTAAATCGAATCGTATTAGTAAATTGGTACCTACTTGGTGCAGAAGAAATTAGCATTCGTGGTAATACCGCCATTATTGGACCCACGGGATCCAGGTAAATCGTCTTTACTTGATGCTATCCAAACTGTATTGACGGGCGCCAGTAAGCGTCATCTAAATTACAACGCCAGTGCAAACGATGGTAAAGCCAGCGGACGCAGTATTCGCTCTTATATATTAGGGATGATAGATTCAGGTCAAGCCAATGCAAAAGTCTTTGGTACTCAACCTAGACAAGATGCGACCAGTTACCTTGCCCTGGTATTTGAAGACAGCATTACAGGAAAAGAGTCCACTGTGGGGTTAGCGTTGAGTGCATCGCTAGCGGCCCCTGAAGAAGATGTACTAGGTCGCTTTGTACTGTCGAATTTTGGTGCCAGAAAAACGGATTTTATTGACGCAATGGAAGGTAAGAGCTACAAGGCGAAACCTTGGATTGAAGTACGAGAAACGATGAAAAAGGTGTGCCTAGACCCCTACATCAAATCCGGCAGTGCATCCGCAACGCAATACATTAATCGTTACCTTGAAGAACTCAGCCCAAGTCCAGATCATCTTATTACACTGGACAGCTTCCTAAAAAACTTCAAAAACGCCTTGAAGTTTGTGCCAATTGCGTCACCAACTCGTTTTGTGCAAGATTTCGTTCTGGCAGAAGCCCCTTGCAGGTTGGGGCCTACCAGAAGTCTTTGAATGAATATCGTCATCTAGAGGCAAAGACGCTTGAAGTATCTAAGCGTATTGATGACCTAAAACTGATTCAGCAAGATTGTGAAAAAAAGCATCAGCAAGAACAAAGTGCCATCAATTATCAGTGGATTGCCACTGAAGCGCGTTTTGACGAGCTGGGCAGTAAGCAAGATGACATCCAAGATCAATACGAGACTCCAAAAAGAGCGCGAAGAAGAGATTGAAGAAGAACTTGCCACGCAAAGTAGTTTGTTAAAACAGCTACAAGCGCAGTTACTCCGCTTTGAACAACAATATGAGCATTCTGATGTTGGTTTGAAATTGCAGCAGCTAGAGCAAAGTAAGAAACTACTGACACTGCAAGGTCAACAAGATCAAAAGGCTATTTTACAAGTACGTCAATTGACTCTACTGCTGTCTGCGCTGAGTTCTTTTGAAGATTTGCTATCAAAAGAAACCAATGCGCTTGTTAAAGAGTTCGCTGTTTTTAATGGCTTAATTACTGAAGATGGACGAGTAGAAGGTAACTTAAAACCATTAACGCAAAAGCTTGTTGTGCTTAATGAGATGTTAGACAGAGAGAAGTCTCAGGTGTTTGCTCAACGTTCCGAGTTAAATCGAACCATACTTAATCTAAAAGATGAGTGCAAACAACTAGAGTCTGATGTTTCCTCTTTGAAAGGGGGTATTAGTCCACTGTCTCAAAACACAAAACGTTTAATCGCTTTATTGAAAGACGCCAACATTACTGCCACGCCGTTGAGCCACTTAGCTGAAGTAACAGACAGGAAGTGGCAAGATGCTATTGAGGGCTATCTTGGTGCTCAGCGTGAGGCATTGATTGTAGAGCCTGAAGACGCTGAGGAATCAATTCGTATATTTCGTGCCCATCGACGTCAACTAATGGGATGTCGAGTGATCGACACTACCCAAACTAGACTCTGGTTAAATCGTGGTGATAATAACTCTGCATTACGCTTTATTCATTGCAACAATGATCATGCTCAGGCTTATCTAAATCGCCGTTTAGGCGGTATTAAACCTGTCGAGACTGAACGTGAGTTATTACGCGAAGACAGTGCCATGACAGCCGACGGTATGTTGAAATTGGCCGGAACCATTTCGACTATTCGTTTTGTCCCACATATGATGGTGGGCATTAATACGGAAGGCATGCGTGAATCTCGTGAAAAACAGCTTGCCAATTTAAGTAATGAACTAATGAATTTCCTTAAAGCGGATCAACGCTTAGAACAAGCAGACTCTTTGCTTGGTCGTGTGATGGCAAACAATCAGTTTGATGCCGAGAGTATTGGTAACGCAAGTCATGCTGTGACTCGTTTAGCACAAGAATTAGAGTCAGTTGAAGTAGAAATTGTTCAGCTACAAAAGCACGATGACACCGATCTTCAAGAGCGTATTGAGGCGCTTAAATCACGTATCGCTAATGTAGAACTAGAGCGTAAGAAACTTGATCGAGAACGTCAGCAAATTGCGGAGCAATTTGGCGCACTGAGTACACAAAAAAGTCAGTTAAGTTCTGCCTTAGCAGCACTAGATGAAGAACGAAATCGTTTAACGTCCAATCCAAAATACGATGCTGAATTTGCCAGTGAGCGTTATGCTTTATTGGAGAGCAGCATGGTTAACGGTGCTGCGATATATAAAGAAGCGATAAGTAGAGCAGAAAAAGCCAGTGAAAAAGCCCGCAGTTTTGATCAAAAAGTTCGCAAAGAAGTGGCGGATCACTACGGCAAATACCATCATGCTAGCTTAGACAATGATGTGCAATTAGATTACTTGGAGTCTAAGTTTGAAGAATTTGAGCATTATGTCTCTTATCAAATTGATATTTTGAGTGAAACAGAATTGGCAAAATATGCTAAACGGGCAGAGTTGGCCCGTAAAGAAGCAGAAGAAACCTTCCGTTCCGATTATGTATCTAAGTTGAAAGACTCTCTTGACCAGGTAGCGCACATTATTCGTGAGCTTAATCACAGCCTGAAACGTCGTCCTTTTAACCAAGAAATTTATCAATTTCGCTATTATCCGAATGGTGATATGAAGGATATCCTGGATCTTGTTGAGCGCTTCAGCGCACAAGATCAAGCCAATGTAGGTGGATTATTTGACCCACATTTAAGCAATGATCCAGATCATATCCGTGCGATTGCTTCCATTCAGGAACTAATATCGGATGATGAAAAGCAGCAGGACCTTGCAGATTATCGTAAATTCTATAACTTCGAAGTGGACATTTTAGACGCTGAAGGTAATAAGAAAACCACGCTGAGTCAGCGTATTCAAACCGGTTCGGGTGGTGAGCATCAAATCCCATTTTATCTGGCGATTGCCGCGGCACTATCCACGACATATCGCTTACATGAAACAATGGACGGTGAAATTGTGGGTGGTTTCTCGTTAGCTATGTTCGATGAAGCGTTCAATAAGATTGATATGGTTAAAACATCAACGTGTATGGGATTCATGAAAGACATAGGCCTCCAAGTGATTGCGGCTGCGCCAGACGATAAGCGTGCAGTAATGGCTGCTAACATGGATACCATTATCAGCGTATGGCGCGAAGGTGGGGCAGTTTCTATTGATGTGGCTTACCCAAAAGAGAAGGGGCAAGTTCTCCTTAATGGTCAGTCGGAAAGTCTCGCTGTTCCAGTATGAGAGGAAATTCTATGCTAGTGCAAAATCAAATAGAAAAACGCATCAATGAAAAACTGGCTGTGCATCATATGTCGCTAGAAAATGAGAGCGACATGCATAATGTTCCAGCAGGAAGCGAGTCACACTTTAAATTAGTTCTAGTAAGTGACGAATTTGAAGGGAAGAGATTGGTTCAGCGCCATCAGCTTGTTTATGGGGTTTTGCAAGACGAAATGACGAAAATTCATGCTCTTGCTATGCACCTGTATTCACCAAAAGAATGGAGCGAACGCAATGCGTTGGCTCCTTCATCGCCAAAATGCCACGGAGGCGAATAAGGTAAATAACCTTAATTCGGTCAACTAATGAGTATTTCAGTTTCGATTAATAATGACAACGATACGGTAACCATTGCGATTGTTGGCAGTTTTGATTTTTCATTATTTAATGATTTTCGAGCTGCGTACTCGAACCTCGCTGAGCATTATGCTCTTTATGTTATAGACATGAGTACAGTTGAGTATTTAGACAGTGCCGCGCTTGGTATGCTGTTAAGCATGCGAAATGCCATCGAACAAGATAGTAAAATACAGCTCAAAGGAGCCAATGCTTTCATTAAAAATATTTTAATGATTTCTCGTTTCGATAAACGTTTTGATATTCAATAAAGGTCAGATGAATGAAATTATTATGCGTAGACAGTGAAGCCCGTTTATCGCGAAATCATTTCTTTGTGCGCAGAAAAAGAGCATGTCACGGTGAAAAGCGTGGCAAGTTACGATGAAGCCATCACAGCCTTTATTGACTATATACCAGACATGGTAACGCTCGATGTTATTATCAAAGGTGGAAGTGGTTTAGAATTGGTGAAACAGCTTAAAATCCTTTCGGGCAATCGTTTTGTGCCGATGATTTTTTTGGCATCTCACACTACAGACTCCGTAATGGATAAGTGCTTTAAAGCTGGCGCAGATGATTTTATTCCTAAACCCTTCAATGAAGTCCTTTTCAATATTCGACTGAAAACCCATATGAGACATGTCGAACTAATGAAAGAAATGTATAGAAAAAACAAAGCCTTAACTTATTACCAAACGATGATAGAACGGGAGCATGAGATGGCTCATCATGTTCTTGATCATATCCAAACACGTAGTGAAAATAATTCTGATCAAGTTGCTATAACACGATTATCAGCGGCCAGTTTTAACGGTGATTTAGCCTTAGTAAAAACTCGTTCTGATGAGGCTCGTCTTGTATTTGTTGGAGATTTTACGGGGCATGGGCTACCCGCTTCAATTGGTGCATTACCTGTTATGCAGGCGTTTTTTGACGCCGTGGATGATTTGATTGATATTAATCAGTTAGCAATAAAAATTAATAAAATTTTATTTAGTATTTTGCCGGACTACATGTTTTGTGCTGGCTACTTGATCCTGATGACACCAAGTGGTGAGTTCACTTATTGGGGCGGGGGAATGCCAAATGCTTTCATCCGCCAGTGAAAACGGAACCTTTGATTATCTGTGTTCAAACCACATGCCACTTGGGATACTTCCAACTAGGGGAGTTTGATGCGGACTTACAGCATAATACATTGCATTTAGGAGACACGCTTATTATTGTCTCTGATGGGGTTTTAGAGCTAAAAAACGATCAAAATGAGATGCTGGGTGACGACAATGTCAAGGCGCTTATTGCCAGTTCATATGCTGAAAAAGACTTGATATTAGCTCAGCAAATGACAGAGAAGAAACTCACTGAATATCAAGGAGAATCGGTCCAGCTTGATGATATTACCCTTGTCGCTTTAAGGAGTGCCTGCCTACAATAATCCGTGTAAGCAGGGAGGTGATTAGTTTTTCTTAGCGCTTTTTTTCTTGTTCTTATTGCCCTGCGCTTTTGGTTGAGCTTTTGGAAACGGGCGTTTTTCAGGTTCAGTGCGTAATACTAAGAACAAATCAGTAACCACTTCAGGTATTTGAGCAATACATGAGTTTGTCAATTTTTCGCTTTGCCTAATTTGCATAACTTCTTCATCATCAAACAAATCTGACGCCACCATAATCGGCAATAAAAGCTCGGCGACAACTTCTTCTTTTTCTGACTCAAACCAATGGCTTTCGGTCATGAATACGCCTTCCATGAAGCCAGTCGCCCATTC
>NZ_JAPEUL010000002.1 GCF_026113935.1 Marinomonas rhodophyticola
TGAAAACAGTATTTTTTATCTTTTTAATATCTGTTGGGTTGGAAGTACCCTTTTGAGTGGTTTTTCGCTAGAATAACGGGTCGTTTTTCCTAGGTAGCTTTCTTTTTATGCGCGTTTCTGATTATCACTTTGATTTACCTGACTCCTTAATCGCTCACTATCCGACGCCAGATAGAACGGCCAGCCGGTTATTACACCTTGATGGTTCTAGTGGGGGAGTGGTTCATCGTCAGTTCTCGGATGTCTTGGATTTGGTTCAGCCTGGCGATTTGATGGTGTTCAATAATACTCGCGTGATTCCTGCGCGCGTCTTTGGAGCAGAAGGAGTCTGGCGGAAAAGTAGAGGTGCTCGTTGAGCGAGTTATTAATACAAACGAGGCGCTAGCGCATGTTCGTGCGAGTAAGTCACCAAAAGAAAACAGTAAGTTGCTATTAGGGCAAGACAAAGGCGAGCATATTGAAGCGACTATGGTTGGTCGTTCGGGAGCTTTGTTTCATCTTGTTTTTAATGAGCCTGTTTTAGATGTGCTAACGCGTGCTGGGCATATGCCGCTACCGCCTTATATTGAACGTCCTGATGAAAATAGTGATCAAGAGCGTTATCAGACGGTTTATAATCAAAAGCCTGGGGCGGTTGCAGCGCCAACGGCTGGGTTGCACTTTGATGAAGCTTTGCTAGAAAAAATCAAAGCCAAAGGGGTTGAAATAGCATTTGTTACCTTGCATGTTGGTGCCGGAACTTTTCAGCCTATGAAGGTCGAAAATGTAAAAGACCATATTATGCACGCTGAATATGTGGAAGTTGAGCCTAGTGTGGTTGAGCAAGTTAAAGCCACTAAAGCGCGTGGTGGTCGAGTGATTGCGGTTGGTACGACCAGTGTGCGTAGTCTAGAGTCGGCAAGCCAAGGTGGTGAAATCGCCCCAATGCAAGACGATACCAGTATTTTTATTTATCCAGGTTACGAATTTAAAACCGTAGATGCGTTGGTGACGAATTTTCACTTGCCAGAATCTACGCTGATCATGCTGATTAGTGCGTTCGCAGGTTATGATCATGTGATGGCTGCTTACAAAGTGGCAGTAGAGCAAAAGTATCGATTTTTTAGTTATGGCGATGCCATGTTTATTACACGAAATGCGCAGGCTAAAGGCCCGCAAGGTGAGGAATAAGACGAATGTCTGATAAACGTCCAGAATGTTTTATGGATTTTGAACTTCACACGACGTCAGGAAAAGCACGTCGTGCAACCTTGACGTTTCCTCGTGGGAAGGTTGAAACGCCGGCTTTTATGCCTGTTGGTACTTACGGTACGGTAAAAGGCATGTTGACCAAAGATATCGAGGAAATTGGTGCAGATATTATTTTGGGTAATACTTTCCATCTTTGGTTGCGTCCAGGAACAGAGGTAGTGAAGGCTCATGGAGATTTGCATGATTTCACACAATGGAAAAAACCGATTTTAACGGATTCAGGTGGTTTTCAAGTATTTTCACTCGGTGAAATGCGCAAAATTACCGAAGAGGGCGTAAGTTTTCGCTCTCCCATTAATGGCTCGAAAGTGTTTCTAAGTCCCGAGATTTCGATGCAGGTTCAGCGTGATCTTGGCTCTGATATTGTGATGATCTTTGATGAGTGTACGCCGTATCCTGCGACGCCAGAAGTGGCTGCCAAATCCATGCGCATGAGTTTACGTTGGGAACCAGCGTTCGAAGGACGAACATGGCGACAGCCCATCTGCGTTGTTCGGTATTATCCAAGGTAGTATGTATGAAAACCTTCGAGATGAGTCACTAGAAGGGTTAGTGAATATCGGTTTTGACGGCTATGCCATTGGCGGTTTGTCGGTTGGTGAGATCCAAAGATGAAATGATGAAGGTGTTAGATCATATCACACCGAAAATGCCAGAAGATAAGCCACGCTATTTGATGGGAGTGGGAAAACCTGAGGATTTGGTGGAAGGTGTTCGCCGCGGTGTTGATATGTTTGACTGTGTGATGCCAACACGTAATGCCCGTAATGGTCATCTGTTTACTTCAGATGGTGTGGTGCGCATTCGGAACTCACAATATCGTCATGATGTGGGACCTCTTGATAAAGAATGTGATTGTTACACTTGTAAAAACTTTTCTCGGTCTTATTTACATCATTTAGATAAGTGTCAAGAAATGGTAGGGGCGCAATTAAATACGATTCATAACCTACGATATTATCAAACACTCATGGCGGGATTGCGTCTAGCGCTCGATGAAGGTAGATTTGACGCCTTTGTTGATGAGTTTTATGCAAAGCGAGGCCTAGATACGCCAGCTTTGAGTGAATAATAAACAAAATTATGTCAATTTCTTTACGTAAGAAATGACAACAGTTTCATAAACCATTGGAGAGTTAACACCATGATCGCATTGATCTCACCAGCTTACGCTGAAGGCGGCGCACCAGCAGATGCAGGTATTTTTAACCTAGTGCTTCTTGCGGGCTTCGTTGTCATTTTTTACTTCCTTATGTGGCGCCCACAAGCGAAACGTGCAAAAGAGCATAAAAACTTGATTGCATCGCTAGCGAAAGGTACTGAGGTAGTAACTGGCGGTGGTGTATTGGGTAAAGTGTCTAAAGTTGATGATAACTATGTAGTGCTTGAAGTCTCTGAAGGCATTGAAATGAAATTTCAAAAGTCTTCTGTTGCTGCGGTATTGCCAAAAGGAACGTTGAAGTCTATTTAACTTTCCTAGAAAGGCGCCTAATGTAGGCGCTTTTCTTTTTCCGATTTATTAAATTTTGAGATGTTTGCACTCTGTTGCGAATAATCATCTCATTTTAGGTGTAAAGGATTTTTCATGCTTAACAAGTACCCCTTGTGGAAGTATTTGCTAATTCTTCTTGTTTTGGCTTTGGGGCTACTCTATGCCTTCCCAAACCTTTATCCGGATGATCCAGCGCTACAACTATCTACCCAAAAAGCAACTGCGGTTGTTGATGAGCAAACTTTGCTAAGAGCAAAGAATGCGCTTGCCAATGCGAATATAGAATTAAAAGAAGCAGAGCTTACCTCTGCTGGCGGTACCTTGCGCTTTAATAGCGGTGAGGACCAACTTGCTGCTAAGCCAGTTGTGGCGGCAGCATTGGGTGATGACTTTGTAACAGCGCTCAACCTTGTTCCTACGACGCCGGAATGGTTGTCTTCGCTAGGAGCTGGGCCTGCTAAGTTGGGTCTTGATTTGCGTGGTGGCGTGCATTTTCTTTTGGAGGTGGATACGCCTGCGGCACTTAAGCAGAGACTTGAAGTGAGTGCCAGTGAGATGAAGGCGGTGTTACGCAAAGATCGTGTGCGTTACCGCAGTGTTGATATAGAAGATGGTGTGTTGTCGGTGCGTTTCTTGCAGTCTGGCGATATGGCATCGGCGGAAGTATTGTTAAAAAAGAATTTCCTGAATACCGTTATGCCACTCGTCAAGAGACTGATGAGTTTTATCTGGACGTAAGTTTTACCGAAGCCGCTAAGAAAGAGATTGAAGCGTATGCTTTGCAGCAAAACTTAACCACACTGCGAAATCGTGTTAACGAACTTGGTGTAGCGGAGCCGCTTGTTCAGCGCCAAGGTAGTAGTCGTATCGTGGTTGAGTTGCCTGGGGTGCAAGACACTGCTGCAGCAAAACGTATCATCGGTGCAACGGCTAACTTAGAATTTCATCTAGAAGCTGGCTTGGAAGATAATGGCGCAGACATAGAGACTTTAACTTTTCGTGATGGCAGTGGGCGAACGGCGCGTTTAGAGCGTGACATCATTATCACGGGTGACAGTGTTTCTGATGCGAGCCTCTTCTTTTGATGAAAATGGCCGACCACAAGTGAATATTAGCTTGGATGGCAAAGGCGGCAAACAAATGAGTAAAGTGACTCGTTCTGCCGTTGGCCGAAACATGGCGGTTGTATTTATCGAGCATAAATCTCGTAGTCGTTTTGTTGAGACGGACGGCAAGATGGAGGAGGTGCGAAGAAGTTATAGCGAGAAGGGTATTATTTCTTTAGCCACGATTCAAACCACTTTAGGTAATTCATTCCGTATTACCGGATTAGATAGCCCTCGTGAGTCTTCCGAGCTTGCCTTGTTGTTGCGTGCTGGAGCCTTGGCTGCGCCCATCTATTTTGTTGAAGAGCGTACTATTGGACCGAGTTTAGGTGCTGAGAACATTAAGCTGGGGATTAACTCAGCGCAGATCGGTTTGCTGGTTGTTATGTTGTTCATGCTGGTTTACTACAAAGTATTTGGTATCTTTGCCAATGTGTCTTTGGCGTTGAATATTATTCTTCTGATGGCTTGTATGTCTATCTTGGGGGCAACCCTCACTCTGCCAGGCATTGCTGGTATTGTGTTGACGATGGGGATGGCCGTGGATGCAAACGTGTTGATTTTTTCAAGGATTAGAGAGGAATTGGCGAGTGGTATGCCAAGTCAGCAAGCCATTCACTCTGGTTTTAATCGTGCATTTACGACGATTCTTGATGCAAACATCACAACCTTGCTTGTGGCTGTTATTTTGTTTGCGGTAGGAACAGGCCCTGTTAAAGGTTTTGCAGTGACTTTGTCGTTGGGTATTCTAACTTCAATGTTCACGGCAATTGTGGTTACTCGTGCACAAGTTAACCTTGTGTATGGCGGTCGTAAAAACAAGAAACTGTATATTTAGGAGAGCGCCATGAAAGTGACAAATATTCCATTTATGGCAATGCGTAAAATCGTAGCTGCTTTTTCGATTGCGTTGATCCTTATTTCTCTTGGCTCTTTGGCGACTAAAGGTCTGCAGTTTGGCTTGGATTTTACCGGTGGGACCTTGATTGAAGTGGTATATCAAGAGGCGCCGGTATTAGACGACGTTCGTGATTTGCTTGCTCAAAATGGTTACAGTGATGTAGTTGTGCAGAACTTTGGTTCTCCTACTGATGTTGTTGTGCGGATGGCAAATGCTTATACGGCGACCTTGGGTGATGAGGTGTTGTCGACGTTGCAAAACAATGGCTCGAATCAGGTGACATTGCAGCGCTCGGAGTTTGTTGGTGCGCAAGTTGGTGAAGAGTTGCGTGAGCAGGGCGGTTTGGGCATGTTGCTTGCCTTGGCGATCGTGATGATCTATGTGGCTGTGCGTTTCCAATTTAAGTTCTCTGTTGCTTCTGTCGCAGCATTGATTCACGACGTTATCATCACTTTGGGTTTTTTCTCTTTGTTTGAGGTGGAGTTTGATCTGACCGTATTGGCCGCTTTGTTGGCGGTAGTTGGATATTCGCTCAATGATACCATTGTTGTATGTGATAGGATTCGTGAAAATTTTCGTATTATGCGTGATACCACCCCATATGATTTGGTGAATGATTCGATTAATCAGACTTTAGATCGTACTTTAATTACTTCTATGACCACGTTGTTTGTTTTGGTTGTGCTGTTTTTCTTGGGCGGTGAGCCGATTCATAATTTCTCTATGGCGCTGTTGGTCGGTATTATTATCGGTACGTATTCTTCTATTTTTGTTGCGGCAAATTTATTGTTGGCAATGGATGTGAAGAGAGAAGATCTGATTCCAGCTCCGAAAGAAGAGTTAGAGGACGATTTGCCTTGAGCTTTTTGCTTCTCTAAATAGCCAAAAAAGCCTGCTTTATGCAGGCTTTTTTGTGGGCTTTTGCTATGGCTATATTTGTCGGTATTATGGTTATTATTTATTCGTATAACATAAGGTGAATAGTTCAATATGCGTTTTCTGATGTTTGGTTCATTGCTCTTGTTGATTAGTCTTCAGGCTAAGGCTTTGGATTTCGGGGCGATGGATAAAACCGCTCAGAGCTTTTCGAACATTAAGACCGTTCATATTGCGCATAAGGGGCAAGTGGTTTGGGCAAAGGCCTACAATAAGGCTAATATTAATGCGGTGACGAATATTAAATCGGCGTCAAAATCGCTGATGTCGGCTATTGTTGGTATGGCGATTGATCGTGGCGTGATAGAGGGTGTGGATCAGCCTATTGCGTCTTTGCTGGCGGACCAATTTCCCAAGAATCCAGACCCTCGTTTAAATGATATTACCATTGGGCATTTACTTTCCATGCAAGCGGGGTTGGAGCGGACCTCTGGCCGTAACTATGGTCGTTGGGTGGTTAGTGATGATTGGGTTAAAACGGCTTTGTCATGGCCTTTTATTGATGAGGTTGGGGGTGATATGCAGTATTCAACGGGTAACACGCATCTGTTGTCCGCGATAATTATGCAGCAAACTGGTCAGCATACTTATCTTATAGCTAATCAGTGGCTGCAGGGTTCAGGTGTTCGAGTGCAAAGTTGGGAGACCAGTCCAACGGGTATTCCAATGGGGGGAATCAGGTGGGTATGACGCCTTCTTCTTTGTTGGCGTTTGGGGAGCTGTATCGGCGCGGAGGTTTGACAGATAAGGGTCAGCGTTTACTTTCTAAAGAGTGGATTGCACAGAGCTGGACACCTAGAACGCAGTCTCGCTTTCATGAGGGTGAATATGGCTATGGTTGGTTTATTCAAACTTTTGCTGGTGTGCAAGGGTATTACGGTTGGGGTTATGGTGGGCAAATGATCTATGTGTTGCCTGACTTAGCGCTAACCATTGCGATTACTTCAGAAGAAACGCTGCCCTCTGGTCGAACGGGTTATCGGGATAGTTTGCATCAGATGGTGAGCAGAGATATCGTGCCAGTGGTCAGTGCAGCTCAATGATGAGGATAGAAAAGCCTGCTAAGAGCAGGCTTTCTAGGCTTGTTTGGATTCGCACTATTTCGTGACGACATTGCCAAAATGCATACCCATTTTTGTGGGGGTGTCAGCTTGCAATGACTCTTCCCAATTAACTGCATTTTTCCCAAATAGTACAATGGCGGTGGAGCCGAGTTTGAATCGGCCCATTTCTTCGCCTTTTTTGATTTCAATATTATTAAGTTCTTTATAGTCCCAAGTGACAATGTTTTTGTTAAAGGGTGTCACTTGCCCAGCCCAGACGGTTTCGATGCTGGCAACAATCATGGCGCCAACTAATATTACTGCCATTGGACCTGCCTCTGTATCAAATAAGCACACGGTGCGTTCATTGCGAGCAAAGACGTTAGGGATTTGTTCCGCTGTTACCTTGTTGACCGAAAATAGCTTCCCAGTGTATGTGAATCATTTTTGTTAATTTGCCAGAAAGTGGCATATGTACGCGATGGTAATCTTTAGGGGATAAATAAACGGTGGCGAAAGAGCCGCCTAAAAACAGATTGGATAGTGATGCATCGCCTCCTAGTAGGCTAGTTAAGCTGTAATAGTGACATTTAGCCTGAAACAGCGTGCCATGTTCAATGTTGCCAAGTTGGCTAACGGCCCCATCGGCGGGGCAGGCGATACTATTTTCTTCGTTACAAATAGGGCGTAGTTCGGGGCGGATTGCGCGGGTAAAAAAGTCATTGAAGTTGCGGTATGACAGTGCGTCACTGTTGATGGCTTCGCTCATGTCTACTTGGTATTTTTTTACAAACTGACTGATAAAGGTGTTTTTAACCCAAGTGTTTTCACATTCGGCTATTTTGCCGATAGCACGTGATAGGGTTTTCTGTGGTGTGATGTGTTGTGCAAATGCAAACAGTTGATCTTTAGTCACGTTATTTATCCTGATAGATGAATTTATAGGGTGGTGTGGCTGATTAAAGAAACGATTTTCTTAAGCGTTTTGTAATCATTCTCACTGAATTTTGTTCGTGTTTCTAGCCAAAATATGACCATTTCGTTTGCTGATGTCTGTGTTGAGGCAAGCATAAGGTGGCTGTTTTTATCAATGATTTGGTCTGATTTGTGGGGTAATTCACTGACTATTTTGTCAAGTTTTGCTCCGGCCAAATGGGTGGCTGATGTTTTTTGAGACAATTTTTTAAAAATGCTTGAAGGGGTATTCCATTTAATGGCTTTAATGACTTCTATGTTGTAGCCAGACTGATACAGCGGAGACACTTTATTGTCCGAGTGTCTAAACAGAATGCTGTGTTGGGCGTTGGGGATTGCTTTTAAAATAGTCTTTAACGCTAGGCTGGCTTTTTGCTTTGTCCCCTGATTGTTTGACTTAACTACTGCTCTTCTGAGTTCAGCAAGTGGTGATAGAAGAGCGTTGGGGTTCGTAGGTGGTACGGCTCTTTGGTTGTAAAGATTGGGATCAAGGAGTTGTTGGGCGAGGGATATTTTTCCGCCTTTGTTAAAGAGCTTTGCTGCCTCAGTGCTTGCTAAATGAGCTATTTGGATGATCTCGCCGATGCGGCGGTGCATGATGGTGGCAACAACTCGGTAGAAGAAAGGTAAGTTTTTCGAGTCCCATTTCATACGGTTGGCTTCATGGGCTACTTTATTAGCACAGTATGAAAAAATAAGAGGGTTGTTAGTCAAAATAGTGAGTCTTTTATCTTCGGTAAAGCCCGGCAATTCATCTGGGTGGTGTGCTAAGTGGGCAAGTGTTTGTAGTTCTTTTGCGTTCGGTATGTGTTTGGTTAAAAATGATTCAATGACTTTGTTGGGGGTGTGCCAATGAGTGCAGAGGTGTACGGTAAGTTCATCAATGCGGCACCCTAAGGTGTTAAGTTCGGCTTGACTGGCTTTTTCCCCTCGTTGAATTTTTTGTTCTATTACAGTCATGGTTGGATAGGCATAAAACCACAATAGCCATCTGGCGGCATCGCGAAATAATGTGATCCAAAAAATATCATCTTCGTGGCTGGTCAGTTTTTCTATCGCCCAACGCCTAGCAATGGTTGCGGCTTCATAGCTGATTTGTATTTCGCTTAAAAAAGCGATTAACGGCGCTGGCTTTTCTTTCGCATTAAGATTGTAAGGAGCAAATTGTGGGAGTAATTTTTCTATGCCATTCATTCCGACCATGGCAGCAGCATGAAAGGGTGTTTTTATTTCGCTATTCTTATTTGGTACGATGCGATTTGCTTCATTCAGGATAGCAAAAGCCAACAGTGGGTCTGATGCTATGTTGGCTTGTATTCCATCCAATGTGTCTTCTGTTCGTTTGATTTGAGTTTTGAGACGAGCGAGGCTAACTGCTTGAACAGGAAATTTTTTGTTTTTCAGAAAAATGTAGCCATTCATTTAGGCCAGAAGGTGACTTGTCTATCATAGCTGGTTACATTAGTGGCTCTTGTTAATGTGTGTTTAACGCGCTCTTATGTTTTTGATCTCATCAATCATACTGTATATTGAGTTGAGAGAATACTTTGTCAGTATTAAGGAATAAAATATGTTTGCATTAGCTGGCGTGTTAGTGGTGATTGTTAGTGTGGTGTTTGGCTATTTGGCATCACATGGAAAAATGCTGGCTTTATGGCAGCCTTTTGAGGTGATTATTATTTGTGGGGCTGCGTTGGGTGCTTTTATG
>NZ_JAPEUL010000003.1:5000-9128 GCF_026113935.1 Marinomonas rhodophyticola
AGTTTAACAAGATTACCCGGGCCTTCCGGCCAAGGGAGTACTCGCTGGCTCCGTCAGTGTAGCGCGCGTGCGGCCCAAGAACATCTAAGGGCATCACAGACCTGTTATTGCCTCAAACTTCCATCGGCTTGAGCCGATAGTCCCTCTAAGAAGCCGGCGTACTGCCAAAGCAATACGGGCTATTTAGCAGGTTAAGGTCTCGTTCGTTATCGCAATTAAGCAGACAAATCACTCCACCAACTAAGAACGGCCATGCACCACCACCCACAAAATCAAGAAAGAGCTCTCAATCTGTCAATCCTCATTGTGTCTGGACCTGGTGAGTTTCCCCGTGTTGAGTCAAATTAAGCCGCAGGCTCCACCCTGGTGGTGCCCTTCCGTCAATTTCTTTAAGTTTCAGCCTTGCGACCATACTCCCCCTGGAGCCCAAGCACTTTGATTTCTCGTAAGGTGCCGAACGAGTCAAAAAATAACATCGTCCGATCCCTAGTCGGCATAGTTTATGGTTAAGACTACGACGGTATCTGATCGTCTTCGATCCCCTAACTTTCGTTCCTGATTAATGAAAACATCCTTGGCAAATGCTTTCGCAGTAGTTAGTCTTCAATAAATCCAAGAATTTCACCTCTGACAATTGAATACTGATGCCCCCGACTGTCCCTATTAATCATTACGGCGGTCCTAGAAACCAACAAAATAGAACCGCACGTCCTATTTCATTATTCCATGCTAATGTATTCGAGCATAGGCCTGCCTGGAGCACTCTAATTTTTTCAAAGTAAAAGTCCTGTTTCCCCGCCACACCCAGTGAAGGGCATGGGGTTCCACAGAGGGAAAGGCCCGGCCGGACCAGTGCACGCGGTGAGGCGGACCGGCCAGCCAGGCCCAAGGTTCAACTACGAGCTTTTTAACCACAACAACTTTAATATACGCTATTGGAGCTGGAATTACCGCGGCTGCTGGCACCAGACTTGCCCTCCAATTGTTCCTCGTTAAGGGATTTAAATTGTACTCATTCCAGATTACAAGACCCAAAAGAGCCCTGTATCAGTATTTATTGTCACTACCTCCCCGTGTCGGGATTGGGTAATTTGCGCGCCTGCTGCCTTCCTTGGATGTAGTAGCCGTTTCTCAGGCTCCTTCTCCGGGGTCGAGCGCCTAACCCTCCGTTACCCGTTGCAACCATGTTTGGCCACTACCCAAACATCGAAAGTTGATAGGGAAGAAATTTGAATGAACCATCGCCGGCGCAAGGCCATGCGATTCGAGAAGTTATCATGAATCACCAGAGAGCCCAGAGGGCATTGGTTTTTAATCTAATAAATACATCCCTTCCGAAGTCGGGATTTTTAGCATGTATTAGCTCTAGAATTACCACGGTTATCCAAGTAGTAAGGTGCTATCAAATAAACGATAACTTATATAATGAGCCATTCGCAGTTTCGCCGTATAATTGCTTATACTTAGACATGCATGGCTTAATCTTTGAGACAAGCATATGACTACTGGCAGAATCAACCAGGTAACTATCGTTCGCCGGGGTTGGCCTACCGGCGCGTGTTTCAGCGCCGGAGAGATTTTCCAAGTTACTGGTCGGCGCCCGAGGGCGCGCCGCGCGGCGGTGCTTCCGGCGCCCGAAGGCCGGCGTGCGCCGCTGGCGGCAGTCCGCTTTCCCCCTCTCAGTTCCCCAGGGCCACCGTCCGCCGCACCTCACCCGCTGTGGGCGGTGCGGCTTAGGGGCCCCAGGAGGAGGACTCAGCGCGCTGCGTCTACCATTGCGGTGTCAGCAGCGCGTGGTTGCCCCTGTCGCTCTGTGTGCAGCGCTCGCCAGCGGCCAGCACGCCCACAGAACCCATCCGTCGGCGGTCGCAGGCGATGCCTCCAACCGCCTAAGGGCAGCCCCAGTACGCCGTGAAGCCTGAGCGACCGGTTTCGTGGGTGTCGACGTCCGCTGTGGAATCCCCTCGCTAGCGAGACCGGAGCCTGCAAGCCTGTTCAAAGGGCCACTTCGCGGGTGTCTAGTGGATACGGTACAGTATGAGATTGGCGGGGCGCTGGCGGTCCGGCTGCGCCGCGGTTGCCCTGTGCGCTGTGCGCTCAGGCCGCCGCGGCCGCCTTTTCGCCGCCCCTCTCACAGACCTACCGACCCCAGCCGGTGGGGCGGCCACGCTGCCGGCGGCTCGCGGGCCACTCTCGATTTTCCGCAAAATTCATTTTTGTCCATGGGGAAATCAAAAAAATCGACTCACGACCCGCGCGCGCCCAACCCGACCACCGCCGGGATCTGGGGTGTTGGTCGCCGGACGAGCGCACGCGCGCGCAGGCCTGGCTGGCCCGCGGGCGCGCGCTGCGGCGGAGGCTACAGGGTAGCTGCAGGGTAGCCCAGCCCAGCGGCCTACCCTAGACCATCACCCAGCCTACCCTGGAGCTTCCGCGACATGGAGAGAAACGGCGACATCGCTATAACGCGGGCTGGGCCGCGCTTACCCCATATAGCTTAAAAGCAGCCCATCGATCCTAAGCGCCTTCCTCCCCTAGATTGTTTAAGAAGGGAGGCAGTATATAGAGAGAAAACTAAGAAAGCAGGCTTAGAGGCAGTAAGGGCTCAGAGAGGTACGGGAGAAAGCATAGCTTGGAACGACCGGACACTACGTAGCTATATCGATAAAATACTCTAGGGTAGCCCCGCCTACCCTGCACCCACCCGAACCGGCAGAGACACATAGCCTACCCTATACTACCAGCGCTAGAAACGCAGACACGCGGCCCTGCCCTATACCCCGGCGCCCAGAATACGGCGCGCTGCTCACCTAAGAGCTCTGGGGTAGCCCGCCTACCCTATACCCCCCCCCCCCCGCCCCCCCCCCCCGCCGCCCCCGCGGCTACAACCGCCTAGGGTAAGCGGGCTACCCTGCTGCCGCCAGCGGCCAGCTACGCCCGCTAAGAGCTCCAGGGTAGCCCGCCCGACCGCCCGCCGACGCCCCCCAGCAGCCGAGGCCCGCAGACGGCCCCGCGCCCACTAACAGCCCGCCGCGATTTGACTGCCCCTACGCCCCGCCGCCGGACCCGACCCCGGGCGGGCGCCCCCAGGGGTCAGGCAGCCGCCGCCAGCGCCCGGCCCCGGGGCCGCGTGGGCCCCCCGGGGCCCATCCGGGAGCCCGCCCGCCGCCTTCGCCCCGCGGGCCACTCTGCGAGTTCCCGCAATAATACCCTATACCCACCCTGTAGCCGCACGGGCACGGCAAAGTCAAGGCGGCCTACCCTATACTGCCCGCCCCACACCGCCAGCCGCCAGCGCCCCGCCCGCTCCAGGGTAGCCCGCCTACCCTGCACCGGCGCTGGCAAGTCGAGGCGGCCTACCCCTGCACCCGCGGCCGGCCAGACTTCCGGAAGACGGGCGAGGGGGCGCTGCCCCTCCCCGAGACCATCTCCGGGACCCCCCACGCCGGGCCAGCCGCGCTGGCCCGCTGCATTGGGGAAATCGAAGGCGAAGGACGGCTTACCCTCAGCAGATCGTAGCGGCAAGGCTACTCTACTGCTTACAGGACCGTTTCGCACAGCTAAGTCGTCCTGCTGAAGGGATTTGACCCCGCTCGTGCTGAAATTACGATACGCGAACTACCGCGGCGCGCTTCGGGCGCGGGAATCGCCTGCTGAGACACAAAGCCGAAGCCTATTCTTGTCCGTCTGTACGTGCGGGCGGTATCACCGCGTTCTGGCATGGATTCTGACTTAGAGGCGTGCAGCCATTATCCAGAACGATGACGGCTTAACGACGCGGCGTGCGCGATGCCCGGTCGGACAGCCCGCCAAAACCAATTATCCTGAATCGGCGGTTCCTCTCGTGCTTTAAGCTGAATTACCATTGCGGTGAGGTCATCAGTAGGGTTAAAGAGCTAACCTGTCTCACGACGGTCTAAACCCAGCTCACGTTCCCTATTAGTGGGTGAACAATCCAACGCTTACCGAATTCTGCTTCGGTATGATAGGAAGAGCCGACATGGAAGGGTCGAAAAGCGGCGTCGCCCATGAACGCTTGGCCGCCGCAAGCCAGTTATCCCTGTATGGTAACTTTTCTGGCACACTCTAGCCTCAAATGTCGAGGGATCTTAAAGGATCGATAGGCCA
>NZ_JAPEUL010000004.1 GCF_026113935.1 Marinomonas rhodophyticola
GAAGGCCCTGATAGCTAACGCTGTCAGGGCTTTTTTTCGTCTCAAAGAAAGGGGCCGAGGTGCATCACCATCACCTTGGTATTCGCTTCGCTTTTGACGACCTAAAGGCCGACAGGTTATTCGATTTTTGTAGGTCGTGGCTTTAGCCTTAAGGATCCCCACATTTATTTCTAGCACTTGGTTTCCAATAGAAGAAGGTCTAACGCCTCAAATAACATTTTTTCTGTTATTTCATAACGGGAGGTTTTCAGGATCCTTTTGGCTAAATAGCAATAAGACAATACTCGCCTCGTTGTTATCGTATTTGATTGGAAATGACGATGATAACCTTGCATCTCTGCCGCTTTCCCAATGACGTAAAGGCACCATTGAGCAAGTAAGGCAATTAACAGGAGGGTTTGTAATCGCTCAATAGATTGGCTTCGGCTACGTTTTAGTCCTAGCCCATAATATTCGTTCTTCGTGTCTCGGAATGCTTCTCCGATAGTCATTCTGCGCTTATAAATATTGACTAGAGCAAGAGGAGGAAACTCGCCTTTTGGCAAGTTACTGACTAGAAACCAAGGCTCTCTGTTTGCTTTAGAGCACTTCTTATAATTGTTACAGTTTGGTCTTTTAACGGGTTTGCTTTTTTTCTTTGTAGGGCGTGGACTTTTATACAAAACACCACGACAAGGCCATTGTTGTTGTTTTGATAGACGCAAGCCGGACAACTCCATTGGTTTTGTGGTGGCTTGATGATGATAACCGTCAACGAGAGTCCATTGTGGTCGTTTATCCGTTTGGCATTTTACCGTTCCACGTGTACGTGCAAGCCAATACCAATCTAATTGCTCTATTGCTTTGAACCACGGAACCTTAAATCCTGCGTCCGTGCAGATAATAGGGGTACAGTCAGAGGGAAGTATTTGCTTTAAATTATTTAAGAAGTCGACATGTCTTTTATGATTATTCATAGCTCCTTCAGGGTGTACTTCTTCATATAAAGTGAAAGCTCTTCCCTGAAAGGCCACTGAGGCGCGCAGTAAAACAAAGCTAAAATCATAAACACTTGACCAATCAACAATGATGGGCAAGAACTCTTGTGCAGAAAAGTGAGAGGCAAGGGTCTTATAAAATTGATTTCGGCATTGGTGTAATTGGATGTTTCCTAACAGTCGATCAACTCGTTTAATGCAATATTTTTCAATGACGTTAGCGTCTTCTCCTAGTTTTCTACCAATTGCCGTTAGGCTTAATCTGGCGCCTTCTTTAACGGAGGATACTGCATCTGATAAAGCTGTATAGGTTCGCTTATCAATGGAGATTGAATTGTCAGGAAGTAAACTCGATAATAACAATGTGATGCCCCTTGTCTGGCTTATTTTTTGGCGAAAATAGTTTAACCAACAAGTGGGCATCACTCTATATTTGTGGGGATCCTTAAGGCTTTAGCCCGACAAGACATGATGTGTTGTCGCGAGCTTTTTTGACGGCCTGAAGACTTAAGGATCCCCACATTTATTTCTAGCACTTGGTTTCCAATAGAAGAAGGTCTAACGCCTCAAATAACATTTTTTCTGTTATTTCATAACGAGAGGTTTTCAGGATCCTTTTGGCTAAATAGCAATAAGACAATACTCGCCTCGTTGTTATCGTATTTGATTGGAAATGACGATGATAACCTTGCATCTCTGCCGCTTTCCCAATGACGTAAAGGCACCATTGAGCAAGTAAGGCAATTAACAGAAGGGTTTGTAATCGCTCAATAGATTGGCTTCGGCTACGTTTTAGTCCTAGCCCATAATATTCGTTCTTCGTGTCTCGGAATGCTTCTTCGATAGTCATTCTGCGCTTATAAATATTGACTAGAGCAAGAGGAGGAAACTCGCCTTTTGGCAAGTTACTGACTAGAAACCAAGGCTCTCTGTTTGCTTTAGAGCACTTCTTATAATTGTTACAGTTTGGTCTTTTAACGGGTTTGCTTTTTTTCTTTGTAGGGCGTGGACTTTTATACAAAACACCACGACAAGGCCATTGTTGTTGTTTTGATAGACGCAAGCCGGACAACTCCATTGGTTTTGTGGTGGCTTGATGATGATAACCGTCAACGAGAGTCCATTGTGGTCGTTTATCCGTTTGGCATTTTACCGTTCCACGTGTACGTGCAAGCCAATACCAATCTAATTGCTCTATTGCTTTGAACCACGGAACCTTAAATCCTGCGTCCGTGCAGATAATAGGGGTACAGTCAGAGGGAAGTATTTGCTTTAAATTATTTAAGAAGTCGACATGTCTTTTATGATTATTCATAGCTCCTTCAGGGTGTACTTCTTCATATAAAGTGAAAGCTCTTCCCTGAAAGGCCACTGAGGCGCGCAGTAAAACAAAGCTAAAATCATAAACACTTGACCAATCAACAATGATGGGCAAGAACTCTTGTGAAGAAAAGTGAGAGGCAAGGGTCTTATAAAATTGATTTCGGCATTGGTGTAATTGGATGTTTCCTAACAGTCGATCAACTCGTTTAATGCAATATTTTTCAATGACGTTAGCGTCTTCTCCTAGTTTTCTACCAATTGCCGTTAGGCTTAATCTGGCGCCTTCTTTAACGGAGGATACTGCATCTGATAAAGCTGTATAGGTTCGCTTATCAATGGAGATTGAATTGTCAGGAAGTAAACTTGATAATAACAATGTGATGCCCCTTGTCTGGCTTATTTTTTGGCGAAAATAGTTTAACCAACAAGTGGGCATCACTCTATATTTGTGGGGATCCTTAAGCCTGAAGACCGACCTACAGGGTTTTAACTATATATCACCCTAGTATTCGCTTCGCTTGCGCCTGTTTCGCAGGCTCTACGCGTCAGCGCGAATCCAACACCAAGGCGATTGTTGTGCATTTTTTCAAAAATTTGATTTATATAGTTTTTGTCGAATAAATGCCGACCTGCAGATACTGCGTGATGTGCCGCTATACGCTTTTATCAGCATATTCTATCTCCACTGATTAGCTAATCGCTGAATCTGATGTTTGTGAAAGAGGCTAAAATCGAGGTAAAGAGTTGGCCTCTTCTTTCAGCCATTGCTTTAGGTGTCTGATTGCGTCTTCATTTTTACGACTTTCTTTGTACGCTAAATGAAAGTTGTCACCTGTTTTGAACGCTTGGCAAGGTAATCGTGTGAGTGGTGTTTCTTCGTATTTCTCATTCATCATATAGTCATTAACGAGTGCAATGCCAAGTGAGTGTTTTGCGGCTTCATATGCGAGCATGAGGTGACTAAAGCGGTGAAATTGTATTGTACTTGGTAGAGGCTGCTTTAAATTTGCAAACCATCGTCTCCAATCCTCTGTATGACGATCATAGATGCTATATGAGGTGATAAGTGGAAATTGTGCCAGTAAGCTTGGCGTTGCTTTTAGTTTGTCACTTAATTCTTGAGTTGAGGTGATATTTAGTTTGTTTTTAATGGTTTCAAAATATTGGTGACTACATACTGGAAAAAGCTCCTCTTGATATAAAGATTCAAATAAGAACCCTCTTTTTCTTTTTCAACGGTGATAAAAAAGTCTGCCGTTCTGTCTGATAAATCTGGAGAGTGGTGGCTCATTTCTATACTCAGCTCTAAGCTTGGGTGTAGACGTTTAAGTTCTGGTAGTCTGGGGATTAGCCAGTAGACGGCAAACGAGCTGTACACGGCCAGTCTTATATGTGTTTTCTGTACACCCTTCAGACGATTTGTGGCTTCGTTTATTTGCAGTAATGAGCTGCTGATGGCATCTAAATACTGCTTACCTTCTTTGGTGAGTTCTAGGTTTCTACCTTGGCGATGAAAAAGGCTTTCTCCTAGATAGTTTTCAAG
The DNA here is from genome assembly GCF_026113935.1 of Marinomonas rhodophyticola. Lineage (GTDB taxonomy): Bacteria > Pseudomonadota > Gammaproteobacteria > Pseudomonadales > Marinomonadaceae > Marinomonas > Marinomonas rhodophyticola. Next base: position 3,844 of record NZ_JAPEUL010000004.1, read on the forward strand.
AATTCTTATCTGATGGGATACGGCGCTCTGGCTCACATTTAGCTCGTTGGCTGCTAATGAGAAGCTGTTAAGTCGAGCCACTGTCTCAAACACAGGTAGGGATTTTAAAGGCGTCATATTTATTATCCAAATAACTAATACTGGGTTTGAATATATCACTTTATCTAATGATGTAAACTTACTAAGCTACTGTGAATTTGAATACTTTGTAGGAGAGTTGTGTGTCGGGTCGTACCGTTAGTAGTGCTATTTTTGTATTAGTATTAGGCAGTTTTTTTGCTACCCTGTGTGACACTTTTATCAAAATGGCAGGCTCTGATGTGGCTATTTTTCAGTTCACTTTTCTGCGTGCTGTTTTTATGTGCCTCATTCTTTGTCCTATTGTGGCGTTTAGGTTTCGTCACTACGCAAAATCGACCGCTTTTTTAGGGCTAAAGCTTCATTTTATTCGCGGTAATATGTGGGTGTTGGCGGCTGTTTTATTGGTCCTTTCTTTGGCGGAACTATCATTGGCAACGGCTAATGCGGTGTTTTATACCGCCCCGATTTTTATTATGCTTTTGGGGGCTTTTTTCTATAAAGAGCGATTAACAGTGGATGTTGTGTTCGCCGCGGTTCTTGGCTTTATTGGTATTTTAGTGATACTGAGGCCGACAGAGGTTAGCTCTGGTATGGTGAGTGCCATTCTGTTTGCGATTGTGCTTGCTACAAATAGCTTGTTAATTAAGCGTCTACCGCAGCAACAAGATATGCTATATGGCTTATTCGTGACCCAGCTCTTTGCGTTGCCATTGGCTGGAGGATTGGCTTTTTGGGAGGGGGCTGCGTTTCAGTTGGATGTATTAATGTATTCGGCTTTGTCGTCGATATGCTCAATTTTATATAGCGTATCGTGTCTAGTCGGGTATCGATATGTTGCATCAAGTCAGGTAACCAGTGCTGAGTATTCCGGATTGATTTTTGCTTTCCTGATTGGTTGGTGGTTTTTTGGTGAAGCGCCAGATTTAGGTTTGTTTGTTGGTTCTTTTTTCGTTATAGCGCCTTTGCTTTATTTGAGTCATAAGGACATTAGACGCTTACGGAAGGAGCAGTTGTTGTCTAATACCCGATCAAATTTGGGAGCCGGTTGAAGCATTTGAGCAAAGATTTTTAATCATTTGCTCAATCATTTCCGAAAGATCTGCTTGGTCTAGGTAGATACCATCTATAAAAAGCCTAGCCAGCCCATGAAGACTTGCCCATGTGGTTTGTCCAATTCTTAATGCGGTATTGTTTTTTGGCAATACGTTTTCTGCTTGCAATGTTTCGACCCAGTCAATCCATGCTTTAAAGGTCTGTTTAGAGGCTTTTTTTAGTGAATCGCTTGGTGTGCCAGCTTTCCATAATGTCCTACCGTACATGAGATCGTAGGTTTCACTGTGTCGAAGGGCATACTCAACGTAAGCACATACGTAATTCCTAAAGCTTTCTTCAGCACTAATTTTTTGCGCTTTTAAGGTATTCAATATGCCTTCTTGTTCATGAAAACCTTTTTCAGCTAGAGCACAGAGTAAGGCGTTTTTATCTTTGAAATGATGATATGGCGCCGTTCTTGAGACTCCAACGGTGTCTGCTAATTTGCGCATACTGAGACTTTCTACGCCCTGTTCTTTGATAATGAAAGAGGCGGATTCAAGCAGTGATTTAGTGAGATCACCATGGTGATACTGAGTTTTTAGTGTTGGCATGAGCTGATTAAATACTTGTATCTTGACAATGTCAAAATGAATATCTATCTTGACAGTGTCAAAATTGTACGCGGGCAGCTGCAATATTTAAAAATAATAAACAAAGTGAGTCACATTATGAGCCAATCACCATACCCACACCTTTTTCAACCATTAGATCTTGGTTTTACTCAGTTAAAAAACCGCGTCATTATGGGATCTATGCATTTAGGGTTAGAAGAAGTCAAAGGCGGTTTTGCTCGTATGGCGGCATTTTATGCAGAACGTGCTAGAGGTGGCGTCGCTTTGATTGTGACAGGTGGAATTGGCCCGAATGTGGAAGGTGGTGTGTATGCTGGGGCCGCGTTGATGGTCAGCGATGAGGATGTTGCCAACCATAGCCAAGTAACCAAGGCGGTTCATGTTGAAGGCGGTAAGATATGCATGCAAATTTTACATACTGGGCGATATGCCTACAATCCTAAATTAGTAGCGCCTTCTGCATTACAGGCTCCAATTAATCCCTTTAGTCCTCATGAGTTAACCGATGAAGAGGTTTCTCAACAAATTGAAGATTTTGTGCGCGCCGCGGTGTTGGCGCAAAAGGCGGGTTATGATGGCGTTGAAGTCATGGGGTCGGAAGGGTATTTAATTAACCAGTTTGTTGTTTCTCGCACCAATCATCGTGATGATGATTGGGGTGGAGATTATGGAAATCGTATTCGCCTACCGTTAGAAATTGTGCGTCGAATTCGGGAGGCGGTAGGTGATCATTTTATTATTATTTATCGTCTGTCAATGTTGGATTTGGTTGAACAGGGAAGTACGTTGGAAGAAGTGGTTACACTGGGTTTAGGAATTGAAAAAGCAGGAGCCAGTATTATTAATACAGGTATTGGTTGGCATGAGGCAAGAGTACCGACTATTGCGACAAAAGTACCTAGAGCGGCCTTTACTTGGGTAACCGCAAAGCTTAGAGAGTCATTGAATGTCCCTTTAATTACGTCAAACCGTATCAATATGCCCGATGTTGCAGAGGCGGTCTTGGCTCGTGGTGATGCGGATCTTATCTCAATGGCAAGGCCATTTTTGGCCGATCCTGAGTTTGTGGTGAAAGCTGAGCAGGGTCGAGCAGATGAAATCAATACCTGTATTGGCTGCAACCAAGCCTGTTTGGATCATGTTTTCGATCATAAAATGACATCTTGTTTGGTAAATCCAAGGGCCTGTCATGAGACTGAATTACTCATTACTCCGTCAGAAACAACAAAACACATTGGTGTGATTGGTGCAGGACCTGCAGGTTTGGCGTTTGCGACGACCGCTGCGAGACGAGGTCATAAAGTTACTTTGTTTGATGCTGCTAGTGAAATTGGCGGGCAATTTAATATAGCTAAGCGTATTCCTGGTAAAGAAGAGTTTTATGAAACCTTACGTTACTTTACGCGTCAGTTGGAATTGACAGGAGTGACCTTGCAGCTTGATACCGAGGTTGACGAATTACTGTTGCAACAATACGACTTTGATGAATTGGTATTTGCCACAGGGATTGTACCAAGAGATTTGGATATTGAGGGGATCAATCATCCTAAAGTATTGAGCTATTTGGATGTTATGAACGGTCATACGGTCGGTAAGCGTGTGGCTGTAATTGGTGCAGGCGGTATCGGTTTTGATATCAGTGAATATTTGATTCATGACCCAAATCATTCCCCACAAAGTATTGACGGTTTTATGAAACAGTGGGGCGTTGATATGACGTTTCGTGCCAGGGGGGTGTCGAGGGCATGAAAGCCGATTTTGCACCAGCAGCAAGAGATATTTTTCTATTGCAGCGAAAAGCCTCAAAAGTGGGGGCGAACTTAGGTAAAACGACAGGTTGGATTCATCGAACGGAGTTGTTAAAAAAAGGTGTGACCATGATCGCTGATTGTGAGTATCAAAAGGTGGATGATCAAGGGCTGCACATACTAGTATCTGGTAAGCCGCAATGTTTAGACGTTGATCATGTGGTTATTTGTGCAGGTCAATTGCCAAATAAGGCGTTGGGTGAAAGCTTAGATCGGCCAGTGCATTTTATTGGTGGTGCTGCGGTCGCCTCAGAGTTAGATGCCAAACGCGCAATTAAACAAGGGACTTTGTTGGCTTGTTCATTATGATGCCGTAAACTCATTGCTTGAGTGGTTGGCTTAAAAAATCGGGCTATACCACTCTAGTCATTTTTTGCGTTCAGAAGTTAGACTAACACTTGCCGAGTAGTGGCAATGTGCTCATGAATTTGATCTTCAATACCTGAATCAATCATGGCTTTTGGACGGCAATCGTATGGGTAGGCCATTTTCGGTGTGGTACCAAATAATCGACAGATTAATGGGCGTTCATCATACACTTCTCAACCACTTGGTCCCAAGTGAACACAATTAAGCTCTTTTAAAACGGCGTTACGCTCAGCGTCTGATTTAACTGGTAGGCGCAACATTTCCTCTGAAGAGGCTGTGACAGCACCGCAACAATTGTGACAGCTTGGTTTGCATTCAAACGTCGGGATGCGTTCATGCAGTCTTCCAATGATGTCTCTGTCGTAAGTTATGTATTGTTGCCTTTCGTGTCGAGTTGTTTAGCATTATTGCTGATGTTTATAATCAAGTATTTTATAAAAATTATGTAAATCGCTTTATCCAGTTGAGTATTGTTGTAACTTATCACTATAAAATACGTGATTGAAGTAGAGGTTGTTGGTGAATGGATTTAGCAGCGTATTGTTTGAGTTGAGATTTATGCCGATATTTGAAGTATTGCTTGAATGGGTTAGCTTTCACTGGGTAACTATTATCGTCGTGTTGCATATTGGTTTGTCTGCTGTGACATCCTTGCATGTGCTGCTGTTCAAAGAAAACGAACGTACTTCTCTTGCTTGGATAGGTTTGGTGATATTTTCGCCTGTCTTAGGCAGTTTGTTCTACTGGTTGTTTGGCATAAACCGCATTAGGCGTATAGCAAAGAGAGAGCACCCTCAAACGCTCAAACAAGACTTCCGCTATAAAGAGGATTGTATTGATTTTCATTGCCTACCTGAAAACTGGCATTCCTCTGTTATCGCGGGGTACGCTATTCATCCAGTGAATTATGTTGATGATAATAGTATTGAGCCCTTGTTAACGGCGATAATGCTTATCCTGCGATGATAAAATCGATTCAAGCTGCAAAACATCACATAGTTTTATCAAGTTATATTTTTGATTACGACTCACTTGGACGTCAATTCGTTAACGCACTAGCGCAAGCGCAGCAGCGTGGTGTGTTAGTGCATGTTTTGTTAGATGGTATTGGAGTTGGTTACAGCTGGCGTAAATCAGATAGGGCATTAAAGAAACGAGGTGTGAGAACGGCACAATTTTTACCTGCGATTTCGTTTACAAGCATTCGTTTTATTAACCTAAGAAACCACAGGAAAATACTCTGTGTTGATGGTGAAGAAGCTTATATTGGTGGCATGAATATCAGTAAAAGTAATCTGGTTAAGTCTGCAAAACACCCGATTGATGATGTTCATTTTAAGGTGGTGGGCTCTGTTATTGATCAAATTAGCCAAGTTTTTATAGAGGACTGGTTCTTTGCTACAAGAGAGTTGATTCAATTTCCTTCCTATAGCCCAAGCACTCTGAAGGTAAAAAATGATAAATCTGTTGTCGCTAGAGTTATTCAAGATGGCCCGGATGAGCATCATAATAGGATACGTTGGACACTAATTAACGCACTCGTTTGTGCGCAGAAAAGCGTTAAAATCATCACTCCCTATTTTATTCCTGATCAAACATTAATGACATCGCTTCATGCCGCAGCTTTGCGTGGCGTGTCTGTTGAAATTATTGTGCCTGAGCACAGTAATATTCTATTTGTAGATTGGGTTATGGAAGCCAATTATCCAAGAATTATAGAGCATGGTATAAAAATATATAAAAATAAGCGGCCGTTTGATCACAGCAAAATAGTGCTTATTGATGATGTCTGGTCATTCATAGGTTCTACTAACTGGGATGCCAGAAGTTTAGAGTTCAACTTCGAAATCAATTTAGAATGTTTTGATACGGATCTGAATGCGCAGCTGACGGAATTATTTGAGTCCAAGAAATTCAACGCTGAAGGTGTGGTAGAAGAGGATGTTCGAGGTTTATCCATCTATAAGAAAATCCGTAATAACCTATTTCGTTTGTTTTCTCCGTATTTGTAATCCGAATTCTTGTTCGTTGTTGTTATCATTTTTAAAGGCTATTTTTTATGATGAAAAGTCGTTATAGCACTGTTGAGTCGTTAAAAATAATGGGAAGCGCTTCGAAACAGGTGATAGGGCCAGATATTAAGGTATTGTTGTGGAATGTGTTTAAATGCAAACGAAAGGGTTGGCAGAATGATTTTACTTCTCTCATTGACGATAAAGATTTAATCCTGTTGCAAGAAGCCATTCTAAACTCGCCCTTTGACGGAATGTTTAACCATTCTTCGCAACATCAGTGGATTATGGCGAGCAGCTTTAAAAACGTAAAGTCTAACATTGAAACGGGAGTTAAAACCGGATCAAGCGTTATGGCAAATAAGCATTTTTTTTCAGCATCTACTCATAGTGAGCCTATTACTAAAACTAAAAAAATGGTGTTAGCAACCGAGTATCCGTTAGCAAGTACAACAGAACCTACCCTTGAGCAGTCGCTGCTCGTTATCAATACTCACATGATTAACTTTGTTTCTTTCGAAAAATTCAGCGCGCATCTTGATCAAGCTTTTCAGGCTCTAGAGCATCATAGTGGCCCGATATTATTGGCCGGTGACTTTAATACTTGGAACAAAAAAAGAATGCAGTATTTTGATGAGCTAGCTATGTCATGCTCGTTAAAAGAAGTTGATATCACTCGTCAGCCAAGGCTAGGTCATTTATTTCGTCATCTTGATCACATTTATTGCCGCGGATTAGGCGTTGTTGACGTGCATGTTCACACAGATATCCATTCGTCTGATCATTACCCAATCAGTTTGTCACTTCGTCTCGCAGATGATTAGCTTTTTATATAGGCTAATCATTGTCGATTTTTTTACGCATTATCTAATAGTTTGCTCAAGGCTTGTAGGCGGATGGAGACTTCCTTTCTGTCCAAGTCTATTAGTTGCTGTTGCTCTAATCCATGTTCGATCATGAGCTTTTGATGACGGACAAAGGACCAATGAGTTGCATAATTTGCTTGTTCAGCAATACGAATCAAACCTTCTAATTGACGCAAACGCACTGCTAGGCAAGATTGTGAATATTGGCGAATTTGGTCAAAGGCGATATTGGCTAGGGTTTCAAATGATGTCGTTTTGTAGGTTACTCGTTCTACTCCTTCCTCATCATAGGTGATGCCTTCAGGGAAGTTTTTTTGAGTCAAATCACAAATCGTTGCGGTGAGTTTATCTATGCAGGCGATGGCTGAATAGGGGTCATTTATGCCGGGTGATAGGGTCTCTCAAGGCGATTTCAACCAGTTGGTGCACTGCAAACTCTGGGTCTTGTATTGGGGTGCGTTTTGGGTATCAACGTAAAGCACTCGTGCAGTGTTTGTTTATCCTCTTCTGAAAAGTTTTCGATGTCACTTTTCATCACAATCATGCGGTTGACGACAAAATCGCCTGGATTGACTGTGATATTCAGATGGCCATCTAGTTTGCACATTAAATCGGTTAAATCTGAGTAATTAATTGCTTGAATATAACCACATGAATGGCTTTTGAAATTGAACTGCTTGTTGTTTTCTGTTTGCGTTGACTCTTGAGTTTGGCTTTTGTTCCTTGAGGAGCAGGTGTCTTCTTCCTCTTTTTGCTGTTTAAAGATTTGGTTAATGCTGTCTTGCAGCTCTTTATAAACATTGTCTATGACACTGTCAGATTGCAGATTGAGAGAAACGTGGTGAATAAAATAGATAAGCAAAAGAATGCCGAACATCGTCATTAATATTGCGCCAGCAATAGTAAGCCCTGGAAGAAAAGCACCACCGGCAAAATCATCAGTTGTTCTAACCAGAATCAAGCAGTAAACAAATAAAGATATAAAAATACCAAGTACGACTTGGGTGCTAGAGTCTTCCATAAAATTGCGAATTAATCTCGGTCCAAACTGCGACGAGGCGTTGGTAAGGGCAACTATGGTAATGGAAAACGTGATACTTACTACCGTCATCACACTGCTCGCGACGGTAGTAAGAAGGTCTCGAGTGATGCTTGCATCGGCGTGGTATAAGAAATTTAGCCAATTTAACGAGTTTAGCCCAGCGTATAGATCAATCAGCAGCAGTGATATACAGCTTAAAATGGTGAGCGATAAAATCAGGCATGGTGTAAACCAGAAACTGGTTTTAGCGGTATCGTACACTTTTAATATTTTAGTGTTTTTAATCATTGGTAATGGCAAAAGGATACGTCCTTGTGTGTTGTTGGAAATTTGCGGCTACTGGCTTTTTTCGTTCGGTTCTCCCGTTTTGAGTAACTTCAATAAATCTTCTCTTTTTATACTGCCTTTTAGTGCGAGATCTAATTGATATTGGTATTCGTTATTCCAGTCCGTTGTTCTAGGACTGAGTGCAGATAGGTCGCTCATGGCGGATTTCATGACTTTTAGGTAAGCCTGAATATTTTGTTCTTGATTGATTAAGATATTTTTTAGAGCCGTCGCGCTACTGTGTCTTAGGTAAAGCTTTAGTGTTTCATTTTGTTCTTCAATGGTTTGTATCTTGATATCTTGTTGAGACTGTATTTTCTGTATGTTGAGTAATTGTTCTTCATGAGTGCTCAGTTTGTTGAGGGTTTCAACATCTTCTTGGGATTGAAGTAGAAAGTAGGTCACGCCAGAAGAAGCGCAAACACTCAATAGGAAACAGGATAAAAAAGCGACTATAGGTATTTTGCTTTTTTTGGGAGTCGGCTCTTCTACCTCCACTTTTTTATCGACAATAGGTTTTTGTGGCATAATTGGCCCTCCTTACTTCACTCATATGATGATTTAATAGTGTGCTTTTTTGCATAAAAAGAACACGTTTTTATCTTTGCTTTTATCGGTTTTATGTCAGTTTTGCCTTATTACCACCACGGCGTGCTCTATTATTGCTCTGGATTATGTTTAGGGTAGTCTTTAGAGACACATTCAGCGGTTTAGTTTTTGCCTCAGTACACGTAAAATATGCGCCCATGACAATGGGTGTGTAATAACCTACTAAAATAGTCAGGTAAATACTTGATCAAAACAGTAGGTTTTGTGTACTATTTACTTTTACAGAATAATCTAAAGTGGATAGTTTATGCGCCTGACAACAAAAGGTCGTTATGCGGTAACCGCCATGCTTGATTTAGCATTGCATTCGGATAAAGGACCTGTGTCGTTATCGGATATTTCGAATAGACAAGGAATATCATTGTCTTATCTTGAGCAATTGTTTTCTAAGCTCCGTAAGAAAGCTTTGGTAAACAGTGTCCGAGGACCTGGTGGCGGTTATCGTCTTAGCCGATCTAACCATGATATTTTTGTTGCTCAAATAGTCGATGCGGTTAATGAGTCGGTAGATGCAACGGGCTGCAAAGGCCGAAGTGATTGTCAAAGCGGTAATACTTGTCTCACCCATCATTTATGGTGTGATTTAAGTGATCAAATACACGATTTTTTAAATCAAATTAGCTTAGAGCAGCTTGTGCGTCGCAATGATGTACGTCAAGTTGCTGAGCGACAAGATCTTGAGAGCCGACAACGCTGTCTTCAAAATGACAAAATTAGCGCGGCCATTGTTGATTAAATAGAAAATAAATTAATAGAGCTTAATGCGCTGATTCACGGCGTATTAGTGGCTATAATTGAGTGAGTTTTTATATGACTGAGCAGATAGATAAGGCGCTGGCACGGGAGTACGAAGCAGGTTTTGTGTCTGATGTAGAATCAGAGACATTTGAGCCAGGTTTGGATGAAAGTGTCATCCGACGTATTTCTGAAATGAAAGGTGAGCCTGAATGGATGCTCGAATGGCGCCTGAGCGCATTTCGTGAATGGTTGGAAATGGAAGAGCCTGAATGGGCTTTAGTCGATTACCCAAAAATAGATTTTCAGTCTATTTCTTACTATTCGGCTCCAAAAAGTATGAAAGACAAGCCTAAGTCTTTGGACGAGGTGGATCCGGAACTACTGCGTACTTATGAAAAACTTGGTATTCCTTTGATAGAGCAGCAAATGTTGGCCGGTATCGCGGTTGATGCGGTATTTGACTCTGTCTCTGTTGTAACGACATTCCGTGAGAAACTAGAGGAAGCGGGTGTGATATTTTGCCCAATTTCTGAAGCGCTGCACAAATATCCAGATCTTGTTAAAAAGTACATCGGTAGTGTTGTTCCTAAGAAAGACAATTATTATGCGGCGTTGAACTGTGCTGTGTTTACGGATGGTTCTTTTGTTTATATTCCTAAAGGCACTCGCTGTCCTATGGAATTGTCTACTTACTTCCGTATCAATGAGCAAAATACGGGGCAATTCGAGCGCACACTGATTATCGCGGATGAAGGTAGCCACGTGAGTTATCTAGAAGGTTGTACTGCGCCGCAGCGTGATGAAAATCAGCTGCATGCAGCGGTAGTAGAGCCTCGTTGCCATGGATAACGCTGAGATTAAATACTCAACGGTGCAAAACTGGTATCCAGGTGACGAGAACGGCAAAGGCGGTATTTACAACTTTGTCACCAAGCGCGGTATTTGTCATACCAACGCTAAGATTTCTTGGACGCAAGTCGAGACAGGTTCTTCGGTCACTTGGAAGTACCCAAGCTGCATTTTGAAAGGCGATAATAGTGTAGGCGAGTTCTACTCAGTTGCTTTGACGCGTGGTCGTCAGCAAGCAGACACTGGGACCAAGATGATCCATATCGGTAAGAATACAAAATCCACCATTATCTCTAAAGGTATTTCGGCAGGCAGAAGTAACAACAGCTACCGTGGGCTTGTTCGTATGAACCCAGGTGCCGAAGGCGCACGTAACTTTACCCAGTGTGACTCTTTGTTGATTGGTGATCAGTGTGGCGCACACACTTTCCCTTACGTGGAAAGTCGTAACCCATCAGCCATTATTGAGCATGAAGCGACAACCTCTAAGGTCAGTGATGAACAGATGTTCTTGTGTCGTCAGCGTGGCCTCGATCCTGAAAAAGCCGTTTCCATGATTGTGAATGGCTTCTGTAAGGAAGTATTCAAAGAATTACCAATGGAATTTGCCGTTGAAGCGGGCAAGTTACTAGAAATAAGCCTTGAAGGCTCAGTAGGTTAAGGAATTATTAAAGATGTCGAACACGAAAAGTTTGTTGACGATAAAAGATTTGCACGCCAGCGTTGAAGAAAAACAAATCATCAAAGGGTTGGATTTAGACATCAAACCGGGTGAAGTGCACGCAATCATGGGACCAAACGGTGCTGGTAAAAGTACTCTTGGCTATGTTTTGTCTGGTCGTGATGGTTACAGTGTAGACAGTGGTAGCGTGACGCTTGATGGCGAAGATTTACTGGAAATGGAGACGGAAGACCGGGCCGCGCGGGTTTGTTCTTGGCGTTCCAATATCCAGTCGAAATTCCTGGTGTCAGCAACTTAGAATTTTTAAAAGCGTCGGTGGATGCGCAGCGTCAAGCCCGTGGTGAAGACGCCATTACTTCTGCGGATTTCTTGAAAGAAGCGAAAGCGGCGTGTAAGCAAGTTAACTTGCCAGTGGCTTTCTTGAAGCGTGGTGTTAACGAAGGTTTCTCCGGTGGCGAGAAAAAACGTAATGAGCTAATGCAGATGTTATTGCTGAAACCAAAGCTTTGCATTCTAGATGAAACAGATTCTGGTTTGGATATTGACGCTCTGCAGATAGTGGCAGAGGGTGTGAATAGCCAACGTTCCGCAGATCGCAGTTTTATCGTTGTAACCCATTATCAACGTCTTTTAGATTACATTAAGCCTGATTTTGTGCATGTATTGTCTGACGGCAAAATCGTTAAGAGTGGTGATGCTTCCCTTGCGCTTGAGTTAGAAGCTCAAGGTTATGCTTGGTTGCAGAAAGAGCCAGTTGAAGACGAACTTGAGGGGTAACGCATGAGTGAATGGTTAGAAAGCGCCATTGCTCGAGCGCAAGGTATCAATGACTGGCTTGCGCCAAAGCGAGCTTCACGCAGTGGAACTTTTAGCAAATACTAAGTGGCCAACGCGTAAAACGGAAGCGTGGCGTTATACGCCTTTGCGCCCTGTAGAGCGTACGCAAGCAAAAGTCATTACCGATAAAGTCGAGTTGTTGCCGGTTGCCATTGCGGATTTATCCGCAATTGAATTGGTCTTTGTTAATGGGCAGTTTGACCAAACGCAATTGACGAAAACCTTGCCTGAAGGTTTATCTATTTCATTGGGTGGTGACTTAGATGCGGCGCAACAAGCAGAAGCACTACATATATTTTCGACTATTAAACCAGAGCGCCACATTTTCGGTTTGGTTAACGACGCAATAGCACAAGATGTCGTGGTGGTCACGGTGGCGGAAGGGGTCGAGGTTACTCAGCCGATTCGTATTAGCTCTTTGTTGAGTCAAGGCGCCGAATCCCACACTCGTGTGCAAATCACTTTGGCAGCTGGCTCGCGATTAACCGTGATTGAAGATGTCCAAGCGCAAGGCGATAGTTTTAATACCGCGTTTGTTGAATATAAGGTCGCAGCGAATGCTAGCCTAGAGCATTATCGCTTTGCTCTACAGACAGGCAGTAATGTTTCCATTGGTGGTAGCCATTTTAACTTGTATGACCACGCTAAAATGCACAGTACTCTTGTGGGTTTTGGTAGTGAGTTGTCTCGTTTAGACACCGACATTATTCATGCGGGTGAGTTTGCCGATGCCAAGCTTAATGCCATGTATTTGTTAGATGGAAAAGAGCTGTTTGATCTGCATGCGACGGTTGAGCACGCTATGCCCAATGGCAAAACTGAAGAGAATGTGCGTTGTATCGTAGCCGATCGTTCTCGCGCTATTTTTAATGGTCGTATTCATATTCACCGTGATGCACAGAAAACCTTGGCAGAGCTAAATAACCGCAACTTGCTGTTATCCGATAAAGCCGAGATTAACACTAAGCCAGAGTTAGAAATATACGCTGACGACGTGAAATGTGCTCATGGGGCAACGGTAGCTCAGATTGATAAGCAAGCTTTGTATTATCTGCAGACTCGTGGTGTAAGCCGCTCGAAAGCGCAAGTGATGCTCAACTTTGGTTTTATTAATGAGTTGATTGATTTAATGCCAAATGCGGCGTTAGCGGAGTGGATTCGTCCTATTATCCGTGAACGATTTGCGCAAATGGAAGTGAAATAAGCGAGAAAACGATGAGTTTTGATGTAGCCGCTATCCGTAAGCAGTTTCCGATTTTAAAGCGAGAGATTGATGGGAAACCTTTGATATACCTCGATAATGCAGCGACGACGCAAAAGCCGCAATGTGTGATTGATGCTTTGGTGGATTACTATTCGACCTGTAATTCTAATGTGCATCGTGGTGCCCATCGTCTTGCTGATGAAGCGACACGTCGCTTTGAGGATGCGCGCGACATCGTAAAAAACTTCATTAACGCGCCAAAACGCGAAGAAGTGATTTGGACGACGGGTACTACCGAGGCGATTAATATTGTCGCCAATGGTTTAGGTTCTTTGTTGTCATCGGGTGATGAGGTTATTGCAACAGGAATGGATCACCATGCCAATCTAGTGACGTGGCAACAAGCCTGTAAAGCTTCTGGTGCGATTTTAAGAACCGTTCCGGTAACGGATTCTGGTGAATTAGATCAAGGGGCTTATGATGCCATGCTAAATGAGCATACTAAGTTTGTTGCTTTTCCGCATGTTTCCAATGCCTTGGGTACCGTGAACCCAATTAAAGAAATGACGGCGAAAGCAAAAAAAGTCGGAGCTTGGGTACTGGTAGATGGTGCTCAAGGTGCCGCTCATGGTCATGTTGATGTGCAAGACATAGGTTGTGATTTTTATGCCTTTTCTGGGCATAAGATTTATGGACCAATGGGTGTCGGTGTGCTCTGGGGTAAAGAGTCAGTTCTCGCTGAGTGGCCTGTTTGGCGCACTGGTGGCGAGATGATTTCTACCGTGACTTTGCAAGACGCAACTTGGAACGTTTTGCCTTATCGTTTTGAGGCAGGTACGCCTAATGTGGGTGATGCGATTGCGATGGCGGAAGCGATTCGTTGGTTTAGTGCATTAGATCAAGAGGCTGTTGCGGCTCATGAAAAAGCCTTGTTGGACCATGCAACTGAGCTTGCTGAGCAGTTTGAAGGTTTGACAATAATTGGGACCGCCAAAGAAAAAATTGGCGTGTTGAGCTTTGTGATGGATCAGGGACACCCTGCTGACATCGGGTTTTTGTTGGATCGGCAAGGCATTGCTGTGCGTACGGGTGATCATTGTGCGCAGCCACTGATGGCGCGCTTTAATGTGCCAGGTACAGCACGCGCATCGTTTGCGATTTATAATACATTAGAAGAAGTTGACGCTTTGTTTGTGGCACTGAAAAAAGTGCAAACAATGCTGGCTTAGGAGGTTTCAATGACAGTAACAACGTTTGATCCTGTCTCTAGCGTGTCTTTAACCGCTTCTGCACAGAAATATTTTGCCTCTAAATTGGTTAAGCAGCCTGGCAAGTTGATTCGATTGAGCACGAAAGAGAGTGGTTGTACGGGTTTTTCTTATGTGCTGGATATTGTTGATACCGCCTCAGGTGACGATACCGTATTAGAGTTTGGTAACGTGATACTTGCAGTGGATTCGCACTCTGTTGCCATGTTGAAGGGCACAGAGATCGACTTAGTGCGCGAGGGCGTTAACGAAGTTGTAAAGTTTAAAAACCCTAACGTTGTAGCAGAGTGTGGCTGTGGCGAAAGCTTTAGTGTGAGTTAACTTCATGCAAAAAATGGTAGTAACAAATCGTGCTTGTCCAGCACGACGAGTACCGAGTGGTGAGCCAGTTAGTATTCCAGAAGGTCAGTTTATTACGATCAACCAGAGTTTAGGTGGCAACTATACAGTCACTTGGCAAGGTAATATGCTGCGCATAGACGGTACCGACGCGGAGGCCATTGGTCAGCAACCTGAGGTCTTGGATTTTGAAGATCTTGGTACTGGGCAGATCAGTGAAGATCAAGTCTGGCAGGCGTTAGATACCATTTACGATCCTGAGATTCCGATCAGCCTAGTATCGTTAGGCTTGGTTTATAAGGTGACGCTAGATCAAGAAGCAAAATCTGTTTTGATTGATATGACATTAACGGCACCAGGTTGCGGAATGGGGCCTGTGTTGGTGGGGGATGTTAAGTATCGAGTGGCGAAAGTGCCAAATGTTGATTCAGTGAAAGTGGATTTGGTGTTTGATCCACCTTGGTCACGAGAAATGATGAGTGAAGAGGCGCAATTGGAAGCGGGTCTTTTCTTCTAATGTCTTTTTGGGGATAGTTTCGGTCATTTGCTAAAATCGAATACAATAAGAAACGGCCTTGGCATATAGCCAAAGCCGTTTTTGTTTTAATAGGCTTGATGAAAAAAGAGGGTAGTCATGGCTTTACCTAGTACGGAAGATATCGTTGACGATCTGTCGTTCTTTGACGATTGGGAAGATAAATATAAGTACATAATAGATTTGGGGAAGTCATTGCCTGAGTTTGATGAAGTGTGGCGTACGCCGGAACGTCTAGTGAAAGGGTGCCAGAGCAGTGTTTGGATTCAGCCGGGTAGTGAGCAGGATTCGATAAAAGGTGAAGTGCTTACTTTTGCGGTAGACAGTGATGCCATTATCGTTCGTGGTTTGTTGGGGTTAGTGCTTGCGGCATTGGATCACAAAACACCACAAGAAATTTTAGATTTCGACATTACAGCGTATTTTGAAGAGTTGGATCTTGAAAGACATTTGAGTCCGACTCGTGGTAACGGTTTGCGTTCCATTGTCGGTCGCATAAAAGGTATCGCTCAGGCCGCGGCTTAACTCTGGGCTGTTGAGCTATCGGCTTATGTGTACCTGTTTAATTTATATTGGAGAGCTTTAATGAATACCCTGGTTTACCTAGATAACTCTGCAACCACACCCGTGGATCCAAGAGTCGCTGAAAAAATGATGGCGTGTTTAACGCAGGATGGGAATTTTGGCAACCCTGCATCTCGCTCACATCTTTTTGGTTGGCGAGCAGAAGAGGCTGTTGAAGAGGCTCGGTTACAGGTGGCCAGTTTAATTAAAGCGGATTCCCGTGAGATTGTTTGGACGTCGGGTGCGACGGAGGCCAATAATTTAGCCTTGAAAGGGGTCGCTCATGCTTATCGTCAAAAAGGTCGCCATATCATTACTTCCATGATTGAGCATAAGGCGGTTTTGGATCCTTGTAAGCAACTTGAAAAAGATGGTTTTGAAGTGACGTATTTGCAGCCAGACGTGCATGGTGTGATTTCACCAAGCCAGGTGGAAGAAGCGTTGCGTGAAGATACTGTTTTGGTGTCTTTGATGCATGGTAATAATGAGCTTGGTGTGCTGACGGATATTGCATCTATTGGTCGTTTAACTCGATCTCGTGGCGTGTTTCTTCATGTTGATGCGGCACAGACGACAGGGAAAGTTGAGATAGATGTTAATGCAATGAATGTAGATTTAATGTCACTTACCGCTCATAAAACCTATGGTCCAAAAGGGATTGGTGCTTTGTTTGTAAGGCGCTCGCCTAAAGTAAAACTGGAGGCGCAAATTCACGGTGGTGGTCATGAGCGTGGTATGCGTTCTGGCACTTTAGCAACCCATCAAATTGTTGGTATGGGCGAAGCATTTCGTTTAGCGGGCGAAGAAATGGAGCAGGATTGTGCTCGTATTAAAGCCCTGCGCGAACGTTTGTGGTCTTCATTGACAGAGTTATCTGGTGTGTATCTTAACGGTGATTCAGATAACCGCGTTGCCGGTGTATTAAATGTTGGCTTTTCTGGAGTGGATGGGGAGGTTTTATTAATGTCCTTGAGCGATATTGCAGTCTCTTCAGGTTCCGCCTGTACTTCAGCCAGCCTAGAGCCTTCTTATGTATTGCGCACGATTGGCTTGGCTGATGATCTAGCGCACAGCTCCTTGCGTCTTTCTGTAGGGCGCTTTACGACCGAGGAAGAAGTGGATTTTGCCGCTGAAACCATTAAAAACGCAGTGACTCGTCTTCGTTCAGTCGCTTAGGTGTGAAAAATGGTACTTTTATTCTTATTTGAATAAATAATGTTCGTTTGATCATACAATTTTAATGAATTGATGCGTATAATACGCGCGCTGAACTTTTAAGTCTAGGGCCATGCAAAAGGCATCGTCCCTTTAAATTTAATTTGGAGTTATATCATGGCGTTAGAACGCACTCTATCTATCATCAAGCCTGATGCTGTTGCGAAAAACGTAATTGGCGAAATTTACACTCGTTTTGAGCGTGCTGGTTTCAAAATCGTTGAAGCTAAAATGATTCAACTAGACGATGAATTGGCTGGTGGTTTCTACGCTGAACACAAAGAGCGTCCTTTCTACAAAGATTTGGTTGCTTTCATGACTTCTGGTCCTGTTGTTGTGTCTGTTCTTGAGGGTGAAGGCGCTGTTCTTCGTCACCGTGAACTGATGGGTGCAACTAACCCTAAAGATGCAGCTGCAGGTACTTTGCGCGCAGATTACGCAACGTCTATCGATGCAAACGCTGTTCACGGTTCTGATTCTGTTGAGTCTGCAGCTCGTGAAATTGCTTACTTCTTCGGTAAGTAATTGACAGCTAGGACTTTTATGTCCGATCTGTTTTAAAAAAGCGGGCGCTAGCCCGCTTTTTTACAGAGGCTTCTGAAAAGATTTTTCTTTTCAGAGGCTTTTTTCGTTTACACTTAATGCTACTTATAGCAAGCGATATTGAATTATGACTGACATCAAAAAAGTAAACCTTTTAGGTTTATCCCCCGACAAGCTGATTGAGTTTTTTGAATCTATTGGTGAGAAGAAATTTCGTGCTACTCAAGTGATCAAATGGATTCATCAAAAGGGGGCTGAAAGCTTTGAAGAAATGACAGATGTCAGTAAGGCGTTACGAGCAAAACTAGAGCAGATCTGTGAAATTCGTGGACCCGAAGTGGTGTCGCAGACTATTTCTACTGACGGTACGCGTAAGTGGATTATTCGTACTGAAGGGGGCAAGAATGACTGTGTTGAAACGGTTTTGATTCCAGATGGTGACCGAGCCACGCTGTGCGTGTCTTCGCAGGTAGGTTGTTCTCTGGATTGCAGTTTTTGTTCAACGGGTAAGCAAGGTTTTAACCGAAATTTAACGCCTGCTGAAATCATTGGTCAGGTTTGGATTGCGATTAAATCCTTTGGACCTATGGATCCAAACGGCCCTCGTCGCGTTACCAATGTGGTCATGATGGGAATGGGCGAACCTTTAATGAACTTTGAGCCGGTTGTTGATGCGATGATTTTAATGATGCACGACCATGCTTATGGTTTGTCTAAGCGTCGCGTCACCTTGAGTACTTCTGGTGTCGTCCCTAAAATTTATGAGTTGGTGAAACGTACAGACGTATCTTTGGCGATTTCATTGCATGCGCCAAACGATGCTTTGCGCAACGAGCTTGTACCCATTAATAAAAAATACCCAATTGCTGAACTGTTAGAGGCGTGCCAGTTTTATTTGGCCAACCTGCCAGACAAGCGTCATATCACAATTGAATATACTTTAATGTCTGGTGTGAATGATAACGAAGAGCAGGCTTATGAGTTAGCTGAGCTTCTTAAAGATTTGGAGTGTAAGGTTAACTTAATTCCATTTAACCCATTCCCTCACTCTGGTTATGAAAAGCCATCGAATAATCGTACGCGCCGTTTCCAGAAAATTTTGGCGGATGCGGGTTACACTGTGACCGTTCGAACCACTCGGGGAGATGATATCGATGCGGCTTGTGGCCAGTTGGTTGGAGATTTCCACGATAAAACACGCCGTAGTCAGAAATACATTGAGTTGCGAGAAGTGAAAAGTTAATTATTTTCTTTAGTGAATGACAAGGATGTCAGTATGCGGTTGTGTTGGTTGCCACTTTTTTTGTGTTGTTTATTGAGCGCCTCTTGTGCTTACAAACCTGTTTCCACGCCATCATCCTCAACGTCTGATTCTGAGAGGTTGTTGATGGTTCAAGCGCATCTTTTGCTGGGGCAGTGGGTCTTGGCGAAAAAGCAACTTGACCAGGTTCGTATGTCCGAGCGTGGCAATGATTATTGGCGACTATTGAGTTTGTATTGGCTCAGCGTTGACCCTAATGATAAAGCGCTTTCAATACATCATCAGGCGCTGCAAAAATACCCAGACGATGATTTTATCTGGAATAACTACGGTGTGCTGCTGGGCTTAAAGAAGCGCTGGGGAGAGGCCTGTAATGCGTTTGAAAAAGCCGATACCAGTCGCTTGTTAAAACGTCAATCTGTGCAAATAAATCTATCTAGATGTGCAATACGTCAGAATCAAGTAAACTTGGCAGGAAACTATCTCAAACAGGCAAAAGAAATTGCAGATTTACCTCTGATTGGTTTGATGACCGAGCCTCAATCTTGTTTTAATACAGGGTAGTAATGACAAAGCTCGCTTAATTTTTAATAATATCCAGGCTGATAAAGAAATTGCCCGAGGATCGGTGCATTTTGATGAATACAACTGTCTGTCGCGGCATCTAACTGCACGCGAGACTGACCCTACACTGTATTCATCAGCGAGTAATTTTACATGCCTGCATGGCTCAAGGTATTGACATGACAACTGAATCTCAAACGAACGCTTCTGTAAGCAAAACGCACACTATTAACATTGGCAATAGATTAAAGTCAAAAAGACTAGAGCTAGAGTTTGATGAAAGATATGTTGCGACCGCGCTAAAAATTCCGATTGATCAAGTGCGAGCACTTGAGGCGAATGATTTTAAATATTTCCGTTCTGTGACCTTTGCTCGAGGATTTCTAAAGAGCTACTGTCGTTTGTTAGGCATAGAGCATACAGAGATGTTGCATGCATTTGACAGTAGCAGGGACGTTGCTGAGTCAACCATTAAGCCTGTCGACAAGGTGAATAAGCAAACGCATCTAGGTGACCCTATTGTTGTGTTTATTTCCGTCGTTATTGTTGCTGTTCTCGTATTTTTAGTTTTTTGGTGGCCGTCTCAATCGGCTACAGTAGCCTTAGAGGAACAGCAAATAGAAGCCAGTGAAAGTGCTTCTATGGTTGAGCCGAATATGGAGGCATTACAAACCCCCGATGAGCCGACTGTGTCTCCAGAGGCGTCAACAGATTTACCTACTTCGACAAGCGAGAACGAAGCAGAGGCTCGGTGATAGTGATGTGAGCAGTAGTACAAGTGATCTAGGTGTCAGTGACATTAAGGAGCAAGCTGTTGAATCGCCATCAGTACCTACTAGTTCCGTTGTGACTGGCTTGTCAGCTGAGACTATGGCCATTTTAGAAGAGGCGGGCGTACGACCAGAGGATGTTATAAGAGCAACAGCTGAAGTACCTTCAACGCCGGCCCCTACTGTGCCGTCTTATACCGATGAGGTTGAAGTCGCATTTAGTGCGGATTGTTGGACAGAAGTGCGTGATGCCACAGGTAAAATTCTATTTTCTGGCGTGAAGACAGCGGGCAGTAATTTGTCTTTAACAGGCAAAGCGCCTTATCGCATTGTATTTGGTTACGCGAGAGGCGTGTCATCTTTGAAATTTAAAGGCGAAGTGTTCGATTTTTCTTCTTCTATTCGTAACGATTTGGCTCGATTTGAGCTCAAGTAGAGACTCTTATGCATTTTGAATCCCCTATAAAACGTCGCCATTCACGTCAAATTATGGTTGGGAATGTGCCAGTTGGTGGTGGCGCACCCATCAGTGTTCAAAGTATGACGAACACTGAAACTTGCGATGTTGATGCAACAGTCGCTCAAATTCGTGCCATCGCTGAGGCGGGTGCGGATATTGTGCGTGTATCTATTCCATCAATGGATGCGGCTGAAGCGTTTAAAAAAATACGTGAAGCGGTGTCAATTCCATTGGTTGCTGATATCCATTTTGACTATAAAATCGCTTTGAAAGTGGCCGAATATGGTGTTGATTGCCTGCGGATCAATCCTGGTAACATTGGCAATAAAGACCGTGTTCGTGCGGTTGTGGATTGCGCTCGCGATAAAAATATTCCCATTCGTATTGGTGTTAATGCGGGGTCTTTGGAAAAAGACCTGCAAAAAAAATACGGAGAGCCGACACCCGATGCCTTGGTTGAGTCTGCGTTCCGTCAGATTCAATATTTTGATGAGTTAGATTTTCATGAATATAAGTTGAGCTTAAAGGCATCTGATATTTTTATGACGGTAGAAGCCTACCGGAAAATTGCCAGTCAAATAGATAACCCGTTGCATTTAGGGATAACAGAGGCTGGTGGTTTGCGTTCTGGCACAGTGAAATCCTCTATTGGGCTTGGTTTACTTTTGATGGACGGTATTGGTGATACTTTGCGTGTCTCTTTAGCTGCAGATCCCGTTCAAGAAATTAAAGTGGGTTGGGATATGTTGCGCAGTTTGAAACTGCGAAATCGTGGCATTAATTTCATTGCTTGTCCAAGCTGCTCTCGTCAGAATTTCGATGTCATTAAGACAATGAATGAGACTCGAAGAGCGACTTGAAGATATTGTTATTCCTATGGATGTGGCTGTTATTGGGTGTGTAGTTAATGGCCCAGGTGAAGCCAAAGAGGCTGATATTGGCCTCGCTGGTGGGTCGCCAAATAACTTGATTTACCAAGATGGCAAGCCTAATAGCAAAACTAAGAATGAAACGCTTGTTGATGACTTAGAAAAAATGATTCGTAAAAAGGCGCTTCTCAAAGAACGAGAATTAGCCAATATCATTGTAAAAAATTAAGGATCCATTGTGGCTCGTAAAATTCAAGCGATTAGGGGAATGAATGACATTTTGCCTGATCAATCCTCTGTTTGGCTATATTTAGAAAAAACAGTGGCCGATGTTGTTAAGTCGTATGGGTACCAGCAAATTCGTTTTCCTATCGTAGAAAACACGGATTTGTTTAAGCGCGGTGTCGGTGAAACAACTGACATTGTGGAAAAAGAAATGTACACATTCAATGATCGCAATGGCGAGTCATTGACCTTGCGCCCTGAAGGTACTGCAAGTTGTGTTCGCGCTGCGGATCAGGCTGGATTATTGTTTAATCAAACTCAACGCCTTTGGTATACGGGGCCTATGTTTCGTTATGAGCGTCCGCAAAAGGGGCGTTATCGTCAGTTTCACCAGATCGGTGTCGAATCTTTTGGTATGGGGTCGGCTGATATTGACGCTGAGTTGATTATTTTGTCTGCTCGCTTGTGGAAAAAATTGCGGTTGTTGGAGCATGTTGAGCTGCAATTGAATACCATAGGATTGGCGTCTGAGCGTGAAACGTATAAAGCCGCTTTGGTTGAATACTTGACGGCCTTTAAAGAGCAATTGGATGAAGACAGCCAGCGCCGCTTAGCGACGAACCCATTACGGATATTAGACTCTAAAGATGAATCGACCCAAGCGATACTAAAAGAAGCGCCAAGCTTAGAAGATTTTATTGGTGAAGAATCGCAGGCTCATTTTGATCTTTTACAGGCCATCTTGAAAGCTAATGGAATACCGTATGTTATTAACCGCCGCTTAGTGCGCGGTTTAGATTATTACGGTAAAACTGTTTTTGAGTGGGTAACGACGCATCTAGGTTCTCAGGCGACCGTTTGTGCAGGTGGTCGTTATGACGGTTTGGTCGAGCAACTAGGAGGTAAGTCGACACCTGCTGTAGGATTTGCAATGGGCATCGAGCGTTTAGTTTTATTGCTTGAAACGTTAGATTTGATTCCTCAATCAGCTAAATTTTCTGCTGATATTTTTATTGTTAGTATTGGTGACGATGCCGAAGTCGCTTCTTTTATTTTGGCTGAGACATTGCGCGAAATGGTCCCCCAATTTGGTTATATTGCGTCATTGTGGTGGTGGTAACTTTAAGAACCAAATGAAAAAGGCAGATAAATCAGAGGCACGCTTTACAATTATTTTAGGTCAAGACGAAATAGATCAAGGTATTTGCCAAGTAAAAGACATGTCAACGGGAGAGCAACAATCTTACCCACTCGATGATGTTATTAATTACCTAAATACTAAATTTAATTGAATTTTTGGATTTAATGGTGTGCTGCCATTTAAGTAATTTGGCAGTGCCTTATATGAGGAAAAGAAAGTGTCTGAATTAAAGACTGAAGAAGAACAAATCGAAGCGTTTAAATCTTGGTGGAAGAAGAATGGTGTTATTCTGCTTGTCGCAGTAGCGCTTGCTGTTGGTGGCTATTTCGGCTGGCAAGCTTGGAAAACGAGTCAAGCGAATTACACGAGTGAAGCGTCCGCTCTTTATCAAAATTTGATTCAAGCATCAGCGGATTTGAGTGACGAAGAGAACCAAAAAACAGTTACCTTTATCGCCAAGCAGTTAGTTGATGATTATGGCGACACAGGTTACGCGATGTTCGGTCAATTGTTTTTAGCGCGAGTCGATGCTGAGAATGGTCAATACGATGCCGCTATCAATGCATTAGACACGGCTATCGCAAAGACTAAGGATGTGTCTTTTATCGCTATTGCGAATTTACGAGTTGCGCGTTTATTGCTTCAAAAAGAAGATTATGCGGGTGCGATGGCTCGTGCTGAGCAAGTAACCGCTGAAGAGTTTGCTGCGCAACAGCAAGAATTAATTGGTGATATTTTAATATCGCAAGGCAAGCGTGATGATGCGCGTGTTGCTTACATGAAAGCAAACGAAGCATTAGGCGTGGGTGTGAATCATCCTCTGCTTGATATTAAACTAAAAGATTTGGTAAAAGGCTAAATTATGAACAAGTCTCTTTTTCTTGTTGTATTATTTTCTGCTCTAGTCATCCAAGGGTGCTCTAACTCTCGTCCTGCTTTACCAGACTTGCCTGCTTTAGATGCGAAAGTGAACTTAAAAACGTCATGGCGAACTGGAGTGGATGGAAACTTTGGTGAATCGAGCGAGCGTTTTAACCTTGTTGCGGAAGATGATGCTCTGTTTTTTGTGACAGAAAAAGGCACTGTTTACGAGCTAGGGCAAGAAAAAGGTAAAAAGAGAAACACCGTATCGACAGAGTTTCAACCCAGCTCTGGCGTCACGCGTCATGGTGATACACTGTTTTTTGGTACATATGATGCCAAGCTGATTGCTGTTTCTTTGACGAATAAATCTGTCTTATGGGAGAAAACGTTAAGTTCAGAAGTGTTGTCAGAAGCGGCTTATGCTGCTGGTAAATTAGCAATACAGACAGCGGATGGCTGGTTGAATGTGCTGGATGCAGAGTCTGGTGATATTTTATGGCGGGCCAAAGAAGATTTGCCATCGTTAACAGTACGTGGTACAAGCGCACCCATTATTGCGGATGGCAAAGTGGTTGCCGGTTTCGCAAGTGGTAAGTTAAAAGCGTTTTCTTTGCAAAGTGGTAATCTACTGTGGTCTTATGAAGTAGGGAAGCCTGAGGGCCGTTATGAAATAGAAAGGCTGAGTGACATTGATGGTCGTTTGGTGGTAAGCAATGGCGTTGTTTACGCTGTCGCTTATAATGGAACACTTGTTGCGCTTTCTCTTGATAGCGGACGACCATTATGGCAACGCAGTATTGCGAGTTCAGTTGGCGTGGCGGTGAGAGGAGAGCTACTTATTGCTGTTGATATGACGAGTAAAGTCATTGCTCTGAATGCAAAAAATGGTACAGAAGTATGGGAGAATACAGATCTTGTTGAGCGAGATTTGATTTCACCTGAGTTCTTCCGAGATTATGTTGCTGTTATGGACCGAGCTGGTTATGTTCATTTACTTGACTTAAACACAGGTGAAATAGCAGTGCACAAGGTTGCTGACAACAAGGTGCCACCAGGCAGTCGTATGGTCGCAAATGATAAGCAGCTGTTTATTCTTACGCCGAACTCTAATGTGACGGCATTGAGCTACTGAAATTAATTTTGATTTTGTTAGCGATTTTTTAAAGAGGCTGCCATCCTTTTTTAGGGTGGTGGCCGCTTTGTATTTTTATAGGTAAAAAAATGATTCCAGTTATTGCATTGGTAGGTAGACCCAATGTTGGCAAGTCAACGCTCTTCAATCAATTGACGAGATCCCGTGATGCTTTAGTTGCCGATTACCCTGGCCTGACCCGTGATCGTAAATACGGTGATGGTAAGCTTGGCGAACATGAGTTTATCGTTATTGATACTGGTGGTATCAGTGGTGATGAGCAAGGTATTGATGAAAGAATGGCACGACAGTCTTTGTTGGCAATCGAAGAGGCCGACACTGTTTTGTTTATTGTGGATGGCCGCCATGGTTTAAACCCTGCTGACGAGATGATCGCTAATCATTTGCGTCGCTCGAATAAGCCTGTTTCTCTTGTGGTTAATAAGACAGATGGCATTAACGAAGATATCGCATTAGCGGACTTCTATTCATTGGGGTTTGGTGAGTTGCACCCGATTGCGGCTTCCCATGGTAAAGGTGTTCATGTCTTAATTGATAAAGTCATGTTGCCTTATGCTGAGCGTGTTGAAGAAGCGAAAAACCAGATTAGTTTAGAGTCTCGTGGTATTCGTATTGGCGTAGTGGGGCGTCCAAATGTGGGCAAGTCTACGTTGGTTAACCGCATGTTAGGTGAAGACCGTGTGGTCGTCTATGATATGCCTGGTACGACTCGCGATAGTGTGTATATACCTTATGTTCGTCATGATAAAGAATACACTCTTATTGATACAGCAGGTATTCGTCGTCGTAAACACGTGAAAGAAGCGGTTGAAAAGTTCTCTATTGTGAAGACGTTGCAAGCCATTCAAGACGCTAACGTGGTTATTGTTGTGATCGACTCTCACGAAGACTTGGTTGAGCAAGATCTTCATATGATCGGTTATGTGTTGGATGCTGGTCGCGGTGTGATTATTGCTATTAATAAGTGGGATGGTCTTAAAAAAGAGGATCGCGAACACATTAAGAGTGAAGTAGAGCGTCGTTTAGGTTTTGTTCCTTATGCGAAGGTTCATTATATTTCAGCCTTGCATGGTACGGGCGTTGGTGATTTATACGATACCATCGAGAGTACGTATGAATCTTGCTATGCCAAATGGACAACCAACCGTTTGACACGGATTTTGGAAGATTCTGTTGCAGAGCATCAGCCTCCAATGGTGAACAGTCGTCGTATTAAGTTACGCTATGCCCACCAAGGCGGCTCTAATCCGCCACGCATTGTGGTGCACGGAAATCAGACAGACTCTTTACCTGGTAGTTATAAGCGCTACTTGGAAAATAAGTTTAGAACGGTGCTCAATATCACCGGTACACCGATTATTTTTGAGTTCAAGTCATCTGAAAACCCGTTTTCACCGAAAAAATAATCGCTATTTTCTGTTGAATGCTCAATGAATCTCTAAGTGTTTTTGTGATGCAAAGATGCTTGGAGATTTTTTGATGGAAAAAGCAGAAATCTCTTTCTAAATTTATTCTGATTCACTATTCTCGCGCCAATGGTCTTTCTCTATTTATAGACACTTTTTATAAGCATAGTTTGCTTGTGTGCTTTATTTTTCTGTTCAAAGGACATCTATGAAAATCGCAATACTTTCTCGTAATCCTCGGCTTTATTCTACTCGTCGATTGGTTGAAGCCGGTGAGCAGCTCGGTCATGAGGTAGATGTTATTGATACCATGCATTGCTATATGGACATCACCAGTAGCAATCCGTCTGTGCGTTACAATGGTCAACCTTTACCAAAATACGATGCCGTTATTCCAAGAATTGGCGCGTCAGTAACTTTTTATGGTACAGCAGTGGTTAGACAGTTTGAGATGATGGGGACTTACAGTATTAATGAGTCCGTGGCGATCAGTCGTTCACGTGATAAGTTAAGATCTTTGCAGCTTATGTCTCGTAAGGGCTTGGGCTTGCCTAAAACAGGTTTTGCTCACCATCCTGATAAAATAGGCGACTTGTTGAAAAACGTCGGTGGTGCGCCTGTTGTCATTAAGTTATTAGAAGGTACACAGGGGATCGGCGTGGTGTTGGCGGAATCTAATAAAACCGCAGAATCGATCATTGAGGCTTTTATGGGACTAAAAGCCAATATTTTGGTGCAAGAGTACATCAAAGAAGCGGGTGGTGCTGACATTCGCTGTCTAGTTGTTGGTGGTAAAGTTATTGCTGCTATGAAACGACAAGGCGCTGAAGGTGAATTTCGCTCTAACCTTCATCGTGGTGGAACGGCATCGTTAATTAGATTGTCTCCAGAAGAGAGGCGAACGGCAGTAGAAGCCGCAAAGGTGATGGGTTTGAATATGTGTGGTGTTGACATTTTACGCTCTAATCATGGTCCTTTGATTATGGAAGTTAATTCGTCGCCAGGTTTAGAAGGTATTGAGGCAGCAACAGGAAAAGACGTTGCTTCGATGATTATTCAGCACATTGAAAAGACAGCTTTTTTGAGTAATACCAAAACAAAAGGGAAGGGCTAATGGCGAAAACAGTTTTAACAATTGGTGGTGTGGATATTCCATTAGGCGGCACTGCAAGAATAAAGCTGCCAATGGTGAAATTGTATACAGATACAAATATGTCGATGCCCGTTTTTGTTAAACGTGGAAAGAGATCTGGTCCAACATTATTTATTAGTGCGGCCATTCACGGCGACGAACTTAATGGCATTGAGATTATTAGCCGTATTATTCAAAGTAAGTATTTAGAAAATTTGAAAGGGACTCTGATAGCTGTGCCCATTGTGAATGGGTATGGTGTTCTAAGTCAGAGTCGCTATTTACCCGACCGTCGTGATTTGAATCGTTCTTTTCCTGGCTCTCAGCGTGGCTCTTTGGCCGGTCGTGTCGCTGATCGCTTTTTAAATGAAATTGTTTCCAAAGCAGATTACGGTATTGATCTTCATACTGGGAGTTTACACCGTACGAATTTGCCGCAAATTCGAGCCAACCTTGATGACCCCGAAACACTAGAAATTGCGAAAGCATTTGGTGTGCCTGTGCTGATGAATTCCAACCTTCGTGATGGTTCATTAAGAGAATGCGCAAATGATGTGGGCGCGAAAGTCATTCTTTATGAAGCAGGAGAGGCTTTACGTTTTGATGAACTGTCTATAAGAGCCGGTGTGAAAGGCATTGTGGGTGTGATGAGGCATTTAGGTATGCTGCCTAAGTCGCGTAGTAAAAAATCGCTATCAGAACCTAGAATTGCTCGAAGCAGCAGCTGGATTCGCGCCACGGACAGCGGTTTTACCACGCACATCAAAGAATTGGGTGACCTTGTTGAAGAGGGGGATGTGCTGGCTGAAATTAAAGACCCCTATGGTGATATTCTGGACAAGGTGTTGTGCAAAAATGGCGGGATCATTATTGGTAAGCAGAATATTCCATTAGTTCAAGAAGGGGATGCCATGTATCACATAGCACACTTTTTGGCGCCTGATGAAGTGGCAGGTTATGTAGAAAGTATGCAAGATGAGTTAATGGATAGTGAGGCGTCATTAAGTCTTATTGATTATAAATCTTCTTAATTATCTCTTGCGATATTATTCATCATATTAGTGCGCATGTTATGACATATTAATTATAAAATGTCATAACATGCGCATGAAATAAGAAATGATAGTGTCATCTTCTTGTAATGCATCGTTTTTCACTTTTTTTCATTAAAATCTCGCTATTACAAGTCGAGGTTTTATATGTTTATCTTTCGTAGTCTTGCGTATCTTTTTGCCGTGGCTGGAGTGGCTCAATTAATCTCTTTAGAGGGTTATGAATTTCAAACAGCCGCTCAGTACAGTGAGAGTTCGTTGACTGAGCATATGCAAGACTTTATGTCATTTTTCAGCTGTATGTTGTTTTTGTATGCAGCACGTTTAGACGCGAAATTAAACATAGCAGCAACCTTACTTGGTGCTTTGCTGGCCATGATGTTTGTGCGTGAATCTGATTCTTTATTGGACATGTATGTGTTTGATGGCGCTTGGCAAAGTATTGTTGGTTTGATTTTTGTTTGCGTGCTTGTTTTTCTATGGGGACGCTTTTCTTCCATATATGCTTCATTAAAAGAATATTCTCAGCAACCCAGCTTTGGCACTTTTTTGGCGGGTTTTGTCACCATCGTAGTCTTTTCTCGTTTACTTGGGCGAGGGTCATATTGGCAAGCTATTATGGGAGATTCCTATATGCGCCTTGTGAAGAATATTGTTGAAGAGGGCGTTGAAACCTTGGGTTATACCTTAATTTTTATCGCTGCGATTGAGTTAGTCATTACTTGCCGTCGCAGAGCGTTGATTAAATAGAACATAGCCAATATGTCATTCAATAAAAAATGCGTCATGTTGAAGAAACATGACGCATTTTTTGTGTTTGACGTTTTATATTGAAAATGACGTCTGGTACAGGCTTACTGTTGACGAGATTTTACTTTTGTCTTGCGACGTTTTGCTGGCACTGTTGTCATCGTGTTGCTGTTTTTACGACGAGCCTTTTCTGCCGCAATATTTTTTTCCATCGTTGGTCTGTTTGACGTGTGAGAGGCGCCTGTCGCTTGACCTGGTTTTGCTTTCTGAGGACGACGATGAATCTGTTTGTCCTTCTCTTCCGCTGGTACTAATTTGTTGTCACCATGACCAATAAGGTCGGTGCGGCCCATTTTAATGAGCGTATCGCGAAGATTTTGCCAGTTGCTAGGATCGTGATAGCGCAAGAAGCCTTTTTGTACAGTGCGTTGCTTGGCGTCTTTAGGGGTATAAACGTCTTCACTCTTATATGTCACCGGCTTTAATGGGTTTTTGCCAGAATGGTACATCGCCGTTGCTAATGACATGGGCGATGGGTAAAACGTTTGTACTTGATCTGGTTTGAAATCATTGGTTTTTAACCAGACGGCAAGGTTGAGCATATCTTCGTCTGAACTGCCTGGATGGGCAGCGATAAAGTAAGGGATTAAATGCTGCTTCTTGCCTGCTTCTTTGGAATATTTATCAAACATGCGCTTGAAGCGGTCGTATGTTCCCATTCCCGGCTTCATCATTTTTGATAAGGTGCCTTGCTCTGAGTGCTCTGGGGCAATTTTTAGTAAGCCGCCCACATGGTGAGTGACAAGCTCACGAACGTACTCAGGATCTTCTACAGCAAGGTCATAACGTAAGCCTGAAGCGATAGACACAGTATGAATGCCTTCAACTGCACGAGTTTTACGATACAGTTGCGTCGTTGGACTATGGTCGGTATTCAAGTTGGAGCAAATGGTCGGGTAAACACAAGACAGTTTACGGCACGACGCTTGTACTTCATCGTCGTTACAGTTTAGTGTGTACATGTTGGAGGTTGGTCCACCAAGGTCAGAAATGTGGCCTGTGAAGCCTGGCACCTTATCCTTGATGTCTTCAATTTCCTTCAAGATGGACTCGTGTGAGCGAGATTGAATGACTCGTCCTTCATGTTCGGTAATCGAACAAAAAGTACAGCCACCAAAACAGCCACGCATGATATTGATCGATGTCTTAATCATATCATAAGCCGGAATGCGGGCTTTTTTGTATTTCGGATGCGGCACACGCGCATAAGGCAAATCAAACACGCCGTCCATTTCAGGTGTTTCTAATGGAATCGGTGGTGGATTAACCCAAATTTCTTTTTTGCCATGTTTTTGAATCAACGCCCGAGCATTATGTGGGTTTGACTCAAGATGCAAGATACGAGAGGTGTGCGCGTACAAAACGGGATCTTTGGATACTTTTTCAAAAGACGGTAAACGAATATACGTTTTTTCAGGATCGAGCTTTTCACCGCGACGCAGCGGTGCAGGAATCACACGGATTGGCATGACATCGGACTCGTCTTCATCCTTAGTCTGACATTTCCCTTCTGGAATGTATTCGTAAGGGCTGTAGATCTGATCGACTTTGCCTGGCCAATCAACACGCGTGGAGTCAATTTCAGTGTAGCCGCCAGGAGGCGCATTACGAACAATAGTTGTGCCGCGAATGTCTGTGAGTTCGTCAAGCGTTTTACCCATGGCCATTTGATGGGTAACTTCAATCATAGCCCGTTCAGCGTTGCCGTAAAGCAAAATATCCGCAGTAGAGTCGATTAATACTGAGCGGCGCACTTCATCGCTCCAGTAATCGTA
Source organism: Marinomonas rhodophyticola (assembly GCF_026113935.1). GTDB lineage: Bacteria > Pseudomonadota > Gammaproteobacteria > Pseudomonadales > Marinomonadaceae > Marinomonas > Marinomonas rhodophyticola. The sequence goes on from NZ_JAPEUL010000004.1 coordinate 34,881, forward strand.
TTGAGCAATGCGTCGCAGGCTGGCCTCAATGCCACCAATCATCACAGGGACATCATGAAAGGCTTCTTTACAGCGCTGAGAGTAGACAATAACCGCGCGGTCAGGACGTTTTCCACTAACGCCGTACGGCGTATAAGCATCGTCGTTGCGTACTTTTAAGTCGGCGGTGTAGCGGTTGATCAAGGAGTCCATGTTGCCAGCGGTAACGCCAAAATACAGATTAGGGCGACCAAGGCGCATAAAGTCTTGCGTATTGCGCCAATCAGGCTGATCAATAATGCCGACACGATAACCTTGCGCTTCTAATAAGCGGCCCAATACCGCCATGCCAAAACTTGGGTGATCCACGTAAGCATCACCGGAGACAATAATCACATCGCAGCTGTCCCAACCAAGGGCATCCATTTCCTCTCTGGTGGTCGGAAGAAAGGGGGAAACACCGTAACACTCGGCCCAATACAATGGGTAAGAAAAGAGATGCTTGGCGGTTTTATGTCGTTTGATCATTATCTACTCTTGGTATCGGGCGTAATGGCGATGACTATCGTGCTGCAATTACAAGGATACATGGATTATCGGTGAAAAATTGTGCTGTATTATCCCAGAAAAAACCTAGGGTAGACAGCCTAATCTAGGTCTATTAGGGCTTATATTATTTAAGGTTGAATACGCCACACGCTTTCCTCAAATATATTGTGTCCTTCCTCTTTATACTGCGGATTTGTCAGAGCTAAGTTTTCAGAGGCGATTTTTTGAATTTGATTTCCCCAGAGGGACACAACACTATCATCATTGACAGAAAATGGTGGTCCTTGTTTGTCGCCATCATAGTGTAATGAGACTAACAATAAGCTGGCAGTGGAGGATAAGCGTTGAAGAGTATGTGAGACATACTCAGTGCGTTTGGAATCTGGCATAGCGATCATCGCGGCACGATCGTAGCAGGCATTAAATTCGGTTTCGTTGAATAAAAAGTAATCGCCTTCAACAATACGCAATGGCAAGCCGTTGACAGTATGAATTTTTAATTCGCCTTGTTGATAGGTTTCATAGGATAAGTCATTATCACCTAGAAATTGAATTACTGCTAAGGAAGACAGTTCAACGCCCGTAACCCAATAGCCTTGTTCCGCCAACCAGATCATATCATTGGACTTGCCACATAAAGGCACAAGAACGCTACTGCCTTTTGGTAATATGGGCCAAAACTCAATTAGTTTAGGATTAACACCTTCTTGGTGAAAGCCGATACGTCCCGTTTTCCATCGATCTAACCAAAATTCATTTGTAATCACGGTAACCTCGTTAAATTAGGCTTGTTTATGTTCGGTGTGTATTGTATTTGTCTTATTTTCGCTGAACAATTGATAATGCCAAAAGCCATTATAGACGGCAAAATGGTTTTTTACGGACTATTTAGTGTATTTTACCTATATATTATTGCCGTTTTTCGCATGGAGTTTTTATGTCTTTAGACCAGGCGCCAGATCATATCAAGTTGGCTGTTGATCTTATTGCATTATTGGAAAGTCACGATATTGAACTCCAGAGTCGCCGTAGGTGCGCTGACCATTGCGCTGCAAGATTTCCAGCAAAAACTTGCACAAACAGATGAAAAATCCAACGTGCTTGGTGAAGTAGACCAGGATAGAGCAAAATAGTTTCTCTGTTTCTTGACGGCAATGAGATAGGAGACTGGGGAAAGCCATGCTTAATGGGATAAAAATAAGAAGGAGAGAGGGTATGGAGTTAATCGCAACGTTAGCCACGGTTTTTGTCGCATTTTTGCATTTCTACATCATGTATATTGAGATGTTTCTTTGGGATACGCCTAAAGGCATGAAGATTTTTGGATTGAAGCCAGACTTTGCCAAAGCAAGTAAGGTGATGGCAGCGAATCAGGGACTTTACAATGGCTTTCTTGCTGTGGGCCTGCTGTGGAGCTTGTGGCTTGGTGACGGGGGATCGCACGTAACGATTTTCTTTTTACTCTGTGTGGTTGTCGCTGGCGTGTATGGTGCCATTACCTCAAGCAAGAAGATTTTGTTTGTACAAGGTTTACCAGGTTTGATGGCATTAATTGCTGTGTTATTAACGGGCTAAAAGCCACCATACAATGTACATAATTGGTTATAATGTGTGTAAATTTTCATTATAAAGAGTTTTATTTTGCACACACTCGATCAACTTAACCGTGGAGAGCTGAAAGGCGTTGTCCGCTTGCAGCTATCCGATAATTTAACGACTTTCCCTGAGGCTATTTTCGATCTTGCTGATAGTTTAGAAATTTTAGATTTGTCGAATAATAAGCTAAGTGAGTTACCCGCAGACCTGTCGCGTCTCAAAAAACTTCGTATACTTTTTTGCTCGAATAATCGTTTCACTCACTTGCCAAAGGTTCTAGGGCAATGTGAAAACTTGGAAATGATTGGCTTTAAAAGCAACCAAATTATGACCGTGTCTTCTGATTCATTGCCTATACTGACTCGTTGGTTAATTCTTACCGATAACAAAATCGATTCTCTTCCGGAGGATTTTGGAAAGTTAGTTCGTCTACAGAAGCTGGCTTTAGCAGGGAATCGTTTAACAGCATTGCCTGATTCCATTGCTCATTGTCGTAAATTAGAGTTGATTCGTTTGTCGGCAAATAAGCTGGCGGCTTTTCCTGATGTTTTATTAACGCTACCTCGTTTGGCTTGGTTAGCATTTTCTGGTAATCCATTTTGTGCTGCACGTGATCCCCATAATGAATTTAAGACAGTGCAATTTCGAGACTTAGAATTACATCAGGTTTTAGGGCAGGGCGCATCTGGGGTTATTTCCCTCGCGACATGGCGAGAAAACCCCTTTCATTTTTCAGACTCTGTGGCAGTAAAAGTATTTAAAGGCGAGGTGACCAGTGACGGTTTTCCGCAGGATGAACTGGATGCATGCTTAGCGGTAGGGAATCATCCTAATCTTGTTCAGCCTTTGGCAAAAGTAACAGAGGAAGACTGTGCTGCGCTGGTGATGGAATTGATTCCAGCTCATTACACGAATCTAGGCCAGCCACCCAGTCTTGCTTCTTGTACACGGGATACTTTTGCCTTAGATCAGCGGTTTTCGATTGATAAAATCGCTCGTATTGTGGAGCAAGTGGATCAATTGGTAGCACATTTTTGCGAGAAAAAAGTCAGCCATGGTGACCTTTATGCCCACAATGCTCTGATCAACGAAGAGGGCCACGTGTTGTTTGGTGACTTTGGTGCGGCATCAAAATATGCCAACTTGTCGTTACAACAGCAACAAGGAATAGAGCGAATAGAGCGACGGGCGTTAGGTTTTTTTATTGATGATTTGTTGGGGTTATGTATTGAGGCTGATAAGAATAGTGATCTTTATATATCGCTGAAATCTCATGCTTTTTCTTAGTAGGGTTTACAGTTAAAACAAAAAAACGCCTCGTATCTCATGAGATACGAGGCGTTTAACGATTCTGTTGATCGTAAGAGTAAACGCTTATCGCATTTGTTTGGCTTTCTCAGTCAAGCGAATAGTCTGATCGCAAGCGTTCGCCAGCTCAATCCCCTTCTTAATAAAGTGACGGCTGAAGTAGTTTTTGTGTTCGTCGTGCTCATGGAAGTTATGTGGCGTCAGTACTGCGGTAAGAACCGGTACTTCCGTTTCCAATTGAACTTGCATCAAGGCGTTGCAAATAGTTGAGGCAACAAAATCATGGCGATAAATGCCGCCATCCACAACCAATGCTGTGCCTGCAATCGCGGAATATTGTCCGCTTTTTGCGAGCAGTTTTGCTTGTAGTGGGATTTCGTAGCCACCAGGCACGGGAATAATGTCAATTAACGACGCATCGTAACCACGAGAAACAAGTTCTTTAGTGAAGCCTTCCACGCAATTGAGCACGATTTCAGTGTGCCAAGAAGCATGAAGAATAGCGATACGTTTTGTTGCTGGAGTGAATTCAATATTCGTTGAGTCTCTGATTCATTTTATAATCCTAAATATTTAAGGTGAATCAGGGCGAACGGGCAGGCAAATACACCATGTTTAAATGGCATACCTTTGTTGGGCACCGCAAAAAATACGGTACTCTAATAGGTTTTGTCTGACGCGCTCTCTATCATCCGGACTATGACCGTCGGCTCTGGAATTACACCAGATCTGCTGACCCTAAAAGAAAAACTTCTTAAAGGCGCTCGCGGGCTTAGATTGTTGTTTAAACTTTTTAGTTTAAACAAAGTCTTTACCGCCGGTGGGGAATTTCACCCCGCCCCGAGAACGAAGTCGGATACATCCGACCAAGGAAATATACTCGTTTTTGTCACTTGCTGTCAAAGTCTCAAGTCGGCTCAATTGTGGTGATTTTGTGACAACGCTTTTGTTCATCAATAAATAAAAGAGCGGATTGGTGGAAGTAACCACCTCCATCAATGTGGCGGGTCTTATTTTCTGGCTAGAGATCGAATGGAGTGTTAAAATTTAAGCTACTTAGCCATCACTCAGACAAATAAGTGGACTGGAACAAGTGGTTCTAGAATGGAGTCTCGACAATGCGTATAAAAAAAATAGCCTTACAAAATACCTTAGTGATTTTTTCTTTTTTGGGTTTGGTAGCCTGCAGTTCCGTTAAGACGACTAATGTCTCTGACGATGACATGTATGAAGCTGAAAATACCATACAAACTAATTCTGCTGTTTATAACTGCAATGGAAAACCATTAGCCATTCTTTTTCACGCTGATCAAGCTCAACTGTCTTGGCAGAAAAAAGAGTATCAGTTAACCCAAGCCGTGAGTGCCTCCGGCGCTTCTTACTTGGGTGAGGGGGTATCTTTTTGGATTCATAGTGATGAAGCGCAACTTGAACTTCGCAGCATGAAAAAGTTCCAGTGTCAGCTTGTGCGCATTGAGTCTTAATTTTTTCCTGAAAAGCGTTCATTTGAAATAGTGGTGTTTTCATCCCGTCAGATTTGCAATCCGTGTACAATAGTCTTATTCGCGCCTTGTGGCGCATGATTAGATTGTAGAGAGTGCATGAGCAAGTTATTTGTAATGGGCATGGTACCGTGATTTAGGTCTGGTGGCTCCCAATGCCACGAAAGCGTTAGCGGTCTGCAGTGATTGGGTTGCATATGGTTATTATCTGGACTTGTTGGGTGAGCTTAGCGCCGGAAAAACCTTCCATGACTTGCCTCTAGGCGAAGAAATTGGTCGTGCCCGTTTGGCTTTAGATTTGGCTGCGCAAGGCAAAAATACCGCGCTGATTTCCAGTGGTGATATTGGCATTTATGCCATGGCGACTTTGGTATTTGAGTTGCTGGATATGCAATTACAAGGCAAAGAAAATCACCCTGAGTGGCTAAATGTCGATATTGAAGTTATCCCTGGTATTTCCGCCATGCAAGCCGGCGCTAGCCGAGTTGGTGCCATGCTGGGTCACGATTTCTGTACTATTTCACTGTCCGATTTATTAACACCATGGGAAACCATTGATAAGCGTCTTCATGCCTGTGGTGCTGGTGACTTTGTGGTTTCCTTTTATAATCCCGTGTCAAAAAAACGCGATTGGCAATTAAACCACGCTCGTGATGTTTTATTGCAATACCGTCCAGCCAGCACCCCTGTTATGATTGGCCGTCAATTAACCCGTCCGGAAGAAGAAATCACCTTTACGACGCTTGGTGAATTAGATGCCAAAAACGTGGATATGTTTACCATGGTTAGCGTCGGTAATTCTGACACCAAACACATTGTGAATGGTGAAAAACATTGGATTTACACCCCGCGTGGCTATTCTAAAAAGCTTTAGTTTTTATGGTGTTTGCTCTGTATAAAAAAGTGATAAGGGAAAATAAATGAAGGTTTACTTTATTGGTGCAGGTCCTGGCGATCCAGAGTTGATGACAGTGAAAGCCGTCAAAACCATGGAACGCTGCCCGATAGTTCTTTATGCAGGCTCTTTGATTCCCCCACAAGTGATTGACAGTGTGCGTGGTTCTGCGGAAGCGATATACGATACCGCCGAGATGAATCTGGATGAAACCACCGCCGTTATCGAAAAGGCGGCACAAGAAGGCAAGGACGTTGCTCGTCTGCAATCTGGTGATCCGGCGTTATACGGTGCAATTGGTGAACAAATTCGCCGTTTAGAAGTCTTAGGTATTGATTACGAAGTGATTCCAGGTGTCAGTGCTGTTGCCGCCTCGGCCGCGTTATTACGCAAAGAGTTGACCTTATCAGGCGTGTCACAAACAGTGATCATGACACGCTATGAAGGCAAAACGCCTTTTCCAGAAAGAGAGCGTTTGCCAGCGTTGGCGCAAAGTGGCGCGACGTTAGCGATTCATCTTGGTATTACGCGTATTCATAAAATTGTTGAAGAGCTGATTCCACACTATGGTGAGGACTGTCCTGTTGCGGTGTGTTATCGCACCAGCTGGCCAGATCAAGATTATGTGGTGGGCATTTTAGCGGACATTGTCGCCAAAGTAAGAGAGAAAAATTCACTCGTACCAGTTTGATACTGGTCGGGAAGGTGTTAGACACAGAAGATTTTGCGGATTCCTATTTGTACGATAAAGGACAAGCGCACATTTTTCGTAAGATACATAAGCCTAAAAATACCTAACTTAAATATATTATCCCTAAAAGTAAGAAAGGATGAATCATGCAATTGAATAAAATTCCTACCACAATTGTGACTGGCTTTTTGGGCAGTGGTAAAACCACTTTATTATCCAATGTGCTAAAGCAAGCCGCAGGCAAACGTATAGCGGTGATCGTCAATGAATTTGGCGAATTAGATATTGATTCGGATCTATTGCGAGCATGTCCATTAGATTGTCCTGAAGGGGAAGAGGGCGAACAGACGTCACAGCGCAGTGACGACGGCTTTTATGAACTGGCTAACGGTTGTATTTGTTGCACGGTAGAAGAAGAGTTCTTGCCTGTTATGCAGCAGCTTGTGGCACGCCGTGGTGATATTGACCACATCTTGATTGAAACCAGTGGGCTGGCTCTACCAAAACCGTTAGTACAGGCATTTAATTGGCTGGGGATAAAGAGTATTGCACTGTGGATGCAGTGATTACTGTGGTGGATGGCGCTGCAGTTGCAGCAGGTCGTTTTGCCCATGATGAAGACAAGGTGCAAGCACAACGTTTAGCGGATGAAAGTTTGGATCATGATCCAAGCTTGCAAGAATTATTAGATGATCAGCTAAGTGCCGCCGATCTGGTTGTGGTCAGTAAAAACGACTTGCTCAATGACGAAGAGCGCGCCCGTGTTCAAGCCATTATTGCCCATGAAGTGCCAAGCACGGTCAAAACCGTTTATATCGAAAATGGTGAGGCGGCATTGGATGTTTTGTTAGGCATTGATGCAGCAACAGAAAGCCGAATCGATGAGGTACATAACCATCATGATCATCATCACGCTCATGGTGCGCATCATGACCATGCTCACGATCATTTCGATTCTTTTGTCGTGACATTAGGTGAAGTGCAGTCTGATCTTTTGCAAGACACCCTGACTCAACTGGTTGAAGAACATAATATCTTTCGTGTGAAAGGCTTTGCTGCAGTACACGGTAAGCCAATGCGTCAAGTATTTCAGGTCGTGGGAACACGTTTGGATCGTTATTTTGACCGCTTATGGCAACCAGAAGAAGTGCGTAAAACCCAGTTAGTGTTCATCGGTAAAGGTATTCATAAAGAGCAGATAGAAGGCGTTTTGCATGATGCCCTGAGTGCTTGATCACGGCTACTGCACTTGCCAATACTTTGTTAAAAATAGACTCGAATTGCTCATTTATAACTATAAACTCCGCTTTCTCGTCTATTTTTGCCTCGTCTTGGCTTCGCTCGTAACGCCGTGAATAAATATCGAATAACTGAATAACTAGATTGATTTAGTGAAAAACAATTGGAGAAAGAGTGCACTTATTAGCAGCCAAACCGGGTGGCTTTGTTGACGACGAAGGGATTGTCGATCTTGGGCAAACTCCTGCAGAGACTCGTCATTCTGGCCGCAGCGGATAGTGTGCTTGGTGCGCTGGGCAGTGCGCTTGATCAGATCATTGCTTTTTATGGCACCGATGATGGATGGGACATCACGCGATTACCGAGTGTTCGTCTCGCCAATTGGATGCAGCTGATTAAGCCTGCCGCTTTCGACTTGTATGAACATAAAGTGCTTGATCACGCTAAGGTTGTCGTCGTTTCTCTACTTGGCGGGGAGCACTATTGGACGTATGGTTTTCAGCGTTTGCAGGAGTGGGCACAAGCCAAAGCGGGGCGAACTTTAATTTTTGTTCCGGTGATGAGGCCCATGATCCTTCTCTCACCTATGCTTCTAATGCCAGTCCAGAAGACTGTCACCGAGTGTGGCGCTACTTGCGTGAAAGTGGGCAAATAAACGCTCAGCAGTTGTTCTATTTTCTCGCAGAGCGTTACTTTGGAAAGCCTTTTTCTTGGCAAGAGCCAGCCCCTTTGCCCAGTGCGCTAATCTATCATGCAGGTTATTCGACGGGGTTTGCTCAGTGGCAGAGCCACTATTCAGAGTCATTAGCAGAAGCTCGTCCTGTCGCTATTCTGGCGTTTTATCGTTCTCATTTACAGAGCGGTAACACTGCTATGTTTGATGGTCTGATTGAGATTTTAGAGCAAGAAGGGCTGGTACCATTGGTCGTGGCGGTGAGTTCACTAAAAGATGATGTGTCGGTGGGCCTGATCGAATCATTAGTGGAGCGCACCCAAGCCAAGGTGATTTTAAATACCACGGGCTTCGCGGCGAATCGAGTAGGGAGTCCTGATTTAGCCTCTGAGCCGACAGATTTTCAGTCGGCTTTTGCGTCGCCGATTCCCGTGTTGCAGTTAATCCTTTCTGGCAGCACTGAAGAGGATTGGCAAGCACAGACCCAAGGTTTACGCAGTCGTGATGTGGCCATGCAAATTGTCTTACCAGAAATGGATGGACGTATTATTACTCGCGCGTTGAGTTTTAAGGCTTCGAGTCATTATAACGACATTGCTCAAGTCGATTTAGTTCGCTACGAGTTGCATGAAGAACGTGCGCGTTTTGTGGCTCAGCTGGCTAAACGTTTTGCCATTTTAGCCAGTAAACCCAACCATCAAAAACGCATCGCTTTTGTGTTAGCCAATTACCCAACTAAAGATGGCCGTATCGGTAATGGCGTAGGCTTGGACACACCTGCGTCCTCGGTAAATTTATTAAAAGCTTTAGAAGCTGCTGGTTATCCTATCGACAATATTCCTGAGCATGGCAATGCCTTGATCGAAGAATTACTCGGTGCGGTTACCAACAACCCCAGCACCTTGCATGAACGTGGTTGCTGGCAAAGCCTCGCCTTGGAAGAGTATTTAGAATATTTTTATCAGCTGCCGCTGGAATGCCAAAACGCTGTTTGGGGGCGCTGAAATTACCTCAGAAGAGGATCACAAATGCCGCGAGCAAAACGGTCAACGTCGTATGATGTTGGCAGGGATTCGCTTAGGGGAAACCTTTGTGGGGATTCAGCCCGCTCGCGGTTTTAACTTAGATCTCGCCGCGAATTATCATGATCCAGACTTGATTCCGCCGCACAGCTATTTGGCGTTTTATTTTTGGTTGCGCCATGTGTATCAGGTGGATGCTTTTGTTCATGTGGGCAAACATGGCAATCTTGAATGGTTGCCTGGCAAAGGTACCGCTTTATCGGCGTCTTGCTGGCCAGATATTGCTCTTGGCCCGATGCCACATTTTTATCCTTTTATTGTCAACGATCCTGGGAAGGTGCGCAGGCTAAGCGCCGCACGCAAGCGGTGATTATTGATCATCTTATGCCACCCATGACTCGCGCTGAAACCTATGGCGACATGGCTGAGCTAGAAAATCTTGTGGATGAATACTACCAAGCCATGGGCATGGATGTGCGCCGCGAAACCTGGCTGCGTGGGCAAATTCTTGAAAAAGTTCAATCCACACATTTGCTTGAAGAGTTGACAGGAGTGCAGGCGGATAACGCAGAATCTGTGCTGGAAGGCCTAGACACCTATTTGTGTGAGATAAAAGAAGCACAAATTCGTCACGGTTTGCATCGACTAGGAGAGCTGCCAGAGGACGATAAACTCGCTGATACGCTGGTGGCTTTATTGCGTCTGCCACGTGGTAGCGAAATTACCAGTCAAGGTATTTTACATGCGTTAGTCAAAGATCTGTCGTTAGAGCAAGATGACTTTGATCCTATGAAAAGTGAGCGAATGCCTTGGTTAGGGGATAAACCCGAACGTTTGTTGTCGGTCAGCGAACTGGCTTGGCGTACCCATGCGGATACTAAAGAGCGTTTAGAGTTATTAGCCAAATCGTTGGTGTTGAGCCATGTTATTGGTGACGATTCTACAGACGAGTTAGCTGTAACATTGCCTCAAACAGCGACTTTATTGGCGCACAGTAAAAAATGTTTATTCGTTGCCTTACAACAAAGTGCTCACGATGAAATTCAAGCTTTGCTGATTGGTTTGGCGGGCGGTTTTATTCCTCCTGGCCCAAGTGGTGCACCGACTCGTGGACGACTGGATACTTTGCCAACAGGGCGCAACTTTTTTTCCGTCGATAATCGTGCTATTCCGTCTCCCGCTGCTTGGGCGATAGGTCAGCAATCGGCAGATGCTCTGATCCAGCGTCATTTACAAGAGCATGGTGATTATCCGGAAAACCTTGGTTTGTCTGTATGGGGAACGGCGACTATGCGAACGGGCGGTGATGATATTGCCCAAGCGTTTGCTTTGATGGGTGTGCGTCCGATTTGGGCGCCAGGGTCAAATCGTGTGACGGATTTTGAGATCCTTTCTTGCATGCAATTAGGTCGGCCACGGGTGGACGTGACCTTGCGTGTTTCTGGTTTTTCCGCGATGCGTTTGCCAATGTTATGCGGCTCTATGATGCAGCCGTGCAAGCCATTGCGGCCTATCAAGAACCCGGTACAGGCAATGTGATTCGCGCCAATGTGGAGGCGCGTAAAAGTAAATTACTTGCTCAAGGCATGAATGAAGCTGTGGCGAATCGCCAAGCGACTTATCGTGTATTCGGTAGTAAACCTGGGGCTTATGGCGCGGGGTTGCAAGGTCTTATTGATGAGCGTTGTTGGGACACCAAAGCGGACCTTGCCGAAGCCTATGTGAACTGGGGCGGTTATGCTTATGGCTCTTATAACGATAACGCTGATTATGATGGTGTTAAGAATAATGGAGAAGGCGTTGAAGCAAAAGCGGCGTTTATTGAGCGCTTGTCACAACTGGATGCAGTGGTGCAAAACCAAGACAATCGTGAGCATGATATTCTCGATTCAGATGATTATTATCAGTTCCAAGGCGGCATGACGAATGCGGTCACTGAGTTTAGTGGTCAAGCACCGAGCGTTTATCATAGTGACCATTCCAATCCGAGTTCGCCAAAAATTCGCACTTTAAAAGAAGAGCTGAATCGTGTGGTGCGTTCGCGAGTATTGAATCCTAAATGGATCGAAGCCATGCAGACCCATGGTTACAAAGGGGCGTTTGAAATGACCGCCACGGTGGATTATTTATTTGCTTACGATGCGACCACCGATCTGGTAGCGGATTATCAATACGAGCAGGTGACGGATAGATTGTTGCTTGACCCAGACAATCAGGCCTTTATGCGCGATAATAATCCTCATGCACTCGAAGAAATGGGTGAACGCTTATTAGAAGCCATACAGCGTGGCATGTGGCAAAATGCCGATGCGCATCGAGAAAAAATTCAATCCTTGTTGCTTGATTTAGATCAGCAACAAGAACAACGTCAGTGATCTTGGGCAGAAGATCGCTTGTAACCTGGCTGGTAGTGTCTACACTCACTATCAGCTAAGACGATTCAAAGTAGAGAGAAATAATGAGCAATAAAGAACAGGCCAAAAAGGGCATTATGATTTGTGGTCACGGCAGTCGCGATAAAGACGCAGAGCGCGAATTTGGTCTTGTGGCGAAAGGGCTTAAAGAGCGTTTCCCTGACTTGCCTGTCGAGTATGGATTTTTAGAATTTTCAGCACCGAATATTCACATGGGCTTAGACAGTCTCGTTAGCCAAGGTGTGGAAGAGATTTATGCCGTCCACTGGTATGTTATTCGCCGCAACGCATGCGAAAAATGATATACCCTCCGTCTTGACTACCTATGAAGAAAAACATCCGGGTCTTCATATCACTTATGGTCGTGAATTGGGGTTGCAAGATGACATGATCGAAGCGTTTCAAGCGCGTATCTATGAATCATTGGGCCTTGATCCCGATCATCCACCAAAAAACCTATACGACACTCTATTGGTGGTGGTTGGTCGCGGTACCTCTGATACCTCCGCCAATGCTGAAGCCGCAAAGTTAACGCGTATTGTTAATGAAAACATGGGATTTGGTTGGGCAGATACTGTCTATTCTGGTGTGACTTACCCGTCTGTTGGCGTGGGCCTTGAAAAGCTTATGAAGCTTGGCTTTAAACGCATTGTTGTCGCGCCCTATTTCTTATTTACTGGTCGCCTGATCAAGCGTATTCAAGGTTATGTTGACAAGGTGGCGCAAGAAAATCCAGAAGTAACTTTCGTTCAAACGCCTTATTTGAATGATCATCCTCGTGTTATTGATGCCTTTCAAAACCGCGTGGAAGAAATTATGCAGGGCGAATTGCAGACAGGGGAAGAAACGCTAATGAACTCCTTCAAGCGCCGTCTTGCTGCAGGCGAAGTGGATGTGCATCATCACCATGCCGAATTTGTCGATCCGCAGGACGACACGCAAGGCTTGTCTGAGTTTGATCTAAAGCACGCGGTTATTTCAATGGGGGAAGTGCCCAGTATTAGTGTGTTGAAAAATCACACTCACGACCATGGTCACGGTCATAGCCATTCTCATGGTCATAGCCATTCTCATGGGCATAGTCATTCCCATGGTCACTCCCACGATCATAGTCATGGACACTCGCACGGTGTGTACAAGCACATTGGCCACCCAATGGGACCGCGAACCATGATTGGCGAGGGGGTTTGTTGCTGCTTTATGAGCCAGTTTACCGATGAGATCTTGGAAGAAGAGAAAGACAGAATCGACGGTGATTGCACCAAAACGGCGTTTGCTCACCGTTGAGTTCTCTGAGTACTTCACTGAGTTTTCTGAGCGATAATGGCAATCTAAATACGAAAAAGCCAGCTGGCTAGCTGGCTTTTTTTTGTGCGCTAATTGAGCATGTTTTATTTTTTGGCTAGGGCATCAGCCAATGCTTTTTTCATGTCTTCTAGATTGTTAGTCAGTGTGCTGATTTTTTCTTCTAGTAAAACGGAATAGTTTTTCTGATCTTTTAGTTCCTTACGAAGCTGTTGTTGTGCTTGAATGGACGCTTCTTGACCTTTTAGGTTGGTCTCTATAAAGCTAACCAATTCTTTGCCTTGCGCTTCAAAAGCGAGGTCTCTACGGTCGTCAGCATTAAGCGCATTGCTGATGGAAAGTAACACTTTTTCATAGCCGACAATGTAGTCTTCATAATCTTTTGGTTGAATAGTCTTTAGCTTTTTAACGGCTTGGGTGATCTGTTTTGCTCGATTCACTGCGAACATAACGTTTTCACCTTGGCGTTTGATGTCGTCTATTGCTCTTGGCTGTGTTGCAGCAAAAGCCGTTGCTGCCGTCAGTGCTGTCATGGCTTGAGAAAGTGATTTAGGCGCATGCTGAGTCGCGTCTGTTTTCATCAGCTTATCTAGCGCATTTTTGGCATCAGTAAGGTAAATAGCCGTCACCGTTTTTACTTCAAGTGCACGCATCTTAGCGACAAGTGCTGGTTGGGCGCTTACAGCCGCTTGAGCTTTATTATTCGCGATCTGGTCAACAAGTTTTTTAAGGTTGTCTTCCAGTTCTTGCGCGGCGCCAGGGAAGTATTGTTTCGCATTTAGGGTTTTGAGCTGAGCACGATAATCAAAGGCTTCTGGTAAGGTTGATTGCGCCTTGGTTTTTAGGTTAACCGCGTTGGTCATGTGCTCGTTAAATGTTTTGATGGCGCTATTTGCGGTCTCAAGATAGGTGGTTGAACCAAAAAAGCTTGTGCTAGTGTTTGCTTTAGATGGATCAAATTCAAATTTAGAATAGTTCTCTTTTGCTTCAGCTAAAGCCTTTTTCGCTTGCTCTATATCTTGAGTGGCGAACCAAGGCAGTTCGTTTTCTGTGCCTTTTGCCAAGCTTTTGTCTGCATTATCGATGGCTTGCTTGAGTTCATTGATCTGAATGATGGTTTGCGAATATTTTGCGTCTGCGGCCAAATTGGCAGCGGAATCAGGATTTGATGCACAACCGGCAAGTGTTAATGAAATTACAGCCGTGATAGCTGCAATTTTGAGTTGCTGTTTCATTATGGAAGTTCCTTTGAGAGAGAATCTCAGATGGGTGGATTTTGGCGTATTGTATGGGCTTTATTGAGATTACGTAAGTAGAGGCGAGAGAAATAAAATGGGTATTTATAAGAATAAATATCAGCGCTCCTCTTGCTAGAAAAGCGCCGATATGAATGAGATTATTAGAGGGTAAAAGGGCGGTCGCCGTTTTCGTCTTTAATGCGAGTTGGCAAGCCCATCTCGTTTAACAAACCTAGGAAAGGTTTAGGATCCAGCTGCTCAACGTTACGCATTTCTTTTGCATCCCACGTGCCGTTTGCAACAAGAATGGCGGCGGCAACAGGAGGAACACCAGCCGTATAAGAGATGCCTTGGCTACCGACTTCGTTATAAGCGTCTTTATGGTCGGCAACATTGTAGATAAAGATCTCTTTGTCCTGACCGTCTTTTTTCCCTTTGATCACGTCACCAATGCACGTTTTGCCTGTGTAAGCTGGGGCAAGTGAAGATGGGTCAGGCAGTACGGCTTTGACCACTTTAAGAGGAACCACTTCTAGGCCTTCTGCCGTTGTAACAGGTTGTTCAGAGAGTAAACCTAAATTTTTAAGTATCGTGAAGACATTAATATAATGTTCACCAAATCCCATCCAAAAACGTACGTTTGGTACATTGAGATTTTGTGAAAGTGAATGCACTTCATCGTGGCCTGTCATGTAAGTCGTTTGAGTGCCGACGACAGGAAGGTCGTCAGTACGGCTGATTTCAAACATGCTATTTTCTTGCCATGCGCTGTTTTGCCA
The DNA here is from genome assembly GCF_026113935.1 of Marinomonas rhodophyticola. Taxonomy (GTDB): domain Bacteria; phylum Pseudomonadota; class Gammaproteobacteria; order Pseudomonadales; family Marinomonadaceae; genus Marinomonas; species Marinomonas rhodophyticola. Next base: position 50,071 of record NZ_JAPEUL010000004.1, read on the forward strand.
TGAGTAGACCCGTCCGGTAAATTCACGGAAGTTAATTTCTGGGTCAAAGTTTGTGGCGAAGTATTTACCATGGCTACCAGCGTTCACGTCGATGATGTCAATGGAGTCAACGGAGTCTAAGTAGTCGTTATAAGCAAGCGCGGCGTAAGCATTGACTACGCCTGGATCAAAACCTACACCTAAGATCGCGGTAATGCCTTTTGCTTTACAGGCGTCACGACGTTTCCACTCGTAATTGGCATACCAAGGTGGTGTTTCGCAAATTTTGTTTGGGTCTTCATGGATGGCGGTGTCTAAATAAGCCGCACCCGTTTCCATGCAAGCTTCAAGTACAGACATATTAACGAAAGCAGACCCTACGTTAATGACGATTTGTGATTCGGTTTCTTGAATCAATTTAATCGTTGCTGGCACGTCAAGAGCGTCTAGGGCGAATGCTTGAATGCGGCCCTCTACCTTCAAGCTGCCTTTGTCGAGGACACTGGCTACAATATCGTCGCATTTCGTAACGCTGCGCGAAGCAATTGCGATATTGCCCAGTGTGTCATTGTGTTGGGCGCATTTATGTGCCACAACTCGTGCCACGCCTCCGCCGCCAATAATGAGGACATTTTTTTCATAGTAACACTATCTCCAAAGTATTTTGTTGAAACAGAATTAGGATAGATTCTGTTCAAAATCGTTGTAGCCGAATTCCCTGACAAGTTCGATGCTGCCATCCAATTGGCGTATGGCAATAGACGGCATCTTAACACCGTTAAACCAGTTCTTTTTCACCATGGTGTAACCTGCGGCGTCTTGGAAAGAAAGACGATCACCCACTTGTAATGCTTTGTTGAATTTAAATTCACCGAAAATATCGCCCGCTAAACAAGACTTGCCACAAATCATGTATTCATGTTCGCCATCACAAGGTGCCATTTTGGCGTTTTCACGATAGATCAGTAGATCCAGCATATGCGCTTCAATAGAGCTATCAACAACAGCCAAGTTTTTACCGTTAAATAAGGTATCTAATACCGTGACCTCTAAGGTTGTGCTCTTCGTAATGCTGGCTTCGCCAGGTTCTAGGTACACTTGAATGCCGTATTGTTCGGCAAAGCGTTTTAAGCGTTGGCAGAACTTATCAATAGGGTAACCTTCACCTGTAAAGTGAATGCCGCCACCTAGGCTCACCCATTGTACTTTTTGGATTAAATGGCCAAAGCGTTCTTCAATGAGAGTCAGCATCTCATCAAAGCGTTCGAAGCTGTTGTTCTCACAATTGTTGTGGAACATAAAACCAGAAATGTCGTTGATCACTGTGGCGATTTTTTCTGGATCCCATTCACCAAGACGGCTAAATGGGCGTGCAGGGTCGGCAATCAAAAACTCAGATGTACTGACTTGCGGGTTGACTCGCAAACCACGAGTTTTGTCTTTACTGGCTTCTTTAAAACGATTGAATTGGCCTATAGAGTTGAAAATGATCTTGTCTGAGTGCGCTAATACTTCTTCAATTTCATCGTCTGAATAGGCCACGCTATAGGCATGGGTTTCGCCTTGAAATTTTGTTTTTCCAAGTTTTACTTCGTATAACGACGATGATGTTGTGCCATCCATATACTCTTGCATTAAGTCGAATACCGACCAAGTAGCAAAGCATTTCAGCGCCAGTAACGATTTAGCTCCGGACTGTTGACGCACGTAAGCGATCTTCTCTAAATTCTTCAAAAGAGCCGCTTTATCGATAAGATAATAAGGTGTCTTGATCATGGCAACCTGCCCGTTAGTCAAAACCGTGTATTCTAGAGCAAAGAAGGGGGCTTTTTCTAGCACGAAAACGTTATATTACAGGGCTTTTTGTGACATTTTGACGACTTTTACTGGTCAGTCAGTGTTATGAGTCTTTTGACTCTCTTTTTCAAGCTTTCTAGCGGGTTAGGGAAAACCTGTTGTGTATGTATTTGAATTAAGATCAATGATCAGTAATGAATAATAGGTCTCTTGGTGATTTGGCACTATAATCCGCAACCATTGAAGCAGAGCAATATGACTATCTGCGTATAGATTGTGAGTGAATTTTTTTAAGTGTATGAGGAACATCTTGGTATGTTGATTTTAATAATGGGGTTGGTGATTTTCTTTTGTGTGCATTCTGTGCGTTTAGTCGCGCCAGAGTGGCGTGCGTCAAATATGCGACAAAACGGTGCTATGCGTTGGCGTATACGTTTTGGGATGATTACTTTATTAGCCACCGCTTTTATTATTATGGGCTATATGCAAATGCGAATGGCACCGGTTTGGTTATGGTTTCCCCCGTTTGGACTCGTCATCTAGCGGGTTTGCTGATGTTGGTTGCCTTGTTTTTTGTAGGATCGGCTTTGGTGCCGAATACAACCATGAAAAAGAAAGTTGGTTATCCAATGCTCATCGCCGTAAAAATTTGGGCGTTTTCGCATTTGATCAGCAATGGTAATTTGGCGGATATTATTGTATTCGGTAGCTTTTTGATTTGGTCTATTGTCAGTTTTGCTATTTATCGTCGTCGTGATCGAAAAGCAGGCGTGGTTCGTGATCAAGAATCCGGTGTGCAGTTTGACCTAGCGGCTTTTACGTTTGCCATGGTGTCTTGGTTTATCATGGTGTTTTATCTCCATGAGGCTATTATCGGGGTTTCCCCCTTGGTTTAATGTTAAACAAAAGAAAATGCCCTGTTAGCATTAGCTAGCAGGGCATTTTTTATGGTACGTAAAGCGTCTACGTTTTGAAGTACTTAGGTTCTAAAGTGATTAATGTTTTGTGTCAAATCTTCTGCCAAGCGTTTTAATTCTTCTGCTCGTGACGCACTTTCTGTTGCCAGAACGACTAATTCAGTCGAGCCTTGCTGAATATCAGAAGTGTTCTTATTGACCTCTGCAGTGACACTGGTTTGCTCTTCGGTTGCTGTGGCAATTTGTGCCGCTCGATCATTGATCGTGGTGACCGATTGTTGGATTTTATCCAAGCTGTCTTTCGCTTGATTAACGTCCTCTACACTATTATTTGCTCTGTTATGGCTTAACTGGATTTTGGCAACCGCATCTTTGGTGATGGATTGCAAAGATTCGATCATTTTTTGAATTTCTTCTATCGAGCTGTAAGTTCGTTGTGATAACACTCGAACTTCATCTGCGACCACAGCAAAACCACGTCCTTGTTCACCGGCCCGCGCGGCTTCAATAGCAGCGTTTAATGCCAATAGGTTGGTCTGCTCGGCGATGCCAGAGATGGTCGTTAAAATGGTGTTAATACCATCGGCATTTTTGCTCAGATCATTGATGACATAGGCCACTTCTTGGATGTCATCAGCAAGGGCTCTAATACTGTCTTGGCTTTTTAGAGCTTGTTTTTGACCAACATTACTAGCCGCAACGGCTTCGTCCGCATTCGCAGCCGTATTAGTTGCGTTGCCAGCAATTTCTTGAGTAGCCTGAGACATCTGATGAATGGCAGTCGCCACCATGGCAATGTTCTGCTGCTGTTCTTCTAGTTTTTGGGCGCTGTTTTGCGAGGAATCGTAGGCATCGCTCGCTTGTCCTGCTAATTCATGACCAATTTTTTTCAAATGGGACACTGTGTTGTGCAACAAGGCGACAAATTGGTTGAAATTGCCGACTAAAACAGCAATTTCGTCTTTGGAACTGGCGGCTAAACGTTGCGTTAAATCGCCGTCTCCCAATGCAATTTGCGCCATACTGTCCGATACTCGACGTAAATCTCGTAATAGAAAACGAGTCACTTGAATCACAATCACAGATGCAATCAGTAATAAAATGAACACACCAATGATTAAGCCAGTGCCTAAATTAACAAGTGGCGCATTTAATACATCCTGATCCATCATTAGACCTAATACCCAAGGGTTTCCTTGAATGTTGCTGGCGTACATATTGATGTTCTTGCCATCCAGTTTGAGCTGAGTAAAACTGGCTTGACGTTGTGTTGTAGAAAAGAAGTTTTTATTTAACGCTGGCGATAGTTCAGAGGCGTCTTTCAAAATCAGTTTTCTATCTGGGTGAGCAATGATTTTACCATCGCCGTCAAATAGGGTGCTGTAACCTTCGCCAGCCACGTTCATAGCCATGATGGTTTCCATAAGATTGTCTAGAAATACCAATCCACCAATGGCACCAATAAATTTGCCATTGACGATAATAGGTTCAACAAATGTCATGGAAAGCTGTTGTGTGGACGCTGAAACATAAGGGGCCGTCACATACGCGTTGTTTTTTGCTTTTGCATCAATGTACCAGCTACGAGTTCGTGGATCATAATCTGCGCTGTTCAAAGAAGGATCGTGCCGATACATGGCGCCATTTTCTAATCCTAAAAAAGTCATACCAAAATTTAAGCCAGTTTGGGCTTGTTGAAGAATATTGAGAATGTCTTTTTCATTCACATCGGGGTTTTCTTGTAAGGAGGCTTCGATTTTCTGCTTCACCGCTTGCATGGTGCTGATTCGATCTGTTGACCAACTATTAATGTAGGTTGAAATGGCCGCGGCTTGCGAACGGGCTTCGGATTGTATACGTGTATCACTGTCTGTTTTAAAGGCATAAAAAGACACACTGCCGACACTGATGGCAACAATAATCGCCACAATGATTGACTGAAGGGTTATTTTGGTTTGCAACGAGAAGTGCATCTTTTTTCTCCTGGGTATTTTATATAAGAGAGTCTTATTTATATTCTTGTCTAAGTATGTAGTTATTCTGCAATTTTCAGTTATTGAGCGTAAGATTTCTAGGACAATACTAAGGGGGAATAGTTTTGATACTTTTGAATCTTTCTGTTATCGTCCGCGCCCCTTTGATTATCGATATTAGGTATAGAATAAATGATTTGTGGATTTGATTACGGAACATCGAATTGTGCATTAGGTATAGTGCAAAACTCGCTTGTACGCTTGGTTAATTTAGAAGAAAACCATGCTTTTCTCCCTTCCACTTTGTATGCGCTAGATCGAGACTTAATTACTGAATCTGTTATAAGGGGAATGCGAGATATTCCTTCACGACAAGCGTTCTCTGAGCTACGTCAAAATGCCTTAACGCGAGCCAAACGTGCTCGTTATGAAGAAGACATTGCGGATGAAGATCAAACGTTATTTTTTGGACGCGCAGCGTTTAATGAATACTTCCAGTGGCCGGAAGAAGGCTATTTTGTTAAATCCCCAAAATCTTTTCTAGGTGGCGCTGGGTTACGTGCAGAACATATTCATTTTTTTGAAGATGTGGTCACCGTGATGATGCAGAATATCAAGCAGCGTGCTGAAAAAAGTTTGGGCGAAGAGATTACCCATACGGTAATTGGCCGTCCTGTGAATTTCCAAGGTTTAGATGCTGATGCAAGTAATCGACAAGCGTTAGATATATTGACAACAGCTGGCAAAAGGGCTGGTTTTAAAGAAATTGAATTTCTTTATGAGCCAATTGCTGCAGGTTTAGATTTTGAAAAATCCTTAGCAGATAATAAAACCGTGTTAGTTGTGGATATTGGTGGTGGTACGACTGACTGCGCGATGGTTCGTATGGGGCCTGAGTATTTAACAAAAGAAGACAGACGAAACGATTTCTTGGCACATACTGGAGAACGAGTCGGCGGTAATGATTTAGACATACAAATTGCGGGTAAGCATTTTATGCCACTATTTGGCATGGATTCTTTATTGAAAACAGGGTTACCGATGCCGACTCAGTTGTATTGGAATGCGATTACAACGAATGATGTGTCTGCTATTGCGACATTTAATAGTATGGAAACTAGGCATCAGATCAATCAGTTGCGTTTGGATGCAGCACAACCCAAATTGATCGAACGATTCTTACGTATGCGAGAAGAAAAGCATAATTATCACATAGTACGCAGTGCGGAAGAGGCTAAGATTGCCTTGTCCGATACGCAGCAGTATCTTGCCTCATTGGACTATATTGAAGCAGAGCTAAGTGCTTCCATTAGCCGTGAAGAACTGACTCAGTCAATTTTTTCACCCTTAGAAAAAATGTTGAATTTGATGACGTTGGCCATAGAGCAAGCAGGCGAGAAACCGGATTTGATCTACATCACCGGTGGATCAGCCAAGTCACCAGTGATTCGCGAGGCAATTCAACATCGGCTTGGTGATATCCCTGTGTTAGATGGGGATCACTTTGGTAGTGTGGCGGCAGGATTAACGGTCTGGTCAGAGCGTATTTTTAGATAAAAAAGAAAGCGAGCCAACAAGGTTGGCTCGCTGGATAGCGTATTACAGAGAGAAGCGATCAATGGACGACTTCAATTTGGTTAATACCTCTGACAGTGTTTTAGTGGTTGCCATCATGTCGTTGACACCATCGGCTGTTTGATTAGAAAGGTCGCGTATATTTTCGAGATTTTCATTCACGCTCGCAGCAACGGCAGACTGTTCTGTGATGGAACTGGCAATGTTAATCGACATGGAGTTAATCAGGCTGACTGACTGGGTTACCTTCATTAATCCTTTGCTTGCCGCGATGGCTTTCTCCGCATTGCCGGCAGCTTGATCTCGACCATTGATCACTTCCATAGACGCTGTTTTCGACAGTTTCTGCAGTTGGGCTATCATGCCTTCAATTTCTGCAGTAGCGTCTTGGGTTCGAGTTGCCAGTGTTCTGACTTCATCCGCCACCACCGCAAAGCCACGGCCTTGTTCTCCAGCTCGCGCCGCTTCAATCGCAGCATTAAGCGCAAGCAGGTTAGTTTGCTCAGCAATACTGCGAATTACGTCTAGCACGGAACCTATGCTAATACTTTCCTTCTCAACCTCTTGCATCACTGTAGAAGCATGCCCAATGACATTGGCCAGACCTTGCATATCCGAGGCGACGTTGTCGACGACTTGGGTGCCGGATTTCGTTTCTTTGTCCGCTTTCTGAGTTTCGTTGGTGGTGTCGTTGACATTCTGCGAGACGTTCTCTACAGCGATAACCATCTGACTCATCGCGGTCGCCACTAAGTCTGTTTCTCCCTGTTGTTTGCTCATGCTTTTAGACGCGAGATTGGCGGTTGACTGTACTTTTAAACTCGCGTCCGTAAGGAGGCTCCATGCAAGATCTGACCTCTAATTGCATGGATCTTAGTTGAGTAATGGTATTTCGACCATGTTTAAATAGCACATCGATTTCGTTTTGGCTTTCTGTTTGGTGATGTGAATGACGATGAAATAAATTGGTAGAGAGATCGCCATTACCCAAGGCTTGCAAATCTTGCCCTGCTTGTTTTAGTGGGGAAAGTACGCGTTGTGTAATGAAAGAAATCATGATGACTAAGAGGATAGCGCAAAGAATAGAAACAAGGATTAGGCTGTTTTGAACAGACTTAGCAACCACAGTGAATTCTTTTACAGGGCCACCAGTAAGGATCGCCCAGTTCCATTTTTCGGCGCGACTAAATGCCATGACGATGTCTTGTTCTTTTCCATTGATTGTTTGTTTGGTTTGAAATACGCCATTCTTTTGCTGTTTTATCAGTTCTAAATATTTTTCAGCCTCTTGCACATTAATCTCAGAGAAGAGTTTGTCTTTATTCTGCGAGTCAACGACAATTCTACCAAAGTCTTTGCCATCTTGAAGATTAATGACGGTGGCTTTTCCTGTTTCGCCAAATGATAGGCTATTTATTTCTTTTTCTAAGTTTTTTAGTCCTTCTGTGTAATCAAAGCCGATGTAAAGTATACCGATGACTTTTCCTGTTGAATCTTTAAAGGGAACGTATTTTGTCATGTAGTTACGACCAAATAAGGCCGCAGGGCCAGAATAGATCTCACCGTTAATCAGTGTTTGATAAGCGGGATGTCCTTTACCTAACAAGGTGCCGTAGGCTCGAGTGCCATCGGCTTTTTTGAGAGAAGTACTGATACGTAAAAAGTCATCACCATACCGAATAAACACCGTCGCGGTGCCGCCCGTCATCTTGGTGAATTGATCTGGTTTATCAAAATTTAGGTTGATTACTTCGCCCGAATTGGTGGCTAAAGGGCTGTCATATTCACCAATTTTAACGGTTTCTGAATCACTGACTGTGATGCCGTTAGGGAACAGTGTGAAAAATATGTCGGCTAATCTATCCGTACTACTTTCTAAGTTCTCGTTATAAAAATCGAGCAACATACTGCCTTGACCAGAACTGGTTTGTAATTCGTGCTCTATGCTTTCTATAAAACCATTGTAAGATTTACTTGATGTTAGCCAAGTGAGTATTCCAAAGCAGGTAATAGAGACTAAAAATACGACGATGGCTAATTGTCGAGTGATTGGCATGGTTCTAATAAGCTGTATCATGGCGTGTTCCTCTGTTTAAAGGTGTGCTTTGTAATCAAGTCAATACAGCTGCAAATAAAGCTATTATTATTGTAATTGTTTTTATGTTTATTGCTAAATAGTGACTGAAAATAAGTTTTAGAAGATTTTAGCAATCGAAGAAAAACGGGCTTATTCTAAGATTGATCTAATCGCCTTATATAAAGAACAACAAGATAATTTTTGTTTTGTTGTTCTTATTTTTGTAACAAATAGTGAATTTAGGTCAATAGTTATAAATTTGGATGTGTTTTTTCCACATGATGCTTTTCATTTACTGGACGTATCATGAGATTTGCAAAAAAGCCAATAACCAACAAACCCGCCATGGCATACATGGTGGTATTATAAAGGCCAGATGTGGGATCTATGGTACCTACAGGCGCAATGTCCATCAGGTTGCTTACCGTGACAGTTTTTGCTGCAATTAACTCGTTTAATTGTGAGATAGATGCGTTGAATTTAGCTTCAAAGGCTGCTGGGTCAATTTTACTGGCTAAATCGTGAATGGCACTTTCCACAGACATGTTTCTTAAGTAAGTAATAACAAATGGCCCTAAGACTCCGGCTGTTGCCCAAGCGGTAAGCAATCGACCATGTATGCCACCAACGTGTAGGGTGCCAAAAATATCCGCCAAATACGCAGGAATAGTGGCGAATCCACCGCCATACATGGTGAAAATTATCATGCTAGCCCCATAAAACATGATTAACCAAGTGATCGAGGGATCAGCGCTGACCGCTGAGGCAGCGAACGGAATGGAAAGGTATAAAAGTGTGCCAAGTACAAAAAAACAATGATAAGTGTTTTTCCGACCGATGAAGTCCGAGGTTGACGCCCAAAAGAACCGACCACACATATTAAAAACCGAAATCATCAAGACATAGGTGCCTGCAAAGCTGGCTGTGGCAATGGTTGGTAATGTGGTACCAAATATTTCTGTCATCATGGTTTTTGCGATACCGATCACACCAATACCAGCGGTCACATTGAAACAGAGCACAATCCACAACAGCCAAAATTGCGGCGTTTTTAAGGCTTGATCAATGTGCACGTGATTACGGCTAATCATGCTATTTGTTTTATCTTTGGCTGGCGGTGTCCAACCTTCAGGCTGCCAATCTTTAGGGGGGACCCGATAAGCAAATGCCGCGACCATCATAATAACGAAATACACGATCCCAAGGGTGAGGAAGACGCTAGCGGCACCTGTATTCCCCGTGCCTACAACATACACACCAGCTTCCCCTGGAATAGGGAGTTTTGAGGCTTCGGAAGCACTGGCCACGACGACTTCAAGCTTACCATTTGCCATTTCAGCGAAGCGTCTTCCACCTTCGGTAATAAGATTTACCGCCGATTCTGGCCCAAGATAGGTCGGTGCGATGGCAAATTTCTCTAGTAAAAACGTTTTTAATGGGGCGCCAATCATGGCGCCTCCGCCGAACCCCATGATCGCCATACCTGTTGCCATACCGCGTTTGTCTGGGAACCAACGAAGTAGAGTCGATACGGGAGAAACATAGCCAAGCCCTAAGCCACAGCCGCCTAATACACCATATCCCAAATAGACTAGCCATAACTGATGTGTTGATATCCCTACGCTGCCGATAATAAAGCCACCGCCCCAGAGAAAGGCTGCGGTTACGCCAACGCAGCGTGGGCCGACTTCTTCTAACCATTTGCCAGCAACAGCAGCAGATAAACCAAGAAAGACAATGGCTACAGAGAAAATCCATACTACACTGCTGAGACTCCAGTCTTCTGCTGCGCTGCTAACCACACCAAACTCTTTGGTTAAAGCTGGGTTAAAAATACTCCAAGCATAGACAGAACCAATACATAAATGAATGGCAATAGAAGCGGGGGAACTAACCAGCGGTTAAAGTTAGTTGAAGCAACAATTTTGTCCTTCATTAAAAAAGATAAGAGCGTGCGAATGAGGTTCATAATCTGTGTCCTTCAGAAAATTGGTAGTAACAACATCGAGCAACAAAATATTATGAAAGACACTATAATGTTTTTTTATGTGAAAATATAAAAAAATTTATAGTTTTGTTCGCAAGCGCACTTTTTTTAGTTTCGAAACAATATTTATCCTGTTAAGTGGTGAGTAACCTTGCTGTTTTGTGTGTTTTTTTCATTATTGATAGTCAGGAATGATGGTAAAATGTTTATCTATTAAACAGATTTTTACGGAGTATCTACTTGATAAAAGCCTTATTGATTCAGTTAAGAGACCTTTTCTCGTGGAGTGACATTAAACGCCCTTGGCATTTGGCTGTGCTTGCTGCCCTATGCGTTGGTATCCCAGCATTGATAGGCGCGGCCACAGATCAGTTTGCGATAGCAACGCTATCAAGCCTAGGGACAATGGTTATTTTGTACTTGCCTAAAACGCGAACAGCGCATCGTATGGTGACGCTGGCCATGTGTTCATTTGGCTTTATGGTCTGCTTTACCATTGGATCGCTTTCTAGCTTTAATCCATATTTAGCGGCTTTAGCTCTTGGGTTGTTGTCCTTCGGCGCAATTGTTATTACGCGTTATTACCGTTTGCCGCCTCCGGGTAGTTTTTTCTTTATTCTCGTTTCTGCTTTAGCAATTTACCTGCCTTTTGACTTAGGTAAATGGGCATCGAATATTGGCATGGTGGCTTTAGGTGGGATCTTATCCTGTGCTTTAGCCTTTGTTTATAGCTTAATGACTGGCGCGAATGATTTGCCAGCAACAACAGTCGAAACCGATCCTCAGGTTAATGCGATTATCTTAGAAGGGGCGTTAGTGGCTTTTTTTATCGCTTTTTCTTATTTGTTCGCTCTATGGTTAGCATTACCTAATGCTCTTTGGGTGCCGATTTCCTGCGCCGCCATTTTACAAGGCGCGACTTATCGTATGATTTGGCACCGAAATGTTCATCGTATTGTTGGAACCGCAATTGGTATGGGGGTCGCTTGGTGTTTGTTCTCTCTGCAGCCAAATTATTGGGTATTGGCCCTTAGTATGATTCTTTTCCAATTCTTAGTGGAATTGTTGATTGTGAAGAACTACGGTGCGGCTGTTATTTTTGTTACACCATTGACCGTGATTATGGCGGAGTTTACCAGTGCGAATATGAGCACAGATGTGTTGTTGCTGCATAGATTAGTGGATATTTCTATTGGCAGTGTTATTGGTATTGTCGGCGGGACTATTTTCCATCGCACTTCTCTCCTTAAACATATTGAATCAAGAATGAATGCGCGTAGCTCCTTATCGGGTCGACGACCTTCTTAATATTTTTTAATGTCGCTGTTTACTATGAATACCTTTCTTCTTTGGATGAAAGGTATTTTTTTATCTACTTTTATTTATCGCCTGTCTGTTGCGTAAAAGCTTGTTAAAACGTAGGCTTCGAGATTCTGATAGCACGCTGTAAAGCCGTGATAATCAGTTCTTGTGAAGGTGCCCTAAAGGGTGAAACGGGAAACAGGTGCGTTTAATTCTTGTAAGCAATCCCTGTACTGCCCCCGCAACGGTAAATAAGTGGTGTGTTTCTTCTTACTTCCACTGTCTTTATAGACGGGAAGGAATGAGAGTCTTCGAAATACAGCTCTTCCAAACACTTATCAGTCCGGAGACCGGCCTTCATTAATCCGGTTTTTCTAAGCAGAAAAACCATCAATTTGAATCATACGGGTGAGTATGAAGCATATTTTGGAGGCACATAGTGCATATTGAACCTGGCGTCGTTGATGGCGCAAAAATTGTTTTGAGTTATGCTACCGCTTTGGCGGCGTTTGGCTTTTCTGCGAAAGCATCTATTGAGATGATCAAAAAAGAGGGTCTCATGTCTTTGATCGGTCGCAGCGCATTAACCACACTGCTTGTCTTTGCCTTCTTTGAACTCTTTCCTCATCACGCGGTTGGTGTATCGGAAGTGCATCTTATCTTAGGCTCAACGCTGTTTCTTATCTTTGGTCCTGCGGCTGCTTCTATTGGTTTGATGTTAGGCTTATTAACGCAAGGTGTTTTCTTTGCCCAATTTGATCTACCTCAATACGGCATGAATGTCACAACCTTGTTATTACCTCTGTTTGCTATGTCGGCCGTTGCGCGCCGAACCATTGCTGAGAATACGGCTTATGTCGATATTAGCTATAAACAAGCATTGAAACTGTCCCTAACTTACCAAGGCGGTATTGTCGCTTGGGTGGCTTTTTGGGCGTTTTATGGACAAGGTTTCGGTGCCGAGAACACCGCGGCCGTGGCGACCTTTGGTATTGCGTATTTAAGCGTTGTGCTGATTGAACCTGTTTTAGATCTTGCTGTATTAGCGGGTGCGAAAAGCCTGCATCGCTTTAAGAACTCGTCTTTGTTTGAAGCGCGTTTATTTAACTAGTTAGAAAGCGTAGTTCTAAATGCCTACTCTGTTCACTGATAATACCGTAAGCAGAGTGGGCATTTTTTATGTTTTGCGTTTATATCGACCATGTTCACTAACAAACTCTAGGAAAGCACGATTGGCTTTTGATAGATAACTGTCTTTGCGCCAAGCAATACCTAGATCTAGCCAGATTGGTGGATCAAAAGAACGAGTGATCAGTTCATCGTCTTCTTCGATAACCATGGCGAGTAGGGTAGAAATACCAAAACCTTGTTGAGTGATGGATTTGATAAGCGGAATTAAGTTGGTTTCGAAACCAATCTTAGGTGTCCTGTTACAGGCTTTGGCCAGCTTATCGACAATGCGCCGATGAAAATACCCTTCTTTGAACATGACTAATTCTTCTTCGAAAAATGCTTCAGGGGAAATTTTCGTTAGCTGGCTAAAAGGGTGATCGGTCGCCACAGTCACCAGCATTTCTTCTCGAATGAGGGCTTGAGTTTGTAGACTATCGGGAAGTGTTTCAGCAACGATAACGCTCAGGTCCAATTCGCCACTTTCGAGCATTTTTTGCAATTGCCAAGTTCCCCCTTCGATGACTCTTAAGGTAATAGTGGGGTATTTATGGCGAAATGCCATCAGAATCGGTGGAAAGTAATAAGAGTCCCAGCATGCTGGGAATGCCCACACGAACCTCACCTTGGCTCAACCCTTTTAGCTCACTCATTTCTAACAAGGCATCGTCTGTGGCTTGAATGATTTTTTCAGCATGAATCAGCAGTTTTTTGCCTTCGTCGGTGAGTCCGATATTTCGATCTGCTCGATGAATTAAGGTTAAGTCCAAATCCGCTTCTAGCTTTTTGATGGCCATGCTGACCGCCGGCTGTGCTACGCCTAGCTGTTGGGCGGCTTTGGTAAAGCTCTCTGTCTTGGCTATCGCAATAAAATAACGCAGAGGTTTAATGTCCATCAATAACCTTTATGGATTGGATAAGATGGATATATTTTATTGATTATTTGGCTGGGCGTATAGTGTAACTATAAAAAAGCATTTTTTGTTGGGTTCATCATCGGGCTGCGTCCCGTGGTGTGTTACTGTGATTCGTGGAGAGTGGTTGTGATTGAAGTGGGCAGTTCCGTATTTTGGCGAGGCACCGTGGCGCTTATCATTGGTTCTTTTATGATTTTTGCCAATGTGTATGTGACACAACCCTTGTTGCCTATGATTGCCAATGAGTTTGCCATTACCCCACTGCAAGCCAGTGGTAGCTTTACCATTACGACACTGACCTTGGGTATATCTTTGCTTTTCTACGGCCCAATTTCAGATGCCTTAGGTCGCAAAGGCATTATGGTGATGACCATGATAGGCATTACGTTAACGACGTTTTGCCTTTCTCTTGTACAAAGCTACGAATCGTTATTAGCTTTACGTGCTTTACAAGGATTTTTTCTAGCGGGTTTGCCAGCTATTGCCGTGGCGTATTTGGGTGATGAATACACACCGGAAGCCTTAATGGTGGCCGTTGGTTTATACATTAGCGGCAACACACTGGGCGGCATTGGTGGTCGTCTGATTGGCGGTTTTGTTGGCGAATGGCTAGGACGCTCGGCAACGTTTGGCGTCATGAGTGTGATTAGCTTAATTTGTTTATTGGCCTTTTTTGTCCTATTACCAAAATCCCAACACTTCGAGTCCAAGCCTCTGCGTGTTGGTCATATCCTGATGAACATGAAAAGCCATCTGCAGAATCGTCGCTTACTAACTAGTTATTTCATTGGCGGTTTTAGCTTCTTCATTTTTATCAACCAATACAGCTACGTGACCTTCGTTTTGGAAGCCGCGCCTTATAACTTAACCGCTAAATACGTTGGCCTGCTTTTCCTTACCTATTTGTCTGGTACATTGGGTTCAGCTATTTCGGGTAAACTTGCCAAACGCTGGAGCCAGCCAAACATCATGGTACTAGGCACTTGTATTTTCATGTTTGGTTCACTCGTCACATTAGGGGGTCTTTATTGGCGATCATCGCGGGCTTATTGATAAACAGCTTTGGTTTCTTTTTATGCCACTCAACGGCGAGCAGCTTTGTGAGTCGTAATGCCAAACACGCTAAAGCCAGTGCTTCTTCCTTATACTTGGTGTTTTATTATTTAGGTGCCAGTCTTGGTGGGTTTTATCTTGATCCTTTCTGGCAAGCGGATGGTTGGACGGGCGTCATCATGGCATCTTGGTTAGTGTTGGGGATTGTTGTTTTGGCTGAAGTCAGCTTGGTTCGACAAAAAAGAGTTGTAAACGAGCTAAGCTCCGATAACGTTTAAGCATCGGAGCTTAAGAAAAAATTTAGAGAAGTTGCCACACTCGAATGATTACCGCTGGATTTTCGTTGTAGTTATCTGCTCTGTCTAACGTGCCTAGAAAAACAGATTTATTCATCCATTCATAGGGGCTGCCGATCGGTGCTTCGAAACTTAATACGCTTCGGGCATAACGATTATTTGGGTCTTCTTTAGTGGGTTCTGGGCTAATGGTTACCTTGTTTTGAACTAAGATTACAAAGCCATCGTCGGTTTTTAGTGCGTATTTTGCATCTAGCTCTCTGCTTCCGTCAGGTCGGCCAAGCTGCCAGTCACCGCCGCCTGGTATGATTTTGCCTTTCATCGATGGCCCTGCAAATTCGCCACCTGTTATCCAAACAATACCTCGTTCACCATATTTGCTTTGTCCAACGGTGACGCGTTCTTTATCTATCGTCACGCGAGACTCGTAGACAAATTTTGTTGTAAAACGGTCGTCTCTATTCGGGTTTTCATCGGCGGCTGATGCAGCAACACTGCTTAGTAAAAAGATTGAACACATCGCTATGTTGTTCATGATTTTAAACATACTTGTTCTCCATTTTTATTGTTATTGCCTTTGTAATCTAAGCACTGCTTTTATAAAAAAAGCATTTTGAGAATAGAGGTATGATGTTTGTCTTTGTAATTGTTTAATCGATAAATGATATTGATTTTTGCGATAAGCGAAATATCCCCGTAATTAATCCCTTAGGTTCAGCATTCACTCGAAAGGGTCTTATTTTACGTCGTCGTATGAATTTACAGGATTATTAATGACAAGCTGAGTCTTCGATACTCTGCCAGTGCCACTTTATCCGCCTCGATATCAAGTGGGTTTGCTTCAAGCGAATGCCAAGCGACTTCGTCCGCTTCTAGCGAAACGATCGTGCCTGTCCATTGTGTAATGACATAATAATGGATGAGTTGAAGCTCTCCTGTTGGGTGATACAGAGAACATAAATACACATAAGACGTTGGAACGATATCCAGCTCTTCTTTTAGCTCTCGAAATAGGGCTTGTTCTCTTGTTTCACCGTGTTCCATATGACCACCAGGAATCGCGATCAAATTGGGATCGTACTCTTTGTCTTGGGCGCGTTTTTCTAACAACACCTGATTGTCTTTTAGTAATATAAAAGACACACATTCATGAACTTGCATCGAGATAACTCCCATTATTTTTCAAGATCCCAGTGAAAAGCTGTCATAAATTCTCTATTAAAATTACCATACTCGCCATGACATAATCGAATGCAGCAAACAGAGTGAAATATGAACACCAAAATATACAAAGAAGTGCTTTCTCTTGCGAAAGTGCTTATGACTTGCGCCAACAAAAAAGACCAAGTTGGCTTTGATGCATCTTATCAAACGTTGCTGAGACTCTGCGAAGAGAACGACGGTACTGACAAAGACCATCCGGTTCAATGGGAAACCCTTGCCGATTTTACCGATGACTTGGAGCAGGCCATTGCTCTCTATGACAAAGCCCTAGCAAAAGCCACCGCAATCAACGCCAAAGATTATCTCTCTTCCATCGGCTTTTCTGTCGCTCAACTAAAAGTAGAGCTAGGCGATAACGCTGGTGCTATTGCATACCTAGAACAAGCTAAAATTCACAGCAATAAAATCATCGACAAAGAGCCTCAAAGCGGACATCCATGATTTATTAAAAGCACTCAAAGGCGTCTAAAAAAAGAGATAAGAAATGGAACGTCCCAGCAAGGAACAAATCAGCGAATTACCCTTGTACATTGGTCTTGGTCTTTCCGATATTTACATCGTTGAGAACGAACTTGACGCAGCACAAGCCATAGAAGTCCTAAAAAACGAAACCAGCCTAGGATTCGATACCGAAAGCAAACCGATCTTTCAAAAAGGAGAGGTCAGCCCGGCCCATCGCTTATTCAACTGGCGACAGAGTCCAAGGCGTTTCTCTTTCCGGTTCGATTTGCTGTCGCCGTTGCAGCGGCCAAGGAAATTTTAACCAACCCAAACATCAAGAAGATCGGTTTTGGTATCAAAGACGATAACAAAGAACTGCGAAACAAGCTCAACATCGACATAGTCAATACGCAAGACTTATCGATGACTTTGAAACGTCTTGCTGGAGAAAAAAACAGCATTGGTGCCCGTGCTGCTGTCGCCATGGTACTGGGGAAACGTCTTGGCAAAGGCGCCCAGAAATCCAACTGGGGCGCTTATCCACTGAAAGAAAATCAGATTCTGTATGCGGCGAATGATGCTCATGCTGCCATATGTGTGGAGAGGGCATTGAGTAAATGAAAAAATAAAAATGTTTTCTTTTTACTATTTTATTTAAAGAAAGTTCTATTATCTTTAATGGTTTTATAAGGGATGGGTGCTTGGTATTAAAATACCAAAAACACAGAAGGAATAAAGAATATCCCTCTGCGTTTTTAAATGGTATTAAATATTTACTATTACTTAGGACCTATTATTTAGGCAGTAATACGGTATCGATTACATGAATTACACCATTGCTTGCTTCAACATCAGCAATAACGACTTTGGCATCATTAATCATCACATTATCACCGCTCGCTTTAACCGTCACAGTCTGACCTTGAACGGTAGTTGCACTGTCAAGTTTTACCACATCTGCTGCAGTGACTTTGCCAGCGACTACGTGATAAGTTAAAACAGCAACGAGTTTGTCTTTGTTTTCAGGCTTTAACAGCATTTCTACTGTACCAGAAGGCAATTTTGCAAAGGCTTCATCGGTTGGTGCAAAAACAGTAAATGGGCCTTCACTTTTTAGAGTGTCAACAAGGCCACCCGCTTGCACCGCAGCTACAAGCGTATTAAAGGAACCATTTTCAACTGCTACGTCAACAATATCTTTTTTCATACCATGGTGATCCGCATGGGCAGCTGGCATAAACATAACGCTAGCAGCGATAATAGGTAATGTTGCAACTAATTTTTTTAACATAATAATGTCCTTTAAGGTTAAATAATAGTTTGGTGTTTCAGTTTGTGTTCAACATGAATATTTACGGCGCTAATAAAAAAGCGGATCAAAGTAATGTGAAAAAAATTAAAAATAATAAATCTGAGGAGGGAAGTGCTTTGAAAAACTGAGGGGATGCGCTGTTTCGCAGAATGTTTATAGCGCCATATGCAACAGCGGATATGGCTTACCCTGACCATCTACTGGTGACCGGCCTATCACTTTAAAGCCAATATGCAGATAAAAACCCAGTGCTTGCTCATTTTGTTCGTTTACATCGACCTTTGAAGCGCCCAGCTCATGGATAGCATTGGCCGTCAACATGGTACCAATGCCTTTTCCGCGAGCAGCAGGCGAGATAAACAGCATCTCAATATTACCGTCATGAACACCACAAAACCCTTGAATTTCACCTTGCGCATTTTTAGCACACCTCAACTCAACGGCATCAAAATACTGCTCTAAAATTAACGGCTTTAACGCTTGGAGATCCTCTTCGACCAAAAAATCATGAGTGGCCCTGACCGAAGACTCCCAGATTTCTATTAGCTTGAGATAGTCTGCTTTTTCTACGGTTTCGATATTCATGATCAAACTCGATTAAACATTGAATAGTTAAGGGTCACATAGTGGTGTCGCCACAGCTATGACGCTCTGTTTAGTGGTGGTGTTTCTACAGGAGCGGATTTGTCATCACACGTCAGAGAAATCACAACTAGATGGCTGATTTTTTTAATTTTTCATCTGACCCTTTATTCCGACCCTTTATTCCCTTAGGCTTTGAACAAGCGGCGTTCGATAAGAGACTGCATATCACGATGACCATCAGTGATCACCATGACATAAACAGACTGCGAAATGATTCGATAAATAATACGGTAGGGTTTGAAATAGATTTCTCGATACTCCCGTAGGCCGATTGCTAGCAACTCATTTGGATAAGTCCCGCGCTCGGGATTATCGGCAAGGCTTAAAAATGCCTCTTCAATTTTGTCTAGAACGTAATCTGCTTTCTCTGGTGCATCATGAGTTTCGATATACTCGTATAGAGCCTCAAGATCGTAAGCAGCATCATCAGTGAGAAAAACCGATAGCTCATTAGCGGCTTTTACTCCGGTTACGAAGCTTGGCGACAACGTCACCAGCAGGCTGAACTTTACCTTCTTCTATCTGACGTTGACCCAGAGCCAATATCTTAAGTAGCGCCATAGTCTCTTGAGTTTGCTCATAGCTTTTGATGTCTTGTATAACAGCCTTAGCCTCACCGTTTTGAGTGATCACCATCGGCTGCATGTTAGTAGACAGGTTACGCACGACCTCAGCAGCATGAGCTTTCAAATAGCTAATAGGTTTGATTTGATCTGATAACTTCATAAATACCTCTTCGTTATGACCAAATATAGTCTTTAAATAGGTCGTCGGTCAATGAGGGTAGTCGTGATAACGCGGGGGGTAGTTTCTTCCTCTTTTTAATGGAAGGGCAGATATGTGAAGTATTGGGGGTGTTGTTGTGATGCGCATTGCTACAAATGTGGTATTTTGCTACATTTCTTATACAACACTAAGGAGATTTTATTATGTCTACAGCAAGTATCCGACTTGACCAAGAACTGGTTGATAAAGCGGCCATCATGGCGAAAGCCTTAAACCGTACAACACCTAAGCAAATTGAACACTGGGCGAAAATCGGCGAAATGATGGAAGATAACCCCGATTTACCCTATGAGTTCGTAAAACAAGCTATCATTGCCCAAGCGGAAAAAGAAGCCGGAAAACTTGAGGCCTACAGCTTTGGCTAACATTACTCAAGTTCTTCAAACAACCACATTTAAAAAAGCGGTCAAAAAACTGCATAAAAATCAAAAAGCGGATTTAGATAACGCGATCAGAGAATTGATTGAAGATCTGCTTCTAGGGCAACAGAAGAAAGGCGATCTATCTTTTCTTCGTGTGTATAAATTTAACATGGTGAAGCAACTTACATTACTTGGTTACAGCTATGAAGATGGCACCCTTACACTCGAACTCATGGCATTAGGTAGTCATGAAAATTTTTACCGTGATGTGAAAAATATCGTCTGAGCGGATATTGATCATAATGGTTAAGCCAGCTCCAATTTCTTAGATTTGGAAAAAAGCCTAATCCTAATTGTTACAAAACTCGAAACTCGCAATTGTTCTTCGCATGAAGTCCCGAAAAGTAATTCAATTTTGAGCAACCAAACCACAAAACATTTCGCTTACTATTTTCATGTATAACGCTAAGCTTACCAGACTATGTAATCCGGTAGAGTGCCTTGTGATGGAGTACATTTTGGTGCATCATTTGTTCATTATCATTTGAAAAGTTTTAGGTGATGCAATGGAAACAGCACAACTTGAAAGTATTACTAGTGCCGCTATGAATTTGCCTGAGAAAGAGCGTGCTAAACTTGCACATGATCTGGTTGCCAGTTTAGATGGTCCAGCCGATATTAGTGTTGCAGAGGCTTGGGACATTGAAATCTGCCGCAGAATCAATGACATTGAATCAGGCAAAACTGAACTTCTTGATGTTGATGAAGCCATTTCACGCGCCAGAGACTCGGATTAGGGGCTGATCTTGAAGGTAAAGATTAGCACGGAAGCTAGCGTAGAATTGACCGAGGCCGCTGCTTGGTACGAACTTGAGATACCCGGTCTAGGAGAGCAGCTCATTACTAGTTTTGAGCAGGCTACGGCAAAGCTCAGCAAACCAAACCCACCGCTCGTACCGGTCATTGGTAAAGCTGCCAAGCTTGGAGCCAAAAAATTGATTCTTCAAAGGTTCCCTTTCTCCTTGGTGACTATAGCAAGTAGTCAAACAATTACGGTCGTTGCTTTCGCCCATCATTCTAGAAAACCCGGTTACTGGCACGATAGACTCACCCCATAACCAAGGCGAGAGCGTGAACGTTTTTTAAACAGTCAAACTCGATATTATTGCTTAATTTTGAGAATAAATGTATTAGCTTCTATAAAGACAGCGCCAGTAAATTGAGTAATGTGTTTAATTTTCATCTGACCCTAATATCCAATGATGGAGAACAAAAACGTAGGGCGTCATCAGCGAAGCGTGATGCGCCGTTGACCGTCTTGTTAGCAATGCTTACCAAGATATGCCGCTCCAAGAACTTCTAAATTTTTATTCCAAAGCTCGGAGATGAGCTTTATAGAAAAACTATGAAAGTTATTAACGCCCAATTGTTCTTTTTTGACTAGACCTTGCAGTTTTTCAAAGTCTGACTCTTTCAGGCGAAATATTGGATTATGCACAGCATCATTTCTTAATTCACGAAACCAGTCATATAGCTTAAACTGAAAATCATCTATAACCGATTCCTTTTTAAGTTTCTCTAGCCGTTGATTATGATTTTTTAGCTGCATACTCGGAACATGATGATCTAGCAGGTTTTTTACCATCATTTCTACGAACGAATGAGAAACTATTACAAGCAAGCGAGGATTGTCTTTGACAATTCCAATTTCCTCACCGACTTTCAGCATATAATCAAATTCCAAAATTAACTCCTAATGTGTTAACGCTTGCCTATGGAGCCGGAACGACGTTGATTGTTTGATGCGAGCGAGGTGGAAAAGCACAAAACGAGCAACGCAGTGAAGGTCGGATTGAGCTGTTTGTTATGAGCCATTGTTATAAACACCATAATAGGTTACGCCAGCTTGTATAAGACCCACAATAATTAATGCAAAGGTTAGCCATTTAGTCGCATTGGATTGTGCTAAGTTATCCCTATGTCTTTTTTGATCTTCTTCATAAGCAGAGATTGTGACTAACGCTTTTGGTGATAGCTTGTAGCCATATTGTATAGCTTGTAATTCTCCACTTTCTTCGAGTGATTTCAGAAGTAAGTCGTTGTAGGCCAACTGTCTGGTTTTATCTGGATGAAATACCCACCTTTGCGTATACAACATGCCAGATAAAGAAACCGAACTTACAGTAAAATTTCTATTCTCGATTGTTTCCTCGAGAATGATTTTAAGCGTCTCGATTCTTTCCGAACGAACTAATTCTTTGCGATTGAAAAGAAACTGTTGAATTTTACCAAGCACAATTTTTAACTTATTCCATGGTAATATTCCTTCAAAGAAATATTGTGGGATCGAAGAGTAACATAAGTCGTATACACCGTAAAAGTGGGTAATATCTAACTCATAATCACTTAACCAAGGCCAAGGTATAGAAAGCTCTTCAAACTCTTCTTGATTAAGCCAAACCTTACCAGTGACACCTTTAGAATCGATTTTGTTACAAAGAATCGTCCAAGATTCATCCTTTGCTCGGATATAAACGACATTACAATTTACATCTTTGGCTTTCTCTCCGGATCTTGGAATACGATCAGGAGCTAGTTTCTTTAGAAGTGATTTTAATATCCATCTTTTGAAGAAATTCACGAGGTTATCCCTAATGGCTCATAACGCCGCGCTCACCGGTAAATTATGAGCGCAGCGATTAATTTATCCGTGTGCAGCGCCTTGTTAAGCCATGGCATCTAACTCAGCCTGCGTGTTATATAAGCCTTTATGAGTTCCATCAATAATTGAACTTAGAGATTCCCTTAACTCTTTATATCTGGCATTTGTTTCAAAATCATTTGACGTTAAGTGAGTAAATAAATTGTATGGCTTATCTTTAGTCGGAGATTCGTTGAGATAGAAGCCTTCAAAATCAGGGTTGTGAACAACAGTTTTGACTCGTCCATTTGTAGAGTCAGCTAACGCTCGAATATTTATGTTAATTGTCCACATGGCATTTGCTACACCATCTTTTCTGAGTTTGGTATCTAAGTCATGGACGGCAATGGCATTAGCATTGAACTGATTAAAAATCTTGATGAATGTCGGTATATTTGCCTTACCTCTACAGTTGATTACGCAATAACTTCCCTCCATTCCACTCTTTTCAATGATGTACTGATACGCCAAATATTCAGTATCGCCCTCGACTAATATTGCATTTGGATAAAAAAAGAACTCATTCACAGTTGGGCAACAACGATTAAGCATCTTGAGATTATCTCGTTCGTCAGGACTAAAATGAGCTTTATCCGTCTGAAAGTAGAAAACTCCCTGCTGGTTATTTGATACTTTTATTAGCGTTGTGTGATCTTGAGTCAGGTCGATGAATACTGGTGAATGTGTGGTGCAGATGACTTGCCATCCTTCTAGATCTGCGAGTGCATAAATGGCTTTCCTAGCAGCTCTTATTATTGATGGGTGAAGATTAATTTCTGGCTCATCAATCAGTAGCACTTTAGGAGTTTCATCTTGTATTACTTTTGTTCCTTTTTTGTACATTCCTTCGCTACATAAAGCGTTCACAGCAGACCACAAAAAAGCTCTTTTTAATCCAGTACCTTGGTGTTCTAGCGATGATGGGTGGTTACTTGTTTTAACAAAAAACTTACTGCCATCTTTAATGGCATCTTCTGCCTTAAACTTACCAACACCAGTCTCAAAGCTTACGGTAGCACCTTGAAAAAGCTTATTTAGCTCAACCTCTATTTTGTTGCTTAGCTGTCCAATACTCCCCGAGAGGCTCTTTATCAACTTCTTGAGCAAGTTTTTCGATTTCAGCTACAATTCCAGCAACTTTACTCTTGTCATCTTTTAATTTTTTTGCGGCATTCTTTGATGCCAAGTCCTTTACAACTTTCTCCAGCGCATCGTAACCATCATTTGGGTTTAATCTTATAGGGGTTGGCAACCTGCTTTGTAGTAAAGTATTCCAGCCGCCAGCTCCGCCTTTCTTCCAGTCATTTGTTTTGTTGCTGAAACTATATTTAACACCGCTTTCATCGGGAGTTTCCCAACGAATTTGAAATTTTGCGCACTCCCCAAACTCAGGATCATTTTGCAAATGCCATTCCTGCCCTAAAGTTTCGATGTCGTCCTGCGTAACATCATTAAATACTCCTGTAATTATCACGGGTGTATTGGCATTTCGACCGTGAAAATGATCCAAGCTTAACGCGCTTCCCATTGATACATAGGCTTCGTATGCATCTAAAATTGTAGACTTGCAGCTGTTATTCGGGCCGACCAAAACAACAATATTGTCGATGAGTATTTTTATCTCGTCCTTAATGCCCTTAAAGTTTGAGATAAGTAATGCAGATAGTTTCATGGGAACATCCTTATTGATAGGGCTTAACATTTTGTTAATGCGCATGCGCGTTTAGACAATTTAAAAATCTTTCAATATCTTTGTAGGAGCCTGAATAAATTGGATTTTATAAAAATATTAACAGAAGTTAAAACTGGAAAACTGAGCGTGCGCGTTATTTTTTTTATCCACAGCGCGTTATTTCTGTGCTGTAGATCCTTATTCATTGATATTAGGGGACTTTCTTGCTTCCTGCCAGTACAAATACGCAAAAAACGACTATTTAAAACTGGCAAACCGAGCCAAAATTTGGCAACTATAAAAATAAACTGTATATGCACCCATAAATTGCGTTTTAAATTTCGGCTCAAAAAGGTAGTTTCTTATCCTAGCCCATAAGAGATCGATTCCCGCTTTCGCGGAAATGACTTATTTTTAGTGGGAATAATGAAAGCTTCGCTTTCAGCGGCATATTACGCTGCGCTCATGATGCCCTACGGGTAGGTGGGATTATAGTCGAAAAGAGATTAACCCCATCCTCCGCCTTCCCCTTGAAGATAAAAGGGGAAGGGACTTGGTGATCAGTAGACATTACCTTCTGCGCTTGAAATCCCGATGAAGTCAGTTCGACGCAATCCCGATTGCGCGACTCTATGGAGTTTCAGAGTCAGTTAAAAATATCTTCTCTCCAGCCTGCAAAAACAATCTATGCCTTACGATATAAAGAGCATAAGGGAACAGTTATGTGCCTATGACGAAAATCAGGCATTAAAGATCTTAAAGAGACCTTTTGGTTACTTTTGCGGATCTGGGCAAAAGTTACACGCTCAGCAGAGCGGAACCCAGTTTGCAAACTAGGAAGCGTTGATAAGCAACAAATATACTTGAAGATCCAAAGAACACCCCATCCTCCGCCTTCCCCTTGAAGACAAAAGGGGAAGGGACTTGTTGATTTGTAACCATTACCTTTTATCTTTGAAATACCGATAAAGTCAGTTCGACGCGACGAAGTTGCGCGACTTTATGGCGTTTCAGAGTCATTGTTTGATGAGCTATCTCCCACCGAATAAACAATCTATGCCTTACGATATAACGAGCGTAGGGGAACAATCATGCGCCTATGACGAAAGTCAGGCATTAAAGATCTTAAAGAGACCTTTTGGTTACTTTTGTACTTTTCTGAATTAAACAGGGGGCAAAAGTTACACGTCCAGCTTTTTCCTGAATTAAGGAGCGTAATAAAGGTTGGGAATGCAAAGCGTTTGAATGGAACATGAATTCCGCGTCGGGCTAAAGCCTTAAGGATCCCCACATTTATTTCTAGCACTTGGTTTCCAATAGAAGAAGGTCTAACGCCTCAAATAACATTTTTTCTGTTATTTCATAACGAGAGGTTTTCAGGATCCTTTTGGCTAAATAGCAATAAGACAATACTCGCCTCGTTGTTATCGTATTTGATTGGAAATGACGATGATAACCTTGCATCTCTGCCGCTTTCCCAATGACGTAAAGGCACCATTGAGCAAGTAAGGCAATTAACAGAAGGGTTTGTAATCGCTCAATAGATTGGCTTCGGCTACGTTTTAGTCCTAGCCCATAATATTCGTTCTTCGTGTCTCGGAATGCTTCTTCGATAGTCATTCTGCGCTTATAAATATTGACTAGAGCAAGAGGAGGAAACTCGCCTTTTGGCAAGTTACTGACTAGAAACCAAGGCTCTCTGTTTGCTTTAGAGCACTTCTTATAATTGTTACAGTTTGGTCTTTTAACGGGTTTGCTTTTTTTCTTTGTAGGGCGTGGACTTTTATACAAAACACCACGACAAGGCCATTGTTGTTGTTTTGATAGACGCAAGCCGGACAACTCCATTGGTTTTGTGGTGGCTTGATGATGATAACCGTCAACGAGAGTCCATTGTGGTCGTTTATCCGTTTGGCATTTTACCGTTCCACGTGTACGTGCAAGCCAATACCAATCTAATTGCTCTATTGCTTTGAACCACGGAACCTTAAATCCTGCGTCCGTGCAGATAATAGGGGTACAGTCAGAGGGAAGTATTTGCTTTAAATTATTTAAGAAGTCGACATGTCTTTTATGATTATTCATAGCTCCTTCAGGGTGTACTTCTTCATATAAAGTGAAAGCTCTTCCCTGAAAGGCCACTGAGGCGCGCAGTAAAACAAAGCTAAAATCATAAACACTTGACCAATCAACAATGATGGGCAAGAACTCTTGTGAAGAAAAGTGAGAGGCAAGGGTCTTATAAAATTGATTTCGGCATTGGTGTAATTGGATGTTTCCTAACAGTCGATCAACTCGTTTAATGCAATATTTTTCAATGACGTTAGCGTCTTCTCCTAGTTTTCTACCAATTGCCGTTAGGCTTAATCTGGCGCCTTCTTTAACGGAGGATACTGCATCTGATAAAGCTGTATAGGTTCGCTTATCAATGGAGATTGAATTGTCAGGAAGTAAACTTGATAATAACAATGTGATGCCCCTTGTCTGGCTTATTTTTTGGCGAAAATAGTTTAACCAACAAGTGGGCATCACTCTATATTTGTGGGGATCCTTAAGGCTAAAGCCGCGACCTACAGTGAAAGCTTCGCTTTCAGCGGCACATGACGCTGCGCTTATGATGCCCTGAAAAAAACCAGCATCACAGATGAAGTCAGTTCGACGCGACGAAGTTGTGCGACTTTATGGCGTTTCAGAGTCAGTTAAAAATATCTTCTCTCCAGCCTGCAAAACAATCTATGCCTTACGATATAACGAGCGTAGGGGAACAGTCATGTGCCTATGACGAAAATCAGGCATTAAAGATCTTAAAGAGACCTTTTGGTTACTTTTGTACTTTTCTGAATTAAACAGGGGGCAAAAGTTACCCGCTCAGCAGAGCGGAACCCAGTTTGCAAACTAGGAAGCGTTGAGAAGTAACAAATATATTTGAAGAGGGAAAGGACTCAAAAAAAGCCCCGCAGAGCGGGGCTATCAAACTAGGGAGTGACTACGATAAGGTCACACGCTGCTTTTACACAGCATTCTGATCTGGTGCTGTATTAAAAAACACAACACCAAACGCAGACTGGTTCCCCGTTACGCCATGTCTGGTATTACGGCGACGTAACGGGAAGATTTCTTTAAATAGCTTTGTGGTTCAGTTCGTTGTTTTTCAGTACTTCATCAAGGTGTAGCCAAGTTTCGATGACGGTGTCTGGGTTAAGAGACATGCTTTCGATGCCTTGGGCGACGAGCCAGTCGGCGAAGTCGGCGTGGTCGGATGGGCCTTGGCCACAGATGCCAACGTATTTACCTTGTTCACGACAGGCTGTGATCGCCATTTTGAGCAATTTTTTAACCGCTGGGTTACGTTCGTCGAATTTGTCGGCGATCAATCCTGAGTCGCGGTCAAGTCCGAGTGTTAGCTGGGTTAAGTCGTTAGAGCCAATGGAGAAGCCGTCGAAGAATTCAAGGAACTCGTCAGCCAGTAGGGCGTTAGACGGCAGTTCGCACATCATGATGACTTTCAGACCGTTTTGACCTCGAGCTAAGCCTTGTTCGGCAAGCAGTTCGGTGACTTGTTGCGCTTCTTCTAAGGTGCGTACAAACGGTATCATGATTTGTACGTTGGTTAAGCCCATGTCGTTACGAACGCGGCGGATGGCTTCACATTCTAGGGCGAAGCAATCACGGAACGAGTCGTCGATGTAACGCGCCGCACCACGGAAGCCAAGCATGGGGTTTTCTTCGTCTGGTTCAAACAACGGACCACCAACAAGATTGTGGTATTCGTTTGATTTGAAGTCGGACAAGCGAACAATCACGGGCTTTTTAGAGAAAGAACACGCCAGTGTTGCAACGCCTTCGACCAGTTTGTCGACGTAGAATTCCACAGGGCTGTTGTAGCCGGCGATGCGGTGGTTGATTTCTTCTTGCAAGGCTGGCGTCATGTCAGCGTAATTCAATAAGGCCTTCGGGTGAATGCCGATCATACGGTTGATAATGAACTCTAAGCGCGCCAAGCCGATGCCGGCGTTTGGTAGCATGGCGAAGTCGAAGGCGCGGTTTGGGTTTCCTACGTTCATCATGATTTTTACGGGTAATTCAGGCATGTTGCCCACTTCAGACGTGATCACGTCGAATGGCAGTTCACCCTTGTAGACGAAGCCCATGTCGCCTTGAGAGCAAGATACGGTGACGATTTGACCATCTTTCAATACCTCTGTGGCATCGCCACAGCCAACGACGGCTGGAATGCCCAGTTCACGCGCAATAATCGCTGCGTGACAGGTGCGACCACCGCGGTTGGTGACAATCGCCGAAGCGCGCTTCATGATGGGTTCCCAATCTGGATCGGTAATGTCGGTTACCAGAACGTCGCCTGGTTGAATGCGATCCATTTCAGTAATGGACGATAATACTTTCACCGCGCCGGTGCCAATTTTGTGACCAATGGCGCGGCCGGTAATCATCACTTGAGAGGTTTTCTTTAGGTTGTAACGTTCCATGCTTTGCGCGTTGGCTTGGCTACGAACGGTTTCTGGACGCGCTTGGACAATGTATATCTTGCCGTCGATGCCGTCTTTTGCCCACTCGATGTCCATAGGGCGTTTGTAGTGTTTTTCAATAATGCACGCTTGGCGAGCAAGGTCTTCAATTTCGTCGTTGGTTAGGGCGAAACGGTTTTGGTCATCCAAAGCAACGGGAACGATTTTAACGAATTCTTCGCTGCCCGCTTCGGCGTATTCCATTTTTTGCGCTTTGCTGCCTAGGCTTTTGCGAACCACCGCTGGGCGGTTGGCTGCCAGTGTTGGCTTGTGAACGTAGTATTCGTCTGGGTTGACGGTGCCTTGCACCACCATTTCACCAAGGCCGTAAGCGGCGGTGATGAAGACGACTTCGTCAAAGCCTGATTCTGTGTCGAGGGTGAATAGCACACCAGATGCACCGATATCACTGCGTACCATTTTTTGAATGCCAGCGGATAGAGACACGCCTTGGTGTTCAAAGCCTTGGTGTACGCGGTAGGAAATCGCGCGGTCGTTAAATAGAGAAGCAAACACGCGTTTGATAGAGGCTTTGATGTCTGCCAAGCCTTTCACGTTTAGGAAAGTTTCTTGTTGGCCAGCAAAAGACGCATCCGGCAAATCTTCCGCTGTGGCAGAAGAGCGTACAGCAAATGAGGTATCGTCTGCGTTGTCATCACAAAGCATGGCGAAAGCCGTTTCGATCTCTTGGTCAAACTCAGCTGAGAACGTGGCGTCTTCAATCCATTGGCGAATTTGTACGCCTGTTTCTGCAAGGGCATGAACATCGTCCACGTCCAATGCGTCTAGTGCTCGATGGATTTTATCGTTTAGGCCACTTTCTGTAA
Organism: Marinomonas rhodophyticola; assembly: GCF_026113935.1. GTDB lineage: Bacteria > Pseudomonadota > Gammaproteobacteria > Pseudomonadales > Marinomonadaceae > Marinomonas > Marinomonas rhodophyticola. Next base: position 79,610 of record NZ_JAPEUL010000004.1, read on the forward strand.
TGAAGCTTTGATAAGCATAGGAAGTAGTTGCGAAACCGTTTGGTACTTGAATACCTAGGTCTGTCAGGTTGGAAATCATTTCACCTAAAGAGGCGTTTTTGCCGCCTACTTCACCGACATCTTCCATATGAAGATCTTTAAACCACTTAATAAATTTGCTCACAAGGGACTCCAGTTATTTTTTCTTATTAAAAGAATATGGCTGGTTGGCCAAAATATGGCAGGGTTGCCAAGCGGACATCAGGCATTAATCAAATCGCTATGGGGACATCTTGTCAAAGCGCTGAGTCTGAGTTCATTGTATGTAGGCTGGTTGCTTTGAATAAAATCGATTATTCGATGTTGTTTTATTTCAATCGAAAAAATTAATGTTGTTAGATAACAACAAAAATGGGAAAAAACGCATGAAAGTGTACTTTGTATCAGATGGGACCGCGATCACCGCAGAGGTGTTTGGATCGGCCATGTTGTCATTTTTTGATGTGGCGGTAGAAACCAAAAGTGTGCCTTTTTTGGCTACCAAAGATCAGGCGGAAGGCTTGAAGCAACAAATTAATATGGAAATGCAACAAGGCATTGCCTTGCTGGTGTTTTATACCATTTCCGATGCGGCTATCCGCGATATTATCGATTCGTGTGATTGTCATTGTTATAACTTATTTGGGGATTTGTTGTCACCGATTGAGCAAGCTTTGGGCGTGAAAGCGCAGCCAACAGCGCAAAAAGCCCATGGTATGAAAGAGGGCGTTTATGATGCTCGGATAGACGCGATCAACTATGCGCTGGCCAATGACGATGGCGCGTCGGTGAAGAATTTTGCTGAAGCCGATATTATTTTGTTGGGTGTATCGCGTTCAGGAAAAACGCCAACCAGTTTGTACTTGGCGATGCAGTACGGTATCAAGGCGGCAAATTATCCCATTACTGAAGATGATTTTTCCACGCCAGGTTTGCCTAAGGTGTTAAAGGATCATAAGAAAAAGCTGTTTGGTTTGACCATAGACGCCCAGCGTTTGCATGAAATTCGTACAGGTCGGATGGCCGCGAGTAAATACGCTTCCGCTCGCCAATGTCGCTACGAAGTGGATGAAGTGGAGTCCTTGTATCGACAAGAGCGCATTCCTTTTTTGAATTCGACCAAACTCTCTGTGGAAGAAATTTCCACCAAAGTCATGGCGGAGATGAATTTGGTGCGTCATAGGCAGTAAGAAAAGCGCCATGAAGTGATCGAATAATTCGATGGGTCCATGGTTTTTGCTTGAAATTTAGACAAATAATTCATCAAAATATTTCGTTTAGTCGAAAATGACTTAAGGAACAGTGGAAAAAAATACTCCAATAACGAGTTATAAGACAGGTTTGTTGTGTTATTACCAAATTTATCCCGATAGAGTGTGCAGATAATGCTAAGAGCAGCGCGAACTTGAAGAGTATTTGGTGAATATGCTCTATAATGACCATTAATTGAGCGCGTCAGTGGCAGGCTAGAGTTGATAGCTAAGTACGACAAATGCTCTGAATAGTGAGATGTTCATATTTCTATTTTATAAAAGGGCGTCTTATTGATAAAACCAAGGATAAAAATACATTGAGTAATAATAAAATTAACGATCCACATATGCAGCGAGAAGCGTCTAAGTACGATAACCCCGTACCAAGCCGCGAATTCATTTTAGAATTTCTTGCCACCCAGAATAAAAGCATGGGGCATTTAGAGTTATGCAAAGAGTTTTCGCTGACTGGCGAAGACGAAATTGAAGCCCTCCGTCGTCGTCTCATCGCCATGTGCCGAGACAATCAAATGACCAGCAATCAAAATGACGAATACTCGCCGATTTTAGAAAGTGATCTAATTGAGGGTTACGTTCAAGGTAATAAAGAAGGCCATGGCTTCTTGTTGCGTCAGAGTGATGACGATATTTTTCTATCGGCCCGTCAAATGCAAAATGTGATGGACGGCGATAAAGTAAAAGTGCGACTGTCTGGTCGCAGCGTTAAAGGTCGCTTAGATGGTGTCGTGGTTGAAGTTATAGAACGCAAGCACAGCCAGTTAGTAGGGCGTTTTTATCAAGAAACCCATCGCGACGGCAGCAGTGCGGCTTTCGTTACGCCAGAAAATCCTCGTATCGCCCAAGATATCTTGATTACTACCGATTCCGGTTTGTCGCCGAAACACGGGCAATATGTGTTGGCTGAAATCGTCTCCTATGCGGAACGTGGTAAGCCAGCTCAAGGTCTAGTAAAAAAAGTGCTTGGCGACTTTATGGCGCCAGGTGTTGAAATCGAAGTGGCTATGCACCGTTATGAGATCCCTCATGAATGGCCCGCTGCGGTTGAAAAACAAATCAAGAATTTAAGCACCGAAGTGGCAGAAGAAGATAAAGCGCATCGTATTGATTTGCGCGATACGCCTTTTGTGACGATCGATGGTGAAGACGCTCGTGACTTTGATGATGCTGTGTATTGTGAAAAAACACCGGGTGGTTGGAAGCTGTTCGTGGCGATTGCCGATGTGTCTCATTATGTGAAGAAAGACACTGCTTTAGATGAAGAAGCGATTGTGCGCGGTAACTCTGTGTATTTCCCTGGTCGCGTTATTCCTATGCTGCCAGAGGTATTGTCGAATGGTTTGTGCTCTTTAAACCCTGATGTAGATCGTTTGGTCATGGTGGCAGAGATTTCGTTAACCACCAAAGGCAAGATGCGCGGCTACAAATTTTATGAAGGTGTGATTCGTTCCCATGCCCGTTTGACCTATTCAAAAGTGGCGAAAATGATCGCTGCTGAGCCAGAAGAACAAGGCATTGAATTGCGTGAGCGTTACGCGTCTATTGTGTCGCATATTGATGATTTAAATGGTTTGTACCAAACACTGAGAAGTGCTCGTGATGAACGCGGTGCGATGGAGTTTGATACCGTTGAAACGCGCATGGTGTTCGATGAAAACTCGAAGATTGAGCACATTATTCCGGTCGAACGTAATGATGCACACAAACTGATTGAAGAGTGTATGTTGTGTGCCAACGTGGCGACCGCTGAGCTTCTTATGAAAGCCAATCTGCCTGCCTTGTATCGTGTTCATGAAGGGCCAAAAGACGATCGTTTGTTGACCCTTCGTACTTATTTGGGTTTGCTGGGATTGGAGTTAACCGGTGGCACCAAGCCGACTCCGGCCGATTACGCAGCGTTATCGGAAGCGATAAAAGACCGTGCAGACGCCCGCAGTATTCAAACTATGATGCTGCGTTCTATGTCACAGGCCGTGTATCAGCCGGATAATTTGGGTCACTTTGGTCTGAATTATGAAGCTTATACGCATTTTACATCGCCTATTCGTCGTTATCCTGATTTGTTGGTGCACCGTGCGATTCGGTATTTGATTCGTGGCGAAGGTCGACCCGCGGTGCGTCAGGCGCATCGTGTGGCGGGCAGTTTAGAAATTAAAGCGCGTAAAATTTATGGCTATACCGATGCCGATATGGACAGCTTAGGTGAATCTTGTTCTCTGACCGAGCGTCGTGCCGATGAGGCTACTCGTGACGTAGAGGCTTGGCTGAAATGCCAATACGTTGAACAGCATTTGGGTGAGTCCCTTTGAGGGGGTTGTCACGGCGGTAACGTCGTTTGGTTTGTTTGTTGAACTGCAAGGTTTGTTCGTTGATGGTTTGGTGCATATATCAGGGCTTGGACAAGATTATTTTGTTCATGACATAGAGCATCAGGCGATTATCGGTGAACGCACTGGTCGAGTTTTCCGTCTTGGCGACACCTTGAAAGTACGTGTGGCGAGTGTCAATTTAGAACAGCGTAAAATTGATTTGAGTTTGGATGAGAATACCACTCGTCAACCACGTAAAAAAGTAGAACGTAATGAAATGTCCGAGCTGGAAATGCAACTAGCTCAGTTACCGCCTATTGAGCTGGGTGGCCGCCCTAAGCCTAAGTCTGTCGATAAAGCTCAAAGCACTAAGTCCAAAGAGGGCAAAGCGGCACAAGAAGGCAAAGAATCAGACGGAAAAGCGAAGAAAAAGCGTCGTTCACCAGTTTCTAAAGGCAAACGTGTTAGACAGAAAAAATCGTCTACTGCTGCAGCTGCGAGTGGTAAGCCAGCGTCAGCGGTGAAAAAGCCGAAAAAACCAAAGAAACCAAAGAAGCCGAAAAAGAATAACGCCAAGCCACGCGCGAAAGATTGATTGGAATAATAGGGGGATTCAGTCCCCCTAATTGATAGAGAAAACAATGTCAGATTTAGAATGGATATACGGCATACATGCCGTGGAAAATGCGTTGAATCAGCAGCCAGAACGTATCAAAGAGGTGCGTTTTCAAGAAGGCCGTGATGATAAGAAAACTCAGCGTTTAATGCAGTTGTGTAAAACCGCAAAAGTGCGCCACAGTGTGGTGCCTCGTCGCGACCTAGATCAATTATTTACGGCCACCAAAGATCGAGTGGTTCACCAGGGTGTCGTCGCTTATACCACGATGAACAAAGCCGGTAACGAGGCGGATTTGCACACGTTAGTGGCAGGTTTAGATGAGAACCCATTGATCATTATTCTTGACGGCGTAACAGACCCGCATAACTTGGGGGCCTGTTTGCGTAGTGCTGATGCCGCTGGTGCCCATGCGGTTGTGATGCCAAAGGACAATTCTGCGCCATTGAATGCAACGGTAAGCAAGGTAGCTTGCGGCGCCGCTGAAAGTATACCGGTTTATGCGGTGACCAACTTAGCTCGCACTATGAAAAAGTTACAAGACCAAGGTGTATGGATTTTCGGCACCGCGGGGGAAGCGACACAAACCATTTACGAGCAAGACTTAACCATACCGACGGCCATTGTTATGGGCGCAGAAGGGGATGGCATGCGTCGTTTGACTCGTGAACAATGTGACTATTTGGTGAAGCTGCCGATGGCGGGTGTGGTTTCTAGTTTGAATGTGTCTGTTGCGACTGGCGTTTGTCTCTACGAAGTCGTGCGTCAACGTGCTGTTAAAGCCAAAGTCTAGAGGACACAAAGCGTGTTTAAACAGTTTAGTATCCAAGCGCCTTCTGCGGTGATTGAAACCGAGTTACAGCACAAGATCGACAATAAAACGAAGCCATTAGGGGCATTAGGGGATTTAGAAAGCATTGCTTTTCAGCTTGGTAAAATCCAGCAAACATTGATTCCCAATGTCTCTAAGCCAAAAATGATCGTCTTTGCCGCGGATCATGGTGTGGTGGCGCAGGGCATTAGTCTGTTTCCTCAAGAAGTTACCCCGCAAATGGTGATGAACTTCTTAATGGGCGGTGCGGCGGTGAGCGTGTTTTGTGCTCAACACAATGTGCCGTTACGTGTTGTCGATGTGGGTGTGAATGCACAACTGAATGAACACCCGCTGTTGGGCATACGTAAAGTGGCATTTTCTTCGAAAGATTTCAGTCAACAAGCCGCGATGACAAGTCATGAGTTGGAAAAAGCCATTCAGGCAGGTGTTGATGAAGCCAATCTTGCTATTGATGATGGTGTGAATTTGTTGATGTTCGGCGAAATGGGCATCGGTAATACTTGTGTGTCTTCTTGTATGATGACGGCGTTGATAGGCGTGAGTGCGATAGACTGCGCGGGTCGTGGAACGGGGTTGGATTCTGCGGGTGTTTCCCATAAAGCACAGGTTATTGAGCAATCTTTGACTCGAGCGGAACAGGTCACTGGTCAAAAACGATCCGCATGGAGTGCGCAAACTCTTGCGGAGCAAGTCGGCGGCTTTGAAATTCTTGCTATGGCGGGCGCTATGTTGCAATCGGCTCAGCGTCAAACCGCCTTTGTGGTAGATGGGTTTATTTGCTCTGTGGCGTTATTGTTTGCTCAGAAGATCGCGCCGCATGTGCGTGACTATGCGATTTTTGCCCATCAATCCAATGAAAAAGCCCACAAGCTGCTGCTTGATCATTTACAAGCAGAGCCAATTTTATCGTTGGATCTGCGTTTGGGAGAGGGCTCTGGTGCCATTTTGGCGTATCCTTTAATCCAGAGCGCCTGCTTGTTTTTAAAAAACATGGCAAGTTTTGAAAGCGCAGGCGTTAGCGGTTCTGAGCAATAAATCATCGGCATAGGGCTGAATCAGCAATAACTAGGTTAAAATAAACAGACATGAAAGGCATGATTATTGGTCCTTATTGGCAGGGCTTTAAACGTAGTGTTGTTACCTATACTCGCATTCCATTAAAAGTTGATTGGGATGACAATATAAAGCACATCCCAGCGGTGTGCTTTTTGCCGTGGATTGGATTATTGGTTGGGCTTCTTGAGTGCTTGGCCATTATGGTTTGATTGGTCAGCTTCATTACAGGCGTTATTGATGTTGCTGACGGCGGTGTTGCTGACGGGGGCTTTCATGAAGATGGCTTGATGGACAGCTGTGATGGTTTAGTCGGTGGTTGGGACAAAGAGCAGCGCTTAGCGATCATGAAGGATTCTCGTATCGGGAGTTATGCCGCTTTGTCTATTTGGTTTTCTTTGTCTTTGAAGTGGGCGCTACTCAGTGAGTTGTTGAATGTTATTCCCAGTTCCTTTTTGGGGTTTATTTATACCCTAAGTGGTTGGTGCGCTGTGCATGTCATCGCTCGATTTATCCCTATCGTGCTCATGAATACGTTAGCGTATGTGAGCATGGGGCAAAGTAAGGCATCGAGTATGATTGCTAAGTTAGAGTCAGGTCAGTGGCTGCTTGCTTTAGCGCCTTGTGTGCTAGTTGGTGTATTGGCCTTTAGCTTACTTGATATGATCGTGATGTTCATTTTTACTGCCGTGTTAATTTTTTTGATGCGACTTTATTTGCGTAAAAAAATCGCTGGTTTTAATGGCGACACGTTGGGGGCCAGTGAGCAAATTGGCGAGATTTTCGTTATTCTGTGTTTGCTGGTGTCCTACTCATGAAACTGTATTTGATTCGTCATCCAAAGCCTGATGTTAAGAAGGGCTTGTGTTATGGCGATATGGATGTGCCATTGGCTGCGGGTTGGGAAGTGGGAGCGCAAGCTTTAAAACAAGCCTTGCCCATTGAGTTTGATGGTGAGTCGAATCGGTGTTTTCACAGCCCATTAAGCCGAGCATCACGATTAGCCGAGTATATTGGCGAGGGTAGATCACAGGTTGTTGAGGCATTAAGGGAGCTGGATTTTGGTCATTGGGAGGGCTTGTGTTGGCAAGACATTCCAAAACAGGACATTGATATTTGGGCTGAGGACATTGTGCATGCTGCGCCGTATCATGGCGAGTCACTGCAAGTTGTGGCGGATCGTGTGTGGAGCTGGTGGTTATCGGTGAAAGATTTGCCGATGGAGAACTGTGTGTTGGTGGCTCATTCTGGTGTCATTAAGGTTTTCGTTAGTATGCTCTGCCATTGGCCTTTAGAGCAATGCCATCGAATTGATGTAGGGTTTAGCAGTGTAACGGAGTTGTCTATTCAAGGTGATTTTGTGGTGTTAAAGCGCTTAGGTGCGGGAGATTGGGTATCTAATCAGTGATGGGTGCTGTTTAGATGTTGGGTTTGGTGTTCGCCAAATCGTCTTAAGTTCGATTGAGAAAAAATTCAAGATGTTACTGTATCTGTTGGGTATGTTTGGGATTGCTGCGTTTGCAATAACAGGGGTTATTTCGTCTGGTAAAAAAGACATGGACCTTTTTAGTGTTGTGTTTCTTGGTATGGTAACGTCCCTAGGGGGCGGTACGATTCGAGACACGGTCTTATCGGTTGAAACGGTTTATTGGGTGAAGGACACGTCCTATTTATGGGTGGCGTTTTTGTCTTCAACGCTGGCGTTTTTTACCGTGCGCTTTATTGAGGACAGGCAAACGGTTTTCCATTACGCTGATTCCTTTGGCTTGGCGTTGTTTACTGTGGTGGCAACAGAGAAAGTTTTGCTGCTTGGTTTTCCACCCACTATTGCCATTACCATGGGGATTATCACCGGTGTGGCGGGGGGCATTATTCGTGATGTGTTAAGTCATCGTCCACCATTGGTTTTAGGGCGAGAGTTTTATGCTACGCCAGCGTTTTTGGGCGCTCTGCTGTTAGTGTTACTTGAAAAAAACATACCGACACATGAGTTTAACTCGATTTACGCCGTGGCTTTGGTCTTTATACTAAGGGTCTTTGCGATACATAAAGATTTGTATTATCCAAGTTGGTTGTTGTACAAGAAAAAATAGTACAAGAAGAAATAGCATAAAAAAGAGATACAGTATGACGGATGAGAAAAAAAGCTCAGAGCAAGAAGCAGAACAAAGTGCAAAAAATGAAGCGCGTTTATTGAAGAAAAAAGCGGTTGTCGATCAACGTATAGCGGCTGCAACGCAAGAGCGCGGTGTTACTATTTTGCTTACAGGGAATGGTAAGGGCAAAAGCTCGAGTGCGTTTGGCACCATGGCTCGCGCCTTGGGACATGGTCAAAGATGTGCCGTTATTCAATTTATTAAAGGTCGCAAAGCCACGGGGGAGCAGTTGTTTTTTGGTTCGCATCCATTGGTTGATTTTCATGTTATGGGTCACGGCTTTACGTGGGAGACACGTAATCCTGAATTAGAGCAAGAAGCGGCAGAGCAAGCTTGGTCGTTAGCCAAGGACGTTTTATCGGATCCAAGTGTGCATTTTGTCTTGTTGGATGAAATCACTTATATGTACAAATATGGCTATTTAAATGAAGCGGATTTGATTGCTGCTTTGGCTGCGCGCCCCATTCATCAGAACGTGATGATGACAGGACGTACCGCTCCGCGGGTTTTATTAGACAGTGTCGATACTCACAGTAAAATTGCCAATGAGCGTCATGCGTTTGCCAATGGTGTTAAAGCACAAGTTGGCATTGAGTGGTAGTACTGGTGTTTTTGTCAGTGAGTCTTGATAGCTATTCTTCATGAAATAGCGCTTATTATGAAATAGCCATCCTTCCGGATGGCGGTTTCTTGTCTAAATTCCCCATTCGATTACGCCCTGTCGTCACAGCCATGAGTTCGTTTCTCTTAAGATAACAATTTTAAATGAGATTCATTCTCAAATTTTCTGGACTTATTTTGTTTCTTTTACGATAATGATTCTCATTAATTAATTTGCAGTGTCATCATCAATCGTGGAGAGAACTATGCAAGACTGGGAACGTTTAACAAGACAAGCGAATAAAGCTTATTCAAACCATGCTTTTTCAGAGGCTGTGGATTTAAATCGACAAGCATTGATGCAAGCCGAGCGCTCATTTGATGAAGATTTTTATCGAGATGCGGAATCGGCGGTTGCCGCTGCGGCGGTGAGTTTTTTGAACATTGCTGAGTCCTATACCGCATTAGGCGATTTTATGTCGGCCAATACTCAATATGAAAACGCCGTGAGCTTTTTACAAACTATCATTGTTCGACCTGATATGAGCGATGAGCAGCGTAATTTAATCATGAGAACCGCGACGCATATTCGATTCGAATGGGAGTTGTTCACTCAAAGTCATAGCAAGCATGTTTCGGCACAAAGTAAAGCGTTGATGCAAGCCTTGTCCAATGTTGTGTCTGTACCTAAGAATGCTGTGCGTCACTAATGACTTGCCTAAGAGAGATAAAATGCGGCCTATTTTTTTAGTTGTATGGGGCGGTTTGGGTCTGTTTATGAGTCATTTTACGCTAGCACATCAGAACTCAGCAGGTGATTGGTCGAGTGAGCCTATGAACCTTTTGGCTATGGTGATGGTTGCTGGCGTCATTATTGGGGGTTTTATTTATAAGCAGTGTGCGCGCTGGCGCAAACAGATGAAGAAGGAGAATAGCGATCATGATACATAGCGTGATTACCTGTCTTGATAAATGGATTGGGTTTGACGTGGCGTATGCCTAGTGTGAATGCCGTTAAAGTATATTGCGACAAGGTTAAAATTTAAAAAGGAGGGTATATGTTTCGTCTCATTAAAGTACAAGGCGAAAGCATGTCGCCAAGCTTGCATAATGGGGATTTTGTTTTTACGAGTCGTTGGTACCGTAAGTTAAAAATGGGTCATCTTGTCGTCGTTGATCATGCTTTATATGGTCTTATGGTAAAAAAAGTGCTGCATATTGCGCCAGATGGTCAGCTTTGGTTAGGGGGCGAAAGTAATAAAAGCCTACAATCAGAGCGTATTGGCTGGGTATCACCACGGCGTGTGGTTGGGAAAGTGATCGGTCGAATTCGTGCCAATCCAGTGTACAAAAAACAAGACACTTTATAAAAAACGGGCGAAAAATGCTTTGGTTGCTGATGTTGGTCTGATTAAGGTTTTTCTCTAAAATCCATGCTCGTTATTTTTACTTTATTATCGGGTTAGAGAGAATTCATGTCAGCAGTCGAACTTCCTAAGGTACAAAAACACACACGTCTTGAAGATGCCCAAGCAGTGCTTCTTGGTACCTTGATTATCGCCTTGGGCGTTAACCTTTACACCCATACAGGTTTGTTAACGGGGGTACTCGGCAGGATTGGCTTTTTTGATGAAGTATTCAACACCTTTAACTTTTGGCCAAGCATTTTTCTTAATTAATCTTCCTTTCTATATTTTGGCGATTATGCATTTTGGTTGGGAATTCACCATCAAAACCTTTTTATCGGTATTTTCTCTGTCTGTTTTTGCGGATATTACACCTATGCTGGTGAGCTTTGATCAGGTGAACCCTTTTTATGCCAGCGTAGCTGGTGGGTTTTTGATGGGCGTCGGTTTTTTAATGCTGTTTCGTCATAATGCCAGTTTGGGTGGGCTGAATATCTTGGCGCGTTATCTGGCTGAAAAATATGGTATTTCCATGGGGAAATTCCAAATGGCCGTTGATTGTACTATTGTGCTGTTGTCTGTGTTCGTGGTGGACTTCACTTTGATTATTATTTCGGTTATTGGCGCGGTGGCATTAAATATGATTATTGCGGTCAATCATAAGCCAGGGCGCTATATGGGAAATGTTTAAAAAGCACGTTATGAATCTAGGAAGGCGGCGTAAGTCGCCTTTTTTATGGCTTTAGTTTGCCTAATTCGTGTTGACGTTTCCTAACGGAGCCTCGCTAAGGTATTATTGTATCTATCTAAAAGACGAGGAAAAGAGTTTGGAATTACTCAAAGTAGACAACCTTAACCCTTACCTAGATGATCTTATCGAATTACTTTGTGATGCGGTTGATTCCGGTGCGCCAATTGGTTTTTTGCCACCTATGAGCGAGTCTGAAGCCAAAGCCTATTGGTTAAGCGTTAACGATGATTTGCAAGCTAATGCTCGTCAAGTCTTATTGATTCGTGAAGACAATAAAGTAGTTGGTAGTGTGCAAATTGCCATGTCGCCTAAAGCCAATGCATTGCATCGCTGTGATGTGGAAAAACTCATGGTGCATACGCAAGCGCGAGAGCATGGACTCGGTAGTATGTTGATGCAGGGGGTTGAACGTGTTGCCGCCTCTTTGCAGCGTCAGCTACTGATATTGGAAGTGAGAAGCGACGATATAGCTCACGACATGTACGTTAATATGGGCTATATTCCGTTTGGTGAAGTGCCTGGGTACACGCGCAGTGCGAATGGTATGCTGCATAACGCGACCTTCTTCTATAAAGAAATTGAAACCACTCACGAAGTATTTTCTTAATTTAAACAAAGCCATAGGCGATTCCCTTGAGACTTGATTTTTATTTATCCCACGTGACCGATTTGGCACGTAAAGCAGCCAAAATTGCGGCATCAAAAGGCCGTGTTACGGTGAATGGTATTGTGGTTAAAAAAGCTAATTATACTGTGCAAGAAGGGGATCAAATTTGCCTTGATGATGAGCTGTTAGCATGGCCGTCTGAGGGGTACTATTTATTGCATAAACCTGCGGGTTATGTTTGTGCTACCCAAGATTCAGACCATCCAACCGTGTTGGATCTTTTGCCTTCTCATCTAGGACAAGAGTTAAAAATTGTTGGCCGTCTTGATAAAGACACCACGGGGCTTTTGCTACTGACAACAGACGGTCAATGGCTACATCGAATTACCTCTCCACGTAATGCTTGTAACAAGCGCTATCGTATGATGTTAGCGGACCCGATCAGTGATGCCGATCTTAAACGACTGGAAGACGGTGTGATGCTTAATGGTGAATCGCAGCCAACATTGCCAGCAGTCGCTGAACGTATTAGCGATTGCGATATTTACTTGACGATTCAAGAAGGTAAATATCATCAAGTAAAACGTATGTTGGCAGCCGTCGGTAATAAAGTTGAAGAGCTTCACCGCGATCAAATAGGACCGTTATCACTGGATGCTGATATGCAAGCAGGTGAGTTCCGTGCCTTAACAGAAGATGAAGTGCTTTACTTTTAAACAACGTTTTAATTAAGAGATTGAATAATGAAAGAATTATCGATGGATGAACGTGTTCAATTATTGGTCGCGCCTGATAGCGAACGATTAGCGTATTTTGTTGAGCAAGCGAAAGCCACGGGGGGTATGGAGTTTAAGTATCGAAGAAGATTTCGTCATGGGGGAAACCGATGAGGGAAACTTTGTTATGGTATGGCCAGATGAAGCATTTGCAGCACAATGGGCGACCGAAGATTGGGAAGAGTGTGATCCTGTATCAATAACACTAGATGAGTTTAAAGATATTTGGTTGCCAAAGTTGATGGCAGCTAAGGTCACTATTGCGGTTTTTCCAAATATTGAAGATGAAGGCAAGCTATCAACAGCACAAGAGTTAACGGATTTACTGGCTTAATATAGAAATAACCCCTTCCTAACCCTCCCTTCAAAGACATAAGGATAAGGGAATGAGACAAAACTATCCCTGCTAAAGGGGAGGTTGGGAGGGGGCGTCTTGCTTTAGTACTGTTCACAAAAATACAAATAAGGACTTAACTCCCCCATGAGCAAACGTCAAAATCATCGTGAAGAAGTCTTTGTTAAAATACTCGATGCCGCGGAAGTCGAGTTTGGTTTGAAGGGCTACAATGGTGCAAGTCTTCAGCATATCGCTGAACGTGCTGGGTTGCCTAAACCTAACATCATTTATTACTTTCAGTCCAAAGCCAATCTGTACAAACAGGTACTTGATCAGACATTAATGGGCTGGAATGATTTGTTTGATAAGGCGACGCTAGAGGACGATCCAGCTGTGGTGTTAGACAGCTTTATTCGTGTAAAACTTAAGCAAAGCTTTGAGAAAGGTGGCGCCTCAAGGTTATTTGCCATGGAGGTGATTAGTGGCGCATTACATATTGGTGATTATTTAAAAGAAGAGCTTAGGCCTTGGTTTTCGTCTCGAGTTGAATTGCTTCAAGCTTGGATGGATGCGGGTAAAATGCGTCAATGTGATCCAGCTAGTGTGATTTATATGATATGGGCAACAACTCAACATTACGCTGACTTTGAAGCCCAAGTGCTGGCCTTAAGCGGTATTGAGTCGCTTGGAGACGAAGATCTACAGCGTATTGGTGATACGGTGAGTAGTATTATTCTCGCTGGTTGTGGTTTAACTCTGCCTGCTAAAGATTAACGTTTGTTATTTGTACTCTCTCTTAGTTGATGAATATGTTGAACCAAAGCCCGTAATTTTGCGGGTTTTGCAGGTTTGGCCATATAAGTGATTTGTTGCTGCTTACATAGCTCGACCAGTTCTGGGTCGCGCAAGGCTGTAATCAAGACGGCAGGGATGGTTTTTCCAGCTCGTGTGCGCAGCTCTTTGATCAAAGATAAACCGTCCTTGTTATCATCAAGGTGGTAGTCAACCAAGAGTAATTCTGCTTCGCCCTCGGCTTCTAGCGCATCGTGATAGCGGTTAAAGGTACGACAATCGCATTGCCAATGGGTGAGTAGTGTATGCATGGCGATAAGGTTGTTTTTCTCATCATCGATGCACCAGACATAACAATGCGCTAGCTTTTCATGGGACGTTTTTGTGACTTGCGGGGCTTGTATATGTGTAACATGGTTACTTTGAGCTAAGGGTATACCAATACTGAAGCAGCTTCCTTTGCCGGGAACAGAGTGTATTTCCGTGGCTAATCCGAGTTGTTTTTGCATACGGCGAACCAAGCCTAACCCTAACCCCATGCCCGGCTCTTGGGTGTTTTCCCAACGGTAAAAGTCGTCAAAGATTTTCTTTTGCTCGCTTGCAGGAATGCCAACACCTGTGTCCCATACCTGTAAATAAACGACACCTGAACGTGGTCTAACACTTAATAATACTCGTCCTTTTTGTGTATATTTTACGGCGTTTGAGACAAAATTTTGTATGATTCTACGCAGGTAAATAGGGTCTGTGTGCACTCTAAAAGGTCGTAAATGGGTCGTTAATCTGATGTTTTTACTCTCAGCGATGACACCAAATTCCGCTACGATCGGGGCTAGAATATCGAGTAAGTTACAGTCGACTAATTTAGGTTGAATCGCCCCTTGATCTAGACGTGCAATTTCAAGCAATGTTGAGATAAGAGCTTCGGTGGATTCTAATGAATCGGACAGTTTCCCGATGACTTGATTGGTATCATGGGGGAGTTCGGTTGATTGCAAAATGCCCATATAAAGTTTGGCAGCGTTAAGTGGCTGTAAAATATCATGGCTGGCTAAGGCAAGAAATTCAGTCTTAGAAGCATTGGCTTGTTCTGCTTCTGCTTTGGCACTAATAAGTGCTTTTTCTGCTTGATTACGACGTTCGATCTCCTGCATCAGTTCATTGTTTACACCTTGCACTTCTACGGTACGAGCTTCAACCCGCTTTTCTAGATCTATGTTGGCTTCTTTTAGCGCTTGTTGACTTTCAATGTGCTCCGTCACATCAGTGAAACTGGTAACGAAACCGCCATCAGGTAGCGGGTTGCCGACCATTTCGATGACGCGACCACTTGCTCTGCGGCGCAGAAAACGGTGAGTTGTGCCTTTCCTTAGGTGTTCTAAACGCTTATTAACCAGTTCTTCGATATCACCGACACCGCATTCACCGCGTTCTGCATTGAAGCGAATTAGGTCTTCAACGGGTAAACCGACTTTTAGCATGCCTTCTGGATAAGGGTAGAGAGAAAGATACGTTTTGTTCCACGCAACGATTCTTAGTTCTTTATCAACCACGCTAATGCCTTGATCTAGATTGTCCATGGAAACGAACAATAGATTCTGGCTAAATTGGATAGCCTGGGTGGTCTCATCCAAGTAGGTGACCATTTCTTCTACCTTGATTTGTTTATCGATCAAGATGGAATTGATAATGGTGCGGGCCGATGAGCCTCCCAAGACGCCACCTAATATACGTTCACAATAATCAACAAATAAACGATTTGGTGCCGCGTTAGAGGGTATACCCTGACTATAATCTTGCTCAAAACTTGATAGGACTTGCTGGCTTTTTTGTTTGCCCAAAAAGGTTTCCAGTAGCACGAAGAAATCGCCATTGGTGGCTTTGCTTTTGGGCTTGAAAAAGCCTTTTTCCAGTTCGGTAGTTGGGCTGACAAAAGCCGTTGCTTGAATTCGATCAATTAAACGTTCAGTAGCCAGTAACGAGTTCCACGACGTAACCAAAAATATTTGCCAATAGACTAATAAAAGCCCCATAACTGATTAATTCAGAACGAGATTGAGCGCTATACAACGCCCAGTCCATGTTGCCTGCCAATGGCAACATCATTAAAAGCATCCATGCCAAGAAGCCCAGTGTTAAACCTGCATACACACCATGTGCGTGAGCGCGCTTCCAATATAAGCCACCTAATACTGCAGGCATTAGTTGTAAGACCAATGAGAAGGCCAAGATACCCGTGCCTGCCAAAGATTCATTGTTGGCCATTTTTTGGTAATACAGAAAGGAGAGAACAAGAATTCCTACCATGGCAAAGCGGCGAATCATTAATATGCGTCGTCGATAAAGGGGCAAAGCTTGTTGCTGGGCACTGGCGCGAGCCAGCATCAGTGGCAAGATAACATCGTTACTGATCATGATGCTAAGGGCAAACGTGGCAATGATGATCATTGCTGTGGTAGCTGACATACCGCCAAGAAAGATCAACATTTGCAGAGGGAGGTTGTCTGAGACTAAAGCGAACTGAATAACGTAAGTATCTGGATTAATGTCAGCAGAAAACAAGCTCTGCCCTGCAATAGCTATGGGCGGGATGATGACGGCAAAAATTAACAAATACAGAGGGAATAACCAGCGTGCTGTGTTGGACTGTTGGTTATTTTGATGGTCGACAACTGTAACGTGAAATTGTCGTGGTAGACAAATGACCGCAGCTGCTGACATGAAGGTTTGCATCAAGAAGGGGAAGGACAAAAATTGTTCGGATCCCCAGACTGAAAAATCGACATTTTTGCCTAATTCATCGATATTCAATTCTTGCGTCATCATGATGGCCACCAAACCGACAGCAACAATGGCGATGATTTTAAACAAAGACTCCGCGCCGATTGCCAACATCATGCCCGAACGATATTCCGTAACTTCTACCTTTCGAGTGCCAAATAACATGGCAAATATGCCCATTAAAATAGTGGCAATCAGTACCACGACACTAGTCGATGATTCGTCTTGATTAACAAAAAGTGCAAAGTTGGAGCCAATGGCCTTTAATTGCAAGGCAATATAAGGGATGACTGCCAGCATACTAATGAGTATCACCAATGGCGCAGTCATTGGACGTTTGCCATAGCGAGAAGAAATAAAGTCGGCAATGGAGGTGATGTTCTGTTTGCGGCTAACGGTAATCATTTTGCGTAATAAGGGGAAAGCAAACAAGTACAAAAGAATAGGAGTCCAACAGAATGGGCAAATAGCTCCAACCAGAGCGCGACGCTTCGCCAATGGCACCGTAAAATGTCCAAGCGGTACAATAGATCGCCAAAGACAAGCTGTAGACTAGAGGATGCCGCGTCAGTTTTTTCGCTGTCGGGCTTTCTTTATCGCCCCAGATGGCAATCCAGAACAGGCCCAGAACATAAAGGATGGCTAACAGAATCCAGAAAACCGTCATTGCATACATTACCTGAATTTAGACTGGTGCGTCAGTGTTGTTTGCGTTAAATGTAACACAGTCGATTCAATAATCCTCTACGACTTAGGTCGTGTAGCTTAGGTTGCGATTGTTTCTTACTTGGTAATACTGCCTTTTGAATAAGAGGCTAAGGTCACGTGATAAGTAATGTTACACTGCTTGATACTGATTTTGGAAAAACAAGGTAGGAGGCATTATGGGCCATTTTCCGTTGCACAATGACATCAAAGCCTTTCATGCGCATCTTTATTATATTGATGAGGAGGGGATGAAAATGGCTAAGAATTTGGCGGAGCAAGCCGCTGAATTATTCGATATTCGCGTAGGACGTTTCCATCAACAGCCCGTAGGACCTCATCCGGTTTGGAGCTGTCAGTTATCTTTTGCTGCAGAAACGTTTGGTCAAATAATTCCCTGGTTGATGTTAAACCGGCAATCGTTAGATGTGTTTGTGCATCCGTTAACAGGCAACGAATACGTGGATCACACACAAGGGGTTAGCTGGTTAGGTAAATCTTATGAACTTGATGTCTCTCAGTTCATGCCGCCGAGTGAATAAGTTTTGTGCAAACTGATGAATAAATGGCGTAGTAAGAAGTAATGGATATTCGATTAGCTATATTGAAAGACGCCAAGACCATTGCTGAAGTTGCTTCAGCATTAGGTTATCAAAACACGGTATCAGAAGAGCTTGCCATAAAACGCCTTGAGCGATTGCTTGCCTCTAGTAATGACAAAGTTTGGGTTGCTGAACTTAATGGTCAACTTATCGGCTGGCTGCATGCTCAGCATGCTTTTCGAGCGGCTTCAGCAGACTTTATTGAAATCCTTGGTTTGTCTGTATCGGATCAAGCCAGATTAAAAGGTGCGGGGCGAGCTTTGGTCGAACAAGCGAAAGCGTGGGCTTTAAGTGAAAAGATAACATTACGAGTGCGTACTAATGATATTCGTGATGGTGCAAAAAAGTTTTATACTGCACTAGGGTTTTCCATCACAAAAACGCAATCTGTCTTTCAAATTGACAATTAAACCTTACCTAAGGTCAGAACAACTTGGTTTTTTTGATTTTTTTAAAATATTTGTGCAAGATCCCTTTAAAAATCGTCGAACGTACCAAACTTTTAGGTTTGTACGGTAGTTATTGAGCTTATGGGACGTTATCATAATGCCACAAACTATTGTTTGGGTTCGTGTTGTGGCGGTGTAACGCTTATTGTTGAAAGTTAAGATTTGCTTGTATCAAGCGCTCGTTCCCTTGTTATTCATTATTTATTCATTAGGAGAATACAATGCAAATTACAGAAAACACCGTTGTTAGCATGCACTACACCTTGACTGACGAACAAGGGCAACAACTTGACTCTTCTGTTGGACAAGAGCCTTTAGTATTTTTAAGTGGCGCGCAAAACATCATTGATGGATTGGACAAAGCCCTACAAGGCAAAGCCGCTGGTGACAAGCTTTCTGTATCTGTTGCCCCTGAAGATGGGTACGGCGCGGTTCATCAAGAGTTGATCCAAAAAGTGCCCACTGAAAACTTCCAAGGCGTTGACGAAATCCAAGTTGGCATGCAGTTCATGGCGCAAACACCTGGTGGTCAACAGCCCGTGACTGTTATTGCTGTAGAAGACGACGGTATCATGCTCGATGGTAACCACCCATTAGCTGGCAAAACATTGAACTTTGATGTTGAAATCATTGAGGTGCGCGCAGCATTGGCAGAAGAACTAGAGCACGGTCATGTTCACGGTGCTGGTGGTCATCACCACTAATCCTATTTCTTAGTAAATAGCCGAATGTAAAGTAAGCGGCTTCTGACTTGTTTTAATGACAAGCAGAAGCCGTTTTTTTATGCCTCAGAAACCAAAGTAATCCACTTGATCGATCCGCTCGTACAGAATAAATATATAATCCATTTATAATGCATAGCTTAAGGGATAGGATCACACATGAAGAAGGCTAGGTTACCTCTAGTGATAGTGCTTAGTTTTCTTTTGAGCGCCTGTTCGTCATCATTTGTCTATAACAACATTGATTGGTTACTCTATTGGTATCTAGGCGACTATGTCGATTTATCGCTAGATCAGAAGGCGGTGTTGGATGAACGTGTTGTCGCATGGCAAAGCTGGCATCGCTCTACGGAGCTTGAAAAGTATCAAGCTCAACTCAAACGGTTGAGAGTGAAATTCGCATCTGGCGCTCTCTCTGAGGAGCAATGGTTGAGCGAGTTCGAGGAAGCGCAGCAACATCTTCATCGTTTTCGTAGTAAAATTGCGCCAGAGCTGGCTGGTATTGCTCAACAATTGTCTGTCGCTCAGGTGGAAGGGGCGTTATCTGCATGGAGTAAAAAAAGACACGAGCGTCAGTCTGAGTTCGAAAAACGAACAGAAGCAGAGCGGTTAATTCGCCAAGAAGAGCGTTTGACGGAATTTGTTGAAGATAATGTGGGTGAGTTAACCAAACTACAGAGCAGTATTATTAACACCTACGCACCGAGATTTCTATCAACGAACAATGAGCGAACGGCATATCACACCTCTTTACAAAATGTGATAAGAGATATTTTTGCCAATCGAGATACATTTGAATTTGAACAGCAACTTGCTGATCTTATCCGTCATCCAGACCAATACAAAACACCACAATATCAGGCTATTTTAGATCGCAACGCACGCTTGTATGCTCAAATGCTGGCAGAGCTGAGCAGCACGTTTACTCAAAAACAAAAATTAACGCTCGATGATAAACTAGAAGAGAAGATTAATCTCATTGGGGATTTGATTTCAGATTAGGGGTATCAGGGACAACGCACAATGGCAGAGACTTTTAATGATATTAAACAGGCGATTCTCACTTGTCATTCTTGTGCGGATACTCTGCCTTATCCCCCCAAACCCATTATTCAAATCCATCCTGACGCGAAATTATTGATTGCTGGTCAAGCGCCTGGAAAAAAGACGCATGATATTGGTCGGCCATTTGATGATCTAAGCGGAGATCGTTTACGAGACTGGCTTGGCATAACAAAGGACGAATTCTACGATGAGCATCAAGTCGCTATAGTGCCAATGGGTTTTTGCTTTCCCGGCAATACTTTTCATAAAAATGGTCCGTCAGCTGGTAAGCCGTCAGGCGATCTACCGCCTCGTCCAGAGTGCGCGATAAAATGGCGAGAAGCGGTATTGAGCCAGTTGCCTAATATTGAATTAACGATTGTGTTAGGGGCTTATGCGCAAGCCTACCATTTGGATCAATCTGGTAATGTAACGGAGCTGGTCATGCAATGGGCTTATTGGTTGGAGCAGGGCAAGTTGGTCTTGCCTCACCCCAGTCCAAGGAATAATCGTTGGCTGAAGCAAAATCCATGGTTTGAAGCCGAGGTGTTGCCTGAATTAAAAGCCCGTGTAAAAGCTCTTATCAGTAAGCCAGTCTCATAAGGCAATGCTCAATGCCATCTTCCATATATGGCTCGGATACTACTTCAAAACCATGGGACTGGTAGACCTTTTTAAGATGGAACTGAGCGCCAATTTTGATATTTGTGCTCGGCCAGAGATCAAATGTTTGCTTAATGGCTTGGTCTATGAGTGCATGTCCTATCTTTTCTTTTCGATATTGAGCAGCCACGACCACGCGACCAATACTGGTATGGTCTTCATAGCTATCGTCTTTTGCTAAGAGACGAGCATAGGCGACGATAGTGTTATCATGAATGGCATACAGATGTCGTGTTTCAGGCAATATATCTAAACCGTCAAGCTCTGGATAGGGGCAATTTTGCTCTACCACAAACACATCACAGCGCAGTTTTAGCAGCTGATAGAGCGTGTGAGTAGACAATTCACTAAAAGGTTTACAATGCCAGATCATGTTATTTTCCATGTGTGTTTGTTTTCTCGATCAACAAAGATATTAAGCAAAGCGATTTTCGAGATAACGAATGATCTGTGAAGACTCATACATCCATTCCACTTTACCGTCTTGCTCAATACGCAAGCATGGCACTTTGATTTTACCGCCACCTTGCAACAATGTTTCACGATGAGGAGAGCCTTCGGAAGCACTGCGTTTTTCGATTGGCAGATTGAGTTTGTACATGGCTCTGCGAGTTTTAATGCAAAACGGGCATGCGAAGAATTGATAAAGTGTTAGGTCTTGTACTTCTGTATTGATTTGTTGTTGTATTTCAGGTGTTCTTTTAAGCTTGGTTCCGCGCGTTAGAACGTCTGCGGTTGCAATGATGAGACCTAAAAGGTTTCGAATCAGTTTAATAAACAATTTCATATTGAGGGCTCGCTTTTACTATTGAGTCTTGCTATTTGATGGTCGCCATTCTAACGATAAAGTCCCCATTGTTTAAGTGTTACTCATAAATTATCGATAAACACAATTTGAGTCATCTGTTTGGTGAGTTGTTGCGTATTAGTTGCGACCTATTTTAGTAAGGATCATGAATGTTATGACACTATCTTCAAGCGAAGCATCAAGACTAATTGAAATGGCATGGGAAGACAGAACGCCATTTGAAGCGATCGAAACACAATTTGGAATGAGCGAGCCGCAAGTTATTCGTTTTATGAGAAGCAATCTCAAGCCAAGTAGCTTTAGACTGTGGCGAGAGCGTGTTAATGGTCGCCAGACTAAGCATTTACAACTTCGCGATCCAGCGGTAAGTCGAGGTTATTGTCGGGCGCAATATAAGCCAAGATGACGGCAGTGGTTTTAGAAGCCACTAGATAAAAAGCTGTCTTTGATATATCAATAAGTATCTTTTAATTCTTAATGAAATGCGTTTTACTGATACCAAATACAATAATAATAGGATCAGTAATATGAAAACGATAGTCGAACACTTATCTCAATATGCGTTTTATCATCAAGATAGGCGTAACGTTGCCACACACTTTGTTGGTATCCCGCTGATTGTTGTCGGGATTGCTGTTTTGTTGTCTCGTCCCCATTTTACCTTGCTAGAGATTGTTTTTACACCTGCTCTTATTGTTGCTCTTGCTAGCAGTGTTTTCTATATTCGTTTAGACAAATTGATTGGTGTTGTGATGACAATGTTGTTGGCGTTGGCCATTTGGTTTGCCGAGTTAGTGGCGGCACAAAGTACATCCATATGGTTCATCACAGGAGTAGGTTTGTTTGTAGTGGGTTGGGTGTTTCAATTTGTCGGGCATTATTTTGAAGGGAAAAAACCCGCCTTCTTGGACGATGTTATAGGGCTAATTATAGGTCCTTTGTTTGTCTTTGTTGAGCTTTTATTCTTACTTGGATTAAAACGAGATTGGAAAACAACAATAGAACAATACTGTCTCGGCAAAAATAATGCGATGAATAAAAAGTGATTTAAAATGGCATGGATTATATAGCAGAGAGTAGGGAAGCGCTTAATGTTTTTATTTTAGCGCCATTTCCTTATAAGCCTGTTGGAGTAAGCCAAAAAATCTGCTTATGAAAAAGTAGACGCTTACCCAATAACTTTTTTAAATAACGTATCGATTAAGCGTGTTGAGCTGGAGAAGAAACCAATGCTGATTTAACTTTCATCGCTAGGTTTTTAACCGCTTTGATGGCAGAAGCAATACTAGCAACAATGTATTCAGCGCGTTCAGCACGAGCAATCGCTTCGTATTTTTCTGCGTCTGTTAGGTATGAAGTGTTAACATTTTTCAATAATTCTGCGATAGATTGGTTGTTTTTCATGATCTATTTCCTCGTTTATGGTTGTTTCAAAATGTCATCAAAACTCGTTCCGTTTTGATGACTTTATATTAGAAACTTTGGCTAAATAAGACAAACGATAAAAAATACACCGATACCTGAAAAAACTAATCAATCGTTTAACTAATGGTTTTTGAATAATTAAAAGGCAGACACAGTAAGGCGTCACGTGTTTTTATGTGTTAGCTAACGGGCTGCCGTTTTGCTTTGCTGTGTCTAGGCGTATGTAGGATTTTGTGCTAACAACATCTGCATGGGCATAAGAGTTGCTTGACCACCAGATCTGTGAATTGCGCCATGTCTTTGGCGCAAATTTCTACCATTAAGTCTACATCTCCAGTAACACCATGCACGCTCAGCGCGGCACTTTGTTGTTGCAAAAAATGCATTACATTTTCACGCGCGTTATTTTTATCTTTGCTTACAGTGACTAAGGTCCATGCCACGACGCTGTAGCCCAGTTTCTGGTAGTTTACTTGCGCTCGATAGCCACTAATGATGTCCATTTCTTCTAAATGGCGTAGGCGTCTTAGGCATTGCGATTGAGATAGGTTGATGATGTCTGCTAGCTGTGTATTGCTAAGGCGACCGTCTTTCTCTAATGCTTGAATGATTTTGTAGTCGGTGCGATCTAGGGTGATTTCTTTCATAAAAGGCTCAATTTAAACAAAAATCTTGTATTAGGTTATGAATTCTTCTTTTAAATAGCAAACAACTTGTGTGCCTTATTCTTTATACTTTGGATTACTGTCGCTTAGGAGATAAGGTTATGGCTGTGTCATTAGATTTGGCGTTTGTTCGTTCTCAATTTCCCGCTTTTAAAGAGCCATCTTTGGCGGGGCAGGCGTTTTTTGATAATGCGGGTGGTTCTTATGCTTGTCAGGCGGTGATTGATCACTTAAATCAGTATTATCGAGAAACCAAATTGCAGCCTTATCACCTGCATCCAGCAGCGCAAAAAGCGGGCGCTCAGATGGACTTGGCGCATGAGCGTTTGGCTTCTTATTTGAATGTGAATACCTGCGAAGTGCATCTTGGGCCTTCTACGTCTCAAAATACTTATGTGTTAGCACAAGCTTTTGGCAAGATTCTAAAAGCGGGTGACGAGATTATTGTGACCAATCAAGATCATGAAGCTAATATCGGTGTTTGGCGGGCATTAGAAGCACGCGGGATTGTGATTAAAGAATGGCAAGTTGATGCACAGACAGGGTCGTTAAATATAAATGATTTAGAGACACTTTTTACTGAACGAACCAAGCTTTTAGCTTTTACACATTGTTCAAATATCGTCGCTGAAATCAATCCTGTAGCGGATATTTGCACACGAGCAAAAACGGCGGGTGTGGCAACGATTGTGGATGGTGTGTCTTTTGCTGGTCATGGCTTGCCAGATGTGGATGCATTGGGAGCAGATATTTATTTGTTTTCGCTTTATAAAGCCTACGGAACGCACCTAGGGGTCATGGTCATTCGTGATGCCATGGCGGATAAATTAGGTAATCAGGCGCATTATTTTAATAAAGCGTATCGTCAAAAATGGTTTGTACCAGCTGGTCCCGATCATGCTCAGGTCGCGGCGAGCCGTGGTGTGCTGGATTACTTTGATGCCTTGTACGATCATCATTTTGAGGCGACAGATTCCGTAGCGGATAAGGTTAAACGAGTACGCTGCTTAATGCATGATGCTGAACAGGTTTTATTGTCTAAATTACTTAGGTTTGTGGATCAACATCCTAAATTGATTCTATTGGGACCTGCTGATCCTGCTAGGAGAGCCGCGACAGTGTCGGTTATTCCGAAAGGACAAACGCCTCAACAGCTAGCGCAGAAGCTAGTTGATCAGGGTATTATTTGTGGTGCGGGACATTTCTATGCAGTGCGACTGTTGGAAGCCATGGGAGTGGACACTCATACCGGCGTGGTGCGATTGTCTTTTGTCCATTATACCAATGAAGCAGAAATGGATCAGCTTATCGCAGCATTAGAAAAAGCGCTTGCATAGTCACTGAGAAAGGCAGATAGAATGTCTGCCTCTTCTGTTGTCTTATTTCAGAGAGTTGTCTTGGTTCAGATTATTCTGCTGTTGGTTCAGATTATTCTGCTGTTGGCTCAGACCAAAACTCGTAATGAATCGCCGAGCTGGCGTCTCGTCTTGGTAACCAACCGGCTCTTTCTAGGTCTGGGGTGTCATGGAACGCTTCTACATAGCCCACGCACAAATAGGCAATGATATCGATGGATTCTGGAATATTGAGCGTATCGCGTATCACCTTGTCATGAACAATGCTGACCCAGCCAACGCCGAGGTTTTCGGCTCTTGCGGCCAGCCATAAGTTTTGTACCGCGCAGACAGAACTGAATAAATCCATTTCTGGCTTCGCGGTGCGTCCTAGCACAACAGGCCCTGTTCGATTACGATCGCAGGTTACACAAATCCCCAAAGGCGCTTCTTCGATTCCTTCTAATTTCAGGCGTTTGTATTGCTCTTTGCGTTCACCTTCGAACCGTTCGGCGGCTTCGGCGTGTGCTTGTAGAAAGCCTTGTTTAATTTGTCTTTTAGAGTCTGGTTTAGTAACAAGAACGAAATCCCAAGGCTGCATAAAGCCTACGCTTGGCGCATGATGCGCCGCTAATAAGACTCGTTCTAAAACATCCTTTGGAATAGGAGCGGGTTTGAATTCTCGTCGTACATCACGACGGGAAAATATGGTTTTGTAAACCGCGTTGCGCTCTTCTGGTGTGATCTTCATAATGATCGACTTTTGTTTTGTGAGAAGCCGATATTATGAGGAATAGTGGTGTTTTATGCCAATGAACAAAATTCTGGTTACTATGTACTTTAATTGGTTTGGTTATTAGGACTAGTGTATTGAGATAAATAGAGATGGGTAGCCAATGAAGCTCATAGGCTACTCATCATTAAATGCTATTTGGCTCCAGACCAGTTGCCATGTAGTGACATTCTTAGTCTGAAAGGCACTTTTACTCTGGCGATTGGGCCATTACTCCAGCAAGCCGTATCGAGAACAACTAATTCTGAACTTTCTTTCCGTAAGTCATTCAGTACGCTAACAACCCAGCCATCACCTTCATCTGCAGTCGCTGATCGTGGGATGAAGATAGGCTCTTGAAAACAATGTGCATCGCCAGGGTACCAAGTTTCACTTTTGCCGGTATTGACGTTGATGCGTGCTAATTGATTGAAGAACTGGAATGGCGGTTCGCCTAGAGATTCGACGTCAAATGCTAAACTTGGGTCAAAAGCGAGCATGAAACACCAAGAATATTTTTTACCACTATAGCGAGCATCACAACGTGGAAATTCACACGGAAATGGTGTTTCTGTGATCATCATAGGCTCTATTTGAGATTCTTCTGATTCTAAGTCAAATACCCAGCGCATTAAAGCTGAGCGTAATGATTGTGGAGAAGGAACATAACCATCGGCTTGAGGGAAAAAGTAGAAGACGTTTCCAGAAGTGACTGGCATATCAACAATTAATTTGCCATCTTCTTCATAAGAGTTAACGGTATGCCCCTGAAAACCATTGATTGGACCATAAAACCAACGTACATCTTCTGCTGAACCATTGCGTGGCAAAACACCAAAGAGCTGTGGAAGGTCGGGTTGCCATTGAAAGTGTTTGCCGCCTGCTTTCATACGCTCTACATCAACGGTGAGGGGGATCACAGGGAAGATGACATAGTTATCAGTGACGGCGAAGTCGTGGATCATAGCGGCATAAGGTGCTTGAAACCAAATTTCCTTGGTTAGTTTTCCGTCCTTTGAAATTTCGAAATAGGCTATATCTGGTGTTCCGTCTCCTTTGGCCTCATAAGCAAAACAAAGCAATGAACCATTATCTGCATCTATTTTAGGATGTGCAGTGAAGGTTACAGACTTTATTTGGTTATCGAAATTCCATTCGCCAAGCGTTTCAAGCGTCTTTAAATCCATTGCCCAAGGTAATGCGTCTTCTTTAAGCGCTAGAAGTACACCGTTGTGCTCAATGACTGTGGTATTTGCTGTGGTGTTATTGTCCGCAGCAAGAGGATCATTTGTGTATGGATTTCGATAAATACCATTTAATGAGCGTTGTTCACGACGTTGTGCCATCAGACGATCTGTTTTTACGTAGCGGCGAGTAAGGCTCACTGTTCCCGAATTGAATCGAAAGGCGCTCACCATACCATCGCCATTGAAAAACATATCAGTACCTAACATAGGAGGATATTGAGGATCAGGAGCGACTTGGTAAAAAGTCCCATTAATTTCTTTTGGTAACTCGCCTTCAATTTCGAGGTCTTTCACCTCTGCTTCTATTCGACTGGGTTTATAAAGACCAGTAAATTCTGGTGTATTAGGGAATGTAAAGCTCATATAAGCCTCCTTAATGAGGTTTCATAATAGAAAGTTTACGTGATGTTCTAAGCAATTCGCTTGTAATAGGAAATCTGAAAAGAATTCATCTCCTATAGCAGCGACTGAGGCTGTCGTTTTTTCACCCTAGAAGAGGATGAGCCTAGGCAAAGTTTGTAACTTCCTATTAAAGCGCCACGTAATAATTTTTATAAATGAACGACTAAGTACAGTTTAGGCTTGATCTAGATCAAAGGTCAACTTTTTTGTACTATGAAGTACAGTTATGGGCGAGGTTGGTATGAGACGAAAAACAGCAGCAAAACGATTGGTGTTTATAAAGGCTGCAGGTAGCCTATTTCTTAATTATGGATTTTCAGCGGTTACGATGGAGTCTATTGCTGCCGCAGCAAGAGGCTCTAAAGTAACGCTTTATAACTACTTTTCTTCTAAAGAAGAGTTATTTGAGGCTTGGGCTTTTGAAGCTGGGGAAGGAGCATTTGAGCAACTTGTTGCTGCTGTTGATGAAAATATGAGTCCTCGTGATGTACTGTTACGGGTTGGCATTGCTTATCTAAAGCTAATTACAAAGCAAGAGGTTATCTCAATAAATCGACTCATCATTGGCGAGGTGGAGCGGTTTCCACAGCTCGCTCAGCGTTTTTATGCTGTTGGCCCAAAAAGGACACTTGCCAATTTGATCTTGGCTGTTGATTCTCTTGTAGTGAGAGGCGCGTTAGTTGATCAAGATGCGAATAAAATGGCTATTCACTTTAAAGCCTTGTGTGAAGGAGCAATGTTTGAAAAGTTAATTTGGGGAATTGAGCCTTTACCAAGCGAAGACCGCATCAAAGAGTTGGTCACAGATGCGGTTGACCGTTTTATTCTTTTTTATGCTCGAAAAATACCCGATCAAAATGAAGGATAGAGGAGGTAAATTATTTTATCACAAGCTTTGCTCGTAATGGCGGTGAAAAATCAAGTTGATAATATCAAGGGGTGGATTAACTATTATCAACTTAATGGAAGGTGTGTTTTCGCTTATTCTCAAATCCGTCGCCATTCTGTTTTAAGAGTGTGTAAAGGAAAAATTAAGACCCATTCTTAGTATCAGTATTAACTTTATATGGGAATAAGTGAATGAAAAAACTCAAAATGTCTGCGGTTGTGCTGGCTTTGACCATGATGTCAGGGTATGTCACAGCGAATGCCGTTGATGAAGCATCAGCAGAAAGTATGGAGAAGAAGATGGAAAAACCCAGTATGTTAACTCAGGCCCCTAATATTCCAGCTGGGGTGATTCCTGATGAAGTTGACTTGTCTAATGCCGTTAATTTAGAAGAGCTTGAGGTGCAATACACTTACAGTTCAGGTCGTGCCTATAAATTAAAGTTTTATGATGATCGTGTCTCTTTTACACAACTTGATGCAGGGCACATCCCGACGCTAACGGTGCCTTATCGAGCGAAGAAAATTGGTAAGGATATGTTTTTAGTGCATTGGTTGGTGCCAGGAAGAATTGGCCATGTCAGTTTGATTTTGGATTTAGAGAACAAGCTAATTCATGCGTCGGCTCTTATGCCAGGGCAAATGGAGTTGTTTGATGGCGGTCCAATTGTCGACGTGTCGCGCGGTAAATACATGTAATAGCTTAAACCCCATCAAGAAAGGGACTAAGGTACTATAAAAAATAATAAGAGGAATAATAAATGAGGCCCTCCAAGACAAGACGTATCATCGATTTGCCCCGTCAAATTGGACAACAATCCTTATACCGATCCACTGCCATTATTACCCAAAATTGATTATACCTATCACCAGCAGGGATGCACCATTCAAATACACGCGTGAAAAGTTCGCTGAATCAGGTGATGCCTCTATTATATGGGAAGGTCATAAAGCGGGCAGAGATATCGGCTATGGTCAAATGGAAAAACTGTCTAATCTTGAAAGTTTGCCTGCCAGTGGCTTCCTAGTGTCTTACTTTCCCTACAAAATAAAAAATGGCACCGCAGGTTTTGTCCGTGCGGTAGCGATATTTTCGTAAAGAAGGAAATCAAAAAAATCTGTAAAGAGAGTGTCTTTATTAGACATTCTCTTTTGTGTTGCTTAAAAAATGAGCTTTTGCTAGTAGATTTGAATGAGAGCTGTCTGCATATGCTTTGTGCCAATATTGTTGTTGCTTAATATTACGTTGGTTTTCTTTTAAAACTATTTAACGCACCCATAAGGTGGCTTTCTATACTTGATTTTGCCCAATTAGCATCACCCGTTTCGATGGCTTTAATAATTTGACGGTGCTCCCTGATACTGTTGCGGACTTGTTCGTCCGTATAAATATAATATCTACCAATGACCAGCGGAAACTCAAGCAAACGAGATCCAAAACTCCGGATCATTGGATTTAAAGAGGATTCATAAATCAAATAATGAAAATCACGGTTGGCTTCTTTAAGTGCCTCTTGGTATCCGCTTTTTTTGTTATCAATAGCATCTTCCATACGATTTACAGTTTCTTTCATGGCATTCAATGAGCTTTCATTAATTCTCTCTGAGGCCAAGCAAACCGCATGCCCTTCCAAAACGACTCGAAGGTTGTAGATATCTACAATTTCAGATTTTCCTACCATCGAAACAACGGCGCCCCTTTTAGGCGCCTGCTCAAGGAAACCATCCGCAATCAATTTTTGAATAGCGGCACGAACTGGCGTTCTACTAGCATCTAATTCAGAAGCTAGCGCTTCCTCAACAAGTCGCGTTCCAGGTTCATAAAAACCAGACATTAATCGATCACGAAGGGCAATGTATATAGATTCACTTACTTTCATAGATATCCAAAAAAAACAGTAAAGTAAGTCTTATATTACTTTATTGTTGCTTCATCGCGCGAGCCTCTAAACCGAACCAGCATCTTTTTAATGACAGGCGTTAGTGACGTCATTGCGATTAGTCCGATCAAAATCCAGGAGATTCCACCTTCAAACAATACATTATACTGGCCATCTGACATTAATATGCTTCGTCTTAACGACTCTTCGGCCATAGGGCCTAAAATAACGGCTAAGACGGTAGGAGCTGTTGGTATTTCAAGACGTTCCATTACTAATCCAAGCACCCCGAAACATAACATCAACCAAACTTCAAAGAAGCTATTATGTAAGGCGTAGATACCAAGAACAGACAACGAAATTATCATTGGGGCTAATAGGCTAGCGGGTAGTTTTAGTATATGAATAAATGCTCTTGAACCAAAACGTCCCAGTACATACATCAGTCCCGATGTAACAAGCATAGTAATCATGAACCCATAGGTTATTTCAGCATTCTCTCTAAAGAGTTGAGGGCCAGGCAATAAACCATGTACTAATAATGCTCCTAAAATAACTGCGGCAACCGCACTGCCAGGTATCCCCAAAGTAAGGGCTGGAATTAAAGTCGCTGCTGTATCGGCATTATTAGCGCATTCTGCTGCGGCAACTCCTTCAGGTGCTCCTTTGCCATATTTGTCTTTTTCAGGGTCAGATCTCCGTTGTTCGTTCCAAGCAAGTAACGCTGCAATATTTCCCCCAACCGCAGGTATAATCCCCGCGATAACACCAATAATGGACGATTTAAACCACACTGGAATGAGTTTGCTCCAACGAAAGTTGTCGCTTTGTTCATTTTGTTGAATGATAGGTTTGATATTTTTCATTGAGCTGAAAGCCAACTCGATTGCTGGTGGAATAGCATATAAACCAGTTAACAAAACGATGATATTAATGCCGCTAAGCAAGTCCAATGAATCAAAGGCAAATCGCTCTGCACCTGTCATGGTGTCAATGCCTACCATACCTATTAATAGACCTAAGCATGCCGCAATTAAACCTTTAATTGGATTCTTAGATAAGAGCACGGCTATTGAAGTCAGCCCGAATGCAGATAGCCAGAAATAATTTGCAGGACTAAATTGAAGCGCGATTTTTGCTAGTGGTGGCGCCAATAATAGTAATGCGAGAGCGCTAACAGCGCTACCAATAGAGGAAGACGTCAATGAGATCCGCAATGCCAGCTTTGCCTTTCCTTGTTGTGCCATGGGATATCCATCAAAAACTGTTGCAATACCTGCAGGCGTCCCAGGAATTCTTAATAGAATAGCCGGAATCGAACCGCCGTACATTGCTCCATTATAAATGCCTGCAATCATACCTAACGCGACAAGCGGCTCCATCGTAAATGTCAAAGGTATAAGAACAGCAATCCCCATCGTTGCACTTAGTCCTGGTAGGGCGCCAATTGCGATCCCCACAGCCGTCCCAATTATCATTGAAATCATTACTGGAATAGTAAATACAATAAAGAATGCGTCATATATGTGAGTGAAAGATTCCATAACCATTATCCCATTAATAGAGCTGAAATAGCTTCAGGTGGCAGAGGTATTCTCAACACAACCCTAAAGACCACATAAATTAAGGTGCAAAAAACGAGTGCCGCAATGATTACGTTTTTTACATTTCGATAGCCAAGCCCAAGAGCCAGTAATGGAGTAAATATGACAGAACTCGTAATGACTCCAAGATAACTAATGCCTAATACAAATAAGGAACTAGAGGAAATGATTAGGAAAAACTTCCCCCATTCGAAGTCTGCTGTTTTTTCTTGATTCTTGAGTTGAAAGATCGACTTTAAGGACTGAGCAATCCAAATTAAAGATAATGCCAACATGATGAACAGTACTATTCTGGGTAAGAATCCTGATGTTGCACTATAGCCCCATGCTTCTATGAATCCGAAAATTGAAAAGATCGTTACTAATGTGCTAGACAGAAGTTCAATTTTTGCTTTATTCATATATTTCCCCACAAAAAATAAAGAGATATCGTTGCCCACGATATCTCTTTTTATTGAATGCTTTAGCTTTTAACCCTTAATCCAAGGTTCTGCCGTCCAAATAGCATTGTAGGTATCATGTAAACGCTGCAATGTGGCGCCAAAGTCTTTGCTGTTCATATAAGATAGGGGAAGGTTTTGCTCTTTTGCTTTACTAACAAATTCTGGGTCACTGACAGCCTGTTCCAATGCTTTTTCTAGTTTCTTTTGAATGTCACTTGGTAACCCTGCTGGGGCTGCTAAACCGCGCATTGATCCTGAAACGACGTCATATCCCTGTTCCATAAAAGTAGGTA
Source organism: Marinomonas rhodophyticola (assembly GCF_026113935.1). Taxonomy (GTDB): domain Bacteria; phylum Pseudomonadota; class Gammaproteobacteria; order Pseudomonadales; family Marinomonadaceae; genus Marinomonas; species Marinomonas rhodophyticola. The sequence goes on from NZ_JAPEUL010000004.1 coordinate 111,864, forward strand.
CATTTGGTGCCTCGCTCCAACGGGATTCTCCCATTTGTCCTAAAATTAGTAAGTTTCCTTCTTGGCCATCTGCAATGGCTTCACTCATATTCATATTTGCCAAGTCAATATGTTCACCGAGTGCCGCTGTTCTTACATCAGCTGATCCTTTGAATGGAATATGCTTCATTTTAATATTTGTTTGTTTTTCAAAAGCCAATGCCGCTAAATGATCATCCCCACCAATACCTGTTGTTCCATAGGTAAGTTTGCCTGGATGTTCATTTGCATAACTAACTAAATCACCTAATGATTTTATTTGGCTGTTGATAGATACGCTGAAAGCACCTGGATCGTCAACGACATTACCTATTGGCGTAAAGTCTGCGAGGCTGTATCTGGCTTTACGTTGAATAGGGATTGTAATGAGGTTAGGTGTATTAACAAAGCCTATCGTATACCCATCGGGAGAGGCTTTTGCTAGTTCAGTAAAGCCAATCTCTCCGCCAGCACCAGGTTTATTCTCGATCACTATAGAGACGTTTTCACCCATGTATTTTTCGATATAGGGTGCCAGTGTTCTAGCCGCAATATCCGTTCCGCCACCTGCACCGTAGGCAACGATCATTTTAATTGAGCGTTCAGGATAATCAGCCATTGCTGAGATAGAGGCGCTACACAGCATAGTCAGGCTAAGTGTTTTCAAAAACATACCAACTCTAGGTTTTATTATTTTCATCTTTGTTTCCTATCGTTTTTTTAGTTTAGGCAATACAAAAAAACAATTTATTAAAGATGCTTAGGTTCTCTAATAAATGTGTTTCTGTATACAGTTTTAGTATAGTTCCGTGCGGTGAACGAAGTAAATAGAAATGACAAAAATAAAGGATTATTTATTTTTTTCTTATAATTCAATAACTTGTTTATTATTTTTGTATTTTTTATATCTCTTTATTATAAATAGATTGCGATAAATGTATTTTGTTTGTATTTTTTTAGTACTTTTTTTGATGTTGTATGCATTCATTCTTACCAACAAGGCTTTCCGGTAATTATTGTTGGTGAGTAGTCGAGTAATGAAAACATGACGTAGCTCGCTGAGATATGTTGACGAGTCTTAAAATAAAAACACCACATAGGAATTGAAAAATGAACAACATTGGTTTCCAAATCAAAAATCGCAAAAGAAGAATTGATAGCTGCATCGTAGCCAGCTTTAAAAGTCTTCCTGTTGCTAACGTTAGTGATTGCATGAACCGCTTATTCGCTGGTGGATCCAATATTCGCCCTATTCATGATTCAACAGAGGTTATCGCAGGCGCTGCTTTAACCGTTCGTACTCGTCCTGGCGACAATTTGGTATTACACCATGCGATTGATATCGCTGAACCAGGAGACATCATTGTTGTTGATGCTGGCGGCGATCAGACAAATGCATTGATGGGAGAAATTATGGCTGCTCTTGCTATTAAAAAGGGGGTTGCTGGAATCATTATCAATGGCGCGATTCGTGATGCGGCTGAAATTCGAAGAATGGGGCTACCTGTTTTTGCAACAGGTATTTCTCATCGAGGTCCTTACAAAGATGGTCCGGGAGAGATAAATACACCTATATGCATTGACGGGATGGTTATCGAAGCTGGCGATCTAATTTTAGCCGATGGAGATGGCGTACTGTCTGTAAGTATTGATCATGCTGAAGCTATTTTGGCTGCTGCTCAAGCGAAATATGCTGCAGAACAAGTTGAAATCGCAGCGATAGAAAACGGAAGCGTTGATCGCAGTTGGGTCGTCAATGCCTTGAAAGCTCGTGGCTGCGTTTTCGAATAAAAACAATAAGTTATGAGGGTATTAAAAATGCGCCAAGAAAGAGTAGTTGCCAGATTTGAGGCATGGATTAATCCAATATTCGACAAAATCATAAACGAACGTTCTGATACAAGACTTGAAGTTATTGACTTTAACGACAGCGAAGAAAGTGTGTGGGCTAAACTAAAAACAGTGGATGTATTGCATTTACGCCCGACGTTGGATGAGGTTCCTCCCAAGTGGCGAGTCAGTAAGGAATTATTGGCTAAATGTCCAAACCTAGTGTGCGTCTCTTCTACTGGAGCGGGTTATGACACTATCGATGTTGAAGCTTGCACCAAAGCTGGCGTGGCTGTCGTTGGGCAAATGGGGATCAATGCTACTTCAGTAGCTGAAATGGCTGTTGGCTTGATGCTTTCTGTGTCACGACGAATAACCGAATCTGATAGAGTTCTAAAAAATCGACGAGGGTTTAGTCGCGAAGAGCTGATGGGACATGACCTTTGTGGACGTGTTTTAGGGATTGTTGGTTTAGGGTATGCGGGATCGGCTACCGCGAAACTGGCTAACGCATTTGGTATGAAAGTCATTGCTTTTGATCCGTACCTTACCTCCGAGGAAATGGCATCACGAGGGGCTATTTCAGTAGGTTGGGAGGAACTACTAAAAGAGTCAGACATCATTTCACTGCATTGTCCAAGAGACAGCTCAACACGAAATATGTTCAATGCAGAGGCATTCTCAAAGATGAAAAAAGGCGCTCAGTTTGTCACTACTGCCCGTGGAGGAATTCATGATGAATCTGCCTTATACCAAGCATTAAGTACTGAGCATTTAAGTGGCGCAGGATTAGATGTATGGGAAGAGGAGCCTCCAGCGTTGGATCATCCTTTATTATCTCTACCTAATGTAGTTGCGACCTATCATACGGCAGGTGTCTCTCATGAAGGTCGCTATAATGTTGCATCACAAGGAGCGTTACAAATTAGAGAAATACTGGACGGAAACAAGCCATCCCGATTAATTAATCCTGAAGTATGGGAAGTATTTCTTAAGCGCAATTCACTTTAAGGAAGTGTGATTTTTCTTGGTATTTTAAATGGATAGTTTTTTAAAGAATAACTATCTAAGGCTTAATGATTGAAAGGGCAGATCAGCCAAAGTCTGCTCTTTCGATTAGCATTCCTCAGCATCGAACCATCGATGTACTCAATGCGATGCTTAAAAAACATCCTTGGCACGATGAAGCAGTGAATCGACTAAAGCCTAAATACTTTCATCAGTTCTGATCAAGCCCATCAATGAAGTTCGGAGATTAAGATGTCCAGCAATGAGTCTATAAAAACAAATAAAACCACGATTAATACAGTTTATTCTGAAGTCCTCCAAAAGAACAACTCGGTTACTTTCTCGTGTATTAAGCTTGGACGATTTTGAAATTGAAGCAAAAAAACTGCTACCACGCCCTATATTTGGTTATATTTCTGGTGCGGCAGAGAACAATGTTTCTCGAAAACGCAACCGAGAGTCCTTTGATGATTACGAGTTTTTACCTCGTGTACTAAATGATGTTTCTAAAAGAACAACGACAACCGAGTTATTTGGAAAGACCTATGCGGCACCTTTCGGTATAGCGCCGATTGGCTTAAGTGCTCTCTATGCTTATCGAGGTGATATTGTGTTAGCGAAAGGAGCTGCGCAAGAAAACGTACCTATGATATTGAGCGGCACTTCTCTCATTCGCTTAGAAGAGGTAATTAAAGTCAATCCAGACGCTTGGTTTCAAGCCTACTTGCCCGGTGATGATGCAAATATCGATGCTCTACTGCAACGTGTTGAAAACGCTAACTTTAAAACATTAGTCTTGACTGTCGATACTTGTGTTCCAGCCAATAGAGAGAATAATGTCCGTGCAGGCTTCAGCACTCCACTAAAGCCTAGCTTTCGCCTCTTGCTTGACGGAATACTTCATCCGCGATGGTCTATTGGGACCTTCTTAAAAACAATAACTTTTTACGGTATTCCACATTTTGAGAACAGTTACGCTCATCGTGGTGTGCCTATTTTATCTCCTACTGTCGAGCGTGACTTTTCATTTCGTGACCATCTAAACTGGTCTCATGTAGAAAGAATTCGTAAGTTATGGAAAGGGACATTTGTGATTAAAGGTATTCTCAATCCAGAAGATGCCCGGAAAGCAGTTGAAATAGGCGCAGACGGTATCATTGTTTCCAATCATGGCGGGCGCCAACTGGATGGTGCAATCGCTCCTCTTCATGCATTGCCTGCTATTGTTCAAGCCTGCCCTAACATTCCTGTTATGATGGATAGCGGTATTCGTCGCGGTGGGGATGTTATCAAAGCGTTGGCTCTTGGGGCGTCTTTCGTTTTTGCTGGCCGCCCGTTTGCCTATGCTTCTTCTGTTGCTGGCGAAGCTGGTGTAAAACACGCACTTGGTATATTGAAAACCGAAATGATGCGTAATATGGCACTTGTTGGGGTGAATGATGTTCGCGATATCAATATCAACGAACAAGTTATTCCATACTCAAAGCGAGTTCGCTGAATGGATCCAACTGTAGTGGCCTAGTAAAACGGGCCACTACCTTATCGTTGAACTAGTTTCTGCCTTGATCTGACAGACTCCTTATTTTAGTTGGTGTCTGCTAGTTCGGACTGGGCTAATTCCTAATTCTCTTCCATCAAATAATGTGTTCAGTGACGTCCTTCCACAACATGTTTACCCCTGATGAATTCGGTCATTCCTGTAATAGACTATTTGGAGTTACTAGACCTTTTTCTCCTTAATTGATTGTAATAAATAAAAATACACATCAAGAATGCTGGAATCCAAAAAAGTTCTTTGCTTGGTCGTTCGGAATTAATACCGACCGATATGATTTTTTGGTCAAACTCAAAACCTAGTTTCTCAGCAGGGGAGGCGAAACTGACAGTGTCAATCAATAGCCCATCATCCTTGGATATTAGGTTTAATCCTAAATCCTCAAAGTGTTCGACTTTACCTACCTTATCTATTTCTTTTGGTAGCAATGTGAAGAAGGTTACTTTCTCACCAACCTTATCAAAACCATCTATTTGCAACTTTAGATAGTGGTCGCGATCCATTGAATCATAAGTACTCTCTATGTTTTGAAGCGGTACTGATTGAAACGGTGGATATACTAGATCAAGCCAAAATCCAGGACGTAGTAACGTGAATGCAATGAGTAGGAAAGCAAGGTTTTCATACCATTTGTTTTTTACGATTAAATAGCTTTGCATACCAGAGGAAAAGGCCATCATTGCAATAGTTGAAACGCAAAAGATGATGATTCCCCAATACCAAGTGACATCGATTAACAAAAGATCGGTATTGTAAATAAAGATGAATGGTAATAAAGCGGTTCTAAGGCTGTACTTGAAAGCTTGTAAGCCTGTCTTTATTGGGTCTCCTTTTGCAACGGCAGCGGCCGCAAAAGAGGCTAACCCCACAGGAGGGGTTACGTCTGCCATTATGCCGAAGTAAAACACAAATAAATGCACGGCAATTAGTGGTACAATGAGTCCATTCTGTTCACCTAAAGAGACTATTACTGGTGCCAGCAAGGCTGATACAACGATGTAGTTCGCTGTAGTCGGTAATCCCATGCCAAGAATTAAGCATAATAGAGCGGTTAATATCAGCATAATAAGTATATTTCCCATGGAAAAATACTCTACGAGATCAGCTAGAACTAAGCCAATTCCTGTTTGTGCAACTGCACCAACTACAATGCCTGCTGCTGCTGTTGCTACGGCAATACCTATCATGTTTCTTGAGCCAGCCTCAAGAGCTTCAAAAAGATCTTTTGTACCTGAATGAACACTTTGTAAGATCGATTCTGTTTTTTCTTTTCTGAATACCGCCTTTAGGGGTTTTTGAGTTAATAAGATAAAGATCATAGCGCTTGATGCCCAGAAAGAAGAAAGGCTAGGCGACATTTGTTCTACCATTAAGCACCAAATTAAAATCACTACGGGTAATAAGTAATGCAATCCGCTCATTAGTGTTTGTTTGAAGTCAGGCAGTACGTTTAGATCGGAATCGTCTTCTTCTAAATCCGGATACTTAGAGACGACGTTAATAATGTAGAAATACGATGCTGAGATACTTAATAGGATGATATATATGGCACTGTCATGGAAAAGATCTTTTACCCAAGACACACTAAAATAAATAAGATAAGACAATGCCGACATTGCTAGGAAGCCAAATAGGAATTTACTGGCTTTTATTAGTAGACTCACAGATTTAGCGTTATCTTTTATTCCTACTGCGCCCATTTTTTGTGCTTCTAGGTGGACAATAAAAATTAATGATATATAGGATATTAACGCCGGTAAAAAAGCACTTTTAATTACTTCGCTGTATGGGATTCCTATGTACTCAACCATCAAAAATGCGGCGGCGCCCATGACAGGCGGCATTATCTGACCGTTAACGGACGAGGCGACTTCTACCGCCCCTGCCTTTTCTGCAGAGAAGCCAACTTTACGCATCATTGGAATGGTAAATGTCCCTGTTGTAACAACGTTAGCGATAGAGGATCCAGATACAAGGCCAGTCAGACCGGATGCTACTACAGCGGCTTTTGCTGGGCCTCCTGAGTATTTACCTAGCACTGAGAAAGCCGTTTTAATGAAAAAATTACCTGCTCCGCCTTTTTCTAATAGCGCACCGAATAATACAAAGAGAAAAACAAAGCTAGTGGATACTCCTAAGGCAATGCCAAAAACGCCTTGTGTTGTCAGCCATTGGTGATTGATTAATGAATTTAAACTGACTCCTTTATGCGCAATCATGCTTGGCATATAAGGGCCTAACACGGAATAAAGTATAAAAATTAGGGCTATGCTTGCTAAAGGTAGTCCGAGTGAGCGCCTTGTTGCTTCTAGGACTAATAACAATCCAATTCCGCCAACGATTACATCTTCTAGTATTGGACTGCCTGGACGTTGTGCTAATTGGTCATAAAATACATATAAATAAGCCCCTGTTGAACTGGCTACTAAGGCAAATAGCCAATCTAACCCTGAAACGCGGAACTTGTTTGATTTGTCAGTAGCAGGAAAAGCAATAAAAACGAGAAACAGCGCAAAAGTAAAATGAATATATCGGGCTTCTACACCGCTAAAAATACCAAAGTTAAGTATGAAAGGAAGAGGCGAGGCTATCCATAATTGGAAAAGAGTCCCAACTAACAGCGAGTGTGATTAAAAGTTTTTTTCTGCGCCTTCCAGACATCTTGCTCCAACATCGACCGATTCGACAAGTTCATTGATAGAAGCGTTTTCTACATTACTCATAAGACAATCCGATTTTAAAAAGAACTATGTGCATCATGGATGCACATAGGGCCATCAGTGTTGCTTGATTAATTATTCTATCCAACCGCGTTCTCTATAGTAACGTTTGGCTCCCTCATGTAATGGAGCCGATAGACCGTCATCAACCATATTCGCCTCCGCTAAATGAGCGAATGCTGGGTGAATTTTTTTAATACGGTCTAAATTGGTGAAAACCGCTTTCGTGATGGCGTATATGACGTCATCAGGAGTATCTTTGTCGGTAACTATGGTAGCCACAACACCATAGGTGTTTATGTCATTTGGATTTCCTTTATATAGTCCACCAGGAATAGTTGCTTTTGCATAGTATGGGTATTTTTTGATCAGTTGATCAATATCATCTCCTTCTACTGGGATGATTTTTGCATCCGTTACTGTGGTTGCCTCTTGAATTAGGCCAGAAGGATGCCCCGTCACGATCGTGAAAGCATCAATGTTGTTGTCACTTAATGCTGAGCTTTGTTCTGTGCTGGTTAGTTCTGAGGCAAGAGAAAAGTAATTGAAGTCCAATCCTTTAAAAGACATAAGAGTGTCCATTGTGGCTCGTTGCCCTGAACCAGGATTACCTACGTTTACTCTTTTACCTTTTAAGTCATCAAAGCTTTTGATACCGGACTTTGTGCTTGCGACTATGGTCAATGGTTCGCCATGCATGGAAAACACTGATCGTAAGTCGTCAAATTTAGTATCAAACTGGCTTAAGCCGAGCATAGCGTTAAAACCAACATCTGATTGCGCGACACCAAGATCTAAATCTCCAGAGCGAATACCGTTAATGTTTGCAACGGACCCTCCAGTAGATGGCGCATTACATTTTATATCTGAGTCTTTTAAGTTGTTCACCAATCGACAAATCGTTTGTCCTACGACGTAATAGGTGCCTGTTTGTCCACCTGTTCCTATCGTTACGTAGCTTTCTGCACTGGCTGTTCCAGATGTAGCGGCAATGCTGAGTCCTAATATTGTTCCTGATAGATATTTGCTGATGTTTTTCATGTCAGTACCTACTTTGTAGTTATCGTGTGTAGCTTTTTAGAGCTGTATTCGATTCAAGCAGTATTTTCATGCTAAGAAAAACGATTTAAATAGATCTATTAACAGTAGTTTTTAGAATGTTATTTTTGTTTTTAATATTCCTTTTTATCACTATTTAGAATGCGAAAAACTCCCTTTTTTTGATGCGCAAAAAATGTGACTCTGACTCGATTCATCGCAATCTATAGAGAATGACATTATGAATACGGAAAACAATATACCGTCAGCCATTGATCAACTTAAGAGCATATCGACTACGGTTATTAGTGATGCTTTGGGAATAAATCGCGGCATTAGTGGATTGAAAAAATATCACCAACATAGTTTGAAGTTAGTTGGCCGAGCATTAACGATAAAGTGTAGTCCAGGTGATAACTTGTATGTTTATAAAGCACTCAAACTTGTGCAAAAAGGAGATGTGCTTGTTGTTGATGGTCGAGGCGCAGTAAATAACGCTCTGATGGGCGAGTTGATTATGCTCCAAGGGCTTAAAAATGGCTGTGAAGGTTTCGTTATCGATGGTGCGATTAGAGATGTGGAAGCCTTTAGGAATACTCCTGTTTACGCCCGCGATACAACCCATTTTGGTCCTTTTAAAAATGGACCGGGTGAAATAGGTGTTCCCGTTTCTATTGGTGGTCATGTTGTTTGTAATGGCGATTTTATTGTTGCTGATGATGATGGTGTTGTGTCTTTTTCGCCTGAACAAGTAGATGAAATCATACAAAAGTCTCTAGAGATTCTTAAGAAAGAAGAAGGGATTATTGATCAAATCAATACGAACAGAATGGATTGGGTTGATTTGATTCTAGATAAAGCAGGAATATAAAATGGTATCGAACGTGTTATCTCAAAGAGTAAATAACCTTAATGAATCGGCAAGCTTAAATACAGCTGCACTTGCCCAAAAGCTGATCTCAGAAGGGAGAGATATCGTCAATTTTTCAATTGGCGAGCCTGACTTTAACACCCCTGATGCCGCCTCTCTGGAAGCTATTAAAGCGATAACAATGGGAAAAACCCATTACTCAAATCCTCAAGGAAACCTTGATCTTCGTGAGGCGATATGTGAAAAGTTACAACGAGACAACGAATTAGCCTACAGCACAGACGAGGTGATCGTCGGAAGTGGCGGTAAACATATTATCTACCACACTTTTTTAGCAACAATTGATCCTGGTGATCAGGTGATTGTTCCAGCACCTTATTGGGTATCTTATCCAGATATTGCATCGCTTTGCGGTGGCGAGCCAATTATCGTTCAACCAGACCCTGTTAGTTTGAAGTTAACATCGACAGAACTAGAAAAAAATATAACTCAGAAAACCAAATGGGTTGTTTTGAACTCACCTTCAAATCCAACGGGAGCTGTCTATACAGAAGCAGAGTTACAGTCGATCGCCAATGTACTAAGGAGGCATACAAGCGTACTAATTTTGTCGGATGAAATTTACGAAAAATTTGTTTATCCACCTGCGAAGCATATTTCCCTCATTAATGTTGCTCCTGATTTAAAAGAACGAACCTTGATAGTGAATGGGGCATCTAAAGGCTACGCTATGACCGGGTGGCGTATAGGGTTTGGTGCTGGGTCGAAGACACTGGTTTCAGCGATCAAGAAGCTCATATCACAAACAACTACCTGCCCAAGCTCTATAAGCCAAGAGGCGGCAAAAGTTGCTTTTGGTGACAGTCAGTCTTCCATTGTAATGCGTGATAGTTTTCAGATTAGAAGAGACACCGCTGTTGCTATTCTATCTTCATCTAGCTTTCTAAGTGAGATACATAAGCCTGAAGGGGCTTTTTACCTGTTCCTTAACTTAGAGAAGATCATCGGCAATAAAACGGCGGCAGGGCAAACATTGGCTACAGATAACGACATTGTTAATTTTTTATTGGAAGAAGCTAATGTCGCAACGGTATCAGGTAGTGCCTACGGTATGTCGCCGTATTTACGTATCTCATTTGCCTGCTCTATCGAGCAAATTGAAAAAGGTTGCCAATCCATTGTTGATGCATTGAGCACCTTACAATCTGGGCAATAGCGTCCTCCCATTTTGATTATATGACCGTCAATAATCAGCCACTGAAGTGTTTTCAGTGGTTTTTTTATTTTGGCTATTTAACGTTGTTATTAAAATAAGGTAAAAGTACTTCTTGGTAATTAAGTATTGAAAAATATTTAGATGTGTCGTTTCGCTAAAATGGTATACGTTGGAGAGCAAGGGTGATTACGTTCAAACAGATAGAGGCTTTATATTGGATTGCGGAGTTAGGCAATTTCGCGTTAGCCGCTGATAAACTTAATACGACACAATCTGCTATTTCTAAACGGATTAACGAGCTCGAATCTGTCTTTGACATGGAAGTATTTGATCGTTCGAGAAGAAATGCAAAGCTGACTGAAAAAGGTGCTGAGCTGTTAGCCTTATCGAAAGATATGCTCGATATGAGAGATCACGTTTTGGAGCGAATGAGCAGCCCCGAAACACTCCATAAACGTTTTAGAATTGGAGTGACGGAATTGACTGCACTCACATGGCTACCAACGTTAGTGAAGATGATTTCGCAAAGTTATCCTAAGTTAATAATTGAGCCTCAAGTCGAGCTAAGTTCTACTTTGCTTGAGAAATTAGGCAATGATTCATTGGATATGATTATTGTGCCTGATGTTTATGATGATGCTGCCTATAAAGTGTGTCGGCTGAAAACGGTTAAAAATGCTTGGATGTGTACACCTGATTATGTATTAGCAGATGATGTCCTGGATTTTCAACGTTTATCCCAGCTTAATGTGCTTACGCAGAGTAACCTCTCAGGTACAGGAGTTATTTATGAACGTTGGTTTGCACAAAACAATCTGAAAATATCACGGACGCTACTGAGCAATAGTCTAGTTGCGCAAATAGGTTTGACGTTATCAGGAATAGGAGTGAGTTATTTACCTATCGCGGCAATGAAAAAGTATCTAGATAGTGGGCTTTTAAAAATACTCCATGTTACTCCTCAACTCCCTGAAGTAAGATATGCTGCGCTATACCGTGCAGATAGAGATTCAAGGTTATATAGCGATGTGACCTGCTATGCGGCTGAAACTTGTGATTTTGATAGAGTTCTAATAGGCGGCTCTTAAGAGGTGATGTCTATGTTTTCAGAAAAGATAAAAAAGCATCAACGTGTATGTTGTGCTCTCTGGTATTGGTGACCGCAACGATTGATGTGCTTGTTTCTAAACCTTCTATTGGAATAAATACCACATCTTTAAAGTGATTTTTTGATATGGATTGCGCGACAAGAGTTACACCTAATCCTGCTGATACGAGTGATAAAGCGGTATGTATTTCAATGGCTTCATAAGACACTTCTGGCTTAGAGCCTTTTTTAGCTAAAGCGTCTAAGATTTTTTTACCGTAGCTGGTTACTGGATCTTTCGGGTAGATAATAAAAGGCTCCTTGTCGATATCTTCCGGTACTAATGATGTTTTTTCAGCTAGCGGGTGGTGAGCCGGTATCGCGACAACAAAGGGGTCTTCCATAATTAAGGTATGTGTTTGATGATCTGGTGGTGAAAACTCGCCAATAAATCGCGAAATACCAATGTGGATGCGCCTATCAACTAAAAGGTCTGGTTGATATTCAGATAACACTTCTAATAAGTCTAAATGAACGCTTGGATAAGCTTCGCGAAATGCTCTTATTGCCTGAGGCATGATGGTAAATAGCGTTGATCTCACCACGCCAATACTTAAGCAGCCGCTCTTGCCTGTCGCGATATCATGTGTTTCCTCATCCAGTTTTGTCATCTGAGCTAACAGATCTTTTGCTCTTGGATAAAAGTATTTTCCTAATGCGGTCAATTCCATCGGACGAGTGGACCGATCAAAAAGCTCTCCCCCTAAATGGTTTTCTAGCTGGCTGATTTGCATGCTAATTGCTGTTGGGGCAATAAAAAGATGCTTCGCAGCTTGAGTGGCGCTGCCACAACTAACGACTTCACAAAAATATCTGAGCTGTTTTAAGTTCATTTTTTCTTATCTTAAGTTCAAAAAAGCATGTTTGTTTAAGTTTTTACTTTAGCTTAAATTGGAATTAAGTTCAAAGGAGAGCTGTATGACTAAACAAACAATAAAAAATGACGAGTTACTGAAACGCCTTAAAGAGCTTGGTACGGCAACTGTCTATGAAGCTCAAGGAGCAAAAGGCGCTCTTGATAGCGGAATGAAACCGTTGAGTAGCAGCATGACTCTAGCAGGTCCAGCTTTAACATTAGATTGTAAACCTGCTGATAACCTGATGATTCATTATGCCTTATTGCAAGCAAAGCCTGGTGATGTGTTGGTAGTTGATGCAAAAGGCTTTTTAGAAGCCGGACCTTGGGGGGATGTTCTAACTGAGCAGGCATTGGCGATCGGTTTAGCAGGTTTGGTAATCAATGGGTCTGTTCGAGATGCAAAAACCATTATCGAAATGGGATTTCCTGTTTTCTGCAGAGGAATAAGCATCAAGGGTACTGGAAAAAATCAGCCTGGTGAGGTGAATGTTCCGATTTGTATTGGTGATGTTCAGATTTGCCCTGGAGATATCGTTATTGGAGACCAAGATGGTCTTGTTATTGTTAACCCTAATAAAGCGCAGAGTGTTTTAGAAATGGCTGAGTTGAGAGAATCAAAAGAAGCTGTTTTTAGAGAGCAGATAAGAGCGGGTAAAACCACGTTAGAGCTATTAGGGTTAGAAAGTAAATTTTTATAACGATCTAAATAAACTTTCCTAAAAAAATAATAAAGGAATCTACAAATGAACATTACGCTTGATCTAGTTCAAACCATGGGTTTGGCTGTCGTCGTTCTTTTCTTAGGCCGTTATCTCAAAGGTAAAGCGCCTATATTTCAAAAATACTTTATTCCAGCTCCTGTCATTGGTGGTTTGTTTTACGCCATTTTGATGCTAATAGGCAAACAAACTGGCTTATATACAGTGACTCTTAATCAAGGGCTTACTGATTTTCTGTTAGTCCTATTCTTTACTTGTACTGGTTTTATGGCCAGTCTGCACGTGATTAAACGCAGCGGTAAACAAGGGGTAATTCTGGCTGTGGCGGCGGTTTCCTTACTATTCCTACAAAACTTGCTTGGCATAGGTTTATCCAAACTACTGGGTATTCATGCATTACTTGGGGTAAGCATGGGGATCTGTTGCTATGTCTGGTGGTATTGGTTCTGCTGCTGCATTTGGTCCATCATTTGAAGCATTAGGTGTTCAATCCGCTACTGTTACTGGCATCGCAGCTGCAACATTTGGTTTAGTGATGGGAAGTCTTGTTGGTGGGCCTGTAGCAAAGCGTTTGATCGAAAGGTTTGATTTAAAAAGTAGTGCTAATAACAATGAAGTAGTAGATCTTGAAGATGGTGATTTTCATAAACGTACGCCACTGGGTACCGTTTCTGTTGTGTTATTGACTATGTCTTTTGGCTCAGTCCTTGTCTTATTACTTAATAAAACTGGCATTACTTTCCCATATTATGTGGGTGGTGTTTTCGCCGCGGCAATTGTTAGAAACGTATGTGACCACAATGACTACAAGCTTAAGATGAGTCATATTGATCTGATTGGTAGTATCTCGCTTAGCTTATTTTTAGTGCTTGTTATTATGTCGCTAAAAATTTGGCAGCTGTTCGACCTTGCGATACCAATGCTTGTCGTTCTTGTGTCTCAGATGATGCTGATGGTGTTATTTGCCTACTTCGTTACCTTCCGCTTGATGGGGAAAGATTACGAAGCCGCGGTTATGGCCGCTGGCCATTGTGGTGTTGGTTTAGGTCAAACGCCTAATGCCGTTGCAAACATGGCAACTATTATAGATCGTTTTGGACCTGCGCCAAATGCTGCTGTTATGTTGCCCGTTATTACAGTGATCTTTATCAATATTTTTAACCCATTTATCATTACTTTGTTTATGAATTTTTTTAGTTAAGAGAGTTATAAGTGTGAGTTAAACTGTCTATTCATTAGTGATGGTTTAGCTCATATTTTATTTAGGGTAGGCAATAGGTTGATATTCATTCGTTATAGATAGTTTTGATTCCATCATTTGGTTTTATCAATGTATTGACTCACTTTGAAGGAGTTGATCAAAATCTAATTACTAATAGTTTTTATCCCTGAATTCAAGTCCAAAGTTGGACCTTTTCCAATTGCTGGGTTTTGCTTATTGAATATCCATATTAGTGGCGGCTTCTTTTAGTATGTTTCTTAATCAAATAACCCCTTCGTCATTATTTATCTATTGATGTCATTGTACATATTTTTTTAAATGCAGTTGAACTGTTTTCTGTACTGAGAGGGAGACAGTCCTTTGTGTTGTTTAAAGAGTCGCCGAAACGTTCTATCGGTTTCGAAGCCTAATGATTTTATAATGCTGTCGAGTGATTCTTTTGTGTGGACTAATTTTTCGGCAGCCAGATGAAGGCGCCAGCGATTTAAATAGTCAATGGGGGATACGCCAACATATTCTGGGAAGCGTTTTGATAAGACTGACCTTGATAGATTTGCCTCCGCAGCTAGTAGCGGAAGAGTCCAATTATGTTGCGGTGTTTGATGAATGGCCGTTAATACTTTCGCAATGGATTTATCTTGCATGCCCTTGAGTACACCAACTGAATCGGTCTTATTGGATAAGATATAGGCTCTTAATGAGCCTATAATCACTAGTTCAGAAAATTGTGTGGCAACCGCAAAATAGCCTGGGCTATGGTCATGAATTAGAAACTGCATCGCTGGATGTATGAGTTGTAAAAAGCTAGATTCATGTTGTTTTAAAATAAAAAACTCAGGAAAAGAGGATAACAAAAAGTTATTGTGCTGATCCTGAAAAGTGAACGCCATTCCAAGTAATTGTGTCTCAGGACCCTCTCCTTGCCAACTCACTTGCATTGCCGAAGAGGGATGTATAGATGAGCTAAGCCCTTGAAATGTATCGCCATGCCATGGCAGTGCTTCGAGCGGTATGGTTGTGCCATCAGGATCGGACAAAATCGCAATGTTTGCGCCTCTCGGTGCAATGATGGAATCTCCTGCTTGTAATTGAATAGCAGGAGAGGGTATCGGTGATTTATCGTTTGTTCTTACCCAACATTGACCTGACACCAAGCTTAAACAGTAGCCTAGATTAAAGTCATGCACATCAACTCCCCATGGGGCAGACATTGTCCAGCGAGATATGCTGGTGGATTCAATTTTTAGAGAAGAGAGTACGTTACTTAGTAAATCCACTGTCATTTAGGATAATTTGTCCGATTTTTGATTATTTAAGGTGTATTTAACTCGTTTTTACTGGGTTAGCATGGATTAGTCAACCAACAATAAATATAAACTAGAAGGTGTGTGATGACTGACATGAAAGAGCTATCTTGGAAAAAGGGTAAGCGAGTTGCCATTATTGGCGCCGGTCCTGGTGGTGTTTCAGCAGCATTAGGTTTGTTGCGACAAGGGTATGACGTACGTGTTTTTGAAAAAAGTGCCAAGCCAAAACCATTAGGTGGTGCTGTTTTGCTGAGTGTGCCCGTATTGGCTGTATTACGTTATTACGGTGTCGATCTGAATAATTTTGGTTCTTTTACCGTGACAGAATTTCGTAACCATAAAGGTAAGCTCAGGGCAAAACTGCCCTTTAATAAAAAGGTAGAAGAGTCGTTTGGCATTAAGGGTTGGCATTATGGTATGTTACGAGCCAATGCCTTTGAGAAAATGATGGCGCTTTTGCCTGAAGGCATTATTGTTGGACATTCTGATTTTGATCGTTACGAAGAAAGTAATGATCAAGTCACCGTGTATTTTAACAATGGTCAATGTGTCGAAGCCGATATTCTTATTGGTGCAGACGGAATTCGGTCTCGAGTCTCTACTCAAGTTTTTGGTGAGCCTGATTTATTTCATGTTGGTTTGAGAGTCTGGTTAGCTTGGTGTAACTCTATTGATGGTGTACCCAAACAGCAAGGTGTTATTTCTCACTCTGACAAATATCAAGCCAGTTATTTTCCTATGATGCACAACGGCAAGCCCGGCTATGAGTGGTGGATTGTGGAACCAGTTAAAGAAAATGAACCGCATCCAGAAAACCCTAAAGCCTACATTACTGGTATTTTAAAGGGGTGGTTTGATCCATTACCACGCTTTCCCGAAGTGACGGACTTTGATAAACAAGTATTTGCTTGGGACATATACAACCGACCTTCTATGAAAGAATGGAGCAAAGGCCGAGTGGTGTGTTTAGGGGATGCCGTGCATCCAGTATCTCCTTATGCCGCTTATGGCATGGGAATGGCGATAGAAGATGGTTATTTTTTAGCGAAGTTTCTGAGTGGTGTTGATTTAAACGATGATGCTGCGGTTGCAACCGGCTTTGAAAAATTTGAAGCTGAAAGGGTAGATTATGTTAACCATCATGTCGAATTTGCTCGTGAATTAGGACGGCGGTTTCATCATGCGCCTTATCCTGTGGCTAAAGTACGTGACTTTATCTTTAATCACACTAGTGTTTTGCAAAAAATGATAGCAAAAGACTATCTTGCTGATGCTGAGAAGATGAGTTTATCTATGACAGAATTACATGTCTGATTTTAGTCTTTAGGCTTACGGGAGCTTAGGTGACCATAAGCCTAATAAGTGTAAACTTGATGATGAATCCAAAAACATTATTATTCGATTTCATCAATACATGGATTCAATTTTAAGGGCTTGATCAGAGTCTAATTACTGGTAGTTTTGTTTCTAATAAAAATAATACACAGCTAGTTAGTGGATATATCTATGATTGATCGCTTTCAAAACAGTGGCATGAATGCCTTGTTGAAATTCAAAATTCCTCACTTACGTCTTGGCCTTGTTGCCGTATCTTTATTAACCACGTCGGTTGCTATTCAGGCTGACACTGCACCCTCTAGCCCTAGTCGCCCTAATATATTGTTGATTATGGCAGATGATTTGGGTTATTCAGATTTAAGTGCTTTTGGCAGTGAAATTAACACGCCAAATATTGATGCGTTAGCAACACAAGGGCGAATACTGACGAATTTTCATACCGCTGCAGTGTGTTCGCCTACTCGGGCAAGCTTAATGACAGGCGTTGATCATCATCTGGCTGGCATTGGTAATATGGGGGAGGTGGTAGGACTCAATATCATTCAAAATAAGTCAATTAATGCCCCATGGGGAAAATCCAATACGTACGATTTTGACAATATTCCAGAAGGCTATCGTGGACATTTAAGTGAGAAGACCGCAGCGATGCCTGAGCTACTGTCAGATGCTGGTTATCATACGTACATGGTGGGTAAGTGGCATTTAGCATACGATATTAAAGCCCCAGATCAAGATAATAAAACTTGGTATCGAATTAACAAGCAAGCGTTGCCATTTGCGCGGGGATTTGACCGGTCATTTACCTTGATAAATGGTGGTGGCTCTCATTTTGCACCTTCCACGCCCCCCACTCCGCTTGATATCACCATGTATGCCGAAGACGATCGTGTGTTTCCAGCTAACATGCTGCCAAAAGACTTTTATTCCACGGAGTTCTATACCAATAAGCTAATTGATTATATTGATTCGAGTCGTGGCGATGGTAAACCTTTCTTTGCCTACGCAGCCTATACGGCTCCACATTGGCCATTACAAGCACCTCAAGAGGACATTGATGCTCAAAAAGGTCGGTATGATGAAGGCTATGACGTGATTAGAGAAAAGCGTATTGCCAGAATGAAGTCCTTGGGATTGATGGCTGCGGTTAATCAAGTGGCCAGTGAGTCTGTTGGTCCAAAGCGTTGGAATGCGTTAAGTTCTGAAGAAAAGTTGATAGAAGCGAAGTCGATGGAAATTTACGCTGCTATGGTGAGTAATCTAGATCGACACATTGGTCGTTTAGTGTCGCATTTGAAGGATATTGGTGAGTATGAAAATACGCTCATTGTTTTTATGTCCGATAATGGCGCTGAAGGAGCTTCTGCTTATTTGCCAAAAATTCCTAATACAGCCGTCGATAATTCATTAGAAAACATGGGTAAGCCTGGATCCGCTGTGGCATATGGGCCGCGTTGGGCTGAAGTGAGTGCGGCTCCATTTCGTTTATTTAAAGGCTTTACTGGAGCAGAAGGCGGCACTTCTTCACCACTGATCATTAAATTAGCTGGACAGACAGAAAGCAAACCTACGTCATCTGCGCGAATGCAGGTAACAGATATTTTGCCTACTTTTTTAGAAGCGGCTGGTGTGAATATGCCGGGTGATCGTTATAAAGGAAAGTCCATATATGCACCGATGGGGGCCTCTTTTTTATCGGCTTTGCAGCACCCCGATGCTTTTACTCAAGTGCATTCTGACGATACTGTGTTAGCCGATGAGTTAATGGGCGCGAGTTATGTCATTCGGGGGAAATGGAAGTTGAGTCAGCAAGCGCCTTTGAATGGTACACCTGTGCTCACAAAGGATGTTCCTTTTGCCTTGTATGATATTTCTAAAGATCGTGGGGAAACTAATGACTTGTCAGCTCAATATCCCGAATTGTTGGCTGATATGAAAGAAGAGTTCCGCGAATACATTCGCCAAAATAACGTCGTGGAGCATGCTGCTTCTTATAACGGCAGATAAGATGGTTGTTAGCGATATGGTGAGTCACAAGGCAATAGATCGAATAAACCACTTCGGTGTCATGGTCAAACCAAGCAGTTCGGTCTGCAATATTGACTGTACTTACTGTTTTTACCTGGAGAAAGAGCATCTTTACCCAGATAGAAAAAAACAGTGGCGTATGAACAATACCACACTAGAAAATTACATACGTGAGCAAATTCAGTCTCAGCAAGGAGAGGTTATTGATTTTGTATGGCAGGGAGGTGAACCCACGCTGTTAGGGGTGGACTTCTTTCGTCAGGTAATAGCTTTTCAAGAGCACTATCGTGGTTATAAAACAGTGACTAATTCCTTGCAAACCAATGCGACTTTGCTTGATAAGGAATGGGCTTTATTTTTCAAAGAACACCATTTTTTAATTGGTGTTTCTATCGATGGGGATCGGATTAGTAACGATACTTATCGTCTTTCCCGTAAAGGTAAGAGTACCTTTGACGAAACATTGAAGGGTGTTGCGCTGCTCAAAAAACACAATGTGGACTTTAATACGTTAACGGTTGTGAATGCAGAAAACGTTAAGCGGCCATTGAATGTATATGCGTTTCTAAAACGTATTGGCAGTCGATATATGCAATTCATCCCCTTAGTTGAGCGTAAAGCCATTGTCCCAGATAGCCATGGCTTAACCTTGATTCAACCGACATTTTCTGGTGAGTCAAACCTTGCTGAATGGTCTGTCCCAGCTAAAGCGTATGGCAAGTTTTTGAATACGATTTTTGACCATTGGATTCAAAACGATTTGGGCGATGTCTTTGTGATGAACTTTGAGCAAACTATGAGTCAGCTTGTTGGTCGTCCAGGAGCGTGTGTGTTTAGTGAAACGTGCGGTAATGGTTTAGCAATGGAATCAAATGGTGATGTCTATTCATGCGATCACTACGTTTACCCTGAGCATAAGTTAGGCAACGTAAATGAAACATCGCTAATTGATCTAGTAAATCTTCCGCAGAATCTCAAATTTGGGCAAGACAAACTCAACAATATCAGTGTTGATTGTCATCAATGTGAGGTGCGCTCCGTGTGTCATGGCGGCTGCCCAAAGCATCGCTTTGAGTCTTCTAGTGATGGCTTGTTAAACCGAAACTATCTATGTGATGGTTTCAAAGCGCACTTTTCTCATGCTGTGCCGAAAATGTCAGAAACCATAGGCTTGTTAAGTCATCAATTGCCAATGAAAAAAGTGAAGCAAGAGATAAGACGAAGATTTTACTCATAACGTAAAGCAATATTGAAGATATTTTAAGTTATTAGTATGCCAAATAGTATTAAAGCATTGAGGTCTAGTACCTTATTTTTATAAATGTGTAAGAGGTTTTTAAGACCTTTCGATCAAATCGAAAGGTTGATTCTGTTTAAAGGTTTTTTGTGAAAATATGAAGTGGTTTATATTGAATGTGTTTTTAAATTGATAATTCATTGTTTATATCGATTGATCTAGTTTTATGAGAGTTTTTGTTGATTTATCCGATTTTACTGTAGGTTTAAGGTTTTTTAAATGAATTTGGATGAGTTCTATTGGTTGTGAAATTACTTTATATCAATATTTAAGACTTTTATGGGTCAATAAATGATTTAGCACTATTATAAAAATTAGAGGTTTTAATATGGCGTTATTTGAATACTTTCCGAATTATGTATGGAACTTATCGGTTTCTATTGCGGTAGAAAGCGGAGCTAAGATTGGCGAAATCATTGATATGTGTAAACCATTACGCGAGGCCGCAGAGAACGGGGATGACGCAGGTACGGATGAGTTTCTAAAGCAGTGGGTGAAAATGGCTGACAAGCTAATTGGTCTAGCCGATGAAGATGAGGCGGCGGGGTGCTATTTTTCTGCGGGCAGTAAATTAAAAAGAGCGGCTCTGTATCTCATGGTTGCAGAGAGAATGCAGGGGCAGGGCCATCCCAATCGTATGGCGACATGGAATAAGGCACAGTCTACTTTCCGCAAAAGTATTCTATTGAGTCAGGATAATTGCGAATACGTAGAGGTTCCTCTAGAAAATGGCGGAACCATGCCGGCTTTGTATGTTCGAGCGCCTGGAGAAGGTCCTCATCCAACCGTCGTTTATTGTAACGGTCTGGATAGCTGTAAAGAGATGCTGTATTGGTCAAACCTACCGCAAGCATTGGCGAAACGAGGCATATCAACCCTTTGCGTTGATCAGCCTGGAACAGGTGAAACTTTGCGTACATATGGGCTGCCAGCGGTAGCGAATAGTGAAGTTTGGGCGTCAAAAGCCGTTGATTGGTTAGAACAGCAAGATGATGTTGATGCTGCTCGTATTGGCATGACGGGTATATCACTAGGTGGGCATTTTGCGCCGCGAGCGGTTGCTTTCGAACCTAGATTTGCGTCAGGTGCAGTCTGGGGAGCGAATCACAACTGGGCAGAAGTGCAGCAGAAACGTCTGAAGCGTGAGGGCGAAAACCCTGTTCCGCATTACTGGGCGCATGTTATGTGGGTATTTGGCGCGACCGATATGGACGATTTTTTTGCCAAAGCGGAAGGTATGAACCTGAATGGCGTTATGGAAAAAATAAAGGTTCCTTTCCTTGTTACGCATGGTGAAAAAGATCGTCAGATTAGTCTTGATTACGCTTATCAAAGCTATGACCAGCTTGTTAATTCACCCAATCGTGAATTTAAAATCTTTACCGATCGAGAAGGCGGCGTCGAGCATGTTGGTGCCGATAATATGAGTTTCGGTTGTGATTACATTGCAGATTGGTTCGCTAAAACACTAGGCGGAAAACAGGGGTAAGAGCGCTATGTCACGTCAATTTATTGATCTATCAATTTATCTTGAGAATGATGTCATTACCGATCCGCCGTTTATGCGCCCAGAAATCACTTATCAGACGCATGAGGAAACTGTCCCAGAAGCGAATCACTTTTTTCCAGGTGTGGCAGCAAATGAGTTTCCTGGTGGTCACGGGTTTGCTGCGGCTGAAACTGTAAAGCTCACGACCCATAATGGTACACATTTGGACGCTCCTTGGCATTTTCATCCTACTATGAATAATGGCGAAAGGGCGATTACCATTGATGAAGTACCGCTGGATTGGTGTTTTCGCCCTGGAGTAAAACTGGATTTTCGCCATTTTGAAGACGGCTATGTCGTTACCGCAGCGGATGTCGAGGCAGAGTTGAAACGCATTGGCTATGAGCTGCAGCCTATGGATATTGTGTTGGTTAATACGGCAGCGGGTACGGCGGTAGGGGACCCCAATTTTTGTAATATCGGTTGTGGTATGGGCTATGAAGCTACTATGTATTTACTAGAGCGTGGTGTGAGAGTCACAGGTACTGATGCTTGGTCATGGGATGCACCTTTTAGCTATACCGCTAAACGCGTTGCAGAAACCGGTGATAACTCTCTTATCTGGGAAGGGCATAAAGCTGGTAGAGACATCGGTTATTGTCATTTGGAAAAACTACATAACCTCGAAGCTTTGCCTGCTTTTGGTTATACCGTGTCCTGTTTTCCTCATAAGGTGCGTGGTGGTTCCGCTGGCTGGACTCGTGCTGTCGCCATTATTGATAACTGAGTGAATGTTGTGAGATGTAGGCATTTTTCAAGATTTAATCCATGAAAAATGCCTAACACTCTAGCGCAAAACGTAGCGCACTGCTGTTCAGTCAGTGCGCATTGTGAAAGGGTGTCCCAATCGAGAGTCTCTGTCGAACGACAGAGTGTCGTTTACTCTATATCCATATTAATTGCCGCTTGTTTTAGTGTATTTCGTAACCAAATTAGCCCTTCATCATTGTTTCGGTATTGATGCCATTGTGCGCATTGTTTCATTGGGGGAACATCAAAAGGTAAAGGTAATATTTTAAGTGGCCAAACCTTAGCCATTTTTTTCGCTAATCTCGCGTGAATAGTGGCGATATTTTCTGAACCTATCACCAGTGCAGGTAGAGAAGCAAAGCTGAAGGTTGTGGCGATTACGTGGCGCTTAATACCGTATTTCTGTGCAAATAAAGTTCCAAAAAAATCTCTTTTAGTTGCCTCTGGTCGCATTAGTACGTGGCCTGCCGCTGCGTATTTTTCTGCAGTCAATTCTCCTGCTGCAATCTTGCTATGTTTCCATACAACACAAACAAATTCTTCTTCGTACAGTATGTCGCTAGGATGTTCCGTAGACATAAAATCGGACGGAATAATAAGCAAATCGGCTTTCCCTTGTTCGAGTTGTTCGTGTGGGTTGTTTGCAACTTGGGCTAAGAGTTGAAAGCGAGCCGTGCTTTTTTGCTTTCCTACTATCTCTAATGCGTGAGGAATCAGTACAGTTTGGGTGTAATCTGAGCAGAAAATGCTAAAGATTCGATCCGTGGTTTTGGGGTCAAAACTCGGTTGTACCAGAATCGTACTTTCGATGTTGTTTAAGGCGTTACGAACACTGACTTTTAGGTTTTCTCCTAGAGGAGTAATGACCATTCTTCGACCGATTTGTGTTAGCAGATCATCTTCAAAATACTCTCTTAATCTTGATAAAGAGTTGCTTAGCGCTGAAGGACTCATATTGAGCTTTTCTGCGCCTTTGGTAATGCTCTGTTCGGTTAATAGAGTGTCTAATGCCACAAGTAAGTTTAGATCAAGTTTTTTAAAGCGCATTTTAAGATCTCTTATCACTGGTTATTTTTATTTTCATCATTCGATAGTATCGAACGGTCGATTCAATTTAAAGGATTTTCCTGAAAGGTTTTAGTGATTTACATTGAGCTTGTTCTTAAAAACATAAAAATAAAATTTGAGAGGAAGAACAAGTGAAAATAATCAACTCGACGCCATTTCGGCTAAAAGCATTGGCTATTGCCATTGTTTCTAGTACTTCTACTGCCTATGGATTTGAAATAGAAACAGATAATTCTGACTTAAGGGTCAGTCTAGGTAATACCGTCAAATACAGTACCGCTTTTCGTACCAAGGATGCCTCTTCAGGTTTAACTCAAGGAAGTGGTGCAGCTAATTATAACGATGGTGATAACAACTTTGATAAAGGGTTGGTTTCAAGTCGTTTAGATCTATTTTCCGAATTTGACCTGTCTTATAAAAATGCCGGTGTTCGTATTAGTGGTGCTGCTTGGTACGACGATGTTTATCATCAAGATACAGACAATACCAGCACAAGTTCAAACCACACCCCTGCCAGTGAATTCTCAGACACCACCAAAAAAACCATGGGTGGAGATGCCGAAATCCTTGATGCTTTTGTTTATTCACGATTCCCTGTGATGAATGGAATGGAAGGCACGATTCGTGTTGGGCGCCATAGCTTGTTGTGGGGCGAAAGTTTGTTTTTTGGCTCTAACGGTATTGCTGGAGGTCAAGGGCCTGTTGATGTGGTGAAGTTATCATCTGTGCCTAACTCTACTTTTAAAGAAACAATGAGACCGACAGGCAAGGTTTCGATTGATATTCCTATTTCTGAAACGGCCTCTTTAGGTGCTTATGTGGGTTATGAGTGGGAGAAATCTCGCTTCCTTCCCGCAGGTTCTTATCTTTCTACTGGAGATACATTAGAAGGTGAAAAACTACTTGCGGGACCATACACAGCAACACACACCTCTGATGATGAAGGTTCTGACTCCGGTCAATACGGTCTACAACTTAAATGGAGTGATTATGACCTTGATGCGGACTTTGGTTTGTACGCAATTCGTTTTGATTCTAGCTCCCCAAGTAATATGTATACCATTTTGGATGCTTCTTTCCATCCTAGTCAATACAAATGGGCTTATGCCAAAGGCATTGAAGCCTATGGTGCCAGTATGGCAAAAACCGTTGGGATTTGGAGCTTGGCCGGTGAAATTTCATATCGTGTAAATGCACCTCTTGCGAGTGCTTCTACATCGATAACAACGTCAGGTGTGCAATACGACAACGATAAAAATCCTGGATATGCCATCGGTGAGACAGCTCATGCTCAATTCTCTTGGTTGGCGAGTTTAGGGTCGAATTTCCTATCTAAAGAGTCCAGTTTTGTTGGTGAAATTGCTTGGAACACTCGCGTAAAAACTACTCAAAATGAAGACAAGTTAAACCCTAACGCCGACAAATCTGCTGTTGGCATAAAAATGGTTTATTCGCCGATGTATCGTCAAGCTTTCGATGGAGTTGATCTAAGTCCTTCTATTGGTATTGGCCATACTTGGGGTAAATCTTCAGCGTTAGGTTCGTCTTTTGGTGTTGATGATGGTGGTGATATTAACGTTGGCGTTAATGCTGTTTATTTAAATCGTTGGAATGCCTCTTTGAGCTATATCAAATATTTAGGAGATGAAGGGCTATTCAATGATAGTTCAAATAACGCAACGTACAAGCAGTCGCAAAAAGATCGAGATTTTATCTCTGCTTCTGTAAGCACCACCTTTTAATTTTTTGGAGAATGATGATGTATAACAATAAAAAACACTCTCTTAGTATTTTAGTTACCTCTGCAGTACTAGGTTGTTTTTCACTGGCTTCTTATGCCGCTGTTAGCCCAGAGCAAGCCGCTCGATTGGGTGCCGATTTGACCCCTTTTGGTGGTGAAAAAGCAGGCAACAGTGATGGCTCTATCCCTGCTTGGACCGGCGGTTTTAATGATCCAATAAAAGGTGAAATATTGGGTGGCAAGCGCTTAGATCCTTTCGCTAGTGAGAAGCCGTTATATACAGTTACTGCAGCGAATATGGATAAATATGCTGATAAGTTAACCGATGGTGTAAAGGCGATGCTACAAAAGTATCCAGATACTTATCGTCTAGATGTTTACCAAACTCATAGAACGGCGACAGCACCAGAGTGGGTATACAACTACACAGTACAAAATGCTCTGAAGGCAAAAATGGATGGTCACAAGATTAGTGGTGCTTATGCAGGTATCCCATTTCCGATTCCTCAAAATGGTCTAGAAGCTATTAACAATCACCGTTTGTCTTGGCGTGGTGTGAGCTGGGAAGCGGATATCAACCAGTATCAAATTACATCAAGTGGCAAAGTTGTTTTGACAACGGATGGTCTATTGAAGAACCAAATGCCTTATTACTTTCAGGAAGGCTCAAGCGAAGAGTTTGATGGCTATTTCTGGGAAGTAAACCTTGAAAACTACGGACCGCCAATTCGTGCGGGAGAACGTATTGCTGGGAGAAACAACGTCGATGAAGATAAAACTCAATCTTATGTGTATTTAACGGGTCAGCGTCGTGTACGTAAACTTCCAAATGCTTGCTGTGACACGCCAACTCCTGCGACGGCTGGTTTAATGTCTTTCGATGAGTTGAGCGTATTTTCTGGTACTACTGAAGTGTTTGATTGGAAATTGTTAGGTAAAAAAGAAATACTCATTCCTTATAACGAAAACCGCTTTTTACAATACAGCGATGCACAAGCCATTACTGGAAATCACTTGAATCCAGATGCTGTACGTTGGGAATTACATCGCGTTTGGGTTGTTGAAGCAACGCTTGCAGAGGGCAAACGCCATCAAGCAGTACGCAGTAAATACTATCTAGATGAAGATACTTGGCAGGCATCTTTGGCTGATCGTTGGGACTCGAATGGTGAGTTATGGAAAACACTATGGCAGTTTAACTACATCATGCCTGAGTTCCCAGGAACGATTCCGCAAACCTTTGGTTTTTATAACTTGCTATCAAGTGAGGCTTATGTGGCCAATGTCATGAATGATAAGCCTTCCCAAAATAGGCCTGTAGAGCGTTTTCCTACCAGTACTTTTACTGGTCAAGGCTTAGCGCGTCAAGGCACACGATAGCTTTATTTAATACTCAGTTAATCCGATTACCTTTGTATCAAAGGGAGGGCGTAGCCTTACCCCTTTTGGCTTCGCTCGTCCTTTGATACAGGTTTTGGTTTGCTTGAGAGGGCTTTGTTTTACAAACCAAATAGTTTGTAAGCTTTCAAATAAAAGACGTTGGAGTATTTATGTTTCGTTATTTTCCCACTAATTATCCATGGGATCTTTCTATCAATCTTGCCTTGGAAATGGGCGCGCGTATTGGTGAGATTGAAGAAATGTGTGCGCCTCTTCAGGAAGCTGCTAAAGCAAAAGACGCTGCTGGCTCCAAGGCTTTTCGTGACAGCTGGGAGCGCATGGCAGATAAGTTGTGTGAATTGGCTAAAGAGGATGAAGAGCGTGGTCGTTTGATTTCTGCCGGTGACAAATATGGTCGCGCGGCGACGTATTATTTAACAGCTGAGCGTTTGCAAGCGCATGGATCACAAGGTCGAGAAGCCTTGTATCAGCGTTTTCAAGAAATATTTGCTCGTGGTTTAGAGCTAGCAAAAGAAAATTGTGAGCGAGTAGAGATTCCATACGAAGGTAAACACCTTGCAGCTTTGTATGTTCGTGCAGAAGGCGTTGACGGTAAAGCGCCAATTTTGGTTCAAGTCAACGGCTTGGACTCCACAAAGGAGATGAAGTATCGCGTTGGTTTACCCGCGTGGTTAGCTAAACGAGGCGTTTCTTCTCTTATTGTTGATCAGCCAGGCACCGGTGAAGCACTTCGTTTACAAGGTTTTACGGCGCGTTTTGATAGCGAGCATTGGGCAAGCCGTATTGTTGATTGGTTAGAAACTCGTGAAGAAATCGATGCCAAACGCATTGGTATGGAAGGCGTTTCTTTAGGCGGTTATTACTGTCCTCGTGCGGTGGCGTTTGAGCCTAGATTTGCTTGTGGTGTGGTATGGGGAGCGAATCATGATTGGCGAGATGTACAAAAACGCCGCCGAGAAAAAAGAAGGTAGCTTTCCAGTTCCTCATTATTGGGAGCACGTGCGTTGGGTATGGGGTGCAAAAGATATGGATGAGTTCATGGCGATTGCAGAAAACGTTCATCTAGATGGCGTGTTAGATCGCATCAAGGTGCCATTTCTTGTGACGCATGGCGAAAAAGATTCTCAAATCCCGTTGAAATGGGCGCATCGAACCTACGAGCAATTGGTTAATAGCCCTAACAAAGAGCTGAAAATTTTCACAGACCGTGAAGGAGGGGTTCAGCATTCTAGTTTTGATAACTCTGCCAATGCTGGGGCTTATATCGCCGATTGGGTAGCAGAAACACTGAATGGTCATACGGCCTAATCGTAAAGAGGTAATAGATAATGAAGATAGTCGGTTTAGAAACCATCATTTTTGGTGTTGAGGATGTTGCTTCTTGTGCGACTTTTTTAACGGATTACGGTTTGTTTCCTGTTGATGTAACTGAAACAGGCGGGCGTTTTGAAGCATTAGATGGCACCGCTGTTGTTTTGGCTCATGTCTCGGATGAAAGTATTCCTGCCAGTATTGGTAATGGCTGCATGATGCGCAAAACCGTAATGGGAGTTGCTGATCAAGAGACGATCGACGCGATTCGTGCAGAGCTGAGCAAAGATCGAAAAGTTCGTACACTGGCGGATGGTTCTATTGAGTCTACGGATGATTCCGGTTTTGTGATTGGCTTTCAGGTGACGACTCGTAAAGAGTTGAACTTGGCAGGTGAAATCTCCAATGTTCCAGGTTCTCCATTTCAACGACCTGTTAATCATCGAGCGGTGCAATTAGATGCGGGTCCAATTCGTCCTAGAACCTTGTCTCATATTGTGTATTTTGTACCTGATCCCGTTAAAGCTGAAGCATTTTATGTTGAGCGTTTAGGCTTCCGTTGCACAGATAGATTCGAAGGGGCGGGTCCGTTTTTACAGCCAGCAGGCACATTAGATCACCACACACATTTCTTGATTGGTGCGCCAGCGTTTATGCAAGGTGTCGAACATTTCACCTTCCATTTTGCTGGTCCCACTGAAGTAATGCAAAACGGCTCTCAGTTTATTGAAAAGGGCTATCAGGCTTTTTGGGGGCCAGGTCGCCATATTATGGGATCAAACTGGTTCTGGTATTTCAACAGTCCGTTTGCATGCCATATCGAGATGGATGCCGACATGGATTTGCATGATAAAAACTGGAGTCCTCGTGCGTTCCCGATGGGGGCAGATAACTCTCAAGCTTTTTTACTACGTTACAGAAATAAATGGTCTCCTGGAAAAGACACGCCTCAAAATGGCGATTACGAGTAATTTTATAATAGAAAAAGCTTTTTTGGCGCTGTTGCAGAATGTTTTACCGCAGCGCCATAGTAAGCTGGAAAGTGGTGTTATGCCGCTACCACGAAATAACAATAAACAAAGTGGATGGTAATAGTATGTTGATGATATCTGTGAGATACGGGATTTTTTGCTTTACGGATCGAAGAGAAGCGACCTTTCATATGGGAGGTGTACGATGAGCCATCGTTTTGGATTTAAAGGCAATTTTGCTTTGATGGTTTCCCATTGTGCCGGCATGCTAGACCTAGTGGCGTTACCTTTGTGGGTAGGGATTTTAGTTGCTTCTTATCAATTTGATAGTCAGCAAGCGGGCGGCCTAGTCACGTTATTTTTAATTGGTGCTGTTTGCGCAAGTGTATTAATCGCTCCTCGTTTTAAAACATTAAATCGACGTATGGTTACCAGTGTTGGTTTTCTTACCTCTGGCTTATGTTTCTTTGCGGCTTCTCAAACCAATGACTATGTGCAATTAGCTATTTTGCATCTTTTAGCGGGTATTAGCTCAAGTGCTGCGCTAAGTATGGCCCATGGAACCTTTGCTCGAGGAGCAAATCCGCACAGATTGTTTGCTATTGCCGGACTCACTTTAGGTATTATGGCGTTCGTCTTTATGGGCGCAACACCCAATATTACCAAGGCAGTGGGTGGACATTCATTGTTCATTATCTTTGGTGGCATTATGGCGTTTGCTGCTTTTGTTTGTGCTGTTGCCTTTCCTTCTTTGGTTCCTGATGAAGAAGACAGTGAGAATGCCAAACAGGTAGTAACGAAAATTCCGTCTAGCGTTTGGTATGGTATTGTGGGCATTAGCTTAATGGCAGTGACTCAAGCCATGACGTTTAGCTTTATGGAACGAGTAGGAAACGATAGAGGATTTTCCGCCGATTCTGTGACGTTAGTTTTAATCGTACTTACAGTGATTAACATTGTCGCAGCGGCGTCCGCTGGTATTTTTGAAAAACGTCTTTCTGCCCGTGTGGTTTTATGCACAGGCCCTGTTCTACAAATTATCTTGTCTAATATTATGATGAATGCAAGTAGCTTTGCTTTTTATGCCGCTTCAGCATCTTGTTTTGTCTCCTTGATGATATTCACTCATACCTTTGTTTTTGGCTTATTAGCTCGTTTAGATGAGTCTGGTCGTGCCATGGCGGCAACCCCTGCAATGTTAATGATTGGAGCGGCAGTTGGTCCAATCTTGGGTGGTACCATTATTAAATTTGTTGGTTATCAAGGTATTGGTATCGCCGCTTTGGTGTTCGGTACGATTTCACTTGTGTGTTTTATACGTGTCTTTCAGCGCAGAGCAGATGTTATTCAATCTGAGTCTGTGGCGTGAGGTGGATAATGTCTAAGCAGAAGAAAGAGAGACCGAGCATAGTGAGTTTTTTACCTAAGTTCACGGTGCTCACTCTGATGGCTTTTTTACTTTTTAGAATTGAAGGCGTTATTGCAGCCGTTGCCGATGCTATCGATCGTCCTGCTATTGTCTCTGATCTGGGAGCGCATTCTGTTTTATTGTCAGTGACATCTGTCGGAGATCATTTTATTGCTGTTGGTGAGCGAGGTTTGATTTTGCGCTCCGATGATGATGGCAAAAGCTGGCGTCAGTTGTCTTCCCCCGTCAGCGTGACGTTGACGGGAGTAAGTTTTTTGATGATCAAAATGGCTACGTCATTGGTCATGGTGGCATTGTGTTACGTACGACAAATGGGGGCAAGGATTGGAAAGTACAGCTAAATGGTCGTCAGTTAGCAGAAACGCTATTACAAGAAGCTGAGACATCTCAAGACGAAGAATCAATTCGTCAGGCCAAATTGCTGATTGCAGATGGCCCAGACAAACCTTTTCTAGATTTGTTGGTACTTGGAAGAGATCACCTTGTGGTGGTTGGTGCTTATGGTTTTGCCTTTGAAAGTATTGATGGTGGCCAGACTTGGGAATCTTGGATGGATCGTATTAATAATCTTTTTGGCTTACATCTATACAGTATACGCCAATCTGGAGAGCGTATTTTAATTGTCGGAGAACAAGGCTTTGCCACGCTTTCAATGGACGATGGAGCGTCGTTTGAAACCATCGAAACGTCCTATGAGGGTAGCTTTTTTACCGCTCAGTTACTGGGGGAGCGTGAGATAGTACTGGCTGGATTACGCGGTAATACCTTGTTATCCAATGATAATGGTCAGGATTGGAAAGAGATTAAAAACCCTATCAGTTCGTCGATTATGGCTTCTTTTATCCATTCTGATGGCCAGGTCATCATGGCGAATCAAGCCGGAATATTGCTGGGCTTGAGAGAAAATCGATTGGTTCCACTTACTCGTAAGCGCCTCCCACCTTTAACTAATATGCTAGAAAAAGCAAATGGAAGTGTACTTGCTTTAAGCATCCATGGACCTGTCTCCATTGATGTTGGAGATTTCAAATGAAACAACAGTCTACTAATTTAGCCTCACCTGAAGAGATCTTTGATCCTAGATCTGGCTCTTTTATTGAGCGAGTGTTATTCAATCATCGTTTCGTCGTTATGATTATTTGTGCTCTAGTGACGGGGATATTAGGCTGGCAAGCAACCAAATTAACTATTAATGCGAGCTTTGAAAAAACCTTACCTACTCATCAAGAGTATATTCAAAACTATTTGAAATATGAAAATGAGTTAACGGGTCTGGGTAATGCGTTACGGATTGCCGTAGTGAATCCTAATGGCAGTATTTATGACGCTCATTACTTAGAGTTATTGCGTCAATTTAGTGATGAAATATTTCTCCTTCCTGGTGTGGATCGGGTGCAAATGGCATCGCTGTGGACACCGTCAACACGCTGGATTGGTGTTACTGAAGAAGGCTTGGATGGCGGTCCTGTCATTCCGGAAGGTTATGATGGCTCTCCTGCTAGTTTGCAAATTCTAAAAGCTAACGTAGCGCGTTCTGGGCAAATTGGTCAATTGATTGCCGCGGATGAAGAATCCACTATCATCTACATGCCATTATTAAATCAAGATGCCACTGGCGAAGCCTTAGATTACGCAAAGTATTCCAAGGTGCTTGAAGATCTACGGGCTAAGTATCAAGCAGAAGGTTTGGAAATCCATATTACCGGTTTTACCAAGGTAATGGGGGACTTGATTGAAGGTGTTCAAGCGGTTTTGTGGTTCTTCGCATTGGCGGTGGTGATCGCGACTATCATGGTGTTTTGGTATACCCGTTGTGTACGCTCAACCTTCTTAGTGGTATTTGCTTCTTTATTAGCGGTGGTATGGCAGTTGGGTATTTTGCCTACGCTAGGTTATGTCTTAGATCCGTACTCTATCTTAGTGCCTTTTCTGGTCTTCGCGATTGGTATGAGCCATGGCGCGCAGAAAATGAATGGCATTATGCAGGATGTTGGCCGTGGCTTTGACAAGCTAGTGGCGGCACGTTTTACCTTTAGACGTTTATTTCTTGCAGGGTTGACGGCCTTGTTAGCCGATGCCGTTGGCTTTGCTGTGTTGTTAGTGATCGATATTAAGGTCATTCAAGAATTGGCGATTGCAGCCTCTATCGGGGTTGCTGTACTGATCTTCACTAACCTTATTCTTTTGCCCATTATGCTGTCTTATGTTGGGGTCGGTAAAAAAGCCGCACAACGTAGTGTGGTGAATGATATTGATCAAACCAGTACGAAAAAGATACCAGCATTATGGTTGTTCTTAGATAAGTTCACCCAGCGTAAATGGGCAACTGGCGCCTTGATAGCAGGTGCTGTGCTGGCCGTTGGGGCGTTTTCTTTAAGTACCCAATTGAAGATCGGTGATCTCGATCAAGGGGCGCCTGAGTTACGTCAAGACAGTCGTTATAATCAAGATATTGCTTTTATGAATCAGCATTATGGTGCATCCAGTGATGTCATGGCGATCATGGTAAAAACCCCTGACGGTCAGTGTTCTCAATACGAAACTCTGAAGAAAATAGACGCACTTGAATGGCAATTACGCCAGCTTCCTGGTGTGGAATCGACAAATTCTTTGGCTCTATTATCTCGTCGTGTGTTGTCTGGCTTAAATGAAGGTAATCCTAAATGGTACGAATTTTTACCTAATCAAAGTATGTTGAATTACATCACGGCGGGCGCACCAAGAGGTTTGTACAACAGCAGCTGTAATCTATTGACGGTTTATGTCTATCTGCAAGATCACAAAGCAGATACCTTGAGTAACATTGTTAATCATGTGGAAGCTTTTGCTAAAGACAATAATACCGACGATGTTCAGTTTTTATTGGCGGCAGGGAGTGCTGGTATTCAAGCGGCCACTAATATCTCGGTAAAAGCGGCTTGGTATCAAATGCTGTTCTTGGTGTATGGTGCAGTGGCTTTACTCTCTCTTATTACTTTCCGCTCTTTTAAAGCAGTTGTTGTGGCGCTTCTGCCTTTGATGTTGACCTCTATTATGGTCGAAGCCTTGATGGTGCAATTAGGCATGGGTGTGAAAGTCGCTACCTTACCCGTTATTGCTCTAGGTGTTGGCATTGGTATCGACTACGCCTTGTATATTTTGTCTATTACCTTGGTGGGATTACGTCAAGGTACCAGCTTATCTCAATCCTATTTAAGAGCGCTAAATTTCACCGGTAAAGTGGTGATGTTAACCGGTGTAACCTTGGCTGTTGGGGTCATTACTTGGATTGCTAGCCCGATTAAGTTTCAAGCAGATATGGGGTTATTACTGGCGTTTATGTTCATTTGGAACATGTTAGGAGCGCTGGTTTTGTTACCTGCTCTTGCGCATTTTCTGCTTAAGCCAAAATACGCGAATAGTGACGACGTTAAAAATGAGGTGTTGTGATGATGTTGACTGAAAACACCGTTGAGCTTTGTCACGTTGATGATCTTAAAGAAGGCGAAACGAGAGGCTTTTTAGAAAACGAAGCCGGGCAAGATTTACTGTTCGTGGTGAAATTTAACAATGAATTTTATGGTTGGCGCAATGCATGTCCTCATGTGCGTAACGCACCCATGGCATGGCGTAAAGATGCTTACATGGATGCTAAAAAGCAACATGTGGCTTGTCATGCTCATGGCGCTTTATTTGAACCTGACACGGGGTTGTGTATTCAGGGGCCTTGCCTTGGTAAGACATTAGAAAAAGTCCCCGTTTTTGTTAATTCGATGGGCATGGTTTCAATTTTATTAACAGACATTAATTCATTCTACTAACAACAAAAATAAGGAGTCATTAAATGGCTGCAGTAAACAAAGTATTGGTCATTGGTGGTGGTTTCTCCGGTATGGCCACAGCAATCAGAATGCGCAGTCATGGCATTCAAGTTGATCTTGTTGAGATTGATCCGGAGTGGTGTGAGTTGGGTGCGGGTATCAGCATCAATGGCGCGTCTATGCGTGCATTAGAAAGCCTTGGGATTTATCAGCAAGTGGTTGAACAAGGGTGTGTGACCGATGGCGTTGCGATTCACTTAGCTCATGGCCCTTTAATTATGGAATTGCCAACACCAAGCCCTGTTGGCTCTTCAGTGGGCGGCAGTGGTGGTATTTTCCGTCCTACTCTTGCTCGCATTATGTCGAATGCAACCCTTGAATCGGGTGTCAATGTTCGCCTAGGCTGCACCTATACAGATATTCAACAGACTGAATCTGGTGCCGTTGTCACTTTTACCGATGGAAGTACACACGACTATGATCTTGTTGTTGGTGCAGATGGCGTACACTCTAAACTACGCAAAGAATTCTTCCCAGAAGTGCCTGATCCAGAATACATAGGGCAAGGGGTATGGCGTGCCATTATGCCTCGTCCCGCAGAGATCAATCGCGTGACCATGTGGATGGGAGATCACCTTAAGCTTGGTGTAAACCCAGTATCCGACACTCACATGTACATGTTTATTACCGAAGATCGTCCGACGAAAGAACACATCGACAAAGAGACTTGGCCACAAGTTTTTGCAGGTTTGATGGCGCAGTTTCCTAATCCAATCATTAAGGCATTGATTCCTCATGCCTTAAAGGCGGAAGCGAATATTGATTACCGTCCGCTTGCGAATTTGTTGGTTCCAGCCCCTTGGAACAGAGGTCGTCTCGTGATGATAGGTGATACGGTTGCGGCGACCACCCCTCATCTTGCCTCCGGCGCAGGAATTGGTATTGAAAGCGGTATCGTCTTGGCTGATGAATTAGCCGCGAACGATGACCTTCAAGCTGCGTTGGACAAATTTCATGATCGCCGTTGGGATCGTTGCCGCATGGTGGTCGAAAACTCAGCTCGCTTGTGCCATATCGAGATCAATGGTGGCGATAAAGCTGAACACTCAAAAATTATGGGACAGTCTCTAATAGCGTTAAGCCAGCCTATTTAAAACTCCCTTGGGCAGTGTAATGCGCTTGTGTTCACTGCCATTTTTTTATTTGTTCCGTATGTACCTTTTAATAATGAGAGAGGTTTTTTCCATGAGTTTTCCCGATATTTACCGTGTGGTCACGGGACATGATGAACAGGGTAACGCGATTATTTTAGAAAATGGCCCACTTAATACTGTAATGGATTTAGAAGCGGTGCCGGGCACTCGATTTCATGAAGTATGGAATACCAGCGAGACTCCGGCTCAGATTACTCACACACAATCAGACCCAACTCTTGGGCCAGTTGTTTTGCCGCCAATGAAATCTGGCACTCGAATTCGATTTGTTGATATTCCGCCAGACACTGAGGAGTTTTTGGCTCAGGGCAAAGGCAAGATGAAAGATATGTTTTCCAAAGTCGGTGATGAAGATGCCTCTACCGTCAAAGAGGATTCGCCTCATCCTTTGATGCATCGTACTGAGTCAGTGGATTACGGCATTGTTATTGAGGGTGAGTTGACCCTAATTGTGGACAAAGGCGAAGCCATTTTAAAACCCGGTAGTGTGGTTGTTCAGCGTGGTACCAACCATGCGTGGGCGAATCGTTCTGGGAAAATGTGTCGCATGTTATTTATTCTCGTCGGTGGGCAGTACGACGATCAATTGGCTAACGCCTTGGCTAAATAAGGAGTCATATAATGAAATTCGCAGCCTTACCCAATGGCACCTTAGATGGTCGTCTTGTTGTTGTTTCAAAAGATTTAACCAAAGCGGTGGATGCCACGGCTATCGCGCCTAACTTATTGTCAGCGGTACAAAACTGGCAAGAAAAAGTAGCGGATCTTCAGGCTTTGTACGATTTATTAAATGCAGACAAAGTAGATACAGCCTTTGATTTCGATTCGTCTGTTTGCCTTGCACCCTTGCCAAGAAGCCCGCAATGGTTAGACGGTTCTGCGTTTATCAATCACGGTAAATTGATGGAAGAGGCGTTTAATACCAAACCTATTCCCGATTTCGACACGATTCCGGTGATGTACCAAGGGGCGAGCGATGATTTTCAAGGGCCAACCGCTGACATTCTTATGCCCAGTGAAGAGGATGGTATCGATTTTGAAGGCGAGTTTGGGGTGATTACTGGGCCAGTTCCTATGGCGGCGACTCTGGACGAAGCGGCTCAGGCGATTTGTTTGTTGGTGCAGATTAATGACTGGAGTTTACGCTCATTTGGACCTCGTGAAATGGCAACGGGATTTGGTTTTATACAAGCCAAGCCGTCATCCAGTTTTGCGCCAGTTGCTGTTACCCCAGATGAATTGGGTGAGGCTTGGAAAAATGGCCGTTTTAATATGCATCTTAATGTCACCTGGAATGGTGAGCGCTTTGGCGAGCCTCATGGCAGCGAAATGAACTTTTCTTTTCCGCAATTGATTGCTCATGCAGCACGAACGCGCAAATTAAGCGCAGGTTGTGTGATCGGATCTGGCACGGTTTCTAATAAATCCCGTGATGCTGGATCAGCGTGTATAGCAGAGCGAAGAGTGATTGAGAAAATTGATCTTGGTGAAATCAAAACTCAGTATATGCGTTTTGGTGACACTGTCCGTATGCAAGCCAAATTTGATGATGGCCGTGATGGTCCTTTCGGAGTGATCGCGCAAAAAGTCATCGCGAACAAATAAATAAGGGTTGTCAGATGCATGTATTAATTACGGGCGCAAATGGCTTTGTTGGACAAGCACTGACAAACCATATTCTTTCACAAGGCCGAGTTGGAGAAAGCAAGGTCTCGCGTTTGACCTTATTAGATCGCCAGTTTGATGAGCCTGTTGTGGATAGTTCATCACTGGATTTAGTGGTTGAGCAACAGAGCGGCGATCTTGCAGACGATCAATGGTTGAAAGACACTCTAGGGCGTTTCCCCATGGATGTTATTTACCATCTGGCCAGTATTCCCGGTGGCATGGCGGAAAAAAATGATCAGCTCGGTCGTCGTGTCAATATTGATGCCACCATGACCTTGCTGGAAATCTGCAAAGCACAAACCGAGTCGACAGGGCACAAACCTGTATTGGTATTCGCTAGTAGCATTGCGGTTTTCGGCACCATGCCAGATTTGGTCACCGATGATACGCCACTGAAACCTCAGATGAGTTATGGCGCGCACAAAGTCGTGGGCGAGGTGATGATCAACGACTTTAGTCGCCGAGGCTGGGTCGATGGGCGTTCATTACGTTTACCCGGAGTGTTGGCTCGCCCGCCAGCAGAAACGGGTCAATTGTCGGCTTTTTTGAGCGATATTATTCGTGAAGTCTCTCAGGGGCATACTTTCGTTTGCCCCATGTCTCCACAAGCAAAAACATGGGCATCGTCTTTGCCAAATATAGTCGAAAACCTTATCCATGGCGCAGCGGTAGAAGAGAGCAAATTAAAAGAGAATCGGACTTTTACCTTACCGACACTCTGTTTCAGCATGGCAGACATGGTCGATGCTATCGGCTCGGTTTATCAGCAGAACGCGAAAGAACTGGTGAGCTATGAGCCAAATTCCATGATCGAAAACTTGTTTGGACGCTTTCCACCGCTAGAAACTCCTGCTGCCGATGAAGTGGGTTTTCAACATGATGGGAGTTTACATCAGTTAGTAGAGCGGGCTTTATTACAATGAGTTCACTATTTTCGCTACAAGATAAGGTGGTACTGGTTACAGGCGCGTACGGTGGACTAGGTTCGGCTATTGTCGATACCATGATCGCTCATGGCGCCAAGGTAATTGCATCAGATAGAACGGATTCGAATACCGAAAAAAGTGGGGCGTTTTTTATTGCCTGTGATCTAAGTTGTAACGAGGACATAGATAAGCTGGTTGAACAAGCCAAAGCGGTTTACGGTCGTATTGATGTTTTTGTGTCGAATGCTGGCGTACAAGGGCCGGCTGGGCCAATAGAGTTAATCACTGATGATGACTGGGATTTGGTCATGTCAATCAATTTAAAAAGTGCATTACGACTTTGCTCTGCACTGATTCCTGATATGGCGGAACGAGGTCAAGGATCGGTGATTTTAATGTCTAGTATTGCTGGACTAAGAGGCAATAAAGCCATTGGCCTGTATGGTTTATCTAAAGCCGGATTGGCGCAGCTAGCGCGCAATCTAGCCGTCGAATGGGGGCCTAAAGGCGTGCGAGTGAACGCCATTTCTCCCGGATTGATCCGAACACCGTTAGCCACAGAATTACTTGAAAACGAGCAGTTTATGCAACGCCGATTACTCGCCACTCCACTTCGTAGAGTGGGGGAACCAGAGGAAATTGCCGGTGTCGCGGTGATGCTGGCAAGTAGGGCGGGTGGCTTTATTTCTGGGCAAAATATCGTTGTAGATGGTGGTACTGTGATTAGTGATGGAGGCTAGTCTGACAAAGTCTGTCGATATCTAGTGAATGATCAGGTAGAACTATCTATTTTAGGTATAGCTCTTCGTTTGGGAAAAATAAGCAATCAAATCATTTATTGTGTTATTTATTAGTTCCGACAGTTTCATTACTAGTATCGACTGGTTTGTTTAGCATTTTCTTTGCTTGTGCTAAAACCGTATTTCTTAGCCACATATGTGCTGGATCGTCGTTGAGGTAACGTGGCCATATCATAATTTCAGTCACAGGTTCCATTTCAAATGGCGCTGGCAGCAATTTAACTGGGAAGCGTTGAGCCATTTCTTCAGCAATAAGTCTATGTAAGGTCACAATGCGATTTGTTCCTATTACTAATAAAGGAACGGAACTAAAATGGTCTACCGTACATTCTATTCTACGCTGTTTACCATAACGCGGTAAAAACCATTCTTCATGGGTAATACTGTGTTCATCACCTAAACGAATGGCAACATGCCCCATATCCAAATATTGTTCCATGCTAAGTTCATTGAGTTCACTGTGTTCACACACCATGCATGTTTGAATATCGGTTAATACTTCTGTTTGAGGGTGTTGAAATCGATCTGAATACTGCTTTGGTAAAAATAATAAATCAATTTCACCTCGCTCAAATGCATCAAATACATCCTTTGGTGGGATGATCATATCCAGCCGCATACTAGGCGCACTCTTAGCAAGCTCTCTAGAAGACTGAGCGATCAATATATCGATCATGTAGTCTGATGCAGCCACGGTAAAATTACGCACAATGTTTTCTGGTTCGAAAACGGGGCGTAAAGAAATGGTTGCCCTTGCTCGCATCAAGGTATCTCGAACAGGTACTACCAAGCTTTTTGCTAGTGGTGTGAGTTCCATCGTGCGTCCAACGGGCACCAGTAAGCTGTCATCAAAATACTCTCGTAATCGCCCCAATGCGGCACTCGTAGCAGACTGCCCAATATGCAAGTGCTCGCTTGCTCTCGTGACATTGCGCTTCTCAAGCAATACATCAAGCACAATCAATAAATTCAAGTCAAATTTATCTAGACGCATAGGAGCTCCTTAACTTCCAACTATAGGTATTAATAATATCAATGGAAATCATTAATACAATCTGTTTCATCACTTTAATTCAGACGCATTATAGTGGCGCTGTGATTAATAACTAATCACAACTCAAATAATAAAAATAAAAATGCAGGTGAAATTATGAAAATGAAATATAAGTTACTAGCTCTTTACACTAGTGCAACTTCAGCAATGTTCATCATGCCTCATGCGATTGGTGAAGAGACATCCCGTGATACACACTCACTCCCTCTTTCTATACAAGCGCAAATGAACCTTGGACAAGCTGGACTGATGAGTCTCTTTTAGCAATGGCGATACCTTTGGTGGCGTGCAGTGGCGTATAGGGCAAGCGAGAACAACTATAGGCAAAGCCAAATCCGCTTCATCTAGTGCAGACTATAAAGATGATACCTCTGACATTGTAGCGCCTCTTACTGTTCAACACATGTTGTCGGATGGAAGATCTCTTCTGCGTTTCAATGTTACCGGCACTTTATCCAATGGTGGCGATAATGAAGTGCAACTAGATGGTGATATTGGAAGGATGGATGCTCAGTACATACGCTTTCTTGATGTCAATACCATGTTGAGCTTTGGTGTATTTGGTGAACAAACGGATTTAGATATTGTGGACGCGGGAACCATTAAGCGACATGGTGCTGGTTTACGTTTTGATGTGATCAATAAGTTCAGCGATCACTGGGGGGCCACATTACGTACAGAATATTCTTGGGGGAAACAAGAACTGAAGGTGGCCGCTGGCCCATTCATACGGACACATAAACCTGGCGATGATCACTTTTATCTACAGTCGGAACTCGTTGGTAATTACCACAATAATGATTTCGACAAAATCCCAGAAGGCTGGGTATTACATCCTGTTTTAGGCATGCAATTCCAACGCAATTTCCTTGAAGCAACAGCGGACAGTTTTGGCACGGTCTCTTCCGGTGAAGTGGGTAGTACTGAAAATTATGGCACGGTTTGGGGGCATTTACGTTTTGAAAAAGAAGCTCGACCAAACACCTTATCGCCAAGTGTTGTTATCGGCATAGAGCAAGAATACGTCAACGACTTAGACGAATACGTTGATGAACCAACATACGCCGTCTTCGGTGGGGGGATATCCATCATGCAACAATCTGGCAATCGATATGAATTGTCTTATTTACGTCATCAAGGTCTTAAACAAAACCGCTCAATTGAAGCCGTTGTCTTAACAGCCACTTGGAATTTATAAGCTAGGTGCGGCAATGATTTAACACTTCAAATAACAATAATAAGAGAGAATAAAAATGATCAAATTAAATAGTACACAAAGCAAAATAGTACTGGGGATAGGCCATATGGCTGGTATGGTGGATTTAGCCGCGCTCCCCTTTGGATAAGTGTGTTAATGCAAGATTACCACTTACTTCCACAGCAAGCTGGGCTTACTGTGACTTTGTTTCTTGTCGGTATCGTGATCTCAAGTATTATTTTATCGCCTAAATATACTCGGCTCAACCATCGCTATGTTGCAGCCTTTGGTTTTGCAGTTGCATCGGCTTCATTCTTTACGGCATCAAAACTGTCTGTAGTTTCAGAAAGCTTTTCGATGCTCATAATATTACATGTCATTGCGGGGTTGGGGGCGGGGGCAGCCCTTTCATCCGTTCATGGAACCATAGGAAAAACAGAGAATCCTCATCGCTTATTTGGCTTAGTAAATGTTGCTTTAGGGGTTTTAGCCATTGTGCTATTTGCACTGCTTCCTCAGGCAACAAAACAAATTGGTGGCATAGCTATTTTTATTGCCTTTTTTGCCCTAATGGCATGCGCCGCTATCGTTATGTTTTTCTTTTTTCCTAAGGTTTCTGATGAAACAACAAATCATAATAAAGATGAAAATCAAGCGAATAAAGTCACCGCAAAAATTTTATCCAAACCCGCAGTATGGATGTTTATTTGTGTTGTTAGCTGTCTAACATTGAATCAAGCAATGGTGTTTTCATTTGTTGACAGGATTGGCGACTTGCACAATTTTGATAGAAAGCAAGTGGAAACCGTTTTAATTGTCATGAGTTTCATCAACTTAACCCCTGGGATAGTTGCCTCATTACTGCAAAAGAGGTTATCACCTATCAAGGTTGCTATTGCTGGCCCTTGTTTACAAGCCCTGTTTGCCTTGTCTATTACGCATGCATCATCCAATTTTTTGTTGTATGCCATTCCCGTCGCGTTTTACGTCACGCTCGTAATTTTTACCCACACTTTTGTGTTTGGCCTATTGGCCAGAATAGATCCAACTGGTCGCGCAGTAGCGGCTACACCAGCCATGATGATGATTGGGTCCGCAATAGGGCCTCTACTGGGCGGCGTTATCGTTGCGACGGTTGGCTATCAGGGACTAGCTTGGGCAACTGTCATCATTAGCGCCATCGCAGTGACCTTAGTGATAAAGGCTCAGAGCCTATTAAAAAAAGCGGATGTTACGGTAAGTATACCAAGCATGGTGTAGATCAAGCAGGCCAAGTTTACGCAAATATAAAAGTCATGAATAACAATGGTAATTGAAGTAGGAAGTAAAATCATGAGTCACAATAACGTTGGAATGCAATTTCCTGATGAGTTGACTTTTAAAGGTTACGCAGCTCCTGTTCGTATAGAAGGACATGTGCATGACCTTGAAGTCATAGGTAGTATCCCTGCTGAATTAGAGGGAACCTATTACCGAAACAGTGCTGATCACACATATAGACCACGCCACCCTAATGACATCTTCTTAAATGGGGATGGTA
Organism: Marinomonas rhodophyticola; assembly: GCF_026113935.1. GTDB lineage: Bacteria > Pseudomonadota > Gammaproteobacteria > Pseudomonadales > Marinomonadaceae > Marinomonas > Marinomonas rhodophyticola. The sequence goes on from NZ_JAPEUL010000004.1 coordinate 154,454, forward strand.
TGGTACATATGGTGAGATTTGAGCAAGGCCATGCAGACTTAACCACTAGGTTTGTTCGCACCAAAAAGTTTGAGCTTGAAAGACAAGCCCGTCGCGCACTTTTTGGTTCATACCGTAACCCTTTTACCAGCTCAGACGCGGTGAGAGAAGAAGACCACAATACGGCTAATACGTCAGTGATGTTGCTTAACAAAAAATTGTACGCACTGAAAGAGTCGGGGCGTCCTTATGAAATTCATCCAGATGATTTAACTACCCTAGGTGAAACCGATTTTGATGGGCAGCTCACTAGCCAAACCTTCACTGCGCACCCAAAATTTGATCCAAAAACCGGAGAATGCATTGCCTTTGCTTATAACTGCGAAGGGGTAGCCAGTGATGAAATAGAAATTTACATCATCAACAAAGAAGGCAAATTCACTCGCTCTGAAAGATTCAAAGCGCCTTACTGTTCCATGGTGCACGACTTCTTAGTCTCAGAAAACTATATCGCTTTCGTCATTTGCCCGATGGTATGTGATTGGGACAGAGTAAAACAAGGTGAACCTTACTGGCATTGGGATAGCAGCAAGACAACCCATGTCGGAGTGATCCCTCGAGACCGTGGTGTAAAAGCAATTCGCTGGTTTAACGTCAATAAGTCTGTCATGCAAACCCACACATTTAATGCTTGGGAAGACGGTTCTAAACTGATACTGGATCAATTTGTCACCGAGTCCGGCTGGTTAAGCCAATTTCCTGACATTCATAATCCAGATGCTCATGAATTACCTCCTTTCGGTGAACGCTGGACTGTAGACCTTAGTAATGATAGCGATTCCGTTGAAATCAAACGCTTCATTAATCACATTGGCGAAATGCCCGTTATCGATGCCCGTTTTGCCATGCGCAGAACGCGTCATTTTTGGTTTGGCACCAATAATACAGAATTAGGACCAATGCTAGAACCTGGTCCGAAGGGGCCTCCATTTACCTGTCTTGGCCATTTCGACGAGCAAGAAAACAAGCTCGACTTTTACTATGCCGGGCCAAACTCTTCCCCAGAAGAACCCTGCTTCGTTCCGCGCAGCCCAGATGCTGAAGAAGGTGATGGTTGGCTGTTATCTATGGTTGGCCGACGGGATGAAAACCGTACTGATTTGGTGATTTTAGACGCTCGAAATCTCAGCCAAGGCCCTGTTGCCATCGTGAAATTTCCCTGTCGTGTGCACGAAGGCTTCCATGGCATTTGGGTTCCGTCCACACAGAAATAAAAACAACAATTAACAGCGTTATTGCCTCTACGTTAAGGACGCAATAACGCCATCATTAAGGAGTTTCTTATGACAACGTTATATGGATCCCTGCATTCAAGAGCCAACCGTTGCGCTTGGATGCTAAAAGAGCTGGGAATAGATTTTCATCATGAGCCAACTAATTTCTTAGATGGCAGCACCCATAGTCCTGAATTTTTAAAGATAAATCCCAATGGCCGTATTCCCGCTCTTGAAGACGGTGGTCTTACCTTATTCGAATCGCTGGCTATCAATTTATATTTGGCCAAAAAAGTCGGCGGTGAGCTAGCGCCCCAAAGTTTGCAAGAAGACGCATTGATGATGCAGTGGACCATTTGGGCCATCACCGAAATAGAAAAACCTTTGTTACTGGCGTCGGCCAATAATTTACTGTTTGCGCCAGAATCACGCAATGTTGAAGAGTTTAACCTAGCCGTGAAAAAGCTATCGCGTCCCTGGGATGTGTTAAACAAACACCTAGAAAATAAAGAATACATACTAGGCGATCGCTTTAGTGCAGCGGATTTAAATGTCGCGGCAGTAATGACCTTAGTTCCTACGGCCAATATTGATATTTCTGCTTGGCCCAATATGCAAGCTTGGCTACACAAATGCCTAGAACGCCCCGCTGCGGACGATTGGAAACACGTTAGTTTTACCATCCCTCGTCCTGACTCCCACTTAGGCATGCTTGCCATGTTTGTGTGACTTGAAATTAGAACGCTTACTTTTCTATTAAAACGTTTACTTTTCTATTAAGTAGAGGCCCCAAAATGAGTTCACTGACACTAATTAATGCTTCAAACATTATAGATTCCGCTTTAAAAGCAGCGAGGAAAAACAACTTTTCCCCGCTCGCCATAGCCGTTTTAGACCCAGGTGGACATTTAATTGCTTTTAAACGCGAAGATGGTGCCGGGATTGCGAGATTTGATATTGCCTTTGGTAAAGCATGGGGATCCCTTGGAATGGGGTTCGGTTCTAGTGAATTAACCAGACGCAGCCAGAAGAACCCTCAGTTCATCAATACATTAACCACCATCAGTCAGGGCCGAATGGTGCCTTCCCCTGGCGGGGTTTTAATTCTGGATCATGAAAAAGCCATTATCGGCGCGATTGGCATTTCCGGTGATATCGGTGAGAACGACGAAATATGTGCCATCTCAGGTATTGAGGAAAACGGATTTATCGCTGCCAACGGTATTGTCAGTTGAAGCGTTGGTATGCGTGATACCTAGTGATTCATGATCGGGTACACACGTTCTTTTGTTTCATTTTTTATTGTCTTATGAGGTTACTCCATGTTCGATGTAGCGATTATTGGTTGTGGACCAGTAGGTGCTTTGGCTGCCAATTTACTTGGCAAATCTGGATTAAAAGTCTTGGTTCTGGAAAAAGAAATTAATCCATTTCCTTTACCTCGAGCAGTACATCTTGACCATGAAATGATGCGTTTATTTCAGTCCGCGGGAGTCATCAACGATGTGCTAAATGACATGCGTGACACTCAGGGTCATTTACATATTGGTGCAGACTACGGCGTCATGCGTTATATGGGGACGGTGGGTAAACCTCGTCCATATGGTTGGTCTAATGATTATTTTTTCTACCAGCCAGAGCTTGAAAATCATCTGCGTCAAGCGCTTAAGCAATACTCTAATGTTGCTTTACGGTTAGGCTCTGAATTTGACAGCCTGACACAGACAGATTCAAGCGTAACGCTAAATATAAAAACATCAAGCGGAGTCACAAGCGAAAAAACGCGCTGGGTGATTGCCTGTGATGGAGCAAGCAGTAAGGTGCGCAAATCCTTAGGCATCAAACTTGAGGATTTGCAATTCGAAGAGCCTTGGTTAGTGGTGGATGCGCAAGTAGACGGAGACGTGCAGTTTCCCAACTTTACTGGCGTGCCAGACGAAGCAGATTTACAACAACTTTCAGTCATGTTGTGTGATCCCAAACGCCCTATCACGATTGTCCCAGGTCGTGGTAATCATCGCCGCTGGGAAATGATGCTGCTGCCTGGGGAAAATGATCAATCAATGATGCAGCCAGATAAAGTTCTAGAGACTCGTAGGACCGTATTTAAACGGTGTGCCGCATAAGATTGTTCGTGCCGCAACCTATCGTTTTCATGGTCTGATTGCAGAACAATGGAGGCTTGGTCAGGTATTTTTGGCGGGTGACGCAGCCCATCAAACTCCGCCTTTCTTCGGTCAAGGAATGTGCCATGGATTGCGAGATGTCGCTAATCTGGCCTGGAAAATGTCAGCGATTACGCAGGGATTAAGTCACGAAGCCTTATTGGATACCTACCAAATAGAGCGGGATCCTCACGTTCGATCTGTTATCTCCTCTGCCATAGAGGCAGGAAAATATATCTGCATTTTGGATCCTCAAAAAGCCTCTGAACGTGACGCCACAGTGCGAAGAAAAGCAGCGCAAAACGAACTCCCCAATACCGCGGCAGAGTTAATACCAGCGATTCAGTCAGGAGTGATTGCAACAGAAACGACGAAAGCCGGAGTACGTTTTATCCAGCCTCACATTAATGGGAATTTAATGGACAACGTGATCAAAGAAAAATGGCGGTTATTTGTGACAGGCAAAAAAGCAGTAAAGGCCGCCAAGCACTTCATAGACCAAAACATGCCCCGTTATGACATTAGCATTACTGACGTCACTACACTGGACGACAAGGGCGCCATTTTAAATTGGTTGAAAGAAGCGGAAGTCGATAGCGTACTTATTCGCCCTGATTTCTATGTTTACGGAACGGCACTGAATGACGTATCGGGTTTGCTCACTTCTTTATTAGACCATATGCAGATGAATGTTAACTTGGAGAAAAGCGCATGAAATTACGCAGTGTTGAACTCGTTTTACCCAAAGCCAAAGAGGCCCATGACTTTCTAATAGACATCTGGGGTGCTGCTTCTGGAGGCCAAAAAGGCAACACCTATTATATTCGGGGCGCTGGCACCTTCCCGTACTTGGTCGCCTTAGAAGAAGGTGAAGATCGCTTTGTACGCTCAACGACCTTTGTTTGTAATGAAGAAGAACTGCAGCACATTGTGACAAAGTCTCATGAGCGTGGTTTGAAGGCAAAACGTGAAGTATCAGCTGACCTAGGCGGTGGTGAAGGTGTCATTGTCGAACTGCCAGAGGGGGAATTATTTCGCTTTCTCGTTGGGGCAACGGATGTTCCAGCCATGCAAGGGCAGGATCTTCCCGTCAAATTAACCCATGTGGTGTTCAATTCAACAGATGCAGAAAAAACCGCAGACATTGCAGAGGAAGTACTTAACTTCCGTGTTTCAGACCGTACCAAAGGCATGGTGTTTGTACGCTGTAACGACTCACATCACAGCACCGCTTTTGCTCGAGCAGGCTTTAGTTCACTAAACCATATTGCTTTTGAAATGGCGGACCTAGATGGCGTCATGCGCGGCATTGGCCGACTCAGAGATCACCAAATGACACCCGCTTGGGGACCTGGTCGCCACGGCCCTGGTGCCAATGTATTTGCTTATTTTATTGCACCATTTGGCGCTGTTATTGAGTTTTCCACTGCCGTTGAAAAAATAACCGAAGACTACCCTGTGGGAGCGCCTGAAGATTGGACATGGCCGGCAAACCGAATCGACCAATGGGGAACATCTGACAAAGACTTCCAAGGCTTGAGACAAGCAGAAGAGAACTTCAGATTTCGCCGCCAATGGGAACCCGAACAACGGATAAAAAACACAAATAAAGAGAGCCAATAATATGAAATATCTCAGCTTTTTACGTCCAAATGGCACCGCAAGTTATGGTCGTTTAGAAAACGATATCGTATACGACCTAAAAACTGCGTCAGCTCCCACGGATCTGAAAACAGCGATAGCCAACAATGCACTGACAACGCTAGAAACACACGAAACGTTTGCCTATTCACAAGTCACCTTACTTCCTGTGATTCCCAATCCGAATAAAATATTTTGTGTTGGCCATAATTATGAATCACATCGCAAAGAAACCGGACGCGATGAAGTGGCTAATCCATCTATATTTATACGCTTTGCCGACAGTTTAACGGCTCATAAATCAGAAATTCTGATGCCTAACGTATCCACAAGCTTAGACTATGAAGGAGAACTTGCCGTGATCATTGGCAAAGGTGGTCGCGCCATTGCCGAAGCGGAAGCAATGAATCATGTGGCAGGATATGCCTGTTTTAACGATGCCTCTATACGAGATTGGCAATGGCATACAAGACAGTTCACACCGGGAAAAAACTTCCCAACAACTGGGCCATTTGGCCCTTACATGGTGACTCCAGATGAGGCAGGCAACCTAGAACACGTCCATGTTATTACACGCTTAAACGGTGAAGTCATGCAAGATCAACCGATTGGCGACATGATTTTCCCTATTGCTCAGATTATTGCGTATGTCTCAGCCTTTACTCCATTATCCCCTGGAGATGTCATTGTCAGTGGCACACCCGGTGGCGTTGGCGCAAAACGTACACCTCCAGTCTGGATGAAACCTGGAGATATAATTGAGGTTGAAATTGGTCCTATGGGTACGCTCATCAATACGATCGGCCAAGAATAGTGTGTAAGGTAATCACCTGCATCCTGTTATATTAATCTGTGAAGTTTAAAGAGTCTCACCTGAGGCTCTTTATGTTTTGTAATCAATGTTTTACTTGACTACCAGAGCTGGAGCCCCTCGCCAGTGTGACTAGTGAGTGGCTTTATTTTTGGGCTAAATATTGTTGTAGATGGTGTTATTGTGATTAGTGAGGGTGGTTAAAGCATGCAGATAGCGAATAAAGACAATTGCTTCATGAACGAAAGTCGTCAATTTTTTTAACACCTTCAAGTTCTTTAGATAATTAAACGGTTAAAATCTTGGTGACTTCTCCTAGCGCTTCCCAAGAAACATCAAATGCTTCTTCGAGCTCTATTGGCTCCTTTAACCAACGTAAAATACCAGTCCATCCGCTGAATAAAAGCATTTCAGCTAAGATATCGAGTACCAATGCCGAGCTGTTTTCGATCTTCATCGCGAGTAGTTGGCTTAAATGACTCCTTGCTTCTGACATTCTGGCTAACTGAATTTGTCCTGCCTTGGGATGGGTACGAACAATTTCTAATACAATAAGTAGTTCCTCTTTATTTGTTGTTGCAGCTTGCATGAAATCAAACATTAATAGACGAAGGTTTTCTTTTATAGGAAGTTCACTTTTCAAGAAACGTTCAATCGATTCCTCTGATATGTCAGGTACTCCACTCATCAGAGCGGACTCTTTATTTTCGTAATAATTGAAAAAAGTTCTATGGCTAATACCAACATATTTACTTATGGCACTGGGTTGTAACAGCACTAAAGCCATCTTTGCAAGCGAGCTTAAGTGTTGCTTTATGTATATCGCGAGCCATCTCAATACGCCTACGCTCTCTAAGACCTAACATCGCTATCTCTCTTAATGTACGCCAAATAGTAAATAACGTTATGTTAACAGCTCTCTAGGTTATTTTAAAAAATAAAAAAAAGTGCATATTTTAAGGAATTAAAAATATAAATGACAATTATTGCCTGCAATGAAAATGTTGCGCATTGTGCAATATTTTTCTTTTCCGTATGATCTTCTTAATCATCTATGACTCATTAATTTATGTTGTTGGTAGCTATAGATCCTTTTTAACTTAGGGAATTTGTATGAAACAAATTAAACCATATCACTTGTTAGTAAATTTTTTGTTTGCAGCGCTACCTCTTAGTGCATTGGCTCAACAACCACCTTCTTTACCTCCCCAGCAAGTAGGCGTGATAACAGTGAAGCAACAGGAAGTGCCAATTATCGTTGAGCTTCCAGGTCGGGCTGTTGCTTATGAAAAAGCTGATATTCGACCTCGAGTGACTGGTATTGTCATTGATAAATTATATAAAGCGGGTGCCGAAGTTAAAAAAGGTGACCCGCTTTTTCGATTAGATGATTCAAGTTATCAAGCAACAGTGGCAGCCGATGAGGCCACTGTTGCGGAGGCTCAGGCAAATTTACCAGTTAAACAGTCCGCTTATAATAGAGCTAAAAAACTAGAAGGCTCAGGCTATACAGCTGCTGATGTTGATACGGCAGAATCTGAAGCTCGCTTCCGCTAAAGCGACGCTATTGTCTGCAGAAGCAGCTTTGAAATATTCAAGAATACAATTGGGCTGGACGACTATTGTTTCGCCTATTGACGGGATTGTAGACGTCTCCAATGTTTCTCTTGGTGATTTGGTTTCTTCAGGACAAACTGATTCCCTTACAACAGTGACGACACTAAATCCTATTTTTATTGATATGGTTGCTCCTGTAGAAGATATGTTGAGTTTTCGTCGTCAGATCGAGCAAGGTGCCGTACAGACTGGAGAGAAACTTTCTGCTCAGTTACAGGTCGGCGACAATGATATTTTAGAAGGTTCTGGTGCACTGGTTACTTATTCACCAACGGTTTCTACTTCCACTGGTTCGGTAACCGTCCGTTTCCAGTTTGATAATCCCGATCATATCATTCTGCCTGGGATGTTTGTACGTGGAATATTGCAACTTGGTAGTCAGAAAGCCTTTCTTATTCCTCAAAGAGCAGGGTCTCATGGCGCCGATGGTTTATTTTCCGCTTTCGTCGTTGATAGCGACGGCAAATCTAAAAAAGTTAGCTTAAAAACCTATGGTAGTTATCAGAATAATTGGATTGTACGTTCAGGGATTTCTGCTAACGAACAAGTGATTGTTGATGGGCAGAAGAATTTGTCAGAGGGCGTTGCAGTTACTCCTGTAGAAGTCTCCATTAATAGTGATGGTACAACTCAAGACATTGCGCCATCTCAAGCTAACGATATGAAACTGTCTCCTAGCCATTCACAAACGTCTCTGTCGGAGTAATACCCTATGACACAGTTTTTTATACATCGTCCGGTGTTTGCTTGGGTACTTGCCATTGCGCTGATGATAGGGGGCGCTTTTGGTCTAAAAAGTTTGGCAATTTCTCAGTATCCCGAAGTCGCTCCAACAACTATTCAAATTAGTGCCACATACACTGGAGCATCAGCACAAATCGTTGCCGATTCTGTGACTTCTGTCATTGAGGATGGCATGACAGACTTGGACGGTTTTCTTTATATGACGTCCACGTCCAGTGAAGGTAGCTCTAGCATATCGCTTGTTTTTGACAGTAGCGTTGATCCAGATACTGCTCAAGTACAAGTCCAAAACAAACTAAAAGTCGTAGAAAGCTCTTTACCTTCTGTCGTTACTCAAACTGGCGTCACTGTTACCCGTTCTACTAGTTCAATCTTATTAGTGGGTGGCTTGGTGTCTGAAGATGGCCGATACTCTGGTGTTGAATTGGGGAATTTATTTTCTCAGCAGATGAAGAAGAGGCTTCAGCGTGTAGAAGGTGTGGGTCAAGTAAACACGTTTGGCTCAGAATACGCGATGCGTATTTGGCTTGATCCTAACAAGCTTTATAAATACTCGTTAACACCCAGTGATGTAACAAGTGCTATTTCGGCACAAAATACCAATGTAACGGTTGGATCGCTTGGTGCAATTCCAAACGAAAAGGGTCAACAAGTAAAAATTCTTCTTAAGGCACAATCACAACTTACGTCTGTTGATGACTTTAGAAAGATTGTTATTTCTACCAATGATGATGGTTCATCTGTGTTTCTTGCAGATGTTGCACGTGTCGAGTTAGACAGTGACGACTATTCTGTATTTTCAAAATACAATGGGAAAAATGCAGTTGGCTTTAGTGTTAATTTAGCGACGGGAGCCAATGCCGTTGATACCTCTACGTTAATTCATGCTGCTATTGATGCTCAAGCGAAGAAGCTTCCAGAAGGCATAAGTGTTGTTTATCCCTATGACACGACGCCTTTTATTCAAGAGTCTATAACGCAAATTTTCCACACATTAATTGAAGCCATCGCACTGGTTTTTATCGTGATATTGGTTTTTTTACAAAGCTGGCGAGCGACTCTCATACCAACGCTTGTGGTTCCCATTGTGTTGCTTGGTACTTTTGGTGTACTGGCTATTACAGGTTTCTCCTTAAATACATTAACTATGTTTGCCTTAGTACTTGCCATTGGCTTGCTGGTTGATGATGCCATCGTTGTTGTAGAAAACGTTGAAAGGGTGATGGAAGAAGAAGGTTTAAGCCCAATGGCAGCGACAGAGAAAAGTATGAGGGAAATCTCTCCTGCTTTGATTGGTATCGTCGTTGTGTTGACTTCTGTATTTTTGCCTATGGCATTTATGAGCGGTTCTACAGGGATCATATATAGACAGTTTTCCATTACGATCGTTTCTGCGATGGTATTGTCTCTTTTTGTCGCTTTAATATTAACGCCAGCTATGTGTGCTTCGTTATTGAAGCCTTCTCATGGCCAATCTAATGCTTGGCCTGCACGTAAGTTTAACGCGGGTCTTGATAAGTTAAATTTAGGTTACACGGGGACTGTGGGTAAACTGCTGCGTCGACCTTTTCGAATGGTTGCTATGGTTGTCGCGGTTGGGGTCGCCATTGTCTTTGTGTACGATCGTCTTCCTACAAGTTTTGTTCCAGTGGAGGACCAAGGCATACTGATGGCATCGGTTTCGCTGCCAAATAATGCTACACGTAGTCAGACAGAAAAGACTGTGACCGCAATAGAAAATTATCTTCTTAAAGACCAAGGGCAATACGTTAATAGTGCCTTTGCTGCTATTGGATATGGTTTTGGTGGATCTGGCCAGAATACTGCCATGATGTTTATTAGTTTAAAGGATTTGGATGAACGAAATGGTGTCTCTGCTGAGCAGATTGCCAACCAAGCCAACATGCACTTTTTCGGCGGGCGATATGGTCAGGTTTTCTTTCTTCAGCCTCCTGCTATACAGGGTATGGGGACATCGAACGGCTTTAATATGTATTTAACTGACTCTAGTGGCAAGGGGCTTGTGGAGCTACAAAAGCAAGCTCAAATGCTTGCTATGTCGGCACAACAGACAGGTAAGGTAACCTCCATTCGGGGTTATGAGTCTAACACTCAAACACAGCTTTCCATTGATATAGATTCACAAAAAGCACAGGCAACAGGTCTAACGCTATCCGATATTAATAGTAATCTAACGACTATTTTTGCTGGCGATTACGTTAACGACTTCATACTGGATGGCAAATTGCGTGATGTGCGAGTAATGGGTGATCAACCTTATCGTATGCAGCCGTCAGACATTAATGATTGGTATATGCGCAATAGTAATGGCGACATGGTGCCAATGACGGCATTTAGTAAACAAGTTTGGGAAGAGGCTGCTACTTCTATTACGCATTATGGCGGGGAAAACGCGATTGAGTTGCAAGGCTCTGCTGCTGAAGGCGTTAGCTCAGGAGATGCTATGAATGTGATGGAAGAGCAGGTTAGAAACATGGGTGGGGGTTACGATCTTGCTTGGACTGGGCTTTCCTATCAGGAAAAACTTTCAGGAAACCAAGAAATGTTGCTGTATATCCTTTCCGTGGTTGTTGTATTTCTTGCGCTTGCAGCGCTTTATGAAAGTTGGATGGTGCCCCTTGCCGTCATGCTAGCGGTTCCTATTAGCTTGCTGGGTGCATTGTTAACGGCATGGGTATTTGGTCAATCAAATGATGTGTACTTTAAAGTCGGTATGTTAACTACTATCGGTCTTGCTGCTCGGAACGCCATACTGATTGTAGAGTTTGCAGAAAGCTTGAGGAAGCAAGGAAATGACCTGCTCGAATCGGTTATTGCGGCGGCCAAAATGCGTCTTCGTCCAATTTTAATGACCACCTTTGCGTTTGCGTTTGGTGTTTTACCTTTAGCACTGGCAAGTGGCACAGGTGCTAATGCACAAAATTCTATTGGTACAGGTATGCTTGGAGGGATCGCTTTCTCCGCTGTTTTTGGAATATTAATGGTGCCCGTTTTGTATGTAGCTGTATTGAAAGCAGTTCAGTTTTCTAAAAAACTGAGCCGTAAGGAGATATCTGAATGATAAAATTATTAAAAATGGCGCCTTTTTTATTATTAGCAGGTTGTGCTGCGGTAGGGCCAGATTGGGAAGTGCCAACAACGCCTCTTCCCGCCACATTTACAGATGGAAATGTAGCTCATATTGATGATGTCGCTTATCGAGCTTGGTGGCGCGATTTTAATGATCCACTTTTAACGAAATTAGTCGAACGAGGATTCGAGCAAAACCTTAGTATTTTGCAAGCAAAAGAGCGCATCAATGAAGCCAATGCAAAGCTTAGGGGGAAAGGTATTAACTCTGCTTTAAGTGGCTCTGCGAGTTTTGAACGACTACGTTCGGGAACCGAAGGACAAGGCTCAACCATTAGTTCAGAAAGTAGTTTAGGCGCAAGTTTTGTTATTGACTTATTTGGTGGCATTCGTCGAGAGCGTGAGGCTGCAGTTGCAAACCTTGCTGCTATTCAATCGAATGTCGGAACTGAGCGGCTAGCTTGGCTTGCGGAGTTAGTTGCAGATTACTCTAATGCCCGCTATTACCAGCAAGCGTTAGAACTGACTCGCGATACCATTGCAACACGCAAAGAGACGCTTGACATTACTAAAAAGGAAGTGGCTGCAGGGGCTTCTACTCAGTATGAATTAGCGCAAGCTGAAGCGGCATTGCAAGCTGCGCAGGCTGAGCTACCAAGTTATCAGGCTCAGTTTAAAGCGACAGTGTTTGCTATCGCGACGTTATTGGATGAACCTGCGGGACCCTTGATGGCAGAAATGCAACAAACCTCTCAGAAGTTGGTCATGCCCACTGGCATTAACATAGGTGTACCTGCCGATTTATTACGAAATCGACCAGACGTTCGATATTACGAAGCTATTCTTCATCAACAGGTTGCAACGGTTGGTGTTGATGAATCATCACTTTACCCATCGATAAGCCTGAACGGTACGGTTTCTAATACAGACTCAGTGAATGGCTGGAGCTTTGGTCCATCTATTTCACTAGGCATATTCAATCGTGGCGCACTTCATGCACAGCGTGACGCCCAAGTGTCAGTGGCAAAACAAGCTGAAATTGACTGGCGGGCAAGTGTTATAGGAGCAGTAGAAGATGTGCAGGTTGCTCAATCGAATTTCACTTTATACCAAGAACAGACAGAGCTATTAAATAAAGCAGCCGCTTCTTACGGGAGAGCGTTAGCCTTAGGTCGTAATAACTACCGCAATGGTGCGATGACACTTTTAGACTTGTTGGACACTGTTCGTTCTGAAGCGTCCGCACAAATTAATGCCGCATCCGTTCATAATTCAGCGATAAAAGAGTGGGCGTCGCTGCAAATCGCTATTGGAGCAGGTGCCGGTTTCTCTGATAAGAAAGACGAAGAGAAAGATGTTGTTACATCTAATGCTATTGAGGTAAAACAATAGTATTAGAGGCATTCACATTATATCTATGAAGCAAAGGCAGTATGGTTTTCAGTCATATTGCCTTTTTTAATAGCTTGTTAGAGGAAGGTTAAACCAGTCCACTGCTTAGTTTGATGGCATATTTTTTAAGTATATCAACCTCGGCTGCGATTCTCTTTGGGTCATAATCTTCCACTGAGCGTACACAACTAATGCTTGCTTGAATTTTGCCATCTTGGCTGAGGATAGGAACCGCTAAACCAAATACGGTTTTATCCACTTCTGATATTGATAATGCATAGCCGTCATCTCTGATTTTTTGCAGGTTCGCTCTAAAATCTTTCCAGTTTGTACCTAAATGGGATTGTTCTATTTCACTCGGGTTTTCTACAAAAAGACGCATATGCTGAGCATTTGGTAAAAATGCCAAGATGGCTTTAGAGGTTGCTCCACTAAACAGAGGTCTTGGAATCCCTCTTGAATAACTAAGACTAGTCTCTAAATTACCAAAGTGATACACGCAGACAACTTGATCCTTAAATAGTCTACAAACCAACCAAGCTTGTTTGCCTTCTAGCTCGTACGGTTGTTGTTCAATGTCTTTCGATAATCTAACTAGAGGGTCCGATAGGCGTAACTGACGGTCCCATTGAATGATACGTGAGCCAAGGCTGTAATTGCTCTTTCCTGTTTGAAAAAGCAATCCAGCATCGGCCAATTCTTTGGTATATCGGTATCCGGTAGATCGGGTGTAGTTAAATTCTGTACAAATATCGTCTACAGACCAGATTGGTTTTTCTTGGGTAAACAAGTCTAAAATGCGTAGCATACGTTCTAAACTGCTGCGCTTTACGTCTTTGTTATTCACTTCTGCGTTTTTATCTTCCAATTTTTCAGCCCATTTTATGTAGTCATGTTTAACGATACTGAACCACTCAGTAAGTGCAACACCTTGGCGCGTCGATTTCCTGCTGAATTATACCTTGCAATGAAATAAAGCTCATAGAGTTTAGCACATTTGAATAGGGTGAATGCTCTATATTGGGTAATTAATTTAATCTCACATTGTAGGATTTGTTGATTTTTTATTATTTTGAAATTATATTGTTGTTCATAATAAAAATCTGTCAATCAAAAAACTGGCATACCGCGCTATTGTGAGGATGTCGTGAGGGGGAAGAATGAAATTAGTGTCTTTTGAGTTCCACAATCGTAGCTCTTATGGTGTGGTGGTGGATGATGTAGTGAAAGATCTTGAGTCAATGAAGTCTCAGTTAGGGCAGGATCTTCAGCAAGTTTTGCAAAACGGAAACTTGGCGAAGATTGAACAACTCGATTTATCGAATATGCCGGAAATAGCATTGGATGAGATTCGTTATCTTCCCGTCATTGCCAGCCCAAACAAGACGCTTTGCATTGGTATTAACTATGCAACCCACGTTAAAGAAACCGGCCGTGATATGCCTGTATATCCAATGATTTTTACCCGTTTTGCCGATACTCAAGTGGCACATGAACAAGCCATCATTCGACCAACTATTTCACACAAGTTGGATTTTGAAGGGGAACTTGCTGTGGTTATTGGTAAAACAGCCCGCCATGTTGCGGCGCAAGACGCTTTAGATTATGTGGCTGGTTACTCTTGTTATAACGATGGCAGTGTGCGTGATTGGCAAAAACACACCATTCAGTTTGTTCCAGGGAAAAACTTCCCTAGTACCGGCGGTTTCGGACCTTTCCTTGTTACTACCTCTGATATTCCTGATCCACAGAAGCTTCATCTAACAACGCGTTTAAATGGTGAGGTTATGCAGGATACCGATACGGACGACATGATTTTTTCTGTCGAGAAGTTGATTGAGTACTGCTCCACCTTTACTGAGCTGGCTCCTGGCGATGTGATTGTTTCTGGAACAACTGGTGGTGTAGGGGCATTTCGTCAGCCACCAGTGTGGATGAAACCTGGCGATGTGGTTGAAGTGGAAATCTCTGGAATAGGCATCCTAAGAAATACCATAGTAGACGAAGAACAATAATAGAGTTGTCCCTTCTCATTTTATTGCTCTTTCTTAATTTACGTTGAAGAAAGAGCAATAAGGAGACTGTGTTTTTTTAACAATAATAAAGCGTTTTTATTCTCACTTTTCAAAGGAGAGTTGGTATGGCACTTAATGCACATTTAAGCCATTTGGCGATTGGTAGTCCTGATCCATTAGTAATGGCAACTTTCTATGAAAAAGCCATGGGCAACACTATTGAAGACATTGACCAAGGTTATATTTCTGCTGGGCGGGTAGAAAGCTTTTGTTTACTTCCGGCAAAGCGAAAGAGCTTAAATATTTTGCCATGGGAATGACTGAGGAAAATTTGGATCTTTTGCGCGATGCTTTGTTGGCGAAGAATATCCAATTAAGTACTTCTCCATCACCTCTTTTTGATGATAAAGCGTTTGCTCTTCAGGATCCTGATGGTAACTGGTTAACCTTTGGCGTTGAAGAAAAGAGCAAAGAACAAGCCGAATTAACTGCTCGCTTACAACACTTTGCTTTTGCCACAAACAACATTGAAGAGATGGTGGATTTTTATCAAAACACTGTCGGTTATTTAATCAGTGATAATGTGTTTGATGAAAATAAAAAATTAAAAACCGCCTTCTTAAGAAGTGACAACGAACATCATTCATTAGCCATCTTCCAAGCCAAAGAAAAATGGTTTGATCACCATTGTTATGAATCTTCGAATTGGAACGCCATTCGTGATTGGGCAGACCATTTGTCGACTTTTGATATTCCACTTAAATGGGGGCCTGGCCGCCATGGCCCAGGTAATAACCTGTTCATTTTTTTCATGATCCAGACGGTAATTGGTTAGAAATCTCGGCGGAGCTGCAAGTTCTTCCTGAAGATGCTCCAGCAGGGGAGTGGGTGCATGAGCCTAAAACCTTGAATTATTGGGGACAAGCGTTTTTAAGAAGTTAAAAACGTATTTCTAGACTGGTGTACCAACAAAATTTCATGGGCATGATGGAAATTCAGTCGTGCGGCTGGAGTGGTTAATGAATATGAGTGAAAAAGTCCTAAACGAAAAATATGAAGTTGTCGTCATTGGCGGTGGGCCAAGTGGTATGACGCTTGCTAACTTATTGGGTAAATACGGTGTCAAAACGCTTGTTCTTGAGCAAAACAAACACACGGTATTGGAACCAAGAGCTGTGTCCATTGATGATGAATCATTAAGAACGATGCAGGCCATCGGGTTACATGAAAAGGTGAAGTCTTTTTGTGCATTGGATTATGGGTCTGTTTATTATGGTGTTGATGCTAAACCTTTTGCCAAAATTGAGCCGACTGCCAGTGAATATGGCTATCCTCGTCGTAATGCTTTTTCACAGCCTGATCTAGAGGCGACTTTGCGTGAAGGCGCAACGAGATATGAAAGTGTTGATGTTCGCTTTGGCCATGTCGTGACTCATTTTACTCAAGATGATAATGAAGTGTTTATTACCGTTTTGGCTGAAGGACAGACGTATGACGTCAGAGCTGATTATCTTGCCGCGGCTGATGGCGGAAGAAGCTTTACCAGAACATCATTAGGGGTTCCTTTAGAAGGTTTAACTTACGGTCAAAAGTGGCTAATAATCGATATTAAAGGCACCAAAGATACCTTCCGCCAGACTCGAGTCTATTGCAATCCCAAACGGCACTGGAATTAATTTGCCCGGCCCAAATGGTACTCGTCGATTTGAATTTATGGTTTTGCCCGGTGAAACCGATGAACAGGTCATAGAAGAAGACTTTGTTAGAGAGCTAATGGATCAATACGGCCCAGATCGTGATGCCTCTATTGTTAGAAAACAAGTGTATGCCTTTCATGCTCGTAAGGCGGCGCAATGGAAAGTCGGGCGTGTTTTCTTATTAGGCGATGCGGCACATTTAACCCCTCCTTTTGCTGGTCAAGGCATGAATAGCGGATTACGGGATTCAGCTAATTTGGCTTGGAAGCTTGCTTGGGTTATTAAGCATGGCATGTCAGACAAAATCTTAGCAACTTATGAAGAAGAGCGTATGCCTCATTCTTGGCAGTTGATCGAAATGGCTGAGATGCTAGGACGAATAATGATGCCTAAAACTATGTTGAGAGCAACGTTGATTCAAGGCTTTTTCCGTTTGCTTGGTCTTTATAAACCAGCCCGTGATTATGTAACTCAAATGCGTTACAAACCCAAGCCTCGCTTTCCAAGTGGTTGGTTCGTTAAGAATGGGTCTAATAAAAACTCATCAACAGGACTAATGATTGCACAACCTTGTTTAGAAACCCCTGACCGTAAACAAGTGTTGTTGGATGATATTTTGCAAACTGGGTTTTGTTTAGTCGCCTATTCTGATTGCCCTGAATCCGCCTTCGATATGCTCAAACCTTATCGTGCTATTTATAACGATAAAATCCATCGTGTTTGTATTACGCCTCGAACGTGGAATCCCGTTGAAAGTCCAGATTTGACAGTTGTTCGAGACTATAAAGACGAGGCGAAAAAGTGGATTTTTAATCGATCATTCTCGTCAATATTTTTATTAAGACCTGATCGCTACATTGTCGCTGAAATAACACAAAAGAATTTAGCTTCTATGGCAGAAATATTACCTGATTATGTTCCTAATTGAATATAGAAAGCCATTTTAAAAGGACGGAGAAAGCATTAATTCATTTGCAATGATAGAAATATAAAAAAATTGAGATACATCTAAAAATGATAATAACAAAAAAGGTAATCGAGATGAAAACATTAAATTTGAACAAGCTTTGCTCTTTTTGTAGTGCAACAGTCGTTGCTTTGACAATCAGTGTTACTAGTATGCAGTCGGTCGCAGAAACGTTACGTCTGAGTACGCCAGTCCCGCCAAGTCATATTTTTTCTAAGGTATCAACGAAGTTTGCGGAAGATTTAAGTATCAGAACGAATGGGGATTTGAATATTAAAGTTTTCCCATTTGGCAAGCTAGGTAGCGACCCTGAAAACACATTAATGATTCAAACTGGGGCGATTCAGTTTGCCATTATTCCTGCTGCATTTATGGCTAATCGAGAGGAGTCGTTAAATGCTTGGCTGCTTCCTGGGTTATTTGATGATGTGGCAGCGGCCGGAGCAGCCACTCAATTTTCCACTGCTAAAGGGATGTTAGCAGAACTGGATAAACAGGGTATGGTAGGACTGGGTTATGTATTTGCAGGAATGCGGCACCTTCTTTCGGTCGATCCAATATCCGACATGAAAGAAATTAAAGATAAGAAAATACGTACTTTCCCAGGGCCTATTTTTAATGATTGGTGGTTAACCTTTGGTGCCGCTCCCACGGCACTGCCAACACCAGAAATCGCACCAGCATTAACAACAAATTTACTGGATATTGTCGATGTTGATCTAGATTTGGTCACAGCTTTAAAGCTTTATCAGCAAGCTCCTAACTTAGCAATAACCAATCATATGGCATTTCCAGCCATTATGGTGGTATCGAAAAAATGGTGGGAAAGCAAAACGGCTGAGCAGCAAGCTGTGATTCGTGACGTATTTGCGGAGGCTGAGGCGTGGGGCATAAAAGCCCAAGTTATGGCTGAAGAGAATAACTTACAAATGCTTAAAGATGCTGGTGTTGCGATCACTAATATTGACAAAAATAGCTACGCAGACAACACAGCTGAAGTTTTGAATAAATACCTTAATAAAGCACCATTAATTTCTGAGTTCTACGGACAAGTGAAAGCGCAGAAATAATATCAAAATCAGTTTATTAGGACGTTTTTCAATGAACTGATGATTCTAACATTTTATTAAATTATGTCCGTGTCGAATATTTATAATAATAAAAAGGTGATCGAGATGAAAAAGCTGAATTTGAACGCATTTAGTGTATTTTCTAGGTTTGTTATAACGGCTGTGATGATGTGTGTCAGTAGCCAATCGTTGTTTGCAGAAGAGCTACGTTTTAGTACGCCTGTCCCGCCGAATCATATTTTCTCTAAGGTTGCGACGAAATTTTCTGAGGATTTAAAGGCTCGTACCCATGGTGAGTTAGACATCAAAGTCTTCCCGTTTGGCGAGCTAGGAACAGACCCTGAAAATGCCATCATGGTTGGAACTGGGGCGCTTAATTTCGCCGTTATTCCCGCTGCGTTTATGGCAAATAGCGAAGAATCGTTGAATGCTTGGTTCTTACCCGGACTCTTTAATAGCGTACAGGATGCTGGTGATGCGACCCAGTTACCTGCCGCTAAAAAAATGCTAGCGGAGTTAGATCGTCAAGGAATGGTTGGACTTGGCTATGTTTTTGCTGGGATGCGCAGCCTTATTTCAGTCGATCCAGTTAATAACTTGAGTGATATCAAGGGCAAGAAAATCAGTATTTTCCCTGTCCCTATCTTTAATGATTGGTGGTTAACCTTTGGTGCCATTCCAACCGCTGTGCCTATGCCAGAAATTGCGTCAGCATTAGCCATTAATCTCATTGAAGTGGTGGATGTTGATCTAGATCTTATCTCTGCCTTAAAGCTTTATCAGCAGGCTCCTAACTTAGCAATGACGAGCCATATGGCATTTCCTGGCATTGTGGTGGTGTCGAAAAAATGGTGGGAAAGTAAGAGTGTAGAGCAGCGTGCCATGATTCGTGATGTGTTTGCAGAAGCAGAAGCTTGGGGGGTTAAGGCCCAAGTTATGGCGGATGAAGGAAACCTAAACGCTCTTAAGGACGCTGGCGTTGCGGTTACTCACATAGACAAGAGTAGTTACGCTGATAATGCGACCGACATTCTTAATCAATACGTTAAGAAAAGCCCAATTATTGCTGAATTTTATGAGCAAGTGAAAGCACAAAAATAATATATCGATAAGCTCACTGGAAGCCTTTTTCAGTGAGTGAGGAGAATGACATGTTGGCTTTGTTAAGTTGGTTTGATGATCGGCTCGCTCAGGTAGAGAAAATACTGTTAATAACGTTAACCTTTGGTTTGGTGACGCTACTGATTGCGCAAGTTTTTCTGCGCTATGTTTTAAATAGCCCTTTATTTTGGGCAGAGGAGGTAGCTGTTCAAGTTTTTGTGGCGATTAGTTTTTTTGGTGTTAGTTACCTGATTTATCAAAGAAAGTTAGTCGTGATCGATTTCATTACTCTGATACTCCCGTCCTCTTTTCGGTTGGCAATAGAGTGCGCTTTTCAAATTATTTCGCTTTTGACCTTAATGGTTATGCTGGTTCTTACCTTTCAATGGGTAACGGAGCCAATGGTTCAAAATGAGCTGTCTCCAACGACTCAGCTGCCACGTTGGTATAACTATTCGATATTACTGATTGCTTTAGGCTTTATGAGTTTTCATCAGCTAAGACACTGTTTTAAATCCCTTAGCGGGCTGTTTCATGGAGGAAAATCATAATGGCTACGATACTGGTTTTCTTTATTACTTTGTTCTTAGGTCTGCCCATTTTTATCACCTTACTCATTGGGTCATTGGTGTTCCTAGAGCAATCTGACTTAACTATGTTAATGGGATCTTTACCGCTACAGTTTTATGGTTCGCTTGAAAAGAGCGGCTTGTTGGCTATTCCATTGTTTATGATGGTCGGGGAGTTGATGAACCGAGGTGGTCTGACTGATAGGCTGATTAGTTTAGCTTCCCTGTTTGTAGGTCGATTTAAAGGCGGGCTTGCCTACGTAAACCTTTTAACAAACGCCATTGCTAGCTCTATTTTAGGTTCAGCACTTGCGCAAATTGCTGTCATGAGTCGAGTGATGATTCCGGCGATGGAGAAAAAAGGTTTTGACCGAGGTTTTTCATCGGCCGTAACGATTGCTGGTGGGTTATTAGGGCCAATCATACCGCCATCTATGGTGATGATTATTTACGGCGTTATTGCATATCAGCCGGTAGGAACCTTGTTTATGGCCGGAGTATTACCCGGCTTGCTTCTCACCCTTGCCTTTGGGATTGTCATTTTTTTAACGGGGTGGATTGCTGGTTTTCCAGAAAATACTGAGAAAGATGTTCCTAATGTTCGCATTACAGAAGTACTCAGTAATCTTGCTCCTCTGTCGATTCCCATTTTGATTGTCACTGGTATTGGTGCCGGCGTAATGACTCCGACAGAAGCGGGTGCCATTGGCGCTTTGCTTTCTCTTTTGATCGGTAAGTTTGTTTATAAAACGATTAAATGGAAGGAATTGCCTGATGCACTTTTTCAGGTTTCGCTTAATTCTGCGTTGATAACGGGGTTAATTGCCGCAGCAACCATGTTTGGTTGGGCGCTTTCCTTTGAGGGTGTTCCGGATCGTATAGTGGAAACCATGTCATCATGGACTCATTCTCCATTGGTTTTTTTATTGTTGGTCAATCTGCTTATTATTTTCTTAGGCATGTTTTTAGAAAGTATGAGTATTCTGATTGTTATGGTTCCGATTGTTTTGCCTGCCGCGCTTGCTATGGGTATTGATCCAATACATTTTGGTGTGGTTATTAGTTTAGCGACGTTAGTTGGACTAGTGACACCGCCTTTAGGGCCTGGATTATTTGTCGTTATGGCCGGTACCAATATTTCTATGTCTAGGCTTTTTATGGCGATGGTGCCATTCCTTTTGGCTATGTTCCTTTTTATGGCGTTAATAAACATAGTACCGGTTTTGTCATTATGGCTACCAGATTATTTAGGTTTGCTTTAGTTTTTCCTATTACTTTTTTTATCGTTAACTTTAGGAGATAAAATGGACGAACCTTATTTATTGCAGGATGAGGCTAGAGTCTTGCATGCGCATTTGTCACGCGCTAAAGCGCTTATTGAACAAGATATGGTGGCTTTATCGGGCCTATCTACACAGACATTGCGTTATGTTCATGCAACTGGCCGAATCGATGATCGAGACAGTTACCTCAATTTTGTGCCAAGTGTGAAATACATAAGTATCGAAACCAATGATCGAAATATTGATTTAGCTGGTGATGTAGCAATTATATCTGGTGTTATGTCTATGTGTATTTATAAGCAAGGTAACGATGCACCAACCTACCCAAAATCTTTTTTTATAGAGGTTTGGAAACAATATGGAAAGGATTGGAAAATTTCTGTTTTTCAATCTACTTATTTTCCTGATTAATTAAAAAATATTTCTTTTACTTGATTTATTTTTTATGAAATTTAATTTTTGTTTTCTACAAGTTGTTTCTTTTTTTAGAGGGATTCTTGGATGTTATTTAGTTTTTTATTTGAAAGTTTTTACTGTTTTTTTTACTACATTGTCGCTGGGGTGCAAAAATGACATTTCTAGACAATTATTAGATTTTTTCTTGGTTTAATTTGTGAACTATAACAATAAATAAGAGGCTTTACCATGAGAGAATATAAAAATAATTTTATAAAAGCAGATGCACTATTTGCAAAAACATTATTGTCTTTGGCTGTTGTATACAGTGCTAGTTCCTTAGCGGTTACACCAACAGTAACCTTACCAAAAGGAACAAGTTTGGGATCAACGAGCTTTTTTGATGGTTTTTCAGGTAACTCCTCTGGAGTGACTTACTTGTTATATCTTCAAAAAGAAAACGGTACATCGCTAAAAGACAGTGATGGCAACAATGCTGCTGCTTTTAACTCACCAAACCTTGATGTAACGGTAGCAATTAACCAAATTGACTATAAGTTTGAGCCGAATGAGTCTGGTGAAATATATGGTGTTTCAGCATTTATTCCCTTGGTTAGTTTAGATGCCTCATTTGGTAATACCGGGCCGCAATTGAAAGATAATGGTACCGAGCTGGGCGATCTTACCTTGTCAGGTTACCTCCAGCTTCCACCTTCTATTAAGGATGGCCGACCTGTATTTTCTCATCGTATTGCTGTTGATGTGATTGTTCCAACGGGTGGGTATGATGCAGACAAAGATTTTAACCAATCTAACAATTACGTCACATTAATTCCCAATTGGTCGTTTACCGTCTTGCCAGCACCTCGTGTCGAAATAAGTGGCCGTATTAATTATCTTTATAACTTCGAAAACTCTGAGCCAGCAGGTAGCGCTCCTTTGACATGGAATGGTGGAGCGGTAGACAACACGCAATCCGGTCAAGCTGTGTATATGAACTTTGCGACATCCTATGAAATTTTTCCAGGGTTGCGCGCAGGTTTAAACGGTTATTACTTAAAACAATTAACTGATGACAAAGTGAATGGCGACACGTTGGCAGATTCTAAGGAAGAGGTCCTTGGTATCGGACCGGGTGTTTTCTGGAGTTCAAAAGATCAAAGCACCAATGTATGGGTGAATACATACTCCGAAAGTATGGTTGAGAATCGATTCAGAAACGAATTGAAACTGCAGTTTAGAATAGCACACAAATTCTAAACCCCGCCTTGAACCTACTTGTATTTGAGAGAACATTACTATGTCTATTATTGTAGATGAACATAAAATAGAGCAAATCTCTGAAAAGGACTGGGATAAATCGTATGAAGTAAAAGCGATCCTTCTGTTGTTTTTAGGGTTTGGTTTGGTTGGGATCGATAGGTTTATCATCATGCCTATGTTTCCTGTGTTGGCAAAAGAGCTTAATTTAAATTATAGCGATATTGGTTTGCTCACTGGCGCACTGGGTATCGCTTGGGGTTTTTCCTCCATCTTTATGGGAAGGTTTTCAGATAAAGTAGGGCATAAAGCCATTCTTATACCTTCTTTGGTGCTTTTCTCATTACTGGCTGGTTTTAGTGGCTTAGCAACGACGCTTGGTTCATTGTTGCTCATTCGTATCGGCATTGGTTTGATTGAAGGAGCTTATACGCCAAGTAGTATTATTGCGACGCTGGATGCTTCGAAGCCGTCGAGAGTAGGATTAAATATCGGTCTTCAACAGGCGGCATTTCCACTGTTTGGTTTAGGTATTGCCCCTGTATTAGTGACACAATTATTGAATGTGGTTGATTGGCATTTTATTTTTGCGCTAGTCGCTTTACCGGGATTCGTTGTTGCCTATTTCATGTATAAAATACTGAGAGATAATCCACAAATACTGGCAAATATCCCCAAGGAAGAGCAAGCTGATGCTGTCATTAAAGGGGCACCAGCTAGCAAATGGTACGATATATTCAAATATAGAAATGTGTCTTTGGGCGTTGTATCCATGTTTTGTTGGTTGACAGTGTTGACAGTGTTGGCGGCATTTTTGCCAAACTACTTAACGGATTATTTAAAGTTAAATTTAAATCAAATGGGCTTTATTTTGTCCGCTATTGGTTTTGGTGGCACCGTCGGGACGATATGCTTACCTGCATTATCTGACAAAATTGGACGAAAAGCCGCTGTCAGTTTGTCGTCTCTTGGTGGTGCTTTATCCTTGGTGGTTTTAATAAATATGGATGCTAGCAGCATGACTGCGTTATTCACTGTTGTGTTTGTTTGCGTGTTGTTTATCTACAGCTTACTAGCATTAACGGTTGGACCTATCAGTGCGGAGTCTGTGCCTAAACATTTACGTTCTAGCTCTTCGGGTATGGTTATTGGTACAGGAGAGATATTTGCTGGCAGTGTCGTGTCTTTTATGGTCGGCATGGTCGCACAAGTTTTTGGTATTCAATATATTTTGTATGTGGCTACTGGGGCGATGGTTTTGGGTTTCATTGTGACTCTCTTTTTAAAGGAAACCGCCCCTTCAAAAATTAACCGTCAGAACCTCTAAAATGATCTAGAGAAATGGGATAATCATCCCCTTGTTATCCCATGAATTTCTGTCATATCAAGAGCCTCGTCCGAGGCTCTTTTTTTATCTAGCGTGCGAGAGTTCAACTCTAGAACTGCTTATTTGTGAAATAGAAGCCTCCATCTGCGCTTAAAAATACAAGAAACTTTTTACTTTTGAGTGGCATTACTTTGTCAGGCTTATTTTATCTATTAATTTATTTATTTCTCATAATGTGTTTTAGTTGATAAATCCTAAATGGTGGGATATATTGATTTTAAAGTGCGGCCATTCTCAGTTTTAGCGTCTCGCTCATCTAGCTTTAGATGTGCTTAGTGTGCAGGAGATAGGCAAGAGGCTTTGAATCATGACTATAAAAACAACGAAGTTGATTGCGTTCAGCGTGAGGTTTGTAAAAATGAATATAAATAATAACCTAGCAAAATATGCTGATTTTTCATTGCAGTATATAGATGGTGAGTGGGTGTCCGGCTCTTCATCTCGTTCCTTAGAGAATATCAATCCGTTTAATAATGATGTACTGGGTAGCATCCAACTTGCTTCATGTGATGATGTTGATAAGGCGTTTCATTGCGCTCAATCTGCGCAGATATCGTGGGCAAAAACAGATGCTGCAGAGCGAATTGGCTACATTGAGAAAGTTCTTTCTATCCTGAGCAAGCGCAAAGAAGAAATTATTGAATGGATTATTCAAGAAAGTGGCAGTACTCGTATTAAGGCGACTCTAGAATGGCAGAGTACTTATGCACTCACAAAAGAATGCATGAGTTACCCTGATCGTGTTGAAGGCAAAATAATGAGCCATCCTGTTAATGGCAAGAAGAGTTTTGTCTTTCGAGAAGCACTTGGTGTGATTGGTGTCATCAGCCCTTGGAATTTTCCTCTTTATCTCAGTATTCGTTCTATTTTCCCCGCTCTCGTGCTTGGCAATACCGTTGTTGTTAAACCTGCCAGTGACACACCTGTTACGGGGGCTTTATTGATTGCCAAAATTCTGGATGAAGCAGGGTTACCATCAGGCGTTTTCAATGTCGTTGTAGGGGCGGGAAGTGAAATAGGTGACTATTTTTCAGCGCATAAAGTACCAAGCTTAATCTCTTTTACCGGCTCTACCGATGTGGGTCGTAACGTTGGTCGAATTGCAACGGGTGGACAATACATTAAGCGCATAGCGTTAGAGTTGGGAGGTAACTGTCCTCTTGTTGTACTTGACGATGCGGATTTGGATGCGGCTGTACGAGCAGCAGTACTCGGGCGCTTCTTGCACCAAGGTCAGATTTGTATGAGTACAAATAGAATCATTGTTGATAAGTCGCTTTACGCTGATTTTGCCGAGATGTTTGTTGAGCGTGTCCGTAACCTTAAGGTTGGTAATCCATTTGAAGCAGACACAATCATTGGTCCAATTATTAACAAGCAGCAACTTAATGGCTTGCTGAATAAGATTAAGCACGCTGATGCTAGCTTAGATAAGCTGTTTGGTGGCGAGCATCAAGGTCAGCTTTTACCGCCACATGTCTATGGTAATGTGTCTAATAGCCATGCGTTAGCACAAGATGAAGTATTTGGCCCAGTGGTGTCCCTGATTGTTGCTGATAATGAATCACATGCTTTGCAGCTTGCGAATGACACCGAATATGGACTCTCGAGCGCAGTCTTCACTTCAGATATGGATCGAGGTATTAACTTTTCACGTGGTGTTGTCGCGGGTATGACGCACATTAATGACATCACAATTGATGATCAGCCTAACGCTCCTTTTGGGGGGAAAAGAATTCCGGTCTTGGTCGATTTAACGGTGATTATTTAGTAGATGAATTTACGCGTACACATTGGATTACTTGGCAGAAAGCGCACTCGAATTATCCGGTTTAACCCTATTTGGGACCTTAGTTGGAAATATCCAGCCAAGGTCCCAATTTGAGTATCTTTTTGACTGAATGTGAGAAGAGGGGACGATATGCAAACTGAATCCATGATGCATTTATCTACCGAAGGTATTGAAGAACAATATCGTTTATCCAATTGGGTACAGTACATTACCAATTTTGTGGGTAAGGTACTCAGATCCCTTTAAACCGGCTGAGGTAGTGCATTCTCAGCCGATAGGTAAAGGGGGATTTGAAGGTAATTTAGAAAGTGGTAGTTTAGGTAGTCTTCAGCTTTCTAGGTTGCGAGTGAGCCTCCATCGATTTAGGCGATCATTGAGTGCGCCAACCTCTTTCGCAGCCACTCCGATACTTCTCGTTGTTCAGTTGAATGGCGTCACCTGCCTAAAAAGTTCAGGGGCAAAAGACTATCTTGAACCCGGTTCTGCCTTTATTTTTGATACTCGTAATACATTTGAGATTTCAAATGACGAGTATTCAGATCAGCTTGTTGTGGCGATACCGCGTAACAGCTTGTCATTAGCAAATGGTTTTTTTAATACTCTAGGGCATAAGCTATGTAATGATCACGGCTTAACCAAGTTACTTTATGGTATGTTGAGTGAGTCTGTTTTTAATTATGACTCATTGAATTTAGATTCGAAAATTAGCTTAGGTCAGTCAGTATTACAGTTGTTACCTAATATCCTAGATCAAGGCGCCGTTGAGGATATTGAGCTGTTAGGCACGTCGACAGACATTACTACTCAGGCGGTTAAAAACTATATTGAGCAACATCTAGATGATCCATTATTAACCATAGAGCAAATAGCAGAAGCTAATAATTGCTCTGTAAGAACCATTCATAGGTTATTTAAACACTGTGAAATGGGGGGGTTGGTCATTATATTTGGGATCGAAGATTGAGAGCGGCTGCAAGAACGCTAATTGACCCAGGATTTAGTCATAACTCCATTACGGACATTGCTTTTAGTTGGGGGTTCAGTAGTAGCGCTCATTTCAGCCGATGTTTTAAAGCATCATACGGAATGACGCCTCGAGCCTATCGCAATGCAGAGTTACTTTTGAAAGGTAAAAATGCATAACTAAAATGAGTTGCCTTGTCTGTTTATGATTTGAAAAGGGCTTGGTGATCAGCAATCCGATACGATGACTTGTTTATCTATCCATTACACACTGCTTTTAATAATAAATCATCACTTTCAAGCGGATACCACGTTGAAGTTGATGGCTGTTTTGAATCTGGGGAAGCGGTAAAAGATTGAGTGAAATCTGTTCTGGCGCCTTGTACGCAATCGACTATTTGTGGAACACGTTTCGCCATGTGGCGACGTTCAAAAAAGTACAAGTCGACTAGAACAAGGTTCGGATCAATTTTATTTTTTGCAGAATTCTCTATGTCGGCCGCGATAAAACGCAAGGTTTGTGGAAACACGTAGCTCCAAGGGCGCCAGGGGCTTCTTCTTGTACGGTTTTGACCACCACAACCCCTTCTGGCAATAAACTGGCTTGGTGATGGTACCAATCGTACTCTCCTTGGATTTGGAATCCTAACATCGCGGCACCAGCAAACACTGGAACCAGCCATTTAGGAGCGGTTTGTTTGGTCAGTTTTCTTAACATGAGCGCAATGCCTGCGCCACCAATACCGGCAAAAATGGTTGCAATGAGTTCCCAAAACATAAGTCTTCTCTTGTTTGAATTTGAAATTGTGGATTCTTATTATAGGGAGATTGGGTCTCACAAAGAAGTGAGACCCAATGCTTTAAGATGTGCTTTTTAACCCTTAGTGGTCAACAGCACCGCCGGCACCTTGAGGATAGCGTACGCTTTCAACGAGGTCTTGGATTTCTTTTGGTGGTGGCGCTGTCATCGAAGAGACAGTAAATGCAACCACAAAGTTAATCACCGCACCAATGGCACCGAATGACAGTGGTGATACTCCGAACCACCAATTATCAGGGGTATTGGCGAATGACGCAGTGCCTGGAATAAAGAACCAACCAAGGAATAAGAAGATATAAACCAAGGTCGAGATCAGGCCGGCTAGCATGCCAGCGACAGCTCCAGCGCTGTTCACACGTTTCGAGAAAATCCCCATCATCAGTGCTGGGAAAATAGACGCTGCCGCAATACCAAATGCTAATGCCACTACTTGAGCCGCGAAGCCTGGTGGGTTCATACCAAGATAGGTTGCTACGGCAATGGCCACGAACATGGATACCCTTGCAACTCTTAGTTCTCCTTTATCACTAATATTAGGGTTTATCGAGCCTTTAATTAAGTCATGACTGATGGCCGATGATATTGCTAACAGTAGACCTGCCGCCGTTGAGAGTGCAGCTGCTAAGCCACCTGCTGCAATCAGACCAATTACCCAACCTGGAAGGTTCGCAATCTCTGGGTTCGCTAATACAAGAATGTCACCGTTAACGGTTAACTCATTACCTTCCCAACCACGCGCTGTTGCTTCCTCTTTAAATGCCGGAACATCGTTGTAGAACTGAATACGACCATCCGCATTTTTATCATCAAACTTGATTAAACCTGTGGTTTCCCATGTTTGCATCCAGTCAGGACGTTCCGCGTATTCAACGGGTTGTTCTGTTGGACCAGATGGGTAAATAGTGGTTAACAGATTCAAGCGAGCCATAGACGCAACCGCAGGAGCCGTTAGGTATAGCAAGGCGATAAAAACTAGCGCCCAACCTGCAGACCAGCGTGCATCAGCGACTTTTGGTACAGTGAAGAAGCGAATGATAACGTGTGGTAAACCGGCCGTACCTATCATTAATGATAGCGTAAACAGAACCATGTTTAGTTTGTTATCCACATCAGCCGTGTAATCTCTGAAACCAAGCTCACGAACTACTTCATCTAGCTTCTGTAACAAAGGCACACCAGACTCAGTATGATTAGAGAAAAGACCGATAGCAGGAATGACCGAATCGGTTAGCTGTAAAGAGATGAATACCGCAGGAATGGTATAAGCGATAATGAGCACCACATACTGCGCAACTTGCGTATAAGTGATACCTTTCATGCCGCCTAAAACAGCATAGAAGAATACAACAACCGCAGCGATCAAAAGACCGGTATTGTTATCAACTTCTAAGAAGCGAGAGAAGGCTACCCCAGCGCCCGTCATTTGACCGATGACGTACGTGACTGATGCGATGATTAAACAGGCAACTGCTACCAGACGAGCGGTACTGCTGTAGAAGCGATCACCGATGAAGTCTGGCACAGTAAATTTTCCGAACTTACGCAAATAAGGTGCGAGCAACATAGCCAGTAGAACATAACCCCCTGTCCAGCCCATTAGATACGTTGAGTTTGCATAACCGCCCGCCGCGATTAAGCCCGCCATAGAAATAAAAGAGGCTGCAGACATCCAGTCCGCTGCTGTTGCCATACCGTTTAATACCGGATGGACACCACCACCAGCCACATAAAACTCTTTTGTCGATCCGGCTCGAGTCTCAAATGGCAATACCGAAGTAAAGCGCAAAGGAGCCGCCAACGAACAATAGGTTGATAGTAAATTGATCCATACGACTTACTCCTGAAGGCCAAATTCTTCATCAAGTTTGTTCATTCTCCAAGCGTAGAAGAAGGTCAACAAGATGAATACAAGAATAGAGCCCTGCTGAGCAAACCAGAAACCTAGATCGGTTCCTCCGATTTGAATGCCTGAGAGCATAGGACGAAGTAAAATGGCACAACCATAGGATGCTAGCGCCCAAACCACCAAGCTACCTAATATGAGCCTGAGGTTGGCTTGCCAGTATTTTTCTGCATTAATGTTATGATCTGACACGGTAGATCTCCTTATAATTATTTTTATACGCCTTGTTAATTTAGCAGGCGTTTGTCTAATAAGAAGTCAGACTTTAGTCGCATAGTGCGATTTTTAACCGCGATGTCTTTGTGCGTGAATCGTGTAATAAAAACGAGAAAGTAAGAGTAGATACAATGTATAAAGAGATTAAACAGAAGATTCTTTCGGTTTGCGCAGAAAAAATCAGGAAAAAGGGCGAAAACGTTCAGGTATCGTTTTATGCTTTTTTTGCCAATAAAAACGATGATCCAAAGACCTTGATGGCGATTGCTCGCTGGTGGATAGAAGGACATCAATTGAATCATTTTGAAAAAGCCACCAAAGTTTATTCCTTGGTCGCATCACTTGATGATGCCTCTGCCTTTCAATTGCCTGCAGTTCAACAAGACAAAGGTCTCAATCACCTGACCTTGAGTGTTACCAATCTTGAGGCTTCGCTTCATTTTTATTGTGATCTGCTTGGTTTTAAAGGTGAGGTACGCTGGAATAAGGGGGCTTACTTGTCGTATGGCAATTGTTGGCTCTGTTTGTCATTAGGTGAAGCGAAACCCAGTCAGGACTATACGCATTTTGCGCTTAGTTTTGATGCTCTAGCCATAGCTTGTATTCAGAAAAAAGCAGCGCTTAAAGCGGTAAAAATCTGGCAAGAAAACACGAGTGAGGGAGATTCTTTATACATTAAAGATCCAGATGGGCATAAACTTGAACTTCACGCAGGATCTCTGGCAACCCGACTTGAATCTTTAATAGCCAAACCTTATGAAGGACTGATTTGGATGGAGCCGTCTTTATGACAATGATAAAGCATTCTTTTACCATTCAAGTGATTTGTGCCGAAGAGACATTGACGATTCGGCAGAGTGTGCTTTGGCCTGACAAATCGATTGATTTTTGTCGGATTAGCGACGACGAAGAAGGGGAGCATTTTGGTGTGTTTATGGGCAGTAGCCTAGTGTCAGTGGCTTCTGTGTTTTATGATGGCAGATCAGCAAGACTGAGAAAGTTTGCCACACTATCTGAGTATCAAGGTCAAGGAATTGGTAGCTTGCTGCTAACTTCTATCATCGAGCAACTTAATAGACAAACGCTGACTTATTTTTGGTGTGATGCCCGTGAAAGCGCAATGACTTTTTATGAAAAGTTCGGTATGACAAGCCAAGGTGAGCGATTTTATAAAGGTGATATTCCTTATCGCAAAATGTCCTTAACATTCTAAGAGATAGAGAGGTAATGGGTGATTCAAGCAATTTTCGTGTCGAAAAAATCAAAACAGTCTCAGATTGGGATTGATGCTGTGAAAGTCGATGCGGGCAAAGGCATTGTCGGTGATCGATATTATGGCAAGAAGGGCACAGATGGCCCCAATATTACCTTTGTGGAAAGTGAAGAAATTGCCGCTTTTAATGCGAATTTCGGGCAAAGTATTGGGCTTTCTGCCACCCGACGCAACATAGTGACCCAAGGTGTGCGACTTAACCAGCTGGTTGGGCAAGAGTTTTCCATTGGCGATGTGCGTTTTTATGGCGTGGAGCTTTGTGAACCTTGTGGTTCGTTAGGGAAATCCCTAGCCAATGATTCTATTTCATCACCGCAGGTCGTTAGAGCTTGGTTACGTCGTGGCGGTTTACGAGCAAACGTATTGAGCACCGGTATTTTGCGTACTGGCATGCAGTTTAATTTGATCCAGAAATGAGCCAATGAGAAAATTTATTAGCTCATTTCTGGCTTGTCTAATTAAACAATATCCTCTGCTAACACAAAGCGTTTAATGTCGTTAAATTCTTTATTAAATGGTTGTGGCTGTGGTGTGTATTTTCCAGCCAAACAACTTCGAACGATTGCTTCCGCTTGCGTTAGGTAAGTACGTCTATCTTCTGTCGAGCTTGCATTGTGCTCTGCTGTTGATGGTTGTTGCCACAGCAAATCGGCCAGTGACTTAGGTGTGTTGGATTGCCCTTGGAAACGCCACAAATCGGCCGTTTGGTCATAAGCGTAATAGGGTAATAACTTGATGCCGTGTTTGGCTACAAAATCAATGGCTTGTAAAATAAACTTGGCTTCATCATCGTCTAAGAAATAATTCAAATTGAAGCGAACCCAACCTGGTTTAACCAGTTTTTCGCCTTTTTTCAGGGCTTCTTGAATGCGTTCTGATTCCGTTGTGTCTATGCCCAAAAGCTGGTGTCCATAGGGACCCGCGCAGGAGCAACCGCCGCGAACTTGGATACCAAATACATCATTTAAGACAGCCGTAATAAAACCATGATGTAAATAGCCAAATTTGGTATTGATGCGAAACGCGGTAATCGACAAACGGGCGGCATCAGCATGACCTAATCGCTCAATATTGGGGTGATTGTGCCAATGTTTGTCAATCTGTTGTACTAGCTCGTGTTCACGGGCCTCAATGACGTTTTCGCCCACAGCTTGTTTGAGCTGAAACACCAAGCCAGCGCGAATCGATTCGATAATGCCGGGCGTACCCCCTTCTTCTCGACGAACGCCAACGGGCAAAAAAGTATGGTCCTCCGGTGTGACAAAAGACACGGTACCGCCGCCAATAAGACTGGGTTTTTGGTTAGTTATAATAGCTTTTTTGACCACCAGAATCCCCTGGAGTCCCTGGTCCGCCGATAAACTTATGGGTTGAGAAAAACATGGCGTCTTTGGCCAGTATTTTGTCTGCGCTTGGATTCATATCCAGCGCCACATACAGGCGCGGCGGCGGCAAAGTCCCAAAAAGCGAGGGCGTTATAGCGATGTAGCAAGGCGGTAATCGCATCCTGGTCGCATA
This sequence comes from Marinomonas rhodophyticola, assembly GCF_026113935.1. GTDB lineage: Bacteria > Pseudomonadota > Gammaproteobacteria > Pseudomonadales > Marinomonadaceae > Marinomonas > Marinomonas rhodophyticola. Next base: position 187,397 of record NZ_JAPEUL010000004.1, read on the forward strand.
AAATCCCTGTGACATTGGATGCGGCGCTGAAACTACCGATGAGGCGTCTATTTTGATTCGCCAGTAATTGCTCTTCTAAGGAGATTAAACAAACGCCACCGTCTTTTGATTCTGGGATTCTGATTACTTCAATACCCAGCTCTCGCCACGATAATTCATTGGAGTGATGTTCATAAGGTCCAATAAAAACGCATACATCTGATTTGTCAGATTCACTCAATTGACGTAAGCCTAATTGGCTAATTAAGGTGTTAATCGCGCTGGTGGCGCCACTGCCACAAAATATCACCAAGTCTTCGGCTGAGGCGTTAACGGCGTCTCGAATTTGTTGTCGAGCCTGCTCGCGAAAGGCGGTGGTTTGTTGGCCTGTAGCGTTGGCTTCGGTGTGCGTATTGGCGTACAGCGGTAAGACATGTTGACGAATGGCGTCTTCGATAAAATCCAGACTGCGGCCAGAAGCGGTATAGTCAGCGTAAGTTAAGGTTCTTGCGCCAAAAGGGGTATGAATTTGTGTATTTTTGCCGATGATGCTGTCGCGAATGCGGGCAAGCAAAGCCTCTTGATTGGATGGGGTTGTGGTATTTTGCTCTCGTGTTCCTTGATTTAAAATGCTTTCTGCGGCAGCAACGGACATGTTTCTTTCCTCATTTGGCTTGCCGCATCAATAAACCTGTTAATTCATCACTTATTCTTCATGACGGGCAAGGGCAACTGAGTTGTCCACTTGATCTGCTCCATGGCGAAGTTTGAGGTGACGTCGGTTAATGCGGTGGCACTGATTAATCGTTTATAAAATTTGTCGTAGGCCGGAATGTCTTTGACCAGCACACGAAGTAAGTAATCGTATTCCCCTGCCATGCGGTAAAACTCCACCACTTCAGGGAAGTCAGCCACAACGCGAGCAAACTCATCGGCCCAGTTAGCATCATGCTGATTGGTTTTAACTTGTACAAAAACCGATACACCAAGGCCAAGTTTGTCCGCGTCTAATAGGGCGACACGACGCTTGATATATCCTGCGTTTTCAAGCTTTTGCACCCGTCGCCAACAAGGGGTTTTAGACAGTCCTACTTGCTGAGCCATGGCTTCGGTAGAAATACTATCATCACTTTGAATTAAGGCAAGTAGTTGCAAATCTATCTCATCTAAGTGCATTTTGTTCTCTTTTTTATTGATTAATTAGAAAAATATTTCTCATTGTCGTGTTTTTTTTCATCATCTGCAATCACGTTCTTTTAGAGTATTGGATAGTGGAATTCTGTTTCTTTTATTTGGCGTAAAAAAGTGTCTTGCAAACACAATTTAATTAATGAAAAAGTAAATTGAGATGTAGTTAGGTGTAAAAAAATGTAAGAAGAGGCGCTTGATGGAATGTTTTTAAATCTTAGTAGTCTCAAAAATGCGTTAAAAATGTATTAGGGATTTTCTATTTAAGGATAGGTATGAAAAAGATTTACGTAGTGGGTTTAACTTTGTTGTCAGGTATCGCTTCTGCGGCTGATCAAGATGCGGTGTCTGATGATGTTATTCTAAAACAGCGTCAAGCATTACAGGAAAGTACCAAAGATCAGCAGGTCGGGCCACAATCTCCTAGAAATATTGATCTAATATTTGGCCGTAATCTACCTATTTTCGAGCAAGCACCGGCCTCCAATAAAATGAATCTGTGTAATATTCATTTTCATAAAAATGCTGAGCATAAAGGGGGCGAGTTTACAAAATACGTAGGTAACGGCGATGGTAAAGGTTATCAAACCGGTTATCGTTATTCGGGACAACTCAGTAAAGCCGAGCTAGCACCACGCAAAGGCGGCCCGGTGTGCAGCAGTCAATACAGTGAAGTGGACTCTGGCGACACGATAGAAGTGCATTATGTGTATTCCACGGCAAAGGTAAAACCGAGGTCCGACACTAGGGGCTTGCTTGATTAAAGGTGAGCCAATGCCACAGCTGCGTGTAGAGACACAAGTTTATGTCGCAGTGAATGATGAGCAAGCATTGGATTTTGAAGCCTTAACGGCTCATGATGTTCGCAATGGTCGTTTTCAAGCCGTTGCTATCCCTAACGATACAGGGAACCCTGTTACCTATGCAGGCTCTACAACAGGCCCTGCCTACAATGAGGTGGCGTCACCTTTCCAAGTAACGTGGAATGTGCGTCCCAAAGTTGCCAAGGTGAGCATTGACTCTTTAGGTGACTGGTGTGACAGCGATAATGTCTACCAAGAAGATCATGCCCATGGTGTGCGGAACTTGGTAACCAATCCAGATTTGCTTTCTGAAATAAATTAGTCGCATATTAGGAAAAATAAAGAGACGGTGCTAGCAAGCATTGTCTCTTGTTTTTTTTTCTATTCACCTTCGTTCGCTGGCTCCAACGTATCCACAGTCTTATTTTTCAATTTATGTATGAGCTGATGAACGTCTTCTTTGATCATTAAGAGCACAGGAATGAGTATTAGGGTAATGACGGTTGCAAACATGATGCCGTAGGCGAGGGATACCGCAGCAGGGATGAGCATTTGCGCTTGTCTTGAGGTTTCCCACAAAATTGGAATTAATCCCGCAAAAGTCGTAAATGACGTCAGTAATACAGCGCGCAAGCGACTCCGACAGGCGAGGCTGATGGCCTTTTTGACGTGGCTGGTTTCATGACGAAGGTCGTTGAAGCGAGACACTAGAAGCAGGCTGTCATTGACCACCACACCGCTGAGCGCGAGGATGCCGTTCAATGAGAAAATCCCCAACGCTAGGTTGTTCATCCAGTGTCCAAGGAGTGCTCCAATGATGCCAAATGGTATTGCCATCATGATAATCAGCGGCTGCGAGTAGGATTTTAGCGGTATAGCCAACAGACCATAAATGATCAACAGGGCAATCAGAAACATTTCCGACATAGAAGATTGTGTCTTCTCCCTTTGTTCCGCTTCTCCTGAAAAGTAAATGGAAACACCAGCAAACTGGCGCAGCATTTGTGGCACCACGGCGTTTTGCAAATATTCAACGACTTCGGTGGAAGACATGATGTCTTTGTCTACTTCCGCTGAGAGGTATTGAGAGCGTTTGCCATCAATGCGAATAATACGCGTCTCGGCGTCTTCTTGGGACAGTGTAGCGACAGTAGATAAAGGGACGCGAGTGCCGTCAGCTAAGACGACTTTTGTGTTTAGCACGGCGGCAGGCGATTCCTTTTGTTCGCTTGGATAACCTAAGCGCACTTCAACCTCTGAATTGTCCCGCTGGAATTTTTGTACCACTTGTCCATCAAAATTACGCGCGACTTGTGTTGCGAGTTCATTAGAAGATAAGCCCAGTAGTCGACCTTGATCCGTCAGTTTAAGGGTAAGGCGCGATTCGGTTGGTTCGTTATTTTGCTCGATACCCGTTACCGCAGGTAGGGTATTCAGTTGTCTCAAGAGCCTCTTCCATGGCGCCATTTAATACACTGGTATCGTTGCCACGAAGTTCTATTTTTAAGGCATCCACGGTTTCACGGGCGCTGCGAATTCTGAGATTTTTCACGCCTTCTGGCATACCTGACAGTTGCTGCCATTTGCTGGCGAATTGCGCAGAAGTGTAAGGTCGATTATCGTCAAGCTCGATCCGAATATCACCAGACTGATCATCACTGGCGGTGACTTGAATATTCTTGATAGCCACCTCACCTTTTGGTGATACTGCAGCAGCGTTATTTCCTCGTAGACTGGCGCTGACAGACGTTCGTTCTGTTTGGCTTTCTTCATCATTGGTGATAGGGCGACGGCGTTCGCTGGTTTCACTACGCAATGCAATATCGGCTTGATAGGCCTTTTCTTCCAACTCTAATAAGACCTTGTTGGTTTGTCCGTAGCTGACATCGTTGTACATGGTGAGTGAGCCACGCACAGTGTCCCCCGGAATTTGTGGGAAGAAACTCATGCGTATCGCGCCCGTAAACGGCATGGATATAACCAATACGAAGACAGCGACAAATAAAAGACAAATTGCGTATCTGTGGTGAAGCGAGAAGTCTATTGTCGGGCGATACACGCGTTCACTAAACCATTGCAAACCAAAATCGGCGCCTTGTTGCACCATTGCCCAGGCTTTGGAGAGCGGATTGGTACGAGTCGACTTTTGGGTATTGATATGGGCAAGGTGAGCCGGCAGGATAAGCTTTGACTCAATCACCGAGAGAATAAGGCAAATAGCCACAACGGTGGCAAATTGCGAGTACAACTGACCTAAACGGCCTTCAATGTTGGACAGTGCCCAGAATGCCGCCACCGTAGTGAATACCCCAAAGAGTGTGGGAATCGCCACTGTCATGGTGCCTTTTATGGTATTGCCAATGGTGTCACCTTCTTTAGAGCGAACGGTATAAACACTTTCACCCACGACAACGGCGTCATCTACCACTATTCCTAGCGCCATAATAAAGCCAAATGTAGTGAACATATTTAGCGTTAAGCCAATGCTTTCTGTGCCCATAAAAAATAGGGTGCCAAAAAAGATAAAGGGCAAGCCCATGGCCACCCAGAACGCGACAGTCACGTTGAGAAAAATGGCCAGTAAGATAAAAACTAATAACACCCCAGTAATGGCATTTTCTACCATTAACTCTAGACGTTGGTTTATGGATTCACTGCGATCGTACCAAGTACCCAATTTGACATTGGCGGGCAGTCGTCCATTATCTTGCCAATCTTGAATCACCGCTTTAGCGCCGAGTACGGAGTTAGATATGTCACTGGTGCCTGTGGTGAGTACTTGAATCGCGAGGCTATTTTCGCGATTGAAACGGGACAAGACAAAGTCATCGTCATCAAAGGTATCGCGTATGTTGGCGATGTCGCCAAGCAATAGCTTTCCACCTTTGTCGTTGGTAATGATAGGGATGCGGGCAAACTCACTTTTTATATAGGCTTGTTCGGATGCACTGATCGTCAAATAAATATGTTCATCGCGCAGCGTTGCCACTTGTGCAGGGAGGACTCTGCATTAATGGCTGTGGCAATATCGGACAAGGTGAGTCCGTAGGATTCCAGTTTGTTTTTATCAATGTCTATCTTGATGGTGGGATCTAACCAACCTGATATAGAGGTGGCACTGATGTTTTCATTGGCCAGTAAATCGGATTCCAGTTCGTCCGTCAGTTTTTGCAACGTGCGTCGATCAACATCGCCGTAGAGTTGGATCCAAATAGAATGTTCCTCTCGCGTGGCTTTGGTGACGACGGCTGGATCAGCTTCATCGGGAAAAGATGAAATTTGGTCAACTTTGTCTTTGACGTCTGCCAGCAAGATATCGATATCGTAGCCATCAAGCATTTCGATGCTGGTGCTGGTGGCACTGGCGGTCGACGAAGTGGTGATGTTTTTGATACCTGAAACGCCTTGCAAGGCTTGTTCTAAAGGGATGGCAATGCCTTCTTCATTCTCTTTGGCAGATCCTGTGTCATTACTAACAGAGATAGCCACACGGTTGGGTGTTAAGCTAGGGAAGGCTTCTTTATTCAAGGACCCCATATTTAGAACCCCCAAACTAATCACCAAAATAAGCAATAGATTGGCCGCCACTGGGTTGTTGGCAAACCATGGAATAATGCCTTTAGGTTGATCCATTGAAACTCATGGTTGAACACTCTTATTGGTTTGGCCGGACGTATTAAGGGGTTTAACTAATGTGCCTTTTAAATAGCTATTGTAAGGCTGAGCAAGTACTTCATAGGTTTTGTTGCGCATGGTGTCAGGTACTTGAATATAAACATATTTAGAATCCACAAACCAGGGTGTGGTTTCAAAAGCCGCTAGCCGACTGTTTTCATCCACATACCAGATTTCGCTCTTTTGACTTAAGGCGGTGTTAGGAAGACGCCATAAATTATCGAGACGTTTACCTTGGATCGACACCTCAACAAACGCGCCAGGAATAAGCGGGGGAGTGTGTTGCAGAGGGTTCTCAAGGCTGATGGTCAGGCTGCGCATCCTTGTCGTTTCATCGATGTGTTGGTTAATGCTTAAGACCTTACCTTGCCATGTTTCGCTGGTATCAATACTGGATATCAAGACAGGCCAGTTTTCCAATAATATGCTGCTATTCGGCAGCTTCAGCCAGTCACTGTTTGAGAGGTCCAATTGAATTTCGGCTCTGTCAGTACTGTATAAGGTGCCTATTTCACTGCCTGCGCTTAGATAAGAGCCTGGGGAAACATTACGTGCAATGATTAAAGCATCAAAAGGCGCGACGACTTTTGTATAGGCTAACTTGGTTCGTGCATTCTCCAGAGCGGCTTTTGCGGCTTCAACTTCGCTCTTGGCGGCAGCCAGTTGCGGCGCTCTTAATACTAAATCAGAGTCAGGCTCACCTGTAAAACCAGCGGCTTGCCATTCTGCTTTAGCTTGCTCACCTTGGCGCATTTCTTCTTTGAATGCGAGTTCAGCGGCGGCTAATGTATTTTTCGCGCTGGCGACGGAACTGTTGAGTTCACTGTTTTGTAGTTGCCCTAGAACATGGCCTTTTTTAATGACTTGGCCGGATTCAAACTGGCTGGAAAGACGAATGACTTCACCGCTTACTTGGCTGGTCATGGTGAGCGAATATCTTGGCTTGACTAAACCTGATGCCGTAATAGTCGCCGCATAGCTGCCTGTCGTCGTGGTCAGGGTCGAAAGCTCTATGGCTTGCTCTGGCGCCGCTGGACGTGGTGTTTGTATTCTATTTTTTTGGGCTTGCATAGCATGAGTCACGTAAAAATATACCCCAGCAATGACGATGCCAGCCAGTATTAAGGTGATCCATTGAGAAATGTATTTCATTCCGACTTTACTCCAAGCCCAAGTGCGAGTCCTAAATCGACTCTGTTTGATAAGTGTTGGTACATTAAATTGTCCAATTGTGCTTCTAAGTCAAAGGTGGTTTCTTGGACGTTGATCAAATCGTTTAATTCAACTAAGCCGGTACGGTATTTTTTTCGTACTGATTAAGGTTTTTTTGCGAGCTAGCAAGCGCGTCCTGTATATGACGGACTTGTTGAGACAGCACGCGTTCTTGTCCTAGGGTATTTTCGACTTCGTTGACCGCTGTTAATAGCGTGTCACGGTAATCTTGATAGGCTTGGGCGGTTTGCAGTTTGGCGATTTCCGCCGCGGCTTTTAATCGTCCTCCTTGATAAAGCGGCTGAGTAATTTGCCCCAATAAAGACCAAATAGGTGAGCCAAACAACGCCGCTCTTGGCGACGCCGCAGTTTCGCTTAATGTGGCACTTAAGCTAATACTGGGCAACATGTCTTTGTAGGCAACAGAGGTGTTCAAATCAGCGGCTTCAATAGCTAGATAAGCGGCTTTTAAATCGGGTCTGCGCTGTAAGTTTTGTTTTGGAAAATCGCTAAAAGTAAGATTAACCTCGGGATAATTGGCATTTTCTACGAAGTCTACTGGGTCTGCGCGGCCTAAATAAAGTTGTAAGTTACGTATTTCGATCGCTAAATTTTCTTGGTATTCCACTAGGTCCGCTTTTGATTGGGAGGCGGATGTGCGCGCTTCATCCAGCGCTTCTAAATCCCCTAGGCCATTTCTGAAACGCTTTAAAATGAGTTTTTCATTGGCTTCTAATAGCGCGAGGCGCTTTTCTTCGATGGCAATAGCGTGTTGTTTTGCGGTAATGGCAAGCCAAGATTTTATAACGTTAGCGACTAACGTGTCTCGGCTGGCCTGAAAAAGCGCCTCGTCACTGGCGAGAGTCTTGGCCGATGCTTGTTCTGACAGAGCAAGTTTTTGCCATAAGTCGGCTTCCCAACTGATACTCAGATCGGCATCATAATTAGTGTTACCACCTTCGGCTCTATTACCTGAAAAACTGGCTTCAACACTGGGAAGTGACTCTCCTTGCTGGCTCTTTAAGCTCCATAAACTGGCTTGTAGAGTCAGTTGTGTTTTTTGCAAACTGGGATTGGCTTGCAGAGCCTGTTGAATCAACGCTTCTAGTTGTGGGTCTTGGATTAAATCGGTTAAGTAACTAGCAGGTGCGATTTGGTCCATTGTTTGCCACTGAGAAGATTTGGACTCACCGACCGCATCGAGGTCTTCTTGTGCCAAATTGGCGTAGTTTTCGCGTGTCTGCGTATGACTGCAGGCGACCAGTGCCATGCTTAGGCAAAGCAAGCCTATTACGTTCAAGCAAGATCGAGTAATCATTTACATTCCTAGTCTAAAGAAAGCCTGTCAGAGCAAGCCAGTAACATGATGTTATACGCAATGAGCGATGAGTCATTAATCAGATTATTACGTTTTTACATCAAGGCTTTAAGTCTATTTGCGTTTCTTTACAGTTGATCATGACGGTAAGTCGTCTGGTACGATTTGGCTTACTCGTATTTGTTACGCTAAAACAACGTGATTTGGTTTACCCAGCTTTAGCTTTTGATTCGAAATTTTGCAAGATTGTCGCTAACGTTTTCACGGCCCACTCGCGTTTTTCGGCATTTTGTTCACTAAAGTTGAGACGGAAACAATTTCGATATTTACCTGTGGCTGAGAAGAGTGGGCCGGGAGCAAAGCCGACGCCTTCTTCACGGCATTGTTCCACCAGCTTCATGCTGTCAATGTTGGTGTGGAGCTCTACCCATAAAATAAAACTACCATCAGGAAAGCTGACTCTGGTATCACTGGGGAGGTAGGTTTTTATAGCTCGAAGTAAGTGATCACGCTGTTGTTCGTAGTGCTGTCTCATTTGGCGTAAGTGTTTGGCGTAACCGCCTAAGCGGATGAATTTTGCAATGGCGAGTTGGGGAAGCACCGGCACATGGAGCTGCTGACATATTTTATGTGAGTGACCTTGTCACGGTAGCGGCCGGGGGCGATCCAGCCTACGCGCATGCCTGGGGCGATGGTTTTTGAGAAAGACGAACACAGTAAGACGCGACCATCGGTATCAAAAGATTTGATGGTTTTAGGTCGTGGGAATTGATAGGAAATATCACCATAAATATCGTCTTCTATGATGGCGATATCGTAGCTTTGCGCTAATCGGTAGAGTTGCTCTTTTTTGTCATCTGGCATGGTGTACCCCATAGGGTTATTGCATGTGGGGGTAACAAAAATGGCTTTGATAGGCCATTGATCCAGAGCCAATTCCAGTGCTTCTAAACTGATGCCTGTTTCGGGGTGTGTCGGAATTTCCATGGCTTTTAGGTTGGCCGCTTTAATAGCTTGCATGGAACCGTAAAAACTGGGCGATTCAATCGCGATAATATCACCTAGGTTTGGTAACCGCTCTTAGGCAAACCGACAAGGCTTCCTGACAACCCGATGTCACCACCAAATCATCCGGATGCAATTGGCAGCCAGAGGCAACGGTAAGCCGACAAAGCTGAGTACGTAATTCTTCTGTGCCACGAATGTCAGCATAACCCAAGCCTAACTCGGGCTTTTGTTTGGAAAGGTCTGCTAAGGTTTTCAATAAAGGTTTTAAGGTGGGGGCCGCCATGTCAGGCATAGCGTGTTGCAACTGTACGCCTTTGTTGTTGCTGCGGATCATCAGCATATTGAGTACTTCTTCCCATTGAGACACCTCCAAAGGACGCTGTGGTGGCCTAGAAACGCTCGGTAAGCTGTCTTTTTTACGGCTACAGACAAAGTAGCCCGATTTAGGTCGAGCCTCGACAAGGGTGTCTTGCTCAAGTTGTCGATAGGCTTCTTGTACGGTGGAGATGCTAACCCCATGCTCTTGAGCCAACTGTCTGACCGAGGGCAATTTATCGCCTGGTTTATAAAAGCCATGCTGTATGTGCTCTCGTAAGCGGTTGGCTAGGTTTTGGTAGAGTGTCATGGTGCATTCCTTTTCGAGGACGTAACGTGGGCTGAAGTATAACTTGATTGTAGGACTTTTTCTGTATGGATTTGACCATACAGATCTCGGTTTATTCAGCCATACAGACGATACAATCCGTCTTCTGTGTGTTTGATTCGGTGATTTTCTGAATCTGTATTGCATTGTCTACTTCTTTTAAAGTGATTACTCATACACATAGCGCTGCTGAATACCAACAGTGTGCTTTAATAAGGAGAGGGTTATGTTCGTCGTCAGTGTATTGGTTTGCATTCAACAGAGCGCACTGCGTTTTAAAACACGTAAAAAATTGGCGTCTATAACCGCGCTGCAGATGATGGATATCGGCATGACAAAGGAGCGTCAACAAGCGGAATTATCACAAGCGACTCTTATTGGTTTTGTGGGAGATTTACTGACTTTCATGAAAAATAAAGGATGAATACTATGATAGATGTGTCTTTTTTCTTCGCGCTCGCCATGTTTGCTTTCGTGACCTCCGTGACGCCTGGTCCAAATAATATTATGTTATTAGCATCTGGGGCGCAGTTTGGTTTTCGTCGAACCTTGCCACATATGTTGGGCATTGTGTTAGGCGTCGCGACCTTATTATTATCTACCTTACTTGGTCTTGGTGCGCTGTTTACCTTATATCCACCTCTATACAGTGTATTAAAATGGGTCGGCTGTGCGTATTTATTGTGGCTGGCGTGGAAAATTGCTAACGCGCCAGTTGGTAATTTAGAGACAAAAAAGCCTCATCTGCTCCCATGTCTTGGTGGCAGGCGTTGCTTTTCCAATACGTCAACCCTAAGGCTTGGATGATGGCAATCGGCTGTGTTAGTACTTTCTCGATTGCTGGCGATCTGTACGCTCAGTCTGGTTTGTGGATGATTGTTTTGTTTGCCGTTGTGGGGTTTCCTTCTATCGCTATGTGGGCTTGGGCTGGGGTAAGTATTCGTCGCTGGTTAACAGATCAAAAACGTCAGCGCCTGTTTAATCTCTGTATGGGCATTGCCACAGCATCTACCTTGTTGCTGATCATTGCTCAGTAAAGGCTTAAAAAGGAGTATTGAAGTGACAGAAAAGCGAAACGATAACCGCGTTTTAAAAGACAGTGAGTGGAGTCTTTATATGATAAAGACGCGCTTAAATACGCTTTATACGGGTATCAGCACTGACGTAGATCGCCGTTTCAAAGAACATTCAGGTGTCAGTAAGCGGGCGGCTCGCTATCTCAAGGGTAAAGGCCCATTAGAGTTGGTGTGGCAGCAACCTGTTGGTTCGAAAAGTGAAGCACTGATACTTGAATACCAAGTGAAAAAACTCAACAGACGGCAAAAGCAGAGCCTTATTGATGGTGGAATAGAGTTGGTTTCTTTGCTGGATTAATGGCAATCAATAAGCTTGTTTTTGTGGCGAATCATTCGTAGCATGACATTCACTTATTGATAATGAAAAGGATGGTAAGGGAGCTATGATTAGTCACTTTGATCATATTGTTTTGACCGTCGCTAACATAGATAGGGCAGTCTCTTTTTATGAAACGGTTTTAAATATGGAGCCTATTACCTTTGGCGAAGGTCGAAAAGCCGTGCGTTTTGGTCAACAAAAAATCAATTTTCAATTGCTTGGACAAGAGTTACGCAACCACGCTATGGAAGGAGCGGGTGATGTCTGCCTGATTACGAATTGGACAATAGATAAGGTAGTTGCCCATTTAAATGCATGTAAAGTGATTATTTTGGAAGGCCCTGTGACAAAATCTGGGGCACTGGGGCCTATCCAATCTGTGTATTTTAATGATCCAGACAATAACCTAATTGAAGTCAGTGTATACAAAGAGACAAACACGGCGTCTTAACTTTTTAAGTGGAACGGCAAAGGTACTGTTGCACGACACTTAATACGGCCAGATAACTTTGTTCCTCATACACACCAAACCCGCTAAGCTGGCGGGCTTTTATTTTGGTGAAGATAGGTTGTGTTAGGCCCGTTAAAAAACGCGTTATTAAGACGGCTGTCACTGGTGTGGCTGGGCTTTTGCTTCCAATATGCGCAGTGAACTCCTCTATATAGCCAGCCAAATCTCCCCATTTTTCTATATCGTTGTTGAGGCCGGATGGTGGAGCAAATATAAGTACTTTTCCCCGACAAACCGAGCAATGCCCGCAATGCTCTGGTGAATCCTGATCCCCAAAATAACGAGCTAGATTGTGGTTTAAGCAGCGATCCAATTGAAAGAAGCGAATCATAGTGGCAAGACGTTCAATTTCGGCTGTTTGTTTTTCTTCAACGTATTGCTGTAATTGAGTGGCCAAGGTTTGATGATGGAAGTGCTCAGTATGGCGTTGATATACTTCGGTCAAGCCTTTGCTTTCGAGTGTAAGAACATGGTAATCGGCGGCAAATTCTAAAACTTGCAAGACATCGCCTCGGGATAACCCCGCTTCCTGAAAGAGTTTGTCGAAATTGGGTGTGCCCCAAATTTTCTTGTATTGAATGCCTTTTAATATGGCACTGGTAGGCGGCTTGCCATTGGGCTGGGATATGTTGCGCAAAAGCAGTACGGTCACCTTCCCATTTGATTTTGACATCTGCGTAATAGCTGTATTTTGGCGTGATAGCACCCAATAGTTCGAGTTGTACCAGTAAGGTTTTTAAAGGCAGAGAGCGAATGTTTGTCTGCTGAGATAATCCATAAAGCTGTGTTTCCCATTCACTTTCATGAGTCTGTTCGGCTGTTTGCGTGGTAATGCAACCCAGTAAATTGTCGATCTCGTGAGGCTCTGGCGTGTCACCATAGACAAAATTTTCTAAGGTATTTAATCCCTCTAGATTAGCAAGCAATACACATCGGCTTGGCTGATTGTCTCGGCCAGCGCGGCCAATTTCTTGGCTGTAGTTTTCGATTGATTTGGGTAGATCAAAGTGTACCACTAAGCGAATATCTGACTTATCGATCCCCATACCAAACGCGATGGTGGCCACGATAATACGTGTTTTGCTAGTCATGAAATCGGATTGGATTGCACTGCGAATCTCACTGTCCAAACCTGCATGGTAGGCGACGGCCGAGTAGCCATCGGCTTGTAGAGCGTGAGCGACATCCTCGGCCGTTTTTTGCTGAGTAACATAAATGATACTCGCGCCTTGGGTTTCATTGAGAATATTTTTTAAAACCGTTAGCTTTTGATGGCTTTGTATGGGGATAAGATCAATATCTAAGTTGTGTCGATAAAAGCCGGTTTGCACTATGTGCTGAGGGTGAATCGCAAACTTTTGTGCCATATCTCGTTGCACACGACGAGTTGCGGTGGCGGTTAGCAGTAAGACCAATGGTATGGCGAGTTCTTGTTGGTAAGAGGGTAGCTTTAAGTAGTCAGGTCGAAAGTTATGGCCCCATTCTGAAATACAATGGGCTTCATCCACCACTAACATAGAAATGGGGATGTGCTTAATAAAGCGTCGAAAACGTTCGTTTTTAAAGCGCTCAACCGAAATCATCAAAATCTTAATGGTGCCATTCTGCACGCCAGACATAACGGCTTGGCTTTCATCTTTATTTTGGCTGGAATCGAGGCAAGCGGCTGGAATGCCTTTGGCGTTTAAAAATGCCAATTGGTCATGCATTAAGGCGATTAATGGCGAGATGACCAAGGTCAAGTTGGGTAATTGAGTCGCGGTCAATTGATAGCACAGAGACTTTCCTGAGCCTGTTGGAAACACGGCAAGCGAAGAGTGTCCGGCGAGCAGTTGTTCTATGGTCTGTTGTTGTCCGTCACGGAATTCGTTGAAGCCGAATACAGCATGCAGTCCTTGCACTAATGGTATCATTTAGACATTTCTCCCCATTCTAGTTCACAATGTTTAAGCTCGTTTAGATGGTTTACCCAGTATTCCTCACTGCCAAACCATGCAAAAGCTTTATTAAACGCTGGGTCATCCCAACGGTTTTGTAACCAAGCAGCGTAGTTAATCACACGCGCACTTTTAAAAACATCGATTAATGTTAGCTCTCTAAGATCAAAAGGTAGGTAGGTTTCGTAACCTTCAATCATTTCACTCAATTGTTGCCTTGGGTTTTCCGTTTGAGTGATGTGTAGCCATAAATCTTGCACAGCCACACCGTTTTGGCAATCGTCAAAGTCCAATAAATGAAATTGCTCATTGTGTAGCATTAAATTGCTGCGATGGCTGTCACCGTGTATTGGTCGTAAGGATGCTGGCCAGTATGTGCCTATCGCGGCTTTGCTCATATCGCATAATTTAGCAATTTGTTGTTTGTAAACGGGCTTGAGTTTTTCAGGTAACTGATGTTCTTCAGTCAAGCCATTGCCCATTAAGATTTGATTGGCTGCGGTCTCCATATGTGTCAAAGGTGAGACATTAATGCGTTCCACAAAAGGCGCTGACATGGTGTGGTGCAACTGACCAATAAGTTCGCCAAGCTGGTATAACTGATCTAAATTGTCCGCTTCAGGGTGCTGTCCGACTAGTCGAGGAGACACGCAAAACATCATGTTTTTATGACGCAACACACTGTCGCCATTAAATACCATAGGCGCGACAACAGGCACACCGGCGGCTTTTAATTTTAACAGAGTCTGATGCTCTTCTCGGATTTGAGCTTCCGTCCAGCGTTCTGGCCGGTAAAACTTTGCAATGACGGGAGTGCTGTCTTCAATGCCGATTTGATAGACGCGATTTTCGTAACTGTTAAGTGGGTAAATACGCGAATCACTCCACAACCCTGTGGATTCGACCGCGTCTAATATGGTATCAGGAACGAGGGTCGAAAAAGAATGAGTGGCCGTCATAGTCTGGTGCTCTGGTGTAATAAAAAATGAGCGAGTGACGATAACGGTGTAACAGGATTATAGCAAGCCGAGGCGCTTTTTAAGTGTATACTTTTGAGCATCACTAAGTGGAGAAGCGTGTCCTGATTTAATCAACCGATTCCATTGTTTCCACGATTTTATGGCTTCACCCATGTGGTCTCGTGCCAGGTGTTGCTGTATTTCAGCACGAAAAGAGTTAGATATGGCCGCTGGGTTACCTTTTCCGAAAGTGCGTAAACGGACGAGTGTGCGTTTAAATTTATCTGCCAGTTTCGAAGCGTCTGAACCGCTTGCCATCATGTTTGTTAGACACTTTAAGTAGTCGTAGTAGTATTCGACTTTTTCATGGCTGGTTTCTCGGGTTAGCCGAATGACACGAGAATAAGCTTGTTCAGCACAGCTCCAATCTTCTAGCTGCATACTTATTTGTGCCAGCCTTAGAAGCCCGTTCTGATGAGCGTGGTGAGACCTCTAAGACACTTATCATTGCCGCTTGAGCGGCTTCTGGATTGCCTAAGCTTTCTTGGGCGTCAGCGAGTAGATCATAAGCCGATAAAAAGTGTCTGCTCAAACTAATGGTGTGTTCGAATTTCTTTACCGCAGCAGCAATCGCACCAAGTTTTAATTCGCATTGGGCTATACCAAAATGCGCCCAAGCCAGATTTTTACTTTTTTGTGTGATCAACATGTAGTGGCTTTTTGCATCCTTGAATCGGCCTCTAGCATAGAGCGATTCGCCAATGACTTTTAGGCATTGACTAGCGAAATGAGGGTATTGCACCATGACGGACTTAGCTTGAGATTCCATGGTTTCAAAGTCGTTTATTTTTCGCGCGTTGTTGATACCTTCAAAGGTTTTCTTTTGCATTTCGACTCGTTCAAAACGGCGAAAAAATGCGGCGGGCGGGAAAGGCTTTACCAAATAACTATCTGGTTGATATTCCAGTACACTTACCACGCTTTCATACGCTGTGTCAGCGGTAATCATGATGAAAATAGTGGAATGGTCTTGAGAGTAATTTTTACGGGAGGCTTCTAAAATTTGTTGGCCGTCAATGGTGCCACCTAAGTTGTAATCAGATAAAACAACGTCATAGCGCTTTTCCAAAACACGCTTTATTGCGGCTTGACCTGAGGGCTTCTACATCTATATCGGAGTAACCCATTGATGTCATTAAGGATTTGAGCATCAATCGCATTTCACCAATATCTTCAATGATTAACACCCGCTTTTTTGCGGTATTTATCAGCTTTCGCTGAACATCATTGGTGTTTTCAACGCCGAGGGTGATTACATCTGACAAAAGGAACTACCTGACTCAAAATAAGCTTTTATTGAATATATGCTCCATTTATATCATCTGGAAAATTAAAAAACTCATACTAATCGTTATTTTTGGTTAAGATTTTCTTTTTTTTGGTTTTTTTGGATTTTAAACTGATGGGTTATTGTATTCTTTCATGGTTGAGTCGAGTAAAAGAAATAATGAGTTGTCTATTGAACCGTGTTTGAAAATGCGTTTTTAAATGGCTGTAGTTACAAAGACAGTGTGTACAGAGTAGGTGAAGTGCAAAAGAACTTTTCTTTTGCACTTGAGAATCAAAACAATCCGAGTCTTTTCTTTAATGTCAGTTCTTGTTCTTGTGTGATTGACGAGGCTTTCCCAGACAATATTAATTGTTTCCATTGCTTCCAAGATTTAATGGCGTCTTGTTTACGTTCTCTATGAAGAAATTGCTGCACTTCAACGCGAAAAGAGTTTGTGACAACAACTGGATCGTCTTTTCCTAACATGCGTAACCTTGTTAAAGAACGCTGGAGTTTCTCGGCTGTTTGTGGTGTAGGTTCTCCATTTTCTTGTATTGCAATGAGGCATTTTAGGTGATCGTAGTAAAATTCTATTTTTTCGTGCTGAGTATCTTTGGTTAAACGAATCACTCTTGAATAGGCCTGTTCTGCCGTTTGCCAGTCTTTTAGTTTTACGCTAATTTTTCCCAGTCTTTTGGTTCTGGCTAGTGATCGTGGCGTAATTTCAAGACTTGCTAATATTGCCTTTTGAGCCGCTTTAAGATTATTTAGTGTTTCTTGCGCGTTAGCAAGCTCATCATAGGCTGGTAAAAAGTGACGACTGATGCTGATGGTTTTTTCGAGGCTTTTTACAGCAGACAAAGGTTGATCTAGGTAAAGATCTGCTTGCGCGACACCAAAATGTGCCCAAGAGGCTTCTTGATTGTTTTTGAGTACGCGCATGTAGTGAATTTTAGCGGCTTTATAGTCTTTTCTAGAGAGTAAAGATTCGCCAATAGCCTTTAGGCATAAGCTGATATATTGAGGGTGTTTAGCCATAATCGCTTTGGCTTCGTTTTCCATGGCCTCAAAATTCATTTTACTTCGATATTCATCCATTTCTGAGAAGATGCTTTTCTGTAGCTTTATACGGCTCAGTCGACGATGCAGAGTTGCTGGGGTAAACGGTTTTACCATATAACTGTCAGGGCGATGCTCGATTGCGCTGACGACACTGTCATAACCTGTATCCGCAGTGATCATGATGAAAATAGTCGAGTGACCTAAGATGTTATTTTGTCGAGCAATTTCTAAAACTTGTTGGCCGTTAATTCGGCCTCCAAGGTTATAGTCAGACAGTATAATGTCAAAGTGTTTGGAAGCGATGCGCTTAAGGGCACTTTGCCCTGAGGCTTCCACTTCAATATTTGTATAGCCTAATGAGAGCATCATGGATCTCAGCATTAGGCGCATTTCGTTCATATCTTCAATGATTAAGACGGACTTTTTATTAAGATGTTCCGTATTATTTTTATCTTTTTCCTGTGTGGTATGTGTTTTTGTCACGGAGGTCTTTCCTTGCTGACTCACGGTATGAGTACAAAAAATTACAAATTTTTACATTTGTGATTTATACCACGTTTAGCGCTGTCCTCCATAATGCTTTTTGATTGATTCAACAAGGAAAATTGGTGTAAACAAGTGTTTTATGTTTACTCTGCTGACTTTGTTAATGCACTAAATTTGCCGTTAGCACAAAAATGTCCATATAACCCTGATCATCATGGAGTGGTTTGATGGGTTGGGCGCTATGGAAAAATTTTCGGTCGTTTAGCACCACAAATTCTCCTCTGTCAAAATCGTGGCTGATCAGCGCGGGACTATTTTTCCCAAGATGAACGTGGATTTTGCCACCTTCGATATTATGGCGTTGCATCACATAGATTCCTATGCGGTCAAAGCCATCTTGGTGAATGCCCTCTGGTGCGACCTCGGCACTTTTATGGTCGGCAAAGATTCGTAATTGATGCACTTCGATAGGCGTGTTATCGGCCACGTTGGCCATCGTTTGGAAGTGTTCAAATAGTTCGAGGAAGGCAGTGTCGTTGACTATTTTATCGTCGATCTCTTCATAACGGCGCACAATATTGCCTTGGAAATGATTAATGCTTTCGTCTTGAACAAATGCCTGAGACGGCAAACGACGAATCTTGTTATGAGTGAGTGTAAAGCGTGAATAGCGGCGTAATCGAAAGGCGCCATCGGCATAAGGGTTCGGTGGTAAATGATCAAAAGAGGGAATAAGGTGGTTAACACTGTCTGATGTTAGCTGACCTAGTTCAAGGTAAAAGGGGGTATTTTTTGTTTTGTTAGTGATCATGGTTTTATCCTCAAAACTCTCATCGGCAGATTGTGCGCGATGGGGTAATTATTTTTTATCGCCTTGTGAGCGTATTTTTAGTCTAGTCGGATTTTGATAAAAAAACCGCTTTTTGTGTATGTTTTTGCCACCAATAGTTGGATCTATGGTAGGCCTTGGTTGTTTTGACTGTTTGATGAAAGTACGACTTTAGTCGTAAGCTCCTTGTTTTACGTTGATCTTTCGTAGACATCGTTCAACACTAGCAAAAAAATAATAACCGACAAAAGGGAAACAGATGCTTTATCTCCGCCTAGGTAGTACTTTAGGACTGCTCGTACTCTTTTCTTTGGGTTATGCGCAAAATGTTATTCCCTCGCCATATATTATTATCGGTTTATTGCTAAGCGGCATCTTAGGCGTTTCTTTGCTGTTGCAGAAAAAAGATCTCTCTCAAATACCCGTTGTCGCGTTAGATGCAGCCTCGTCAGCCGTGTTTTCAGACGTCAGTAAAACCGTGACTCATGCCACATCAAAAATGGCGATGGGGGCCGCCGAAGTCTCCCATTTTGTGGATACACTGAGTAAGGATATCCACTTGACTCGGGATGACAGTGAGCAAATTACACAAGCGGTTGGAACTCTCTCAGATACTGGATTAACGCTGTCGAATCATCTCGGTCAATTAGCACGTACCATGAGTGTCACCGCTAAATCCAGTCAAACTGCACAGAGTGCACTGTCACAAAGTGCAGCACAAATTAATGAACTCACACAAAAAGTGCACACTGCCAGTCAGCAGTTGGCTTTACTGACGAAAAGTGCCGATGATATTGATAGCATTACAGCGGTGATTAAAGGCGTTTCCGAACAGACTAATTTACTGGCTTTGAACGCCGCTATTGAGGCGGCACGTGCTGGTGAACAGGGCCGAGGTTTTGCGGTGGTAGCCGATGAAGTGCGCGCTTTAGCGGGGAAGAGTGCCAGTGCGTCGGAACAAATTTCAAGCTTACTGACCGATGTGCGCCGTAATAGCGAACTGACAAATCATGAAATGACGGCATTAAAAGATTTAACGGAATCTTTGTCCAGTACCTTATTGGGCGAAACAAAGCGCTTTCTTTCGCTAACGGAAGAGGTTCAGAACGCGTCCATGGTGTTGTCCGAAGTGGAACAAGCAGGGGAAGATCTAGGCACGACCAGTACTCAAATCAATGGTTCTATATCGCGTATTAGCCAGTCTTTACAAGATATTTCCCAGCGCAGTGATCGGCTTTCTAAGGAAGCCGCACATTTGAGTCAGGGGGCTGAAGTGGTCTTTAGAGAATTGGATAAAGTCGATCAGTCGTTGTTTTTCTCTGAGTTGCTTAAGGTTGGTAAGGCGTCTGCCCAGGCGATTGGGCATTTATTTGAAGAGGCTATTTCGAAAGGGGAGTTGACTGAACAAGCGGTATTCTCCACCGATTATCGCCCTATACCTGGTACTAAGCCGCAAAAGTTCAGTACGTCTTATGATGCTTTTAGTGACCGTCACTTTCCTGCTATTCAGGAAGCGGTATTAGACAATTGTAAAGAGGTGATGTTTGCAGGAGCGGTGGATGTGAAGGGGTATTTCCCCACTCACAATAAAAAGTTTAGTCAGCCATTAACCGGTGATTATGAAAAAGATTTATTGAATAACCGAACCAAGCGAATTTTTAATGATGCGACAGGCAGTCGTTGTGGCGCCCATACAGATTCGTTTTTGCTACAAACCTACAAACGGGATACTGGCGAAATATTGCATGACCTTTCCGTGCCTATTTTTGTCAATGGTAAACATTGGGGCGGTTTTCGTATGGGATTCAAACCCATATCTTAGGGAGTTTGAATCCTCTGTTTCGAATTTTGATGGTTAACGTTTAGCAACAAAAACGCCACGATAAGCGCATTGAAGAGTATTGTCTTTAATCGTGAAGCCTGGCGTTTGGTAAGCAACTTCTAGTGCATCACTTTCTGCTGGAAAAGGAACGCTAATAGGCGTATCGCTGCTGTAAAAGACGATCCAAAAATAACTAGAAAGGTCGGCAGACGTTAGCGTTAATGCGATAAAGTGACGTTCTTTATCGGCCCAATTTTCTGCGCTCATGGGTTCGCTGTGTTGGTTGAGCCAATGGATGTGATCTGACGAGGTGTGTTGATAAAGCGGGTCGTCTTCAAGACGAATTTCAGCCAATATTGGGTAGGTTTTGCGCAGTGTCATTAAGGTAGAAATGGTATGCTGAATGGCGTCTCTTGCAAGGCGTGTTTCCTCATCTATATCCTGCCAAATTTGCCATGTCATGTCGTTGTCTTGGCAGTAGGCGTTGTTGTTTCCTTGCTGAGTGTGGGAAAGCTCGTCCCCCCTAAAATATGAGGCGTACCTTGGCTTAGTAGCAGTGTCGCCATAAAGCAAAGTTGCTGGTTAAGGCGGTGTTGTTGAATATTTATGTCGTCGGTGTCACCTTCTGTACCAAAGTTTTGGCTAAGGTTGTCACTGTGCCCGTCACGGTTGTCTTCCATATTAGCAAGGTTATGGCGCTGGTGATAGGACACCAAGTCTTTCATGGTATAACCGTCATGATAGGTGATGTAGTTGACGGAAGTTAGGGCACTTTTTTGTCCTTTATGAAACAGGTCTCTTGAACCTAAAAGGCGTGTCGCAAATTCAGGTACCATGCCTTTGTCACCGCGCCAGAAACGACGTACTGTATCGCGGTATTGATCATTACATTCGAGAAAACCTCTTGGAAATTGACCAACTTGATAGCCGTTTGGGCCAATGTCCCAAGGTTCCATCACTAGACAAGTTTCGCTTAAGATAGGGTCTTGAAGAATGGCTTGCAGTAAGGGCGCTTTGGGGGTGAAATCATGATCAGTCCGGCCTAGATCAACTCCTAAATCAAAACGAAAGCCATCCACGCCCATCACGTCTACCCAATAACGCATGCTGTCGCAAATAAGACGAATGCTATTGGGATGGTAAGTGTCTATGCAGTTTCCGCATCCTGTGTAATTTAAATATTGACCCGCTTGGTGACGATAATAGCGCGCATTGTCTAGACCTCGAAAGCAAACGCTAGAGTGATCCAGCTCGCTTTCTGCTGTGTGGTTATAGACAACGTCTAGGATAACTTCAAACCCCGCTGTTCTTAAGCCATCAACCATTTGTTGAAACTCCAAAACAGCATCTTGTTTAGCGTAGGACGGTTCTGGCGCAAAAAAACTGATAGGGTTATAGCCCCAGTAATTATTGAGCCTCTAGCAACTCTAAATGGCGCTCGGTCATAAAACTGAAGCAAGGCATTAACTGAATAGTGGTGATGTTCAGGCTTTTTAAATGTTCGATACCCGCGGTGGAGATAACACCAAGGTACGTGCCTTTTATTTCATCATCAATGGGGAGGTTTTTGCTAAAGCCTTTGACATGCAGCTCGTATAAAGCACGGCTAGACGGGGTTATTTTCACTCTTGCTGGGCGGTTGTGTTTGGCTGTCACGGTACGAACAATCGATTTCGGCACACAATAAGCCGAATTGACGCTGTGTAGCTGGCCTTCTTTGTTCATTGCTGATTGATCTTCATGCCAGACAAGTTTGTGACTGAGATCTCTAGCATAGGGATCTATTAGCAGTTTATGTTCGTTATAAAGCTGTTGTTGTTCTGGATTAAACTCGCCTTTAGCACGTAAACCGTAATGTTGACCTTCTTTGAGTCCAAGCACTTCCATGTACCAAATGCCTTGATGTTTATTAATAAAAGGCAGCGGTTTTTGCTCCTTTCCATCTTGATCAAACAAACATAAATACAGCTGGCTGGCGTCTTCTGCGACCACGGCGAAATTAACGCCGTCGTCGGTTACTGTCGCACCTAGAGGAAAACAGGCGCCATTGGAAATCTGATGTGCTTGGTTCATTAATACCTCTAGATGCTGTTAGCGTTACTTTACTGAGCGTTAGTGATTAAGGTTTATCTAGCCATTTTAACAAAACGCCCGCCAGTGGAGGCACTTGCAGTTCAATGCTTTGCTCACGACCATGACTGACGATTGCTTGAGTCTGGTATGTTTTGATTTTGGCATAGCCACTGCCAGTGTAGTTCACCTCATCCGTGTCCAAGACGATCTCATAATGACCTGCTTTAGGTACGCCAATTCGATAGTTAGCATGGGGCGTTGGTGTAAAATTAATGACCGCAATAACATGCTCGTCACAGTCTTTGGCTTTACGTGCAAAAACCAGAATGCTGTTGGCGTTGTCATCATAACTGATCCATTCAAAGCCTTGGTAGGAATGATCAAACTGTAAACTTGGCTCGTTTTTATAAAGATGATTCAAGTCTTTTGATAACGTTTGCTGAGCTTTGTGGTAGTCGATCTCTAACAAATGCCAATCCAAAGAGCGTTCATGGCTCCATTCTTGACCTTGGGCGAACTCATTGCCCATGAAGTTGAGCTTTTTGCGGGTGAAAATACATGTAGGCCGAAAACGCACGTAAATTGGCAAATTTCTGCCAAGCATCGCCAGGCATTTTAGTAATCATGGAGCCTTTACCGTGGACCACTTCATCGTGAGAAATCGGTAATACAAACTGTTCGTCAAAGGCGTAAACCATACTAAAGCTAAGTTCGCCTTGATGATGCTGACGATAAATCGGATCTTTTTTTATATAAGCCAGTGAATCGTTCATCCAGCCCATATTCCATTTGAAGCCAAAGCCCAAACCATTCATATAAGTTGGCTTAGACACCCCAGGGAAAGCAGTGGATTCTTCCGCTACGGTAAAACAACGGGGATGATTCAAATACACGGTTTCGTTTAAACGGCGTAAGAAATCAATGGCTTCGTAGTTATGATTGCCGCCGTCTTTGTTGGGAATCCATTCGCCGTCTTCTCGAGAGTAGTCTAAGTACAACATAGAAGCCACGGCATCAACACGAAGGCCATCGATGTGGAATTCTTCTAGCCAATACACCGCGTTACTAATTAGGTAATTGACCACATGTTCTTTACCAAAATCATAAATCAAGGAGTTCCATTCAGGGTGCCAGCCTTTTTTGGGATCTGGGTATTCGTACTGCTTGGAGCCATCGAAGTTCGCCAACCCATGACTATCGGCAGGAAAATGCGCGGGTACCCAATCCATAATCACGCCAATGTTAGCTTGATGAAGCGCATCAACAAGGGCTTTGAATTCTTCTGGAGTGCCAAATCGTGATGTGACCGCGTACAGGCCGACAGGTTGATAGCCCCAAGATCCATCGAATGGGTATTCTGTGATGGGCAATAGTTCAACATGGGTATAGCCCATTTCAACCATATAGGGAACCAGCTGATCTTTGATCTCTAGATATGTTAGTGGTTGATTGTCACTTTTACGACGCCACGAACCTATGTGTAGTTCATAAATGCTCATGGGCTGTTCGTAGATGTCTTCGATAGGGCGTTTAACCCACGCATCGTCTTGCCATTGATGTTTGTCATCAAAACAGGTCACGCTAGCGAAAGACGGATATTGCTCAATACGTTGAGCATATGGATCACTGCGATGGGGCAAAATGTCACCGGCGTTTGAGCGGATTTCAAACTTATAACGTGCCCCATGATTAACGTCGGGAATGAATAGGCGCCATATGCCGTCGCCATTGCTAGACATTGGGTGAATGCGACCATCCCAAGCATTAAAGTCACCTACTACAGAAACCGAGCGTGCTGCTGGAGCGTAAACCGCAAAGCGTGTACCTTGAATGGCGAGTTGATCGTTGACTTTTGCATTGGCCCTAATAGCACCTTGGCTTTTGTAAAGATTCGCTTGGTGGTGATCAGGGTCTACAAAGGTCGTGTTAGGAAACTGGTACGGGTCAACCAGCGTATAAGTACTTTTGTCTTTGTAAGTGACTTCAAGACGATAATGAAAGCGGGTGCTTTCTTTTGGCCATTTGGCGTAAAACAAGCCTTTGTCTTCTGTTTCGCTCATTTTAGCCAATTCTTGGTCTGAATCTATGGCCAATACGCGAACCGATATCGCTTCGGGTTGCCACACAAGCAGTGACAAGCCTTTCTTAGAAGGGGATGATTGAAGTCCTAAACAGCCAAATGGGTCTGAACAGCGAGTGTTCAATACATCGTTAATTAGGGCATTTTTTATTAAATCCATTCACTTCTCCAGCAAGGGTGAGCGTGTTAACTCAATGAGTGTTGGTGCTGATGACTGTGAAGTTTGCTCACGGCCCAACGCAAATATTGATTGACTTTATTTGGTGTTATTTGTGCGAAATCATCCAATGCGGCTTCCGCCCAGTTATCTTCCACATGTTCGGCTTGGTGCTGTCTAGCATGATCTAGTGCTGCTTTTGAGACCAAAACAGGTAAATTGATTTCTTGTTCAAACTTACAGTTTTTATGCTGTTTACAGAACTGTATGAAGGCATATAGGCCTTCAAAAATAAGACTCTTATACCAACTTGGATGAATGTCCGACGTTAAGGTTTCAATCAGCAATGCGAAGGTGTCTTCTCCTGGCGTCATAGAGCTGAGTGCGCGTTTACAATCGAGAGCGGTGTTACTTTGTAAGTCTCCAAACACAATGGTGTTTGCATGACTTAAACTGTCCCAAAGTTGCAGTAGCATAGATTCTGGCAGCTTGGTGATCATACCCTGCTCAGAACGCCAGTCAAACCAGTCCACATCTTTCATTTTGCTTTGCGCGTCGGTACTGTTGTGGTAACGCATGTTGTTTGCCACGTGAGCAAATTCGTCATGCTTTTGTTGTAACACTTGTTTGAGGGCTTCGTAAAGCTTGCTTGGCGACACTCTGGATAAGGTTTCAAACACGGGAGCATCGTCCTCGGGATCAAATTGACGAGCACATAACATGGCTAAGTTATGAATTCGTATCGTACGAACGCCAGAGAAAAACTCAGGATGCACCTTAATCAGAGTCCCTGCAATGGCAATTAGTTCATGACAAATAACTAGACCAATAGGCGAGGATGATACATTTCTCAACATGTCGAGAATTACGTCCTGATGCAATGGTGAGCTGATATCGATCTCAGTTTCAGGCGTTTCACCAATAACGAGCAAACGCTGACGCACCGTGATATCAGCAATATAGGTAGCGAGATCCGTTGAGGGCTTTAAAATCAAAGAATACAGTTGTCGAGCACTGTGCCAGTTCTCAGAAAGTAAGGCTTGCAGATACACACTATTCAATACCTTATATGCTGTGACTGCTGGCGCTGAATTGGGGATGGTATTCATTAATGCACGACGACTGCCTAGCTCGATTAAACAGTCGATGGCTTCGTTAATATCTGGCTGTTCGGTGAAGCGAGTCAGTAAGGTGTTTGTTTCTGCCGTCTTGATCGATTGTGGATCGTAAGCTTTTGGCTTAGCGGATAACGGCCAAGGAGTATCGTGAATGGGCAGTTTTGCTCCCAACTGGTTATGGTCTAAGGTACCGATCATAATAGTACGACGGTTACCCGATTTGAATGCATTTTTGGCCGATTGCGGAATAACACGAAACTCTTCGTGTTCGCGTTTCTGTAATAAACGAATAAATTCAAATAACTCATCACTGCCATTCATGTCACTGATGGCTTCGTCAATCAGTATGCTAAAAACCGCATTGGCTTGGTAATACCAATGGTCAGCAATGTTTTTTAGTTCGTTACGAATATGAGCTTGGAACAACGCTGGATCGATTTTTCGATAATCTTTGTCTTCATTCTGAATCCAAGAAAAACACAAATAGCTTTCATTGTTGATACTGAATGCTTGCGACGTTGCTAAGCTGTTTAATGCGCGGTTTGGTCGTCCGGTTAAACCTAACGTTTCTGAGGCTCCTAAATGTCGATAAGTAGCCACTAATTGCTCAGCGCTGATCGCTTTAAGAGGCAGAATATCATCCAGCGTTTGGCATAGGCAGCCAGCATCAAGCAGTTTCTGTTTCACTTTGTCGTTTTGTGCCAAGATAACCATGGAGGTGGTGGCTTTGTTTGGTTTGTACTGGACACGATGCAAGCCTAGTGGGTCAAGATCATCTGTCTTAATGAGTTCTTCATCGAGCATTTTTCCCACTAAAAATAGACTCTGTGCCCATACTAAGGGGAGGTTATCATTGGGAACACGTTTTTGTGAGCCAGGCTTTTCTTTTTCAGCTAGAATGCTTTCTTGTGGAACGTAATAGAGTTCAGGGAGCAGCATTTGCCCATCTTTTTCGACCATTAACGATTCGAGTTTGTGGCGATAAAAGTTGGCGCTTTCCCAATCACGAGCAAATAAACGATCGATATAAAGGTAAGTAAAAAACAGCGGCCACTCAGACTCAATGTGTTCGAAATTAATCAGTTCATCGTACTCATAATATATTCTGCTTTGATCTTCTAATTCCGATTGATGTCCATCTAATAAGAAGCGTTTACAGCCATATTCACCGCCCAGTTTATTGATGATTTCTTTGCGAGTGCGTCTGACAAGCTTTTCATCGTTAACGGCAAACGCAGGAAAGCCTATGATGCTGAGAATAGCGCTGTCGACTTCTTTAGAACGTGATTCTTTTGGCAATAGAGATTGCAATACAGAGCCAGCACGGGCAACCGCATCGGCAAACGAATGCACTACCGCCCATTCAGGACCATCCTCGCCAAATAGATTTAGCCCATCCATGGCTTCCATGGCGGCTTTTGCCATTCCCACAGAGCTGGCATTAATTTCGGCTTTGCCGTTGTTTACCTTATTACCACGTTCCCAAATCCCGTAATCAGGGGTGCGGTAGGTGCGAGAAATATAGTAAATAAGGTTTTGGATGAAGTTAAATTCGTCGCGAGAAAAGATTAACTTACTGCCCGCTTTGGTCATTTGCGCCAGCATTAATAAATAAAAGCTGGTGGCATCAATTTGCAAGTGCCCCCAAGCATCATCCGCTACGGCTTCTAAGCCTGTTTTGGTATCGTATTTTGCGTGCAAGGCGTCTTTAGGATCTAGGCTGTGCTTAAAGGCTTCCACTTTGTGGGATTGACGCATCATGGCGAAAAGTAGACCGCGCATCATTTTTATACAGGCAAATTCAAGCTCGTTGGCACGTTTTTGCGGATTAGAAGCACGCTTGTACGCTAAATGTAATGCCCATACCGCCTGAATGCTGTAGACGTTATCGCGTACCCATGCGTCGGTATAATTACCGTGATTGTTAATGCTCGTGCTGGCAGGGAAGAGTCCAGTAACTGGGTGCTGACGGGATAAAATCACCGCTTGAATATGTTGATAAAGGGAATCTAGCTTATCTTGTGTATCAGACGCCATGTTTGATCCTTTGTGTTCTAGACTTGTTGCTTAATGTTTACCCTGGTTTTTATTTACCTGTAAAACCACTATACCCAAACATAATGGGACTCACCAATAAGTTAAAGTGGTAAACGCTCTTCTTTTTCACTTAATTTTTGAAAACACGCTTTTTTGCATAAAATCAGACGCCTATGCACAAAATCAGAGCATGTAATAACGGTTAAGTTTAGTTTAAGAGCGTTTTACGCTGTTTTTTATAAACAGATACACAGTTGGATGTGTTTTTTGATAGCCTAAAAATCATGCCTTTGTTTTTGCATGATTTTTAGGTTGAGTGGTTAAAGAGCGGAGAATACTAAGTGCTAAATTGATGAACTAACTGACGTAGTCGACTCGCACATTCTTGCAGATTGTTGACCGAGGTCTGAATATCGGTAGAGTTATGATTGGTTTCTTCACACACATTGGCAATGCTTTCTAGCGTTTGATGAACCATTTGAGAAGACGAATATTGACGATCCGCGGCTTGACTAATGTTACTGTTCAATTTGGAAATCGATAACACACCATTGGCGATCTCGGTAAAGGCTTGACCAGCTTGGGAGGTTTGCTCTGCACCTTGGTTTGCAGTATTGCGAGCGGATTCCATGACTTCTACTGTGGTCAGTGTTTGTTGCGTTAATTGATCAATCAGTCCACCAATCTCCGTTGCCGCCAGTTGTGAGCGTTGAGCAAGGTGACGAACTTCGTCGGCGACGACAGCGAATCCTCTGCCTTGCTCGCCGGCACGTGCGGCCTCGATAGCAGCATTGAGGGCAAGTAGGTTAGTTTGATCGGCCACTTCTGCAATAATACCCAAACGCTCGTTGATATGTGTCACGTCTTCGCGAAGTTTTTGAATCTGCTGAGCGGCATCACCGACTTCAATAGAAAGCTGTTGAATATCTTGGTTGGCTTTATTCATGACACCAAGACCTTGTTTGGAATGCTGTCCAAGCTCTTGTGTGGTTGTGTTTGCCCGTTCAGCAATGGCCAATGTGTCTTCCACAGAGGTCATGACACTCTGCATAAGTTCAGCGGCTTTGCTGGTGTTAGATAGTTGCTTTGACACGCCTTGGGCGGTTTTATTGGTCGAATTATTTGTTTGCCCTACGATGCCGTCTAGCGTTTCGCTGGAATGGCTAACGTTACGGACAATCGATTGAAAGTCATTCATCATGCTGTTAAAGGCACGAGCCATTTCTCCCATCTCATCTAAGCCGCTAAATTCAACTCGTTGTGTAAGATCACCCGAATGTTGTACTGATGTCATGGTTTTGCACAGGGAGGTGACGCGGCTGGTAACGAGATGGATAATATAAAGCGCAGTTCCACCTACTAACACCGTCAGGACGCTGACTAGAATGGCATAATCCACCAGAGCACTCAGGAAAAAACTTATCACCGCATTCATGGATGCGGTGGCAATAATAGTGATATTCCATGGGGTGAAGGTAGTGGCGCTGGCAATCATTCTATGGGCAATGCCGTCGTTGCCTTGATACTCAAACTCGATGGATTGATACGGCTGTTTGCTCGCTAAGGACGCTGTGTTGAGTGTTTCGCTAAGCGAGGAGGGGATGTTGTTACCCTTGTAGGTGACCGGTGCGTTCATCAAGGTACGATTGTTATTGTCGATAATCCACAGTTCTTGTTGATCGCCATAGGTTAAACTCGATAGTAGAGTAATACCTTGTTGTCTTGCTTGATCGGCCGTAAGCTCGCCTGACTGCTGTTTGTGATAAATTGAAGTGAGTGTTGTGTTGGCTATATCTAAAATATCTTGCGTACGATCTTTTCGAGCATCAACATGGCTATTAAATAGAGAGGTTAGTGATACGAGAATAAGTGCCGTGGTTCCCATAGACATTAGACCAATAATGGCCCACAACTTATAACGAATTTTTATATCATTGATGCGATCCAGCATGTCGCCTCCGTTTAGATGTTTGGCACTATTGAATGGAATTTATATTAATCAATCAAATCCGTCGTTATTTTTTTATCACAGAAAAAATGAATTGATTGTTTTCGTTGTGTAAAGGTTTCGCACTGTTCTTAGAGTAAATGTTTTTCTAGATCTTGCCTAGTGTGTAAAAATGAGTTGAGTCATTGTTTTTGTATTTAGGTGTTTAATTTTTCTAATAAAATAGGTAAGAGACGCGTTGTTGGATTATTTTTTTATACTGATTGTTGCTTTTTTATCTGCGACTATCTTGCCTTTGGGATCCGAAGGTCTGTTGCTCTATTATGCTAATGATACGTCATTATCGATATTTTTTTTGTGGTTTTGGGCCAGTTTAGGTAAT
This sequence comes from Marinomonas rhodophyticola, assembly GCF_026113935.1. Classification (GTDB taxonomy): domain Bacteria; phylum Pseudomonadota; class Gammaproteobacteria; order Pseudomonadales; family Marinomonadaceae; genus Marinomonas; species Marinomonas rhodophyticola. The sequence goes on from NZ_JAPEUL010000004.1 coordinate 217,349, forward strand.
ACATTAGGGGGCGCGACAAATTGGTGGTTGGGGCATTATTTGGTGCGATATGAGCACAAAAGATGGTTTCCAGTAAGCCCTAAGGCTCGACAGAAAGCGGAATATTTTTTTAATCGATATGGTGTGTGGAGTCTGTTATTTACTTGGCTTCCTGTCGTTGGTGACGGGATTGCTTTAGTATCAGGCGTGTTGCGAACCCCTTTTCGGTATTTTTTACCTTTAGTTTTAGTTGGCAAAGCCGCACGTTATGCCTTAATTTTGTGGGGGCAACATTTAATACTGACTTTATAGAAGGGCTAGAAACTAGCCAATACACGAATGAGTTCTTTGGTGTCACCATGAGGCAAAGAGGTCGCTTCGTATTTTGGTTGGAATAATAAGTGAACACTCTCAATGACGTACATGGAGATGAGAATAATGGAAATATCCAAAAAGCTGGTCGTTATTATGGCTGGATTATCACTAGGCGCTTGTTCATCTATGGACGAAAAAAATACCTTTATGACCTATACGGATCTGCAAGATAAAGTTCGTATGCATGAAGAGCAATGGCAGGCTGTGCAGCCAAAGTTGGATCGTATTGATGAATTGGAAGCGGAAATTGCGGCGCTTAAGCAAGGTAAACCTCTTTCATCAAAGGCAACTGCTCGATCAAATAATATCGACAGTAACGGCTTGATGGCAGATGAGAACTTTATGGGCGAAAGTGTCTCTGCTATTAATGTTGCACCCGCCGTTGTCCCTGCACCTTTAATTGATTCGACTGAATCCGAGGCGAGCATGATGGCTCAAGAAGCTACGCCACTTGCTTCTTCCGGTGCAACAGCAGATGAACAGTATGGTGTTCAAGTGGCTTCTTATGGCAACCGTGACGAAGCGGTTCGTGGCTGGCGAGTACTACTAGAATCGTACCCGACGTCTTTCGATGGTTTAGTGCCATTAGTTAATCAAAAAAACGTCAATGGTCGCACTATGTATCAACTAAAAGTAGAGCACCTTCGTGAATAAATCCTATAGTGCCGATTTTTGTAGAATGCTTAAAGAAAGAGGCAGAGATTGCCTGCTGACGCAATACAATGGTGAGGTTATTCCCAATAGTTAAATAACAGGGAATAAGGAAAGATTCTGTGTTCTTTCTAAGGCAGTCTGTCCTTGTGTTGGACCGCTCTGATAACAAGTACGCTGTTGGTTTGTCTTTATTAAACGTTATTAGGTGTTTAATGGCATGGGTGGGGTGTACTAAGGCTTAAGACATGAAAAGGCGCGTCTTGTTTCTGATAATCAGAACATGAGACGCGCCTTTTTTTAAGTGGCGTGATGTGGCGTTGACCCTTATTACATTAAGGGGAAACTGAGGTCGAATACCTTGCCTTGGCCGTCTTCTACTGTGATCTCACTTTTATATTTGGCGTTCTTTAATCGAATGAGACCTTGTTGTGCTAAACCTTCAATAAACATTAGGGCTTGCTGTTTCACTTCCGGTGCGTTTATTGGCGCACGCATTTGACTGGCAATGAATCGTTCAGCAAGTTTTGTTACTAGGTTCTGATCTGCTTCGATCTCTGCTTTTACTATGGTGTTATAAAACCAAAACTCTGGTGTAATCAGTGTTTCTACTGAAGGGGTGCTGATGTCAGCTAATCGACTCGTTAGCGTTGCATTAAAGCTGCCCTCAGGAAATGTACCGCTGAATTTTGGTATGTTGAACTCTGGTTTTGCTGCTAATAATTCCCCAAGATTGTCTTGCATGAAAATAAGTAATGTTTCATACATATACTCTAAGGTAGCGTTGTTCATTGGGACATTATCAACGAAGTTTTTATAGCTAATAAAGAACTGGTTATCGAGATTGTCCAGTTTCGTCACTAAAATAAGATCGTTCGCTTTAAAGTCATCAGAGATAATTTCGCTAATAAGGTAACTGACTTCCATATGACCAAGCTGGGTTTCTTGATTTAAATTAGACCCCATCTCGATATTTAGCCCAGAGAGTTGGGTGTTAGTGCCTATACTCAGTCTCTCTAAACTGAAATCAGTCGTGCTGTCGTAAAAACCACCTTGCATAATGGTGTCTAAGCTTGCATTAAGTTCCACTGATACATTAAAACCTTCGGCCTTTAGTGGTGAATAGGTATCGTCCACATTAATGCTTTCTAGGTTTCCTTCATAGCTAAATGCCGTACTGGTCAGCTCTCCCTTGCCACTGTAACCGCTAAAGTGAAAGGTATCTTCTAAATTACTGAAGGCAGGAATGTTATCCGCGACCTTTATGTTACCCATAACACTACCGAAGACAGACAATTGATATAGTGGGCTGTTCTCATCCCAATTCAGAAAGTTTCTTTGTTCATTGCCATTAATCTTGACGGTGGTTGTATAAAGGCCAAACAGTCCTTGGCTTGAAAATAACAACGGACCATAGTGCGTATCGAGCACAAGCTCAATATCAATATTTTGCTCTTGCAGTGATGGGTTCATTTGAGCCGTGTTTAAAGTGAACAAGACTTTATTTTCAGAGCCAAACCAAGCGAAATCTGTGGAAATAATTTCGGCAGAATAGCCAGGGGTTTTATTAATGTTGTCAATCAGTTCAACGACTTTCTCTTGATGTCTTGGCGCAATAAATTTAGGGACAATTAGACAAGCAGCGACAAGTATGAAAACCAGTACAGCGAGGATCTTTTTCACTAGAAGTTCCTTTTCATTGAATGGATTTTAGGAGCGCGTATGTTACAGGCTAAGCGTTGTGAAATAAAGGATGCATTGCCATCGTAAATCCGTATTCTTTACCTAATAATCTCATTATTTTATAAAGGCTTAGTAGTAGATGATTTTTGAAGAGTATGCAGAGATAGTAAAAGCTTTCAGTGCGAAGCTTCCTTGTCATTGACGGAAACTTTTGATGCTGTTTGCGCCGCACAAGATGTTCTGATTGCCAAGATTCTTGAAAAAGGGGCAACGATTGCGGGTTGGAAAGTGGTCGATAAAGAGGGGGTGATTATTCTATCACCTATTTTTGATTTTCAACTCTTTAGTAACCTTGGTGGCAGGATTCCTCATCATGCGTTTCGCGGTACCGAACTGGAAATTGCCTTCCCACTCACTGTGCCAAGCAAAGTGAATGAAGTAAACCAGTTAGTTGCTGAGTTATTACCCCACGTGGCAGTTGAATTGATTCGTGCTGAGATTCACCCAACCAATCATTCGGCATGCGATTTTTACTTTAACTATGGTGTGTTCGTGTCCTCAAAACCAGTATCTGGTGAACTGATTTTTGAAGGAGGTGATCAGGGATATGCCTTTTCAGCGGATGTTGAGCAACTTGTTGAAGCAAAGAAAGAGGTTCTCAAAAAAGGAGTGCTTCAGTGTATACAGCGCGGCTATGGAGATAAAGACTACTTTTTTATCACCGGTACCTTAAATGGGTTAGTGCCTGCGGCTGAGTCTTTAGGGGGGAATCGAGTTATGAATCAGGATGACGCTATTATTCAATTTGAGATTGTCTAATAGCTTTATTGCGTAGGCCCTTGCGTTTCTTGGGCCTTAACATTGAGATTGAGCCCTTCTATCGGAGGACAAAATTGGGTATAGATGGCCACATATTCAGCGTTTTGCCCAAATGTATCATGTTTTGACAAGCGCCTCGTCCTAATCCATCTAGTTCTGGTGCACTCCAGTTCTGTTACACTTTACTCGGTGTGTACTGAACATTTTTGCGAATACAATCGACGATAGCACTGCATTGGTTATAAATACTGACGATAAAGGGATTTACTCGTGCTCAAGACAATGTATTTGTATGTCGTTGTTTACCTATTTTCTTTTTTTGGTTTTCTTTCTCTAGCCCATGCCGACACGCTAGTTGGCACGATTCCCGGCGAAGCGGGGGTTCCTCTTCCGGTGCGGCAACCTATGACATTCCCATCGATGTTCCGCCCGGTATTAACGGTCTTCAGCCTAATTCGGTACTGAGCTACAACAGTCAACAAGGTAATGGGCTTTTGGGTTTAGGTTGGAGGCTTTCAGGAATTTCTGAAATCACTCGTTGTGCAGCCAACAGTGTGGCTCAAAGCCATTTGGGTCGGTAAATCTTAGTGGATTATTCCACACATAGCTGTAGCGGTTGTAGCTTTGTAAGTAAGTTAGATCGCTGAGTACCGGATCTGCACTGACGAAGCGTGCGGTCTCAGGATCATACACGCGTCCGTTCATGTGGATCAAGCCGACGTTGTCGAGGTGTTCGTGTCCGGTGAAGCCGCGTGGTGTTACAAAACTCGCCAAGTTAAAAGGTGTCAACGATTGAGCTTCAGGCACAGGCAAGTCCAGTCGTTTGCCCCAAGGATCGTAGAACAGGCGTTTGACGGTGCCGCTGTCGCTCACGGTGGCAATGAGGCTGCCAAGGTGGTCGCGTAGGGTGTAGTGGATGGTTTCGTTGTGGTTGTCTACTTTGTCGACGATGGCGACGTCACCGATTTGAATGCGGTGGTAGATGCGATTGCCACGGATTTCTTTTTCGTAGCCGCCGATGTAGTAAACGGTTTTTGGGACGGTGCCTGTGGTCACTTGTTTGTAGCGTTGTCGGTCTGGCCCATAGGAGAAGGTGCTGGTTTCACCATTTTGTTGGATGTAGGTGGGTTTGTCGAAGCTGTTGTAGGTGAGGCTTCGGTTGTCGCCACTGAGTAGGTTGCCATTTTGGTCGTAGCAGTAAGCGCCTTTGCCAGTGATGCTGCTGACGGCATGAGGGCCGGTTTGACGGCCACATTGGGTCTGGTTATAGGTGTATGTCCCCACGTCACTTTTTTGGGTGATATTGCCCAGAGCGTTGTAGTTGAGGGAGACGGTGCCATAGTTGTTGCCTGCCACTGTTGTGGTGGTACTTTTGAGGCGGCTTAAGCATCCGATTCATTAATCGAGTGGGCAGTGTCTTTGTTCAGCTTTTTTGAGCTAAGAAAAAGCCAATCACTTCATATAATTGGCTTTACTGGCAGGTAATCTACTAGTTTTACTCGTTCCAATCTAGTTTTTTCAAGTAATAGAAAAAAAGAATGATGTCCAAATCAAAGTAATAGCTACTGATAAAAAGAAGAGCTGATAGAAATTATAAGTTATTGCTCCCCATATAGAAGCAGAGCCAAAAACAGCTTGAAGCATTAATGTTACTAAAAAGAGCCTATCTGACTTTGCAAAATACAAGACATCTTTTCTTAAAATCATAACAGTGGCACAGAGACCAAAAAGTATTATTTGAATATTTAAAAGAAATAATCCAGATATTAAAAAATTTATCCCTACAAGCCCGCCCCCCCATAAGGGAGTCCCATAGGCAAGTCCCCATTTATCATTGTATATATTTTTCATAAATTAATTACTATCTCTCTCTTCATTTTTAGCCGCTTCGTTCATTAAGAATCCCTGTACTTGGCTCATTGCATCAATAATTCAGCAAGCAGCATATTAAAAAGCCCGCGAATTGCGGGCTTGTAAATTATTCATCGATATCTTGTTCATCGAGAATAGACCTGAGCTGCTGCACTAAAACGCCTACTCGCTCTTTGCTGTAACCAAGCCTTGTCTCAAAGGCATGAATATCAACTCCATAACAAATTTCCCTCATACCAGCCATGAGAATCAATATTTCCTCATGGCTAATTTCACACGTTAATTTAATACCGTTATTATCAACAACTTTCATACGATTTCTCCTAAATAAATTTCTAAGCGTTAGGGGTATGGCGTTGAACGGCTTGGCAACGAATTAATATACTCACTCCAATTAGCAGGCTGAAAAGCTGTACTTTCACCTGAACCTGAATTTCGAATAACTACCGTACTTGATGATTCTTGGAGATAAACAGTACGTCCATCTTTGTAATAGCGCATCCCACTCGGGTTACTAAGTACATCTTCAACATGGTTTTGAAATTGCTGCCTTATTCTGATGCCTGGAAATTCACCTTGCTTCAAAACGTGTTTTTCAAAAGCATGCCCATTCGCTATTTCTTGAGCTGTTAACTGTCTATTTAAATTTGCGCCACTCGCCGCACTACTAGCCCCTCTGTTTGCAACCCCAGAACGAAATAGCGAAGCTACCAACCGATAAAGTCCAGATACTACTGCTCTTGTCGGTACAGTTCCATATACTGCTTGGAGATCTGTTAATGGTAGAATCTTAACATGAGAAGCTAAATTCCTTACCTCGTCATTCTCCTTATAACTTGTATGTCGATTACTTGCATCGTAAAGCGTATTCCCTGAGCTGTCTTTAATAACAGTCTGGTTCTTATCTCCCTTCGTTACTTCTACTTTATGCTCTTTATCCCATTTCTTATTTTCTTTCGAGTGATCTTTATCGTGATCCCATCGATTATTGTCATGGTCGTAGTTCGGATGCGAGTCGTAACCATCGGTTCCCGTGCCGTGGGACTCAAACCCACTCGGGTCCGTCATTCTTAATGGATTATTCCACACATAGCTGTAGCGGTTGTAGCTTTGTAAGTAAGTTGGATCGCTGAGTACCGGATCTGCACTGACGAAGCGTGCGGTCTCAGGATCATACACGCGTCCGTTCATGTGGATCAAGCCGACGTTGTCGAGGTGTTCGTGTCCGGTGAAGCCGCGTGGTGTTACAAAACTCGCCAAGTTAAAAGGTGTCAACGATTGAGCTTCAGGCACAGGCAAGTCCAGTCGTTTGCCCCAAGGATCGTAGAACAGGCGTTTGACGGTGCCGCTGTCGCTCACGGTGGCAATGAGGCTGCCAAGGTGGTCGCGTAGGGTGTAGTGGATGGTTTCGTTGTGGTTGTCTACTTTGTCGACGATGGCGACGTCACCGATTTGAATGCGGTGGTAGATGCGATTGCCACGGATTTCTTTTTCGTAGCCGCCGATGTAGTAAACGGTTTTTGGGACGGTGCCTGTGGTCACTTGTTTGTAGCGTTGTCGGTCTGGCCCATAGGAGAAGGTGCTGGTTTCACCATTTTGTTGGATGTAGGTGGGTTTGTCGAAGCTGTTGTAGGTGAGGCTTCGGTTGTCGCCACTGAGTAGGTTGCCATTTTGGTCGTAGCAGTAAGCGCCTTTGCCAGTGATGCTGCTGACGGCATGAGGGCCGGTTTGACGGCCACATTGGGTCTGGTTATAGGTGTATGTCCCCACGTCACTTTTTTGGGTGATATTGCCCAGAGCGTTGTAGTTGAGGGAGACGGTGCCATAGTTGTTGCCTGCCACTGTTGTGGTGGTACTTTTGAGGCGGCTTAAGCATCCGATTCATTAATCGAGTGGGCAGTGTCTTTGTTCAGCTTTTTTTGAGCTAAGAAAAAGCCAATCACTTCATATAATTGGCTTTACTGGCAGGTAATCTACTAGTTTTACTCGTTCCAATCTAGTTTTTTCAAGTAATAGAAAAAAAGAATGATGTCCAAATCAAAGTAATAGCTACTGATAAAAAGAAGAGCTGATAGAAATTATAAGTTATTGCTCCCCATATAGAAGCAGAGCCAAAAACAGCTTGAAGCATTAATGTTACTAAAAAGAGCCTATCTGACTTTGCAAAATACAAGACATCTTTTCTTAAAATCATAACAGTGGCACAGAGACCAAAAAGTATTATTTGAATATTTAAAAGAAATAATCCAGATATTAAAAAATTTATCCCTACAAGCCCGCCCCCCCATAAGGGAGTCCCATAGGCAAGTCCCCATTTATCATTGTATATATTTTTCATAAATTAATTACTATCTCTCTCTTCATTTTTAGCCGCTTCGTTCATTAGAAGCCCCTGTACTTGACTCGTAGCGTCTATCACAACCCTTGCAGGCTGTCTAGCTATTCCGTGAAGCATATTAGGTAATATGTCACCAGCAATTTTGTAACTAGTAGATAAAGCTGCACCAGCTGTTGACGTTAGATTAAAATTTTTCCCATTAACAGCTATATCAACACCTACAGCAAATATACCAGCAATAATAGCAACGTTAGCAAGAGCACCAGCAACCGGAACAAAACCTGTTAGTAAAGCGGCTGTTGCTGCATATGATGCATATCTAGAAACCGTAGATAATAAATTAGAAGCCCTTTGGGCCAGAGCTGCATTCCGCTGAGCCTCAACTGCTGCTTGTGTCGCAGCAGCTTGTGAATACCCACTGTTATCCCCTCGATTTCTTCGATCATTGTCATCATTATACCGAGGGGCTGATACGGTCATTTCCAGTGTAACACTGCCATCAGCCTCCTTGGTTGCGCTGCTACCCGAGCCAGATTTGTTATTACTCGACCCTGAGTTATTGTCTCTGTCACTTTCACGACCAAATCTAGAATCCGATTCATTATTGTCATCGGGGTTTCCTGTATGCTCTGCGTCCACCATTCTAAAACCACTAGGGGCTGTGTATCGTAGTGGGTTGTTTACAGTATAAGAGTAACGGTTATAACTTTGCAGATTTTTTGGGGAGGGAATTAAAGGATCCGCGCTAACGAAGCGTGCAATTTCAGGATCATACACGCGTCCGTTCATGTGGATCAAGCCGACGTTGTCGAGGTGTTCGTGTCCCGTGAAGCCGCGTGGCGTTAAAAAGGTCGCTAGATTAAAGAGCGTGAGCGGTTGGGCATCTGGTACAGGTAAGTCCAGTCGTTTACCCCAAGGATCATAGAACAGGCGCTTGATGGTGCCTGTGTCGCTGACGGTGGCAATGAGACTACCAAGTTGATCTCGCAGGGTGTAATTAATGGTTTCGGGGTTGTCGTCCACTTTTTCTACAATGGCAGAATCACCGATTTGAATGCGGTGATAGATACGATTACCACGGATTTCTTTTTCATAGCCGCCGATGTAATACACCGTCTTTTTGATCTCGCCGGTGGTGATTTGGTCTTTGATAGGGGTTGTTGTTTGTGTAGTGGGTTGAGTCAGTTTTTGAACTCAAAAAAGCCAATCACCTAATATAACTGGCTTTGAGGGGGAATGAATATTATTTTAAGATTAGGCTTAATCAGTCGGCGACCAATTCAACAACTACATTCTGGAAATTGACATCGTCAGATCCATCACTACACCGCAATCTGATCTGATGGTCTGATTCTGAAATATCCATTCCGGCATTTCCCACCCAAGCTTGAGTCACACCGTTAACTTCCCATACATTCCATACCTTTAACTTGGTGTTCTTTTTGGGTATGCATCGTAGTTGTACTACATCTGGACTGGTGTCTTCCCACAGTACGATATTCGAAAGTTTTTCGCCGTTTACTTCTATAACACCTTTATCTATTTTTATTTGTATCCCCTGCTTCAGTCTAGATTGAGTGCTAACCCACTTCACGGTTATTTGCTTTTCCTTCTCTAATTCCAAAATATAGATCGGGTATACATTTCTACCTTCAATCTCTACAGGCTGGCCCATTGTGCTTTGAAATTTCTCAGATAGTGTTTTATTGGTCATTTCTTAGTATCCTGGTCTTCTAAAAGGATCAACAGCAGCATGGTCTTGGGGCCAGCGAGGAATAAAATCTTTACCCCCATCTCTAAAAGGAATTGGCTCATGACTCAACTCCATAGATTCAATGCCTCCTTTATCAGCGTTGTATCTTTGTGGTGCCCTTCCTTTAGCCATTCTCTCTACGTTTTCTGCCCCATATTTGTTCGCTGCGCTTGGCATCGCAGACTCGTTTTTTTCCAGAATCGGGTCCTGACAGTTGTCCAAGATGGTTGATTGCCTTTTGTAGTTAAATTGTATATATCGTCGCCTAATTTCCACCCCCTGTTTGCACCCCCAGAAAAAAGCCCAGATGAAACTGCCCTTGCTGGAAATAACCCCAGTATCGACACGGTTCCTAACCCCGACTCAGGGGGGATAGGATTTTCCAATGCCCACTGATCCCACTCCTTTTGCTGCTCAATTTTCCTCGCTCGCTCCCCTGCATCGTAAAGCGTATTCCCTGAGTTGTCTTTAATAACCGTCTGGTTCTTATCTCCCTTCGTTACTTCTACTTTATGCTCTTTATCCCATTTCTTATTTTCTTTCGAGTGATCTTTATCGTGATCCCATCGATTATTGTCATGGTCGTAGTTCGGATGCGAGTCGTAACCATCGGTTCCCGTGCCGTGTGACTTCAAACCCACTCGGGTCGGTAAATCTTAGCGGATTATTCCATACATAGCTGTAGCGGTTGTAGCTTTGTAAGTAAGTGGGCGCGGAGATCATCGGATCCGCACTGACGAATCTTGCGATCTCTGGATCATACACACGTCCGTTCATGTGGATCAAGCCGACGTTGTCGAGGTGTTCGTGTCCGGTGAAGCCTCGAGGTGTCAAAAAGTTGGCGAGGTTAAAAGGTGTCAGGGATTGAGCTTCGGGTACAGGGAGATCGAGTCGTTTGCCCCATGGGTCGTAGAACAAGCGTTTGATGGCGCCACTCTCGCTGACGGTGGCGATCAGGCTGCCGAGGTGGTCCCGTAGGGTGTAGTGAATGGTTTCGTTGTGGTTGTCTACTTTATCGACGATGGCGACGTCACCGATTTGAATGCGGTGGTAGATGTGCTTGTCACGGATTTCTTTTTCGTAGCCGCCGATGTAGTAAATGGTTTTTGGAATGACGCCGGTGGTGGTTTGGCTTTTGATAGGGGTTGTTGTTGGTGTGGCGGATTGGGTTAGTTTTTTGAACTAAAAAAAGCCAATCACTTGATATGACTGGCTTTGAAAGACAAGGGTCTAGTTAACTTTTAGTCGTTCCAATTTAGTTTTTTAAACAAATAGAAACTAAAAAACAATGTCCAAATAAGAGTAATAGCATTTGACACTAGAAAAGGCTGGTAATCATTTTTAGAAATTCCAATTCCAATTAGAATAGATCCTATAACAATTTGAAACAATAACGTCACTAAAAAAAAACGATCAAACTTAGAAAAATAAAAGATATCCTTTCTTAATAAGACGACTGTCATGCAGATACCAATAATAATTAATTTTATATTAAATAAAAACAGTCCTGCTATTAGAAGATTTAGCCCTAAAAGTCCTGTTACCCATAAGGGAGCTGCATATGCGAGTCCCCATTTATCATTGTATATATTCTTCATCAATATTGGTCTCTCTCTTCATTTTTAGCCGCTTCATTCATTAAGTGCACCTGCACTTGGCTCATTGCATCAATTGTGATTCTTGCTGGCATTTGAGCCATTCCTGGTAGCATATTAGGTAATTTGTCCCCTACAAATTTGTAACCACTAGACAGAGCTGCTCCCATCACTGCCGTTTCATTAGGATTCTCCGTAAAGAAAGTATCTATAAGTACAGCAGACCAACCTGTAGCTAAAGAAACAACACCAAAAAAAGTGGCTGCTGTAACTCCAGCAGGCCCTACAAACAGTGAAACCGTTGCGGCATAGGATGCATACCTAGAAACTGTAGATAAGTAATTAGAAGCCTGTTGAGCCAGAGCATTCTGTCTAGCCGCTTGTGCTGCTGCTTGTGAATACCCACTGTTATCCCCTCGATTTCTTCGATCATTGTCATCATTATACCGAGGGGCTGATACGGTCATTTCAGATAGTGTGACACTACCATCAGCCTGTTTGGTGGAACCGCTACTCGAGCCAGATTTATTATTACTCGACCCTGAGTTATTGTCACGATCATTACCATCCCGATCATTATCTCTATGGTGATCGTGCTGATCACGATCTCGTGATGCAGCATCAGTATCACCTCGTACATTATAGTAGCCACTCGGATCCGTGTATCTAAGCGGGTTGTTCCCAGTATAAGAATAACGGTTATAGCTTTGCAGATTTTTTGGGGAGGGAATTAAAGGATCCGCGCTGACGAATCGTGCGATCTCTGGATCATACACACGTCCGTTCATGTGGATCAAGCCAACGTTGTCTAGGTGTTCGTGTCCGGTGAAGCCTCGAGGTGTCAAAAAGTTGGCGAGGTTAAAAGGTGTCAACGATTGCGCTTCAGGCACAGGGAGATCGAGTCGTTTGCCCCAAGGATCATAGAACAGGCGTTTGATGGCGCCACTCTCGCTGACGGTGGCGATCAGGCTGCCGAGGTGGTCCCGTAGGGTGTAGTTTATGGTTTCGTTGTGGTTGTCTACTTTGTCGACGATGGCGACGTCACCGATTTGGATGCGGTGGTAGATGCGATTGCCACGGATTTCTTTTTCGTAGCCGCCGATGTAATACACCGTCTTTTTGATCACGCCGGTGGTGATTTGGTCTTTGATAGGAGTTGTTGCTGTCGCGGATTGAGTCAGTTTTTGAACTCAAAAAAAGCCAATCACTTGATATGACGGGCTTTGGTTGATGGTTGATCTGTCAAGGTGTGCTCAACACAAGGTACAAGATATTCGGGGTTTGTTGATATTTTTTCATCTGTTACCCAATAGGGTTTAAACCACTTATTAGGGAGTTCTACGCTGCCCTTACCATCATCCATATTGGCAAAAATAGTCCAGTATCTCCCAGTTTCTCCCATTGCGGTGCTGACCACTTTTATAACAGTAAATGACGTTCCAGCTTCTTGCTTTGTTATGTAATTGTTATCACATAGCTTCGTTAGTAATGAAAAACCGGACGAACATTGAGGAAGTTGCATTTTCATTGCAAGTTCTTCTTCATTTTTAGGTAAGCAAGCATTCATGCTAAACGCCCCCATCTTCCTCATGTCTGAGCCGCATCTTGCATATAAAAAAGCATTTTGTACGGTCGTAAAACACTGACCGACTATTTCATTAGCCACAGCATCCTTGGTGCGGTCATAAGAAACAATCTCACACCCAGCACACAGAAAAAATGGTAACACAATTAAAAATTTCATTTACCTTCTAGAAATAACAACGGGCTACATGAGCTATGTAACCATTATTCTTAGTCACCAAGTTTGCTCTTGGATTAAATAACAACTCAGCCGCCATATCATTAATGGCATCCCCAGCCCTAATATTAACTTGCATATTACCAGAAGCAACATTACCAAAGGGAAGGGGGAAGATATGTCCCCTTAAAGTGTAACCTGATAAAGCACCTAACATGATTTCACCCGAACTTACCCATTTTTCTACGCGTTATAACCTGCTACGGACGCAGAGCAATAACCACTACATGCCTAAACATCGGCCACAGCAGCTGCAATAACAGTAAGGATGTCTTTATTTTTACTGACATGTTTCTCTACTCGGCGATATTCGTGTCTGACAGAACGCTCTATGCACTTAAAGGCTTTGTTGGTCGAGAATACCCACTAGGGTCTGTCATTCTCAATGGACTATTCCATTCGTAGCTCTAGCGGTTGTAGCTGTGCTGGTGCTTGCAGTATGGAATCCGCGCTCATGAAGTGTGCAATCTTTGGATCATACACGCGTCAGTTCATGTGGATCAAGCCGACGTTGTCGAAGTGCTCGGTCCGGTTAAGCTGCGAGGTGTCAAAAACAGGCATGTTGATTGAAAAAAACGGGAAGATTAGCGTACCAATCTCCCCGTTTTTTTATATCAAAGTGCAGTTTTGCTATTGATGCTCAATGCCATGGCTTCGGCGATTTTAATGCCGTCGATGGCCGCTGACATGATACCGCCCGCGTAGCCGGCGCCTTCACCAGCTGGGTATAAGCCTTTGGTGTTGATGCTTTCTAGGCTATCGTTATCACGTTTGATATTGATTGGAGCCGATGTGCGTGTTTCTACACCCGTTAATAATGCATCATCAAAAGCAAAGCCTTTTATCTTTCTATTAAAAGCGGGAATGGCTTCACGGATGGCTTCGATACAAAAATCGGGCAAGGCATCGGCAAGGTTGGTGAGTTTAATGCCAGGCTTGAAAGATGGCTCCACTGTACCGAGTTTTTCGGGTGTTTCATTACGTAAAAAGGCACCGACCGTTTGCGCTGGTGCATCATAGTTACTGCCGCCCAACTCGTAGGCAAGACTTTCTAGTTTGCGTTGGAATTCAATCCCTGCCAGTGGGCCACCAGGATAATCGGATGGATCAATACCTACTACGATGGCGCTGTTGGCGTTACGCTCATTGCGAGAATATTGACTCATACCATTGGTCACCACACGGTGTTCTTCCGATGTGGCGGCCACTACGGTGCCACCTGGGCACATACAGAAGCTGTAAACCGAACGACCATTTTTACAATGGTGAACCAATTTATAATCGGCGGCCCCTAAAATTTCGTTGCCGGCATTTGGGCCAAAGCGTGCTTTGTCGATAGCGGATTGCTCGTGTTCAATACGGAAGCCAACCGAGAAAGGTTTGGCTTCGATATAGACGCCTTTGTTGTGTAGCATCTCGAAGGTGTCACGAGCACTGTGGCCAATGGCGATAGCAATGTGTTTTGAATACAGTTTTTCACCGTCAGCCAGAGTGACTCCTGTTATTTGACCATCTTCAATGTGCAGATCGTCGACTCGGCTGCTAAAACGAATCTCGCCACCTAACTCAATAATTTGCGCGCGCATTTTTTCGACCATGGCAACGAGCTTAAAGGTACCAATGTGCGGCTTACTGACGTATAAAATTTCTTCTGGTGCGCCCGCTGCAACAAATTCGTTGAGTACTTTGCGGCTGTATTGCTTTGGGTCTTTCACTTGGCTATAGAGCTTACCGTCAGAAAAAGTCCCTGCACCGCCTTCACCAAATTGCACGTTGGACTCGGTGTTGAGGATTTTTTGCGCCAGAAACCAAAGGTATCCTTGGTGCGTTCACGTACTTCTTTACCGCGTTCAAGCACGATGGGCTTGTAGCCCATTTGCGCCAACACTAAAGCTGCTAATAAACCACAAGGGCCAAACCCTATGATAATAGGGCGCTCAGTTAAGTTTTCAGGAGCTTGTGCCACAGGGTGATAGTTAAGATCTGGCGCGATTTTTACTTGTTGGTGATCGGCAAATTGGCTTAAAAGTGCTTGGTCACAGGTGGTTTCAACATCGATAGTGTAGATAAGAAAAATATTGCTTTTCTTTCTGGCATCGTAACCACGGCGAAAGACAGTAAAGCGAACGAGTTTCTCGACTGGAATGTCCAGCAAGGACAAAATAGCGTGTTCTATCGCGCTGGCGTCGTGATCAAGAGGAAGTTGGATATTGGACAGTCGTATCATAGGAATCAATTGTATAAATGCTGGGTAAATGGCTAATGGCGGAGATAATACGATATTTCAGCTTAAAAAGCTGTTCCCAAATGACAGAAGTGACCTTCTAAGTGAGGCTACTTCTGTCAAATTGCTTTATGTGGAAACTAAGAATTAGCTTAAAACATACCCAAAGCGTACCACCAAAGAAAATTCAGCGGCAGCAGTACCACGCTTGTCAGTACAAAGGTTGCCAAACAAACTTTGGTGACGGCACTGATGGATAAACTTCCTAGAGCGATGGCCGTAATCAGCGGCGGTGCTTGATAAGGCAGCAAGACGTTCGAAAAGGCCAATACTTGTGTCATCAGCACAGCATGATTAGACAGCCCTGTTATGTTGGCAAGATGCTCCGCCATTGGTGTCATAATAGCAGGCACACCGGCTAAGTTAGTGACCACCGCCACGCACGTTGAAATAAAGGTCAGCAAGCTTAGGTTTAACAAGGGTGCATTAGCTGAGAAAGGAATCACGTCGGTTAAATAGTTAACTAATATGTTGCCCAGTCCCGAGTAAGCAATGATCGCGCTTAGCCCTATAATGCCAGCAGCAAACAACAGTGTGCCGTATTGAATGTCTTTATCTATACTGTTTTTTGCCATTAATCCAAGGCTTGGCCATAGACAAACTAGCGCGGCAATAAGGCCAATCCAACCCGCAGAAATATGGTGCAGGGAATCTGTAAACCAAAACGCAAAACACGTACACAGTACAATCAAGAGGCGTGTTTCTATTTTGGTCATGGCCGACTTTTCGATTGTCGCTTGTACGGCTTGATTGGGTGCTTTATCAGGAAACAACCATAAAATGACGCCGATGGTCATGATTAACTTTCCGAATCCTAAGATGGGAAAATGCAATAATAGGTATTCCCCATAAGATAAAGGCGCGTCATACAAGGCTTCTGTCATTCCCGACAACAACATGTTGGGGGCGTTGGCAGGTAAAATGGAAAAGGCGGGTAAAAATGTTCCGAATGCTGCGGCTAATAACATGCCCTTTCGGCCATTAGAATGTGAGTCGTAACCAAAATGGTCTGCAAGAGAAACAATAATAGGAATTAACAGTACGACCCGACTCACGCCAGATGGGATTAAAAACGCTAACCCCATGGCAAACAGCGCAATTTTAATAATCGTGCCTTGATAGCTATTGCCAAGAATCAGCATTAGTAAGCGCGTAGCGCGTGAATTAACTCCCGTGTGGTTAATCGCTGCGCCAAACACCATGCCACTGAATAACAGCCAAAATGTTGACGATTGGAAGCCCGAAAATATCACCTGTGTTGGTGCCAATTGTGTGGCGGTTGCAAACGCAAACAATCCCAATGCAGGCCAATAAGCGGGTACCAAAGACGTTGCCCAAAAGGCGATACAAATAAACAGTAGCCCTGCAGTTAAGGACTGAGGGAGGGTTAGATACTGATAGGAAACGGCACCTATGGCAAATGTCATCGCTACAATTAGATAAAGCGGCCAAGTTGGCTGGCTTGGTTTTTTCATTGAGGGAATGGGATGACCCTCTGCAGCCTGTGAAGGATGGTTTTTATTATTCATTTGACACTCTAAGGTCAAATTCCGCCTTCTAAGAACAAACAAAGAAGGCGGAATAAAGTGACTAGCGAAGATTTACCGCAATGTCTTCAGCAAACCCCAACATGATATTAAGGTTTTGTACCGCGGCACCAGAGGCGCCTTTGCCGAGGTTGTCGAGCTTAGCAACCAAGACACCTGACTTATTACCAGGCTCGCTTAGAACAGATAGCTCTATTTGGTTGGTGTCTTCAAGGCCATGTGGCGTCAAGAATGGTGCTGAGATATCGGCAACCACATTAAAGCCATTTACCGTTACAAACGTGTCGTTGGCATACACTTCGGCCAATTTAGCTTGTAACTGCTCCATGGTGACATCGCCTTTTAGCTGAATGGGTAAGAAGGTCAGCATGCCTTGGCGGAAGTTACCCACACTAGGAACGAAGATTGGTGCCTTATCCAAGCCTGACCACTTTTTCATTTCAGCTAGGTGTTTGTGGTTGAAAGACAAGCCATAGGCACCAAATATAGGAGCATTTTTGGTGCTTTCGTAACGATCGATCATGGCGTTACCGCCACCGCTATAGCCAGACACTGCGTTAATAGAATAATCATAAGATGCTGGTAGTAAGCCAGCTTCAATCAACGGCTTCAACAGCAGAATCGCACCAGTTGGGTAGCAACCAGGGTTAGAGACAAACTGCGCGGCTTTGATTTTGTCTCGTTGAGTGACATCAAGTTCAGGCAGACCATACACCCAACCGTCAGCGACACGGTGAACTGAACTGGCGTCTAAAATACGGCAGCCTTCTTCTTTTGCCAAAATCACGCTGTCTTTCGCGGCGTCATCAGGTAGACAAAGAACCGTGACATCGGCTTCTTTCATTAAGCGACGCTTTTCTTCCACATCGCGTTTTTTGTCTGGATCGATACTGATGATTTCAATGTGTGGGTGATTGACTAGGCGATCTTTTACTTGCAGCCCTGTGGTGCCAGTTTCGCCATCAATAAATACTTTTTTCACAGTGTGATTCCTTACTGGATGTCTTAAACCAAAACACATCAGGTCATCTTAATCGATTTCCTGTCTTTACTGTTTCTTTGGTTGGTGATTAATATTTGTTAAATAGTGTAATGCATCAAGGTGCGGCTGAATAGTTGATAGAAACGCTTAATCTTTAAAAAAAACGATTTTGTGCCTTTCAGCGTTTTTGCTGACGTAAGTGGTGTAATCCAAGTAAGGCGGTCAATAATGCAAGGGCACCACCACAAGCAATTGCCCAACGAGCACCAAGCAAGTCGGCTGTGAAGCCAACTAATGGCCCACCAAGAGCAGAACCACCTACGGAAGTAGCCAGCAAAATGGCAATGACTCTGCCGCGTATGTGTTTTTGTGCTGAGAGTTGAATCAGACTGTGAACCGATGTTGTGAACAGTTGAGTGGTCATGCCTATCAAGCAGAGTGACGCAGCAAAGAGCCAAAAATTGGGTATTATCGAAGCAATCAGCGCTATGACACCAAACGCAATGGCTGCAAATGAAATAAAACGAATACTGGGTGTATCTCGATTGGCGGTAATTATGGCACCAAGAATAGAGCCTATGGCCATAATCGACATAAGAATACCGAACTGTTGTGCATTACCAGTAAACACATGCACTGTCATAGCGGTTAAGTAAACGGTGAAGTTAAGTCCGAACATGGCGAAGAAAAAACATAACTATCGCTATGGTCATATCTGGACGTTGGCGTATGTAATGAAAACCATCAAAAAACGTGGTTTTGTGTGTAGCATGATGATTGTTAGGTATGGTGTTAGTGTGAGGGAGGCCTTCTGAAGAAGAGCTTGTTGGCTGTGCTTTGATCACATACATGATGACTAAAATTGGTATAAATGACGCGGCATTGAGTGCGAATACCCAACCAGCTCCCATAATTAAAATCAGAAAACCCGCGATAGCTGGGCCAATCATGCGGGCACTGTTAAATGAAATAGAATTCAGTGATACGGCATTTTGCATGTCTTTGTCATCGACTAAATCGGCCACAAAGGCATGTCTTGCAGGTGTGTCAAAAGCGGTAAAACAACCCAGTAAAAAAGCAAAAATATACATATGCCACAATTCAAGGTGACCATTTAGAATCATAATGGCTTGAACGAGTGCCAACAAACCACGTAAGCTTTGTGTGGCAATCAGTAATTTACGACGGTCAAAATAATCCGCCGCCCATCCAATAAGCGGGAGGAAGAGAAATTGTGGCGCAAATTGCAATGCAACCACTATGCCGACGGCCGTGGCATTCCCATCAGAAAGCTGAGAAATCACGAGCCAATCTTGTGCGGTGCGTTGTAACCAGGTGCCAATGTTTGAGATGAACGCGCCGATGGCCCAAAGGCGGTATTGGGGGTTCTTTAGTGAGCGAAAGGTTTTGTGCAAGCTTGTCTCCGATGACACCGATTGTCGTGAAAGAATATTTTTTATAATGAAACGGTGTTTCAAAATTATAGCATGTTGTTCTTCTAAAGAAATGCGTGCTTAGAAATCAGTACAAAAAATAATGTTAACAGCGCACATTGTTAATCTGTTGTCGAAAGGTGGGTGTTGTGAAAAAATCGGATAAAAAAATAGAAAATGCCATTCGTGATGCGTTAACGAGGGTATGTGAAGCGGCATTGGAATCGGTTGATGGGTTTGTTTGGCTAACGCATTTAGTGAATTACAATGCGTTTCCTAATTCATTAAAAATCGTTTGTATCTTTGAAACCGACGATGTTTTGTCGAGTGCCATTCATGCTAAGCAAGATAACTACCTTTGTCAGCTTATCCACCAAGAGCTAAGCGATGTCGGCATTGCCATCAAACTCAGCCAGCTTCGTCAGCAGGTGAGTTTTGATAGCGAAGAGGCTTGTGAGCGTTCTCATAATGGAAAATGGCATGAACGACTGGCTAAGTTGCAAAGAAGCGTGACGTTGCATTAGTTTAATACATAAGTCGAGCAGCTATTTAGTCGTCGGTTTGCTGTTGAATGTCTTGCATGGCTTTTTGTAGCTGCGGGTTCTTTTCTTCAAGGTATTTTTTAAGCCGAGCAATAAAAACTTTATTTTCATGGGCCGGTACGCCGATTTGATGAGCGTCGGCCACTTCTACCATGGACACTTTATCGTGTTGGTTGAATATGTTAATCATTTGTTCCGCTTTCTTATGGGAAATGCCCAGTGCTTCAAATGCAGATCTTCCCATACGCAAACTGCTGTCGTAATTTTCTCGAATGATGTCTCTACAACCAGAAGCCCATAAATCGTAAACGTGATTATTGTCAAAGGCTCTGGCAATGATATGTAGATCCGGGTAGGTTGCTTTAATGTATTTGACGAGTTTGGTGACTTGTTCGGCATCATCAATGGTAATAATGAACAATGACGCCTCGCTTATACCTGCCGCTTCCAATAAATCGGGTCGAGTGGCATCACCGAAGTAGTTTTTTACACCAAAATTTTGCAATGCGCGTAGGCGTTTCACGCTGAAATCAATCACGGTCGAGTGATAACCTGCCAATCGTAAAAGGTTGTCTATGGTGCTGCCCATTCGTCCAGAGATCCGCGATAATGATTTTATTATCATCGGGCATATCGTCCTGTGTCCCCACCGTTTGGTCTGTGGCATAACGAGGAGCAATAACACGATCATACAGAATGAATAGCATAGGGGTAAGCAGCATAGATAACGCGACCACCAGCAGCAAAATATCGGCTACTTCTTGCGAAATTACAGCGTTGCTAACAGTAAAAGACAATAAAACAAAACCAAATTCCCCCGCCTGAGCAAGACCTAGAGCAAACAGCCATTTGTTTGAACCACGAATACTGAAAATACGACCCAATATAAACAGCGTAGTGGCTTTCACCATGATCAATCCAAGCGTCAGGCCAAGGATGGATGGAAAGTGGCTGAACAATAGTGAAAAGTTAATGCCTGCGCCTACAGTCATAAAGAACAGTCCTAGTAACAATCCTTTAAATGGCGCTATGTCACTTTCTAATTCATGTCGATAAGGCGAGTTAGCTAGCACCACGCCAGCGAGGAAGGTACCAAGAGCTGGAGACAGTCCAACCAAAGACATCAGCAAGGTGGTGCCGATAACAAACATTAATGCCGCTGCAATAAAGAGTTCGCGCAGTTGCGCTACAGCAATAAAACGGAAAATAGGCGTCACTAAAAAACGGCCACTTAATATGACAACGGCAATGGCACCAATGGTCACTAGTGCGGTTTGCCACGCCTCCAGTCCTGCGACCAGAGAGACTGAGTCTGAATGATTACCCGCCTGTGCCACATCGGAAGAATGACTAAGGGCTGTGATTAATTCCGGTGTGGCAAGCAACGGAATAAAAGCCAGCATGGGAATGACGACAATGTCTTGTGCTAACAGCACTGCGAAAGAGGATTGCCCTCCATCCGACTTCATTAAACCTTTTTCGGTTAGGGTTTGAATCACAATGGCCGTTGACGAAAGGGCGAGTATCAAACCAATGGCAAGGCTGGTGCGCCATTCTTGCTCTAACAGCATTCCGGCCGCCATGATAAGAAGGGCGGTCAGCACAACTTGTCCGCCACCTAAGCCAAACAATTTGGACTTTAATGCCCACAGTTTTTTAGGGTTTAATTCAAGCCCGACCAAAAACAGCATTAAGACAACACCTAATTCGGCGAAGTGCTGAATGGATACAATGTTAACGTCGAATAGACTCAGTAATGGGCTGATAATAATGCCGGCTAGTAGATAACCTAGCACCGAGCCTAATCCTAAGCGTGATGCAATGGGAACCGAAATGACCCCAGCTACTAGAAAAACAAAGGTTAACAGCAGCGCATCGGTCATCTCATAGGTTCCTTATAAGGTGAAAAGAAAGTGTGTTATCAAGTTGTCTTTTTCATTGGCCTAAGGCATATCGCAGACGGCTTGTGCAAAGCGGTCAACACTCTGCCAATCAGTAAATTCCATATTGGTTTTTGGGTCGGTAGGGCCTTTGGTCATCCACATAATAAAGCGAATCATATTTCGATCGATAAAACCGTATTTGGGGTAATTAAGTTTCCCCGCAAAGACGCCTTTTAACGCTGGCTGCCAATGAAGCTGGTCGAGAAATTTGATGATATAGGGGTTGGTATCTGGCTGGCATTTCTCTGGTTTTCTGGCGACAAGGTTAACGGTATAAAATGCACTGGATTTGCTTTCAAGTTGGTTCTTATGCTGGCTAATAAAATCGGCAACGATCTTTTGATGCTTGCCGTAACGAATGCTGGCACCAATGACAATCTTGTCATGATTGGCAAGCGTCTGTGCGGTCGCTTCTTCCACAGCAAGCAGAGAAACGGCATTGCCTTGGCTTTCGAGAAAGGCTTGTATTTTTAGGCTGATCTTTTTTGTGTGACCGTCTGTGGTGGAATAAATCAGTAAAATATTAGACATGGTGATTCAGAAAAGCTGCCTCAGTTGGTTTGGCTTAGTATAGTGAATAGTGAGTGCGTTGTTATAAACACTCAAGAGCGTGCTGTAAAGGGTGCGAACTTTTTATTCAAAGGTGTATAAAAAAAGCGGCTCATATTGAATGGCCGCTTTCTGCTTTACAAATCGTACTTTATTCCGCAGAGCTGTGTTTTCGAGCGCGTATGTCAGATTGTGCGCTGCGATAGAACTTTTCCTGAGGCTTTGATTTGGTTACTTGATCATCGTCGCTGTCTTCATTGCGCAACAGTAAAAAGTCCGCAACGCGGTGGGCGTCCAGACGGTTGGCTTTAACGGCGGCTTTAATGGCACAGCCTGGCTCACCTTCGTGTTGACAGTCACTGAATCGACATTGCTTTTCAAGCGCAATAATATCGGCGAAATTGGCAATCGCACTGCTATCGAACTGCGCAAGTTGTAGTTCGCGCATGCCCTTGGTATCAAGTAAAATGGCACCAGATGGCATGATTTTTAGCGCACCTGATTGGCCGATATTTCTTTGTGTCTTACCGCTTTCAGAGGTTTGCATCAAAGTATTAATCAAGGCCGATTTTCCAGAGCCTGCCGCTCCAAGTAGGGCAATGGTTTTGCCTTTTTTAAGGAAAGGCGACAAACAGCGTAGGCTGTTCGCATCGAGAGCGTTAACGGTTTCAACGATCAGCAAGGGATCCAATTTTTCGACCTGAGCGCGTTTTTCTGCTGTATCTTCACAAATATCGGATTTTGTGAGTACGACAACCGCATCCGCTTGGGCCTCATGGGTGATTTCCAAATAGCGTTTAATCAGCGCTAGATTGAAATCTTGATTCAGTGCGCAAATTAAAAACACAGTATCTATATTTGAGGCAATGCCTTCGAATATAGAGCTTGGTTCCAACAGGCGTAAGAAATGATGTTCTGTATCAGTGACTATCCAGTCTCCCACCGTCATATTGGGCATATCTGGATGGCTCTCCAAAGTGAATAAGCCAAACTCACTAACAATCTCGTATTGACTGCCTTGTTGAGAACAGATGCGTGCAATACGATTTGATTCTAAATCATCCAATGATAACTGTTGTTGAAAATAAGCTTGCCAGCCTAACTCCAATAAAGTAAACGTGGAATCCATTAATATTACCCCAAGCGAAATACGCCATCGTAAATAAGAAGCAATGTGCTTCAATTAGTACAACCGAACATAAATGCATTTTATGTTCTAGCCAGAAAATCACACTAACGTGTTATGAACCATTTATACACTGTGCTAATTTATGAGATTAGCACAGTGTGAGAGCTCTACAAACAGAAATATCATTGTCATGAAAAAGCATTATGCTGATTGTTTTTATGTGGGAATATCCTCATAAAATCGATAACAAAATATTACTTTCTAAAACCGTTTCAGTACGCAATAAATCATTATACGGATTGCTTTTTAGGTACTTGTTGGGTAATGCAGTGAATATTTCCACCACCAAGTAATATGTTTCTCGCTGGTACGCCGATCACTTGATGGTTTGGAAACGCACTCTGTAGAATCTGTTTGGCCTGCTCATCTGTCTTTTCATCAAGCAACGGAAACACAATGCCACTGTTACAAATTAAAAAGTTTGCATAAGAGGCGGCGAGGCGCTCTCCGACTTGGCGGTTCATGTAAGGGCTTTCAGTAAGATTTTTCGCTTCATCTGCTGAGACAAAAAGCGGGCCAGGCATAGGCAGTTTGATAATTTCTAAATGTCGTCCTTTTGCATCGCGCGTTTGGCTCAGGACGTTGAACGCGGCTTTGCTAATAGCGTATTGCGGATCATTTGGGTCTTCGCAATCGGTAAGAGCAATGACGCCAGGGCGTATGACGTGCATGATATTATCCACATGCCCATTGGTTTCATCATTATACAACCCATCTTTTAACCAAATGATCTTATCCACATTTAAATATACTTTTAGCAAGTCTTCGATATCGGCTTTGCTTAGATGTGGATTACGACTTGGATGAAGCAAACATTCTTCTGTGGTGTATAGCGTGCCTTCGCCATCCACGTGAATAGAACCACCTTCTAAAATGAAAGGTGCGTGATAAACATGATCGCCTGTAATCGCCGCCATTTTTTCTGCCACAGCGTTGTCTTGTTCCCAAGAATCATACAAGCCGTCTAATTCGCCTCCCCACGCGTTAAATTGCCAGCTGTTCGCGCGCCGCTCGCCCAGATTGTTCACAACATAGGTTGCACCAATGTCACGCATCCAGCAGTCATCGTAAGGAATCTCAATTAGCTTGATATGCTCAGGTAACGCTGAACGTGCTTGTTCAAAGTGAGTCTTATCGACAATAAAAGTCACTGGTGTGAATTGGGCAATAGCGTTAGCAACAGCAACAAACTCCTGTTGAGCATACTTGCCTTGTTCCCGCCAATTATCTTCGCGAGTAGGCCAAGCCATCCAGACTTGTTCTTGTGGCTCATGTTCTGCAGGCATGCGAAAGCCATCAAGTTTTGGCGTGGTATACAGTTTGGTGTTCATAAGCTGTCCTTAATCGTGCTTTGTATCAAGCAAGGGCGTTGTGCCAATTCAATAAGAGATGCGCCAATTCTATGGCAGATGAGCAAACATTCAAGGGGATTTTTGTCTATTTCAATATAAGGCTTGTGCTCGGCGTAGTATGGCTATGTGAGAGAATCGCCACATTGTTTGCGTCTTTACAATTCCTCGACGGAAATTGTTACCGAGATATTTTGTAAAAACTACTTGATAGCAGTAAAAAAATAAAAAAAGACCATGGCTATTTTTTATTAAAATTATTAATAATCAATGGTTTATGTGTTTTTTTGAAAGTTGGCACGGGCTTCGCAATAGCTTAATGGAAATCAATCACCAAGCGCAGAAATGTGTTTCTATGTTGGTGTTATTGAGTTGATTATTTGGAAGCATGGTCATCAGACTTTTATTGCTTCTTGTATTTTAAAGACTAAATGGAGGTTACCATTATGAATATGAAACGCACTCTACTAAACACGGCCCTAGTTCTTGTTACAGCCGCGACGTTAGCTGCATGTGGTCAAGATGCTGAAGAAAACAAAGTAGAAGATGCTATGTCCAATACTGGTGATGCGATTGAGCAAACCATGGATGATGCTGGTGATGCTTTGAATAACGCTGGCAACGCAATCGAAGACGCTGCAACTGATGCGGGCAACACTGTTGAAGACACTATGACGGATACAGGCAACGCGATTGAAGACGCGTGTGAAGAAGCAAAAGAAGGTGTCGAAGCGAAAGACACTGATTGCTAAGTAGAACAGAAAAAAGGCCGATATTATCGGCCTTTTTTCTAGGTGTTTTGTGAATGCTTTGGTTTTGTAAGGAGTATTTTGATGGAGGCGATGGCGCAGCACACAGCATGGTTTCTCACAACAAGTCGACGTGTTCATATTTGTCGAGTTTGTTGTAAAGCGTTTTAATGCTAATGCCAAGTTGGTTTGCGGTATCGGTTTTATTGCCATCGTTCTTTTTTAATGTTTTGAGTATGGCGATTTTTTCCATATCGTCTAAGCGCATACCGGTAGGAACGCCATAGGTTTCGTCGTGTTTTGCCTGATCATTGAAATCATGGGTAATGAGATGTTCGGGATGAATGATATCGTCAGCCAGTATGTAGGCGCGTTCAATCGCATGTTTTAGTTCTCTGACATTGCCTGGCCAAGTGTATCGGCCTATTTTTTCTAGGCTTTGAGATGAAAGCTGTTTGCGTTGGCCATCTTGAGTGTTGCGGTAAGCTAAAAAATGTTGCGCAAGCCCACAGGCATCTCCTTCTCTGTCTCTTAGTCTGGGAGCCATGATAGGGAACTGCGCCAAACGGAAGTACAGGTCTTCACGAAAGATTTCGTCGCGAATGGCGTCTTTTGGTGTGCGGTTGGTGGCTGAAATAATTCGAACATTGGCCATTTTGACTTGTTGAGCGCCGACGGGTTTGTATTCGCCACTTTCGAGTACTCTTAGCAGTTTGACTTGTTGTTCGTAAGGCATTTCGGTGACTTCATCTAGAAATAAAGTACCGCCTTCAGCTTGTTCGAAAACGCCTTGATGGTCTTTATGGGCGCCAGTAAAGGCGCCTTTAACATGACCAAATAATTCGCTATCAATGAGACTCAGGGCTTAGTGCTCCGCAGTTGATGGCAACAAAAGGACCTTCGGCTCGTTGACTAAAAACATGCAGCGTATTGGCAATGAGTTCTTTGCCTGTACCACTTTCGCCGACGATAAATACGTTGGCTTTGGTGGCAGCGACTTTACGAATGGTTCGATAGAGTGAATGCATGGCCGTAGAAGAGCCGA
Source organism: Marinomonas rhodophyticola (assembly GCF_026113935.1). GTDB lineage: Bacteria > Pseudomonadota > Gammaproteobacteria > Pseudomonadales > Marinomonadaceae > Marinomonas > Marinomonas rhodophyticola. Next base: position 243,827 of record NZ_JAPEUL010000004.1, read on the forward strand.
CTAACAAACCGAATTGGTCTAGATAACTGGCTTGTGTGCAGATGTTCTCATGGGAACGATTGGTATCACAAAAGACTTCCTCTAACGAAGATTGAATCAGCTTAATATTGAAAGGAGCGCGATAATGAAAACCAGCGCCTTTACGCATAAGACAATCTAGTATTGGATCGGGCGTTCCACGACTGAAGAACAAAAACTCGGTTTTGTAGAGTATCGGGCTATCGACTAATGCTTTTAGAGCAATGTCATGCAGCGAATTGACTTCGATAAGCGCCACATCACATTGAGCATTAGTGAGCTGATCGAGCCAGTTTTCACCCTGATGGCTAATGTTAAGCTCATATTGGCGAACGCTCTGTAGCGAAAGTAGGTTTGAAGCTAATAATGGATCTTGAACATGCATAAATAGCTTTGGGGAAGACATTATTATTTACCTGAATAGACCTTAAAAAATTTATGTGGCAATACAATCATAGGGCAGAGGCTCGCGATAGCGTTCCCTATGAAACTTTGCAGTAAACACGACCTTAATCATCCTTATTTGCACAAAGTTCACCCTTTTTTGAAAGGAAACAGAGAATGCTTGATGCCCCGTTTTTTCCAAAAGAGCCGAACCAAAATGCGGATTTACGCATTTTGTGTGACATATTTTCTATGTGCTTTGATGGTTTTTTTGCCAATTCCGCGTTATGTGGTCGTGTCGGCAATACCTTGGATAAACATGTTTTTAAAAAAGTGTCTTCTTTGTATCGTCGCTTGGCCGAGCGCTTGTTGCTTAACGTTGGTTCTCTACCAGAAGACACAGGCACAATGAACCCTGAGCCTGGTTACGTAGCAACCGCTTATTTGTCAGCGCTCAATGCGCCCGATAGATATGCTCCTAGTCGGATTATGTTGGTGAATTGGCAAGTGATAAAACGTATTGGTAAGTTGGTGAGAAAGCTTGAAAATAAAGTATTCGCCAACACGATCGTCGACTATTTAGCCTATATACAGATCGTATTGGACAATGCAGAACACAGACGGAAAACGGCAAAGCTGATTGATTAGCAATCCCAGTGGTAACAAAGGCCTGAGGATTTCTATAATGTCTCTAGGCCCATTTTCAATTATTTATTATCGACAATGCGATAATCTAACTTGCCAATAATCTTGCCAGTATTGTTGTGTGTGGAAACATCAAAGCTGGCACTATTTTTGGTTTTGTTAGGATTGATGATGGATATAACTTCACCATTAATAATGAGTTGATAGGTTTCAGAAAACGTCACTTGCAAATCTTCTGACATTGGACTTTCAAATAAAATGTTGTCTTTTAAGCGAATCACTCGGCTTTCACCGCGAACCCATTGTCCAACCAGTGGTTGTGCTTTGAATGTGGCGTTATCATGGGACACCGTCGCTTCAGATAAGAAGATTTGTATGGTGTCTCCACGTGCCATGGTTTTTTGGCGCTCATTAACGCGAGCATTCAGTGAGGCCAGCTCCGTGCTGGTTTTGCTGATGTAAGTTCGTAGTGCCTGAATCGCGGCATTAAGCTCTTTGGAGTTTAATTGCTCTATCGGGCGTAAGCTCGGTTGCTCAGTGGCTTCACCGACACGACTTTTGAGGCTCTGTATAATTTTTCGTTGCCACTTGCTTTTGAGCCTTAAGCTGTTCAACCAAAGTGTTCTTGGGCGCACTATCTGTTGCGCCATTGAGGTTAGGCTTCTTGTTGTCTTTGATTTGAGTATTATTAGCCAGTGCAGCGGCATCGGCGTTTGCTTTTTGTTCCTGAGGGATGCTCTTCTCAATTTTTTTAGGGGGTAAGTCTTGTAAAATTGGCATCGAGCAAGCGCTAATAACAAGCGTTGCAAGTAAAAGGCCAGTGCGAAATATAGACATTAAATAATCCTAGGATTAGAGACGAAAAATAAGCTACCAAGTATGCGGTATGGTGAATAGTATGTCGAGCTGAGAGCGAGAGTATTTAAGGCATGATGGTAAATACAACGGCTTAAAAGAATACTCTCAGTCTCTGAACTCTTTCAATAAAAGAACTTGGTGTGCGTTTTCAGCTTTACACTGAGTTTTGAGATTGGTTCCACAAGATGCATTCGTCTAGTGTAATGCCATGACCACCAAATATATCCAATGCACTGCCTATGGTTAAATCGACTTTGCCATTAGACAACTCGTGAACGCGTTTAAGATCCGCCAAAGAGCGAGGCTCCTCCTGCGTAGGTGACCGCCACTGGGCAACCTTGCCCAAGAAGTGTCACTAGGTCTTCATCAATGCCTGCCTGTAAACCTTCTACATCGGCCGCATGAATGAGAAACTCGTCGCAATGATTAGCCAGTTCAATTAAGTTTGCTTGATTGACTTGCGTTGAGGTTATTGTTTGCCAGCGATCTGTGGCAATGTACCAGCCGTCTTTTGTGCGGCGACAGCTTAAATCCAGTACCAAGCGGTCCGTACCCGTTTCACGTTTGATTTTGTCTAATCGATCCCATGAAAACTCACCGTTTTCAAATAGGTAAGATGTCACGATAACGTGAGAGGCGCCAGCCTCTAAATAGCTTGCGGCATTGTTATCTTTTACGCCACCACCAAACTGTAAACCATTAGGATAAGCACGAAGTGCGCTTAACGCCTCTTCTTGGTTGCCTTTTCCTAAAGCGATAACATGGCCACCGACAAGACCATGTTCGCGATACATCAGCGCATAATGTTCCGCGTTATATTCACTGATAAAGTTCTCTGTGGCGCCTTTGTCATTTAGACTCCCACCGACAATTTGCTTAACCTTGCCTTGGTGCAGATCGATACAAGGACGGAACTGGGTCACAAAAAAACTCCTACTATTGTTAGTTTGAATAAAAAAGCGTTTGTAATGAAAAATGATTGTAACTGATAATTTATCGATAAACGATGCGTCAAAGCATATAGTTGCTAAGCCTGTTATAATCTTGTTCCATTCCAAAAGACAGACATATTAAGCAATCATCATGCTGCAAATAACACTCGCCGTGGCGATCCCAGACCACGAAATTGAATTAACCGCCATTCGAGCGCAAGGCGCAGGTGGTCAAAATGTGAATAAAGTCTCTTCTGCTATTCATCTTAGGTTTAATGTCGCCCATTCTTCTTTGCCTGAATTTTATAAGGAACGTTTGTTAGCCCTTAGTGATGCACGTTTAACTAAAGAGGGTGACATTGTGATTAAAGCGCAACAACACCGTACCCAAGAGCTGAATCGAGAGGACGCCTTGGCTCGCTTGAAAGCGCTTATTCTTGAAGCGGTTCGTGTGCAAAAAGCCCGTCGCCCCACCAAACCTACGCGTTCTTCACAGAAAAAGCGTATTGATCAGAAAAAGCAAAAAGGGCAGATCAAAAGTTTGCGTCGTAGCAATTGGGATTAAAAATTTCTCTAACGTTAAGCAATACTTGTTTTTCTAACGATCATTAGCCTTGTAATGTAACGGGGTTACTTTCTTCAGCCTGTTAAAAAAGATGTGCTTGAAGCGGCTTACCAATCTTTTTGAACGTACGAACAAGAGATAGACACCATGCCAGCAAATCATGAAACGGATCAGATCATAAAAAGCCCTTGCATTCGGCAGTGCTGTCTAGATAGCGACGATGTTTGCGTGGGTTGTTATCGTACAATTGATGACATTTTAAGGTGGCAGGCGGCAACAAACGAGCAAAAAGTCGAGATGTTGGACAACGCATTGCGCCGAAAAAATAAACCGTTTGATCGCCCTTAAAAGTACAAGTCGACATTGATCAATGTAAAGTCTCTGCTTTTTTATCTACTTATTTCCTTCACTCTCTTTCTCTTGATCTAACGCAATGTTTTAAATCGAAACTGCACTCATAATCTGGCCTTATAGTAAGCCTCAAAAGGTTTGAGGCTACGGTGGGCGTTGGATAATAAGAGCACGGCTAAATGTAAGTGTCTGCAAGCGCCTTTTTCTCAATCAAATGAATGGGTTGAAGTCATATGATTAACGAAGCTGTAGTGGAATTATCGCGGTTTCAGTTTGCTCTCACTGCTCTGTACCACTTTTTGTTTGTCCCTTTAACATTGGGGATGGCTTTTTTACTTGCAATCATGGAGTCCGTCTATGTGATTACAGGTAAGCAAGTTTATAAAGATATGGTCAAGTTTTGGGGCAAGTTGTTTGGAATTAACTTTGCTTTAGGGGTGACGACTGGTTTGACGATGGAGTTCCAATTTGGGACAAACTGGTCTTACTATTCGCATTATGTAGGCGATATTTTTGGTGCACCTTTAGCCATTGAAGGCCTTATGGCTTTCTTCCTAGAATCAACCTTGGTGGGTTTGTTCTTCTTTGGTTGGGATCGTCTGAGTAAAGTTAAACACTTAATGGTGACATGGGGTGTCGCATTAGGGTCTAACTTATCCGCTTTGTGGATTCTGATCGCCAATGGCTGGATGCAAAATCCAGTTGGCTCTGAATTCAACTATGAAACTATGCGTATGGAGCTGGTGGATTTTGGTGCTCTGCTGTTGAACCCAGTGGCTCAGGTAAAATTTGTTCACACCGTCTCGGCAGGTTATGTCACCGGTGCGGTGTTTGTGCTTGCCATCTCGAGCTATTACCTACTCAAAGGTCGTGACCTTGCTTTTGCTCGCCGCTCCTTTGCTATCGCTTCAGCCTTTGGTTTGGCGTCTGTGTTAAGTGTTATTATTTTGGGTGATGAATCTGGCTATGAGCTAGGTGAAGTGCAAAAAGTGAAGTTAGCCGCGGTAGAGGCTGAATGGGAAACTCAAGAAGCCCCTGCGGATTTCACTCTAATAGGCTTTCCCAATCAAGATCTTCAGGAAACGGAATTTGCTCTTAAAATACCTGGTCTGATGGGCATCATTGCAACGCGCTCACTAAGCGATGAAGTCACTGGTATCAAAGAATTGAAAGAGCATAATCGCCAACGCATTATTAACGGTATTTATGCGAATCAACTGCTTGAACAGTTACGTAGTGGTTCAACTGACCCATTGGTGAAAGCAAACTTTGAAAAGGTGAAAGGGGATCTGGGTTACGGCTTATTGGTGACTGCTTTCAATGCCGATATTAACCGTGTGACATCAGAAGAAATAGATATGGCTGTTGAGTATTCTATTCCTCAAGTTGCACCATTGTTCTTTGCGTTCCGTATTATGGTGGCCTGTGGTTTTATCATGCTTTTCATGTTTGCCGTGGCTTTTTACCAAAATGCACGCCGTCGTATTGGTAAAAATCCTGTGTTCTTAAAGTTCATTATCCTGTGCTTACCGCTTCCTTGGATTGCTTGTGAAACAGGTTGGTTTGTCGCGGAGTATGGTCGTCAGCCATGGGCAATCGGTGAAATTCTTCCAATTCATGTTGCTGTATCAAGCTTAACTGCGGCCGAGATTTGGACAACGATTATTGGCTTTACTGTTTTATATACCGTGTTCTTGATTGCTGAAATGTATTTGATGATTCGCTTTGCGAAGCAGGGACCTTCTAGTTTGCATACAGGTCGCTATTCACTTGAACAAGAAACCGCTCAGCTAAAGCAAGGGGTGTAATATGGATTACGAATTATTAAAAGTCATTTGGTGGGTGTTGATCGGTGTTTTACTGATCGGATTCTCTGTGACAGACGGTTTTGATATGGGTGTTGGTAGCTTGTTGAAGGTGATCGGTGGTACGGATTCAGAACGTCGTATTATGATCAACTCAATTGCCCCTCATTGGGACGGCAACCAAGTTTGGTTTATCACCGCAGGTGGAGCTTTATTTGCCGCTTGGCCGGTGGTGTACGCGACCTCATTTTCTGGTTTTTACTTTGCAATGATGTTGGTATTAGCGGCGTTGTTCTTCCGTCCAATCGGTTTCGACTATCGTTCTAAGCTAGAGAATTCTAAGTGGCGCACTAGTTGGGACTGGGGCATTGTATTTGGTTCCGCTGTTCCGCCGATTATTTTCGGTGTGGCGTTTGGTAACTTGTTGCAAGGCGTGCCTTTTCAATTTGACCAATTTCTACGCGTGACTTATACAGGTTCTTTCTTTGCCTTGTTAAATCCATTTGCGATTCTCTGTGGCTTGGTTAGTTTGATGATGCTAATGACACAAGGTGGTGCTTGGTTACAAATGAAAACAGATGGCAATTTGCACCGTAAAGCCTGCATAGCCACCACAGTAACAGGTACGTTAGCGGCGGTTTTCTTCATTATTGCGGGCATCTGGTTAGCCTATGGTATAGATGGTTATGTGTTGACCAGTGTTATTGACGGCAATACCGCCATGACACCTTTAATGAAAACGGCAGAAGTGCAAGCCGGTGCTTGGTTAGCCAATTACGATAAAGTGCCAGCATTAATGTTAGCACCGATTGTGGGTATTGCAGGGATGTTAGTGGCCGCGTTGGCGGGCGTGATGAAAAAGGCGGCTTTAGCTTTCTTTAGTTCATCGCTTGGTATTGCGGGGATTATCGTCACAGCGGGTGGGTCTATGTTCCCGTTCTTGATGCCGTCTTCAAGCTATCCAAGCATGAGTTTAACTATGTGGGATGCCACATCAAGCCATAACACCATGATGATTATGTTTGTTGTTGCTTGCATCTTTGTTCCTATCGTTCTTGGTTATACCTTATGGAGCTACCTCGTAATGTATGGTCGATTGACGAAGAAACATATAGAAGAAAATACACACTCATTGTATTAGTCATGGGTTAGCGATAGAGCTCTAATGAGCTCTATCCTTGAGTACTAAATAGAGGAATCAGTTATGTGGTATTTTGCTTGGATTTTGGGCATTTTATTAGCCTGCTCTTTCGGTATTATCAATGCCGTTTGGTTAGAGTTTAGTGGTTACGAAGGTGAAGAGGAGCAGAAGTAAGTCTTATGACGAGAGAGAAGGGAACACAAAAGGCTCGTCGACCAGGTCGAATTAAAACACCGGAAGCGGTATTTTTGGGGCAGTTAGCGAATCAACAGTCATCAAAATACCGTCTTGCTCAAGGCTTCGGGGTGTTGTTTGCCGTGTCTTTAGTGTTGCAGGTTTGGGCGCTAGCAAATGTATTTTCGGATATGGTGCTGCATCAGTCCTTTTCACTATCTCTCTTAGTTGTTGGTTTATTTGCTCTACTGATCCGTGCCTTGGCTAACTTTGGCCGAGAGCGTATTTGCACCAGCGCGAGCCGTGATATTCGTTACGGCTTGCGACGTAAATTGGTGTCACATCTGACAAATCTTGGACCTGCGCGCTTAAGGATCGAGGAAGATGCGGCGCTGTCTACACGTGTTTACGAACAAGTTGATGCGTTAGATGATTTTTTTAGTCGCTATAAACCCCAAGTGTTTATGGTGACCTTAATCCCTTGTGTGATCCTGCTTTCTGTGGTGTCTATTTCTTGGATCGCCTTTTTTGTTTTTATGCTGACAGCACCTTTGGTTATTGTTTTTATGATCTTTGTTGGTCACAAAGCAGCTCAGGCCAACCGTCGACAATTTAATGTATTGGCCATGTTGTCTAATCAATTTATGGATTTGAGCCAAGGTCTTGCTGAGTTAAAACGCTTGAATAGAACCAACGAAGCACGAGAGCGTTTGTCCGATAGTGCAACGGCCTATCAGAAAACCACCATGGGCGTCTTGGTGTTAGCCTTTTTATCGACCGCAACTTTGGAGTTATTTGCATCACTTTCTATTGCCATGATTGCCTTATACTTAGGGCTAGGCTTATTGGAAGTCTTGCCATGGCAAGTCGGATCGTCTCCTGTTACCTTGAGCCAAGCCATGTTCCTTTTATTACTTGCTCCAGAATTTTATTTGCCTTTGCGCCAGCTTGGTAACGACTACCATGCCAAACAAAAAGCTGAAGCCGCCGCGACAGATTTATTAGAGATTTTAGACACACCCACGCCCGTTGTTTCTTTACAAGAGCAAAACCACCCCATCGTAGCGAGTGACGCTAAGCTTTTCGATCAACGGATATCGATACGATTTGAAAATGTAAGCTGGCGTGATGCGGGTCGTTATCGATTAGCCCCCATCACGGCCAGCATCAACGCAGGAGAGCGTATCTGGTTGAGTGGTGAGTCTGGTGTTGGTAAATCCAGTATGTTACATCTTTTACTGGGATTTGAAGAGGATTATCAAGGCCAGCTTTTTGTGAATGACAACCCCTTTCAGGAAATAAATTTAGCGGCTTGGCGAGCAAAACTGGCTTGGCTACCGCAAACGCCGGAATGGGTAAACGGCAGCATTCGCCGCAATTTACTGCTGGGGATTGAAACGCCAAATGAAAAGACCTTGCAGGCGGCGTTAATTGAAAGCCAATGTGATGACTTTATTCAACAGCTTCCGGCAGGGTTAGACACCAAGCTGACGGAATTAGGCTCAGGCTTATCAGGCGGGCAAATGCAGCGTCTTTCTATCGCCAGAGCTTTGCTATCAAACGCCGACATCTGGCTACTTGATGAACCTTGCTCTGGATTGGATAAAGAGACTGCTCAGGCGGTATTGGCGACGTTAAAACGAGTGTCAAAAGGTAAAACCTTGCTGATTGTTAGCCACGACACTCATCCAATACTCTGGGCTGATAAACATTGAGGCTTTAACCAAAGGAGGGTTGCATGAACAACGTATCCAAGCTATCGCTTAAACGTCTTCTGCTGGCTAACCCGTGGGGTTTTGTTATTCCTGTTGTGACTGGCATGGCCGCCACCTTGGCTGGTGTTGCGTTACTGGGTCTTTCTGGCTGGTTTATCTCCGCGGCGGGTTTAGCAACAGCGATGGGCGTTGGTATAGTTTTTAACTATTTAACGCCCGGTGCGATTGTGCGAGGTCTATCTATTCTTCGTACCGCAGGCCGCTATGGTGAGCAAGTGACCGCTCATAATCATTTATTTGGACTACTGCGCATTTTACGTCTTTGGGTGTGGGATCAGCGTGTCGCTAAAGACGCTGCCAATTTGCACGAACAAAGCCGAGGTGATTTGCTACAACGCCTAGTGAGTGACCTTGATCAGATTATTCGCTGGCCCTTGGTGGTATTTTTACCTTGGATATACGCCTTATTAGCCTATGCTGCGGTATCTATTTTTGCCTACTTTATTTCGCCTTCGTTACTGTGGCCATTATTGATTGCGGCGCTATTACATGTCTTAGTTGTGCCTTATGTGTGTGGTCATTTTGCCAGCCATGCCGTTCACGTTGGGCAGATTTTAGGTGTTCACCGCCGCAGTCGCTTTGTGAGTTTGTTTTCTGCTTTAATCACCTTGACCATTCGTGGTCATTGGAAGGATTACGCGCAACGCCTAGGCGAACTAGATGAACGTCAGCGTCGGATGGAAATTCGTATCCAACAAGCCATCAGTTTGGGTCGTTTACTGTCTTATGGTGGGACTATTCTACTCATCGCCAGTAGCTTTTTTCTACTCAGTGAGCGTAACTCAGAGTCCAACCACTGGACGCTTATTGAGGGTGTACAAGGCACATGGGTAGTGGGCTTTATCTTATCCATATTGGCGGTGAACGAGCTAGTATTACCCCTAGTGCAATCCTTCGTCGCCCAAGGTCAATCTCAAGTAGGCTTGCGCCGTTTAAACCAACTACACCAAGATGCTCAAGCACAGCCCGAAGGCAAAATAGATCGCATTCAACAGATGGCATTCAAACATTGGCGCGGCTTTCACGCATCCAGCGGTATGGGGAACAAGGCCATCGATTTTCGTGTGGACGAGGGTGAATCTATCTGGCTTCGCGGCGCCAGTGGCTCAGGAAAATCCACCTTATTGGCCTCCATCGCTGGCGACTGTCTGTCATCAGGTGATGCCATTATCAACAATGAAAAACGCGATCTGTACAGCAACCAAACGTACCAAACACACATTAGCTACTTGCCTCAAGCGCCACACATCTTCCAACAAAGCATCGCGGCTAACTTATACCTAGGTAACCCTAATGCCAGCGACGAACAACTCTGGGCAGTACTGGACGCCGTCGGTCTCGCCGACTGGGTCAAAAGCCTACCAAACGGACTGGAAACCTTACTCAGCTCCCAAGGACGCAACCTATCCGGCGGACAACGCAAACGCCTCGCCTTAGCACGTCTTTTATTGCGAGAAACCCCCGTCCTACTACTGGACGAACCCTTCGACGGACTCGATAAAGCAACCATCGAGAGAATTTGTCATTCACTAGAAAACCACTATAAACCAGATATCTTAATCCTCGTCAGCCATGTTGGTAGTCGCATCGGCGACAACGCTAGAGTCATAGAGCTATAGCTCTTATTCCCTCCCCTTATGTCTTCCAAGGGGTTAGGGAGGGGGTGTTCTTTTGTGCCTAGGGTAGGTCGCAGCTTCAGCCCGACGCGGAATTCATGTTCCATGCAAACGCTTTGCATTCCCGACCTTTTTTCCGCTCTGCCGAGCGGGTAACTTTTTGCAAGCGCCCAACAACTTCAGTTTAAAGGAAAGCAAAAATCCGCCTTAAGATCTTTAATGCCTGATTTTCTTCATCGCGAAGTTGCTTTTGCAACGCTCTGGAGCAGTAAGGCATAGATTGGCTTAGCTGTTCGAGAGGGTCTTTCTGTTAATGACTCTGAAACTCCATAAAGTCGCGCAACTGACAGCATCGGTAATGCTGATTTTTCGTAGGGCGATGTAGGTGCGTTCCTCTATGCGTAAGAGAATTGTTCATCATATAGTGGATAGCTTACCAGCTTCAGGCTGCTTGGGTGTCAGAAAACATGAAAAAAGAGCTGTGGTAGAAGAGGTTAATGGGGACGGTTCAATCGTCATTCGATCAAAATGCTAAGTGTCTCTTAGTATCGATCATCGAGTCTTTGATGCCTATCAGACGAACTTATTTCTGAGTCATTTTGACGAAGTGATAGAAAACTGAGGGGAAATAATGATTTACGACATGAGGCGTTATGTAATGATCCCCATGTTATTCTATTGTCTCTTAATAAGCTGAATTTTTTGATATTTCCTTTCAAAAACGACAAACGACTTTATCGAATAGGACTATTCTTCTCATGAAAGATGTCACAAAGTTCGAGGGAGCTAGTACCCAAAATCCTAAATAGGGGGGCTTTTTTGATTTAGTATTAGTTCTGAGAAAACTTCATGGGTTATTTTTTTGAAAGACTGAAATGCAAGTTGTCCTTTTAATGTTTCTGTGCACATGAAGTATATATTTCTTTCAATAGGTACTACATCGGGTAAATTAATTTCTTTTACGGAGAACGAGTCTTTAAGGACTGATACAGGGAAATGTGGTAATGCGGCTAGATAACGACCTGTCGACAACATGTTCATTAGCATTATAGCGTCGTTTCTGAAAACAACTTTTGTCTTTGTATTTTGGATTCCATAAGATATAAGCATATCCGTTGTTTGTTCCTCGAAGTAGGAAGCTATACCTAAACTAAGCCAATCCAGATCTGCAAAGTCTTCGTTTTTCAGGTTTTTTTTGTTTGTAATAGGATGATTTTGCCCGCAAAAAATACCTATTTTATCCTCAATAATAAGTTCGCGATGGATATTTATGGCTCTTTTATCAGAGGGTTGTGGAGCTATGATAATATCAAACTGATCATCTATTAGCCCTTGTAAAGCTGTTGAAGGATTTTGGCAGGTAACGGTAAGGGCAATATTTGGGTGCTCTTGAAGCATTCTTTCAATGATGATAGGTAATATTTTTATTGCTAGAAGTGGCCCTGAGGCAATACGTAAATTAAGTGTGATACCTAATTTATAGCGAGATACTTGTTCCTTTGCTGAACTTAACCTTCGGGTAATTGCTCTACCTTCTCTAGCTAAAGCTTCTCCCATGGGAGTACTTGATACTCCAAAGCGGCTTCTTGTAAACAGCTGTGCACCAGCTTGCATTTCAAGTGTGGCCATGGCCCTTGTTAAAGTAGGTTGAGCGATATTTAAGTGTTCAGAGGCAGCGGTAATTGAGCCTTTTTCTAGAATGACGGATAGATAAATAAGATGTTTTGATTCCATTGATTAGGACCTATAAAGATGTTTTTGTAAATCCATGTTGCAATATCGGTTATCCGATGTCATTTTCTTTTTTTTCATGAACGCCATTAGCTGGAAAATTAACACATTCATTGAAGATGCGCGCGCTGCATTGACTGCATCTTTCTTGATTTATATGTCGTAGTAGTTCCGAAATCGCGTCTTTTGTATTGTTTGTTAGATAGCGTACTAGAAATGAGTTGTAGATAGGCATAGATTTAATTTCATCCAGTACCGTGCCTTTGAGGGAACATATCTTGACATTACAACCTAGCTTCTCAATTCTATATACTTCAGATTCAAGAAAATGGACACCTGAAGCATCCATAAAATTAATGCCCTTTGCAACTATGATTAGGTGTTTGGTATTGTTCTGAATGATTTTCCCTAATTCTTTTTGTACGTAGTCTACAGAGCCAAAATATAAGGATCCATCAATGCGAATAATTTTAATTTGTGGGCAAACGTCTAGTGAGTATCGATGGATATTACGAATAATCCTATTTTGGATGTCTTGTATGGGGGCAACCTCAATGATTTTTGGCCTCGATGTACGGCGAAGATAAAAGCCGATAGATAAAATAATTCCCACATAGATAGCAAATTCTAGCTGAATAAATAATGTCGAAAAAAAGGTTCCAATTAGAATGGTTGCCTCTGCATAGCTTATTTTTAATATCTCAATAATGTCTTTTATATTGATTAAATTCCAGGCGATTAACAGCACACTTCCAGCCATGGCTGGAAGTGGTAAATAAGAGGTAGCTGATGGAATAAAGGCAATGATAAGAGCGACAATGATAGCTGCATATACGGCTGAAAATGGACTGACCGCACCAGCATCAAAATTAGCACCAGAACGTGTAAAAGAACCTGAGGCTCAGGTAGCAAGAAAAAAACCACCTATCAAATTTGACATGCCTTGCCCTATGAACTCTTGGTTACCATCAATAATTTGTTTTGATCTAACTGATATTGCGCGAGCAATAGATACGGCTTCAATGAGTCCAAGTAAGGCGACAGCAAAAGCACCAGAAAATAGACTGGAAATGCGTGAAGATGATAAATCTGGTAGGGAAAACGATGGTAGCGTACCTGACATGCTTTCAACCATAACGACACCATAATTTTGACCATTTGCAAAAAAACAAATTACGCTGCCTATAATCATACCTATTAGTAAATTTGGTAGTCTTTTATTAATTAGTTTTATTGCTATTGATGTTGCCAGTGTTGCGATACCGATAATTAAAGCGTAAAAATTTACTTCTTCAACATGTTTTAAAATTGCACCAATTTCTTGAATAAAGGATAGGCGTGATGCGACCTCTATTCCTAAAAGATGCTTTATTTGACTTGTTGCAATAAGTAGGGCTGCTCCAGTGGTAAAACCGACAATAACGGTGTGAGAAATAAAATTTACTAATGCCCCTAACCTAAGAGCACCCAATAAAAATTGTATTAGTCCGGTTAAAAAAGAGAGCGTTACCACGATCAACATTTGTTCGGTTGTAGAAGAATAACCTATTTGATGAACAATCGATGCTACGACAATAGATAATGCGGCAGTAGGGCCTGAAATCATATGGAATGAACTACCAAATAGCGCAGCCACGGAAGCAGAAACAATCGCAGTATATAAGCCAATTTCAGGAGGAAGCCCTGCAATATAGGCATAAGCTACACCTTGAGGCAAGACCAGTACCGCGCCTGTTATACCTGCAATGAGGTCTTTTTTTACTGTTTCAGGTGTTTGTTTTTTTGCCCATATTAAAAAAGGGAATAGAGTCGATATAATGGCATTAAGCATTGATTTCTCGTTATGTATGAAAAGTTTTTTAATTTTTATTAAAATGCTTAGCAAACTTCAAATAAATTTATTTCTACTAGGCTTGGTTTACGTATGCCTATACCGATAAACATTCGTTCAGTTATCCATTGAAATTCTTCAGCACTGGTTTCAAATTTAGGAGAGCATCTAAAATATACGTCATTTGGATTGACGGTTTTACCTTCTTTAATCATTTGTGTTAACTCTTCAGATGCGACACGAATAGCTTCATTTTTTATGTAGATTCTTTCTCCTTTGTCCGTCTCTATAATATATCGAGCATCTAGATGAGTAATCCTTGGAGAAATAATAAGTTGATAATCAGCACCGCCAGGTAGAATTTCCCCTTTCCAATTTTCACCTATTACTTTTCCACCTAAAATAGGAATTAAACGGCGCTCTCCATGGATTGATCTTCCGATTTCTTGAGGTTTATCAACCTCGATTTCTAAACTGGCGAAAAATTTTAATTCAGGTGATTTCACTTTATATCCCTCATTATTTTTATACTTTTTTAAGTTTTGCTTTCGCTTTCACACACATCCATCGTATCTATGGCGTTATTAATTATTACAATGATACTAAAAATTAGCTTTTGTCAAGACTGTTTCTGTCTAGTTCACATCTTCCCTCTAGTATTCATTTTTGATTGATTGGATGTTTATAATTCTATTTTACGAATGTTTTGGGAATGGAGTAGATTGTCTGCAGCTAAACAAAAAAATAAAAGGTAAGCGGAGAGGCAAATGTATAATTCTAAAAAGCTTTTACGGAAGAAGTTGTCTACAGCTGGCATAGTATTGGCTGGTATCTTTTTGGCTCTGCGAGCTATGCTCAGCAGATTGGTATGGAGACAGCATCATCAAATAGTCTACTTGGTATGATCCCTCAAGCTATGGCACCCTATTGGTCTAAAGCAGGTGTTGATATTCAATTATCAACGGGCCAGACATTAACCAAGTCACTTCTTAAACTTGCGCAGGGTAGCTTAGACTCTGCCGCCGTTCCCCCTTCAGCATTTTCTGCGATGCAAAGAGGAGAGGGGCCATATATAAAGATGTCGAATAAAGCGAAGGACATGTCTCATAATGTACGTGCTTTATTTACCATTCCTGGCAGTTATTTTCATGCTATTACTCGAGCCGATTCGGGTATTAAAAGCTGGCCCGACGCCAAAGGTAAGCGGGTATTTATTGGACCTCCAGGAGGCTCGGCTAATCAGCAAATAGTAGCATTGGCTAAAGCGGGTGGAACTGATGAGGGGGATTATGAACCTATAAAGGCACCTTGGGGAGCGGCAACGCAGAGCTATCAAGATGGCCAATTTGATGTTTACGTTGGTACTTTTGGTCTAGGATCTCAATCTGTTACCGAACTAAGTTTATCTAGTGATATTCGGATACTTAGTCTTTCTGGTGAAAAAATGACTCCCAATAAAGATTCAGGCATGCAAGCTGCTGTGATTCCTCCGAATACATATCCAGGTCAAGTAAATGATGCTCCAGCGATTACATGGCAAACGGTAATGATGATGGCAGTCAGAAAAGATATTGCGGATGATGTTGCCTATAAATTAACCAAATATTATATCGAAAATCGTCTTACTTTAGCAGAGTTAAACTCTAATTTTAGAGATTTACCAGTTACTGATTACTTTGCAGGAGTTAATGCACCATTGCACCCTGGTGCTGTGCGTTATTATCAAGAAATTGGTGTTGAAATTCCTGCTGAGCTAATGCCTAAGTAGTTATTAAACTTTCCCATTTATTTGTTGTATTAATTAAATGGAGATATTTGTCTCCATTTAAGGGAGTTTTTATGTCTTCCTTTTCTTGTTCGTTGCCAAGGGTTGTTTCTTCAGTCATTGGCATACTAAGTTTTATCATTTGTATATATGGTCTTGCTAATGTTATGCCTGCTATTGGAGATTTTCGTATAGGACCATTTCCAATGGTATTTTTTCGTGCGACTTTTTTTGCTTTGTGTATTGTAACGATTGCACTTGCTATGTGTGAAAGTTATTTGAATGGAAAAGCAAATGTATTTATTGCTTTATTAAGTACCATTTTGATGTTCGGTATGTTGTGGTGCTGTTGGTCTTTTTATCGGATTAGCAGTGAACTGGACGACGGCATGTTTCTGTTTGGCTCATATGAAATGTGGATTGCTGTGTTGGCATCAATCAGTGCATTGTTTTTTTGCTGGCGAATTTGGGGCGTTCCCGTTGCTCTACTTGGTGTGATTGGGATTTTGTATATGGCGACTGGACAGTATTGGCCTGGTCCATTGCAGACAGTTAGTCACGATGTTAATGAAACCTTAGCTCAAAACCTTCTATACAGCTTAGATACAGGTATTTTGGGTAGTACTTTTGCCATCGTTACGACAACCGTGTTTCCTTTTATTATTCTTGGCGCTTTGTTGGAAGGTGTGGGTGCGGGCGATTCAATGATTCGAATTGCTTTTCACTGGATGCGAAAAACAGCGGGTGGGCCTGCGCATGCAGCTGTTTTATCTTCTGCTCTGTTTGGTACTGTATCGGGTAGTGCCGTAGGGAATGTGGTTGGGACGGGTGTTATTACTATTCCGATGATTAAGCGCCGAGGCTTTTCTGCGAATTTTGCGGGAGCTGTGGAGGCATCCGCTTCCACTGGTGGTCAGATTATGCCACCTATAATGGGGGCTGCAGCCTTAGTGATGGCGGACTTTGTCGGCGTAAACTACATGACAGTTATTATTGCTGTGTTAGTACCATCAATCGCTTATTACGCCAGTCTATTCGCTATGATTGTGTTTGAATCTCGTCGTTTAAATATTAAAGCGGATGACGAGTTTGTGGGGGTAGATAAGCCAAATAAACAAGATTATTTAAACCTTTTATTAATCTTTATTCCTTTAATCATCATTGTCGCATTGTTGTTATATGGGCTATCTCCATCAGGCGCTTCCATTGCGGCATTGGCTTGTTTGTTGCCGTTAAGTTTGATCAATCCAGCCATTAGGGCTACCCCCGTTAAACTGATAAGCAGTCTATGTGTTGGTGGTAGAACCTTCGCTGGTTTATTGATGGCTATTGCGGCTGTAAGTATTGTGATTTCAGCATTATCAGCTACAGGCATACCTGTGAAGTTCAGTGTTCTGTTATCCAGTGTTATTTCGAGGCTCATTATTGGTTTCGTTATTAATAGCTGCCTTTTGCTGTATCGTTTTAGGCATGGGGATGCCAACTCTCCCTGCTTATGTGACGGTTGCTACTATAGCAATACCTGCAATGGAGCTTCTTGGGTTGGCACCTCTTACGGCTCATATGTTTGTATTCTTCATTGCGGTAGGGTCGGCTATAACGCCACCTGTTGCTATTGCAGCCTTTGCTGCCGCCAGTATTGCGAAAGGTGGACCTATCGGTACTTCCGTTCAAGCATCAAAAGTTGGCATCATGATTTTTATTATTCCATTCACTTTTGCTTTCAACCCGATGTTATTAACCGTGGCTGATTCAGGTATTCCTTTCGATTTGGTTTCTTGGATATGGTTATTAATAAAACTGGCTGTTGGTATTTTATTAACGGCAACAGCATTGACTGGTTTTCACCTGCGTAAATTGCATTTTTATGAAATTACAGCTCGCTTAGTGGCTGCCGTCATGTTATTTGCCCCAGGAATTCTGTGGGATCAAATAGGTATTTCATTAGCCATCTTTTTATGGGGCTGGCATTTACGTCATAACTTAAATTTATCAAAAAGATTTAAAGGAGCAAAACAATGACCAATATTATATATATTGTCGCGGATGACCTTGGCTACGCTGATTTAGGATGTTATGGGGGGCGTGAAGCACAGTTTGGTAAGGTGTCACCAAATATCGATAAGCTGGCGGAAGAAGGCATGATTTTCTTAGAAGGGTATTCCAATTCTCCAGTTTGCTCACCTACACGTTTTGCTTTGATGACTATGGCTTATCAATATCGTTTACGTGGCGCACTAGAAGAGCCAATTAGTAGTAAAAGTAAAGGTAGTGATACATTAGGTCTTCCTCCACATATCCCTACTTTACCATCTTTGCTGAAAAAGGCGGGTTATCACACTGGGTTGATGGGGAAATGGCACCTTGGATATCCTCCACACTTTGGCCCTAGATCTTCGGGCTATGATGAATTTTTGGAATTATGGCGGGTGGGGTCGATTACTTTTCACATAAAAGCGGTTATGGCGACCATGATCTTTGGATAAATGAAGACGAACACAAAGAAATAGGTTATTTGACTGATCTTATTTCTGAGCATTCTTTAGATTTTATTAATCGTCGGGCAGAAGAAAAATCAGAGCAACCGTTTTTCTTGAGTATTCACTATACGGCCCCTCATTGGCCATGGGAAACCCGAGATGATGCGCATTTAGCTGATAATCTTTCTACCTTGTTCCACCTTGAAGGGGGCAATATCCATACTTATCGAAAAATGATTCACCATATGGATGAAGGCATTGGTCGTATTATGGCGGCTTTGGAAAAACATGGAATGACAGACGATACACTGATTGTCTTCACAAGCGATAACGGGGGGGAGCGTTTCTCCGATAACTGGCCTTTAGTTGGAGGGAAAATGGATCTAACTGAAGGGGGGATTCGTGTGCCTTGGGTTGTGCGTTGGCCTAGCGTAGTGAAAAAAGGCCGTGTGAGTATGCAGCATTGCATGACCATGGATTGGTCGCGCACATTGCTTGAGGCCGGAAATGGGCAGTTCGATCCAGACTATCCAGTTGATGGCGTATCATTAATGCCTGTCTTAACTGGAGAGGTTGAATGCTTTGAACGATCTTTGTACTGGCGAATGAACCATCGTAGCCAACGAGCACTACGTGTTGGTGATTGGAAATATCTAAAAGTTGATGCGCATGAGTATTTGTTTAATGTAACAAATGATGCACGTGAACGTGCAAACCTAAGCAAAAAGTACCCTGAAAAATTAGCGGAGATGAGACAGCAGTGGCTTGATTGGAATGCAACAATACCAGCTATACCTGAAGATGCTTTAGTAAATATGGGTTACAGCGTTGCTGATATGCCACAGCGTTAATACTTATTATTGATAACGGCGGCGTTTTAAATATTCGTCGCTGATTATAAAAACTTATAGATTACATATTATTCAGAGCAATAAAAATAATAAAAGGTTACTCATAATGGTCAAATTAAATTTCAAAATGGCGTTGGCTTTGTCTGTAGTTACTAGTGTGAACTCTCATGCTAGCACTGTATTAGATTCCATTAAAAATGGTACTTTTTCCGGTGGACTTTTCAATACTCTAGAACTTGGTAGTAACTCTGGTGCTAGTGGGGTTGGTGCCAATAATAATGCAAAAGTATTAGGGTCTGCATTGACCTTAGATTATGTCACTGGAGATTATTATGGCTTCAATATAGGTGTCGGATCTGAAACTGGTTACGACTGGGGGATACAGGATAGTGATACAGCAACAACCGCAGGTGGTGAAAATGATAGTCGAGTAAATGTGAACGCTACAAATTTGTATCGAGCCTTTATTAACTATCGTTTTAATAGTGCTTTAACCAATACACAAATACGGGTTGGTCGACAAGATATTACTTCACCTCTACTCATGACTAGTGGCGCATTTCCTATGAGAGATTCATTTGATGCCGTAGTGATTGAGAATAAGGATATACCGGATACAATCTTGCGTGCTATGTATGTAACAAAATGGAATATGCGATATGGTGATGATAATAACGGTTCTGTTACCCAAACAGATAAAAGTTATGATAATCCATTAGTCTCGTTCTATTTAAATAATAAAAGCATAGATAATTTAAATATTGAGGCTCAATGGCTTCAGAATGATAATGATGAAAATGCAGGGGATCCACCAGCAGCCGTAACAGCTAAGAACTATGATACGACTTTTTTAGCGTTGGATTACAATATACCTAATAGCTCTTGGACGGTAGGTGCTAAAACATTATCAGCGAATTTTGAAAACAGCGCAGATACTGGCTACCAAGGCGCCTTCGTAAAAAATACCTTCAACGGTGTTGGTGTTCAGTTGGCGTATACAACTGTGGATGATGCGGCTAATTTTCCTGGTACTTTAGGGCATGTTCCAATGTTACGATCGTATAATCCTGGTATGCAAGGTGAATATTTTGCAGGCTTAAAAACGACTTCTATTGCAGCAAACTATGGTTTTAACATTACCGGTTTTAAAGCGACTCTTGGCTACACGACTTGGCAACAAAGCGTGGAAGGTATAAAAAATAGCCGTGGAACTGATTTGGATGATGGTTATGAAGCGTCATTACGCATTGATTATAAGTCCCAAGAAATTAAAGGTTTGTCTACAGTAATGCAGTTGTCTTATATTAATTATGATCAAGATGTTGCAGATGATTCATTAACGATATTACGGACTTCCTTGAATTATCAGTTCTAATGTTAAGTGCGATTTCAATTAATCAATAAACTAATCACCTTTGCTAGCTCAGGTCTAATTTATCAGTATTTTTTATATTTTCTGATTTTAGTCTGAGCTAGATTTTTTTCAATTCAGCTCAGCCCTCTCTCCTAAAAAATTGATAAAAAACTCCAGTGCTTCTGGCAACGAACCATCGGCAGATTCTAGATTTTTGCCTACCTAACCAATGCTTTCCTGTATTCTAATTTGTTTACCAGTAAGCCCCTTTTATTGGCGGGGTTGGAAAATAATGGTTTCGCTTTGTCGCTCAAAAGGAGCCAATACAGTATTCACATTGCTTAGGTTGGTGTTTGAGTTATCAATCAGGTGACCTCTTAGTACGCTAAAATCTGAGCATCTTTATGTGCCAGCTTCTAACTTTTATGAATTGATGTGGTAAGGTGTTGTCGATGGCGTACTGCTTTGTGGCATAAAAAAATCGGCTTAATTAAGCCGATTTTTTAGAAGTGCTTTGGAACGCTACATCGTAAAGCGATCTACGAGAGATTTAAGCTCCAGTATTTTATGGCGCAGTTCATTACTTCCTTGTCGGTTTTTATCCGACACTTGTACCACTTGCAAGCTTTGCTCTGAAATAAGTTCAACACGCTGCGAAATATCTTGACAAACTTGGCTTTGTTCTTCTGTAGCTGTGGCTATCAGAGTGTTCATGTCCATGATTTTACTAACAGAGTCGAGAATTTCTGTGAGTGCGTCACTGGCCTGACGTGCTTTAAGTACGGTATCTTCGCTTTGCGATCGACTGTCTAGCATAGATTGTACGGCCGCTTCAGTTGCACCTTTTAGTTGCTCAATAATGTGTTGAATATCGCCTGTACTTTGTTGTGTTTTGCTTGCCAGTTGTCGAACTTCATCCGCAACGACAGCAAATCCACGACCTTGCTCTCCCGCTCGCGCGGCTTCGATTGCGGCATTCAGTGCCAATAGGTTGGTTTGTTCGGCAATTTCCTGAATGACATTGAGAGAAGAGGAAATGTTGCTGACGTTGTTTTTCAGCTTGTCCATGACGCTGCTTGTTGATTCAAGTTTGTTTGCTAATACAGAGACTGAATCAACAGCGGAGTCGACAGTTGACATGGCTTCTTTTGCTTTGTTATCCGCCGATTGGGCAGCCGAAGCGGCACTGGAAGCGTTTTCAGATATGTCATGTGCTGTCGCTGTCATTTGTGTTACGGAAGTCGCGACGAGTTCGGTTTCTTCTCGTTGTGTACTTGATAAGCGATCAACTTGGTTAGAGCGTTCAAGCATGTGTCCCGTTTCATGGTTGATGGAATCACTGTTAACGCGCAGTTGACGAATAATATTTTGTAAGTTTTCTACAAAACGATTGAAGTTTTTACTAAGTGACGCGTATTCAGGAACCGAGTAAGGTTCCATCCGAGCGGTTAAATCGGCATCGCCATTCGCAAAACGAGCAATGGATTGGTCAAATTGGATTAAAGGTTTCAAAATACCACGGCTAAACAGAATCGCGAGAATAATCACCAAGCATAAAATACCTGCGCCAATCGAAGCCATTAGGAGAAAGCTATCATCCATTTTTTGTTTGGATGCATTGGCCATCTGTGCGGTGATGGCATCGATATCATCAATATAAAAAACCATACCGATGGTCATGTCCCATTGGGAGCTCGTAAATAGAATAACTCAGTTTCTCTAAGGATACTTTACTGCCAGGCTTGGGAAAATAGTAACTTGAGAATCCACCACTATTTTTAGCTTGTTTGATGAGATTTTGAATTGAGTAGTTGCCCTTGGTGTCTTGTAAGTTCCAGAAGTTTTTACTTATATACGCACCCGTATTACCTAGGAAGTAACGATTACCTTTGCTGTCGTAGCCAAAAGCATAACCATTGTCGCTATATTTAATCTGAAATAGTTGAGCAATCACATCTTTTAAGCCTGCCTTATTCTTTTTAAACTAGCTTAAAGAAGAATTAATAATTTCAATGTAGGTTTCTAACTCTGCATGTTTTGGTTTTGTTAATTTTTTTAAATTAGCTCTTTTTGGTTTTTATTTGGGTTGGACATTTTTTATGGGATATAAAAATTATCCAAAATGTAATTAATAGTAAAGGTAGTATGGATAACATATAAACGCACAGTTTAACATTCAGTTTTTTCCATGGATTTCCTTCTATCCTAGAATTTTTATGGTGAGTAATAATGCTCATAATGTTGATTGTTATATCTTATAAAAATATCAAACAAAAAATATGTGTTCTATGATTTTTTAATTATTCAATATTATATTGCAGGGATGTTGAGTGAAAGGTATTATGGTTTTTAGAACAGCGTTTTCCTAAAATTATATAGAGCTTCATACTGGATGATATTAGAGCTTATTGAGTCAATTGCAATCGAGTGGCATTGATATGGTGATTTTTACCTGATGAATCAGGTGTCATAAAAATCGACAGGTAACTATTTTCAGAGAAAAGTTCTTTCTTGAAGTTGGCTGTGGCCCTAAGGTGAATAATCATAAGGCTTTGATTGGTAGAGAACGTATTTATTTTAATTAATTAGTGAATTTTGAAGTGATTGTCACTGGGTCTCGTGATTCATTTGGCTATGTGTTGCAGTGTTATGAAGAAAAAACCGGAGTGACATTACTGTATAAACCTGCCTTTGGGCAGTTGATGACCACATTACGTTATGTGGAGGACGGCTACGGTGTTTAGTTGTCACCCACTTCTGATTTTTCATTTGCAGTAATCAAAGCTGATACAGGCAATAGAAATTATTGAGCCGACTTTTTGGCGAGAAGTATGCCTATTCAATTCGGCGGAGCGATCACAAACAGCTTTGCTGAATGCGGTATCCCCTGATTAAAGAAGTGACGAAAAGCGAATACAATGTAGTACGCTGGCAAGGATAGGTCATTGAAGCGAATCTGCCGCTTTGTAATTAAAGTGGAAAGCCACAGGTAAAAACCTAAGACTCTCCACTTTTGGGATTAAAATGCGGCTTTATAAATGGCTAAGATATCTTTTATGGACATTTCTTTGGGGTTGTTGTTCATGAGGCGCTTTATGTTGTAAGCCTCTTCGGCATATTGCAATAGTACCTCAGTGTTTGCTCCATGTTTTGATATTTTCATTTCAATACCAAGATCTATGCAAAAGGCATAAGCAGCTTGCAGTACATTGCTTGGATCATGAGATTGGGGGAGTCCCAATGCCGCTAATATTTCCGCTGTTTTTTCTGGTTTAGCGTCGGCGTTAAAGGCCAACACATGGGGAAAGATAATGGCATTAGCTAGGCCATGAGGTAAGTGAAGCTGAGTGGACAGTGGATATGCTAATGCATGACCGGCAGCGGTATTGACTGGACCCAAACAAATGCCACCGTAATAACTGGCGAGCATCATTCCTTCTCTGGCTTCTGTATCTTCACCGTTGGCAACGGCACGCTTTAGATATTGACCAATCAACTTCATTCCCATGCGTGCGTAGTCATCAATCATGTTGTGAGCGCGAATGTTTGTGAAGGCTTCTACGCAGTGTGCCATCGCATCTACTCCTGTCGCAGCGGTGACGGTCGATGGCACCGAATAGGTTAGGGTTGGATCTAAAATGGCGATGTCAGCTCGCATATGCTCACTTTCAACCGCCATTTTTGCGCTGGTTTGTGAGTTGGTCACTAAAGCGCGAATGCCAGATTCTGAACCTGTACCAGCGGTTGTGGGAATTTGGATCAAAGTTGATAATTTTTGATGAACTTTATTGAGACCGACGACTTCTTCTAAAGTTTGATTTTTGTTCCACAATACAGCTGCTAGTTTGGCTAGATCCATCACCGAGCCACCGCCTAAGCCAATTATGACCTCTGGTTTGATGCTCTCAGCAAGATCCAGAATGGTTCGTAAAGCCAATTCATTGGGTTCTGGCGGCGTATCCTCAAAGGTGGTAAATGGTCCTTTTAGCCCTAATCGAGAAACGTGATTGGCAACAGGACTAGTGGTAATGACCAATGCTCGTTTATTGCCAACCCAGTCGCCTACTTGAGTGACCGTATTAGCACCCACTTCCAAACGAGATGGCTGATGTATTGTGATATTTCGTGGTGTATTCATAGCGAATTCCTCTCGATGGATTGTTAGCTATCTAGCTGTGCCATCTGTTCCCAAATATGTGCTTGTTGTTGCTCATTTAAAGGTACTAAAGGCGGGCGCACATTAAGCCAGTCCATATTATCTCTTGCTTTTGCGACCATGGTTTTGATTGTAGGGAGCTGAACATAGCTATTGGATAAGGTGCGCCATTGGTTAATGCGTTTTTGAGCCGCTTCTACTTTCGCTGTGACAGATGGGTCAGACCAATGATCAAATACGACTCGAAGGGAATCGGATCGTAGGTTAGAGGTTGCGGTAATGCTTCCTGCGCCACCAGCTTCTAAAAGTGGTTTTAGCAAGGGGTCTGCACCTGCCAGCACCGAGAAATTATCAAAACGGTTAACCATGGCTTTCATGTTCTCGATGTCGCCAGAACTGTCTTTGATTCCAATAATGGTGTCGCCAAACTCCTGGATGAGTTTTTCAATGAGATTATGGGATAATGGAATTTGAGTAACTTGTGGAATATGGTAGAGAATGACTTTAAGTTTAGGATCATTGACTCCTTCAATGACATCACTGTAAAAGCGGAATAAGCCTTTGTCCGAGACACCTTTGTAATAGTAAGGTGGCAATAACACGCAGGCTTTTGCCCGGCGGATACGGCGTGAGAAGTCAGTTCAATGGTTTCTGGAACGGAACAGGCAGAGGTGCCTGGAAGAAGTTGTTCACCTGTTATGCCAGCTTTTTGTACTGCATCAACAAGTGCCATTCGCTCTTTGGCTGAATAATTATTGGCTTCGCCCGTGGTGCCTAGAATAGCAACACCATGAGCACCTTCATGAATCAGTGCCTTACAATGTTCGGCAAATAGGTCAAGACGTACCTTGCCTTTTTGATCTATGGGTGTCGTTGCTGCGCAATATACGCCGGTAATTGGGTGCTTCATTTTTTACCTCCTGAAACAAGTTTTCTGGCATAAGCAATCGCAGACAGTAAGTTTTCATGGTTGGCGATGCCCTTTCCTGCAATGTCAAAAGCAGTACCGTGGTCAACGGATGTCCTGTCAATGGGTAAACCAACGGATACGTTAACTGCTGTATCAAAAGCGATTAATTTGACGGGAATATGGCCTTGGTCGTGGTAATTGGCGACAACAAGGTCGAAGGCGCCGCTATATGCACGAAAAAAAACAGAGTCTGCAGGAATAGGACCCGATACATTCATACCTTCATTTTGTGCTTTGATAATGCCCGGCAGAATGATTTCTTCATCTTCTTTGCCGAATAAGCCGCCTTCGCCACAATGAGGGTTTAATCCCGCCACGGCAATTCTTGGGTTGGCAATACCGATACGCTGTAAATGTTCATATCCAGCTTTGATGGTGTCGTAGACACGTTCAGAAGTGGTTTTGTGAATAGCATCTTGCAATGAAACATGGGTTGAGGTGTGAATGACTTTGAGTCGGTCAGAAGCCAGAATCATCCATGCTTTTCCCTTGGTTAGGTAGGCAAGCAGTCCTGTATGGCCGTCGTGATGATGGCCTGCAAGGTTAAGAGCTGCTTTGTTGATGGGAGCGGTAACAATGCAGCCAATTTCTTTGGCTTCTGAGTCTTTCACCGCTTTTTCAATAAAGCGGTAAGCCGCTTCGCCAGCCCTCGCATCGAGTTTGCCTAAAGTAAGTGGTGCACCGTCAAAATCAATATCCACAACCTGCATGTCTTTCTCTGGATCTACTGGGCTGGAGATAATATTGGCAACGTATTTTAGTGTCGCTAGATTTCCGTATACGCGTGTTGCTTGTCGTTCCTTTGTACTCATTTCTTCAAAGGCTTTTAGAATGATTTCTGGTCCGACGCCAGCCGGATCTCCCATGGTGATGCCAATCATTTTTTTGCTCCAATCTGGTTGGGGGTGAGTCGAACGTGAGCGATGGCTCTACGGTGTAGGGTAAAAGTAACGTCTATCCCACCATCAAGTGTTTCCATGATGGCGGGATAAGATAATTCTTGGTTTTTGCCATCTAAGCTGTCATTGCTTAAACATTTTCCCATGCTGTTCGCGACGGTGACTTGTAAGGGAAAGCTGTCACCATTGTCTTCTGAAATTGCCACAACAAGAGGTGCCCTTGGTACGCCCCACACTACCTCGCATCCGCCTTTGGCTTCTGGTCTTGCATCGTCACCAAGTTCATCGTATAGGGATTCACGACGATCTGATGACATGTCTTTGTTGATTGGATTGCAACAAATGGCAAGTCGCCCGTCTGTTAAACGAATAGCTGCAATGGAAGAGTTGTTATTCGGCAGTTGAGTTGCTACTGGAGAGGTCCAGCTTTCGCCACCGTCTGTGCTTTCGCAGCGATAAATAAAGTCAGCTTGGCGACGTCTGAAAAAAGCGAAGAAATGATTGGGTTGGTCGGTTGGCACAATCGTCATGTGAACACAGCCAATAGAGTTGGGTACGGGAACAATGCGCCAATCAGAGCCTTTGTTCTGGCTGATGGCAACCGAAGCGGTATCGTGTTTGCCAGTCCATTTTGCGCCATTTTGTGGTGTGCAATGAAATAGAGGTAGTAGCCAAGCGCCATCGTTTCTTACGATTGGGGTAGCTCGAACAAAAGTGCCTTTAGGTAAAGGCAGTTCTCTTGGTGTCTTTCCAATTTCACGCATCCGAACAACACATTGGTCTTGGTTGCCGCCAGGTTGTGCTGTGTGAATTAAGAAGGTGCTTTGGCTGGATGGGCGGAAAATAATGGGATTCTGTTCGGAACGACCTGGATCATCTGTTAATGCTTCCGCTTCCGACCACTGGTTCGCTTTAAATATACTGCGATAGATAGCAATGTCGGATTTGCCTTCTAGACTGCCACCAAACCAAGTACATTCAAGTTCCCCTTGCTGGTTGCGGCTTAAAAAGGCCGCGTGGTTTTGAATAGTGGGCGAGGGCAGTATGGCGTGTGTGCCATTGAATTGTCCTGTCATGGCTCTTTCTATTTCAACTGGCGTGGTTGGAAAAGCGCTCATTAAATGTCTCCAGTTTTGTTATTGTTTAGTCGCAATAATTTACTTTGTCTTTTTAGTTGTCAAGTTGTTATTTTTATTTTTGTTTTATTTGTAAAAATAATTTATTCTTAAACTATTGTTTTTGTTTGTATTATTTTTATTTGTTTTCAACTTTAAATTTTTATTTAAAATAAAATTGACAACTTCTTTTGCTCTCTGTAGTTTTTATGTGCTTAGTGTTTCTCTTCTTTTGAGTGCTAAGTAAAAAATTTAGGCGGCTCCAGATATCTGGGGGTGCATGTCAAACTCTTCTGATGTAAGTCATGAGAAGGGGAAAAGTTGGAGAATAAGATGAAAAAAATAACAACATCTCTGCTAGTGACGGGTACTGTCTCGATTGCAACCATGACGGCTGGGTATGCTCAAGCAGCAAATACAGATGTAAAGATTGTCTTGAACGAAGAGTTGGAGTTGGTGGAGCCTTGTATGGCCTCGCAATCCAATATTGGTCGGGTAATACTTCAAAATGTGTCTGAAACTTTAGCCACAGTAAATCCAGGTTACGGCACTTTGGAGCCACGTTTGGCAACGTCTTGGGACGATTTGGGTGATGGTAAGTGGCGCTTCCATCTTCGTAAAGGTGTGACTTTCTCGGACGGGTCTAGTTTTACGGCTGCTGATGTTAAGCATTCCCTAGAGCGGACTTTGTCAGATAAATTGTCTTGTGAAATTAAAGCTCGTTACTTTGGTAACATGGACTTGAAGGCGAATATCGTTGATGAATACACAATCGATTTTACGGCTAGCCCAAATCAACCTATCCTTCCATTATTGCTTTCTGCTTTAACCATTGTACCCGAAGAAACACCGCTAGAATTTACTCGTAAACCTATTGGTACGAGACTCTTATGTATTATCTGAATGGAATGTTGGTCAGAACATTATTCTAAAGCGTCGTGATAATTATTGGGGCAAAATGCCTGAAGTGACCAAGGCTACGTATGTGTTTCGCTCTGACGACGCCGTTCGTGCTGCTATGGTTGCTACGGGTGAAGCGGACATTGTCCCACAAATGTCTGAAGAGTTCGTGGATAATGCAGAAACAGATTTCGCTTATCTAAACTCTGAAACGACCTACTTGCGTATCGACCAGTTTGTTGCGCCGCTAGATGATGTCCGAATTCGTAAGGCACTTAACCTTGCAGTAGACCGAGAAGCCTTTCTAGGTACGTTGGTTCCTGAGGGCGCTGTGATTGCAACCCACATGGTTCCGCCTTCGACTCTTGGATGGAATCGTGATCTTAAACCTTGGCCATTTGACCCAGAAGAAGCTCGTCGTCTTGTAAACGAAGCGAAAGCCGATGGTGTGGATGTTAGCAAGCAAATCACCTTGATTGGTCGTACCAATAACTTTCCTCATGCCACAGAGATTAATGAAGCATTGACGCAAATGTTTAATGATGTGGGTTTGAATGTGAAGCTTGAAATGCATGAAGTGGCTGAGTGGATTGGTTTTTATTCTAAACCGTTTGCAGAGGATCGTGGTCCTCGCTTGGTAACGGCTCAGCATGATAATAGTCGTGGTGACCCAGTATTTTCTATGGTTTGGAAATACTCTTGCGATGGTGGTCAATCGGGCCTATGTGATAAAGAGCTAGATGCGATGATTGCAAAAGCGTCTGCTGCAACGGGTTCTGAACGTGCCAAACTTTGGAAACCTGTTTTTGCCAAAGTGCATAATGACTTAGTGGCAGATGTTTTCCTATTTCACATGGTTGGCTTCTCACGTGTTTCTAAACGTTTAAATTACGAGCCTAATATTTCTACTAACTCTGAGTTGCCGCTGGAACAAATCAGCTTTAACTAAGTGTAAAAACAGCAGAGGCATTGGCGTACTGTAAAGTACGTCAATGTGATTTCCGTAACAGAGATTAGTGGATGTAATATGGAACGGTTTATTGTAAAAAGAGCGTTAGCTTCTTTGATTTCCTTAGCTTTTTTAGTCGTCGCCGTGTTCTTTCTCTCACGTTTGACTGGTGATCCAACTGACTTGTATTTACCCCTAGATGCAAGCTTGGAATCAAGAGCCCCAATTCCGAGCCTTGCATGGCTTAGATCAACCGTTGATGGTTCAGTTTGTTGACTATCTGAAAGATCTTGCGGTGTTGGATTTTGGCGAGTCTATTCGTCGCGCTCAACCTGCTTTAGATGTGGTGGTTAGTGCGTTTCAATGGACACTCCAATTAGCCTTGATCACTATTGCTATTGTGGCGGTTGCAGCAATCGTATTTGGTTCTTTGGCGGCTTTTAATGTGGGCAAAATTTTTGACCGCTTTGCGACTTTTTTTCTTTGGTTGGGTCGTCTGTGCCGGAATTTTGGGTGGCAATCGTGGCGATCGTCGTCTTTTCTGTTCAGCTTGGTTGGTTTCCTACTTCGGGAACGGGAACAGCACTGCATTGGGTGTTGCCTGTTGCTATCTTATTTATTCGTCCATTCGGCCTTATTGTACAAGTTGTGCGTAGTTCAATGATTAATGCCTTGAGTTCTGCTTATGTAAAAACGGCAAAAGCAAAAGGGGTTAAAGCAAAAACTATTATCTTTGTTCATGCACTTCGCAATGCGTTACTCCCTGTTATTACTGTGATAGGCGATCAGGCCGCGGGCATGTTGAATGGTGCCGTGGTAGTGGAAACCATTTTCGGTTTTCCTGGTGTCGGAAAATTAATGATTGATAGTATTCTACAGCGCGATTTTACAGTAGTTATTGCGGCTGTTGTCGTGACTGCTTTTGCAATTTTCATCATGAATTTAATTATCGATTTACTCTACGCGTTGCTCGATCCGCGCATACGTTATTGAGGCACATGCTATGTCTAACTCAACATCCATTTTGAATAAAACATCTTCTAGTGCAGAGGGTTTTGGGGCGTCATTGGTGCGTCTAATTCGGTTGCTATGGGCCGATAAATTTGCCTTCTTCGCCGTATTGTTTCTATTGATTGTGCTTGTCTGTGCGTTGATTGGTCCTGCTTTGCTGGATTATGAGGCGACTCGTCAGAACCTAAGAGGTCGTAATTCTGTGCCTTTTGATTTGGCAAAAGACTGGCTCTATTTCTTGGGCGGTGATCAATTAGGACGGCCTTTATTAGCAAGAATTATAGTGGCAGCACAAAATACCATGATGGTGGCAGCAGGTGCTGTGCTGGTTTCTATGATTGTGGGCGCGATACTTGGCTTAATTTCTGGGTATTCTCGTGGTCGTTTAGGGCAGGTCATTCCTCGTTTGGCGGATGTGATTATGTCTTTTCCTTCTTTGCTATTGGCGGTCATTGTGTTGTATATGTTGGACCCTTCTGTTTCCAATATTGTCATTGTTTTAGCTATCACACGCATTCCTCTCTATTTACGTACTACTCGGGCGGAGATATTGGAAGTCCGTGAGCGTATGTTTGTTCAAGCTGCGAAAGTAATTGGTGCATCTGACTTTAGGATTATCTTTCGACATATGTTACCCGTGATATTTCCTACCATCATGACAATTGCCACGTTGGATTTTGGTTTTGTTATGCTGGCTGAAAGTGCTTTGTCGTTTCTTGGTATTGGGATTCAAGCACCAGAAATAACTTGGGGCTTAATGGTTTCTCAAGGGCGACCTTATTTAATGACGGCATGGTGGCTCTCTTTTTGGCTTGGTCTGGCGATTGTCATGACAACGCTTAGTTTGAACCTATTGTCTAATTGGTTGCGTGTTGTTTTAGACCCTCAGCAACGTTGGCGTCTAGAGATCGGAGGCACAAAAAATGGCTAATCATCTATTAGAAGTAAAGGATTTGTCCGTTACCTTCCACACCGCAAAAGGCCCTGTTGATGCCGTTAAAAATGTTAGCTGGCACCTTGATCGTGGTGAAGTGCTTGCCATTCTTGGGGAAAGTGGTTCTGGTAAGTCTGTTTCTGCTTCAAGCATTATGGATCTCTTGGATATGCCGCCAGCTGAAATTGTCAGCGGTGAAATTCTTTTTGATGGACAAGATTTGCTGAAAGCGAGTCCTGAAGTACGTCGTCAAATCAATGGCAAACGTATTGCCATGATATTTCAAGATCCACTAGGTCATCTTAATCCTGTTTATACGGTTGGCTGGCAAATAGAAGAAACCATGGCTATTCATGGTACGCCAAAGGAAGAAGCCAAGGCCAAAACCATTGAGCTGCTTGAAAAAGTTGGTATGCCGATGCCTGAGCAGTCAGCCAAAAAGTACCCTCACCAGTTTTCTGGTGGGCAGCGTCAACGTTTAATGATTGCAATGGCATTGGCATTGCGGCCAGATGTTTTGATCGCTGATGAAGCCCACTACGGCGTTGGATGTGACAGTACAAGCGCAGATATTAGAATTGCTTGAAGTACTACGTAACGAGACGGGGATGGGGTTGTTGATCATTACCCATGATTTGGGTGTGGTTGCAGATATTGCTGACCGTGTTGTTGTTATGCATAACGGCTGTGTGGTGGAAACGGGCAATGCGGATCAGGTTTATCATTCACCACAACATGCGTACACGAAAAAGCTGATTTCAGCAGCACCCGGAAATGGCTTGATGAGCGATAGCGATATGTCCGCTAAGCCGATTTTGAAAATCCAGAATATTTCTAAAGAGTATTCGGGTTGCAAAGCATTAGATTCGGTTAGTTTTGATTTACTAGAAGGGGAATCTATCGCCATTGTGGGCGAAAGTGGCTCTGGTAAATCCACTACAGCGAAATTACTGATGGGATTGGAAGATGCCTCAGGTGGACGTGCTTTGTATATGGGAAAGGATATTTTTACCCTTTCTAAAAAAGAAATGAAAAGTATTCGTCGTGATATTCAAATGGTATTTCAAGATCCGTCTCAGTCATTGAATCCACGTATGTCTATTTTCCAAATTATTTCGGAACCATGGATTATTCATCCAGATATCTTGCCTAAATCTCAATGGGAAGAACGGGTGATTGCTTTGCTGGAGCAGGTGGGCTTAAGTGCGGAGCATCGGCATCGTTATCCCCATCAATTTTCAGGTGGACAACGTCAACGTATTGCTATTGCTAGAGCATTGGCAGTAGAACCTAGAATTATTGTCTGTGACGAAGCTGTGTCTGCTTTGGATGTGTCTATTCAGGCTCAAGTGATTGATCTATTAGCTAACCTACAAAAAGAACTAAAAATTAGCTTTATTTTCATTGCTCATGATTTGCCAGTTGTAAAAGACTTTGCAGATCGTGTCATTGTGATGCGGCTCGGTAAGATTGTTGAGATCGGTACTGTGCGTCAAATCTTTGAAAATCCTACTCAGCCTTATACCCAAGCTTTGCTTAATGCGTCTTTGGATCCAGACCCACGAGTGCAGTCTGTTAGAAGAGCCGAGCGCATAGCCTTATCGGCATCATAAACGGAGTAAGGAGGATAAAATGAAAAAAGTGGCTTTAGTGACGGGTTGTAGTTCGGGGATAGGTTTGTATATCACGAATCATTTGCTTTCAACTGGTTGGTCGGTAATTGGGATGAGTCGTCGTCATCCAGACTGCGTTGAGTTTAGTGAGTATTTTACTCATATAGCAGTTGATCTGGCTGAGACACAAGCATTAACGCAAGCATTAGCAAAGATAGATAAAGTGGATGCAATTGTTCATGCCGCAGGTTTGTTGCGGGTTGGCACTTATGACCAGATGAGCTTGGAAGACGGCGCGATGATGTGGCAAATACACCTTAATGCGGCAGCAGCTATCGTGCAGGGATTAGCGCCATGCATGGATAATGGAGGTCGTATCGTGCTAATTGGCAGTCGGGTGGCATCGGGGGCAGCGGCGAAAAGTTTGTATGCTGCTTCTAAGTCGGCCTTTGTTGGTTTTTCTCGATCCATTGCTGCAGAGCTGGCAAAACGTGCTATCACGGTGAATGTGGTTTCACCCGCCGCAACAGATACACCAATGTTACATGATTCTAATCGAGAGGGAAGTGCGCCTGTGCTTCCTCCATTTGGTCGATATGTAAAACCCGAAGAGATTGCAGGAACAGTCGGTTTTTTATTGTCTGATGCTGCAGCTTCTATCACGGGACAGCAGATAGTTGTGTGTGCTGGATCTTCTTTGTAGTTGAGTCGATGGACCAAGTAACAAGTGTTCATGAAAGAGGTGTAGAAGGTGACGTTTAAGCTTGAAAAGAAGATTCTGATCATTGCGGATGATTTAACCGGAGCTCTGGATGCTGCCGCAGCTTTTTGTTCTTCTTCGACTAAGGTGGTTGTGGCTATTTCTGTTGGGGCCTTGGAATCTTGTTTGGGAGGTGATGCACATGTAGTGGCGGTGTCTACTCAATCTAGGGAAGTGTCCCCAGCGGAAGCATATCGTCGTGTTAAGGCAGTTATTGAGGGGTGCCCAAATAGAATGATTTTTAAAAAAATTGATTCTAGGTTGAAGGGGAATGTAGTCGTTGAGCTGGATGCTTTGCCAAACGCTCCTTTATTGGTGGCACCAGCGTTACCGAGTTTTGGGCGTTATGTTGAGTCAGGTTATGTTATGGGGTTTGGTGTGGATGCGCCGCTCAGTATAAAAGAGGCTTTAGCTCATCATGCGCAGAGGTCGATTATTCCTGATTGTGATAGCGATGCCGCGTTAGATATTGCGGTACAGAACTTGCCTGATGATGGCATACTGGTTGGTGCAAGAGGTCTGGCATTTGCCTTGGCGCGTCATTTGGGTATTGAGGCTGCAGAGACTTTGTCATTAAAAGGTTCTATAGGGATTGTTATTGGTTCAACTGATCCTATTACGTTAACTCAGCTTCAGGCTTTGCCTGACGATTTGGTGAATATAATCGCTGCGCCTTCTGGGGTGGTTGGAGAAGGTCAGCCGGATCATCGAGTGACCTTATTGCAGGCAACGCCTGGGAAAAAACGAACCAGAGAGGAAGTTGGTAGGAATCTTGCGCATAGTTTTAGGCCGCTGGCAGAAAAGTGTGAGAATATTGTTTTGTCAGGTGGAGCAACGGCAGAAGCTGTATTATCAGAGCTGGGAGTGACTAAGTTACTATTGGAAGGGGAATTGCTTTCAGGTATTCCTGTATCACAGGCAAATGGATGGCGAATCGTGACAAAATCCGGTGGGTTTGGTGACTCATCTTCTCTTTTAAATATCATTATTGGTAATAGATGACTTTTAGGTGAATGAACAATATATGCTAAAGCGTAATACGAAAGAGACGCGGGTAGAGCGTAAATCGCTTTCTGATATGGTCTTTAATCAAATGTATCGAGCGATAAAATCAGGTTCTTATGCGCCGGATGAAAGACTTCCGACCGAAACAGATTTGGCTGCAGAATTTGAAGTCTCACGTCCAATTGTTCGAGAAGCCTTGAAAAAACTACGCGAGCAGAATTTGATTTATTCCCGCCAAGGTGTGGGAAGTTTTGTGCGTCAAAATGGCATTAAAGATCCGCTTGGTTTTAGTCCCGTTGAAAACCTATCTGATTTACGTCGTTGTTATGAGTTTCGTGAAGTGTTGGAACCAGCCTGCGCACAGGCTGCAGCAGAAAGACGGACTATGGCGGATTTGAAAGCCATAGAGGCTGCATTGGCGTTACTAAAAGACGCGACAACGCAGCGTCGACACAGAGCCGATGCGGATTATGATTTCCATTTGTCTATAGCGAGAGCGTCAGGTAATCAATATTTTCAAACCGCAATGGAGTCGTTGAAGGATCATATTGCCGTCGGCATGAAATATCATGGTATATCATTAAAACAGTCTACTGGTGGATTGGATGATGTGTATTCTGAACATGAGAAAATATATCAGGCGATTAAATCAGGAAATAAAGAAGACGCCTTTGCTTTAATGAAAAAGCATATTACAGGCTCTCGAAGTCGATTATTTGACGAATAAACTTCACGCTTTTTAATTATATTGAATAAATAAGCCATTTCTTTCTAATGGCTTGAGGGATCTTTTTGTCTTTAAAGAACGAGTTATTGTGCTGTCTTTGCTTTTTTTGAAAGGGGTTGGATTATGCTGTTATCTGTTTTAGCCATAGTTGTTGGGTTGGTTGTCTTGCTGTGGAGTGCTGACCGATTTGTTGATGGCGCAGCTGTAATGGCGCGTCATTACGGCATGTCATCGCTTTTAATCGGTATGTTGGTCATTGGTTTTGGTACCTCAGCACCTGAAATTGTGGTGTCCGGTTTAGCATCGTGGCAAGGTAACCCTGGACTTGCATTAGGCAATGGCTTTGGTTCGAACATTGCGAATATAGCTCTGATTCTTGGTTTTACAGCGATATTAAGTCCTATTACGGTTCATTCTGATGTTTTGAAAAAAGAATTACCTCTTTTAGTTCTGGCTACTATTTTAGTTGGCTATTTTATGTTTGATTTTCAAATATCACGATTAGACGGTTTTTTAATGCTTTTAGCTTTTTTAGTTATTATGGGGTATTCCATTTATAAAGCTAAGAAAAAAATAACAACGATGATTTTATCGCTGAAGTAGAAGCTGAGTTGGCTGAAAAAGTAATGCCAATTAGAAATGCTTTCTTTTGGGTTGTTGTGGGGCTGATTTTATTAACGCTGAGGCTCCCGCTTTTTAGTGTGGGGAGCCATTAATGTGGCTGAATTCTTTAATGTCAGTGATTTAGTGATAGGTTTAACCATCATTGCTTTGGGTACGTCTTTACCTGAATTGGCTGCATCCATCAGTGCGGTTAGAAAGAGTGAACATGACCTTGCTATAGGCAACGTGATTGGTTCTAACCTATTTAACACCTTAGTTGTTATTGGTCTGGCTGGTGCCATTCATCCAATGACAGTAGAGAGTCATGTCTTGTATCGTGATTGGGTTATTATGTCTTCTCTGACTTTGTCTCTATTTGTTCTCGGATATGGCATTTTAGGGCGTCGTCGTATTAATCGAATAGAAGGTGGTTTGCTAGCGCTTTGTTATAGCATATACAACGCTTACCTCTACTTTAGCTTTGTGTGAGCATGGTGAAGTGAATCTGCTTCTAGGGGAAAGGGGTATTGTGGTTTTGGTGTATCTATAACGGCTGTTCATCTTTATTATATGAGCGACAGTTAGTTCTAGGAATGTATTTTATGCCAAGCTCCATTACGACACCCGCCAATAATCGTCTTTTACTAACCGCCATCGAAATGGGGAAGGCGGACCGAGCCGCTGTGGTGGCTGGTGTGCCTGCGATAGATTTGATGGCCGCAGCCGGAAAGGCAGTCGCTGACGCTGTGCTTGAGCATTGGTCTAGATGTTCGGTATTGGTGTTGTGTGGGCCGGGTAATAATGGTGGCGATGGTTTTGTGGCCGCCAAGCTTTTAAAAGCTGCTGATTGGCCTGTTCGCTTGGCCTTTTTGGGTTCGGTTGAAAAGCTATCGCTAGAAGCGGCGCATTTTTATCAGGATTGGCAGGGCGAGGTCGAAGATTATTCTGTCAACGTATTAGACCAATCCGATTTGGTTATCGATGCCATGTTTGGTGCGGGTTTGACTCGGCCGTTGGAGGGTAAAGCGCGAGACATGGTCGAGGCCATAATAGCGCGTGATATTCCGGTGTGTGCGATTGATGTGCCGAGTGGACTGGATGGTACCACAGGCGCAGCTCTTGGATTGGTTGCGCCCGCTGAGCTAACGGTGACCTTCTTTCGTAAAAAGCCTGGGCATTTGCTACTTCCCGGTCGAGATTTATGCGGTAAAATTGTGGTTGCGGACATCGGTATTCCTGAGACTGTATTGAACGAATTAAACCTTCAGGCGTGGGAAAATAGCCCTGAACTTTGGTACCGAGATTATCCTTGGCCGCGGACGGATGGACATAAATTTCACCGTGGTCATGCGCTGATTTACGGCGGGGAGAATATGACAGGCGCCAGTCGTTTAACAGCTCGTGGCGCTATGCGAATCGGGGCTGGGTTAGTAACTTTGGCTGTGCCGATTAAAGTGTGGCCTGTGTATGCGACTGCGATGACGAGCGTGATGGTAGCGAAGCTAGAGGTGAGTCAAGAACAAGAAGATTTTGAAGAGTTGCTATTAGATCCGCGATATAACGCCATTGCCGTTGGGCCTGGGGCCGGATTGGCGGGATTTGAACGGATTCGCACGCGAAAAATCGTGGTCACAGCACTGGAAACGAATCGTGCCACCGTGTTGGATGCGGATGCGCTCAGTGCATTTGCAGAAGACCCACAAACTCTGTTTGACGCCATTAATGGTCCTTGCGTGATGACCCCCCACGAAGGCGAGTTTGCGCGACTGTTTCCTGAAGTTAATAAAAGCCATCCTGACGACAAATTAACGCGAGCGCGTATGGCTGCCAAATTAAGCGGTGCTGTCGTGGTGTTAAAGGGCGCAGATACGGTGATTGTCTCGCCAGATGGCCGAGCAATTATCAATGCCAATGCGCCAGCGTATCTTGCCACGGGAGGGTCCGGGGATGTATTGGCTGGCTTTATCGTCGGCTTACTTGCACAAGGCATGTCACCATTTGATGCGGCTGCAGCGGCGGTTTGGTTGCATGGTGAGGTAGGTAATAATGTTGGCATTGGTTTAATCGCCGAAGATTTACCAGAAAATCTTCCCAAGGTGCTCTCGGCTTTTCAGAAACACTGTCTTGGACGTTTTAAAAATAATTAAATACAACTGATATTGTTTTAGTTTTGTTGAGCACGTCGGAGTGTCCGTTTTGGAATATACAGAGCGAATGCTCTCTAGCGATAAAATGTCCATCGAGCCGACTTACAATAGTTAACAAGAAGTGACAATAAAGTGGTAAAAAATATTGAAAAAATAAGGACGTTTTAAAGAGGCTTAAGCTAATCTATGTGAATCTCAAACATTACACAAGGTTGGTCTATGAACCGTATTTACCGCGTTATCTGGAATTCGTCGTTAGGTGTTTGGCAAGCTGTAAGTGAAATTGGCAAAAGTGCCAAGAAAAAGAAAAATCATGGCCGCCGTCACCGAGCACGATTACCTTTAATCGTGGGGGGCGTGTTTCTGGTAAGTGCTCAAGTTTATGCCGATGCATTACCAACGAATGGAACCGTCAATTTAGGTTCAGGTAGTATTTCCCAGCCTGATGCGAATACGCTAAATATTACTCAAAATACTAATAAAATATCCATTGATTGGGCATCGTTTAGTGTTGGTAAAGACAGTGCCGTTAACTTCATTCAACCTTCCTCTTCCTCTGTTGCGTTAAACCGTGTGACTGGATCTGATGTGTCCAGTATTCAGGGTGCTATTAATGCCAACGGTCAAGTCTTTCTTATAAATCCTAATGGTATTTTATTTGGTACCACAGCACAGGTTAACGTTGGGGGATTAATTGCTTCTACACGTAACTTAACCGATGAGAATTTTAGCGCTGACAATTTTGTGTTTGAAGGCAGTAATGGCAATGCGGTTGTTAACCAAGGGCGTTTGGTTGCAGCGGAAGGTGGCTATGTCGTTATGATTGCCGCAAAGATTGAAAATACGGGTGATATTCTCGCTAACCAAGGTAGCGTTCGGTTGGCGGCAGGTGATTCTGTATTAGTGAATTTGGGTGGCACAGTAAGTATCGAGGTGCAAAAAGGCGCGATTGATGCATTGATTCAAAATGGTGGAGCAATTAGAGCCGACGGCGGACATATTTTGCTTACCGCAAAAGCGGCTGGTGATCTTGCTGCGAGTGTTGTTAATAATACCGGTATTGTGGAAGCCACGAGCTTGGTATCTCAAGGTGGCGAAATCGTCTTTATGGGCGATGACATTACTAATAGCGGCACATTAGTCGCTGACGG
This sequence comes from Marinomonas rhodophyticola, assembly GCF_026113935.1. GTDB lineage: Bacteria > Pseudomonadota > Gammaproteobacteria > Pseudomonadales > Marinomonadaceae > Marinomonas > Marinomonas rhodophyticola. The sequence continues at coordinate 283,043 of NZ_JAPEUL010000004.1, forward strand.
GGCAACAGGTGGTGGCCAAATCTTAATCGGTGGTGATTGGCAGGGTGAAAATGCCGATCAGTATTCACATGCGACTAAAGTGACTTTGACTGAAACTAGCCAAATTTCAGCCAACGCTACGACACTGGGTGACGGCGGTAAAGTTGTTGTTTGGTCAGACATAAAGAATGCTGACAGTGTGACCAAAGTGGCTGGCAACCTCAGTGCCCAAGGAAAAGGTAAGAACACAAAGGGTGGTAAAATCGAAACCTCCGGTAGTGTGTTGAATGTTGCGAAAGGCACCACAGTAAAAGCCTCAGAATGGTTGCTTGATCCAACAAATATAACTATTAGCGCAGGCAGCGGTGGTAGTTTGACAAGTGGCGAAACCGAAAGCGATATTGGCGCAGAAACAATCGAGACGGCGTTAAATGCAGGTACCAGTGTTACGGTTCAGACAGATTCAGAAGTGGCTGGTGAGGGTGATATCACCGTTGCTGCGAATATTTTGAAATCATCGGGGGCGGATGCAACGCTTACCCTAACCGCTGCAAATAATATTGTTATTAATGAAAACGTGTCTATTACCTCGACAACTGGAGCACTGAACACCGTGCTTCGTGCAGACAACGACAGTAATAGTTCAGGTAGTGTCAGCATGGGGGCTGGATCTTCGATTGACACGAATGGCGGTGATGTTTGGATTGGTGGTGCAACAGACACGAGTCCTGCGGCAAGTGTGACGACACAAGCTATAACTACAGCAGCGGGTAACGTTAACATTTTATCCTCGGGTGATATTAGTTTAGGGAGCATTACGTCAACAGGTACGGTTGAACTATCTTCCACTGGCACGGTAACTCAAACGGGTGCTATTACTGGCGGGCAAAATGTAAATCTACTTGGCACAGGGGGAACATACACCCTAACCAATGCATCTAATGGGTTTGGTACTCTTACTGCAGATACAGGTAGCTTGAATGTTACCAACAACCAAGATTTTTCTCTTGGGTCTATCGTTACCACAGGCGATGTTGAACTGTCTTCCACTGGCGCAGTTACGCAAACTGGCGCCATTACAGGAGGGCAAGCTCTAAACCTACAAGGTTCAGGCACATATACTCTAACCAACGCTGGCAATGAGATTGCTTCGTTGGCCGCTAATACCGGCACCTTAAGTGTTACCAACAATCATGATTTTTCTCTTGGGACGATTGCCACGACAGGGGCAGTCGAACTTTCTTCAACGGGTACTGTGACGCAAGACAGTGTTATTTTAGGGGGGCAAGCTTTAAGCTTGCTTGGCACAGAGGGAACATACATTCTTACCAACGCTAACAATCAGATTGGCACGCTTACGGCTAATACTGGCAGTGTGGAGTTGGTGAATAGTTTAGCTCAAACCACTGGTGAAATTACCACAACAGGCGCATTGAGCCTGACCTCTGATGCGCTGACGATCAATGGAGATATCGATGCCAGTGCTGGGGACATAACATTTAATACTGATGCACTGGCTGTTACCAGCGGCACTGTCAAAAGTACGGGTTCACTACAAATAGCGGCCAAAACAGCAGCCACAACCATTGGTATTGGTGGTGGAACAGGCACTTTGCAAATCACGGCGACTAATTTTAGTACAGACTTTGTCGATGGATTCTCAGATATCACGATTGGTGATGCGAATCAGTCAGGAAACATTGATGTTGATGCCACCGTATTAAATGATGCATTGACACTGCAAACCACAGGTGACATCACTCAAAGCGGCGCTATTACCGGTGATCAAAACCTGACATTGGTAGGTGGTGGGTCTCACACGTTAAATAATGCTGACAATGCGATAGGCCAGTTAACGGCCACCAGCGGCACCTTGACCTTCCGAGGTGAGAGCTTTATTTTAGGAAATATTGCTACAACAGGTGCTGTTCAGTTATCCAGTACGGGTACCGTTACACAAGCGAGTGATACGGCCATCACGGGCGGTCAAGCATTAATTCTATCTGGTGTGGATGGTGCGTATACTCTAAATAACACGGGCAATGACATTGCTTCGTTGGCTGCCAATACAGGCAGTTTAAGTGTTACCAACAATCATGATTTCTCTCTTGGATCTATTATAACAACAGGCGATGTTGAGCTGTCTTCCACTGGTACAGTAACACAAACAGGTGCTATTACTGGCGGGCAAAATGTAAACCTACTTGGCACAGGGGGAACATACACCCTAACCAATACATCTAATGCGATTGGCACGCTTACTGCAAATACAGGTAGCTTGAATGTTACCAACAACCAAGATTTTTCCCTCGGGTCTATCGTCACCACAGGCGATGTTGAACTGTCTTCCACTGGTGCAGTTACGCAAACTGGCGCCATTACAGGAGGGCAAGCTCTAAACTTACAAGGTTCAGGCACATATACTCTAACCAACGCTGGCAATGAGATTGCTTCGTTGGCCGCTAATACCGGCACCTTAAGCGTTACCAACAATCATGATTTTTCTCTTGGGACGATTGCCACGACAGGGGCAGTCGCACTTTCTTCAACGGGTACTGTGACGCAAGACAGTGTTATTTTAGGGGGGCAAGCTTTAAGCTTGCTTGGCACAGAGGGAACATACATTCTTACCAACGCTAACAATCAGATTGGCACGCTTACGGCTAATACTGGCAGTGTGGAATTGGTGAATGGCTCTGCACAAACCACTGGCGCGATTACCACAACCGGTGCACTTAACCTGACTTCTGATTCCTTAACCATCAATGAAAACATTGCCACAGGTGCGGGTAACATCACATTTAATACCGACGTTCTAACGGTTGCGAGTGGCAAGACGGTTGCTGGAGAGGGGGCTTTACAGATAGCCGCCAAAACAGCCACCACAACGATTGGTGTTAATGGCGGTTCTGGGACTTTGCAAATTTTGACTGGTGATTTTGTCGATGGTTTCTCAGCTATAACCATAGGCAGTGCCGATCATACTGGTCATACTGGTGGCATTGAAATTGGTGCAGACACCACGCTTAATGATGCGACAACATTGCAAACGGACGGTATTTTATTGGTTAACAATGATCTAGATGCCCTCGCAAATAACCTGACGCTAAAAGTAGGCCAGCTCACTATAGCAGATGATAAAACCATTTCTGGTACAGGTGTGTTGACGGTTGCTTCTGAAACAGACAACGAAGCGATTGACATTGGTGGGACAAGCCAGCAATTAAATGCAGCGGATTTTGGTAGCAAAATTGCAAATGGTTTTTCTGACATTGTCATTGGTGGAGCAGATCAAACAGGTGACATTAATATTGTAGAAGATTCTACCTTGGCCGCCGCTGTTACAATGCAAACCAGTGGAGACTTATCTGTTGACCATAATCTAGCGGCTGGTGCGAACAATCTGACGTTAAAAGTGGGTACTCTTTCAGTTGCTACTGATCAAACCATTTCTGGTAGCGGTGTACTGACTGTTGCTTCTAATACTGACAGCAAAACCATAGGTATCGGTGGAGCAGAGGGGGATCTGCAACTGACAGCAGACAATATTAATACTGACTTTGCCGAAGGTTTCTCGGAGGTTGTAATAGGTAGTGCGAGCCAATCAGGCAACATTACTCTTGCCGCTATTGCTCTAGACAATGCATTAACATTACAAACTTCTGGCGCAGTCACCCAAACCGGAGCCATTACCGGTGGACAAGACTTGAATTTACTTGGCTTAGGTGGCACGCATACCCTGACTAATGCAGATAATGCCATTGGCAATCTAACCGCCAACACTGGTAGCGTGGAGTTGGTAAATGGTTCCGCGCAAACCACTGGTGATATTACGACAACAGGAGCTTTGAGCCTGACGTCTGACTCGTTAACCATTAATGACAATATCGTCACTGGTGCTGGTAACATCACATTCAATACCGACGCTTTAACGATAGCGGATGGAAAAACACTGGCTGGTTCAGGCAACTTGCAAATTACCACTAAAACAGCAGATAAACTCATTGATGTAGGTGGTACAACAGACGGTGCTCTGCAATTAACGACCACAAACATTAGTACGGATTTTGCTGATGGGTTTGCAAATATAATCATAGGTGGCGCCGATCATACCGGCGGTATTGAAATTGGTGCAGACACAACCTTTAAAGACGCAACAACACTGCAAACCAGTGGTGCTTTGTCAGTCAGTAATAATCTAGCCGCTGGTGCGAATAATCTGACGTTAAAAGTGGGTGAGTTTTCGGCAGCCGAAGGCAAAGTCATTTCTGGCTCGGGTACATTGAATATTACGAGCGATGCCGCCAGCGACGCGATTAGTATTGTGGATACGATTGACGATAATGCAGTGGACACACTTCAACTACTTTCTGCTGATTTTGTCTCAAAAATTGCGGATGGTTTCTCAGGCATTGTGATTGGTGATTCCAGTCAATCAGGCGATATTACCATTGGTGCCACTGCGTTTAACGACGCATTGACTTTACAGTCAACGGGCACAGTGACTCAAACTGGTGCGATTACCGGTGGGCAAAACTTGAACTTACTGGGCGCTGGTGGCTCGCATACTCTGACGAATGAGGGCAACTCTATTGGAACACTAACCGCTAATACTGGAAGTGTTGAGTTTGTCAGTGCAAAAGAACTAGTAGGCGCATCTGATATAACGACAGAGACTTCTCAGTTAGGCTCTATTATCACGTCTGGGGCATTAAGTGTTTCGACTGTAGACGGTGATATTACCGTATCTGAAAATCTAACCGCGGGTGGTGCTTTAACGCTAACGTCTGCGAATGACATCATCGTAGAGAGTGGTAAAACCCTTACGTCTCCAGCAAGTATTACTTTGTATGGTACAAACATCACTCAGAAGGGCATTTTGGATGCCAGTAGCACAACGGCTAATGGTGGTAACATTACTTTAGCAAAAAATGCTTCTACATCGGCGGACTTTATTAGTCTTGAGGGCGTGTTAAACGCCAGCACGACCAATGGTACAGGTGGTACGATTATCACCAATGGTCAATCCGTGTTTTTAAATACCAGTGCTAACGTCACAACAGCGGGTAATACAGCAAACGGAATCTGGAAAACGCCCGTTTCGACGTTTGATACCGTCGTAGCGGCAACCGGAGGTGATATTACTGGGCAAACCATATCTGATGCGTTAAAAACAGCCAATTATACGCTGACGGCCAGTAGCGCCAAAGTGACCTTAAGTGAAACCTTAGCGGGCCAAAATAATCTAAAAGATTTAACCGATACCGAGATTACTAGCGCCGATTTTGGTGGTATTACGATTAACAATAGCATCACCAAAGTATCTGCCGGTACCAGTGGTACCGCACCGCAACCAGTTTATGATATTACAACAGACACAACACTGACCGTTACGTCAACTAGCAATATTACGGTGAATGGCGCAATCAGTTCAGAACAGCAACGTCTCAACCTGATTCTTACCGCGAATAACGATGCGACTGGTGGCGGTGATGTTATTTTTGGTTCTAACGGCAGTGTAACAACGAATAATGGCAATTTTTATGTTGGCTCAGTGACATTAGGGCAAGCGACTAATGGCGTTGTATTTGCCTATAATAACCAGACCTATCATGACATTGTCACCGCTTCTGCTGAAAACTTCACCATGAATACGGGCAGTCAAATAAATGTTGGCAGCGGTTCTTTAGTATTAAAGGTGACAGATGATATTAATTTGCCGACTGGAGATGCCACTGGTAAATCTTACTCGATAAATTCTACAGCCAGTTCTTCCGGCTATAATAATGAAACGGAAACCAACGCTAATCGTTCTGGTACGCCTAATTATGAGCAGGTAGCCACGGTTCCGACTTCTTTAACTTTAGAAGCCGGCGGTTCAATTATTGGCGCAAGTACAGACTCTACCAAAATTAGCACGAACTCTTCGTCCGCAATGGTAAATGTGACGAGTGCTGAGAATATTGGTTCTGAAGACTCTCTAGTATTATTCTCTAGTAGTAATGGAACCATTAATATTACCAATACTGGCGGAAACTCATATATTAAATTTGCCAATGGGTACGATGATGCTAATTTTTCGACCCTAAACTTAACAACAGATACCACTACCGCAGACACAACTCAACGTATAGAGTTTAATGACGATGGCTCGCATAGACTGCTAGCGACAACGGATGAAAACGGTTTGCTCACCATTGCCACAGGTGGATTAGTTGATACAACTTCTTATAAAAATATAACGATTCAAGCACCCAATATCACCTTGGAAAATGGTGCCATTGTCGCAACGGGAGGATCGACATCAGTTAATTCGTCTGACAATTCTGTTTTAGACGGAACGGGATTGAATTTAACGTTAACGGCACTATCTGGATCCACTTACGGTGAAATTAAGGCAGATAATGCTGCAGTGGATTACAGTTCAACGTCAGCACCAGATGACTTTAGTAATAAAGAAATTTATATCCAAAATGGAACATTAAACTTAAATGCCAGTAACTTTGGTGTTAAAAATAGTGGTGACGACTGGAGTAATGCTCTAGAGGTGACAGCTAATACATTAAATGTGAATAACTCTGGTGGTTCAACTTGGCTTCGTAATAGTGACTTTAACAGCATTACCTTTTCGGCTGTTGATAGCAATGCGAATGTCGCTGGCCATCATCACATTCTGTCCACCAATGGTGACTTCTTCAACATAGAAACCACCGCGGATGCGAAAACTATTGTTCATACCATTGATGATACGAATAAATTGTCAGGTATTAAAACAGACAATAAAAATGTTAGCTTAAAGACTGGCTTATCTATTTCTCAATCAAGAGATATTATCATGGCAGATAATGCCATTGATATTGGTGCCGCAACGCTTTCATTGACATCCTATTATGGAAAAAGTATTTCGGCCTACTCTACTAATCATGTTCAGGGTAATGGTTCAATAACGCCTACAACACTGGCTAATCCAAATACTGCTACTGTGACCGTTGGTAACTTGAATTTAACAACGGCCTATAATACGACAAGTACCGCTTCAATTGGTGGCGATGGCTATACCCTTAAAGTCGCCAAAGGCGGAGAAACGGGTGAAGCAAATGTGGGCAGTAATGTACTGACTATTAATAATGAAAGCGGTGATATTGCTATTAATGAGCTGTCTGCTGAGCACTTTAAAACCATTAAAGTCAATTATTCAAGCACTGATAGCACGGCAAGAGCGCATACTGTAGCTATTGATTTGTTTGACAATGATTCTGTCATTGAAAACCTTAATTACTCAGATACGGGCAACGGTCTTATTACCCTAGACGCTAGTAGCATAGATTTGTCTGGTTTTAATCGTAATTTTGATTTGTATGCCTACTATAAAGACATTCAAGTTAACAACATTTATGGTGGTACCGGCTATTTTAATGTGACTTCATACAATAACAGTATTACGTTAAATGGCGATGTGAATACCAATGGCGGAAATATATCACTAACGAGTAATACGTTTAAACTTGCCGGTTCATCGCGCATTGATAGCAATGCAGATAATGCCAGCAATACAACATCAGTAGGAAGTTCAGGTAGCATCTCACTGAATAATAGTTCGGGCAGTAGAGGCGTTGATATTTCCGCCAATACAGGCGTATCGGCTACGTTAACGCTTGATTCAAGCTCCAATGACAGTTCAGGTGGAAGTATCACCACAGACATGAATGCCACCAATAGTGCAGGTTCATACTTAACAGGACTATCCTTCATAGGCTCTGGAGTAACGACGGAACAAGATGGTTCGATTTCATTAACGGGGGCAAGTTTTGCGCTTAATGGTGATTTTACAGCAACAGGTAATGTTGCTTTAAGTGGTGGAGAATCGACTTCATCCGCAACGAATATCCCAGGAGTGACCATTGATACTAATCAGTCAATCGCTGATAGTGGTGATATCACCTTCTCTGGTTACAGCTTATCAGGCAGCTCAGTTCGTAATTATGTCTTCAATACCAGTGCGACAGGAGGTAATGGTGGCGACGTTAATCTGTACCCTGCCTCAACCACAGGCACATTTAGCGCAGGTTCGATGACGGTTAATACTTCGGGGTCAACGTCCTCTGGCACAATTATATTGCCAGCGGTCACCACGACTAAAAATTCAGGTTCTTCTTACACAACAACCAGTGCGCAAAGTTATACTGGGTCCACTATTACCCTTAACGGTAGCTTACAATCCAATCAGGCTAATATTGACGTATTAGGCTCTGAAGTAGTATTAGCCAACGATGTGTCGATTGATACCTACACCGGTTTTGTTTTTGGCCAAATATCAACGACATCGGGCGTTTCTGCAGGATCTGTAACCGTTGGTAGCGCAGGTGCCAAGCTTACTAATAATGATCCAGCCAACTCCTTTGCAATAGACACCAGTGGTAATCAGGGAGCAGTGACTTTCGTAGCCAACAATGGCGCGATAACTTTGAGAGATTCTACAGAAACAACGTTTAATAACTTCAGTATGATAGGTGGCGGTAATTTAAATACGGCCTTTGATATCACTAAGTATTCTACGACGGGCTTACTTACTGTTGGTCAACTGGACGGCGGTTCTTTTACTTGGAGTGATCTAAGTGCGGGTAACTTATTATTGAAAGGACCTGCGAACTACACCATCACTGGCAATATAGGGACGACTACTGGTGGTGATTTTGTCGCTGGAACCTTAGCAGCAACGGGCGTTGCTAACCTAGATGTTACAACCAACAAGGCGCTGACTATCGGTAGTTTGTCTTCTGTAAGTGGCGTATCAGCAACAGGTACCATAAATATTGCCACTAAAACCGATGATTTAACGGTGAATAACAACATTACGACCACTTCAGCGGCAAATGGTGCAATAACGCTTAATGCAGGCTCAGATACTACAGTAGGTATGGCTACAGGTGGCAATGTTCTATTAAACAGTACTTTGTCTACAGGAAGTGGAGGGCGAGCAACCGTATATACCGGCAGTATCGAAGACAGTGGTTCGTATAATTTTGGTAACGGTCGTTACCGCTACAACAGCGATGAAACAAATACCAATTACACGGCAGCTTTAGGCACGGGTAATTACGCTATTTACCGTGAGCAACCTACATTGACCATAGGGTTTGCTTCTGGAAAAGAGTATGACGGTATTACCTTAGTGCCTTCAACTGGTGGGATTACAGGTGATGTAAATAACGATAAAACACAGTTTACAGATTCATTAGTTTGGCAAGTTGCAGATGATAAAACGATTAAAAATGCGGACACTTATACAATCACTCATACTGGTGCTGTAACAGGTGCAGAAGAGTTGGGTTACAACGTATCAGGTCCTAACGACACCTATACTTATATCGTTACGCCTAAAGCTTTAACGGTAAGTTTAATTGACGTTACCAAGGTTTATGACGGTAATACAACGGCAGCGTTGACCAATAGTAATTTTGATTTAAGTGGTTTTATTGGTAGTGAAATGCTGACGGTTAGTAAGGAAACTGGGACCTATAATTCTAAAGATGTTGTTAATGCCAGTAGTGTTACAACCAGTTTGGCATCGAGTGACTTCGTTGAAGCCGATGGAACGTTAGCTTCCAACTACGTATTACCGACTGCGGCAACAGGTACTGGTGGCATTACTAAACGAACGCTGACCGCTTCGATTACTGATACACCTACTAAAGTCTATGACGGTAATACGGATGCGACATTGACTAATGCTAATTTCAGCATAGCGAACTTAGTGGATGGAGAAAGCTTCACCGTTAGTAAATCAACAGGGACTTATAACGATAAAGACGTGCTTGACGCCAGCAATGTTACTACTAGCCTAGCTGAAGGGGACTTCACTGAAGGAAGTGATACGTTAGCGAGTAATTACACTATGCCTGTGATTGCTTCAGGAAGGTAGTATTACCGCCAGAACGCTTACTGCTTCGATTATTGATACGCCAACAAAAGTGTACGATGGTAATACCGATGCAACATTGACCAATGGCAATTTTAGCATTGCTAACTTGGTCGATGGCGAAAGCTTCATTGTTACCAAAACAACAGGGGCTTACAACGATAAAGACGTTGTGGACGCTAGCACTGTCACGACCAGTTTAGCTGAAGGAGATTTCACTCAAGAGAATGACACTCTAGCAAGCAATTACATCATGCCAGTGACCGCGACAGGTGCAGGCAGCATTACGGTAAGAACGCTGACGGCTTCTATAATCAATACGCCAACAAAAGTGTATGACGGTAATACGACTGCTACGCTCACTAATGACAATTACAGTATAGCCAACCTAGTTACCGGTGAAAGTTTTACCGTTAATAAAGCAACTGGGGCTTATAACGATAAAGATGTTGCTGATGCTAACAGTGTCACTACCCGTTTGGTTTCAGGTGACTTTGAAGCTGGCGATGACACTTTAAAATCAAATTACACTCTACCTATCACCGCAACAGGTGGCGCGACAATCAATGTCCGTCCGCTAGTGGCTGTCGCAAAAACACAAGATAAAATATTCGATGCGAAAACAGAGGCTAAAACAACGTTAACGATAGCAGCAGAAAATCTTAATCTAAGGAACCTTAACGACAGTAATAATCCATTGGTCGTCAATGGTGTGGTTGGCAATGAAAACGTCTTTTTGACTTTTACCGATGCGAACTTCTCGGATGAAATGGTAGGAATAGATAAAACGGTGACCATTAATGGTCTAAGCGTTGCTGGTATCGATGCAGCTAACTACATTGTTATGGTGAAAGATGCTTTGGGCAGTTTAACCGCACCAGCAAGCACAATGACAACAATTGCTGATATCAACCCTAACAATCCTCCTGTGGTATTCATTCCTGCTCCCCCACCAGCACCTGTGGTTATTCCTCGACCAAATTTGGGTAATGCTCCAGTGGTCGCTGTTGGGGGAATGCAAGTGGTTGCGATAGCGTCTACAAGCTCAACGACTTCGGTGAGTTCAGGAGCGCAAGGCGAAGCCTCAGTGGATACTATGTTATTGTCGCAAGTTAACAACGGCAATAGCTTTGATAATCAGGTGTTTATAGTGGACGGTGGCATAAATACAGTTAATCCTGATCAAGCCGCGAATACAGAAGAGACTGTTGAATAATAAATTTCCGAAAATTAGGATTAAGGTTAGATTTTATGAAAAGAGTATTACTCAAAAAAAGTATAGCAACACCTTTGAATTTATCGGTAGCGATGTTATTGGCAACTTCTTCTGTGACATCTAATGCGGAGTCATTACCACCAGTTAACTCTGGAACATTGATCCAACAAACTCAGCAAGGATTAGTGGCGCCTGAACCGTCGGATTTTAATATTCAATTTGATGGAAATGCACTAACCGAAGTGTCTTCTGGAGGCCCGCAAGCTGTATTGAGCAAACTGCAAATTACAGGTTTGTCAGTATTTACAGAAGAGGAATTATTGGCCAGTTTAGGTGATATTTTAGACAAGCCTTATGACTTGGCTGGTTATCGTAGCTTAGCCAATAAGATCAGTCTTTTTTACCGTGACCGTGGTTATCCATTTGCCAGAGCTTATATACCAGCTCAGAGTATGAAAAATGGAGAGTTGCGAATCGATGTATTGGAAGGAAAATACGGTCGTGCAACGGTAAAAGCGACTCAAGATATACAAGCCAAAGCGCAAGCGTATTTATCCACTATTGAGCCTAATGAGGTAATTGAATCCAGTAAACTAGAGCGTATCTCATTGATCATGAATGATATTCCAGGCTACAAAGCTTTACCCTCTATTAGCCCTGGCGATAAAACTGGAACGGCCAACCTAAACGTTCTTTTCATTCCAGAACAGCAAATGTTTGGCGATGTCACGATTGATAACCAAGGCAGCCGTTATACTGGCTATAACCGAGTGCAGGCGGGTGTCAAAAAAGCACACATGCTCACATTTGGTGATGAAGTTAATGCACGTGCGATGTATACCGATGAAAATATGTTGTTTGGTTATTTGGGATACAGCTTGCCAGTTATGCCAAATGGTTTAAGAGCTAATGCATCATTCAGCCGAACCGAATACAGCTTGGGTAGAGAGTACGAATCGTTGGACGCCATTGGGAGTTCAAGTATTTACAGTGTAGGGCTAAGTTATCCGTTGATTCGCTCACAGCTGACGAACGTGAACGCAAAAGCCAATATAGAGCGTAAAGACTTGATGGACTTTTATCGTTCAGCCGACAGCAAGTTAACAAAATTTGTGAACAGCGTCCCTCTAGCTCTTACATTTGATACACGAGATCAGTATTTGGGTGGCGGTATTACCTATGGAGCACTCACGGTAGGTTTGGGTAATCTTTCTAATAATGATGACACAGTGAATAGTGACGGCGATTTTGTAAAAACCACATTAGAAGTGGCGCGTATTCAGTCATTGCCTTCTGGGTTCAGTTTATTTGTCAAAGGCAGCGCTCAACATGCCAACAAAAACTTAGACTCTTCTGAAGACCTGTATTTGGGCGGAACGAGTGCAGTACGTGCATACCCTTCTGGAGAAGCGGGCGAGAACGGCGGTGGCGACGAGGGATACTACACACAGTTAGAGCTGCGTTATAACATTAACGACTTCACACCTTATGTATTTTACGATGCGGGTAGAATAAATACCTATGCAAAACCAACCGCCTCTTTGCTAAGTGAAACACGTAATCTAGCAGGTGCGGGTGTCGGATTAAAATATGAACGCGGTGATTGGAGTGCCGATGTTTTTGCTGCATGGAAAAAAGTGGGTGGAGAGTCGGTATCCGATATCTATGATACCTCATCACCGCGGGTTTTAGGCTCTTTAACCTATCGTTTTGGTGGTGGTCAGCCAGCACCGATTGATGGTTCTACATTGACAAACGGTTTAAATCCGTAAAACGCGTTATTTGTTTGCACATAAAAAAACTCGTCAACATAGCGTTGACGAGTTTTTTCGTAAGAAAAGGAAGAGTAGGATTAACTCACCATTCTGTGAGGGTCGATCACGAATTTCTTCGCGGCGCCGCCATCAAAATCCGCATAACCTTGTGGTGCTTGATCAAGAGAAATCATCTGCACATTCACAGCTTTTGCAATGTCGATTTTATCAAACAAGATGGCTTGCATTAGGGCGCGATGATATTTCATCACAGGGCATTGTCCAGTATGCAAAGAGTGCGATTTTGCCCAACCTAGACCAAAGCGCATGCTCAAGCTACCTTGCTGTGCGGCACTGTCTACGGCACCTGGGTCTTCGGTAACATACAGTCCAGGAATACCAATTTGACCGCCCGCGCGAGTCATTTGCATTGCCGAGTTCAATACCACAGCAGGGGATTCTTGATGGTGATTACAACCACAGGCATGCGCTTCAAACCCCACACAATCCACAAACGCATCCACTTCTCTATCTCCAAGAATCGCTTCGATCTTATCTTGAATATCGCCATCTTGCTTAAGATCGATGGTTTCGCAGCCAAAAGAACGCGCTTGATTGAGTCGATCTTCGATCATATCACCGACAATCACGCAGGCGGCACCCAGTAAATGCGCAGAAGCCGCCGCGGCCAAACCAACAGGGCCAGCGCCCGCGATATACACGGTAGAACCTGGACCAACACCTGCGGTCACGCAGCCATGAAAACCGGTGGGGAAAATATCAGACAGCAGTGTGAGGCTTTGGATTTTCTCACGAGCTTGATCGGCATCTGGGAATTTCAATAAGTTAAAGTCAGCGTAAGGCACCATAACGTAATCGGCTTGACCACCGACCCAACCGCCCATGTCTACGTAACCATAAGCCGCACCGGGGCGAGCAGGGTTAACGTTTAGACAGATTCCCGTTTTGCCTTCTTTGCAGTTGCGGCAACGACCGCATGCAATGTTGAAGGGAACGGAAACAAGGTCGCCGACCTTAATGAATTCGACATCGCGGCCACATTCAATGACTTCGCCCGTGATCTCATGGCCCAACACCAACCCAGTTGGTGCCGTCGTACGACCACGTACCATGTGTTGATCACTGCCACAAATATTCGTCGTGACCACTTTCAAGATCACACCGTGATCACATCGGCGCTTGCCAATAGCCAATTCAGGGAAGGGAATAGCGTCGACTTTAACCGTGCCATTACCTTGATAAATAACACCGCGATTTGCATGAGTACTCATAACGACATCCTTTTTTGCTGTTGTTTTTGTTGTGTGCGTGACTGGTTATTTTGTCACCAGACACAAAAAGGATAGTCCTTTGAGCGACAGAAATAAGGGCTGAAAGCGACTTAAATGCAAAAGATTATCATCGTTCCTTATTTTGTTCATTATTTTGCTTTTAAGCATAAGTATTAATCAGCACATCGAGCATGGCTGCGGCAGCGATGGAGAGGTTGGATCTGGGTTGGCAGATGACGCCAACGCGTCGGCGAATTTCCGGTTCTATTACGGGTCGGCAGATGGCACCTTGTTCTATGGCTTGCTGTCGACATAGGGCGGGAACGACGGCCACGCCCATGCCTTCGCTGACCATGCGTCCCACGGTGGCTAATTGGTGCGCATCAAAGGCAACATTGAGTTCGATGCCAGCTTCTTGAAGTGTATTTTCTATCATGGTGCGCACGCTAGAAGGGCGCTGTAAGGTTATGAAGTCGTATTCTAACAGGGCTTGCCAAGCAATCGTTTCTTGGGTTTCCAGTGGATGATCTCTGGGTAAGATGGCGATGAATCTGTCTTCATAAAGGGGATGGAAAGACAAATCCACAAGGTTACTTGGTTCGAAAGAAATTCCCAGTTCTACTTGGTTATTTCGCACCATTTCGACGACGATGTCGGATAACACATCATCAATGGCGACCTGAATATTCGGGTAGGATGCATGGTAATTACGAATCGCTTTTGGCAGCAATGACGCGGCGAACGACGGCATGGAAGCAATGGTGATTTTCCCCAATTGCAATGCAAAGCGTTGCTTCATTTCGTCTTCGGCGTTTTCCCATTGCGCTAACAATCGTCTGGCTAGTGGCACTAGGGCTTCGCCTTCGGGTGTTAAGGCGATGTGGCGTGTTGTGCGAGTCAGTAATTTCCCTCCTAAGTTATCTTCTAAACTTTTAATCGATAGACTTAAAGCGGGCTGTGATAAATGCAGCTGAGTGGCAGCGCTGGCAAAGCTCATGGACTCGGCGACAGCGAGAAAGGCTTTCACTTGTTTGACGTTCATTTAAAAATACTTCTTTGTGATTATTGTTTTAAAAAACTTATTAATAAATAGAAAAAACAAATTTAATTAATTTATGTCCTTAGGTCAAACTGGCTGGAAGCTAAAAATAACAAATTAGGAGAAGAACTATGGCCGGTTTTGATAAAGTCGTTGCCTCTTTTGAAGACGCCTTGGTCGGACTAGAAGATGATATGACGGTGCTGGCGGGCGGTTTTGGTCTGTGTGGTATTCCAGAAAACTTGATCGCTGAGATCAAACGCAAAGGCACAAAAGGTTTAACCGTCGTGTCGAACAATTGTGGTGTCGATGGTTTTGGTTTGGGCATTCTGTTGGAAGACAGGCAAATCCGTAAAATGGTGTCGTCTTATGTTGGCGAAAATGCCTTGTTCGAAAAGCAATTATTAAATGGTGAATTAGAAGTAGAACTTACTCCACAAGGCACGCTGGCAGAAAAAATGCGCGCTGGTGGCGCCGGTATTCCTGCTTTTTATACTGCAACTGGCGTCGGCACACCGGTGGCGGAAGGCAAAGAAACCAAAGTTTTTAATGGCCGTGAATACTTGTTGGAAGAAGCTATTGTTGGCGACTTCGCCATCGTTAAAGGCTGGAAAGCCGACCGTTACGGTAATGTCATTTATCGTCATACCGCGCAAAACTTTAATCCTCTCGCCGCGACGGCCGGCAAAATTACCGTCGTAGAAGTGGAAGAAATTGTCGAAGTGGGCGAGACTCGATCCTGCTCACATCCATACGCCCGGTATTTATGTGGATCGAGTTGTACTGGGTACTTTTGAAAAACGCATCGAAAAAAGAACCGTTAAAACAGCATAGTACGACAACAGAATAAAAAGAGGTTTCCTATGTCACTGACAAGAAAACAAATGGCGCAACGTGTTGCCCAAGAATTACAAGATGGTTTTTACGTGAACCTTGGTATTGGTATTCCGACTTTGGTCGCCAATTACGTCCCTGACAATATGGACGTTATGCTGCAGTCTGAGAATGGCTTATTGGGAATGGGTGAGTTCCCAACGGAAGAAACCATCGATGCAGACATGATCAATGCGGGCAAACAAACAGTTACCACAGTAAAGGGCGCGTCGATTTTTTCCTCCGCTGAATCCTTTGCCATGATCCGTGGTGGTCATGTGGATTTAACGGTATTGGGGGCGTTTGAAGTAGATGTGAACGGTAATATTGCCTCGTGGATGATTCCCAACAAACTGATCAAAGGTATGGGCGGTGCCATGGATTTGGTCGCAGGCGCAGAGAATATCATTGTCACCATGACTCATGCTTCTAAAGATGGTGAATCCAAACTCTTGTCTAATTGTTCCTTGCCGCTCACTGGCAAAGGCTGTATTAAAAAAGTCCTCACCGATTTAGCTTGGCTGGAAATTGCTGACGGTGCTTTTGTGTTGAAAGAAAGAGCGCACTGGTGTTTCAGTAGAGGAGATTATTGAAAAAACACAGGGTAAATTGATCGTTCCTGATCATGTGCCAGAAATGCAATTCGCTTAACTCCTTACTTAACAACGTATCTAACCAATCGTGAAAAGGACTCGTTTATGAAAGCCGTTATCGTTGCCGCAGCACGAACTCCCATTGGTGCTTTTAATGGCGCTTTATCTTCCCTCAGTGCTGTTCAAATTGGGACACAATTATTGTCTGGTATGTTGGCAAAGCAGCCGCTACTCAAAGATCACATTGATGAGGTCATTTTAGGCCAAGTACTGGCAGCGGGTTGTGGTCAAAACCCAGCTCGTCAAACAGCGATTCATGCAGGATTACCAAAGCATGTATCTGCTATGACGATTAACAAGGTCTGTGGTTCGGGGTTAAAAGCCGTGCAACTGGCAGCGCAGGCTGTGTTGAATGGCGACGCTAAGATGGTGGTTGCTGGCGGACAAGAAAGCATGAGTCAAGCGGCACATGTATTACCCAATAGTCGCTCAGGCAAAAAAATGGGCAACTGGGAGCTGTTGGACTCCATGGTGACCGACGGCTTGTGGGATGCCTTTAACGATTATCACATGGGACAAACGGCTGAAAATATCGCCCAGCGTTGGGATATTAGCCGTGCAGAGCAAGACGCCTTTGCGGCAAACTCCCAGCAAAAAGCGGCGCAAGCTCAGGCCTCGGGTCGCTTTGTTGACGAGATTTTGCCCGTTTCCATTCCCCAGCGTAAAGGCGAGCCGCTTATGGTTGATGCGGACGAACAAATTCGCCTGGATACCACAGCGGAATCTCTTGGCAAATTGCGTGCGGCGTTTACCAACGACGGTACGGTTACGGCAGGTAATGCTTCTACGTTAAACGATGGTGCGGCCATGGTGATAGTCACTTCGGATGCAGAAGCCAAGCGCTTAGGGCTGCCAATTATTGCTGTGATTGACGCTGCGAGCAGTGCGGGAGTTGATCCTGACATTATGGGAACCGGTCCGATTGCAGCAACGCAAAAAGTGCTGAAAAAAGCCAATTGGCAAGTGGCGGATTTGGACCTAATTGAAGCCAATGAAGCGTTTGCGGTACAGGCTTTGTGTGTCAACAAAGAGCTTGGTTTGGATACCAGCAAGGTTAACGTCAATGGTGGTGCTGTTGCATTAGGTCATCCTATTGGCGCTTCTGGTTGTCGAATTCTGGTTACATTGCTCCATGAAATGCAACGTCAAGACCTTAAAAAAGGACTGGCGACCTTGTGCATTGGTGGCGGAATGGGCGTTGCTATGCTGGTGTCTCGTTAGAACGTTTTGCCAGAAAATGGAATCAATAAACGCAACAAGGTGAGGCAGAAAAGCAACGGCTATTAGTCTGTCTCGTTTTGTTGCTTTTGCTTTTTTCGTCCAATAAAAAATATAAAAAAACAGGATAAACCGATGAATAAAACTCTTGAACAAAAACAAACTGGCTTACAGAAAGTCAGTCAATTTTTTGTGGCGCTTTTACAGCGTTATCTACCCGATCCTTTCATTTTCGCTATAGTTTTAACCTTTGTAGTGTTTCTTTTTGTGATGCCGAGTACGGGTCAGGGTCCAATGCAAGTGGTGAATGCATGGGCGGGTGGCTTTTGGAATTTGCTGAGCTTTTCGATGCAGATGGCCATGGTCGTGGTAACCGGTCATGCCATGGCGAGTGCGCCAGCATTTAAACGTAAATTGGCCATGTTGGCAGGTGTAGCAACGACCCCAGGCCAAGCGATTATCTTGGTCACAGTGATCAGCGCAATGGCGTGTTGGGTGAACTGGGGATTTGGTTTGGTGGTGGGAGCTATCTTCGCCAAAGAAATCGCCGCTCGTGTAAAGGGCGTGGATTATCGTTTATTGATTGCTTCTGCTTACAGTGGCTTTTTGTTCTGGCATGGTGGCTTGTCGGGTTCCATTCCCTTGTCTATTGCGGGCGGTGCGAATATAGAGAAAGTCACTAATGGCGCGGTGACGGCTGCTATTCCAACCTCTGAGACTATTTTCTCCACGATGAACTTAACCATTTTGGCAGTGATGTTTGTCACGATTCCGTTATTGAATCGTTTGATGCACCCAGCGCCGCAAGACACCATTACGATTGACGCTGAATTGTTGAAAGAACCCGACGTTGACACACCCAATAAAGCCGACATGACGCCAGCGGAGCGTTTGGAAAATAGCCGTGTTTTATCGTTAGTGTTAGGCGTAATGGGCTTTGCTTACATTATTTATTATTTTATCGATAATGGTTTTGCACTGAATTTAAATCTGGTCAATTTTATCTTTTTGTTTTCTGCTATTTTACTGCATGGCACACCAAAAAGTTTGTTGATTTCGATTTCCCAAGGTGCACGAAACTGTTCTGGTATTTTGCTGCAGTTTCCATTTTACGCTGGCATCATGGGTATGATGACGGCAACGGGGGATTCTGGTGCGTCATTAGCGGGGGTGATTTCTCAGGCGTTTGTATCCATTTCTAATGAAACGACTTTTCCTCTATTTACCTTCTTGAGTGCCGGCATAGTGAACTTCTTTGTTCCTTCCGGTGGCGGTCAATGGGCGGTACAAGCGCCTATCATGATGCCAGCGGGCGCAGCGTTGGGTGTGGATGCTGCGAAAACCGCCATGGCGATTGCTTGGGGGGATGCGTGGACAAACATGATTCAACCATTCTGGGCATTGCCAGCGTTAGCTATTGCTGGGTTGGGTGCAAAAGACGTAATGGGTTATTGCTTGATGGCCTTGATCGGTTCTGGTGTGATTATTTCACTAGGTTTTTTGATTTTCTAAAAAATTTTAGTGTTGCTTTTGTGTAGAGCGCATGCAAAAAACCACTATTTGGGGAAACCTAAGTAGTGGTTTTTTACTTTTACTTATCCTCCACTTAGCTGGGTTTGCCGATGTCTTCAAGGTATTTAAAATGTGGCTTGTCCCCCGAATGTGTTGAAATGTTATAGATGTTATGTGTATGAATATTTTGTAAAAGTTCGATTTATAATGACGATCATTTTATTTTTTAACGGGTGCTTAATGATTGTCAAAAAGAACACACAGCTTGATACTGTTAAAGGGGGAGGGTTAAAAAAGTGTTTAGTTGCCGTTCTTCTTATGCTCGGTATGAATGCCTATGCTGATATCAATTTTGCATCTTTTACTCTAGATAACGATGTGTTTGTAGGGAAAGATAATGGCTACACTAACGGTATGTATTTTTCTTTTTACACAGTAGGAGGTCGATTAAGACCCAATTTTTTGGTTAGTCCACTTTTATGGACAATGCCAAGTGGATACGGATCAAATAGAATAAATGTACATAGTATAGGCCAGACATTAACGACTGCTGAGGACATTACCGAGGCAAATCCTCCGGCAGATGCTATCCCTTATTCAGGGTTATTGAAATATACCAATGCTCATATTATTGCAGGCCCTTACTATGCAGATTGGGTCAGTACTTCTATTGGTATTGTGGGTCCAGCAGCAAAGGGCAAAGAAACACAAACTGAATTTCATGCACTTATTGGTGCTGAAAAGCCGATGGGTTGGGATACGCAATTAAAGAATGAAATCGTTTTTGGCTTTTCGCGTGGCCGAGCTATTAGGGTGCTTGCATCTAGCTTGGATACAATGGATTTATTAGCAGGCGGACATGTGAGTCTTGGAACCATTGAAAGCGGAGGACGTTTAGGTCTCATGCTGCGCTATGGTCGAAACCTTAGAGACTCTTATTCAACAGTTTTATTAGCTAGCTCTAGAGCCGCTAACCCAATTGCTGTAAATAACGGTTGGTTTGTTTATGCCGGTGTATCGGCGAATTATGTTTTTAATCAAATTATGACGGATGGGAACACGTTTCGAGAGAGTCGCTCTATTGACTATGATCACCATTACAATACTTACATGACTGGTATTACTTACTCTATAGGTCAAGCGAGTTCTTTGTCATTTGCTTATCTATCCTCATTTTCAGAAGACGATACAGCGCGTAGTCGTCAAACAGAGCAGTTAAATCGTTTTGGAACATTGACTCTAGCTTGGCAATTTTAACTAGCTTTTGATGTGACGAACTTGTTTTTCCAAATGAAAAATTGAAGTCCTAACCGATTAAGATAATTGCAAAAAATAAGAACGCTTAAGACAAACTCCTTATAAAGCATCCTTATATGGCTAAATTGTGATATGTGCCACTCTTTGCAGTTTTAGTATCGAAGCCATTTTATAATACTCCCCATTTTCAGTATCAAATGGGTGAACGATGGTCGGTCGACAAGGGAAAAAATCTCCCCGTAATAACGGTACCTTGGTGTTTAAACACTATTTTTTGAGCATCTCTTTGTTATTCGGGTCTTCGGCTTACGCTGATACACATTGGTTGTCTGCGACATTAGACAATGACTTTTTTGTCAATGAAGACAATGGTTACACCAACGGAATCTATGTCTCTTATTTTGACGTTAATGACTCTCCTGATAAAGCACAACAACCTGGTTTTATGGTGAGGCCTTTGATGTGGAGTATGCCAAGTCAACATTCGAGAGCCTCGGTTAATATCTACAGTGGCGGTCAAACACTGACAACGCCCTATGATATCGAAGTAGAAGTGCCAGCAGAGGGAACCTTTCCTTATTCTGCGTTATTGAGTTTTACCAATACCTATATTGCTGTTATGCCTGATTATGCCGATAGGGTTGCCACCACCATTGGACTGGTTGGACCTCTCGCCATGGGAGAGCAAACTCAAAAAGCGGTTCACCGGGTGATCAGTGCTAAAAATCCAAGAGGGTGGGACACACAATTAGAAAATGAAGTGGTATTTGAGTTATCGCGTGGTCGAACTTGGCGGTCTTGGGTGTCCGATAGTGGCCATACAGACTTATTAACGGGCGCAGCAATGAGTGTTGGTACGTTAAGAAGTTCTGTTAGCAGTGGCTTCATGTTGCGATATGGGCGAAGTCTTGATGATTCCTTTTCTACTGTATTATTAGTTGACTCTAGAACGTCTAATCCCATTGCCGTCAGCAAAGGGTGGTTTGTTTTTGCAGGTGTTGAACTCGGTTATACATTCAACCAAATATTCACCGATGGTAATACTTTTCGTGATAGCCGTTCGATAGATTACGATCATAACAACAATATGTTCACTTCAGGAGTCACTTATTCTTGGGGAGATTCTGCTTTGTCTTTTGCCATCAATTCTCCTTTTAGCTTTAGTAGCGATGAGCATGACCGAGAAATGGATAAATATACTCGTTACGGCACGTTAACTTTTGCTTGGCAGATTTAACGGTGTGTGAGCATGCATAGAAAGCCTTCTTTACTTAAGTAAAGAAGGCTTTAGGGTGTCAGATACTCAGATAAAGCCAGTCAAATAGTTTTTCCATTCCAGTGTTTTACCATAATAGTAGCTGTGAGCGAGGCGTTGTAGCTTGCTGTCTTTTTCAACCACTAGCATTGGGTAGCCACTGACTTGCATTTTTGCCATTAATTGATGGCTTTGTTTTACCTGCATTAACATATTAGGTTCGGACTGGGCCATTTTTTCCTCCCAAATCGTTTTATCCAATCCCAACGAAACCGCTAGATCCGCTAAAATATTCAACTCATCTAAATGCTTACCATCTTGGTAATGCGCTTTTTGAATCGCTGCTAGCATCTTGTGTGCTTCGATGCCCATTTCTTGACCAACAAGAAAGGCGCGAGTTGTGGAATACGAATCCACTATAAAATCACCAGCGCCAGCAACTCTCGCTTTATAAGCATCGCCAAAGTGTACTTTCGTCATAGTGGCTATTTGACTGTCAGCCTGCAAAATATGCTGCCTAAAAGACGGATCAATTGCTCGTTTCGGAATCATGCCACCAGGGTGATAAGTGATTTCAAACTCAGACATTTCTGCCAAAATTTCGACTAAGGCTGTTGCGCCATAGCACCAACCACACATAGGATCGAAGAAGTAATGGACTCTTACCATTTCATTTCACCTTTATGGACTTTTGCTGCGATGTCTAGGTTCAACGCACCTTGCGCCTCTGGGTATTTCGCAGTCATGGTTTTAATCAATTCAGCACTGTTTTTACTGTCTTTTTTCGCTTTTTGAAAATCTGTGATGTAGTTAAGCGAGAAAGTAATGCTGTCTGCAGTCAACTCGGTACCTTGAGTCATATGACCAGGAATAACGGTTGTCGGTTTCAGCGCCAGCATTTCTTGCAACTGTGCTTTCCATGCAGCTTGACTCTCATCAGATTGTGCATCCGCCATCCATAGATGCATATTACCGAATACAGCAACGTTACCTAAAATAGCTTTATTTGTCGGAATCCAAAGGTAAGGGCGGTGAGCCAAAACGCCTTCAGTACCACGAATCTCAATTGTTTGACCGTCAACCGTTAAAGTAGACTGAGTGTAAGCCGTAGGAACGATAGGAGCTACTGGTGCGTTTGCCCCCATTTGAGGTATCTAAAAAGCCAATTTTCCTGCCAGTTTTTCTTCAATGATCTTTTTAACTGCAGGTGTCGTGATGATATCCGCTTGAGGGAAAATAGCGTGTAGCGTCTCGGCACCGAAGTAGTAATCGGGGTCCGCTTGGCTAATGAAAATCGTTTTTAGCTCTTTATTGGAATCCAATACTTTTGCAGCAATACGCAGTGCATCGGCTTTGGTGAATCCAGCATCAACAACCATGGCTTCGGTTTCGCCATAAACCAAAGTAGACGTAACACCAAAGCTGCTAGGAGCGGCATTATATACATCTAGTGTTAACGGCTTTGCGTCTGCCGCAAAAGCAGAATGAGCGATAAGTGCAGAAGCCGCCAATGTAATCAATTTTTTCATGTTTCTCTCCAAAGAGTGATTGTTTAATTTATGTGGTCATCATAGAGAATTGACGTGCTCGGAAAAATACACAAAAATGAGCATGATTGTTTCTTATATCGTGCAAGTGGGTGAGTAGAATTATGGACAGAGTGATAGCCGCTAAAGTTTTTATCGATGTTGCCCAATCGCGGAGCTTTTCCCGCACCGCAGACCGCTTGAATATGTCACGACCAATGGTGACGCGGTATATAGAAGCGATGGAGGATTGGTTAAAGATTCGTTTGTTGCATCGCACGACACGAAAAATATCCCTGACTAGCGCTGGTGAAGCCTGTTTAAAAGACGTCGAGCTTTGGTTGGAGCAAGCCGATAATTTTATATCCTTGGTGAATACCAGCGAGGAGTTGTCAGGCTTGGTGAGAATCACCTCGAGCATGTCGTTTGGTTTCTCCCAACTCATGCCAGCCATTCAAGATTTTATGACGCAGCATCCCAAACTTCATATTGATATGGATTTAGAAGACAGCGCTGCTGATTTAACCGAAAAAAGCATCGATCTTGCCATTCGAATCGCCTCGAACCCAGACCCTTCTTTAATTGGTAAGCCTATTGCTGTGTGTGAATCTGTGTTGGTGGCCTCTCCGGCTTACCTTGAAAAAGTACGGCAAACCCTAGGCGAAATCCAACATCCGCAAGACCTAATTAAGCACGATTGTTTGGGGTACAAAAACTTAGAGCGTCACATCTGGCACCTCTCCCAAAATGACCAATTTGAATCTGTCTCGTTGGACTGTCGTTTAAGCATTAACGAAGCAACAGCGCTTTTGCATGCCACATTAAATGGCATGGGCGTTTGTTTGCAACCCACTTATTTAGCGAGTCGTTATATTAACGATGGCAGCCTGTGCCATGTCTTACCGGAATGGAAACCCAAAGACCTAATTATCTACGCCCTGTATTCTTCTAGAAAACACTTATCGCCCAATGTTCGTGCCTTGATCGACCATCTGGAAAGCTACTTTGCCAAGCATCCTTGGTGAGAATTCAAGGGATATTCAATCAGCAGGGATTCCGCAAGTTGAATTGTCAGGGTAAACTGACAAACCAAGATGATGACATTAAGCGCAGAAGGGACTTTAGAACGCAATGACAATAACTCAATCTAATTTTGCTTTTCTAAAAGGTCACAACGACTTTCTTCTCTCTATCGCCCAAGCCGCTGAAAACAACTATCCAGACGACCCCAACACCACCTTAGTCAAACTGCGTATCTTTGGTGAGTCGGTGGCGAACCATCTTGGTAAGATATTTAACATCGAACCACAAGACACCCAGTTTAAACTGCTCGCTGAAATCCAAAAGAAAACCAACATAGATGAAAATATCATCAATGTCTTTCATAAGCTGCGCACCATTGGCAACGACGCGGTACACAAATACCACAATGACCTAAACGATGCCGAAATGTGCTTGCGCTTGGCGTTTCGTTTGGCGCTTTGGTATTACCGTTTAACAAGTAGTGACAAAGACTTCGCAGCGCCACTGTTCCAATTACCAAGCCAGCAAAATTCACAGGCCTACCTGCAAGAAATCGCCGCGTTAAAAGACGCCCTAGCACAAGCAGAAAAAGCCGCAGAGCAGCAAGAGCACAAAAGCCAAGCGGAAATAGACGCCCAACAGCGTGCACTGACCGAGCTACAAGGTCGTTTGTCGGTATTGGAAAGTGACCAGCAAGAAACCCAAGCGCAAAGCGAAGCGCGCATTGCCGCCCTAGAAACCCAGCTCAAGGCCAAAGAAGACGAATTAGCCAAGTTGAGCGAGCCAGATCGTCATATTTTCTACAAGACTACCGCCAAACAGGCCAGCCAAACTCCTCTCAATTTGGATGAGCAAGAAACGCGCTATTTGATCGATGAGCAACTGCGTCTTGCTGGCTGGGATGCGGACACTCAGCACCTCAAATACAGCAATGGCACGCGCCCAGTTATCGGTCGCAATATGGCCATTGCCGAATGGCCAACAGGCAAAGACGAAACAGGTAAGGTGGGCTTTGCCGATTATGTTTTGTTTGCAGGATTAATCCCCGTTGGTGTGGTGGAGGCCAAGCGTTATAACCAAGACGTAGCCGATAAACTCAACGAAGCTTACCGCTACAGCAAACACTTTGATTTACTCGCCTATCGAGAAGAATTAGCGAAGCGCGCCGCGAACGACGAGCAAATGATGGCCGCTGTCAGTGAGTTTAAAATCAATCAATACAATGCCACGGGCTATCAGATACCTTTTTGCTTTTCCGCTAATGGGCGCGGCTACAGTGCCGCCGTTAAAAGCAAAAGTGGCATTTGGTATCGAGACACACGCCTTGCCACCAACCAGCCAGACGCTTTACCCCAATGGTTCACCCCGAAAGAGCTACTAACCAAGCTAGAGCAAAATACCGGGCAGCTAAACAACTGGTTTGCCACCCATCAAGATATGAGCGAACTGGGGTTGCGTTACTACCAAGAAGACGCTGTGCGCGCGGTGGAAAACGCCGTGGTGTCGGGCAAGCGTAGCGCTTTATTAGCCATGGCGACGGGCACAGGCAAAACCCGAACCGCCATTGCCATTATGTATCGCATGATACAGTCCCAGCGTTTTAAACGCGTGCTTTTCTTGGTGGATCGTCGCTCGTTGGGTGAGCAAGCCCTTGCTTCCTTTGACGACACACGGATTCAAGAGCAAAGCTTTAACCGTATTTTCAACATCAAAGGCCTGACCGATCGCTTCCCCGAAGACAGTACCAAGATCCACGTTGCCACCGTGCAGTCACTGGTGAAACGCGTACTGCAAAGTGATGAATTTATCCCCGTGGGTTTGTACGATGCCATCATCATAGACGAAGCCCACCGTGGTTATATTCTGGACAAAGAGCAAACCGAAGGGGAGCTTGCCTTCCGCGATCAGCAGGACTACATCTCCGCTTATCGTCGTGTGATCGACCAGTTTGATGCCTTTAAATTGGCGCTCACCGCCACACCGGCGTTGCACACCACAGAGATCTTTGGCCGGCCGATTTTTAACTATTCTTACCGAACCGCCGTGATTGACGGCTATTTAAATGACTATCAACCGCCGATTAAGATCAACACCGAACTGAACACCAAAGGCATTGCCTTTGCCAAAGGGCAGCAGGTACAGCGCCTGACGGTGAATGGCGACCTACAGCTTGATCAGCTAGAAGACGAACAGAACTTCGAAGTAGACCAGTTTAACAAGCAAATTATCGCCCCCAGCTTTACCCAAGCCATTTGCCAAGAGCTGACCAATTGGCTTGACCCAAACGGCCAGCAGAAAACCCTCATTTTCTGTGTGAACAACGAACACGCGGATGCGGTGGTCGATGCGCTAAGAGAAGCCTTTAGACAATCTGGCAATCCGGCATTTGCCAACCTAGCACACAACGTCATTATCAAAATCACAGGCAATTCAGATAAAGACGCCAACAAGGTACAAAGCCTGATTACCCGCTACGAAAAAGATCGTTTACCAAATATTGTTGTCACCGTAGACCTGCTTACCACAGGCATTGATGTGCCCAGTATTTGTAACTTGGTGTTTTTACGCAAAGTGCGCAGCCGTATCTTGTACGAACAAATGAAAGGCCGTGCCACACGTTTGTGCCCCGACATAGGCAAAACCAACTTCCGTATTTTCGACGCTGTGGACTTATACCGCACGCTAGAATCCGTCGACACCATGCAAGCCGTGGTGGTGCGCCCAGAGGTCAGCCTGACCACCTTGGTAGCGGAAATCAGTGACGACAAAGCCTACGAGCTGATTGAAAGCAATGATCAATCTTTTGCACAAAACAGCCACGAACAGTTGGTGTCCAAACTACAGCGCGTCATTACCCAAGCCAATTACCAAAAATTGCGCAGCCGAGACGTAGAGCAGCAGATACAAAAACTCGACGAACGCTTGAAGAACGTCACCCGTTGCTCTTTTGCGGAACTGGGCAAAACCTTAAAAAGCCAAGGGGCGCGGGTCTCCGCTCAGTACTTTGCCGAGCTGCCTAACTTGGTTGAACAAATTGAAGACCTAAAACGCACCCTAAACAGCCTACGTGACCGCCCGATTTTTACCGACATTGCCGACAAGGTGATTGGCGTGGAAACCCTGTATGGTGATTACAACCAGCCAGACGACTTTTTGGATGCCTTTGATCGCCTAGTGCGTGACAACATTAACCAACTGGCGGCCTTGGATGCCGTGGTCAATCGCCCCCGCGATTTAACCCGCAAAGGGCTGGTGGAATTACAAGAATGGTTTGACGCCAAGCGCTTTGACGAATCCGCCTTGCAAACCGCATGGAAACAGAAAACCAACCAAGACATTGCCGCCAAACTGGTGGGGCACATTCGCCGCGCCAGCATGAAGAACCCACAGCTTTTGCCTTTTGATGTGCGGGTCGATCACGCCCTAGAAAAGATCAAAGCCGAGCGCGACTGGAACGCCGTGCAAGTCAAATGGCTAGATCGTCTTGCTAGCTCCATTAAAGACAAAGTCGTGCTGGACGACGACGTGTACAAAATCGGCAACTACCGACGAGACGGCGGCAAACGCCGCTTGCAAGACGCCCTAGACAACGAGCTGGACGAGATTCTGCAAAAATTTAACGAGTACATCTGGGACGAACTGGCCTAGGTGAGTATCATACTCGCCCATTATCCTCTTAATGCGCTTTAGCCCAACATCGGCTAAAGCGCTCTTATTTACTAGTGTTACAACATAGAGACGTTTTATGAACAACAACGAGCTGGTCGCCAAACTCTGGAAGCTGTGCGACAACTTACGCGATGGTGGCGTGTCCTACCAAAACTACGTGAACGAACTGGCTTCCTTGCTGTTTTTAAAAATGTGCGAACAAACCGGGCAAGAAGAAGAGTTACTGCCCGAAGGCTACCGCTGGAAAGATTTAAAAAGCAAAATCGGCATTGAACAGCACAGCTTTTACAAAACCTTATTAAACAAGCTGGATGGCGATCATCACGCCATCGTCCAAGCGATTTTCCTTAATGCCACAACGACTATTACCCAGCCCGCCCAATTGACCGAACTGATCGACAACATGGACAAGTTGGACTGGTACGACAACGATGGCAGCGGCAAAGGCCGTGATGACTTTGGTGATATGTACGAAGGCTTGCTACAGAAAAACGCCAACGAAACCAAATCTGGCGCAGGGCAATACTTCACGCCACGCCCCTTGATTAACGCCATTGTGAAGCTGATGAAGCCGCAACCGCGCGAGATCATCCAAGACCCTGCCGCAGGCACAGCAGGTTTCTTGATCGAAGCCGATAAATACATTAAAGATCAGACTAATAACTTAGAAGACTTGCCCGACGACATCCAAAAGTTCCAAATGGAGCGCGCTTTTATTGGTCTTGAATTAGTCCCCGAAACCCGTCGTCTTGCCCTAATGAACTGCTTGTTGCACGACATCGAAGGCGACAGCGAACACGGCGCTATTCACCTTGGCAACACCTTGGGTGCCGATGGGGAAGACATTCCCAAGGCTAACCTTGTATTGTCTAACCCGCCGTTTGGCAGCGCGTCCAGCAGCAACATTACCCGTAAATTTGTTCACCAAACGGGCAATAAACAATTGTGTTTTATGCAGCATATTATCGGAACGCTGGAACCCGGTGGCCGCGCCGCTGTGGTGATCCCAGATAATGTTCTGTTTGAAGGCGGCAAGGGCACCGACATTCGCCGCGACCTAATGAACAAATGCAACCTGCATACTATTCTGCGTTTGCCCACGGGCATTTTCTACGCCGCTGGGGTGAAAACCAACGTGCTGTTTTTCCAAAAAGGCACCCCAGACAACCCACATCAAGACACCCACTGCACCCAAGAAACGTGGGTGTACGACATGCGCACCAACATGCAAACCTTTGGCAAACGCCGCATGCTCACCGAAGCCCACTTTGATGCCTTTATTGCCGCCTACGGGGAAGACGCTAACGGCCAATCGCCACGGGAAGAGGGCGTTTTTACTGGGAAAAGCCAGCAACTCGGTGAAATCGAAGGGCTGAGTGAAGAGGAAGGCGTTGATAACGCCCGCTGGCGCAAATTCAGCCGTGACTACATTCGCGAGCAAAAAGGCGACAGCCTAGACATCACATGGCTTAAAGACCTCGAAGCCAGTAACTCGGAAAATCTCCCCGAGCCAGACGTATTGGCAGGCGAAGCCATGGCGGAACTCACCGAAGCCATGGGCGAACTTTACCAACTGATGCAAGCCCTCGGTGCCGACGACGAAGCCGAAGCGCAAAAGCAGCTTTTAGAGCAAGCCTTTGGTTTGGAAGAAAAAGCCGTCGAACAGAGCAAAGAGCAAGGTAATAAGAAAGGCCAAGGCGAACTATTTGGAGGCCAAGCGTGAGCGAATTGCCGAAAGGGTGGGTGTCCGTCAAGCTTGAAAGCGTTGTGGATAAAATTGTAGGTGGTGGAACGCCTAGCAAGTCTCAACCGTCCTACTTTATGGGAGATATTCCTTGGATGACTGTTAAGGATATGAATAAATCGTTCTTAACAGATACCGTTGATCATATAACTCAAGAAGCAGTCGAAAATAGCAGTACGAATATTATTCCAGCTGGGACACCTATTGTAGCGACAAGGATGAGTTTAGGAAAAATTATCAGAGCAAGTTTTGACTCAGCCATCAATCAAGACCTAAAAGCACTTTTTATCAATCAGGAAGTGAATCAATATTATTTTGAACATTGGTATCGCTCTCAAGGAATGAAAATTGAATCTTTAGGAACGGGAACAACAGTAAAAGGCATTCGGTTAGAAGTTCTTAAAGACCTTGACTTTCCTCTTGCTCCCCTAGCCGAGCAAAAACGCATCGTCGAAAAACTGGATCAAGTTTTGGCGCAGGTGGACACCATCAAAGCCCGCCTCGACGGCATCCCCGCCATTCTCAAACGCTTCCGCCAATCTGTCCTCGCCGCCGCCGTAAGTGGGAAATTGACCGAGGAGTGGAGGGGAGGAGTTAAAGCAGGTTACAAAGATCTTAAAGTAGATGATATTGCTTGTAAGCAGAGATATTCATTAGGAATTGGGCCTTTTGGAAGTAATCTTAAAGTTGATGATTATGAATCACAGGGCCACCCTTTAGTTTTTGTAAGAGAAATTCGTTCTAAAGTATTTGATTCAGATAAAACTAAATTTGTTTCTGATTCCAAGTTTGAAGAACTTAAAGCTCACAGAGTAAAGCCAGGAGATATCCTAATTACAAAAATGGGAGATCCACCAGGTGATATTGCGATATATCCAAATGATAGACCGGAAGCTGTTATCACTGCAGACTGTATAAAATTAACTGTCAATCCAGTTACTGCACTTACCAAATACGTTGCTTACGCAATGCAATCTAGTTTATTTCAAAAAGCAATTTCGGCTATTTCTGCTGGTGTAGCTCAACAAAAAGTTAATTTGAAGAAGTTTCGGGTTCTATATCTTCCAGTACCATCCTTAGAAGAACAAACCGAAATCATCCGCCTTGTGGATCAATACTTTGCCTTTGCCGACACCATCGAAAAACAAGTGCAAAAAGCCCAACAGCGGGTCGATAAACTGACCCAATCGATCCTCGCCAAGGCGTTTCGTGGTGAACTGGTGCCGCAAGATCCGACCGACGAACCCGCCGACGAATTGCTCAAACGCATCGCCGCCGCCCGCGCCGAAAGTGAAGCCCTTGCCAAGGCCGCGAAGAAAGTTGGGCAGAAAAAGTAACCTAATCTATGCCAAATAAAGACATAAACTCTGAGAATACAAGTAAGGATACGTGGGTGCAGACCAAGCAATGGTTATCTTATTGGCGTAACTCGTTAGCGGATGCTGAGAGCGGCAAAGGGGCTCTCAGTAAAAGTGATATTGAAGGATTAGCTAAGGTTGATCTAAGTGTTTTTAAAGAAGGTTGTTTAGTAGCTGACTCTGATTTGCTCGCCACATTGTTTCATAATGAAGCGGAAGATACTCAGCTTGTGCAAGTCGTGTTTCGACCCATGGTTCATAAGGTTCGCTTAGAGCATGGTAAGAAAAAATCGTCATTATACCCTGACTATGTAGCGCCGTTAATTTGTCGGCTGTGGGTTAGCCGAACTGGGCATTTTGTACCTGCTGCGTATCCTGTCATCCCTAGAGATATCTTAAGCCCATTACCTGAAGACAGCTTTACTCTTCTTTCGGTCGAGAAACAGGATGAATTTTTAACCAAGCATGAGCCTAAATATTGGCCTTATGATGAAGCGGTTAATTTATTAGAAGACGAGGGTGCGACATTCTGGCAAAGCTATTGTGATGTGGCGCGCGAATTGCTGAAGCTTTGCGATCGAGAGCTGTTACAAGATAACTTTATGAGGCTGGAGAATGCTTATCTTGTTAAATCTCAGGCGCAAATGGGGGCATCGCGTCACATAATCGAACTTTATGATTGGTTATCGAAAGAGAAATCGTCCCTGCCATTATTAACTCAGTATGCGGCTACGGATCGCCCACCTCTTATACCCTGTATGACAAGCCAACAAAGCTTTCAGCATCGATTGGGACATGGAAGCTCTCAATATCCTCTTGCGTTGGCTCAGCGAGATGCACTCGGGCAGGTATTAGCAATGAAAGAGGGTGAAATCTTGGCGGTAAATGGGCCACCGGGAACAGGTAAAACGACCTTCGTTTTATCTTTAGTGGCATCCAGTTGGGTGCAAGCTGCCATAGATCAGTCAGAACCTCCGCTAATTGTCGCAGCATCCACTAATAACCAAGCTGTTACTAATATTTTAGAAGCCTTCGAAAAGGGTTTTGAAATGACAAAAGGCCCTTTTGGTGGGCGCTGGCTATCAACAATGAAGAGCTATGGTGGGTATTTTCCTGCTCGAAGTAAGGAAGCAAAGGAAGCCCAGCATTATCAAACAGTCAGCTTTTATAAAGAAATAGAACGCCCAGACGTTGTAAGTCAGGCAGAAGAGGACTTTTTAGAAAATGCCCGTGCGGCGTTTGATGATGACTCTTTACTAAGCGTTAACAAGGTGAAAAAGCGCCTTCATGCTGGTTTGTTAGCTGCCTATCAATCTTTGGAAGAGGTATTAGCCGTATGGCAAACGAAGTTTGATAGCGAAGTGGCATGGCGAGCAATAGATCTTGATCCAGAAGCGTTTATCGTTAAAAAACAAACCGAGTTAGATGGTTTATTAACGCTGAAGTCTGTCATTAAACAGGACTTGAATAAATGGCGTCATTTTTGTGCTGATGAGTCTTGGATGTTGTCCTTGTTGAGTTTCCTTCCTTTGGTTGCACGTAAACGCCGATTAAGAAGAGAGCTTTTTATTGAGGCTAACATTAGTGAGGGCGGTCAGCGCCGAATTAAAGACGCTGATGGTTCATCTGAACAAACAGTCGAACGAGTTTTAAAACAATATTTAGATGATCAAACTCAGATATGCGACGCGTATCAAGCGGATATTCAAGGATTACAAACGATAAAAGCGAATTTTGAAAAAGCGAAAGAATCGTTTGCAGCACTTTGGTCTCGGTTAGACATGACACAGCCTGTCCCTGATTCTTTTGATGAATTAGATTGTGTTTTGGATGTTTCGTTACGGTTTACTCTTTTTCAATTGGCAACTCATTACTGGGAAGCCCGTTGGTTAGAAGATTGTGCCGAGCAACATAAAGTATTGAAGCAGCAGGCGAATACAGGAAAAGAAAAAACTGGAAGAAAAGCCGTGCGTCAGCGTTGGCAACGTCGAATGAAGTTAACCCCCTGTGTTGTGTCGACGCTTTATGCTTTGCCCAGCCATATGACACATCAGGTTTTTGAAGGTGACGCTCAGTACCGTAAAGAATACTTAACGCAAGAAATTGATCTGTTAATTATTGATGAAGCGGGACAAGTAGCACCAGAAGTCGCTGGAGCTTCAATCAGTTTGGCTAAGCGTGCGGTGATGATTGGCGATGTTTCTCAAATTAAGCCAGTTGTTGGGGTGACGCCTTCCGTTAATTTGGGCAATTTGTTTGCTAATAATTTAATGGCTTCACAAGAAGAGTATGAGCTTTTAAAAGCATCTGGTCGATCTGTGGTTGGTGGAAGTGCTATGCACGTGGCACAAGCGTCTAGTCAATACCATTATCTATCCCAAGCTGAACTCGGTATGTATTTACGTGAACATCGTCGTTGTTTAGAGCCTATTATCTCGTTCTGCAATGACCTTTGCTATGAAGGATTATTACAGCCATTAAGAAATACAGCTGCAGTAGATTCTCAGATCCCTCCTTTTGCTTACGTCCATGTCGATGGTCGTTCAGAGCGGTTGTCGTCTGGTAGTCGAGTAAATGAGTTGGAGGCAATCACTATTGCCGAGTGGCTTCGAAGTGAGAAGGATCGTCTTGAAAGCGCTCATGGCCTGCCATTGGCGAAAATTGTCGGTATCGCTTCGCCTTTCAAAGCACAATCTGAGCTTATTAAAGAAAAATGCCAAGAGCTTGGTATTGAAGTGGGAAGTAACGCTGAAGCCGTGACAGTCGGAACTGTTCACGCATTGCAGGGGGCGGAACGCCCGGTTGTTATATTCTCTATGGTTTATTCTAGACATGCGGATGGAACATTCATTGATCAGGATCCTTCAATTTTGAATGTGGCTGTTTCTAGAGCAAAAGACAGTTTTGTTGTATTTGGCGATATGGAAGTCATCACTCATGCCGCTACGGGAACACCGAGAGCATTACTGGCAAGATATTTGTTGCAGGATGAAGACAGTCAACTGGTTTTTCGCGTCAATAAGGCGCGGCCAGATTTACTTAAATTTTGTAAGGAACCAAAATTAATTAGTAATTCTGAAGACCACGACCAATGGTTAAAAGAAGTCTTACAGCATGCTCAAAAAAGAGTCGCTATTGTATCGCCTTGGTTATCTTTGGATAAATTAAGAGAAGCGGGCTTTATTGACGCATTTAAGGATGCCATAACACGTGGAGTGGAGGTTATCGTTTATACAGATCGCTATTTTAATACCCAATCTAATAATCGTTCTGATACTGCAAAAAGTAATCTATTTGAGGAAAACTGTTCTGAATTGATGGGTTATGGTGTTGTTGTCAAGGTGGTGGAGAAAGTGCATAGCAAACTCGTTATGGGGGATGATGTTTATCTATGTGTTGGATCTTATAACTGGGCAAGTGCTGTTAGAGAAGGGAAGTATAAAAATATGGAGACTTCTTTGGCTTATACTGGCTCATTGCATGAAGAAATAAGCACACAACTTAGTGTATTAAATAGTCATGTTTATAAAGAAGAAATTTAAGGGATGATATTCATGTAAATGATTTGAATCTTACCGTGTACATAAAAGCGAGTGAGTAATATTTCTATCTTAATCTATTGCGCTTTTTCGTAGACAGTCACCCCAGATTCTCGAATCTGTTTCAACAGGGCTTGGTTGGTGAGGTTGTTTTCATCAACTAAGTCGATCAGGTATGGGCTGTTTAAATCGCCTAGTCTAATAATGACAGAGTATGCTGTTCCAACCGGCTAATATCCTAATCCTGATGATATTGCTGAACACATTTCTTTCCCTGTTCGTTATCCAAAAGAATTAAGCATTTGCACGCTTATCAGAGCATCAGCCGTTCGCGGGTTTCGGCTTCAATGTCTGATAGGGCTTCTTTCATACAGGTTGAGGCGAGTTTGATTATGGCGTTGTCGGATTCTTCTGAGTGCATGAGTGCGATGCCGCTGGGGCGGCTTGGGTTTTTGAGGGGAACGATTTGTACGTTTTTGGTGCTCAGCAATACGGTTGACGCGGGTACAATGGCCACTCCAAGCCCAGAACTGACGAGGTCTAATACGCCGTATATGGTACTGGCTTCGCATTGAGTCTTTGGGAAAAAGCCTGCATCGATACACAATCCAATGATTTGGTCGTAGTAGGCATGCGCAATGAAACGGGTGAAGAAAACAAATGGCTCATGTTCTGCTTGGTTCAGTGTTAACGATTTTTGCTTAGCTAGAGGATGATGTAGAGGCAACGCTAGGCAAAAAGGGTCATTAAGCTCAGCGACGATGTTGGTATTATTTCGTGTGACTGTGGAAGGTCGTGCAATGCCGACATCAATTTTGTGTTCTTCAATGGCGGTAATTTGCTCTGCCGTGACCATTTCTTTGACTTTGATTTCGATATTAGGCCGCAGACTGCGAAGTTTGCTGATCAATTTGGGCAATACGGTGTGACTGGCAGAAGGGACGAAGCCAATGCTGAGGAGGCCACCGTGTTCGTTGTCTTCATGTTTCGCGAGATCTTTGGCTCGCTCAATGTGGTTCAGGATGGCTTTTGATTCTTCTAAGAAGCGAATGCCAGCTTGGGTGAGTCGCACGCCCCTGGGTAATCGCGTTAATAAGGGGACGCCCACTTCTTCCTCTAACTGTTTAATTTGCATAGATAAAGGCGGTTGAGAAATGAATAGCTTTTCCGCTGCGGCAGAGAAGCTACCGCTTTCTGCGACGGTAATAAAATAACGTAAATGTCTTAATTCCATGTTTTACCTATATCTTTAATATATAGAAAGCATACTAAATTGATATTTGTTATATATCAATTGAATGTCAGATACTGCTTCCCACAATAATGAATTTTTCCATGCCTCCTTTTGTAAGGTGTGCCATGGAGCTTTGTGATGATTGGGGATAGATCTGATGCTTGCGTTAAGAAAGTCGAAGCCTGAATTGGGCATTGAGTTAACTGAGGTTCCTGAGTTGGGCTTGCCTGAGGCAAAGGAAGTTCGTATTTCGGTTTTGGCAGCAGGCATCTGCGGTAGTGATTTGCATGTTTATGAGTGGACGAAGAGCTACGAATGGATGCGTTCTAAATTGCCCGTTACTCTCGGTCATGAGTTTGTGGGTGAGATCAATGCCATTGGCGCTGAGGTTCAAGGACTAAAAGTTGGACAGCGGGTTGTTGTTCGTCCGTCTGTAACCTGTGGTGAGTGTGCGGCTTGTAAGGCGAATAATCCTGATGGTTGTCGTACCCGTGATAGCATTGGAATGCTTCGTGATGGTGGTTTTGCTCGCCAAGTCTTTGTGCCTGAAAAAAATTGCTTGGTTATTCCTGACTCCTTACCTGCAGACATTGCGGCGTTAACCGAACCTTTCACTATTGCCGCGCAAGCGGTGAATATCGCGGAACTCAAACCAAATCAAAAGGTAGCCGTGTTTGGTCCTGGCACGATTGGTCAAGCCATTGCTGTGTTAGCCAAAGAGGCGGGCTGTCGTGTGACTGTCATTGGTAAAAATGATGCGTTCCGTCTTCAAAGTACCCGCGAAGTGGGAATCGAAAGCACCTTGGATTGGGACGATGCGGACTTTGATGCGCGTTTAAATAGCCTGATTAGTGATGGCGCTTTTGATGTTGTATTTGAAGCCGCAGGCGCTGCCCCCGTGTTGGCTAAGGCGATGTCAATCCTTGAGCCAAACGGCGTTTTGGTGGTGGCGGGAATATATGGGCAAGATG
Organism: Marinomonas rhodophyticola; assembly: GCF_026113935.1. Classification (GTDB taxonomy): domain Bacteria; phylum Pseudomonadota; class Gammaproteobacteria; order Pseudomonadales; family Marinomonadaceae; genus Marinomonas; species Marinomonas rhodophyticola. Next base: position 320,074 of record NZ_JAPEUL010000004.1, read on the forward strand.
TGCCTGTGGACCTGACCAGTCTGGTGCGTAAACAATTTCAGATTAAAGGTTCGTTCCGTCCTTTAGAAAGTATTTGGCCGCAGATGGTTGCATTCTTGTGTCAACATGCCGACCGCTTAAAACCCATGGTGTCTCATGTTTTGCCTCTTGAGCGCGGCGAAGAGGGCTTTCGATTATCGATCGCGGGCAAAGCAACCAAAATCGTGATAAAGCCGGAGTAGCCATGCGTTGTGATGGAAAAGGCGTGCTCGCTCTTTGGAACGATACTGAGCCTACGTTGGATCAAGAATACAATGAATGGCATGCCGGTGAGCATGTGCCTGAGCGTTTAACAGTACCCGGTATGCTCAATGCTTATCGTTATAAAAATGCAGAAAATACCTTGTATCCATATTTTACGCTCTATGAAATGCGTGATCTTTCTACATTGGAGACGCCAGAGTACAAGCGTTTGTTGTCTCATCCGACGCCTTGGTCGCAAAAAATGCGTCAACATTTTAAACATATCCGACGGGTGGTGTGTCAGGGCATTGAATCGTCGCCCAATCTTGGTGAGCCTGCGCAAGCCTTGTTGGTTATTACGGTGGCGGCTGCACAGTTGTCGCCGCATGTTTTTAAGGAGAAATGCCTAGCCCGCTTTGCTGAGCAGGTAAAGTCGTGGCGTTTTGCCATGGAGGATACGGCGGTAGCGGCACTGCCTTGGGCGCCACACAAGGAGGCTAAAGACGTGCAAAAAATGCTTGTGTTAGTCGAGGTGGAGGATGCCGAGCCGCTTTGTAACCAGCTTTCAGAGCTTTTTACTAATTTGGAAATCAATCAATTCACTTTAGAGCGATATGATTTTCTAAATCAATTCAAAACAAAAACAAATTATTGAATGAGGATACCACTATGAAAATAAAAAACCTCTTGCTTGGATCGTTAACCTCCATGGCTTTAGTGACATCTGGGCAGTCTTTGGCTGACTATCCGAATAAAGATATTCAGGGCATTATCATGTGGGGAGCGGGTGGCTCAACCGATTCCGTCATGCGCTCTGTTACGCCTTATGCTGAAGAAAAGTTGGGTGTTGATGTCATCATGACTAACCGCTCTGGTGGTGTTGGGGCGATTGCCACCAAATACGTTTACAGCCAAAAAGCCGATGGCTATACCTTGTTGATGGGAGCTGAAAATCCACAGATGCATAAAGTACTGGGGTTATCTTCTATCGACTACAGCGACATGATTCCGATTAATATTCTGGCCCGTGGTACGCCGATCATTGTCGCCAATAATGACGCGCCTTATAACACGTTTGAAGAGTTTGTTGCTTATGTTAAAGCGCATCCTGGTGAAGTGAGAACGGGGATGACGGGGAACGGCGGTTTAACTTCCATTGTGTTAGCTATGTTGGAGTCTCAGGTGCAATTAGACCTAACGCCTGTACCTTATAATGGCGATGGTCCTGCCTTGACTGCTTTGCAAAGTGGCACCATTGATGTGATGTCATCGGTGATTGGTGCGGCTTTGGATCATATTCAGGCAGGTCGCATGAAGGTGATTTCGGTTATTGATGCGAAAGAAAATAATCTATTACCAGGCGTTGCGCCCATTACCGATACTTATCCTAAGTTGTCGTCTTACCTACCTTGGGGGCCATTCTTCGGTATTTTTGTGAAGAAAGGTACACCCACAGAAGCCGTTGATAAGCTGGTTGCGGCGTTCCATTCTGCTGCTGAAAATGAGTCATTTAAGCAACTTATGGCAAAGCGTGGTTTTGAAATAATGAATGAGTCCGGTGCTTCGGCAGAGGCCTTTCTAGAACGTTATCGTTCGGTTTCGTCTTGGATTGTTTACGACTCAGGTTTTGCGAAAAAGTCGCCAGCAGACTTTAACATCCCGCGTCCATAATCAGCGCAAAGGAGGCGATGCTATTACTGCCATCGCCTTTGCTTTCTTTAGTAGGTAATTCTTTGTTATGAACCGCATGTGTATTACTTCTGAGCAATTCTTTAATTTGTTGTTGCTTGTATTCAGCTCATTTTTTCTATACCACGCTTTTCACATTACGGAAGACAGTGGTTTAGGATCATCGGCATCGATTCCAATTATGGCCTGTAGCGTGATGGTGATGGCATCTCTTATGGCTCTTGGTAAGTCTATTTTCTCCAGTGCTAGGCCAGTCGAGAAAATACCTAAGGCTGTGTTCCTTGTTCTGTTGATGATTCTACTGTACTCGCTTTTTTTAGAAGACATTGGTTTTTTGATCTCTTCTTTGGTGTTCATTGGCGTTTTGGTTTTCGCTATTAATGGTTCTCGCTTAGTGACGTCGTTTGCTTTGGCCTTGCTGGTGGTATTGGTGACGTACCTAGTCTTCCGAATTGTTTTTAAGGTGATGTTACCTGAGGGAATGATTCCTGAGCGTGAAATCTTGTTTTACCTAAAGAACTTGTTTAATTAAAGGAGAGAAAGCTTTGGATTCTTTAATGTATATGCTCAATGCGTGGATCTCCCTTGATTACGTGTTACTGACGGCGCTAGGGACGTTACTGGGTATTTATGTGGGCGCCATTCCTGGTTTGTCTGTCACTATGGCGGTCTCAATTTTGATCTCATTTACTTTCTCTTGGGATATTAACAATGCCTTGTGTTTGATGATTGGTATCTACATGGGCGGGGTTTACGGTGGGTCACGTACTGCTATTTTATTGAACATTCCGGGTGCTCCCGCGGCCATTGTGACTGCGCTTGATGGCTATCCATTAGCGAAGAAAGGGTTAGCAGGGCAGGCGATTGGTTTGTCTACCATTATGTCGGTGATTGGTGGCTTTGTTGGTATTGCCGTGTTAGCGGTGGCGGCCCCTGCGGTAAGTGATTTTGCCTTGTTGTTCCAACCTCGTGATTATTTGCTGTTGGGGGTTATGGGGATCACCTTGGTTGGGGCTTTATCGGGTAGAAGTTTAATAAAAGGCATTTTCGCTGGTGCTTTAGGCATTGGTATCGGCACAGTGGGGTTAGACCCGCTTACGGCAGAAGAACGATTCACATTTGGCTATGTTGAGTTGTGGAGTGGTATTAGCCCTGTTGTGGTGATGATCGGCTTGTTCGGTTTAACCGAAGCCTTGGTGCAGTTGCATCATCTTGATAAGGCGATGATTAAGCAGAAGGTGGATAAGATTGTCCCTAAATTTAGAGATATTAAGAAACATCTGTCGTTGAGTCTTCAAAGTTCATTTATCGGTGTGGCGATAGGCGCATTGCTCAGGAACAGGCGGTGAAATTGCTTCTTTAATGGCTTACGACCATGCTCGTCGTGTAACGAAAAAGCCTGAGGTGCCTTTTGGTGAAGGCGCAAAAGAAGGTCTAATCGCAGCTGAATCATCTAATAATGCTGCTGTGGGTGGGGCGTTTATTCCCATGTTGACGCTTGGGATTCCGGGCGATGCTGTGACAGCGGTGTTTATTGGTGCCTTGTTTATTCATGGTGTGAACCCGTGTCCCTTATTGATCGAAACTCGCCCAGATATGTTTTGGTTTATTGTGGGAGCATTATTGTTAGCGAACGTCTTTTTGCTGATTTTTGGTCTCACTGGCATCAAGGTCTTCTCTAAAATTATTCAGTGTCCAAAAGGCATCTTGATACCTATTATCTTTTTGTTATCGATTGTCGGAGCCTACTCGATCCATAACAGTGTCTCGGATATTTGGTGGATGTTGGCGTTTGGTGTGATGGGGTATTTCATGCGTCGTCATGGGTATCCGCTGGGGCCTATTATTTTAGGGGTCATTTTAAGTCATCTTATGGATGAGAATTGGCGTCGTGCCATTTTGGCGGAGCGTAATGATTTGGGGGCATTTTGGGCGAATCTTTTCAGCAGTCCTTTGTCACTTACTTTGTTGCTTATTATTGTATTTGTTGCGCTTTCTAGTACGCCATTCTGGCGCATTCTGAAGCAAAAGTTTTCTAAAAAATAAAAAGAGGTTGATATGCAATTTGTGGTTACTGCGTTTGATTATGAAGATGCTTTAGAACGTCGTTTAGAGCATCGTGAAGCGCATTTGAGTGGTCTACGAGCTATGGCAAAGCAAGGGACTTTTATTAGCGGTGGTGCCATGGTTAATGAGGAAGGCAAGATGATTGGTTCCAACGTTCATGTAGCGTTCCCTGATTTAGCCGCTTTACAAGCTTGGTTGGATTCTGATCCATTCACCGTACACAAAGTATGGGAAACCACCACTATTCACGAGATCAAACTGCTGGCGATAGATTGATTTTGGCTTTACCAAATTTAGTTGGGCAATAAGGAAGCTCAAGTGTTTAACGGGTATAAATGATTCTTCCTGATTCTCGAATCTGTGCTAACAAGGCTTGGTTGGTGAGGTTGTTTTCATCCACCAAGTCGATCAGATATGGGCTGTTTAAATCGTCTAGTTCAATACGAAGCGTAGCAATGAGGTCCGGTTTTGGTGTTGAAATAGACAGGTCTATGTCTGATCCGTTGCGAAAGTTTCCTGTGGCGCGGGAGCCAAACAGAGTCACTTTTTCAATGTCTGGATACTTTGCAAAGGTCTCTGACATTTTTTCCAGTAATTGATTTGGAATACCGTATTGGGAAAGTGTCATAGGGTAGACAATTTTTCTTTGAGTTGGATGAAGCAGGCGTTATAACTTTCTCGTACCTTTGAAAATTCTGTTTCAAGAATACTGGCATCGTAGGCGTGTACCGTTTTGTTTCGGCTTTCGATCATGTCCATCCATGTTTGACCATCTTTAATTAGGCCAATGTTAAACGCCAGTCTTGTGGCGGTTCTTGATCCTGTGATGTTCTGATGACCTTCGTATTCTAGATAGTCTTTTAACACCTTCCATGCAAGTTCGTGAGTGAATTCGAATCGCTGTAGAACACCTTCTTTTATGATGTTTGGCGATTGTTCGTCGTAGGCTTCGACGGCTTCGTTGAGTTGCAACAACGCTTTTTTATAATTCTCAAATCGCTGCTTCCAACGTGCTGATGGTAGATTTTCTTCGGTCATGCCCTTGTTATCTCTTTGGCCTATATATTATGGCATTATGCCACAGATTACGTTGAGTGGAAGGTAGGTTGTTTTCTACGTTCGAATGGGTGTGTTTAAGCGTTACTTGTAAGTGTTTCTTAACTGATTTTGTTTGAAGATATGTTATGTAGACCTGATAACAGAGCAGGGATTTCATCGACTATAATGCTCCAGAGAATATCATCATCTACGCCTAAATAGCCGTGAATCAGACGGTTGCGTGTTGCCACAATCATTCTCCAAGGGATGCCACTATTTTCAGCGCGAATATCGTCAGGTATGTGAGTAGCAGCTTCACCTATTAATTCAATATTTCTAAGTGTCGCATCGTACGTGAGGTGATGGCTTATAAAACTGGCCTGATCCATACCTTCTGTATAGGAAAGTACTTTCTCGGCAAAGCCGATCATATCGTCAATATAGAGTCGCCATTCTCGTTGTCCCGCATTAAACATTGACTTTGTCTCGCTCTATATAAGGTCGAAATTCTGGTCTCAATGCTTTATCCGTTACTAAGTCAACTGGGCAGCCAAGTAAATCTTCCAGATAGAATTGGACGCCAAAATAGCGTTTTGCCGTGGCACGGCCATCAAAGGTGACTAACACATCAATATCACTCTGTGGCGCTGCAGTGTTGCGTGCAGTAGAACCAAACAAGGCTAGGTCGATAACACCATAGCGCCTTGCTAATTCTTTTTACTATCTGCTAGTATTTTTAAAGCACGATGCTTATCCATACTTAACACCCATGTTGTTGTGTTGAAAGTAATTATAGCGTGAATTTAACGCTTAGCGACAAAAATACTCCGCCAAGGCTCGCCATTGTTGTTCTGACTGGGCTGCAAGCATTTCGCCGTCTAGCATGGCTGGGTTATATTCTTGGCCGTCGAGTGTTCGACAAACTCCGCCCGCTTCGTTGTAAATCAGTACGCCAGCGGCGTGATCCCATGGCAGCATTTTGTAGGTGAGGCTGAAGTGAAAGTGGCCTTGGGCGATTTGGCGATACGCTGGGCAAGAGGGCAGGTTATTGATGCGCACAAAGCGACTTGCTTTGAGGGCGAAGTCTTGTTTTTTCTGTCCGGTGTAGGAGTTAACGGACATGATGCCAAAGAGCTTATCAAGGTCGGTCTCTGCGGTGGTGCTGAGATGTAAGGCCAATGGAGCTTGAGTTGGCGTTTGATGCGTGCCTTTGTTATTCATGGCGTTGCGTTGAAAAAACGCCCCTTCGCCTCGATTGGCATAAACCCAGTCATCGTTCACTGGGTCATACAGCAAGCCAAAACGTGTTACACCTTTCACCACCACGGCGAGTATCATGCCAAACTCGGATAAACCATGGGCGTAGTTCCATGTGCCGTCGATAGGGTCGATGATGACGCAGGTGTCAGCGGTGGCAATGTTGTCTGTGGTAGAAGGGTCTTCCGCCACGGCTTCTTCACCGACGATGTCCCAGTCTGGAAAGGCGTGTTGGATTTCTTTGGTAATAAAGGCTTCGCTGGCTTTGTCGGCCATGGTGACTAGGTCGGTGAGGCTGCTTTTGGTTTCGACATCCGCCGCGCTCAATTGACGAAAATTAGGCATGACGATCTCTTGGCCAGCTTGACGGACGATATTGATCAGTCTTTCTTGCGTTGCTTTATCGAGGTTCATCTTTCGTCACTCCTTTTGCATTCCCCAAGGTTCACGAATTATACCTGATGAATACGAGAATTAATGGGTAATTGGTTTAGTTTTGAGTCGATTTCATGCATAAAAAAGATCTATTGAATAATCACTAGATCTTTTTTTATAGTTAGATATCACCTTATACAATGAGTGCTGATTAAGACATGATAAGTCCACCATCGACATTGATTGCTTGTCCTGTAATGTAACCAGCATCAGAGCCAGCTAGGAAGGCGATTAACCCTGCAACTTCCTCTACTGTGCCTGCACGTTTCATCGGGATGTTTTCTACCCAAGAATTCATTAGTTCTCCTGGTTTAAAGTCGCCCATTAGTTGTCCCCATACACGGTCATTGTAGTCCCACATATCGGTATGTATGATGCCAGGGCAGATGGAATTCACCGTAATGTTATTTGTTGCCACTTCTTTCGCTAAGCTTTGTGTTAGTCCTATGACGCCAAATTTGCTAGCTGCGTAATGAGGTGTATAGATAAAACCATCTCTTGCTTGACCTGAGGCTGTGTTGATTAGACGACCACCGTTACCTGCTTTTTTCATGTAGCTGATGGCTTCTTTACAGCAAAAAAACATGCCTTTGGTATTTACATCTAGAGTTATATCCCAGTCTTTTTCAGTGACATCTTCTAGCTTTGAAATGCGAATAACCCCTGCATTTTGAATGGAAATGTCAATAGATCCCATCAATTCAAAGGCTTGTTTATAAAACACTTTAATAGAGTCTACCGAGCTTACGTCGCATTCGAGGAAGCTGATAATTTGTTGCGGATAGTCGTTTTTTAGTTTTTCTATCGTTTGGGCGTAATCTTTATCAATTGTACCAACAACAACATTGAACCCGTCGTGTAGAAAGCGCTCTGTAATACCTAAACCTATTCCTTTGTTACCACCACATACGACGACGTTTTTATATTTATTAGTCATAAAGTCACCTGTTAATTCCTGTTTGTTGAATAAAAATCCACATTAGAATATTTAATCAAAAAAGGTCAACAAAAAAGTTGTCTTGTAAGTTCTTTTTTAATGCTTGACAGCTTGTCCGGTGAATGATTAGTATTAAATGAATAATTAAACATATATGAATAAATATTCAATATAGTATAAAAACAAAATAATTTATTGGAGTGATACCTATGCTGCGCAGCCGAGTTGGTGCATCTTTCTTATTCGGTGGTTCTACAGGACCATTAATTGGCCTGTTGCTACTCTGTTTTTTCCTCTCTCTTACGACTGATTCTTTCTTTTCGTTACGAAATTTTGTCAACATCCTCGACCAAATAACGGTTCTAGGTATTCTTGCCGTTGGAATGACATTTGTGATTTTAATCGGTGGAATTGATCTTTCTGTTGGCTCCATACTTGCTCTATGCGGCATGGTTATGGGCTATTTTGCTAAAGAGTTAGGTTGGTCAATGGAAGCAGCTATCGCGGTTGGCTTACTTGTTTCTGCTTTGGCTGGTCTTGTGTCTGGGTTGTTAATTGCTTTTTTTCGAGTTCCTGCATTTATCGCTACGTTAGCGATGATGTCTGCGGCCCGTGGACTAGCAAATATGGTTAGTGATGGGCATCAAATTATTAGTTTTCCTGCATGGTTTAATTTGATGGCGGTCATCCGTTATGGCGGTGTCTTGACGATTACGGTTGGCATCATGCTCGCTGTGTTTGTTATTTGTTGGGCTTATCTAAAATTCACTTCGGGCGGACGTAGCCTATACGCTATTGGTGGTAACGCAGAAGTTGCCCGTCTTGCAGGTATTAAAGTGAAGCTACATACGGTCGGTGTTTATGTCTTTGCTGCGGTTTTGTCTGGTGTGGCTGGAGTATTACTTGGCGCTAGGCTTGATTCTGTACAGCCTCAGGCAGGTGTTTCATATGAGCTTGATGCGATCGCTGCTGTGGTGATTGGTGGCACTAGTTTGTCGGGCGGCACAGGCAGTTTAGTTGGCACCATTATTGGGGTTTTGATTATTGGTGTTCTGCGTAATGGGCTGAATCTTTTAGGCGTTTCTCCTTTCATGCAACAAGTGGTGATTGGTCTTGTTATTGCGTTAGCTGTCTCTATCGAGGCATTGAAAAAGAAATAAAAATGGATGCGTTGGTAATCAAATGAATGGATTTTAGATCGAAGTGTAAATCATCCGATGCTTTTATCGGATGATCTTAGAAGCCGCGGATAAGTGTTAAGCGGTATTTAATAAAAATAATAATCTAGGAGGGGAACCCCTTATGAAAACTAAAAAATTGCTATTATCTTGTGCTGTTTCTGCTTCTCTCGTGTCCGCTGGTGCTGGCGCAGCAGAAGTCAAAAAAATAGGTTTGGCTGTACCTAACTTGTCTGCTAATTACTTTATCCAGATTAAAGAATCTGTTGAAGAATATGCTGTGAAAAAGGGCATTCAGGTTATTACGGTTAATGCCAATGACGACAGCTCTACGCAGGTAAGCCAAGTTCAAGATTTAATGACTCAAAATATTGATGCTTTTTTGTATATTCCAGCTGGTGCTGCTGCGGCGACTGTACCACCTCGTTTGGCTCGTGCTGCCGGTATTCCTGTAGTGAACTTAGATCGTAATGCTGAAACTGAGCCAGGTGATACCTTTATCGCGGGTGAAGGGGTTAAATCTGCTTATGAGGTTTGTAATCACATTATCGGTTTAGCAAATGGTAAGGGTGAGATGATTATGATTCATGGCCAAAAGGGCGTAACGCCGGAAGTGAATCGTACCAAAGGCTGTGAGCAAGCGATTGCAGAAAACCCTGGAGTAAAACTGGTTGCTAATCAATGGAGTGAGCGTTGGTCACAAGACGAAGGCTTTTCTATTACTCAAAATCTACTTCAGGCTTACCCAAAAGTTAATCTGATTTTTGGGCAAGCTGATGGTTTAGCAATGGGGGCCGCTAAGGCTGTAGCTGCTTCGGGGACGAAACAAAGAGTGTTTATCGGCGGTTACGATGGTGATACTGGTGCATTGCTTGCTATCCAAAAAGGTGTGTTTGATGTGACTGCAACACAGAGTACACGTGCCATGGGACGTTTAGCTGTTGATTCAGTCATCAAACTTGCAGCTGGTGGTACGGTGCCAAAAGAGCAGATTATTGATGCGGTCTTAACGACGTCTGCAAACGTTGATGCATTTATTGTTGATCATCCGTAATCGTTAATTCTGGAGCTAACAAAATCATGACGACTGAACGAAAACCTATTCTCACTCTGCGTCAAATCCGTAAAAGCTTTGGTCCGACAGAAGTGTTACACGGTATAGATCTTGAGGTTTACCCGGAGAAGTCGTGGCGTTGTTGGGTGAAAACGGCGCTGGTAAGTCGACAACCTCCAATATCATTGCTGGTGGTTTTCACCAAAGCTCTGGGGAAATGACATGGATGGGTGAAACTTATTCGCCTAATAGTCCGCGAGAAGCAATTAATTCAGGCCTTGTACTTATCCATCAGGAGCTGCGACTACTGGAACATCTATCTATTGCTGAAAATGTCTTTATCGGTCGTTGGCCGAGCAAAGGTGGTTTTGTTAGCCGTAGAGAGATGGAGCAGCGAGCGCAAGCTCAGATAGAAAGACTTGGTCTGAACATTTCGGCATCCACTTTGGTGCGCGGTCTTTCAACGGCCAACCAGCAACTGATAGAAATAGCTAAAGCTCTTGCTCTAAACGCTAAGCTATTAATATTAGATGAGCCGACGGCGGCCCTTGGTGGAGCCGAGACCGAGCTTCTTGTTTAAACAAATTGAACGGTTAAAAGCTGATGGTGTTGGGATTATTTATATTTCTCATCGCTTAGAAGAGATACGTAAGGTGGCAGACCGTCTGGTGGTTATGCGTGATGGAAATACAGTAGAGAACTTTGATACTGGTGATGTCCCAATTCGAACTATTGTTGAAAGCATGGTAGGACGAGATCTCAACCAAATGTTTCCCACCATACCGGTGCCTAAAGACGAGGTATGCATAGAAGTCAAAAACTTATCTTCGCCAAATGGTACGTTCCACGATATTAATTTTTCCGTTAAAAAAGGCGAAATATTTGGTATTGCTGGTCTTATCGGTGCAGGTAGAACTGAAATGGTTCGAGCGATAACTGGCGCAGACCCGATCGCAACGGGACAAGTTTTTTTGCATGGTAAGGATATTACGCCTAGTACACCTACGCATTCTATTGAAAATGGTGTGGTACTTGTGCCTGAGGATAGAAAGCTACAGGGGTTGGTACTCGACCATTCCATAGAAGACAACATCGCCTATGCGAATTTATCCACGATTTCCAAATTCGGTTTTATTAGCCCTGGTAGTATCAAAAAATACGCAGCAGCGGGTATAGCTCGTTTTGGTGTAAAGGGTAGCGGTGGGCAAAACGCAGGTGAAATGTCTGGTGGCAATCAGCAAAAAGTGATTTTGGCTAAATGGCTGGCAAAAGATCCTAAAGTAGTTGTCCTTGATGAACCCACTCGAGGTATTGATGTTGGTGCTCGATCCTCTATCTACGAAATCATCGTTGAATTAGCTAATAAAGGCATTGCTGTCATTGTGGTGAGTTCGGATCTTGAAGAAGTGTTGGGCATTTCCAATCGCATTATGGTCATGGCTGAAGGAAAAATGACGGGGATTTTGGATCGTGATAAGGCGAATGATGTCTCGGTGATGGAGTTAGCGACAGCCTTCGGATAGGTAGGGTTTGTCTATGATTGTAAATTTTAAATATCTTCAATTAGGTAAATATGATGCTTGATTTCAATATAAATGCAGCCAAACTTTTTGATTTATCTGGACGAGTGGCTATGGTCACTGGAGCTGGAAGTGGGATAGGGCAATGCATTGCTCAGGCCTTGGCTAGTGCTGGCGCTAAGGTTACTTGTTTTGATTTACGCGATGACGGCGGTTTAGCTGACACGGTGCAAAGCATTAAAAGCATGGGTGGTGACGCGATTTCTTATACTGGCGACGTGTGTGATTTTGAATCTTTACGATCTGCTGTTCAGTTGACAGAAGACACTTATGGCCGTCTTGATATTGCTGTGAATGCTGCTGGGATTGCTAATGCCAATCCTGCGTTAGATATGCAACTAGACCAATGGCAGCGAGTGATTGATATTAATTTGACTGGTATTTGGCATTCTTGTAAAGCTCAAGCTGAATTAATGGAAAAAAGCGGTGGAGGCTCAATTGTCAATATCGCTTCCATGTCTGGCGTGATTGTGAACCGTGGCTTGGAGCAGGCTCATTACAACACATCTAAAGCCGGCGTAATCCATCTAACAAAAAGTCTAGCAATGGAATGGGTCGATAAAAACATACGTGTTAACTCTATCAGTCCTGGCTACACAGCGACACCAATGAATACTCGACCAGAAATGATTCATCAAACTAAAGAATTTGAGCGTCAAACTCCCATGGGAAGAATGGCTAGAGTTGACGAAATGGTAGGTCCTGCGATCTTTTTATCTTCTGATGCTGCGTCATTTTGTACGGGCGTAGACTTATTGGTTGATGGTGGATTTGTCTGCTGGTAAATCAGCAGATTTTTTTGATTAAATCGAATAAATATTCATGTAAGAAATTTAATTCATACCACCTTATTTAACAGGAGGATATATGAATCCTTTTAAACTAGAAGTTGAGGGGCTTGAACGCAAAGCGCGTTCAGTCCGAAGAAAGATAATTAACCTAAATGCGAACAGTCCGGCAGGCGGGCACACAGGGGCTGATTTGTCTCAGGTAGAAATCGTTACCGCTTTGTATTTTCGTATATTGAATTGTGCGCCAGATCGTTTAACTGATGATACTCGTGATATCTATATTCAATCTAAAGGTCATGCTGTTGGTGGTTATTATTGCTGCCTTGCTGAGGCGGGTTATTTTCCTGAAGAGTGGCTGTCAACGTATCAACATAATGACTCTCATTTACGTGGTCATCCTGTTCGTCAGAAAACCCCAGGAGTGGAATTAAACACAGGTGCTTTGGGGCATGGTCTTCCTGTTGCAGTAGGGATGGCATTGGCAGCGAAACGTGATGCTAATCCAAGGAAAGTGTATGTACTAACGGGAGATGGTGAATTAGCGGAGGGAGTAACTGGGAAGCGGCTTTGGTGGCGGCTCACTATAAACTTGATAACCTTATTGTGATCAATGATAAGAATAACTTGCAGCTAGCAGGATCCACTGAATCAATTATGAAAACGGACCCGCTAGATAAAAAGTGGCAGGCGTTTGGTTTTAATGTCACTCAATGTGATGGCAATAATGTGGCCTCGGTTGTTGAGACTCTAGAAGGGCTTAAAGCAGAAGGTAAACCTAATGTGGTGATTGCCAATACAATAAAAGGTGCAGGGGTTTCTTTTATTGCGGGCGTCCAGAATGGCATCATAGAGTGCCTAAAGGTGATGAAGTGGAACTTGCATTAAAGGAGTTAAGTGATGTCTAACAGTGAACATTTTGCCAATATTATGGTGCAGTGCTTTATCGATGCCGTTCAAAATGGTGTAGATTCGTTCCTGTCGTTGCGGATTCAACTTCTACTGCAAAGATTAAACCTTTTGTAGATGCTTTTCCTGATCGCCTTGTTAATGTTGGGATTGCCGAGCAAGTATTAGTCGGTACCGCCGCTGGCTTGGCGTTGGCGGGAAAAGTGGCCGTAACTTGTAATGCAGCACCTTTTTTAATTTCTCGTGCAAATGAGCAGGTAAAAGTGGATGTTTGCTATAACAATACCAATGTGAAGTTATTTGGGTTGAATTCTGGTGCCAGTTACGGACCTTTAGCGAGTACTCATCACTCAATAGATGATATTAGTGTCATGAGAGGGTTTGGTAATATTAGGATTTTTGCACCCAGTTGCCCACTAGAATGTAAGCAAATCATCGATTATGCGATAGCAGAGGAGGTACTCGTTTACATTCGTATGGATGGTAAAGCATTACCTGAATTGCATGATGAAAATTATCAGTTTGTTGCTGGTGAACCGTCTTTGCTTCGCTCGGGAAAACAGGTGGTCATTTGTGCTTTGGGGTCTGTGGTTCACGAAGCGGTAGCTGCGTCTGATGTATTGAAAGAACAAGGAATAGACGTTTCTGTGGTCAATGTGTCATCTATTCGTCCTCTTAATAAACAGACTTTAGCTAAGATGTTCGGCGAGACGAAGCACATTATTAGTGTGGAAGAGCATAATATTAACGGCGGACTGGGTAGCGTGGTTGCTGAAATTATGGCGGAACAGGGCATTGTTGCTAAGTTAGTGCGTCTTGGTGTAGAAGATGGTGGTTATGCCGCCGCAGGAGACCGCCCTTATACTCGTAAAATGCTATCTATTGATAGTATGGGGATTGTTGCTGTGTGCCAACAGCTGTTGCAAAGCGAGACATTGAATGCGTAAGGTGATTTTAGCCATAGATGAAGGAACGACAAATGTTAAGTCGTTACTTTTGGATCCGCTCGGAAAGGTCATTGGTAAAGGTTCTGTCCCTTTGTCTATTAGTCATCCCTCAGTTGGGTTGGTTGAGCAGGATCCTCTTGAAATCATCGAAAAGATGAAAGAGTCTATTGCACTAGCAGTTGGCTCGATTGCTGAAAGTGTTCAAATAGAAGCGATTGCAATCAGTAATCAGCGGGAATCTGTTTTACTTTGGGAAAGAAGTACTGGTAGGCCTTTGACTCAAGTCATAAGCTGGCAATGTAGGCGTTCAGAGTCTCTTTGTGAGATCTTGCGTCAAGATGATGTATTTAGTCGTTATGTACAACAATCGACTGGGTTAACGCTTGATCCGATGTTTCCCGCTACGAAAGTCTCCATGGCTCTGCAACAAATTCCTGATGGTCATATTCGAGCGGAAAAAGGAGATATTTGCATCGGTACTATTAATACTTGGATGGTCTGGAATATGACCAATAACGTATTTGTGACCGATGCTTCTAATGCTTCTCGAACACAGCTTTATAATATTGGTAAGCAAGTTTGGGATGACACTGTTTTAGAGCGATTAGGGATTCCTAATGCAGCGTTGCCTCCTGTTGTGGCTTCTTCTCATATCGTTGGTTTGACTCGTGAGTTTGGTGTGCTTCAGCAAGGTATTCCTGTGGCATCTCAAATAGGCGATTCTCATGCTGCTTTGTTTGGGCATGGCGGTTATAAAACAGGGGTTGTTAAAGCAACCTATGGGACTGGCAGTTCAGTGATGGCTGCGATGCCGACACTACCGAGTATTCGCAATGAGATCAGTACCACAATAGCGTGGGAGGATTCGACATTATTTTATGGACTAGAGGGTAATATTACTCACACTGGCTCGGCGATAGATTGGACTCGACGCATGCTAGGTGTCGAAAGCATGGACGCTATGTGCCAGTTGGCTGCTCAGGCGGATATCGATCATTCTGTATTTTTTGTACCGGCCTTGTCTGGACTTGGTGCACCTTACTGGGATTTAGATGCGACTGGTATTTTTTGTGGGTTGAAAAGCGCAACAGAGCGAGCAGATCTTGCTCGAGCGGCTTTTGAGTCGGTACTCTTTCAGGTAGCAGATGTGTTTTATATGATTGCCGAAGAATTACCAGAAGCAATAGAGTGTCTTTGCGTCGATGGTGGTCCAACATTGAATAATTGGTTGATGCAGGCCCAGTGCAGATTTACTTGGTGTTCCTATTCGTAGAGGAGGTGTTGCTGAGGTCTCCGCGGTTGGTGCTGGTTATCTTGCTGGGCTTGCAATTGGCTGGTGGAATAATAAGGAAGCGCTTTCAGCATTTGAAAGTGATGGAACTTTATTCACCCCTAGACAAGGTAAATATGATTACTGGCAAAATCGTTATCAGGAGTGGGCATTGGCTGTTAAGAAATGTCGCTTATGTTAATGTTTCAAAATCGCTTCAGCAGTGATTCTATCAGTGATTAGCACATCAATGTAGTTTCCAGATAAAGCGCCTTTTATGGCTTCTACTTTATCTAGGCCGCCCGCTAGGGCAACGACGAGTTCACATGATTCAAGTTGTTCTAGCGACATACCTATTACAGGGTCATCTTCAAGCTTAATAACCGGCTTACCTTCTTTATCGTAGTAATGTAGACAAATGTCGCCTACGGCACCTTTGCTAGCCAGTTCTTTTAATATCTTTGTATCGTAGTAGTTGCCAGAATTTCGTAGTAGGTTCGATGGTTCAAGCATGCCGATGCCGACAATGGCAAGGTTTACTTTATTAAACATTTCCACTACTTCTGATACTTCGTCTGTGCTGAGCAGTTTATTTTTGTCTTCTAGAGAATGCTCAATACTTTGTGCTGGCAGCATAAAGGCATCACAGGACAGAATATCCGCCATGTTTTGCGTTAGTATGGTTGCCTGAATATTTCCATTGTGTCCGACACCACCTAACACTTGAATAACGCCTTTTGCTTTTGCTTTGGTTGAGTGTAAGTGGTCGACCATGGAGCGAATGGTATCACTCCAAGAAGAGATACCAATTAGGTCACCGTCTCGTAATGATGTATCTAAATAATGGGCGGCTGAAGAGCCTATTACACGTTTGATCTGTGCATCACTGGGGTTATCTTCAATGTCGACGACAATTACGTTAGAGACGTTGAAACGCTGTTGAATTTGGGATTCTAAACCAATAAAAACAGAAGGCGGCTGAATAACACTGATTTTTACTATGCCCTCTTTGAGACATCGAGTAATCGCTCTAGACACTTGAGATTGTGATAATCGTAGTGTTTTTGCTATGTCTGCTTGCTTTAAACCATCTTGGTAATAGAGTGTCGCTATTTTTAATAGCAGTCTTTTTTCATCAGCTTTTGACATTATTTCTTGGTCTCTCAACAGTCTTTTGTTCTTGAGAACAATGATAAAGGTCGTATCACAAAAATACTATCCTTTCGCTTGTTTAGCTAATGATTCTGCCATCATACTAAACAAGCGTATCTAGTTGAAATAAGGGTATTTACGCCAATTGCCTTGCGCCGCTGCTGTCACTTTGGTGGTGCAGTAGGTTGTCGACGGTGGTTTGGGCGATGTGGTTGAGTGCTTCGATGGTGAAGTAGCCTTGGTGGCCTGTTACGACGACGTTTGGAAAGGTGAGCATGAGCTGGAAGACGCTGTCTTGGATGATGTGGGAAGACATGTCTTCAAAAAAGATTTTGTTTTCTTGCTCATAGACATCTAAGCCGAGGTAGCCGATTTTACCGCTGTAAAGAGCGTCGATGGCTTCTTGCGCGTGGACCAGGGCGCCACGGCTGGTGTTGATGATCATTACACCGTCTTTCATTTTGTCTAAGCTGTGTTTGTTGATGAGGTGATGAGTGGAGGCGTTCAAAGGACAATGCAGGCTAATGATGTCGCTTTGTTGGTAGATCTCATCCAGTGTGATGTATTGGCAGCCTTGGTCAATAAGTTCTTGTGATGGGTATAAGTCATAACACAGAACACGGCAGCCAAAGCCTTTCATGATGCGGCAAAATGCCGCGCCGATGCGTCCTGTGCCGATGCAGCCAACGGTCTTTCCGGCTAGGTTGAATCCCATTAGTCCTTCAAGGGCAAAGTTGCCTTCTTTGACTCGGTGGTAAGCACGATGGGTTTTGCGATTCAGGGTCATAATGAGTGCAACAGCGTGTTCGGCAACGGAGGTCGGGCTGTAATCTGGCACGTGAAATACCTTGATGCCTTCGGCTTTGGCGGCTTCTAGGTCGACGTTATTAAAGCCGGCGCAGCGCAAGGCGATGGTGTTGACGCCTTGTTGTTTTAACAAGTGAATGACGTCGGCATTAACGTCGTCGTTGACGAAACAAGACACCGCATCAAAGCCCTTTACTAAGCTGATCGTCTCCATACTGAGGCGACTTTCAAAATAGGTCATGGACACGTCTGCGTCTTTTGTGAAGGTGGCGAGGGTTCTTTTGTCGTAAGGTTTGCAGGAAAAAACAGCAACTTTCATAAAACGTGGTCCTGTCGTTTTGTTTAAAAGGGTCTGTTATTTATAACTTAAAAACCTCGATAACGCTTGGGTTTCATTTATAAAGCTTGACGTAGCGCAAGAGAAAGGGGGAGGCATCTTACCTGTCCTGCCCCCTTTTCTATTGTTTACTGAGATAAGATATCGAGGGTTTTAAGTAACCACTCTAGCTCTTGTTCGCCTTCTAAGCGTGACGCCATGTTTTTTTCATGCTCCATAACTCGTCCACTGAGCGTTTGGAAAAACTTTTTGCCGTATTTGGTCATGAATAGGGCGTATGAGCGACGATCATTAACAGCAGGTCGGCGCTCTAGGATATCCATTTTTTCAAGTTTATCCACGGCAGCGACCATGGCGGATCTGTCATTGCCAAGGGCTTGTGCCACGGCGGTTTGTGTTAAGCCAGGGTTGCGTTCTACGATGGCTATAATGGCAAATAGACCAGGGCTAATACCCAAGTCAGAACATACTTCGGAGAACTTGCTAAAAAAGTTCAGTTGGGCACGGCGTAGGCGATAGCCAACGAGGTTATTGAGTATGCCGAAATCTACCGATTGGTCTGTGTTTTTTGTATCGTCAGCCATGTGGGTCTCATTCTTTTTATTGGGTAAACAGGCATTGTAATATAAAAATTGATATTGGTGTAATGCTAAACTGTTGAGGACTCTATAGGTGAAAAAGCTGGCGCTGTGCCAGCTTTTTGTTGCTTATTGTGTCGAGGTGACCATTAGCTAATTAGATGAACCAGTCCTAAGCTGATGCCTGGGAAGATAATCAGCAAGGCGACCCTAACAAAGTCTGAGATCAAGAAGGGAATGACCCCTTTGAAACAGTCTTTGAGTTTTAGGGCATCATCAAAGGATTTAATGATAAAGACGTTCATACCCACTGGTGGTGTAATCAGTCCAACCTCTACGACAATCAACGCGAGTATACCAAACCAAATCCCCAAGTCCGCTTGCGGTATGCCAAAATCCATCACCATTATCATCGGGAAATAGATAGGAATGGTCAGCAATATCATGGCTAGACTGTCTAAGAAACAGCCCATTACCAAGTAAGTCAGTAGCATGCAGACGAGTATGGTATAAGGCGATAAACCTGAGTTCTGTATGAGTTCAACCCCTAAGTCTGGCAATCTGGATAGGGCAATAAAGACACTAAAAAGATCCGCGCCTAACACGATGAAAAAGATCATAGCGGAAGAAACAGCGGTTCGCATTAAGCAGACTAACAGGCCATCTAAACGCATTTTCCCATGGGTAAGCGCAAGAATAGCGGTTAAAATTACCCCGACGGAGGCGGCTTCTGTTGGGGTAAAAATCCCCATGTAAATGCCACCCAATACGGTCAAGAAAATCCCCGTAATGTGCCACACATCTTTCGTGGATTTAATTTTTTGAGACCAGGTGGTTTTTTCACCTCTAGGTCCGGAATTCGGATAAATACGCACATAGATAGCAATGGCAAGAATGTAACCACCCGCTGCTAAAAAGCCCGGTATAAAAGCCGCGATGAACATTTTTGAAATATTTTGTTCTGTTAATACTGCAAAAATGATCAATACCATTGATGGCGGAATTAAGATACCTAGAGTTCCACCAGCGGCCAGTGCGCCAGCCGCTAAACTGCCAGAATAATTAAGGCGTTTCATTTCAGGGAGCGCCACTTTACCCATGGTGGACGCTGTTGCCAAAGATGAGCCACAAATTGCCCCAAATGCCGCACAACCTGCAATGGCGGCCATGGCGATACCGCCCCGTTGACGACCAATCCAAGTATTACAAGTACGGAATAGCTCCGCTGTGATGCCTGAGCGGGTAGCGAGTTCTCCCATCAATAGAAATAAAGGGACGACCGACAAATCGTAAGTAGAAAATTTAGAAATGGGCGCCGTACCAAGGTATTCCAACAAGGCTGGAAAGCCACCAATAAGAGAGTAGCCAACCGCGCCACAAACGAGCATGGTTAATGCAATCGGAATACGGATGCTCATTAGAACGAGCAGGGCTGCCATCATGAAAAAGGCCAGCTCAATATTACTCATGTTTGTCTCCAACGATCGCGTGGAACAGGTTATACAGACCACACATGCCACAAAGTGTCATGGTGACAACGCCAACAACGTATATCCACCAAGTAGGTAAGGCGAGTAACATGGATTGCTCCATGTATTCCTTGGCTTCGAGGCCGCTAAGGCTCATGCGATAGGCAAAGAGAAACGCGACTACAGTAAAAATCAAATCGCTAAGCGTATCTAATTTAAACAGCGTGCTTGGTTTGCAATGTGCTGTAAATAGATCAACCACAACATGGCCTTTTCTGATGTAACATTCAGGCAGAAAAAGAAATATTGCCATGGCGAGACCCATTTCAGTGATTTCATAATCGCCTTCAATCGATTGACCAATGGTTGTTCTACCGATAATGCTGGCGACGGTAATCACCGCCAGCATTAACATGATAAAACCACCCGTTAGCGCAAATAGATTCGACAAACGACCTAGAATAGATCTGTTTATGTCTACAGTTAATTTGATCATGCTAACTCATCCAACTCGATGGCTTAAAAGTTTTGGTATTTTTGAATAAGCGAGTTTGCTTTATCCAAAAGACGTTGAGCCTCGTAGCCTTCCTTGTTCATATCTTCTATCCATTGTGTCGTAACAGGCGCCAGTGTTGTTTTCCAATGTTCGTATTCAGCGCCTTCGATGGTATTGAAAGTATTGCCACGATCAACCGCTTCTTTACGGCTCCAACTTCATAAGCATCAAAGGCGTCGCCAATGAAACCTGCTAAAGGAACACCAGAGTTTTGATCGATGACCTTTTTAAGATCGTCAGGCAATTTGGCGTAACTGTCTTTGTTCATCGCGAAAATGAAGAATTGAGTATAGAAGCCTCGGTCGCCTTTAAACTCGGTTTGGTGTGTCGCCAACTCTTGAATTTTAAGTGGTTTAACGACTTCAAATGGTAGCGCAGTGACATCAATAACCCCTTTGGAAAGGGCGCTTGGCATGGTTGGTACAGGCATGAATACCGTATTGGCACCAATGATGTTTAAGGCGTCAGCAAGCATTTTGTTCGGCGCACGTACTTTAAGACCTTTTAGGTCTTCTAGTGTTTTAATGTCTTTTTCACGAGAGTGAAGAGAGCCAGGGAAATGCGTGTGCATTGCAAGCAAGTGAACATCTTTTAGTTCATCTTGCATTTCTGTTTCGGCGTATTCTTGTAAGGCCATACTGGTAACGCGAGCATTAACTGGCACAAAAGGCAGTTCAAATACGGTGGCTTTAGGGAAACGTCCAGGTGTATAACCACCGACCGTCCATGTTAGATCAACGATGCCTTTGCGGACTTGGTCGAATAACTGTGGAGGGCTACCGCCTAGTTGCATAGAAGGGTAAAGCTCAATGTGAATACGACCGTTTGAATCTTTTTCAACTTGTTCAGCCCAAGGCTGCAAGAAGTTGGCGTGCGCATTAGATGCTGGTGGCAGCATGTGGTGCAGCTTGAATGTATATTCAGGATCCGCCGCGATGGCATTGATTGACAGGATTGAGTCCGCAAGAAGCGCCAAGCTTTTTAGTTTTATTTTATTCATTTTAATCACCTGATTGTTTTTGTTATGTAAGTGCTTTTTTTATTGTTAAAGCGATGACAAATAATGATATCCGCCATTCTTTTTCACATTCCTTCCTAAGAATAATACCTTTTTGACACAAATTGTTGTGCTTTTCAACAATCGTCTTTATAGAATTTTCACTCAAGGTATTCAAAAAAAGTAACGCCCTCAAAAAAAGTTTGTAATAAAAATAGTTGTAATGTACAACATTAAAAAATCCCCAACTAATTAAACAAATATAAAACAGATGTGAGGGTAAAAATGAGTAAGGTTATTTCCCTAGCGCAAGCCGCCGATTTGATCCCTGATGGTGCCAATGTAGCTTGGTCTACAGTGGGCATGTCGTATTTTGCCGAAGGTGTTGCTAAGGCCGTTGAGCAACGCTTCATCGAGACAGGGCACCCACAACAGTTAACGTTAATTCATGACTGTGGTTGTGGTAATGGTAAAGAGGCTGGCATGTCGCACATGGCGCATCCGAATTTGGTGAAGCGTTTGATCTCTGGTCATACCGGTCAAGCGCCCAAAATGGCGCAGATGATCACAGATAATGCCATTGAAGCCTACCTGTTGCCGCAAGGCGTATTGACGACTATGTGGCGTCAGATTGCAGGGAATAAACCGGGCGTCATTACTAAAGTCGGCATGGGGACCTATGTTGATCCTTTAATTAGCGGCGGTAAGGTCACGTCTTTAACCACGGAAGACTTGGTCAAGCGCATCACGATTGAAGACGAAGAGTGGTTACTATATAAAAAATTCCCATTAGATGTGGTGGTCATTCGCGCCACAACCGCTGACGAAAATGGCAATTTGTCCGTAGAAGAAGAAGCTATGTTAGCGGAAATCTTACCTATGGCCCAAGCCGCTAAAAACAGCGGTGGTATTGTCATTGCGCAAGTGAAATACATCGCTGAACGACACTCAATTCATCCAAAAGAAGTCAAAGTGCCGGGCGTATTGGTAGATTACATCACCGTCGCGCCTGCTGAAGATCACAAACAAACCATTACAACCACCTATAACCCAGGCTTAGCAGGTAACTCACGGGTGCCATTAAACGCGTTGCCGCCTATGCCATTTAGTGATCGAAAAGTGATTGCCCGTCGGGCAGCCATGGAGTTGAAAGCCAACGTTATGGTGAACCTTGGTATTGGTATGCCTGACGGTGTTGCCGCTATTGCAGCAGAAGAAAAAGTCTCTCATTTGTTTACTTTAACAACCGAGCTTGGCACTTATGGCGGTATTCCAGCCTCTGGCGGTGACTTTGGCGCCGCGTGGAATGCGGATGCCATTATTGAACACGAAGCACAGTTCGATTTTTATGACGGTGGCGGTTTGGATATTGCCTTCTTGGGACTGGCGCAAGCAGACAAAGATGGCAATTTAAACGTCAGTAAATTTGGTCCTAAAGTCGTCGGGCCGGGTGGTTTTATCAATATTTCCCAGAGCGCTAAAAAAGTGGTGTTCTGCGGCACCTTGGTGAACGGCGCTAAGCTTGGTTTCGAAAACGGCAAGATGAAAGTGCTAGAAGAAGGCAAGGTGCAGAAGTTTGTCGAAGCGGTGGATCACATTACCTTTAGTGGTGCGGTGGCGCGTGCCAATCATCAGCCTGTGGTGTTCGTCACAGAGCGTTGTGTTCTTGAGTTGCGTCAAGAAGGTATGGTGCTGACTGAAATCGCCCAGGGTTTGGATCTAGAAAAAGACGTATTGAGTGCCATGGCGTTTAGACCTGTGATAGCAGACGATCTTAAAACCATGCCAGAAGCCATTTTTGCCGAACAATGGGGTGGCTTGGCCAGCATCATGGCATCAGACGTTCAGTTATAAAAACAACAATAATCGATAAGCGAGAAAATTTTATGTCTATCAAGAATGTCGAAATTCCTTACGGCGCTTATTGGAGTACGCCGTTCACTAAGTGGCAAGGCTCATTACAGCATTTGCATTCAATGAAGTTTGCCGCCCATGTGGCGAAAGCCGAGTTAGCCAAACGTCATATCGATCCGTTGATTTTTGACTCAGGCGTATTGGGTATGACGGTGAACCAGTACCAATCTTTCAACGGTGCGCCTTGGCCTTTGTATGACATTGGTGCGGTAAACACCGCAGGCCATGCGGTGAATCAAGTGTGTGCGACCAGTGCTCGTGGTTTGTTTGCTGCCGCATCCGAAATTGTTTGTGGCATGGCGAATGTGTCTTTGTTGATCACAGCAGATCGTTGCTCAAATGGCCCACATATTTATTATCCGAATGCCAAAGGCCCAGCTGGCGCGTCAGAAGATCAAGTGACTTACAACATGATGAACGATTGTGTGGGCGGTCATTCGATGATGCAAACCGGTGAAAACGTCGCTAAGCGTTTTGATATCACCCGTGAAGAATTGGATCTGGTTACTTTCCGTCGTTATGAGCAGTATCAAGATGCGTTAAAAGACGATCAAGCTTTTCAAAAGCGTTATATGACGCTGCCGTTGTCTGTGCCAACCGCTAACTTCAAAAAAGAAGAAACGGTCATTACGGGTGATGAAGGGGTGTTCCCAACGACGCTAGAAGGCCTGCAGAAGCTGAAGCCAATTCAAGAAGGCGGAGTCATTACCTACGGTAACCAAACGCATCCCGCTGACGGTAATGCGTCGGCGATTCTTTGTCGCTCCGAAGATGTGGCATCCCTGACGGCTCGTCCTGAAATCAGAATTGAAGTGCTAGGTTTTGGGCAAGCTCGTGATGATCTTGCTTATATGCCAGCCGCGCCCATTGAGGCGGCGAAACGCGCCCTAGCGGTAGCGGGTATTGATATCAAACAAGTTTCCGCCATTAAAACGCACAACCCATTTGCGGTGAATGATGTGGCTTTGGCGAAAGCCATGGGCATCGATGTGATGACGATGAATAACTATGGTTGTTCGTTGATTTGGGGGCACCCTCAAGGACCAACCGGTATGCGCGCCATTATTGAGCTGATTGAAGAGCTGGTCATAAAAGGCGGCGGTTATGGTTTGTTTACCGGTTGTGCGGCAGGTGATACCGGTATGGCGGTGGTTATCAAGGTTTCAGATCGCTCATTATAAAATTTTAAAGGTAATCCAAGATGACTTATCAATTTATTAATTACTCCGTAGAAAATGGCATTGCGCATCTGCAGCTGAATCGCCCTGAGAAGAAAAATGCGATCAATGACAGTTTATGTCTTGAGATTGAGCAGGTGTTTTTGAATTTAACCGATGATGTCAATGTCATTGTGTTTTCTGGTAATGGCCCTGAATTTTGCTCTGGTCTTGATTTACAAGAGCACAAAGCCCGTGAGCCTTTTGAAGTGGTGAAGCATTCCAACATGTGGCATCGGGTATTTGGTCATATTAGTGATTCTGGTATTCCGGTTGTCGCTGCTATGCATGGTGCTGTGATTGGTGGTGGTTTGGAGCTGGCAATTTGTGCTCACGTGCGAGTCAGTGAAGAAAATACTTTCTATCGTTTACCTGAAGGCAAGCATGGCATTTTTGTCGGTGGTGGTGCGTCCGTCAACGTGGCGAATGTGATCGGTGTTAGTCGTATGACAGAAATGATGTTGACGGGTCGAGATGTCAAAGCCGACGAAGGTCTACGTATTGGTTTAGCGCATTATGTGGTTGGCAACGGTGAAGCGTTAGCGAAAGCCTTTGAGATAGCAGAAGGCATCGGCAAAAACTCAAAATATTCTAATTGGGCAATGACGACTGGGCTTGGTCGTATTAGCAACATGTCGGCACAAGAAGGTTTGTACACCGAGTCATTGATTTGCGGTATTACGCAAACCAGCGACGAAGTTAAAGCACGTATTGATGCGTTTTTGAACCGTAAAAAAGCGAAGTAAGTTTGCCCTTGGTAATAAAAATAACAGCAAGATCAGGAGTATTTAGATGCAAATTCAAGACAAACATTTTGTGGTGACCGGTTCGGCTTCGGGTATTGGTGAGGCGGTTGCGCGTCGTTTACATGGTTTAGGCGCAAAAGTTACTTTAGCCGATGTGAATGAAGCGGGCTTGACCCGTGTGAAAGCGGCTTTAGGTGAGCGTGTGCAAGGTTGTGTGACGGATATCGTTGACGAAGATTCGGTGCAAAATGCGATTGATCAAGCGGTTGAGGCGTTTGGTCCGATCAGTGGTTTGGTCAACTGCGCGGGTATTCCAGGCGCAGAACGTATTGTTGGTCGTGAAGGCCCACATCGTTTGGCGTCGTTTCAGCGTGCGGTGTCAGTAAACTTAATCGGTACGTTTAACATGATTCGTTTGGTGGCTGACAAGATGCAGCACAACGAGCCAGAAGCGAATTTAGAGCGTGGTGTGATTATTAATACGGCGTCTGTGGCGGCGTTTGATGGTCAGATTGGTCAAGCAGGCTATGCGGCTTCTAAAGGTGGGGTTTGTGCCATGACGTTACCGATTGCCCGTGAGTTAGCACGCTTTGGTATTCGTGTGAT
Organism: Marinomonas rhodophyticola; assembly: GCF_026113935.1. Lineage (GTDB taxonomy): Bacteria > Pseudomonadota > Gammaproteobacteria > Pseudomonadales > Marinomonadaceae > Marinomonas > Marinomonas rhodophyticola. The sequence goes on from NZ_JAPEUL010000004.1 coordinate 345,824, forward strand.
GACCATAGCGCCAGGCTTATTCAAAACTCCCATGATGGATGTGTTGCCAGAAGAGGTGCAAAAGTCTTTGGGCGAATCTGTACCATTCCCACCGCGTCTTGGCGAGCCAGATGAATACGCTGCGTTAGCGCAACATATCATTGAAAATGGCATGCTCAATGGCGAAGTGATTCGTCTTGATGGTGCGATTCGTATGGCTGCGAAATAGTTTGATGATTGTATTCTGGAGTCGATGATGACCTATCAAGCGCCTTATAAAGATATGCAACGGCTGGTGGCACAAGCCTATCATCAACAAGGTTTAGCGACGCTGGAGTCGCTAGACGGTTTTGATCCTGAATTGGCCAATGCGGTGATGGAAGAAGCGGCGAAATTCGCCGCTGGCGTGCTTGCGCCATTGAATTCCGTTGGCGATGTGCAAGGCTGTCGTTTTCAAGACGGCCATGGGCAACAGGGAAAAGTCATCACACCAGATGGCTGGCAAGAGGCGTATCAGCAATTTGCTGCATCAGGTTGGATTGGTCTGGCGTTGCCAGAAAAATTTGGTGGACAAGGTCTTCCTAAGTACATCGCTCAGCCGGTTAATGAAATGTGGCTGTCGGCTAATTTGGCCTTTGTGATGTTTCAAGCCTTGGCTCAAGGCGGTTCAGAGATTCTATTGAACTTTGCCAGCGACGCCATTCAAAACCGCTATTTGCCCAACATTGTCAGTGGTGAATGGACCGTGGCAATGGCGTTGACTGAGCCTAATGCCGGATCGGACTTAGGGGCACTTAACACTAAGGCGATTCCGCAAGCGGATGGCACTTATGCCATTAAAGGCCAGAAAATTTACATTACCTATGGTGAGCATGATCTAACTGACAATATTGTTCATTTGGTATTGGCGAGAACCCCTGATGCGCCAGCAGGGAGTCGCGGCATTTCGTTATTTATCGTGCCCAAATATCGGGTGACGGACAACGGGGCGTTAGGAGAATTTAACGATATTCGTTGCACTGGCATTGAGCACAAAATGGGACTTCATGGCAGCCCAACCTGCTCCATTAGTTATGGCGATCAAGACAATTGTATTGGCGAGTTAGTGGGGGAGCTGAATCAAGGCTTAATGGCGATGTTTGTGTTGATGAACGAAGCCCGATTAAGTTGTGGTTTGCAAGGCGTGGCCTTAGGTGAATTAGGTTATCAACGTGCTTTGGCCTACGCCCATGAGCGCACCCAAGGGACAAATAAACAAGGCGAAAAAGTGGCCATTGTTGCACACGCTGATGTGAAGCGCATGTTGCTAGAGATGCGTTCGGAAACCTTTGCCTTACGTGCTTTGGGTTATCAGATTGCGGCGCAAATTGATGCGACCGAGGCGGCTGATCATTCCTCGAAAAACAGTCAATCGAAAAAAGAACGAGTCGCTTTGTTGACACCGATTTTTAAAGCCTTTGCCACCGAGCGCGCCAATGTGATGGCGGGGCAAGTGGTTCAGGTGTTTGGCGGTATGGGCTTTGTGGAAGAAACCGGCGTCGCGCAAATCATGCGTGATGCACGGGTTACGACGATTTATGAAGGCACAACGGGGATTCAAGCCCGAGACTTGGTGTTTAGAAAAGTGCGTGGTGATCAGGGTAAGGCGGTAACTGAGTTGTTGGCAGAAATGGCTCAATATATTCGCCCTTTTGAGTCAGACGTGATGTTGGCGCCTATGGCGAAAGAAGCCTTGCAAGTGGTTGCTGCGGTGAAAGCTGTATTGAGCCTCGCGCTTGTTAAACGATGACTCTGATGCTGAGACTCTGCATGCCGTATCTGTGCCATTTTTAGAAGCGATGGGTGTGCTGTGTTGTATTTGGCAGCTTTGTAACACCTTGTCTTATCAGCAAGTAGAGGGCAGTTATGATGCCTCTTACGAGCAAAATATTAAGGCCATGGTGGCTTTTTATGGTGCTTACCGTTTGCCGTCAGCCATGGCGGCGTTGAAGGTCGTTGAAAACGCTGGCTTAGGTCTTAGCGAATATGAATTTTAAAATAGGCCGTAAGGTCTGAAGTCGAGAAAACAATAACAATTCGGCCGTGGTTAATAAATCACGCCCTAACACTCTAGCCGCATAAAAATAACCAAAGTGGTTGTGGGAGCAAAAAATGAACGGTGAATTTCATCCTATTAAAGTCGTTGCCCATCCTATTGATATTGAGAAACGAGAGGATGGTGTGCAAATCATTAATAGTCAAAAGGCGTTAGATGACTACGCGCGTTGTTGGACGGATCAGCTTGAATATTGGGCGGAAAAAACACCAGACCAATTGTTTGTTGCAGAACGCGATGAACAAGGTGATTGGCATAAGGTAACCTATGCACAGGCGGTGACCAGAGTGCGTAAAATCGCCTCTTGGCTATTGACCCAGCCTGTTTCGGTTGAGCGTCCAATTGTCTTTCTGTGTGGCAACAGTTTGGAGCATTTAATGCTGGCCTTAGCGGGCATGTATGTTGGCATTGCTCATTCGCCGCTCTCTCCCGCGTATTCTCTTATTGCGACGGACTACACAAAACTGCAGGGGATTTTTGATATTTTGACCCTGGTATGATAGTGGTTGATGAATTAGCGCCTTATGAATCTGCCATTCAAGCTGTATGTCATGATGATCAAATCCCCGTGATGGTGTTGAAAGGGAATACTCTTGAAAACGCAGTAGCGGCAAAGATTGCTAATCCTATTATCTCCTTTCAATCTGCTTGGGATTACCCAGAATCTACGGCGGTTGATGTACAGAACGCTCAGGTTACTGGTGATACGATTGCGAAGATTTTGTTTACATCTGGCACCACAGGCATGCCAAAAGGCGTGATCAATACTCAGCGTATGATTTGTGCTAATCAGGTGATGATTCATCAGGTTATGCAGTTTTTGAAAGATCAGCCGCCGATTATGGTGGACTGGTTGCCTTGGAATCATACATTTGGTGGCAACCATAACATCGGGATTGCCTTGTATAACGGCGGCAGTCTGTATCTTGATGACGGTAAACCAACCGAAAAACTGTTTGCCAAGACCTTACGTAATTTGGCCGAGGTTTCGCCTACTGTGTACTTTAACGTGCCAAAAGGCTTTGAGTTGTTGGTGAAACATTTAAAAGCCGACAGTGAGCTTGCAGAGAAGTTTTTTGCCCGTTTACAGTTTACTTTTTTTGCCGCAGCGGGTTTGGCTCAGCATATTTGGGATGATTTGGATGCTTTGGCGATTCAATATACGGGCAAGAAAATCCCCATGGTGACTGGGTTGGGTTGTACGGAAACCGCGCCTTCTGCGACCTTTGCCTCGGTTGAAGAATCCACGTCCGGTGTGATTGGCGTGCCAGCTCACTGGGGTTTCTATCAAGTTGGTGCCAAATGAAGGTAAGTTAGAAGCGCGTGTCAAAGCGGAAACCGTGATGCCGGGTTACTGGCGTCAACCAGAATTGACAGCGAAAGCATTTGATGAAGAAGGCTATTATTGTTTAGGTGACGCCATTGCTTATCTTGATGAAAACGCGCCACAGCGTGGTTTTCGTTTTGATGGCCGAGTGTCCGAAGATTTTAAATTGGACAGCGGTACTTGGGTGAGTGCGGGAACCTTGCGGGCAAAATTCATCAGTGCCTTTGCGCCCTTTGTGCAAGATGTTGTGTTATGCGGGACTAATCGTAGTTATATCACCGCGTTAATTTTTCCTGATTAGTACCCATTGTCAGGCTATTCTGCCACATGATTTGCAGGAAACTAACGAAGACATTATTGCTCATAGCGCGGTACGTGAAGCCTTTAAACAGAAGCTGGTGGCGTTTGCAAAACAGAGTACGGGAAGCTCTACCGTTGTTGAGCGCATTCTCTTGCAGGCTGTGCCACCGAGTATTGATGCTCATGAAATTACGGATAAAGGCTCTTTGAATCAACGTGCAGTGCAAGCTCATCGTGAAGATCAAATTGCATTACTGTATCAAGAGCCTCTATCGGATTTGGTAATCAGTCTGTAAGGGGCGCGTCATGTTTAAAAATGAGCGTCAATTACACATTGAATGGGGGGATTGCGACCCCGCCGATATCGTGTTTTATCCACGATATTTTGCCTTTTTTGATGCGTCAACAGGGGCGTTATTTGAGGCCATGGGTTACACGCTTCGTTATATTCGTGATGAGTTAAAAGACGTGGGTTTTCCCATGGTGGACACTCGCTCACAGTTTTTTAAGCCATCTAAATATGGTGATCAGGTCACGATTAAGAGTGAGTTTACTCAGGTGGGACGAGCCAGTTTTGGCATTCGTCATCAGCTATTTAATGGTGAAGATCTGGCGGTTGAATGCCTCGAAAAACGTGTATGGGCGTGTCACGATGCGTCGGGAGTATTAAAAGCCAAAGCCATTCCCGAAGCAGTCAAAGCGCGGATGTTGAGTTGAAAATGGTTAGACAGTATTGATAAGGCAAGAGAAAGATGAAAATACTAGTGGGTGTTAAGCGCGTGATTGATTACAACGTTAAGGTGCGCGTGAAAGCCGATCAAAGTAATGTGGATTTAACCAATGTTAAAATGTCGATGAACCCATTTTGTGAAATTGCGGTTGAAGAAGCGGTACGTCTCAAGGAAGCCGGTGTGGCGTCGGAAGTCATTGTTGTGAGTGTGGGAACCACTCAAAGCCAAGAGCAGTTGCGTAATGCCATGGCATTGGGGGCTGATCGTGGTATTTTAGTTGAGGCCGAAGGCGAAATAGAGCCTTTAAATGTCGCCAAAGCGTTTGCTGCAGTGATTGAAAAAGAGCAGCCTGAACTGGTGATACTGGGTAAGCAGTCGATTGATTCTGATAATAATCAAATGGGGCAGATGTTGGCGGCGTTGACCAAGCGTCCACAAGGAACTTTTGCCTCTCAGCTGGTTATTGACGGCGACACGGCGTTAGTGACGCGTGAGATTGATGGTGGTCTACGTACGATCGCTTTGACACTTCCTGCGATTGTGACAACGGATTTACGCCTTAATGAACCCCGTTATGCCAAATTACCAGACATCATGAAAGCCAAACGTAAGCCTCTAGAGACTCTGACTATGGCAGATTTGGGCGTGACACCAAAAGCCCATTGCCGATTAGATAAAGTCGAAGCGCCAGCCATGCGAAGTGCGGGCGTAAAAGTGGCGTCGGTGGATGAATTGATCAGTAAACTAAAAGACGAAGCAAAGGTGATTTCATGATTACGTTATTAGTAGCAGAACATACTTCAACTACCTTGGCCTCGTCTACTTTGTCTGCGTTGACCGCCGCTCATCAGATCGGTAATGACGTGCATATTTTGGTTGCGGGTAACAATATTGCCTCAGTAGCTGACGCGGCGGCACGTTTGTCTGGCGTGAGTAAGGTTCTCTGTGCGGACGCTGGTTGCTATGAGCATGCTTTAGCAGAATCTATGGGAGATCTCATTGTTCACTTGAGCGAGCATTATTCACACATTATTGCCCCATCTAACTCTGAATCGAAAGATTTTATGCCCAGAGTGGCAGCCTTGTTGGATGTGGGTCAGGTGTCGGATATTTGCGCGGTATTGAGTGCCGAGCAATTCAAACGTCCGATTTATGCGGGGAACGCTATTGCGACGGTGACGGTATTGGACGATAAAAAAGTCATTACCGTGCGAGCCTCTGCCTTTGATAAAACGACTCAACAAAGTGCTCAAGCGTGTGAGATTGAGTCGGTGGGCTTTAGTGTAGATAACACTTTGTCATGCTGGCAATCGGATGACATCACGGAGTCAACTCGTCCGGACCTTGCCAGTGCCAGTCGCATAGTGTCAGGTGGTCGTGGTGTGGGCAGTGGCGATAACTTCGCGCTAGTGGAAGCTTTAGCCGATAAATTAGGCGCGGCGGTGGGGGCGTCTCGTGCGGCGGTGGATGCAGGTTTTGTCTCGAATGATTTGCAAGTTGGGCAGACCGGTAAGATCGTTGCACCAGAACTGTATATGGCATTTGGTATTTCTGGCGCGATTCAGCATTTGGCGGGTATGAAGGATTCTAAGGTTATCGTGGCGGTCAACAAAGACGAAGATGCCCCAATTTTCCAAGTGGCCGATTATGGTTTGGTTGGGGATCTGTTTGTGGTTCTGCCTGAGATGACAAGTAAGCTTTAAAGTGAGAGCGCTTAAATAAGAATATAACGGTCTGTGCTACAAGACCGTTAACTGTCAATTTGGTGATATTAACCGAGCTTAGGCTCGGTTTTTTTTATTTGCCTGACTGGGTTTGAGAACACAATTCAATGACACGTTTGCTGCTGATCACTAAAAAACAGCAAACCGTGGTGGCAAGAACAGTGAGGTGAAAAAAATCAACGAGAATTATGTTTTCCATAGCGGTTCCTTTCTGAAGTATTTATTGTTTTGTTTAATAAAAGCACAGGATGCGCAATTCGTCCACACTGTTTACATATTTAAGTTTTTTTGATGTTTTGGACGGATGAAAAAGGTTGAGCCTAGAGTCAAAGGTCTGATTGTCTTATAGTGTGCGCATTAATTCACTCTGTGTCGGTTTGTCTTTAAAAAAGCACGGGTTGAATCACATTTCTGTTAGGCGGCTTGGCCGTTCATTTTATCATGTTGTACGATATTGATTGTTTATAGGAGTGGCCGCTTCCGATGATTCGCCCATTGTTGATTGTGCGTTTGCTGACCATGCCTTGTATCTGGATGAGCGTGGTCCAGTTTGTGTTTGGCGAGTTGTCCTTTATGTTTTTTAAGGATGGTGTAGGCCGTGCCTTTGTTACGCCAGCTATTGTTACTTTTATTATTTCTTTGATTCTGTTGGTAGGTTTTAAGAAGATTCCCTTGCCTTCGGTAAACACTCGAGAGGCGATGTTGTTTGCCAGTTTAACTTGGTTGTGTGTTGGCATATTAGGTGCCATTCCTATTATCACGATTGCGCAGGTTTCTTTTACAGATGGGGTGTTTGAGTCCATTAGCGCGTTAACGACTACTGGGGCCACTGTCTTATCTGGATTGGATGATATGTCACCCACTTTTTTGATGTATCGCCAGTTTTTACAGTGGATGGGGGGCCTTGGTGTGGTGATTTTTGTGGTCGCTATTCTTCCCATGCTTAATATAGGAGGCATGCGCCTTTTAAAAGCGGAAACACCGGGGCCGATTAAAGACGACAAACTCTCTCCCCGCATGTCCAGCACGACGCATTACTTATGGATGGTGTATTTAGCGATTACGGTATTGTGTGCAATGAGTTATTACGTGGCAGGCATGTCGGCGTTTGATGCAATTGGTCATAGCTTTACCACGGTTTCTACGGGCGGTTTTTCTACCCACGATGCCAGTATGGGGTATTTTCAGAGTCCACTGATTCTATGGATTTGTAACCTTTTTATGGTGTTGGGGGCGGTCAATTTTGCTTTGCATTATCGTGTCTATATTGCCCGTAGTATTAAGCTGTATTGGAAAGACGAAGAAACCCACGGATTTTTATGGATTATTACCGTCGTGGCCTTGCTATTGGCTTTGTTTCTTTTCCAGACAAAGTCGGAAGCGGGTTTTTGGGTGTCGATAACCCAATCTTTTTTTCATGTAATTTCATTTATTACCAGTACAGGTTATGCCGCAACGGATTTTGGTGCTTGGCCTGCTGCTACCTCGATAGTGTTAATTTTTGTCGGTTATATTGGTGGCTGCGCTGGCTCGACGGCAGGCGGGAATAAAGTCATCCGTAATATTATTTCGTTTAAATCAATCGGTTTGGAAATCAAGCGTTTAGTGCATCCAAATGGCGTGTTTGCGATGAAGTTTCAGGGGCGAACCATCAGTGAGTCTGTGCGCCATTCGATAATGGGTTTTATGTGTTTGGCGGCTATTGTGACGGTAGTATTTACGCTTTTATTGATGGCAACCGGAATGAGCTTTATGGCGTCTCTAAGTGCCACTGCCGCTTGTTTAAATGTATTGGGTCCAGGGTTTGCTGAACTTGGTAGCAACTTTGCGCCATTGAGTGATACCGGGACATGGTTGATGAGTTTTGCGATGATTTTAGGGCGATTAGAATACTTTACCGTGTTGGTGCTTTTCTTTCCGGTTATGTGGCGTCATTGACCCGTGTTTTATTTTTCATCTTTTAGGGGCATTCTCTGCCGCTAACAACCCTTCGTCATTTTCTCTTCAGAGGCTGTCGCAAAACGAATGCCGTCGATTTACAGGTGATTACCTTTAACGTCACTACCTCTTCCGAGGAAGTGACGTATAAACAAGTTAGTCTTACTTAAAGTGTAGCAACCGCGATGTCGTTGCTTTCTTCTTCGAAAGCTTCTAACTCTATGGCAATACTTTTTGAGGTTGGCGTATTGCTGAATTCCCCATGGCTATCGAGCGGAACTAATGGGTTGGTTTCTGGGTAGTAAGCGGCAATGTTGCCCGCTGGAATACTATAAGGAACCAGTTTGAAGCCACTGATTTTTCGCTCAACACCATCATCCCAAATTGAGCGCAATGTCACGCTTTGGCCTTCTTCAAAGCCGAGACGTTGTATGTCGGCTGGATTGATAAAGACCACTTTGCGTTCGCCCTTTATGCCACGGTACCGGTCGTTCATACCATAAATTGTGGTGTTGTATTGGTCGTGTGAACGCAGTGTTTGTAATATCAGGGTTTTATCTGACAGCAAGTCTTGCGCACGTTTTGGCAAAATGGACTCAGGTAATACATGGCTGTGGCAAATGGCTTTTCCTGAAGGGGTTTTCCAGCTTCTTTCTCGTGCGCTGTTGCCGAGATAGAACCCACCATCTTGTAAAATTCTCTGGTTAAAATCATTGAAGCCCGGAACGACTGCTGCGATGTGCTCACGAATTAGGTCGTAGTCGCTGACCACTTCGTTCCAATCGATCGGGAAATTGCCTAATGTAGCCGCGGCGATGCCTGCGATAATGGCGGGTTCAGATTTTTGCTCTTTGCTTAAGGGTTCTAATACGCCGCCAGAAGCATGAATCATGCTGAAAGAGTCTTCTACGGTGACTTTTTGCTGGCCTTTTGCTTGATGATCTATGTCGGTACGGCCAAGACAAGGCAGTATAATCGCTTCGGTGCCCGTAATCAGGTGAGAACGGTTGAGTTTAGTACTGATTTGAACCGTAAGTTGGCATTGTTTTAATGCCTGCACTGTGGCTTGTGTGTCCGGTGTGGCAGCGGCAAAGTTACCACCAAGAGCGATAAAGACACCGACTTTGCCATCACGCATAGCACGGATGGTATCCACAACGGCCAAACCGTGTTCTTGTGGTGGCGTGAAGTGGAAGCGTTTTTCTAAGGCATCAAGGAATGCCTGAGAAGGGCGTTCATTAATGCCCATGGTTCTGTCACCTTGCACATTACTATGGCCGCGCACAGGACAAACACCGGCGCCTGGTTTGCCCAAATTGCCACGTAATGCCATCAAGTTGACCATTTCATGGATGGTCGCCACAGAATGGTGGTGCTGAGTGATGCCCATCGCCCAAGTTAAAATAACCCTTTCTGCTTGGGCATAAACGTTGGCAGCGTGAGTGATGTCTTCTTTGCTTAGGCCTGATTGATCAATAATGTCTTGCCAAGAGGTTTGTTTGACCTGCTCAAGATAGTCATCCAAGCCTTGGGTATGTTGTTTGATAAAGTCATGATCAAAAACGGCTTTGCCTTGTTGTTGAGCAGCTTCTTCTAAGTCGATAAGCACCTTGACCATACCGCGCACCACTGCCATATCGCCGCCAATTTTTGGACAGAAGTAGCCGGTATTGGTTGGTTTTGAACCATTGGTGAGCATTTCCACTGGACTTTGAGGGTTTTGGAAACGTTCTAAACCCCGTTCCCGTAGCGTATTGAAGGTGAGTAGTTGGGCGCCACGTTGCACGACTTCTTTTAAGGTTTCTAGCATACGAGGGTGGTTAGTGCCCGGTTTTGCCCGAACACAAAGACGGCATCTGCGAGTTCGAAGTCGTCTATTTCCACTGTGCCTTTACCGATACCAATGCTGCTGGTAAGCGCATAACCACTGGCTTCGTGGCACATATTTGAGCAATCTGGAAAATTATTGGTGCCATAGGCACGAGCGAATAGCTGATACAAGAACGCGGCTTCATTACTGGCGCGTCCAGAGGTATAAAAGGCCACATTGTTAGGATCGGCTTGTTTTTTTAGGGTTTCGCCAATGTGTCGATAAGCGTCTTCCCAAGAAATGGCTTCGTAGTGATCGGTTTCTCGGTTGTAGCGCAAGGGTTCTGTGAGTCGGCCTTGATATTCTAAGAAGTAATCACTTTGCGTGTTTAACCAACTAACGCTATGTTCGGCCATGAATGCGGCATCGACTTTGCGAGAGGTGGCTTCCCAGTTAACAGCTTTGGCGCCATTTTCACAAAAGCGAATTTTCGCAGGGTCGTGTTTTTCTCCCCAAGCACAGCCTGGACAATCAAAACCATGGGGCTGATTGGTTTTTAGTAACGTGTGAATATTGCGTACGGCATTTTCACTTTTTAGCCAGTGTTTGGTGGTGCTTTGTAATGCGCCCCAGCCTCCAGCCGGTCCTTTGTATGGTGTGTAAAAATCGGTTTTTTTACTCATCGTTTGAGTCCTTTGACTGGATTGAAGACGCGTATACTCGAGGCGCATCTTGCTTGGGTAAATGAATCAATGTTAGTCCGTAATGTTGAGCAAGCTTGACGGCCAATGTGCTTGGTGAGGCTAGGTGAATCAATCTGGATAGTCCTACACGAACGGCTTTTTGTACCAGCTCAGTGCTGCATCGGCTTGACATCAAAACACTGTGATTCTGTAAGTTTATATCCTGTTGCAGTGCATAGCCAATTACCTTATCAAGGGCATTATGTCGTCCAATGTCTTCCATGCAGACTATTGGGCTGCCGTCAGGTGAGATTAATAGGGCACCATGCACCGCCCTGGTTTTGTTACCTAATATTTGGAACTCAGACAAACGTGATTTTAATGCGATTAGCGCCGCTTCTTCCATGACTTGGCATGGGGGAAGTGTTGCTAGATTGGGGATAGCTTGAGTTAAGGATTCTATGCCGCATAATCCGCAGCCTGTGGCACCAAGATGAGTTTGTCGTTTTTGTTTGAACTGAGCAAACCTACGTGGACTTAGCTCTACATTGATGGCAATACTGTCGATGCTAGGTGGTGTTTGCGTGCGCTGAATATTCAAATCCCGTATATCGTTAATCTGTTCAATCAGGCCTTCACTACGAGCAAAACCGACGACAAAGGCATCCAAGTGGGTTGGGGTGGCCATCATCACGGCATAAGAAATATCATTAATACTGATGGCAAGTGGCATTTCTTCCACCAGCTCAGTCGACTCTAATGGACTTGATGTGTCACAACGATTAAAAAATACGCGTTGCGAACTGGCAAAAGACAAAGGCGAATACTGCATAATTTAATTCAGTAGAGTTAGGGTTCAATAGTGATCTTTTAATACTACGTAGAGTCACTATAAGCGTCCAATCATTTTGCCTGTGTTATATGCAAGAAAACGACAGAAATTTAGCTAATAAAATGGCTAATCTAAAAAATATCTTAGAAAAACAGTGTGAAGATGCTTTCAATAGGGTGAGTGTTTCTTTGACTGGGTAAATGCCGTATCCTACGCCGAAAAATTGAGTGTTAAATGTCCTATCCGTATGGGTTGTGTAAAACCATGGGATAAAAGGGCATGGATTGTGATTATTTTCATTCCACCAGTGGCAAGAAAATAAGCATATGCTACAAAGCATGGCTTTGTTTTTGTCCTATATTTGAGAGTATGTACGAACTATGGGTTAGTGCATAGTTAGGTTCTTTATGGGCCATATCTTCGTTTAATGAGTTTTTATTTATGCAATTTATAACACGCCTCTCGCGTTGGATCTTGTCTGGTCCCAGAGTTTGGTTATCTCTTATATTTGTTGTTTTTGTTATCTTGTTGTTTGTCTATGAATCGCTTGTATCACCAACTCAGGATGTAAAAGATTTTACTTTACCCAACAGTAAAAAAGAGACAACAGTTCGAAAAGAAGCAACGACTAGAAAACCCGTTGTTAAGGAAGATACCAATACGGATGAAGACAACGACTATGACTCTTTGGTGACAACGGATCCACTGAAAAATGTTGAAACAGTCACAGCGCCACTTCCTTCAATAGACTATGTGATTAAGTCTGGTGATACTTTAGAGCGTATTTTTGCGCGTCTTGGGTTGTCCAGAGAGTCTATGTATGCTGTGCTTGAAGCAGATCAAGAATATCTGGTACTTGAGCCTTTACTGCCGAATGATAAGTTCACCTTTAAACTAGATGAAAACGGCGAATTGCTCTCTCTTACCCGACGTATTGATATTAGTAAAAGTGTTTCTTATGTTCAGCATGACAGCGGTGGTTTTGTTTATGAAGAACACATTAAGCCTATCACTTATAAAGACAAAGTGGTTCATAGCAAAATAGTCGGTAACTTCTATCTTTCGGCTAAAAAAGCCGGCTTATCTGATGCAAACATCCTCATAATTAATGATGTTTTAAAAGGCCGAGTAGATTTTCGAAAAGATGTTCGAGCCAATGACACTTTTAATTTTGTGGTTAAAAACGGCAGTATTAATAATGTAAAAGTTGGCGAAAGCCAATTAGAAGCGTTGGAAATTACGGTTCAGGGACAAACTTATCGTGCTTTTTTGCACTCAGATGGTCGTTTTTATGATCAGAATGGCAACAGCTTAACACCGGCTCTACTGCGTTGGCCTACCCGTAAGGAATATCGAGTTACTTCGCCTTTTAATGCTAACCGCTTGCACCCTATCACAGGCCATCCAGCGCCCCATAATGGCGTGGATCTGGGGACGCCAACAGGAACGGAAGTGTTAGCGACTGGTGATGGCATAGTGACACGTATTGCCACTCATAAGTATGCAGGCAAATATGTGGTGGTGGATTACACTGGACCTTACAGCTCACGCTTCTTGCATTTAAGCAAAATTTTAGTGAAGCAAGGTCAAAAAGTTAAACGTGGTCAAGTTATTGCTTTGTCTGGTAATACGGGGCGTACAACAGGTGCTCATTTACATTATGAGTTGCATGTCAGAGGACGTCCGGTTAATCCAATGACTGCTGAAATACCGACCACTCAGTCCATCTCTAAAGCCGAGCGGGTTGAATATGATGCGAACGTTAAACGTTGGCTAACTTTGATGTCTGGTGACAAAAGCGAAGGCAAAAGCATAAAACCATAATGAGTCAGCCATATGGGTGACGCTGATTAAGTGAAAAAAGGCACTCTCACCATGAGGTGCCTTTTGTTTTTGGCCGCGCAGAACGTTTTAGGCCGTCTTTTTAAAAGATCTATTCCCCATCACAAACAGCGCCAAGAAAATACCAAGACCGATAAATTGAATCCAAAGGGCCAAATCCGGCCATAGCATCATGATAGAAGCGATCAATGCAATCAGTCGAGTTAGTAAGGACAGTTTGTCTTCTAAATATCCCTCCATGGCGCCAACCAAAGCATACATACCAAAAATAGCGAAGAATGACAGGCGTAGTAATGTTTCGCTATCACCACCAATTAATGGGGTATATGCCATTAAAAGAGGCACAATGTACAACCCTTTTGCTAATTTCCATGCTGTCATCCCTGTTAGCATTGGCGGTGTTTTGGCAATGGCGGCCGCAGCAAAAGCGGTTAAGCAGACTGGCGGGGTGACGTTACTGTCTTGGGACAACCAAAATATGATCATATGGGCAGTGACCAATATCATGGCAACACTTTGCGCCCCTAGCGCTTGATCCATTAGCATGCTTTTGAAATCGTTAGGCACTTGTGTTAGTAAAGCTTGCGCTTGCTCCATCGGCATACCTTGGGCCAATGCTGCGATGGCGGAAGGATCGACCAGCATAAACACCGCACTGGCTGCTTCGGGTAAATTGCCTGTCGTCATCATCTCTAATAATTGGCTTTCGGCAATCAAGTTGAACAAGGCTGGTGCAGAGAGTGTGCCCAGTACAATATAGGCGGCCGTTACAGGCAGACCCATGCCTAAAATTAAGGACGCAATCGCCACCAGAATAATGGTGAAGAGCAAGCTTCCGCCCGCCCAATTGGTAATCAAAATAGAAAAGGTATTGCCTACACCGGTGGTGCTGATCACATTAACGACTAAACCAATACCGACAAGCAACACCGCGGTGGTTGACATGTTTTTTGCCCCTTGCGCCATGGCATCAAGAACGGCAGCAGGTCCCATTCGGTGTTTGCTAGATAAAAATGAAGCGGCAATTACGGCTAGAATGCTGATGCCTGCGGCGTAAGTTGGGGTAAAGCCTTGGATTAACAATGTTACTAACACGCCAAGCGGTACGATGTGATGCCAGCCATCTTTGAGAACTTGGAGTATGTCGACGGCATTGTCACTTTCTGTCGCGATCACTTTACTGCGTTTGGCTTCCACACGCACAAAGAACCCGACGGAAAGAAAATAAAGTAGCGCTGGAATGGCCGCGACACTGATGATCGTCACGTAGGAGACTTGTGTATAGGATGCCATAATAAAGGCACCGGCCCCCATAACTGGGGGCATAAGTTGTCCACCTGTAGAAGCCGCCGCTTCTACGCCTGCGGCAAAGCGTGCTGGGAATCCAGCTTTACGCATTAATGGAATGGTAATGACACCAGTGGATACTGTATTGGCAACAGAGGAGCCTGATACTGAAGCCCATTAAGCCCGAGCCGAGTACGGCAACAAAACCTGGTCCACCAATCATCTTGCTGGCAAGTGAGCGAGATAGATCAATGATAAAATCGCCTGCACCAGACTTGACTAAAAAAGCGCCGAACAAAATAAACATGAAGACAAAGCTCCATGAGATCCTAGAGATGGAACCAAACATACCGTCTGTGCTGAAAAAACTGCGATACAGTAAGGTTTCAAGGCTCAGGCCAGGAAAATTAAACATGCCTCCTAGCCAACTTCCCCAGAGGACGACATAGGTCAATGCGACAAGGATAAGGAAAGGGATAAACCAGCCGCTGGTTCGGCGAATAAGCTCAAGCGACAATAACACCGCCATACTGGATACAATCCAATCGGAGGTGTTGAACGTTACTCCTCTGGCATAAAGTGCGTCTTCAAAAAAGACGATATAAAGCACCATGCCAATTAGCGCAAATACGATGGCGCCGTCGATACATAGCGCGGTTTTGCTGTCTCGCCATTTAGGGTTGGCTGGAATCAGCAAAGCACATAGGATACCGAAGCCAGAAAAATGAAAAGCAGAGACCCAAAGTTCAGGCAGTGTGGCGATAGTGTTAATATAAATATGTGCCGTTGCCAAAAAAATCGACAGGATAAAAACGAACCTATTTAGCCAAGGGCCAGAACGGTATTTTGTTTCGAAATCGTCAAGATTGATGTCTTGAGGTGCGGTGGGTTGCGATGAAGCAGTCATAGACAAGCTACCTTTATAAGAGCAAAAGAACGTGTTGAGCAAGAAGAAAAGTGTCGCGCCGCACAGGCGTACGACGCGATAACCCTTGTATGTCTTGTTATTTTGCGCTGTTATTTTGCGATTAGGCGAGTTGGTATATTAATACCGCGTTCACGATAATAACGTGCGGCGCCTGGATGCAAGGGTACAGGCAGTCCTTCGATGGCTTTTTCTATCGACATCACCGACGTTGCTTTATGGATAGCACTGAGGTAGGAGAGGTTTTCATACAGTGACTTGGTCAGTTCGTAGACATCCTCTTCTGATAAATCTGCACGCGTTGCTAAGAAGTTAGGCTGAGCGACTGTATTAATGTCTTTGGTTTGACCTGGGTAGGTGTTGGCAGGGATGACGTAGCGAGTCCATAACTCGTAATTGCCGTTTGCTTGTTTGATTTGCTCATCGGTAAAGTCTAGTACTTTGACTTTGTCGCCCATCGAAGCATAAAGACGTGTCACTGCGCTGACCGGTACACCTGCAGGAGTGTTCATACCATCTATGTTGCCATTTTGCATGGCATCTGCGCTGGCACCATAGCCCATATAAGCAAGGGCAAATTTGTCTGGGTCAATGTCTAAGCCTTTGAGTTGTTGGCGACCAGAGCCTTCTGTTCCTGAGTTTTTAGTGCCAATTGAGAATTTATGATTGGTATCCTCAAGGCCTTTCAAGTCGGCGACTGTGCCTGTTTTGGCTAAATCGGATTTGAGTACAAAGTGCTCGACGTTTTGCCACAACATAGAGACAGAGCGAAGTTCGGTTTGCTTGCCTGAGCTTTCAAATGGACCTTCTCCATCCCACGCCCAAGCACCATAAAGCCCTTGTAGAATAGCGAATTGAGCTTGATTTTCACGCAAAAGCTTGATGTTCTCACCGGATCCAGCCGAGCTGATTGCTGATACAGAAAGGCCAAATTTAGGCTCGAGTTTGACTTTACTTAGCGTGGCTATCGCCACACCAACAGGATAATAAGTACCACCTGTTGAGGCCGTTGCTAAAATGTAGTTGCGGTTCTCCGCAGCGGATACGTTTCCTGCTGATAGGGCAATCGCTGCTGCCGTTGCAGTAGAAAGAAGCGTTTTGGTAACAAATCCCAATTTCATATTATTTTTCTCCTAGTTAGTGGGGTTAGTTAAATAACCTATAGCGATTTTCATGCCAGATATTTATCTATTTGATATTTATGGCTTTATTTTAATAATGTCAGTGATCTTTCATTTTTTGTGCACATATGCGCTATTTGTTGCTTATAGATGAGGTTTCCATATCGGCAAAAAGTTGCTTATGATAAAAGCGAGTAAAGACAGACCATAGCAGGGTATTAAAGCCTTTATTCTTTTTTACATGAGCAATTTTTTGCCGATGGGGTAAGGTAAGGAAATGATGAGAGAAAGCCATAATATTCGTGTTGTACTGTTCGATTTGGGCAATGTTTTGGTTGATTTAGGCGACATTTCCGAAATGCATGCTATGTTGAATACTCAAGGTGAAGAGTCTGAGATTTGGCTGAAGTGGTTACGTTCACCAACCGTAGCAGCCTTTGATTCTGGTAAAATTACCTTTGACCAATTTGCAGATAGACTGTTAAAGGAAGTAAACAGTAATATAGACAAGGAGACATTTAAGGCGTCTTTTAAGGCATGGCCCAGAGGCTTGTTTGCAGGAGCGCTTGAGTTGGTTGAGTCGGTTAAGCCGGAATATCATCGAGCTATTCTATCGAATACAAATGCGGCGCACTGGCCTAGGCTCATGGATGAAATGGCACTCGCAGGTAAATTTCACAGTTATTATGCTTCTCATTTGGTGGGCTTTGTGAAGCCTGATGACGCCATTTATCAGCATGTTATTGAGCAGTTACAGGTTTTGCCTGAACAAATTTTGTTTATTGATGATAATCAAGTGAATATCGATACCGCGAATCGGTTAGGCATGCAGGCCTATCGAGTAAAGGGGGTTGATGAAGCTCGAGATGTGCTTTATCGATACGGAGTTATTTAGTAAAGATAGTGAGATGGCAAAAGCCATGTTGCTTTGAACCTTCATTAAGCGGTTGGGGTGTGAATGCTATTTAGTCCTGGGGTTTCTATGCGTACTTTTGATGGGCAATCTTCTACTTATTATTCACGCACTCGGCCTTTGTATCCGGCTGAGCTCTATTATTGGTTATCTCAGCAAGTAACTTCGCCTAGCGTGGTGTGGGATTGTGCTTGTGGCACGGGACAGGCTTCTGTTGATCTGGCGGCGTATTTTGATCGTGTAGAAGCATCTGACATAAGCGAATCACAAATCACCGCAGCGACACCGCATCGCAAAGTGAATTATCAAGTTTGCCCAGCTGAAAAGACCCCTTATCCAGATCATTATTTTGATGTAGTGTGTGTGGCTCATGCATTGCATTGGTTTGATTTAGAGGCTTTTTGGACAGAGCTTAAACGTGTTTTAAAGCCTGGTGGGATGTTCGTTTGCTGGGGATATAACTGGTTGCAGGTAGGGGAGGCTGAGGACAAAGCCATTGCAGAGTCTGTGTTGCCGCATTTGACGACTTATTGGCCCCCTCAGAGCCGTTTATTATGGAATCAGTATCGGGATATTCAATTTCCTTTTGCCTTAATGGATGTTCCTGAGTTTGAGACTCAATTGCCATTGGACTGTTACGCAAACCTTGGACTTTATTCGAACCTGGTCAGCCTCTCAATTACGCATACAAGAGCAAGGCGAGGATTTTTTAGTAAACGCATCACCCATTATTCGCGACGCTTGGTCAGAGCCGAGTAAGAAACAAGAAGTGCGTTTGCCATTTTTTGTCAAGGCTGGACGGTTTACCTGATTCTATTTTGTCATAAGACTAAAGTGGAATAGATTGTCATGCTTGGCGGGTTATAGTAGTTCAGCATCCGAATAACAAATTTAACAATGGAGCGGGTTATGAAGTCATCATATAGCGCAACCTCAAATGAGGCGGCAAAAAATGCCAATGTGAGTCAAGCAGAATTTGAAAAACGCTATCAGGAGTCGATTGAAAACCCAGATCAATTTTGGGGTCGAGAAGGCAAGCGTTTGGATTGGTTCTCACCTTATACAAAAGTCAAAAATACCTCTTTTAAACGTGGTCAAGTAAGCATTAAATGGTTTGAAGATGGTGAGCTTAACGTAGCCTACAATTGCATTGATCGCCATTTAGCATTGTCTGCTAACAAAGTCGCTTATTACTGTGAAGGCGATAAAGAAAGTGATGACAAAATAGCGATTACCTATCAAACGTTGCACGATGAAGTCGGTCGCTTAGCCAATCTTTTAAAGCGTCAGGGTGTCAAAAAAGGCGACCGTGTCGCTATCTATATGCCGATGATTCCACAGGCCGTATACGCCATGCTGGCTTGCGCTAGAATTGGTGCTATCCATTCGGTTATTTTTGGCGGCTTTTCTGCTCATGCTATTGCCGATCGACTCAACGATTGCGAAGTGAAGTTAGTGATTACCGCCGACGAAGGTCGACGAGCTGGCAATACCATTCCCCTTAAGCATAATGTTGATATGGCATTAAGTAACAATGCTTGTCCATCAGTAGAAGCGGTTGTGGTGTATCGCTATACTCAAAAGGACGTGCCTTGGTTTGAAGGGCGAGATCTAGACTGGGCAGCTGAAGTTAAAAGCGAAAGTACCCAGTGCCCAGCTGAACCGATGAACGCGGAAGATCCACTCTTTATTCTTTATACTTCTGGCTCAACGGGCAAACCAAAAGGCGTGGTACACACCACTGGCGGTTACTTGGTTTATGCGTCTTTAACTCATGAGTTGGTGTTTGATCTTAAGCCTGATGACATTTATTGGTGTGCCGCTGATGTCGGTTGGATTACAGGCCACAGTTATATGGTCTATGGGCCATTAGCGAATGGCGCGACCAGTATCTTGTTTGAAGGGGTACCGACTTATCCCGATTCTGGCAGAATTGGTCGCGTTGTTGACAAATTTGGTGTCACCATTCTGTATACGGCGCCAACGGCTATTCGTGCGTTGATGGCAAAAGGCGATGAGGCGACTTGTTCTAGTCATCGTGATTCATTGCGAGTGCTAGGTAGTGTGGGCGAGCCTATTAACCCTGAAGCTTGGTCTTGGTATTACAGTGAGATTGGTAAATCTTCTTGTCCTATAGTGGATACTTGGTGGCAAACAGAAACGGGTGGCATGATGATGTCGCCACGGATAGTCCAAGCGGATGTGAAACCTGGCTCTTGTACTGGTCCTTTATATGGTGTGCTGCCAGCGTTAGTGGATGCCCAAGGTACTTTGCTAAATGAGCAAGGCGTGCAAGTGGACGGGGGCTTAGTGATCACGGATTCTTGGCCTGGCCAAGCTCGTACCGTGTACGGTGACCATGATCGTTTTGAGCAGACGTACTTCAGTACGTTTGAGGGGATGTATTTTACTGGTGATGGTGCGTCAAGAGATGCGGACGGACATTATTGGATCACTGGGCGCATGGATGATGTCCTGAACGTGTCCGGTCACCGTTTAGGCACCGCTGAGATAGAAAGCGCGTTGGTTGCGCACCCTGCGGTCGCGGAAGCCGCTATTGTTGGTTATCCTCATGACATTAAGGGGCAAGGTATTTATGTTTATGTCAGTGCTGTCGCCGGTGTCGTGCCGGATGAGGAATTGACTAAGTCGCTGAAACAATTTGTCCGCCAAGAAATTGGTCCGATTGCCACGCCAGATTTGATTCAGTGGGCGAGTAAAGGATTACCAAAAACGCGATCTGGTAAGATCATGCGACGCATTCTAAGGAAGATTGCTGCTAATGAACATGATCAACTTGGTGACACAAGTACACTCGCTGATCCAAGTGTGGTTGATGATTTAATCGAAAACCGTTTAAATGTGTGACCGTTTACATGTTTAAAAAGGACAGAGAGTGATTTCACTTGTTATCGCGGATGATCATCCCTTGTTCCGTAGCGCGCTATCTGGTGCGCTACGGGCGGAGATAGAAGGTATTGTTATAGTGGAATCCCATGATTTGGATTCCACTTTGCAATGTTTGGGCAATCTAAACGATCTTGATTTGTTGCTGCTGGACTTAAATATGCCTGGTAGTGGCGATTTATATGGATTGGTTCGAATTCGCAAAGACTTTCCAGATGTTCCCGTGGCAGTCATTTCTGGCAGTGAAGACAGCACAATGGTCGCAAAAGTCATTGATGCTGGTGCGCTTGGGTTTATTCCGAAGACCAGCGAGTCCCGCAACTTATGTGCAAGCTATTCATGCTATTTTGGCGGGCGATATCTGGTTGCCGGAGGATCTCAGGCTAGTGGTTGCTAATCAACCCAAGCCTGATCTATCAATGCAAAATAAAGTGGCAGAATTGACGCCTCAACAATACAAAGTGCTGTGCTATTTGCATGAAGGCTTGTTGAATAAGCAAATTGCCTACGAGTTGTCTATCTCGGAAGCGACGGTTAAGGCACACATTACCGCGATTTTTCGTAAGTTGGAAATCAATAACAGAACACAAGCTGTGTTGGTTGCCAGTGACTTGAAACTACACATGTCGTCGTCACAGAGTTAACTTTTTTCCTCTATCTTGTTGGTCTTTTCTTTGTTGCATTGGCATGCAGGAACAGGGTCAATACCGCCCTCGTGCCATGGATGACATTTCGATAATCGTCTCAGTCCAAGATACACGCCTTTTATTACCCCATACATTTCAATTGCCTGAATCATGTATTGAGAGCAACTCGGATAAAAACGACAGTTGTTTCCCAATAGTGGGCTAATAAAGAATTGGTAGCCTTTTACCAGTTGAATAAATATTTTTCTAACCATTTTTTATCATACTATTTTTTGTGAGGGACATTGGCGAATCGGCAGGCGTCATTTTAGTGTATATAGTAGCGTCTATTTGTTAATCTAAAAGAAATATATGATAGAGCTTTTTATTTTATGCCTGACCAACATTTAACACTCGATGCGACACAGATAGTGGCGTATCAGGGTGAGCCTGGTGCTTACTCTCATTTGGCTTGTAAACACACTTTTCCTGATTGGACCAGTGTCAATTGTGCGACGTTTGTCGACGCTTTACAAATGGTCGAACGAGGGGATGCGTATTACGCTATGATTCCGGTTGAAAACTCTACCGCAGGGCGGGTTGAGGAAATATATCGCGAATTAAAGCGGACTCAACTTTATGTCGTGAAAGAGCATTTTGAACCAGTGAATCATTGCTTGATCGCGCGTCACTCTATGACACTAGAGCAAATTACTCGGATAGGCAGCCATCCTCAGGCGTTGGCCCAATGTGACGGTAACATTAAGGCCTTAGGGGCAAAAAGCCAAGCTATGTATGATACGGCTGGGGCCGCCAAACATATTGCGGAATTTGAAGAACCTGGTTTGGCGGTGATTTCATCAGAGCTGGCAGCCGAGCTTTATGGTTTGAAAGTACTGAAAACCTATTTTAATGACTCGGTCGGCAACACAACACGTTTTTTGGTGTTTTCTCGTCAGCAAAAAATGCCTGTTTATGAAGAAGGGCGAACGTACATCACGTCTTTTATGTTTCGCGTGCGCAATATACCAGCAGCGCTTTATAAAGCCATGGGCGGTTTTGCGACACAAGGGATTAATATGTTGAAACTAGAGAGTTACATGGTGAATGGAAATTTTACCGCGACTCAATTTTATGTCGATGTTGAAGCGCATTTTCAATCTTCTTCGATGCAGTCGGCTATTGAAGAATTACGCTTCTTCTCTGAAGATGTTCGTGTATTAGGGACCTATCTTGCTGATGATTATAGGTTGAAATAAACGTTATGAAGCGATGGATGTGCGCGGTTTTTTTCTTTCTCTGAATATGCCGGCGAGTGCCGAGACTGATAATTTTCTATTGGCTACTGAACTTTCTGATGAGACAGTATACGAGTCTTTTATAGATAGTATCCCTGTTGTGGTAACACCGTCTAAAATGCCTCAGCCGCGAGTGGATGTTTCTTCCTCTTTGTCTGTATTAGATGGCGAGTTTATTCGTCGTGTTAATATGCAATATGTAGAAGATTTACTGCAATTTGTCCCTGGTTTTTCTGTTGTACCTTATAAAACGTCGAGTCAAAAAGTGGCGTCCTATCACGGCACGCAACTGGATCAATATCGTCGTATTCAAGTGCTTGTTAATGGTCGTTCTGTTTACAGTACGGGACTCGCGCGGGTGGAATGGGCAACCTTGCCATTGAATATAGAAGATGTTGCTCGGGTAGAGGTTAACCGCGGCCCCAATGCAGCCAGTTATGGTATTAACTCCTTTTTTGCCGTTGTGAACATTATTACCCGGTCGCCTTTAGAAACCTTGGGCAATAGTATGTCGGCTTATTCTGGCTCCCGTGGGGATTATCGACTTTACGGGCAGCACAGTGGGTTGAATGGCGATTGGAGTTATCGGGCGTCGGCTTCGACAAGTGCCGTCCATGGCTTTGATGAAGATTTCGATGGCAATGACAGACATGATGGTCATCGCTCGTCCATGGGAAACATGCTTATACAAAAGGAAACAGTCAATAGTTCTTTTGATTTAGACATCGGAGCGAGCCATTTAAAGGATAAGGTTGAAGTCCGCAGATTATGGTTTAGATTCGTATGATATTAATAAGCCGATGCGATTGATTGACCGTGAACATATTAAAGTGAGCTATCGCCAGCAAGTCTCAGCCGATCATGAAGTAAAAGTGCAGTATTATTATGACCAATCAGATATGGGGGAATATCATCAAGCTGTACTCAGTCCATCATTTTATAATTTGCTATTTGGTGGTTCTGTTACTGCCCCTGTATACGCTTCTTCTGAAGTCGATTTATTGGAGACTCGCCATGATCTCGAACTACAGAGCACGTGGGAAGCTGCAAAAAATCTACGTTTGATTTCGGCGGTAGGGTATCGTTGGGATGAAGCCGATTCAGAACATTATTTATCTGGTAAAGCCAATGATGAGGTGTTTCGACTTTCTAGTAATCTGGAATATCGAGCCAGTGATCGCTGGGTAGTGAATACCGGCGCTATGTTTGAGCGCAGCCAAATGGGAGGGAGTTTTTGTCTCCCAAATTCGGTGTGGCCTATAAACTGTCAGAGCAGGAGTCGTTTCGTTTTAATGTCTCTGAGGCGGTTCGTACGCCTGACTTAGCAGATCAATATTTCAAATGGCACTATGTTCTGTTTAGTGGTGAAGTGTCGCCAACTACCTATGCAGTGAAGGGGGAAAAAGAAGAAAAAATTACGTCTTACGAAATAGGCTACTATCATTATTGGTCAAATCAAGGCTTGTCCACAGATATAAAGTTGTATCACGATAAAGTGCAGGATATGGTGTTAAGCCAGAAACTATTTACAGCCTATACTGTCGATAGTCCTATTGAAGAAGGTGTGGTGGAAGACGTCAATATAAATGGTGTCGAACTTGAGTTGGATTGGCGCTTCCAGTCTGGCGCCATTACCCGCTTTACCTATGCCTATCAGGACACTCAAACCGATAACGTTAAACTCAAAGACGCAACAACACCAATCATGATGTCGTTTTTTGGTAGTCAACCACTAGGTGATAGATTCGCTGTGAATGGCTACTTTTGGTACGGTAGTGAACTAAATAATAGGGAGTATAAATTCCTTAACTCCTGGTTGTCTTATAAGTTGGCTTTAGGTGGGTACTCTAAAGCAACGATGGGGGTTGGGATGGAAACGCGTTTAGACGATAACGCACTTGTCTCTAGACACAACAATTTGACTAAAGACACGTTTGCCTATGTCTTTACCAATATTACGTTCTAATCAAGGTGAGTAGGAACGTGAAAAGGATTTTATCTCTTATATGTATATTGCTTGCCTCAATGAATGTATCGGCATCGGTTTATGTGGTCCATGATATTGAAGAAAGTTCGGTACGTTCTTTGATTTTCCAATTGTCTAAATTGTTGCCTTCCGATACTCAGTTAACACCAGTACGACGTGCTTTGTTTATGCAAAACATCGGCTATTCTAATGATAAAGATGTCTTCATCACCCTTGGGGCGGACAGTTTTCGGCAGGTATGTTCATCAGTGTCTGAAGGCATGGTGGTGTCGATTTTTATTGGCAAAGAAGAATATTTGAAGGCTCAACCACAGTGCTCGGTTCCGACCAGTGCGGTTTTTTCTGGCGCCCCTATTGAAAAGCGTTTGGCTTTATTGGAAGCGATTTGGTTTGATAAAAAACCATTGGCCGTGATCTATAGTGAACATCTTTTAGTTGATGAGCAGGAGATGTCGCGTCAGGCTGAGCAATATGGCTTTGAGTTTCAGTTTTTAAGAACAGAGACGGACCGCCTTTCTATTTTAAGGTCAGTAAACTTTGTTTTGGATGAATCTACGATGATTTTTTCGTTAGTGGATACCGAGCTTTATAAAAATGGCATTGCACAAGATATTCTCAAGCTACTTTTTCATAAGCAGCAAGTCATGATAGGTCCTTCTTTTGCTTTTGTACGCGCAGGCTCATTGTTCGCCATTTATTCCGATACAGACACGAAATTAGAGGGATTAGCAGAGCGGATCACGATGTGGCGTACCA
The DNA here is from genome assembly GCF_026113935.1 of Marinomonas rhodophyticola. Taxonomy (GTDB): domain Bacteria; phylum Pseudomonadota; class Gammaproteobacteria; order Pseudomonadales; family Marinomonadaceae; genus Marinomonas; species Marinomonas rhodophyticola. Next base: position 370,905 of record NZ_JAPEUL010000004.1, read on the forward strand.
AAGGGGTACTGCTAGACGCTGTGTACCCCGAAAAGCTAAGAGTCAGTTTTAATCCCTATCTTATTAAAGCCCATGGTGTGGTGCCGCCATCGGCCTCTTTCTTGAAAGACCGCTATGGCTTATGTTCCGAAACACTATGTGATTGATCATTGTAAAAATCGTCTTACCAAACTGGTAAAAGGAAGGGGTTTTTCGGCATGGAGCCAGTGACCTGCACCGGGTATTATTTTTACACTGGCATTAGGGAAGAGTGTGGCCGTTTCTTCTTGGTATGCGGCGATAATGTAGTCTGAATTTTCGCCTTTGATAAACAAAGTGGGTGTGTTTATCGCGTTTTCAATGATGGGTTTTTGTAAGATGGTGGCGTAGCTTTCAGCGATGTTTTTTATTGAGAGTTCTAATGTAAAGCCATGTTCACTTTTCACCAGATTTTTTAATAGGAACTGTCTCACGGCTAACTGTGGTTCGTATTGGCTTAACAGTGTATCAGCCGCTTTTCGTGACGCTGGCTGCGATTCCTCAACGGCTTTCAATCCCTCTAAGATGCGAGTATGGCTAGGCTGATAATCGACCAGGGCTATGTCAACGACAATGAGTTTTTCTATTTTGCCTGGTGTTGCCATCGCTGCCATTTGCATGGCAACCTTGCCACCCATAGAGTGTCCTAGCAAATAAAAAGCGCCGATATTATTAAGTGTTGCCCAATCAAGTACTGCCTCTGCCATTTTTGGGTAGTTGGCGTCTGTCATACTGTCTGATTTCCCGTGGTTAGGAAGATCAATGCAATGTACCGTGAAGTGTTCCGATAAGTTTTGTGCGATGGAGTGCCAATTGTCCGCGTTGCCAAATAGTCCGTGGATAACGATAAGATTAGGGCCTGCGGAGCCGTATTGTTTTGCGTATATCATAGAAGCCTTATCATGCAGGGAAGTGAATAAGTAGGTGCGCGATGAGCGCGGCTTTGTTTATATTGTAACAAGTCTTTGAAAGTTTCGTCCCTAAAGAATCAAGGTAGTTGTCTGAATGTTAGATACATTGTTTATTAAAACGCTGAAACATCCCTTGCGTTTAGCGGCGGTTGTCATTGATAAGCTAGGTGTAAAAGCCAATTGGATTACCTTGTTAGGTTTTGTGATAGGCATGATGGTGCTGCCTGCTTTGTACTTTGGAAACACCTCTTTGGCATTGGTGCTTGTGATTATAAATAGGGTCATGGATGGCCTAGATGGTGCGGTAGCTAGGCTACAAGGCCCTACGGATCTGGGGGTATTTAGACATTACCTTGGATTTCATTTTTTATTCGGCGGTGGTCTTTGGCTTTGCCCTAATGAATCCTGTCGATAACGCGTTGGCGGCGAGCTTTCTAATTTTTTCCTTTATGGGAACGGGCAGTAGTTTTCTGGCGTTTGCCATTATGGCGGAAAAACGCAAGATTGAGCGTCTAGAATACGGACATAAGTCACTTTATTTTCTGGGGGGATTGGCCGAAGGGACAGAAACCATCGCATTTTTAGTCTTGATTTGCTTACTACCCAGTTACTTTGCCGTTATGGCCTATTTGTTTGGTGTGATCTGTTGGATAACAACAGTAACCCGGATTTATGCGGGTTACTGTACGTTGCGTTAGTCAAAAAAAGCAATTTCAATATCGCTTTTGACAATGGCACAGCAAGCCAATAAGTAGCCACTTTGTACCCATGCTAAAGGCTCAAAGGGATAACTGACGTTGCCCCATAAAAGTTTGATAGAACAAGAAGAGCAATAGCCTTCACGACACTGGTATTCAACATGAATACCAGCACGTTCCAGTTGTATCAATAGGGGCTCGTCTTCTGTGACAAGGATTTGTTTTTTCCCCAATAAGACACGGTGAACTTTGTCGCTTGCTGTTTTGTTTGCTGGCTTAGAGATCAAAGTCATCGAAATCTGAGTCGTCTAGATTGTTGTCCGTTTGACCCACTAGGTAAGAGCTGATTTCTGCTTCCTGTGGCGCCACTTGAACATTGTCGCTGACTAGCCAAGCGTTGATCCAAGGGATTGGATTATGTTTGGTTGCAAAGCAGGTTTCTAGACCCACGGCTTGCATGCGTACGTTGGTGATGTATTCAACATACTGACCTAGGATTTGAGCATTCAAACCAATCATTGAGCCGTCTTTGAATAGATAAGTGGCCCATTCTTTTTCTTGTTCCGCGGCTTCGATAAAGATTTGACGGACCTCGTCTTGGCATTCTGCAGCAATGATGGCCATTTCTGGATCATCTTTACCAGAAGCCATTAAATTCAACATGTGCTGAGTGCCCGTTAAGTGAAGAGCTTCATCGCGAGCGATCAGTTTGATAATTTTGGCGTTACCTTCCATGAGCGTACGCTCTGCGAAGGCGAAGCTGCAGGCAAAGCTAACGTAAAAACGAATGGCTTCCAATACGTTGACAGAGGCAATAGTTAGGTAAAGCGCTTTTTTGAGCTTAGGCATGGAGATTTCAATGTCGCCTTTGCCAGGAACATTAAATGTGCCCATGCCCATGGTGTTATAAAGATTCACCATTTCAATAAGGCGGTCATAATAAATCGACACACTGTCAGCGCGTTTGGTAATTTCTTCATTAGTAACGATGTCGTCAAAAATCTTGGTCGGATCGTTAACAATATTACGGATGATATGTGTGTAAGAACGGCTGTGAATGGTTTCACTAAAAGACCAGGTTTCAATCCAAGTTTCTAACTCGGGCAAAGAAACAATGGGCAAGAAAGCAACGTTGGGTGAACGACCTTGTACGCTGTCTAATAAGGTTTGGTATTTTAGGTTGCTCAAGAAAATGTGTTGCTCGTGTTCTTCTAGGCGTTGAAAGTCTTTGCGATCGGTTGAAAGATCGACTTCTTCTGGACGCCAAAAAAGGACAGCTGCTTTTCAATCAGCTTTTCAAAAATAGGATGTTTTTGTTGGTCGTAACGAGCAACATTGACATTTTCGCCAAAGAACATAGGTTCTTTCATACTATCGAAGTGCTTACGGTTGAAAGTCGAGTAACTCATGTCTTAGGGGATTCCTCAAAAGCATAAGGCATTTTCCAAATAAAAATGTCTTAGTTATTAATAGATTTGGGTATTTCATTAAAGCATTAAACGTAGCAAAGCCTCATTTGGATGAGGCTTTGCTTGTCTATCGTGCAAAAAAATGTACGACGACAGATGAATTAAATCTTGCAAGCACCGCCAGCGCAATCATCCATGTCTTCTTGCTTGTCGTCAGCGCCATCACGAGTATTGTGATAGTACAGGGTTTTTACCCCTAGTTTGTAAGCTGTCAGCAGATCTTTCAAAATGACCTTCATCGGTACCTTTTGCGACTCGAATTTTTGTGGGTCGTAGTTCGTATTTGCAGAGATCGCTTGGTCAACAAACTTTTGCATGATGCCCACTAATTGCAGGTAACCATCGTTTGATGGAATGGTCCATAACAATTCATAGTTTTCTTTCAAGCGTTCGAACTCAGGCACGACTTGCTTTAGGATACCGTCTTTACTGGCTTTCACAGAAACAAAACCACGAGGCGGCTCGATGCCGTTCGTTGCGTTGCTGATCTGAGAAGACGTTTCAGATGGCATCAAGGCGGTTAGCGTTGAGTTACGTAGACCGTGAGTCACGATCTCTGTACGCAAGCTTTCCCAATCGTAGAACAATTCGTTAGAAACGATATTGTCGATTTCTTTTTTGTAAGAATCGATTGGTAAAATGCCTTTAGAATAAGTGGTTTCATTAAAAGCCAAGCATGGGCCAAACTCTTTTGCTAACTTGTTAGACGCTTTCAATAGGAAGTATTGAATGGCTTCAAAGGTTTTATGTGTTAGCTCGTTGGCGCTGCCGTCAGAGTATTTAACGCCATTTTTCGCTAAGTAATACGCGTAGTTAATAACGCCCACACCTAGGGTACGACGTAGTTCCGTTGCACGTTGTGCTGCTGGAATCGGGTAGTTTTGGTAATCCAATAAACTGTCCAAGGCGCGAACAATCAGTTCTGCTAACTCTTCTAGTTCATCTAGGTTTTCAAGCGCGCCTAGGTTGAATGCCGATAGAGTACAAAGGGCGATTTCGCCTTCTTTGTCATCGATACTGTTCAGTGGCTTGGTTGGAAGGGCGATTTCCAAACACAAGTTACTTTGTTTAACTGGCGCTACTTTTGGATCGAATGGACTGTGCGTATTACAGTGATCCACGTTCTGCAGGTATATACGGCCCGTGCTGGCGCGCTCAGAAGCAAACAAAGTAAATAACTCCGTTGCCTTGATCGTTTGCTTACGGATAGTAGGATCTTGCTCATACAGGGTGTATAGACGATCGAATTCTTCTTGGTCGGCGAAGAAGGCATCGTATAGACCTGGTACGTCTGATGGGCTAAACAGCGTGATGTTACCGCCTTTGATTAAGCGTTGATACATCAAGCGGTTAAACTGCACGCCATAATCTAGGTGACGAACGCGGTTTTCTTCTACACCACGGTTGTTTTTGAGTACCAATAGGCTTTCGACTTCAAGGTGCCAAATAGGGTAGAACACAGTGGCGGCACCACCACGCACACCACCTTGAGAGCAGCTTTTCACCGCAGTTTGGAAGTGTTTGTAGAATGGGATACAACCTGTGTGGAAAGCTTCACCACCACGAATTGGACTACCTAGAGCACGAATAGCACCAGCATTTACACCAATACCAGCACGTTGGCTAACGTATTTTACGATGGCGCTGGACGTTGCGTTGATCGAGTCTAAAGAGTCGCCACATTCAATCAATACACAGCTACTGAACTGACGAGTCGGAGTACGAATCCCAGACATGATCGGTGTGGGTAATGAAATTTTGAACTTAGATACAGCATCATAAAAACGACGGATTAGGTTCAAACGCTCGTGCTTGTCATAGCCTGCGAATAAACAAGCCGCAACGAGTATGTAGATAAACTGAGGGCTTTCGTAGATGGCCCCCGTTACTCGGTTTTGTACCAAGTATTTACCTTCAAGCTGTTTTACCGCTGCGTATGAGAAATTCATATCACGTGAGTGGTCAATGAAATCATTCATTTGATTGAAGTCATCTTCTGAATAATCTTCAAGCAGATGTGAGTCGTAGCGCTTTTGTTGGACTAGGTTTTTTACATGTGCATAAAGATGTGGCGGTTCAAAATTGCCAAAGGCTTTTTTACGCAAATGAAAAATAGCTAAGCGCGCAGCGAGGTACTGGTAATCTGGTGTGTGCTCAGAAATTAAGTCGGCAGCAGATTTGATCAAGGTTTCATGTATATCTGTAGTACGAATGCCTTCAAAAAATTGGATTCGTGCCTTTAGCTCCACTTGGGATACAGAGACATTTTCTAGACCTTCAGCCGCCCAGGCGATGACTTTATGGATCTTTTCTAGGTTGATGTTTTCGGTCGACCCGTTACGCTTAGTAACTGTGAGAGTGCTCATGCCTTAACTTCCCATTAGTGCATTGTAAAAAAGAGGTAAACTACTCTATATAGTGTGTGTTTTTTGTCTGACACACTATATGTAGTATTTTTGCTAATGATTTGTCACGAACAATAGTGCGCATTCAATTGAAAATCAAGGCTTGAAAAAAACTCTAAATTCAGAAACAAATAATGCCTAAGTGGTCACTTACTTTGTTTGCCAGAAGAAGCGTAAAGTTAGCAATTGGCAAGGCTATAAAATCAAATTTCATCTATTTTTTCAGGACGAAGTCGAACGGTTTGGTATGCACGAAAAGTGATCAAGAAAATTGCAAAAGCACCATTTTGAACGCCGCCACAAGGCCAAATAAAATAATCTGGTGGCTAAGATAAATAGGTAGGGCGTAACGTCCCATAAACGCTAATGCATGAGTGACGATATGATTGGGGGTTGGGCATTGGTGCCAGTTTAAATAACCCAACAAAGGGCCAATAAACACAACGCCAATCCATGGAAATGGAAAAACGATATCCAGTGTTCGATCAGGGAGTGGGACATAGCGAGTGATCGTTGAGAAAGCGTTAGGGAAGTGAAGCCATTGAGTGAGGTGGTAAATCATAACAATGGTTATGCCTAGTATGGCACAAGCAATAGGCCATTTCGCGGCAGGTCTTACGAGGATGGAGGCGACAAAAATAAAATGCAGGATACCGAAATAAATCCATTGATTCGGCATAGCTAAGTAGGTGGCCAGTGAAATAGCCCCAGCGGAAAGAAGCAGCTTAATGTCGCGTTTCCAAGTGAATGGCTTGCTAAACTGATTGTAGGCTATGTAGGCGGACCAGCCAACCGCAGTCAGAAATAGGGTGAGGATGAGGCTGCGGAAATATACCCAAAAAGGGTCGTATATGGAAAACTCCATGAAACCAAAATTACGTAAATCCCAACAAAAATGGAATATCATCATCAGTAAAACAGCAAAGCCACGATAAACATCTAAAAATGCGCTGCGTTTGGTTGGGTCAAAAACAGGAGAGGTTTGCATTGAAGTCCAAAGTAAAAAATGGGGTGGAAGTTCGGCCATCATACCGATACTCATTTTCTAGCTCAAGTTTACAGCACCTATTGCCGCGACTTAAGGGAGATTTGCCGTGGGAGCGAGAGAGTTTGTTGATGTTTGGTCGTCCTATTGTAGTGCCCCGTCAGGTGGCTTTCGTTGCGGATGCGGGTATATGTTATCGCTACTCAGGAAAGGATCATTTTGGCACCGGCTGGCCCGATTGGCTGGTACCCGTCAAAGAGGAGGCTGAATCGTTAGCGCAGCAGCCTTTTAATGCTTTGTTATTGAATTGGTATCAAGACGGTGACGAATACATGGGTTGGCATGCTGATGATGAGAAGTCATTGGGTCCTGCGCCTGTCGTGGCCATGCTCAGTCTTGGCGCGCAACGATCTTTCCTATTTCGTTTGAAAGCGAATCACCAGATTAAGCACAGTCTTGAGTTGGAAGATAGCAGTTGGCTAGTAATGTCTGCTTCTACACAGGTGCTTTGGCAGCATTCTTTGCCTGTAAGAAAACGCATCAAAGAGGAGCGAGTGAGTTTAACCTTTCGTCTCCTGCTTTGAATGCGAGTTCTGTTAGTGACCGAAATGTATTGGATCGCTATGGGGCTTTGCGGGTGATGATCCAGTTGTTGTCTTGTTGTGTGAAGCAGATGCGATCATGAAGACGACTGGGTCTACCTTGCCAAAATTCAATAAATTTGGGTTTTAATACATAGCCACCCCAGTTTTCAGGGCAGGGCACATCTTGACCATTAAAAGCTTGCTCTTCTTCGTTAAACGCCGTCTGCAGCGCGTCGCGATTGGCAATAACAGTGCTTTGCTTGGATGTTCTGGCGGCGAGTTGGCTGCCTCGAGGGCGGCTAGCAAAATAGGTTTCTGATATATGGCGAGCGACTTTTTCAACATGGCCTTCGATACGAATTTGGCGTGACAGGGCAGGCCAAAAAAAGTCATGCTGGCCTTATTATTAAGGGCTAATTGTTGGCCTTTTTCGCTATCGTAATTAGTGAAAAAAGAAAAACCAGCGTCATTACGTTGTTTTAACAGCACCACACGGGAATGTGGCCAGCCATCGCTACCAACCGTACTCAATACCATAGCTGTTGGGTCGTCAGGGCAGGAATCTATGGCTTTTTCGAGCCAATTGTCAAATAAGGTAAGCGGATCATGTCCGACATGCTCTTCTAGGAGGTCATCGAACTGATAGTCGCGTCGAATAGAATGAAGATCTCTGTTCATGATTAAATCCGGTAAGTTGTTGTGGTCATGACTTTAGATACTTGTGTCATGATAGCCATAATAGGCTTAGGAAACTCGTATCCGCCTGCAGCCAGAGCCATGGCTTTGTGTTTGGCTTCATCTGTATGCATTTGTGCTAACACCGCTTTACTCTTTTCATCTTGTGCTGGCAAGGTTGCCATGTGCTTTTGAAGATGAATACAAACCTGATCTTCTGTTGCGGCAACAAATCCCAAGCTTAGTTTATCGCTGATCAATCCTGCTCCTGCACCTATAAGAAAAGATGCACCATAAAAAAATGGATTAAACAGGCTAGGTCTGCTGCCCAGTTCATAAAGTCGTTGCTCACACCATACTAGATGATCGATCTCCTCATCTGCCGCATGTTCCATTTCTTCGCGCACTGCAGCAAGTTTTGCTGTGGTGGCTTGTCCCGCATACAGTGCTTGGGCACAGACTTCTCCTGTGTGGTTGATGCGCATCAAACCGGATGAATGCTTACGCTCAGAAAGGTCTAGAGTACCTTCTTCCAGCAAATTTGCAGGAGAAGGGCGCGATGCTTTAGCGGCATGAGGTACCAGCGTTTGCAGTGCACGATCAAATTGCAATACGGCTTTATCTAAAAAAGAGATCATTGTATTTCCTCTTGCTAACCTGGAGGCCATGTCATGGCGCGGCCACCCAGTACATGCATATGAATATGATAAACGGTTTGTCCGCCCATCTCATTGCAGTTCATCACAACGCGATAACCTGCGTCACTAATGCCCTTTTGTTTTGCTATCTTGGCCGCCGTGATAGGCAGTTTTCCTATTACCGCAGCATCAGCATCTGTGAGATCATTTAAAGTGCTTATATGACGCTTAGGAATAACTAGGAGATGGGTTGGCGCCTGAGGCATGATGTCTTCAAAGGCCAGAACATCATCGTCTTCATATAAAACGGTCGCCGGAATATCTCGGTTCACTATTTTGCAAAATAAACAGTCCATATCATCTCCTTTCATTGGTATTATTCAAGGTTAGTTGTGTTGCTTCAAGGTGTTTTGCGCAAAGGCTTGATCCGTGACAAGGATGTACTTCTTAGCCTCTCTCCCTTTTGTATAAGGCGCGATATTCTCTGCTGCAGTTGGCTCTCTAATTCTGAGCAGGCGATCAGTTCATCAAACCCCAGTTTCTTGGCGTAATCTAATGACATTTTAACATTGTTGCTGATGAGTAAGCACTGATCTTCATGGCGCATTAATGGAAGTAGTCTCTGTTGTGTGACATGGGGGATATGTCCCCCATTGTCGAAGACTAAAATAATGGACCCAGACTCTCTTTTGGTAGGTAGTTCTAAGTAATCGAGTAGACTCTCTAAGGTAGTAAAGTGTTCTATTTTATTGATATGACTTTGCAGCAGCGTGAGGGCTTTTTGCAAATCATGGTCTGTTTGACCAAAAAGTATAATATCAAAGTGGTTGTGCTGGCCGATCTCGCTGTTTGCTGGACGAATGTGCGCACGTATCGGGAGTTGAATATCAATACGTCGATAATGGTTGCTCTCAGATATTTGCATTTCCCCCTCTATGTGTTGAATAAGCAGTGTGATGTAGTGCATGCCCAGGTCAAAGCTTGCTGTACTTGTGTGGATACGTTTAGGTAGAGGGTAACAGCTGAGTTCTAATATTGTGATGCCTTCTCGATTCAGATCGTGTCGAGTAATATCAAGAGTAAGCACTTGGTCCGTAAAGTGTTTGAACTCCTGAACGAGGCTTTCAATAAGGTGTTGCAAGATAGAGGCATGCTGCAATATTTCCACTTGGGCCGTTTTGTTGCTATTGATTTCTATTAAAGCATTGTCTTGGTCTAAGCGTTGCACATTGTTGTATGCGTTGTCGATTAGTTGATCGAGTGGTATCGGATAAGATTGTTCTGGTGGTGAGTTTTCTCTTACGTCATTCAGTAGATCAATTCGTTCAATCAGATTTTTTAAATTATTGTTGGCCGTTAGGCTGCTCGATAAAAACAGTCTTGTTTCGTTTGATGTAGCGGCTTGTTCAAGGTGCGTGAAATCCCCGCCAATGATATTGACTTGACGACGCAAACGACTGGACAGATCAGACAAAAGGTCTGCGATCTCAGTTTGAGAATGTTTGGTTCTGTGGGCATGTCGCTGCAATAAAGGGGTTGTTTGTGCAATGATGCCAGTGAAATGGATCATCGCTTCAATAATAATCGTGATGGTTAGCCCCCACTCCAATAGCATGGCACTGGGTATAATGCCATAAACGGACAATATCCAAGCAAAGTGTCCTATAAGCAATATTAGTCTGGCAACCAAGTAATACCCAGAAAAAGGGACTTTATAAATAAACGCAGCAACAGCGTGAATGGTCAGTAGCGTCAGTGTGATTACCACCATCGAGGACAGAATCACTATGTTTATTTGCTCTGGAGAAAGGGTAAATACAACCGCAAATAGGGCATTAATTGAACCAATGATAAGCAATGCTTTGTCTATTCTAGGTAGATAGTTTTTAGTGTCTATGTAGAGCCGAGAAAAAAACACAATAGCGCACAGGCATGATAGCGCCGCTAGATTGTAGATGCGCTCTTGAATATTTATCTGATCCGGAAAAAAGGCGGATATCTGATCATGAATCGAAAGATGCAATGCTGTGATACCAATTAGCAAGCCACTGTAAATGAGATACATAGGATGTGAGGTTTTGATAAAAAAGAACACATTACAAACAAACAGAGTGATGAGTATGCCAATTAAGATGCCGGTAAAGGTTAGGTTCTTTTGGGCATCTAGGCTCATTTGTGAAAGGGTTTTGAGTTCAATTTTAGCGTTAATCGGCAAATCAGAAGAAAGCTTCAAATACAAGGTAAAAACAGGTGGTGAGTTCGTTGGGATGTTAAACACATAGTGGGGCGCTTTAATTGGTCTATTGTTATAGGGGCGTGCGCCACCGAGTTCTGCTTGGACCTGATTTTCGTATAAGTTAGGAAGGTATATATCAAGGTATTGTAGTCTGGGGGTGTTTATTTCCAGCAAGATAGGCATGTTGCTGGTGGTCCGGATGGCAATGTCTGTGCGTATCCAAACATTGCCTTTGACTAAGCCAAACTGCAGGTAGTTTCGATTCAGTGGGCGAAAACGTTTTGCGTATAGATCCGATGAAATGGTGTCAAATGAGAGGTTTTTATCGGCATCAATAAAATAGGTGCCACTTTTACCAATATTGAAGACACTGTTTGAATCATCAATAATGGCGATCGTGTTTGAGTTCCACACTATGTTGGAGGTGCCGAGTAAAAATAGTAAAATCAATTGGTAAAACAAAACGCTAGCCCAAACAAGTTCTATGAAGGCTATCATTATTAACTAGATAGGGGATTGAATGCTATATCCAATTTTGGTGGAACATTATGTTTGGTTTAGTCTATTGCTGTTGGGGGTCACTTGGTTTGCCAGACAGTCGAAGCCTGCAACACGAACAAATCTCATGTATGGCTATGGGATGATCGCCACATTAGGCTTCGTCCTTGGTTTTGATTGGGTGGCCGGTATTATATTTGGTTTGTTGGTATTGGAAGTTGGGCGTTTATTCAAGGCGTGGTTGGATAAGAAAGAGTCTCAGCTAAAAAAATAGCATACAGTGTATATATTGCGTATTTAGATAAGAAAAAGGCCTCAGAGAGGCCTTTTTAGCAATTTGTGTATTTTATAGAAGGCTATTTTTGTTCGCGAGCAATGGCACGGTGGCCGATGTCGGTACGGAAATACACCTTATCCCAAGACAAAGTTTTGACAACCTCGTAAGCAGACGCTTGTGCTTGAGCAACCGTATCGCCAAGAGCAACAGCGCAAAGAACACGGCCGCCGTTGGTTACTACTTGGCCGTCTTTTAGTGTTGTGCCGGCTTGAAAGACTTTCTGACCTTCAGGAAGGACTGTGTCCAAACCAGAAATGACATCGCCTTTAGGGTAATCGGCAGGGTAGCCGCCAGCAGCAAGAACAACACCTAAGCTTGCGCGTGGATCCCAATCTGCTTCAATGGTATCCAGTGTGCCATTGATGGCAGCCAAACACATTTGTGCTAAATCAGAACGCAAGCGCATCATGATTGGTTGTGTTTCTGGGTCACCAAAACGGCAGTTGTATTCGAGAGTCTTTGGTGTTCCATCCGGTGCGATCATCACGCCAGCGTATAAGAATCCACGGTAGCGGTTACCTTCAGCGTTCATGCCTTTAACCGTTGGCATGATAACTTCATTCATAATGCGATCATGAATTTCTGGTGTCACAACCGGAGCAGGAGAATAAGCCCCCATGCCGCCTGTGTTTGGGCCTTTGTCGCCGTTATCGCGTGCCTTGTGGTCTTGGCTTGTCGCCATCGGTAATACCGTTTCGCCATCTACCATACAGATAAAGCTGGCTTCTTCGCCTACCAAGAACTCTTCGATCACTACACGGCTGCCCGCATCGCCAAAGGCATTGCCTTGTAGCATGTCTTCAACCGCTTCAATGGCTTCGGCTTCCGTTTGCGCCAAGATAACGCCTTTACCAGCGGCTAGACCATCGGCCTTAACCACAATCGGGGCACCGTGTTGCTTGATGTAAGCAACCGCTGGCTCGATCTCAGTGAAGTTGCCGTAAGCAGCCGTTGGAATGTTGTGGCGCGCTAAGAAATCTTTTGTGAAGGCTTTAGAGCCTTCTAGCTGTGCTGCCGCCGCTGTGGGGCCAAAGATCGCCAAACCTTCTTTTTCAAAGGCATCGACTACACCGATGACCAAAGGCGCTTCTGGTCCAACGATCGTTAGATCAATGTTCTCACGTTTTGCAAAGGCCACAAGATCTGCAATATCAGTGACACCGATGTTGACGTTCTCTACTTTATTTTCAGTGGCAGAGCCTGCGTTACCTGGGGCAACATAGACTTTTTCGACTTGGTTCGATTGAGCGGTTTTCCATGCTAGAGCATGTTCACGACCGCCGTTACCAATAATAAGAACTTTCATTATCTAATCCTTTGTATTGCAAGCCAGAGACTTAGGTCTCTGGCGACTAACTAAAGCGTTACGTCTTTTTAGCGTGTCTAATAACGATGTGTTAATGACGGCTCTTTAATGACGGAAATGACGCATACCTGTGAAGACCATTGCCATACCAGCTTCGTCTGCCGCCGCGATGACTTCTTCGTCACGCATAGAGCCACCTGGCTGAATAACCGCTGTAATACCGGCTTGTGCTGCTGCATCGATACCATCACGGAATGGGAAGAAGGCATCAGACGCCATGACGGAGCCAGCGACTTCTAGGTTTTCATCAGCGGCTTTAATGCCCGCAATTTTAGCGCTGTATACTCGGCTCATTTGGCCTGCGCCAACGCCAATGGTTTGTTCTGCTTTGGCATAAACAATGGCATTAGATTTAACAAATTTTGCCACTTTCCAAGCAAACAATAGATCTTTTAGCTCTTCTTCGCTAGGTTGACGTTTAGAGACAATTTTAAGATCGTCTAACGTAATGACACCATCGTCACGGTCCTGAACTAATAAACCACCGTTTACGCGCTTGTAATCTAGTGCTGCTGGCTTGTCTTTTGACCATTGGCCGCACTCAAGTAGGCGAACGTTTTGTTTTGTCGCCACAATGTCGGCCGCTTCTTTGCTAACGCTTGGGGCAATGATCACTTCAACGAATTGACGATCAACAATCGCTTGTGCTGTTTTAGCGTCTAGCTCTTGGTTGAAGGCAATGATGCCACCAAATGCAGACGTTGGGTCTGTTTGGAAAGCAAGATCATAGGCTTCAAATTGAGTCGCTGCTGTAGCGACACCACAAGGGTTAGCGTGCTTAACGATAACACAAGCAGGTTTATCAAAGCTTTTTACGCATTCAAGGGCGGCATCAGTGTCAGCTATGTTGTTGTAAGACAACGCCTTACCTTGGATTTGTTTAGCCGTGCTGATAGAGGCTTCTTTCGGGTTCGCTTCTACATAAAAAGCCGCTTTCTGGTGTGGGTTCTCACCATAGCGCATTTCTTCTTGTTTGTGGAATTGTAGGTTAAATGTACGTGCAAACTCTTCGCTGCCGCCTTCTACTTTTTTACCTAGGAAGTTAGCAATGGCGCCATCGTAATGTGAAGTGTGTTCGAATGCTTTAACCGCAAGGTCGAAACGCTGTTCAAACGTCAAGCCACCATCTGCTTTAAGAGACGCTAAGATGCTTTCATAGCTGGAAGGTGAGACCACGATAGCTACGTCTTTGTGGTTTTTGGCAGCAGAGCGAACCATGGTAGGGCCACCGATATCAATATTTTCAATCGCCATCGGTAAATCGCAATCAGGACGTTCTATCGTTGCTTCGAATGGATACAGGTTAACCACCACCATATCGATTTCTTCAATGCCGTGCTCTTTCATTACAGCGCCATCGATATCACGACGACCAAGAATGCCACCGTGCACTTTTGGGTGCAGTGTTTTTACACGTCCATCCATCATTTCTGGGAAGCCTGTGTAATCAGACACTTCTGTTGCTTTAACGTTGCTGTCCAATAAAAGACGGTAAGTTCCACCGGTTGAAAGAATTTCAACACCTTGAGCGGTCAGTTCGCGCGCGAATTCGACAATGCCTGTTTTGTCGGAAACACTGATTAACGCTCGTTTGATTGGAGTTACGGTATTTTGATTTGCCATCATGGTTCTCGCAGTTAATTTAACACTAAATAAACAAGGGGAAGATAAGACGAAAAAAAGGGCGAATTCGCCCTTTTTTCTTTGTGATTATAGCATGCCGTATTGCTTTAACTTCTTACGAAGTGTTCCTCGATTTAACCCAAGGATGGTGGATGCTTTGGTTTGGTTATCCTTTGTGTAGCTCATGACAGACTCTAGCAAAGGCGCCTCAACCTCGGCTAAGACCAACTGGTATAAGTCTGTTATTGGCTGCCCATCAAGATGAGCGAAATAGTTTTGTAGGGCTTTTTCAACGTTGTCACGTAGTGTTTGTGACTGCTCTGAAGAAGCGGCTTGAAACGTATGAGTATGAGTTTGTTCTACCACAGAATGACCTTCTATTTTTAAAGCTAACCATTTGTTAATGTATATTGAGCATCGTATAGAAGGGCGATCTAACTCTTCTTTTTTGATGTTCATTACATTAAGTGTAAGGTTCGTTTGCCTATTGGCAAACAAAGAACTCTTCCAATTTATCAAGCTGTTCTTGCGTATTATCAATACGATTAAACAGGCTGCGAAATTGTGTGTTATCCGCTAACGTTTGCAGGTACCAACCAACATGCTTGCGAGCAATACGCACACCCAAATAATCACCATAAAATTGATGTAGGGCGTGCACGTGGTTAATAACAAGCTGTCTCACCTCAGATAAAGAGGAGGTGTTAACAATTCGTTTGTTTCTAAATAGTGGTTTATTTCGCGAAAAATCCACGGTCTTCCTTGGGCAGCTCGACCAATCATGATGCCATCCGCCTTGGTGTAATCTTTCACAAATTTTGCTGATTGCGCGTCTTTAATGTCCCCATTCGCAAAAATAGGGATACTCAAATGATGCTTAATCTCTGCAATCGTGTCGTATTCAACTTGTCCTTGGAATTTGCATTCCCGCGTTCGCCCATGAATGGCTAGGGCTTGAATGCCAATGTCTTCTGCCATTTTTGCAATCGCAAGACCGTTTTTTTGATCGAGGCTCCATCCCGTACGAATTTTTAGAGTGACTGGAACAGACACACTATTTACAACTGATTCCAGTATCTCACGAACAAGCGCTTCATCTTTCAGTAATGCAGAGCCTGCCGCTTTGTTGCATACTTTTTTGGCGGGGCATCCCATGTTGATATCAATGATTTGTGCGCCTAGCTCAACATTTTGTTGGGCTGCTTCAGCCATCATTTGGGGATCGCCACCAGCAATTTGAACGGATCTCGGCGAGACTTCTGCATCATGAATTAAGCGATGACGGCTTTTGGTCGAGTTCCACAGGCGAACGTCAGAAGTAACCATTTCTGATACCACTAAGCCTGCACCTAGGTCATGACAAAGGCGGCGAAATGGCAAATCTGTGACGCCAGCCATAGGGGCTAGAATGACAGGTTTGTCAACGCAATATGGGCCAATAGCAAATGCCATGATGTTCCTGAATACTGGATTGAATGTTAAAGATCGTCGACAGTGTCGAGCGGGCGTGAATAATACCTATGCAATCGTTGTTTTTGAAGTCTTGACAGGCTAAAAACTGACTATTTTTTGTCCTTTTTTAGCCCTTTATAGAAAAAGACTCCAAAACTAGTAGGACCGAGTGTCTGCTGGGAAGGCTTTGAGTTGGTGGGTCACTGCGCGCGCTCCAGGATCTTGTATGGGAATAACAAGATGAATGGGCGTACTTGGTGGCATATAAGTAATATCTAGAAAATCTTTGTGAAGGTAATCGCTGGGTGAAAAGAGTCTAGCGGCAACTGGCTTACCATTTAAATCAAAAAACTCTAGTGCGATTTTGGGCATCGGCTGAGAAAAACGGCTGATGTTGTTGATAATCGCATTGACTAATAATGTGTTGGGGAGGGTTGGGTGGCTTTGTATGCGCACATGCTGGATAGTGATGGTACTGACATCCTCAAATCGTGGTAAAACGCAGCCAGAATAAGAACAAATAGTCCTGTAAAAGGATCGAAAGTTAGAAGATCTGCTGCCTTCTTCAAAAAAGTGCATGGCAATCTGCAAGGCAAGTAGTGCTGCACCTAAGAGCGATGCGAAAAACCACAACCATGGATGACCGTTTTTGCGGCGTGAGTTGGATTCATTTTCACCGAGTAAAGGAGCAAGGCTTTGCTGGGCAGACAATTGCTCAAGAATGCTGTGTTGGTACTTGAGGTCAGATGGCCGTGTTTGTTCTGCTGCACTTTGCGCTAGCGAATGCAGTGCTGTCATGTAATCGGGTTCTTTTTGCGTTGCTGACGGCTGTTCGATGTTTGTCAGCTTTGCCGTTATGCTCTCTGGTGAGAGTGTTCTTGCTATCGTGTTGTTGTTCGCTGGGGTGTTATTGGTCTGTATATTGACTGTTGGTGTGGCTTTAAGAGCGGCCTCAACTTCGGCAAGCTCAACTTCCCAAGGGGCTGGTTCGTCAGACCGATTCGCCGCCATTGAGCGCTTAGCATTTGTGGCCGGTCTAGGAGGATCTAATGGTTTGTTGGCTGTTTTCTGGTCGATACTTTTAGGAGATGAGGTCTCATCTTGGTAAGGATCCAGTGTCGTGACTAAGCTGTTTTCATCAAAAGGATTAAGATCTTTATCGTCAAATAATGTATCCAGCCAATCTGGATTGACAATTTCTTCTGTTGGTGGCACTCGTTTTTCTACCTGTGTGCCCACATCGCCGGTTTGTATGTTTGCCTTATCTGTCTGTACGATTGGGGAAGCCGATGATATTGACGGCTCAACTTTTGCCTTGTGGTTGATGGAGTCGCTAGCATTGAAGATGTGAAAACATTGGCCACATCTGACTTTGCCCTTGGCCATGCTTAATACTTCATCGCTTACTCGAAATGCGGTTGAACATTTTGGGCAACGGGTTATTAGGCTATTGGCCATGGGGTGCTGTCTTCCTGTTTAAATCTTGACTGGGTTAATGGATTATTATGCGTGTTTAGTGCCAACGATACGAACCCATTCTTCTTTTTCTGTAATGGAATCAATGGTGAACCATTCTTGATAGGCTTCTATCACTTCCTGTGCTTGGTTGGCCAGTATTCCCGAAAGGGCTAGTTGACCTTGTGTTTTAACTAGCGCAGAAATAGTCGGTGCTAGGTTCGCTAATGGGCCTGCAAGGATGTTTGCTACCACAATATCGGCTTGTAGATCGGATTCGTAAGGCGGAAGCTTTACTTCTAGACGGCTAGGGTCGATGTTGTTGCGTTCTGCATTGGCCTCGGTTGCTTGCACGGCTTGTGGGTCGATATCAATGCCCACCATATTGTTAGCACCAAGCAATAAGCCTGCGATGCCAAGAATGCCTGAGCCGCAGCCGTAATCTATGATGATTTTGCCTTGGCAATCAATGCTGTCTAGCCATTGTAGGCATAATGCGGTAGTAGGGTGGGTACCTGTGCCAAATGCCAAGCCAGGATCTAGCATTAGCGTAACAGCATTTGGATCAGGGACTTCACGCCAGCTTGGGCATACCCAAAGGCGTTCACCAAACTGAATGGGATGATAGTTATCCATCCATTCTCTTTCCCAGTCCTTGTCTTCCAGTATTTCAATTTTCATATCGATATCTGTTTCGCCTAGAGACACGGCTTTGTGTTCTACAACGGGGCGAATGTGTTCAACATCGGCATCAGCCTCGAACAATCCTGTTACTTTGGTGTTTTTCCATAGCGGCGTAGTGTTAAGGTCTGGCTCATATACCGGATCGTCATGGACATCTTCAAAAGTGACAACCAAGGCGCCGCACTCAAGAAGGGTATCTTCAAAAGCTGGGACATGATCGGGCGTGGTGTGAATACGTATTTGAAGCCAAGGCATAAAGTGGAGTCCAACAATAAAACAAACAGGAATAGAATAGCGAAGCTTGAAGCGAGAGGCGAGAGGAAAATGATTACCCCTAGTGATTTATCTTATCACTAGGGGTAAAACTGCGGCCTTTATAGACCGAGTTTTTTCTCCAAATAATGGATATTAACGCCACCAGCAATGAAATTAGCATCATTTACTAGGTCTTTTTGTAGCTCTATGTTGGTTTTAATACCATCGATGAAGGTTTCATCTAGAGCGCCAGAAAGGCGTTTTAGTGCAGCCGTACGGTCCGGTGCATGGCAGATGATTTTGGCAATCATTGAGTCATACGTAGGAGGTACTGTATAGCCGCTGTACAAATGCGAGTCAACACGAACACCCATGCCGCCTGGAGCATGGAAATAATCCACTTTACCTGGACAAGGCATGAAGGTTTTCGCGTCTTCTGCGTTGATACGAGATTCAACGGCGTGGCCGTTTAGCTTGATGTCTTCTTGTTTCAAGGACAATGGCAAGCCACTTGCGATGCGAAGTTGTTCTTTAACGATATCTACGCCTGTTACCATTTCAGTCACAGGGTGCTCTACTTGAACACGAGTATTCATTTCGATGAAGTAGAAATTGCCGTCTTCGTATAAGAATTCAAACGTACCTGCGCCACGGTAGTTGATCTTGATACAAGCATCAACACAGGCTTTTAAACACGCTTGACGAGATTCTTCGTTAAGCATTGGAGCCGGAGCTTCTTCCAATACTTTTTGGTGGCGACGTTGTAAAGAGCAGTCACGATCGTATAAGTGGATCGCGTTGCCTTGACCGTCGGCCAATACTTGTACTTCAACGTGACGAGGGTTTTGTAGGAATTTCTCCATATAAACCGTGCTATCACCAAAGTAAGAGCCAGCTTCAGATTGAGTAATGCTGATGGATTTTAGTAGGCTGCCTTCGTTATGAACAACACGCATACCACGACCACCACCACCTGCAGCAGCTTTCACAATCACAGGGAAGCCGATTTCTCTTGCAACACGTAAACATTCATCTGGATCAGAAGGCACTGGGCCGTTTGAGCCAGGAACGGTCGGCACGCCTGCTTCTTTCATGGCTCGAATAGCTGAAACTTTGTCACCCATTAGGCGAATGGTTTCTGCTTTCGGGCCGATAAAAACGAATCCTGAGTTTTCAACTTGTTCTGCAAAGTCTGCGTTTTCTGCAAGGAAACCATAGCCTGGGTGAATGGCAGAGGTGTCTGTTAATTCTGCTGCGCTAATAATCGCAGGGATGTTTAAGTAACTTTGAGACGATGGGTTGGGTCCTATGCAGATAGACTCATCTGCAAGGCGCACATGTAACAAGTCACGGTCAATCTTTGAGTGAACCGCAACGGTTTTGATACCGAGCTCTTTGCACGCGCGTAAAATACGCAGTGCGATTTCGCCTCGGTTAGCAATCAATACCTTATCGAGCATGATGAAACCTTTGCGTTGGATTAAATGATAGTAATAAGAGGCTGGTCAAACTCAACTGGTTCACCATCTTCTACAAGAATGGCACCAATCGTACCAGATTTGTCGGCTTCGATTTGGTTCATCATTTTCATTGCTTCAACGATACAGATAGTATCGCCTACATTAACTTTTTGGCCTACTTCGATGAAAGGCTTGGCACCTGGTGCAGAAGATTTGTAGTAAGTGCCAACCATTGGAGAATTTACTGTGTGGCCAGTAACTGCAGCTGGAGCCTCTGGCGCTGCAGTCGAAGCAGCAGCAACTGGGGCAGCAGCAGGGGCTGCCATCATTGGAGCATGCATCATAGGTGCTTGAACTGGCGCACCACCACGACTAATACGAACTGCTTCTTCGCCTTCTTTGATTTCAATCTCGTAGACGTTAGATTCTTCTAATAGTTCGATTAGTTTTTTGATTTTACGAATGTCCATGGTTACTCTCTTCTGTCTGTATGGATGATATCAGCGATACTTAGGTCGCTGACTATTAGAGGTTTTGTACAGGATCACTGACTATTAAGGTATGGCTTAAATATACTTAAAAGACGAATTTATACAGTTATAAATGCGGCTTCTGCGTCTATTCTTGCTTTCACCCAGATCTGTTAGTACCTAGTGCAAAATTCTCTATGTATAAATTTCTGTGTACAGTTTGCTGTGATCTGCAAATCGCGCTTTTATGAAAAATAAGAATTGTAAAAGCATGTAACTGGAAATTATCGATAAAAAGCTGGATATTGTCCAGTTATGCGGCAAAAAAACCTAAAAATGTTTGCCTTGGTTGTTTTGTGATCTCTAGTAAACCCCTTCCTTTTTCAATCTAAATCACGGCAAGGTAATGGCTTCCAATCTGTTTATCAGGGTGGATTTTGTAGGTTCGCCCATCAAGGTCAGCGCTTTGCGTTCGTTACCTTCTTGGTCTAAAAATACCAATGATGGGGGGCCAAACAGGTGGAAATGCTGCATCAATGCTTGATTTTGTGCTGAATTTTTCGTGACATCGACTCTAATCAATTGCACCTTTTTGATCAGCGGTGAGACGTCTGGAGCCACAAACATCTCTTCTAGTACCCGACAGCTGACACACCAATCAGCATAAAGGTCCAGCATAATAGGTCGAGTGTCTTGATTGGCGATGATGTTATTAAGTTCATCTAAACTGGTAATGGTGGCATCAAAAACAACCTCTTTGTTTGTTATTGAGGATGACGACATATTTTTCAAGGGGGATAATGGGGTACTGCTACCTGTGGTGGCACCGATAAACTGAAGACTGCCTACAATGAAGAATAGTAAAGCAAAAAACCAGCGAACGGGATGAGAGAGGGCCTGTCGCGTTCGGTGAAAAAAATAGCCGCTTATTGCTATCGCGAGTGCGCCCCAAAGATACAAATGGCTGTTTGAAGGTATCCAGCGAGTGAGTAGCCAGATGGCCATAGCAAGTAACCCAAACCCCATTAGTACTTTTATATCCTGCAACCATTCACCGCTTTTGGGCAGTATTTTAGGGCCAAATGCACCGACTAGCAGTAAAGGAACCCCCATTCCAAGCGCCATCACAAAGAGTATCATTGCCCCATACCAAGCATTGCCTTGGCTGCTTATAAACAGCAAGGCACCAGCGAGTGGTGCCGATACGCAAGGTGAAACAATAAGAGTGGACAGCACACCAGCGACAAAAATACTCAAACTTGATCGCCACGTAGAATTAGAGACAGAGTTCGACGTTTGCAAACGTTGTTGCCAAGCACTGGGTAGCCTTAGCTCATACACGCCAAACATAGCGAGAGCAAGTAACACAAATAACAAGGCACTGATCATTAATAATACGGGGTTTTGCAGTTGAGCTTGCATATTCAGTTGAATACCAAAAACACCCACTAATCCACCTATCATGGCGTACGTTAGCGCCATGGCAAAAACATAAACCGCGCTATAATAAAAACCGCCTAGCTTTGAATGGCGAGATCCGATCACAATAGCGCTAACGATAGGGATCATCGGTAGGACACAGGGCGTAAAAGAAAGCAGCAACCCTAAACCAAACACTACGGCCAATGTGGTCCATAAGGTATTGGTGCTGATCAATTGGCTTACCGTTTGTGCTTCTGAAAGCTGGAGAGGTTTATCTTGGACAGTAGAGGTATTGTTACCTTGTGGGAGATTTTGTGCATTATTATTTGTAATTTCAGGCGATAGAGCGGGTACGGTAAACTGAATGGGCATGGCCTGAGGGGCGTAACATAATCCCTTATCAGCACAGCCTTGATACGTTAACATAGCGTTAATCTCTGTGCCTGGTGTCAGCGTAATGTCGTAGTAAATCGGCAAGCTTAATTGCTCTCGATAGACGATTACGTCACCATAATAAGGGTCTTGTTGAGATTCACCAGCTGGGAAAGGCGAAAAGTGTAATTTATGAGCTTGTTCACCAGACAAGCTGAACTGTTCTTGGTATAAGTAGTAGCCATCTTGAATCTGCCACGTTGCTGTGAGTTTGCCATCTATAGGCGCGGAAATGGATAATTGAAAGGCTTGATCCACTGGTAAGAACTCTGGTTCTGAAAGTCTTGACGTCGGGCCGAAAGTGAACGCTTGGCAAAGGCTGTGAAATAGCAATAAGAACAGTAGAGCGAGTGGGCGCATAAATATCTTCAATCAAGTTAGGCGAGTTGTGTAAATCCATATTTCATCACGCTGAGTATAAGGTGTAGACTACCAACCCATCTTTAAGTTGCCAATCACAAGGGGATAAATTGAGTAAAAACCTAGTTTCTTTTCTAATTGCTGTAGTATTCTTGACAGGTTGTCAGGGAAACGTAAAGCCGACACAGAAAAGTCAGCCCGCACCAAAAATACAATCCCAGCAGACAGCACCAAAACAAGTGTCTGCAAGTAAGCCTTTGGCGCCAGCGACAACACCGACTCAGCAGCCGAAAGTGGTAAAAACACCAACAGCTTTTGAGCGTATTACACTTAACTTGATTGCCATGGGCGAAGAGGCTCTTGCCGAAGAGCGCCTTTTGACCCCAGTGGATGATAATGCCAATTTATATTTTCAGGCCGCATTAGGTCGAGATCCTGGCAACTTTAGAGCCAGTCAAGGTATAAGCGCCATTGTTGATATTTATACCCAATGGGCGTGGAAAGCGGCACAGAGTAAAGACTATGCAAAATCTGCACTGTATTTAGAATATGCACGTTCTGTTAATCCAGAAGATCCGTCTATTACGGAAATGTCTTCTCGCATAAAAAGTCAGCGTGGCAATACCAATAGAAATTCGAACACGCAGGGCGTTAAGAAAGCATTAAAAGAAGGGCAGTACTTATTGCCTAGTAATCTTTTCAGCCTAAGTGAAAAAGAAATACTTGCCAATATTCAGCCTATTATAGATGACGTGGCAAAGACACAGCAGTCAATTAATATTTATTGGCCCAATGACAAAGAAGCACGTTTGCTTTATCAGATCATTAATAGTCGTGTTACAGAGTTTCGTGTTCGTGCGATGACGTATAATCGTGCTGATAACATGGTGGAATTACAACAAGATTAAGGTAGGTCGATGATGTCACGGTTCAAGGGCAAAATGCAGAGTTTAAAACCAAACATTAATATGTCCGGTATGGGGAAAATCGTTTTTTTTGCTGTACTGATAATGGCGGTGTTACTGAGCTTTTTAGGTATGTACTGGAGCCGTGAGCCAGATCAATTTGACGTTGTGGCTGCCGCAAAAGAAAAAGCAGCTGAACGAGGTTATTTAAATAACAGCAAAAAACTCGCCGTTGGTTACACTACAGCCAGTACTTTGCATTCTATAGTAGATACTTTGTTGGAAAAACCGGGTGGCTTTATATCCAATGATATTATGCCGCCAGGAGTGTTCATGGATAACATGCCAGCATGGGAGTTTGGCGTATTGGTCCAGTCACGAGATCTTGCCAGAGCATTTCGTAAAGAATTTAGCCGTTCGCAATCTCAGTCCACAGAGGATGTGAACTTAAAAATAGCCGAGCCGCAATTTAATTTTGATAATAAAAGTTGGGCCTTACCATCCAGTGAAAGTGAATATCGTCGTGGCAATAAAGAGTTAATGGAATACCTTGATCGCTTGTCGAGCGAGTCTAATAATAAAGCTCAGTTTTATGCCCGTGCTGATAACCTTGCTGATTGGCTATCGGATGTCAGTACTCGGTTAGGTAGCCTTTCTCAGCGATTATCGGCCAGTGTTATTGACGACAAGCCACAATTGGAGTCGGATGAAAACACGCGTTATGTCAGAACTCCTTGGTCTAAAGTCGATGATGTTTTCTACGAAGCGCGAGGCACCAGTTGGGCTTTGATTCACATGTTACGTGCGGTAGAAGTGGATTTTGTTTTTACCTTGCAAGATAAAAATGCCTTGGTTAGCTTGCGTCAAATTATCCGTGAACTAGAAGCAACACAAGCCAGCATTTGGTCGCCGTTTATCTTAAATGGCAGTGGGTTTGGTGTCTTGGCAAATCACTCTTTTAGTCATGGCTTCTTACATCGCTCGTGCTAACACCGCGGTCATTGATTTACGTCGTTTGCTCCAACAGGGGTAATCACACCGTATGCCATTTACTGTAAGTCAGGGGATTCGTCGCGCCATACTGGACGATGCCCCTGCTATTCTAAGCATATTCCAACAGTGCGATCTCTTCGATAACTCTGCTCATCGCCAATTGAGCATCGGCTTATTAGATGTTATCGATTGGCTGGAAAATGCGACGGATAAACATCCCATGTTCGTATTAGAAGAGCAGGGTGACGTGATAGCATGGTGCTCAATTGAGTCCTTCTACGGACTGCCAGCTTTCGACGCTGCTAGCGAAATCAGCTTGTATGTATTGCCAACACAGCACCGAAAGGGCCTTGGTACTGCGCTATTTCATTATCTAGAAAAAGAACGTCACCACATTGGTTTTACCCACCTTATCGCATACATATACGCCAGTAACCTAGAAAGCCAAGGCTTCTTTAAACGCCAAGGATTTGAGCAATGGGGGCTACTGCCCAACATTGCCCAGAATGAACAGATCAAAGAAGACGTGCTTTTATTGGGACGAGAGTTTTAGTTCTTCAGGTATATTTGTTTCCTTTCAAGGGCTTTGTTTTCCCAACCTTTATTCCGCTCTGCTGAGCTGTCTATTGGGTGAAATAACGCGTCGAACGGACTTCTTCGTGACTATTCGTGTAAAGGCAAACCGCAGGGCATCATGAGCGCAGCGACTCTCTAATTAAAAAAATGCCGTTGGAAGCGAAGCTTTCACATGTAGGTCGTCCTTCAGGGCGACAAAAACTAAACGTGCAGGCGCACTATTAATTGTTGAACTAAGTCTAATTACTGAGATAAGCCGCTTCGCGGATCGACAGAGAAGAGTAAGTAAGGCCATAAGGCCTGAGCGAATCGCTTGCCTCGCGGGTCAAATCGCGCTACAAAGAGCAAACAAAGAACCAACATAACAGTGCTCAAAGAGCATCAGAAGCAGCATAGTCCAGACAGGCTTTGGCATTTAGCGAGTTATATAACAGGGAAGTCCTACCATGAAAGAAGCAAAACCCCTATACAGACAACGCTGCCGTTCAACAGTGGGTTATAGCCGCAGCTACGCTGCCGTATAACCCTTAATTGTTAAGCAACACTAAGGCATAGCATGGAATTCTTAACGAAAAATTTTAAAACGTTCTGGTGGGCTGTCCTTATATTCTCCATAGGTTTCTATCTATTTGACAGGTATCCAGAGTTACAGAAATCACAGGCCCAGTGGTTTGATGCGCTTGTTTTTATAATATGGGTTGTTTTGTGTTTGGTGCCCTTTTTTAACGAAATGGAGTTGTTTGGTCTTAAATTTAAAAATCAGATTGAAGAGGTCAAAGAGCACGTTTCTAAAGAAATAGCGTCTATAAGAAACGAAGTTAAAGTGACTAGTGATAATTCACAGTCAATGAAGTCACAACTTCATGTTCGGTTATCCACCTCCGCCAGACTCACAACTTCACAATATTGAAGAGCAGGTCAAAAAAGCTGTCGAATCTGCAATGCAAGGGTATGCGCCAAGGAATTCAGATGTATCCCAGTTTTACAGTAATCCTGCTACTACCGACCTAGACATATTATTCAGGGCACGTTATTCAATAGAAAAATCACTTAGAACAATATTTAACTCTATAGCAGAAGACAAAAGGCGTAGGCCAGAACCGGTTTTTCGCATTGTAGAGTATTTGATAAAAAATGAGCTAATCGCACCTCAAATGGGCAATGCTATTAGAGAAGTTTATTCTGTTTGCTCGCCAGCCATACACGGCGAAGATGTTTCTCCGGCGCAAGTTGATTTTGTAAGAAATACAGCCCCGGAGTTAATATCTGCATTAGAAGTAATCTCAGAGCGTTATGCTTAACAACGTCATCAATTTGACCGTCTTATGCTGCGCTTCAGGCGGCAAATTATGGCGGTGTTAAACACTAAGATCAGTCTGAGGAGTACGATGAAAATGGACAAGTGGCCAGCTTTTGTAGCATTTTTGCTCACTGCTTCCTCGTTATTTTCTTCGTGGTACTCGGAGGCATCTTTCACGAAATCCCGACTGCAATTACTGCCTTTATTTATGGTGTGGCGCTAATCACAATCTATGCATTGCTTATTGGCAAAAATCTCGGGCATAACGGACTTTTGGGTTCGCGACTTGCTTTTATTCATCTTGGCTCGTCCCTTATTCTCCTTGTACTCGGAATCGTTGCTGAAAAAGTAATTCCGTTGGTTGGCGGTGCAATCAGTTATGTTTCGGTAATGGCCTTTTATATTCTTAATATGCCTGGGCTTCCTTTTTCAAAGCTACTGCCGTATCCAGGAGAACCAGAATTATTGTGGCAGGTACTCGGGTATGCTGTCCTAATCGCAACTACAACGGTATGGCTGTTTCTAGCATCTGTTATTGGCAGTTTGCTCTTAAGGGTGCTTGATAAAAGCCATGCTTAACAAGCGCATGTGGTCGGACTGGTTTTCCGCTGCGCTCCAAACCAGTCGCAAAACCGAGCATTACAAATCACTCTAGCCTTGAGTACTCGTATGTACTAAAGTGTATTACAAACTAGTACAGGAGAGCGTTTCAATGGGTATTACCAGTATTCGGCTAGCAGATGATATAGATAAGCCACTTGAGATTTTAGCTAGCAAGCTAGATAGAAGTAAAAATTATCTTATAAATCAAGCAATTAAAGAGTTTTTGGCAAGGCAGTCCGTAGAGGAGTCTAGGTGGGCAGACACTCTGGAGGCTCTAGAGTCTATTAAAGCAGGTAAATCCATTGCTGAAGCAGATGTGAATGCCTGGCTAAACAGCTGGGGCACTGTTGAGCGCAAAGAGCCACCGAAATGATAGAGGTTGAATATTCCCCAGAGTCGATGAAAGACCTTCAACGGATTGTTGAGTTTGTTGAGGTTAAGAATCCTTACGCTGCACGAAGAATCGCAATTGATCTTCAAGAAGGAATTTTCAAACTAAAGCAATTCCCTGAAATTGGCTTGCCGGTTATAAAAGCGCCTGATCCTGAAAAAATCCGAGATCTATATATTGGTGATTATACCGTACGGTATTTAATCACCAGTGGTATTGTTTATATTTTGAGAGTTTGGCACAGCAAGGAAAATGAGAAAAATTTATAACAAAACAAAGTAGCGGATTCGCTATGCTCCCTGCTGTTTGTGGCGTTATGTCTAAGGAGATAAAGTACCTATCAATGGCAACATACAACATGTCTCTGCACAATTAACGATTATTTGCTGTTCTTACGAGTAAAGTGGAGTTTACTTAAAGTGAAATATCTTGGTGTTGATTCATCCCGACACTTTTTCGAAGATTTTTTGCTTGTTAGCTGCACTCTATTTTTCGTTGTGCTTTGCTCTACTACAAATGGTCGTCAGCTGGCGGTGTTATGTTTACTGAGGGATAGTTCATGAAAGTCGCTTTTAACAAAAAGCTATGGTTTGCGATCTTTGCCCTATGCTTTAGTTTTTCTACGCAAATTGCATTCGCCGATGAACCGCCAGTTAAGAAGAGTAAGAGTGGGATTTGTCATGCGAAAGGAAGCACCTATTATTCTAAAACTAAGAACTTTACTGCATATCAAACAATGGAAGCGTGTTTAGAAAGCGGAGGGCGTCGTCCAAAGCGGTAAGCATAGAAAATGCTTTAAATCGCTCTATTAATTTAATAAAGAGAAGCAAGTTTTGTGTATTATCCGACCTTATAAAGACTCTGACGCCAGTGTGTTGTGGGCTATTTATTTTCACACGGTTCGTCATATTAACATCCGTGATTATTCTCAGGCTCAGGTAGAAGCATGGGCGCCACAATCATTCGATGTTGCTGTCTGGCGTCAGAAGATGTTAGAAATATCGCCGTTTGTGGCTGAAATGGATGATCAGATAGTAGGCTATGTTGATTTGCAGTCAAACGGTTTGATTGATCATTTCTTTTGCCATCATCAGTACCAAGGCCGAGGCATAGGGCGAGCTTTGATGGCGCATATTTTTGCTGTAGGGCGTTCACAAGGGATAAAGCGCTATTATTCTCATGTCAGTATCACGGCGCGTCCTTTTTTCGAACATTTTGGTTTTAAGGTGGTGAAGACGCAGCAGATTGATGTTCGAGGTCAGACATTAACGAATTTTGTCATGGAAAAAATAGAAAACACAGATGAATAGATAGCGCTCTTTTTTGGTTTAACAGTGTGCTTATTGCTCATAAACTTGATAGGGAAAATGCATGAAAACAGGTTTGGTGATCTATACGTCATCGATAGAAAAATTGGCAACATTTTATGCTCATGTTTTTGACATGCAGATGATCGAAAGTGACCGTTCCTGTGCGCTATTGGTTGGTGGTGATTTTGAGTTGGTGTTGCTTGAAACAGACGTGTCTAAAAAGGGGTTGAGCCCGTTTGAAGCGCGAGAGAACACCGCACTAAAGCCAACATTCTTTGTGAACACGCCGCTTGAATTCATAGAAGAAAAGATCAAAGCAAAAGGTGGCGTTGTATTCTCACCTAAAAATTGGACGTTTGGCGGCCGACAGGTTTGCGATGCGCACGATTGTGAGGGGAATATTTTCCAGCTGAGAATTGGGAATGATGGTTAACAATCCCGATTGCGCGACTTTATGCAGTTTCAGAGTCAGTGTTTGAGTCTTTATCTCCTCACCAAATTAACAATCTATGCCTTACGATATAAGTCGTCTTGTTAAACGTTAAGTTAGCCAACGTGAAAGAGACGTTTGGGCTGAAAGTCCGACAAAAGATTTTTTGCTTTCCTATTAAATGAAAGCGTTGCATCGATTGGCAAAAGTTACCCGCTCAGCTTTTTTTCCTGAATTAAAGAGCGGAATAAAGGTTGGGAATACAAAGCGTTTGAACGGAGCCAAAGCTTGCAACCCCTCCCTAACCCTCCCCTTGGAAGACAAAAGGGGAGGGGACCAAACTACATTGGCTCAAACACTGAGCCTAAGCTTGGAACAAACAATTTGTTGTACATGCGGCTGGCGTAGTCGTCGGTCATGGAGGACATGTAGTCGCAGATGATGCGCAGTCCGTTTTCTCCGCGTTCTTGGCTTTTTTGCCATTCTTTGGCGATTTCTCTGGGCAGCAAGCGGGCGGGGTCGGCGGAGTAGGCTTCGAACATTTCTAATAGCATTTGCTGGCCTTTGTAGACAAGCATTTGCACTTCTGGGCGCTGGATGATGTGTTGCATTTCAAATTGTTTTAACAAGTTTAAGGCTTGGCGCTGACCTTCTGGCAAACCCACTTGAAAGCGTAACAAGGGGTGTTCGAACGCTGTTTTTTCGACCACTTGGCAAGAGGTGATGAACCAACTGACCAGGCTGCCAATAGCCTCTTTACGAAGATGGCTTTGGCGGCTGAACAGTTGCGTGCGAATGTCATTTAGGTGCTCGGCCAAAAACGGAGACGCCAAGGCGGCCAGTTTGGGTTCTAGGTGTTCTAACCACATGTCTTTGGTGACCATGCCGAGGACGATGGCGTCTTCTAGGTCGTGTACACCGTAAGCGATGTCGTCAGCGAGATCCATTATGCTGGTATCGAAGCTGGCGTGTTTTGCTTTGGCGTGATTGTCATTATTGGTCTGGTGGACTTCTTGTAATAAGGTTTTGTCGGCTTGGCTAAAAGGTTCAATTATCCAATTGAGCAGGTCTTGTTCTTCTTGGTAGACACATTTTGGTGGTGCCCAATTAGATGCCTTGAATTGGCGGAAGTTGGCTGGTTTTTCTGGGTATTTGCCAACCACGTTGGCGTGTAAAACAGGATATTTTAAAATCCCTAATAAAGTACGACGCGTGACGTCCATGCCGTAGGTGGGCGAGTAGGAACCGCGTTTACCAAGGATTCTCAGTGACTGGGCGTTACCTTCAAAACCGCCATAGGCTTGCATCATGTAATTGAGCGCGACTTCGCCGCCATGGCCAAAGGGTGGGTGGCCGATGTCGTGGCTTAGGCAAACGGTTTCTATTAAGGCATCGTCGGCCAACCAAGGCTGAAAAGCCGCCTCTGAAGGATAGCTGTGTTTCAGTTGGTGGACAATGCCGTTGCCGATTTGGGCGACTTCTAGGGAATGCGTTAAGCGTGTACGGCTGTAGTCGTTTTGTCGAATGGCGAGGATTTGTGTTTTGGATTGTAAGCGACGAAACGCAGCGCTGTGTATGATTCGTGCTCGGTCCCGTTGGTAAGGAGTACGGTAATCGTTATCGCGTGATTCTTGATGACCAGATTGTCTTTCGTGCCAAGGTAACATCTCGTCTCGTGCATTTGTCATGTTGTTAATCCATAGGGCTAATAATTCTCAGTCTTTCACGAAAACACGATATAGGTCAATGTTCATAAGATTGGCATTGGGCATAATAGAATTAACTATAAGGAATCTTTATGCTTAATACACAACATCTCATTACATTTAAGGCGTTGGTTGATACTGGTAGTTTTACTAAGACGGCGAAGCTGTTGGGTTTAACTCAGCCTGCGGTGAGCCAGCACATTCAAAAATTAGAACGAGAAATGGGCGAGGCTTTGTTGATTCGACATGGTCGGACAACCAATATGACGCCAGCAGGGGAAGTATTGCTGCAACACATATACGATTTGGAAGCTTGCTATGCCAATTTTATGGCATCGTGGAAAAGTCATCTTGATCGTCAGTTAGATGACGTCGTCACTGTAACAAAAAGTGCCTGATCGTCACAGGCACTTTGAATTCAAAATGGTGTTTATTGCTGGGCTGTCGGTATCAGATTGCCAATGTGTAAGCCACATTCTTTGTGTTCTGATTCTTCCCACCACCAGCGACCTTCACGTTCGTGCTGATTTGGCAAAATAGGGCGTGTGCAAGGTTCGCAACCTATGCTGGTAAACCCTTTCAAATGCAATTCGTTGTACGGCACGTCAAACATTTTGATGTAGTTCCACACGTCTTCAGAAGACCAGTTTGCCAATGGATTGAATTTAAACAGGTCTTTTTTATCCGTACTGAATGCACTGTCTTTTTCAGCAAAAGCGAGAACGTTGCGTGTGCCAGGGCTTTGGTCTTTGCGTTGTCCAGTGATCCAGGCATCCAGTGTGGCCAGCTTACGTTTAAGTGGTTGGACTTTGCGAATGCCACAGCATTCTTTGTGACCATCTTCAAAAAAGCTAAATAGGCCTTTTTCGCGGGTGAAGTTTTCGAGGGCTTCACGGTCTGGGGACAGAATGTCTATATTGATCTTGTAGTGTTTACGAACCTGTTCGATAAAACGATAGGTTTCGGCGTGCAGACGGCCTGTATCAAGGGAAAATACCTTAATGTCTTTTTTGGCTTTGACGGCCATGTCGATGAGTATAACATCTTCTGCACCACTAAAAGAAATGGCGATGTTGTCGAATTCTTTCATCGCGTTGTGAATGATTTTTTGTGCTTCGTCTTCTTTGTTGTTGGCAATAAAAGACGCTAAATCAAATGCTGACATAGGGAGAGTTACCATGTTCTTGAGTTACGTTAGCTGTACAATAACAATTTGCGGTGATGAAACAAAAGACGAAAGAACACTAACCTTATAATTCGAAAGAAAGTGGTTAATAAAAGCACGAAAACGCTTAGCGAATGTGTCTTGCTAATGTTTGATAAAGTCCATACAAGATTCCAGCTGTTACGCCCCAAATTCGAATGTCTTCGTAGTCAATCTCGAAATAACCGCGAGAAATGGTATCGAGTGCCTTCTTTTTAAAACGATAGTTTTGTGGGTTCAATAAGTAGCGTAATGGCACCCAATGTACGGACTTTACTTCTTCTTCACAGAGACTGAGGCTCACTCCGGCGCGTCATTTCAGCCACAATGGGTTTGATGCAGTATCCTGAGATGGTGCAGTATTCCCCCAGTTCTCCTAATAGGTCGAAGCAATCGGGTGAAAGCCCAACTTCTTCTAGTGTCTCGCGCAGTGCTGTGTATTGTATGCTGGCGTCATTTGGATCATGCTTACCTCCCGGAAACGCAATTTGGCCCGGATGGTTACGCATGTGAAGTGCGCGTTGAGTTAATAGTACGTACAACTCACCATTTTCTGGCTCTTTCCAAATAGGAATCAGCACGGCAGCAGAACGGTATTTTAAATCATAACCACTGGGAAACATTTCCTCATCTGGGTTATGGATTTGTTGCGCATACGGTTCGTTGTCTAATGCTGCGCGAATATCATCCAAGTTCAGGTCAATGGGAGGAGCACTCAAAAACTGCTCTATGTCAGACATGATACGGCCTATTTCAAAAAAGTCTTGTTCTAGAGTATGGGTTAATTTGCCCACTTTGGTAAAGGTTTCTTGGTATTCTTGTTGGCATTTTGAGTCGGCAACCAAACCACCACCCGCCCAGCAATGAAGATTGCCATGATCTGCGACCAGTGTGCGAATCGTGATGCTAGAATCCATTTGACCGTTGGCGCTGAAGTAAACAATTGAGCCGCAATAGGCCGAACGTACGTGAGGCTCTAGTTCATCAATAATTTCCATGGCGCGAATTTTGGGGGCGCCAGTGATGGAGCCACCTGGAAAACTTTGATGGAACACTCGAATCGCTTGGTCAGCTTGGTCAATTCTCCCTTCTACAGTAGACACCAGATGATGGACGTTGGCATAACTTTCTAAAGCAAACAGCTTAGGCACCTTGATGCTACCGGTTAAGCAGGTACGCCCTAAGTCGTTGCGCAGCAGGTCGACAATCATGAGGTTTTCAGCGCGGTCTTTTTCGGACGTTTGTAACCAGTCAGCATTGGCTTTGTCTTCTTCCGCTGTGGCACCACGGGCCACCGTGCCTTTTATGGGTTTGGATTCTACTCGACCTTGGTCACACAAGAGGAATCGTTCAGGCGAGTGACTTAAAATACTTTGCGTAGCAGAAATCTCCATATAAGCCGAAAAAGGTGTCGGGCATGCTTCTCTTAGTCTGTGATACGCCGTAAAGGTGTCGCCTTGATAGCGGGTTGAAAAGCGCTGTGCTAAGTTGACTTGATAACAATCCCCAGACTGAATGTAGTCTTGGACTTTGCAAAACTTTTGCGCGTATTCCGCCTCAGTCATGTTCGAGGAAAAAGGGGCTTGCAAACGAAAAGGTCTTGCTTCGTTTAAGTCGTGTTTTACCAATACATCATCACAAGCACTGGTGAAGCGATTGATCAAATCAGCAACGTCTTCCGAAGGACACCAAGGCGAGGTGATCAATTGAGTGGTTTTTTTCTTATGGCAGGTAATGACCGCCCAGCTGTAAAGACCCACACTTAAGGTTTCTAGTTGCACATCATGTTCTACGGTATCCGGTAGTTGCTCGACAAAATGACCGCTTTCATACCCGTAATAACCTAATAAACCACCAACGAATGGCAAATCCTTCGGGGCGGACTTAGCCCAAGCTTCTTGGCAAATTAGACTCATTAACTCATTCATCAGCGCCATTGGATTGTGGGTTGCGCTAAGTGAATAAAAAGGTTTGGTGTACCAACTAATGGGTTGTCCATTCGCGACAGGGTGAATTCGAGCCAGTGGGTTGGCAACTAGAATGTCAAAGTTAGTGTCTGGAAAATGTTGGTGATTACTGTCGAGTAACGCAGGATAGGGTAAGTCTCGTACAGCAGAAAAGAAAGACAGTAATGACGCCTGATAAGGGAGATTTACTTTTTTGATTTCTGACATTTATTTTAATACCTAGTAATATTAAGTCTGCGCTTACCCATCCTGTTTATACCCAATAGGGGATTAAATATAAACGAGACACGGTTTGGTTGCTTTCACAACGAGCAAACATTGTATGCTTTTAATAAGGGTCCTCACAGGTTAATTACAAGTGTCTGACATTTTTTTCTTTCTTTGCCCAATGCGCGTATTGCGTATCGTCTTTACGAGAATTCGCAGTCTGAGAGCGAGCGTGTTTGTTTGCTTTTACACGGTGCTGGTGTGGCAGGTAGCATTACTTATTCCCCTATGTTGCCGTATTTTACTCAATGGCGTTGGATGCTGGTGCCTGACCTAAAAGGCATGGGGGATTCTTTTCATCATCATGGTGAAGAGGGGGCAGTGTCGATAGGTGAGTTAACCGATGAAGTTGAAGCATTATTGTCCCATTTGGAATGGAATGACTTTGATGTGGTGGCGTATTCCCTTGGTGGCTTGGTGGCGTTAAATCTGAATTATCAGCGTAGCTTGCAAGGCAAAAAGAAAATGAAAATGGCTCTGCTAGAGCCCCGCTTCTTTGGATCGTGAGGACTTAGCTACCTTGATGGAAGTGCGTCAAAAGTATCGTCATGCCTCGAAACTGATTCGTGACACGGGGGATGTAGAGCTTGGTGTAGCGAGTTTTATGGATGGTGTCTCGCCGAATCGACGCAAACATCCTGTCGCGGAAGCGACCACACAATCTCGTCTTGCTCATCGACCCTTTGGTTTTGCTTATGCGCTGGATGCGGTGACAGATCATGTGGCATTAATGGCACAGGAGCCGTCTTTGCGTCAGTCGATGATTGACGCCTCAGAGCATGTTTTTTTGTTTTCAGGCGAATTAAGTCATGAGGCTCTGCGTCAGCATTATGATTTATTAAGTGAACGCAACTCTGCTTGGCAACATAAGGTTCTCAGTGCCTGTGATCATTCTTTGCCATTTCAAAAACCAAGGCAAATTGCAAATCATATTAACAAATGGTTCAAGACAGTTTAGTCTAGGATTATTCGAGTAAAAAATGCACTAGATAGGATGTCTGGTGCCTGATTAAACAAAACAAGGAGGTTTTCCATGCATCATCAACGTGGCTTTTCACTACTAGAGCTACTGTGTGTGCTCGCAATTCTTAGTATTCTAGCCCATGCAGGTTCGGCACAGTTTTTTAGTGCAAACCAAAAGACCCGAGACAAAAACACCCTTAAAAGCGAAATGAAGCGTCTAGCAGCGGCGCTAACACAAGCACGTCAACTGGCTGTGATAAGCGGACAAAGCAGTTATCTATGTGGTGGTGTCGATTGCGATGGGCATTGGTCTGATGGTTTTAAGCTTTATCAAATGGCATCCACAAACGGCGTTGAAAAAATCTATCGGCAAATCCTTTTTGATCACTCCTTGGCGGTTTCTTGGCGTGGTTTTCCTATCAAAAAACAACAGATCGAATTTCAATCCAACGGCTTATCAAGTTATCAAAATGGGACGTTTGAGTTTTGCTTGGGGGCATGGCAGGCGGATGTGGTATTGAACCAAAGTGGACGCTTTTATTTAACCGACCCACAAAGTGCTATGAATAGTGGGGTGTGCGGATGAAGAAACAGACAATCTATCGTTTACTATCAGCGCCACGTCAACGGGGTTGGATTATGTTAGAGATTATGTTGTGTTTGAGTTTGTTCGCGGTGGTATTGCATGTATTACAGCGTCAGAGTGAAACGCAGTGGCATGTATTTCAGCAAACAGAAGAACATCGAAAACAATCTGATTACGAACAAAAACACGCCGCGATGATGCAATTAGTTGGCTCTGTGGCGTGGTTGAATCATCAGCAAGAAACCACAGAGCAAGGGTATCCCGATTGCCAAAAATGCACAGGAGATCAATTAGCGCAATGGTTTCATAGCTCCCAGATGGATACGTTAGATCGACATTCAAGCTTGTCGTCTGAGGAGGGAGAAAGTGAGTAAACGGCATAATTTACAAGGCAGTCTTATCATTGAACTGTTAGTCGTCTGTAGTTTAGTGGCTCTCTTATTGCCTTTTTTAGTCGTTGCTTTGGTTCGCATGCAAGAACGTCATTTATTGATAAAAACGTATCAAGATCAGCAAGTGATTAAGGCAGCAATTGATGCGCATTTCCAAGCACAATGGTCACGTTTAAGACCCGCTAGCTGCCTGATAGATGAATCCTTGTTTTTAATCATTGAATCGGGCATGTCGCCCCCCTTCGTTTAGCAACTCGGACGATTGATAAAGAATCCGATTGGTTAAGAGCGGTAGATTATGGGTTGTGCCGCGGTACAGTAAAGGTGAATGGCAACCCTTTAGACACCTCTTTGTCCTGCCATTGGAAAGCGGGTGATAGTGTGAGGTTTTCCTCTTGTGAGTCTTACTTCCTGGCCAAATATTAAGTGTTTCGGCACAACATAGCCGAATTGAGCTTATCGGTGGTGAGTTTGTGGAAGACGCGATTGGGCAATCTGGGATCATAGAAAGCCAAGATGAGTTCTATTGGTATATTTCTGAAGGTAAAGGTGGGCAAAATGCTTTTTGGCGTACACCAAGAGAAAGTGGCAACTCATTAGAGTTATGGAGTGGGATTGAGCGTTTGTCTGTGTTTCCGTTATTAGATGACAACCTGGATGGAATGGTCGACGCTTTAGATACTGGCTATGGGCAATTTTCTCTCGCTAAGGTCCGTGGCCTATGGGTGGAGTATCAATATCGACTTCATGATTGCAAGTCTGAGCGGGATACACAATTGGCACAAGATTATCGCTCTATGCGCGGAGAAACGTGGCGTTATTTCTCGCCTTGTCAGGGGTTGGCAATCAAATCATTGTGTTAAAGGGACTTTAGCCGATATGACGAATATTTATCTTAGCGGTCAACGAGGTTGGGTGTCCTTGCCGATTATTGCTTTGTTACTAGCATTGTCGACGTTATCTGCGCATTACCAACAAGGATTACAGGCAGGCTTTAAGTGGCGTAGTCAGCTGAATGATGTGACAGAAGAGCAAGAAATATGGACGGATTTTTATCAAGCTTGGGTGGTATCTGCACATTTTTCCGCCGCGCAGGCGAGCACATGTATCGGCTTTTGTGCTTTACATGAGTCGAGGTTAGAGTCTATTTGGCAAACCCGTAATCAACAACTGTATTATCGCTGGGAACGCTACACTTCTGCTCCCGACGAAATGGACAATACCCAAAGATCCTATCGACTGTGCGCCACACAAAACCAGCAACAATACCGTTGCTGGTGGTGGCACGAACATCGCTTGCTTGCCAGCGGTTGGGTCAGTGCTTCTGATTGAAGATTTTCAAATGCTCGGCACTGCAAAATGCACGCGCTTCTTGGTCATGAATCGCATGGGAGCGCGGTGTGAACGTTTTGCATTCTGCACACCGAACCATGCTCTCTTGTGCCTCGTCTTTTTTGCTAGACGCCTTTTTTTTCACTTCCTCGGGTGACTGACTGCGCTTAAAAGCGACAAACTGGCGGTACAACCACCAACCAATAAAGAAAATAGCAACAAAAACGATCAAACGTACGATCATATACTTTACCTAGCTTGGGTAATTCCAGACAATAACGGGCATATTCTAACAGAGTTCATGAGATAGCAACTGTATGACATTACGAATTGCAATGGCCCAGCTGGATATGCTGGTCGGCGACATTACCAAAAACACCCAATCTGTTATCGATGCGGCGTGTAAAGCGCGTGATGAAGAGCACGCAGATGTCGTGGTTTTTCCAGAATTAACCTTAACTGGCTATCCACCAGAAGACTTATTATTGCGTCCAAGTTTGGATCAGCGTATCGAATCGGCCTTGGCGACATTATTGGCCGAGATCCGCGATATCTATGTCGTTGTTGGTTATCCTCGCCGTATTGATGGCGAACTGTTTAATTGCGCGGGTGTGATTTACCAAGGTGATTTGCTGGTGGAATACGCCAAACAAAAGTTGCCTAATTTTTTGGTGTTCGATGACAAACGCTATTTCAGTGAAGGCCGCGAAGCGGGCCTTGTTGATATCAAAGGCGTTAAAGTAGGTTTAAGTATCTGCGAAGATATTTGGCATCCTGAGCCTATTGCGCAAGCCAGAGCGGCTGGCGCGGAACTAATTCTTAACTTAAATGCTTCGCCTTACCACATTGAAAAAATGGGCGAGCGTGAAGAACTACTTCATCAGCGTGCGACGGAAGTTACCTTACCAATTGTCTACGTGAACTACATGGGCGCGCAGGACGAATTGGTTTATGAAGGCGGCTCTTTTGTGGTCAACGCCAAAGGCGAGAAAATCATGCAAGCGCCTTGGTTTGAAGCTGGTCTATACAGCATCGATATGATCGTTGATGAAAGCCAACCCAACAAGGTAGAGCCTGTTGCGGGCACCATTGCTCCTGCATTGGGCTTGGAGGCGAGCGTCTATCAAGCCATGGTGCTTGGCCTACGGGATTACATCACCAAAAATCGTTTTAAAGGCATTGTGCTGGGCTTGAGTGGTGGTATCGACTCGGCTTTATCCTTGGCGGTCGCAGTCGATGCCATCGGCGCTGAACGAGTACAAGCGGTGATGATGCCGTACACTTATACGTCTTCCATCAGTTTGCACGATGCCGAAGAAGAGGCCAACTTGCTGGGCGTGAAATACAGCGTGTTGCCGATTGAATCGATGGTGTCGGCTTTTACCGATGTGTTAGCGCCAGAGTTCGAAGGCTACGGTAAAGACACCACAGAAGAAAACTTACAAGCGCGCACCCGTGGTGTCACCTTAATGGCGATTTCCAATAAGAAAGGCTACATGGTCCTAACCACAGGCAACAAGAGCGAAATGGCGGTTGGTTATGCCACACTCTACGGCGACATGGTAGGCGGTTATTCCGTCCTAAAAGATGTCTTTAAAACCTTGGTATTCAAGCTTTGCCGTTACCGCAATACTTTGGGCTACGTCATCCCTGAGCGCGTCATCACCCGACCACCTTCAGCAGAATTGGCGCCAGATCAAAAAGACGAAGACTCCTTGCCAAGCTACGACATCCTCGATGAAATTTTACGCATGTACATCGAAGAAGATCAAAGCGCCGAAGCCATTCTCGCGACCCAACAATTTGACCGAGAAACTGTCTACCGCGTGCTTCGCCTTGTTGACGTGAATGAATACAAACGTCGTCAATCGCCAACCGGCGTTCGCATCACTGCCCGTGGGTTTGGACGAGATCGTCGTTACCCGATTACCAATGGTTGGCACATCGGGGAGTAGGGCTTTTAAAAAACTGTTCAAAACTTGTTTTTACGCCTTCTCTTTGAAGAAAGAGAAGGCGTTTTTATTTGGTTTCCATTCAAATGCTTCCTAGGTTGATAGCTTGGTTCCGCTCTTTAATTTAGGAAAAAGCTGAACGGGTCACTTTTGCCAAACGACGTAAAAGGAACCAAGAAGTCTCTTTATCGGGCTTTCGCCCAAACGTCTCGTTTGCTTTGTTTAAAACAGCAATTAAGCCACCCACCTTTGCAAGCCAGTTAAATCAAGGAGTTGAGTTTTGACTTGTTGAATCATAAATATACTGTATATAATTACAGTATATTTTCTCAGGAAGAGGGAGCCATTATGCCGCAGCCAAGAAGTCAGCAAATCAACGTTAGTGATACGCCATACTACCATTGTGTTTCTCGTTGTGTGCGACGGGCCTTTTTGTGTGGTGAAGATCCGCTTTCAGGTGACAGTTTCGAGCACCGTCGTGGCTGGGTTGAAAACAGGTTGCTGTTTTTAGCCAGTCTCTTTTCTATCGATATATGCGCTTATGCTGTGATGAGCAATCACCTTCATGTGGTACTGCATATTGACGTTGAAAAAGCGGCGAAGTGGTCGACATTAGAGGTGTTAGAGCGTTGGCATAAGCTTCATAAAGGTACTGTATTTACGCAACAATACGTAAAAGGTGAGGTGTTGCCTGAGTTTGCGTTAAGCCTAGTCGAGGCTTCAGCAGAGACATTTCGCAATCGGCTGATGGACATCAGTTGGTTTATGAAAGAGCTTAATGAGCCAATTGCACGACAAGCTAACGCCGAAGACAACTGTACAGGAAGATTCTGGGAGGGCCGTTTTAAATCTCAAGCGTTACTGGATGAAGCAGCATTGATTGCCTGTATGGCTTACGTGGACCTCAACCCAATACGAGCCAAGTTAAGCGATACGCCAGAAGAGGCCGACTTTACCAGTCTTAAAAAACGTGTGGACTCAGCTAAGATGCAAAGGCAGCCAAAGCGATTGTTGCCTTTTATTGGTAATCCGAGAGAAAACATGCCTAATGGCTTGCCATTTTTCTTATCTGATTACCTAGAATTGGTCGATACGACGGGACGCATCATTCGAGATGATAAACGAGGTGTAATAGATGGGTCATTACTGTCCATTCTTCAACGGCTCAATATATCATCAGAGAATTGGCTGAGCATTACGACACAGTTTGGTGAAAAAACAGGTCATGTCGTCGGTAAGGAACATTCAATCGCCTATTATTGTGAAGCGCATCAGCGGCAGCGTAAACCTCGAGGTAGCGCTAAGCTCCTTGCTTAAATAAAACCTTAAACTGCCAATCATGTATTAGGGTTGTTTTCAAAACCGCCTTGTCTTGCCTTGTCTGAAATCCTATTAAATGCACTTTTTCTAGAGTTGAAGATTGTCATCCCACGTTTCGCTTACTTATATCGTCAATTGTTGCTATTTTATCTGTGTGCTCTGGTAGTAATCTTTGATTATTAGAGTGTGTGTCTTAGTTAATAGTTAAAGTGTGTGTCCTAGTTAATATTCCTACGCAGAAAATCAGGCATTAAAGATCTTAAACAGACCTTTTGGTAACTTTTGCGTCGTTTGGCAAAAGTTACACGCTAAGTAGAGCGGAATAGAGGTTGGGAATACAAAGCGTTTGAATGGAATCAAAGAAAACCAAATCGCCAACGGCGAAACCTCAATGTAATAACCTGTTAATACCTTTTCCCTTTCTCTAGCTGTTACAACATAGGACGTTTTAACCAAAACAGGAGAAGGTGTCATGTCGAATAAAAAAATCTTAATGATCACGGGGGATTTCACGGAAGACTACGAAACTATGGTGCCGTTTCAGGCGTTGATGAGTGTTGGTCATACGGTGCATGCGGTTTGCCCAGATAAGAAGTCTGGCGATACGGTGGCGACGGCGATTCATGATTTTGAAGGTGATCAAACCTATACGGAGAAGCCAGGGCATCGTTTTGCGTTGAATGCGACGTTTGCGGATATTAAGGTGGAAGATTACGATGCTTTGGTGATTCCCGGTGGTCGAGCGCCTGAGTATCTGCGTTTGAATAAAACGGTGATTACGATGGTGAAGCATTTTTTTGATACGAATAAGCCAGTAGCGGCGGTTTGTCATGGTGCGCAGTTGCTTGCGGCGGCAGGTGTGTTGGAAGGCAGAAAATGTTCTGCGTATCCAGCGTGTCAGCCTGAGGTGGAGCTTGCGAAAGGTGAGTTTATGGATATCCCTGTTGATCAAGCGGTAACAGACGGTAATCTTGTGACAGCGCCAGCGTGGCCTGCACATCCGGCTTGGCTTGCTCAGTTTTATGTGTTGTTAGAAAACTAAATCGAATGTAATGAGTGAATTCGGGTGAGTATGGTAAGTGTAAAAATGCAAACTCACCCGACTATTTTTCCCTATCTTCGGCTAGACTGTTTGCATTGAGTTATTTCATTCCAATAATAAAAAACGTCATTCAGTAGGGAAAATACAATGTGTAAGCTCTTTGTGAATTCAGATCCTAGGCTGTGGGAAAATGTCACTCGTTCTTTGCGTATTGATGGCATGGTCACCAGTATTCGATTGGAGAGTTTCTTTTGGTTTACGCTGGAAGAGATTGCCCAACGCGACAAGTTGTCTTTGTCGCAAATTATCGCCAAGCTCAATCATGAAGCTTTGGATGCGGGTCATGATTTGGATAATTTTACGTCTTTTCTTCGGGTTTGTGCCATGCGTTATCTGCATTTGCAAACCATTGGTATGCTGCCTCATTCCCATGAAGTGAGCATTGCGTCTCTTAATTCAGATCGTATTCTTGAACAGGAGAAATGCTATCTAGAGACGCATCAATGACCCTTTACCAGTAACCATTTATTGGTCGCTATTTTTGTCCAAACATTTTCATCAAGGTTCCGTCTTTTAAAACGTATTGATGGAATAGTGCCGCAGCGGCGTGTAGTAAGACTAACGCCATCATGATGTTCATCGCTATTTCATGGACATCTCCCATAATATGAATGCCCAAGTACCAAGCGACTGTGCCAAAAACGGGCACTAAAAACATCAGTAAATATAAGATCTCATGGACGATAAGAGAGACTCGGTCGAATACGTTCGTTGAGGCTGTTTTGGTTTTTTTAGACATGAAGCGAACAATAATACGAACTACTACTAGGGCGATAATGGCCAACCCAACATATACATGCAGTGATGCGACTAGGTTATAGCCTGAATTGCTGTCGTTTAGGTGTTGACGAAAAGCGCGTCCCATTCCATCACTGACGAAATAATTGAAAACAATCAACGCTGCAATAGCCCAGTGTAATAGGATTTGGGCGGTATTATAGGATCGCTTTGTTGTGTGCATTGATGACTCTCCATGGTGATGTTGTCTGATGTATGGAGTGTAGGTAGGCAATATTAAGGTTTTCTTAACCTTTATGGTTTGTGATGTTTTTCTGATCTTTCTGTTGCATGATCCTAAAATGCTTATCGTGTTTCCTATATAATATGCACCATCTCGTTGTTGACGATTCATTTTGTTCAGGCTTTTTCTCAGTCAGAAAGGCTTTTTATTAGGTAAAACGGCACTTTATGTTTAATGCATCTTCTACTCGTCTAAATAAATACATCAGCGAAAGCGGTATCTGCTCTCGAAGAGACGCTGACCGCTTTATTGAACAAGGTAATGTGTTCATCAATGGCAAGCGTGCCTCGGTGGGGGATCAGGTGGTGGCCGGTGACACGGTGCGGGTGAATGGTCAGATCATTGAGCCTCAAGACGCGGATGATTTTGTTTTTATTGTGTTGAATAAGCCTGTTGGTATTGTGAGTACCACGGAAAGTTCTGAAAAAAATAATATCGTTGATTTTGTTAGCCATGGAGTGCGCATTTTTCCGATTGGTCGTTTGGATAAAGACTCTCAAGGTTTGA
Source organism: Marinomonas rhodophyticola (assembly GCF_026113935.1). Lineage (GTDB taxonomy): Bacteria > Pseudomonadota > Gammaproteobacteria > Pseudomonadales > Marinomonadaceae > Marinomonas > Marinomonas rhodophyticola. Next base: position 414,165 of record NZ_JAPEUL010000004.1, read on the forward strand.
TCTTTTTGACCAATAACGGCGATTTGGTTAACAAGGTATTGCGAGCGGGTAACAATCACGAGAAAGAGTATGTGGTAACGGTAAACAAACCGATTACGGATGATTTTATTGCCGGTTTGGCGGGCGGCGTGCCTATTTTGGGAACCATGACGAAGAAGTGTCCGGTGACTAAGGTGGCACCAAATGTGTTTAATATCACGTTAGTTCAAGGTTTGAACCGTCAGATTCGTCGCATGTGTGAATACTTTGGCTATGAGGTGATGAAGCTAGAGCGTACACGTATCATGAACGTAAGCCTTAAGGGGTTACCTGTTGGTGAATGGCGAGACCTTACACAAAAAGAGTTGTCTGTTTTGCTAAAATCGGTTGAAGATTCTTCTTCAGAAGCCAAGGCACCAGCGAAAAAGTCCCGCCAAGCGCCGCGTAAAAATGCTCGTCCTAATACGCCTCTTCAGCCTAAGACGGCCTCCAAAGGGAATACCAAACACCCTAAAGAGGATGGCAGAAAACCTGCTGCGTCTAAAGGCAAAGACAGACGTCCTTTTGGTGACGCTAAGAAGCCTGCTTCGAATGGTTCAGGAGGCAGTAATCGATCGAATGGGGGAGCAAGTGGATCACCAAAAACAAGGGTAAGTCTGCTGTAAAAAGCCAGCGCCCTACAAAGGGCAAAGGGCCACAAAAATCATCACGTCCGTAGTCATTATGAGTAGGTCGATTTTTATAAAAAAGCCCTAACATAAGTTAGGGCTTAGACGACTCGAGTGTACTGCCATCATTATGTATGTTGGCTAGCGTAAAGAATTAATTACCGGATGTATTGGTTGTGGATTTTTTCGTTGCCTTCGCTGCTTTCTTTTCTTTTGCTGTTAAAAGTGGTTTCTTTTTGGTCTCTTTTTTACTGTCTTGACTTTTACTCATGATGTTCACCATTAGCCATTACATGTAACCTTAGTTGACTTGTATCAACTTAAGGGCTGTTGCTACGAACCTTGGAACAACAATTGTCACATAGCAAGTTAAGTATGTGCTTATTACTGAACAAGTAAAGGGGGGATTTCGTTTTTGAGTAAAAATATTGGCTGGCCATACAGTGTCAGGTCAATGCGTAGCTTTTGATGAGGTGTTGTTTCTCTTAGTCTTATTTTTTTATCTATTGTGCCGACCTTATAAGGGAATATTAAGGATTTTCACAAAAATGTATTTTGGTCGTTTGTAATAGGCAGAACAAGTTTTTATGCTGCTTGTTCCTTTATAAGATCGTTGGTGGAATCATGCGAATAATTAATAAGATGTTTCAAATTTTGTTACTGAGCTTGGTCGTGTTCACATTGACGGCGTGCGTTATGCTACCTGGTGGACCTCATGGTGGGCCTCATGGTGGGCATGGTAATGGCGGTCCGACAATGCGTCATTAAGCCAATCCATGGGTTGTCATTAGCCTTGCTTAGTAGACAAGTTCCTAAGGCGTTTATTCTAGTGATATGGTTTAATTAGCTGTTTTTACTCGCTGTCTTATTTCTATCTGGTAAAGCTTATGCATCCCATTGCGTTGAGTGTTTCATTGTTAATTTGTAGCAATATTTTTATGACTTTTGCTTGGTATGCTCATTTGAAAGAGCTAAACAACAAGCCTTGGGTCATTGCCGCTTTGATAAGCTGGGGTATTGCTCTGTTTGAGTATCTGTTGCAGGTGCCCGCCAATCGTATCGGTTATACGGCACTGAATGTTGGTCAGTTGAAAATCATGCAAGAGGTGATCACTTTAATGGTGTTTGTACCATTTTCTGTGTATTACCTAAAAGAGCCATTAAAGCTTGATTACCTATGGGCTGGCTTGTGTTTGGTTGGGGCGGTGTATTTTGCATTTCGTAGCAAGTTTAGCGTCTAAATGGGCATTTGAAGAGTGGTGTGCACAGATGAAGCTTGACAAACTAGCGGTGTAGAAAGGTATCGTTTTAGCGCTTCGTCTGTTGAGGATTTCGGTTTTCATTAACAAGGTGGTTTGAAGGCATTACTTCATGGTTCTGATGTTCATTATGAATGAGTTACTATGTAGTGAATATCTTTAATAGCTTGATTATGATCAGTATTCTCGTGTTATATGGTTTTTTAGATCTTTTTATTGGAGTGCTCGATTGAGTCACGGTGTTGAGATGAGCCATTATGTGTTTTATGAAAATGTGACGGCTTGTGAAGAATGTGATTTTATCAATCCAATCCCACCTTTAAAGAGTGGCGAGCGTTTTCGCTGCCAACATTGTGGTCATATATTAGTGAGTGTGCATAGACACGCAGCTGGAAGAATTATCGCGGCTGGCTTGTCATCACTACTGATGTTGGCACTCGCAATGAGCTTTCCTTTCCTTGGCTTTTCTACGAATGGTATTGAACGTACGGTGACATTGTTTCACACCTTGAGCTTATTGCTTAGCCAAGGTCATTTGCTACTAGGGGCTATTATTAGCCTCGCTCTATTTGTTTTTCCATTAGTGTATCTCTTGTCTATTTTATTTCTGGTTTGGTCTTTTCAGCATAAGTATGTATTGAATTTTGCTCAGCGTTACTGTGTTCGTTGGGTTATTGTGATTCAACCATGGTTAATGGTGGATGTGTTTTTAGTGGGGATTTTGGTTGCGTTAGTGAAGATGAACAGCTTAGCGGATATTTCATTTGAACTGTCTTTTTGGGCTTTTTGTGGTTATGTCATCTTATTGCTTAAAACAGAGAGCTTGGTCGATAAGCGATGGCTATGGAATAAAGTCGCTGGAAAAGCCAGTGATCAGCCTGTTGTAACAGGAACAGCGAGGGAACAGGGAGTGATAGGTTGTCATTTTTGTGGCGCTACTTTATCGGCACACAAACACCACTGTAATCGTTGTGGTCATTCTGTTTACAGCCGTCGTCCAAAGAGTTTGAGTTCCACGATGGCTTTGTTAGTGGCGTCTCTTATAATTTATATTCCTGCCAATGTGTTTCCCATTATGCAAACCACTTTTTTAGGGAATACTGAACCATCAACGATTATGGGTGGGGTGTTGCTGCTTTGGTCCTTAGGTTCTTATCCTGTTGCCTTGATTATTTTGCTTGCTAGTGTGGTGATTCCTCTGGCGAAAGTGCTGTCGTTAAGCTGGCTTTGTTGGCAGTGTCATTTTCCGAGCAAGCGGTTAACGGAACAAAAAATCAAGCTGTATCGTATTACTGAGTTTGTGGGGCGTTGGTCAATGATTGATGTGTTTGTGGTGGCCATTTTGACGAGTATGGTACAAATGGGCAATTTTATGTCGATTTTACCGGGGACTGCGGTGTTGTCCTTTACCGCGATGGTTGTTTTAACCATGTTGGCAGCAATGACGTTTGATCCACGATTATTATGGGATAAAGATGAGGCACGCAGTGTGTCTTTTTCTGAGAGGAGAGAAGAGTGAGCGGGCCCATTAAGCAGATCGAGAATATGCGACAAGTTCGGTTTAATTCTATTTGGTTAGTGCCTTTGATCGCGCTTTTGGTAGCAGCTTGGATGCTCTATCAAAACTGGTCAACGCAAGGCCCTGTTATTACGCTGATTGCTTCAAATGCAGAAGGTTTGGAGATGGGTAAGACGAAGCTTAAATCCCGTAACGTAGACGTTGGAAGAGTGATTGATATTCGTCTTAGTGAAGATTATGAAAGTGCGGTTATTAAAGTGCGCATGAATCATGGTACTGAGCAAATGTTGCGTGATGATGCGAAATTTTGGGTCGTAAAACCTAGAATTGGTAAAGAAGGGGTGAGTGGTTTAGGGACCTTACTGTCGGGTGCTTATATTGATATGACGCCGGGAGTAAAAGGAAAGCAGCAAACGAACTTTACCATATTGAATCAGCCTCCACTGTCTACCGAAAACGAGGGTGTGCGTCTTATGTTATCGAGTACGGAAGGCTCTAAGTTAGATGTGGGTGCCTTGGTGCATTTTCGTGGTTACGAAGTGGGTTACGTCGAGAAAGTGGGTTTTGATTCAGATAAAGGCGCGATCACTTATCGTATTGTCATTCGCTCGCCCTATGATGCATTGATTAACAGCGACGTACAATTCTGGATGACACCAGGGCTTTCATTGAAGAGTTCGGCCAGTGGTTTTGAAGTTCGTCTTGATTCTTTAGAAACCTTTTTAGCGGGTGGCATTTCATTTGGTTTGCCCGTTGGCCGCCCACCCGGAGAACCCGTTGCCGACATGACACAGTTTCGTTTATTTTCGAGCAAAGAAAGCGCGAATAATAATGTTTACGATGAATTTATTAATTATGTCTTTTTGTTTGATAGCAATGTAAGTGGTTTGGTGCCAGGGGCGGCGGTGGAGTTTCGAGGTGTGCGAATTGGTACGGTGCTGGATGTGCCTTTTAATGGTATCTCAATGGATGCATTGACTTCTTTGGATACTCCCTTGGTTCCAGTTAGAGCCTCGTATTGAGCCTCAGCGTTTAAATGCGGCCAGTACTTCTGGGGCGTTGTCTTTGCAAAAATGGAATGAACTTATTGAAGAACGTATTAATAAAGGTTTACGTGCGTCATTGAAAATTGGCAACTATTTGAACGCAGCAAAAGTCATTAACATAGATTTTGTTGAGAACCCGTCACCAATAAAATGGAAAGAGTTTGAGGGATATCAGATTTTTCCGACTGCTCCTGATGCTTTTGCCAACATTGAAACCAAAGTTGTCACTATTTTGGATAATTTATCGCAACTGCCTTTAGACAGTACGTTTAAGCAGCTTGGCCAAACCATGGAGGAAACGAATGAAACATTGCGTCAGTTGCAAGCACTGAGTAAAAGTGTCAAACAGTTGCTCGATAAATCAGAAACTCAGCAACTGCCTGCAGACTTGGTTGCCACTATTAATGAGTTAAATTTGACCTTACAAAGTTATCAGGCGAATGGTCAGATTGGTCGACCATTAAAGGAAAATATGGAGTCATTAGGGCGGGCATTAAATGAGTTGCAGCCTTTACTTCGTCAAGTGAGAGAGAACCCAAATACTCTGATATTTGATAGTAAGCCTCGTGTAGATGTACAACCAAAAGCCGCGAAATAGTGTAGGAATAAAATGCATATGAGAATGGATAAGCGTGTTTTGTTGTTGCTGATACTGAGTTGGCTGTTAGCCGCTTGTGCTACACCGACAGTGCCCAGCAATGAATACTTGTTAATGGACAATGGGCTGGAAAAAAGCCAGCTTCAAGCGACGAAAGAAAAAGCGGTAAGGTTAATGCCCATTGTTGTTGCCCATTATTTGGCAGGTAATGAGATTGTTTTGGTCACCGAGCAAGGGGATGTGTTTCGTTCGCAGAATAACCTGTGGGCTGAGTCTTTATCGAGCCAATTAACTCGTTTGACTCAACAGCGCTTTGAGAAAGTGCTGCCCAATATTACATGGTTTGGTGGACAACGTTTGCCCGCTAGCGCGACAGCGTTACTGAACATAGAGGTGGATAATTTCTACGCGGATTTGAATGGCATTATTCATATATCTGGGCGTTGGCAAGTTATCTCGGCATTAGGTGAGTTATCCGCCTCGAACACGTTCAATGTTAAGACTGAACTGCAGTCAGACGGCTATAGCAGTATGGTGCAAGCACTATCAAGAAGTTGGTTTGACCAAGTGCTTAACCCAATGGTGCAAGAGATTGCTCGGGTCTTTAATGAATGATTAAACAAAAAGATGACGTGAACAAAGACGTCATCTTTTTGGATGATAGGCTTATTTTGTTTCGCAATACGCCGAAATAGCGGCAATGTGCTCTGGACCAATTCCACAGCAACCACCGATCAAGGTAGCACCGTCTTTTTGCCACTGTTTTACCCAAGTTAGGTACGCTGGTGGGGTTAAGTCCGCACGGAGTTCGTCTAGACCGTCATTGGCCGTGGCATTTTTAGGTTGTGGTGGGAAGGCATTAGCATAGGCACCTATTTGTATTGATTGTGCATTTAATGATGCTAATGTTTTTTGCGTGACTTGAATGGCTTCGCCAATGATCTCGGGCTGGCTGCAGTTAAATAAAATGGCACTTACACCGATGGCGTGCATAGCTTTTACCGCGTCTACTACCGTCTCGCCAGAGCGTAATAAGGGTTCGCTGGTTGGCTCTGAATCTTCAAGCGTAAAAGACGCCCAGAAAGGTTTTTTATCAGAGTCGATTTTATCAACAAGCGCTTTTACACGCGTTACTTCATCGATCAAACTTTGTGTTTCAGATAACCAAAGATCCACATAAGGGTTTAGGGATTCGATTAATGGCACAGCGAGTTCTTCAACACGGTCAGCTTGATAAAGATCTGCACGATAGGAACCAAACAAAGGGGCAAGTGAGTCCCGCAACTTTGGTATCTGTACCGCTTTCATCGGCGGCTTCACGGGCGACCTTTCCAGACAAGATGGCGAGCCTCTTTGCCGCGTTCCTTGAAGACTTTTTCACCGATGTGAAAAGGAACGAGCGCATAGCTGTTTGTTGTAATAACGCGTGAGCCACTATTAATATAAGACTGATGTACTGCTTTCACTATGCTTGGCGCTTCCATCATAGCCAAAGCTGACCATTCTGGTTGTTTAAAAGGTGCACCACGGCGCTCAAGCTCTCGGCCCATGCCGCCATCAAGAATGGTGAATGAAGTCATAAAAATCCTATCCTATTTTAGAGTGTGACGTGATTTTAGACGGATTTTTTAACTATTCAATGCAAATTGGCATAAGGATAGTAATTGAAATACCAGTAAGGTTTTGTCACGGGTTAGTTTTTACCAAGGAACGCGTTCATATGCTTGAAAACGTCCATGGGGCGAGTCATATGTAAACAATGCCCTTTCGCTTCTATGATTTTCAGTTCGGCGTTTTGTAAATGACGCTGTGTATATTCTCCGACGCATATCGCAACCAAGGAGTCTTCTGAGCTTTGTAAGATGAGACAGGGATGGCCTATTTCAGGGAGTATGTTTCGATAGTCAGAAAAAAAGTGGCCCGTGCAAAAGGTCTAGAATAGGTGACATCGGTCGAGCAAAAACTGTTGAGCAATTCATGTACTAATACTTCGTTCTTATCTTTGCCTGGCCCAATTGGTGACAAGTCAGTGCCCATAACAATGGGCGCTAAATAGTTCCCCCAGCCAATGTAATCTTTGTTCATCAATTGCATGAGCTGCTCTAAGTCTTGCTTATCAAAACCCCCTTGGTATTCTGTTCCAATGTTTAAAAAACAAGGAGAAGGGCAAACGGCGATTAAATGGGAAAAAGCTCAGAACGTTGCGTGGCAACAATCCAGCCTATGGTGCAGCTAACAGAATGACCAACAAAAATGATGTCTTTAAGATTCAGAGCGTCACAGATCTCAATAATATCGAGAGCGTAACCTTCTAAATGCTCATAGCGGTCTTTTTGGTAGGCTGAAAAATCAGAATTACCGCACCCAACGTAATCAAATAGGACGACTTGGTAGGTTTCTTCTAAATATGGAAGTATGAAGCGCCACAAGTTTTGATTGCAGCCAAAACCGTGTGCCAGCATCACGGTTTTCTCACCCTTACCAGAAATCTTGACATTATTACGTTGTAGGATGCAGTTTGATTCAGGTGGCATTAAGGTGCTTCTTCCTATTCAGCAAGTAGTAAAATACGCAAAACATGACATTCAATCGAATGCCATAACAATATTTTATAATAGTTTGTTATGGCTTTTTATGATCTAGGGCAAGGTTTACAGAAACAGAACCAATAAAAAGGCCAGCATTGGGCTGGCCTTATGACGGTTACCCTGTAGGCATGAAGCTATTTTGTTTTTTCTTTCGCGGCTATGATGCTTTTTTGTATCAAAGGTGAAATAGTGAGGCCTTGCACAATGATTGAGAATATCACCACGACATAGGTAATAATAACGATGACGTCGTGTAGATCCATACCTTCAATCATCATTTTATTGGTTGGAATAGCCGCTGCCATCGCCAGAGCCAAACCGCCTCGTAAACCACCCCAAGTTAAAATCTTCACGGAGTGTTTATCATATTCACGATAGCGTTTGAAAATTAGGTATGGGCTGCCAACACTAATAAAACGGGCAAGTAGAACGACTGGTACCATAACCAAGCCTAAACCGATAATTTCCCATGTCAAAGGCATAGTTACGATCAACATGCCTATGATTAGGAAAAGTAGAGCATTTAAAAAGCTGTCGGTCGCATGCCAAAAATCTTTTACATAACGGGTTCCATCTGGTCCACTGCGTTTAGACGCTTTTGCTCGTGTAATATTGCCAAGTAGGATGCCGCTGGTCACCATGGCAAGAGCACCAGATATTTCCCAGATATTTGCCAAAGCGAAGCCAGCTGAAGGAATAGTGAGAGTTACGAGTAAACGAGTGTTTATGTCTTTGCAGTTGATAATCACAAAGTGACCCACAAGAGCGATAGCAAGACCAAACACGATACCGCCAATGGCGTCGATTAAAAATAGCTCGGCGACTTCTTGAAAGCTGGCTTCTGTACCGTAGAAAGCCACGGCAAAGATAGTGGTAAAAATCACTAAGCCAACACCGTCATTAAACAGAGACTCTCCTTCAACCTGAATTGAGATACCTTGTGGTGCGCTCATTTGTTTGATAATCGCTAACACTGCAATCGGGTCAGTCGGGCTAATCAAAGCACCAAATAGTAAGCAGTATATAAGTGGTACTGGGAAGTTGAGCAGAGCAAACACGTAATAACTTAGATAACCGACAATAAAAGTAGAGGCTAACGTAGAGAATAACACCAAAATAGTGATTTCCCAGCGTTGTCTTTTTAACGCCGCAAGGTCAATCTCTAATGCTCCTGCAAATAATAAAAAGCCTAACATGCCTTTTAGAAGTAGCTGATTAAAGTCTATGTCGGAAACCACTTGTGTGATGAAAACCGCTGTTTCGTCACCGAGCATTTTGACCGCAAGAATCAGCAGTAAAGAGATAACAACGGAGCCTGTAGTGATGGCAATTGTTGTTTGCATTTTGAGTATATATTGGTTGGTAAAAGCGATGAAAACCGCTAGTGCCGAGAGGAAGCAGATGAGATACCAAGCGTTCATTTGAGAACCTTAACATTATCAATAGGATTGAAAACCATAAAAGGGCGCACGGGGGATGCTGGGGCAGTATGTTATCCCTAGAATTTGTCTCTGTCACTGCTTCGCTGTACAAAAAGTAGCCCTAAATAGAGCGATTTTTCACAAAATAGGAAATTTTATTTCAAAACGCAGCTTTCAAGTACATTTTATGGTTTTTTATGTAGGAAAATTACAACATTAAACCCTTTAATTTGTGCATTTTTTGAATGCTTTGAGCAAAAAAAATGATGTCGTTTTGGTGTCGCTTTCTTATACTCTGTTGTGGTGGAAAACAATAAAGTAGTAAAACAATAATTATTAAAACTATAAGGAAGTGAACCATGCATCCGTTTTTATGTAAACCAAGCGTATTGGCTCTCGCTCTTGGCGGTCTGACTGTTTATAGTGGTACCACTAATGCAGCATCTGCAGCGCATATCCCATCGTTGAGTGAAGCAACGTCCTCCGTTCTAGCGACTCGTTGTGAAGGTTTTTCTTCACTTTTGGTTGCGAAAGATACCGTAATAGATTCTGTTGAAACCGTACTTAAAGGCGCATTGAAACAAGGCGATACTGATATTGAAGAGCATTGTTTAGTGAAAGGTAAAATGCATGAGCGAATCGGTGAGATTGATGGTAAGCCATATGCAATTGGGTTTGAGTTACGTTTACCGAAAGTCTGGAATGGGCGATTCTTATACCAAGCAAACGGTGGTTTAGATGGTGCTGTTAGAACCGCTGATGGCGCATTAGGTGGCGGTCCGTTAACGGGCGCCTTGTTGCAAGGTTTTGCGGTAATTAGTTCCGATGCGGGTCATGATAAACCGCTGCCGACATTTGCTTATGATCCACAAGCACGGCTTGATTATGGTTATCAGGCTGTGGCGAAGTTAACGCCGATGGCAAAAACGGTCATTAACCAAGTTTACGGCAAAGGGCCAGACCGTAGTTATTTTGCGGGTTGCTCGAATGGTGGTCGACACGCCATGATTGCAGCAACACGATATGCTGATGAATATGATGGTATTTTAGTGGGAGCGCCAGGCTATCGTTTACCACTTGCCGCGGTAGCTAGTATTGCAGGAGCGCATGTCTATGCTTCGATCCCAAATACCAATAAAGCTGATTTGCAAACTGCTTTTACACCGACTGAACGTGCCACCGTTTCAAACGCTATTTTGGCTAAATGTGATGCACTTGACGGTCTTAAAGATGACATGATTCAAGACTATAAGGCTTGTCAAACGGCTTTTAGTATTCAAACCGACGTGGCAACCTGTCAGGTAGATCGTGATGGAACTTGCCTTACTCAGCCACAAAAAGATGCCATAGATAGTATTTTTAAAGGGGTGACTACGAGTAAGGGTAAGCGTGTCTATTCCTCTTTTCCATATGATGCCGGTATCAATAATAGAGACCAATTGGTTTGGGAATATTCGTCACCCATTGAGCGAGATTCAGGGGCGGTAGCCATGATTTTTAATACGCCGCCAGTTGAATTAAAAGACTACAGTATTCGCAATTTCAATGGCGCGGATTTTGTTTGGAATGCCAATATTGACGACTTAGTGGCAAAAGTAAATGCAACAACAGCGGTTTATAAGGAATCTGCGATGTCTTTTATGACACCGCCTGCACCAGAAGATATGTCTGCTTTGCGAAACAAGGGCGGCAAAATTATGGTGTATCACGGTGTGTCCGATGCTATTTTTTCTGTGCAGGACACCGAAGCTTGGTATCAGGCGTTAGATGTCGAAAATAATGGGCAGGCTGGCGATTTTGCTCAATTTTATCCAGTGCCTGGTATGGGCCATTGCCGCGGCGGACAGTCTACAGATCAATTTGACATGCTGACGCCTTTAGTGGCTTGGGTTGAAAAAGGGGAGAAACCTAAAGAAGTGATTGCCACAGCACGTGGGGTAGGAAACCCTGGTGGCGTTAATGAAGAACTGCCAGCTTCTTGGAGTGCAACGCGAACTCGTCCTTTGTGTCCTTATCCTAGTATAGCGATCTATGATGGTAAGGGGGACGTAGAAAGTGCGAAAAGCTTTGTATGTGAGGTTCCTCAAAGCATGTAGTAATGTGTTTTCTTAGATCGTTATATGAATTTTTAGACAGAAAGACTTGCTTATAAACATAGGCAGGTCTTTTTTATTTAGACACTCAGCTTGTTATGATGTAGAGCTTTTAATCAGTAGCAATGGCATCTCTTTTTTTATAGATTGTAAATTCCTTTCATTTCTTCAAAAAACTTCGTTTTTTTAGTCGTAATTTACTTACAAAACCTAACCAATCGGTTTGTTACAGATGAAGCAAAAGCGCAAGGGGAGTATAATATGCCGCATTTACACTATATGAGATCTTTGCACGACTACTGCTCTCGTCAATACTTTGTTAAAAACAATCCCGAAATGCTCATTTATACGCCATGAGTATGGCTTTAGTGTCCTGCGACGCCATATCACTTATCTCCATGTAAGTGTTCGCTTTGTTGTTTGTTTTTGCCTCGTTTTGGTTTTGCTTGTGACAGCGTGAAAGGTACTCAATATGACATTTAGTGACATCTTTTAGGAGTATATTTATGGCAACACCTTCCCAGCACGATTTGCGTAATGATTTTCGAGCATTACTAGCAAGCGGTAAATGTTACTACACTGCTTCGACATTCGATCCTATGTCGGCTCGTATTGCAGCAGATCTTGGCTTTGAAGTAGGGATTTTAGGTGGCTCTGTTGCATCTTTGCAGGTTTTAGCTGCACCAGATTTTGCTTTGATTACGTTAAGTGAATTTACTGAGCAAGCCACTCGAATTGGTCGTGTTGCCCGTTTGCCAATCATTGCCGATGCGGATCACGGTTATGGTAATGCGCTGAACGTGATGCGAACTATTGTGGAACTGGAGCGTGCTGGCGTAGCAGCATTGACTATAGAAGACACTTTGTTGCCAGCAAAATATGGTCATAAATCGACAGACTTGATTCCAGTAGAAGAGGCTGTTGGTAAATTAAAAGCGGCGTTAGAAGCGCGTATTGATCCGATTATGAGTATCATTGCGCGCACGAATGCAGGTCAGTTGACGACGGAAGAAACCATTGCGCGTGTTAAGGCGTATCAAGCCGTTGGTGTTGATGGTATCTGTATGGTGGGTATTCGTGACTTTGCGCATCTAGAAGAAATTAGCCAGCATATTTCTATTCCAATTATGTTGGTGGCTTACGACAACCCGGAATTGCGTGATCGCGAACGTTTAGCCGCCAATGGCGTGCGTATTGTAGTCAATGGTCACGCTGCATATTTTGCGGCGATTAAAGCGACCTACGATTGCCTGCGTGAACAGCGCGGTATTGCTGAAGGGACCTTGAATGCTTCTGAGCTTTCCACGCGTTATTCTACACTAGAAGAAAACCGTGTATGGGCGAATAAGTATATGGATGTTCAAGAGTAATTTCTTCTATTCATCGATAGTTAAAACAAAAAAGCCAACGTCTGTTGGCTTTTTTGTGATACTCAAACCGATAACTATCAGCCAAGTTGTGCTAGCTGCTCATAAGTATTGCGCAGCCAGACTTTCATGCGCTGACGTTCCGCAATGTTCATGATGCTTTTATCATTGGCTACGGCCCAAAAGCTGCTGTTATTGAAGTCAATTTTTTGTGTTAGCTTGCTTTGCAGTTTGGGTAATTCGATGATTAAAGCGTCACGACTCATGGCTTTTTTAAACGTCTCTGATTTTTGGAAGCGAGAAAAGTCACTGCCACGTCCGAGGTTTTGCACAACAACAAAGTCAACAGAAGGTTGTGTATAGCGATCGAGCAAATTGTCTAACAATGTGACTGAGTCCGCTCCATCGTCCATAACATGCCATAGGCAGACTTGATATCCCATTTCGTCTAGTAAGCCAAAAACATCCGTTTCTTTAATCCATTTACCTAGTGGCTGAGCTGCTTGAGCGGCTAAGTCGATGATTAAATCACGATCTGGGTATTCCTCGATAGCCGCTAGCATGCCATCTAAACTGTCCTCTTCGCCAATTAAAATAGGAGAGGCGAATTCATTGTAAAAGCGTGAGAAGGTACCGTGCGAAGCATCACAATCAAATCCTAAAAAGGCCTGATTGTTATCGATATAATATTGTGCCAATACTCGCGCGGTCATGGATTTGCCTACACCGCCTTTTTCTCCACCTATGAAATGTACCTTACCCATTTAGATTTCCTCATCAAAGCTTAACGTAACCATGTTTAAAAGAGAGTTCGAGTAACCCGTAGACACTGTATCAATATTTATTGAAAAAGCATGATGCTTTCATGACAAAGTAACAGAAAAAAGAATAAACGCGGTAGCAGTATGGAGAATTTAAGTGCTTTTCTAGGTGTGTAAACAAATAGATGCTAGTCTAAAAGACTATGCTATACACAATATAAGGATGACTTTATGGAAATTTTAGCTTTTTTGTTGATTGGTGCATTAGCCGGCTGGTTAGCTGGTCAGTTTGTGAAAGGAGCGGGTTTCGGCTTGGTCGGTAATATTGTTATTGGTGTTGTGGGGTCTTTTGTTGGCGGCTTTACTTTTCAACTATTAGGTTTGTATTCAGGTAGTTTTTTAGGGTCGCTTGTTACCGCAACAGTGGGAGCGATTATCTTACTTTATGTGGTTCGTTTGGCGAAGTCCTAGTCATAAGGGGTTTTAATAAGACAGCCCAACTTTTTTAGTATGGGCTGTCTTATTAGTTTGTTCGTTGTTAAATGAGTTCTAATTCTTCCATGATGCGGCGTATTGTCGCTTTTGTACTGTCTTGCAGTGGCACCATAGGCAGACGACATTCTTCGGTGCACAGGCCTAATAATGACATGGCATATTTTGGTCCTGTTGGGTTGGGTTCAATGAACAGCGCGGTATGTAGGGCAAATAATTTATCTTGCAACTGGGCGGCCTCTACATATTTGCCTTCTCGGCACAAACGTTGTAACTCGACAACGAGTTTCGGGGCTACATTTGATGTCACCGAAATACAGCCATTACCGCCACCGATGTTATAAGCCACCGTAGTAATATCGTCCCCACTTAAGAAATTAAAAGGTTTATTGATTAAGGCGCGTTCACGAATAGGTCGGGTTAAGTCGCCAGTTGCATCTTTAACGCCAATGATTCTTGGTAATTCAGCAAGGCGAGCCATAGTCGTTACTTCCAAGCCAACAACTGAGCGTGGCGGAATATTATAGAGAATGATCGGGAGTTTGCTGTTGTCGTGTACGTGTTTAAAGTGTTCATACAAGCCAGCTTGATTTGGGCGATTATAATAGCCTGCAACGTGCAATGTTGCATCCGCACCAGCTTGATAAGCAAACTCTGAGTAGTTAACGGCTTCGACAGGGTTGTTGGAACCTGCCCCAGCAAGAACGGGTACGGCTTTATTGGTTTCTTGTACGGTAATTTCAATAACACGTTTGTGTTCGTGTTCGCTTAATGTGGGCGATTCCCCCGTTGTGCCAACTGGTACTAAACCATTGATGCCTTGATCAATTTGCCAGCGTACGATATTACGCAAGGCATCTTCGTCTAATTGACCGTTACGAAAAGGAGTGACTAATGCTGTTATTGCACCGTAAAACATACTGTTGCCTCATTTAGGCCGGTATGCATTCTGCTGAAAAGATAGGTAAACCGTCAGCGAGAATGCTGCCAGGGAGTTGTTTGAATCTTATTTCCACACGTCAGCGCCGCAAAGCTTCTTCGCCTTACGTTTATCGCCGTTATGTTTGTTTAAGATATTGTTATACATAAATTAATTTGAATTCTTAACATAGAGTGTTTTTCTATGCTCACCTTTTTTTCGCGAAAGGTCAATACATGGCCGACTTTTTATTGGATGGTATTTCCGCCTTGTCTAGTGTTTTTTTCGCAATAAAAAACGCTCGCTTACTGTTTAACCAATAGTGGGATAGTGATTAAACAGTCAGTGAGCGTTTTTATCGTTAGTAGAAGGCACTATTTTTTAAAGATGAAGTCTTCTGTTTCCAACAATTTATTGGTCCAAAGCTCATACGCTTTGTGGTTCAAATGCAGTTTGTCTCCTTCAAAAAGGTTTTCCTTTATGTCTCCTTTTCTGTCTAACAGCGTAGAAAACAAGTCCAAATATTGTGTATTAGGTCGAGTTTTTGCCAATCTAACTAGTTGCTGATTGGCTATTTCTATGGTTTTGCGCATTTTCAAGCGAACCGGGCTGCATTTTATACTAATGAGTGTGACGGGAATGCCAGGCAAATGACGATCTATCTTTTGTAACAGTTCGATATAGAGGTCCACCACTTTATTGCTGTCGCAATGGTTGCCGATATCATTATCGCCTGCATAAATCACCATAGAACGAGGCTTATGAGGCAAAATGATACGTTCAAAATAGTACACACAAGCTTCTAGAGTCGCCCCGCCAAAGCCAAGGTTTATACCATCCTTGTCGCGGAAGTGATGGGTGAAATCGTGCCATAAACGCATGGTTGATGAGCCATAAAACGCGACTGGCTGCTCTTTATATTTCTGGTGAGCAAGATGAAACTCTAGTTCACGGACATCGGATTCGAACTCGATATCAATCTGATTTAAGCTCATCACGTTAGAACGATAGCCATTTTTACCGCTGAATATCGGGTATTGTCGTATCTCTCTGGATAGTTCGACGGCTTCTTCGACGTAGCCTTTGTATTCTTCTTGATAGGCCATAAGGAATTGATTTAAAGCGGCTTTATCTTTGTAGTCGACTCGGCTAGACAGCTTAAACGCGGGTTTGATAATGACGGTATATAAATTGTGATCCGCTCGTTTATCAAAGTTCGCAACAACGATAGGAACTATCCATGGCTCGTCAGAAGCCCATAGAGCCAGCGAGTTCAAAAGCATGAGGTAAAAAGGTGCCAGGTGATTGATGTGTGCCAAAACTCTGGCCTTCTGGCGATATCATCAGCGGAAAGTTGTTTTGTAAGGTCTGTTGTGATTGTTTAATGAACTCATCGTATTCTGGCGTGTCTTTGGTGAGATTGTCCCAGCTATTAATAAAAATATTGCCAAAGCGACCGTAAAAATCATCACGCCAAAACTCACTTTCTTTGCTTCGACGCACGACTCGTTGTCCAGAAATACCATATTCTTTGTCTATGATCATCGCGCTGATAAATTGCGCGTCCATAGAAAAACGGAAACCATTTGGTAGGCGATTGGTTGGGGAACCAAGTAAGTGGTTATAAATAAATAAAGATCCCGCTTTTTTCGGTAAGTTTTCTAGCCCTTTGATCACATAGGGAACTTGCTGAAATGCTTGCTTAAATAGCTCTGTTCCAAAACGTCTCGCATCAAGGGCAGGTGTGTCTTTAGGTAGGTTGTTGATGGTGTCATAGACATTTTGCAGATGGCGATAAAAAGCGTTTTCGCGCTGTAAGTCTTTCAAAATATCTAAGCACATACCTGAAATAGTACGTTCTAGCACACAGCCAAAATGCAGGCATTTGTAGAGGACGCCAAAGGCTTCATCTGTTGTAATGGCGCTTTTTAATAGTTCACTAACCTTATACAAAGGTGAGCTAACGGGTAATAGTGCGGCATTTTGTTCGATGACATTGCTGACCGCAAGAACTTCGTCATTGGCTATCTGAGAAAGATAACGCATGCGGGCTGCAAGCAGGTGGGCACCGACTAACCAAATGAGGCGATAGAGATATTTTACTGAAAATTTAGGGTTATCTTGAAATATGTCTAATAAATCTTCTCGTTTAATGCGTAAGATGCTGCTGTCTCGTGAGGAGATAATTGACGTGCGGTTTTTCATGCTACCATTTTGAGTGGCCCACGCTAACACAGTACCCGCACGTGCGATTGTACGAGTTGTTATAATATCGCCAGACTCCGTCTGATAGCTGATAACCACCTTGCCTTTTATGAGCAGATATAAGCCATCAGCAAGCTGATCTTGTTGGCTTATGATATCCCCTTGATGAGCTAATAATATAGAAGATTTTTTCGCCAAAGTGTGTATTTCAGCTTGCGTAAATGTTTCGCAGAACGGTGCGTAATTGAGCAAGCTGATGGCATCTTTGAGAGCATGTGTTTGTGTTTCTGAATCAACTAGTGGGCGAGTTTCTTCAAACGCCAAAGATTCGTTAGAGAAAAAAGGGCGAGTTTGGTTTTGAATGTCGGTGAGAACAGGTAAAGACTCTTGATAGACAAATTGTAAAAACTTGTTGGCAAAGTTTAAATTGGCGTCGAGAATTTTTTGTAGCTCAACAATGGGCCAAAAGAGTAAAGTGGAAGACTTTGTGGCAGTAAATGTTGTGGCATAGCGTGATGGATGTCGGAACGCAGACCACCCTATAGGAGAAAGAGGGTTATGTATTAGGCCCACATTGTAAGACTTTCCTGTATCTTGAAGTGGAACAGAAATAGCCACTTCACCTTCAATAAGAAAATAGAGGTGCTGGCCAATTTCAAATTGCTTGGCGAGTATTTCACCGGCTTTGAGTGTTTTTATGCTTGCCATACTGGTCATTGCCGTCGCTAATTCTGCGTCAACGTTTGCCATAAAGGGGAAAGCTTGTACTTGTTTTGTTACGTCCATCTTTAGTACCTCAAATCTGTATTGCCCTAGCTAGGACGTTTGATCGTGACTGTCTCACCTAGGAGGGCATAATCATTGCCACCTAGTCGTGAAAGGGGATTAAGCTTTTTGTTATCAATGACAAAGTGATTGTCTTTTTGCATCATCAGATCGTCATCAAGATACAGATCTATGATTTCTAAATAAATCGCATCGAATGATGAATGTCCTAATGTATGCAGGTCGAATAGTTTGCAGTGAAATGCCACTTTTGCCTGTGCAATACGAGGCAATGTGTTAGTGAAATCGGTCAGGGACAGGTCTGCCCCAGGTAACTCTGACTCACCGTACGGTAACGTTGCCGCACTCTCGTTAACGGCGTTCATGACATCTCCACTTGGAATATGCAAAACACATTCCTTTTCTCGCTGGAGGTTGTATTTTGTGTCCTTGGTTATTTCTGCGGTCTTGTTACCAATAGACACCATGAGAAGGGCTGGATCAGAAGAAACTGGAGCAAAATAAGAAAACGGAGCAAGATTAAAACTGTCGTTCTCATTTTTTGTCATGATCCACGCAATGGGGCGCGGCGTGATGGTTTGTGTGATCAGATGATAGCGCTGACTGCCGCTGAGTTGATCAAACTGGAAACGCATAGACTTCCCCGTGGTTATGAAACATTCCTTGTTAAATTACTACAAATAGCATTCCATTGTGAATCTTTGAATAGAAACTTATGAAATTTATTGTAAAAAGGGGGCGTAAAAAGAGGCAAGGGAAGAGCCAATTTACTGTATAAATAGGCTCAGTCTTGGTCGAGGTATATTGTTCGAGTGATTAATACGCTTCAATAATGCTGTTAAAAGCAATGACGACGCGATCTTTTTCTCCAAAATACGGTAAGGCGGAGTGTTTTAGGTAGGAAGGAAATATAATGACCTGTCCGTCTGTTGGTGTGAAATCCCATACGCCATGCCCTCCAAGGTAAGCGGTACCTGGGTCTGCGTAGTGTTCGGCATTCACTCTGGGATCATAAAAGCGATTTAGGCCACCGTTGCCTTCGATATGAGCATCGCCAGGTTCTAAATAATAAATGCCGCACCAAGAGCAATTTGGGTGCGAGTGGGCATCGTGGTAACCGCCTTTTTGTGTAACGTGGTACCAAGATTCGATAATATGTGCGTCAGCTTCCATGTCGTCGGGCCAGAAAGCTTGGTTGACGGAAGTGGCAATTTCTAGAATCAATTCTTCTAAAGCGCGTTTAGCTTCCATTATGTTGGCGTCAGCCAAGTCTAAAAAATCCAAGGTGCTTTCGTGTAAGGCATATTTAGCTTTTGGGGCGATGTTACTTTCAATGGCGGTGGTTTGAATCGCCTTTTGTTGGTAAACCGCAGCAAGTAACGCTTCTTTTAGAAAGTCATGGTCTGGCATTTGTGTGATAAAGAGCGGTGTGCTCCAGACGGTAAGTTCTTCCAAGACAACGGATTCATTATTCATTTATTTTTTACCCAGGACATGGTGAGGCCGCATAATAACAGGCTGCGAGAATAAGTGAAGTCTAGCAAAGTAAACTTCACTTTATCGAGTTACAGGTTATTAGCCTGCTTTAGACTTTCGATTACTTCGACTTCTTTATCTATTTCAGACATGCGAGCAGTCATATCTTGAATCGCTTGTATGTTCTCGCTGACATCTCTACTTGCTATGTTAGAAGCATCACCTAGGGATTGAATTTGTGCCGTTAACTCGCCAGTATTATTGGTGAGTCGAGACATGAACTGTTCAATACTTTCGATCGACTGACTGATAGAGCCAGTTGATTTGGTGACAGATGAGATCGTTTCTCCCGTTTTATTTAAGCTGTCTTGAGTGTTTTTAGATAGTTGTCTAACTTCATCGGCAACGACAGCAAAACCTCTACCAGCTTCGCCTGCTCGCGCGGCCTCAATCGCAGCGTTAAGTGCGAGAAGGTTAGTTTGATCAGCAATTCCCGAAATAACTTTCAAAATGGCAAGCACTTGCTCCGAGTTGTTTTTCAGCTGAGCCACGTTTCCATTCAGTGCTTTGCGGCCATCTTCTTGCGCATTAATATCATTTCTTAGTTCATGGAAAGTACCGCTTACATCGCTAATAATCGCTTCTGTTTGCTGTGAATACTTTGTGATTTTATTAAAACTGACGACCACTTGTTCAAGTAAAGGGCGATATTCAGATAGATAGTTAATCAGGTCTGCCTGTAAACGATTGATTTGCATTAAGCTATTCAATCTAGATAAGGTAAAAAATTCTTTGAAATAACTGTAGTGAATCGGAAAATTATCGACAATAGGGTCCGAAAATGGTTCGTTTTTTGACACTTTGAATAGAAATAAGGCCGTTAGGGTTTGGTTCATATGTACACCTAATAGCTCGCCAAAAGTAGAAAAACCCGCGGCGTTAATGTTCTGGAAGGCGGTTAGCTCTTTGAGGGCTTTTGCATTATTTAAACGACGTAAAATACAGTCATTAGCCAGCATCGCTATGGGTTGAGGCTTGCCTTTCATAAACGCGTCAAAGGCTTGTTTGGTGCTATCGGCAAATCCTTTAGCTTCCACCAGAATAAGCTCGTCGCCAAAATCTAGGTCGCAGAAAAAATGAATGATCTTGTTATCTAAATCAATGCTGGCGATGGAGCGTATAAATAATTCATTACCAATTTCAACTGCAAAAGAGTGGTTCGTTAACTTTGTATTTAGCTCGTTTGGTTGGCATTTAAAATAGTCACAAAGGTGGTCAACCATGTTGACGATTTTGCCAGTAGATTTAGAAATGACTGTCGTAACAGTTCGCTTTTGTGGGTCTGATTCTGCAATATAAAAAGAGCGATCAGTCTTTTTAAAGTTGTGTGTTTTTAGTATGCCGTAGCGGATATTGTCTGCTAGCTTAGTAAAAATAACCACAGCACAGTTATGAGCAACTTTGTTGCCGTCGTAGACAGACGCTTGTTTGAAATCTAACTTCCCTCCTGCTGAGCCTCCAATGAAATGACAAGGAAAACGCTGGCTATCATATAGGGCTTTCATAAAGAAGTTTTCGCTAGACGACAATCCATCCATAAATGTAATGGCAATAGTATCTTGGTAGTTGATGGCCATTTTTACATTTATCTTTTCTATCTCGGATTGAATAGCTTGAATTCTATCTTGCTTGTTTTTGGTTGCTTTGCCTTGTTTTAAGTCTTCACAATGCAGTGGGATGGTTTTTATTTCAGTGGATGCTAGAAGCTCTTCACTGTAGCTTTGCAAGACAATTGAGTCCCATTTTCCATCGGTCGTTTGATAAAAGTTTGCTTGTTGGCTGTTAAGTTCGCCTGCTGTCATCACAGCAACGACTTTTTCACAGTAAGGTGTGAATCGCTGAATCTTTTCAACAGTGCTTTCAAAGTCTAGATTAGAGGATACAAAGGCAAGGATTAATTGTGTTTTCTTTTCTGGAAACATCAATTCAGACAGGGTAGTTTCAGACAGTTCAGCATGAGTTAGCTGAAGAATTTTGATGCCCTGATTTGTACTATTAGGTAACGTTATTGATTTTCGTTTAAACCAAGACATAGAGGTCTCCATAAAGCTAAATTGTTTTTGTTATCATCCCATCATTAATGTTAGAACAATGTCGGCTTTATGTTTGTATTGGTTTAAATATGTAACTTATTGATAGTAATAATGATTTTATAAATTTAATTTATGGCAAATCTAATTCAGTTGCCACTGGTTTGTAGCCACAAAACATCATGACGAGATTGCGAAATCCCGTTTCACTGTCTGGGCCTTCTAATCCTTTGATGCTTTTGTCTAACAAAGCTAAATAGTTTTGCATGTAAGGTAGGGTAATTTTGTTGTGTCGTGACATGGCGCTTTCATAAAATGGCACGCGCTTGTCCCAGATTTTTTCACTCTGGCAGGCCTGTCTAAAGCTAGAGGATTGCATGGCTTGCAGTAGATTTGCCAGTGTTTGAATTTCTCGATTAAATAACCAAAGAAGGATACTGGCTTCCACACCTTCGCCAATGAGTTGGTTTAGACAATGCATTGCGCTTTTGGTGTTTCCCATTAGCAACCGGTCGCTAAGATCATAAATAGAATAACGGCTGCTGTCTGCGACGGATTCGACCACTTGTTCCGCATCAATTTTAGCGTCTCGCCCGTATAATAATGCGAGCTTTTCTAATTCTTGAGACAAAGCAAGTAGATTGCCTTCGCCACGTTCGCAGACAATGCTGGCAGCGTCACGGGTGAGGGATAAATTAAGATTTTGTGCTCTTTGTTGCACCCATGCCGGTAAGCGGTTTGCGTCTATTGGCCAGACCTGAACAAATACACCTTGCGATTCAAGTTGCGTGAACCACTTGGCTTTTTGCGTTCGCGCGTCGATTTTAGGTAAAGTCAATAGAATAACGTTATCTTCACTAAGCGATTGACTTAATTGAGTCAGTGCTTTTGTGTGTTTTTCCCCCATCTTGTCTATTTGAATATCAAACATGCGACGAGAAGAGAATAGCGATAAGCTTTGATTTTCATTTATGACATCTTGCCAATCAAACTGTGCGTCAGCAACAAAACGCAGGCGTTCATCGATGCTATGAGTTTGAGCGGCTTTGCGAATGTGATCGGCTGCTTCTTGGCAGAGCAACACCTCGTCACCAGAAATAATATAAATGGGGGCGAGGCTTTTTTTGAGCTGCTGTTGTAGTTGCTCAGGTTTAATTTTCATTGTATTGGCCTAACCACAATACGACTAAAATGGTGCATAAGTTAGGTCGTAAATTAGCTGCTTAGCAAGATCTTCACTCATGCTTTCTGCTTGTGCTTGGTTATAAGATATTTTAGCGCTTTCTTCGGCATTCTGATTCGTTAATGTCTTTGTCGTAGTAATAGTTCGTGGACCATAAACGGACTTTCCATCTGCTTGACGGATAAAGTAAGCACTGCTGAGACGACGTTGAATCTGTGAGACATCATTGTTTCCATCTCTAGCCAACTCAGTATCAGAAGTCGTGATTGAATTGATTTTTAAATCTAGTGTGTCTTTTGTTGCTTTGTTCTTGTCTAGGATCACGACATTCGCTTTACCCAACGCAATGCGCAATGCTCTATCAAAGCTGTCTGATCCACTTTCAGAAGTGAGGGTTAATACTTTAAGTTTGCTTGGGACACTGCCGTTTCCTCGAAGATGAAAGCCACAAGCGACAACGCTCATGGTGAGCAAGGCTAATAAAAATAAGCGAATGGTTTGTGTCAATGTGATCGTCATATTCGTGATCCCTGTAATCGAGTGAAAGCATAAGGGATGGCTATGCCATCCCTTATTGTGCTTGGATTAGTTGGCAACAATATTGACCAAGCGACCTGGAACGACAATGACTTTACGTACTGTTTTGCCTTCAAGATATTTAACAACACTTGGGTGAGCAAGCGCTTCCGCTTCAATCGTTTTGTTGTCAGCGTTGGCAGAAACCGTCAGTTCAGCACGTTTTTTACCTAAGACTTGCACGACAATGGTTAACTCATCTTTTATTAACGCATCTTCATCGAGCGTTGGCCATGGTGTATTAACGATATTGTCATCATGCCCTAATTCGCTCCATAACTGATGGGCAATGTGAGGCACGATTGGAGACAATAACAAGGTCGCCGCTTCTAACGCTTCTTGTTGTACTGCAAGACCCAGATCAGACGTGTCTTCGAATTTGCTAATGTCATTACAAAGTTCCATTACCGCTGCAATAGCAGTGTTAAACGTTTGGCGACGTTCGATATCGTCAGTGACTTTCTGGATGGTTTCATGCGCTTTACGGCGCAAAGCTTTTTGAGCACCATTCAATTCGGCAATGTTTAGTTCGGCCACTTTACCCGCATTGGTATGACGGTAACACAATGCCCATAAACGGCGTAGGAAGCGCGACGCGCCATCTACACCGGCGTCGTTCCACTCAAGAGATTGCTCTGGTGGTGCACTGAACATCATGAACAAACGAACGGTATCGGCACCGTATTTCTCAATCATTTCTTGAGGATCAACGGTGTTACCTTTGGATTTCGACATCTTGGTGCCGTCTTTGTTTACCATGCCTTGTGTGAGTAGACGTTTGAACGGTTCATCTGAATTCACAAGACCTGCATCACGTAGCAATTTATGGAAGAAACGTGAGTACAGCAAGTGAAGAATGGCGTGCTCAACCCCGCCTACGTATTGGTCAACAGGTAACCAGTAGTTGGCTTCTTCTGTCAGCATGGCATCGGTTGCTTCTGGGCAGCAGTAACGCGCAAAGTACCAAGATGACTCCATGAAGGTGTCAAAGGTATCTGTTTCACGTTCAGCTTCTTCACCATTAAAGATGATTGAAGAGAAGTCTGGGTTGTTTTTGATTGGCGAGTTCACGCCGTCCATTATTACGTCTGTTGGTAGTTCAACAGGCAGTTGATCCGCAGGAACAGGAACCACAGAACCGTCTTTTAGGTTGATGGTTGGGATAGGTGTACCCCAGTAACGTTGACGGCTGACACCCCAATCGCGTAGACGGTAGTTTACTTTCACTTCGCCTAATTTACGCTCAACCATCCAAGTTGAAATTGCATCGAAGGCTTGTTTGAAATCCAAACCATCAAACTCACCCGAGTTACATAGTATGCCTTTCTCTGTGTAAGCCGCTTTGTCTAGGTCGATAGCATCATCTCCCACTGGCTCAATCACTTGCTTAATCGGTAGACTGTATTTTTGTGCAAACTCAAAGTCGCGTTGGTCATGAGCAGGTACAGACATGACTGCGCCTGAACCATAATCCATCAACACGAAGTTTGCTGCGTAAACAGGTACAGCCTCACCCGTAATAGGGTGAATGGCTTTGAAGCCCGTATCCATGCCTTTCTTCTCAACCGTTGCCATGTCGGCTTCGGTGGTGGACATTTTTTTACTGTCTTCAATGAAGGCCGCAAGTTTTGCGTTATTTTGTGCTGCTTCTAGTGACAGTGGATGCTGTGTCGCTACTGCCACATAAGTCACGCCCATAATGGTGTCTGGGCGAGTGGTGTAAACCGATAGGCGATCAGCTTTGCCATCAACCGCAAAACTGAACTCTAGACCTTCAGAGCGGCCTATCCAGTTGCGTTGCATGGCTTTTACTTTTTCAGGCCAACCATCAAGTTGATCAAGATCGTTTAGCAGTTCTTCTGCGTAGTTGGTGATACGAATAAACCATTGAGAGATTTCTTTCTTCTCAACGGTTGTACCACAGCGCCAGCAGCAGCCTTCCTCTACTTGTTCGTTTGCGAGAACCGTTTGGTCTTCTGGGCACCAGTTCACTGCTGCGGTCTTTTTGTAGGCTAGGTCTTTTTCGACTAATTGCGTGAAGAACCACTGTTCCCATTTGTAATATTCTGGTGTGCAAGTAGCGATCTCGCGGTCCCAGTCATAACCAAAACCAAGTTCTTTCAGTTGGCCTTTCATGTAGGCGATGTTTTCTGTTGTCCACTTAGCAGGTGCGGTTTTATGTTTGATGGCCGCGTTTTCAGCAGGAAGACCGAAAGCGTCCCAACCCATTGGTTGCAGTACGTTTTTGCCTTGCATGCGTTGGTAGCGAGAAATCACATCGCCGATTGTATAGTTACGTACGTGACCCATATGCAGGCGGCCACTTGGGTAAGGGAACATAGACAGGCAGTAGAACTTCTCTTTGTTAGAGTCCGCGACAGCTTTGAAGACTTTGTTTTGGTCCCAAAAAGATTGAGCAGCTTGTTCGATTTGCTGCGGATTATATTGCTCTTGCATAATGTATTCTTATCCCGTGATCGACGTAAGGTTGGTAGACCTGTATTCTCTTTATTGTAAAGAGGGGTGTTATTATAGCGACATAGCACAAGATACCAGTGCTTTGACTAACAGAGTCTGAAAATATCCGCTATTTTATAGAGATGACGCTCTAATTAGAAGCTGCATAGAGGGGGAGTTATGAAATCTATGAAAAAAGATCCATCAAAAAGTGAAATCGATTCTAATTTGGTCGAAGAAGCACGCAAAACTTTGCTTGGAGCAAAAGATTGGTTTTTAGAAGACGTTGCGCTGATGAAAGCCTATTGGCATGACAAAATGGGCTATACCGAAGCTTGGATAGATGCAAATTGGCATTATGTGCTTGATGAAGGGCATGAGCTGGTCGAAGAGTTAGATGAAAAAGAAGATGCCGCCTTGCTATGGTTAATCAATCACGCTAACAACAATCCTGTACCACTTGAAGAGTGTCATGTGGTCGGCACTATGGTAGAGCCTGGCACTTATCACTGTATGTCTTGTGGGCACGATAATCTCATCGAAACTAAGCAAGCTTTGCAGCCTTGTGAAATTTGTCATTATGGTTTGATGTCGACCCATGATGATCAGACCAATAAAGCTGAGTAATTCATTGTTCCCAAGTGGTAATGCATACCATGAGCCTTGGTATTCAGGTCTTAAAATAAAAAATACTTGCGCCTGTTTCGCAAGATCCAAGCGTCAGCGTGAATCAAATACCAAGGTTCATTTCTTTTATTGGTTATCTATTTTTGCGGTTTAGAATTAAGCCGTTTAAATAGGTAAATACCACGCAAATTCCCAGCAGTAACAGTGTTGGCCAGTAGCCCCATTGCACATAAGGCGTATTGCCCGTAAACGCTTTGGCTTCTGCGGTTAATGTGGTTCTTTCAAATTGTGGTGCTTGAGCCACCACTTCGCCTTTCTCGTTAATAAAAGCGGTTACACCCGTGTTCGTCGCGCGGATAACATAACGACCCGCTTCTTTTGCTCTAAATTGTGCAATTTGCAAATGCTGCCAAGGACCAAAAGAGGTACCAAACCAACCATCGTTACTAATGGTAATTAAGAAATCACTGTCCCTTACCATGCGTCTTACTTGTTCCGCGTAAACAATTTCATAACAAATAAAGGGGGCGACTCCCCATTCGCCAACTTGCAGTACAGGCTGGTTTTCATCACCTGACTTAAAGCTCGACATGGGCATGCCGAAGACATCGAGGATCGGACCTATGTATTCTGCAAAGGGGATATATTCGCCGAAGGGGACCAGTCTGCGTTTGTAATATAGGCCAAAGCCATTGCCGGTTGCCCATATGGCATTATAGTAGTTCTGTTTATCAGCACTGACGTCCGGAATGCCAGTGATTAGTGTCGTGTTCGTGTTTTCCAGTTCTTTGCTGAAGGAAGCAAAGTAGGGTTTTATTTGAGGGTAGGTGTAGGTAATGGCTGTTTCAGGCCAGACGACCAGCTCGCTGTCCAAATGCTCAATGGTGGCTTGCTGATAATAGGCAAGAGATTGTCCAGCCGATTGTGCTAACCATTTTTCATCTTGTTTTACATTACCCTGTACTAACGTGGTTTTGAGTGTGCCGGTTTGTTGCACCCATGAAATAGGCGCATAGTGTAAAAAAGCCGCTCCGCCCCAGATGATAATCACGACCAGAATCAGGCTAGGTTGATTGTTTTGTCTCATTAATAAACTGGCAATAACGCTGGCGGTGAGTACCACACAAGCACTCGTTAGCCAGATGCCACCAATGGGCAAAAGCTCAAACAGCCAAGTGTTTTCTATTGCGTAGCCTGGTAGTAACCAAGGGAAGCCGGTAAAAAGCGAGCTTCTCGCCATCTCGCCCAAAAGCAGTCCAAGGGTAATCCACAGGCTGCTTGGTATTTGCGAAAAGCGCCGACTCAATCGCCAAGATGCCCAAGCGGAAAAGGCCCAGAAAGTCACTAATATTGAGATGAAAGCAAACGTAATAAGCCCTGCGATAATGCTGCCAACCTGACCATACTCGGCAATACTAACGTAGACCCAAGAGACGCCTGCACCAAAGAAGCCTAATCCGACAGCGCTGCCTCGCCAGAAAGCGGCTTTTGACGTGGTACTGGTTAACATCAGAAGGCTGAAGACGATTAAGCTGATGAAATAGCCAGGCCAAAAATGAAATGGCGCAAAACTGGTGACACCTAGTGCACCAGCAATGATGGCAATAACGCCAATGACAATGGGAGGAAGTTGAGACAATTTTGCGCTAAAACGAGGCTCCCACCCCGTTTTGATATTGGTAAAGTCGGGGTGAGGCATGGTCATATCAATCTGATAGGTTGGTGTTTAAAGTGGGTTTGGTTACTTGAATGGTCTTGATGCGACGGCCATCTGATTTAACCACGCGAAAATGAAAGTCATTAAATAACAATTCTTCATCACGTAACGGAACGTGACCAAATTGTTGCACCAATATGCCGCCAATGGTATCGAATTCTTCTTCATTCAGTTCGACTTTGAAGAACTCATTAAAGTCTTCAACAGGGCACAATGCCGGTACCAGATACACGCCTGGTTCAGCGGTTACTTGTATACCTTCGTCATCGAGCTTGTCTGTTTCATCTTCAATTTCGCCAACGATTTGTTCAAGCACGTCTTCTATGGTGACTAGGCCAGAAACGCTGCCGTATTCGTCTAGTACCAATGCCATGTGATAGCGCTTGGTGCGGAAATCATTGAGCAGAACGTTTAGACGTTTGCTTTCTGGAATAAAGTTAGCTGGGCGAAGACGCGCCAAAATGTCTTCTATAGTGACGACACCATCTTTGAATAATAAAGGCAATAAGTCTTTGGCCAGTAAGACGCCGAGAATTTCATCCGAGTCCTCACCAACGACAGGGAATCTTGAATGTGAGGATTCTATAATTTTACGGATAGACGTTTTAGGGTCATCTTCGGACTTGATAACCACCATTTGCGAAGGCGGAATCATAATGTCACGCGCTTGCACTTCCGACACCTCTAGCGCACCTTCAACAATAGTGAAGGCATCGCGATCAATAATGTCGGATTTTACAGCGGCTTCTAGAAGTTTAACGATATCGCCACGACTACGCGGTTCATCATTAAATGCTTGGGTTAAGCGTTCAAACCAAGATTTTTGTTGATCGTTGGATAAGCTCGATCGGTCATCACTCATTAGGGTATTAGCTCACTCTTTAATCAAATAAGGGTCGGAAATCGATAAGGAAGCCAGTAGCTTTGTTTCTATCGATTCCATTTCATCTGCTTCATCGTCATTTATATGATCATAGCCGCGTAAATGCAAGATCCCATGAATAGTCATATGTGCCCAATGATGCAGTAATTCTTTATTTTGTTCTTCTGCCTCTTTTGCCACAATTTGCGTACAGATCACTAAATCGCCTAATAGCGGTAATTCAGACTCGGGCGGCGCTTCGAATGGGAAGGACAGCACATTGGTTGGTTTGTCCTTGCCACGATATTCGTGATTCAATGCGTGACTTTCCTCTTCATCAACGATACGAATAGTCACTTCAAACTCTTCATCTGAGTCAGGTAGGGCTTTTTCAACCCACAACCTAAAATCCGCCTCGCTGGGTAAGCGAGCGGTGTCTTCTGTGGCAATTTGTAGGTCAAGTTCTAGGTGCGCCATTATTATTTACTACCTGCAGATTGTTCTGCTTGTGCGGTTAAACGAGCTTCAGAGCGGGCTTTTTTCTCCGCTTCGACTTCTACATCAAATTTGTCATAGGCTTCGACAATACGCTGAACCAATGGGTGACGAACCACGTCAGACGAGCTAAATAAAGTCATACTGATGCCACTTACGTCTTTTAAAACGTGCATAGCTTGTGCTAATCCAGATGTGGTGCCGCGCGGCAAATCTACCTGTGTCGTGTCGCCTGTAATAACGGCTGTTGAGCCAAAACCAATCCGCGTCAAAAACATCTTCATCTGCTCGCGTGTGGTGTTTTGGCTTTCATCTAGAATGATGAAGGCATTGTTTAAGGTACGGCCACGCATAAAGGCAAGCGGAGCAATTTCTATGACGTTTTTTTCGATCAGCTTATCAACCAGCTCAAAGCCAAGCATTTCGTACAAAGCATCATAAAGCGGGCGTAGGTATGGATCGATTTTCTGTGATAAATCACCTGGTAGAAATCCAAGTTTCTCGCCGGCTTCTACCGCAGGACGGACAAGCATGATGCGTTCAACTCGATCCGCTTCTAAGGCTTCAACGGCACAAGCAACGGCTAGATAGGTTTTACCCGTACCAGCAGGGCCGATGCCGAAATTGATATCGTGTTTACGGATTTGTTTGACGTAACCTTGCTGGTTTTTACCCTTGGGTTTGATAAAAGCCTTGCGGGTTTTTATCACCAGCTGATCTGTATTCTCTCTTTTGCTGTTAGTGAGTGATTCAATCGCCGACTCTTGCAGATAGAGGTGAATGGTTTCAGGCGTGATGTCATTACTCGCTAACGCTTCCCTGTAAAGGTTCTGAAGCAGCGTTTTAGTAGCCGCCACATGATCAGAATTGTTGCCAGTAATGTCAAAGAGTTCGGCGCGATATTTAATAGTCACATCCAGTCTTTTTTCGATTAACTTGATGTTCTCGTCGAGTTGTCCACATAGCCCAACCAAAGCGTTGGCTTCGGCTGGGGCTAAACGGATTTGCTGAGTTGTCTGTGTGGTTTCCAAGAGTTACCTTTGTTATTGAAGTACGCTTTTATTGTAGTACAAAATCGGAGTCGAGTTCGGAGCTGACCAACTCACCTAATAGAGAGTTAGGGTAAGCATCCGTGATGACGACATCAGCGAATTTACCAATCAGTTGTGGATCGAACGCACGGAAATTAACAATCCGATTGTTTTCTGTTCGACCTTGAAGTTGTCCAGGATCGCGAGGTGAATAGCCGCTGATCAATATGCGTTGTATCTCACCAACCATGGACAAACTAATGTCATAGGCCTGTTGGCTAATACGACGCTGCAAAATGGACAAGCGTTCTTTTTTCACGTCTTCCGGCGTGTCATCTTCTAGATTCGACGCAGGCGTACCAGGACGTTGGCTGTAAACAAAACTGAACGAGTGATCAAAACCGATCTCTTGAATTAAATTCATCGTATCGACAAAGTCTTCATCCGTTTCACCAGGAAAGCCAATAATAAAGTCAGAGGACAAACTAATACCGGGTCGAGCTTCTTTTATGCGGTTAATCTTGTCAATGTAATATTGACGATCATGGCCACGTTTCATTGCACTCAGTATGTTGTCGGCACCACTCTGCACTGGTAGGTGTAAGTGACTTACTAGTTTCCGTTCGTTTCGGAAAGCCTCAATTAAGCTATCGCTAAACTCCACTGGATGAGAGGTTGTAAAGCGGATACGCTCGATGCCATCAATTTGTGCTACAGCATGAATGATGTCAGCAAGA
Source organism: Marinomonas rhodophyticola (assembly GCF_026113935.1). Classification (GTDB taxonomy): domain Bacteria; phylum Pseudomonadota; class Gammaproteobacteria; order Pseudomonadales; family Marinomonadaceae; genus Marinomonas; species Marinomonas rhodophyticola. The sequence continues at coordinate 445,117 of NZ_JAPEUL010000004.1, forward strand.
TCGGCTTCGTCCCCTTCGGCAGTATCTCCTCGGTAGGCGTTAACGTTTTGCCCAAGTAAATGGATCTCACGTACGCCTTGTTCAGCAAGCTGCATTACTTCTTTCAATATGCTATCGAAAGGACGACTGACTTCTTCTCCGCGAGTGTAAGGTACCACACAGAAAGTGCAATATTTACTACAGCCTTCCATAATTGAAACAAACGCTTCTGCGCCATCAACACGAGGCGCGGGTAAGTGGTCAAACTTTTCGATTTCAGGGAAGGTGACATCCGTGATTGGGATGTGTTTTCCTGCCGCATTGACCATCTCAGGTAATTTATGCAGCGTCTGAGGGCCAAAAATCATATCTACATGTTTGGCACGTTTTCGAATCGCATCGCCTTCTTGGCTTGCGACACAACCACCAACACCGATGACAAGATTCGGGTTCTTTTGCTTGAGCTTTTTCCAACGTCCTAACTGGTGATAAACCTTGTCTTGGGCTTTTTCACGAATAGAACAAGTGTTAAGCAGCAAAACGTCTGCTTCTTCTGCATTGTCTGTGAGTTCCATATCATGGCTTTCGCCAAGTAAATCTGCCATACGAGAGGAATCGTATTCGTTCATTTGACAGCCATGAGTTTGGATAAAAAGTTTTTTTGCCATGTAACGTATTAACCTAAAATGTGTTCGTCTAATCGACTTTGATACTATTATATTGGGCTTTGCTCTCGAATCACAGGGGTGTTCTCAATTCCCTGTCATTTAAAGTAAAAAGTCTGTCGAAATAGCGACTTCTTTTTCTGACTGGAGCTTTTGCTCAAGACCCGTCACAATAGTCTTACAATTTGCAATTCAGTGTGGATGTGTTTTGAACTTATTTTCTCGTTTTTTTCTTTCGTCTTTGCTATTGAGTACTGTTGTTCAGGCAAAAGACACGGCTACTTCTGATAAAGATTCGCCTAACTTTGTTTTTGGTTTAGGGTATGGGCTTTTGGATCAAAAATCATTATTGAACATTGATTTTAAAGTGAATATTCCTATTAGTGAGCATGTCTCCACGCAAGTGCTGTTGAACAGTAATTACTTAATTACGGGCTTCATCGAGGGACAGTTTTGCTCAGTCTGAGCTTTCCTCAAATTGGTTTTTGCATAATGGTTATGGCCGATTGGGATTGGGAATTGGCGTGTCAGAGTTAGACCCTATGGACGATGAGCTTGAAGGACAGCGTGATGTCATTGGGCAATTTATTGGTGAAGCGTTTATGGGGGCATTCTCTTTGACGACCAACTATATCTCAACAGACACGACATTGAGCAACATCACCAGTTCTCGAATTGGATTGAGCTACTACATTAATGAAGATCTACGAACGTCTTTGTATCGAGAAAAATACAATGTGGATGACATCGGCTGGCGTTTTGAGACCCACTTTCAGCCGAAGAAGTATCAACAAATGGGCAGTGTGGGGGTTATAGCAAGGACAGGAAAAGACTACGATTATCTAGGCATGGTGGTGCAATACTATTTCGATTATGCTGTCTCTTTGAAGCAGCGTGAGCGGGAGTTTCATTAATACAGATAATATTTATTAGTTTCGATCAACACTCCATATAGTCCATTTAGGTAATAAGGTTTCTGTTGTTGATTTGAACGGTGCGACAACCTTAAGAGTCACTCGACGGTTCTTTTGTCTGCCTTCAAGAGTGCGGTTTGAGGCAATAGGATAGGCTTCTCCATGGCCTAGTGTTTTTAGCCTTTCTTGTGGAATGTTATACTCAGTGCGAAGAATATCTGCTACTTTATTGGCTCGTTTGGTTGATAATAGGGTGTTTTGATGCAGGCTACCTGTACTGTCTGTATAACCATCTATAAGTACTAGGGCGTTAGGGTTGTCTCGTAATTGCTGTCCTACGTCTTTTAATAATGAGTAATCCTCTTTGCTTATATTGTCACGATTCATTCTAAATCGGATGGTTGCTTCCAAATTCTTGCTTTGCAAAGGTTTGACAATTTCACCACTAACTCGACGATTAAGTAATCGATCACTGTCTGTTTCATTTGACGCTATAGGTCGATTTGAGCCGTAACCAAAGGCTCTAATGCGATCTGGTGAAATATTGAAAACGGATGTTAATGCCGTTGCGATAGCTTGAGCGCGTTTTTGTGAAAGGGTAAGGTTAAATTGAGCTGTGCCAATGTTGTCCGTATGACCTTCTAATAGCACCAGTGTTTCTGGGTTGTCTTGTAAGAGTGAAGCAAGACTATGAAGCGATGAGTGAAATTCGTCTTTAAGACGATAGCTGCCTATTTCAAATTGCGCTGCAAAGTTAAAACGAAAATATTCAAGCTTAGTCAGCGGACAGCCATCATTATCGACATCTGTCCCTTGTGGCGTATTTGAGCATAAATCTCTGACATCAATAACACCATCTTTGTCTAAGTCTTTTAATGACTCAATCAAAGTTGGATACAATATCTGCCCCGTCGCCAGACTGCTACCTAAGGTAAAATAAATAATAGCTGTTCGTGTAATGGTGGAGATCATTCTTATTGTACTTGCTGCATGATGTACGTTCCTTCCAATCATGCATTAGCGGATGATTCACTACTGGTGATAAGTCGCTATTTGGCCCGCTAATGGACGTTTATTTTTTAGCATGGTGATAATGTATTCCCACTCGTTTTTAGTGATTGGCATGACGGAAAGGCGGCTGCCTTTCTTAGTTAATAGCATATCGGCAAGCGCTGGACTTTGCTTTAATGCTGCTAAGGTTAAAATGGAAGACCATTTCTCAACAAACGTTACATCAACCATCACCCATTTAGGGTTAGACTCAGTAGACTTGCTATCAAAGTAAGTATGGGTTGGGTCCCAACTAGTATGATCTGGATAGGCTTCCTTACTTATTTTAGCTATACCGGCGATACCAGGAGGGGAGCAGCTTGAATGGTAAAAAAACACCAAATCGTCTTTCTTCATTTCTTTCATAAAGTTTCGAGCTTGGTAATTTCTAACACCATCCCATGGGGATGTTTTTAACCGTTTCAGATCGTCTATTGAAAACGTATCTGGTTCTGATTTCATTAACCAGTAATTTGACATAGGAACCTCGACAGCGCCACAGAAAACACTACACAAAGAAACATTCTATGTGTTCATGCTTACAATAATTCTATCTACAATAAGAATAGTAATGCCATGAGACTACAGAATGACTTGACCGGCCTCAATGTTTTTTAGGCCAATAGTGCCCAGTAATGGAAGATAAAGAATGAGCCATTTTGCTTGTAAAGCGTTTTCAGCGTTAGAGAAAGAGCTCAAGGATGATTTATTAGAGTGCTATGTAGAGGCACAGCAAGAAATTGAAGAAACCATCAATAGTATTGAAGGGGATGGCTTTTCATTTGATAAATTAGACAAACTCTTTCGTTCGTTACACAGCATGAAGGGGAACTGCTCGGTATGTTTTCTTGACCCTTTAGTTGGGGTGCTCCATAAGCTAGAAGAAATCGTTGACGGTATGCGCGGTGGGTACATTCAATATCATCCCTATTTGGGGGAATTGATTATTGTCGTTATTGAAAAAGTTTACGATTTACTGCAACAGATTTATCGTTCTCATGTGGCAGAAAGTGCTTTGCGCGACGAATTGCAGCTCGGTTTAGATAATATTTACTCTGAAGAAGATGACAGTAAACGACCAGAAATGGCGGCAGCGTTATTGCATAAAAGCCATCAAATAGTAGAAGCGGCAAAGGAAGAGCCAGTAGCCGCGACATCGGTGATAGTGAAAGTTGACTTCACGGAGCAGCAAAAACATGACATCGAGCCTCTTTGTTGGTTTTAGTCAAAAAGCTCAATCGTTTGCTGGGCTATTCAGCTGAACGCAGTGAGCGTATTCTCAAGCTTTGCCAGTTAATTAACGTCGAATGTAAAAAGCCAGTCGATCCTGCGCAACTGAGTGCTGCGGCCTATATGCATAATATGGGGATGGCAGTGATACTAAATTGCAAAGACGATGAAGAAGCAAAACGTCAAGCTGAACATAATCATCCTATGGTGGGCGCCAAGTTATTGGCCAAACATAAAGGATGGGAAGAGGCGGTTGAGATGGTCAAAACCCATAAAGAACGTTTTGATGGTACGGGGTTTCCTGAAGGTTTGGTTGGCTCATTGATCCCGCAAGGGGCTTTTATTTTGTCCATGGCGGTGATGTTTATTGACGCTGTTTGGGGAAAATCGGGTAGTGAATACAATAAAAGTGCCATGCGAGCTGTGCAGATGGTGAATTTTGAAAGTGGTAAAGGTTTTCCTCCACATCTTGTTGAGTCTTTTAATAGTGCGATTCGTAAAGTACTTGTTGCCAAGAGCAAATAGTAAAAGGAAGTAGCCTAATATTAGTTCCCCTTGTTAGCATGAGCCTTTTCCAGAATGTTAAGTTGTTTGTTTTATGAAGGCCGCCTTGTTACCGCTTGTTTTCCATCCCCATTACAGTATCCCATTTCCTGCCGGGCATCGTTTCCCAATGGCGAAGTTTGGCTTGCTTGCAGAGACGTTGAGAGCACAGGGGATTTTAACGGACAGAAACGAGCATACGCCCGCCCCCTTGTCGCTTAAAGTGCTCATGGCAGCCCATGACAAAGAATATGTGCAGCGTTTTATTCGTGGGGAGCCTCAGCAAACAGGAGGAAAAAGACATTGGTTTACCTTGGTCTGAATGGCTAGTTGAACGAACCTTACGTGCGGTTTCCGGCACCATACTCACCAGCGAACTCGCATTCCAACATGGCTTAGCCTGCCACCTTGCGGGAGGCACGCATCACGCCCATCCTACTCATGGATCGGGATTTTGCATCTTCAATGATCTAGCCGTCGCAGCACTTGCTATGATCGAATCGGGCAGGGCGAAGAAAATACTCATCCTAGACTGCGACGTACACCAAGGCGACGGCACTATTGCTTTCTTCAAAGACAGACACGACATTGTTCCCGTTTCTTGGCATTGCGAAGAAAACTACCCGTCCATCAAACAAATCGACGGCATTAATATTGCCATCCCCAAAGGTGCCAATGACGAAGAATACTTATCCATTCTGAAAAGTACCTTGCCTATGATATTGGCGGAACATCAGCCAGATTTTATCTTCTACGACGCGGGCGTCGATGTCCATCAAGACGACCGACTCGGCTACGTTAATCTCACCGATCAAGGTATTTTAGAGCGAGATAAATACGTCATCGAAACCTGCGTCGGTCTTAAACTCCCCACTGCTTGTGTCATTGGTGGCGGTTACGACAGACAGGAAGAGAGAGTCGCATGGCGCCATAGTTTGCTACATCAAGCAGCGAATCAGGTCTGGCAGGAATATTTTTGATGGGTTTACGTCTTTTACCGCTTTTTCTCAAGGACATGAGGTACGCAAATTGGCGTGCCATCTTCATTGAAAAATGCTGACGGCTTGCTGAAACCTTTTAATTTCCATGTAAGGATTTTTGTCACCATTCGAAAGTTAATGTTGAGAGGGGATGCTTTGAGATCCTCGGGAATGGGCGATTTAGCAAACTGACTAAAAACATATCCTCTGCTTTTTCCAAAATCCACATCTTGTGTTTGTGAGTTGTCCATAAAGCTATGAATTACCCCAATAAATGGCCCACCGGCGCCAAGTGTATTGCCAATGGGTGTATTGCAACAACTTGCATACCAGCGATGCAAACCTTTAGCAGTAAGCCTTAGGCAAGCAATCTGCGACTTTCCTTCCGTGATCGTAAGAGACGACATAGGGGTTTGAAAAATATCTGTTCCACCGTACTGATCTAAAACACTCTCACCTTGTTCCAGATAATGAGCAAATGCTTGGCAGTCATGGCAACAACAAATAATCCGAGTACCAGTCCTTGAACTGACGGAAGAGATCTTTCCTCTAACTGTTCCACACGCGCACTTTAAATTTACGTCAGACATGGGGCAAAGCCTCCTTACTATGAAAAAGCATCGTTCAAAGTTTAGCAGCGTTTTTGGATGTTAAAAGGGGGGGCAGACTTCTTTAATTAGGTTTGAGTCATTTAGCCTGACTAGACTAATCTTTTGAGTAGTTTCGCACAGCAATACTGTGCGATATGATTTGTGTATTGATGCACAGTAAGGCAGTGCGAATGTCATTAGAGTTTAAACACCTACTTGACCCGCACAAATATTGAGGTACCAACAAATGCGTAAAACAAAACGTCGCCCAGTTAGCGTTGGTGAAATACTTAAAATTGAGTTTCTAGAACCGATGAACATTACCTCCAAAGCGTTGGCAGATGCCATGGGTGTGCATCGTAATACCGTCAGCAGCCTTATTAACGGTGGTGTGTTAACCGCACCAATCGCAATAAAGCTAGCAGCTGCCTTTGGCAATACACCAGAATTTTGGTTAAACATTCAACACGCCGTCGATCTTTGGGATGCACGAAACCGCTACCAAGAAGAAGCGAAACTGGTAAAGCCTTTGGTGGTGGGTAAGAAAGAAGAATTGCATGCATAACAAGTTATATATTTATCCCTTATATCTAGTTTTTTAGCCCTTGATATGAAAAGTGTGATTCGTTAATCCAGAAGGTCAGTCTAACTACTCAGTCTTCGTTTGTTTACGACCAGCTGCTTTGATAACTGCTATATCAATAGGCTTAATTTCTCTATTTATCCTGCTGTTCAGTCAGAGTGATGGTTTTTTGATACATGCTCATAATGGTTGCTTCCAGTAAAGTAGGGTATAGCAATATCACACCAATTTGCTTGCATTGAACTTAGATAAGCGTAGTGATTGTTGTTGGGGGGAATGTAACGCTTGTGTGAGTGATAAAGCCAATCCCTTGATTTTATTGGGTTACAGAGATGGGTGGCTTGTTAACTACTTGAATATCGAAAAAACCTCCCAGTTTCGCCTTACCTAATTTGTCATTAAGGCTATGAATTGCATAAGTTAAACAACGTGTCCAAAGATGGACTTAAACAATGCGTGTGATAAAGCCTGAAAACTCTTTCACTCGCAGGAATTACTGCTTTCATTTTTTCTCCAAAATTTAACTAGTTACATAACCGCCCGCAGCGCGGGCAAAATTGTAACACAGCGGAAATTTTGTCCCATTGCCTGCGATTGTTAGACATTGCCCTGATTCCAAAGGTAAATATCCAAAACACGTTCACGAAACCAACGCTCAGAAATCATATCCTCGACTTCGTCCTGCCTAATTTTTGGCCGGACAGAATATGACAATACATTCTTCAACTTCGAGCATGCTTCTACAATCTGTTCTTCGCATTCAGAGTACCGTTCAGAAAAGGCATCATTGAAAGCACTAAAGTCGCCGCTCTCGGTTTGCAGTGCAATACGGGCTTGCTTATCGTAAATCCGAATCGGGCTTTTAACCTTGAGCCATAAAAACTTCGTAGTTAACGAAAGAACGCTTCTGCCTCCATATTGACCTGAGATTCGTTCTCGTGCCTGGTTCACTAAATTGGTTACATTACTTACACTAACCTCATCAATACCATCAAGCACCTCAAGTACAGGCTGATATCTCGGGAAGCTTTTTTCTTTTTCGTACTTTGTAGGTAAATTGCGCGCGACACGGAAATGACCACCGGCTTTAGCAAGCGCCAACCTCTGTGTATCTCTGTCGGGTGATGCAAGCATCTCACAATAGCTCTTTTCTTTTTCTAACCATTGATTTAGGAACTGGAGAGCACAAAAATCAAATGTTCGCTTTGTCACGCAATCTCCTTAAATGTCTAACGCCCCAATCAGAGGCAATAAAATAGCTGGTTAAAATTAGCGAAAAAGGAGCAATAACCAGCTGTTTTTTGTCCTTTGAATTGGCTTGTTAGGCAACATTAAAACCCAAAGAAAACTTTGCGCTCAGAGTCGTTATGCAAATCATGTTTTGATATATGGTACTGTTTCGGTTTTACAGATTCTGAAAACAGCTTAAATGGTAGTTCGTCGATACAGATTTGAGCAAAAACAGCTAAGATGTCTTTTTCATAGCACTCTTGAAGTACTTTTAGATTGGTAGATGGGAAGCTGTTTTTGAACTCCTTATTATATTTCGGCGAAAAGTATTTAATCATAGCGGCCTCAAAGAGAGAAACTTGCTCCGCCTCGGTTGTTCCATGTAATTTATCTAAACCAGCTTTTATTCGCCCATCTTCGTCACCAGTAATTTGGGAGTTAGGTGTGAGTGCAGTAATTAATCGATTACTAGGTTCAACTTCTAAAAGCAACAAAGACAGTTTGTAACCATCAGGTATACCTTTTAGTGAAATTTTTTGAAGAGTCTCATGTTTAACTAGTCGATCTAACGCATTTCGAGAGCCGTTTTTTCCATAAGCCTGACCAATATACTTTACCTCAAATTGTATCCCCAAAGGCTGTGAGTTAAGCATTTTGACTATTTCATTATCACCGAACCAGAAGCGTTCTCCACTTGGTTTAAGGAAATAATGTAGCTCATCTTCTTCGACAAATGTCATACCTTCCGGCATCGGACCAATACTCAACTGTCTTGGCTCATTTGCAACAAGAAAATCAAGAACCATGGTATTGTCAACTTGTTTTGCGCCAGTAAAGTCTATTCGAGGTTGATAGCCAATAAAATAAATATGACAGCTCTCAATCACTTTTTGAAACTGAGCAAGCTTCTCTTTTTCATATATATACTCAGCTGGAAGATGAACAAAGCTGCTAGCATACAAGTCCATTGCATGTTCAACTCCAAATTTATAACCACCTAACTCTTTACCTGACATAACAACCTTTTCAAATTTATTCATAGTTCGCCGATGTTGCCTAACATCTATGGACACCCCGATTTTTGCAAGTAAAATCAAGATCTAACAAGAACAGTTTTGCAGCCATCTATTCGGATTTTTCGTAAAGCTTTTTTAGCTTTTATCCATGATGAACTCCGCTGACTTGGTTCTAATCATTTTGGCGTTTTCAACGAAACGATGTTAGTCCCAGAATTTCCAAGTCACGGTCTTACCTATCTTGTCATCACTCTTTTTTACTAAGCAAAACTTGATGTATCACTCTTTTAAATTTAGACCGTTTGAGCCTGATATTTTTGATCTCGTGCAAGTATCGCCCAAACAACTCTTACCAATTTGTTGGCTAATGCCACAATGACTTTGTTTTTATGCATTCTGTTTAACAGGTTTGTAATCCACTCATAATAAGGTTTTCCCGGTTTACTATGTCTTATAACCGCCCTAGCACCATGAATAAACATTCGCCTTAAATACGAATCGCCTCGTTTACTAATACCTAGTAAAAGTGACTTTCCTCCACTTGAGTGTTGGCTCGGCACCAAACCCAACCAAGCAGATAGTTGACGACCAGAATCAAATTCTCTTGCATCACCAATACTTGCCACTAACGCTGATGAGGTTAATCGACCAACACCTGGAATTTCTCTAATAGCCTGACATTGGCGACTTTCTTGGCTCGCTCTATCAATTTGTGTATCTAAGCCATCTAGGTATTTCTCTAAATCCATTAATCTAGATTGCATTGACTTAATATGATTACACAACATCTTAGGAAGACAATCTTCAACTAAGGCAAAATCCTCTCTAAACCATATCTGTAAACGAAACCTTCCTGCTGGGATACTGACACCAAACTCCTGCAAACTTGCCCTAATTCTATTAATTAAAGCCGTTCGGTCTCGTACAACACCATCTCGTTCTCGATGGAGTAAAAGCAAAGCTTGCTGCTCCTCACTTTTAACAGAAACGAAACGCATATTTGGTCGGCTAACCGCTTCACAAATGGCTTCGGCATCCGCTGCATCATTCTTATTCGTTTTAACATAAGGCTTTACATATTGTGGTGGCATCAACTTCACAGTATGGCCTAGTTTACCTATCTCTCTAGCCCAATAATGGGAGCTACCGCACGCTTCCATTCCAATCAAACATGACTCTATATTACTTAAGAAACGAAGAAGCTGATTGCGACGTAGCATTTTATTAAACAGTTTTTTTCCAGCTCGATTAAAAGCGCATATCTGAAAAACTGATTTGGCTAAATCAATACCAATTGTATGAATCGTATCCATAACGTCCTCCTTTTAAACTGACCTACTCAGTATAGAAGGGGGTGTCCATTTCATTATTTTAATAGTCCGCATGCGTATCTACACAGTTTTAAAAACGGATAAAAACCTTTGCAAAGTACGGTGTTTATACCGATTTTATGCGTTATCCACACTTTTCATCACTGGAAATCCGAGCTTGCGGGTTATGTCTTTTATCCACAGCGGGTTATTTCCGCTGGTGATAATCTTATTCGTTGATACTAAAAGACTTTCTGATTCGCTACCAGTGCAAACGGGCTAAATTATGATTATTATTTACACAATCCAAGCGAAAAATTGGCAATCGTAAAAATAGACTGTATATCTGTCTAGTTTCTTATTAGCTATTCATAAGGCACAAGCGATGTGTAGATGGATTCTGCGGATTATGAAAGCTTCGCTTTCAGCGGCGGATTGCGGTCGTACCTCCCTTATCACGCCCTACGAGTAGCTACTATAACGTCAGTTCGACGCGACGAAGTTGCGCGACTTTATGGCGTTTCAGAGTCATTCCAAAATATCCTTTCGCACATCAACAAAACCAATCTATGCTGCTCATCTGGCCTACGGTATTGGATTTAACTATTGGTAAGTCTATGTTCAATGCTTTTGGGATTCTGGCGATTATCTAATACGGCTAAAATCAAGACTTGATCGTCTATAACTTGGTAGTAGATTGAAAAAGGAAAGCTGCGGGCAAGAACTCGGAATCTGCCATTAATGTTAGGATGAATACCTGCGAAAAATCGCAACCGTTCAATATCTAACATCAAACTGTCAACACAATATTGACCAAGTGCCGTATTTATTTTTGTATAGAATTGCTTCGCATTGAGCAATTTTTTTCGGCCGATGGCGTAAAGAAAATGTTAAATATCACGATTTAAGTCTTGCTCGTACCTCTTCAAAACTGCGCCATTTTTCAGTTTTATTAAGCTCATGCTTGCGAGTTTCTAATTCTTGCAGGTGCCATTTGGGTGAGTCAAATTCAGCTTGGTTCTGAGCCAATGCACTCATTACGGCTTCCATTAATTCAATTTGCCCGTCGAGTGGTAGTTCTGCGATTTTTTTCGTGTCAATCAACATACCAAGCTCCTTTGTTCGGTTTCTTGAAAATAAGTATACCTGTATTCACAAAATAATCATTTCCTCTTTTTCACTCGCTTCTTTCAGCTAAAAGCCATTGAGAGGAAATAAACACACTTGAAGACCCAAAGAGCACCCCATCCTCCGCCTTCCCCTTGGAAAAGACAAAAGGGGAAGGGACTTGGTGATCAGTAGTCGTTACCTTCTGTGCTTGTCCCTCAACATTATCGGCTTCTATGAAGAAGTCAGTTCGACGCGACGAAGTTGCGCGACTTTATGGAGTTTCAGAGTCAGTTAAAAATAGGCTTTCTAAAAGCATCAAAAACAATCTATGCCTTACTGCCCTAGAGCGTCGGTAAAGCTATTCTTCGATGACAAAAATCAGGCATTAAAGATCTTAAAGAGACCTTTTGGTTACTTTTGCGGATCTGGGCAAAGTTACCCGCTCAGCAGAGCGGAAAAAAGCTCCTTGCTCAAAGCATTTGAATGGAACGTGAATTCCGTGTCGGGCTAAAGCCGCGACCTACCGAGCTTGATTCCCGCTTTCGCGGGAAGGGCGTTGCTTGGATTCTAGCGAGGGGCGGAATCTAGAAAGGACAAGCCGCGACAAACGCCACCCAGGCGTTTGTAAACGGGTGCCTAAATTCCAGCCGGTAGGCGTGGAGTAGCAGGCGAGGATCGCGCTGATATTCTGGGTCGTAGAATTCGTCGCCAATAATGGAGTGTCCAAGGCTTTGCATGTGGACACGCAGTTGGTGAGAACGGCCAGTAAAGGGTACGAGTCGAACACGAGTAGTGTTGTCTTCGTAAGCCATTTTTTCCCAGTAGGTGACGGAATCTTTGCTCCATTCGTCGGTGCAGATGATTTGTCTGGGTCGGTTGGGCCAGTCGCAGCGCAGTGGTTTTCGCACTTCGCCTTTTTCACCCAAAGATGACCGCGCAGTAGGGCGCGGTATTCTTTTTGGACTTCGCGTTCACGAAAATGCGCGTACATGCGTTTTTGGCATTCGTGGGTTTTCGCTACGAGGATTAAGCCTGACGTGGCTTCGTCCAAGCGGTGAATCGCAAAGGCTTCGCCAAATAAACATTCTGCTCGATGCAAGATAGAATCGAGCTTATCTGTGCCTCGACCGGGCACAGATAAGCAATTAGCAGGTTTGTTTATGACGGCAAACCATTCATCTTCGTACAATATCTCTAAGCGAGATAGCTCTAAACTCGGCACAACATCCTGCACAGGGTGTTATTCAGGCTTAGTGGTTAAGATGATACGAATCGCATCCAAGCGGATTTGGTGCTCGTCGATGCGCGTCAAACCTTCTTGCATGTTGATTTCAAGCCGTTCGATATCTTCGTCGCGAATGGTGTCGTTGAAGGCTTTTAACTCCACTAACCGTTCGATTTCATTCTGGCAACGATGTTGGTAAGACGTTTTCGCGGCCTGAACGATAGGACGTGCTTGATCTTGGGCTTTCAGTTGGTGAGCTTGCAGCACTTCGATCAAGGTTTTGCGCAAGGCGGCTACCCATTGTTCCGCGACGCGGTTTGGCACACCTTTGAGTTTCTCCGCCCATTTATCAGCGGTAAATTGCTGGTGGAGGAATTTGCCATTGGAGTCTGATAGCTGCCACATTGGGGTCATTGGTAGGGATTGCGCCAATTTCAAACGTGGGTGGGCAGTCGCTTCGATGACAAACATGCTTTCTACCAAAACGGTGCCTTCTGGTAATGCTGCGATAGGCAGGATAGCAGAGGTAAGTTTGCCAGAGTCAAAGCCTTGCACTTCGTCCATGAGCATGGTGATTAACGGGTGTTCCCAAGTTGCGAACGCTACGTCTTCACGCTGGCTGGCTTGACGGCGATCGAGCATAAGCATTTTGCCTTCTTCTTCGATGCCGGGAAGTGCTTCTAGCATCATGTCGGTAGAAGGACGTATGAACCAAGCTGCACGCTCTGGATCGTCGTTGATGCAGTCTGCGTAAATATTAAAGGCGTGAGTCACTTGCTCTATGTAGTGATGTAAGCCTTTTGTTGCTTGGTGGTTGATTTGATCGATTAATGCACGAGCTTGTTCTGGTCGGCACGAGCTCATTTCTAGTAAACGGTTACGACCTTCTTCCATCTGCTTTAGCAGTGCTTCGTGGTAAATACGGGCTTCACTCAACAAATCCGTATCATCATCTTGGCCGTGCAAATAGGCATGTAGGCTGTCACCAAAGGCTTCTTCGACCTTGTCGCCAGAGCCGGTGGTACGACAAAAGGCGTTTAACGCATGGTGATACCAGTTAAACAAGCGTTCTTGTACACTTTGTTTGATATAAGGTACGTGGATTTGTACGTCGTTCAATTGACCTAAACGGTCCAAACGACCAATGCGCTGTTCAAGTAAATCTGGGTGTTCTGGTAGATCGTACATGACGATGTGATGGCTGAATTGGAAGTTGCGACCCTCACTACCAATCTCAGAGCATACAAGTATTTGTGCACCGTCTTCGTCGGCGAAATAAGCCGCAGCACGGTCACGGTGAATCAGTGGCATTTGCTCGTGGAAATCGGCACTTTGGAAGCCGGCAAAAGTCAGTTGATCGTTTAGCCATTGTGCCATGTCGGCGGTATGACAAATCACTAGAACCTTGTCAGCTTGGCATTCGAGGAACTCTTTTAACCATACCCAGCGTGGATCTTTTTCCCATAAACCATCAGCGACTTCGGTTTCTGGTTGCACATGACGATCAGCGGATTCGAAGTATTCATTGTTGTCTAATGGATAAGAATGCAGGTAACGGTTTGGGAAACCACCCACAGCCGCGCGGGTGTTACGGAACATTTCACGGCCTGTGCCATGGCGGTCAATTAACCAGCTAATGGCTTCTTTAGCTGCCTGCGTTTGCTCAGCCCCTGTTTTGGTGGTGAGTGTTTGGAACCATTCTTTGGCATTCACTTCTTTTAAGTAAGAGCTGAAGGCATTGTTCCAATCAAGTGCTTCTGGTGAGCTGTTTTCTTGGCTAAACGGTAGCAATGCTTCGGCCAATTCTGCTGCTTGTTTGAATTCTTGTTGCTGGGCTTGGTAGTGGTCGAAATCATGGTAATGATCCGCATCCAATAGCTGCAGACGAGAGAAGTGTTCGCGCTCGCCCGTTTGTTCCGGCGTCGCACTAAGCAATAAGATCGATTCTGTTTTGGCGGCTAAACGCGCCACGACTTGATAGCCAATGCTAGGTGTTTCTGGATGCCAAGCAAGGTGGTGGGCTTCGTCGACAATGACCATATCCCATTCCGCATCCAACATGTGTTGAGTGGCTTTTGGGTGTTGGCTCGCCCAATCGATTGGTGAGATCACAAACGGTTGTTGTTCAAACGGGTTGTCGTCGCCTTCGATGAAGTCTTCGTACACGGATTCGTTGATCAGTGAGAAAGGCTGGTGAAAGCGACGCAGCATTTCAACCAACCACTGATGTTGCAGGTTGGTTGGTGTCAGAATAAGTACGCGCTTGCACAGGCCATTTAGTAAGCGTTGATGCAAGATTAAGCCGGCTTCTAGGGTTTTACCCATACCCACTTCATCACATAAAAGGGCGCGCGCTTTCGGGCGGTTGGCGATGTCATGCGCCAGATAAATCTGGTGTGGCAGAAGTTCTGCTTTTAAGCCCATCAAACCGCGTACTGGTGATGCGGCATTGGCTGCTTGGTGTTCGAGGGTATGACGACGCAAGTCAAACCACATGCGGCGAGCGGGCGACAATGCCAATAATGAATCTAGCTCGTTTTTGTCGTTACGTGGAAATTGAATAACCGATTCTTCTAACCAATCGTCGTCTTCGCTGATGCGGTATTCGATCAGGTCGTTAATTTCTTCTACTTCCAAAACAGTGAAGGTTTCATCCTGGAAGTGCAGTTGATCGCCGACGGTTAAGGTGCGTCGAACAAGACTGGTCTGGTCATTTGAGTATTGACGATCCGCTTCCGCATCTGGGAAGTGCAAGGTAAAAGACTTATTTTGTGTGTCTACTATCATGCCTACGCCGAGATCAGGCTCGTTGCGGCTACTCCATCTTTGTCCAGTTTGGTACATAGTTATGCGTTGTCCGGTTCAATTAAAGTTAAACTGCCTTGGCATAAATCAGTCAATGTGACTTTATGCTCAGGCCAAGTACGTTCGATGACAGCAAGGTCTATAACAATGCTATCACTGTAGGTTTTGTTGGTTATTTCTATATCGCTCTGTTCTAGCCAATATTCAACCTTACCTAATAAAGGGTAGGCGATTTTTAGCTGAACGGGGCAGCGTGGGTACACATTTTCATATTTGGTCTGCGAAAGTGCTTCTTGTATCGCCTGGCTATAGGCTCTGACCAAGCCGCCTGCACCAAGTTTTATCCCACCAAAAAAGCGTGTAACGACCACGGTGGTTTCGCCAAAGTTTGAATGCTGCAACACATTGAGCATGGGTTTCCCTGCCGTACCTTTGGGTTCGCCATCGTCGCTTTGGTCCCACAAATGGGCATTATTCGGCATACCGGCAATAAACGCCCAACAGTGATGGTTCGCATCAGGGTAACGCTGGCGTGTCTCTTCGATAAAAGCCTTGGCTGCATCACGGCCGTTGGTGCGGCAAACGGTCGTAATAAACTGACTGTTTTTTATTTCTAGATCAAAGCGTTGCGTGTGTGTTGGGCTTAGGTAGTAATCCATGTAAACTTATTGAAACCTTAGCATGATCGCTGCGCGCGCCAATACAGTGTTAAAAATAGACTCGTTTTATTTTTGTTCGCGACGTCATGTAAAGACCTCACTTTGTTAAAAAACATTTTATTAGCGAGTTTTAATTAATATGACAGATTGGCTTTCGCAATCAGTTTGGGTGTTATCGGGCTTTTGTATCGGCGCGATTCTTCTATCTGGTATTGCTGGCGCTATTGTACAGGCTATGCGCCGTCAGTGGCAGATCACACAGGAAAAAATGCAGCAACAAAATGAAGAATTACAGCGTCTTTTGCAGCAATCGAAAGATCATATTCATTATTTGGAAAAAGAGTCCCTGACTTTAGAACAACAATTCGCTGCAGCACAAAGTGTCTGGCAAGAAAAAGAAGCCTTTTACCGCGAGCAAAAAAGCAAAACGAAACCGAATTTAAGCAAATGGCTCAGGAAATTATGAGCCAGCAAGGGCAGCGGTTGGCGAAAGAAAATGAGCGCCAATTAGGGTCGTTATTAACGCCACTTGGCTCACAAATTCAGAAATTTCAAGAAAGTGTTGAGAAGAGTTATCAAGAAGAGGCCCGTGAGCGTTTTTCTTTGGTAAAAGAAATCAAAGGTTTGCAGCTACTGAATCAGAAAATCAGCGACGATGCGGTGAGTTTGACTCATGCACTTAAAGGTCAGAATAAGCTGCAGGGCGGTTGGGGCGAGGTGATTCTAGAGCGGATTTTGGAGCGCTCTGGTTTGGAAAAAGGCCGAGAATATGAGACGCAAGCATCGTATCAAACCGCAGAAGGGCGACGCTTGCAGCCGGATGTGGTGATTCATTTGCCGGAAGGTAAACAAATTATTGTTGACTCGAAAATGGTGTTGGTCAGTTATTTGGCTTACATGGAAGCAGAATCTGATGAAGATAGAAATCGTGCGCTGAAACAGCATTTAGACGCTGTGCGCCGTCATATGAAGGAATTGAGTGCCAAGTCTTATCACGATTTACCGGGTGTCACTTCGCTGGATTTTGTGTTGTTGTTTATCCCCATTGAAGCGGCGTTTGGTTTGGCGCTGCAGGCTGACAATGGTTTGTTTAGCGAGGCGTTTGAGCACAATATTATTATCGTTGGGCCGTCTAATTTATTAGCGACCCTGCGCACCATTCAGAACATTTGGCGTAATGAAAAACAAAGTCAAAACGCCATTGAGATTGCCCGTCAGGCTGGCGCGATGTACGACAAGTTTTCGAGCTTTGTTCAGGATATGGATGACATTGGCAGTAAATTAGACGCGGTGAGTCGAACGCATGATTCGGCCTTGAAAAAACTCACGGCAGGACGTGGAAACTTGGTAGCAAGAGCGGAAAAACTCAAATTGATGGGCGCGAAGACCAGTAAAGCGCTGCCAGTGGAGTATCTAAACGATGATGTTTTTACCGATGAACCGAACGAGTAATTGAATCTTTCCGTGTTTTATTACTCGTCGTTTTTGGCGTAAATTGTCGTGCCTTTAGGCCGACAAAAAAACTCCCAACACGAAATCAAAACCTTCTTCACGAGAAATGACATTTTGTTGCGCTAAAGCACGCCCCAATAAGCTCATAAGGATATATAAGGTTTTGTCGGGCTGAAGCCGCGACCTACAAAAGCCTTAGCTGATGCACTTTCTTTGTCATTCAGGAAAGACCCAAAGCACAGTGGCTTTGTTTATATAGTTTGTTGTTTGTAGTTCCTGAAGAATTCTTGCTGTCAGCTGTTTTAGGTCAGCGCCTTCAGGGATTTTTGCTGAATTGGCGATGATTTCTAAATCAAGCAGATTGTTTAGATAGTGCAAACGTGAATTTGGAATGTCCACATAGGTCGTATGTTGGCGCAGTAAAAAGCCCAAGTCAGCCAGTATTTGATGGCGAGCCGGCAGTTTTAAATGCGGCGGTTTGCCAGATTCATGAATGAAACTTTCCGTTTGAATCTTGTCATCTGTATCGATATGCACCATGACATCTTGTACTTGCGAATGGGCCTTCTTGATAGTGTAGGCGACTAAATCACCAAGATAGTGTCCTTCGCTGACGCTGGCATGGCTTGGCACATGAATGTGCATATCTAGATAAATTTTGCCTGCCATGGATCTTGCTCTGACATCATGAGGCGCCATGACGTGTTTTAAGCTGTTAGCGGTTTCTTTGATTTGTGCAATAAGCTTTGGATCGGGAGCTGTGTCTACCAGTTCCGCCAAGTTTTCCCACACCATGATGACGGCCATTTTGCCGATTAGTAGAGCAACGACAATTGATGCCACCATATCTGCCCAGCCGTAGCCAAAATACACGCCAATTAGGCCAATCAATACGGCAACAGAAGACAGTGCATCGCTGCGGCTATGCCATGCATTGGCAATTAGCATTTTGCTGCCAATTTTATCCCCAGCTTTTTTTGTATAGTGGAAAATAGCTTCTTTAATGGCAATGGTCGCAACCAATGCAGCAAGACCATACCATGTTAATTGCGCTTGTGAGGCGGGTGAGGTAATCGATTCATAAGCAATACCAAGGGCAACAACAATAAGGACAATACCAAGAAACACGGTGGTTAATGTTTCAAAACGCAGATGGCCATAGGGGTGATTTTCATCTGGCCCTTGACGGGAATTAGCCGAAGCAAAGTAGACGAAGACATCTGTGACTAAGTCGGATAACGAGTGGATACCATCCGCGATTAAGGCCTGTGATTGAGAAAAATACCCTGCCACAATCTTCGCCAGACCGAGTAGGGCATCCCATACGGCGCCGACAAGGGTGACTTTTATTGCTATGTCTTGTTCTTGCTTCTGTTTTGTCATGAGGTTTTTTTAACCTATAGTGAATATTTAAGGACGCGAATTAGTTAACACAATAGAGCTTACTTAATTTTGCTTAAATTTTTATTAAGCGCAGGAAAATTTAAGCCAAACTAAATGGAAAGTGTATAGGTTTTTTTATGCAATATTGCTTTACAAATAAGACGGGTTAATGTCTGTTTAAATTGGTGCATTTTGAGGCTTTATGGCAAGAGCGCCTTGTTGCCTAGCTTACCCGATGTTCTCCCCAACCTTATCCACGATATCTGTGGAAAAGGTTGGGGAGCTAAGAAAAGACGGGGTTTAATTGATTTCAAACCACAAGCAGTAAGAGCTGAAAAATTCTCTCATAGTCAATGACATTAGAGAAAAATTGGCGTCCATGTCAGATAAGCCACCACCTTGTGAATCATTAAAGGCGGCTTCTTTTAAGGCGTCGTCAAATTTAATTTTGCGCAATGTTAGGTCATCGTGCAGAACGAAACTGAGTTTGTCTGTCCAGCGAAGACCAAGGTTTTTGACCGCCATACCTTGTTGTAAGTGACGTGTCACGTCTTCAGATAGCGGCTCTAGGGATTTAAAACGGATCGTCGCTTTGTCTTCGGATGAGTCTTGGATTTCACACTCGTCACCCGTCTCTAGGCTTGCTGGAACTTCATTTTTTACTAACCAATCTGTCATCAATGAAGAAGGTGAAACTTGCGCTTGCAACGGTGTCATGGGGAAGCTGCCAAGCGTAGTTTGTAAATGTTTGAAGAGCAGCTCTGTCATGCTGGCATTGGTGCTGTTGAGAACCAAAATTTTAGCTTGTAGATCAATGTATGCCCAAATATCGGTGCGTTTCGAAAAGGCTTTTGGACGTAGGGTAAAAACCAATTCATCTTTCATATCGGATTTTTCTTTACGGCCAACTTTACGACCTTCTATCAATTCGATTTCGGCAACCTTGGCTTCCAGTTCTTCTCGCACCACAGCAGAAGGCAGGACTTTTTCTTCTTTGCCTGCACGGAACAATAAGCAGCGGTCGCTGGCTAGACTCCATTGTTCGCTGTTGCGGATAAGCGGCAGCCAGCCGAAAGAAAACTCTTCCTGAGAGCCGCATTCTTTTAATGGAAACTCAGGAATTTTATTGATCAATTCATTCGTATCTAGTGATTCGGTGTCTTTTAATTGGAAAATCTGGGCATTTTTGAACCACATAATTAGTCTCTCACGGCTTCTTTAAAGTGTTTTCGGCAAACGGACAAGTAGCGGTCGTTGCCGCCGATTTCTACTTGTGCGCCTTCTTTAACTGGGATTCCTTGTGCATTGAGTCGAATGACCATGGTGGCTTTACTGCCACAATGACACACGGTTTTTAATTCAATCAGTTTGTCTGACCAAGCGAGTAATGCCTTACTGCCATCAAATAGTTCGCCTTGGAAATCGGTTCGAATGCCAAACGCCAGAACAGGAATGTGTAGTTGATCGACGATTTCAGAAAGGTCGTAGACCTGTTCTTTGGTTAAAAACTGCGCTTCATCGATCAGTATGCAGCTTAATGCCTTATTTTGATGTTCCTCTTTGACTAATGCGATGAGGTTGGTGTGATTATCAAATAGGCTGGCGTTTGCTGATATGCCAATGCGGGAAGCGATTTGCCCTGTTTCAAACCGGTCGTCTATTGATGCTGTAAGGAGTAAAACTCGCATACCTCGCTCGCGATAATTATGAGCGGATTGCAATAGAACGGTGGATTTTCCTGCGTTCATCGCCGAGTAGTAGAAGTACAGTTTAGCCATATCAGGTCTGTTTATTTGTTCACTGGTGAATTGGGCCAATTAGTATAGCAAATCACTATAGTGAATGAGAGATCTTTGTAAGAAGAGTGCCGTTGTCTTATTTTGCGCTTATCGTAGTGTCTATTGCTTTGGTGGCCTTTCTAGAGGACCTTATGGTTTTTGATTTGGCGAGACTTTTGGCGATTTGTAAGGTTAGCCATTCTGCGCGCTTGAGGCCATTCAGTTCACACAACTCATCTAATTTATCAATAATGTCTTGCTCCACAATAAGCTCTAAACGTTTTAATCCTTGCGCTTTTTCTTTTTCTCGTTGGGCACGCTTGTTTAGTTTGAGCTGATCTTTTCTGGTTAGCGGCTGCGTACGAGGACGGCCAGGGGATTTGCCGAATAAATCAATTGTATTCCGATCGGATGACGCTTTTGCCATGATTCATGTAATTCGTATTGATGTGGGAGGAAGATTTTATATAAAAAAAGCCAACAACAAAACGTGATTTGTACATTTTGTTGTTGGCTTATTGACTTACTTTTGCGCGGTTTGTTTATCGGCTTGTTGCTGTGCGACCTGATTGGTAGCAATAAAGTCTAGTAGTATCTCAGAGGCCTCTTTCGCGTAGGTGTCCTCTTCAATTGGCACGATGTCTTCAACTGAAGTTAGCAGTTCTAAACCAAGGGCTTTGCGGCGCGTATTTTCGCGTTCAAGCTCTCTTTTTTTACTTTCTTCTCGTTGCTTTATTCGAGTGCTTTCCTGTAATGATACGGTCTTATAGCTTTCCGCCAATGATTTAAATTCACTGATTTGGTCGTTAATTGCCACAAAATTAGGATCTTTGGCCATTCTGGCTTCGTGGCGTGGTTCTAAAATCGGCAAGTATGCTGGTATGTTCCAATACACAGGGTAACGAGTCTCATGGATTTTGTCCCAAGGTAATGGGTTATCTAGAGCACTTTCGCCTATGGTCTCTTTATCGATTAAAGAAGGGAAAGTAATATCTGGCATCACCCCTTTATGTTGAGTGCTTTCGCCAGAAACACGATAAAACTTCGCTTGCGTGATTTTAAGTTGTCCTTTGTCCAACTCTTGCAATACCTGCACAGTGCCTTTACCAAACGTTTGATCGCCAAGAATCAGTGCGCGCCCATAGTCTTGCAGTGCGCCTGCCACGATTTCAGAGGCAGATGCACTCATGCGGTTAACCAAAACCGCCATAGGGCCACTGTAAGCGATGGCGGTATCGGTATCGCCTAAAGGGGTAACGCGTCCACTTTGATCACGTATTTGTACCGTCGGACCTGAAGGGATAAATAGCCCTGTTAAGGCATTGGCTTCTTGTAAAGAACCGCCTCCGTTGTTTCTTAGGTCGAGAATCAGAGCTGAAATACCTTCTTCGCGTAATTCATCAATTAACTGTTTGGTGTCTCTGGTGGAGCTTTTGTAGTTTTTGTCGCCAGCTTGTATAGCGGCAAAGTCAGAATAAAAAGTGGGCAATGTAATAACGCCAACTTTGTATTTTTCACCATCACGTTCAATTTCAACGATTTCTTTTTTAGCTGATTGGTCTTCCAGCTTTACTTTTTGCGCACGATGCTAATGCGTTTACTGGTTTGGGTGTCACCTTTGCTTGGGGTAACTTCCAATATGACTGTGGTGTCTCTTTCTCCACGAATCATATCCACGACGTCGTCGAGACGCATTCCCACGACATCGATCATGGGTTTGCCTTCTTGTCCTACAGCAATGATGCGGTCGTTAGGGGCTAGGTCACTTTGTGTTGCAGCTGGGCCACGGGAACAAGGCGCACGACTTTGGTGTAGTCATCGTCCATTTGTAAGACGGCACCGATGCCTTCTAGAGACAAGCTCATGTTGATGTTAAAGGTTTCGGAAGCACGTGGGGCAAAGTAGTTGCTATGTGGGTCAAGTGCCGCCGTAATGGAGTTTGCGAAAATCTGGTAAACGTCAGTGGCATTGGTTTGATCCACTTGTTTGAGCTGATTTTTATAGCGACGTTCGATGGTGGAAATGATCTTTTCTTCACTTTCGCCATTTAGTTTTAGCGTCAGGGCGCGGTTTTTAAGACGTTTACGCCAGTAATCGTCCAACTCGGCTTGAGTGGTTGCCCATTTTTGTGCGTCTGGGTCGACGTTGAGAGTTTCATCGACTTTATAATCAAAGCTTTTTACCATATTGGGTAAATTCTTCTGAATATGGTTGAGTCTGGTCTCCAAGCGTTTTAAGTAAATGTTATAAATTGTGTAGGCAACTTGTGTGTCACCATTTCTAAGGGCATCGTCAAAGCTATAGCGGTATTGAGATAATTCGTCGATGTCACTTTGTAAAAAGAAGCTTTTGCTCGGATCGAGAGCGTCGATATAGTAGTCAAACGCCTTGGACGAAATGGCATCGTCAATGTGAGGTCTGTTATAATGTATGCCCTCGATCATCTCAACGAGCCTCTTTGGAGACTTTGTCGTATTCATGAGGAGGTTGTAGCTCCTGATAAGCCGACGCCGATGTTGAGGTAAAGGTGTAGCCAATTAGAAGGCAAAGCAAAAGGCGTTTATAGTTCATCCGGTATGGAGCTCTCTCTGTCTGTTTTATGCGTCACTGGTAAAATCATATTAGACACTGGGCTGTAAGGCTAGTCTAAGTATTAAAAAGTCACTTTTTTAAAGCAATTGTGCTTATAGGACATTATGGAATTTTCATATTTTAATGATGCTTTACTGTCATTTCTTCATTCTTCTCCCACTCCTTTTCATGCAACAGATAGTATGCGTAATGCCTTACTTAAAGAAGGCTTTGTTGAGTTATTGGAAGAGGATAATTGGGTCATCGAAGAGGGGGGCGATACTTTGTTACACGTAATGAATCTTCTTTGATTGCGTTTACAACACCGCAGCTTAGTTTTAGTCAAAGTGGCTGGCGAATGATTGGACGCATACAGATAGCCCATGCTTAAAACTAAAACCTAATGCGCAGGTGGACCGCTTTGGTTATCATCAATTGGGTGTTGAAGTGTATGGCGGTGTCTTGCTTCATACATGGTTGGACCGAGATTTATCTATCGCAGGTCGTGTTACCTTAAAGACACGGTCTGGTGACATTGTAAGTCGTCTGGTGGACTTCAAAGACCCGATTGCGGTTGTTCCGAATTTAGCTATTCACTTGAATCGTCAGGCAAATGAAGGTTTTTCCGTTAATCCTCAAGAGGAAATTTTGCCAATCTTATGTGGTGCTGAAAACGATTTTGATTTACATACGTTATTAATCTCTCAGCTTCAAAAGCAATATACTGATTTAGATATTGATGTGATTTTGGATTTCGAGTTGAGCCTATACGATACTCAGCCAGCGGCTTTGGTGGGGTTACATAAAGAGTATATTTGCTCAGCAAGGTTGGATAATTTATTGAGTTGTTATGTTGGCTTGCAAGCGTTACTAAGTTCTGATTTGCAGCGTCCAAGTTTGCTGATTTGCACGGATCATGAAGAAATTGGAAGTTTGTCGGCGTGTGGTGCAAATGGCCCGTTTCTAGACGATGTTTTACGTCGTTTGACGCCTAATCCAGAGCTATATGTACAAGCTATTCAGCGTTCCATGCTGGTGTCCGCTGATAATGCTCATGGCTTACATCCTAACTATGCACATAAACATGATAAGAATCATGCGCCAGCAATTAATAAAGGGGCCGTGATCAAAGTAAATGCTAATCAACGTTACGCGACCAATAGTGAAACAGCCAGTATCTATCGTGATATCGCAGCAGAAGAAAACTACCAAGTGCAATGTTTTGTGGTGCGTAGCGATATGGCGTGTGGCAGTACTATTGGGCCAATTACCTCTGGTGAGATTGGTGTGCCAACGATTGATATTGGTTTACCGACGTTTGGTATGCACTCTATTCGTGAGCTGGCAGGAAGTCGTGATGCTTACGGCTTGTATAAGGTATTGACCCGTTTTACTCAGCGAGAGAAGTTAATGACTCGTTAATTGGCACGGATAGGTCAATAAAAAAGCCGCCCATCATTTGATCGGCGGCTTTTTCTTTCTCTATGAACGTAGTATTAGTTTTTTGCTATTAACCACTTGTCTAACTCTTTGATCTTATCTTCGGTAAGATCGCCGGTTGCTTCAAGTAGACTGAGTTTTTTTACCACAAAATTATAGCGGTACTGTTCGTAGGTATTTTGAGCATCGAACAGGTTTGATTGTGCATCAAGCAATTCAACAAGGTTGCGTGTGCCAACATCATAGCCTGCTGTAGTCGCTTCAAGCGCGCTGGCACGTGAACGAATTAACTGTTGTTGCGCTTCGATTTGAGCGACAGCAGTTTGCAGATCAAGGTAAAGGCTACGAATATTCAGTTCAATGCTTTGTAATGAACTTGCTCTTTGCTCTGTGGCAGATTCGGCTTCGGCGACAGCTTGTCTTACAGAGGCATTAATGGCGCCGCCTTGATAGAGCGGGATACTAACGCCTAGGCCAATAGACGACGTATTTGTAGCGCCATCTTGCATTGACGCAGGAGCGTCATTGTAGTTGTCATCTGCCCGAGATAGCGATCCTGTTATAGAAACCGTTGGCGTTCGGCCGTTGGCTTTTTGGATATTGATGTTGTTTTCAGCGCTGGCGACAGAAAGGTTGAGTATGCGCAGCTCTTTGTTATCACGGTGTGCTTTTTCTATCAATGAATCCACGGTCATGTTAGGGTCAAGATGAATGGGATAATCTTTTGATAGCTGAGGAATGTTTTGAATTTCTCGCCCGGTTCTTTGATAAAGTGCTTTTTGCGCATAAGACACGTCAGAACGAGCGCTTAGCTCTGTTACACGAACAGAGTCGTATTCTGCCTGAGCGTCTTGTAGGTCAGTAATAGACGCCAAACCCACTTCATATTGCTTTTTAGCACGATCAAGCTGGCTTGCTGTACTTTTTACTAAA
This sequence comes from Marinomonas rhodophyticola, assembly GCF_026113935.1. GTDB lineage: Bacteria > Pseudomonadota > Gammaproteobacteria > Pseudomonadales > Marinomonadaceae > Marinomonas > Marinomonas rhodophyticola. Next base: position 470,563 of record NZ_JAPEUL010000004.1, read on the forward strand.
GCTTGGGTGGTTTGTAATGTTGATTGTGCAATCAATAGATTGAAATATTCAGTTAAAGTAGTTAAAGCAAGGTCTTCTTCTGTATTGTCAAAGCTAATCCCAGCGCTTTCATAGCTGAGTCTCTACCGCATCTACCGCATAACCTAGTGCTGGGGAGTAAATAGGGTAATTCAAATCTAACGATACGGAATTGCTTTGATTGCTGTAATCGCTCGAAGGTCCGTCTACTTTACTGTAACCAAGATTACCACTAAAACTGATGTTAGGGTAAAGGTTACCTTTAGTGACAGTCACGCTTTCATTTTCAGCGCGGTAAGTAGCGGCAGCCGCCCTTAAGCCTGGATCGTGTTGTTTAGCAAGCTTGTATACTTCGTAAATGCTTTCTGCATGAGCAGTCGTACTACTTAGGACGGCTGCAGCGATGAGTGATGATATAATATGCTTTTTCATAGATCTCTGTGGAGCTCGTAGTATGAAATATAGTTATAATACTACCTCAAGTTTTTCGCTTGTGGCAGTGCCATTCTCGCTATATCTATTATGACTATTGACCATATCATAACGAAATATTTTAAATAGACCTTCAATGTGGAAAATTGATGCAAGAGCTGAACGTTTTCGGCTCAATGTGAAGGTTTTTTCCTAACTAGTTTTTTTGCTCAATTGTGTATGTGATGGTTTTTTTCGAATGGGCTTTGATTTTACCGTCTAGAGTCAGGCTATTTGCCGTGATTTTTGTAGCCTCGTTTCCTTCCAGTGCGTCGATGATGCCGTTGGTATTTTGCTCTATTGAATAATCTTGATCTTGGTTCGAAAGGTTTTCAATAGTGGCCTGCCAAGTTTGTGTGGCAGGTAATTTTTGTGAAGAGGCGTTAATCAAGGTTAGCGAACCGGTTATATCTTGGCTTTTGTTTGCGACAACATTCATTGGATAATCTGCACGTACGGTCTTTAAGAAGACAGTGTTGCTTGGGATAAGCAAATTACCTCGTTTTTGGAAGGTTCTGTATTCTCCTGGTAATCCATCTTTTTGGAAAGTGAAGCGGATGTTGTTGTAAAAACTAAGCTCCATTTTTCCGGAGCTGTTTTCATGGGTGTAAAGGCTAGCTGTGTGGGTTTGTTTTTCTACTTTACTGGTGCTGCTTGGTAAAGGAATTAGGGCGTTAGAATAGGGGGCCATCATAAGATCCTTGTTGCCAAGTGAGTAGCTAATTTCGTTGTCCTGATAGTCTATTGACTGTTGGTCAGCACTCATGGCTAGGCTATTTCGCTCTGCTTTAAATAGTCTAGTGGGGGTGTTGCTAGCGTAGTGGAGCAGGCTATCTTTTATGGTAACGGCGACGTTAGAGCGGTTGTGTATGAGGGCTTGCTGAGATACGCTGACGTTGTTGCCTTCGAAAATGAGGCTGAGTTGAGGTGTCCATGACAACTGATTGGTCTGATAGCTCACCATTAAATCTGTCTTTGGCGTGGCCGTTGTGCTCATTTTTTCTAATGGAATTAGATAAAAATCGTCTAGTGGCAGAGTGGTTGGTCGCTCATCGATCAAGATTAGAAATGTGCGGTTATCTTGCTCAATGCTTGTCAATGTCCCTGTATAATTTAAGTCTCTTTGCTTGTGTTCCACTCTCACTTTTTGGCCAATTTGATCGAACCATTGAGAGTCAAGGTTGTTTTGTAAGTGAGTAATGGGAGAAAAGTTTTCTTGTAGCGGGAGTAATGTACCTAGGTTTGGCTGAAAACTTAGCTGTGTGCTGTTTTGTACGACTTGACTGTTGTTCAGTCCAATAACGGCATTTACGGGTGAGGCAAACGCCATCGGTGCGGCTGTACCTATGAGAATACCAAAGCAGAAATAAGTTGAATTTTTCATAATAGCGTCCTTCTTGCTTGTTTATCTATACAACACTTCGTTCGCTGAAACCTTGTACTGTGAACTGGTTGTCGTGATGAGTCTTGGTACATGATATCCTAACTAGACAATTTAACAGCAATGCAATGTAGTAAAAATAAGGGCTTAGAGTGGAGAAAAAATTACTCATAATTGACGGTTTGAATTTGATTCGACGGCTCTATGCAGCCTTGGAGTCGGAACAAGACTCTGTGCGAAGGGTTGAGCGTACTCAAAGCATTGCGGTTGAAGCGTTGGCGAAATTAACTCATCAGTTCTCTCCCTCTTATGCTGTGGTTGTGTTTGATTCACATGGTAAAACTTGGCGCCATCAAATGTACCCCGAATATAAATTAGGTCGTGTTCCCATGGATGATAATCTATTAGAGTCTTTGCCTGATTTTGCTCGTGTCTTTCGCTTTAACCACTTGCCCTGTCTGAGAATTGACGGCTGGGAAGCCGATGATTTAATTGCTACTTTGGCCGTCAAAGCTTCGAGTCATAATATAAAGTCCTACATCGTATCTACAGATAAAGGCTTTACTCAATTGTTGGGTGATGAACGCATTCTGCAGTACGATTATTTTGCTAAGTTAGGTTATGACAAAATTTGGGTGCCAGGAAAATATGGCGTTGAGCCTCATCAATTAGTGGATTACTGGGCATTGGTAGGTGATACCACAAATCGTATTCCTGGTGTGAAAGGAATCGGTCCTAAAACGGCATTAACCATAATCGATGCTTTCCCGACAATAGAAGAAATTTACGCCAATGTATCATCATTTTCTGAGCGGATTCAGTCATTGCTCGCGGGTGGTTACGAGCAATGTCTGCAATCGCGCTCTCTGGTTGCTTTAAAAACCGATGTTGATATTGGGGTGCGCCTTTCACAACTTCGATATAACCCACGTAAAGTTGGGTGAATATCAAACATCTAAACACAAAAGTTGACTTGAGCCTCTTACCCATGAGTGGCGAGAGGCTTATAATAACGGCATTTCAGGCAACGGATAAATGAGAGTTTTATGTCAGAGGTAAGAACACGTATTGCGCCATCACCAACGGGTGACCCACATGTTGGGACAGCTTATATTGCACTGTTTAATATGGCCTTTGCCCGTAAAATGGGCGGTAAGTTTATTTTACGAATTGAGGATACTGATCAGACACGGAGTACACCAGAATCTGAAAAAATGATTTTGGATGCGTTGCGTTGGTTGGGTCTTGATTGGGCAGAAGGTCCAGATGTCGGTGGACAATATGGTCCTTACCGTCAGAGTGAGCGTGGCCATATTTACGGTCAATATGCTCAAGAATTGATTGATAAAGGGCATGCCTTTTATGCATTTGAGACAACAGAAGAATTGGATCAAATGCGCATTGAGCAAAAAGAGCAAGGCTTGCCGCAAAAATACGACGGTCGTGCTTTGGCACTGACGCCTGAAGAAGTGCAAGCAAAACTGGATGCAGGTGTGCCTTATGTGATTCGCATGAAAGTACCTGAAGAGGGAACTTGTGTTGTACAAGATATGCTTCGCGGCGAAATCGAAATTGATTGGGCGCAAGTGGATATGCAGGTGCTACTAAAAGCGGATGGTATGCCTACGTACCATTTGGCTAACGTGGTAGATGATCACCTGATGAAAATCACCCATGTTATTCGTGGTGAAGAATGGATTAACTCGGCGCCTAAACATATTTTGCTGTACCAATATTTTGGTTGGGACATGCCAACGTTATGTCATATGCCTTTGTTGCGTAATCCAGACAAATCTAAGTTATCAAAACGTAAAAACCCAACCAGTATCTTATATTATCAGCGCATGGGATATATGGCGGAAGCGGTGATCAATTATCTTGGTCGTATGGGCTGGTCCATGCCAGACGAGCGTGAAAAGTTCACATTAGATGAAATGGTTGAGCATTTTGATATTCAGCGTGTTTCTTTGGGCGGACCCGTTTTTGATGTTGAAAAACTTAGCTGGTTAAATGGTATGTGGATTCGTGAGAATTTAACCCCAGAAAGTTTTGCACAGAAATACGTTGAGTGGGCACTTAATCCCCAATACTTGATGAAGATTCTACCCTTGGTAATACCGCGCGTGGAAACGTTTTCTGATGTGGCGGATGTGGCAGGCTTTTTCTTAAAAGGTTTGTTGCCTATAACCAAAGAAGATTTTGCTTCCATAAAGATGGAGGAAGATACGCTTCGTAAGGCCATGCAATTTGCTTTATGGCGTTTGGAAGCGTTAAGTAAATGGGAAAAAGACAACATATTTAATGAGATGAAAGCGTTAGCGCAAGCGATGGATATCAAACCGAAAGACTTTTTTGCGCCTTTGTTTGTGGCGATTTCTGGTACCACAGCGTCGGTGTCTGTGTTTGATTCTATGGCGATTTTAGGCTCTGACATTTCTCGTGCGCGTATGCGTACGGCAGTCAATGTATTAGGTGGGCCTTCTAAAAAAGAAGCTAAGCGCTGGGAAAAAGAATTCGCTGATCTATAAAAGATCAGCGTTTCTGCGCTAAGCGTTCATAATGAAACAAACGCTTAATGAAAAAAAACCGGCTATATGTGCCGGTTTTTTTATGGTTTGCTCATTAAATTAGCGAGTCGTAAACACGCTGGTTTTCTTATCTAAACTGCTTACTTGGTTGTGAATGTCTCGAGTGTTGCCTTCGATGCTATTGATATAGCTATTATCACGTTGAAGTTGTTGGGCAATTTTGTCCATTTCTTCACTCATGTGAACGGCTGTTTTGGCCACTTCTTGAATAGAGCGCGCCATATCAATAGAAGACGCTGAGCTTGTTTGAGCGTTTCGCTCAATTTCGCGGATAGCCAATTCGGCTTTTTCGCTAAACTCCTCAATCGAATGCAAGCTTTCTTGACCACTGTGCATGGTTTCAATAGCCGTTTGCGTTGATGATTGAATCGTGCTGACGATATCCGTAATTTTTGCTGTTGCATCAACCGTTTTTTCTGCAAGAGAGCGGACTTCATCGGCGACCACAGAGAAGCCACGACCTGCTTCACCTGCTCGTGCTGCCTCAATAGCTGCGTTCAGCGCAAGAAGGTTGGTCTGGTTTGCTAGGTCATTAATCATGGCGATGACGTTATCAATGTCTTTCGACAGTTGACCCAGTTCATTCAATTGCTCACTGGTTTTGTTCACTACGCTGATTGTACTGGAAAGGTTAGATAGCGCCCCTTTGATTGTTTCAGCGCCCACTTTAGCAGATTCATATGTGTGCTGAGATTGGCTGCTTAAGTCTTCCGTTGTGCTAGAAATACTCGAAATCGTGGTGGAGATTTCTTCTGTAGCAGCCGCTAGCGAATTGGTTTGTTCACTGACAGAGCGGTTACTTTGTGCAATGTTGCTAACAGAGATGTTAAGCTCTGAAACCATGTCGTTTACGCCTCGGGTTGTGCTCACCACTTCGCCAATCACAGAGCCAAGGCCATTGGTCATTTCGTTTACTGAGCTACATAGCGAATCGAATTCATCGTTGCGCTTGTTGTTTACATGTAAGCGAGCGGTTAAATCACCACTTTTTACTTTGCCAAGGTCTTTAATGATTTGGTTAAGTGTTTTGTTAACGCTGCTGCCTATCCCCATCATCATAAGTGCGGCAATGATGGCAACTACAATACTCACAATAATTAAACTAATGCTGGCTTGTTGAGAGCTAGCTGACGCTTGTTGACGAGCTTCTACTACCGCATTTTGCATGTAATCAACAGCGGCCAAGCGGGTCTGGTTAAAGTTCTCTTTGCTTGCAGCAAACTGTGATTGTAAGTTTCTAAGCTGCTGGTTTTCTTTATCGAAGTTTTCGACAGCAGAGAAGTACTGATTAATAACTTGACCAAAGCGCTCTTCTAAACCGAAATTTGTAACGCGCTTATAAAATTTGTCGTAGCGATCCATAAAGGCCGCTTTATTATCTGGAATGGGTTCAAAAATGAAATTCTTTTCTGCTTCACGTACAGGCAAAAACTCTTGCTTTACTAGACTAAGAAAAGAAATTTCTTCGGTGACTTTTTCGCCTAACTGAGAAATTTCTCCTTTTAGACCAGAAGAACCGTTAAAGCCAACTTTTTGTCTTTGGTTAACCAATAGCTTTAAAGCGGCATTATAGTTAGTTAAAGACTCAGTGATGTTGCTTAAGTTTTTTTGTGCTTCAGGATCTTCTTTAAGGAGTTCAGTGTCTTCACTTAGTGTTGCCATGAATTTTTCGTTGTTAGCGTTCAATTGCTCAAGAAAACTGGCATAGGTACTGTTATCGATACTGGATAAAGTCTCATATTCATCCATTAAGGTGATGATGAGAGACGATAGGTCTTTATCTACTTTTGTGAGGCGCTCAAATTTTGCAGATGAAGTTTCTTGGACATTCAATCCTTGTAAAGCAACAGCAGTTACAACAACGAATCCAAGAATAGCTGCGATGAGCAAAGAGAGTAACTTGGTACGAAAACTAAGATTTGCCAACATATTATATCCTGCATTTTTTATTATAGATTGAACTGATAGGCATTCGGACATCAGTTAGTACGCATTTATTTTTACGGCCTAGCCTATCTAAAACGTTACAAATATTTACGTAAGCATTCTATTTCTACTATGGCCTTATTTGCAATTAAATGACACAAAAATATGGCACTTATCTATATCATTGCAATGAATTGATAGATCTGCAAGTTAGGCTTTGTTAAGAAAGGTAGAAATGGCGTATTTTTCTCCCTCGAATTTTTTTCTTTTTTTAAAAATCATGTGGGCTTAGCCAAATGTTTAACTGATGATTTCCTAGGTAGGTCACCTTTCCTTGGTAGCGCGCTATACCACTGGAACTGAATTCAAATTTATAGCTCCTTCTTACTTTAATCTGACCTTGTGACCAAATTGGTCGCCATTCTGCTCCTGCTACACTGTCATCAAGCAGCTGTAGGTTTAATGATTCGCAGTGTTTTTTTGCGCTAATCAGTGCTTGTTCTCGAATGGATGTATTTCGCCACCATGCATAGATACAGGCTGCAAGAATTAGAATAATCACAATATCGGTAAGTTGTAGGTTCATAGGCGCCAATGCTAGATCAATCAAAGTGATAGCATCATAACGAATTGTGGTTAGGAAAAGAAATACGTGGCTACCTCCAAGCAGGAGAGAAAGGAGAGGTAGCCACGTTCCTCACGCAATATAGAGCAAGTCTCATAATTATCGCATTGAAAATAAGCTAAATTTGGGCATTCGGGGCAGCGAATGTGTGGGAACCAAATTTGAGTCGTTTACTTAAGTTCAATGGCCAGTCAGGTGATAATTTATGCGGCTTCTACTGCTCTTTCTGCGTAAAGTTGAATAACCCACTGTTCAATGCGTTGATCAGTAAGTTCAAATTGTTGATCTTCATCGATTGCTAACCCAATGAAATGCTCTTTGTTATGAACACAAGCTCTGGAAGCCTCAAACTCATAGCCTTCTGTTGACCACTGGCCAATAAAGGTTGCACCCGTTGGTAGTAATTTTTCGTATAACCATCCCATGGCGTCGACAAAATAGTCACCGTAACCAAACTGATCACCTAAGCCATACAATGCAATAACGGTATCGTCTAACGTCAAACTGGCTAGGTCGTCTCCAATATCTTCCCAATCGGACTGAATGCCACCGAAGTCCCAAGTCGGTATACCCAGAATAAGCATAGAATATTGTTCAAGCTGGCTCAGCTCTATGTCCTTAATGTTAAATAAATCAACTTGTTCACCAAGCTCTTCCCATTGTTTGGCTATTTTATGGCCAACTTCTTCGGTGTTGTTTGTGTCTGTGCCGTAAATAAGGGCTATGGATGAATTCGCCATGGTTTTCCTATTACTAATGGATTTGTCCGTATTGGTGACTACTGACACCAAAGTGTTGAATAAATGCCGCTTCAAATTGGTCTTCGGAAAAACCGCTTTGAGCAACAATATAGGGTTTTGCCGCAGGGTCTTGTCTGAGTTTAGCGGCGGCAGACTTAATACGACTACGAGTGCAATAGCTCTCGATAGATTGTCCAACGATGAGGTTGAAACCAATTGCCAAGGCTTCTGTATTGAGTCCAACTTGTTGGGCTAGGTGTTGAATATTCAGAGCGTCGTGTTGCGGTGTTTCTATGAGATTTTGCACATGAAACAGTTTTCTTTGGCAGTCTTCGCATTGCGATAGATGACTGAGTATTTGTAACTGTTCAATAAGCGTGAATATGAGTGAGTATAGATGCCCTGCAAGACTTATTGAATGCCCCTTGTGAGCGAGAATAGGGGCAAGAGCATTCAGTGTTTTTTCAGTTACGGGTAATTGAATAACTGCATTGTCGTTACCAAGTTTATCTCGCATAGTCACAAAATGCTGAATGATTTGATCTTCTGTTTCTCCCAAGATAGCCGCTAAGTGTGCAGGGCTGATACGAGCTTGCAAAAGGCTGTACTGTTCATCTTTTGCAACAAAAAAATGACCGCTAATATTTCTTGGCTGATAAGCAATCTGCACGGAATGTATATCATGTGCTGACTTGATTGGGCCGTTCCCTAAAAAAGAAAAATACAAACCTGATTGTGCTTCTTCCTGTATAGATAGATTTGTATTGCTACTTAAATGTTGGTTTAACCAGTGTAAATTGGGGAGAAGAGTAAGCAGTTGCTTATGACCGGATAGCCATGGTGCGACTGCCTCTTTGATTCTTCCGGTATTGTCATACACATCGCGCATGCTTATTTGCATCGTATGTCGCCTCTAATCTGATAATGGTTATCATTAAAGGTCTTTTTTATTTTCAATGCAAGTGATTCTCATTAAATATTTTATATGAGAATCACTTTTTTGATATCTTTCTCTGATATCTTTTGGTGAAAAGATTTTAAATGAGTGTGGCGACGGCGAGGGTTAGTCTAAATAGTCTGCTCTGTTAAGACCATACTTCTGCATCTTTTGGTTTAAAGTACGGCGCGGCAGTTGAAGTTGCTCTAAGACTAACTGAATATTGCCTTTTTGCTGTCGTATACTTGCTTCAATTAGGCTACGTTCGAATTCTTGAACTTTTACACTAAGTGGTAGTGGGGTGATGGTGTCGATGTCGTCTTGTGCTTGATAGCCGGCTAATATTTTTGCCACGCTGGTATTTGGTTCTAGTGCATAACGGAGTGCGACGTTTCTTAATTCGCGGACATTACCAGGCCAGCCATAAAGGGTGAGTGTCTCGTGGTCTATTGGGCTAAGTTGCTTAAAGTCCTTGCCACGCTCTTTGACCGCTATACGGCAAAAATGTTCGAATAGCAGTGGGATATCAGATCCACGGTGGCGTAAATCGGGCAAATGTATTTGAGAGACGTTTAAGCGAAAAATAAGTCCTGTCGAAAATCCGCCAAAGTCTGTAAGTCGTTTTTTGCGGCTGCTACGACACGTAAATCAATGTGAATGGTGTTATTGCTGCCAATTCGCTCCAATTGATTCTCTTGTAGAACGCGCAATAATTTTATTTGCATGGCGAGAGGCATGCTTTCAATTTCATCCAGAAATAAGGTGCCACCGCTGGCGTGCTCAAGTTTGCCGATACGTTGTTTGTTGGCGCTGGTAAAAGCGCCAGCTTCGTGTCCAAACAGTTCACTTTCAAATAAATCTGCTGGAATGGCTGCGCAGTTAATGGCGACAAAGGGGTGGTTGCTTCTCGGGCTGCAATCATGCAGTGCTTTTGCAACCAGTTCTTTACCACAGCCGGTTTTACCATACACAATCACGTGAGTGTCCATACTGGCAAAGGTTCGAATCTGCTGTCTTACTCTAATGATTTGTTCATTTTGTCCTATGATGGTTTCCTCTAGGCCGTGCAAATCCCCTAGGTACTGAGATTGATTGGCATGTTGGCGTTGAACTTTTCTGAGCTGAATGGCTTTTTCGACAGTTTTAAGCAGTCGATTGGGATCAAACGGTTTTTCGAGGAAGTCAAAAGCCCCATCCCGCAGTGCATTAACGGCTGTATCTACATCACCATGGCCTGTTATCAGGATAAAAGGGATTTCTGGCTCTTTTGTCAGACAGTCCGTCATGAGTGTTAAGCCATCAATAGGGGCCATGCGGATGTCACTGACAATGATGCAGGGTAAGCCGATACTGAACTTGTTGATGAGCCTCTTGCGCGTGGTGGAATTCTTTTACGACATAATCGGATAAACGCAGCCATTGTGCTGTGGTTGAGCGAACGATGTCGTCATCGTCAAGTAACCAGATTTCAATCTGTTGGTCAGTGTTATGGTTTTCCATATTAGGCCTTTAACAGTGTTAAGAGGAAGACCAACTGCGAGTCTCCGTTATGGTTCGCGGTTAGTGTCCCGTTCATATCTTTTGCTAAATTTGCGCTGATAGCAAGCCCAAGGCCTAAGCCTTTGCCAATAGGTTTAGTGGTGAAAAAAGGCTCGAAAATATGAGTCAATTTGCTTTTTTCGATGCCTGGTCCATTATCTTGATAGCAAATGGTTATTGTGTCGTTTTGCTCATGAATAGCGATGTGAATTTTAGGAATGATTTTATGCTCAGTACAGGCTTGTATTGAGTTGCTAATCAGGTTTGAAAAGATTCTTTCGAGTCGAGTGGGTTCGGCCATCACTTTGTCCAAATCACTGAGTGTTATTTGCCACTCTATGTCTTGTGCTTCCTCGCCAAGGCTTTCTATTGCTTTGTGTACAGCGAGTTTTATGGACGTTGAAGTCAGTTGTTCTGGTCTGCGGTAGGCAAGCACTTTTAATTCACTGGTAAGCTTTTGCATTCTTACTACCAAGGACTCTAAGTCGATGAGTGTTTTTAGCGCTTGTTCTGCATCTTGGCGTTTTAATAAAAGCTCGGCGGTGTAAGCCAATGTCCTAATTCCCGTAAGGGGTTGATTGAGTTCATGGGCAATGGCTGTCGACATCTGTCCGATGGCAGCTAGCTTTTCGGTTCTTAACAGTTCTTTTTGTGCGGCCTCTAGGGCTTTGGTTCTTTCCAATACTCGTTCTTCTAAGCGGGTATTCGCTTCCAATAAATTTAGCTCTGCTTTTTTACGTTTGCTGATGTCGAGTAGTGTGACTAGATAGCCTTGTGAACCGCTCCACTTTAAAGAAGACACTGATAAAAGGGCAGGGAAAACTTGGCCATTGTCTTTTTGTAAGACGACTTCTTGTTCAAGTAAATTACGTGTTTGAGCATTGTCTAATGTCTGTGTTTGTAATGATTTTATAAAAGACAATGCGGTTTGATTTTCTGGACAGTCTGGCAAAAACTCATAGAGATAATGTGTGTTAAGTTGTGCTCTTTGGCCGAAATAGCGTATTCCCATTGGATTAACAAAGGAAATTTCACCGTATTTAGTCAGTCGTAGCAATCCTACATGCGTGTTTTCTATGAGCACACGCTGTTGCTGGGCACTGTTCGCTATCAGTATTTCGTTTTCTCGTTTCGAGGCAATTTTTAAGGCACGTTCACGACGGTATAGCCAGAAGAGAAACAGTAAGGCAAATATCCCCAAGCTGATAAAGGCAATATTTTGTGCTTTTTTTTGAATGCCTTTCAAATTAGACAGATAGTGAATTTGCCATTTAAGGTCGTCTAGAGTGACATTTTGTAACAAATAGTTTTCGTCTTTAAGGTGGTAGATTTTAGAACGAGTATTGTTTAGAAATTCAATGTCTGTGTGGTTGTCTAACCAGTTACTGACTAATAGGCCGTTTAATTTACTGGCTAAAAACAGCAGGCTGTTTTGATCTGTCATCACCACAAGATCTTCTAAAAGATTCCAGCGTTCTATTAAGTTGCTGACATTAATTCGAACGGCGACAGCCCCCGCTAATCCTGTAGAAGTATAAACAGGTGCCAGTACAAGGTGGGCAGATTTGGACTGCATAGGATTGTAGCCAGAGACCAGCATGTATTCACCTTGTTGTTCTTTTAGTACATTGCTTAGGTTTTGTTTGCTGAAATAGTCGTCTAACTCAAAGTTGGGGGACTGTTCACTTGAAACAAGCAGGTCGCCTTGAGCCGAGAGAATAAACCAATCTTGGGTCTTAGATACGTGGGTCAAATCTTCCAGTTGACGCTGCAATAGCTGTGTTAGCTTGTTGTCGTCTGGATTGTTCATAAAGTTCAGCAGGGTAGGGTTGTCTGCTAATGCATAAGGCAGTATGTGATAATTTTTTAATTCATTGCGCAAATCTATAACATAGCTGAGTAGTTGATCTTGTCCCTCTGAGTGTTTGTCTATAATCAGTGCTTGGTAAGCTATACTGTTTACAGCAAAAAATAATGCCGTCAATATGGTGCAACCCGCTGACAGGAAAAATAGACGATGTTTACGGAATTGTGAAATCAAAAAAATCTCGCAGGCTTTTATTATCGTTTTTGTTTTTCACATAATAATAGTAAAGCCATGGCTTTGTAACGCACTTAGTCAATCAGATGAGATTAAAACTACGTAATAAAGTCACCCCGATACTAGTGGTAAGTAAGGATACGATGGTAGTAATAACAATGATGTTTGCAGCCAGTGCAGAGTTCCCTTTCATCGCGCGAACCATAATGTAACTGGCTGACGCCGTCGGGGCGGATGACATTAAAAAAAGTACACCAAGTTCCACGCCTCGATAACCTAGTAAATAACCGCCAAACGTGAGTGTAAAAGGGATAAAGATAAGCTTACCAACGGAAGCGACAATGGCTCCTAGCATACCATTTTTTAAGGAACTGAAACTCAAAGAAGCGCCCGCACAAAGTAGTGCTAATGGTAGTGTCATTTGTGCGAAATAATCGCCTGCTTTATATAGAGTGGATGGTAGAGAAAGGCCAGTAAAAGAGCTAATAAAGGCCGCAGAGATTGCAATGATTAGTGGGTTTTTAGCGATTCCTTTTAGAATGCTAATTAGGTTGGCATTGGCGCCCAAAGCACGACTTAAGCCAATCACGGATAAGATATTAAACAATATTGTGACACCACCTAGATAAACTGATGCGACAGCAAACACATCATTACCATAAGCGTTTACACAATATGCTAAGCCAATGATGCCCATGTTAGAGCGAAAAGCCCCCTGTACTAAGACAGCACGTTCGGCTTTATTTGGAAACCAGATAGACAGCAGTAGTTCGAGTGCAATATAGGTGACGGTGACCGCAATCATCGCGTAGAGCACTAAAGAATAATCTGTGTCACGGGTTAAATCGGTCTTCGATATGCTAATAAAAAGCAGTGCAGGGAGGGTGACGTTGAACACCAGTTTAGAGGCAGTATCAATGAAATTGTCATTAATAATTCTTACTCGGTAAAGAACAACTCCTAATGCCAATATCAAGAATATTGGCATAGTAATGGAGAAGGAAAATACCAGTACGTCTAAAAAGTTGCTCAACGTTATTCCTTACAAAAAATGTCAATCGTTATTTTCGAAGCGGTAGCCTGCGCCGTAAACAGAATGAATAACATTTAATTCAGGTGCCACTGCAGAGATTTTTTTACGCAGTTTTTTGATGTGGCTATCAATAGTGCGGTCGCTGACGACACGACTGTCGGCATAAATACTCTTCATTATGAGGTCTCGACCAAATACACGACCAGGTTCTTTGATCAGTAATTGAAGTAGCTGGAATTCGACGGTCGTTAAGTCGATCAAATCACCTTTGTAGGTCGCACGTAGACGATCAACATCTAGATCAAAGCCATCTGTTCTAGGGGATTCAGCTTGATCCAATTCAACGCGACGTAAGTTGGCTTTAACGCGCGCCACGATTTCACGTGGACTGAAAGGTTTGCATACATAATCGTCAGCGCCCATTTCTAAGCCAATTAAACGATCGATTTCTTCCGCTTTTGCAGTCACCATAATGATAGGAACACCGCTAAATTGACGAACTTGTTTGCATATTTCTACGCCGTCCAAGCCTGGAAGCATCAAATCCAACAAAATGATATCAACTTGGTTGTTTTTGATGTAATTAACGGCGATGTCTCCACGATCAAGGTGATGGTGCTCGTAACCCGCTTGATCTAAATAGGCTGCCATTAATTCCGCTAGTTTTGGTTCATCTTCAATAATCAGTACTTTGCTCATAATCTTATTCGTTCCTATTCATTTTAAGGGACTAGTTTAAAGGGAATTCTATTCTTATTCCTAAGCCACCAGCAGGGGAGTGATAAGCACTGATCGTGCCCTGATGCCCATCCACAATATTAGAGCAAATAGCAAGGCCTAAACCTCTACCACCTGTTGCTCTGTTCCTTGAATTTTCGACACGGAAAAATTGTCTGAAAATTTTGTCTTTATCGTTTTCATCGACACCTGGGCCGTGTCTTCAAAAAGAATAATGGCTTTTTTATTCTTTTTGGATAACTTAATTGTGAGCTTTCCTGGTGCGTTTGTATATTTTAATGAATTATTCATTAAGTTCGCAAAAAGCTGATGCAATCGATCAGAATCCGCATTCATAACAATAGGGCTTTTTTGCGAATATTCAAATGCTAATTCTAGGCCAGCCTCATTGAAGGGTAACGTCATAGATTGAACGGTTTGTTCAATAATCTCATTTAACGACGTGTCTTCCATTTGGTAGCTTAAATTCCCCATATCATGCATAGATAACTGGTTTAAGTCATCAATTAGACGCGCGATGTGAAGTGTCTCTTGCTGCAATGATGCAAGACTTTCCGGTGTGACTTTAATGATGCCATCTTGCATGGCTTCTATTTCGCCACGAAGAATTGCCACTGTGGTCCTTAGTTCATGCGCTGTGTCGGCTACCCAGCGCTTACGGGCTTCGCGGGTATGCTCAAGGGTGCAGGCCAAGTTGTTAAAATCACAACTTAGCTTTGCCAGCTCATCTGAGCCTTTTACTGCAATTCGAGTTTCGAATTTTCCTGCGGCCAATTTTTTTGTCGCTTGTTGCATAGACGTGATGGGCCGACTCAACCATTGCGCCAAAGGCCAAGTGAGTAAGGCTGCAATAGCCAGCATAAATGCAGAGATGAGTAAAAATGCTTCACCTTGTTGACGCACGAATCGTAGCGTTTGATCTTGCACAAGCTCTCTAATGGAGCGCAGTCCAACATACCCCACTATTTTTTTATTTACTTTTACAGCATGTGTTTCAGCATCGGTGAAACGTACCTTACCAATAATAGGTTTTTGTTGGCTATCATAGAGCAGGAAACGCTGACGATAATATTGTGATGGATAAATCAAATCCAAATTCGGTGTGCTAGGCGGCGGGATTAGATCGCGTAAGTTGTCCAGTTTGGCTTGATGCCATTCGCTTTCCATACGGCTTTCTTGAACAAGAAAATACCAGTCATCGTAATAGATGTATAGGTTAGCCGTTCTGTTTGCCATTTGTTCTAAAAAGTCACGATCGCGTTCTGTTGCATAGGATACAAATCCTCTGTCAAAGCTCCACTGAAAGACTTGCCACATAGAAACAATAAGCAAAATATTACTCAAAACAAATACAGCGAATAGTTTATGACGAATCTTTAACCCTTTGGTAATGGTCATGGCTGGGGCTGAAATCCTATTATGTCCTGTTGAGGTGTCGCAGACAGGGGATGAAAAAAATCGATAAACAATTACTTATGCAAAGCAAAATTATGAGCAATTCTAATCGTCTGTTTACTATACAGTTTTTGAGTGAAAGCTGGCTACTTGGTTGGAGTGTAAATAATGAGGATTTCCAATCAAGAGTTTCCTTTAGTATTATGCGTCAATTTTGTATTTTAGGTCTATTTATGGCTGTTTTATCTGTGTTCAAAGGGTTAGTTTCGTTTGCCTTGATTGTCTTAAACACCTTGGTTTGTTTTGTGCCTGTTATGCTTTTGGCGCTGCTGAAATGTATTTTGCCATTGGCATCGGTACGCGCATTGTTAAATAGGATGTTGGATAACATTGCTACGTTCTGGATAGGGGCAAATAATATCAACCAGCGTTACCTTGGTCGTTCGGTTATTGATGTGTCTGGGGTCAATGATTTTGCATTAAATGATTGGTATATGGTAACGGCTAATCACCAATCTTGGGTGGATATCCTTGTTCTGCAGAGACTTTTTAATCGCCGCATTCCCTTTATTAAGTTTTTTTAAAAAAGAGCTTATTTGGGTACCTTTTATCGGTTTGGCTTGGTGGGCATTAGAATTTCCATTTATGAAACGTTACAGCGCAGAGTTGCTTAAAAAAGCCAGAACTAAAGGGAAAAGACATTGAGGTAACAAAAAGAGCTTGTGACAAATTCCAGTATTTTCCTGTGTCGATTATGAATTTTTTAGAAGGGACGCGCTTCACAACAGAAAAACATGACCAGCAATCTAGTCAGTATAAGCATCTTCTTATGCCTAAAGCAGGAGGTTTGTCCTTTGCCTTAAATGCTATGGATGGGAAGTTGCATCAATTGATTGATGTGACCATTGTTTACCCCAACGGTATTCCGAGTTTTTTTGATTATCTTTGTGGCAAGGTGTCCTTAATAAGAGTGCACGTTAGAGTTATGCCGATTGAGAGCGCCTTGCTTGGTGATTATCAAAATGATGGCGCTTATCGAACCTATTTTCAGCGCTGGGTTAATGATCTTTGGCAGCAAAAAGATCAGCAGTTCGAATATTTATTACAGGCCGAGGCGGAGCATCTCGATCAGTGAAGAACAGACTTTCTTCTGTATCCTTCAATCATTCGAGAATTGTATCTTTTCTCTTTTCTTAAAATGTCTGACTCTATTTTCTCAACTCTTAATTTGTCGAGGCGCTTGGTATGGATATCTCTCATTTATTGACTTCTCATTCACGAAGCATGGAAGCCTCTTTGGTTCGTGAGCTGCTGCATTATAGTCAACAGCCAGATATTCTATCTTTGGCGGGTGGTTTGCCTGATGAAAATCTGATGCCAGTTTACCCAGACTTGAAGCAATTAACAGACAGCCGACAATATGGCCCAAGCGAAGGTGAAAAAGATCTACGAGAATGTATTGTATCTATTGTTGCAGATCGAGGCATCCAAACATCAGCAAATAATGTGCTGGTAACCAATGGCTCTCAGCAAGGTTTAGATATCGTTAGTCGTTTGATTTTGGACGTAAACTCGACCATTTTAACCGAGCAGCCGACGTATCTCGCTGCTTGTCAGGTGTTTAAATTGCAAGGAGCGAAGGTTCAAGATGTCCTATCGGATGCAGAAGGAATGTCTGTTTCAGCTTTGCGCGATGCGATTGAAAAGCACCATCCGAAAGCGGTTTATTTGATTCCCAATTTTCAGAATCCAGCAGGGCATTGTTATAGCTTGGAGCGTCGACGCGAGATAGCTGCTTTGCTTGACGAGAAAAACATATTGTTGATCGAAGATGATCCGTATCGTGATCTTTGTTATGACAATGTCGACCTTACGCCTATTTCAACTTTGATAAAACAAGCACCCTGGCTGTATATGGGGAGTTTCTCGAAGGTTTTGTGGCCAGGATTGCGTACTGGCTATATCGTTTCTTGTGAGGTTTTTTCTCCTTACTTGGTTAAAGTAAAGCAAGCGGTTGATCTTCATACCAACCGTCTTAGTCAGAGTATGATTACGCAGTTCTTTAAGTCTGGACAATATCCAGATCACGTTATCAAGCTCCAACAAGCCTATAAAGAAAAGCGAGATGTAATGGCGGAGGCTTTGAGTGTGCAGCTTGGGGATCTCGTTGAATTTTCACTTCCGGCTGGCGGCATGTTCTTTTGGGTGAAATTGCCCAAAGGTGTTTCATCGCAATTAGTGCTAACAGAAGCGTTGAAAGATAAAGTTTTGGTTCTTCCTGGAACGCCTTTTTTTCCCTGCAAGAGTCCACTTGATGATTCGTTTCTAAGATTGAGCTTTGCTCGTGTTTCACCAGCGCAAATCCATCAAGCGATTGCTGTTCTTGCGAAAGTGATTCGACGGCTTATTTAGCTATCAGTCGCTCGTGTGCGTGTTGACGCTGCCGGTTGAGTGTCTATATTGGCTAGGTTTTTTGTTCCATAGCATTTTTGTTGTGGTAAGGCTGGCTTTTTATTGTATTTATGCTTGGCTAGCAGTTCCTTCTTTTTCGGCGACACGTTAGAATCTTATTTTTAAGATTGTATAGAATAGGAATATGTAATGGGCAGAGCCTTTCAAAACCGCAAAGAGTCCATGGCAAAAACGTCTGACCAAAAAGCCAAGGTTTACAGCAAATACGGCCGTGAAATTTATGTATGTGCAAAGTCCGGTGGTATTGATCCTAATGGTAATTTGGCGTTGCGTTCACTGATCGAGCGTGCGAAAAAAGATCAGGTGCCTACTCACGTTATCGATAAAGCGATTGATAAGGCGAAAGGTGGCGGTGGAGAGGATTTCGACACGGCTCGCTATGAAGGTTTTGGTCCTGGCAACACCATGGTGATTGTGGATTGTTTGTCTGATAACCCAAACCGTACTTTTGGTGACGTGCGTACCTGTTTTAACAAAGTAAAATGCAAAATCGGTAGCCAAGGCAGTGTGAGTCATATGTTTGATCACAGCGCTATCTTTGTTTTTGCTGGCACTGATGAAGAAGCGGTATTAGAAGCTTTGATGTTGGCCGATGTGGATGTGACGGATATTGAGCTAGAAGATGGCAAAGTAACGGTATTTGCGCCACATACTGATTATAGTAAAGCAAAAACGGCGTTAACCGATGCGTTTGGCGATATCGAATTTGAGGTCGATGAAATTCAGTTTGTCGCGCAAAATACAACAGAAATTCAAGGTGAAGAAGTTGAGCAGTTTGATCGCTTCTTGGATCTTTTGAACGACTTGGACGATGTTCAGCGCGTTTATCATAACGCTGAATATTAGCATCAAAGGCCTTGGTGAAGTATTTCTCCAAGGCCTTTTATCTTTTTGTATGTTGGTAAAAATGACCAAGCCTAAGCCTCAGTTAAAATCTCCTTGTGTCAATGTGTGTCTTCTTAATGATGAAGATATCTGTGTTGGCTGTTATCGAACAGGTAAAGAAATCAGCCAGTGGGGAAGTATGAATAAAGCTTCGCAGCAGGCGGTGATGAAGAAGGTTCGTGAGCGAGAGGCCAAAAGCAGCTTGGTTTCTGACTAGCTGCTTCGAGTTGCTAGTGTTGGTCTTCTTGATTTTTGTTTTTCAGCTCAATCCATTGCGACATGTATTGTGTGCTTTTAAGGCTGTGGTGTCGCAGCATTAATCCCAAAAAGTGTTTCTTTCTCAAGCTTTCCTTTAGCTGATATTGCAGCTTCAGTCTATTGATGAATTTCGGTTCCCATTCATCTGCTTGATAGCGGTTTTTTAGGATTCTAATGCCATTGTGTTGCATTAATAGCCAGCTTTCTTTGTCTTGATAGAGAGAGACAGCGGCGTCGACAAAGGTTTCCATGTCATCGGTGATGACGCCATTCCATGGTAATTCCCCGTGCATCGACTCTGCGCCAATGCTGGTGGTGATGCTCGGTGTGCCGACTTGCATGGCTTCCACTAATTTGCCTTTGATTCCCGCGCCAAAGCGTAATGGTGCTAGGCAAAGTCGCGCTTGTTGCATCACAGCTTGAGCATCTTCAGCCCAACCTTTTACTAAAAAGCCTTCTTTTGTGTTGTGTAATTGCGTGGCTTTTGGTGGAGGGTAAGCACCGTAAATATGCATTTCTGCTTTTGGCAGACGTTTGCGAATCTTTGGCCAAATTTCCGTTTTTAACTGCAAAACGGCATCCCAATTGGGTGCATGTCGAAAGTTGCCGATGCTAATAAAGTGTTGGCGCTCTTCGAAGCAGGGTAAAGAATCGATGTCTTGTGGTTTCGGCAGCATAAATGGCAGATGAAATACGTGAGTTTCTGGTACGTGAAACTTATCCACTAATAGTTTTGTTTCGACTTCGGAAATCATCAAGGTCAAGTCGCAACGGTGGATAGCGGCTATTTCACGAATGCCATGCTCACTAAAAAGGTCTTCAGGCGCAAATGGCCTATTTTGTCTAATCGCATCATGCCTAGCTTGTCGTAATGAGTGAAGGTCTTCCGTATTCAGTACGCGTAGTGAATCTGGACTGAACTTTTCTACTCGCCAGCCAAATTGCTCCTCCATCATAAAGCGATCAAATATTACAATGTCTGCTTTTTTGTCTGCAATGTAGGTGTCAAATGAGGCACTGTTAAGTTCAATACGTTCGGCTTTTATGCCTAATTTGGAAAGATCTGTCATGTGCTCGGTTTGTTGAGCAGGTACTCGCAAAGGATATTTGCCATTGCTGTTTATAAAAGCACTGTAGCAGTTGCAGCATTCTACTGCCCGCGGCAGAAGAGTTGGGTTCAGGCCAGACGTAGCCGATGATAAGTAGGTGCACGGTGATTTTTCTTGGCCTCTGTGAGCATTTGGTTCTGTATTTTAACGAGAATCAGGACATATTCGTCTGGCTATTGTATCATGACGCACAGATTTGTCTTGCCTACCTCATTTGACGGGATAGTCGGGCAAGATGTAAGCAAAACATGACGTTGAGAAGATATTATGATCATAAAACCAAAGATTCGCGGATTTATTTGTACAACAACACACCCAGTAGGTTGTGAGCAAAATGTAAGAGATCAAATTGCTTTTACTAAAAGCAAAGGGGCGATTGTAAATGGTCCTAAAAAAGTACTCGTAATCGGTGCATCAAGTGGTTATGGCTTATCTTCTCGTATCGCTGCGGCATTTGGTTCTGGTGCGGCAACCATTGGTGTTTTCTTTGAAAAACCAGGCACAGATAAAAAGCCGGGGGACAGCGGGTTGGTACAACTCTGCAGCATTCGATAAAGTGGCGAAAGAAGAGGGTTTGTACGCGAAAAGTATTAATGGTGATGCTTTCTCAAATGAAGCACGTGATACCGTGATTGACTTGATTAAACAAGATCTTGGTCAAGTGGATATGGTGGTTTACTCTTTGGCTTCTCCGGTTCGCAAAATGCCAGATACAGGGGAAGTAGTGCGCTCTGTTCTTAAGCCGATTGGGCAGCCATACCGTTCTACGGCCATTGATACCAATAAAGATGTGATCATCGAAGCGGAAATTGAGCCAGCTACTGAAGAAGAGGTTGCTGCAACAACGACGGTAATGGGTGGGCAAGATTGGGAGCTTTGGATGTCGGCTTTGCAAGAGGCGGGCGTGTTAGCGCAAGGGGATCGTACAGTAGCTTATTCTTACATTGGTTCTGATATTACTTGGCCAATTTACTGGCATGGTGCGCTTGGCAAAGCAAAAGAAGATTTAGATCGCGCTTCTGCGGCTATCGATGTTCAATTGGCTAAGATTGGTGGTGGCGCGAATGTGGCAGTATTGAAGTCTGTGGTGACGCAAGCATCTTCCGCTATTCCTGTTATGCCTTTGTACTTGGCAATGGTGTTCAAGGTGATGCGTGAAAAAGGCCTTCATGAAGGCTGTATGGATCAGATTTATCGTATGTTTGCAGAACGTTTGTACAACAATCATAATCCAGCAGAATTGACCGATGATAAAAACCGTCTTCGTCTGGATGATTGGGAATTGCGTGAAGATGTTCAGCAAGCGTGTCGTGATCTTTGGCCGCAGGTAAATGACGCTAATCTCTTTGCCGAAACCGATTACCAACTTTATAAAGATGAGTTTTTGAAGTTGTTTGGTTTTGGTTTGGATGGCGTTGATTATGATGCTGATGTCAATCCAGAAGTTGACTTTGATGTTGTGACACTTTAAGTGTTGTGAGTTTTAGATAGTAAAGACTAAAAGGAGCTTTCAGCTCCTTTTTTTATGGCTTGTTATCTCCTATAGTGAAGGGGATTAGGCTTTGGAGTGTATATGAGATATTCAATGGTGTTGTTCTGTGCTGTTTCTATGTTTGCGAATGCTCAGACAATTGAGCGTCAACCAGTGGATATTATTTATGGTAATCAGATAATCCGCACTCAACATCAAGTTGTCGTGAGACTCGAAAGACGAAGTGGCCGTTATTCCGGCAGAAAAGGTAAGAGATGGTTTGGGGCCAAATATTGTCATAACGGCGGATGGTCAGGGATTGTCTTATTTGGAAGAAAACGCGATCGCTGATCGCGAGCAAGCTATTTACGATGAAGTAAATAAGCGAACCGAAGAGGCGCCTTTTACGGTTTTGTTTACAGGTAATATTCCCGAAGAGATTCAAGAGAAACGTCTTCGGATGATGCCTGAAATTGGGATTTTTGGTGACCAAGTTGAACCTAAAAAAGAGCCTGTAGATGGCTCTGCTCCCAATGTTGGTGATTTCTCTCCTATCGGGAAAGGTGTTTCTTCTGGCCAATCTAGCGAGGCAGTCCAGTCTGGCGGGGCAGATCAGCCTAATGGGGCAAAAAGTGCACCCGCTACGGATAAAGAGAGGCTTGAGCAGTTAATTGGCGGTTAATTTATCCGGAGAGGTTTCTATCCAGCCTTGCGACGTTAATGCTGCTGGAAAGGCTTTGTTGTGAATGATGATGTTGCTAATACTCTCTGACCGCAGTTTGTTCTCTAGAAAATCTATGAAGTCTGTTTTGTCTATGGCTTCTACACTGTCTATCCATTCTTTCTTGGTGTGAAAATCAGGAGTGGGTTTGGCTATCTGATGCCATTCCTCTAAGGCGTTGTCGCTTAGATTTTTGGCGGTCATATTGAGGCTCGTCTAGCAGTGCAATTTTTGTGGTGTCAAATTCTTCCTTAGTTAAGGCGAGAAGTCGTTTTTCCTCTTCCTTTAAAAAATCTTCAATAGTACTGATGATGGTTGCCATGTCTTGGTTTGGTGATTGCACCAGCAGCCCTAGAATTGGGGTGTTTCGAATGCTTAGGTCTTGTGCTCCAACGATGTAGCCTAGTTGTTTTTGGGTTCTAAGTTCTTGGTAGAATCGGCTGTTGACGAGCTTTCTTAGCATGGCGAAGTAAGCTTTTTCAGTGATGGCCTTGTTTGATGTTGACGTTTCTGGGCTTGTGTCAATCAAGGTATACAGCACTACATTGTCGCTGCTAGTTGATGTAAATGGATAGTGCATTTTTTGATTTGCTGGGATGGGTTTGGTTTGTATCTCGATTGGTTTTTTGGGGACCAATCGTCCAACAAAGCGCTGATGCAAGGAGTGGGCGAGGGCCTGAGTTTGCTCCTTGGTGACGTTGCCTGTGCTATAGCCAACTAGATCAAAGCTTGCGCGGGCCTCTTTTATATACTGTTGTAAGTCTTCAAATGACAGGTGGGGCAGGGCGTTTTCTAGTTGTTCTATTGTGAAGCTGTCTTTTGTAATAAGAGTGCTAAAGGTGCTATAGGCATTACTGTAGGCCTGTCTACTTTTTTGATTGGCAAAGTCTTTAGCTAATTGGGTTTTTATTTGAGCAAAGCGTTCGGCGCTTGGGCGAAATAAAAAAACTTGGTCTATTAGCCAAGTGGTATAGGTGTTTTGCTTATCTGAGTAGCCGCTTGTGCGTAAGGTCATGCCGTTTGCATGCGGGTAAAATTGATAGCCTAATCCAGCGATATAGGGTGAATAGGTTAATTCGCTTATGCTGTCGTTATAGAGTCGGCTCCATAGTTGATTCAGTAGGGCGTTTTGGGGGAGTCGGCGGCATGGTTAAATCGTATTGCAATAAAATTCATTGCTGTGGGTTTGCCAAAGCTTGGGTCGGACTTGTGCCAGAAAGTGAAGCCTTGTTGATGAAAGACAATGTTTGGTGTGGTGTCTTTTTCGGTGATTAGGTCTAGGTGTTCTGGAATAAAGCGATTTTTTTCTGGAAGAGTGACATGGGTATTTTTTACGGATAGGTTGATGAAGTCCAAAAATGCAGAGCTGAACTCATTGTTGCTATAGGTGCTTTGGTACCAAGGTTCAGTCTGCCATGTTGGTTTTTGCTTTGCCCAATGTTTGGGGAAGGCTTTGTTGGTAGCAACCTGCACTAATAGATGTTTTGTATCGAGTTGTTTTAGTAGTTGGCGAACCTGTTTATTGTCGGCGGTCTTTTCAATGCGAAAGCTGCTTAGTATGTCAATAGCTGGAATTTTAAGTAGTTTTGCTGACAGCGTGCGAGCAAGGTTTTGTGGAGCGGTGTAGTTTTGATTGTTGTACATAAGTTGGCTAAGTTGCACCCCCTCTAATTGATACATGGGGTTGATTGGTGTTGATTGTAATAGGCCTATTGTGGCGAAAATGCGCTTCGCAACAGTATCTATATTTGTTAATCCGCTGTTTGTTAAGTGTGCCGTGACGGTGAAAAAAGCATTGTTTCCATAGTCTGGACTAACGCCTGCAGAGAGGCTGTTGATCAGTCCATCTGCTTTGAGTGAGGCATACAGAGAGCCCTCATTTTCGTTGCCTAAAATATACGATAAGTAGCGAGTGGGTCGGGTTTTGTAATGATTTTCTTGGGCGTCAATTTGGTATTGGAAGGATAGTGTATTGCTGTCTATTAGGGATTGAACAAATTGTAGCTGTGGTTGGTTTGTTTTCATTAATGTTGGGTAATGTTGTTTTGTTGGTGTCTGTTTGCTGGGTATGTCAGAAAAGTATTGTTTGGCGAGAGTGGCCATGTCTTGGTGGGATAGATTGGTAACGAGTACAAGTGCCATATTCTCACTGAAATAGTGTTCGTTATAGAGTGTTAAGAGCTGTTTTCTTAGGGAGGCTTCAGGTCTGTCTTTTAATGTTTCAAGGTTGCCAACGGTAAATCGGCTGTACGGGTGTTTGGGATTGAGTAGTGTTTTAAAAGCTTGGTTGTTGCGGCGACTTTCGTCTTTCAGTTTTGCTTTATACTCTGAATCAACAGCGTTTTTTTCTCTTTGAGTTAAGGACTCGCTAAATAAGGGGGTCGTAAAAAATTGTGCAAACCTATCTAGAGCGCCTTCGTATGCCGAAGGTTTAATGTCGAAATAAAAATTTGTTGTATCTGTACTGGTGTAGGCGTTATTTGAGCCGCCATGATGGTTTATGTAGGATTGGTAGTCGCCCGGTTCTGGGTATTTTTCGGTGCCAAGAAACAGCATGTGTTCTAAAAAGTGTGCTAAACCTTGTTGATTGTCTGGGTCTTGAAAGCTGCCAACATTGACGGCTAACGAGGCTGAGAAGCGCTCTGCTTGAGGGTCGCTGACCAGTAGTACTTTGAGGTGATTAGGCAGTGTTATAAGGCGATAGTCATTTTTGTCTGTTAGGCTTTTGTTGGGGATCTCTAGCATGTTCATGCCTGTTGGAGAAGTGGAGAGATCATCGTCTTTTGCTCTGTTTATTTCGTTGCTCGTCTGTGTCGAACGTGCTGGTGTGATGCTTGTCATTATGGCGTTGCTTATATTTGGCTGAAGGTGGGTTTCTGTGGAGATAGAATTGCCTGCTTGAATCGAAAAACAGGCAAGTGCGATAGTGAGTGCAAACCAATAGGGGATGATTTTTCTAATAGTGTTTATCATGGCTTCAGATTACTTAAGCCTGTGATGAGATGCAATGGACAAGTTTTTGTCCATTGCTAAAAATGGGCCAACTTTATTGAGCGTCTAAAGATTGGCCGTTTACATTCAGGCTGTCATCACCCATTAAATAAAGATAAAGTGGCATAATATCTTCTGCAGCAGGCAGGGTTGTTGGATCCTCGTCAGGGTAGGCGTTTGCCCTCATATTCGTCCTTGTGGCTCCAGGGTTTATGGCATTTGCCCGGACATTTGGTGAGAGGCTTTGTAGCTCACTAGAGAGCAGTTGCATCATTGCTTCTGTGGCGAATTTAGAGATGGCATAGGCGCCCCAGTTGGCTTTGGCTTTTCTCCCTACGCCTGAGGAGGTAAAAATAATAGATGCGTTATCTGCTTTCTGTAAAAGAGGGAGTAGGGCTTGGTTTAGCAGTAATTGACTGGTGACATTAACGCGCATCACCTGTTCAAACAGTACTGGGTCGTAGTTTGCTAGATTGGTGCGCTCACCAAGTAGGCTGGCGTTATGAAGAATGCCGTCAAGGTGGCCAAACTCACTTTCAATGGTATTGGCAAGCTCTATGTAGTCGTGTCCTGCGGCACCATCCAAGTTTAGTGGGACAATGGCTGCCTGGGGATATTGCTGCTTTTCTATATAGTCGTAAACTGCTTCAAGTTTCTTGGTGGTGCGCCCTAACAGAATAACAGTTGCACCGTGTTTTGCATAAGTAATGGCGGCGGCTCTTCCTATGCCGTCACCTGCGCCTGTAACAAGGATTGCTTTGTCTTTGAGTAGTTGGCTCGGGGCTTGATAATCAAACATATCTCCTCCTTGCGTCTTTATCAGACTTTGATTTTTTGAGTATGCATTAGGTAATTGACTGACACGTCTTTGTCATTCAATTTGTACACTTTGCTCAACGGGTTGTAAGTCATGCCTGTCATGTGGGTGACTTCGTCTCCCGCTTGTCTTGCGTAATTATTGAGTTCGGCCGGTTGGATGAATTTGGCATAATCGTGGGTGCCTTTAGGTAGCATTTTGAGTATGTATTCAGCCCCGATGATAGCGAATAAGTAAGCTTTGGGGTTTCTGTTTATGGTAGAGAAAAATACGTGACCACCTGGTTTTACTAACGCCATGCAGGCATTTATTACAGAGGCGGGGTCTGGTACGTGCTCTAGCATTTCAAGGCAGGTAACGACATCGTATTGGCCAGCTTCGCGTTGTGCGATTTCTTCTGCGGTGATTTTCTCGTAATCAATATTGAGCTTGGATTCTGTCAGATGCAGTTTGGCAACGGCTAGAGGAGCTTCGCCCATATCGATGCCTTTGACATCGGCACCTAGCTTTGCCATTGCTTCAGATAAAATGCCGCCGCCACAGCCTATGTCGATAACTTTTTTACCTTGTAAGCCTTCTGAGCGTTCATTTATATAGTTGGTGCGCAAAGGGTTAATGTCGTGCAGTGGCTTGAATTCATTTTCTGTATCCCACCAACGGCTCGCGAGCGCTTCAAACTTGGCAACTTCATCTAGATCTACATTGTTTTGCTGAGGGTTTGTCATTTGTTTGGCTTCCGTTTTTCAGTGTTGCTGAGGTTGGAGTAAAGTGATGTTGTATATGGATAAAGTTTATTTTGACAGTATAGCGCCAACCCTGCAGGTGACCAATAGTAAACTTCTTTTGTCCTAATAGTATAACCACTTAGCGCGCTTGGGTGAAATGGGAGGCGTTGAATTGAGATTGGGGAGAGCATAATTGTTAGATTGAGCTACAAAACATGCTCCTCAAAGGGGTGTTATTTATTTCCTTATGTTACAATACGGCGCTTATAAAAAGATATTAGGGAGTCTTCTTGACTCCAAGGCATAAGGATCGATTGTATCTATGGGTGAATTAGCCAAAGAAATTATTCCCGTCAGTATCGAAAATGAACTTAAGGGATCTTACCTAGATTACGCAATGAGCGTTATTGTCGGTCGAGCATTACCTGATGTACGAGACGGGTTAAAGCCTGTTCACCGTCGCGTTCTATTTGCGATGAATGAACTTAAAAATGATTGGAATAAACCGTACAAAAAATCGGCGCGTATCGTCGGTGATGTAATCGGTAAATATCACCCACATGGTGATTCTGCTGTATACGATACGATTGTTCGTATGGCGCAGCCTTTCTCAATGCGTTATACCTTGGTCGATGGTCAAGGCAACTTCGGTTCTGTTGATGGTGACAGTGCCGCGGCAATGCGTTACACAGAAATCCGTATGGCGAAAATTTCTCATCATCTTCTGATGGATTTAGAGAAAGAAACCGTCGACTTTGTGCCTAACTATGATGGCACTGAATTTATGCCAGAAGTATTGCCTGCACGTGTGCCTGGACTGTTAGTGAACGGTTCGGCTGGTATTGCAGTAGGTATGGCGACTAATATTCCACCTCATAATCTTGGTGAGATTATTGATGGTTGTTTGGCGGTGATTGATAACGCTGACATTACTATTGATGAACTTATTGATCATATACCAGGGCCAGACTTCCCAACAGGGGCGTTTATTAATGGTCGTGCTGGTATTATTGAAGCTTACAAAACTGGTCGCGGTCGTATTTATATGCGTGCTCGTCACCATTTCGAAGACATGGAAAAAGGCAATCGCCAATCCATCGTTTTCACTGAGATTCCTTATCAGTTGAACAAAGCGAAGGTGATTGAAAAAATCGCTGAGCTAGTTAAAGAGAAAAAACTGGAAGGTATTAGTGAGCTTCGTGATGAATCCGACAAAGACGGTATGCGCATCGTAATAGAGTTGCGCCGTGGTGAAAACCCAGACGTTGTTGTTAATAATATTTTCTCGCAAACTCAGTTACAGTCTGTGTTCGGCATGAACATGGTTGCCTTAGTTGATGGCCGTCCTCAACTGTTAAATCTTAAACAAATTCTTGAATGTTTCGTTAAGCACCGTCGCGAAGTTGTTACTCGTCGTACTATTTATGAGCTTCGTAAAGCGCGCGAACGAGGTCATATCCTTGAAGGCTTGGCGGTTTCCCTAGCGAACATTGATCGTGTTATTGAACTAATTCGTACCTCGCCAACTTCGGCTGAGGCCAAAGATAAGTTGGTGAATGAGTCTTGGCAGCCAGGCAATGTCATGGCCATGCTTGAGCGTGCTGGTGCTGATGCATGTCGTCCAGATGATTTGGATGCTGCTTATGGCTTTGTTGATGGTGCTTATCATTTATCACCAGACCAAGCGCAAGCGATTTTGGATTTACGTTTACATCGTTTGACTGGTCTAGAGCATGACAAGTTGCTTGGTGAGTATAAGGCGCTTATTGAGACTATTGGTGAGTTGCTGAACATTTTGTCTAACCCTGATCGTCTGATGGAAGTCATCCGCGAAGAATTAGAAGAAGTTAGAGACACGTTCGGTGATGCGCGACGTACTGAGATCTTAACGTCTCGTCAGGATTTGACGATCGCAGATTTGATTGATGAAGCCCCTATGGTGGTGACAATTTCGAATACTGGTTATGCGAAATCTCAGCCATTAGTTGAGTATCAAGCGCAGCGTCGTGGTGGTCGTGGTAAGTCTTCTGCTAGCATGAAAGATGAAGACCACATCGAGCATCTATTGGTTACCAGTAGTCATGACACCATCATGCTATTTAGTAATTTTGGTAAGGTTTACTGGTTACGTGTGTTTGAAATTCCGGTCGCTAGCCGTAGTGCGAAAGGTCGCCCCATTGTTAACCTGTTACCGTTGAGAGAAGGCGAATCTATCTCTGCGCTATTGCCTTTGCCGGTTGTTGAAGCGGTTGAAGCTGATTCGGAGTCGGATGATGACGTTGCTGATGATGCTATTGTTGAGGCAAGTAGCTATATCTTTATGGCGACGGCAAACGGAACGGTTAAAAAGACAGCGATGCAGCACTTTGCTCGTCCTCGCTCCACGGGATTGATTGCGCTTAGCTTGGATGAAACCGATGAGTTGGTTGGCGTGTCTGTGACCAATGGTGAAAACGATATTATGTTGGTTTCTTCTTCTGGTAAAACAATTCGCTTCAAAGAATCTGATGTTCGCGCCATGGGGCGTACTGCAGCAGGCGTTCGTGGTATTCGTTTGGGTGAGGGTGCTAAGGTGGTATCGCTTATCGTCCCTCAAGAGGGTTCAGCGGTATTGATGGCCTGTGAAAATGGTTATGGCAAACGTACTTTGGTAGAAGACTTCCCTGTGTATGGTCGTGGCGGTCAAGGTGTTATCGGTATTCAGGTGTCAGAGCGTAACGGCCCGGTAATTGGTGCTGCTCAGGTTGATGAAACGGATGAGATTATCTTGATTACTGACCAAGGAACCTTGGTTCGTACTCGCGTGACCGAAGTGTCTTGTCAGGGACGAAATACTCAAGGTGTGACCTTGATTCGTTTGACTAATGATGAGCATCTGGTTGGTATTGAGCGTGTCGTTGAACACGATGAAGGTGATGTTGAGATAGATGAGGCGGACGAAGTTGTCATCGATCAATCGACAAATGATGGCGAAGAGTCACCCGATAATCTAGATTCCGATACGGAATAGAAAATAAAGCGACGCACCTAGGTGCGTCGCTTTTGTTGTAGATAGGTCCTGAAAATACTAGAGGTAATAAGCAGGATGAGCCGAGTATATAATTTTTGTTCTGGTCCAGCAGCGCTTCCCGAAGCGGTTTTGAAAAAAGCACAGGCTGAAATGTTAGATTGGCATGGTGCGGGTGTTTCTGTAATGGAAATGAGTCACCGTAGTGCTGAGTTTATGTCTATTTTGGCATCGGCTAAAGCGCGCTTGTCGCGTTTAATGAATATCAGTGACGACTATGAAATCTTGTTTGTTCAAGGTGGTGCGTCTACTTTATTTGCTCAAATTCCTGCAAACCTAGTAAACGGATTTGATTCTGCTTGCTTTTTAGATACAGGTGCATGGTCTTCAAAAGCCATTAAAGAGGCAAAAAGATACACTAAGGTTAATGTTGTGGGTTCATCAAAGGAGCAGAACTATCTTACGGTTCCTGACTTTTCAACTTTATCATTGGATGAAAGTGCTGCGTATTTACATCTTTGTCCTAATGAAACCATTGGTGGCTTAGAGTTTTCTGATTTGCCAGAGACTAATCTTCCTATCGTTGCTGATCTGTCTTCTACTATTTTGTCTCGAAAAATCGATGTCAGTAAATATGGTCTTATTTACGCTGGTGCGCAAAAAAATGTCGGTCCAGCGGGTGTGGTTATCTGTATCATTCGTAAGGATCTGTTGGCGCGCAGCAGTGATGAGTTGCCGTCAATATGGAACTTTGCCAATTTGGCGGCAAATGATTCTATGATCAATACGCCGCCAACCTTTGCGATTTATTTGGCGGATTTGGTGTTTGAGTGGCTGGAAGCTCAGGGTGGTGTTGAGGCGATCGAAGCCATTAATATTCGCAAGGCGCAAGCTTTGTATGACTTTATTGATTCAAGTGATTTTTATTCAAACCCTGTTGACCCTGCTTACAGATCGCGTATGAATGTGCCGTTCATTCTGGCGGATGAGTCTTTAGAGTCTCTTTTCTTGCAAGAGTCTGAAGCCGCAGGCTTGCGCACATTGGCTGGGCATCGTTCAGTTGGCGGCATGCGCGCGAGTATCTATAACGCTATGCCGATGGAAGGGATTGAAGCTTTGATTGACTTTATGCGTGCCTTTGAGAAGCGTCACGGATAATAGATACCTAATAAGCAATAAGAACCACGGATAACAAATAGCATGTCAAACTCTAAGCAAACAGTACCCGATACGCTGCCTTTATTGCGTGATCGTATCGATTCTATTGATTCGCAAATACAAATGCTGATAAATGAGCGTGCTAGATGCGCTCAAAAAGTAGCGGAAGTAAAATTGGCTGAGCAGGGCGGAGACGCGGTCGTCTTTTATCGTCCAGAGCGCGAAGCGCAAGTGTTACGTAGAGTGATGGAGCGTAACGAGGGGCCTTTGGGGAATGAGGAAATGGCGAAGATCTTTCGTCAGGTGATGTCTTCTTGCCTTGCGCTTGAGAAGCCAATGCGCATTGCTTTTTTGGGGCCTGAGGGTACGTTTACACAGCAGGCCGCATTAAAGCACTTTGGTAAGTCTATTATCAGTGCGCCTATGGCAGCCATTGATGAAGTGTTTCGTGAAGTTGAGTCTGGTGCGGCTAATTATGGTGTCGTGCCGGTTGAGAATTCGACAGAGGGTGTGGTGAACCATACCTTAGATAGTTTTCGCGATTCACGTTTAAAAATTTGTGGCGAAGTAGAAGAGCGCATTCATCACCATCTTTTGGTGAGTTCCAAATATTAACGCGGATGATGTTACGCACATTTATTCCCATCAGCAGTCTTTGGCGCAATGTCGTGCTTGGTTAGATCGTTATTGGCCACACGTTGAGCGTGTTGCGGTGAGTTCGAATGCTGAAGCGGCTCGTCTTGCGGCTGATGCGGGGCGAAGTGGTCGAGCGATTGCAGCGATTGCAGGTGAAGTGGCTTGTGAATTATATGGCTTATCAAAAGTATCCTCTAATATTGAAGATCGCCCTGATAATACGACGCGCTTTTTGATTGTTGGTAATCAGGATGTACCGCCCAGCGGTAAGGATAAAACGTCATTGCTCATTAGTGCTAAAAATGAGCCGGGTGCTTTGTATCGATTACTTGAAGCCTTCGAGCGTCACGGTGTTGACATGACACGTTTGGAGACTCGTCCTTCTTTAATGAGTCGATGGGGTTATATTTTTTATATTGACTTCGTTGGTCATTATTTGGACGACGACTGTCGCGCTGTGATTGATGATTTACGTGAACGAGCTTCGGAAGTGAAAGTGTTGGGTTCCTATCCTGTGGCTGTGCTTTAGCAATTATTTAAGAGTGTTATGCTTTGATTGGTGAAAGTGATTTTCAGGCGTCCGTTGATATGGCGTCTCAGGAAAAAAGAAGTTTGGCAATGTCATGATCATCGGTCTTGGTATGATCGGTGGTTCGTTCGCTAAGGCGTTGAAAGAGCGCGGTTTAGCGACCCTGTATGCGGTGGATCGTCGTGACGGCGAACTGGCTTTGGGTGTGTCGACAGGAGTGATTGATTATCCTGCCGAGTTGTCTGCTGAGTTTGTCTCAAAAATGGATGTTATTGTTCTGGCAACGCCTGTTAGAGCAATGGAGTCTGTTTTGGCCGATCTTAAGCCTTTTTTGTCTGAGCAGACGCTAGTGACGGATGTGGGGTCGACAAAAGGTAGTGTGGTTGAGGCTGTGCGTCGTGTCTTTGGGCATGTTCCGGCTAATTTTATTCCTGGTCATCCTATTGCTGGCGCAGAGAAAAGTGGGGTGTTGGCCTCTAATTCACAGCTTTTCGAAAAACACATGGCGATAGTGACTCCCTTGGCGGATAGCAATCCTGTGTTATTGGATCGCTTGCACCGTCTTTGGCGTGCGGTTGGTGCGGATGTGGTGAGCATGGATGTTAATCATCATGATCATGTGCTCGCCTCTTCAAGTCATTTGCCTCACTTGCTGGCCTATACTTTGGTCGATGCGCTGGCCAATGGGGAGCGTAGTCAGGATATCTTCAGGTTTGCGGCGGGCGGCTTTCGTGACTTTACTCGCATCGCTTCCAGTGATCCGGTTATGTGGCGAGATGTTTTTTTAGCCAACAAAGATGCAACGCTAGCGACTCTAGATCACTTTACTGATCGGTTGGCTGACATGCGAGCTGCTATAGAGAAGGGTGATGGCGCTAGTATGTTTGGTGTGTTTACTCGAGCAAAATCTGCGCGAGATCATTTTCTTCGCTTGTTAGAGCAACGTACAATTGGTTCTACCAAAGAAGTTCGTCCTGTGTCTGTCTCCGTTTTACCAGCTTCTGCGATTAAAGGTGAGGTGTCTTTGTTGGGTGACAAATCTTTGTCACATAAAGCGATTACCATAGCCGCGCTGTCAGAAGGTGTGAGTGAAATAAAGAATATTGATTTAACGGGTGATGTGCGCATTACCATGCAAGCTTTTCGAGATATGGGGGTTGTCATAGAAGAGGCCTCGGTTGATCATTTGCGTGTTCATGGTGTGGGTGTTAGAGGGTTAAAAGCACCGATTGCCCCTATTAATGTCCATCAATCCAGAGAAAGTTTGTATTTATTGTTGCCAGTTTTGGCTGGACAGTCGTTCCCTGTTTCTGTGATTGCTGAAGGCAAGCTGCTAAATCAGTCAATGGCGGATTTATTTTCTTTGGTGCGCCAAATGGGTGGGAGTGTCATATCTGAAATGGCGGATTGTTTGCCTGTTAATCTGTTGCCAGGTAAGTCTTTGGATGTGTCGGTTAATTTAAAGGCGGGTTCTGAGAGACTGCGTATGTCTGCTTTTTTGGCCGCCTTGTATTCGCCTGTTGAGGGTGTTGTGACAACATTGTCTAAAGACTTGTCTCATTGTGAAGTGTTGTTGCGACATTTTGGTGTGAAAATATTTGACCAGGTCGAAGGGTTTAAGGTTGCTCCGGCTCCATTCGTCGGTGCAGATATAGTGCTGTCGGGTGATGAGTACGAATTGGCTTGGCTCGTATTGTTGTCAAGTCTTTTGCCAGGTTCGGATTTATCTATTGAGAATGCTGGTTTAGATTCAGTGTCCTTTGCATTGTTGGCTTTTTTGCAGTCAATTGGTGCCGATGTGACTATTCCTGTGCAAAGTGGTTCTGGGTTATTCGAGGGTAAGGTGCAAGTCGGTTTTGCAGAGCTTCGTTCGTTTCATTTGCCGTCTGAGCAAAGTTATCGCTTTAGAGATCAGCTACCTTTGTTGTGTGTCGCAGCGGCATACGCTAGAGGCGAAAGTTTTATTCAGGGAGTCGGTTCTCTGCCTTATTATCATGAAGATAGAGTGTTAGCGTTTATTGATGCACTTAAACAGATGAAAATCGCTTGTGTTTATGAAAATGGTGATTTGCGAATCAAGGGTGGATTGCCTCAAGGTGGCGAGTTGGATTGCGCTGGTGATGATAAATTAGCGCTTGCTATGTTGGCGTTAGGTGCGCGCAGTCAATCCATAACGAAAGTTAATGATTGTCAAAAATTATTAGAAGAATTTAACGAGTTGGAGAGTGTTACTGTGCAATTAGGTTTTCATTGTTCAGTGACGCAGTAGTTTTTTAAGAGGAATAGTTATGATCAACCAAGGCCCAGTTATTACGATTGATGGTCCAAGTGGTGCAGGTAAGGGCACTGTAAGTCAGTTAATCGCAGAAAAGCTGGGATGGCATATATTGGACAGTGGCGCTTTATATCGACTGCTCGCACTGGCTGTATCTCATCATGGTATGTCTTCTGATGATGTTGATACTTTAAAGGTGCTAGCTGAACATTTAGATATACAGTTTCAACAATCAGCAGAAGGTAAGGTTGAAATTATTCTTGAAGGCGAAGTCGTAACTCAAGCTATTCGCACCGAAGGTGTTGGAAATTGTGCGTCAAAATTGGCAGCTATTCCAGAAGTTAGAGAGGGATTGTTGTTGCGTCAGCGTGCTTTTTCGCAAGCGCCAGGGTTGGTTGCGGATGGCCGAGATATGGGGACGGTGGTGTTCCCTTCCGCGCAGATTAAAATCTTCTTAACCGCTTCCGCAGAAGAGCGTGCACAGCGTCGGTTGCAGCAATTGCAGCAAAAAGGTGAAACGGTTAATCTGGATGAATTGGTTAAGACCATCAAAGAGCGAGATGAGCGGGATGCGAATAGGGCAATTGCCCCTCTTGTGCCAGCGGCAGGCGCTTTGGTAATAGACAGTACGACGTTGACGATAGAGCAGGTTGTTGAGATTGTTTTTGCAGAAGCTGTGAAGGCGGGTCTTGTGTAATCTGTTGTTTTTTGCGTCTACTTTTTTGTAATTAGAATGTGCTATAATAGTTTAAATGTTATTCAAGTCGATAAAAGTGCCAGCAAGCTTTTATCGCATCATCCAAAAAAACTGACCCGCATTCGCTGGCAATGTGGATATGGCCTAGTTATTTGCATAGGCCGACTATATAGGAAATACAATGACTCAAAGCTTCGCAGAACTGTTTGAAGAAAGCCTATTAACCGTCGAAATGGCGCCAGGCTCAATTGTTACTGGTATCATTGTTGATATTGACAGTGAGTGGGTAACTGTTCATGCAGGTCTTAAATCTGAAGGCGTAATTCCTCGTTCTCAGTTCCTAACGGAAAGTGGTGAGTTCAACTTAAAAATCGGTGACGAAGTTAAAGTTGCGCTTGATGCTGTTGAAGATGGTTTCGGTGAGACTAAATTGTCTCGCGAAAAAGCTAAACGTGCAGAAACTTGGTCTGTTCTAGAAAAAGCTTACGAAGAAAACGCCATTGTTCACGGTGTTATCAATGGTAAAGTCAAAGGTGGCTTCACAGTTGATATCGCTAATATCCGTGCTTTCTTGCCTGGTTCTTTGGTAGATGTTCGCCCAATTCGCGACACATCTCATTTGGAAGGTGTGGATCTAGAGTTCAAACTTATCAAGCTTGATCAAAAACGTAACAACGTTGTTGTATCTCGTCGTGCCGTTATGGAAGCGACTAACAGCGCTGAACGCGAAACGCTACTTGCTTCTCTTGAAGAAGGTCAAGAAGTTAAAGGTATCGTTAAGAACCTTACTGACTACGGTGCGTTCGTTGATCTTGGTGGTGTTGATGGTCTTCTACACATCACTGATATGGCTTGGAAACGCATTAAGCACCCAAGCGAAATCATTGCTGTTGGTGATGAGATCGATGTTAAAGTTCTTAAGTTCGACCGCGAGCGTAACCGCGTGTCTCTAGGTCTTAAACAGTTGGGTGAAGATCCATGGGTTGCTATCAAAGCCCGTTACCCAGAAAACACTAAAGTTACTGCGAAAGTGACTAACTTGACTGATTACGAGCTGCTTCGCAGAGCTTGAAGAAGGCGTAGAAGGTCTAGTACACGTTTCTGAAATGGATTGGACTAACAAAAACATTCACCCATCTAAAGTTGTTCAGATCGGTGACGAAGTTGAAGTTATGGTTCTTGACATTGATGAAGAGCGTCGTCGTATTTCTTTGGGTATCAAGCAGTGTACAATGAACCCATGGGAAGAGTTTGCAACTTCTTTCAACAAAGGTGACAAAATCTCTGGCGCAATCAAGTCTATCACTGACTTCGGTGTGTTCATTGGTCTTGATGGCGGTATTGATGGTCTTGTTCACTTGTCTGACCTATCTTGGGATGAAACGGGTGAAGAAGCCGTACGTCAATACAAGAAAGGCGATATGCTAGAAACAGTTGTATTGTCTATCGATGCTGAGCGTGAGCGTATTTCTTTGGGTGTTAAGCAACTTGAAGAAGATCCGTTCCTTGCTTTCGTTGCAGAAAATGACAAGGGCACTATTGTAAACGGTACTGTTTCATCAGTAGACGCAAAAGGTGCGGTTGTTGCTCTTGCTGAAGGCGTAGAAGCGACATTGAAAGTGTCTGAAATCAGCCGTGAGCGTATCGAAGATGCAACTACAGCATTGAAAGAAGGTGATAAAGTAGAAGCTGCGATCATTAACGTTGATCGTAAAGCTCGTACTATCACTCTATCTATCAAGCAGAAAGATGCGACTGAAGAGAAAGCTGCGTTGAAATCTCATTCTGAGAAGCAACAAGCGGAATCAAATGGCCCTACTACCATTGGCGATTTGATCAAAGCACAACTAGAAAACCAAAACTAAGATTTGATTTTTAGTTGTGATAAAAAGCGGACCTAGGTCCGCTTTTTTTTGATTTTTTTGTCGATTCTTTCCGAATTTATTGACAAGAAAACTATACACATAACATGTGGATAACCATGGGTATAGACTCGGTGTATGTTTTTCTAGCGTAGCGAGTTCAGTAGCTTTTCGGTGTCTTCTTCGGTCCAGTTGTCTTTTTCCAGTAATGCTTTTAGGGCTTTGCTCTGTTGTGCATTGTGAAGGTTTTTTTGAAACTTTGCATAATGAAAGTCTTTTATAAGGCGTTCATCGTGCTCCGAGCGATAAAGTGTTGGTTTTTCGCTCGCTTGTGCCTTTTTTTCTCAAGAGCATCGATTTTTTTGTAAGTGTTTAAGAACTGTTTCTTATTCATTTCTTACTCTCTTATGTTTGCTCAATTCGAAGTATTTCAAAGTGATCAATTCTTGCGCACCACTTCACATTAATGTTCCAAAGTTTGATGCCGTGCTCTCTGTCAAGTTGTTCTGATAAATAAGAAGGCCTAGGGTCTTGTTCAATAATCTGTTTTATTAAAGTGGCTATTTCTTTGTTATGCAAGTTTTGGTATTGCATGCATTGGCTTTTTGCGAGTTCGGAAAATAAGACGGGCTTTTTCATTGTTTGTGCTGGTGTCGGAGCAAAACCACCTTTTGCGTCAGTGATACTATCTGCATAAGGTAGATAGGGTTTTATATCTAGAACGGGAGTGCCATCTAGTAAATCCGCTCCATGCAGATCAATAAAGGTTTTTTTGTCTTCTTGGTAGATTCGTCCAATTTTGACGACAGAGAGTCCAATAGGGTTGGGTCTATGGGTTGCGCGCGTAGCAAATACGCCCATTTTCGTTTTTCCACCTAGGCGCGGAGGTCGTATTTTTGCTTTCCAGTTTTCCGTCATACAAGCGTGAAAAATGAATTGTATCCAGATGTGTGAAAAACCGTCGAAGCCCTTCTAAAGCGTCTAGTCTATTGTAGGGTGGGATGGTTCTCTAAGCGCGCTGTAGCTTCTGTGACAAGCCCTGGTTGGCGTGGAATGCCGAACTTTTCTTTGTAGCAAGAATGTATTACGCCAATAGTGGTTAAGTTAAAAGAATTATGGGATGACAATGAGCGATCCTTTGATATAAATCTGCGCTAAACGAATAAAAATATTGTGATAGTATACTGCTTACATGAAACGAACTGCGATTTAATTTAGCGATTCGTTGTTCTGTTCTTTTTAACTTTTATCAGAGAGTAAAAATGTCTTTAGAATCTTATATGAATCAAATTGGTCAGCAAGCTAGGGCGGCTTCTCGTCTGCTTGCTAAAGCATCCACAAAGCAAAAAAACATGGCTTTATTTGCTATGGCTGACGCTTTGGAGAGTGCTCGACCTCGATTGATATCTGAGAACGCTAAAGATATGGATAATGGCCGTGCTAAGGGCTTGGACTCGGCATTACTTGATAGGTTGCTTTTGGATAATAAGCGTATCGATAGCATGATTGAAGGTTTAAAACAGGTAGCTGCTTTGCCTGACCCGATTGGTGAAATATCTGATATGGTGTATTTACCATCAGGTATTCAACGTGGGCAAATGCGCGTTCCTTTAGGTGTAATTGGTATTATCTACGAGTCTCGCCCAAATGTGACGATTGATGCAGCGAGCTTATGCCTAAAATCGGGTAATGCGACTATTTTGCGTGGAGGGTCTGAGGCGTTTTATTCCAACCAAGCTATTGCGGAGGCCGTTACTTCGGGGGTTGTTGCGGCAGGATTGCCTGAGCATGCGGTGCAAGTTCTTAATACGACTGACAGAGATGCTGTTGGGATGTTGATCTCTATGCCAGAGTTTGTTGATGTGATCGTTCCTCGAGGCGGCAAGAGTTTAATAGAACGTATTAGTAAGGATGCTCGTGTCCCCGTTATAAAGCATCTAGATGGCAACTGTCATGTGTATGTCGATGATGAGGCTGATTTGGAAAAGGCGTTTGCTATTGCTATGAATGCAAAAACACGTCGTTACGGTGTGTGTAATGCGATGGAGTCCTTGCTAGTGCATTCGGCTGTTGCTGATAAATTTTTGCCCAAGTTAATAGGCGCTTTGCAAGAGAAAGGCGTGTCTTTAGTAGGGTGTGAGCAAACTCGTGCTATTGATTCTTCTGTTGAGTTAGCGACAGAGGAAGATTGGTATACAGAATATTTAGCGCCTAAGTTGTCTATTAAGGTTTTAGCCAATATGGATAAAGCGATCAGTCACATCAATCAGTATGGTTCTCATCATACTGATGCAATTGTTTCGCAGAATTATTCTAAAACACGTGCGTTTTTGACCGAAGTGGATTCATCATCCGTTATGGTGAATGCATCGACATCTTTTGCTGATGGTTTTGAATATGGGTTTGGGGCTGAAATTGGCATATCGACCGACAAAATTCACGCTCGTGGCCCCGTTGGCTTATTGGGGCTGACCAGTCAAAAGTACATTGTCCTTGGCGATGGTCATACTCGTGACAACTAGAGTTAACGATAACGTAAAGACTTCTGGGTTGGCTATTATGGGTGGGACATTTGATCCCGTTCATAATGGCCATCTAAGAACAGCGGTTGAGATTTTAGATCGTTATCATTATTCGACTATGAAGCTAATACCTTGTTTTCAGCCCGTTCATAAAGACCGACCAAGTGTTCTGCCTGAACAAAGACTTGAAATGACAAGGCTTGCTGTATCTGGTGACGATCGATTGAGTGTTGATTCTCGTGAAATTGATAGGGAAGGTCCAAGTTATAGTATCGATACGTTGCGAGACCTGCGTGAGGAAATCGGTCCTGATGAATCGCTAATTATGGTGTTGGGAATGGATAGCTTTTTATCTCTTCCAACGTGGCATGATTGGCAGCAGATAATCCAGTATGCTCACTTGCTGGTTGTCTCTCGACCTGGTTGGGAGCCCGATTTAATCTCTGAATTGAGTGGTTTTTGCGAAAACTATCGTGCCGCATCGTCGCATGAGTTACAATGCGCGCCCTCAGGGCGGGTCTGGTTCGAGACTCTTACTCCTTTGGGGATATCCTCTAGCATGATCAGGGCGCTTGCTCGTAAAAACGAGTCGATTGCTTACCTATTGCCGGAGCCAGTCCAAAAATATATAGAACAACATCAATTATATCGATAGGGTAACGTAATTATATGAGTCAGCTTAACTTAACAGCAGATCAAATTTTGGCTTTTGCTGTTGAAGCATTGGAAGATGTGAAAGGTGATAAAATCACCGTACTAAACGTAGGAAATCATACTGATATGATGGATTACATGGTGATTTGTACTGGCACGTCAAAGCGTCATGTTAATGCTTTGGGTCAAAATGTATTTGAACATTTGAAAGCGCAAGGTCTTCAGCCACTTGGTTCAGAAGGTCGTGGTATGGGCAGTGATTGGGTATTGGTCGACTTACATGACGTTGTTGTGCATGTCATGACAGAAGAAGCGCGAGCGTTTTATGATCTCGAGAAGTTATGGGATATTAAACCAGAAATAATGTAAGGTTTTTTTAATGCGCGTTCGTTTGATTGCTGTTGGTAGCAAAATGCCAAAGTGGGTGACTGAAGGTTACGATGAGTATGCAAAGCGCTTACCTAAGGATTTTGCTTTAGAGCTGGTTGAAATACCCATGTCACCTCGCGGGAAAAATACGGATATATTGAAAGCCATTCGTAAAGAAGGAGATAGCATGTTAGAGGCTATCCCCTCAGGTGATAAAGTCATTGCAATGGAAGTGCTTGGCAAGGAATGGTCCACCGATCAGCTGGCTGACCAGACCGAACAGTGGCGAATGGATGGTCACAATGTGAGTTTGTTGGTGGGTGGGCCAGATGGCTTAGACCCTAGATGTACAGCTCGCGCTGATCAAGTTTGGTCTTTATCGCGTTTGACATTGCCACATCCTATGGTGAGAATTATTTTGGCAGAGCAAATTTATCGTGCTTGGACGCTCATGAATAATCATCCGTATCACAGATAAGGTAAACCTGGTGAGCCGTCGACATCAAAATTTTCGTAATTACCGCCAAGAACAGCGACTAACACAGGGGCGTGTTATTGCGTCTGCTATTTTTGTTATGTTAATGGCATTGGTGTTGATGGCACGATTGTTTTACCTTCAAGTTGTTCAGCATGAAATCTACCAAACCAAGGCGGACGATAATCGTGTTATGTTGGTTACCGAGCCGCCTCCGCGAGGATTAATTTATGACCGTAATGGTTTGGTGCTGGCTGATAATCGACCAATACACAGTTTGACTGTGATTCCTGAGCGCGTTGACGATTTTGCTAAATTAAGACAAATGCTTGCCGGCATAGTTAATATTAGTGATAGCGAATGGGATGACTTTGATAGTCGGTTGAAAGAGTACCGCAGACCTTATCAATCACTTACGTTAAAGTCACAATTAACTGATGAAGAGTGGGCTAAGGTATCTGTTGATCTTTATCAGCTTGATGGGGTTCAAGTAGAAGCGCAATTAACGCGATACTACCCCTACGGTGAAGCTTTTGCCCATGCAATTGGCTACGTTGGTCGAATTACAACGGACGATTTGGAACGGGTGGATCGTCTTGCTTATCAAGGTGCTTTGTTTATTGGTAAAACAGGTGTTGAAGGTTTTTACGAAAAAACGTTATTTGGCGAAGCAGGTCTAAGCAAGGTTGAAGTAAACGCTCGTGGCCGTATTATGTCTGAATTGGATCGACAAAATCCCACGCCAGGTAAAGATTTGCATTTATATTTGGATGCAAGGCTTCAGCAGTATGCCTATGATCTTTTGGGGGATTATACAGGGTCAGTTGTGGCAATAGACCCGGCAACTGGAGGGATTTTGGCACTTGTTTCTAAGCCAGGTTTTGATCCAAATCTGTTTGTGCGCGGCATTTCGTATGATGATTACTCTGCACTTCGGAAGTCGCCAAAGTTACCTCTTTTCAACCGCGCGCTTCGCGGAGGCTACCCTCCAGCTTCAACAATTAAGCCTTTCATGGGGTTGGCTGGACTAGAATACGGCTTCTCTACTTGGACAGAACGTTATTTCGCCAGAGGTTATTATCAAATTAATCCGGATGGACGCCGTTATCGTGACTGGAAGCGAACGGGGCATGGGTGGATTGATTTGGAGCGCTCTATTATTGAGTCGGTTGATACTTATTATTACCAGTTAGCCAATAAAATGGGCATCACACCCATTCATAATTTTTTGTCGCGATTTGGTTTTGGACGCAGTACTTTGCTTGATTTGAATGGCGACAGTATTGGTTTATTGCCTTCAAATGAATGGAAAAAAGCGAAGTATAAAGAGCCTTGGTATCCGGGAGACTCGGTCAACGTCGGTATTGGTCAGGGCTTTATGGTGGCGACTCCTATGCAAATTGCTTCAGCAACGTCTGCACTGGCAAGCCGAGGGCATTATTTTTATCCAAGAATGACTGCTATGGTGGGGGATAAACCGGCTGAGTTTGAAGATGGTCTTGGTGATGAACACGATATCGTTCTGAAAGATCAACGTAACTGGGAGAGAATGATTGAGGCGATGCGCAAAGTCATTACGGACTCTCAAGGGACAGCACGACGCCTGCAAGGTACACCCTATGACATTGCAGGAAAAACAGGGACAGGGCAGGTGTTTAGTCTTCAAGAAGACCAAGAATATGACGCGGATTCGTTGGAGAAACGTTTGCATGATCATGCGTTATTCATCGGTTTTGCTCCGGCCGAAAAACCTAAAATTTCAGTATTTGCCATTTTTGAGAATGGCGGAAGCAGCTCGAAACCTGCGGATTTAACCAAGAAATTATTCGATGCTTATCTCTACGATGATTATCCTGCCGAATATGACTATTTAAAAGGTAATAAAAATGAAGGATAGCTTTTATCGCAGGGCGATATCTTTTACCAATGCGCGTTTATGGCTATTGGTGCATGTCGATATTCTGTTGATAGGGTCTTTATTATTACTGATTAGCGGCGGTTTGGTTATTCTGTACTCAGCGTCAGGGCAAGACGTAGCGATGGTAGAACGGCAAGTGTTTC
Source organism: Marinomonas rhodophyticola (assembly GCF_026113935.1). Lineage (GTDB taxonomy): Bacteria > Pseudomonadota > Gammaproteobacteria > Pseudomonadales > Marinomonadaceae > Marinomonas > Marinomonas rhodophyticola. The sequence continues at coordinate 513,689 of NZ_JAPEUL010000004.1, forward strand.
GCTTGGCAGTTGGGATGTTTGTTTGTCTAATATTGGCGCAGTTACCACCAAAATACATGCGGCGAGCTTCGCCTACATTGTTTATTTTTATTACGTTATTATTGGTTTGTGTATTGTTGTTTGGTGTCGGAGCAAAAGGGGATTCAGCGTTGGCTGGCTTTGCCTGGAGGTTTGCGTTTTCAACCTTCGGAAATCATGAAAATTGTGATGCCTATGATGATTGCATGGTATTTTTCAGATAGGCAGCTGCCCCCACCTTTAAGCAAATAATGACTGTCATAGTATTGATCGCTATTCCAGTGGTATTAATTGCAAAACAGCCAGACCTGGGAACCTCTTTGTTGGTGGCGGTTTCGGGGATCTTTGTCCTCTTTCTTGCAGGACTTGGTTGGCGTTATATTATCGGTGCAGCGGCATTGGCACCCATTGCGGGCTATACATTGTGGCAATTTATGCGAGAGTATCAGCGTCAGCGAGTGTTGACGTTTTTGAATCCGGAAAGTGATCCTCTTGGCTCTGGTTGGAATATTATTCAGTCTAAAACGGCTATTGGTTCTGGTGGTCTGTATGGCAAAGGTTTTTTAGAAGGGACTCAGGCTCAGTTGGATTTTTTGCCTGAAAGTCATACCGATTTTATTATTGCCGTTTTGGCTGAAGAGTTTGGGATGGTAGGGTGTGGTGTTTTGATCCTTGCTTATTCTCTTGTTATTGCTCGTGGTTTGTATATTGCGGCGAATGCTGAGGACAATTATGCACGTTTGTTAGCCGGTAGTTTGACGCTTACTTTTTTTGTATACATGTTTGTAAATATTGGCATGGTATCAGGCATTCTGCCGGTTGTTGGGGTACCCTTACCACTGGTCAGTTATGGTGGTACTTCTATTATTACTATCATGGCGACATTTGGGATTTTGATGTCAGTACAAACACATAAAAGAGCGAGATGATGATTAAGCAAGCTGCATTGGTATTTTTAACGCTTGGTCTAACTGCGTGTAGTAGTGTGGATCATTCTACGTTGCCTTTACATTCTGGCGTTAGTGAAACGCTTCTAGAGGATATGCCAGCAGAATGGGTAGATTCTTACGCTGGTAATCCAGAGGTGCAGAGTTTTATTTCGCGTCTTGTAAAAGAGCATAATTACGATAGAAACCGTCTAGAATTGGCATTTTCTCACATCAAGGTGCGCCCTAAAGTGATTGAGAAGTCCGATAACCAGCCGGAAGTGTTGATACCTTATTATGAATACAAAACGCGATTTGTGAACGAGGAAAGAGCCAAACTTGGCTATCAATTTGCTCAGAGCAACCTCGAATGGTTACATAAAGCCGAGCAAGAATTTGGTGTTGACCCAAATGTAATTGTTGCACTCATTGGAGTGGAAACGTATTACGGACGTATTACAGGTTCTAATGATGTTTTTACTTCACTGACGACTCTAGCGTTTGATTATCCCAGACGTAAAGCGTACTTTCAAAGTGAGCTTGAAGCTTATTTATTGCTAGCTCGTCAAGAAGGATGGAACATTGGGCAAACAAAGGGGTCATATAGTGGGGCGATGGGGATGGTGCAGTTTATGCCCAGTAACTATCAAAAATTGGCTATAGATTACGACAAAAATGGTCATATTGATCTATGGGGTTCTGCTGCGGATGCTATTGGCAGTGTTGCGAACTATCTTAAACATCACGGTTGGCAGAAAGACCAGCCGTGGTTTGTGATGGCTTCTGTTGGTGATCCTGAGAAAGTCAAAGATGAAATCAATCGTGGTAGAGAGCCTAGTAAAGACATGGTCGATTGGTCGGCACTGACTGTGCTGCCTACTCAGCCTTTTATTCCTCAGAAAACGGGTTTGATTGCTCTGAGAACTGGGCCGGAAGAGATGTCTTACTGGTTAGGATATAAGAATTTTTTTACCATTATGGATTACAACCCAAGTAGGCGATATGCCATGTCGGTATTGGAGGCTCGCTAAGAGTATAGGAAGCTATGAAAATCATTAACATACTATTGGTTGCTGGCTTAAGCTTGCTGGTACTGAATGGATGTATGAGTACGCGTCATGTGCTGGGAAAAGATGAAATCGACTACGAAAAAGCGTCAGGCGGTGGGCGCTATTCTATATTGCAAGACCACGGTCCGGACGGTGATTTTGATGCTGATAATATTCCTGAGCCGATTCCAAAGTGGGAGCCAAGAAGTCGAGGTGGCAATAAGAGTCCGTATGAGGTTTGGGGAAATAAGTACTGGGTAATGGCTTCAGCCCAAGGTTATGTTGCTGAGGGTAAAGCTTCTTGGTATGGCAACAAATTCCATGGTCATAAGACGTCAAATGGGGAAACATATGACATGTATGGGTTTTCTGCTGCGCACAAATCTCTGCCGCTACCCACTTATGTCAAAGTCACCAACCTCGATAATCATCGCTCTGTTATTGTTAGAGTAAATGATAGGGGACCATTTCATGGTGATCGCCTGATAGATCTTTCTTATGCGGCAGCAGCGAGACTGGACTATCATAAAAAAGGTGTCGCACGAGTGCGAGTCGAAGCAATCACGCCAGCAAAAGGCGATGTATATCGACCCTCTAAAGCGGTTCTTGAAACGCCGGCTAAACAAGTAAAAAGCTTGCCTGCTAAGGCTTCGCCTAGTATTTCTTCGTCACCAAGAGAGTCATCAAATACATCATCTGATATGGTTTTTTCCCATCTTCAGCTTGCTGCTTTCAGTGCCGAAGAATCGGCAAATAAATTAAAGCGGCGGCTCTTTGAGGCATTTGATACCAGTATTAAAGTCGTTATAAATAAGCAAGATGACGGCTTGTATAAAGTGTTGGTCGGTCCTTTTGAAAGCCAAGATTCATTGACCGAATGGCAGCAAAAACTACAACAGGAAGGTTTTGGTAGCCCCGTAAGGGTGGCTTTATTGCCTTAGTGTTACTTTTTTTAGGCTAGAGATTCATAGAATGCTCTAGTATCATTTACCCACATTTTTTAGAAGACGATATTTTTGAGTATGAAAAAACTTCTGGTTACTTTATCCCTTGTGTTTGGCTTTATTAGTGGCTCTGTATTCGCCGCACCTGCGTTGATACCGACGCCTCCCCAGTTATCGGCAAGCAGTTATATTTTGATGGATGCCTATACTGGTGATGTGTTGGTGGAACATAACGCTGATGAGGCTTTGCCGCCAGCGAGTCTGACTAAATTGATGACGGCCTATATTGTTGAGTATGAACTTGCTCGTGGAAACTTGTCTTTGGAAGATAAAGTTACAGTGAGTGAAAACGCTTGGCGCATGGAAGGGTCACGTATGTTTATCCGCGAAGGTACGCAAGTATCTATAGAAGACTTGCTTCGTGGAATTATCATTCAATCAGGTAATGATGCAAGTGTCGCTGCTGCAGAATATATTGCCGGAAGTGAGTCGGCTTTTGCTGATTTGATGAATCAACACGCTAAGCTATTGGGCATGACAAATACAAACTTTGTCAATTCGACTGGTTTTCCAGCAGAAAATCATTACTCAAGTGCCCATGATATCGCCAAAATATCTCGTGCGACCATTGTGCAGTTTCCAGAAAACTACACCATGTATGCGGAAAAAGAGTTTACATACAATGATATTCGCCAACCTAATCGTAATCGTTTGTTGTGGCGTGATAAAACTGTTGATGGTTTGAAAACGGGACATACAGAAGCGGCAGGTTACTGTTTGGCTGCTTCTGCAGTGCGTAATGGGACACGATTGATTACAGTTGTAATGGGAACTAAATCCGATGAAGCACGAGCGGCTGAAGCGCAAAAGCTATTAGATTTTGGTTTTAGATACTATGAAACACGTAAGCTGTATAGCCGTGGTCAAGTGGTTAACAATGCCCGTGTTTGGGGAGGCAGCCAATCTAGTGTGAAAGTCGGTTTTGCAGAAGATGTGCTGGTTACTATGCCTCGTCAGCAAGGTGATGCTATGTCAGCAACGTTAGACATGCAGCCTGAAATCGTTGCACCTATCGCGATCGGTGATGTGCTTGGTAAGATTGTAGTAGGCTCCGAGGCTGGTGTACTACTAGAACGCCCAGTGGTTGCATTAGAAGCAGTAGAAGAAGGTGGTTTCTTTAAACGAATGTTTGATAAAATTAAACTATTCTTTATGAACTTGTTTTAAGCCCCAATAGGCTGATGGTAGATTAAATTAATGGCGTTAATTACAAAAAATGGTGATCAAGCTGAAAAAGCAGTTGATGCACCTAAAATTGAGTTTCCTTGCGAAAATTACGTTATCAAGGTGGTATCTCTTGATGTTGATGGTATTCATACCGAGATAACAGAACGTTTGCTTATACATGCACCCGAAATGGATACAAAAGCTGAAAACACTAATCGCTCTAGCAAAGGCCGGTTTGTCAGTTTTAGTTTTCGTATTGTGGCTCAAAGTGAGGATCAATTATCGGCATTGCATCATGACTTAATGTCAATTGAAGCCGTTAAGATGGTCATGTAAATGGAACGTGATTTAATTTGCCGTGATTTAGGGATTATTGACTATACGGAAACATGGGAGCGGATGAAACAGTTTACTCAGACTCGTACTAAAGACGATGCTGATGAAATTTGGCTGTTAGAACATCCCTCCTTGTTTACGCAAGGTCAAGCGGGAAAAGAAGAGCACCTTTTGGCTCCAGGTGATATTCCTGTCATTCAGGTTGATCGTGGTGGCCAAGTTACCTACCATGGGCCAGGGCAACTAGTGGCTTATGTTATGGTAGACTTAAAACGCTTGGGAATAGGGGTACGTGATCTAGTTAGCGTATTGGAAAATGCTGTGGTTGGTACTTTAGTACAGAACTCAATAAAAGCGTATCCAAAGCCTGATGCTCCAGGTGTGTATGTCGATGAACGGAAAATTGCGTCGTTGGGTTTACGTGTACGCAGAGGTTGCTCCTTTCATGGGCTAGCCTTAAATGTTGATATGGATCTCACCCCATTTAATCGTATCAACCCGTGTGGCTATCAAGGCTTGCAGATGGTGGATATGAAGCGACTTAACAAAGACGCTATTTTATCAAATGTAAAGGTTCAGTTGGCGAATCAGTTAGCTGAGCAACTCGGATACAGTTATCCGGCTATCCAACAAGGGTGGAAATAGAATGACAGCAGAACGCAAGCGCGTTGTCCAAGGGGAAAAATTACGCGGTGCCGATAAAATGGCGCGTATCCCTATTAAAATTGTTCCTACTGAAGAAATTCCACGCAAGCCAGATTGGCTTCGTGTTCGTATGCCAGCGTCGCCAGAAATTGCTCGTATTAAAGCGACTTTGCGTGAGCATAAACTTGCCTCTGTATGTGAAGAAGCTAACTGCCCAAACTTGGGAGAGTGCTTTAGTAACGGTACAGCGACGTTTATGATTATGGGTGAAATTTGTACTCGTCGTTGCCCTTTTTGTGATGTGGCGCATGGTCGCCCTAATCCGCTTAGTGCTGATGAACCAAAAGAATTGGCGGCAGCAATTCGTGATATGAAGCTGAAATATGTGGTTATTACCTCAGTAGATCGTGATGATCTTCGTGATGGTGGTGCCCAGCATTTTGTTGATTGCATTACTGAAACACGTGCTGCAAGTCCGCATATTGAAATCGAAACATTGGTTCCAGACTTCCGTGGTCGTATGGAGGTCGCAATTGATACACTGTCAATTGCACCGCCAGATGTGTTTAACCACAACTTGGAATCTATTCCACGCTTGTATCGTCAAGTGAGACCTGGATCTGATTATCAGTGGTCCTTAGATCTTTTGAAAAATTTTAAAGATCGTTGCCCAAATGTACCCACCAAGTCCGGTTTAATGGTTGGAATGGGAGAAACATTTGAAGAAATTGTTGAAGTGTTAAAAGATTTACGTGCTCATAATGTTGATATGCTAACCATTGGGCAGTACCTACAACCATCAAAGCATCATTTTCCTATGGCGCGCTTTGTACCGCCCGAAGAATTTGAGCGTTATGAGCAAGTCGCAAAAGAGTTAGGCTTTAAGCATGCAGCGTGTGGACCATTAGTTCGCTCTTCTTACCATGCAGATAAGCAAGCACATGGCGAACACGTTTCTTAATTTGTTCGTTCGTTATAATAAAGCGGAGTTAAGAGATTTCTTAGCACCGCTTTTTTTATTTGAACTAAACCTAAAAAATGTCTGTGTTTCATTATGTTGTGCCTTTTATAAACGGCGCTAATTGCAGCTATTTAGACTTTTGGAGATGATATGAAGCCTTGGTCAATCAAAGACTCAATGGAACTTTACAACGTAGGTCACTGGAGTAGTGGTTTTTTTTCAATTAACGATAAAGGGCGTGTTATTGCATTACCTGATAGGGAAAATAGCATTGATTTAACAGAGCTGTCTGTCGCGCTAAAACAGCAAGGTATCCCTTACCCTTGTTTGGTTAGATTCCCGAATATCCTTCACTCACGTATAGAAAAAATTACCAATTCATTTCAGCAGGCCATAGATCATTACGACTATCAGGCAAAATATGCCATTGTGTATCCAATAAAAGTAAATCAGCAGCGTCGTGTTGTGGAAGAAATTGCTGCATGCCAACCTGATAATGCGTCTACTGTTGGCTTGGAAGCAGGTAGTAAGCCAGAACTGATGGCTGTGTTGGCTATGCATAAAAATGCTGATGGCATTATTGTGTGTAACGGCTATAAAGATCGTGAATTTATTCATCTTGCCTTGATGGCCGAAAAAATGGGTCATCAAGTGTTTATTGTCGTTGAAAAAATGCATGAGCTTGATTGGATTTTAGAAGAGGCAGATAAAATTGGGGTTCAGCCTCGTATTGGTATCCGGATTCGCTTGGCGTCTACTTGCACGACTCACTGGGGTAACAGCGGTGGTGAAAAATCGAAATTTGGATTGACGACTTCACAATTGCTGCGTGCTATTGAGCGCCTGCGTGAGTTGAATTTACTACACTGCCTTGAGTTAATTCACTTCCATTTAGGATCACAAATCACTCGAATTCGAGATATCCAAAACAGCTTAAAAGAATGCGCTCGTTATTACGCTGAACTTCATCAAATGGATGTAAAAGTAAAATGGGTGGATGTAGGGGGCGGTCTAGGTGTCGACTATGAAGGAACGCGCTGTCAAAACGATTTTTCGGCAAACTACAGTATTGGTGAATATGCCAATAATGTGGTGTTCGCTTTCCATAATGTCTGCGAACAGTATGAACTTCCTCATCCCCATTTGATTTCTGAATCGGGTCGTGCCGTTACTGCCCATCATGCCATGATGATCGCGGATGTTTTCTCTCACGGCGCTGAGCTATTACCCATTGAAGAGCCCCGCAGAAGACAGTGAGCTTGAGTTGCAACGTCTTTGGGCGTGTTATCAAAGCTTGAAAGGGCAGAATGAAGAAGAAAGTCGTTCACTTGTAGAGATTTATCATGATTTGCTAGATGACTTTAATGATAGCCTAACACTCTACAATCATGGGCAGCTTAATCTGTCGCAAAGAGCGCAAGCGGAGAACCTATTTTTGTCCGCATGCCGTAATTTATTGCCGCGTTTAGACAATCGTAATCGAGGTCATCGTGCGGTGATTGATGAGTTGAATGAGCGATTGGCTGAGAAATTATTTGTCAATTTGTCGGTGTTTCAATCTATGCCAGATGCTTGGGGTATCGATCAATTGTTCCCTGTATTGCCACTGCAAGGATTAGATCAAGCGCCTTCCTTTAGAGGAAAGATACAAGACGTTACTTGTGACTCTGATGGTTGTTTGTACAGCTATGTGGATGGTCAAGGGATAGAATCGTCTCTGCCGTTACCTCCACCACCTCCTAAAGGGGAAGATTATTTGATGGGCTTCTTTTTAGTTGGAGCTTATCAGGAAACATTGGGGGATTTACATAACTTATTTGGTGATACTTGTTCGGTAGATGTTTACTTAACGGATGATGGTTTCAGAATCGACCATGTATTAAAAGGCGATAGTGTGCAGGATGTACTTAAATCCGTTAGCTATAATGAGCAAGAATTATTAAACAGCTATCAAGATAAGATCGCTGCAAGTCCGCTTAGCCAAGAAGAGCAAGCCACTTTGCTAGCAACCTATAAAAAAGTGCTAGCAGGTAGTACTTATTTGACTCAAGTATAAAGTTAGTATTTTGCTTTGTTTGGCGAGATTTTTTGGAGGTAGTAAAGTATGAGTAATGTAAAAGTGGCCTGCGTTCAAATGGCGGTTGGTACCGATTTTCAAGCAAATTTAGACAATGCGGTGGCACAAGTAAGAGAAGCGGCCGCTAATAATGCCAATATTATTTTGTTACAAGAATTGTTTATGGGGCCGTATTTTTGTATTGATCAAAAGCCTGCATATTTTGATTGGGACTTCAGCCGGTTAATGATTGCTTGGCAATTCAAACTATGAGCAAGCTTGCCGAAGAATTGGGTGTTGTGTTGCCAATCAGCTTTTTCGAGCGCGATGGTAATGTTTTTTATAATTCTTTAGTGATGATTGATGCCAATGGTGATGTCATGGATTTGTATCGTAAGACACACATTCCTGATGGCCCAGGTTATCAGGAAAAATATTATTTCACACCGGTAATACTTGCGGTGAAAGTGTGGGACACTCAGTTTGGTCGTATCGGCTGTGGTATTTGTTGGGATCAGTGGTTCCCTGAGCTGGCTCGAGAGTTAGCGTTAAAAGGCGCAGAGCTGATTTTTTATCCTACCGCAATTGGTTCTGAGCCACCTTATCCAGAGTGGGATTCTAAGGATCATTGGCAAAGAACCATGCAAGGTCACTCTGCTGCTAACATGGTGCCTGTTATTGCGGCAAATCGCGTAGGTAGAGAAGAAGGCGAGAATAGCTTTATTCAGTTCTATGGTTCTTCTTTTATGACCGATGAAATGGGAGCAATGAAATGTGTTGCAGGTCGTGATGAGAGTACAATCCTGTACTCAGAATACGATTTAGATGCGATTCGTAAAGCTCGCCGTTCCTTTGGTTTGTTCCGTGATCGTCGCCCAGATCAGTACCAAGCGATTACCGCAGGTGCAGGGAGTTCTTGGGAGAAATAGCGGTGATAGCATAAAAAAGTGCCCGCATAATGCGGGCACAAGCTATCCTTATCCTTATTGACTGAAGGGGAACATCAATAAGGAGATCTATTTGCACTTGGCTTTTAACAAGCCAAAAAAATAATAGGTAATATAGTGCAATCCTAAATGTCACTGATGACAAGTTATACGTCTTCTTGTACTGATACAGCATTACAATGAGACTCGAGCACTTGCCTGCCAGTGTAGATCTGTCCTAACTATAGTCCGATATTTCTAAAAATGCGGATATAATCTTAAAAATTGTATAATTATCAAACAATTTAGTATGTGTCTTAGAGAGTCGATGAAGGTATTTAGTTCCTCCAGTGCGCTGCCTTATTTTGCTGTTTTTTTATCCAGCAAACTGTTATCGAACGATGTGTCTTATCGCATTATGGTTGAAAAAGTGCTTGAGCTAGCGCAAGCTCAGCCAGGTTTTCTTGGCACTGAATACGGTGCAGGAGAAATGGATTTGCTGGTCACCTACTGGCAAACTAAAGAGGCAGCAGAGGCTTGGTTGAATCATGATATGCAGCGCAGAATTCTATCTATAGGTGAAAATATTTGGTATGAAGAATATTCGTTGAAATTGTCTGAAGTGATGAGCGATATGTCATTTAAGTACTCTAATTCCTCTTTGCGTGCGTCTCGTTTCCCTAAAATTATCACCAAAAGGGGGGTGTTGACGATATTAGACGAATCTCAAGCGTCGCTTTTGCACGATTATGTTAATCAAGAAAAGGCCTTTCTTTCCCCATGGGAGCCGCAACGTAGTGACGCTTATTATTCTCTTGAGACGTGTCAGTTACGAATTCGAGAAATGCGTCGAGACTTCTTGGAGGATAAAGGGGTCGTGTTTTGTTTTTTGTCGCCCAATGAAGACAGAATGCTAGCTTATAGCAATTACTCGAACATAATCCGTGGCGTTTTTCAGGCTTGTAATCTCGGTTACAGCCTTCGGGAAAGCGAACAAGGGAAGGGGATTATGCATGAGGTTCTTAGTGCGGGTTTGGAGTATATCCATAAAGAATTACACATTGATCGAATTCAGGCTAGCTATATGCCAAGAAATGCTAAGAGCGCGGCGGTGCTCAAAAAACTCGGTTTTGATAAAGAAGGGGTTGCGAGAGATTATCTTAAGATCAACGGTCGTTGGGAGGATCATATTTTAACCGCTTTGGTGTTGCGCTAACGAAATTTAGTATTCAATTCGGCTTTGTTAGCACCAATATTCGTCCTTTGCTTTGTTGCGCTGTCATGACGGACAATAGAGTGATGCTGTCTTTACTTGGGTTCAAAACGGCCCGACGCTCTTGTTTGGTAATGACTTTTCCAAGAGTAGGGCAGCTTTCCGGTGCTTTTTTACCGTTCGATATAAAGGCTACACCGTTTAACGGAAGAAGGTATTGAGTGGCATTTTTTTGGTAGTAGAGTGTTTCTTTAAAGTGCGCAGGGTACAGCTCAAGAGTAATGCTTCCTGAAGCACCTTGCCATAGCGGCCAAGTTTTTATGTGATTCCTGCCGGGGATGAGCCTCAACTGTGCCAGAAGATATTTTTGAAATACGTCATTTTCCTCGACATGTCTGGTTGAACTCAGGCGTATCAAACAAAGTTCAACGGCTGGAGTTAGTAAGGTAATGTTATTGATCGTGTGTGCGGCTAGCCAAATTCCTTGGTGTGTTTTTAGTACGGTTTCTTTTTCTGTAAGATGAGCGTTCTGTTGTGTTGATTGTTGCAGGTAGATGTCACCTTTAATAATAAAAACAAATGTGTCGGCTTGGTGGTGATAGAAGCGTGTGGGAGTGGTATTTTGAAAAAGGGATTCTTGGGCAATAAACAGATCATTCTGTTGGCAAATGATGACGCGCTTACTCGTCTCTCCGAGACTGTAGGAAATTAAGCCGAGGGTATTTTGATCTGATACATTCATCAACAGATGCCTTATTAATTGTCACGTGTATTGAAACACGAGAATAGTGAGCTTTCCATGATAATCTTAACGGTAATGTTGCAGTGAGTTAGGGTGTTTCTTTATAGTTGAATCCCATATTTATTTATGAAAACCGCATGGCTGATAATATGTCCATGCAAACGATAGTAGAAGGAAAGTTTCCTTGAGTGAGTTGTCAAATTTCGAGTCGAATGAAACCCTTTCATTAAAAGACTACACAGAAAAAGCGTACTTGAATTATTCCATGTACGTTATTTTAGATCGAGCTTTGCCGCATATTGGTGATGGGTTAAAGCCAGTTCAGCGACGTATTATCTATGCGATGAGTGAATTGGGGCTGAAATCCAGCGCGAAATACAAAAAATCCGCTCGTACCGTGGGTGACGTACTCGGTAAATTTCACCCTCATGGTGATAGTGCTTGTTACGAAGCTATGGTGTTAATGGCTCAGCCTTTTTCATACCGTTATCCTTTGGTTGATGGTCAGGGTAACTGGGGTGCACCAGATGATCCAAAATCATTCGCCGCTATGCGTTACACAGAATCTCGGTTATCAAAGTACGCAGACTTATTATTGAGGGAAGTTAGTCAAGGTACGGTTGATTGGACACTCAACTTCGACGGAACGTTGCAAGAGCCTTCTGTTTTGCCGTCACGCCTGCCTAACTTATTACTTAATGGTACAACAGGCATTGCAGTAGGGATGGCGACGGATATTCCGCCGCATAACTTACGCGAAATCGGCGGTGCCTGTATTCATCTGCTGAATAATCCCAACGCAGAATTAGAGGATTTGCTTAACTTTGTACAAGGTCCTGACTTTCCGACAGGCGGCGAAATCATCACGCCAAGAAGCGATATTGTTAAGTTATACGAAACGGGTAAAGGGCAGATTAAAGCAAGAGCTCCGCTTTACTCTTGAAGAAGGCGAAGTTGTTGTCAATGAGCTGCCTCATCAAGTGTCAGGTAGTAAAATATTAGAGCAAATTGCCGCGCAGATGCAGGCCAAGAAGCTGCCTATGGTTGTTGATTTACGTGATGAGTCTGATCATGAAAATTCGACTCGCTTAGTGATTGTGCCTAAATCAAATCGCGTTGATATTGATGCGTTGATGACGCATCTTTTTGCCACAACGGATTTGGAGAAGTCCTATCGCGTCAATATGAACGTGATTGGCTTGGATGGCTTACCGCAAGTGAAGCCATTGAAAAACTTTTTATCGGAGTGGTTGCGTTTCCGTATAGATGTTGTACGCCGTCGTTTGCAATTCCGCCTTGATAAAGTCATGAACCGTCTACACATTCTAGAAGGTTTGCTGATTGCTTATTTAAACATTGATGAAGTCATTGACATCATTCGTACTGAAGAAAAGCCTAAAGTGGAGTTGATGGCGCGTTTTGGTTTGAGTGATATGCAAGCGGAATCGATTTTAGAGCTGAAGTTGCGTCATCTTGCGAAGCTTGAAGAGATGCGCATCAAAGGTGAACAGGACGAGTTGGAAAAAGAGCGTAAGCAGCTAGAAGGGTTGTTGTCTTCTGATCGTAAATTAAAAAAATTGATTACTGATGAGATCCAAGAAGCCATTGATGATTTCGGCGATGATCGTCGTACCCCCATTGTTGCTCGTAAAGAAGCTCAGGCGTTCAGTGAGGAGGATTTATTGTCTAATGATCCGATCACTGTCGTCTTATCCAAGCAGGGCTGGATTCGTGCCGCGAAAGGTCATGATATTGATGTCCATGGTTTGAGTTATAAATCGGGTGATGAATTTCTTGTTAGTACAAAGGGGCGCTCGAACCAAACCTTGGTTTTACTGGCCTCTAATGGTCGAACGTACTCGATTAAAGCACATACATTGCCATCGGCTCGTGGTCAGGGTGAGCCTATTACAGGGCGTATCACACTAGAAAAAGACGCCACAATTGTCTCTGCTGTATTGGATAATGAAGAGGCTTATTACTTAGTGGCCAGTGACGCAGGTTATGGTTTTGTTGCTCAGCTTAAAGAGCTATATGCGAAAAATAAAGCGGGGAAAGCCACCTTATCGTTACCAAGAGGTGCCCAAGTGATGGCGCCTGTGTTTGTCCAAAATCCGGAGCAAGGTCGTGTGGTAGCGATTTCCAATGAGGGGCGCATGCTGGCCTTTGATGTGGCTTCTTTACCCCAAATGGCAAAAGGCAAAGGGAATAAGATGATCAGTATTCCAAGTGCGCGCGCTGCGGACAGAGAGGAATTGGTCGTTGCGTTGGCTTGTGTACAGCCTGATGATTTGTTACTGGCTCATGCTGGTAAGCGCTTTATTTCTTTTGCAGCCAAAGAGCTTGAAGAATATGTGGGTGAACGTGGACGTAGGGGATTAAAGCTGCCACGAGGGTTGCAGCGAATTGACAGCCTTGAAGTTAAGATTGGCGAAGGCAAGTTGGTGAAGGCAGAAGAGCCGACGACTCCGAGTTTGCTTGAGTGATGGATAAATGGGCGTCGAGGTCATAAAATTATAACCTTGTGATGCAAAGATGAATTGACTCTCAATAAGAGGAAATGAATATGAAAGGCAGCAAAAAAGTAATAGACAGCTTAAACTCGTTGTTGGCGAATGAGTTAGCGGCAATTGATCAGTATTTTATTCATTCTCGTATGTATGAAGATTGGGGGCTTAATAAGCTTTATGAGCGCCTCAATCATGAAATGGAAGAAGAAACTCAGCATTCGGACTGGCTTATCAAGCGTATCTTGTTTTTGGAAGGTGTGCCTTGTATGACGAAACGCCGTGACTTGCTAATAGGATCAGATGTTCGCTCCATGATGAGTAACGATTTAACTCTTGAGCTAGAAGTGGTTAGCAGCGTGAGAGACGCCATTGCGGTGTGTGAGTCAGAAGGGGATTACCAAACGCGTGAGACGCTTGAGCGTTTGTTATTTGATACGGAAGAAGACCATGTTTATTGGTTAGAAAAACAGCTTGGCCTGATGGAAAAAATTGGCATGCAAAATTATTATCAATCTCAAATGGCAAATTAAGGGGGCGTTATGAAAGGAGATCGTGAAGTCATTTTGAGTTTAAATAAAGTATTGGCCAATGAATTGGTGGGTATTAACCAATATTTTCTTCATGCTCGAATGTTTAAGGACTTTGGTTTTAGCGCACTGGACAAAGCTGACTATAAAACGTCTATTCAGAAAATGAAAAACGCGGACCGTTTGATCGAGCGCGTGCTTTTTTTGGAAGGCTTGCCGAACCTGCAAGATCTTGGTCGTTTGCGTATTGGTGAAAACAGTGAAGAGATGATCTCTGCAAACCTAGAGTTTGAACTGGATACCTTGCCAACTCTAAAATCAGCCATTGATTTGTGCGAGCAAAAGAAAGATTTTATTAGTCGTGACGCTCTGGAGAAAATCCTAGAAGAGCAAGAGGAACAGATTGATTGGCTTGAAACTCAGCAACATTTAATTGCTAGTTCTGGAATTGAAAATTACCTTCAATCACAAATGTAATCACTCCGTTATTGCTAGCGTGCAATGACGGATTTTAAGCAACCTGAACTTGAGTTTCTGCTATTTTAAGAAGCTCATTGTTCAGTAGCTTTTTAGCACACTGACAGCATTTTCCACATTGGCTACCAATGCTATGTTCTTGATAAAGTTCACGCATGGTGGTCGCCCCCTCTTGGATGGACGCTTTGATAGCTTTGTCTGATACCTGATTGCAAATACAAACGTACATAAATGAAAATCACTCTCACCAATATTCTAGTCATGCGATTCTATTTTTAATGCTAATGATTATCAATAGGTAATAATTTATCTGTTTGCTTGGTTTGATAGTTTTTTTGTTGCTTTCTGTAGGGGATAACCAATCAGATCAGATAATAGGTTGGATCTGATTGGTTATAAGTGAAGAGTTGGATGGATCAGTGTTGCTTTTCGGCGATATCAGTCAGCACCTTCAGGAAGGACTCTGGATCATGCGCGCCTTGAACCATGTATTTATCATTAATGACATAAGTAGGCACCGAGTTAATCTCTAGGCTACGTAAATGCTGTAGTTTTTTCTGTGTGAGTGCCTTGGCTTCGTCACTAAGGGCGTATTCGAAGTCAGAGGTTTTCATGCCGATGCTTAAGGCAACGTCCTCAAGAATACTTTGATTCCCTATGTCTTTTCCATCGGTAAAATAGGCGTGAAACAAGGCTAATACAAAGGGCGTGGCTAGGTTTGATTTTGTCGCTGCTAGTACAAATTGATGAGCAAGCTTGGTGTTTGGGATGCGGTCTTTTTCTGAAAAATTGAACTGTATACCTGCTTCAATACCTACCTGTTGAATGGCATGCGTGGCTTCATTGAGCTTTTCTGGGCTGCCAAACCGCTTGCTTAAATAGCTTTCTCGGTCAGCGCCTTTTAGTGGCATATCTGGATGCAGTTCAAAAGGTTGCCAACGAATGTCGATGCGATAATCATCCCCCAACTGTTCAATGGCTTGTTTAAGGCGAGAGTAGCCTAAATAGCACCAAGGGCAAACAACATCTGAAATAATGTCGATACGCAGATCGGCCATGTGTTCTCCTAAAGAATAAAGTACTGAGTTTATAAAGTATTTAATTGACGCTTAATGCAATGCACTGGCTGATTTCGGTATAAGAGCGCCCGCTTTCTTGATGCCAATGATTAAACGCAGCCTGTGCTGCTTTCCACGCGGACTGAGTGTCCCTTCCCGTGCTAATGATCTCATGCTGACGCAAATAGCCTTCTACGTCTCTGGTGAGCATGAAGGTGTCTTTGCCCATGGTTCTTAATGTGTAGGGGCCAGTGTTGCCACCAAGACGAGCACCATGCTTCTTTAAGTAGGCCCAGAGACCAATAATGTCGTCATTCGGCCAGTTAGCAACAAAGTTAGAGAATGTTCCATGGCTGGCTTGGCATTCACTAATCATCAAGGCGTTTTCTCTAATCGTCATCACCTTGCCAAAATTACGAATGATGCGTATGTCTTTGGCTTTTTCTTCCCACATTTCATCGTGAATGAGTAACATTTTTTCAATGTCAAAACCGAAAAATACCGTTTCAAAACCAGGCCATTTGTTGCGCACTACTTGCCAATTAATGCCAGATTGAAAGACTTTTTGAGAAAAAGCCGCCAGCCATCTATCATCCGTGTGTTGATTAAGCTGTGCTGCGCTTAGCGGAGTCGAAAGCATGGTTTCTAGGTGTTTTGTTCCACCATGTCGAAGGGCGGCTCTGTCATAAATAGATTGAAAGAGTTCGTATTTCATCTTGGACTCCTATTTTGTGGCGGCCAGTTTACCATAAGCTTTGCTCTAGGGAAGGTGCGAATAAGTCTACTAAGCCTCAGTCTTTCAGAGAAATCGTCAAATAAGGCGCGACTCTGAAGGAATGTAGTTACCTTTCAAAGAGTCGCAACGACATGTGGCCTGTTATTTTTAATAGTAAGCTCTGAAAGACCCGCAGGGCATGACCTAAAAGCCTGTATTCTTTGTTGAGCACCTCGAAAATAGAACCACTATTCACATTCGCTACTCGCCTCGAATAACAGGCTTTTATCCACATGCTGAGACAAGAGGACTTGTTCGCACCTTCCCTAGATAATGACTGAGCGAATAACTTGTTTGGTATTTTAGTGATGGACGCTATGTGTTTGTCCTATAATGCCAATAAATGCCCCTGTCGAGAGAAGTTGAATGACACACTTAAGCGTTAACCTGAATAAAATTGGCTTACTTCGAAATTCTCGTGGAAGAGATTATCCAAATTTAATTGCTATGGCGGAGCGTACGTTACAGCTTGGTGTGTTTGGTATTACCATCCACCCTAGACCTGATCAGCGTCATGCGACTTATCAAGATGCTTATGATTTGAAAGAATTATTGAAGCGTTTTCCTAAGGCTGAATTGAATATTGAAGGTTTTCCTGATGCGCAATTTTTAGATGTTGTATTAGAAGTGGAACCAGATCAATGTACTTTAGTGCCTGATGATCCAAATCAGCTAACATCGGATCATGGTTGGAATATTGCTCGTGATCAAGATGCACTACGTCCCGTTATTGCTAAACTGAAAGCAAAGGGTATCCGTGTGGTTTTATTCATGGATCCAGTACCAGAAAACATGGTGTTAGCGAAAGAGGTTGGTGCTGATCGAGTAGAGCTTTATACAGAAGCGTACGCCAATGCGTTTGGCAAAGACGGTTTTGATGAAGTACTTGAAACGTATCAGCAAGCTGCTCAAGCCGCTTTAGATGCCGGTTTAGAAGTGAATGCGGGACATGACTTAGATTTGCAAAACGTTCAGGCTTTGTGTGAGCCTGGGAGAATCATGGAAGTCTCCATTGGCCATGCATTGACCGTTGAGGCGTTGGATCTGGGGTGGAATAATGTGGTAAAAGCGTATTTAGAAAAACTGGCTTGAGAAAGCAATGGCGGGACCTGAAACTTGAGTATGCAAAATGCAAAAAGAGTACATTGTAAGCGGTGTGATTTTTTAGTGAGTCAGTGTATTTGCCAGTGGATCCCAGAGCTTACTACACGACTACAAATATTGATTTTGCAAGACCCTAAAGAAGCACAACACGCTAAAAACACCGTGTCATTACTGTCTTTGGGATTGCCGTCAGTGGAATGTATTTCGACAGCAAACCAAGATAGGTTAAAAAGTGTTTTGGCGCACAAAGATCCAGCTAAATGGCGTTTAGTGTTTCCGGTAGAAGGCGCTGTTTTTATCGAATCGTTAGGAACAGACTCAGTGGCTGAGATTGATGGACTCATTTTGCTTGATGCAACATGGCGAAAGGCGAAGAAGTTGTATTTCACCGGTTCCTTATTGCATGCCTTTGGTGCCGTATGTTTTTTACAACCGCCTATAGGGCAATACACTATTCGCAAGTCACCTAATATTCAGTCGTTGTCGACCCTAGAAGCATGCGCTTATGCCATAGAGCAAATAGCAGGTGAAAATATGCAGCCGCTAAGGGCGTTTATGGTTGCCGCGCAAGAATGGCAGTGGCGTCAGCAACCGTTGACGCATCGACACCTTGATTAATCGTGAATGTCTTATAAAGCAGTAGAGAAATTTGAAATTATGATGAGCAAACAAACTGAAATTGAAGCCGCTGTATTGCGTCGCCTTTTGAAACACCTTGACGATAATAAGTCCGTGCAAAATATTGATCTGATGAACTTAGCGGGATTCTGTCGTAATTGTTTGAGTAAATGGTATATGGCTGAGGCAGAACAGCAAGGCGTTAAAGTAAATTACGATGAGGCGCGCGAATTTGTTTATGGCGAGTTCCTACGACACTTGGAAAGCCAAGTATCAGCCTGAAGCTACGGCAGAGCAGTTGGCTACTTTTAATGCAAAGTCTAAGACTGGCCAGTAGGATTATAGTGAAAAAACGGATTACTTCGTTTTTTTCTATTCTTGAAACACACAAACGTATGGCTTGTGTGTTTCTTGTTGTTTTGTGTATTCCACATTGGTGGCTTTATGCAGAGGTGTCAGATAAATATCAAAAATTGGCAAAACAGGCTGGAAGTGTTTACGGGAGTGATGCCGAAAAGCGTATTCTTGCTTGGCGAAGACTGATTAATGACGCTAAGTCCTTATCTATCACCGATCAGCTTGCTCAAGTTAATGATTTTTTTAATCAAATGGACTTTGTGGACGATATTACCTTGTGGGGTAAAGAAGATTATTGGGCGACTCCTATTGAATTTTTAGGGATGCGTGCCGGCGATTGTGAGGACTTCACAATTGCTAAATATTTTACTCTCAGAGAGCTTGGGGTGCCAGACGAAAAGCTTCGTTTAGTTTATGTCAAGGCGCTTACTTTGAACCAGCACCATATGGTGTTGGCGTATTATCATAAACCGACTTCTGTTCCTGTGTTGCTGGATAACCTTGATAAAGAATTAAAGCCTGCGTCAAAACGTAATGATCTTCTTCCTATATATTCATTTAATGCTGAGAATTTATGGTTGTCGAAAGAGAAAGGGCGTGGTGTGCTAGTAGGAGGCTCATCACGATTGAGCTTGTGGACAGATTTAAATAATCGTTTTAATACGATGACAAATTAGGAGAACGTGGATGACGCTGTTCCGCCAATTAATAATGACGATCGTTGCCATATTCTCATTGATGCTGGCTGTTGTCATGGGCATCAACTTTAATACGACTAAAGGCTATCTAATCAGTCAGTTGCAATCGACAACACAAGATTCTGCTACGTCTTTAAGCATGTCCGTGTCTGATTTTATGGCTCTGGAAGATTACGCGTCCGTGCAAAGCAGCGTGAATGCGGTGTTTGATAGTGGCTATTTTTCGGAGGTGCGAATTCATGTTTACGATACTGATGAAAACATAGTGCGATCTAATGAAACCAAAATTGATGGTGTCCCTGCTTGGTTTATTCAGCTCATTGATTTTAAAGTGCCAGTTGCTCGTGCGGTTATTTCGAATGGGTGGAGTGAGCTAGGGCAAGTCTATGTTACCGGTAGTGCTGGTTATGGTTATTATCAATTGTGGCTTGCGTCCCGTGATTTACTGCTTTCTTTTTTGGTGATTGGCACCATAACGCTGATATTAGGCGGGATCGCATTGCGTTATTTATTTCAGCCGTTAGTCGAGCTTGAAAAACAAGCGGAAGCTATACAGCAGCGTCGCTTTATAAAAATGATTAAAGTGCCTAAGACGCGGGAATTAAGATCCGTTGTTTTATCGATGAACCGCATGGCTGAGAAGCTAGAAAAAGAGTTTGCCTCAGAAGTTGAAACAGCACAGTGGCTTCAGGCGAAAGCGTTTAAAGATCCGGTAAGTGGATTAGGAAATCGTCATTTTTTTGAGAGTCAGATCAAATCTCATTTTACCGAAGTGGAGCGTGGTGTTGATGGCTTAGTGCTGATTAGTTTGGCGGATTTGGCGAAACTTAATAATGAGCGTGGTTATGAATCCGCGGATATGTTTATTCAGTCAGCGGCGGATATTTTGTCCAAAAAGGTAGCGACGCTTTCTTCTTTTGCCACGTTAGCGCGTTTGTCCGGTGCCGACTTTGTTATATTGATTCCGAATATAGATCACAGTCAATTACGACAAGTGGTCGATGGCATTATGCTAGAGCTGATGGAGTTGAATACCGCGAGTATCAGTTATTCTGTTGCGGTGGCAAATATTGGTGCTGTGACGATTGATGGGTCTGTTGAACGTTCAAGTGCCATGTCTCAGGCGGATGCAGCATTGCGAGAAGCCAAGCGGGAAGGGATAAATACCAGTAAAGTGTTTGATCTTAATATGGGTCAAAGTATGGCGATAAACAGAAGCTCTTGGAAAGGAATACTGGAAATTGCTATTCAAAATCGTTCTTTTAAGCTGAAAAAACAGAAAATAACCACATTAGATGAATCATCAATCACGCTTCATGAAGAAGTTTTTATGGGACTCGAGCATGGCGGTAAAGAGTATCATGCTGGTTATTTTATTGGTTTAGCTGAGCAGTTTGATTTGGCCAGTCAGATTGACCAAGTCATTATTGAGCGGGTGATTGAGTTTATTAAAACAAGGAGTGTAACTACGCCCTTGACCGTGAATTTGTCCGCGTCTTCTTACGCTAAGCCTGACTTTATTGAGTGGCTTGATAAAACACTAAGCCAACTTCCTGTTGATGTGAAAAGAAAGCTTATGTTTGAAATCTCAGAGCAAAGCGTTTTGGTTGAAGAAGAGCAAGCCAGCGCCTTAATTCGAATGTTGAAAAAACAAGGTGTGAAATTTGGTATTGATAATGTGGGTAAGCAATTTTCTGCATTCCAATATCTACAAACACTTATGCCGGATTATGTCAAAGTGGATTCATCCTATACCCGTATGGCGGCAGGAAAAGAGTCTGAATCCTTTTTCATGCACACCCTTTGTAAGATGTTTAACAGTTTAAATATTGAAGTGATTGCGACTGGTGTGGAAAGCGAGAAACAACTGACGGCATTGAAGCGTTTTGATGTCACGGGTGGACAAGGCTTTTTAATCGGGCGAGTTCTCAAGAAATGTAAAGCGGAGTTATTGGGCTTTGATTGACGTGTTGAGAGGTTAATAATGAAAGTAAGACAAGCGGAGCTGTTGAATGATTCGTCAATCCCTCAACATTGTGGCCTGTCTTATTTGTGTATTAAATTAATATGTCATCGCCGCCTTCGTTGATGTTGTCTACCATTAAGCTATCGTCATGGTGGTTGTGTACGCCACGCACCCACTTTCTGCTTAATAGCTTTTTCTGAGCGGCGATAGGGAGTTCGGTAAATTGTATTAATCGTTTCTCTGTCAAAAGATCGATTAAATCTTCTAAAATACGCATCATGTCGCTGTCTGAACTGGCTAATATTTCTTGAGTGCTGGTATCAGATGTGGCGAATTTTTTTTCCAATATGCTAGCGACGGTCGGCTCATTCGGTGCAACTAACAGTTTATACTCCTCTGATTGGGAGGTAGCCACATCGATGATTTCGCCATTAGCGTTGACTTTTGCGTATAGCATATTGATTTCCTTGTATGTTTCAATTTGTAGCTAGGTGATTTGTTCACTTCCCATATTACTGAATAAACACTATTCTAGGCCAGAGCAAATGTGCTTCGGTTTGTAAACTAGGTTTTCGCACTTTTTACATGAATACCCGTAGGAGAATATAGAGTATGTCTGACTCTGGTCGTTCAGAACAGAACTCTTCGTCACCTTTAGAAAATGATTCTTATGAAGAAAATGACGTCATAAACGAGTCCGGCGAGGGAAGAGCAGAAACATTAAGTGGCGAGGATGCCAAATCAAGTGAGCGTATATGGAATACCCACGATGCCACTCTGGAGTACCCTAATCCGCTTTTAGACTGCTTAGTGTTATTAAGTAAATACTTTCATAATCCGTACACTGCTGATGGTATTGCTGCGGGCTTACCCCTGACTGACAATGACATGACACCGGCACTGTTTCAGCGTGCGGCTCAGCGTATTGGTATCAGCTCACGCTTTGTTAAACGGCCTTTAAAGAAAATTCCGGATATGGTGTTACCTGCTGTGCTTTTGTTGAAAGATAAGCAGGCCTGCATATTACTTGAGGTCGATAAGACACAAGGGATGGCGAAAGTATTGCGACCAGAATCAGGTGAAGGAGAAATTACTTTGCCTTTTCAGACGCTTGAGGAATCGTCTACTGGGTACTGCTTTTTTGTTCGTCCTCTTTATCAGTTTGATAAACGTTCCGAAAAAAGTGATGAAGCCGAACATAAAAAAGGGCATTGGTTTTGGGGTACAATTGCAGGGTCTTGGCGAATATACCGAGATGTATTCATTGCGTCATTACTGATTAATATTTTTGCGGTTGCGAGTCCGTTGTTTGTTATGAACGTGTATGACCGAGTGGTGCCAAATAATGCGTTTGACACACTTTGGGTCCTAGCAATCGGTGCCGCTGTCGTCTATTTATTCGACTTTCTATTGCGTACATTGCGAGCTTATTTTATTGATATAGCAGGAAAAAAATCCGATATCTTGATTTCTGCGGCCATTTTTTCAAAGGTCAATAATATTACCATGGCGTCTAGACCAAAGTCTGTCGGGGCGTTCGCGAAAAATCTGCAGGAATTTGAGAGCATTCGAGATTTTATTACTTCGGCTTCCATTACCACACTCGTTGACATCCCTTTTATGTTTTTGATCATCGGGGTGATTTGGTTGATTGGTGGCCCTGTAGGCTACATTCCTATCATCACCATTTTTTTGATACTGCTTTATAGCGTGATTATTCAGATACCATTACGTCGTTCTATTGAAGAAAGTCAAAAAACCGCCTCGCAAAAAAACGCGGTGTTGATTGAAAGTCTCTATAACGCAGAAAGTGTGAAACTGAATAACGCAGAAGGCGTATTGCAGAAACAGTGGGAAAATGCCGTAGGTAATATCGCGGATTGGGGGTGAAAACACGACAGTTATCACAATCCTCTTCTTCTTTTGCGATGGTGGCTCAGCAATTAACGACGGTGATTATTGTTATCGTCGGCGTTTACCAAATATCGGAAGGCCTAATGAGTATGGGGGCTTTGGTGGCCGCCGTGATGCTAACGGGTCGAGCACTTGGTCCTATGGGGCAAGTGGCGACTCTAGCGACTCGTTACAACCAAGCCAAGTCGGCTTTTACGTCTTTGAATGAAATCATGTCTTCTCCGGTAGAAAAACCAGACAATGTGAAGTTTGTTCATCGTCCAGTATTTAAGGGCGAGTTCCAGTTTGAAGCGGTGAGTTTTGCGTATCCAGAGCAAGAGCAAGCCGCAGTAAGCGCTATTAATATTAATATTAAGCAAGGTGAAAAAGTCGCGATTATCGGTCGTATTGGTTCGGGTAAATCGACGCTTGGTAAGTTAATGACAGGGCTTTACACCCCAGATAGTGGTGCAATAAGAATCGATGGTGTGGATTTACGACAGGTGAATCCCACTGATTTACGTCGCAACATTGGTGCCGTTTCTCAAGATGTCAATTTGTTCTATGGATCCATTAAAGACAATATTGTGATGGGTGTTCCCTATATGGATGACAGTGCCATTATCCGTGCTGCAGATTTATCTGGTGTGTCAGAGTTTGCCAATCGTAAACCAAGTGGCTTAGACAGTATCGTTGGCGAACGGGGCATGTCCTTGTCCGGTGGTCAACGTCAAAGTATTGCGATTGCAAGAGCTTTATTATTTGATCCGCCGATCCTTATCTTAGATGAGCCAACCGCTTCCATGGACAATACGACGGAGTCTAGGATGAAGCGACGTTTAATGGAGGGAGTAAAAGATAAGACACTTATCTTAATCACACACAAGGCCTCTATGCTAGACATGGTTGATCGTATTATCGTAATGGATAATGGTCGCTTAATTGCTGATGGTCCAAAAGCACAAGTGCATGAAGCGCTTCGTCAAGGCAAGTTGAAGGTCAGTTAATGATGAGTAGTAAAAAGTCGATATCCCAACAGGACTTAGAGTATTTGACGGATCGTAATGCCGCCCTGATGTTGAAAGCCCCAAGGGGGGAGAATCATTCTTTGGGTAATCTTTATTTTCGTCACAGTGGCGTTAATTTGGGACTCACTATACTTCGTTGGATGAAGTAACCGTCGGAGAGGGTAAGGTGATTCCGTCTAGCCAAGTCCAGCAGATTCAAAACCTTGAAGGGGGCATTTTAAAAGAAATAAACGCACAGGTTGGTCAAGTCGTCGATAGTGGTCAAATTTTAATGACGATTGAAAACACCGAAGCCTTATCTTCTTTACGAGAGCAACAGGCAGAGTTTGTTAATTTACAAGCTCGTGCGATCCGTCTGCAAGCCGAATCCTATGGTCTCGAACCTGTGTTTGATGCCAATTTTCGCCAAGATTCGCCTTCAGTTGTGCAACGAGAATTGGATTTATATCGTAACCGCTTGGACTCGTTGCGTACTAACCAAGTGAGCTTTCAGCAACAAATAGAGCAAAAGAAACAAGAAATTGTTGAGCTTCAGGCAAAGCTGGAGAATTTGAAGCAGAGTTATGCCTTTTCAAAAGAAGAATTGACCTTGACGCGCCCCGCGTTTGAGCAGGGCGCTGTGTCTCGGGTAGAGCTATTGCAACTTGAGCGACAAGTGAATCAGCTTAAAGGTGACTTAGATGCTACCCAGTTAGCTATTCCACGGGCCAATTCAGCGTTAAAAGAAGCACAAAGTAAGCTACAAGAAAGTGAGGCAACATTTCGTGCTGATGCCCAAGAAGAGCTGACTAGTGTACGTAGTAAGTTAGATCAGTTAAGAGAAGCCAGTGTGTCACTCGAAGATAAAGTCTCAAGAACACAGGTGCGTTCGCCCGTAAAAGGTATCGTGAAGCAGCTGCAGATTAATACGGTCGGTGGTGTCATTAAGCCAGGTATGAATTTAATGGAAATCGTACCAATAGAGGATTCTCTATTAATTGAAGCGAAAGTACGTCCAGAAAACATTGGTTTTATACAGCCAGGCTTTAATGCGATAGTGAAGCTGTCTGCTTACGATTTTGCTATTTTTGGTGGTTTGCCAGGTGTAGTGGAAAATATCAGTGCAGATACCATTTTGGATGAAGAAGGCAACAGCTTTTATTTGGTGCGAGTAAAAACAGATAAAAATCATTTAGGCACAGAGGTATCACCATTACCTATTATTCCGGGTATGCAGGCAACAGTTGACATTATCACTGGGAAGAAAACCTTATTGGATTATTTGCTGAAACCTATCTTGAAAGCAAAGCAAAATGCACTTCGTGAGCGCTAATTACAAAAATTTCTTTAGGCAAGGCAACTGGTTAACAAATGTTAACAATCCATTCTTATTTGCTGGTTAGAATAATAAAATTGCACTTGATGGGACGAGGCTTATTTTGAAAATTTTGTGTTGGAATACAGACGAAGCCGTATGGAAACATTGGTGTCAGGTTGTAACTGCTGATACACAATTAGTTCGAGTTGAAAACCGAACTGAAGTATATGATTTGCTAACACAAGCATCCTCGGATTTTCGTTATTGTTTTGTTTACTTGGAAGATCAAACATTTTCGCAGCAGGTCGAAGATGTCGTTGCGTTACGATCAGCTTTTCCCAAACAAAAAGTCATAGTGTTTCCTAATCAAGCAAGTCAATCTGCGGCTTTGAGATTGTTCTCAGTCGGTGTGAGCGGTCAGTGCGCTCCTTACATAGGGAAAGAACAATTGTCTTTGGTGTTGTCAGTTGTGGGACTCCGGTGAAATTTGGGGGGGCAAAGCGTTCATTCAGCAACTTATTATGCAATCAGCCGCAACAGCCACCTCTTATGACCGTGAATTAGAAGACTTGTCTGAACGCGAATTGGATGTTGCTCAGTTTATTGCAAAGGGCTTATCGAATAAACAAATTGCCCTTGAAATGAACATAACAGAGCGAACGGTAAAAGCGCACTTGACGTCTATTTTCAAAAAAACCAACACCAAAGATAGATTGGCATTAGCGTTATTAGCACAGGCTCGTCATTCCGTGCTGTAATTTAGATCTGGTTTAATCTTTTTGCCCATTTTTGGGTCGCTGTTAATCTTTGAGTGCTTCGCATACCCCGCATAAGGCCCTGATATAGGGTCTTTTTTGTTTTATTGGGTGAGTGAAGCGTGTTTCTAAATGGCGCATATCTTGCATCCTATTTGGGCATAACTTTTCGAGACCATTGTGTAACGACAAGACCTATGATGTCGTGAAAAGGTTTCTTTACGCTTTGAAGAGAATGCCTCATGCCTTCACCCCCAAAAAAAGAGCTTACCGTGATGCTGGTTGACAATGAGCCAGCGCGTGCTGCTATTGTAGAGCAAGCCATGATTGATAGTGGTTATCGTGTTATCAGGCGATTGGAAAATGCGAAGCATTTAACCGAGGCCGTAACGGAATTCCAACCTGATATGGTCATTATTGATATTGAATCTCCAGACCGCGATATGTTGGAAAATATGTCTCGGCTTACCAAAGATAACCCTCGTCCCATTGTGATGTTTGCTGAAGAAGACGACTCAAGGCATGTGGAAGCCGCGATTCGTGCGGGAGTCAGTGCTTATGTAGTAGATGGTGTGAACAGTGGTAGCGTAAAAGCTTTATTGCAAGTTGCCATTGCGCGATTCCGCGAATTTCAGGCGTTAAGGTCTGAATTGGAATCGGTCAAAAGCCAGCTCGAAGATCGTAAGTTGATTGAGAAAGCAAAAGGATTAATCATGAAACATCAGCAATGTGATGAGCCTGCCGCCTATAAGGCACTCCGAAAACTTGCGATGGATCGTAGCCAGCGAATGACCGATGTCGCACGCAATATCATATCGGTAATGGAATTGATGGGAGGTTCAAAATGAGTCACGTGGAGACTAATATCATTCAAAACGCAGCGCCTGTGCGCATTGGTTTTATTCCATTAATTGATTGTGCGCCTTTTGTTATCGCCCATGAAAAAGGTTTCTTTCTGGATGAAGGTGTGAACGTTGAGTTATCGAAAGAAGCATCTTGGGCCAGTATTCGTGACAAGGTCGCTTTTAATTTATTAGATGGGGACTCATATGTTGGCGTCCATGCCGATTGCGGCTAGTTTGGGTGTTGGCAGTATAAAAGCAGCCATGCAGACAAGTTTTACAGTCAGTCATAATGGTAATGGCATCACCATTGGCAATGCTTTATATGAACAATTACAGAGTGTTGCAAACTCGTCTATAGACATCCGTACAGGCGTGGCTTTAAAAAGGTTGATCGACAGTCGTTCTCCTGAACTGGCGCCACTGCGTTTTGCTATTGTGTATCCTTATTCGTCTCACAATTATCAATTACGGGATTGGTTGAGTCGGGCCGGCATCGACTCTGATAAAGACGTTCAAATTATTGTGGTTCCTCCTGTAAAAATGCTCGACAGTTTAAAACTAGGGGGAATTGATGGGTATTGTGTTGGAGAGCCATGGAACAGTTTGGCGGTTGAACAGGGCGTAGGCCATATGCTGGTGACAGGTTATGAAATATGGGGTAGTACACCTGAAAAAGTATTTGGCGTGAACTCGTCTTGGGCGGAGCAAAATCAAGCAACCTACCTTGCTATCATTCGTGCATTAGAAAAAGCCTGCTTGTGGGTGGATGAAGCGAACAACCAGTCTGAACTGTTAAACATATTAAGTCATCCGGATTACCTTAATTGTACGGTTGAGCAATTAGTCTATGGCTTTAGTGCCATTAAGCCCAAAGGCCAGTTTGATTGGCCGATGAAAGCCTATCAGCGTTTTTCTGGCCCTAATATTAACAAGCCCTTACCAAGTTACGCCCTGTGGATTATGGGGCAAATGCATCGCTGGCAGCAATTAGGTGATATTAAGTCACTGAATGATGTGGCGGAGCAAGTATATCGTCAGGACCTTTATTACCAAGCTTTGGGGCTGCCTCAAGAAAAAGGCAATACAGATTGGCATCTGTCTATTGAAGATGAGTCTACTTGGCTGGATTCTGTCGCGTCGGGAAAGATTCGTTTGCATCCAGATGGGATTTTAAGTGGATTTGACAAGTAGTTTGAGTAAAGTGTTACGTGTCTTCTTTTAGTGCACTCTGCATGATGATTGGGCGAGTAGATGCGTTTTATATACAGAGTTATTTCATTTAGAGGCTAGGAATTAAGTTAAAAAACTTGTAAATCATAAGGTTAGTTTTATTGGCACAGTGTGTGCTGTATAAAATACATGGAAACATAGAGTTTTTAAAAAACTGGTGAAATTGGCAACGTTGGTTAATTGTCACCCACATTATTGATTATCCAATGTTGGATTTTCTTTGAATGGCAAAGGCGCCTGTGAACACACTTTTTGTGATTCGCATGCGCCTTTTTTGTTTTTGTACTTTTTAATCCCTTAAGCGGAGCGCGTTTATGAACCTAAGATTTTTGAAAACGGTAATTCCTTTGCCAACATTCGTCAATGTCACTCAAAAAGTCAGTCTTTCTATGTTGGTGGGTCTCTGCACTGTTGTCAGGAGTGGCTCATGCTGAACTAGGTTACGCAGAAAAAGAAGAGGCTCAAATTTGGTTTTATTAAATTGACGGACATGGCGCCATTGGCCATTGCCTATGAGAAAGGCTATTTCGAAGACGAAGGCTTGTACGTCACCTTAGAAGCACAAGCAAACTGGAAAGTTTTACTGGATCGAGTGATTGACGGTCAGCTAGACGGCGCACATATGTTAGCGGGTCAGCCACTTGGTGCGACCATCGGATACGGCACGAAAGCTCACATTGTGACGGCTTTCAGTATGGATTTGAATGGTAACGGTATTACGGTATCAAATGAGGTATGGGATGAGATGAAAAAAACATCCCTAACGGCCCCGATGGCAAGCCTGTTCATCCAATCAGCGCGAGTGCCTTGAAACCTGTGATTGATGGTTATAAAGCTCAAGGCAAGCCATTCAAAATGGGCATGGTATTCCCTGTGTCTACTCATAATTACGAATTGCGTTATTGGCTTGCTGCTGGTGGCATTCATCCTGGCTATTACGCACCAGCGCGAGGGGATACCAGTGGTCAAATTAATGCTGATGCTTTGTTGTCGGTGACACCGCCACCACAGATGCCTGCCACCATGGAAGCGGGAACCATTTCGGGGTACTGCGTTGGCGAACCTTGGAACCAACAAGCTGTGTTTAAAGGGATTGGTGTGCCTGTCATTACGGATTATGAAATCTGGAAAAATAACCCTGAGAAAGTATTTGGCGTGAGTAGTGATTGGGCTGAAAAATACCCTAATACTCATATCCGTGTCGTAAAAGCCATGATTCGTGCCGCGAAATGGTTAGATGAAAACAACAACGCCAATCGTCCTGAAGCGGTAAAAATACTCTCACGCAGTCAGTATGTTGGCGCGGATTATGATGTCATTGCCAACAGTATGACGGGAACATTTGAGTACGAGAAAGGCGACAAACGCGAGATACCTGATTTCAACGTTTTCTTCCGACATCACGCAACGTACCCCTATTACAGCGATGCGATTTGGTATCTCACGCAAATGCGTCGTTGGGGGCAAATTGCCGAACCAAAATCTGATGAGTGGTTTATGAAAACGGCGAAAGAGGTTTATCGCCCAGACATTTATGCACAAGCCGCCAAAGCTTTGATTGAGGATGGAGTGATGATGGCCTCTGAATTTCCTGATTTTGATAAAGAAGATGGATTCAAGCCACCACAAAGTGACTTTATTGATGGCGTGACGTATGACGGCAAACACCCTAATGATTATTTGAAAAGCTTCAAAATCGGCTTAAAAGGCGACGACCAAATCTAAACCCAATAGGGTAAAGCGGCCGCAGATGTGGTCGCTTTATTCGTATGGGTCTTGAGTTAAATGGAGTGAGAAACAGATGATGATATCCAGCGTAACTATGGCTTCTTTAAAGGACAAAATCAGCGCCTTTTCCTTGAAAGGAATCTTGCTGCCGGTCTTTGGCATTCTAGTGTTCATCTTATTGTGGCAGGTGGGAGCGAGTCGTGTTCATACTTCTTTAGGGGAATTTCCTGGCCCTGTCGTGGTATATGAACAATGGAATAGTCTCGTCGCTGAGCATCAGAGAGAGCGTGTAAAAGAAGAAAAATTTTATGAGCGCCAAGAAGAGCGTATCGCCGAGCGCCAAGCCAAAGACCCAAGCTACGTGGGTACTTTGAGAGATTATACCGGCAAGCCTACTTTTTTCGATCAGATATTTACTAGTCTATATACCGTATTAGCAGGTTTTGGTTTAGCGAGTCTGATTGCGATTCCGTTAGGCATTTTAATCGGCCTTAATCGCGCCGTTTATAGTGCATTAAATCCAGTGATTCAAGTATTTAAGCCGGTTTCTCCATTGGCTTGGTTGCCCTTAGTTACCATGGTGGTGAGTGCCAGTTATGTGTCTGATGATCCCATGTTTTCTAAGTCGTTTTTAACTTCTATGTTTACTGTCACCTTGTGTTGTATGTGGCCGACCTTGATTAACACGGCAGTGGGTGTGGCAGCTGTGGAAAAAGATCTGCTGAATGTGTCAAAAGTATTGCGTTTGGGCTGGATGACACATGTGATGAAAATCGTCATTCCGTCGGCTATTCCTCTGATGTTTACCGGTCTGCGCTTGTCGCTTGGCATTGCTTGGATGGTGTTGATCGCAGCGGAAATGTTGGCGCAAAACCCGAGTACCGGGAAGTTTGTCTGGGATGAATTTCAAAACGGTAGTTCGAACTCATTGGGTCGAATCATGGTGGCAGTATTGATGATTGGCTTCATCGGCTATTTGCTAGACAGAGTCATGTTGACGATTCAGCGTTTTGTTTCTTGGGATAAAACTCAGATATTGCGTTAAGTAGATTTTTATTAGAAACAGATTGGAGAGAAACATGGCAACACATTTAGATATTAGTCACATTTCGATTGAGTTCCCTACGCCAAAAGGGCCGTTTAAAGCGCTGGATAATGTCAGTTTAAAAATCGAGAAAGGCGAGTTTGTCTCTCTGATCGGGCATTCAGGTTGTGGTAAATCGACGGTTCTTAATATAGTCGCTGGATTATACGATGTGACGGAAGGTGGAATTTTACTGGATGGCCGAGAGGTAAAAGGACCGGGCCTGAGCGCGCGGTGGTATTTCAAAATCATTCATTGTTGCCCTGGTTAACCTCTTACCAAAATGTGGAATTAGCGGTAAAGCAAGTATTTCGTAAAACAAAATCAAAGAAAGAAATGCATGACTGGATTATGCATAACCTCGAATTGGTGCATATGACTCACGCAGCGGACAAACGACCAGATGAAATTTCAGGTGGTATGAAGCAGCGGGTGGGGATTGCCCGAGCCTTGGCGATGGAGCCTAGTGTTTTACTGATGGATGAACCTTTCGGCGCATTGGATGCTTTGACTCGGGCACACCTCCAAGATTCGTTGATGGAGATTCAAAAAGACTTAAATAATACCGTGATTATGATTACTCACGATGTAGACGAAGCTGTGCTGCTATCGGATCGTATTGTGATGATGACCAATGGCCCAGCGGCAACTGTAGGTGAAATTCTTCATGTTGACCTTGAACGTCCCCGTGATCGATTGGCCTTGGCGAATGACCCAAGATACGTAGATTATCGAACTCAAGTGTTGACCTTTTTGTATGAGAAACAACGCAAAGTAGAGCCGATTCAAGCAGCCGCTAAGAGCAAAAAAATGACCGCTAATGCCAAGGTTGCCAATGCGTAATCTTATAAGCCAGAAAGATAAGTGCCGCCTCGTTATCGTCGGTGCTGGCATGGCGGGCAGTAAATTGGCGCAGGATTTATGCCATGCGTATGGGAACATTTATCAGATTATTTTGATCGGAGAAGAGTCTAACGTTGGCTATAACCGAATCATGTTGTCTTCGTTATTGGCGAACGATATTTCTCATGCTGATATGCCATTAGTTGATACGCAGAAAATGCAAAAAGATGGTGTTGAGATTATCTCAAATGATCCTGTGGCAAGTCTAAATTTAGAAGCGAAAAGCCTGAATTTATCCAGCGGGGAAAGAATAGCGTATGACCAATTAGTTTTGGCAACAGGGTCTAGAGCCAGTGTATTGCCTATTAAAGGAATGTCTGCCTCAAATGTGATGGGGTTTCGTACGCTTGATGATGTGGAAGTTATGACTCAGCTAGAAGGTAGTCACTCCATTTGTGTTATTGGCGGTGGCTTACTTGGGTTAGAGGCGGCAGTGGGGTTGGTGAAGCGTGGGCACAAGGTTGTGGTCTTTCATCGCTCAAATTGGTTGTTAAATCGACAGTTGGACGAGGAATCAGCCGGGCTTTTGCTAAATAGGCTTGAACAAATGGGGGTTGAGTTTCGTCTGGAGGAATCTCCCAGAGAATGTCTACAAGCAGCCGATGGTCGTGTTTCTCATATTGTCTGTGAAAATGGCGAGTTGTTAGCGGTGAGTTTAGTTGTTATGGCGGCTGGTATTACGCCGGAAATCACGCTGGCAAAGCAGGCGGGATTAGACATTAACCGAGCGATTGTGGTCGATCAACACATGCAAACCTCTCATCCTGATGTCTATGCGCTAGGGGAGTGCTGCGAATTTGACCAGCAGACCTTTGGCTTAGTTGCGCCAATCTGGACACAAATTAACGTTTTGATGAAGGTGTTAGTTGGGGAGGAGTCTGCGTTTGCGATAGAAGCCCACCCCGACTAAGTTGAAAGTATCAGGCGTGAATCTTTTTTCCGTAGGCAGGATTCAGCCTTCAAAAGAAGACAGCTGCATCTTTTTTAAAGATGTTAGCGCAAATCATTATCGCAAGCTGGTGGTCAACGACGGCTTACTGGTTGGTGTAATTCTTTATGGCAACGTCGCCGATGGCAGCTGGTATTTCCAGCTAATTCAAAATAAGACCAATGTCTCTGACATGCTGGATTTACTGGTATTTGGTGAAGCGTACTGCTGTTCACAAGTGGCCTAAATCAAGGTGTTTTAGACGTTGCTAGCCGTTAGGCAAACTAATATTGCAAGGGGAACACAATGACTTCTACAGTGTCTTTTCTGACCACAAAACCTCATCTCGTTGTTATTGGCAATGGCATGGTCGGTCACCATTTTGTGGAACAAATGATCGAGCAAGGTGGGCATGACGTTTTTCAAATAACCGTGTTTGGTGAAGAGCCATATTTAGCCTACGACCGTGTGCATCTCAGTGAATATTTCACTGGTAAGGGCGCGGCTGATTTAGCCATGACAGATGGCACTTTATACTACGAACACGGTGTGCGTTATTTTACCAATAGCTTGGTGATCGCTATTGACCGCGATGCTCGTCAATTAACATTGCAAGATGGTGAATCTTTGTCTTATGACAAACTGGTTCTGGCGACCGGATCTTATCCTTTTGTTCCACCTATTCCAGGTCATAAACGTGATAACACCTTTGTTTATCGTACTCTTGATGATCTTGACGCGATTAGAGCTTGTGCGAAACAAGTAACAAGAGGCACGGTTGTCGGTGGTGGTTTACTTGGGTTGGAGGCAGCTAATGCGCTGAAAAATCTTGGTTTGGAAACCAGTGTTGTGGAATTTGCACCACGGTTAATGCCGGTCCAGCTTGATGAAAAGGGCGGTGCAGTTCTAAAAGAAATGATAGAAGGCTTAGATGTGAAGGTTTACACTGACACGGCGACCAAAGAAATAATTGATGGTGAGAATGCTTTCCATCGCATGAACTTTGCTGATGGCTCTCATCTAGAAACCGACCTGATTTTATTCTCTGCGGGGATTCGACCACAAGATGCTTTGGCGCATCAATCTGGTTTGGCGGTGGGTGAGCGTGGCGGTATCTGTGTGAACAATCATTGCCAAACCAGTGATGAAGACATTTATGCTATTGGTGAATGTGCGCTTTGGAATAATCGTATCTTTGGCTTGGTGGCACCGGGTTACGCCATGGCGAAATCCGCAGCGGGCCATTTATTGGGGAATGCTGCGGTTACCTTCACGGGTGCGGACATGAGTACCAAATTGAAGCTGTTAGGCTGTGATGTAGGTTCGATTGGTGATGCCCACGCTCAATCTCAAGGCTGTAAAGTCTTTGTTTATCAAGATGAAATTGGCCAAATGTATCGGAAAATGGTGGTCTCTGAAGACGGCAAGAAGCTATTGGGCGCGGTTTTGGTGGGAGATAATCATTATTACGATACCTTGCTGCAATACTATCTCAATGCCATTGATTTACCTGAACAAGCTCAAGCGCTTATTTTACCTGCGATGGATGGTGTATCCGTTGGTTTAGGTGTATATGCCTTACCTGCGACGGCATCGATTTGTAGTTGTCATAATGTCTCTAAGCAAGATATTAGCGACGCGGTGTGTAATGGAGCCTTATCCGTTGGTGATGTGAAAGGCGTCACCAAAGCCGCGACAGGGTGCGGCGGTTGTGCGGCGTTATTGAAAAAAGTCGTTGATAATGAGTTGCTGGCCTTAGGGGTGGAAGTCAGTACAGACATTTGTGAGCATTTTGCTTATACCCGCCAAGATTTATACAACCTTATTAAAGTGGGTGAGATCAGAACCTTTAGCGAGCTTATTAAGAAGCATGGTAAAGGTCATGGTTGTGAGATTTGCAAACCCGCGGTTGGGTCAATTTTAGCCAGTGTCTGGAATGACTATGTGTTGAAAAAAGAACACATTAGCCTCCAAGATACTAACGACCGTTTCCTTGCCAACATGCAAAAAGACGGAACTTATTCCATCGTGCCGCGAATTCCTGGTGGGGAAATAACGCCTGATAGATTGATTGTTTTGGGGCAAGTGGCAAAAGAATACGGTTTATATACCAAAGTAACAGGTGGTCAGCGGATTGATCTATTTGGTGCGACCTTGTCGCAATTGCCCGAAATTTGGGAAAAGTTAATCGCTGCTGGATTTGAAACAGGCCAAGCCTATGGGAAATCTTTGCGTACCGTGAAATCCTGTGTCGGGAGTACTTGGTGTCGCTATGGTGTAAATGACAGCATGAAAATGGCGATTGATTTAGAGAATCGTTACAAGGGATTGCGCTCGCCTCATAAGATTAAGTTTGCGGTATCTGGCTGTACGCGAGAGTGTGCTGAGGCGCAGAGCAAAGACATCGGCGTGATCGCAACGGAAGGGGGTTGGAACTTATATGTGTGCGGCAATGGAGGGATGAAACCACGCCACGGTGATTTGTTTGCCAAAGACCTAGACGATGAAACCTTAGTTAAATATATCGATCGCGTGCTCATGTTTTACACGAAAACCGCTGATCGTTTACAGCGAACTTCTGTGTGGATGGAAAGTTTAGATGGAGGATTGGAATATCTAAAAGATGTCGTGATACACGATAAGCTGGGACTGTGTGCCGAGCTGGAGGCGCGGATGCAACATGTCGTAGATACTTTCCAATGCGAATGGAAAACAACGTTGCAAGATCCAGAGGCCCTAAAAACATTTCGCCAGTTTGTGAATTATGAGGGAAGTGATAGCAATGTGGTATTTGTTGAAGAGCGTAACCAGATGCGCCCAGCAACGGAATCAGAAAAACAGCAATTAATTGCTAAGGTGGGCTAATACAATGACGACCCCATGGAAATTGATTTGTAAGCAAGAAGATTTGGTGGAAGGTGCTGGAGTAGCGGCTATGGTCAGTGGTGAACAAGTGGCCCTCTTTTACGTTCCAGAATCAGAGCAAAAAGTATTTGCTATTAGTAATTGGGATCCGATAGGCAAGGCGAATGTGTTGTCGCGTGGTTTGATCGCTCATCTACAGGAGCAATGGGTGGTGGCAAGTCCTTTGTACAAACAACATTTTGTACTGTCATCAGGCCAATGTCTTGAAGAGGATATCAAGATCCCTCATTGGGATGCAAAGTTAGAAGGTGGGGAAGTGTTCGTCGCGAGTTATTGATAACAGTACCAAAAGAGTGCTTGTGCACTATTTAGGAGCCTTATTGACGCTGTAGCGACTGCATACTGTTCGGAAAATTAACCACTCATCCATAATGTGTAAGGAGTAGTGTGATTTTTTGATGCTTTTAAAACTTGGCTTATTTATTGCTTTATTAATATTACTGATGCACCGTAAACCGACGATGGCTTACTCATAAAGCATTCAGATATTACAAAAGGCAACGAGGCCCAATCACTTTTTTAAAAAGTGATTGGGCTTTTTTTGCTCAAAAAGCGTGACAAAGAGTGAAGAGGGTCTATGCCAGTAGCAAATAGAACAGCAACGAGTGTGAAAACGACCTGTCCATATTGTGGTGTTGGCTGTGGTGTCAATTTAATCGACGCGCAATCAGAAAATGTAAGAATGCCATCAGTTTCCGGTGATATGGATCATCCTGCTAATTTTGGTCGTTTGTGTGTGAAGGGCAGCAGTCTTGCGCAAACTATTCGATCAGACGACCGTTTATTAACGCCTGTGGTGGATGGTCAGCCAGTCACTTGGCAATCAGCCATTGATACTGTGAGCGCAAAAATTGCTCAAGTTGTCAAAGACCATGGACCTGATGCCTTTGCGTTTTATCTTTCAGGTCAAATTCTCACGGAAGATTATTATGTAGCCAATAAGCTTGCCAAAGGCTTTATCGGGACGGCAAATGTCGATACCAATTCTCGTTTATGTATGGCGTCTGCCGTCGTTGGCTATAAACGTGCTTTTGGTTCAGACACTGTGCCTTGTAACTACGAGGATTTAGAGCGGTGCGACCTATTGATCATGGTGGGGTCAAACGCTGCGTGGACACATCCTATTTTGTATCAGCGAATCGTGGCGGCAAAACAGCAGCGACCACACATGAAAGTTGTGGTGATTGATCCGCGTGAAACCGCTACTTGCGATATTGCGGATTTACATTTGGCCATTAAGCCCGGTAGTGATGCGGCGATATTTTCTTTTTTACTACACGACTCCGTATTAGCAAAAAGCCTTGATAGTAATTTTATCGCTAATCATACCAATGGGTTTGAGGTTGCTTTAGCGCAAGCAACGGCATCGACTCCAAGCTTGTCTTTCACGGCAGGTTTTTGTGGGGTTGATGAGCAAGCGTTAGCGTGTTTCGTCCGTTGGTGGCATGACACCCCGAGGACCATCACCTTTTACTCTCAAGGCGTGAATCAGTCATCGTCGGGCGTGGACAAATGCAACGCGATTATCAATTGTCATTTAGCCACTGGTCGTATTGGCAAAGAAGGTGCTGGGCCTTTTTCTATTACCGGACAGCCTAATGCTATGGGGGGCGAGAAGTGGGTGGTTTGGCGAATCAGTTGGCAGCTCATATGGATTTTGCCACACCGAGCGCCCAAGATTTGGTACAGCGCTTCTGGCAAGCGCCCAATATGGCGACAGAGAATGGTTTAAAAGCCGTCGACTTATTTCAGGCCATGGAAGAAGGTAAGGTGAAAGTGGTGTGGATTATGTCGACCAATCCCATGGTAAGTTTGCCTGACACGGCTCAAGTTCGACGTGCATTGGAAAAATGTGAGTTGGTGATTGTCAGTGACTGTAAAGCCCATACCGACACAACCGCCATGGCTGATGTTCTATTGCCTGCGACGGGTTGGAGTGAAAAAGACGGTACAGTGACCAATTCGGAGAGACGTATATCGCGTCAGCGTGGTTTGTTGCCTGCTCCAGGTGACGCTAGGCATGATTGGTGGGCAATCTGTGAAGTGGCAAAAAGTTTGGGCTTTGCTGCAGCCTTTTCTTATCAACATGCTCATGAGATCTTTGCTGAGCATGCCGCGTTATCGGCATTTGAAAATAATGGCAAACGGGATTTCGATATTGGGCATTTTAGCCAGATGACCAAGATGGAATACGATGCGCTGACTCCGGTGCAATGGCCGGTTCCAAAAGGTCGCCCTGAAGGCACCAAGCGAATGTTTGAAGATAGACGGTTTTTTACCCCCGACGGCCGAGCAAGGTTTATTGCAATTACACCAAGCTTGCCAAAGGCCCAAGCTTCACAAGAATGGCCGTTTACCTTGAATACCGGGCGTGTGCGCGATCAGTGGCATACCATGACGAGAACGGGGGATGCCGCGTCACTGGCTAAACATACCGCGCAACCTTATGTAGAGATTCATCCCAAAGATGCGCAACACCTTGGTATCAAAGATAAAACTTTGGTGCGTATAACCTCTGCCAATGGTGAGGTGTTATTAAAAGCCAAATGGAGCCGAGCTGTTGCGCCTGGAAATGTGTTTGTTCCCATTCACTGGACGCAACAATTTGCCAACGTCTCTGTGGTATCTAATCTGATACCACAAATTGTTGATCCGTTATCTGGTCAGCCTGAATCGAAACATGCTCAAGTAAGGCTCGAAGCGGTTACGAACGTGTGTTACGGCATGGTGGTTTCTGTAGAGTCTTTGATCTTATCGGATTGCCTATATTGGTGCCATGTCCCCTCGGAGCAAGGCTTTCATTATGAAGTCGTATGGCCTGCCGGACAAACCCATGAGACGCTGAAACAAGGTTATCAAGATGACGCTGAGTCAGTGGAGTGGTTGGAATATTTAAACCCTGTCACTCAGCAGATTCGACTGGCGAAGCTGGTGGATCAAAAATTGAATTTACTGATGTACCTGCATTCACAACCTGAGTCCATTGTTGCAGATTGGTTGATTTCGACATTGACTATTGATACTGCGCTGTCAGCACAAGAGCGTTTGGCTATGTTGGTGGGTATGCCTGCCAATATCGAAGAAAAAGGAGAAATCGTTTGCTCCTGTTATCAGGTGGGCACTAAGCAGATTGAGAAGGCGGTTTCTAACGGCGTTGATTCGGTTGAAGGATTGGGTTCCACATTAAGATGTGGCACGAATTGCGGTTCTTGTTTGCCGGAGTTAAAACGCTTTTTCTCTGTTAGGCTGGAGGTGTCTGTATGAGTAGTACGATCCGAAGTAATGATTTTACGCAATACGTTAAAATATTGGGTCGTGGCAAGAAAGGCGCGCGCAGTTTAACGGTTGATGAAGCTGAGCATGCTATGGGCTTGATGTTGTCTGGTCAGGTCGCACCAGAGCAATCAGGGGCTTTTTGGATGTTGATTCGAATCAGAGAGGAGACAGTAGACGAAACGGTTGGTTTTACCAAAGCCACTAGGCGGTATTTATCTCAAAAAAAGCCATTATCTATTAAGGTTGACCTAGACTGGCCTGCCTACGCTGGTAAACGAAATGAATTACCTTGGTTTTTGCTCGCTGCTGTGGCTTTAGCGAATATCGGAACGAAAATTGTCATGCATGGACATACCTTTGAAGGGGAAAATCGTCTGTACGTGGAGGAGGTGATTGAGCAATTGGGGTTGCAGGTCTGTCAGTCAAGAGAGCAGTTAAGCCAAATGCTTGAGACACGGTGTTTTGCTTATATGCCATTGGGTAAAGTGGATGAAACGTTGGCTAGTATGATGGATCTCAAATACGTATTGGGATTGCGTTCGCCCGTTAATACTGTAGTCCGTATGATGAATCCATTTTTTGCCGCTCATAGTGTGCATGGTGTTTTTCATCGCGGTTATGATGAGCTGCATCTTTCTGCCTGCGAACAGTTAGGAGATGCATCCGTCTTGGTTTTTAGAGGAGGGAATGGGGAAGCAGAGGTCAATCCTGAGCGAGATGTGACGCTAGGCAAATGGCAGCAAGGGATGGCGAGTTGGTCGAATTGGCCCAAAGCAGAACAAGAGCATAAACGCCTAAAAGACAATGTAGATTTGTCTCGATTAACCGATCATTGGCGTGGTGATCAGTTGGACCCATTCGGACAACAAGCGGTAAGGCAAACCATTGCGTCGGTGGCTGGACTTCTTTATGGTGTGACTTCTCATGAAGAGTGTCTCGTTTTAGCAGACAGTATTTGGTTAAAACGTGACAAAGCGTACTTTGATTCTCAGATATAAAAGAAGGTTGTATGGCGTTTATCTCATTATCAGCAGCGGTATTAGCGGGGGGCAACGCTGAGCGGATGTCACGTCAAGACAAAGGTTTGCTGTTGTTTCGGAATACCCCTATGGCCCTGTTGGTCGGGCAAGCTTTGCAGCAAGTGGCTGATAGCGTGTTTATTAATGCGAACCGGAATTTTGACGCTTATGCCGCGCTTGGTTATGAGGTGATTGCCGATGATCTGGCTTATCAAGGAAAAGGGCCATTGTCAGGTTTGTTAGCTTGTTTGGCCTTTGCGAAAACGTCACATTTATTGATATCGCCTTGTGATACTCCGTGTATCAATAGTGATGCCTTTGCCAAACTGAAACAAGCCAGTCTGTTGGCTCCAGAAAAAATCCATTTTTTAGAAAGTGGCTCTGGTACTCATCCACTGCATGCTATTTTACCTGTAGAAAGGACTCACAACGCGCTTAGCCAATTTCTAGAGGAAACTCTGATATATAATGTTTCAGCTTTTTATGAGAAATTTGGTTGTCAGTCTGTTATTTGGGCTAACGACGCTGACTTGTTAAACGTTAATACACCTAGAGACTTAGTCTAAGTTTATTTAACGGATTCAATATCAAGTTGATAAGATTCGCCATCTTCTTGGTGTTCTAGTTTAACCAACAAGTAGTCAAGTGTTGGGACAAACCAAAAAGATGTCTTTTTGCCTTTTTCGAGATTATCAGTACGAATGATTTTAATGGCAGAGAATCGACCCAATTTGGTGTTAATATCTTCTGTCTTGTCACGTTTGAATCGCCAATTTTTAATATATCCACCGTCGGCAATTTGGTAATCAAATTCGTTTTTCCCCAGCTTTAAGTCTTGTCTAACTTGAAGTTGCACAGATAATTTATCAAGTGTTTTTAAAGGGATGGTGAGGTTCCAAGGTTTGTCTTTTATATCGTTACGAACGAGGTTGTTGTCCCAATCAAAGGTCAAGGTGGCGCTGCGTTTTTTTCCTAGCGCTGAACTTTTGTAATGATAGCTGGTTGGAATTATTTGGTGATTTCTGACATGAAAAGTAGAGGACTCGTTGAGTGAGGCAATCATGCTGTCAGCCGTAAAAACAAACTGCCACAGGTCGCCAGATTTTTTTGACAAGGTTTGCTTGCCTTCTACTTTTAAGCTAATGCCTTTTTTCCAGATGGTGCTATATACGGCGGAGTAGGGTTTTAGAAACGTGTTTTGCGTTTGCGTTTGCGTGGCATTTGCTTTTGCTGAGAGAAGAGAAAGCATGGGAATACTCATAAAAATAACCATTAATAATATTGGAATTTTACGAGCCTCTCATACTTTCTCCTACATCATGTTAACGCTTCATTATATAGAATGCCGCTTTGTGGTAGTGCATTCGTATCCAAAAAAGCTTTTCCGTTCTCAAATGTTAATCTTTTCTCGCTGAACCATTTTACGGCCAGAGGATAGATAATATGTTCTAGGGCATGGACCTTTGCAGCCAAAGATTCTGCCGTATCGTCAGTGGCTATACTTGTACTTGCTTGAAGTATAACGGCACCAGCATCCAATTCTGGACTCACGAAATGTACTGACACACCATGCTCTTTCTCATTTGCATCAATTGCCCGTTGATGCGTATTCAAACCCTTGTATTTAGGAAGCAGCGATGGGTGAATGTTGAGCATTCTACCTTCGTAATGTTTCGCAAACGTTTCAGTCAAAATACGCATAAAGCCAGCAAGAACAACCAACTTTGGTTGGTACTGATCAATAATCGCTTGCAGCTCGGCATCAAACTCTTCTCGACTCGCAAATAACTTATGGTCGAGTGTATGAGTGGGAATACCCGCCATCTTGGCTCTTTCAAGTCCGTAGGCTTGTGCTTTATTACTGATCACCGCACAAATATTGATGTCGAGTTTTCCTTGCAAGCTTTGATCAATCAAAGCTTGCAAGTTGCTGCCGCTGCCAGAAATTAAGACAACGATCGGAAAACTCATGCCTGCGCCTCAAGGTCTGAGATTAATACTTCCTTTCCACCATTACGAGGACAAACATCACCAATGATCCAAGCATTTTCACCTTCTGCTTTTAGAATAGCGAGTGCTTCATTTGCTTTTTCTGCATCAATAGAAAGTACCATGCCGACGCCGCAGTTTAGAACACGATACATCTCTTCTTGCTTAACATTTCCTTGTTCTTGTAGCCAATCAAACACAGCAGGACGTTTCCAACTAGTGGCATCAATACGAGCAGCGGTATCTTCAGGTAATACACGAGGAATGTTTTCTAGCAGCCCGCCACCGGTGATGTGAGCCAAAGCATTAACTGAAACGGATTCCATCAACTTAAGAATGGATTTGACGTAAATACGAGTTGGCTCCATTAGAGCGTCTTTTAGGGCGACACCGTCGATTTCTTGGTTAAGGTCGGCTTTGCTGACTTCAAGGATTTTACGAATTAGGGAGTAGCCATTGGAGTGAGGGCCAGATGAACCTAATGCGATCAATGTGTCGCCTGCTTTTACTTTACTGCCATCGATGATGTTTTCTTCTTCAACGACACCAACACAAAAGCCAGCGAGATCATAATCACCATCATGATACATGCCTGGCATTTCTGCCGTTTCGCCACCAACGAGTGCGCAACCAGCTTGTATACAGCCTTCGCCAATACCTGTGACAACATTGGCGGCGACATCAACATCTAGCTTGCCAGTGGCGTAGTAATCTAGGAATAATAGAGGCTCAGCGCCGGCAACAACGAGATCGTTCACGCACATTGCGACAAGATCGATACCAATGGTGTCGTGTTGATTAAGATCCATAGCTAAGCGCAACTTGGTACCGACACCGTCTGTGCCAGAAACAAGTATGGGGTTTTTATATTTTGTGGGAAGGCGTGTCAAAGCACCAAAGCCTCCCAGACCACCCATTACTTCAGGGCGACGAGTTTTTTTGCTTACGCCTTTAATACGTTCAACAAGTTGATTGCCAGCGTTGATATCTACGCCTGCGTCTTTATAACTAATCGATGGTTTATCTGACTTGGTCATTGCCTATGCCTTATCATGGTACGAGGAAAAAAGGCATTTTAGCATAGTGGCGCATTAGGGCTATGGTTCTTTGCAATTAAGACAGTAGAATAGGCAAATAAACGAAGGAAAGGCTATGAATTCTCGTATATTTTTATTACTCATTAGTGTTTTGTTGATTCCGACAGCCAATGCGGTCCCTGTTCAGGGGCTTTATAGTGCTGAAATTAATTTGCCTGTGACTCAATCAGAAGATCAGATGTTAAGCCAAGCGTTTGGTTTGGCGGCAGAAGAAGTACTGATAAAAGTATCAGGTGATAAAGAAGCCATCACCAATAGTGTGATGGCTCAAGCTAAGCGTCAAGCGTCAGCGTGGGTTGCACAACACTCAGTTGCTTCGCTCAGTGAGCTTATATCCTCTGATGGGGGATTAGTGCCTGGTAAACAAGTTCGGGTCACGTTCTACCAAGAGTCTATTGATCGCTTTTTATCACAAAATAATTTACCGGTATGGGGGGAAAACAGACCTTCTGTCTTAGTGTGGTTAGTAAGTGAAACCAATGGCGTAAGAAGTTTGTCTGGCTCAAGAGAGCCGTCGGTTGTATTGAATGAATTTGCACAATCGGCCAATTTGGCAGGTTTGCCTATCTACGCACCTTTGCAGGACGAGGTTGACAAAAGAACCATTTCTACAGCAGACGTATGGGGCTTTTTTGAGGATAGTATTGCCCGAGCGAGTACGCGTTATCAAACAGATTCTGTTGCCGCCATAAGGATTAGTAATTATGCCGGGCAAATGAGCGGGAATTTGTTGGTGTTACTGAAGGGAGGGGAGTCAGAGCGATTTGTATTGTCGGGAAATACTCTAAAAGCGGTGGTTGATCAAGCAACGACTAAATTGGCGAAAGTGTTTTCTTCTCGCTACGCTTCCGTGCGCAATAGTGGTTCTGTTAGTCAGTTAACAGTTCGAGTGGCAGGTGTAGAAAGCTACAATGTTATGAGTAAGGTTCAGTCATATTTAGAAAGTATTGGCGTTGTGCGTAATGTGACTTTGCTTCAAGTGGATGGTGATACCATTGAGTTTGCACTAGAAATTGATGGGGACAAGCAGAAGCTATTTAACAGCATATCCTTGAGTCGTTTGCTAATCAGTGCTCCATTAAATGCGTTAGATCCTGATGCAAATCGAGTCGCATCCTATCAATACAGTGGAGTAAATTGAATGACAGATGAACTAGAAGAAAACATAGTAGAAAGAGATTTCTTCGCTCGTCCTGAAGAAGAGCAAAGAGATTTTTTGGCGCAAACTTGGTGCAACCATTGTATGGAAGTGGATTTAGGGATGGTCAACCCAAAGGAATTTGAAAGTAAAGATCGAGTT
The DNA here is from genome assembly GCF_026113935.1 of Marinomonas rhodophyticola. Lineage (GTDB taxonomy): Bacteria > Pseudomonadota > Gammaproteobacteria > Pseudomonadales > Marinomonadaceae > Marinomonas > Marinomonas rhodophyticola. Next base: position 558,119 of record NZ_JAPEUL010000004.1, read on the forward strand.
TGGATTGAAGGTGACTGCATTAAGTGCGGTCATTCTACGGTTACAGAGATTGTAGAAGAGGATGAGGAGTGATTCTTAGTATCCTATACTGAATGCTATTTAAAAAAGAGTGATAAAAAAACGCGCCGAAAGGCGCGTTTTTTGTAATACCACGATATTGGTGTATTACTTTTTAGTCGGATAATCGCGCTGTGGTTTACCGACATAAAGTTGGCGCGGACGGCCAATTTTATAAGGTCCACTGATCATTTCATTCCAGTGAGAGATCCAGCCAATAGTACGAGACATGGCGAAGATAACAGTAAACATACTGGTTGGAATGCCAATTGCTTTCATGATGATGCCTGAGTAGAAATCAACGTTTGGATAAAGCTTACGTTCTACGAAATAAGGATCTTCTAGAGCAATCTGTTCAAGGCGTTTAGCGATTTTTAGTAAAGGATCGTCTGATTGACCAAGTTCTGCCAATACCTGATCACAGGTTTCGCGCATCACTTTGGCACGAGGGTCAAAGTTTTTGTATACACGATGACCAAAGCCCATCAATCTGAAAGGATCATTTTTATCTTTTGCTTTGGCGATAAATTTGTCGATGTGCTCAACGTCGCCAATCTCTTCCAGCATAGTTAGTACCGCTTCGTTGGCACCACCATGAGCTGGACCTCAAAGTGTCGCGATGCCTGCTGCAATACACGCAAACGGGTTGGCGCCTGAGGAGCCTGCGAGACGAACTGTGGAGGTTGAGGCATTTTGTTCATGATCTGCGTGCAGGATGAATATTCTATCCATAGCCTTGGCGAAAACGGGGTTTACTTTGTAATCCTCGCAAGGTGTTGCAAACATCATGTACAAAAAGTTTTCAGCATAAGACAAGTCGTTACGTGGGTACATAACTGGTTGGTCTTTAGAATACTTATAGCATATTGAAGCGAGCGTTGGCATTTTAGAAATCAGGCGGAACGCAGCAATTTCACGATGCTTAGGGTTGCTGATGTCCATGTGATCTTGGTAAAAAGCCGATAGAGCCTCCAACAAGACCGCACATGATGGCCATAGGGTGGGCATCATTTCGGAAACCTTCAATGAATTTGTGCATTGATTGGTTGACCATGGTGTGTTTGCCAACCGTTCTTTCAAATTCTGCTTTTTGTTTTTTGTCGGGTAATTCCCCGTAAAGTAATAAATAGCAGGTTTCTAGATAGTCTGAGTGTTCTGCAAGTTGGGCAATAGGATAGCCGCGATGCAAAAGAATGCCAGCATCTCCATCTATGTAAGTAATAGAGGATTCACAAGAGCCGGTAGACATAAATCCTGGATCGTAGGTGAATACACCGTTCGCACCTAAGCCTCGAACGTCGATAACGTCTGTACCTAGGGTGCCTGAAAGAACAGGAAGTTCGATAGCTTTATCGATCCCATCCACTTTGAGTAGCGCTTTTTTATCAGCCATTTATGGTCTCCTTCGTATTCTGGTTCGGGGCTAAGACGTCGTAGGTTGACTCCACCTGGCCCAGAAGGTGCGGAAAAAATACTGTCTCTAGACTATAAAAGTCAATCTTGTTCATTTGCACTCTATTTACATTAGGTTGTGTTATTTTGTAATTATCTGACAAAACAAGGGGTTGATGTAAAGTCAAGAAAATGCTCAAAAACAATTAACTTGTTGATTATATGGGTTTTTTGTCGTTTTTTTAGTGTGGTTTTTTATGTAATTTTATACCATTATTGTTTCGGCTTATGGTTACATTCATTTGATGAATGGTGACCATTGAAAACCTCTCGTTCAGTCTATTTGTCTTAGTATTTTTGGCTGGTCTATAATTGCGCCTCAGACGATTTCATTGATTTGTTGATGCTAATGGATAAAAGAGAGTCGCTTTTAAACATTTGTTTGCAAATCGATGGGATTTTCAAAGTAGGCCTATGACGTCATTATTTTACTCTGATCCAGAGCTGAATATAGCACGTATAGACATTGGGTCGTGATTGACCATTCAATCAACACAAAATGGTGTAAAAGTCGTGAATAAAAAAAGACCAGTCAACCTTGATATTTTAACCATATCTCAGCCAGTCACAGCAATCGTGTCTATTCTTCACCGTGTAACAGGAATCATCCTTTTTGTAGGGTTGGCTTTCTTGTTTTATGCATTCGATCTTTCTTTAGAGTCGCAAGAAGGTTTTGATCAGGTGGTTAATGCACTACAAACTAGTTTTCTAGTAAAGTTTGTTATTTGGGGTGTTGTTTCTGCGCTGATGTACCACTTTGTAGCAGGTGTGAAACACTTGTTCATGGATATGGGTTATTTTGAAGAGTTAGAGAGTGGGCGTAATGCTGCTATTGCAAATATTGCGATTGCTGCCGTTCTAATCGTGTTAGCAGGAGTGTGGATATGGTAACTCAAATCACAAGTTTTGGTCGCTCTGGTCTTTACGACTGGATGATGCAGCGAGTGTCTGCTGTTGTATTGTCTTTGTACACGGTTTTTATCATTGGTTATTTGTTGCTGAATCCTGATCTTACATACGATCAGTGGAGTGCTTTATTTGAAGCGACATGGATGCGAATATTCAGTCTAATGGTGCTTTTGTCGATTGGTATGCATTCTTGGATTGGATTATGGTCTGTTTCAACTGACTATATTAAAGCAACGGGTGCACGTTTCTTCTTTCAATCTCTATGCGGTTTTGTAATGTTTGTTTACATCGTATGGGGTGTTCAAGTTCTTTGGGGGCTATAAGTAATGGCAAATATTCGTACTATTTCTTTTGATGCCATTGTTATTGGTGGGGGCGGCGCAGGTATGCGTGCTGCGCTCCAGTTGACCGAATCTGGTTTGAATACGGCATGCGTTACTAAAGTATTTCCAACTCGTTCACACACGGTTTCTGCGCAGGGTGGTATTACTTGTGCCATTGCAAGTGATGATCCAAACGATGATTGGCGCTGGCACATGTATGACACTGTAAAAGGGTCGGATTATATTGGCGACCAAGATGCAATCGAATACATGTGTTCTGTCGGTCCTCAAGCCGTTTTTGAATTAGAGCACATGGGATTGCCATTCTCTCGTACTGAGCAGGGTCGTATTTATCAGCGTCCGTTTGGTGGTCAGTCTAAAGACTTTGGTAAAGGTGGTCAGGCTGCCCGTACTTGTGCTGCTGCAGACCGTACTGGTCATGCACTGCTACATACACTGTATCAAGGCAACCTTAAAGGTGGTACTACATTCTTCAACGAATGGTACGCCACTGATCTTGTAAAAAACAGAGAAGACGCTGTTGTTGGTGTTATCGCGATTTGTATCGAGAGCGGTGAGACCGTTTATCTGAAAGCGAAAGCAACGGTTATTGCTACAGGTGGCGCAGGTCGTATTTATCAATCTACGACGAATGCTCACATCAATACGGGTGATGGCGTTGGTATGGCTTTGCGTGCTGGCTTCCCAATGCAAGATATGGAAATGTGGCAATTCCACCCAACCGGTATTTACGGTGCTGGTACACTAGTGACGGAAGGTTGTCGTGGTGAAGGTGGTTACCTGATCAATAAAGATGGTGAACGTTTCATGGAGCGTTATGCTCCAAACGCAAAAGACCTTGCCGGTCGAGATGTGGTTGCTCGTTCAATGATTCTTGAGATTTTGGAAGGGCGTGGTTGTGGTCCTGATGGTGATCACGTATTGCTTAAGTTGGATCACTTGGGTGAAGAAACGTTGAATAAGCGTCTTCCTGGTATTCTTGAGTTATCTCGTACTTTTGCTCACGTTGATCCAGTAAAAGAGCCGATTCCTGTTATTCCAACTTGTCATTACATGATGGGTGGCATTCCAACTAATATTGGCGGTCAAGCAATTAAAGTTAACGAAGCTGGTGAAGACGTTATTATTGATGGTCTTTATGCTTGTGGTGAAGCGGCTTGTGTATCGGTGCATGGCGCTAACCGTTTGGGTGGTAACTCGCTGCTAGATTTAGTTGTGTTTGGGCGTGCGGTTGGTATTCAGGTTAAGAAGTCATTGGATGAAGGTTTTGATTCATTGGATGCTGATGACACCAATATTGAAAAAGCATTGGTTCGCCTGAATCGTTTGAATAGTTCCACAGGCGGCGAAAGTGTTGCAGCGGTGCGTGCTGATCTGCAGCGTGTAATGCAGCTTTATTTTGGTGTGTTTCGTGATGGCGAAGCAATGCAAAAAGGTCTTGCGCAGTTAAAAGAAATTCGTACTCGTGTTGAAAATTTGTATCTTGAAGATAAGAGTCAAGCATTCAATACAGCGCGTATTGAAGCTTTAGAGCTTGAAAATTTACTTGAAGTTGCTGAAGCGACAGCTATTCCGGCTGAATTCCGTAAGGAAAGTCGTGGTGCTCATGCTCGCAATGACTTTACTGAACGTGACGATGAAAACTGGTTGAAACATTCTTTATTCCATCCAGTAGGTAAGACTGTAACCAAGCGTGATGTAAACTTTGCGCCAAAGACCATGGAAGCTTTCCCACCTAAGGCTCGTTCATACTAAGGAGTTATGTCAATGTTAGTTAGTATCTATCGCTACAATCCTGAGAAGGACGACGCTCCTTACATGCAGGATTATGAGATTGAGTTGCCAGCAGGTAAAGACTTGATGGTGCTTGATGTTTTGAATTTGCTTAAAGCGCAAGATCCAAGTATTTCATACCGTCGTTCATGTCGTGAGGGTGTATGTGGCTCTGATGGCATGAATATGTCAGGAAAGAATGGCTTGGCTTGTATTACGCCGGTTTCTGAGGCTGTAAAAAAAGGTAAATTGGTATTGCGTCCTCTTCCTGGCTTGCCAGTGGTTCGTGATCTTGTGGTTGATATGGGTCAGTTCTACAAGCAATATGAGAAGATTCGTCCTTATTTGCTAAATGATACACCAGCGCCAGCAATTGAACGTTTGCAAAGCCCAGAAGAACGTGAAAAGCTTGATGGTCTTTATGAATGTATCTTGTGTGCTTGCTGCTCAACTGCATGTCCATCTTTCTGGTGGAATCCAGATAAGTTTGTAGGGCCTTCAGGATTGTTGCAAGCTTACCGTTTCTTGGCGGACAGTCGTGATACGGCCACGCAAGAGCGTCTTAGTGATCTAGATGATCCATTTAGTGTCTTCCGTTGCCATGGTATTATGAACTGTGTAAATGTATGTCCTAAAGGATTAAATCCGACTAAGGCCATTGGTAATATTCGTTCTATGCTTTTGCAGAGAGCGACCTGATGATGTGTTGTGTGATCCATCGTGTTGTTTTAATGTGATCGCATAAACTCGGCGGCTTGAATAATGGTTCAATGCCGCCATTTTTTCATATTCTGATGTAGAGAATATGGAAAAAACGATTTAAAATTCGATCTTTACGGGCAAGGAAGCGCCTAAGAAAGACCACTGCCTTAGTGATTACGGATTCAAAGTGCTTTGTTTGTTTGTATGAATGAAGTGTTTGTAGTGGTTGAGTATTAAACGTAGAAGGGCGGAAGTGGCTGGAAATAAACAAAAAATCGAGGCTTTAATAGCCTTACGGGCCTGATAAAATGATCGACCTTAATCAATAGGTTGATACCGGACCCTGGTAGCTGGCTCGAACATAAGGGTGATCGAGAATGCACGAAAGTTTAATGGAGTTGCTGTGGAGCACCTCTCACTTTTCAGGTGGAAACTTGGAATATGTTGAAGGGTTGTTTGAAAGCTACCTCGTCGATCCGAACTCAGTGTCGGAAGAATGGCGTAAATGTTTTGATCAATTGCCTCGTGTAAGCGAAGCGCAATCAACTGATCTACCTCATTCAGTGATTCAAGAGCAGTTTCTACAGATTGGTAAGAATAAATTTCGCTCAATGCCTGTTTCTACAGGTAATGTTGCAAGTTCTGATCATGAACAGAAGCAAATTAGTGTTTTGCAGTTGATTAATGCTTACCGCGTTCGTGGGCATCAACATGCAACACTTGATCCGCTTGGATTACAAAAACGTGAGAAAGTAGCTGATTTAGATATTGGCTATCACCAATTAACGGGCGCTGATTTAGATACAGTATTCAATGTTGGCTCTTTATTCTTTAATAAAGATTCGCTTAAATTAAGTGAAATTGTATCGGAACTTGAAAAAACCTATTGCGGTAGCATTGGTTATGAGTTTATGCACATTGTTGATACTCAAGAAAAAGCTTGGCTTCAACAGCGTGTCGAATCCGTTCGTTCTCGTCCAGAATATTCCCAAGAAACTCGCGAAAGCCTATTGGAACGTTTAACAGCAGCGGAAGGCTTAGAGAAATACCTTGCTAGTCGTTATCCTGGTGCAAAACGCTTTGGTCTTGAGGGTGGCGAAAGCTTAATCCCCATGGTAAACGAGTTGATTCAGCGCTCCGGTGCACTTGGTGCCAAAGAAGTTGTTATCGGCATGGCTCACCGTGGGCGTCTTAACGTATTAGTTAATACGCTTGGTAAAAATCCCAAAGATTTATTTGACGAGTTTGAAGGTAAGAAGCTTGTTAACACATCTGGCGACGTTAAATATCACCAAGGTTTCTCTTCTAACGTGATGACGGCTGGCGGAGAAGTACACATTGCTCTGTCATTTAACCCATCGCATTTGGAGATCGTTTCTCCTGTAGTAGAAGGTTCTGTTCGTGCTCGCCAAGATCGTCGTAAAGATACAACGGGTAAAAGTGTTGTGCCTATTTCGATTCACGGTGATGCAGCTTTTGCAGGCCAAGGTGTGGTTATGGAGACGTTTCAGATGTCTCAAACTCGCGCTTATCGTACAGGCGGTACGGTTCATATTGTTATTAACAACCAAGTGGGCTTTACCACGAACCGTCAAGAAGATTCGCGTTCTACGGAATATGCCACAGATGTTGCTAAAATCATTCAAGCGCCTATTTTCCACGTCAATGGTGATGATCCAGAAGCCGTGTTGTTTGTCACTCAGCTTGCGCTAGATTACCGCTATGAGTTTGGTCGTGATGTTGTGATTGACATGGTGTGTTACCGTCGCCGTGGTCACAATGAAACGGATGAGCCATCAGGTACTCAGCCATTAATGTACAATGTGATCAACAATCTAAAAACGACACGTACTCTTTATTCTGAGCGTCTCGTTGCAGAATCTGTGGTTACACAAGAAAAGTCTGACCAAATGGTCGCTGAGAACAGAGAAGACCTTGATAACGCTCGTCATGTAGCGAAAAGCTTGGTTCTTGAATCTCAAACAGGTTCATTTGTCGATTGGAAACCATACCTTGGTGTTGAATGGACAGATGCTGGCGATACAACTTACCCGCTTTCCAAATTACAGGAAGTTGCTAGGAAGTTAACTAATATACCTGATGGTATTGTTGTTCAGCGTCAAGTGCAGAAAATTTACCAAGACCGCGACAAGATGACGGCGGGTGCCTTACCTCTTAACTGGGGTTATGCAGAAACGCTTGCCTTTGCGACCTTGCTTGAACAGGGTTATCCGATTCGTATTACGGGTCAAGACTCTGGTCGTGGTACATTCTCGCACCGTCATGCGGTTATTCACAGTCAGAAAGACGGTAGTACCTATATTCCTCTTAAGCATTTGTCAGAAGATCAGCCTACAATGGATCTTTACGACTCTTACCTTTCAGAAGAGGCGGTATTGGCTTTTGAGTACGGTTATGCCAGCACTTCTCCAAAAGGTTTGGTCATATGGGAAGCGCAGTTTGGTGACTTTGCTAACGGTGCACAGGTTGTTATTGACCAGTTTATTACCAGTGGTGAGCATAAATGGGGTCGCCTATGCGGTCTGACTATGTTGTTGCCACATGGTTATGAAGGTCAAGGACCAGAGCATTCGTCTGCACGTTTAGAACGCTTCTTGCAGTTGTGTGCCGAATACAATATTCAAGTTTGTGTTCCGACTACGCCGTCACAAATTTTCCATATCCTTCGTCGTCAAGCGATTCGTCCTATGCGTCGTCCGCTGATCATAATGTCACCGAAGAGTTTGTTGCGTCATAAGCAAGCGATTTCGACATTAGAAGACTTGGCAGAAGGCAGTTTCAAAACGGTTCTTCCCGAGTCGGATGAAAACATTGCTGCGGATAAAGTGAAACGCATTATCCTATGTAGCGGTAAAGTGTATTTCGACTTGATTAACCGTCGTGAAGAGTTGCAAAAAGATGATGTTGCTGTGATTCGTTTGGAGCAGTTGTATCCGTTCCCATACGCTGACCTAGAGTCTGTGTTAGAGCAGTACAACAATGTTGAGAGTTTGGTATGGTGTCAAGAAGAGCCGAAAAACCAAGGTGCTTGGCATGCCAATCGTCACCGTATGAATCGAGTATTGGAAAAACTGTACCCAGAGCTAAAAATCCGTTTTGCAGGACGTATTTCGTCTGCTGCCCCAGCGGCTGGTTACATGTCTATCCATGTTGAAGAACAAGAAGCGCTGGTCAACGACGCATTAGTTGGTTAGTACCATAGCCTGTCAGAGAGATAAGGGTATAAAATGAGCATTGAAATTAAAGCACCTACTTTTCCAGAATCGGTAGCAGACGGTACCGTTGCCACTTGGTACAAACAGCCAGGTGAATCCTGTGCACGTGATGAGCACATTGTTGACATCGAGACAGACAAAGTTGTTTTAGAAGTTGTTGCACCTGCTGATGGCGTTTTGAAAGAAATTTTAAAAGCAGAAGGCGACATCGTACTAAGTGACGAAGTGTTGGCTATTTTTGAATCAGGTGCGGCTTCTGCAGCACCAGCGCAAGCGGAGAAAGCAGCGCCAGCTGCAGCGGCGTCTTCTTCAAAAGAAACGGTTCAAATTAAAGCGCCTACTTTCCCTGAGTCTGTTGCCGATGGCACCGTGGCAACTTGGTACAAGAAAGCAGGTGAAGCGTGTTCACGTGATGAGCACATTGTTGACATTGAAACGGATAAAGTTGTTTTAGAAGTCGTAGCGCCTGCTGATGGTGTAATTGGCGACATCTTGAAAAACGAAGGTGATACTGTCCTTAGTGATGAGGTTCTTGCTAACTTCTTGGTTGGAGCGTCTGCTACTGAAGCAGCGCCTGCTAATACAGCGTCTTCCACTTCATCTGCTTCTGCTGCAGATGGTGATGAAGATGGTGTGGCTGGTCCTGCTGCTCGTAAAGCACTTTCTGAAGCGGGTTTAACGGCTTCTCAAGTGAAAGGAACTGGCAAAGGTGGTCGTATCACAAAAGAAGACGTAGACGCGGCTGTGAAGGCAAAAGCCTCTGCTCCTGCTGCGCCAGCTAAAGCTGCACCTGCTCCAGCATCTAAACCAGCTGCTGCGCCAGTAGCCGCTCTAGGTGCGGACGGCCGTATTGAAAAACGTGTTCCAATGACACGTCTTCGTGCCACGATTGCGAAGCGTTTGGTCGAAGCTCAGCAAACCGCTGCTATGTTGACGACTTACAACGAAGTCAATATGGCACCTGTCATGGAATTGCGTGCTAAGTACAAAGACTTGTTTGCTAAAACACACAACGGCACTAAACTTGGTTTCATGTCATTCTTCGTGAAAGCGGCGACTGAAGCGCTTAAACGCTTCCCAGCAGTGAACGCATCGATTGATGGCAATGACATGGTTTACCATGGCTACCAAGACATTGGTGTAGCCGTGTCCACTGATCGTGGTTTAATGGTGCCTGTACTTCGCAATACAGAAGCAATGGGGCTTGCTGACATCGAGTCGACTATTATGGACTTCGCTCTTCGTGGTCGTGATGGCAAACTGGGAATGAATGACATGCAAGGTGGTACTTTCACTATCACTAACGGCGGTACTTTCGGTTCTTTGATGTCTACGCCTATCATTAACCCACCACAAACGGCTATTTTGGGTATGCATAAAATCCAAGATCGTCCAATGGCGGTTAATGGTCAAGTCGTAATCCAGCCGATGATGTATTTGGCCTTGTCTTACGATCACCGTATGATTGACGGCAAAGAAGCCGTACAATTCTTAGTAACGATCAAAGAATTGCTTGAAGACCCTGCACGTCTTTTGCTTGAAATCTAACTATTCGTACCCTCTGAATTGTATGAATTGAATACTGAACGGCCCGATTAGGTCGTTCAGTTTTACTGAAAAATGGGATCTCTTATGTCTGATAAATTTGATGTTGTTGTAATTGGTGGCGGCCCTGGTGGTTATGTAGCCGCTATTCGCGCTGCTCAGCTAGGTTTGAAAACAGCCTGTATCGAAAAATGGTTAGACAAAGACAATAAGCCTCGCCTTGGCGGTACTTGTTTAAACGTTGGCTGCATTCCTTCTAAAGCACTGTTAGACTCTTCACAAAAATACCATGATGCGAAAGAAACTTTTGGCGTACATGGTATCAGTATGAGTGACGTTGCTATGAACGTTGATGCTATGGTTGATCGTAAAGATAAAATCGTAGATCAGTTGACCGGTGGTATCACTGGCCTTTTCAAAGCTAACGGTGTAACAAGTTTCGAAGGTTTTGGTAAAGTATTAGCGAACAAAAAAGTCGAATTCACAGCGCATGACGGTACGGTAACCGTTATTGAAACTGAGAACGTTATTTTAGCGACAGGCTCAGTGCCAGTGAATATTCCACCTGCGCCACGTACGGGTGATATTATCGTTGATAACCAAGGTGCGCTTGATTTCCGTGCTGTGCCAAAACGTCTAGGCGTTATCGGTGCTGGTGTTATCGGTCTAGAACTTGGCTCTGTATGGGACTCGTTTAGGTTCTGAGGTTGTGGTTCTTGAAGCGCAAGACGCTTTCCTAAGCCTTTGTGACCAGGATGTAGCGAAAGAAGCGGCTAAAATCTTCAAGAAACAGCATTTAGACATTCGTCTTGGTGCGCGTGTTACTGGCAGCCAAATCAACGGTGAAGAAGTGGAAGTGACTTACCTAGATAAAGAAGGTAACGAGCAGAAGCAAACCTTTGATAAGCTGATTGTTGCCGTTGGTCGTAAGCCATTTACTCAAGGTTGTTTCTCTGAAGATTCTGGCGTGAAGCTAGATGAACGTGGCTTTGTCTTCGTTGATGAGCAGTGCCGTACATCTGTTCCAGGCGTATACGCGATTGGTGACATTGTACGTGGTCCTATGTTGGCACACAAAGCATCTGAAGAAGGTGTTATGGTTGCAGACATCATCGCTGGCCATAAAGCACAAATGAATTATGACTGCATCCCATCTGTTATTTATACTCACCCAGAACTTGCTTGGGTTGGTAAAAATGAGCAAGAGCTAAAAGCAGAAGGTGTTAAGTTTAAAGTGGGTAAATTCCCATTTGCAGCGTCTGGTCGTGCTATGGCGGCAAATGACACTGATGGTTTCGTTAAGATAATTGCTTGTGAAGAAACAGACCGTATTTTAGGCTGCCACATTATTGGTGGTCACGCGGCTGACTTGATCGCGCAAGCGGTTATTGCAATGGAATTCGGTTCTACTGCAGAAGATATCGCTTTGACTGTTTTTGCTCACCCAACAGTGAGTGAAGCGGTTCACGAAGCAGCATTAGCGGTAGACAACCATGCGATCCATATCGCAAACCGTAAAAAGCGTTAATAAAAATTAGATTTGCCGGCCTAGAGCCGGCAATTTCTGTCTTAGCAGGCAGAGCTTATGTCAATCATTCAGATGAGCGGAAGAATCAAATGAACTTACATGAATATCAGGCTAAACAGCTTTTTGCTGAATACGGCCTGCCAGTATCTAAAGGATACGCAGTAGACACGCCAGAAGCGGCAGTTGAAGCAGCGAAAAAAATTGGTGGTGACAAGTGGGTTGTTAAGGCTCAAGTTCACGCTGGTGGTCGCGGTAAAGCGGGCGGTGTAAAGCTTGTTGATTCTTATGAAGAAGTTGCTGCGTTTACACAAAACTGGATTGGTAAAAATCTTGTTACTTACCAAACTGATGCAAAAGGTCAGCCTGTTGCGAAGATTCTTGTAGAATCTTGCACTGACATTGCTAACGAATTGTACCTAGGTGCAGTAGTTGACCGTTCTACTCGTCGCGTTGTTTTCATGGCGTCTACAGAAGGCGGTGTTGAGATCGAGAAAGTAGCAGAAGAAACCCCAGAGCTTATCCATAAAGCGATCATTGATCCGCTTGTGGGCGCTCAGCCATACCAAGCTCGTGAGTTGGCATTTAAATTGGGTCTTAACCCTACACAAATCAAGCAGTTCACTAACGTGTTCCTTGGTTTGTCACAAATGTTCCATGATTACGATTTCGCGCTTCTTGAAATCAACCCACTTGTTATTACAGAAGAAGGCAACCTTCACTGTCTAGATGGCAAAATCGGTATCGACAGTAACGCTGTTTACCGTCAGAAGAAGATGCAAGAGTTCCACGATCCTTCTCAAGAAGATGAGCGTGAAGCACATGCAGCTAAATGGGAACTTAACTATGTAGCGCTAGACGGTAACGTTGGCTGCATGGTAAACGGTGCCGGCCTAGCAATGGGTACTATGGATATCGTTAACCTACACGGCGGTAAACCTGCTAACTTCCTAGACGTAGGCGGCGGTGCAACAAAAGAACGCGTTGCTGAAGCATTTAAAATCATCCTTTCTGACAGCAATGTTAAAGCGGTATTGGTTAACATTTTCGGTGGTATCGTTCGTTGCGATATGATCGCTGAAGGTATTATCGGTGCGGTTGAGCAAGTCGGTGTTAACGTGCCTGTTGTTGTTCGTCTTGAAGGTACTAACGCAGAGAAAGGCCGTGAAGTTCTAGCAAACTCAGGTCTAGACATCATCGCTGCAACAAGTCTAAAAGACGCAGCTGAACAAGTTGTTAAAGCTGCGGAGGGCAAATAATAATGTCTGTTTTAATCAATAAAGATACTAAAGTAATCTGTCAAGGTTTCACTGGCGGACAAGGTACGTTCCACTCTGAGCAAGCGATTGCTTACGGAACGAAGATGGTTGGTGGTGTGACGCCAGGTAAAGGTGGTCAAACTCATCTAGGTCTACCTGTTTTCAACACAGTGAAAGAAGCGGTTGAACAAACAGGTGCGGAAGCGTCTGTTATTTACGTTCCAGCACCTTTTGTTAAAGATTCTATCTTAGAAGCGGCGAACGCTGGTATCAAACTAATCGTTTGTATCACTGAAGGTGTTCCGACTCTTGACATGCTTGACTGTAAAGTTAAATGTGACGAGCTAGGCGTACGTCTAATCGGCCCTAACTGTCCAGGTGTTATCACACCAGGTGAGTGTAAGATCGGTATCATGCCTGGTCACATTCATTTGCCAGGTAAAGTAGGTATCGTATCTCGTTCTGGTACATTGACTTATGAAGCGGTTAAACAAACGACTGATGCAGGCTTCGGTCAATCTACTTGCGTAGGTATCGGTGGTGACCCAATCCCAGGTACTAACTTCATCGACGTATTGGAAATGTTCCAAAACGATCCACAAACTGAAGCGATCGTTATGATCGGTGAAATTGGTGGTACAGCGGAAGAAGAAGCGGCTGCTTACATCAAAGCAAACGTAACTAAGCCTGTTGTTTCTTACATTGCTGGTGTGACTGCACCTGCTGGTAAGCGTATGGGTCACGCTGGCGCGATCATTTCTGGCGGTAAAGGCACAGCTGACGAAAAATTCGCAGCGCTACAAGACGCTGGTGTTAAAACTGTTCGCTCTCTAGCGGACATCGGTGCTGCACTTAAAGAAATCACTGGCTGGTAAGCGAGTACTTTACAGTGTGACTGATTATAAAATCCCTGCTTCGGCGGGGATTTTTTTGCTTTATAGGCACGAAAATAGGTGTTAAAAATGAAGTGTCCTTTTTGTTTGGGTGATAATGCTTGTACCGTAGACAGTCATGATGGATGCTGGTGTTTTACTCTTCATATTCCTAGTGACATGTTGGAATGGATTTCTACGTCAACAAGGTTAGCAGGAAAAGAAAGGGTTTGTATTTGTTCGGCCTGTATTCACTTTTATAAAACAGACCGGCGGGGCTTTCTTTTGAAGTACGCAAACTAAGTATGCTGGTATGGATGTGCTTCTAAGGTGTTTATTTGCACAATCTTATAAATCAGCGAAAAAATAAAACAAGATGGGAGTACTGGCAAACATGTCTCAACATTCAGTTTACGATATAGCGGTTATCGGGGCCGGTATAGTAGGGCTGTCAACAGCCTGGCAGTTACTTAAGCGTTATCCAAAATATCGTATATTGCTGGTTGAAAAGGAAGCTGAGGTTGGATTGCATCAAACAGGGCATAATTCTGGTGTGATCCATGCGGGTGTTTATTATGCGCCAGGCAGTCTTAAAGCAGATTTTTGTCAAAGAGGCGCAAAAGCAACGAAAGAATTTTGTCTCCAGCATCATATTGATTTTGAGGAGTGTGGTAAGTTACTGGTGGCCACCAATGCACTGGAATATGAGCGCATGGAAGCTCTGTTTCTTCGTTGTCAAAATAATGGCTTGGAAGTTCATAAGCTGGATCAGGCGCAACTAAATGAACGTGAACCTAACATAAAAGGGATTGGCGCGTTATTTGTTCCGTCGACTGGCATTGTGAATTATCGAAATATTTGCCGAAAATTAGCAGAATTGTTTGTTCAAAAAGGTGGCGAGTTACGTTTAAATTCTGAGGTGCAGAACCTTGATGAAAGTCATGAGCGTGTGGCTATTACCTTAAATAATGATGTTGTGAGTACGTCTTATCTGGTCAGTTGTAGCGGTCTGATGGCGGATAGATTAACTAAGATGTTGAATATCCCGACTGATTTCCAGATCATTCCATTCCGTGGTGAATACTATCAGTTGCCAGCAAAACATAATCGTATTGTTAACCACCTTATTTATCCCATCCCAGATCCAGATCTGCCGTTTTTAGGCGTGCATTTGACCCGCATGATAGATGGCTCTGTGACGGTTGGTCCTAATGCGGTACAAGGATGGAAGCGAGAAGGCTATGGCCGTATCAATATCAATATGCGAGATATCGTTGACATGATACGTTTTCCTGGTTTCTGGCGGTTGCTGATGTCGCATTGGCGGACGGGTTTAACGGAAACAAAAAATTCTTGGTATAAACCGGGTTATTTGGCGCAAGTAAGAAAGTATTGTGACCTTGTGTCTTTAGATGATTTGCAGGCATATCCTGCTGGAATTCGAGCTCAAGCGGTGATGAAAGATGGTAGTTTAGTGCATGACTTTTTGTTTGCTCAGAGCACGAGAACGCTGCATGTTTGTAATGCGCCTTCGCCAGCAGCGACAAGTGCTTTTCCAATTGGTGAATACATCGTTGATAAGCTAGATGAGAAAATGACATCTGTGTAGTGCGAAAGCATTGTGAAATAAAGGTGGCTAAGTTTGTGTTGTGATTAACAGCACTGTAGAGTGTCATGTTGGTAATCATTTATAAGGAATAAGTATGATAGGTTTAAAGAACAATCTAGGTTTTACTCATCTGGCACGTGGTATTGCAGCCGCCTTATTTATTACTCAAGTTACGGCATGTGGTACGTTACTTTACCCTGAACGTCGTGGTCAAACAAATGGTCAAATCGATGTGGGTGTGGCAGCATTAGACGCAATTGGTTTATTGTTCTTCTTTGTTCCTGGTGTGGTCGCTTTTGGTGTCGATTTCATCACAGGAGCTATTTATTTGCTCGGGCGGTGGTGTAGCAAGCTTAACCAATGATGAATTGAATTCGATTAAAAATGGATCTGATTCGATAGATGTTGAGAAGTTTAAAACAGTGATGGCGCAGCGTAGCGATATTGCATTGCCAAAAGACGTCTACACAGATCAATTAAATGTGTTAACCATGTCATCGACTCAGTCTCTTAAGGCTGCTATGAATTTGTCGAACCAACAAGTTGCCTTGGTTCAATAATCTTTATGATATTAATACCAAATCTTTAAACTAAAATGAAAACATTTAATTTAAAGATTTGGTGTTATAGTGCCTGATATACTATTGTCTGCATGGTCTTTATATCTTGTCCTGTTTCCAGTGTTATCAACTTGGCTTTCGTCTTAAAAATACCTTCCCAAATATTGTCGGCAATACTGATCGATTCTCCCTGAATTTGTATGATCAATTTCACGTCATGTTTACGCACTAGGGCGGAAATTTCGCTAGGTGAATAGACCGTTGAGCCATGCACTTGTGTTCTGTTATTCCATGGCTCGTCATCAATAAATGCGGTGATTTCGATGGTGTGTTCGCTATGCCTATTATCATCTAATAGGGAACCGAGCCAATGAAAAACATAGGTAATCGATACCAATAAAAATGACTTTTGTCGGCTTGGGTTTGCTGAAAAATAAGCGTTTTAACTGATTCAGCATGCGTTGCTACACCGTTTTACTATAACGTTGTTTGGGTCTGCCACCTGTTTTGTAATCAAGTGTCATACTAACTTGACCTTGAGCTTCCAAATATTCAAGGTAGCGTCTGGCTGTAATTCGACTAAGCTTAATTGCGTCACCTATGTCTTCTGCAGTAAAGGGCGTTTCATCTAGGGTTTTTAGGTGCTGTGTTAGCTTTTCAAGGGTGTTTTCATCGATACCCTTTGGGGTTTTTCTACTGCCATCAGAGGGAGCGTTTTTTCTAAATAAGGCATCTATATCTTGTTGGTCTATTTTGTTGTGTCTAGTTAGGCGCTTTCTAAAGTCTAAATAGTCATCCAGAGCTTGCAAGACACGAGACATACGGATGGGTTTTACCAGATAATCCATTACTCCCAGTTGGATGGCTCTTTCAATTGTGGTGGCTTCTCTTTCTGCTGTGGTCATGATAAAAGCACTTTTTATGTTCTTGCTTTTAAGCCGTGCTATTAGATCAATGCCATTACCATCTGGCAAACTAATGTCGACCATAATTAATTCAGGTTCGAAGGCCTCTGCTTTTAATTCTGCCTCAAGCAGGCTTTCGCAGACAGCGACGACAGTAAAATCCGTGCGCTGATTTATGGTGTTTTCTAATACATAGCTAGCACGTAGGTCATCTTCCACTATCATCACAGGAATTCGATTCATCTTGTTAGCGCTCGTTTATCTAAATAAATACTAAACACAGTGGTATTCACCTCACTGCGCTCCCAATCAAGGCTGCCGTGGTATTGGTCAACCACCTTCTTGACCAAATACAGTCCTATGCCGTGTTGTTCTGTGTTGTGTTTGCTACTGACTCCAAAGTCAAGTATACGGCTTTCTAGTTTTTCATCCACGCCTGCGCCGCTGTCTTCTATTTGAAGCATGATGTGCGCATTGCGATCACTAATATAGAACTTAACAAATGGAGTAGTCAGTAATCTATTAGACCAAGCCGCTAGTAAAGCATTGTCTATTAGATTTCCCACCAGTGTTACCAATGCCTCATTGGCTTTAGGTGGATATTTACCGAGCTGACAATCACTTTCGATTAACATATCCACTTTTAAGTCTTTTGCTTTATTGTGTTTGGCGAAAATTAGCCCAGCTACTGCACTGTTTTCTATTGTTTTAATGATGCGTCTTAACGCCGCCTGATCTCCATCACTTTCTTGTTGTAAAAATTCTATGGCATCTTGGTAGCGTTCTGCTTGAAGCATTCCTGATAGCACGTTTAGGTGGTTGGCATATTCATGGGTTTTAGCGCGTAATAAATCCGCATAGTTTTTAGTTGTCGTTAGTTCTTGTTCTAATGATTTTTTTCCATGATCTGGAAAAAATACAATCACATAACCGATATCACCTTTTGGACTTTTAATAGGGTATAGATTGGCAATAAATTCCAGTTTGCCCAAATTGAACTTATTTTGAGTCATTTGCCCTTTTGCTTCCAAAACAAAGTGGGAGAGGCTTTGTGATTGTTCGCTTAATGGTTTGTTTACCACTTGTGAGGCACTGAGCACATTCATCGTTAGCCACTCAATAGCCATGCTATTAATCGCAGTCACATATTGTTGATGATCAATCGCCACAATGCCGTCTCGAATACTGTCTAAAATTAATTCGTGTTCTTTGAATTTTCGAACAATTTCTTCTGGCTCTAAACTTAAAAAAGTACGCTTCAATTTGGCAATTAATACGATGGCGATAATGACACCAAGTAGATAGACAAAAATAACCAACAAGCCCGCTTCGCGAAGATGTTGGTGTATCAACTCGCTGGTAGTCTTTGTAAGGTAACCAACGCTAACGGCACCGATAATGCCTGTTTCGTCTTTGATTGGGGTAAAGTTACGAATGGCCTCACCCAGTGAACCGCTGGCAATGCTGGTGGAGTCTATGCCTTGCCGTAAGGTTGGGTAGACATCGTCACCGATAAACTTTTTACCAATAAGTGATTCTGTGGGGTGACTTAGACGGATGGCATTTTGGTCAACAACCACAATATAAGAGGCATCGGTTTTGCTGCGTAAATTTTCGATATGATTTTCGATAGAGACTGGTTGTCCGCTATTGCTGATTCGAGCTGCCTGAATGACTTTATCATCTTGAGCGATAACGCGGGCCAGCTCTAATCCGCGTTTGCCAATGCCATCTAAATACGCATTTTGTAATGAGTAGCCAAAGACTAAAGCGACAGCCACTACAATAATGGTGATAGTCGAGATTGTTATTAAGGCAAGGTAAGACTTGAGTGTCATCGGCGCTTCATTAACATGAAAAAAAGAAGCGTGATTATACAACATACAGACTAAGGGCTAAACAAAAGGCAAAAATAGAAAAGGCAAAAATAGAAAAGGCAAAAACAGGGGATGTTTTGCCTTTTCATGTGTTTACCCGTTTGGTATTAAGCGATCGCTTGAACCACGATTGTTGCCAGTATCAGCATGAAAGCGCCACCAATGCGAGAGGATATTTGTGCAAAAGGCATTAGTTCCATGCGCTTACTTGCCGCAAGAACAGCCACATCGCCTGTGCCGCCCATGTTTGCCATGCAAAGACCGCCAGTAATGGCCGCTTCGATAGGATAGAAGCCCATTAACCAACCAATCAGGCCAGCACCAAATACCGCGCCCAGTACAGTGATGAGTACTAGGAAGAAGTACATAGGAGACAGCGCATCAAGGATCTGGTTTAGATCCGTATAAGCCACACCAATACCTACCAATAGGGCAGGAGTTAAGTTGCTAACTACAAACTTGTACCAAGAGAATGCTGCTTGTTCTAGTGCTTTTGGCATGATGCCTGATACTTTAATCAAAGCAATCGATAGTATCATCAAGGCATAAGTGTGCATGCTGATATAATTTGATAGTAGCGTACCGAGAAAATACATACTGACAGCTAACAATGCACCAACACCTAAAATGGTCACGTTGAGCTCTGAGCCTTTCTGGTCTTCTTCCTCGATTGGCTTTTGACCACGAATAAGCTGGCCATTACCGGTGAGACTGGGTGCCATTTGGCCAACTTTGTGTAGTAAGCCAGCCATGACGATGGCAATAGCATTACCAATTGCTAGGGCCGGTACCATCTGCGACATTAAGGATTCTGCGCTCATTCCTGTTTTACCAGACATGATTTCAACAAGTGGCACAGCACCAGCGCCCATACCGCCACCCATGATAGGAAGAGCAATCAGCATAACCGAGTCATAAAAATTTTTACTGACCAACATGCCGACTAAACCGGTGAATATACAAGCAAAGAAAGCCGATCCTAAAATGACAGGGATATATTTTAATGCCGCTTTCTTGAGTGTTTGAGTGTCCATACCAAAGATAGAGCCAGTCACTAGGCTTGCCACATAAAAAGACAAGAAACCGCCACTTTTCATAAAGGTTGTGACATTGTTTTCTGCACTGGAGGGAAATAGGCCGCTGTGAAATAAGTAAGCAGAGCCGAAAATGACAACGATGGCACCACCACCAAAAAATTGGTTGATAATCGGAGTTCTGTCTCCAATATAGTTAAGAATAAAGCCAATAATGACCATAATTCCTAATGCCCCTATCATGCCACCTGGCATCTTGCCTGCAAAGGTAGCTAATAAAATAGTGATAGCGGCTATGGCCAATATGATTTTGCTGGTGCGCTGATCCTGCACCGTCATAACATCGTTAGTGATCATGATAGACTCTCTTTTTTTGCTTGTTTTAATGTGCGCGGAAGTCTACCAACCTTCTTTATAAGCGGAAGTTACTTTTCCTTTAATGAAACTAAAAAGTGGTTTTGAAACTTTTGTAATGCTTTGTCTTGGTGGTTTTTTGCACAATCGGCTGCGTATTTTGTCATGATTAAGTCCATTGGAAGGCGTTAAAATATCTTTGTCTTAGAGGAAAATAGTGCCTGGTTTTGGCGTCATGTTTTTAGTGAAGCTGATATTTTTGTCTGTATGATAGAATCCAATCACTCATTTTATCAGCAGACATAGGTTTAGCGATGAAATAACCTTGGCCAAGTTGGCAGCCCATTTCAATCAGTGTTTGCTCGTGCTCAAGTGATTCCACGCCTTCGGCGATTAACTTGTAATGAAAAGCTTGGCTTAGTGCCACAATGCATTTCACAATGGAGCGATCTTCTTGATTTATTAGAAGGTTTTGTACAAATCCTTTATCAATTTTTAAGGTATTAAGAGGCAATTTTTTCAGATAATTTAACGAAGCATACCCTGTTCCAAAATCGTCTAATGCGACATGAACCCCTAATTGACAGCAGGCTTTTACCACCTCTACGGCTTGGTTGATATCGCATATTGAAACCGTTTCTAAGATTTCAAGTTCTAATGATTGCGGATTAATGTTAGGCATACTTTGTAGTAAGAGGCTAAGGCGCTGGGCAAAATCTTTGCTGAGTAAGTGGGCTGGTGAGATATTAACACTGATCATGAGATCTTTTATTTTCCATAAGGCATGTTGGCTGAGCGCTTCTTGTAGAACCCATTCACCGATTAATATACCCGTGTTAGGGTGCTCTAGAACTTCTGTAAAATCAGCCGGATAAAGAAACCCCATGGTTGGGTGATTCCATCGAATAAGCGCTTCTACGCCGATTAATTTATGCTCTACCATATTGATTTGTGGCTGATAATGCAGCTCGAACTCATTGTTTATAATGCCTTTTTCTGCTGCTTGTAACATCGCTCGGCGTGCAAATTGACGACGTTCCTCTTCAGGATCGAAAAATAAAATATTGTTACTGCCTAAGTTTTTAGCTTGGTACATTGTTTGATCTGCGCGCCGTAAAATGGTGTCAGCATCAAGGCTGTCATTTGAAACCAAAGCAACACCGATGCTGGCAGATACTTGAACATGGCAATCGAAGGCCTCTAGTTCAATTGGCGTATTGACCAAATCAATTAGTTGTTTGAGGAAATCATCGCATTCTTTTTTGCTTGATACATCACGCAGCAACAGAACAAACTCGTCCCCGCCAATCCGAGCCAAGGTGTCACTTTTGCGAAGAAGACCTTTTAGTCGGTTGGCGATGGTTACCAATACATAGTCACCTGTATCATGTCCATAGTTGTCATTTACCGGCTTAAAGTTATCTAAGTCAAGAAAGGCGACCGCAGCCGATTCTTCATGAGTAATAGCCTGCTGTAAATGTTCTAAAAGAAGAGGGCGGCTAGCCAATCCGGTTAAATTGTCGTAATGAGCCATGTCGTGGAGTTTTTTGTCTATTTCAGCTCGATGGACTGAGCTAATAATAGCGCGGATAAGCTGAGTACTTTGCAGATGATTCTTTAATAAATAGTCACTTGCACCTAGACGCATCGCTTGGGCGGCCACTTCTTCATCGCCTAGTCCTGTTACCATGATCACAGCGCAACGTTTTTCTAAAATAGTGCGGATATGATTGAGAAGGGTTAAACCTGAATTAAGTCCTAATCGATAATCCACAATGACACAGTCGAAATCTCCCTCTTTTAAATAGACCATCGAGTCTTCAATCGATGATGCTTCTAATACATGAGTTTCAATGTCCGATTTTGACAACATGCGGCGAAGACGTTCTCTATCCACATCGTCGTCATCAACAAGCAGAAGTTTTAAAATATGCCCAGTGTCGTTTATGGTTGCTTCCATGATTCCTCCTGAATCAGCGATTTGGTTCGACTGCATTTTTATAAGCATGCAAAAGTGCAGCTAGCTTCGCAAACTGCGGACCAACTGAAGATTTAACCATATAGCCCGCGACATTATTGTCATAGGCACGAGATCGGTCATTATCATCATTTGAGGTGGTAAGAATGAAAATAACAGTATCCTGCAATGCCTCATCATCTCGAATGTATTCTAAGAACTCAAAGCCATTCATAATTGGCATGTTTAAATCTAATAATACTAAATAGGGGGTTTTTAAGGCCCGAGTTGGATGCTGCTTTTTTAAAATGTCTATGGCAATTTGACCATTTTCTGCATAGACCAAATGGATATCTGGAGCCACTTTTCGCAGTCCACGAGTAATTGATTCTGCAGCGACGTCATCATCTTCAACGATTAAAACACTTAATTCTCTAATCATGGTTATCCTTCCTTAAATAACGGGGCCACCAGACGTGGAAAGTTACACCTCGCTGATGTTGATTGGCTTCTACGCTGATGCGTCCGCCATGCGACTCAACCAGCCGCCGGCTGACGGAAAGACCAATACCTGTTCCACCACGCTCGCTTGCCGTGATTGTTTGAAATAATCGAAAAATACGTTCATGTGACGCAGTGGGAATCCCTGGCCCATCATCGCAAATTGAAAAATGACAGAAATTATTTTCTACAACGCAGCGTATTAAAATTTTTCCTACTTGTGTGTCATGATGTTTAATCGCATTGCTAATAAGATTGCGCATGACGGTTTCAAGCGGAATCCATGTCGAAATAAAGTGTGTTATTTGAATATCGCGTTCTAAAAGCATACCTTCTGGTATTTCAAGTAACTCAAAAACGTTATCTAACAGAATATTTAGATCAATTTGTTGGGGAGTGGCGTCTTTTTTTCCTGCACGGGCATAAGTTAATAAATTATCAATCAGCTGCTCCATGCGTTGAATACGAATGCCAATGCGATCTAGGTTATTGCTCACATCTGGTAAGGTGTTTGCTCCTAGGTCCTCCTTAATCCACTCTAATAAATCCGCAATACCGCGTAATGGTGAACGTAGGTCATGGGATGCAACATAGGTAAACTCCTCTAAATTGGTATTAATTTCACGCAGTTCCTGCTCCATTCTTTTACGTTTTGTGATGTCTAATAAAGACACGAACACCATATTGTTGTTGTGCTCATCTTCAAAAGGACTTAGGCCTATTTCAACTGGAAATTCACGCCCGTCCTTGTGCAAAGCCGTTAAATCACGTCCAATGCCCATCATCCGAGGCATTGGGTTTTGATGAAAAGAGCGACGCAAATCACCGTGATGGTGTCGGTAGCGTTCCGGTAATAAGAGATCAAGAGGCTGATTGAGTAACTCTTCAGGATGGTAGCCGAAACACTCACAAAGCATATTATTTGTGACACGAATGATGCCACTTTCATCAACCACCAATACACCATGAGGTGCGTCCTGTATAGAACGCTGGAACATATTATTGGCGCGCAGTCTTGGTGTCAGATCAATTAAAGTCGCCAATACCAGTGTGTGCTCATCTTGCTCAACCGGATTTAGGCCAATTTCTATGGGAATCAACACACCATCTTTACGTTTTGCATGCAGCGCTTGGCCTGCCCCCATTTGCCGTTTGCGAGGTTGGCTAAAATACTGACTCATTAGATGTTTGTGGCTTGATCTAAGTTCGTCAGGTAGTAAAAAATCAATATCCCTACCAATTAATTCCGTGGTCGAATAGCCCAATATTTCAGCCAATGAATCATTCACGAATAGGATGTGTGCTTCTGTGTTAACGATCATAGCACCCATAGGCAAACAGCCAACCAATTGCTGTAAGAAGCGATCGTCCATTAATTGTTTGTTACTAAAAAGAAGGGAATTTTCTGTGGTTACATTATGATCCATCATTCATTCCATTTATAAAAATCTCTCTTTAATATAGATAGACTAAGAATGCATAGACGGCAATGAAGGGGAGAGCGAGATTTGTTAAAAAGAGTATCTTAAAAAGGATGGGTGAGGGATAAACTTCCCTTATTAGTCAATAAGGGAAGTTTATCTGATTAGCCACATGGTGGTTGAACAGGGTTAGAGCTAAATAAATAGCCATCAAAATTTGGGTCTTGATGTTCAGATAATAGCATTAACGTATCTTTCACGTTTTCTAAGTGTCGCCACATTGCCATGCGGGCACCATCGGGTTTTCTTTGTTGTATGGCTAAGAGAATATTCTCATGATCAACTAACCACTTTTTACGGTAAGCTTGATCTGTAATATGAGAGTGTAATTGCTTCCACATAGGGCTATTTTCGCGTCGCTCCCAGAGGTTTTCAACCAGATCAACTAAAACACTGTTTTGCGTTGCTTCTGCAATGGCTAGATGAAACAGTTTGTCAGCGGCATGATCATTATCAAGAATATCAATGTTTTGTTTTTCAAGCTCTAATGCATCACGCATTTTTATGATATCTTTTTTGGTCGCTTGAGTGGCTGCAAACTCTGCAACATGGCTTTCGAGTAATTGTCTTGCCTGCATCATCTCGAAAGGACCAACATCATTATTATCTAGAGATTCCTCAAACTTGTTAGATGATTTAATGTTAGTCGGTTGGTTTAGAAGATAAATGCCACTGCCTTTGCGAACTTCGACAATCTCCATCAGCTCAAGCATTATTAATGCTTCACGAAGTAAGGTTCTGCTCACGCCTAATTGCTCAGCAATATCGCGTTCGGGCGGTAAGCGGTCTCCTATCTTATATTGGCCTTGCTTAAGTTCCTCGTATAACTTAAGTCCCACCTCTTGGTATAGGCGCTTTGGTTTTACAAGAGTATTTATCATAGCTTTCTACTTTACTTTAGCCAATTCGATGAAGAAATTAGAGACAGTTGTATTTTAAAAAGAAACGTGCGAATGATGGGCGACTCTTATTTACCACTACAACAATAGCACTAAGATAAGAGTCGCTTGATTTAACTTATTTGTCGAGTGCTTTTATCGCCTTGACATAAGGAGCAATAACAGGGTTTTGCTCTGCTTCCTGGAACATTGGAGCAACGGCTTCAATGAAAGGGTCTTTATCAACATCAATGATTTCAACGCCCATTTTAGTTGCTTTTACCAACTCTTCCTCAGTGTATTCACCCCAAATCTTTTTCATGTAAGCGGTAGCTTCTTTACCAGCATCTAAAACGGCAGCTTTGTTTTTATCTGACAGTGTTTCCCACGTTTTAGTACTAATCACTAGCACATCAGGAATCATCGCATGACCATCACGAGTATAGTATTTGGCCACTTCACCGTGTCGATAGGTTGTTACTGCACCTATGTTGTTCTCTGCGCCATCAACAACTCGTTGTTGAAGAGCGGTATACAACTCACCAAATGGTAGTGGCGTAGGAGAGGCTCCCATTAGCTCCATCATCTTGATTGCACTAGGGCTTGGTTGAACACGAATTTTCATGCCTTTCAAATCAGCAGGAGAGTGAACAGGCTTCGATGTGTAAAAGTTGCGTGAACCTGCGTCAAAATAAGCGACGCCCACAAAGCCGTATTTTTCAGAAGAGCTTAGAATTTTTTGTCCAACATCTTCACTCTCTAGTGCGCGATAGAAATGTTCGCGGTCTCTAAAGATATAAGGAATGTTGAAAGCGCCATAAACTGGGTCAAATGATTCAAGTTCACTGGCATTTGACTTAGCCATATCTAGTGCGCCGCTTTGCAACAATTCTAAAGACTCGCGCTGTGTACCTAATTGGCCATTTGGATAGACACGTACTTTTAAATCTCCATCGGTTTTTTCTTCTACTTCATCTGCAAAGAATTTAAGTGCTTTATGAACTGGAGACTTAGTGTCGCCATTGTGACTCAGCTTTAGAGTTTCTGCGAAACTCATTGATGAAGCACTCATCAAACCACCTAATAGTAGTGCTGAGGCAACATGCAGCTTAGTTTTTTTGATTTTTAACATATTGTAAATCTCCGTTTTAGTATTTTTATATTATTTTTAACGTTTTCGGATAAGTAGGGTGTGTCGTTATGAGTCTGCATAATTGCACGCATATTCAATTTGGTCAACCAATCTGGTTTAGTTAGTTGACCAAAATTAATGTTTGGTTCAATATGTTGTCGATTGGTGAAAGCCATTGTGGGCTTTTTATCCCTTCTGGAGGTGGTAAATGACGAAATTTATTTATGTGGTAGACCGCATATTATCGACTGTTTGCGTCACTTTGATGGTGACCCTTGTGGCCTGTGTGGTTTGGCAAGTGTTTTCTCGTTATGTATTGGGAGCACCCAGTACGTCAACGGATGAATTGGCTCGATTTCTATTTATTTGGGTTGGTTTGTTAGGCGCGGCGTTTACCTTAGGTCAGAAAAAGCACTTAGCAATGGACTTTATGTTGCTCGCGTTGGATGGGCGAAAAAAGGCCATCTTGCAATTGGTAATTACTCTAATTGGTTTGTTTTTTGCCTTGGTGATTATGGTGTTTGGTGGCGGCTCTTTAGTGCTTAAAACGATAAGTGTTGGGCAGATTTCACCGGTTTTAGGGTTGGAGATGGGGTTGGTTTATTCTGCCATTCCGATCAGCGGTATCTGCATGATTCTCTATTTATTACGGGATATTTTTGCTCCAACGCAAGATTAAAATGCTTTACAGGCTAAATAATAGCGTCTTTTCGTAGCCTGTTTAGTTCTTCATAAATTCTAATAATAAGGATAAAAAACGTGGAATGGTTAGTAGCACTCGTTTTATTCGGTAGTTTTTTTACTATGTTGGTACTTGGTGTACCCATTTCCTTTTCCATCGCGATTGCCTCGTTATTGTCTATCATGGTATCGCTGCCTTTTGATGCGTCGCTGTCGGTGGTGTCACAAAAGCTTGCTTCGGGCATGGATAGCTTTACTTTGCTTGCAATTCCATTCTTTATTCTTGCTGGCAATATAATGAACCGAGGAGGATTGGCGCTTCGTCTCATTGAGTTTTCTAAGTTACTTGCTGGTCGCTTGCCGGGTTCTTTAGGGCACGTGAACGTGATTGCAAACATGCTTTTTGGGTCGATTTCTGGTTCAGCAGTGGCCGCCGCCGCCGCGGTGGGTGGTACCATGGCGCCATTGCAGAAAAAAGCGGTTATGATCCCGTTTTTTCAACGGCCGTTAATATTACTTCTAGTCCTGCTGGGCTGTTGATCCCTCCTAGTAATGCCTTGATTGTTTACTCGCTTATTTCAGGCGGCACCTCTATCAGTGCTTTGTTTTTAGGTGGCTATTTACCCGGGTTGTTGATGGGCGCTTGTGTAATGTTAGCTGTTGCTGTGGTGGCGAAAAAGAAAAACTATCCAGTATCAGAGAAAGTTACTTTAGGGGAGGCCGGTAAGATTACCTTCAGAGCTTTGCCTAGTTTGGGACTTATTGTGGTCATTATGGGCGGTATTATCGGCGGTGTTTTTACCGCCACAGAAGCCTCAGCGATTGCTGTTGTTTATTCTTTGTTGTTGGCGCTTATTTATCGTGAGGTCAGCTTGAGAGATATGCCGAATATCATTCTTGGCTCGGTTATGACGGCAGCGATGATCATGTTGCTAATTGGCGCATCCATGTCCATGGCATGGGCGATGGCCAACGCAGATATTCCTTATGCAGTGAGCGATGCGTTATTGGCCTTGTCTGATAATCCAATTATCATTTTGTTAATCATTAACTTAATTTTGCTGATTGTCGGTATCTTCATGGATATGACACCAGCGTTGTTAATTTTTACACCTATTTTTCTACCCATTGCCCTAGAACTGGGTATCGATCCTGTTCACTTCGGCATCATTCTTACATTTAACCTATGTATTGGTATTTGTACGCCACCTGTAGGCAGTGCGCTGTTTGTTGGCTGCTCGGTAAGTGGTGTCAAAATTGACCAAGTGATTAAGCCATTATTGCCTATTTTTGGTTTGTTAATAGTGGCGTTGTTGGCGGTGACTTTCATTCCTGAAATTAGCCTATTTTTACCTTCTCTTTTGCTTGGATACTAGTTTAGAAGCTTGCAGATTTTAACGATGTTTGGAGATAGATTTTTATGAAGCCGATTAATAATTGGAAGCTTCTTGGCGCTGAAAATAACCGTGTGGACATTGAATGCGATGGCCGTCATGTTTTGCATTTTTTCGTTTTAGAATCCAACGTGATTCGAGTATTACTGAAAAAGAACGGTAAGCTACAACTCGAAAACAGCTGGTGTGTTTCCCCAAATGACAGTCTAAATGGCAGTGAAATGAGCTGGCAAGGCCGCGACCGTATGAGCACGGAAGGCTTTTCTTGTCCAGAATTCACCGTCGCAGAACAGGATAACCAGCTCAGCATTACCACCGCATCACTGCGTGTGACCTTATCGAAGCCATTGAAGTTAACATGGGAATACGCTGACGCGGCTGGCAATTGGCATTATCTTGCTGCAGATCGTCATAGTGGTGCTTATATGTTGGGTGTTCAAAGCAACGACATTCATCATTATATGGCGCGTGATTTGTCTGAAAAGTATTACGGATTGGGAGAAAAAACTGGTGACCTAAACCGTCATGGCTCTCGCTACCAAATGCGTAATATCGATGCCATGGGTTACGATGCCAAACACACCGATCCACTGTACAAGCATATTCCTTTTTACATTACGAAAACCGAGGCAGCCAGCTTTGGTATTTTTTATGACAATTTGTCCACTAGCTGGTTCGACTTGGGTAATGAGCTAGACAATTACCATGGTTACTACCGTAGTTACCATGCAGAAGAAGGCGATCTCGATTTCTACTTCATGTATGGTGAAAAGGTGGTGGACGTCACTAAAACCTATGTTGGTCTAACAGGGCGTACTATCTTTGGGCCGAAATGGAGCCTTGGTTACAGTGGTTCTACTATGTCTTATACCGACGCCGACAATGCCCAAGAGCAGTTGGGGGAGTTTATTGAGCATTGCGATAATCACAGTATGCCATGCGATTCTTTCCAGTTGTCATCGGGTTACACCTCGATTGGTAACAAGCGTTACGTATTTAACTGGAATACCAGTAAAGTGCCAGACCCTCATAAGCTGAGCGCAGATTTCCATCAAGCTGGTCTTAAATTAGCGGCTAACATCAAGCCTTGTTTGTTGCAAGATCACCCACGATTCGAAGAAGTGGCGTCGCAAAATTTATTCATTCAAGACTCTGAATTCGACGCACCTGAGTCTTCTCAGTTTTGGGATGATTCTGGCTCACATTTGGATTTTACTAACCCAAATACCATCCAATGGTGGAAAAAGAATGTCACCGAACAATTGCTAGAAAAGGGCATTGATTCTACTTGGAATGATAACAACGAGTATGAAGTTTGGGACAGTAATGCACGTTGTATGGGCTTTGGTAAGCAAATCCCTATTAAATTGATTCGTCCTTTGCAGCCTTTGTTAATGATGCGCGCATCCTTTGAAGCTCAAACCGAGTTTGCACCTAACCTACGTCCTTACTTGATTTCCCGTTCTGGTTGTCCGGGCATGCAGCGCTATGTTCAGACATGGAGCGGTGATAATCGCACTAACTGGCAAACCCTACGCTACAACACTCGCATGGGTGTCGGCATGAGCTTATCTGGCTTGTACAACGTCGGTCATGACGTAGGCGGTTTCTCAGGCGATCGTCCAGACCCTGAATTGTTTGTGCGTTGGGTACAAAATGGTGTCATGCACCCACGTTTTACCATTCACTCTTGGAACGACGATAAAACGGTTAACGAACCGTGGATGTATCCAGAAGTGACGTCCATCATTCGTGATGCCATGACGCTACGTTACCGCCTCATGCCGTATCTATATGACTTATTATGGCAAGCTCACAAACACCACGAACCTATGCTACGTCCAACTTTCTTGGATCACGAAGCCGATGCACGCACCTATGAAGAGTGCGATGACTTCATGCTAGGTAAAGACCTTTTGGTCGCTTCTGTGGTTGAGCAAGGCCAGCGGGTACGTCCTGTGTATTTGCCAGATAACGGCGACGGTTGGTATGACTTCCACCGTAAAAACTGGTATGCGGGCGGTCAGGATATCTCCTTGTCAGCGGCTCTAGAAGAGTTACCGCTGTTGGCGCGCGCCGGCAGTGTGATTACCACCAGTCGTCGTATTGCTCATGTGGATGCCGAGCAGGACACCCATCGCGAATTTCTAGTGTTCCCATTCAAGGGAACGGGGCAGCGTGATTTGTCGGTATTTGATGATGATGGTGTATCAACAAATTATCTTGATGGTCAATATCTGCAACTGAATATGACTCTTTCTTCTAGCTTGGAACGCATTGATTTGAAGGTATCCCGTGAAGGGCAGTGGCAGCCTGCTTACAAAGAGGTGAGTTTTGTATTGCCAGAAACAGAACGACGTCCTTTCTATGTCAATGGTAAGCGTGTCATGCCGAATCAAGACATTGCATTCAGTGACGTGTTGTAAGCGAAGGAGATGACATGAAACCCTTTATGAACGAAGATTTTTTACTGACCAGCGAAACGGCGAGACGTTTGTATCATGAATACGCGGCTGACCAGCCAATTTACGACTATCACTGTCACTTAAGCCCAAAAGAAATTGCTGAGAACCGCCAGTTTTCCGACCTAGGAGAAATCTGGCTAGAAGGCGATCACTATAAGTGGCGCGCTATGCGCACAGCGGGTATTGAAGAGCGCTTAGTAACAGGCAACGCCAGTTTTAAAGAAAAATACCAAGCGTGGGCGAAAACCGTCCCGCAATGTATTGGTAATCCAATTTACCATTGGACACATCTAGAGCTGCGTCGTCCTTTTGGCATTAGCAATATCTTATTTTCACCTAAGACAGCGGATGCCATTTGGGATCAATGCAATGAAATGCTCCAACAGCCAGCGTTTTTTGCTCGCGGTATTATGGAGCAGATGAATGTCAAAATGGTTGGCACAACGGACGATCCAGCCGACAGCCTGGAGCATCATAAGTTTATTGCTAATGATTCCACGTTTGATATTGCCGTAACGCCTAGTTGGCGTCCTGATCGTGCTTTCAAGGTAGATCATGTTGGCTTTAAAGACTACATGGAAAAGTTAGGCAAAGCGGCCAACAAAAACATCACTTGTTATCGCGATTTAATCGATGCCTTAGCACAACGCCTTGACGTATTTGATGCGCACGGCTGTCGAAGTGCGGATCATGGTATTGAGATCATGCGCTTTGCGAAAGAGCCGAGTGAGGCGGATTTAGATGCTATCTTCCGTCAGCGTATGGATGACAAACCACTGAGCGAACTACAAATCGCCCAGTTTTCCGCGGCAGTACAAGTGTGGCTGGGCAAAGAATACACCAAGCGTGGTTGGGTGATGCAGTTGCACATTGGTGCCCGTCGTAACAATGCCACTCGTATGTTTAAGTTGGTCGGTGGTGATTCTGGGTTTGATTCCATGGATGACCGCGCTTTTGCAGAACCTTTGGCGGGTTTCTTAGATGCACTAGATCAAACTGATGAGCTGCCAAAAACCATCTTGTATTGCTTGAACCCTATGCATAACGAAATGCTTGCGACCATGATTGGCAACTTCCAAGGTGGTGGTGTGGCAGGCAAGGTGCAATTTGGCTCTGGCTGGTGGTTTAACGATCAGCTCGATGGTATGCAGCGCCAATTAACCAGTGTCGCGCAAATGGGGTTATTGAGCCAATTTGTGGGCATGCTAACTGATTCCCGTAGTTTCTTATCTTACACTCGCCACGAATATTTCCGTCGTTTGTTGTGCGAGATGATTGGTGGTTGGGTTGAACGAGGCGAAGCGCCAGCAGACATGGCGTTATTGGGCGAGATGGTAAAAGGGATTTGTTCGGAAAATGCCAAGAAGTACTTTGGTTTTTAAGGTACTGGTCTCTAAAAACATAAGGAATCATCATGATTAGCATAAAAACAACAAATACCTTATACGCACCAGAAATGGTGGATGTTGGCATTGTTCATATTGGATTGGGCGCTTTTCATCGTGCGCATCAAGCCGTTTATATAGAGAAAAATCTCAACCGAAATCAAGGTGGTAATTGGGGTATTTGTGCCGTGAATATTCGCTCGAATAGCCAACTGGTTGACGAACTTAAAGCCAATGGCTGCCGCTACCATATTGCGGAATACCAAGACAGCCAGAATGTCGAATTGCGTGAAATCAACGCGATTCGTGATGCCTTGTTTGCTGGGACAGATAAAGAGCCTTTGTTTGAAAAGCTGGTGTCGCCAAAGACCAAAATTGTAACGCTAACCGTTACTGAAAAAGGCTATTACCTAGCGCCCGCGGACAAAACATTGCGTCAGGATGATCCCAGTATTCAGCATGACATCCAGAACCCAACGACACCGAAAACGGCACCTGTGGATCTTGGTTGAAGCCTTGTATCGCAGAAAAGAATTGAATCTACCGCCGTTTACTATTTTGTCTTGTGACAACATGCCGAATAACGGCAGTTTAACGCGTCGTGCGGTCTGTGAGTTGGCATCTCATCGTTCAGCAGAGTTTGCTCAATGGATTGAAGGCAACGTGGCATTTCCAAGCTCCATGGTGGACAGAATTGTGCCAGCCATGTCGGAGGTTTCCCGTGAGCGATTGCAGAAGGAGCTTAATTGTCACGATCAAAATGCCGTGATGTGTGAAGCCTTTAGTCAATGGGTAGTAGAAGATAATTTCCCGCAAGGTCGACCAGATTGGGAGCATGACGGCGTGCAAATGGTGAAAGACGTTCACCCGTTTGAAACCATGAAACTGCGCTTGTTAAACGGCAGTCACTCTTTGCTTGCTTATGTTGGGTTAGCGGCCAAATACAAAACCGTGGCGCAAGCGGTTGCGGATGAAAAGTTTGCCAACTTGATTTGTCACTATATGAGTTTTGAAGCGGCACCAACTTTGGATTTGCCTGAAAACGTACAGGTTCAAACCTATATTGACAGTTTAGTGAGCCGCTTTGCCAACGACAGTTTGCAGCATCAGTTATCGCAAATTGCGATGGATGGATCGCAAAAAATTCCTCAGCGCTGGTTAAATGGTGCGGAAGAGCGTTTGGCGAATGATGCAAAACAGGGCGATCTAAATGCAACGGTGTTAGGTGTAGCGGCATGGCTATTTTATGTGCGCGGTGAAGACCTTGAAGGCAATCAACACAAGGTTGATGACCCCATGGCGCAAACATTAAGTGAGCTTCATGGTCGTTGTGCTGACCCTGAAAGCTTGGTGCGCGAAGCGCTAAAACTGAACGATATTTTTTCAACAACACTCAGTCAAAGCGAGATGTTTTCTCGTGCTGTATTGAATGCTTATCAAACAATTATTTCAAGCGGTGTTACAGAATGTCTGTTATTCAACAACAGACTATCAAATAACAACACTGCGAATTTCGGAGGATAAAATGGAACATACTTGGCGTTGGTTTGGACCAAACGACGAAACAACTTTGACGGATATTCGTCAAACTGGGGCAACGGGTGTCGTCACGGCTTTACATGAAATCCCCAATGGCGAAGTCTGGCCTGTGGAAGCGATTAAAGCGCGCAAAGCCATGATAGAAGCTCATTCATTACGTTGGTCTGTCGTGGAAAGTGTCCCTGTCCATGAAGATATTAAAAAGCGTACAGGCAATTACAAAGAGTACATTCAAAACTACAAGCAAACTTTGCTGAATTTAGCTGAATGTGGCATCGACACTGTATGCTATAACTTTATGCCTGTACTGGATTGGACTCGTACCGATTTGGATTACGAATTACCAGATGGTTCTCGCGCTTTACGTTTTGACCAAACCGCTTTTGCTGCGTTTGAATTGTACATTCTAGAGCGCAAAGGCGCAGAATCTGAATACAGTGATGACGAGAAAGCCAGAGCAAAAGTGTTTCTAGAAAACCTAAAGCCAGAAGACAAAGACCGTTTGGTCGCGAATATTATTGCGGGTCTTCCAGGCTCAGAGGAAAGCTACACCCTAGAGCAGTTCCGTGAAAAATTGGATGAATACGCAGGTATCGACAAAGACAAGCTGCGTGAGCATCTAAAACTTTTCTTAGAAGAAATTGTACCTGCTGCTGAACAAGGTGGTTTGCGCTTGGCGATTCACCCTGACGATCCACCACGTCCGATTCTTGGCCTACCACGCGTGGTGTCTGTGAAAGACGATATTGATTGGCTGGTGACATCAGTGCCAAGCCCTGCAAATGGCATTACCTTATGTACAGGGTCTTACGGCGTTCGTGCAGACAATGACTTAGTGGACATGGTGAACCGTTTTGGATCACGTATCTTCTTTACTCACTTACGTTCAACTAAGCGTGAAGAGGTGGCTGGAAGCTTCCATGAAGCGTCTCACCTTGGTGGTGATGTGGACATGGTGGGCGTAGTTCGTGCGCTTCTTGTCGAAGAGAAAAAGCGTAATGACAACAATGCGCCGAGTTTGATTCCAATGCGACCAGATCATGGCCACCAAATTCTTAACGACCTAGAAAAAAATACTAAACCGGGTTATTCAAAACTGGGTCGAATGAAAGGTTTGGCGGAAGTTCGTGGCTTAGAACTGGGCTTAAAAAGCACACTTTAATCTCGTTAATTATTTAGCTTAAATGCAAAAAATGCTTTTTGTCGATAGGTAAAAAGCATTTTTCTAAATTCTCCTCTATTAAATTCTTTAATATCAATCATTTAATGCAACGAATAGTTGTGGCATTTCAATACTATTTTTAAAAGTGCATCTAAAAAGTATCAATAAGAGGTGGTTCTTGTATCTTTTCTAAGACCTATTGAATACGGCCAGGTTAGACGATATTATCCGCGAGAATTTCATTGTAACAAAATGTAAATTTATATGGGGATGTAAATTTAAACATTTTATTCTTTGAAATGAGTCTATGGAAAAAATATTCTAATAATGGAGTGTAAATATATAATGAAGAACGTTAAGCTAAGTGTTTTGCTTTTTTCTAGTTATGGTCTGATTGTCTTTGGTCTTATAGTAATTCTGATATTTTCTTTTACTCGCATGAGTATCATTAATGATCAATCCACCATTATTTCAGAGAATTGGCTACCCTCAGTTAAAGCTATAGAAAACATAAAGGCTCAAATAGCGGATTTTCGTAATACTGAAGCAGTACATATTTTAAATGATGATCCACAACGTAAAACTATGCTTGAAAGCATGGCTGATAAAAGAAAAAAATCTATAGAAGATAGCATTCAGAAGTATAAAAGCCTCATTTCCTCATCTGAAGAAAGAAAACTATTAAGTGACTTTGAAATACAGTACCAAGAGTATTTAAACATACAGAAAGAAATTTTTCGGATGTCACATATAGGAGACTTAGTCGCAGCTCGAACGTTGTTTGGTACGTCAAGCTTAGATATCTACCGTAATTATATTGTTATTTTAGATAAAATTTCAGACGTAAATAGCGAAGGAGCTATGTTGGCCAGTGAAAATGGTGATGTTGTTTATCAAGAGTCGACTTCTGTACTTAGTATCGTTGCAGTCACTGTTATTGTCGCTGTGCTTATTATTGCATTTTATATTACACGTACATTAACTCAGCAAGTTGCTTATATTCAAAATGCCATGACACATTTATCGGGTGGTGACTTGAGCTTCCGTTTAGAAAATGTTTCCCGTAATGAGTTAGGTATCTTAGCTGGCCACTTCAATAAAACAGTTGAGCAACTCTCAGAAACGGTAAATGAGATTCAAGAAGCCGCGACTCAACTGGCTTCTACTTCGGAAGAGTTAAGTGTTGTCACGGAAAAATCGACACAAGATATGCATCTGCAGAATGAGCAGTTAGAATTAGCCGTTTCGGCTGTTACTGAAATGACATCAGCCGTTGAAGATGTAGCGCGTAATGCAGTCGCTACTTCAAAAGATTCAGATATTGCTGATGAACGCGCTGAATTAGGTCGTGATCAGGTCCAACAAACCATAAAAACCATTCAGTCTCTATTGACAGAGTTGAAGATTACGACTCAAGGTATTAATGATCTAGCAGGGCAAGTGAGCAGTATTGGCTCAGTGTTAGATGTAATCCGCGGTATCGCCGATCAAACGAACTTGTTGGCATTAAACGCAGCGATCGAAGCGGCTCGAGCGGGTGAAACAGGACGAGGTTTTGCTGTTGTGGCTGACGAAGTGCGTGCATTGGCACATCGTACTCAAGAGTCTACAAAGGATATTGAAGCAATGATTCAATCAGTGCAAACTGGCACTGATCTTGCCGTAAGTTCTATGCAGCGTAGTCATGACAAAGCCAACGCGACATTGGATATAGCGAATTTGTCTGGAGAAGCGCTTAAATCGATTGCAGACTCTGTATCACGTATTAATGATCAAAACATTGCCATTGCGAGTTCTGCCGAAGAACAAGCTCTTGTTGCGCGTGAAGTGGATAAAAACTTATTAATTATTCGTGATATTGCAAATGAGGCTGTAGCTGGAGCGAATCAATCCAGTGCAGCGAGTTTAGATCTTGCTAGATTGGCCGTAAATTTAAATAGTTTAACGAATCGCTTTAAGCTTTAGTTTAACTTTATTTATATAAGTAGAGTTTTAAAAACAAAAGCTGACTTTACAGTAAGTAGTTAAGAAATAATGATAAGAGTGAGTGGTTATCCTACTTGCTCTTTTTTAATTAACTTTTTTCTAAGGAATATAATTATTCCAGCATGTAGGTTTGGGCTGGGTGATTGATTTCTAATATTTTATTTTAATCAATGGTCTATTTTTGGGAATAATTCGATTTTTTATGGTTTATTAGTACGAAAAAAATTAAGTAAGATAATAAAAAAGACCAAATAACATTGCTACCCAGTCTTTTTTATAAAATAACGAATTAATCAAATTCAACTTTGTCTGTTTTTAGCATGGCGGTGCTGCTGGAATCGATTAATTTATCTTGTTTTCTTTCGATGAAGAAGACTTCTAAGTTTTCGTTTTTGGCGATTTTAGCGCCTTCATCAAGGCCAAGGCATAACATAGCTGTTGCCCATGCGTCGCTGACTCTACCATCGGTTCCAAAGACAGATGCTGAGACAAGATCATGTTTAATCGGTTTACCTGTGCTTGGATTAATAATATGGGAGTACTCCACGCCGTTATCGTCAAAGTGGCGATTATAAGTCCCAGAGGTATCTAGCGTAATGCCTTGGTAGTTGGTTACTGTCATGATTTTATGGATTTTAGGTAGGCCATCTTTTGACGGAATGGGTTGCTGAATGGCGATGCGCCATTCATCACCATTTGGTTTGTGTCCTTTGACTTTCATATCACCACCAAATTGCACCATATAATTCTGAAAGCCTTTCGATTCGAGTACTTCGCTCAGCTTACCAATGGTATAGCCTTCACCCATGGAAGAAAAATCAAGTTGTAAAAATGGTCGAGTTTTACGAATACGGTTGTTTTTATCATCTACTTCAATTTTATCTATCCCCAACTCAGCTTTGACCATTGCCAGTTCTTCGTTTGTTGGAACGTGAAGCGTGGCCTTTTTAAAGCCCCATAAATCAAACAGAGGACCAACCGTTGGGTCATAACAACCTGCCGAGCGATTGTGGATTTCTTTAGATATCTTGATTAAGTCGATAAAGTCTTGCGAAGCAGGTTGCCATGCCATAGAGGGGCTGGTATTGAATTCAGAGATGTAGGAATCTGGACGATAGGTGGAGAGGCTCTTTGTCAATTTGCGCAAGAGTAGTGTCAAACTCTGTTTGTACCTCACTAACAGGGGGTGCATCTTCCGCCCAGAATAGAATCTGGTACGTTGTGCCTTGTGCATAGCCTTCAATGCTTTCTATTTTGGGTGGTTCACTGCATCCCGTTAGAAATGCAGTCATAAATAAGGCGCAGATTCCTCCTAAGGAAATGCGGTTAAAACGGTACTTTATGAATTTAGTCATGCATTTAAGCCTTGTGAAAAATGAGACTCAGCAATTCTACCAGTCGTTTAGGATGAACTCTATCTAAGCTCTTATCATCCACACTAATGTGCATTTTTAGTGATCTCTCCTCCACTATTTTCAATGGGATACATTATTTTTGAATTGGTCTGTCGCGCGGATCTTGGTGGAATGCCACAATGGCAAGCTCTTAAGGAACTTGCCATTGTTCATAATGATTCGTTACTTGAGAATATTTTTAGGTGTGTACATCGATAATCCTGATTGATCACTGAACAGGTGCAGGCGAGATTCATCAATATAGAAATTGGCCACTTCGTCTTCGGTTACTATGTGGCTTGATGGTGCTTCAACGGTAATCTGACTATCCCCTAACCGACTTGTCAGCTGTATGGTTGAACCAAGCAGTTCTAAGTTCTCGACTGTGCCTTTGATGACCAATGGATTGGTAAGCAAATCTGGCGTGATGTGAATGTCGCAAGGGCGAATTCCAAGGGACGCTTTTGTGTCAGTTTGGTTGTCGTCAACATCGCCGAGTAAGTTGAGTTTTTGTCCTGCAAGATCAACATGCCAGCCTTGCTCTTTGCTTAAATCAACTGGAATAAAGTTCATGGCTGGACTGCCAATAAACCCTGCGACAAACTTATTTGCAGGGGAGTGATAGATCTCCCTTGGCGTACCAACTTGTTCGACTTTGCCATCGCGCAATATCACGATACGGTCAGCCAGCGTCATGGCTTCCACTTGATCGTGTGTCACATAGATGGTGGTTTTCTGCATTTTCTTATGCAGCGTTTTGATCTCGGTACGCATTGAATTACGCAGTTTGGCATCAAGGTTAGAGAGCGGCTCATCGAATAAAAATACCTCTGGTGTTCGCACCATAGCGCGTCCCATTGCCACACGCTGACGTTGCCCACCAGATAGTGCTCTAGGTTTGCGATCCAGTAACGGCGTCAGTTGCAGCATGTCAGCGACGGGTCGTACTTTTTCTTCTATTTCCGTTTTGTTTAATCCAGCGAGTTTCAGTGCAAAGGCAATGTTTTGATACACCGTCATGTGCGGATAAAGCGCATAGCTTTGGAAGACCATGGCTATGTCTCGTTCAATGGGTTCAAGCTCATTAACGACTTTGTTATTGATAAGAATGTCGCCACCGGAAATGTCTTCTAGGCCAGCTAGCATGCGCAATGTCGTTGATTTGCCGCACCCAGATGGACCCAAAAAGACAATAAATTCGCCGTCATTAATTTTTAGGTTAAAGTCTTTAACTGTGTGTACATTGCCTGGGTAAATTTTTTCAATATGTTTAAATTCAACAGAAGCCACGGGATTCTTCCTTATTATTCTATTTAATTGGGTTAGCCTTTTACGGCACCACCGGTTAAGCCTTCAACAATGTATTTTTGCGCAAACAAGAAAAATACGATGGCAGGGGTGATGGTGACGGTGACATAGGCCAGTATGCGGTTCCATTCAATGCCATATTCGCCACGGTATTGCATGATGCCGAGAGTCCATGGGTATTGTTGTTCAGTGTTCAACACCAGCAATGGCAGCAAGTAGTTGTTCCAGCTTGCGACCAAGACAAAGACACCGACGGTAGCGAGTATGGGGGTGGATAACGGCAAAATGACATGCCAGTAAAACTTGATGTAGCTGCAGCCATCAACACGTGCAGCGTCAAAGAGTTCAGAAGGTAACTGCTCAAAAAAGGTTCGGAATAACAGAATGCTAAAACCCAAACCAAAAGCCACTTGTGGAATGACCACACCCGATAGGCTATCAAGTAAGCCAAGATCTCGAATCTTTAAGAACAGTGGCAAAATCGCGGCAGCCGCAGGAAACATCATGCCAATTAAAAAATAGTTATAAATGTATTTGTAGCCAGCGAACTTGATATGAGAAAAAGTAAACGCGGTCATAGTACCGATGATTAAGGTGAGTACGACCGAGAAAAACGCAATAATCAGAGAGTTTTTCATCAGAGACCAAATAGAGCCATCGGCAAACACTTGTGCGTAATACTCAAACTCCCAAACATCAGGTAAGCCGAATGGATTGGTTCGTAACTCCCCTAAGCTTTTAAATCCACCAAGCACGGTGGCAAACATGGGAACTAAAACAAAACCGGCGACAAGTATGAGGAAGATGTATTTCCCCCAAGGCATTTTTTGTATTGCTAACATAAGTCGCTCCTTTATTTTTTATCTTTCATAATGGTGCTTTGGTATGTGAACGCAAAAATCACACAGCAAATAAACAGCACTACACCCACCGCACTGCCAAACCCTACATTCATTCTAGTGATGCCAAATGAATACAAATAAGACACCAAGGTATGAGTGCTGTGGGACGGCCCGCCTCCAGTGAGAGGCATAATGAGATCGAAAGTTTGCAGTGCTCCTAATATACTGAAAAAGATGGAGATGCTGATTCCTGACATGATCAGAGGGATCTTCACGTACCAAATGGCCTGAAAGCGACTGGCACCATCGAGTTTACTGGCTTCGATTAAATCTTTGGGAACGCCTTGCAAGGCGGCAATGTAAATCATCATGTGGAAGCCGAAATACTTCCAAACTAGCACAACAAGAATGGCCACAAAGGCCCAGTTTTTATCGGCCAATATGTACCAAGAATCGGTATTTAATGCTTCTGTAAATCTTGCCATTACACCGTAATCACCGTCGAACACAAAACGCCAAATAAGACCTGCCGCCACTTCTGCCAAAATATAAGGCAAGAAGAAAATGAGTCGGAATAGGCTGTTACTCCAGCTTTTTTATAAATGGATAGGGCAATAATGAGAGCCAAAGGCAACTGAATCACCAAAGAAATAACAATGATCTTGAGTGTGTTCCATACTGCAGTGTCGAACGCACTGTGATTAAAAAGACGTACATAATTACTAAATTCTACCCATTGGCTAGGCTCTCCATAGCCATTCCAACGGAATAGGCTGTAATAACCGGCTTCACCAATAGGCAACATAACGAAAACGGTAAACAGCAATAGAGCGAGGTGGCAAAAATATAACCAAGGTTAGTAAGCGGTTACCGTGATTGTTTTTTTTGAACCAGCGGGAAATGTTTTGTTTTGAAGACGTATTGGGGTGCTTCTCAATGGTGGTGACATCGTTACTCATAGCAAGCCTCGTGAAGATAAAAACAGCCAACCTGCGTTGGCTGTATGGATGATTAAAGCTTATTCAGCGTTATTCAAATTCCCACGCTTCTTGCACTTGTTCAGCGGCTTCTTGAGGTGAAAGTGAGCCACTGATAATCCCAACGGAAATGTCATTCACGACGCTTCCAACATTGGCACCAAATGCTTGGTCATAAAACAATTGATGCCATGAAGAGTTAGCGATGTTTTGCGCAATCCGTTTTTTAAACGGATTTTCAATGGATACATCCGCGCCTTTTACTACAGGAATGATCATGTTGATTTTGGCTAAGTGTTTTTGCATCTCAATGTTAGAAAAATATTTTAGCCATTCAACCGCTTCTGGGCTGGCCTCAGAAGTAAGTACCCAGCCAGCAATACCACCCAGAGTATCCGTGGCTTTGCCTTTGCCTCTTTCTAAAACAGGGAAATTCATCCAGCCTAGGTTGTCATCTCCAACACCTTTACCACTGATGGATTGCTGAGCTTGGAAGAGATAGTTCCAATCCCCCATTAGCTGCATCGCAGCTTTGCCATCGCCAAAGTTACCAGAGGAATCGCCAAAGGAAGCGGCTAAATACCCTGCTTGGAAGGGTTTTAAATCGACTAACCGTTTAAGCTCTTCACCCGCTTTAATGAAGTCTTCGCCACCGAAGCCATCGCCTTTTTTGTCGATGGCATCTTGAATGCCTTGTTGACCAGCTTGGCGCATAGTCAGTAGCGCCCAATAAAACTGCACAGGCCATTTATCACCACCAGCGGTTGTAATGGGAGTAATGCCGGCTGCGTGGAGTTTTTGGATAGCCTCTAGGAAATCATCCCAAGTGATGATTTTTTCAGCATCAACACCGGCTTGTTGAAATAAGCTTTTGTTGTACCAAAAGCCGACTTGGCTAACCATGTAAGGAAGACCGTATTGTTTTCCTTGGTAATTAAAAGCGTTAAAGCTAGCCTCTGAGAACCTAGGTTTAATGTCTTTCATTTCTTTGGTGACATCTTTTAACAATCCCGCATCAACACGTGTTTGAAAGTTTCCACCTCCCCAGCTGTAGAAAATGTCAGGACGTTGCTCAGATTGAAGCAGTGTCGGCAGCTTTTGCTTGAAGGCCTCATTTTCTAAATATTCCAATTTGACGTGTTGACCCGGATTGGCTTTTTCGTAGTCATCGGCCACTTGTTCCCAGATGGCGACGACTTTTGGGTCGGCTTCAAGGTGAAGCATGCGAATAGTGGTATCAGACCAAACGAATGACGACGTCAAAGACGCCGCAATGGCAACTGGATAAAAGAGATTTTTCCAGTTTTTTTGAGTGTTGCGGATGGTATTTGTATTTTGGTAACGCATAAAGAACGTCCTTTTTTATTATTAATGTGATCGTACTTTTTAAAATGAATAGATTTCATTTCTTGGTTTCAAAGACTATGAATCTAAACGTCATCTAAAAATAAACCGAATATTAAGATGTTAAGTTAATATTAAGTATTCTTTGTGGTGTTTGTTTTAGTGAAATTTCAATGAGTTGATCATTGCTGTATATGGTTTTTTGCTCAATTATGAAATTTGATAATCCTGTTCATTTATTTGTTGATGGTGCTTAATGACTAATAAATAGTCGTCTCTCGTGGTGTGAATGGTTCTACTAAGGGTTTGATTTTAAAGTTGATATTTTTTATTGGTAGATAGTGGTGTTGGCTGTGATGCTTTTTTATGAGAGGGGGAATGAAGAGGTATACCATATTGCTTATGTTAAATAACATAGTGAAGATGTGACATAACATAATTTGAAACTCTTTAATCTTATGGGAAATTCTTATTCATTTGCTGATTAAAATACAACACACAGTGTTGTCTATAGAATATGCAGAGTAATAAAAAAGTTGATGCCGATTTTCAATTTATCGCAATAAGATAATTAATATAAATAGATTTCATGTTTTCTTATTAGGGTGCCGTATAGATGGACGTTTATAAAAATTCAAATGCTAGCGTTTCGCAGCGCGTTGACGATTTACTGGCTCGCATGACGTTGGAGGAAAAAATTGCACAACTGGGCGCGCAATGGTTAATTTTAGAACCTACGGGCGACCACAAAGACCGAGATTTTGAGATGGGTGCTCAAGGGGAGCGTAAACCGATTCAAGAGCGTCTAAAACATGGTTTAGGTCAAATTACTCGTCCATTGGGTACACAAGTCATTAGCCCCAATGATGGCGTCAAAGCGTTAAATCAATTGCAAAAGTATCTCGTCGAAGAAACACGCTTGGGCATTCCCGCTATGTCACACGAAGAGTGTTTAGTTGGGCTGATGGCGAAAGGCTCGACTCTGTTTCCTTCCTTTCTTAACTATGGCCACACTTGGAATCCGCCGCTTATTCATCAGGTTGCACAAGTGATTGGCGAGCAGACTCGCCGTGTTGGCGCCCATCATGGCTTAGCACCAGTGTTGGATGTATCTCGCGATGTACGCTGGGGCAGAACGGAAGAAACGCTGGGTGAAGATCCTTACCATGTTGGTGTGTTAGCGACAGAGTTTGTTAAAGGCCTGCAAGGCGAAAAACGTGATCTTCTTGCTACCTTAAAACATTATGTCG
This sequence comes from Marinomonas rhodophyticola, assembly GCF_026113935.1. GTDB lineage: Bacteria > Pseudomonadota > Gammaproteobacteria > Pseudomonadales > Marinomonadaceae > Marinomonas > Marinomonas rhodophyticola. The sequence continues at coordinate 601,808 of NZ_JAPEUL010000004.1, forward strand.
GCCATTCTTTTAGCGAAGGCGCACGCAACCATGCACCTGTGCATTTGGGCTTTAAAGAGTTAAACGACACTTTTTTGTTGCCCTTTGAAATGGCGGTAAAACTCGGCAAAGCAGGTTCGTTGATGCCTGCATATCACGATATAGATAATGAAGCTTGCCATGCCTCATACCATTTATTAACCGAAGTGCTGCGAAATCAATGGGGCTTTGATGGCTTAATTGTGGCGGATTATGGCGGTGTTGAGTTATTGGCGAGTCATCATGGCATTGCAGCGGATAATGCCCATGCGGCGGCGTTGGCGTTCAATGCTGGATTAGACATTGAATTGCCAGATGATGCTTGTTCCAGTCAGTTAGCCTCGGCACTGCAAAGAGGGCTGATTGATGAGCAGAAAATCGATGAGATCGTCGCTCGAATTTTGAAAGTAAAATTTGAAATGGGCTTATTTGAGCATCCATATTGCGATGAATCTCCCATTGAGCTCCAAAGCGAAAAAGCCACAGAGCTTGCCTATCAAGTCGCTTTACAATCGGTCGTCATGTTAGAAAACAACGCTGGCTTACCCTTAAATAGCCAACAAAAAATCGCCGTCATTGGCCCAACAGCAGATGACCAATTGGCCTTGCTTGGTGGATACAGTTTTCCAGTGCATCTTATCTTGAGCAGCGTTGACGACAGTAGCAAGGTGTGTCCGACTATTTTAGAAGCGCTGCAAAATGAATTTGCACAGGTTTCATACAGCAAAGGTTGCGATATTTTAACGGAGCGTCATAGCAATGCTCCGGTTTTCCCCGGTGATGTGGATTTGGCCATGAATCAAACCATGACGTCTCCAGTCTCACGAGATACTAGCCAAATTAAACAAGCGATTGAAATGGTCGAGCAAGCGGATGTGGCGATTGTATGTGTGGGGGATCTTGCTGGTTTGTTCCAAACAGGCACCGTGGGCGAAGGATCGGATACCGACAGTTTAGATTTGCCAGGCGTGCAACAGCAGTTAATTGACGAAGCGATTGCCACAGGTAAACCGGTGATTATTTTGGTTACGGGTGGAAGGCCATACAACTTAAATGGCGCAGAAGAAAAAGCTGCTGCGGTGTTATTCGGTTGGGCTCGGGGCAAGAAGGCGCAAGAGCGATTGCGGATATTATTGTCGGTAAACAATCACCTTCTGGGCGATTAACCCTATCGATTCCTAAAAATGCTGGCGCTGTGCCGTATTTTTATAACCATAAACTCAAAAGCGGTGGCACGCCCATTGCCTATCATTTTGGATCGAAATATAACTTTGGTTACGGCCTGACTTACACTGACTTTGCCTATAAAAATATGCAGATCGAAAACAAGCAGGTGTCGATTGAAGATGGCGTGATTAGAGTATCAGTCGAGCTTGAAAACATCGGCAATCGATCTGGTTGTGAGGTTGTGCAACTTTACGTGAAAGATAAGCTGTGTTCTTTGGTTCGGCCGATTCGTGAACTGAAAGGTTTTCAGCGTGTTGAGTTAGCCGCGGGTGCTTCAACCACTGTCGTGTTTGAGTTACCTGTCGACATGTTGAACTTCACTAACGCAGCACACCAGCGCATAGTGGAAGCGGGCGAGTTCGATATCATGATTGGTAAATCTGCCACCAATATTTTGTTCACCCAAACGGTAGACGTGATTGGAGACAATAGGGTATTGCCGCAATACTGGAAGATGATTTGTCACTCGTATCACCGTTAATTGACGTGTTTGAATAACGAATCAATCTAACATGGAAGCCTGTTAGCGCCGTTTTAGATTGATTTGTCTGTAAGGCGCTAGGTGCAGCTTATGAAAGAGGTCGGTAAACCTTCTTAGGATGTATCTTATTCTGGATACACACCGCGTCTTACCGCACCGGGAGGTATTCCTGTCATGCGTTTGAAGGCTCGGCTAAATGACGCCGTAGAACTGTAACCAAGTCGATTAGCAATGTCATCGAGTGAGAGGTTGTCATGGCTGATCCATTGGCTGGCAAGGCGCATGCGTAAGTTACCAAGGTATTGCTGGGGCGTATATTGAGTTAACTCTGTAAATCGCTCAGCAAACACAGATCGAGAAACCCCCATCTCGATGGCCATATCTGCAACGGACCACTGTCTTCCAGGGTCACGATGTAGAGCGGATAAAACTTGCGCTAACTTGGGGTCACGCATTGCCTCGACCCAGCCACAGACATTACAGCCAGTTTCTACCCAACGACGTAATATAGCCGCCGCGACAACATCGGCAAGTCGAGTCAATATCACCCCGTAGCCAGGCCGCTTGGCCATGATTTCTTTTGTCATGACATCAAGAAGGATGGGGATTTGTGGGTCGTGATTGGGCACGGTTTCAATATGCATCACCTCGGGCTTTAAGTGCGCTAGCGGGTGCAGCCAACCCAAATCAAACTCCATGGCGCAGCTGAAAATGAAGTTGTCTCTTGAGCGGCAGACTTTAAGGTCACAGGCGCTGATTTCCGCGGTGGAGTCACACAATGGAACTTTTTCAAAAGCGTCAATACTGACTAACGAGACATCGTCTTCGCTGTAAAGATCATGGACTCCAGCACAAGGAATTAACACCGCATCGCCACAGGCAAGTTGTTGTACCGTGCCATTTCGGGTGCGCAAAAAGGCAGAACCTTGACCGATAAAATGAAAGTACGCCAATTGCTTATCGGCACCTTCTCCGAATCGTAGGCCAAATGGCGCAGAAATATCGACTCGTCTGTATTCAAGCCCCTTAAGACGAACACCAGATAAAAGCGCATTGACCATATCGTGTTGGTTTTCATGATGTGTGTTGTTCAGCGAGGAAAGTGACATAGCTACTCCGGACGATATGGTATTAATTTAAGATATATTGGTATATATCGTCCGGCCTGTCCATATTATTCTGTACGTAATTTATCAACATTCAGTTAAGAGGACGTTTAATGACGAATACAGTAAATGTGTCCCCGTCACAGGCACAACAAGATGTACCTGCTTGGGGGGCCGTAATCGCTATGACATTAGGGGTTTTTGGGCTAGTTTCAGCGGAGTTTTTGCCTGCTAGTCTATTAACCCCCATGGCATCGGATCTTTCCATTACAGAAGGCATGGCAGGTCAAGCCGTTTCCGCGACAGCACTTCTTGCCGTGGCTGCTAGCCTTTTAACCGCCACGGTTACGCGTGGGATAGATCGTCGTTATGTCCTATTGGGATTTTCGGTGTTGCTAATTGTCTCGAATATTTTGGTTGCTTTCGCGCCGAACTTTGTTCTGCTGCTGGCTGGGCGCGTACTGCTTGGTATTGCTCTTGGTGGTTTTTGGACCATGGCGGCGGCCACCGTTATAAGGTTGGTGCCGGACAGCAGTGTTCCACGAGCTTTGGCTATTATGTTTAGCGGTGTGTCCGCTGCGGCGATTTTTGCGGCTCCCTTGGGCAGCTATCTGGGAGGAATTATTGGCTGGCGTCATGTTTTCTTACTGGCGTCCTTGCTGGGTGTTTTGACGCTTGTGGTGCAGTTTTTCACACTGCCAAGCATTCCTCCGCGAGGTCGGGCCACATTAGGTACGCTGATTGCGGTAATGAATCGTCCAAGGATGAAGTTTGGTCTGTTTGTGTTAGTGCTTATTTTTACGGGTCATTTCGCCTTATTTACCTATGTACGACCATTTCTTGAAAACGTGACGGGCGTAGCGACGGCGGGTATTTCAGGGATTCTGTTGGGTTTTGGTGTGGCTAATTTCATCGGTACCCACATTGCAGGTACGTTGATCGGCAGATCATTGCGTCTAACCTTGGCTCTTATGCCATTGATTATGGGGCTGGCTGGCTTAGGCATGGTGAGCTTTCAAGGCATTGTACCTACGGCAATTTTGGTGGCTGTCTGGGGAATGGCGTTTGGTGGCGTGCCAGTCGCGTGGTCAACATGGATTACACGCAGTGTTCCCGACGAAGCGGAAAGTGGTGGCGGGCTTATGGTCGCCACCATTCAGGTGGCCATTGCACTGGGTGCCGCAGCGGGCGGGCTTGTGTTCGACATCAGTGGTGCCTTGGGCGTATTCAGCATCGCTGCCATCATTTTGTTGGCAGCCGCTATCTCTGTGACTATTGGTTTACGCACTGGTCCAGCAAAGTAATCGGATAACGTTTCTAGCCCCGATGGTGCAACCCCATCGGGGTATTTTTGTTTTGCTGTTTTGTTGATGTAACGAGCATTTAACGAATTGGTATCGACACACCTGATTGTTATTTACCCAGATTTTTCTTGACAAGGTCTTTTTTAATACTATTATGACATCGATGTCATTTTAAGGTTAATGCTTAATGTCTACTATTTACGATGTGGCTAAAATCGCCAATGTGTCGCCCAAGACCGTTTCTAGGGTTCTGAATAATGACGCGCCAGTGGGTGAAGCAACACGTTTAAAGGTTCAAGCCGCTATTGACCAATTAGGCTATGTTCCAAGTACGGCGGCGAGAGCGATGCGCTCTAATAAGTCGGGTTTAATCGGTGTTATAACGGGGGCAATATCCCATAATGCGACGGCTGGACCGACAGGGCTGCCTGATCTTTTTATTGTGCAGGGCATTCAGGCTGTTATTCAAGCGTCAAGTAAAACACTGTTAATTGCTGATACGGGTGACGATAGTCGCCGTGTTGCGCATTTAATTCGAACTTTTCAAGAACATCGTGTGGAAGGCATTATTTATGTTGCAGATTATCATCAACAAGTCAGTTTGCCAGTCCACAGTAAAGATATGGCCATCGTGTTGGCAAATTGCTTTGATGCTCAACAGACCCCAGCTGTGGTGCCAGACGATGAGTGGGGTCAGTACCATTTATTAAAACGTATCTTGTCAGCAGGGCACTCGACGCGTTGCGTACCTTAGTCTTGATGAACAGATGGTCGCGACTGACTTACGAACTAAGGGCTATTGCCAAGCACTCAATGAAGCGGGGATTGATATCGATCCTGCCTTAATTTTGTGTGCCGATACACTAGAGCAAGTCGATAATAAAGCCTTGGTTGAACAGGCTGTGGATCGACTTTTAGCCTTGCCTCAGCCTCCGTCTGTTATATGTTGTGGTAATGATAAAATGGCCTTAAAACTCTATGGAATATTGCGTTCCCGTGGGGTTCGTATTCCGGAAGCGATTTCAGTGGCGGGTTATGATAACTATTTATCGATCACGGAAAGTTTGTACCCCTCTCTGACGACTGTAGATTTGGCTTATCGAGAAATTGGCGCTGAAGCCGCGCGTTTATTACTCAAGCAAATTCAAGACAAACAATTTCAATTACTAGCGGCACCCATTCGTGTTGCCAGTCCTGTTGTGTGGCGTCATTCCGTATTGCCATACGACACTAAAAAACGATCAACGGACGATGATAGATCATTAGTAACAAGGGAATAAGATGGATAAAAAAAGACATTGATGTCTTTTTTTATCCATTGAAATGACATCGATGTCATTTTTTATAAATCGACTTGGAGACGTTAAATATGAAAACAATAATAATGAAAAACGTGCTGATGACGGCGAGTGCATCGCTGTTGAGCCTGGGAGCAATAAATGGATACGCGCAGACGAATTTGTCGCTGTGGTATCACGGTGCGGGCAATCCTGTGGAGGCAAAAATTATCGATCAGATAGTGGATGACTTCAACAACAGCCAATCGGATTGGAAAGTGGCGTTGCAAAGTTTCCCGCAAGAGTCCTATAACGACTCAGTTATTGCGGCCGCTTTAGCGGGTAATTTACCCGATATTCTTGATGTGGATGGCCCTGTGATGCCTAACTGGGCTTGGGCAGGTTATTTACAACCACTCAACATTGATGAAGCCGCCATAGCCGACTTTCTGCCCGGTACAAAGGGATATTGGAATGGGAAATTGTATTCCTTGGGACTGTGGGATGCGGCTGTCGCCATGATTACCCGCAAGTCTACATTGACTGACGCCAATATTCGTATTCCAACGTTAGATCAGCCTTGGAGTTTGGATGAATTTAATGCCGCGCTTGAAACGTTAAAACAAACGGGAAAATACGACTATCCGCTTGATCTTGGTTTGGCTTGGAAAGGCGAATGGTTTCCTTACGCGTTTAGTCCGTTCTTGCAAAGCTTTGGTGGGGATATTGTCGATCGTAGCACCTATCAGAGCGCAGAAGGGGTGTTGAATGGCGATGCCGCCATCGCCTTTGGAGAGTGGTGGCAAATGCTGTTTCAAGAAGGCTATACCCCGTGCAACTCACAAGATACCGCTGATCGCGAAACTGGATTGGTGGATGGTAAATACGCGATTCAATGGAATGGTAACTGGACAGCCTTAAATATGCTTAAGGCATTCGGTGATGATGTCTTGTTTTTACCCGCACCTGATTTAGGTCAGGACTCTAAAATTGGTGCAGCAAGCTGGCAGTTTGGTGTTTCGGCTACGACTCCACACGCTCAAGGTGCCGCTGACTTTATTAAATTTGCCACGCAAGATCGTTATATGACGGCGTTTTCTGATGCGATTGGGCTTATTCCACCCACCAAAACCGCGGCTGCGACCAGTCAGCATTATCGTCAAGGTGCTCCGATGGCGACTTTCTTTGAATTATCAGCACAACAAGCTGTGCTTAGACCTGTCACCCCAGGCTATGTGGTCGCGGCTAAGGTGCTAGAGAAAGCATTGGCCGATATAGCTGATGGCGCTGACGTCGCAGACACATTGGATAACGCAGCGGATGAAATCAATAACGATATCCGCCGTAATTTAGGCTATGGCCATTCAATAAATTAATTCCATTAATAACATGGACATTAGCGATACGGAAATGGCGCTGAGGAACATGAGTAATGGGTGTTCTTCAGCGCCAAGGTTAGTAACCGCCAGGAAAGGCTATTCAATTATGCAAAAAACATGTTCAACACTCACGCAACATAACCGTAGCGGCTGGCTATTTGCTCTGCCCGGCTTCGGTCTGATGATGCTATTTATCGTGGTGCCATTCGTGTTTGCCATTGTCTTTTCGATGACAAATCAACGCTTGATTTCACCCAATCCAACGCAGTTTGTAGGTTTAGAAAATTATCGACAACTATTGAGCGTCAATAGTTTAGTCCTGGCACCAGAGATGACGGATACCGGTGAAATAAAGCGCGACAATCAAGGCGATATTACCTACCCACGTATCCGTTCTTATACCCGCAACAATCCAGATTATGCGCATTTACAAGGTATGAAAGAGTGGTTCTCTTGGCAATGGTCTGACCAAAAGGTCGTTGTTTTAGCCAGCGATCCGGTTTTTATGAAAGCCGTGGTGAATACCTTTCTTTTTGTCCTTGTTGTCGCGCCACTACAGGGCGCTCTAGCGTTGGCGTTAGCCTTGTTAATTAATCAGCGTTTAAAGGGGATTAATATTTATCGAGCGATTTATTTTATGCCGGTAGTGGTCTCGATTGTCGTGGTGTCAATTCTCTGGCGTTTTATTTATGACGGCCAAAATGGTTTGCTGAACAACTTATTGCACACCTTGTCATTTGGGCATTTTGTGCCTGTGGACTGGCTGGGTAACCCAAATACAGCATTGGGTTCTATCATGGTGATGTCTATTTGGCAGGCGGTGGGCTTTCATATGGTGATTTGGCTTTCTGGTTTACAGACCATTTCGCCCACATTGTACGAGGCCGCCAAAATTGAAGGGGCTTCCGGCTGGCAAACCTTTCGTTACGTGACGTGGCCAGGTCTTAAGAACACCGCCATTTTAGTCTTGATCGTCATTACAATGCAGGCGTTTGCGTTGTTTGCCCAGATTGATGTTATGACCAACGGCGGCCCATTGGACAGCACTCAAACCATTGTTTTTCAAGCGGTTGAGCGAGGCTACGGCAAGCAGGATATTTCCGGCGGCTCGGCTATTTCAGTTGTGCTCTTTATCCTTGTGTTGAGTATCTCTCTGTTACAACGCTATTTCACTCGGGAGAAACATTAAATGGCTCATATTACGATAGATAATCACCGACTTCGTCTTATTGTGCGTTATACCTTGTTGTCATTAATCGCACTCATTTTTATCTTTCCGCTGATTTTTATGCTGGTTTCTTCGTTTAAACCTGATCATCAGTTGCTGGCTGACACGGCTTCATTGCGAGCATTTTTGCCCGTTGGGGATATTAGTCTGAGCAATTACGACAAGGCGTTTGAACGAGCTCCTATTTTTTTGTTTATGTTTAATTCTTTGCTCGTCACCGCTGTGACTGTGGTGCTGAGCTTGTTGTTGTGTTCAATGGCGGGATTCTCATTTGTTTATCTAAATTGGCGTGGTAAACAGCTGGCTTTTTCCATCATTGTGGCCACATTAATCGTGCCATTTGAAACCATTGCGATTCCCATGCTGCTCATGGTTTCTAAGCTGCCTTGGCTGGGTTTGGAGGGTCTGACTTGGGGATGGTTGAATACCTATAGAGTGCAAATTGTGCCCTTTATTGCAGATGGATTAACTATTTTTCTGTTTACGCAATATTTCAAAGACTTGCCAAGAGAGTTGATTGAAGCGGCACGTGTGGAAGGTAGTAGCTGGTGGCAAGTGTATTGGCGCATTGTGATGCCACTATCTGGCCCCGTGATTGCGACGGCTGCCATTTTGAAATTCTTGGTCATGTACAACCAGTACTTATGGCCGATTATGGTCACACAACAAGAACAATACCGGCCAGTTTTGGTCGGCTTACAGTATTTTTTCCAGCTCAATACCGCGTGGGGAGAAGTGATGGCGTACTTAACACTGATCACTATGCCTGTCTTAGCGTTTTTATCTGGTATTGCAACGAGCTTTTATCGCTTCCATTGCCTCAACAGGCGTCAAGGGTTAATTTTTAGGAGTTATATAATGACAATCGCATTAAAAGATCAGTGGATTTGGGACAGTTGGTATTTTCGTGAAGGCGACACATGGCATGGTTATTTTTTGAAAGCCGATAAGGCGTTACTTGATCCTGAGCGACGTCATTTAAACGTTAGCCAAGGGCATGCTACTTCTACAGACCTAGTTCATTGGCAGCATCATGGTACGTGTTTTGCGCCAGCGAAGTCCCCAGCTTGGGACGATTCTACCACTTGGACGGGCAGTGTCGTGTGTGATGAATCAGGCTTATATCATTTGTTCTATACCGGAACCTGCTTAGCAGAAAATAGCCTTTATCAACGCGTAGGCCATGCCACCAGTACGGATTTACATCATTGGCAACGTGTCGGCGATGGCTTGTGTTTAGATTTGGTGGGAGAAAATGCCGCTCATTACGAACATCAACATCAAAAAGGTTTTTGGCACGATCGAGCCATGCGCGATCCTTGGGTGATGAAAGACCCAAAAGGGGAGGGTTGGTTGATGTTTTTACCGCCAGAGCGCCGGGCATTGATGAAGCCAACGCCGGTGGCGCGATTGGTTTTGCTACCTCCGATAATTTATATGACTGGGAGTTACAGCCTCCTGTATTTGTTGGGTGCTTTGGTCAATTAGAAGTGCCGCAAGTGTTTGCTATTGGTGAACGCTGGTACTGTTTGTTTTGTACGTCTGGCCAACACTGGAGTGAGGCGTATACGGCGAGTCAAGCGGGTAAATTAGTGACGGGCAATCATTACCTGATCGCTGATCATCCGCGAGGACCTTGGCAAGTTGCTCCTGGGGCTTTTTTTGACGGCGAGAATCCTTGTCACCGCTATGCCGCGAGAATATTAGAAACCGAAAAGGGCCACTGTATCCTGGGTTTTCATGATCAAGACAAGCAAGGTTTTGTTGGCGAAATTCTCGATCCAGTTGCAATAGAGGTGGACGCAGCGGGTCTATTAAACGTCACAGAGAACAAAAAGGATAACGACTAATGGCGGACGTCACATTACATAAGCTGGTAAAGCGCTACGATAAAACCGATATTATTAAAGGCGTGGACATAGACATCAAAGATGGTGAGTTTACGGTATTTGTGGGCCTCATCTGGCTGTGGAAAATCCACCTTGCTACGCATGATTGCGGGGCTTGAAGACATCACAGACGGCACCCTATCGATTGATGGTAAGGTAGTGAATCACCTACAGCCCAAAGACCGCAGTATTGCCATGGTTTTTCAATCCTATGCTATCTTCCCTCATATGACAGTGAGGGAAAATATGGCCTTTGGCCTGACGATTGCTGGCATTTCAAAGCAAGAAAAAGACCAACAGGTCAATGAAGCCGCTAAAGTTTTGCAAATGGAGCATCTATTAGAACGTCGACCCAGCCAGCTTTCAGGCGGTCAACGTCAGCGTGTGGCTATTGGGCGTGCCATTGTGCGTAATCCCAAGGTATTTTTATTCGACGAGACCCCTTTCCAATTTAGATGCCGCATTGCGTATGGACATGCGTATGGAAATTGCCAAATTACACAAAAAACTTGGTGCGACCATGATCTATGTGACGCACGATCAAGTGGAAGCCATGACATTAGCGGACAAGATAGTTGTATTAAAAGGTGGAGAAGTACAACAAATTGGCAGCCCGATGGAATTGTTTCATCACCCTGCAAATCGCTTTGTGGCAGGGTTCCTCGGTTCACCATCGATGAACTTTGTTGAGGCTGAGGTACTGGCGATCGATGCTCAAACCATTACCCTTGGTTCCTCGGTGTTGGACCCTGTTGTGCTGCCAAAACCAGAGACTCGCGTTACAGTTTGGTCAAACTGTCGAGCTGGGTATTCGTCCACAGTACCTACAGCCGCAGCATGGCGATGTGAAAGGCTCTTTGCACGGACAAGTGTCATTAACAGAGCGCCTTGGCACTGAAACGATTTTAGACGTTAGTCTTACAGATGGTAAAAAAGTCATTGCCGCGATTGGTCAGGATCAGCTATTTCAGATAGGTGAAAACATCCGTCTGCATTTTGATCCAGAACGAGCGCATGTTTTTGTAAAGAGTGCAGACGCTTAAGCCTTCCCTTAAGAGGCAGAAAATATGTCATTTTATGGCGCTGGGTGAAGCGCTTTAGTTGCCCAAATGCTCCGGTTATTGTTAATAATCGGAGCATTTTTTAATCATTCGAGTTTGGTGTCAAAGATATTTCATTTTAGAATCAGCTTATTAATAACCTTAATCCGAGAGACGTCATTAATAGGCCCGTCACTCGTTCAACCCATATTTTAAAGATGAATACTTTTTGTTGAATTCTCGCGGATGTTAGCAAACAAGCCACTAAAGCAAACCAGACGAAATGCGCTAAAGCAATATAAGCACCATAGCCAAGCTCCATCAGTAAAGAGGTGTCTGCTGAAATGACTTGGCTAAATAAAGACACAATAAACAACATGGTTTTTGGATTGAGTGCGTTACAGGCGAAACCAGACCAAAAAGCTGAACTGTTTTTTGCCAATGTATTTTTTGGTGTTTGTTCATTTTTCAATGGCGTAGATGGTTGCTTATGTTTCAATGTAAAGATGATTGTTTTGATGTCTGGCCATAAAGCTGAAATACCCAACCAAATAAGATACATGGCGCCAAGAACTCGTAAGGTATTCAGAACCCAGATATTGTTTGCAAAGACGACCCCCAGTCCCAAGAGTGTATAAGCCAAGTGTACGCTGATGGCGGTGCTAATTCCGAACGCACACAAGATGCCTTCTCGTCGTCCTTTTAACAACGAGATCTTCGACACCATGGCAAAATCTGGTCCTCGTGACTCATTACCGCTAGTAATGTGATAACAGCAACGGAATACAATTCAAATTGATCTATATTTAACATGGTAAAATACTCTTATCTGTGAATAATGAGAGTATGAATTGCTATGAAAGCAAATAAAATCGATAATTAATGGTGGATATTGTGAGTAATAATCACATAAAAAGACGCCTACCGCCTTTGGGCGCTTTAACAGCTTTCGAAGCAGCGGCACGCCATCAAAGCTTTTCTCGCGCAGCGCAAGAACTTCATCTAACTCATGGTGCGATCAGTCGGGCCGTAGCCCAAATTGAAGAGCGTATCGGGGTAGATTTATTTGTACGTCGTAATCGTCGAGTTTACCTCACGACAGCAGGGCAACGATTGTTAAAGACGACATCTGAAGCCCTAGATGCGTTAAGTCTCACTGTCGAGGAGATTCATCGTCACGATAGTGCTTCGCCATTTCTTACCGTGTCTTGTGAACCAAGCTTAGCGATGCGTTGGTTAATGCCACGATTAGGTGAGTTTCGAGAACGGTGTCCGGAATTGAATATCGATCTTAGAATGGCAGGTGGCCCGATTGATTTGCTGTCGGAAAATTGTGACATCGCCATTCGACGTATGGATTTTGGTATCAAAGAAAATTATCAAATAACAACGCTTTGTTCTGAATGGGCAGGTCCTGTTTGTACTAAAGTCTATTGGGACAAGCATATTCACCAAGATGTAAGCGAAGCCAATTGGCTACATAGCCGGACTCGGCCCAATGCATGGGATGATTGGAAAGTCTCACAAGGCATCGAAAAGTTGACGCCAAAAAGTGAACAGCACTTTGATCATTTTTTTACACCTTACAGGCAGCTCAAGACCAACTTGGCATTGCCATTGGTTCTATTCCTTTGGTTGCTGATGACCTAAAAATACAACGCCTTATTGCACCACTAGGCATGCAGCCCACGGGACATGATTATGTTTTATTAACATTGGCAGACCCAAAGTCAGACGCAAGAATCGCTGTATTTTCGACTTGGTTGATGGAACAATTTAACGCTTAAGTTGAAAGGATATCTTGCTAGATAGCCTAAACAATTTCATATGGATGGTTGTATTTTATAGGAGCCTATGACATGCACAAGATTTTTGTCTTTGGGACGTTGAAAGAAGGTTTTCCTAACTTTGAAACCAATAAAGGCGTTCGTTATCGGGGAGATTTTAAAACCAAAGAACGCTATCCGTTATACCTTGTTGGTGAACGTTTTTCGCCGTGGTTGGTTTTGATCGCAGGGGAAGGGCATTGTGTGAGAGGACAGGTATTTGATGTGTCAGATGACGTCTTAGTGGAAATGGATACGTTGGAAAGAATCACGGCGTCAGATGGTTATCGCAAGGTGAGAATGTCTGTTATTTGCCTAGAAACTGGCGATGAGATACCTGTCCTAGCCTATGGTAAACCACCAGAAATGCTAGAAGGTGTGCAGGTCATGCAGGAGCTAGCTGGCGAGTATGGCCTTGAGCATGCTGCGTTGTATCGTAGTCGATAAAGAAAAAGCGTATTTTACTGCCACTCTATCGAGCTGTCTGATGGTAGAAATAGTTTAGTAATCTGACTTGGTATTACGTGCTTAGTATCTAAGTTTTCTTCGCGCTGTAGGCGGGAAATGATATTCCCCACTTCAATGATGTCGGCAATGGGCATTTTGGTGATTTTCTTAAAATCTTTTTTGAACTGTGTTGAATATACAAGCTGATACATTGTCGGCTACCTTGCCTCTGTTAATTCCTCAAACATGCTGCTGACGGACTCGTCAAATGGGGGCTTTGGCTTTCCATAAGAATGAGCCATTAAATCATAAACTCACCTAGTTCATGGCCATATCCAAAGCCGTCATGCCCGCTGTCGTAATTTGTCATTCGCTGGACGCTTCCAAGCATTAGATAAAAAATCATTGTCTTTATCATCAGTCGTAACAGGTGGTTAATGCGCTTTCATTCATCACATTTTTTTGTCCACATAAGGAGCTGATCTGATGCAGCATTATTCAGGCTTTGGGTTGTTAAAGCACAGTTTTAGCCATCATGAAAACTGGCAGCGGGTGTGGCGTAATCCGACCCCGAAAAAGAAATACGATGTGATCATTGTAGGCGGTGGCGGCCATGGTTTGGCGACAGCGTATTATTTGGCGAAAGAGTTTGGTGTCACCAATGTTGCGGTGATTGAAAAGGGCTTTTTGGGTGGTGGTAATACGGCACGCAATACCACGATTGTACGTTCTAATTATTTGTGGGATGAAGCGGCTCACCTCTATGAACATGCCATGAAATTATGGGAAGGTCTGTCTCAGGATTTGAACTACAACGTGATGTTTTCTCAACGTGGCTGCTTGAATCTAGGTCATACCTTGCAAGACATGCGCGATATTCAACGTCGCGTCAACGCCAACCGTTTAAATGGCATTGATGGTGAAGTGTTAGATACGCAGCAAGTCAAAGAAATTGTCCCTGTGCTGGATTGTTCTGATCGCGCACGTTATCCCGTGTTGGGTGCTTCTTGGCAACCGCGTGCGGGTGTCGCTCGTCACGATGCCGTGGCATGGGGTTTTGCTCGTGGCGCGGATGCCCATGGCGTGGATTTGATCCAGCAAACCGAAGTGGAAGATCTCATTATCGAAGATGGCACCGTTGTTGGTGTGCGTACGGCCCGTTATGGCGAAATCCGAGCTGACCGAGTGGGTTGTGTCGTCGCAGGAAATTCCAGCGTCTTGGCAAAAATGGCGGGTTTTGAATTGCCGCTAGAATCTCATCCTTTACAAGCTTTGGTGTCAGAATCCCATCAAGCCGATTCTCGATACAGTGGTCATGTCGAACCAAGTACATGGTTACGCGTCGCAATCAGACAAAGGCGATTTGGTGATCGGGGCTGGGATCGACAGTTACAACGGCTATGGTCAGCGAGGTTCTTATTCCACTATTGAGCACACCATTCAAGCGATTGTCGAAATGTTTCCGGTTTTCAGTCGTGTGCGCATGAACCGCCAATGGGGCGGTATCGTCGACACTTGTCCAGATGCCTGTCCGATTATCAGCGAGACTCCGGTGAAGAACTTGTTTTTCAACTGTGGTTGGGGAACGGGCGGGTTTAAAGCGACGCCAGGCTCAGGTCATGTGTTTGCTGCGTCTTTGGCGAAAGGCGAAATGCACCCATTGGCGAAACCTTTTTCCATGTTCCGTTTCCATAACGGCGCGCTGGTGGATGAACACGGCGCGGCTGGCGTAGCACATTAAGCGGGCGAAGACCGAATTAGGAGAGAAATACCATGTTTCATATTTATTGCCCGCATTGTTGTGAATACCGCGAGGAAGAAGAATTTCATGTGGCAGGTCAGGCGCATATTGCACGACCATTAGATCCCGATGCCTGCACAGACAAAGAATGGGGTGAGTTTATGTATTTTCGTGCGAATCCACGTGGCATACATCATGAACTGTGGGTGCATGGGGCGGGTTGTCGTAAATACTTTAACGTCACACGTGACACCCAAACTTACGAAATCAAAGAAGTCTACAAGGTGGGCGAAAAGCCCTCTGTTGTAGCCGACGACGTGAAATAGAGGCGCGATATTATGACACAAGATTTGAGCAAGCAGTCTAATCGTCTTCAAGAAGGTGGACGAATCGATCGCGCTAAACCGCTGACTTTTACTTACAATGGCAAACAATACAAAGGCTTCGAAGGCGATACCTTGGCCTCAGCTTTGTTGGCAAATGGCGTTGATATTGTGGGTCGCAGTTTTAAATACAGTCGTCCGCGCGGTATTGTCGCTGCGGGCGCGGAAGAACCAAACGCCATCATGCAAATTGGCTCGACCGAAGCCACGCAAATTCCAAACGTGCGCGCCACCCAGCAGTCGCTGTATGCGGGATTAGTGGCGAGCAGTACCAATGGTTGGCCCAACGTCGATATGGATTTGATGGGCTTGGTGGGGAAAGTCGGTGGGAAAATGATGCCACCAGGGTTTTATTACAAAACCTTTATGTACCCAAAATCCATGTGGGAAACCTACGAATCCTATATTCGTAAAGCCGCAGGTCTTGGTCGTGCGCCAAAGGAAAATGATCCAGACATTTACGACAAGATGAACCAACATTGTGACCTGCTCATCGTTGGCGCAGGCCCAGCCGGCTTGGCGGCGGCGTTAAGTGCCGCACGAGCCGGTGCTCGCGTGATTATTGCCGATGAGCAAAGTGAATTTGGTGGCAGTTTATTAAGCAGCAAAGAAACGCTGGACGATAAACCCGCCACCGAATGGATCGCAGAAGTCGTGCAAGAATTGTCTGGCTGCGCGGATGTTTTGATGCTGCCAAACTCTCAGGTAAACGGCTATCACGATCATAACTTTTTAACTATTCAACAGCATTGTACCGATCAATTTGCCGATCGTGCGCCCAATGGTCAAATCGCTCAGCGCTTGCATCGTGTGCGTGCCAAATGGGTGATCTTGGCAACGGGCGCTCATGAACGGCCTTTGGTGTATGGCAACAACGATATACCTGGTTGCATGGTGGCGAATGCGGTATCGACTTATATCAACCGTTATGGTGTGGTGCCGGGCAAGGATTTGGTCTTAATGACTTCCAATGACAATGCTTATCGCGCCGCACTAGATTGGCACGACGCAGGCCGTCGCGTCGTCGCCATTGTGGACTCGCGTAAGAACCCAAAAGGGACCTTTGTTGAAGCGGCGCGGGAACGTGGCATCAGTATTTTGGTGGGGTCTGGCGTCATTGAAGCGCACGGCAATAAGCGAGTGACAGGCGTTTCTATTGCACCGCTTAACGAAGCCGGCGATGCCGTGGTGGGGCCTATCGTCAAAATGGCCGCAGACACAGTGGCCACCTCCGGCGGTTGGAGTCCGGTGATTCACTTGTCTTGTCATACGGGCGCTCGTCCGGTTTGGAACGACGATATTCTCGGTTTTACACCAGGTAAGACCTATCAAAAACAGCTTACTGCTGGTGCAATTAATGGCGCCTTTTCAACCGCTGCCGCACTGTCCGAGGGGTTCAGCGCCGCATCAGACGCCTTGTCTCACTTGGGCTTGGCTAAACCTGAGCGAGTATTGCCTGAAGCCGAACAAATTCAAGAGAGCAAAGCCATGGCTTTGTTCCACCTTCCTCATACCAAACCGACATCAAAAGCGCCTAAGCAGTTTGTCGATTATCAAAACGACGTGACGGCTGCGGGTATTGAATTAGCGTGTCGTGAAGGTTTTGAATCCATTGAGCATGTGAAACGCTATACCGCCATGGGTTTTGGTACGGACCAAGGTAAGTTGGGCAATATTAACGGCATGGCAATTGCCGCGAAAATGCTTAAGCAAACCATCCCTCAAACCGGCACAACCATTTTCCGTCCTAACTACACGCCGGTGACATTTGGTGCGATTGCTGGACGGGATTGCGGAGAATTGTTTGATCCAAAGCGCTACACAGCCATGCACGCTTGGCATGTGGAACGCGGAGCGAAATTTGAAGACGTAGGTCAATGGAAACGTGCTTGGTATTACCCGCAAGGCAATGAAACCATGCAAGAGGCCTTGAATCGTGAGTGTTTGGCAACGCGTGAATCGGTCGGCATATTAGACGCCTCTACCTTGGGCAAAATTGATATTCAAGGCAAAGACGCACGGGAGTTCTTAGGGCGCGTTTACACCAACGCTTGGGCGAAATTACCCGTCGGTAAATGCCGTTATGGTTTGATGTGTGGTGAAGACGGCATGGTCTTCGACGATGGCGTCACCTCTTGTTTAGCGGAAAATCATTTCTTGATGACCACAACGACGGGCGGTGCCGCCCGTGTGTTGTCTTGGTTAGAGATTTACCATCAAACCGAATGGCCAGAATTGGAAGTCTACTTCACCAGTGTGACGGATCATTGGTCAACCATGACGATCTCTGGGCCAAATAGCCGTAAATTGTTGGAAAAATTAACCGACTACGATGTATCCAAAGACAACATGGCCTTTATGGATTGGAAACCCATGACGGTCGCGGGCGTGCCAGCACGAGTATTCCGCATTTCTTTCACGGGCGAGTTGTCGTTCGAAATCAACGTTCAAGCCAACTATGGCATGCACGTTTGGAAAGCCTTATTTGAGGCGGGCAAAGAGTTCAATTTAACGCCTTACGGCACCGAAACCATGCATATTTTGCGGGCGGAAAAAGGCTTTATTATTGCAGGTCAAGACACCGATGGTTCTGTGCATCCGTTTGACTTAGGCATGTCGTGGGCTGTGTCGATGCAGAAACCCTTTAGCTTTATCGGTAAGCGCGGAATGCAGCGTGAAGACTGCGTTCGTGAGAATCGTAAGCAGCTGGTGGGTTTGAAAACCCTAGACCCAAATGTGGTATTGCCAGAAGGCGCGCAAGGCGTATTCGATCCGAAAGCGCCGATTCCTATGCCAATGGTCGGTCATGTGACGTCTAGTTACTGGAGCGCGAACTTAAATCGTTCCGTTGCCATGGGCTTTGTCAAAGGCGGCTTAGATAAAATGGGGCAAAAAGTCTTTTACCCATTGGCGGATGGTCGAGTGATCGAAGCGGAAATTTGTAGCCCAGTATTTTTAGATCCAAAAGGGGAGCGTCAACATGTCTGATGTCACTGTAGCGGCTGAGTTAAAAACGGAACCTAAGTTGGTAACAAACCAATTACCCGCGGCCGAGATAATGGGGGAAAGCCCATTACACCATGCGGATCTAGAAAGTGTTGCAAAACATGGCCCACAAGAGGGCGGTGTGCACTTTCATGAACGTAAGTTGATGGGATTATTAACCCTGCGGTGCATGCCCTCCGCAGAGCAGCAAGAAGTAATCAAATCCTTATTGGGCGTGGCATTGCCAATGCAGCCATTGACGTCAGTCACAGCGGATGATTCACCAATAGGTAAGGTTTCAGTTCGCTGGGTATCGCCAGATGAATGGCTGATTATCATGGCGGGTGAAAAAGCGTTTGAATTGGAAACGAGCTTTTTTGAAAAGCTAATGGGTCACTATTCATTGGTAAATATCAGTGGCGGCACAACGATTTTTGATGTGTCTGGCCGCCATGTGGTGGATATGCTGAAAAAATCCACGCCAGTGGATTTGCATGCGAGTGAGTTCCCAGTCGGTAAAGTGGTGTCTACCGTATTTGCTAAAAGCGGTGCGATGATTTGTCGTGTGGCAGAGGACCAATTCGAATTGGTGGTTCGTCGCAGTTTTGCAGATTACCTATGGCTGTGGATTCAAGACGCGAGCCGTGAATATGGTTTGGTCGTAAAAGCCTAATTTCTTCTCACTTACTCACTTATGTATTTCACGGTTTTGGTTGGCCACTGTTTTGGTGGTCGGCCTTTTTCGTGACGTAAAAAGCTTAAGACAATAAGAGACTATTTTATGAAATCAAAAACCGCGCCTTGGATTTTTACCGCCAGCTGCCCAAGCATCATCGGAACGGTCGATGTAGTGACTCGATACATGGCTCAGGCCGGTAATTACATTGATGAGATTCATTCTTTTGATGATCGAGAGTCGGGACGTTTTTTTATTCGTATAGAATTTTTGCCTCAGAACGCAAACTTCAGTGAAGAAGCCTTTAACGCTGAATTTACCGAACGTGCGGCAGAGTTTTCAATGGATTGGTCGTTAACCGCGCCGAACCATAAACAAAAAGTCGCGATCATGGTGTCAAAATACGACCATTGTTTGAATGACTTGTTGTATCGCTTTCGGACTGGGCAATTGAACATCGACGTCACAGTCATTATCTCCAATCATCCGGATCTGGAAGACCTCGCCAAATGGCACGGTATTCCGTATTACCACTTGCCCATTACCGCTGAGACGAAATTAGAACAAGAAGCGCAAGTGCGTGCCTTGATTGAACAATACGACACCGAATTGGTCGTATTAGCTCGCTACATGCAGGTGCTTTCACCCAGCATGTGCGAATACCTTGATGGTCGCGCAATCAACATTCACCATTCTTTACTGCCAGGTTTTAAAGGCGCTCGTCCTTATCATCAAGCATGGGAAAAAGGTGTGAAAATGGTGGGCGCAACGGCTCACTATGTGAACAATGACCTCGACGAAGGCCCAATCATTTCCCAAGGCATTCAAGTGGTAAACCACGCGCATTACCCAGAAGATCTGGTGGCGAAAGGGCAAGACATTGAGCGCGTTACCTTGTTTAACGCCGTGAAATGCCACGTGGAAAAACGCGTGTTCTTGAATGGCAAACGCACCGTGGTATTTGGTGGTTGATCTACTTATCTAGCAGCCGATTGGCGAAAGCAAAAAGCCGTTCGGGGGAGCGGCTTTTTAGCAATGGTTGATACTTACTAAGTATGTGTTTGCGTTATGAAGAACAAAAAAGAAGGCGGGGGAAAGAGCTATCGCTCAGCGCTCCGCATTAAGGCAGCCCGCCAATCTGAGTTGTTTCCAACCGCATATTAAGGATTTTAGGTAATATGCTTTGATAATTCAACCGTTTGATGATTTTGGGGTGCAAATTACAGTATAAGAATTCTGGTCTATTTTTCTCTTTGCTGCGTATGATTTCTTGATGGATGAATTTCAATAAACACAAGAGGTCAATTTTGACGATAACAAAAGTCTGTGTGGCGCTGAGTTCTTTACTGCTGGTTGCCTGTACGAAAGTCGGGTTGAGCGTCGCTAATTTACCCAGTCACTTTAGTGATACCAAATCAACAAAAGATATAGCCTACGGGGCTAAGAAGTGGCAGAAGCTAGACATATATGTGCTGCCAAATGACACTCAAGAATCCAAGCCTGTCATTGTCTTCTTTTATGGTGGGAGCTGGAAAGATGGCTCCAAAGACATGTATCCCTTTGTGGGAGAACTCTTTGCTAAGCACGGTTATGTGACCGTCATTGCTGACTATCGCAAATACCCAGAAGTAAAATTCCCTGCTTTCGTAGAAGATGTGCCCAGCAGTAGCTTGGACCTATCGTAATATTGCTGATTATCAAGGTGATCCAGAGCGTCTGTATATCGCAGGGCATTCTGCTGGCGCGCACATAGGTGCCTTAGTCACTGCCGATAAGCATTATTTAGAAGCAAATGGATTGTCTCCCTTAATTATTAAAGGCTTTGCAGGGTTGTCGGGGCCTTATGACTTCGTTCCATTAGAAGAAGACTACAAAGACATGTTTGGGCCACCAGAGAATTACCCCAATATGCAAGTGCCTACTTTCATTGATGGAACCGAGCCGCCTATGCTACTGCTTTGGGGGGCAGACGATACCTTAGTGGGTAAAAGCAATATGGACAAGTTGATTGAGAAAATACAGGCAGAGAAAGGGCAAGTTGAGAGTAAGGTATACGAAGACGTAGATCATGTGGGCATGGTTTCTAGCCTGATGTGGTTCTTCAAGAGCAAAGCGCCTATTGCACAAGACATAAACGATTTTTTCCAACGCAACGGAGCAAACGCGGTAAAAGATGGCGATTAGAGCTGCTTAACCTTTTGTTTGGTGAGTACCGCGCTAAAATCAGACAAAGGTTTTAGCGCAAACTCCCTGTCTAAAATGTGCGCTTGCAAAATTCGGTCATAACGAAAAATACGCACGTCCTTTCTTAGATCATCCCACGCCAACAGATACCAAACGGGAAAGCCCAAATACAAGTAATGGGGCATCAATCTCCCGTTCTGTCTCTTGTCCGTAATAATCTTGATAAACGATCCTGAGACGCTTTTTGAACAAGAACGCTTCCTGCAAAACCTTTATTGTTAATCCAGTATGTTGTTTTTGTTTATTAAAGGAAACCATGACATCGGGAGAAGCTTGTTCGCCCACATGAATACGCTGGCGTAGCTGGTGTATTTGTTGTTTTTGTTGTGCCGAAAGGGGAGGCCATGAGTTTATGGCGTAGTGACTTGATGTTATCAACAAACAGAGTTGATCCCATACTTTCTGCCATGGCAAGGCTGATCAGTAAGTCGATGATTTCATGGTTTCCTAATGAAACACGACCCACACCCCATTGATGATGCAGCCTTATCCCACCACCGCGACCTTTATCTGCCTCTATTGGTAAGCCTCGCTCACGCAAAATAGCAATATCTCGAAATAAAGTACGTTCGCTAATATTAAGCTCAGCCGCGACCATTTTAGTGGTCAGCGCAGCGTGCGATTTAACAGCGCGGTGAGCTTGCTCTAATCTGTCCATTCTTTGGGTGGTATTGGCTCGTGTCATGATTTTAATGTGACATAAACTGTCATAGATGTCGATATAGTGAACAGGTGCTTAAACATTCACGGAGAGCAGTAATGAAAGAAGTAACCTTAAATGCAGATTCCCTAGTTGGGTTGAGTGTACGCACCAATAATGCCAATGAAATGCAGCCTGCTACGGCCAAAATAGGGACATTACACCAACGATTTGCTCAGCAAGTAAAAGTAGCTTATGAGCAGGGGCTTGCCTATATGGCGTTTATCACCAATACGAATCCGACTATACCGGTGATTTCAGTGTGTTAGTGGGGGCAAAGCCTGACTTTGTTTCTTCAGACATTGCGTTAGAGACAGTCTCTTTGCCAGCAGGAACCTATTTGGTTTTCTCTGGAGAAGGGCAAATGCCACAAGTGGTCGTTTCTGTTTGGGAAGAGATTTGGGCGTATTTTAGTCGTGATAATTGCCCACACCAACGAGCTTATACGGTGGACTTTGAATGCTATACCAGTGAGCATAGCGTTGAGGTTTATATTGCTCTCACTTCGTGAATAAGTAGCTTTACAGCACTCATAAGCATTCCTTATTAAGAACAGGTTATCTATTGCTTTGGGGTGTTTTTTGGTCATTTTTACGTTTAGTATACTGCCCACTTTCCCCTAAACCTGTTATGAAGTAGCTGATATGACAACCACGGAAACCACTATAGAGTTAGCCGCAGAGCTAAAAGCCATCGTAGGCAGCCAATACACACTCACCGACGAAGATAAAACCAAACCTTACAGCCAAGGTATTCGCCTAGGTGGCGGTAAAGCATACGCTGTGGTGCGTCTGGTAGCTTGGTTGAGATCTGGAAGTGTTTGCAAGCCTGCGTAAAAGCGGATGTGATTGTCATCATGCAAGCGGCCAACACAGGTTTGACAGGTGGCTCCACACCCAATGGCAACGACTACGACCGTCCCATCGTGATCATCAGCACCATGCGTATTGATGACATTCAACTATTGGATCAAGGCAAGCAAATTGTCGGCTTTGCGGGTAGTACTCTATTTGGCTTAGAAGACACCTTGAAACCTTACGGGCGTGAACCACACTCTGTGATCGGCTCCTCCTGTATTGGTGCGTCTATTGTTGGGGGTGTATGTAACAACTCTGGCGGCGCGTTAGTTCAACGTGGCCCAGCTTACACAGAAATGTCCTTGTTTGCCCAAGTAACCAGCGATGGCGAACTGCGCTTGGTCAACAACCTTGGTATTGATTTAGGGTCAGACCCAGAAGAAATCCTGAACAACCTACAAAACAAAAACTACCAAGAAAAAGACATTCACTTCCCTGATAAACGCGCGTCTGACAACGAATACCACGAACGTATTCGTGATGTGGATGCAGACACACCGTCCCGCTTTAACAACGACCCACGTCGTTTGTACGAAGCATCAGGCTGTGCGGGTAAACTTGCTGTATTTGCGGTACGCATCGACACTTTCCCCATTCCTGAAAAGTACCAAGTCTTCTACATCGGCACCAACGACCCAGCCGTCATGGAACAAATGCGTCGCGACATGTTGTCTACCTTCAAAAACTTGCCCGTGTCAGGTGAGTACATGCACAGCAGCAGCTACGACATCAGCAAAAAATACGGCAAAGACAGCTTTTTAGTTATCGACAAACTGGGCACCAAATACATTCCAAAAATGTTTGCCATGAAACGTACCGTCGACAGATGGGCTGGTAAATTCAAATTCATGCCCAACAAATTTTCTGACCGCGTGATGCAATACATCAGCCAGCTGTTTCCGAATCACCTGCCGAAACGCATGGAAGAATACCGTGAAAAATACGAACATCATTGGATCGTAGAAACCAGCAACGAAGGCGTTGCCGAAGCACAAGCCTACCTCGACAACTTCTTCAAAGACAACGAAGGTGGCTACTTTGCTTGTACCAAACGCGAAGCTGACCAAGCCATCTTGCATCGCTTCGTCACCGGCGGCGCCTTGACCCGCTACCACATCATGAATGGCAAAGACCTAGGTTCCATCATGACCATCGACGTAGCCTTCCCACGTAATGAGCGCGACTGGTTTGAAGAATTGCCACAAGACATTGAAGAAAAAGTCGCCGTAAAAATGTACTACGGACACTTCTTCTGCCACGTCATGCACCAAAACTACATCATGAAAAAAGGCGTCGACGCCAAAGCCGTGAAGAACCAAATTCTCGCCAGCTACGACGCCCGCGGTGCCGAATACCCAGCGGAACACAACGTAGGGCACGAATACCTAGCCAAACCCGCACTGCGAGCGTTCTACCAGAAAAACGACCCGACCAACCGCTTCAATGTCGGCATCGGCGGCACCAGCAAACTGAAAAACTGGCAAGAACTGAGCCACGAACATAAAGGCTGTGGTTGTCATAAATAAGCGTTAGAACAACATTAAATACAAAAAAGCCGAGACCTTTCTTTTAAAGATGTCTCGGCTTTTTTTGATAAGTTGTGAGTTTAAATCTTTAGTTTAGCTTCTCAACATCCATTTTTTGGGGTCACGAGCGCAATGCATGACAGCAAAAATAACAACCACATTTTGCTGAATAGTATAGAAAATACCGTATGGAAATTTATTTATTAAAGCCCTATGAAGTGTCTTGTGAGTAATCGGGTATTGTTTTGGATGGGTTGAAATTTTTAACAACGTATCCTCAATACAAAGCATAAATTCAGTGCCAAGTCCTGCTCTGCAATGTTCGAAATATGAGTAAGCTTCTTTCAGGTCGTCCTCGACCTCTGGGCGTATCCTTACTTTATATAGCATTATGAGCCTAATATTTTAGATTTTATTGTGTTCCAATCTGAGCCGATATTTTGATCGGATTCGAATTGTGCCAGTCTATTGTCTAATTCATTTTTTTGGGCTGTAGTGAGCTTTATGGCATCTTGATCACTTGCGACAGAGTCCCAAAGCTGCTGAGCTAGTGTCACTTTTTCGCTCGCTGTTAAATCATTTAGTTTCATCATGGTCACCTAGCAATATTTCATGTCTAGAAGTATAAAACGATTTAGACTAAATGTAACTGATGACAATGTTTGCCCTGCTATCACTCATTTATATCGATCCGACAAGCAGAACAACTCTTACAAAGGATAAAACGACCATGTCTCATTACGACAAGTTAACGTCACACTACCAAACACTCAGTCACTTTAACCATGCTCAAGCCATGCTTGGCTGGGATGCGGCGGCGAACATGCCATCGGGTGGTAGCGAAGCCCGTTCCAATGCCATGGCGGAACTATCGGTCCACATTCACCGTTTATCGACGCAACCACAGCTAGAAGAATGGTTTGGTAATGCCGAGCAAGAATCCTTAAGCACAGAACAACAAGCCAGCCTACGGGAAATGAAACGCCAATGGCAGCAAGCGACCATCGTTCCAGAAGACCTAGTACAAGCGCAATCCATCGCCGGTTCCAAATGCGAACATGCGTGGCGTACTCAGCGCCAAGAGAACGATTGGACAGGCTTCGAAAAGAACTGGAAAGAAGTGGTCGCCTTATCTCGTGAAGAAGCAAAAATTCGCGGTGCAGCACTTGGCCTTACACCGTATGACGCCATGCTCGACAAATACGAACCAGGCACCACCACCGCGTCGCTAAATACTTTATTTACCGATGTAAAAACTTGGTTGCCAGAACTGATTGAAAACGTTTTGGAAAAGCAGAAGTCTGAATCCATCATTTTACCGTCTGGAACTTTCTCCACCGCGACGCAAAAAGCCCTTGGCTTAGAAGTCATGAAACTACTGAAATTCGACTTTGACCGTGGCCGCCTCGACCAAAGTGTTCACCCATTTTGTGGCGGCGTACCAACCGACGTGCGCATTACCACACGCTACAACGAGCAAGACTTTGTACAAGCCTTAATGGGCATCGTTCATGAAACCGGCCACGCCCGCTACGAACAAGGCTTGCCAAAAGCCTTTGCCGGATTACCAGTCGGTGAAGCGCGTTCCATGGGGATTCATGAATCCCAGTCCTTGTTTTTTGAAATGCAAATAGGGCGCAGCAAACCCTTTATCTCTCACTTATCACGCTTATCTGCAGACGCTTTTAACGCCCACAACGACCCCGTGTTTGCCGAAGACAACCTCTACAAAATCTACACCCAAGTAGAAAAAGGCTTTATTCGTGTGGATGCCGACGAACTAACCTACCCAGCGCACGTTATCCTGCGTTACGAAATCGAACGCGACCTCATCAACGGCGTCATAGAACACACCGACGTACCAGCGCTGTGGGATGAGAAAATGAAAGCGTCTCTTGGCATCTCCACCAAAGACAACTACAAAAACGGCTGCATGCAAGACATCCATTGGACAGATGGCGCATTTGGCTACTTCCCAAGCTACACACTTGGCGCCATGTACGCCGCCCAATACAAAGCCACCATGATACAAAACCTCGACTTCGAGGCAGCTATCCAAAGCGGCGACCTAAGCCCCATCTTCCAATGGCTAAGCGACAACATCTGGACACAAGCCTCACTCCACACCACAGATGAACTCGTCAAACGCGCCACAGGCGAGACGCTGAATGCCGCACATTTTAGAAAACACCTAGAAGGGCGATACTTGTAGTTAGCAAGCCTTGAAAGTGAGGCAGACTTTAGTGATTTGGCATGTAAAAAAACAAATGCCACCGCTCGACATTACTTGTATTAATTGTCGTTTGACCTCGCTCTTGGCGTTCGCTTTGCTCCTTGCTGCTGAATATAAATACCCCAAAATGTAGGGCACGATGAGCGAAGCGTGATCTGCCATTGTTCGTACACGCATAACTCATTGAATACAGCTGCCAAGCCTCTTCCCCTTTCTTCAAGGGGAAGACGGAAGGTGGGGTTCCAACTCTCTAATTTCCACAATCCCCTAAAGGTCTTATGGTTTTTCTGTTTTTTTCATTGTATTGTCAGTTTATCGTCATGAAAGATTTAGTAAGCGTTGCTTGGCCGATATTGGCACGAGGTCAAAAATATCAGGCTCAAACGATCTAAATTTAAAAGAGTGGTACACCAAGTTTTGCTTAGTAAAAAAAAGTGATGACAAGATAGCTGAATTCATCAGGGATAAAAACTAAAAAACTTTATTAACAAGTCGAGTATATGGCAGTGAAGCCTCCTTTTTGAGATTTCTATTTTACCTGTAAAAGGATGGGCGAGGGTGTTATGTCTACCATGCCTCACGAATAATAATTTTATAAGGGAGTCGTTTGTGGAAAAAGTAAATCAGGGTTTTATGCGTACGCTTCATCTCCAACTGAAATTGGACAAACGATTGAGCAGGCTGTTAATAGCTCTCTTTCAGAAATAAAAACATGGATATCGTTAGATATACCAGGTCATTTTATATCAGAGAAAGTTTTAGAGGGTATTGACTCTTGCAGTTTTCTTGTAGCAGATATTTCTGTGTTGAATTTTAATGTCACTTATGAAATAGGTTATGCAATAGGTAAAGGAAAGCGTGTGCTTTTGACAAAAAATAGGAGCATACAGGAAGGAAGTCCCTCAATTAGAGAAGTAGGGATTTTTGACACTCTTGGATATAAAGAATATCAGAACTCTTTAGAATTGAGTGGTTTTCTTACTACAGCCGTTCCGGCTGATCCGCTAAGTATTCCCAGCAAAATTAATATTAAGTCACCAGTATATCTACTGGAAGGCATGCACAAGACGGATTGGGCGACACGTATAGTCTCGCGGATTAAGAAGGCACGCTATTTGTTTAGGTCTTTTGACCCGAATGAACAGCCAAGGTTGTCTGCCAATGATGCTATCAATCAAGTTGCTCAATCTCATGGCATAGTTGTTCCACTTTTATCTAGTGCAACCGTTGGCTATGAAGTTCACAATATGAGAGGAGCGTTCATTGCTGGATTAGCTGATGGAATGTCTAAAGCACTTTGTATTCTTCAGCATGAGGATGATCCAGTACCTCTGGATTATCGTGATTTTGTTCGTATGTCATATCATCCGGACGACATAAATGAGTATATCGCCAGTTTTGCAGGAGAAGTGGCTGAAGCATTTCAGCAAGATACGAGTGTTATCACGCCTAATGAAGATACTTTTCTTCAATCTATTGACTTGGGATCGACTTCAGCAGAAAACGAGATGCGCACTCTAGAAAGCTATTACTTAAAAACCGATCAGTTTCTAAAGTCCTTGAGAGGTGAAGCAAATATAGTTGTAGGGCGAAAAGGTTCCGGTAAGTCGGCAATATTTTTACAAGTAAGAGATAGAGAAAGAAATAAGAAAGGGAATATTGTTTTAGACCTTAAGCCTGATGGATACAAACTAATTAAATTTAAAGAGCTGATTTTGTCTTTTCTTGAAGAAGGTACATTTCAGCATACAATTATGGCATTTTGGGAATATGTATTACTTTTAGAAATATGCTACAAAATATTAGAAAAAGACCGAGAACAGCATAAACATGATCATACTTTGTATGAACCGTACCGTGCCCTAGCTGATTTATATCACGCTGAGGGCTATGAAACCGAAGGTGACTTTTCCGAGAGGATGAGCCCCTAATGGAAAAAATATCATCAGAATATAGATCAAAGCATGGCGATAAGACTAATGTTCGATTAAACGCATCTAGTTTAACCGAAATGCTCTATTGTCACGATGTTAGAGATCTATCTAAGCAGGTAATCGAATATATGAGGCAAAAGGAGGTCTGTTGGCTTCTTTTTGACAACATTGATAAAGGGTGGCCGACTTCAGGTCTTGAGCATGAAGACCTATTAATAATTAGAGCATTAATAGATGCAACAAAAAAAATTGAGCGTCAGTTCGCGAAATCAAGTGTTGTTGTAAATACAATATTATTTTTAAGAAATGATGTTTATGAGTTACTTGTTAAGGAAACTTCAGATCGAGGAAAAGAGGCTAGTGTTCTTCTTGATTGGACTGATCCTGATTTGTTAAGAGAACTAGTGCGCTTAAGAATAGTTTTTAATAATGTTAATGGAGATGACTCATTTAATTCATTATGGCCGAAAATATGTGTCAGCCATTATTCTGGGGAGGAAAGCTCTCAATATCTTATTGAAAGATCTTTAATGAGGCCTCGATTTCTTTTAAATTTGATTAGTCAATGCAAGAGCTTTGCTATTAACCTTAATCATGATCGTATTTTTGATGAAGATATTGAAAAAGGACTAGCAGCATACTCTACAGATCTTTTGACTGATATTGGTTATGAAATACATGATGTTGAGAATGATATTGACGATGTTCTTTATGCCTTCATTGGAAGTAAGGCTACTGTTAAAAAAGATGAAATAAAATTAGTTTTAGAAGAATTTGGTGTTGATAGCCAATTCTATGAAAAGATATTTGAACTTCTACTTTGGTATGGTTTTCTTGGTTTGAAAATTAATGATGAAACTAAGTATATTTATGATTTCAATTACAGCATGAAATTAATGGAAGGAATAATAAAGAAGAAAGGAGATATTCAGTATCTCATTAATCCTGCTTTTTGGCCTGCGTTAATGATTGATGAGACATAAGAAGTGATGGATAGCTATTTCTTAGATATTAGGCCAGATAAAAATAGTGTTTAGGTTGACAAAGCGTAGATATTAGGGTTATTAGGGTTATTATTAGGGTTATTAGGGTCAGATGAAAAATAAGGGTTAAAAAATAAGGGTTATTAGGGTCAGATGAAAAATAAGGGTTATTAGGGTCAGATGAAAAATAAGGGTTAAAAAATAAAGGGTTATTAGGGTCAGATGAAAAATAAGGGTTAAAAAATAGCGTTATTTTCATCTGACCCTAAATTCAGGTGCGCTTACAAGTCTTTTTTTATAAGTGAGCCTACGGTAGTCAATACATTTCTACTAGGTATCGGTTCTAATGTCGCAGGTCAAGTTACTAGTAATAAGCTGAAAGATTATGGCTCAAATCTTTTTGAGATCGATCCTTATGTTGCTATTTTTTCAGGCCTTGCTAATGTAGGTGGACAGAAATTTGGAAATGCCATTGGAAGTCAAATCTACGTGAAGCCTGCAGATATTCTTAAATCTCCTATTGGGAAACCATTACCTTTGAGTAATGTTGGCACAACCGCTTCTTCTGTATTGCAAGGTATTATAGTTGGTGGAACAGATAGTGTCTCCAATAAGATTAAAGAAAAGGATAAAGAAAAATGATGGCGTTAATAGGCGTACTACTTTTCTTACATTTTTACATCTGCCATTTTATAGCTAAGTTGTATTTTTATTTTTATTCTTTGTGTATTGAAGGAAGAAAGGAAACAATAATAGTTATTTTGAATGTGATAGTTATTTCTTCTATTGGAATTTTTTTGATGTTGAATTTTATTTTTTGCCGTCATCAGTTAATAAAATTATAAATTTTTTTCCTGATAAAGAAGGGTATAAATATTTTTTACTTATATGTGGTATGTTCAATTGGGGGGTAGCTTTTCTTAGGCAAAGACTAAAATATAAACAGAAGTAATTAGGGGTAAAGTAAATAAAATCTACTCCATACTCACTCCAATATTCAATTTTACAAGCGCTACCCTAAGTAAACGTAGATAACGCTTGCCCCTCACTTATGTCCCTAGGTGATTTAATAACTGGGGTCAGAGTCTGAGGTATCCCCATGAATTTACTCATAAATAGCTTCCTTGTTCGAGCTGCTGAACGAGTTGCCTTATGCCGTCCTGCCATTCCTTTTTTGGTATCTGGAAACGGGTCATAATGGCTCGTTTCCCAAGGTAAAAGTGTGACAGAACTCTTCGCTTACGTAGAGTGTTCACCTGAAAGCGTTTTGCATAGCCTGCCAGTTCTATGACTTTACCGATTAAAACAAGCAGAAGCGCAGTGACAGTTGTAAGCAGGATTAAGTTGCTCAGCCGCTCTATCTTTGATGTAAAATTCAACTCAAATCCTAGTCCGAATCGGCTGCTTTTTATATCGCGAAACCCTTCTTCAATTTGCATTCTCGTTTCATATGCTCTGACGCAACGCTTCGCAAAAAGACGGTTCACAGGAAAAGAAGACACTAATAACCAAGGCTCTTTTGCTCCTCTGGCTGCGGTAAGCGAAGATAAAGAAGCACGTCTTTTACCTTTTTGATTGATGGAGTGACGCCCTTTAGGTGGATTCTTGTAAAGGACAAACTGATTAGTGATTGGGCTAGATTGACGATGTTTAAGCTCTAGATGCTTAGGTTTTTGATTAGCACTAGAGAACAAAGTGGATATGCAACGCCAGGCTTGAAGCGAGTCATCATGGTACTTACGCGGCCTTCTGACTCGTCCGACATAATCCCAGCCCTGTTTCACAACTTCATCTAACCAAGGTGTCTTAAATCCAGCATCCGTTACAATGATGGGCTTTGCTTTACTTGGAAGCAGTGCTTTTAAAACGCTTAAAAATTGTCTATGTGTTTTAGGCTTTTCTTTTGTGAGCTTGTCATGCACTTCTTCATAAAGCGTAATGGATCGCCCCTCAAAAGCCATACTGGCACGAATTAGAAAGTGTTGTCCACGAGCATCTAAATCAGACCAATCCACGCTAATGATTGGACGCGTTTGAATTACAAAGAGTCGGCATATATAAGCGTAAATCGATAATGCTTCGCGGCGTAAATTCGGATTGGAGAGCAATCGGTCTGATCGTTTAATGCAGTGCTTTTCATACGCTTTTGATTGGATGCCTCGACCGATACTCGTCACGGTGCAAAGATTGCCTTGCGCTAAGCTGAGTACACAAGCCGATAACGCCTTGCGGCGAGTTTTATGCATGTTTGGGCTGACAATCGGAAGGATTTTGTTCAGAATAGTGGTCGCGTTCATGGCTCTCGTGTTTGGTTGTTTTTGGCGAAATTATTGATCACCAAGGGCCATGAACGTTCCCTTATTTCGTTAACTAATTGTTATTTATATCAAATTTTTGGGGATACCTCAGGGTCAGATGAAAAATAGCGAATGTGGGTCTCTGGGGGTGTTATGCCGCTCCAGTTTTTCCAAATCCAAGCGAGAATTGATGTCTTTTTCGGTAAAACAGTAGGGATAAGAACGTTATTTTCATCTGACCCTAAATTCATCTTAAATTCATTTGACCCTAAATTCATATGATGCTTTCTAATTTACTTTTTTATTTGCTGATACGAAAAAGGCTTGCTATGGAAGCTCCCCCTGCGATTAGGCATGCTAAACCAAAAGCATAGTCAGAGAAATAATCGCCGAAGTTTCCAGAAAATTTTGATAGAACTACAATTATAACTGCGACTAGTGCAGCACCTAATGATTGGCCAGCAGTACGAGCCGTCGATAGAATACCTGATGCAGTTACTGTATATTTTTCTTCGACATTTGAGAACATTTCTTTGTTATTTGGTGGGAGGAATAGACCATATCCAATACCGCAAATAGCTACGCGCCATATAAAATCGAGATAGGAAGTATTATTAGGAATCAGAGCTAAAGATCCCAGCCCAACGCAAAATATTATTATCCCCATAGTTGAGATTTGAGTTGCGTTTATTTTGTTTGAGAGTTTTCCAGATAAAGGCGCGCAAATTGCTACTGCAACTGGCCAGGGTGTAAAAATAAGTGCTGACTCTAGTACACTATATGAATAGGTGTATTGTAATACGAAAGGGATGGATATTAACCCGATGCCTTGTGCTATAAACATCAGAATAGACGATAGAACAGCAAATGAATATCTTTTAGAATGAAATATATCAAGCGGCATAAGTGGGTATTTTGCTCGCTTTTGCCATGAAACGAAAAACACTATTAACGCTGCCGAAAGTGAGATTAAAAAACATACAAGTATGTCATTCCATCTTCCTATTTGATCTACTGAAATTGTGAGTAATCCGAAAGCGAGAGCAGATGTCATAGCGCCTATAAAGTCAAATCCGCTTTTGGTCGAAGTGTCTTTTCCAAGTGCCATGATAGCGAAATAAATGGCAATCCCTCCTAGAGGAATATTTATATAGAATAACCATGGCCAAGATAGATAAGACATTATTAATCCGCCAAAGACCGGACCTGTAGCAGTTCCAATTGCGAAAGCCAAGGCATTGAGGCCAAAAATTGAACCTAGGGATTTGGGAGGGAAAATTACCCTATATAAGCTAAGGCCTACACTTATCATCACGGCATAGCTTATACCTTGAATAATTCTCATTGTTAAAAGAATTGAAAATGTTGGCGAGAGTGCACATCCGATTGATGACAATGTGAAAAATATTATGCCAATTTTATAGAAGCGCCGCTCACCAATTCGGGAACCTAGAGATGCACAAATAAGCATGGTTGCTGCACTTGCTGTTTGATAGCCATTTGCAACCCATATTACAGTCGCAGCATTTATCTCTAGTGAGTCGGCAATATTTGGTAATGCGATGTTAACAATAGAGCTATCCAATGCAGCCATGACAACGCCTATTAATATAGCTGCTGCTGCGTAATATCTTTGTGGAGTGGGGTAACCTTGTGCTTTTTCTGCGGACGACATTTCTTATATCCTTTAGTCGTTGTAGGTAAAGGCCTCCCTAATGATAGTGGAGGCCCTACATAGTAGTTTTACGAAGAATAGAGTGGTCTATGAACGTATAACTATTGATGTGTGTTGGCAGGAAGGCTTTCTAGGTAATAATGAAGGCCCAAAAATAATATTTCTGAAGGTGTGGCTGTTCTAGGGGATTGTGGTGCCTTCCATTCTTTTAAGTCACCATTGATCCGAATGCTTCGTAAAAAGCAAAGGACAGTTAACGTATAGAAGCGTTTGTAATCATCAAACGTTGTTTCATCAAAAGCATAGTCAACAAGTGTTTTCATTACATTGTCGAATTTATCTAAATCCATAAGTACTTCCTTCTATAAAATGATCGACCTTTTTCATATTCTGGTAACTTTTCAGAAACACTGACTACTATATTGATAATATGATTTAGTCTGATAAAAGACTGCTTTTATTGCTTTTAGGTTGAAATAAGCTTCCAATCTAAAGGTAATGATCGCGGTGGGTCGTAGTCTGTACTTGGAATATATGTCTTTACGTAAAGCGGCACTAGCGAGTAATATCGATAAGCAAATCGGAAAAATCGATACCTATGTCAAGGAAAGACCGTGAGGGTTGTTTATGAATATAAATGAATTGAAGGCTTTTATTGCCGCAGTACAATCAGGAAGCCTCACTCAAGCCGCACTTCGGTTAAATCGAGTTCAGTCTAGCATTTCGCAGCGTATACAAAATCTTGAAAGGAAGTTAAATACAACTTTACTTGAGCGGCAGGCTGATGGTGTGAAACCTACTTTACAGGGGGTAATGGTTTACGAATATGCAGTTAAGATTGTTGATGCTATGCGCGAATGTCAGGAAAAAATAGAGCGCTGTAACTACGATAATGAAAGAATACGGGTGGGTGTCGTTGAATGTCTTCCTTCTTATATCGTTGATAATATATTGGATCTTAATTACAACGGCAATTTAAATATTAGTGTTTCTATCGGAAGTTCACATAATCTTCTAGACTTTTTTGAAAAGGGGGATTTTGACATCATAATTATTGGTGCTGGGTTCGCTTCATCCAATTTTATAAGAACGCCTGTATTTCAAGATAAATTAGTTGTTGTAAATTCAATTTCTCTATCTCCAATAACTAGTTTTTATGATTTGCAAGATCAAGTTTTTTTATTAAGTAGTGAGAAAGCAGCATCTAGAAAAAACATTAACCATTTAATACGTGATAAAGGTGTATGCCCTAAAAAAATAGTTGAGTGTGGCTCATATCCTATATTATTTTCTCAGGTCGCAGCGGGTAAAGGTATTTCGTTAGTTCTCAGAAGCGCCTTGAGTAAAATTTATAGTGATAAAATAAGAATTAACGAATTGCCAGGTAGATATTTTAATATGCAGATCGAAATGATATTTCGGAGTGACACTATAGGAAAAAATACACTTGAACTCCGCAGACTGATTTGTGACTTATTTAAAAGTCAGAGTTTGAAAAAACCATGGTTCTAATTACTTTTTAATAGGCGGTATGATTGAATATACTGGCCTGCTAGTACTGGGGATATTAGGGGAGGTAACTAATTTTGCATTTCGGTTGGATGAGTAGTATGCGATTTTTATTAAGATGTCAAATGCCTAAGGAGTAAAAAAGTCCCTGATTGCAAATACACCAAAGCCACCTTACTATGCTGTGATTTTTACATCTCTCCGTGGATAATTAGGGAAGAAATCAACAAGACACCCACATAACCCCGACGATTCCTCTTTAGACCGTTTATTTAACTAGCACATTTCTCATGGAAGAGGGGGTTGTCATGTTAAGAGCCAGAAGTCAGTTACCACGATACGCCTTACTATCACTGTATTTTTCTTTGTAGATTCCTTTGGAGATTCCTTTGAAGAGAGTGCTTTGTGTTCGTAGGGCGTTTTTGTATGGAGAGGATCCAATTTCTGGCGAAAGCTTTGAACACCGCCGTGGCTGGGCTGAAAAGCGTTTGTTATTTTTAGCCAGTGTCTTTGCTATCGATGTTTGTGCCTATGCGGTAATGAGTAACCATCTGCATGTGGTGTTGCATATCCATGCAGAAAAGCGCGAAGTGGTCTACATTAGAGGTTTTGCAAAGGTGGCAGAAGTTACGTAAAGGCACCGTGTTTACTCAGCAATTCATGCGAGGTGAGTCATTGCCTGATTATGCTATGGCGTTGGTGGAATCGCCTGACGAAAGCCTTAGTGGCATGTAGCTATACCCATTAGGGCCTAGAGCTTTTTCTAGGCTAGAGTGGGGGAGGCTTAGATAACCTAAGGAGCGTTATATTTGTCGAACATAATAAAACCGTCGTTAATGAAAAAGTTCGAATAATTGGTATACAGCGAAGAGTTACTCCCATAGACGCCATTCTTACTGATAAATACATCGGTTGCAACGTTTGTCCCCCCATGTAGCGTGCCTAATAAATAGGCTTGGTCGAAGGGATTTTCGATGTCTTCTTCAGAGAGATCGCTAATCGAGAATAATGGCCCGCCACTGGCACCACCAAAAGTAAAAGTTTCAACAACAACGCTGTTATGGGCACCTCTTTTAAACCATTGGCGGGTTGAAATATCTGAATAGGTTAAGGTTTTTCCGTTGTAGCCTAAATCTGCATCAGAAGAGTAGCCAGCGGCGTAGACTTTTTGCGAATACAGAATCATCTCATTTGGGTCGAGTGTTAATTCTGTTTCGAGTAACAGCGGCTTTATTCGACTAAAGGGAATCTTTTTGGGAATAGACAGCAAGGCTGTGTCGTAGTCACTGTTCTCATACACTAATGAGGCGGGATATTCCAACCTTGAGCCATCCACAAGGAGATTTTTCCACACTAGCTTTACTGCCTGTTCACCAGAGGTTTGATGAAAAATACAATGGCGATTAGTCGTTAATAATCTTGATGCGCGCCCAGGAATGGTATCCGATAAACTTGCGGTACAGGTAAAATCTTTGCCGTTTTTAAAGGTGACAATAAGACGTCCAACGGCATTAAGCTGAATGGGAGAATATCCCGTGCGGATTTGACGTAGATCCGCACTGGAACGCGTTTCGTCTTCAGCGTGTGCTAGGGTAAAAAGACTCAAAGTGAAGAATAAACTGAACAACAATTGTTTCATTTCTGCTCTGGGAAAATCGACATCAAATTGAAGATGGTCAGCATTATAGCGAAGCTTCCTAACGAAGCAATCTAACTAGATTTCAAGACGGATGTTTGTCTCCGTAAACAACTAACAAGACCTCCACACACACCACGATTCCTCTCTATACCGTTTATTTAGCTAGCACATTTCTCGTGGAAGAGAGGTTTGTTAGGCCAAGAGCCAGACGTCAGCAAGTCAGTTACCACGATACGTCTTACTATCACTGTATTTTCCTTTGTAGATTCCTTTGTAGAGAGTGCTTTGTGTTCGTAGGGCGTTTTTGTGTGGAGAGGATCCAATTTCTGGCGAAAGCTTTGAACACCGCCGTGGCTGGGTTGAAAAGCGTGTGGGGATTTAAAGCCCAAGTCTGTAAATCCTCTTTAAAGCTTTTTTAATTCATTGCTTTTGTTTAGCTGATATTCATCAAGGTCGTTGGCGAGAAACAGGTTGCCCGAATAATGGGCTTTGGCTTCTTGATAAATGTCGGCGATGGAAGGGGACAGGTTCGGGTTAGCTTGGTAGCGAGGACTAAAGTGCGTTAACACTAGGTTGGGGATGCTGGCTTGCTCGGCAAAGGTCGCCACAAGCCCCGCGTAACTGTGACCGTAGCTGTTGCCTGACTTCTCAACGAGGTCTTTGGTGTAGGTGGCTTCATGAACCAGTACACTGGCTCCATGGCTTATTTGAGCCAATAGCTCTGGCTGGTCATTGTCACCTGCCACTATGATTTTTTGCGGGTTTTGATCGTAGAGCAAATAGTCTTCACAATGGATTAATTTGCCGTTTAATTTAACATCTTGCCCCTTTTGTAGCTGCCCCCAATGTGGGCCTCTGGGGATGTTGTGCCGTTCCAGTTTTTCCACATCCAAGCACGGGTTGATGTCTTTTTCGGTAAAACAATAGGCATAAGAAGGGACTCTGTGAGATAGGGCGACCGTTTCCACACGAATCTTCCTGAACTCGACAGACGGTAGCTCATCAGTACAGACAAACTCAATGTCATAGGGCAGATACAATTGTGTATGTTGCTGAGTCGCTTCCACCCATTCTCTTACACCACTTGGTGCCATAATTTTCAATGGCGCCTTGCGGCCATTCATGGCGGCGCTTGCCAATATGCCTGGCAAGCCATAACAGTGATCGCCATGAATGTGAGTGATGAAGATGGCTTGTAAGGCATTGATCGATAAATTGGTATGAAGTATCTGATGTTGCGTGCCCTCGCCACAATCGACAAGGTACCAGCCGTTGCCTCTTTCTTCGCGCACCGCGATTCCTGTTACATTGCGTGTTTTGGTGGGAACGCCTGCCGAGGTTCCAAGAAAGACAATATTCATTTTTTACCTAGATTCAAAAAACACACATCAGTCACTGCTAAGAATTGTTATCTTCTATACGCTTCCTGAGCTAAAATACAAACCTTGTTCGTACTTTACTACATGAGATTTATAAATGACCGCATTTGATACCAAAGTGGAAGAATTGATCGCTAAGCATCCTCATTTAACCAAAGATGAAGCCATCAAAATCGTCACTGAGAAAAACAAACGTAAGAAGCAGAAGAGAAATGCCAGAACCAACAAAGGTGGTGTTAACAAGGGTTAGCAGTAAAGTATATTTCAGAAAAAAGGCCCCTTTGTCATGTTTCAAAGGGGCCTTTTGCTTAATGTTACTTAACCTGCCATGCGGCTTGCATTGAATATTTCAATCCAATAACCGTCTGGGTCTTTGATGAAGGCAATGTTGTTCATCTTGCCATCACTGAGTTTTTTCTGGAATGGTACACCAAGTTCCTCAAAACGCTGGCAAGCGCCTTCTAGATCGGGCACGTGAAAACCAATGTGCCCAAACCCACGGGGATCACTGTTACCGTTGTGGTATTGCGTATTCTCTGGGGTATCGCCCCAGTTATGGGTCAGTTCTAACATAGCAGGGCGGCCAAAGGTTTGTGCTGTTCGCTCTGCATCATCAGCACTAATATCAGAAAAGTCTTCACCGTGAGTCAGAAAATACAAACTGAATTTCATCTCAGGAAAGTCGAGTTTCTTTAATAGCGTCATACCCATGACTCGGGTATAAAAATCGAGAGCGCGCACAGGGTCAGCAATGCGTAACATGGTTTGGTTGAACACAAACCCGTTTGTTGCTGGGTCTTTTTCTTCGCACAGGCCTTCAGCTTGTTCAAAATGACGACTCATATTTGTACTCCCTTGTGTTAATGAATGGTTAACACAGGAACTGGGGGCTGGCTGAGAAATTCCAACCCCCGTATGACGTTAATGGCTTAATACGCCAGTGCCATTTCAGCCATTTTCATGGTGTTTTCAAAAGACTTACAGCCAGCGATAAACAGGCCGTTATGGCAGAACATGGCATCATCTAATCCTGTTACCTCTTGCAGTTCTTTATCTGACAGTCCAGCCCATGGCGCAGGCAGTTTTTTGCGGTCTTCAAAGGAGCCAAGCTCGACGGGAACAGTTTGTATGCGCCATTCGCCTGTTTGAGAGGGGTACACCATGAACAAGGCGTCTTGCGATAATCTGAGTACCGTGGTTTTCCATGGCGTGTACTGTTCTAACACAATGACTCTTGGGTCTTGGGCTTTTTCGATGGCTTGGGCGACGATGGCTTTGGCATTTACACCACCGCTGGCTGCGGCGATGAATCGCGCTAAGATGCGTGAGGCAAAGGCAACGGCTTCATCAAAGCAGGTATCGAAATCGCTTTCTTCTTGCCATGTTGGGTTAAACATAGAGATGGTTTGACTCAGGCTAACGCCGGTTTGTACGCCTTCCACATGTCCGCAATCAATGGCATCGATAACAGAGACGAGGTTCTTGTCCAGCGCGTCTGCCACTTCTTTGTCCCCTGCGCAGATCGCTAGGCCGTATTTTTGCCAGATCAAACCGAAGGACGAAAAAGGAATGCCGTTTTCACGCGCTCCAGCACCGCCTTTTTGGTGGTGGTCAAAACGGCCTTGCTCAGCGTCGTAAATACCGCCTACGTCAACCACAATGTCGGCTTTGGCGATGGTGTCTAAGTCACGTGTGCGGATCAATTCGACCGATGGGAAAATGCTTTTCAGTGCGGCGATTGCGAATACGTCGTCAGCATGAAAGTTTCCATTGTGCGTTGCGATTACTTGAACTTGTTCGGTCATTTTACAGCCTCATTGATTGATGTCATTTCACTTAACAGCACACACGTCACTTCACAGTACATACGTACCAAGGGGCAGCATTTTACGGGGTTTTTATACTGGGTGACACCCTTCGTTTCAATTGTATTTAAGACAGGCTTGTGTACGAAACGCGTATTGTTAAGCGAGATAAATAGGAATATGATTCCTAAAACCTTAGGGGAGTAGTCTCTCAGCGTTGTCTGAGATAATCGTCAACAGTCTCCGAACAGTCGTTCGTGGCGGTTATATCCTGTTTGTTTGGATTGACAAGACCTAAGGCAAGTGTTGTTTTCGGGGTGGAGAACAATGTTTGCCTTTTGTCTCTTCCACCCCGAGGGCGCTCGTGTGTTTAATTTAACTGTTTGCCTTGCTCTGTCCTTCGTAGGAGGAGTTGGGAATGAATAATGTCAATGTTTGTGCTGTGGCTTTTTATAAAGCGACACGCCTCTGTTATTCTCATTTCATCTTGTTTGGATCGGTTCGGTCTAAACCCTCGATATTTTGCATCGTTTCTTTTTTCAAATCTGAGGTAAGGTTATGACGCTTGCTATTCTGGCTTTATTAGTCGGTTTTGTTCTATTGGTATGGAGTGCCGATCGTTTTGTGGAAGGGGCGGCGGTTACGGCAAAATACGCCGGTATGCCTTCTTTACTGATTGGTATGGTGATTGTTGGTTTTGGGACCTCGGCACCTGAAATGGTGGTGTCTGCCATGGCGGCGATGGATGGAAATCCTGATCTTGCTTTAGGTAATGCGCTGGGTTCGAATATTGTCAATACAGGGCTTATT
The DNA here is from genome assembly GCF_026113935.1 of Marinomonas rhodophyticola. Classification (GTDB taxonomy): domain Bacteria; phylum Pseudomonadota; class Gammaproteobacteria; order Pseudomonadales; family Marinomonadaceae; genus Marinomonas; species Marinomonas rhodophyticola. The sequence continues at coordinate 642,406 of NZ_JAPEUL010000004.1, forward strand.
CTGGGTGTGACGGCCCTGATTGCGCCGATTATGGTGCAATCTAATATTGTTCGAAAAGAACTTCCGTTGTTGTTGTTAATTGGTTTGGTATTTGGTTATTTGATTTGGAATGGGTCGTTGACACGTTTTGAGTCTGCGCTTTTGTTGGTTGGTTTTTTTGCTTTGGTTGGCTGGAGTATTTACTCTGCGATGAAAGGCAAAGGCGATGCACTCGAAGACGAAATGGAACAAGAGCTGGTGACTCATACTATGTCTAAATCCAGAGCCATTTTTTGGTTGGTATTTGGTCTTGTTGTGTTGATCATCAGTTCTCGAGTATTGGTGTGGGGAGCGGTGAATATTGCCCAAGCGTTTGGGGTGAGCGATTTGATTATCGGCTTGACCATTGTGGCATTGGGAACCTCGTTACCAGAATTGGCGGCGTCTATTATTGCGGTTAGAAAGGGCGAGCATGATATTGCCATTGGTAACGTGGTGGGATCGAATATGTTTAACATACTTGCCGTCATAGGGATTGCGGGGAGTATTTCGCCGATGACAAATTTGTCTGCCGAGGTGTTGTCTCGGGATTGGCTGGTGATGATGGGAATGACGGTGATGTTGCTGGTTATGGCATATGGTTTCCGCCGGGCGGGTCGTATCAATCGATTTGAAGGTGCGGGTCTGCTGCTGGCGTTTGTGGCTTATAACATTTGGTTGGTTTCCTCTGTTATTGTGTAATTTAATACTGTATTGGTTAGGATAAAACGAAGAAGAGATGCTTATGCAAGAGACACTGATTCAATTTTGGCAAAATCATTCGGATACGATTATTTCACTTTGTTATAACTTAGTATTAGCTGTCGTGATATTCACTGCCAGTTCGTTCATCGCAAGAGCGGTACGAAAGGCGATATTGAATGCCAATTCTAAGCTAAATAAATTAGACGCGACTTTAATACCAATTTTTTCAACCGTTGCCAGTTATGCGGTGTATATTATTGGTGGTGTGTTTATTTTAGACATTTTTGGGGTCAATACTGCCAGTCTTATTGCGTTAGTTGGTGCGGCCGGTCTGGCAATCGGGTTGGCGTTAAAAGACACGTTAAGCAATATCGCTGCGGGTATTATGCTGCTGATATTGCGTCCATTTAAGGCGGGTGATTTTATTGAGTTTGGCTCAACGCAAGGTACGGTAAAAGAAATCAATTTGTTTACCTGCGTGTTTGAAACGGTTGATGGCTTATATATTGCTTCGCCTAATAGTGTTTTGTGGGGCGGCAGTATTAAAAACTTCACCCGAAATGGTAAGCGACGAATGGATATTGTTGTCGGAATATCGTATTCAGATTCCATCGATGTTGGGTTGTCTGTACTGCAAAAAATCATCGCAAGTGAATCACGATTGTTATCAGATCCCGCGCCGCAGACTATGGTGGTGTCTATGATGGACAGTTCGGTAAACCTTCAGCTTAGAGCGTGGGCAAAAAACGAAGATTATTGGCCAGCCTACTGGGATTTAAATAAACGTGTGAAAGAATCCATCGAAGAGGCGGGTTTAACTATCCCGTTCCCTCAGCGTACTTTGCATCTGGTTACTGAACAAAGTATGCCAGTATTGAAAGAAAAGCCTTAATAAGATTTGGCTGTCTATGTGCATGTTTAGCTGCTTTTAGGGCAGCTAAACATGGCTTGAGCTAACACTCTTCTGAGTAATCCTTCTTCTGAGTAGTCATTACGACCACATTTCTACTCGGTTTCTTCCTTGTTCCTTGGCTTTGTATAGAGCTTGGTCTGCCAGTTTAAGTAGGTCCTGATAGTTCTCTACTTGATGAGAAAACGCGACGCCCATACTGACGGTCATGGTGAGGTTCGTAGCGATATCGAGATAGTTATACGTTTCTATGCGATGGCGTAATGCTTCACAGTAAGCCATTACGTCGGTGTCATCCATGCCTTTTATCATTAAGGTGAATTCTTCACCGCCCCAGCGAGCGGCATGTACCTGATGATTGATTAGTGCTTCTAGCTGTTTAGCAAGTGCTTGGATGGCCCTATCACCAGTGAGGTGCGAATACTGGTCGTTGATCCTTTTAAAGTAGTCGATATCCATGATCACCAAAGCGAGGGGCGTGTTCTGTTGCTTGGCTTCCACGAACTTCTCACTAAGCCATTGATCAAAAGCACGTCGATTAGGTAATCCGGTCAGTTGATCTTCATTGGCTTGACGCTGGAAGTCTTCTGATTGTTGACGCAGAGCATAGGTTTGTGATTCTACAAGGGCTTTTAAACGTACTTCACTTTGTCTTAAACGCTGCAAGCGCCAACGAAGTCCGCCAGCTAAGAGTATTAGGGTGAACAGTGCACAGGCAATTTGTACGTCGAGTCGTTGCCAGACATAGGGTAAGATTTGGAATTCGTAAATATCTTCAGCATTTTGCCAGTCACTGTATGGATAACGTGCACTGACTAAAAATTGATAGTGACCAGGTTCTAGGTTGGTGTATTCGGCAATGGTATTTTTCCCTCTGGTGGCCCAGTTTTTTTCAAAGCCGACGAGGCGAGTGCGGTATTCTATGCGCGACGACATAACATAGCCCAAGCCAGCATAATCAAAGAGTACTCGGTTGGTGCCAGCTGGCAGGACGTGTTTTTTGTTGACTGGCAAGGCGTGTCCATCAGCCGACATGGATTCAATCACCAGAGGCAAGCGGGCAGTATTTTTTTGTAGCACACGGGAACTGTTGACCATGGCAACGCCTTTGGCGGTGGCAAACCATAATCGACCATCTGCCATTGCAATAGCGGCTGGGTTGGAGCCTCCGTTTGCTTGGGCACTGGCCATGCCATCGCTTTCGGTAAAATGTTCGAACTCAAGATGTTGTTGGCGACCATCGGCAACAGCATGGGCGGCTTGGTAACTTATTTGCCAAATGCCACGATTACTGGTTAACCACAAACTGTTTGAACCATCATAAATAACTTGGAAGAGCTTATCGATGGGTAATCCGGCATGACGGCCGACTAAGCCTAACTGACCATCTTTTTGACGATAACGCACTAAGCCACGATCTGTCGCTATCCAAACATAGCCACTTTCCATCCAGAAACCAAAGGCATACTCGGCATCTTCCATGGTGTTGATGGGAATATTTTCAAATCCATCTGTCGTCAATTTTGCCGCGCCAACCCCAGTTCCGACCCAGAGTTGCCCGCGATCGTCCTCGGCCAGCGCCATAATATAATTATCAGGTAGGCCATTCTCACGGGTGAATATTTGTTGTTGTCCTGTTAGATCTTGTCTGACCAATCCGTTTGTGGTGCCAATCCATACGTTACCGTGGTGGTCTTCTAATACGGCTCTTACTTCGTCGCTGGGTAAGCCGTTTTGTTGATTAAGATAAGGAGAGAGCTGGTTGTCTTGCCAAAGCATTAAGCCATTCAGATAAGTACCGACCCATGCGCCACCTTGTCGGCGTTTACCAAGGCTAAGCACAGAAATAGAAGCACCTGCATTCAGTCTTGCATTGTGTGCGGTGTTGTCTTCAATGATGCTCAGTCCTTCGCTAGAGCCGACTAATATGATATTAGGGCTTATTTCAAGGATACTGCGGACATAGTCACCCACGAGCCTGCGTTCTTTTGTCCAGGTCGTAAATGGCGCTTTGCGTAAACGCATTAAACCACCGTTCGTCCCAACCCAAATACTGCCTTCTAAATCTTGTAGTATTGATAAAACACGATTATTCGGCAGGCCAGATTTCACATTTAAGGTTTCAATAAATTGTTTATTTAATCTTAGTAGGCCTTTATTCATGGTGCCTAACCAGAGATTATTTTCATTGTCCTCCATTAAGGAAGTAATACTTTCACCGGCTAAACTTGGGTGTAATAAATACGCTTGGTTGTTTTCTAGTACATAAGCCCCTCGGCTGGTTGCAATGATTAGACGGTTATCTTGGGTTTCTAAAAGGGCATATACTCGTAACTCAGGCAAACCATATTGTGTTAATAGCTCTTTTTTATCTGGTCCATTTAAGTGAAATAAACCTTTATCTGTTGCAGCAAAAATCCGACCTTGGCTATCTTCCATTAATCGATAAGCACTGATATTTGGCAGTAGCCAAATATCATCTTCGGTATAGGTCGTCGCTGTTGATTTTGCGCGATAAAAAACGCCCAAACCTTCTGTGGCCAGCCAAAGATTGCCGGCTTTGTCTTTGAGTAAATGATTCACCATGCTACGGGCTACCGATTGCGGCTGCCACTGATTATCTTTGCGATAGGTTACACTTCCTCTGGCTCCTGCAACCCATAAACCATTTTGATCATCCGATACTAATGCTCGCGTACCAGAGTCTATGATGCCAGTTTGGGCGGAGCGTTCATAAAAGCGAAAATCACGACCGTTATAACGTGCAACACCTTCCCAAGTGGCGAACCATAAATATCCGTCGGAGGTCTGTTCTATGGCATTGATACTGTTGTGTGGTAGGCCGTCTTGGGTAGACCAAGTGTCAGTGAAGTAATCGGCAAGAGGGGTTGTCGCATGAGCAATATTTGCAGAGCACATTAACACCATTGTTAACCACCATGGCAGTGCTTTTTGCAGACTAGCGTGCATTTCTTTTTTCCCTCTTGCTTATACGCGTTAGTAACATTGTTTCTTTGAACTGTTAGGATTCTAAAACGACGTCAAATTTATAGCGTTTTGTCTTGTGTATTTTTAATATGGAATAAGCATCAAAACGGCATGACACAAAGGTTTACAGATAGGCTGGATGGTATCATGAAGAATTTACAAAAAATGTTTCTAAATGTTACTGAACATTCAGTATAAATTATACGTGGTGCTGAGAGTTCGTCTTAAATCTATTGAGGGGAAGTGTTTATATATAGGTGAGCACTCAATAAAGAGTGTCTCCTTAATATTAACTTAATGAAAATTGTTGCGCGCAGTAGTAGATGACAACCTTGTCTGAAAATATAGTTTGTAAAAAGACAACGGAGACAAGCCAAAAATGCATTTTGGCGGTTAGCTTGTCTCAGCTGAGTTTTAATTAATGATTAGTAGCATTTTGCTTGTTTGTTTTGTTCAACAAGAGGTTCATAAATAGCAAGATTTTTTGGTAAATTGGCTTCTAAATCTTTGATACGAGTCGTGTTAGCTGGATGCGTGGACAGCAACTCTGGTGTTTTGCTCTCTCCACCGGCACTCATGTTACGCCACAATGCAACGCTTTCTCTAGGGTCAAAGCCAGCTTTGGCCATGTATTCTAAACCCAGTAAATCGGCTTCTGACTCATGAGCACGGCTGAAAGGTAAGATAATCCCGACTTGTGCACCAATGCCCAATGCCTGAAAAATGGCGATTTTTTCTGGCGTTTCCTCACCGCTTAATTGATAACCCAATGACAGCGCTTGGCTTGTTGCCAACTGAGTCGAGACCCTTTCATTACCGTGTCTTGCTATCACATGGGCCAATTCATGGCCCAAGACAGCGGCTAATTGAGATTGGTTTTCGGCGACCTTTAAAAGGCCTGTATAAACACCCACTTTATAACCTGGCAAGGCAAAGGCGTTTACTTGTTCATCATCAAATAAGACAATTTCCCAAGCTTGGTTGCGATATTTTTCTGGTAATACTGCGATCAAGGTGTCCGCCACACATTGTACTTGTTTGCCTAGTTGGGGGTTTGATGAGGTAGGAATCTCCTTCTTCATTTCGGTAAAAGACTGAACCCCCATTTCATCCATCTGACTGTCGGGCAACACGGCAAATTGCTTTCGTCCTGTTGGCGACGAACTGCAACCCACCATCACAACAAGCGCCGCTGCCAGCGCCGCTTTAAAAGAAACCTTCATAAACATCATCGTAAAACCGCCTTGAAAAAACTGCATGGACTGTTGGAAATAACCGCTATTATAGAGAAGGGCTTTCGTTAGAAGCAAATGTAGATAAGCTCGTTTGTCAGAGGCTTTGTCAGAGCTAGGGAAAACATTCGTCAACATTATGTAGGATCAAACATTTTGACTCTGAGCTGCTTTATAAATTGATCTAGTGTTTCGTTCAAACTTGTCCCTAAAATCGTAAACGATTCTTTACAATGCTAATATCGACTTTAAGTTAGGATAGTGGAGAATATTTTTTTAATGCAAGGAAAGCGACTAAAGTATTGAGATGCATATGATGCATTTCGTTTCGTTAATTTACACTTTGGTTGAGTAATATTTTGAAGCAATTACAGACTGCATGTTTTTATTTCATTTCGTTGTTTTTTGCTACCGCATTATTATGCTCGTCGGCAAATGTATCTGCGCAGGCTGTGAATCTAGATGATGGTTGGGAATATGCATGGGGTGACTCTGCGTTTAATTCTGATGGTGTTCCCTTATGGACTCAACAAAATAGCCTGGCTGATTGGCACTCCATTGCTTTTCCGGCCGATCCACCTGCTCGTGGTGGACATAATATTATTTGGTTTCGTATAACACTTCCGCAACATGTTTATAGAGATCCTGTATTTTACGCATCCAGTATTGATTTATTGGCTGAAGTGTATTTGGATGGTGAGCTTATTTATAAACATGGTCAGTTAGATCAGAATGGCGTAGGAGAATTTGCTGGTTGGCCTTGGCATATGATTACTTTGCCTGAGGATTTTTCGGGTAAAACACTCTATTTTCGAGTCTATTCAGATTATATTAATATTGGTTTTTGGGGAGAGTTAAAGCTCACCGAGCGAGTTGATGCTCTCTCACAAGTTATTGAAGAATCATTACAGGGTTTTATTGTCGCTGGTGTGACGATATTTATTGCTTTTATGGCAGTTGTTTTTGTCATGTTAAAAGGTCAGCGGCGCCAATTTCTGAATGTATGTCTCTTTTCTCTTGCGGCAGCGGGGTTAGTATTGGGAGACATCCCCGCCATGAAGCTTATCTGGGATCAACCTTTACTGTGGAATTATATTGGTGCGTATGCGTATTTTTTACTGCCGATTCCTATGTTTATGTTGTTGGCTGAGTGGTTGTCAGACGCCGGTTTAGAGGTTCGTCATTTTCATTGGTTATGGCGCGCTCATGTTCTGTTTTTGTTGGTGGCCGCAATTGGAAGTGTGTTTGGCCTTATTCACCTTACCCAACTTTATCCAGTATTCGATGGCATGTTTATCGTGACTTCACTCTTGTTGGTCGTCTCTGTTTTATTGGTGTTTAACCGTGTTCGGTTCGAGCAAAAACTGCTTATCCTGGCTTACTTTGGTTTTTGCGCTGTCATGATGCTTGATATGGCGGTTGCCCATAATTGGATCTCGTGGAGCCTCTGTTCCTGTTTCCAGTGGTGCGCTGCTATTTTCTATTGCGATCATTGGCTTATCTTTTAACCATTATCTATCGACTCAGCGTCGATTAGAGGAGCTGAATATCTCATTAGAGTCTAAAGTCAATGAGCGTACTGAGCAGCTTAGTATTATGGTAAAGCAAGAAGCACTTCGCGCTAATGGGCTGTTGTTTCAACAGGAAAAAAATGAAATTGTCAGTGATGTCATCGTCGAGCTGGAAAGCTGTCATACATTACAAATGGGAATTGAAAAGATAGCGAGTAGCATCGAAGCACTTTGCATGCCTTTTGCTGGTGTATTTAGTATAGCGAGTACCGATGGCTGGCAAAAAGCCCACAGCTGGGGGCAGAAAATGAACACATCTCTTCCTGATAATGCGGAGCTGATCAAGCTTAAGTTTAATAACGAGCAGGGCGTTTTTCCATTTAGATTCGTTAATCAGCAAGGTTCTGTTTGTTATGTTGCACTACTGCAAGTTCAGGCAACAGAAGCGCTCAATGGTTATCCCGTTGCTCACTTTATGAAATTGCTAAAGCGAGCCATCGAAAAAATAAACATTACCTTAGCAAATATAGCCTTACGTGAGGAACTGCAACGCTTTTCTTATGAAGATGAGTCTCACTGGATTAAAAAACCGACGCTTTTTCTCCGAAGTTATGGAATGTGAAATGGCAGCGGCTGAACAAAATCAAGAAGCGTTATCCCTCCTGATTTGTGATATCGATTACTTTAAAAAATTCAACGACACCTATGGTCACCCTGCCGGTGATGAAGCGCTGAAAACCCTTGCTAGCTTATTGAGCCACTTTTTCGATGAAGACAATATTGTTTGTCGTTTGGGGGGGAGGAGTTTGTCGTTGTCATGCCGAGAGTCAGAAGTGAGGCCTGCCTACGCAAGGCTGAGCAATTAAGAGCTGCTGTTGAAAAAACTCAAATAGAATATGAAGGAAATTTGCTCGAAAATATCACCATATCCATCGGCATCTCAAGCTGGCCCGAACTGATTGAAGACCCGCGACAACTATTCCAACAAACAGACGCCGCCTTGTATCAAGCCAAAGAGAGTGGCCGCAACTGCATTCGGGTGACGGAAAAGTAGTTCAATAACATCATGACCAGCGAAACCAGATAGGCCGCCAAGCAATTGGCGGCCTTTTTCGTTATTGGGTTTGTTAAACGCTGGAGTAGTATCGAAGTGTTTGTGCCACATCTACGTTTAATCATGATTTTGACTTACTACACTCTCTGTACCAAAATGTAATAAATATTGGTATGAAAGGAGAAAAGAATGCCTAAAAATACAAGCATTAGTTTAGGTAGTCATTTTGATCAGTTTATTGCACAGCAAATAGCAGATGGGCGATATGCCTCCGCTAGCGAAGTCATCCGTGCAGGATTGCGTAAACTTGAAGATGATGATCAAAAACTTAAAACACTGCAAAGTTTAATACAAGAAGGTATTGCTAGTGGCACTGCCGAATACAGCTATGAAGGCTTGATGAAAGAACTTGATGACGAATTGGGTAAATGAATTTGTTTACTCTGTCGAAGTCGGCACGTGCCGACTTAAAGCAAATAGCTACCTATACACAGAAAGTATGGGGTTCAGGCAAGCGTAGAACTTACATCAAAGAATTAGATTCAGCGATGCTTTTTTTAGCTGAGAATCCTATATCAGGAGTGCAATGTGACTACGTAGCCTCAGGCTTACGGAAACATCGACATGAAAGTCATACTATATTTTATGAAATTCAAAGAGACTCAATCTTTATTGTTCGGGTACTTCATAAAAGTATGGACGTAGAATCGAAGTTTTGAAGTTGTCGGCTGATTAACAGTAAGTACATTCAATTCAAGTGGAATGAGATGTCTATGGAGAGTACGCTGGTGAGTGGTCAACAAATAAATGAGCACATGAAAGCTTTGCTTTCAGCGGCGTTATTTATTTCAGAAAAGAGGTCGTCCCTCCCTAATTGTGGCCTATGATTAGCTACGAAGAAGCTACTTCGACGCAATCCCGATTGCGCGACCCTATGGAGTTTCTGAGTCAGTGTTTGAAGATCTATCTCTCAACCAATAAACAATCCATGCCTTACGGTTTAAATCGTCTTGCTAAAGGTTGCGTAAACAAAGCAAATGAGACGTTTGGGCGACAGCCCGATAAAAGATTTTTTGCTTTTCTTTTAAGGGAACGTTTTGCATCGTTTGGCAAAAGTTACACGCCCAGCTTTCCCTGAATTAAATAGCGGAATAAAGGTCGGGAATACAAAGCATTCGAATGGAACTCAAAGAAGAGATTAACCCCTCCCTAACCCTCCCCTTGGAAGAAAAAGGGGAGGGAACCATTGGTTCTGAGGTTGACGAGATCGGGATGACATCCACAAATCTTCGGCACTTCTGCCAAAAATCACTGTCTATTCACTTCCATGCGAATTTTTCCTTTATGATAGTCGCCATTAGAATTTGAATTTAAGTTGGAATCCGAAATTTATGAGCAGCACTCCTGAACACAAACCACGTCCGATGGTTGATCTTATAGTTAGTGTCATTTTGCCATCGGTCATTTTGATGAAGTTAAGTGGCGAAGATAAGTTAGGTACGACCGGTGGTTTGATTACAGCGCTGGCGTTTCCTTTGGGCTGGGGGATTTACGAGCTTATTAAGTACCGCAAGTTTAACTTTATTGCTTTGTTGGGTTTGGTGAGTGTATTGCTGACGGGCAGCATTGGTTTGTTTGAGTTAGACAATAAGTGGTTGGCGATTAAAGAAGCGGCGATTCCTGCGATCATTGGCATTGCGGTGTTGATTTCGACTTTTACGCCTTATCCTTTGGTGCGTGCTATGTTTTTCAATGCCGCTATCATGGACGTGGATAAGATCAAGCAAAAGCTGGAAGAGAACAACAGCACAGAAATGTTCGAAAAACGTCTGATGAAAGCCACGTACTTTATTGCCGGTTCATTCGCTTTTTCCGCGACCATGAATTACATCTTGGCAAAATGGATAGTGACCAGTCCAGCGGGAACCGAAGCCTTTAATGAAGAGTTAGGGCAGATGACGTTATACAGTTACCCAATGATTGCCATTCCATCGATGATCATGCTGATGGCGATTTTTTATTACCTATGGCGCAGCATCCAAAAAGCCACTGGTTTGACGCTTGAAGAGCTGATCGTTAAGAAATAACCCCGTCCCTAAGGTTGGGGTCAGAGCTTTTTTTGACCCCTTGGTCTCTTAGTCTACGTTGTCGGGCTAAAGCCGCGACCTACAAAAACCACTACAAATCAATCACTTGTAGGTCGGTATTTATGCCGACAAAAAATTTAAACACAACAAATTACGTCTTGTTGGGCTTAGTGATTGGTAAACGTTACCATCTGCGCTTGAAATCCCGATGACGTTAGTTCGACGCGTCATTTTGTTAGAGAGTTGATTGCGCGACTTTATGGCGTTTCAGAGTCAGTTAAAAATACCCTTCCTCATCACACCAAAAATAATCTATGCCTTACGATATAACGAGCGTAGGTAACAATTATGTGCCTCTGAAGAAAATCAGGCATTAAAGATCTTAAAGCGAATTTTTGGTTACTTTTTGGGCGCTAGCAAAAAGTTACACGCCCAGCAAGGGCGGAATAAAACTCGAAGTACTACGGAGCTGAGCTTGTTTTCTTTCTTGACGAAGCAAAAGAGAGAAAGTCGCTTTTAGTCTACCTCTAGTCGTTTCCAGCCACCTCCCACCCGTAGCGAAAAATTACACTGAGTTCATTGATATTTTACCCATGTGATAGGTAAGGAAAAACAATGAACGCAGCAGAGCTACACGACAAGTCCATTATTATTGACGGTTTGATTTGTGCGAAGTGGAATCGCGAGTTATTTGAAGACATGGCGAAGGGTAAGCTGACGGCGGCGAATTGCACGGTGTCGTTTTGGGAAAACTTCGAAGGTACGGTTCGTAATATTGTAGAAATGAATCAGTTGATCGAAGCCAATAGCGATTTGTTGCTTAAGGTTTACACCACCAAAGACATTCAGCGCGCTAAAGACGAAGGCAAAACCGGTGTGATGATGGGCTTTCAAAATGCCCATGCGTTTGAAGATCAAATTGGTTATGTTCAGATTTTTAAAGACCTTGGCGTCGGCATAGTACAAATGTGCTACAACACGCAAAACTTGGTCGGCACAGGTTGTTACGAGCGCGACGGTGGTTTGTCTGGTTATGGCCGTGAAATCGTAGCAGAGATGAACCGTGTGGGTATGTTGTGTGACTTGTCGCACGTAGGCCCTAACACAGCCAAAGAAGTCATCATCGAATCCAAAAAGCCTGTCGCGTACTCTCATTGTTTGCCCTCAGGTCTTAAAGAACACCCACGTAACCGTACTGACGAAGAACTGAAATTCATCGCTGATAATGGCGGCTTTGTGGGTGTCACCATGTTCGCTCCTTTCTTAAAAGCCGGCATCAATGCCACCATCGATGATTATGTTGAAGCCATTCAGTACATCTACAACATTGTGGGTGAAGATGCGATCGGTATCGGTACAGACTTTACTCAAGGTCATGGTTACGACTTCTTTGAATATCTTACTCACGACAAAGGTTACGCACGCCGTCTAACGCGCTTTGGCGAGATTATTAACCCACTGGGTATGCGCACCGTTGGGGACTTTCCGAACTTGACTGAGGCGTTGTTGAAGCACGGTTTTAGTGAGCGTCAGGTGGTGAAAATTATGGGTGAAAACTGGGTAAACCTTCTGCATGAAGTTTGGGGTGAGTAAAGCTACTGCGCTCGTAACGCTTTACAGTATTTGATCTTAACGAAAAGAATTTAAGGAATTAGATATGAGTTCTCACGCTCCAGAAATGCCAATTTTAGTGGATGACGAAACCGGTGTTTGGACAACCGATGCGTTGCCTATGCTGTACGTACCACGCCACTTTTTTGTCAACAATCACATGGGGATTGAAGATGAAATCGGTGCCGAGCGTTACGCAGAAATCTTATACAAAGCGGGTTACAAGTCCGCTTATTTCTGGTGTGAACAAGAATCTGAATGCCATGGAATTTATGGCGAAGAGATTTGGCATCACTATTTGAAGCGATTGTCTCAGCGTGGCTGGGGATTTTTCATTACCGAAGAGTTAGACATTGAGAAGGGCACAGCCAAAGTGCGTTTAGAAAACTCGGCCTTTGTTTATCACTACGAGAAAATCCACGGTAAGAAAGTTAACCGCAAGGTGGACTACATGTTTACGGGATGGTTTGCCGGTGCGTTGGATCAGATCTTAGAAAGTAAAGGTTTGGCGACTCGAACGAAAGCCATTCAAACCCAGAGTGCAGCCGAGGAAGGCTGTGATGTAGGGTATTTCCAAGTTTCTCCACTTTAGTTTTTTATCAGAACGTAAATGCGTGGGGTCATCACGGGCAGGTGATGACCACAACAGAATTTAGTTAAACCTCGTTTCCAAGAAGGCAGGATGTTATGTCCCAGTATGATGCGTTGTTCGAACCACTTAACATTAATAAATTAACCATTCGCAATCGTATTGTCAGTACGGCTCATGCTGAGGTTTATGCGACTGACGGCGGTATGACAACCGATCGTTATGTTAAGTATTACGAAGAAAAAGCCAAAGGTGGCTGTGGCTTGTGTATTTGTGGTGGCTCGAGTGTGGTTTCTATCGATAGCCCACAAAGCTGGTGGGGCTCTGTTAATTTATCGACAGATCGCATTATCCCACACTTTCAAAATCTTGCGGATGCGGTGCATAAGCACGGCGGCAAGATCATGATTCAAATTACTCACATGGGACGCCGCTCCCGTTGGGATGGTGAAAATTGGCCAAACTTGATGTCGCCCTCTGGTATTCGTGAGCCTGTTCACCGTGCTACGTGTAAGACCATTGAAGTTGAAGAAATGTGGCGCATTATTGGGGATTTCGCTCAAGCGGCACGTCGTGCCAAAGAAGGTGGACTAGACGGTGTTGAGTTGTCCGCAGTACACCAACACATGATTGACCAATTTTGGTCACCACGCGTGAATAAACGTACCGATGAATGGGGTGGTACATTTGAAGGTCGCATGAAGTTCGGTATGGAAGTACTAAAAGCGGTGCGTGCGGAAGTGGGGCCGGACTTTGTGGTGGGGATGCGAATTACAGGGGACGAGTTTCATCCAGATGGCTTAAACCATGAAGAAATGAAAAAAATCGCGCAATATTATGATGCTACTGGCATGGTGGATTATTTTGGTGTCGTTGGATCAGGCTGTGACACACACAATACTTTGGCGAACGTTATTCCAAACATGAGTTATCCGCCAGAGCCTTTCTTGTATTTGGCGGCAGGTATCAAAGAAGTGGTGAATGTGCCTGTCATTCATGCACAAAACATCAAAGATCCAAACCAAGCGAAGCGTATTATCGAAGCTGGCTATGTGGACTTTGTCGGTATGACACGTGCACACATCGCCGATCCTCACTTTATTGCCAAGATCAAAATGGATCAGGTGGATCAAATTCGTCAATGTGTTGGCGCCAACTACTGTATTGACCGTCAGTATCAAGGTTTAGACGTATTGTGTATCCAAAATACAGCAACTTCCCGTGAATACATGGGATTGCCTCATATCATTGAAAAAACATCAGGCGTCATTCGTAACGTGGTTGTGGTTGGCGGTGGCCCTGGTGGATTGGAAGCGGCTCGTGTCGCGGCTGAGCGTGGTCATAAAGTGACCTTGATTGATAAGGCCGATGAGCTGGGTGGGCAATTAGTGTTTGCGGCGAAAGCGCCACAGCGTGACCAAATTGCGGGTATTACTCGTTGGTTGGTGATGGAAGTAGAGCGTTTAGGGGTTGACGTTCGTTTAGGAACGGCTGCGGACGAAGCCTTGATTAAAGAGCTGAATCCAGATGTCTGTATTTTGGCAACGGGCGGCCGTCCATTCTTAGAGCAAAATCCAGAGTGGGGCGCAGCAGAAGGGTTGGTTGTCTCTACGTGGGATATTCTTAGCGGCAAAGTTGAGCCAGCTAAAAATGTACTGGTTTACGACACCATTTGTGAGTTCTCTGGTATGTCGGCTGCCGACTATTTGGCGTCGAAAGGTTCTTTGGTGGAGTTAGTAACAGACGACATCAAACCGGGTGTGGGTATCGGCGGTACGACTTTCCCAACTTACTATCGTTCGCTTTATGAAAAAGAAGTCATCATGACATCGGATATGTTGCTCGACAAAGTGTACCGTGAGGGCGACAAGCTGGTGGCTGTTTTGGAAAACGAATACACCGCGCAAAAAGAAGAGCGTGTGGTGGATCAGATCGTGGTTGAAAACGGTACACGTCCTAATGAAGACTTGTATTACGCCTTGAAAGCCAGTTCGCGTAATAAAGGTCAGATTGATAACGAAGCGCTGTTCGATGTGAAACCTCAACCTGTTCTTAAAGATCAGAATGGCGAAGGCATGATCTTATGGCGTTTAGGAGACTGTGTGTCTCAGCGAAATGTCCATGCGGCGATGTATGATGCTTTGCGTCTATGTAAAGACCTCTAATCCAATAAGGGGTTTAAGATGATTCTTGATTGGTTACCTCCAACATTGATTGGTGTCCTCCTTGTGTTAGCGGTGATTGGTGCGGTTCGCCGCATCAATTTATGGCGTGCAGGGCAGGCTGAAAAAGTCCATATTGTGGCTGGTTTATTCGCCATGCCGAAACGCTATTTACATGACCTTCACCATGTTGTTGAGCGAGATAAATACATGTCTCGTACACACGTTGCAACGGGTGGTGGTTTTGTATTGGCGATGGTGCTGGTGCTGTTTGTTCACCTGTTTGGTGTCGACAGTAAGGTTCTGGCGTGGGCATTATTAGCTGCTTTGGTGATGATGTTCAGTGGTGCCTTGTTTGTTTATAAGCGCCGTTTGAATCCGCCTTCACGCCTTTCAAAAGGGCCGTGGATGCGTTTACCTAAAAGTCTGCTGACCTTTTCGATCACCTTTTTTGTACTGACTTTACCTGCTGCTGGTGTGTTACCAGCAGGTTTTGGTGGATGGCTGCTCACTTTGGCTTTGTCAGTGTTGATCCTAATGAGTCTTGGTGAAATGCTGTTTGGCATGACGTGGGGCGGGCCAATGAAGCATGCTTTTGCTGGTGCTTTGCATCTTGCCTTTCATCGTCGGCCTGAACGATTTGGCGGTGGTCGATCTACTGGCCTCAAACCCGCAGTACTAGGCGGCGCTTCTCACGGGGTAGCCAAACCAACCGATTTTAAGTGGAACCAACTACTTGGATTCGATGCCTGCGTACAGTGCGGTCGTTGTGAAGCGGTGTGTCCTGCGTTTGCTGCAGGGCAGCCATTAAATCCCAAAAAGTTAATACAAGACATGGTGGTTGGCTTTGCGGGTGGAACCGATGTGAAATACGCAGGCAGTCCTTATCCTAATATTGAAGTAGGAAATGCCAAAGGTTCTCCTGATCAAATTATCACCGAAGGCTTGGTGAATCCTGATACCTTGTGGTCCTGTACTACTTGCCGAGCGTGTGTTGAAGAATGCCCAATGATGATTGAGCACGTTGATGCCATCGTGGATATGAGGCGTTTTTTGACCTTGGAAAAGGGACAGACACCTAATAAAGGGGCACAAGTTCTCGAAAACATTATTGCAACAGATAACCCTAATGGTTACGCACCAGCGGGTCGTGTGAATTGGGCGGCGGATCAAAACTTGCCTGTCATGAGGGACGTCAAACAAGCTGATGTCTTATTCTGGGTATCGGATGGTGCTTTTGATATGCGTAGCCAGCGCATTCTTCGAGCTTTTGTTAAATTAATGAAAGCGGCTAATGTGGATGTGGCGATTTTAGGTGATGAAGAGTTAGACAGTGGCGATGTGGCACGTCGATTGGGTGATGATGCGACCTTCCAGAATCTGGCTAAGCGCAATGTCGCTACTTTATCGAAATATCGTTTCAACAAGATTGTGACCACAGACCCTCATGCCTTCCATTGTTTGCGCAACGAATACGGTGATTTTGGCTCAAATGAATGGACGTCATTGTCTGGTGAGCCAGTAGAAGTACTGCATCACACAACCTTCTTGAATAGGCTAGTAAAAGAAGGCCGTTTACAGTTGGATGCGTTTAAAGGCGGTAAGGTGACGTATCACGATCCTTGTTATCTAGGGCGTTACAATGGCGAATATGAAGCCCCTCGTGAGTTGCTCGCAAGTTTGGGTATTGATGTCGCAGAAATGGAGCGATCAAAATTCCGTTCTCGTTGCTGCGGTGGCGGTGGCGGTGCGCCCATCACAGATATTCCAGGTGAGCGTCGTATTGCGGATATGCGCATGGAAGACGTCGTTAGCACAGGTGCCGATATGGTGGCAGTGGGTTGTCAGCAATGTACAGCGATGCTGGAGGGGGTTGTTGAACCCAGACCTGTCGTGAAAGACATTGCTGAAATTCTGGCTGGGCAAATAGTAGAAGCGGAGTAGGTGTCATGAATGATGATTCTTTAGATAATTTGCTACGTCGCGACCCTAGAGCAGAATGGATTGCGCGTAACCGCTTGCACCCGCTGCATGACAGTATGGTGTCTGTAGGACAAACTGAAGTGCGAGGGCCATCAGGATTATTGCGAAAAAATCCGCATTTAGTGGGATTTATTGGACCAAACGGTATTAAGAGAATTGACCGAGCGAATGTGTCGGCAGCAAATGTTGCAGGTAAAAAGCGCGGCAATAAAGAAAAAGAAATCCAATTGCCTTTGCATGTGGTAGAGAATCCAGAGCGCTATATCATGGTCGTGCCAGATATGATTGGTGGACGTTTAACGGCGCATGATAAAGACATTTTAGGGTTAGCCCATGAGCTTATGGCGAAGCGCAATGGTGCGGTTACCCTGGTGTGTTTCGGTGACATGAAAGATAGCCATCTTGATGTGGCGGGTGTGGATCGCTTGATTCATTTAAGCGCTGACTATTTTGATGGTTATGCCCCTGAAGCCAAGTTAGCCGCTCTTATGCAAATAGAGTCTCAATACCAACCTGAACATTGGCTTTTTCCGGACAGTGTCCACGGGGGCGCGGATTTGGGGAGCCGATTGGCAGCCAAACTAGGCGAAAGGCCAGCCGTGCAAGCATGGCAAGTTAACAGTACGACAACCGTTTGTCGTGGTGCATCAGCCAGCCAAGATATACAGCGTGAAACGCCCCGCATTGTAATGCTAATGGAAGAGTGTGCGAATGCCATTGAAGAGACTCGTCATCAAGTATTGCCACTGGATGTGACAGGCGAATTTACAGCTAGTATCACGCCTCGAGTGTTGGATAAAGGCCAAATACCTGTGGATGCCAATGCGGTACCGCTAGCGGAAGCCGAATTTATTTTGTCGGCAGGGAATGGTATTCACAATTGGGAGCAATTCCACGCCGCTGCTGCCGCGCTGGGAGCTACCGAAGGTGCCAGTCGTGTGGCGGTGGACGATGGCTTTATGCCACGTTTTCGTCAGGTAGGTGCTTCTGGAACATGGGTTACAGCAAGGGTGTATTTGGCGGTGGGGATTTCTGGCGCTATTCAGCATATGCAGGGGATTGGTCAGTGCGATAAGGTGGTTGCTATCAATACAGACGCGGGATGCGACATGGTGAAGCGTGCAGATTTAGCTGTGATTGCTGATAGCGAAGCGATGCTAGAGGCGCTTATTCAGCTTGCTCAGCAACATGCAGCCACTAAGCTTAATGAGGAGAAAAGTAATGCAGCCTAATGTCAATGTGGTGTCTTTGATATCAATTGGTCGCCATCCTCAATCTGGTCGTGCTAGACGGGCTGAACAGGATGGTCGTGCCGTTGAATTGGGTTTGAAGTTGGCTGGTAGTGCTTTAACTGTTGTTCACGCGGGCAATGAAGATGAGCCTATTTTGCGGCAATATGCTGGTATGGGCTTGTCATCCTTAACGGTCTTATCACAAGAAAGTGATTGCGATGCGCTGCCAGTACTCATGTCGTTTTTAAAGGAAAACCAAGCAGAGGTTGTATTGACAGGTGTTCGTTCAGAAGGTGGCGAGTCATCTGGTATGTTGCCGTATTTGTTGGCAGAGCAACTTGGCTGGCCTTTGGTTCCTCGCATTGCGGAAATTTTGAGTGTGAAGAATGGCAAAGCGGAAGTACTCATGGCATTGCCACGAGGTCAGCGTCGCGCAGTAGAAGTGTCACTGCCTTTTATTGCCAGTGTGGATAATGCGGCGCAAGAGGCCCGTCAAACGGCATTCGGTCCCGGCCAGCGAGCAGAGTTTGATGTATTAACGGTTATGACAGAGAAAGATGAAGAGGCCAGTCACTGGCAGATAACCGCAGCCAAGCCACGTCCTAAGCGTATTAAAGTTGTAAAAGCGAAAACGGCAGCGGATCGAATGAAAGCCGCGACAGCAAAACCAGTTGGTGGCGGTGGTAAGATCATGAAGAATGAAACCTCAAAGGAAAAAGCCAAGGCCATATTTGATTTGCTACTTGAAGAAAAAGTGGTGCGCTAAGAGCTTACTTAGGTATAAGCTATAAGTTCCCATAGTAATTGATTGAACAAAATAAAATGTTTGTTTATAGGTATACAATATGATGATCGTAGATTTGATCGACGAAGTCGATTTTAAAGAAAGGCTCATCGCGCTTGGTGCACCTGTCACACAAGAGCAAAGTTTAGCCGACGTGCAGGCTGCCATTTTAGCATGGCTGCAAGCTTACCCAGAGCAAACACCTTTCGTAAAAGATCTTTGCCGCGATATGCAAAAAGACAACACGACGGTTTTGCCTGAAGTATCTAGTGTAATGGCGGCTTTTGGTTAAATGTTGATGTCACGCTCTAAAAAAGTGCAAATTCGAAAGGTGTCTTTTTATTTTTTAACATATTATCAATAAGCGATTTTTTACATTATATTTTTTAATGGAAGTGATGGTTTATATTCTCAGAATCCAGTATTTTATCCTTGTTTAGAAAGTAAAGATTTAATCAGTTTGTGGGTTTTTAATAGTAATTTATTATCAATAACCTTATTTCTTTGATCGGATATGGTTTTTGATTTATAAACTCTTTAATGACCCGTTTTTTGATCCGAATTTATTTTATTAATATGGACATTAATATACTTGGAAATATGATATGAAAATTAAAACAAAGTTATTGATTGCTTTTTCAATTGCCACCGTTTTACCTGTTTTAATCGTTAGTTCGATTACTGCCTTTCTCGCCTCTGATCAGGCACTTAAGACTTTTTCACAGAACAGTGGGCAAACCTTAAGTGCAGTAGAGAAATCTTTTGATCAATTTATGAGTGACATAAAGTCGGTTGTAGGATTTATGGCTGACAGCGATCCTGTTACCGATCCTAATGCGATGCCATTAACGACGTATCATGAAAAACAAGGCAAAGCGCCCAGTAGCGTCGCTAAGCAAAATGGTGGACGCGAGGCTGACATTTTTAATTTGTTTGAAGCCATTGGTAAAAACAACTCAAATTATGTGTATGTCTACATGGGAGATGACGGTGATGGCTATCTAGAATGGCCCGGTACCTATGAGTACGCAGAGTGGCACCCTAAACAACGGGGGTGGTACTCAAGAGCGATGGAAACCCCTGGAAGGGTAACTCTGCGTGATGCTTATTATTGGGAACCAGACGATGCTGTTTATGTGTCTGCTGTTCGTACTTACAATAAGGGTAATGCAATCGGTGGCGTTGTTGCGGTGGATGTGTCCATCAAAACCTTGACTGAAATGGCCAATAAAACCAAGCTAGGCAATTCTGGTAGCATCATGGTTGTGGAGAATACGGGTACAATTTTGGTGGATGCACTGCATGCCGAGAACAATTTTAAGAAAATTGGTGAGGCCTCTCTGGTGAAGCGTATCAAAAAATTGCACAAACGTCAGAGGGGTTAATTCGTTTTACACTCGATGGTGCTGACTACTATGCCAATGTGTACACCTCCCCAAATCTTAAATGGAAGTTTGTCGGTTTGATGCCGGCGTCTGAAATCTATGCCAGTACTATGGAATTGGTCAAAACCACGGCCATTGTTTGTATTTTGTTATTACTGGTATTTGCCGTTGTTGCTTACTTGATGGCGAAAAGTTTGATTACCCCAATTGAATCTGTTTCTAGCCATTTGCGCGTTTTAGCAGAAGGTGAAGGCGACTTAACATCGAAAATTGACATTGAAACCAACGATGAAACGGGCACTCTTTCTAATTGGTTTAATCAGTTTATTGAGTCTACTCGCGCATTGATTCTTGGGATTAAAAAATCCAGTATGCAAATTGATAAGATTGCCGCGGAAACGTCTTCCAAAGCAAGTGATGTTGCCCAAGCTGCGACAGACCAATTACAGTCTATTGAGCTGATTGCAGAAGCGGGACAACAAATGCTGATTGCCTCTAATGAAGCCGCAGAAAGTTGTGCGAATTCGGCTCAGTTTTCCGAGAAAGGTTTGGAAACCACGATAGCAGGTAAAAACCTTCTTAAGCACAGTGCGGAAGGCGTAAATCGTTTAGGCACGCGTTTAAAAGAATCGAATCAGATTATCACCGAGCTGCAAAAAGAAACCACGAATATCAATCAAATTTTGTCGACGATTCAAGGCATTGCAGAGCAAACCAATTTGCTTGCTTTAAATGCGGCCATTGAGGCAGCTCGTGCGGGTGAACAAGGTCGTGGCTTTGCCGTAGTCGCGGACGAAGTAAGGACCTTGGCGGGTCGAACACAAGAATCGACGGAACAGATTAGCCATATTTTAGGCTTGCTTGCTAGTCGAACCAAACAAGCGTCGGATTCTATGGTGACGAGTTTGGCTGAATCGGAAAGTGCCATTAGTTTGTCTGATCAAGCGCTTGATTCGTTTGAGCAGATTGAAGAGGTCGTTAAACAAATGCGTGATATGACCATGCAAACTGCGGCGTCTGCAGAAGAACAACGTGCTGTTACCGAAGGGGTGAATGAAAATATCAACGCCATCAGTGAATCGGCCCATAGGGTATCGGGTATATCCGGAGACGTTGCTGAACTGTGTCGTAAACAAGACCAGCTAAGCAAAGAGCTGCATTCAATGGTGGTTCGCTTCCGCACCGAGTAATTTGTACGGTTATAAAATGCGTTGTAAAACAAAAGCTGCCTAAGGTGGCTTTTGTTTTTTTATGTCCTTTTTTCTGTCGACTTAGGCATAAAAAGAGCAAGAAGTAATATTAAAATAAAGTGATAACGATTATCATACCCGCCTAATGTTTCTTGTATAAGGTATTATCATGATTAAGTCGTTTGTGATGTTTGTATTTACTCTATGGGTAAGTTCGTCTTGGGCCGGTCAAGTGACGGTAAAAGATGTTCTTGACCGTGATGTGACGTTTAATTCGCCCGCCCAGCGAGTTATCGTGGGTTTTTATCCTGAAGATTATATGGCCATTGGTACGGAAGCGGCTTATGACAAGGTTGTTGCCATGTCTAAGTATATATGGGAAGCGCGCTCCGCTAGTTGGGAAATGTATGTGAAGCACCGTCCTTCATTACAAGATATTCCTGAAATAGGCCGTGTTGATACGCAAACTTTCTCGGTGGAAAAAGCCATTAGTTTAAACCCAGATGTGTTGATGTTAGCTGAATGGCAGTTTAAAGGGCTGGGTACAGATATTGAGCGTCTTGAGAATGCTGGTATCTCCGTTGTTGTGGTCGATTATAATGCTCAAACGGTGGAGCGACATGTTAAAAGTACCGAGCTGATTGGTTTGATCACCGGACAAGAAGCGAGAGCCGCAAAAATTGCTGCTGAGTATAAGCAAACTGTAGAAAGCATCAGTAAGCGTCTTGCCGATGCCAATTTACCGCAGCCAAAAGTGTATACGGAGTTTGGTGCATCGGGTGTGCAGGAGCTGGGTTTTACCTTTGGTAAAAACATGTGGGGCGCGATTTCAACCATGGCGGGTGGCGATAATATTTCCGCACCATTTGTTGAGTGGTGGGGTCGATTGAATCCTGAGCAAGTTATTGCTTCAAACCCAGATGTGATCATTATCACTGGCTACGAGACAGGCAAGGGGACGGATTCTATGCTGATGGGACAAGGTGTTGACACAGCGGAAGCTCGTAAACGTTTGGCCGGGTATAAGGATCGCTTGGGTTGGTCTTCCATTTCGGCGGTGCAAAATAATCGTTTATTTGGTGCTTATCATGGCGCATGCCGTACTATTTTAGATGCTGCGATGATCGAGTTTTATGCAAAAGCCATGTATCCAGAATTGTTCTCAGATTTAAATCCTGAGCAAGCGTACTTAGACTTTTATAAAAAGTACCTACCAGTAACCCCTGAAGGTACTTTTACCTTAGCGTTATAGGCGCAGCTTTCATTGATAAAAAAGGGACGCTGGTACCATTTCGGTCGCAGCGTCTCTTTTTCGTTTTTGGATGGTGTAATGTTACAACTACCTAAAGACATAACGCGTAATTTGTTGATAGCGATCTTCTGGTGCTAACAAAATAGGCGGAAAATGAGACTGGTGAACCGCATCTGGCCAATGTTGTGCTTCTAGGGCAAGACCGGCGTACGCTGTCAGCCTGCCTGGGTTGATGTTGGATGCTGCACTGAGCTGAATGTGTCGTCCATCGTAGACCTGCAATCCTGGCTCGGTGGTTTGGTAATCCAGAGTTAGCCCAGTAATGGGCGCTTTGAGCGTCGCTACGGTTTGCAATGGGCGATTGCGAAGTGAAAGACAGAAATTCGTATCAAGCCCTGGATAATCTTCACGACCAATACGGCGTAACTGATTAAAATCAAAGGCGCTTCCTTCAGTAGGAGTGACTTCGCCGGTAGGAATCAGCTCGTTATCGACAGGCAAATAATGGTCAGCTTTGATGTGAAGTTGATGGTCCAGAATTGAGCCGGTGCCATCTAGGTTAAGATAGCTGTGACCTGCAAAGTTACAAATCGTTAAGCGATCTGTGGTCGCAGTAATGTCCATTTCTAAACTGTTATCGAGTAATTGATAGACAACATTAACCACCATGTTACCGGGATACCCCATTTCACCGTCGCTAAGTCGTGTCTGTAGTTGCACTCTATCATCGGCTTGCTCGACGACCGACCAATTTTTACTGCCTGTGCCTGCAGGACCACCATGTAAATGATGAGGTTCTGGTAATGTCAGTGGCAATTGATAAGTTTTACCATCGACGACAGCATGGCCTTTGGCGGTCCGATTGGCGACGCGTCCGACAACAGCTCCGAAATACTTGGCGTCACCAAGATAGTCGGATAGATTCGATGATCCTAAGACGAGCGAGTGCGCATACCCTTTTAGATAAATGGATTGGATACTGGCTCCTAAGGTTAAGATGTTGACCTTAAGTTGTGCGTTAGTAAGTGTAATGCACTGAACTTGGTTTAAGTCTGGCGCTAGGTTCATGGTAAAAGCTCTTTTATTGAAATAAACGGGAGCCGAAGCCCCCGTTAAGAATAAATTAGATATTTTCTAACAAGTCATTAACACGATATTGCGCTGTTTTTAGAGCATCGTCTATCGATTTGTCACCATTAACCGCAGAACCCAACTCTTCTCCGATAATATCTTGGATGGCAAATTGACGTAATACCTCAGCCGGCAAGGCTTGTCCTGTTGTGGCCACTTTCGCAATATCACTGCGATGAGGTAAGGATTTGAACGCCTCACTGGTAATGACTTTTTTCACCGTTGGTAAGTGGCCTGTTCGAGACCATTCATAGTTGTTGTCATAGAAAAACTTAAACAGTTTACCAATGGCGGCCATTTTTTCATCCGTTCGGTCCCCGCGAGGCACAACCCAACCGTGGCCATCCGCATAGGTTGCATCTTTTTGTTGGAAAAATTGTGGCACAGGGAAAACACTGTAGCCATCAGACAAGGCATTATTCGGCTCTTTTGATTGCGCATCGTACGTGCCAATTAGCCATGTTCCATTCACAGCGATACCTCCGTCGCCATTGGCAAAAGCCGATACGGCAGCAGGGTAATCCATATTTTTTGTACTGAGTCCTTTGTCCATGATGTTTTTCATCAATGTAAGGGCGGCTTTGGCGTCTTTACCACTTAAGTCGATGCGATTTGGGTCATCAAAAAACTTACTGTTTTGTTGCATCATGAGGGTATAAAAAATACGTGCATAAGCGGCGGTTTCATTGGCTGAAATTTGTATAAGGTAAGGCTTGTTTGTCGCGCTCTTGAATTGCTCACCTTGGGCAAAAAGCGTATCGCTGCTGTCGGGCAATATGGGTTTACCATCCGCTGTCAGCAGATCTGCCTTTTTCATTAGGTTGTTGTTAACGTGAAAGAGCATGGTCCAGTTGTCAAAAGGTAGAGCGTAGACTTTGTTCTCTTTCGTAACACTGGAGATAGCGGCATCGGTGAAATCGGATGCTTTAATATGTTGCCCTTTTAACACATCATCAAGCGGCACCAACAATCCACGGGATTGATAATCTGACATAGCAGAATAATGCATCGACACTACATCTGGAGCAGAGCGAGAGGCTAACTGTGCGTTTAACTGATCGTATCCTGGCCATTCTACGGTGGTGACATTGACCTTGATATCAGGGTTGTCTGCTTCGAATTTATTGACGAGCGTTGTAATAATGCCACATTCACCAACGGCAGCAGATACGTCGGTTGTTTTACCGTACTCTGCTTCGCAGGCACCAAAGAAGCGTTGTAACTCTATGGTGGTATTGGCATTGGCTAAGGGTGATAGCGCCAATAAGCTTATTGCTGTTGTTCCGAGAAGTAATCTTTTCATTATTTTTTTCTCCTTGGTTGTTATTGTTTTCTTTTTTTACTTGTCATTGTGAGTGTGTTATTTCACGGCACCGCCAGAGACCGCTGTGACGATGTGGCGTTGGAAAAAGATATAGACGATCACCACAGGTAAAGAGGCAAAGACGGCTTGAGCGCCTAAAAAGCCTAAGCCTTCTGACTGCGCAAAGTTGGTTTGCGAGGAGGCGATGCCTATGGTGAGTGTGTACATATCGGCTTTGGTCGCTGAGATGAGTGGCCACCAATAATCATTCCAAGCTTGCAAAAAGGTGAAAATACCTAACGTTGCTTGGGCGGGCAGCGTCAGTGGCAATAACACTTTCCAAAAAATACGAAAGGTCGAAGCGTTGTCGAGCATGGCGGCTTCGTCGATTTCTTTGGGGATGGCTCGGAAGAATTGCGTCATCAGAAAAACGCCAAACGCAGAAGACAAGTTAGGCAATATTAAGCCTATGTGCGTGTTATGCAGATCAAACCAGTTGAACATTTGATGGCGTGCAATAATGACGGCTTGTTCTGGTACCGCTAAGCCAAATAATACAATGATGAACAATGTTCTGCGGAATGGAAACTCCAGTCTTGCAAAGGCATAGCCAGCAAGAGAAGACAGCAGCAATACGCCGATGGTTTGGCCGATGGCCACTATCATCGAATTTATAAACCAACCAAACACACTGGATGATTCCAGAATATTGGCGTAATTCACCAAGGTATACGGCATGGCAAAAACGGCTTCGGTGCCTTTGAGCAATTCGGCGTTGTCTTTTAGAGACAAGCCGACGATCCACGCTACTGGTGCCATCATAATGACGCCAAGCACAGCCGCTATCCAAAACAGATGGCGGTTTGAGGTTAAATGCTCAGGAGAATAATTCATGGTTTTCATGCGTCTGCCTCCTCTTTACGAGTGCTGATCCAGTATTGCAGCATGGCGGCACATAGGATGATTAAAAACAGAATTTGCGATGCCGCCGCACCCATACCAATGTCCCAGCGTAAAAAACCTACTTCATAGATGTACATAACGATTGGGCGAGAGGAGTCTCGCTGGACCACCATTGGTCATTAATTGAGCTTGACCAAACAACTGGAATTGCATGACCACTTGAATCACGGCAACCAGCATAATAGTGGATTTAATGGAAGGCAGTGTGATGCGTGTGAGCACCCGCCAGCGGGAGGCGTTGTCTAGTGCTGCGGCTTCATAAAGGTCTTTGGGGATTTGCTGCAATGCCGCCAAAAAAAGCATCATGGGCAAACCGATACACCACCATACCGTTGCGACACCAACCGAAAATAACGACCAACCAGTGGTTGAGAGGAAACCAATTGGCTGCCAACCGAAATATTCAAAGATCAGTGCCATTAAGCCATCATTAGGGATGAAAACGATTCGCCAAATGAGCGTGACTATAGTGACCGATAAGATGGAAGAAGCAAAAAACAAACCTCGTAAGAAAGACGACCCTTTGGTGGTTTTATTGAGCGCTAAGGCCAGAAATAACCCCAATATGACTAAGGTCGGTACAGACACACCAACAAAAATGACGGTGTTTTTTACCGCTTGAGCAAAAATCGGATCGCTCAATACCCGCGCGTAGTTTTTTAAGCCAATAAAGCGTTCCCCGCCAAAAAGATCGACTTTATTGAGAGAAAGCCAAATCCCCCAGCCTAGGGGAAAAACGAGTAACGTTAAAAAAACGCTAAGATAGGGCACGACAAATAGGCCATTTGACCAGCGAGAACGACGATAGCTTTCTGCCATCTTACACCTCCCTTTGGCTGTGATGAGCCAAGCCATTACCGTCAAAAATATGCGCGGCATGGGGGGAAATAGACACTCTCACCGTTTCACCTGCTTTTACTTTAGAGCGACCTGTATCTTCTGCAATAAGCTCTGTGCCATCAATTAAGGTGCCATACAGAAGTGTTCGATCCCCCAGCCGTTCGACAACCTTGATGGTTAGATCCAGTCCTTCTTCTTGTGGGGATACAATGGCGGTGTCTTCTGCCCTAATTCCGATCACGGCATCTTTGGCATTGAAATCCTGTGGTAGTGTGATCGCGGTAACGACTTTACCTGCGCCACTGACTTCTACGGTGACGCCATCCACTGTGTTTTCAATATGGTTAATCGGCAACATAGACATGGGTGGAGAACCGACAAATTCCGCGACAAAACGACTGACAGGGTGTTGATATATTTCCATCGGTGTACCGATTTGCTCGATTTTTTGCTTGTGCATGATGACAATGCGATCGGCCAGTGTCATGGCTTCCACTTGATCATGGGTTACAAAGATCATGGTTGAGCCAAGGCGCTGGTGGAGCTGCGCTAGTTCCAATCGAGTTCTACCCCGTAAAGCGGCATCTAGGTTAGACAAGGGTTCATCAAACAGGAAAGCTTTTGGTTCTTTGACGATGGCGCGGCCAATGGCAACACGCTGGCGTTGACCACCAGACAGTCTTCCAGGTTTACGATCCAGTAAATGATCTATTTCGAGGATTCTTGCCGCGTCATTGACGCGACGGTCAATATCGTCTTGCGCGACGTTCACGTTTTCGAGGCCAAATGCCATGTTTTGACGGGTCGTCATGTGAGGGTAGAGCGCATAGGACTGAAACACCATTGCCACACCGCGTTGACCAGGTGGCAAGGTATCAATGCGTTTGTCGCCAATTTCAATGCTGCCTTCTGTGATGGATTCTAGCCCCGCAATCATGCGTAATAGGGTAGATTTTCCGCAGCCAGAAGGGCCAAGGAAGACAACAAATTCACCGTCTTCAATGTGCAAGTTGATGTCATCTAATACGGTTACGCTGTCATATCGCTTTATTATATTTTTTATAGAGATAGATGCAGACATGGTTTTCTCTCTCAGCCAGTGTTAAACGGAAGAACTTGGGGGATTACACCCCAAGTCGAATCATGCGGTAGCTCATAGGAGCAATGCTTGCCGTTAGTTTCTGTTGTGTCACAGCAGCACCTTGGCCGTCTTTTGGCGCGACGGGTTCTGCTTCTGGACCATTTTTGGCGTCGAGTGCATGACCTGATATGACTTTATCCATAATGATGCGATGATGTGTGAAGCCTTGCAGAGATAGGTCTAACTCAATGTTTTCGTCTGGGTGGCGATTCACAATAAAGAAGGTCAATGCGCCGTCTTTATCGGATACCACTGCGGAAATATCCAAGTAAGCCACATTTTTAGCAAACTCGGTGTCATAGCTCGGAGAGTTCACCGCAAGATTCAGTGCGGTGCCACGACCATATTGTGATGCGTATAAATAGGGATAGTAAGTAGACTGGCGCCAAGCTGGGCCGCCTTTAACGGTCATGATGGGCGCAATAACGTTAACCAATTGTGCCAAACAGCCAATTTTGACCACGTCGCTGTGGCGGATAAAGGTATTG
This sequence comes from Marinomonas rhodophyticola, assembly GCF_026113935.1. Taxonomy (GTDB): domain Bacteria; phylum Pseudomonadota; class Gammaproteobacteria; order Pseudomonadales; family Marinomonadaceae; genus Marinomonas; species Marinomonas rhodophyticola. The sequence goes on from NZ_JAPEUL010000004.1 coordinate 670,965, forward strand.
AGAATACAACCTACTTGCAAGGTGTCGGCAAAGTCGTAGATGTCCTCTAATAAAGCCGGAGCATGTGGCCAGCCATCATTGCCGCCGAGAATTTTCTTGTCCTGCTCATTCGAGTGGTACCAGACGTTCCATTCATCAAAGGAAATATACACATCGTGTTTGGAGCGTTTTTTGGCCTTAGTGGCTTTAATTACAGCGGCGATAGTGTCGATGTAGTTATCGAGTAGGCAAGCCTTCGCTAAATAATTTGCCATGTTTTTTTCGTGATTATCGAAATACATGTGCAGTGAAATGTAGTCAACTGTGTCATAGGTATAATCCAGAACCGTGCTTTCCCATTCAGGGTAGATACTCTGTTTAAGCGCAAGCTTTTTATGCTCATCACTGAATAATTTTGAGGAGTCATAGGGTGTGTTTAATTTTAAACACGCCCATATCCCTGTTAACATTTTACGCATAACTGCGCACATGGCTTGTATCTTTTTCTTACCTCGTGCGACTAATGCCTCGTAAAACGCTTTTACATTTGGGTCATGACGTACAGCCGACATGGCAGGCATAAAGAGCGCGCTACGCAAATAAGCATTTCCAGCCTTACTGAGTCTACCTGGACGGTTGAGACTGCTACCAGATTGGTTAAGTCGGACATCCAAACCTGCATAGCGACTAACCTGATTGGCCTTAAGTGTTTCAGGTAAAATAATCAGCTCTCCTAGCATCGCAATAGCAGAGACTTCTCCAATGCCCTTAGCCGCTAGAATATTATTAAATTGCTGTGCTATTTCAGTATCGCTTTTAATCATTTCTAGGGCTGCCATTCGCAAGCGTTGAATACGACTTTCTAGGTACGCAATGCCATCTTGCTCATCATGGATGACTAGATCAGAGGTGTCTTCATAAGATTTCATAGCATGTAAGCGGTTCTTCGCTTTGGTGCAATCATCTGTTAAACGATTGATCTGCCTTGATATATCTCGTATTTTTAATTTATTTTTCTGGGGAGGCGTCCACTTTTCAGGTGCCATTCGTTGTGCATATTCAGCCAGTAAGCCAGCATCAATATTATCAGTTTTGCTGTGTTCTAGTTTTATTTGAGCGAAGTGGTTAAAGCTTTTAGGGTTAATCACACTGATAGGTATGTCGGCATCATGAAGCGCGACAGCTAAATCCAAATAATAGATTCCAGTGGCTTCCATAACGACAGATTGCGGCGCATGTTGTTGCAGGAGAGTAAGTATTTCTGTTCGCCCATTTGGCGTCTGCTCAAAGGTTTTTACTAGACTATTTTTATTGTCATGGCGTATGACAAGGTCAACGGTTTTTGCTGCGATATCAATACCTACAAATGTGCTCATAATTTGCGTACTCGCTAATTTGGTTGGATAATAATTATCGGTTCCCGACCTCGCACTTTTTTACCGCTCAACCTTGTAACGCGAAGTCACTTAAGTGTGCTTCTTGATACTCTTCGAGATGAGTAAATGAGGCGGGAGCCACTCTACACGCGAGGTCAGTACACTGCCTCAAGGTCGCCGCGGCCTCCCGATAATGGTTAAATAATACACCTCAATAACCATTAAATTCATCATACAAGGTCGCCATTTTAGGGGAAGACGAGCCACAAACGACCAACTCAATATTTTTATCAAAAGCGCGCATGGCTTTGGCCGTTTCAAAGGCAACTCGACCGTATTCCGCTGCGGTTTTTTGGCCGATTTGCCAAGGGCCATCCATTTCATTTCCAAGGCACCAGAGTTTGACATTCCAAGGTGCTTCGCGACCGTTTTGTTTGCGTAGGTCAGACCAATAGGAGCCACCAGGATGATTGACGTATTCTAGAAAAGCGCGGGCTTCGTCTAAGCCTCGTGAGCCGAGGTTCACCGCCAACATCATTTCTGTACCTGCTTGTTCAGCCCACTCGGCGAATTCATGGATACCAACCTCGTTGCTTTCGGATGTGTGCCAAGCAAGGTCGAGACGAGTGGGGCGGTCTTCTTTTGGTCCAATTCCATCTTCCCAGTTGTAAGCAGAAACGAAGTTGCCACCAGGGTAGCGTGTCACAGGTACATCAATGTCTTTCACTAATTCGATGACATCTTGACGGAAACCATGTTCATCAGCAGTTGCGTGACCTGGCTCGTAGATACCGCTGTAAACAGCGCGTCCTAAATGCTCGATAAAAGAGCCGTAAAGGCGAGGGTCTATTTTAGCAATCACATAATCTTTGTGTGCAGTCACGTTAGCGCGCATGCTTACTCCTTTCTTATTTTTGTAGGATATTAAGATTTATTAAGTATCTGTTTTTTTGTTTCTTATCTGATTAGTGGATATTAAAAGCATGTTTGACTCGAGGTCAATCAATAAGACGTTTATTTTTTGTGCGATTAAATACCAAAATTGGTATGTCTAAGTGGAGGCGGTAATGAAAAAAGAATGAGGCAAGTATTTGAAATTCTACTAAGATATTGAAATATATAATTTTTTTAATATTGATTGATTAAAGCAGGATTATGGATATACACATCAGAAAATAAGATGTTGTGTATGAGGCTAAGATTGAAGGCGTAATATAATATCTTGGTCGTAGTTACCAAACTGTTTGCCAAAAATATTAATACCACCAGGATGTTTGGCATCATTTGGTACAGAGATTCGTACACGAATTGATCTATGGTCTTCTAATGCGATATCTTGTAAGGAAACATTGGAGACTCGAATACCATCGATATAGGTGCCGTCATGGGTGACACGAAAGCTTTTCAAATGACCATATTGGCTGCCAGCCAATTTCCACCAATCTGGTGTGTATTTGCCTCGATGGTCGCCGTAATCACCGGGCGCTGTCCAAACAGCGGCCGTTGTTCCATTGATGGAAATATGAATGTCAGAAGGCCAATTTTCAGAGGTGCCTGGCACTTCCGATGATAGTTCCATCACCAGCTCTAGCTCTTTTACTGTCTGGCCTGCAATACGGGCATTATTGGGGAATTGATATTCCACGTAACCTTTAGTGAACCATAACAAGCTGGCACGCATACGATCTGGCGAGAGGTAAGTATCTGGACTGTCTAAATACCCCACAATGCCGGAGTCTGAGCACAAACCACAAGGCGCCATAACATCAAATTCAGAATACAAGCCAACCGGCATGGAGACTTCGATGACATTGCTTTGTTTCTGCTTGGTATGACTGAAAGATAAGACGATTTCTTCGTGTGTCGCGCGGCAAATTTTTTGACTGCCTTTGCGACCTTTTTGGCTTTCGGTAGTAATTAAGCCGGCACTTTCGAGGGAATTGATATGACTGGAGGTCGATGATTGCGGCAGTTCTAGCAGGTCTGAAATATCATTAACATTCATGGGGCCTTTCTCATGCAGCAAGGTAAGAATCGCCAATCTGGCTGGTGCTGCTAAGCTTTTTAATACATTGGACCCATCTTCAGGGGTAAGCAATAAGAACTTTTTACTCATCGTTATCTCCAGTTGAAGATGTATTTATATCGAGTTTTATGATTCTTATCAAGTTTAACTTGCTGATAGATTGTTACGGAAAGTAAGTGGTGATCGCATTATTTGAGATAATGCGATCAGTAATAATCCCGCTAAATTAAGCCAGTGGTCCACCTACGATAGTGGAGCGTAGGCCAGCAATAATGTTTTCTCCCGTTTCGCGTCTTAGTTCGTCGTACCAAGCTTGGGTCTCTTGCATGTCTTTGCCGTGGGTAACGTCGCAGCGTTTACGGGCTTTTAAAACGAGGTCTTTGACACGGAAGCGACGTGCTTCTTCATAGTGTTTCAAGGCCTCAATTACCCCAGATAATGTTTTGGTTTTTTCTGACCAAAACTGTTCTCTAAAGCACTGACCCAGTACAACGGCGTCTTCTAATGCTGAGCAGCCGCCTTGGCCGATGTCTGGTGTGGTGCTGTGAGCGGCATCGCCAAGAAGGGCAATGTTGCCTTTTACCAAGGTATCAAATGGCTCGATGTCGTGAATTTCAATACGGTTTGTGGTGTCAGGGTCAATGGCCGCAATCAGTTTTTGAACGGGATCTGCCCAACCGGCAAAGTAGCGGGTGAGATCCGCCACCACGGTGCTTCTGTCTTCTGCTAGCCCTTTTGGTAATGGCACATCAAAGAAAAAATAAAAGCGACCACCAGCAATCGGCATAATGGAAACGCGTTTGCCTTCGCCAACGAACGTCGTCCATTGCTCAGCTGGTGCGATGCTTTCGTCTATTTCTACCAACCCGTTCCAATTCACATAGCCTGCATAGCGGCGTTCAGTTTGGTAGCCGATCACATCAGCGCGAACCGCTGAGTGTGTGCCGTCGGCGGCAATCATAAAGTCGCCAACGGCGTGGGTGCCATCGGTAAAATACGCCGTGACTCCTGTGTCGGTTTGATCTACTTTTTCTATGCGTTTGCCAAATTGGATGGTCTCGCGCCCCCACCAATCGACCATTTGGCTCTGTAGGTCGGCGCGTGATACCGGGCAAGGGCGCTCACCCACGGCGTCAACCAATGGCGCAAGACTAAACTGTGTCATCACGCTGCCAGTGAAGCCATCGTGGTAAGCCATGTGGTGCATTGGCCCACCGAGTTCGTCCATGATGCTGCCCATGCCTAGATGGTTCATGCATTTTACGCCGTTAGACCAAATAGAGAGTGCCGCACCAACGGGTTTGATTTCTTTTACAGCTTCAAAAATCTCGCATTCAATGCCTTGTTGTTTTAGTGCTGCTGCCGCAGATAGGCCGCCGATGCCGGCGCCGATAATAAGTGCTTTCATCTCATTCTCCTTTAATCTTGCGCCTTGTTTGAGCTGTCTTGGCGCATTTTTAATCTTTGATTAAAGAAGTAATTGGCAATAAATATGCCATGAAACAAATGAGTCTAAGTTTTATTTTATGAAACCATTGTTTTAGGGCGATTGATTATTATGAGAGTCGAGTCAAAGAAGAAGGTGGTCAATTTTCTTCTTTGACCGATGAGACAGAAAGTGATGTATCTTGGTGCGATTCTTTTAAAGGCTGCGCTATTCTGGCTCGTTCAGCCGTTTGTGATTGCTACGTTATCGAGAACTAGCTGCCGCGATAAGTGCTATAGGAATAAGGCGAAACAAGCAATGGAATATGGTAGTGGGCGTTTTCATCACTGATGCCAAAACGAATCACCACGGTATTCAAAAAGTTAGGGGTTGTGGTCTCGCCGTCGCTACGAAGGTTGCAGGCGTTAAAATACTCATCTATGGCAAATTCCAGCTCATATACACCCACAGAGAAGTCGTCGGCTTGCAGTAAGGGCTGATCACAGCGTCCATCGTTATTGGACAGCGTGCTGTGAATCCATTGTCGTTGACCGTCTGCAGTATGTTTATAAAGGTGTATTTTGACACCGGCTGCCGCGATGCCTTTTGTGGTATCTAAAATATGCGTGGTTAAGTATCCCATTGTTTTTCCTTAACGGTTTTTTTTAATGATGGCTTTATCTTGCCTGTTTTTTGCAAGCAGTACAGTAGTAAGTGAAAAGTGCCTGAAAATATTGTTTCATAGGCTTCAATATTTGTGCCATGTGTTTCTGTGGTGAAGAGATTTTGTTTGTTAGTGCAACTTTTGTCGAATTGTTGGAATTTGGAGTCTTTTTATGCACGACCCGTTAACGACTTTTAGTCATTTAAATGAAGCGGATTTTATCGCGTTATTCAGCCGTATTTATGAGCACTCTGCTTGGGTGGCAGAAGAACTGTGGCGTCAAAAAGCCGCGCATCCCAGTGAGTATTTTGACAGTATCGATAAAATACAAACAGCCATGGCCAATATCGTAGAACACAGTAGCGATGAGCAAAAATTGATCTTGTTACGCGCTCACCCTGATTTGGCAGGTAAGGCCGCACTGGCGGGTGAGTTGACGCAAGAATCCTCTTCTGAACAAGCAGGAGCAGGCTTAGACCAATGTTCAGAGGAAGAACTGGCGCACTTCTTACAGCTGAACGATACTTATCGAGAGAAGTTTGGCTTTCCTTTCATCATGGCCGTGAAAGGCGCTACCAAGGCGCAAATACTCGCCGGGTTTGAAGCCAGAACGCCCAATGACTGGCAAACCGAGTTTGACCGAGCCATGAGCGAAGTGCATAAGATCGCGGGGTTTAGATTGGCCGATCTTTAGATAAATATCATAGGTAAGGTCGCAAGCAGTAATAATCCCATTGATACACTAAAGTAACGGTGGAATTTAGGTTCTTGAAGCCTCTTAGATACGAGCTTGCCTATGGTAATCCACATGAATGTCCCAGGTAGCGTAGCGATATTAAACATCATGATGCATAGCAAAGCCGATGACCAATAAAGCTCCCCAGTCAATGTGAATACAGAGCTTGCTGTCATTAAGCTGGCCCAAGACTTAGGGTTAATTGCCTGAAATGATGCGGCTTGTAAAATGCCCATTGGTTGAAGGCTCTTTTTGTCTGAAGGCATTTTTGAACAAGCGATTTTTATAGACATATAAACAATGTAACTTGCTGCAATAAAGGTGAATACCTTATGAAGGTAAGGCCAATGCTTAAACATTTCACCCAAGCCAAATAAAATCATTATATGCAGTATTGTCATGCCAAAACGAATGCCAATCACGTGAGGCAAGGTTCTTCTAATGCCAAAATTGGCACCTGAGTTAGCCAGCAGGATGTTGTTGGGTCCAGGTGTTATGGTGCTTATTAGGCAAAAAAGCATCAGAGCGGGAGCGAGCCCAATAGGGCGCTATTTATCATTTCCTTTCCTTCTTAGAAAAATTCAGCCAATAATTGTATTAATACAATTATTGGTTTAATGTACCTATATAGATTTACATACAATACAATTGTGGGCAATTTATTTATTGTTATGAATATAATTATAGAAATTAGTAAAGACACATTCGATAAAGCTTGTTTGGCGCATCCAAAGTACAAAGCATTGGCCCTGCTTATTGAGCAAGCGATTCAGTCTGGCGAGTTACCCGATCGACAAAAATTGCCAGCTCAAAGACTTTTGGCGGATAAGCTAGAAATTACCCATGGCACAGTAACAAGAGCCTATGACTTGCTTGAAAAAAAGGGTCTAGTGAATGCGAAGCTGGGCGCTGGTACGTATGTGAACCTTCCAAGTTCCTTCATTGCTACTAATGATTCTGCTATCAAAGAATACGATTTTGCATCCAGTATGCAGCCCATGTTGGGTCAGCAAATGTTGATCAAAAATGCGCTAAATGAACTGGCTCAAGATCTTCTTGCAATAGAGCAGGTGATGACCTATTCGCCGCAAGGTATACAAAAGCACAAGCAATTTTTTACCGATTGGCTGGCTGTTAAAAAGATTAAGATCGATGCCAATGATATTGCTTTCACTCAAGGTGCTCAGCAAGGAATGTATACCTGCCTGCAAATTCTCACCAAAGAAAATGATTATATTCTTCATGAAGAATTAGCGTACCCTGGATTATTTCGAGCAGCACAAGCGAGCCGAATAAACCCCTTAAGTGTGCCATTGACGGCACAAGGCTTGGACTTAGAGGTTCTGGAAGAATACTGTCAGAAATTTAGTCCTAAGGTTTTGTATATAACCCCCAATATTCAAAATCCGACCAATATTAAATATTCACAACAGCAACTAAGCGCCATCATAGAACTGAGTGAGAAATATGATTTTTATATCATTGAAGATGATGTGAATTACTGCTTGCCAGAACACTGGAATGTACCCTTACAACAGCAAGCACCAGATCGAATATTTTACCTTTCTAGCTTGTCTAAATACGTGGCAGGTGGTTTAAGAATCGCTTACTGCTTGGTACCTAAACAATGGCAACAAGCTTTTAACTTGAGTATACACAGCCAATGCTGGATGGTATCGACGCTGAACTTTGAGTTGGCAACACGCTTCTTAAACAGTGAAAATTTCAAACACAATCAATCCCTTTTAGAAGAAGAAATGCGTTACAGACAAGGCGCTTTCCAAGCCCTTGCTGAGAAATTTGGTTTTCGTTCTCGGAGTGGTGGTTTGAATGCGTGGTTGGAATTACCAAACCATATTAATGTGAATCAGTTTAACAACTTCCTAGCATCGAAGAATATCAAAGTTAGAACCGCGGATTTATTTCGTTGCCCTACGGCATCTTTACCTTCAATAAATTGTTTTAGAGTGTCTTTAGGAGGATTTAACTCAAGAGTGGATTTTGAACAAGGCCTTTCTTTGTTTGAAAATGCCTTAATACAATTTAACAGCCAAGAAGATATTGTCATTTGATATTTTGAATCGAGTCTTAATAAAACCATCATAGGGTGTCTATGATGGTTTTTTATTTTCTACTTACTTATCGACAAAGTTAGCCTGAATACGTTGAGTCAGAAAATCCGCTGCGCTGATAGGTTGGTAGCGTTTCGCTGGACCTTGGATGATCTGTGATTTATTGGCTTGGCAGAAAAAGGCGATGGAATGTCGGCTGCCGCAGTATTCGTCGATTCGTGGCAAGCGGACTCTGTGCAGATTGGATTTAAGCTGATCGTCGCTCCAGCGCATGAGCATATCGCCAATATTACAAGTGATGACATCGCCATAGGGAGGAATGCTGGTCCAGCGTTGGGTTTCTGCTTCGGCGCCTGGGCAAACTTGTAAGCCGCCGTGGCCTTCGTGTTGGAACAATAAGGTCAAACAATCGAAATCCGTATGGGCGCCAGCTCGCCAAATACTGCCCTGTTCTGTGACCCCTTCGGTGGCGTAATAGTGCAACAAACGTAACGTGCTTTGGTAATCCGACAGGCGTGGGTCATGGGCTTTCGTAAAGAAATCTCGATCAAAGCCTAGTTTGTCCGCAAAGCAAGACAACACCTTCATGCCCACTTCCCAACATTGTTTTTCAAAGCGCAGTGCATTGGCTTGAAAGTGTGGCAACTCTTTTTCAGTCGGCCACAAGTTATCCATGTGGTATTGGGTGATTTGATAGGATTCTTTTTGATCTTTGGTGCCAGTGGAAGGGCGAATTTGGCTACGGCTTTCCCAGCCAGCGTTGACACCTTTGGGTCTTGGGTATTGGCTTTTAATGCTTTCTGGAAGGTTAAAGAAACGTTCGGATTCGCTGAATGCGGCTTTTATTTCTTGTGGATCAATGCCGTGGTTACTTAATTGAAAAAAGCCGATTTCAGTGGCTGCGAGCCAGAGTTGCTCGGTGATTTCTGTGCGACGATTGTCAAAGTCGCTCATGTCGATGATACGAATTTCGCGATCGTTGGTGTCTTCGCCTGCGCCACCAAACGTGGTTTCACGTTGCAGTTCTTCAAGTACGTATGAATGAGTCATTATGGTCTCCTCCTAATGGAAAATGGAGCAATGACCCAGCGTTTTGAGGCGCTTGACTGCTTCTACTCCGATTACTTCTGTATTACGGTAATATTGTTCTATTGCTTACCAAACACCTTCATGCAATTTTGCTGCCTCTTCTTCAAGGCAAGGTCCAATGACTTCCACTTCTCGTTGCCCCGATTCAAACACAGTACGACAAGGTAAGGCCAAGGTTGGGTTTTCTGGATGGTTGCCAGTGATCTGTTTCAAGCTGTGTTCACTTAACCCATACACAAGGCGTCCTAATCCCGCCCAATAGGCGGCACCGGCACACATGGCGCAAGGCTCGGCGGAAACGTACATAGTGCACTTTGCCAAAAAGTCAGGGCGATAGGCTTTGCTGGCGCGGGTCATTAACTTACGCTCCGCATGGCCTGTCATATCGAAGTCGGGCAGGTAGCCGTTTACTTGGCTCATCAACACATTGTCTTCATCGTCGACCAAGATCGCTGCAAACGGGTGAATGCCTTGTTGTTTGGCTTCATCCGCAAGGGCAAAGCTTTGGCGTAAAAAGTCTGTGTCTTTAGTATTTAATGTCATATCTGTCTCTATAGTTGAGGTTTTTACGATGTCATGAGCGAATTAAAGACAAGGCAAAAATGAACGAAAAAGCGGAGTCTATTGGCTATAAATGAGCATTTTGAGTTCATTTTTAACGCAGTATTTAAGAGCGCAATAATCGTAAGTTATTTCTTCTTAGGAAGGCTCCACGGAAAAAACCAAGCCTGAATCCACTGGATCGATTTAAACAGTAACAAACTGATAATCGACAAAAAGATCAGCCCAGCAAACGCCTGTGGAATTTTAAAGAATGACGTGGAAAATTGAATGAAATAGCCCAAGCCTTCTTCCGCCGCGACGAACTCGGCCACCACAGCCCCGATAATCGCCAAGGTGATAGAGACACGAAGGCCACTGAAAATGTGCGGGATCGCATACGGAATGCGAATCTGCCAGGTTTCACGATAACGCGGAGCTCGCAAGGACTGGCTCAGCTCAATCATTTCGGGTGGCGTTTCCAGCATGCCCGTTGTGGTGGAAACCACCAAAGGGAAGAAGGTGATTAGGCAGGTGATGAGTACACGAGATGGGTCATCGGTGCCAAGCAATACGATGATCAAAGGCGCCACGGCGACGACTGGGGTAGATTGAATGACAATCAACGCAGGATAGAGCACACGGTTCATCAATTGTGAGCGCATCATGCCAATCGACAGTGGGATGGCAATGATGATTGACAAGGCAAAGCCCATCAAAGCCACACGTAATGTTGCCCAAAGGTGTGTCAACCAGCGGGAAAACTCTACATCGAAAAAGGCCATAAAAATAGCCGAGGGCGATGGCAAAATATAGTTGGGTACACCGCCAACGCGACAGATAAGTTCCCAAAGCAGCACGAGGCCGATAAAGAATAAAGCTGGTGCAAAGCGATTCGCTTGTTGGGCAAGCCAAGAGTTAGGCTGGTACGTTGGGTTCATAAATATAGCCTCTAATTTTGTCAGTTAGCTCGGCAAAGCGTGGCGAGTTAATGGTTTTAGATGAACGAGGTCGTGGTAAATCCACCTCGATCAGATCCAACACCGTGCCAGGACGTTTGCTCATGACCAAAATGCGATCAGACAGTAACACCGCTTCACTAATGGAATGGGTGATAAACAGCACGGTTTTTGGATGCTCTTTCCAGATATCGAGCAGGTCAAAACCGATTTGCTCTCGCGTCAAGGCATCGAGCGCCGAGAAGGGTTCATCCATCAATAGAATGTCTGGATTGAGCAACAGTGCGCGGACAATGCCGACACGTTGCTGCATGCCGCCAGAGAGTTCGTCTGGCATCTTGTCAGCAAACTGAGTCAATCCGGCCATTTCTAATAGTTCATTGGCGCGTTTTTCATCGCTGGCAGAATAGCGGCCATATTTGTGTTTAAGCGGAAACAGCACGTTTTTGCGTACGGTTAACCAAGGCAATAAATTGGCTTTTTGGAAAACAATACCCACGTCATCACGTGGCTCGGTCACGGGCAAATTGAACACGGATACCTGACCATGAGACGGAATAAGTAATCCCGCCACCATGCGTAATAAGGTGGATTTGCCACAGCCAGACGGCCCTACCACCGCCACAAACTCGTGGCGATGAATGTCCAAGTTAATATCTTGCACTACCATGGGCGTTTCTGGGCGTGGGTCATATTTATGCCCCACGCCTTTCATGCTGACATAAGCCGCTTTGCCGTTGTCGTTTATTGGTGTTTGGTTATCCATGCCGTTACTCCGGCTTAAAAGTGTTGTTTACTGCTGTTGCAGGGTCGAGGGCGTCTTTTGATAGGCCATTGGCTTCTGCCACGTACTCCCAGGTTTTTTGAATGCGTTCATCGGTAAAATTACCAAAGCCGTCTTGTGTCGTCACATCGTTGTAGACCAGGTTATAAATGCTCTTAATTTGTGCAGAAACAATACTGGCGTCCACTTCTGGCACCATTTTGTGCAGATCGATACCGGCTTGGTCTGGATTGGCGTAAGTAAACTCGATGGATTTGGCAAAGGCTTTGATAAAGCGTTTGGCGACATCTGGACGTTCAGTTAAGAATTTCTCAGAAGCCAAAACAGACGAACTATAAAGAGACAAGCCTGAATTCGACCACGGCATTTCGATCAGCTCTTTGCCTGCGCCTTTTGCTTGTGCGTCATAAAGCGCGGTATTAGTAACCCAAGCAATAATGGCATCGGTGCTGCCTGTTATCATCATTGGCGCGAGCGCACCTGGATCGGATTTCACTAATTGAATGTCCGTTTCGCTTAAGCCATTTTGCTTCAAGACTAAGGGTAAAAAAGCATTGGATGAAGTGAAAGGAGAGGTGGCGACTTTTTTGCCTTTCAGATCTTTAATGGAGGTGATGCCACTGCTTTTAAGTACGAAAAAGGCGTGTGGTGCTTGAGTGAAGTATGGGTAAACCGCTACAACAGGTACTTTATCAAGGGCTTTGGCTGCCATTAACGCTCCAATATCAGAGCTACCAATGTCTGACTGACCTGTTGCCATTTTGGTTAGCGCATCGGTGGAACCGCGACCGCTGGCGATCTTGACCTCTAAGTCTTCGTCCGCAAAGAAACCTTGTTGAATTCCCACATAGACAGGTGCTTTGTCGCCACCTGGTAACCAATCTAATTGAAATGTCACCTGATCTGCCGCCATGGCAGAAACACTGGAGACAAGACTGGCTAGAAGCGTTAAACGGATTGCTGTTTTCTTTGCCTTACTCATAGCTTTACTCCATACAATTAATAGGGGTTAAAGACCCACTTGTTTCATATGGTTTGTATGTAGCAACAATCGTTCCATATTTTTATAGAATCATAGCCGTTTATTTAACTCATTGAATTCATTGGAATAAACAGACATTTATAGCGGGGTGTAGAAAAACCTATGAGGTTTTTTATCGAGGAGGTGAAACAAAACGGTGCGATATCAACTCACTCGAGAGGCGAGTTTTTTATAAACCGCGTCGTTGTCTCGTTTGCCAATTGCCAGCACATAAACGACGACTTCATCGTCTATGACTTCATAAGCTAGGCGGTAGCCTGAGGTTCTTAGTTTTATTTTATAGACAGAATCATAACCGCGTAGCTTTGAGGCAGGGACATGCGGGTTTTCTAGTCGCTCCGCTAGCTTCTTTTTAAATTGTGTTTGAATTTGTGGTGCTAATTTGCGCCATTCTTTTAGAGCAGCAGGAAGAAATTTTAATTTATAAGTCATCTAAACTCACTTCGATGGCTTTGGATAAATCAGTACGGCGAGCTTCAACCAGTTTTGCTAGTTCAATATCATCGGCCATCTCCATTAAAAGCTCATAGGCCTCAGCAGGGACGAGGTAAGCCGCTGGCTTATTGTGGTTTAAAATGGCGATAGCAGAGCCACCAGATTCGTTAAGTAAAGCCGTTGGGTTTTTCTTTAATTCAGAAATACTGGCTGTGTAATTGGCTAAGACTTGTCTCATAGGAACCTCAATTAAGTACTAAATTTAAGTCTTATTTTAGACCTAAATTTTTAACAGTGCTATATCTTTATCGCTCTGGCTTTATCTTTGATGCTCACCTTGGAGTGCAGACTAAGTTGGCTCTATCATCATGAAGTGTGTGTCGGGCTGTGCGACTGGGCAATGATCGACACCTTTTGGCATCACATACATATCGCCCTCATTAAGGATGATGTCGTGGGAAGATTTGAGTTTTAATGTGAGTTGGCCTTTGAAGACAATGATGACTTTTTCGTCATTCTCATGTTGATGCCAGCCAAGTTCACCGCTGCCTTTGAGAATTCTGATGGATTGTCCATTTGGCTTGGCAATGACTTTTGGTGCCCACTCTTCTGATAGCAGAGCAAATTGTTCCCTAATATTAAGTTTATTCATCATGTCCACCTTGGGTTACTTGCTTAAATTCACTTAATGATAATAAAACTCATTTGCAATTTTTTCTAGGTTGGTAAACCTTTTTTGAGCATTCAATGTATGTTTCGGTTGGATATAGTGTGTTTAGCGTTGCAAAATTGATTGTTCGGGGGAGGAGATTAGTTTTTAATTAAACTTTGTACGATTGGTCAGGTTTTTGCATTTCGACTATTATTATAACCACCATCATAGAGACTATTTTAATTAAGGAGAGCGCTTTGCAATTTATACTAAACGATGAGCCTCATCGACGATAACACGCTCCCTAGCGACTTTACAGCGTTGCGCTACTTAAGAGAAAAGCGTGGCTTAACGGGGACAAAAGAAGGCTGTGGATCTGGCGATTGTGGTGCATGTACGCTACTTGTTGGTGCGTTGGAAGACGGCGAACTTAGGTACTCGACACTCAATTCGTGCATTACGCCGATTCAATCCTTGGCGGGTAAACACATTGTTTCGGTGGAGTATTTATCAAAAGCTGGTGAATTGCACCCAGCTCAGCAAGCCATGGTGACGCATCACGGCTCTCAATGCGGCTTTTGTACACCGGGTTTTGTGTTGTCATTGGCGGGGCTTTATGAAAACGCGCAGCGCGCCGAGCAATCAATCGACCGCGAAGCGGTGTGCGACGCAATTTCTGGGAATCTATGCCGTTGCACAGGCTATCGTCCGATCATCGATGCGGGCTTGTCTATGAGTGACATGGCAAGCTCAGTGGAACCCTTCACTGAGCTAATGAGCCAAAATAATCAAGTCAAAACTCAGTTAGCAAGCCTGCAAAAAGAGCCCCAAAAACAGTCGTAATTACTTACAGCCGACAGATTTAGAACAACTTGCTCAGGCATTAAAAGCGAATCCAGCAGCGACCTTGATTGCGGGTGGAACAGACTTGATGCTAGAAAACACGCAACGCTATCGTGATTTTGACACCTTGATCGATGTATCTTGCGTGGCCGAGCTGAAACAGCTACACGTTGCAGAAACCACCTTGACCATCGGCGCATCCGTCACTTACAGCGAGCTGGAAGCGTTCAGTAAGACGCAGTATCCACAGATGAACGCTTTGTTAAGTCGCATAGCCTCTCGACAAATTCGTAACCGTGGCACCATTGGCGGCAACGTGGCGAACGCCTCACCGATTGCCGATTTACCTCCGCTATTGCTGGCGTTTGATGCCGACATCCAATTATTGAAAAATGACGGCAGCACCAGAGCTGTGAACATTTCGGACTTTTACCTAGGTTATAAGAAAACTCAATTAGCAAGCGATGAAATGATCGCCTCGTTTGATGTATCCCTCGGATAAGCTCGCGCAATTCCATCGTTTTTATAAAGTCTCGAAACGCATGGAAGACGATATTTCCAGTGTTATGTTGGCGGTTCGTTTTGCAGTCGATAATGGCGAATTAAGCGATGTGCGTTTGGCGTTTGGCGGCATGGCAGCGACGCCGATTCGAGGACGCAAAGCCGAAGCCGCATTGACAGGCAAACGCATTAATGACGAGCACGCGTTAAACCAGGCCATCGAAGCATTGCGCAGTGAATTAACCCCCATGAGCGATATGCGAGCCAGCGCGGCATATCGTTTAGACATGGCATGCAACCTGATTCGCAAGGCATGGTTAGAGCTGAATGGTACCGACGTGGTGACTTTCTCAGGCCATGCTGTCAGTGACTCAATTTTATCGACAGGTTTGGAGGCAAGCACTCATGCGTAAACTGCCACAAGATTTTGCTATCTCTTCTCAAAAAGGCCTTTTGCCGATCCATGAATCGGCGATTAAACACGTAACAGGCCAAGCGATTTACATTGACGATATGCCGGAATGGCCAAATGAATTGCATGTGGCGACGGGCTTATCGACGGAAGCGCACGCGGATATTGTGTCGATCAATTTGGATAAAGTCCGTGCCTATCCCGGCGTGGTGGATGTGATTGTGCAAGCAGACATTCCTGGTGATCCAGACGTTTCCCCGTATTAAGCGGGGATTTAATGTTGGCGGGTAATTTCGTGCATTACATTGGGCAACCGATTTTTGCCGTGGCTGCCACCAGTTTGCGCGCGGCGAAACAAGCCGTACGGTTAGCCGAGATTGTCTATCAACCGCGAGAAGCAACCTTGCATCCTCGTCAATCATTAGAGCGCCAAGAGTTTGTGCTACCCACCCATACCATTCAATGTGGTAATGCCACGGAAGCCATGGCAGCGGCGCCGCGTCGGATTAAGTCGGATTTGTATATCAAAGGCCAAGAACATTTTTACCTAGAAGGGCAAATCAGTGTGGCCGTTCCCAATGAAGACGGCGGAGTGCAGGTATTTGCGTCTTCCCAGCATCCTGCCGAAGTGCAAAAGCTGGTGGCTCGAGTTTTGGGTTTGCCTGTTGCGCAGGTGCTTGTTGAAGTGCGTCGTATGGGCGGCGGCTTTGGCGGTAAAGAATCGCAAGCCGCTGTACTTGGCTGTACCGCTGCCGTATTGGCTGTGCGTAATGGTTGTCCGGTGAAATACCGTATGCCACGCCAAGATGACATGGTACAAACGGGCAAACGTCATGATTTTTGGAACAGCTACCAAGTGGGCTTTTCCGATGAAGGGGAAATCCTCGCGGCAGAATACGACATGGTCGGCAAATGTGGCTGTACGGCAGACCTGTCCGACGGCGTGGTCGACCGCGCGATGTTTCATGCCGACAATGCTTACTTTTTACCGAATGCTCGCATCAGTGGTTATCGCGGCAAAACGCATACGGTGTCTAATACTGCTTTCCGAGGTTTTGGTGGACCTAAAGGCGTTTTGTTGGCGGAAAACGTCATCGAAGAAATCGCCTGTGCGGTAGGCAAAGATGCCTTAGATATTCGCAAACTGAATTGTTATCAAGCCGGTAAAGACACCACGCCGTATGGGCAAAAAGTTGACGACGATGTGTTGCTGACGCTGATGGAAGAATTGGAAGCCAGCTCGGATTACCGTGCGCGTCGCCAAGCGATTAATGCCTTTAACAAGCAAAACCCTTTCTTGAAAAAGGGACTGGCGCTGACACCCGTAAAATTCGGTATATCCTTTACCTCGAAACACCTAAACCAAGGCGGCGCCTTGCTGCATGTTTACACCGATGGCAGCGTGCATGTGAGCCACGGCGGAACAGAAATGGGGCAGGGGCTTTATACCAAGGTAGCGCAAATTGTTGCCAAAGCCTTTGGTATAGATTACCAGCGCGTTAACGTCGGCTCGACTCGTACCGACAAAGTCCCCAACGCCTCGCCCACTGCGGCATCAGCAGGCACGGATTTGAACGGCATGGCAGCATTGGATGCAGCGATGACGATTAAAGGTCGCTTGCAAGAATTCGCCATGGAGCATTTTGGTATCGCCGCCGATGCCTTCGCTATTGAAGACGATCAAGTCATTTTAGGCAGCGAGACCATGAGCTTCCCTGAATTTATCAAACTGGCCTACATGAACCGCGTGTCTTTATCGTCTACCGGTTTTTATAAAACGCCAAAAATTGGTTACGACCGCAAAGCCGCCAAAGGTCGACCCTTCTTGTATTACGCCAATGGCGCCGCAGTGGCAGAAGTGATCGTCGATACCTTTACCGGCGAATACAAAGTCACTCAAGTGGATATCCTTCACGACGTGGGGGATTCAATTAACGCGGACATCGACATCGGACAAATCGAAGGCGCGTTTGTGCAAGGCATGGGCTGGCTCACCTCAGAAGAACTCAGCTGGGATGATAAAGGCCGTATCACCACCAACAGCCCAGCGAATTATAAAATCCCAACCTCGGCGGACATTCCAGAAAAATTCACCGTCAAACTCTTTGATCGTGCCAACAGCGAAGAATCCGTCTATCGCTCTAAAGCCGTGGGTGAACCGCCATTGATGCTGGGGATTTCCGTTTGGTGCGCGTTAAAAGACGCCTGTGCTTCGGTCGCTGACCATAAATTCTCGCCACCATTGGCCGTGCCAGCGACACCAGAAGCGGTATTTTACGCCATGCAAGCGGCTAAGGAAGCCAGCCTATGATGTCTTCCATGAGTTGGGTTCATGCTTTACAGGAAGTAGAAAAAGCAGGGCAGGCTTGGGTGATCGCCACCGTGATCGGCACCCAAGGTTCTGCGCCGCGGGAATCCTCCAGCAAGATGATCATTACCGAGGAACACAGCTTCGACACCATCGGCGGCGGACAGCTGGAATACGCTGTCTGCCAAAAAGCCCGCGCCATGTTGCAAGATGCGTCTTCGCCTTCTCATCTGCTGGAACACTTTCCCCTCGCCGCCAAAACCAACCAATGTTGCGGCGGCGCGGTCAGCGTATTGTTGGAATATTTTCCAGAACCCGCCGACAAAATTACCATCTTTGGTATGGGACACGTAGCGACCACCTTGGTCAATGTATTGGGCAACATGCAGGCGAAAATCTCATGGGTCGACAGCCGTGAGAACCTAGCTCAAGACCACAATATTAAAGGTCTTCCGAGCAACGTCACACCGTTTTTGTATGAATCCATGTTGGAACACATCGACCACATGAGCCATAACGAAATCGCCTTAGTCATGACCCACGACCACGCCTTGGACTATCAGCTAGTGGAAGCATTATTGGATCGAAAAGACTGCCGATTCATCGGCCTAATCGGCTCGAAAACCAAAGCCCTACGCTTCAAAAAACGCCTCGTCAGCGCCTCCTTCAGCCAAGCCGAAATCGACTCAGTACATTGCCCAGTAGGACTAAACGAAATTACAGGCAAAAAGCCCTTCGAAATCGCCATCTCCATCGCAGGGCAGATTATCCAAATCACCCAAACCAAAACAGAAACGAAAAAGCGCAGCGGACTGACTTGGAAAGAAATCAACAACGCTTTAAGTGACGTGAAAGAAAGCTCAGTGGTTTAGTTAGCAGATTAAAATGAGCTTTTGGGGTTGAATTGAAACAAATGACATTCCTTCCTCGCTGTATTTTTAAAGAAAAGTACCGCCTACCTCGTAGGAATGTCATTTTTCAATTCTAGCTTGTTTAGCGGTGGTTAAAGTCTTTTGATCTCGTTCTTGGCGTTGGCCTTGCTCCACATCAACCTTGTAAGTTGTTGATTTAACTTTTTTGTAAGTCGCGGCGTTAGCCCGACAACGTAATTTTCCCTCCCCTTATGTCTTCCAAGGGGAGGGCGAGGGAGGGGTTATTACTTTGGTGCTTTTACGTTATAACGCTACAATGTAAAGGCTACAAAGGAATCGTCGAGGCATAACATGAGTAATTTATCAAAGCGTTCAACCGTTTATTTTGAACCAGATACCCTCAAAGCGCTAAAAATGCGAGCGGCATCATCGGATGTCTCTATTTCAGAACTAATTGATGAAGCGGTACGCTTGCTGATGAGAGAAGATCAAGAAGACCTTATAGCCATATCAGAGCGTTCAGATGAGCCAGAAATGTCTTATGAAGACTTTCTGAGTGAATTAAAAATTGATGGCAAAATATAAAATCTGTATCAAAGTGCTTCAATAACCCAAAGTGTCGAGCCCCTTTTCCTCCAACGTACTATCAGAAACAACAAGCCTTTATGGAAAAGGGCTTTGACCCGACTTCCGCGAGCATTATGCTCCTTGACCGCACCTGTTAACGGGTGCTACTAATAGCACTTAATTGCCCACTAGGTAGCCACTATGCAGATTAAATTTTCCGAGGATGTCATTCCTCTATCAGACCTTAAAATCAACCCTGGAAAGGTAGTTGGTCGAACGCAGGAAACGCATCGCCCAATTTTGCTTACCAGTCGTGGCCGTGGCGTAGCGGTTGTTCAGGGGCTAGAAGATTATGAGAAAAACGCGGAGGAACTGCAGTTTGTAAAAGCGGTAGCAAAGGGACTTATGGATGTTCGCGAAGGCAACACTGTCTCCTTGGAGGACGCCAAGAAAACCTTGGGTATCAAGTAAATGGAAATACGCATTGCACAGTCTGCTCTTGAAGATTTACAGGCTATTCAGGTGTATTACAGAGAGGAGGGTGTGCCACATATCGGTGAGGACTTCGTAACTGCTATCTTGAAGCGTTGCGGCATGCTTCAAATTCACCCCGATGCAGGCCGAATTGTTCCTGAATTCAACATGGATCATATTCGCGAACTGATAAACGCGCCATTTCGGGTTGTCTACCTCAGACAAGCTAAAGAGATTGTGCTCATACGCGTCTGGCGAAGTGAGCGGCAGCTTGAATTGACAGAAAATGAAACATAAGCAAACAACTTCGCATCCCAACCCACCCGTAGGGCATCGTAAGCGGAGCGTAATGTGCCGCGAAAGCGAAGCTTTCTTTAATGTAAATAGTTATTTTACCACCCCATAATCTATTTTATGAGCCAGTGTTTTAAAGGTTTTTTTGGATAAACGTAACGCTTACAAGGCGCTTTTTTCGTTAATTTATGGCTTATTAAAAACGGCTGTACCTTTTTTCTGTACTGATTTTCTTGAATAGTTTAATGTGAGTTTCAATTAATCATTTGGCTACTTCATCCTTTCAGGTTGAGTGTGCTTTCACGTTATTAAAGAATAAGGATGTTTATGACAGACTCAAAAATGGATTCATTTCCCCCAGAAGTGGCTGAAAAACTCCAATACTATGTCTATCGATTGATTGATCCTAGAAATGGAGAAACTTTTTATATTGGTAAGGGAAAAGGTAATCGTGTCTTTGCTCACGTGCGAGGTGATATAGAAGATGATTCGTTATCGGAGAAAATGACTAGAATCCGATCTATTCATCTCGCAGGTTTTGATGTTGCCCATGTTATTCATCGACATGGTTTATCCGAAAGCTCAGCCTTTGAGGTTGAAGCCGCACTAATTGACGCCTATCCTGGAATCACTAATATCATGGATGGGCATGGAAACAGTGATTTTGGTGCGATGCACTCATCTGAGATTATAAAGCGCTATTCTGCAGAAACAGCTAAGTTTGAGCACAAGGTTCTACTTATAAGTGTTAACCGTACTGCATTGGACAGTTCCCTTTATGAAGCAACTCGCTATGCTTGGCGCTTGAGTCAAAAGAAAGCGAGTCAGGCAGAGGTTGTACTGGCTACAGTACAAGGCTTGATTGTAGGTGCTTTTATTGCAGAAGAGTGGCTCGAAGCAAATTCAGACAATTTCTCAGGCAGGGAAAGTGTTGAAGGACGTTATGGCTTTAAAGGTGGCGAAGCGCCAATAAATATACAACAGCAATATGTTGGTAAGCGAGTTCCAGATGAGTACCGAAAAAAAGGTGCTTCGAATCCTATAAAATACACTTGGTAATTATAAGTCGTGCGACTAATGGAATTTAAGCTCAGATGAAAATAGTGTTTTTTCATCTGACCCTAAATTCCAGCCAATAACAATTAGTGCCAGATGTAAATTAAACTTTATTTTCATCTGACACTAATCCAAAAAAAAGCCCTTTCAATCCGAAAGGGCTTTTTTAGGTTATTTGAATATACCCTTTATTTAGTGTGATTTAACGAATGAGTTAATGCGGGACTCCTTATTTTTTGTTAACCAGTGATAAGCCAAATAAACAAGGCTGGTTCCAATGGCTATAAGCCAGATAACACTTGCTGTTTGAGAAATCATTGCGAAGAATCCACATGCCATCATTATGATGCGTTCCAGTTTGTTCATTCTTCTTTTTGCAAACCCTATGACACCAATTGCCCAGATGACGGTTGAAAATATCAATCCAACGCCAGCCAATAAAATATCTACATAACTTCCTATAAACAGGAGCGCCTCGTCAGCAAGGAAGGCAAATGGAATGAGGAAGGCCACAGCACAGATTTTAAAGGCTTCTACACTGGTTCTCATGGCATCTGTATTAGCAACGCCGGCCGCGGCAAAAGACGCCAATGATACCGGCGGTGTTACCATCGAAAGGACGCAAAAATACATAACAAAGAAATGCGCTTGCAGCTCACTAACACCAAGCTCTTTAAGGGCTGGAACATACAATACTGCGCCAATAATGTACGCCGCAACAGTAGGAAGTCCCATTCCCATGATGATGCAGCCAAGCACTATCATGATTAAAGAAACCGTGTAAGAACCGCCTCCCATATCAATGAGTCCTGAGGCAAATTTCAGTGCTAGGTTAGATTGTATCGCGACTGAGACAACTAACCCTATTGCCATAATGGGACAAGCGATTTTTGCCGCTTGAATACCAGAGTCCAGTACCATTTGTGGGATGTTTTTTAGGTCGTAGCGTGTGTCCTTGCTTAAAAATGGCGCGATGAAACAGGTTATCGTGGCCCACACAACAGAAATTTGTGCGGAATATCCCATGACTAAGCCAATAACCAGTACCACAGGTGGCAGTAGCATGTTTAATCTGGGGAAGATGGATTTAATTTCATTGATATCTTCATCATTAAGCGTACCGGTATTGGTTTTGTTGGCATGGATTCCCGCAAAGACAAACAAGGAAAAGTAGAAGGCAAGTGCTGGGAAAATGCCCGCTAATGCGATATTGGTATAAGAGGTGGCAAGCATTTCTGCCATCACGAAGGCCGCGATCCCCATGATGGGCGGCATGAGTTGACCTCCTGTGGAAGCAATGGCCTCATAAGCCGCTGCTTTTTCTGGTGTTATGCCTGTTCGCTTCATTAATGGGATGGTAAATACGCCTGTTGCTGTCACATTGGCGACCGCACTGCCAGAAATGGTCCCCATCAAGCTAGAGCCAATAATGGCCACTTTGGCACCGCCTCCCTTGGATTTTCCAACCAGCTTAATGGCGAGGCTCTATAAAGAGCCGTCCACCACCAACTGAACTGTAAACCACGCCAAAGACGATGAAGTAAAAAATAAAGTTGGTAGAGGTTGCGGTGGTGACACCCAAGATGCCACTGGTTGTCATGCCAAAAATCTCGCTCCATTCTGTCCACGAAATATTGCTAAAGCTCATTTGTCCTGGTAGCAAATAGCCAAACACGCCATAGAGCAAAAACGTAATAATGACAATTAACAGAACATAGCCAACGGTTCTTCGAACGGCTTCTAAAAGTAAGCCGATCAAGATGGTACAAATGACAATGTCATAAGTTTCAATGGGGGAGACATTTTCAATTCGGCTAGAAAGCCTTTCACTTTCGAAGTAGTAGTAACAACCAACCACAACGACCAAGGCAAACATAAGCACCGAAATGGCTTTGTTTAAGGTTGATGATGGTTTGGTTTTTAAAAAGGGTGTGGAAAGAAAAGCGATCGCTAAAGTCAGTACTAAATGCGTTGCGCGCTCAACTAAGGGAAGATCTGGATTAAATAAAATCCAGTATTGGTAAGCCAACAACCCAAGTGCTAACCAAGCACAAGGGTCGAGCATGTATCTACGAACAAATTTTTGCATGTTTTACACCTGATTTTTATATTTATTGTTGAGGCTTAGCACGACATTATTTTAACAGGCCAATTTCTTTGTAATAACGAATGGCGCCTGGGTGCAAACGAATACCATTTTTTTCCGGCTTAGCCGCATCTTCAAGCTTAAATGCCTTCCAAGCTTTAAAGTCATTGCTGAGCTGGTCCATATTTTCAATGACAATTTTGGTGATTGAGTAGGCGGTATCATCACTCATTTTCGAACTGACGATTAAGTGCGTACCAAAATCTCCGCCAATATTACTGTCAGTTTGTGCATCAAACCATTTTCCGTAGCTGCCTTTTTGTAGACCTAGCGAGGCCATGACGTCCAACGCTCTTTCTGACATGTCTAAGAACTCAATGTCACCAGTTAAGCTGATTTCAGTAATAGACGGGTGTCCTTGTAAAATGGTATCAAAATAAAGATCTACCCGTTTATCTCTGATTAACCCGGACATTTGTGAGGAATCCACTTGGAGGATACTGCCACCTTGGGATTTAATCTTATCTCTATCTAAGCCATAGGCAGCGAGAATGGCTTCCACAACGGGAGGAATATTAGAGCCAGCAGGTTTCATCATAATGTTTACTGGACGGTCTGATTTCAAAATATCATCCAAAGACTTGAAACCATTTTCTTGCATATATTCTTTGCGAACGATGGCGCCGATATAAACAGGATTGAGGCCGCCTACTAAAGAACGAATATGTGTCGCTGAATTTCCTTGGTACAGCAACATACCTTCAGAAGCCCAGCGAGAAGTGGCCACGTTTGATAACGCAATATCTGCCTTGCCAGATTCAACCACCATGGGATTGGCCACACCGCCGCCGCGGGCAATGATCTCAATATTTAATTTGGAATCTTTTTCTTGCACCATCCTTTGGATGGCCGCAGCGCCAACATACCAACCTGATCCAACAGGCATTGCGCCTAGTTTTAATTCTTCAGCTTGGGTAGGTAGCGAAAGTACACTTGTAAAAATAAGAGCTGAAGCAAGCAGAGAAAACTTATTAATTATTTTCATTATCTTGTTCTCCTTAATTAAGGGCAGCCGTGACCGCCCTTATGAAAATGTATTTCAGTGTATTTAAGGCAATATAATTTTTCTATTAAATTATACCTGCAGAGCGTAATGCGTCCGCAATTTCAACGTCTGCTCCTTCGGCAAGAGGTAAAAGCGGAGAACGTACCGTTGCGTGCTCCAAAATGCCTCGAGCAACCAAGGCGTGTTTTAGTGCCACAGTACCTTCCATGTGAGATCCACGGTGATAGACGTTTTTAGTGACTGGCAAAAGTTGATCGTGAATGGCTCTAGCCGTAGGGTAATCTTTGGCTTTACCCGCTTCGATCAGTTTAACCAATAATTCTGGTGCCACGTTACCGTAACCAACCAAAAGACCATCGACATCAAACATAGTGTGCAATAGATATTCGTCATGGCAGCTTAGAATCTGCAGGTCTGGTCGTTCTGCACGAATCACTGGGATTTCAGTGTCCCATCTTTTCATATTACGGACACCGTTTTTCATCGCAAAAACACCAGGTTGAGCGGAAATTTCAAGCTGTGTTTCTAGATCGTAAGTACATTTTGTCGCGTCTGGATATTGGAATAGGATTAGCGGTAAACCACTGTCTTCATAGCAGGCTCTGTATTTGTCTTGTGGCGCGCCTTTTTGATAACCAAATCGTAGCCAGCCGTGTGAAGGGTACAATAAACCGGCTTTTGCACCTGCTTCCACCGCATTGCGACATTCTGCCGCCGCGACTTCTGTGCCTTCTCTGGTGATGCCCGCGATGATAGGGATTTCATCGTTAACCGATTCAACAAATGCTTCGATCACTTTCATTTGTTCTTTTTCAGATAGGAATGTGCCTTCACCAGCATGCCCCAAAACAGTAAGGCTTTTCACGCCATCAACACTTTTCAGCCATGAACCAAGTTTTTGAATTGCCTTGAAGTCGACAGTGCCATCGCGATTAAAAGGAGTGACAGGAGCAGGGTTCAGTCCACGAAGGTCTATATCAATTTTATTCATTAGATTTACCTTTAATTATTATGTTGTTGGTTTTGTGTGGCTCTGTTTGGGTTAAGAGCACGTAAATTAGGATAGAATTTGTTTTGCTATGTGAATACTGTGAAAGTAGTATTTCTGATATGTATAAAACGTATGGGTTGTAGGGCATGAATTACGAAGTATGGAAAACCTTTGTCGACGTTTGTGAACTGGGGAGCTTGAGTAAAGTGGCGTCGCTTCATGGTATTAGCCAGCCGCAAGTGAGTCGCCAAATGAAGACAATTGAAGAGGCGTTTAATTGTCAGCTATTTATACGAACGGGCAGAGGGGTCGAACTCACTGACTTGGGAAAACGCATAGAACCCGAGGTCAGGAACTGGTTACAGCATACGGAACAGCTTGAAAACAGCATCCGAAACACCTCGGGCATTCCTATTGGCAAAGTGAGATTGGCAATTATGCCATCAACGGCGGCGCCATGGCTAAGAGAAGTGTATAAACTTGCCAAAGAGCGCTACCCAGGAATACAGCTAGAGGTTAGAGAAGCGCAGGGCAATCAATTGGAAAACTGGCTAGAAGAAGGGCGTGTTGACTTGGCGTTACTGTTTCGACATTCCATCGATGATAAAGGTGGCGATATTTACTTACGTGACACTGCGACCTTTTTAGTTGGCCCTCCCAATGACCCATTAACGGCGAATCCTACCATTGAGTTCAGCGAAATAAATGGCATTCCACTAACGTTATTTTGTCGTCCTAGTAGCTGGAGAGATAGATTGGACGTACTAGCAAGACGATACGAGATCGAACTGAATGTGGTACTGGAAGCCGACTCATTATCACTTCAGACCCATGCGGTCGCTTCTGATAAATGCTATGCAATGCTAGGTGCTTACGCCAGTGAATCCGCGCGTAATCTATTGGGCTTATCCGTTTCTCGTATCATTGCACCAGGCATTAAACGATACCTAGCATTATCTATGTCACCGCACGGGCAATTGACCCTCGCCATCAAAAAAGTCAAAGAACTCATCAAAGAAGTATCGGAAAAATACCCACCAGGATTTGAGTAAAGGTTAATGTTGCTTTTTTTAACTCTCTCTTTGCGTTCGCCTTGCATCACATCAATCGCTATCTTCAATCCTTGTGCACAACTTGAATATACAATTGATTCTTTATCACTAGGGTTTTTGACTGCCTTGTTTGATAAGTAATCAAAAACTGCGAGCTTTTACTGGTGACTGATTAGAAAGTCTCTTAGTATCAATGGATAAAGAGAATAGCGCGCATGCGTATGAACATAATGTTGAATACCCAAAGGAGCAAAGATGTCTCTCATCGCGAACACACCTAATCCGCCATACTACGCGGTAATTTTTACATCTCACCGCACTGAAGGTGATAGCGGTTATGGTCAAATGGCAGATCGAATGGTCGAACTAGCTTCAAAACAACCAGGTTTTTTAGGCATAGAATCGGCACGAGAGGATGTTGGAATTACAGTGTCATATTGGTCTGATCTTGAGTCCATCAGGCAGTGGAAAGCACATGCCGAGCATCAACAAGCCCAAAAACTTGGCCATGAAAAATGGTACTCATCATTCAAAACTCGCATATCGAAGGTAGAGCGCGACTACGGTATTTAGCAAACCAATGCATCCTATCTCAATACGCTGCGCTTCTTTGGGTGCCTTATTGAGGTGTTAGCTATTTTCCGGAATTTAGGGTCAGATGAAAAATAGCAATCGTTAGCACTTGGTGCTATCAGTGTATAAAGCGGATCAGGTCATACTGGCTGAGGGAATTACTTGCCTCTTTGGTTAAATCGCGCTACAAAAGAGCAAATAAAGAATCGACATAGCGGCGATCAAAGACCATCTGAAGCGGCATCGTCCAAACAGATTTTGGTATCTAGCGAGTTATATAACAGGGAAGTCCTACCATGAAAAAAGCAAATCCCCTATATAGACAACGCAGCCGTTCAACAGTGGGTTATAGCCGCAGCTACGCTGCTGTATAACCCTTAATTGTTAACCAGACTGAACAATCATGCGATGTGGTGAAGGGAATGGTAAGGAAGACAATAATAACTGGCAATGGATTAGGCATGGCAATTAATCCACGAGCTTTTTCTTTAAGTACCGCATTGCAGGAAGTCTGGGATGAAGAGCACATACTTACTGACGATGATAAAAAGCTGATTTCCAAATGTATTAGACACGATGGCGCGCCAAGAAGTGAAGATGAGTTAGATGTTTTGCATCTTTCGGTTGCGTCCTGTGATCTGCTTGAAAGCATAGCCGAGCCAGAGCACAACATTCATTGGCTGTCTGAGATAGGTAGACGTTTTCCAGTAGCCACAAGGAATTATATCCATAAAGTTTCCAGCTATTTTCATGGGCGAAACGTTTCTTTACCAGAATTCTTTGCCGATCCTCTTGTTGAGTTCGTGAGAGAAACTAAATCACATGTTGCGACGCTTAATTATGATTCTTTGATTTATGATAGGTTTATAGAAAGCGGTATTTTGAATGGCTACAATGGATTTCTCATTGATGGGATGCTTGATAGCGGTTTTTCAGAAAATGCATTGGAACGCCGTCATGGGAATAACTTCGGTTACTATATGCACCTGCACGGGTCCCCTTTATTCTATGATGATAATGGTGTCACGAGAAAGCTATCGCGTTACTACTTAAATGTAAATCAGCAAGAGCATGGCCGCCATATCGTGCTTACTCATGTAAAGCATAAAGTTTCAGTCATAAATAGCTCGGAAGTTCTTTCTGCATACTGGCGATATCTTGGCTTTTGCCTCGGGGAGTCAGATGAAATTATATTGTTTGGATATTCAGGGCTGGATAAGCACTTGAATAAGCTTCTTCAGCCTTATTCGGAAACAAGGTGTGTGAGGGTTGTTGAGTGGGATGGTACTGGGAAGAATGCAGAGAGGCTCAGTTTTTGGAGAGGGGTTATAGGTCGTAAAGTTGAGTTGTTGCAGTTTGAATCAATTCTTAATTTTAATGAGTGGTAAGGGTTAACAATGCCAAGCACAGCGACAGCTTTTTCCTTGCGGCTTCGCCTTCACTACAAAACTGCGCGTGTTGGCGGCGTTAGGCAATCCTAAAGAACAACCTGGGGAATAAATGGAAAGTATATTGTCAATACTAGGATCGGTTGCATCTATTGGGGCTGCGATATGGGCATTTATTGAAGCTGGTAAGGCTGCTGATTCCGCGTCTCAGGCAGTACAAGTTAGAGACGAGATGATCGATCGTAGGCGTTTAGTTGAGGTTTCAAAAGTTCATGCCCAAACAGATAGAATTTTATCCGTTGTATCGAAGATAGGGCCTTCATGTAATATCAAAAAGCTAAAAGGCGTCGACTTTCATGGTATTGCAAAGGAAGTGGAGGAGTATGCAAGGTTTCTGAATGAGCAAAGCTCAAATTTCTCTGAACTTTTTGAAAATAAAGCTAGCTCACTGTGTAGTGAGTTAAATGAGGATATTGAAGCATTATCAGATGCTTCTGACCCCGAATCCATTAAAGAAGTTGGGAAGAGGATTTATTACAAGATTAATAGCTTCATGCCCTTTGTGAAAG
Organism: Marinomonas rhodophyticola; assembly: GCF_026113935.1. Lineage (GTDB taxonomy): Bacteria > Pseudomonadota > Gammaproteobacteria > Pseudomonadales > Marinomonadaceae > Marinomonas > Marinomonas rhodophyticola. The sequence goes on from NZ_JAPEUL010000004.1 coordinate 699,797, forward strand.
ATCTCGCTGACGAGCGTCAGGAACGTCCTGTCTCAGCTAAATAATTTGGAAGGTAATATGAAAATATCAGATGGTGAAAAGTTAATACTCCTGATGCTAAGTGAGCTGTATGAAAATTTAGAAATAGACGGTGAAATTGAGCCTAAATTTATACAGTCTGCAATCTTTAGTAATAACTTATGGGCAATACCTTGGAAATATTCTGGGATACCTTTTGAAGATCAAGATGATCCAGAAATTGTTAAAGAGGTCCTTGATATACTGGATATGTGGAGCTTTATTGAGCATAGTTATGAGCAGCTGTCAGCAGAAGAAAAAGCACATCTAGAAGAGGCTGCGAAACCGTTTGGAAAAGACCCTAAGTTTCCTGGGTTTGATGGAAACAATGAATCTTCCTATATGGGAATTGCATCTTTTATTGTTAATGAATTAGAGCGATTTGAAGAATTCAAAGGTAGAAATTTTAATTCTCATTGCCCATCTTTAGATGGGCATGGAAGAATGCTTTCAGTTTTTGAAAAAATTCGAAAAAACATGAACTTTGGCCCATTATCTGTAGATGATTTAACCCGCATTCTTAAAGAGCGAATTCATCCAAGTAACAGAGAAAATGCCTAACAAGGCCAGCCAGAGGGATGCAAAAACCGCCTCTTCTCTATTGTTTTTTCACCCCTGCTGGCGGCGTTATAAGCACAAAATGGAGTATTTATGCATCCCAAAGTTTTTGTAAGTCACGCAAGTGAAGATAAAGAAAGGTTCGTAACAAATTTCGCAACAAAGTTGCGTGAAAATGGTGTAGATGCTTGGCTAGACAAGTGGGAAATGCTACCAGGTGACAGCCTAGTTGATAAGATCTTTGAAGAAGGCTTAAAAGAAGCTCAAGCAGTGATTATAGTGCTTTCAAATTACAGCATAAAAAAACCGTGGGTTCGTGAAGAGTTAAATGCAAGCATTGTTGCCAAACTATCTAAAGGTACAAAAATAATTCCAATTGTATTAGATGATTGTGAGGTTCCTCAATCGCTAACATCAACTCTTTGGGAGTCAATTCCTGATCTAAAAAATTACGATCAAAACTTTAAGCGAGTCTTGTCTTCAATTTTTGGCGCTACAGATAAACCAGCGCTGGGCAAGACTCCTGGACATACGACATCTGTGTATCATGAGATTGGAGGCTTAACCAAGGCGGATAATTTGGTTTTAAAAGAATCTTGTGAATACGCCATTGAAAATGATGACCTTATGATCAACCCAGAGTCATTGTTTGGGGATGGAGAAAAATTAGGATTCAGTCGAGCTGAAATCAAAGACTGCATTGAAGTATTGGAACAGAATGGATACCTTGATGTATCTCGATATCTTGGAGGTGGTGGAAACACTTACTCATGCCATTTCAAAATAACTACATATGGTCTAGATAACTACGCTAGGTCCTATATCCCCGACTATTCAGAAACACTGGAAAAGATCGTTAGCCTTATCGTCAATGAAGACGTAAATTCAAATGCGGGCATTCAAGAAAAATTTGATAAACCTATCTTAATTATCAATCACGTATTGAACGTATTAGAGTCAAATAACCATGTTAAATTATCCAAAACTATTGGTGGCATGGTTCGTATATATAATGTTTCAGCAAGTCTGCGCCGAGCATTGGCGTAGCGTGCTTATAACAAACGCATGTTGTCGGACTGGTTTTCCGCTGCGCTCCAAACCCGCCACAAATACTGGCGTTATGTGACTACCAAGTACTTTCTTTACAGAGGTGTTTTTATGCGGAATTTAAAAGGAAAAATTAAAATAATAGATAAATTAATTTTGGATGATACACCTCAAAGCCTAGTCTACGCTGCTCTTGAATGTAGACTAGCAATCGAATTGATTTGTTACGAAAGATTAAAAGTATCAATAGGAAAAATGTCTAAAAATGAAGTCGATTGGCAACCTAAGAAAGTAATCCGACAAATTTTGGCAGAAGAAAACCCAAACGCGACTCAGGAGTTAAGACTTTCAATTTCAACTGAGCCTAATGAAGAATCTGATGATAACCCATCTTTGGAGGAATTTAAGGCAAAGTCATATGTTAAGCTTGGTACGCAATCAGAGTTAGATATAAATAAGTTAGCTAGATCTTACCAAGCTTTATCTAATTTAGCCCTTCATGTTTCTGTACCCAAAAATCAAACAATTCAGACATATGGTGACGCTAAAAAAATTAAGCGGAAATTAGAAGAAGCTCTTGTTCAGCTTAGAGCGGTTAGCTGCGGTAATCTTGTATTAGGAGGTATCGGACCAGAGTACAAGTTTCAATGTCTAGCATGTGATTCTTTAATAACCCGAAAGGTTTCTGCATTACACGATGGTAAGATAGTTCACTGTAATTCGTGCATTGAAAGTTACTTAATATCTATAAGTGATGGGGAAATCTTTCACTCTCGCAATGTATATGAAGTACCTTGTGATACTTGTGGTACGGCATCTCTTGTTCCTAAAAATTTATTTAGGAATATGAATGTAGAGGAATGCCACTGTATAGGGACTACTTAAATGATCAATCTAGGGATTAACCGGACTTATGAAAGATTAGACGGGATTAAAAACTAGAAAGCCAGTGGATTAGCGGGGTTGAGGTCTGTTTAGACGTTGGCCCCGTTTGCATTTTAGCAGCGTGTAAAAATTACGCTAGTTTGAGCAGTGGTTTTAAAATTAGCATTTTGAGTCTTGTTAGTTGAGCAACCGCAACGGATGCGCAACGAGTCTTTAAACACCGTTTAAACATTTAATCAATCGCCGATGTCTTTGGCAATATGAACGACTTGTCCGATAACCTCAAACTGATGCTGTTCTTCTTTCTTGATTTCGAGTGGCGCATACATGGCGTTGTCACTAATCAAACGCCACGCCCCCACGATGCTCTGATAACGTTTTACGAATAGTTCATCATCATGTCTAAATATGTAGATGTGCCCATCTTGCGGACGGTTACGGCCAGTGTGAACGACGAGCGTATCGTTGTTATTTATCGTCGATTCCATGCTGTCACCTTTTGCCCAAACTATCACGAGATCCTTTTCAGCGAAGCCTCGAAACTTTAGCCACTTCCTTCTGAACGCCAGATATCTAGAGGGTTCTAGCTGATCTATATTTAACGCACCATTGCCCGCTGACACTTGAATCGAGTAGCCTGGTATCAGAGCGAACTCTGCCAAAAAATCGCCCTGACTAATCGGCAATACATTCTGTTCATATTTTGATGCGGGTTCCTCTATTACATGACCGCCCAGCAAGCTCTCCTGTGTTTCTTTCGGCAATAGACTTACATGATATTCAAACGCTTTCGTCCCTTTCCTCTTGCGAGACAGATGTGGTTTGTCCGTTGCCAGGTCTTTTAGTTGATCTCTAGTCCACCTGTCTGATGTGGGAAAACCAGCGTGACCAGCCACTTCGGACGCAACAACCCACTCTATCCGTTTGTCGCCATAAGAAAAAGACGGTTTATCCGTTTTGCCGTCCTTTGCATCTTTTTCTATTAAGTTGCTGTTATTTATTGAGTTTTTCATATAAAGCCCTAATTTTAACCATCCATTAAACGGATGCCTTACAAAATATTACATCCGTTTGTATTGATAAATTCGTCCGTTGTGTCCATTATGTAGTTACTAAGTTGAGCAACACAATGGAGTTACCAAGATGAGTAAGAGCGCAGTTTCTCAGAAAACGGACGAAATCGCCAGCGATTGGCATCGAGCAGACATTGTTGCGGAATTAAAAAAACGCAACTTGTCCGTTCGTCAGTTATCGCGTGATGCGAACCTTGCCGAAAACACCCTCGCCAATGCCCTGCGTTCGCCATGGCCAAAAGGTGAAAAAATCATTGCCGACGCGATCGGAGTGACACCGCAAGACATTTGGCCTAGCCGTTACCAAGCATTACAAGCGGCCGTGTGAGGGGATCAGTATGTGGTTAACAGCAACTGAAATAGCGGGTGCCGCAGGCATGCCAGCAACAGAGCGAAATGCTCGTGAAAAGTTAAAGCAGCTTGCAATGTCACAGCCGGAACTTGCTAGAAAACGCGAAGGCACCAAAGCCTTTGAGTATCACATCAGCATATTACCCGCTGCCACTCAGGCGGCTTTGTTCAAGCGTGCGGGTCAAATCAAAGTCGGTGAAAAAGTCTTTGATGTGCCACAACCAAAATCAGATCGCTATTGTCGCGAAGCGCTATGGTCACGTTGGAACAACGCTGGCAGCAAAGCGCAAGCCAAGGCCAAAGCAAAACTGTCTTACCTGACTGTATTGCAACAGCTTGTTAATAGCGGCGTGCCGAAAATGACGGCTTACGAATCCGTATGCGAAGAATATGGCGTTGCTTTCGCTAGCGTTCGTCGTGAGTTCGCCAGCCTTAAAAACTTCGCAGAGCAAGACTGGTTGCCAGTGCTTCTACCTAAGAACAAAGAAGCTGCTGTCAGTGCTCGTAAGGCTCGCTTTGCTTTCATCACGCCAGCCGCTTGGGACTTCATCAAGTCTGATTATCTACGTCAAGAAGAGCCAACGTTTAGCGTTTGTTATGAGCGCTTGAAAGATGCGGCTAAGAGAAATCCAGACTGGGTTATTCCTTCCAAAAAGTCACTAGAACGTCGTATGTACTTTGAAGTGCCACAAGAGCACCGCACTCTTTTGCGAAAAGGCGAACACGCTTTAGCCATGCTGTATCCGCCGCAAGAGCGAACCGTTGCAGATCTACATGCAATGGAATGGATAAACGGCGACGGCTACCAACATAACGTGTTTGTGCGCTGGTTTAACGGTGAAGTTATTCGCCCTAAAACATGGTTTTGGCAAGACATCTACAGTCGAAAAATTGTGGGCTGGCGTTGTGATGTGAGCGAGAACACAGACTCTATTCGTCTATCCATGATGGACGTGTGCGAGAAGTACGGCATCCCTAAAGAAGTCACTATAGATAACACCCGCGCCGCTGCAAACAAATGGATGACGGGCGGTGTACCAAACCGTTACCGCTTCAAAGTCAAAGAAGACGACCCGCTAGGCATCATCCCCATGCTTGGTATGAAGCTGCATTGGTCTAGCGTGATTTTGGGCAAAGGTCACGGCCAAGCCAAGCCAATCGAGCGCGCATTCGGTGTGGGCGGTTTAGAAGAATACATCGACAAACACCCAAGCCTTGCGGGTGCCTACACAGGCCCAAACCCAATGGCAAAACCAGACAACTACGGATCGAAAGCCATTGAAGCGGACGTGTTCCTGGCGGCGATTGCCAAAGGCGTCGAAATGTACAACGCCAAAGCCAACCGCAACACAGAAATGGCCCACGGCTTCATGTCGTTTAACGACGTGTTTAACACCAGCTACCAGCATGCCGCGATTCGTAAAGCGACAACCGCACAATTGCAAATGATGATGCTGCAAGCCGAAGCCGTCACTGTCGACAAACACGGCACCATCACGCTAGACGCTGGCGGATCGATCAAGGGCCAGAAGAACCGCTACTACCATCAGTCAATGATGGACATGGTCGGCAAAAAACTGGTTGCACGATTTGATCCACTCCGCCTTCACGATGCTGTCGAGATCTACACCCTAGATGGCGTTCATATCTGCCGTGCAGAGTGTCAGCAAAAAGTGGGCTTTGGCGACACTCAAGCCGCTCGCGAAACAAAACGCCACCGCACTCAGTTCACCAAAGCAACCAAGGTGGCTGCGAAAGCACATCAAGCAATGGACGCGCTCGAATTGGCGGCACAAATGTCACCGCTGGAAGAAGAAATCATTCCAGACACTAAGGTCGTTATGCCGTTCCGCCCAGCTGTGGCCTACGGAAACGTAGCCGTTGCACAACAGCCGCAATACGACGAAGAAACAGAGTACGAACAAAACTTCGCGGCATCTATTGCCGACTACCGCGAACAACTAAAGAAAAACAAACTGTAAGGAAATCAGAAAATGACAAACGTATTGAACCTACAGAGCAGCAACGCCGCAGACCAAACCACTGTGCTCATGCGCATCAAAGCAAAGCTCGATGCAAAGGAAGTAACCAGCGCCCAGCTTGCTCGTGAAATTAGTTCATCACCCGCCACGGTGAGCCAGATACTTAACGGCAAATACCAAGCCGATGCCACGGCCATCGTCACCAAATTAGCGAAATGGCTAGCACGGGATGAAGAAAAGAAATCTAGCCCAGTGGTTAACCCTGGCTTTGTTATGACAACAACCGCCAAACAAATCATGGACGACATGACATACGCGCAAATCAGCGAATCCATCGTAGTCATATTCGGTGCGTCTGGCGTTGGCAAATCAGAAGCATTGCGCGAATACAAACGCAATAACAACAACGTTTGGCACGTTACCGCCAGCCCTAGCCGAAGCAGCCTAACCGAGTGCTTATACGAACTCGCCATGGAACTGGACATGGAACAAGCCCCACGTCGTAAAGGGCCACTGTCTCGCGTGATCCGCAAACGTCTAATGGGAACTGAGGGGCTTATCGTCATCGACGAAGCCGACCACCTTGATTATCCGACTCTAGAAGAGCTTCGCATTCTGCAAGAAGAAACAGGTGTCGGAATGGTGTTAGTCGGTAACAACCGAGTCTATACGCAACTAACAGGCGGTCGACGCAATGAGGATTTTGCCCGTCTATTTTCGCGTATCGCCAAAAAACGTGGCATCCACAAAACGAAAATTGCAGACGTGAAAGCCATTGCTGATGCATGGAGCGTTACGGGCGACAAAGAACGCGCCTTGATGCAACAAATCAGCGAGCGCCTGGGGGGCTTCGCCTACTAACCAAGACTTTGAAACTTGCAGCCATGTTTTGCAAAGGCGAACTCATTACAGAGAAAGCCCTGCGTGCTGCTTTCAATGAACTAGAAAACAACGAGTAACGAGTGAGGTGTCTGATGGCAGATATAGAGCAATACCAAGTAACAGGCTGGAATGCGGCCGCTATTGCATCGCATGAAAGTCTAGAAGCTGCAAAGTTAATCATAGAAATGATGTCGCTTGATGAAACACATTGCGACGAATCGGACTGGGAGACGTTAGTTGAAAAGTTCGGTGGATTAGAAAGCTTATTAAAGGGGATTTATCAGAATGACTAAATCAACACGCTATGACGGCTGGCACGTCCAGCCAAACCAACAAAACGCCCACATGCTGGAAAGTCTTTTGAACGTCAGCAAGACAACGCATCAGCTTGTAAAAATGGGCATAACGATCACAGGCACAGTAATGGGTACCGCACACCCGACGATCTTAGTCTTGGCAACAGCGGAAACCAAAAAGCTAAGCGGCGCGATCATCAAAACCCGCAATTTTAACGGTACTCGTACCAGCGTTTACAGCGCACAACTAAACAACTGCAACATCGAATGGGAGAGCAAAAATGTCCACTAGCCAACAACAAGATAACGTCATCAAAGTACCAGCCGGAATGCGCGTAAACGCTGATGGACACTTCGTGCCAGAAGCCAGCATTCGCGAACAAGATCTATTGCGCGATCAGATCGTTATGGCACTGGTACCAGAGGCACTTTCTCTTAGTCGTGACATGGCCGCTTACAAAGCAAAAGCCCTCAACGATATCTCGGATCTGATCGAAATTGCCGCCGATCGCTACGGCGCAAAACTGGGCGGCAAGAAAGGCAACGTCAGCCTCGTGTCGTTCGATGGTCGCTACAAAATCCAACGTACCTATCGTGAAGTGGTCGCTTTTACAGAAGAGATCGAAGCCGCCAAAGCCTTGATCGACTCTTGCCTAATCCGTTGGAGTGAAGGCGCAAACGCCAACATTCGTGCCGTGGTATCTCAAGCATTCCGCAAGAACCGTAATGGTGAAATCAGCACAGGCAAAGTGCTGGATCTGATGCGCATGGAAATAGACGACGAGGAATGGAACCGAGCCATGGCCGCATTGAAAGACGCACTCAAATCCAACGGTACCGCCGTCTATATCCGCGTGTACGAACGCATCGGCACCACCGACCAATACAAACCTATCTCGTTAGATATCGCATCACTGTAATGGAGCAGTTTATGGCTAATAACGCAGTTCAACATGCCGCACAAAACGCGCTTAACCAGCCCGTTGCCGTTGGCGAATACAAACAGTTTTTGATGCATGTCATCGCTCTAGCTAGTGCAAACCTTAGCGAACTAGAAACACCAGAATACGCCGCTGCTTATCTCAATGGCATTGGCTACATGATCGAGCCACCAAGGAGAGAAGCATGATCACAAAAGACCAATGGGAAGAAATCGAAAAGGCGCTGAAAGGCTCTATGGGAGTCGTCAAATTCAAGTTAGGCGATAAACAAATCGCGCTCGAAAAACGCTTCATCAAAGAGAACGTGATGGTGATCTGTGTCTTCATTAACGGAAAACTAGATCAAAAACTTGGGTGGCCAGGCGATGACTACGATCCAGCTATTGAGCCAATTTGGAATAAACGATCGCGCTCTGTTTATTCCCCAGCTCGAAAGCAAAAGTTCATAAAAATATTTGGTAAGAGACGAGTTAAGCAAGAGATCGAAGATTTAGATAAGAAGTACGAATGGTACGAACCCTTCTTTAAAACTTTCGCATCAATGCAGCGCAAGTACAAAAAGATCGAAGACTTGGAGTTTGTGAGAACTGACTTTGTGAGGCTTTAAAACTAATAAGCGAAACGCGGCCCCGCCGCGTCTGCATGGCGTTGTGGTCATGCACTGATGAGCAGCTAAGGAGAATGAAATGTTAGAAAGAAAAATACTGGAATGGATGGCATCTAGTGATACAGGCATGAGCCTCTCAAACGATGGCGTATTGCGCAGCTAATATCGAATGTCACCACAAAACAGAACCATACGATACAGGTGACTTTAATCGCTGTTTAAACCTCGTTCATGAAGTGCCAGAAGTGCGTGATCATTTTTCGACAATTGCCAAGCTATCACCTGAGTGGATGACGATCATTCGTAACTGGGGCCGTTTAGAAAAATCCTTTCTCAATGAAGCGGGTTTGAATTTTAGCAAACGATCCAGCGCACCGATTACCAACCAGTTGCTAAGAGATCTTAGAGCACAGCGCTAAGCGCGGGAGGCTTTTATGTTTGGTGAATACACACCACTCATGCCGCCGCAGTTGTTGAGTAAGCGGCTAGCAAATGGCAAGGGCATCCTCGACCCAGAGTTGGGTTTGCAAAAGTGGTGTCCCGATTGCAAAGAGTACTGGCCGCAAGACACCCTGTTTTGGGGAATATCAATACACAAACCCGACGGCCTGCAAAGCACATGCAAAGCCTGTCAGTTGGGTAAATCCAGAGAAAAGCGCAACGCCGCTTAGGAGATAGAAATGACTATTGAAAAAGAAACAAATGATCTTTTTAGAAGAATCTGTTAGGGCTGAAGTAATAATTCACATAGGCACTATGTTCATAGATGGTGCTGTGTCTTCTGAAGTTAGAGATGCACTAGAGTTTGATTGGGAAAATATTTTTACAGCTATTGGCTGCGATCAACCGGAGCATGAAGATGAAGATTTTATTGTCGATTACTTTAGAAACGAAGTGAAGAAACAAGGGTTCTTAGTAAGGTTTTCGACACCTATTCCAAAAGACATAAGCCGCCATGGTTACTCTATCTCTTGGGGTAGTTACATGAATAAATGGATTTATGCAGATACATATCAAGAAGCTTGTAACAATGCTTTGGTCTGGCGTGGTGACTATATCAAGCAAGCCAAACTTGCGGCGGGTATCGATGCATGAACTCATGGCCCAGACAGCTGGGGTGATCAAAACATTAGAATTAGCGGGGGCGCACGTGATCGCAGTACGTGCCAAACCCAACGGCTCACAAGTACAGATTAACGCGCCTTTACCTGACTGTTTACAGGCTCAAATATCAGAAGAAAGCGACGCAGGACAAAACCTTTGGGGAGTGTGGATACAATGCAAACACAACACGACAGCACAAGACGAAACAGAATGATTGCCGCCATCAGTATTGGCAAGAAATCATTAGAGCTAGACGATGACATCTATCGCCCAATGCTGAAAAGGTTAACGGGGCAAGAGAGTTTAAAATTGATGACCGAGCATCAGTTAAGCCTTGTTTTAGACCATTTTAAAAACGCCCTTGGCTTTGTTCCCGCACCACCAAAAGCCAACACCAAGAACAATGCTAAACCAAAGCCACGCTCACCAGCGGCTAGTAAGATAAGAGCGATCTGGATCACCATGCACAAACAAGGCTTTATTGAAAACGGCAGTGACCGAGCTTTAGATACATATTGCCAACGCATGACGAAAACAACCAACGGCCAAGGCGTACAGTACCTAGTCTGGTTAGACAATTGGCAAGCACAAAGCGTCCTCGAATCACTCAAACGCTGGCACTATCGATTGATGAAGAAAGCTTTCGAGAAACAAGGTCACAATGTAAACTCAGGTTTAAGTTACGAAGCGTTAAGCGCAGACTATCAAAAGTCGTTATAACCAATTAAGTAGACTAGCAGGACAAAAACAAATGGACGAATACTGGAACTTAGCGTCAGCCGTAGGACAAAGCATTTACATTAATTCTGATCTACTGGCGTCTAGAGGTGCAGATTGGTGGACAATCTCAGGGGTATTCTTTAGCACAGTGACCGCAATCGCTGGTGTTATTATTGCGGCCAAATCTCACTACTTATCACGCGATGAAGCCATTAAAACAAGAGAGCACCATCGACTATCAGCTAAACCGCTACTTCAATTCCAACATGAAAATAGGCTGGCACAACAAGGTTCAAATAGGAGGATTTTTTCTTTAAAGCTAGCTAACGATGGTCTTGGACCAGCAATGGTTAAAAATATTAAGTTTAATGTTGATGGGCATCCAATATATAGGCAAGGCAACAGAGATGAAAATGTTCTCATAGCGGATAACAAGGGGGAAAAGGATTATACATATGCTATACAGGAGTTCCTTGGGGCTGAACCAGGAGTGAATTCAACTATTATACCAGCCAACCGCTTGATTAAAGTAAATGAAGAAATTCTTGTCTTACATATGGTTATTGATAAACCATTTGCTGAATACATGAAAACGATTGGTTTAATAGAAATTGAAATTACATATACTGGTATTTATGAAGATGAAGAATACACAGCCCCCTACAAAGGTGTCTAAAGACTGAATCCCACACCAGCCGGACTTACAATAGAAGCCTTCCTAATACGAAGGCTTTTTTATTGAGTGTGAGCTGAGGGCGAACCATGAAACCAAGACAGCAAGAGCGAGACGAAACCACCATAGATGCATTCGGATACAGCAATGTATCCATTGATGCAATCGAGCACATTGATGACGAGAATTGCCGCTGGCCCGAAGCCATGCGCCAAATCTACGACATACTAAAACACGAACTAAATAAAGCAGAGCAAGACGAAACCATTGCGCTGCTTCAGCTCAGCGCCATTTGTGATGCGTTTGGCGGCATGCAGTTTTACTTACCACGCGGCCACAGATTAGAAGAAAGAACTCAAGCACCTTAGGATCTGGAATGAATTTAACGGCCACAACGTGCAAGAGCTGTGTCAAAAATATAAACTATCGATGCAGCAAATATACCGAGTGATCGCCAATATGCGTCGACACGAAACCAACAAGCGCCAAGCGCAACTTTTTTAAGGATTGAAAAAATGAAAACGCTATTTATATTGTCTTGCCTTGCTTTTTCGGCATTATCTCAAGCTAAAGAGATGCCGTCGACAGAGTTAATACAAGCACGATTAGATGCAAGCGGCCTAACAAAAGTGGGTCAATGGAATGACTCACAAGATGGCATAGCTCAGCGTATTGATGGCGGTACGATTGTGATAACGAAAGACGGTTTTGCGGCTGCAATGGAGTTGGTCGAAACTAGCGACAGCGAATTGGAATTGTCTTTTCTTAAAGCAAATAATGTTTGTGTGTCTGGTGCATTAGACTCTATTGATATGGCTCAAAACACAACACTTCGCCAAATGATGCGCGAGAGTTTCAACAGCTCATTAACGGCTTATGAAAACAGAGCAACCACCCCAGCATGGGGTTATCATTTTAAGACAGAATTAGCGAAACATAATGGCGGCACTCTAGCTATTTGCGCACTGAGATAAAACAGCAAACAAGGTTAATCCGCGTCCTCACTCTTAAAAAAGCACAATCAAATGAACTAATTTGATTGTGCTTTTTTTATGTCTACATATTACTGCTTTAACACCAAGCCCTACTCAGAAGCCTTTCTGTTCGCTGTTGTCTTTGTGCTGATCAAAGAAGGCGCACTGAATAACGATGGTACTCCAAAGCCAGACCTTGGTTATGTTAACGATCCGAAAGACTTAGGTGGTGAAACAAAAGGCGGCATTAGTAAACGCGCCTTTCCTAATCTTGATATCGCTTCTCTTACCCTTGATGACATTGTGCGTATCTACCACACCCGTTATTGGCGTGCCGCGTATTGTCCAGAATGGTCGCCAGCCGTGGCGCTGTATGCGTTCGATGCAGCGGTTCAACATGGCGCGATCACGTCCATTACGCTGCTGCAAGAGATTAGCGGCTGTAAAGACGACGGCATGGTGGGGCCAAAGACGCGCGCCGCTGTTACCTCGCTAGATCAAGAATATCTACTCGCCCGTTTCGGGCTACGTCGTGCGCGCTTCTATGCTCGCATCATCCAGAACAACACATCACAAGTGCGTTTTATCGAGGGCTGGCATAACCGCCTAGTCGATCTCACGAACGCCGCATGGGAAATCAAGGAGTAAATTATGTTGTCATTACTTACAGGGCTTGCGTCCCTTGCTGTCGATCTTGGCCCAGCGGCTATTCGTGGTGTGGCGCATTTATTTGGTGGTAGCGATACAGCCGAGAAAGTAGCCAGTGCAGTAGAGAAAGCCGATGCGGTGCTTGGATTAAGCAAAGACGCTAAGCAGATCGCCGTGACTCGTGAGTTACAGAACTTGCCGCCAGAAGCCATGATTGAACTAGAACGAATCAAAGTCGAACTAGAAAAACAAATTACCCGCCGTCAAGAACTCGACTTGACAGACAAGCAAGCCGAGCACCACGAAACTCAAGAAACAGTGCGTGCAGGTGATAAAGCGACAGACGAATACGTCCGTCATACACGACCATTACAAGCACGCCAAAGCTTTTGGGCTGGCACCACTTATATTTTTGGAATGTCGCTTACTAAAGCCTTCGGCCTTACCGCTGACGGCCCCGATGTTGCTATCGCACTAACGTTGTTTGCCCGGCATTTTCTTATCACGGTTTACGCTCTCTTGATGGCTTTGCGCCTTACTCAAAAAGCAGTGGCGACAAAGTGACAGGCGCTATTGCAAACGTAATTAAGGGGCGCAAATGACCGACCAGTTTGATCGCGCTTCAGAGCTAGAGCAGGAACACAGAGACCGCGCACTAGCAGCACAACGCAACCGCCCAATCGAAGCTCCAGACGAAGACGCCAACGGCGTTCGCTACTGCCTAGATTGCGGTGACATCATACCGAAGCAGCGCATCGAGTACGTACCAACCGCCGTGCGTTGTGTGTCATGTCAAAACAAAAAGGAGCGCCAGCGTGGGTGAATTGTTGTTGAAATATTGGGCACCCATCTGGGCGCTACTGACCACAGCCGCGATTATCGTCATGGCGTTTCTAGCGAAGACCTACGCCAAAAAAGAAGACGTGCAAGCGGTCTCTAAAAAAGTCGATCACTTAGAAGGCAAGCTGGATAGCATGGCGACACAACAACAAATGACCGACCTGCTTATCGAGCTAGCCAACACACGGGGCGAAATGAAAGAACTACGCGCCCAGATTCAACCCGTTGAACACCTATCTCGTCTGCTGTTAGAGCAGCGACTCAAAGATGACAAATAAACAGGAGTAATTAAATGTCGTTTAAAGACCTTTTAAAAGAAGACCAACGGCTTGTCATCTTGCGCTCTCTCGAAGAGATGCCAGCCTACGAAGCCAACGAATCTATTTTAGATACTTGCCTTGAAAGCTATGGCCATAACATTAGCCGCGATGCCGTTCGTACACATCTTGCTTGGCTGCAAGAACAAGACTTGATAACAATCCGTGAAATGAGCGGTTGCCAAATCGCCAAGCTAACAGGTCGCGGTCAAGATGTAGTAACAGGCCAAGCCATCGTGCCAGGCGTAAAACGCCCACGGGCATAAGGGGCGGCTATGTTAAAGCGAGCAAAGAACCGCAAGTCAAAAGTAGAACTGTTACCAGAGGAAATACGCGCCAGCATCGGCGCTTTGATTCGTTCTGGCGATATGACGCAAAAAGACATCCTGGCCGCGATCAATGAAATGATCGACGAAGCAGGCTTGCCCGAAGACGCAAAGATTAGCCGCACGTCATTCAACCGCTATGCACAGCGCATGGAAAAGAATGGCGAGCGTATCCGCGACGCCCGCGCCATGGCAGAGGTTTGGGTTACAAAATTTGGTGAAGCACCCGTTTCAGAAGTCGGCAAACTACTGCAAGAGTTTATTCGAACCATGGCGTTTGAGACCTCAATGTCAATGATGGACGAAGCTTCAGACGGCGGTAAACCTATCCCACCAAAAGCCCTTGGCCAACTCGCCCTAGTTGTACAGCGCATCGAGAGCGCGGCAATGATGAGCACAAAAGTCGAAAAAGAAATTCGTAAAGCCTTTGCAGAACAAGCCGCCAGCGAAGTGGAAGCCGTTGTTAAAAAAGCCGGTATCTCAGCTGATACCGCCGCCGACGATTAAAAAACACATTCTAGGGATCGCATGATGACACCTGAGATTTTAAAGTTCTTTAAATGGCAGCACTTGCCAGAGCACTTGCAGCTAGTCAGCAAACCTTTTTCTGATATGGCTGATTTGATCGTTGAGCGCTTGCCCGACAGTGCCGAGAGAGCTGTGGCGCTTCGTAAGCTGCTTGAGTCAAAAGATGCGGCTGTTCGGGCGTTAGTATGATCACGGCCGAGCAAAAGCAACTCACAAACCAATCCACCGCTGCAATTCTGAGAAAAGAATTCAACCCTGATGAAGTGTTGTTGGATTATCAAAAGCGTTGGATTGCAGACACTAGCCAATTGAAGATTGGAGAGAAAACTCGACGTTGCGGTTTGACCTGGGCCGAAGCCGCAGACGACGCGCTTACGGCTTCATTGTCGGCAGAGGCAGGCGGTGAAGATGTCTTTTATATCGGCAGCAATAAAGACATGGCGCGGGAGTTTATCGACGCCTGTGCGATGTGGGCCAACGCATACAACTTAGCCTGTGGCGATGTGGGTGAAGAAGTCTTTACCGATGAAGATAAAGACATTCTGACCTATGTGATCTATTTTGCGTCGGGCTTTAAAATCAAAGCGCTTTCATCCAACCCAAAGAATATGCGCGGTATGCAAGGGACGGTGGTTATCGATGAAGGCGCGTTCCATGAAAAGTTAGCCGAGGTTTTAAAAAGCTGCGCTTGCTCTGACAATGTGGGGTTCTAAAGTCCGCATTATTTCCACTCATAACGGTATCGAAAATCTATTCAATCAGCTTATCCAAGACAGTCGTGCAGGTAAGAAACGTTTTTCGATCCACACCATTACGTTAGACGATGCTTGTGCTGATGGTCTGTACAAACGTATCTGCCAGGTCAAGAAGCAAGAATGGACACAAGAACTCGAAGACGAATGGAAAGCCAACTTAATCAAAGACACGGCGACAGAAGAAGACGCCCTAGAAGAATATTACTGTGTGCCTAAAAACGGCGGCGGCGCTTATATCTCTCGCGGCTTGCGTGATCGTGCTGCGCGT
This sequence comes from Marinomonas rhodophyticola, assembly GCF_026113935.1. Lineage (GTDB taxonomy): Bacteria > Pseudomonadota > Gammaproteobacteria > Pseudomonadales > Marinomonadaceae > Marinomonas > Marinomonas rhodophyticola. Next base: position 715,629 of record NZ_JAPEUL010000004.1, read on the forward strand.
TTGCTTGATGCGCCTGTTTTACGATTCACTGGAACCGCAACATTCAACACCGCGAGCGAACACGCACGCAAAGGTGAAATGCAAGAATGGTTAGAAGAGTTCGTACTGCCAGAACTGGAAAAGCTGCCGCCTGATTTACGCCACTGTCTTGGGGAAGACTTTGCAAGGAACGGAGACTTAACGGTATTCGCCCCGATAACGGTCGAAGCCAACACCAAACGCATCGTGCCTTTTTTAGTTGAACTTGCAAACGTGCCATTCAAGCAGCAAGAACAAGCCCTGTATTTTATCTGCGATCGTCTGCCTAAGCGTGACGGTATCGCACTGGATGCACGAGGCAACGGCCAATACTTAGCCGAGCAAGCCAAATACAAATACGGCGATGAAGTGGTCGAGGTCATGCTGTCCGTGGGTTACTACCGCGAGAACATGCCGATATTTAAAGCGGCCTTTGAAGACGACGATATCCTATTGCCAAAGCATGAAGACATCATTACCGACTTGGGACAAATCCAAATCATTCGCGGTGTGCCAGGCATAGATGACAGCCGAACAAAAGGCAGCGACGGAAACAAACGCCACGGCGATAGCGCCATCGCCATCTTCCTCGGCTATGTCGTCTCGAAACAAGAAATGACCCGTTACGAACTCCACACCATCGGCACCCGTGGCGACGATATCAACCGCCGCTTCTTCGGCAGTGCCAAAGAAAATGACTTATATGATGACATTGACCAAGCATCAGGCCGACAAGGAATACGATTATGATCAGCCCAATTTTAGACCACAACGGCAAGGCCTTCGAAGCAGAGAAAGAAGTGTTAAGCGAGCAAGTCAGCCGAGCCTATACAACTGGCATTCGTAACCCACGACCCGCTAGTGTTGCCAGTATGTTAACGCCCAGCCGCTTGGCTGGGTTGTTGCGTGGTGTGGTGGACGGCAACGATCCTGAACAGTACATGACGCTCGCAGAAGAAATGGAAGAGCGAGACTTGCATTACGCAGCACAGCTTAGAACGCGTAAGCTCGTTGTTGCGTCTATCATGCCAACCGTCGAAGCAGCCAGCGATGCCCCTGCTGATGTGGCAATGGCAGATCGTGTGCGTGCGATCCTCCATCAAGACGCCATGCCAGAGCTGTTCTTTGATTTGCTAGACGGCCTTGGTAAAGGCATTGGTGTATCTGAGATCCTATGGAACACCAATAAAATGCCATGGACACCGAGCGAATATAAATGGGTAGACCCTCGTTACTTGCGTCCAGATCAAGAGACCCTGCAAGAGATTTTGTTGATCAGTGACGATGCGCCAATGGGCGCACCATTGCAGCCATACAAATTCATCGTCCACACACCGCGCTCGAAATCGGGTAGCGTGTGGCGTAATGGGTTGGCTCGCTTAGTCGCTGTTATGTACATGCTGAAAAGCTACACGCTTAGAGATTGGTGGTCATTCGCAGAAGTGTTCGGGATCCCGATCCGCATCGGTAAGTATGGCCCGAATGCTACGAAAGACGACATCGCCACACTGATTAACGCCATCGGCAAAATCTCTAGCGATGCAGGTGCGGCCATTCCAGACTCTATGAAAATGGAAATCATCGAGTCAGGGGCGGCTAAGGGGGGCGATACACTATTCGAGAACATGGCTCGATGGTGTGACGAACAGATCAGTAAAGCTGTGCTCGGCCAGACAATGACAAGCGATAATGGCAGCTCACGCAGTCAAGCCGAAGTGCATAATGAAGTACGTGAAGATATTGCAGACTGGGACGCACGACAGTTAGAGGCGACAATTAACGAACAACTGGTCAAGCCCTACATAATTTTAAACTGGGGTCTACAAGAACATTATCCACGCGTCAAAATCAGACTACCAAAGCCAGAAGACCTAAAAGCTTTTGTTGATGCTGCCACGCCATTGATTGATCGCGGATTTAAAATTTCAACAAAGCAAGTCTATGACAAGTTCGGATTGAAGCCGCCAGCCGATGGCGAAGAGGTATTGGTGCCAGAAGGTAGTTTAACGCCTGTTTATCCAAGCAGTGAACAGGGCTTAAACGGCACAGCGTTAAATCGATTTACTCGCCCTGTTGCAATGAACCGCACACAGACTAATCTCGATACCGAGATCGACGACATGACAGATGAAGTCATGACTGACTGGGTCGAAGTCGGTGGTGAAGAGTTTATGAATCCGATTCTAAAAGCGGCTGAGTCTGTGAGCAGCTTTGAAGAGTTTCAAGCACTGTTGCCAGAGCTGCAAAAGAGCTTAACAGCGGAGCAGTTTACTGAACAGCTTGCAAAAGTTATGTTCCAGGCACGAGCATTGGGAGATGTAAACAATGCCGGATAACGTCATCAATCAAGAGGCGCTACGCTATTTAATCGACAAAGATTTAAAGCCAGGCTTTGATTACCGTGACGTTTGGAAAGCGGAACACGGCAACGCATTCACGGTTGCCAAAATGACCAATGCAGATTTGCTGCTTGATGTGCAGGTTATGGTTGCCGACGCTATTGCTAGCGGACAGACCTTTGCCCAGTTCCGCGATGTACTAAAACCACTACTCGTTAAAAAGGGATGGTGGGGTATTCAAGAAATGGTCGACCCGCTAACAAACGAAACGCAACCCGTACAGCTTGGTAGTACAGGCCGTATTAAAACCATCTACAAAACCAACATGCGTACCGCTCGCGCCGCTGGTCAGTGGGAACGCGCACAACGTACTAAGCGCGTGATGCCTTATCTCATCTATGAACTTGGCCCGTCCGAGAATCATAGGCACCAGCACGAGAAATGGGCTGGCACTTGCTTACCTATCGACGACCCGTGGTGGAAAACCCACATGACGCCAAACGGCTGGGGTTGTAAGTGTGGTGTACGCCAAGTGTCTCGAAGTGAATACGAGCAGCTCGTAAAAGATGGCAAGATCAAAACAGAAGCCCCAAACGATGGTACAAAAGAATGGATCAACAAACGGACGGGTGAAGTGGAAACACTACCAGCCGGAATTGATCCAGGCTGGAATTACAATCCTGGCATAAACAGAGAACAGGAATTGAAAGACGCCCTCGCAACCAAAGAAAAAGCCCTGTTTGATCCTACAGAATAAACAACGAGCCGAACGCCTCAGAACGCGCCTAAGCGATTTAATCACCTAGGCGCAATGTCACAACGTAAAAAAATGTTTAAACGTTTCTACGAGAAATTAAACACGGTTTAAATGTGGTTTGTGGCATACGATAAAACATAATGCAGATGAAATCGTTTCGTGGATAATGATCAAGCTCCAATACAAAAAAACAAGTGAGCAAATTATGAACAGCGAAAACAAAGTGGAAAATGTATATACGGTTTACTATGGTACCGAGCCGGAAGCGAGAAACTACTACAAAAAGTGTGGCATGTATTTTGAAAATCCCTTGTTGGTATATGCTAGAAATCCTACAGAGGTCTATCAGTTTGATAGATCAGGAAAGCTAAAACTTATTACAACTGAAAAACAAGAGACTGTCTTTGTTGAACAAAACTCTATTTTCTGTTGCATTAAACATCCCCACAAAGATCTGAATTTAGAGAGTGCATTGGCAAGGCTTAAGGATTTGTATGAAGAGCTTCATACTTTAGCGCCTATTCATTTACTTACACAGATACACTTCAAAGAACTCCAGTATTTATATATTTACGTTCAAACAAATGAACGTAAAGTAGACAATGATGATGACTATATAAAAGTACAAAAATGGTTTAGAGAGCTAATATCATAAATTGAACAACAGACGTTATTTCTAGTTAATCCTTCCTCTCTCATAAGCTGACTCCAATAGATAAATTTTTGGAGTCAGTTCAATGTCGCAAGTCGCACTCACCGCTTTATGTTTCCAAATGCCTCAGTTCGTTCAAAGCGAGGAAAAGGATTCTGACATTCAGTGGTTACCAATGATTCCAGCGGGTACCGCTGAGGGTCGCGATGGTCGCAAGTGGTTTAACAACAATCCTGATGCAGTGGTTGCCGCGTTCGACTCTAAGCTTCCTTTTGATGTGGAGCACTCAACAGAAATCAAAGGCCCTCAGGGCGAAGACGCCGATGCTTACGGCTGGATCGTCGCGCTAGAAAACCGCAATGGTGAAATCTGGGCAGGTGTCGAGTGGAATGATAACGGCATCTATAAGATCAAAGACAAGCGCTATGGTTTCTATTCCCCCGCATTTAGCTATGACGACAAAGGCAACATCGTTGCGATGAGCAGCGCAGGCCTAACAAACAAACCGAACTTTAGAGTTCCCGCCTTAAACCGTTCTGAAAACAAAGAGGATACAACCATGCCGTTGCCTAAAGCATTGGCCGATGCACTCGCATTGCCAGAAAACGCCACCGAGCAAGACGCAGTCACCGCTATTGGTGCGCTGAAGTCTGCTGAACAGATCGCGCTGAATCGTGCGGCTCAACCTGATCTCACCAAGTTTGTACCGAACGACACGTATGAAATTGCGCTGAATCGTGCCACGGCGGCTGAAGCGTCTTTGAAGGAAATCGAAGACAAAGAAACAGAAGCGCTGGTAGATGTGGCGATTGCTGCTGGCAAAGTCGCCCCAGCGAATAAAGAAATGTATGTTGCGCTTTGTCGTACTGAAGGTGGGCGTGAAAAGTTTGAAAAGTTCGCTGAGACAGCGCCGAAGATCGTTGACGCTAAGCCAAAGAAAGTACCAACCCAGCAACAAAGCGAAGAGCTAACCAAGGATGAAATCGCTTTGTGCCGTCAGATGGGCGTCAGCGAAGAATCGTGGAAAGCAAACCGCCACCATAAAGCAACTTATTAATTGGAGTTAGATCATGCCTTTTACTGAAGCACAAGTTATTGAAGCGTTAACCGTCGGCTCCAATGCCGCGTTTACCGAGGGTCTGGGGCTAGTTTCTCCAAAATGGGACAAGATCGCAAGTAAGGTTCCAAGTACTGGCAGCTCAGAGTTTTATGGCTGGCTTGAAGACCTTCCAGAGATTAAGGAATGGGTCACTGAACGTCAGTTAAAAGAGCTGGCGAGTCATGGATATTCCATCCCAAACAAAACTTACGAAGCGTCTATCAAAATTAAGCGTGATGATTTAGAAGACGACAAAATCGGCAAGTACGCGATCATTGCTAAATCATGGGGGCGTAACACTGCGATCTTCCCAGACAAGCATTCGTTCCCGCTGTTAGCAGCTGGTTTTACTACGCTTTGCCATGACGGACAGAATTTCTTTGATACCGATCACCCACTTGGTGATACAGGCGATACCTATTCAAACGTGATCGGCGATCCGGCAACGGATACGGGCGAACCCTGGTTTGTTTTTGATAACACTCAGATTCTGTTACCCGTAATTTACCAAGATCGCCGCCCTCTGAAATTAGAATTCATGGGCGCAACGTCTGAGTACGCATGGTTCAACAACATGGTTGCCCAGGGCGTCGATGGCCGTGCGGGATTTGGTTTTAGCTTCCCGCAGATGTGTGTGGGTTCTAAAGCACCGCTAACAGAAGCCAACTACATTGCAGCGAAAAAGCTTTTAGCTGACATGCTTAGCGTAAACGGCAAGCCACTTGGTACAGAAGCAAAAGTCCTTACCGTTGGTACTGCAAACGATGCAGTCGCTAAGAAACTGATTCTTACGCAGCTGGTAAATGGTGGCGATACCAACGTCTATTACAACGATGTGGAAGTTGTAGTGAGTTCATTCATCAAGTAAGTCGTTGATCAACTAAGCCAATCAAAAATGGCGGTTCAATGCGCCGCCATTTTTAAAAAAACAGGAGTTTTTCGTGAGTGAAGCAACTAACAAAACCGCAGCAGCTAAAGCAAAGCGCAATGCAACAGCTACAAAAACAGTGGCTAAAGGTGCTACCGAGCAAGCAACGGAAGCCAAACCGGACGCGGCTATGAAAGTAGACGAAACCAAACCAACCGAGTCTACGCCAGAGACCCCGTCTACGGGTGAGGCCGACAAGCTGGAGCAATCAGATGCTGAGAAGGCAGACTCGAAAATTGAAGGAAAGAATAACGATGGTGAACTCAATAAAGAATCTATTGGTGCTGATGGAGCTGGTGCTGATTTGGGCGCTAATGCCACAGGAAATGATGGCTCACAGAATAGTGTTGCTAGTAGTGACGTTGTCATTAATGGCGCTAGTGATAATGCCAGTTCCGCAGCATTGGGAGAACACTTTAAAGGCGCGTTTGTCGTCACTGCGAAAACTGACGTGGGCTTTTGGCGTTCGGGTGTCAAGTTCAAACGCTTGGAAAAGACCTTGGTACTGGTGCTGGCAGAAGACGAAAGCGCGATTGATGACGTGGAAATCGTGGGTTACGAGTCGTCTCAAGTTGTTTGTCTCTCAGCTGCCAAGGCAAAGCGTATTTACAACGAAAAGAACCTCGTCGTAACCGAGATTGATCTCGACGAACTGAAAGTGAAATAGGAAAACCAATGGCCACTTACGCAACCAAGCAAGACTTATTAGATCGTGATAGCAGCATGGTATGGAACCTCGCTATCGATAGAAACACTGACGATCTAAACGACACGGCTATCGACGAAGCATTAGAGCAAGCGGATGACGAGATCAATTCATACCTCGCCCGCCGCTATGTTTTGCCGCTTGAGACGGTACCAAGTTTGTTGGGTAAGTTGGCCATTACTATAAGTTTTTATTGGCTGGCTGACAGAGATCAGCAAGCCACAAATATGATGACCGAGCGCTATAACTCGGCATTAAAAACACTGAAAGAGATTTCAAATGGTCAGCGTGAATTAGGTTTGCCAACGCTGGAAACCCCGACCGAAGGCGCGGTGGGTAAAGTGGAACTCATTCAAGACGGTGAACGTTTGTTCACTCGTAAGTCATTGGGCGGGATTCTGTAAATCATGGGTATCTCTGTTCAAGTTCGCGGCCAAGAAGAGCTGGCACGTTATCAGCGAATGATAGACGCGCTAGGCAATCCAGCGCACAAACGTGAGTTGTTAGAAACCATTGGTGCCGTCGCAGAGAGCCAAACACGCCGACGCATTAGCACAGAGAAAACCGCACCGGATGGAACACCCTGGCAAGCCTGGTCAGCAAGCTACGCGAAAACGCGCCATGGCAATCAGTCTCTGTTGCAAGGCGATGGTGACCTGCTGGATTCAATTCAATACCAGGTCAAAGGCAGCAAAGTACACGTAGGTTCGCCATTGCCATACGCCAGAACGATCCAAGATGGTTTTGATGGGCCTGTCAGTATATCGGCTCATAACCGACGCATTACACAAGCGTTTGGTAAGGCGCTCAAGTTCCCAGTGAATCAAACGGTCAGCGCATTCACTCGCGCGATGAACATGCCGAAGCGCGAATTTTTAGGATTGAGCGGCAGTAACAAAACCGAGCTGCTTGATACCGTTGGCGATTTTTGGAATGGAGTTTTAAGCGATGCGTCCTGATTTTGTGACAACAGGCTCAACGGTCTACGCCGTCAATGAGATCGTCAGCTATCTAACGCCAAAGCTGACAGGCAACGAAGACGACATTGATAAAGTGTCAGAAATTACACGTCACGTTGGGCGCTTTGATAAGCCCGACGAGATTAAGAATTGGATGAGTCGAAAAGATGGCGGTATTCGCATTGCCGCTCTACGTGTTCGCAATATCGATCAGTCAGCCGGACAGATGACGGGGGATGTGGATTTAGTAGCTTATGTGTTTTGTACCGAGCAGTTCGGCTACTCACGCGACCAGCGCGCGGAAGTGATCGCGGGGCGATTAGCAAAGTTGCTGTTAGCAAACAAAGGTGTACCCACTGCGAACAAGAAAGCCGAAAGCTTAAACATGGACAACTTGTACAGCGGTGATGTAGACGGCTTAGGCCTTGCCATTTGGTCAGTCAGCTGGACACAAAACTGGGTGCTAGACAAACCCATTACCGCCGCAGACCTAGACGACTTTGTAACTATGTATGCCACGGCAGAGATTGCCGATGGTGCGCCAACAATGGACAGCGACATTACTCTTGATCAGTAAATAAATTGACCAGCAAACAGGACTAACAAAATGAGCACTCAAGAAATGATCACGATCAAACCCGCGAAAGCTGGCGTGAACGTACTCAAGCCAGACGGCACACATTTAGCGAATGATGGCGAGACTGTAAAGCGATCGGCTTTTTGGGTTCGTCGTCTATCTGATGGCGATATCGCTATCGTACAGCAAGCGAAAACCGCTGCTAAGAAAGGAGAGTAACTATGCCACTTGGTAATATTCCAGAAGACATTTACGTACCGCTCGTTTACATCGATATCGATAACAGCGGCGCACTAACAGGTACGCCAACGCTGGTAAACAAAGTGCTCATTATAGGCCAGCAGCTGGCGAGTGGCACGGCTACAGCGCTAGACACTCGTCGCATCGGCACGTCTGAGGCAGACATGGACAACGCTTATGGCAAAGGCTCTATGCTGGCGAAGATGCTAAAGCGATTTCGCAAGATCAACCCATCAACAGATATGTATGCACTTGGTGTCGCGGATCTGACAGGCTCAGCCGCTACTGCAACCATTACGGTCACGGTGGGTACAGCGAGCGCGGGTATTGTTGCCTTGTTGATCGACGGTGTGAGCATGCAAGTCGCGGTAAAAGCTGGCGACGATGCCACAGTGATTGCGACCTCTATCGTTGCCGCCGTTACAGCTAAAACCGATTTGCCTATTACCGCATCCGCTGCCGCTGGAGTGGTCACACTGACATGCAAATGGAAAGGCGAAACGGGTAACGATATTGATGTGCGTTACAACTACTACGATGGCGAGCTTCTAGCTAAAGGTGTAACGGTAACAACTACAGCTATGACGGGCGGTGCGGGTACGCCAGACATCAGCGCTATCGTCGCCGCGATTCCTGACGAATGGTACAACCATATCGTTATTCCATATTCAGACACACAAAGCTTAAACGGTTTGCGTGATGAGCTGGTTGATCGATACGGCCCACTGAAGATGATGGAAGGTACTGCGTACACAGCAATGCGCGGCACGTTTTCAGAAACCAGCACATGGGGCGAAGGTCGAAACGATTACCTGATTACCTGCATGGGTACCAACAAATCACCAAGTTCGCCTTGGGACTTTGCCGCCGCTTATGGTGCGCGTGCTAGCTACTCGCTGGCGATTGATCCAGCGCGCCCACTGCAAACCCTCGTGTTAACAGGCATTTTACCGCCTGCAAAGACAGACCGTTGGGACTGGACAGAGCGCAACTTGCTATTACAAAGCGGTGTTGCCACTTACATGGTAACGGCGGGTGACGAAGTGGCCATCGAGCGTGAAGTCAGCACATATAAAGTCAACAGCTATGGCGATCCTGATCCTAGTTACTTGGATATCACCACGCCAGCAACACTTGGCTACCTGCGCTATTCCTTGAAAGCCATGGTGACGAATCGCTTCCCTCGCCACAAATTGGCGGGTGACGATGTGCTTGATTTTATCGATCCAGGTCAACCGATTGTTACTCCAAAAATCATGCGTAACGCAATCATTGAGCAAGCACGTATCGATTGGGTGCCAAAGGGTTTGATGGAAGATATGGAAGGCTTCAAAGCGTCACTGTCTGTCTATCGTGATGAGTCGAATAAGAACCGCCTCAACTGCGTATGGAAACCAGACATCGTGAATCAGTTGCGCGTATTCGCGGCACTCACTCAGTTCAAGCTATAAGGGGTAATTCAATATGGCTATTTTAGGCAGCGCGGTAATTCGTGCAAACAGCAAGCAGTTAAAAACCAAGCCAGGCACTGTGTTTAGTCCGGTGGCTACACCTCTACCGAACATGCAGGTCCAAATAAGATTTGGGGGTTTTCGAAAACATTCGTTAAGCCAACCATGCAGGTCACTATCGTGGCGGATGAAGATGTTGATCTGATGGAGATTAACGCCATGACGAACGTGACGTTAACGTTTGAAGGTGACAATGGGCTTAATTACATGATGACGGGCTGTGAGCCGCAAGAGCCATTTTCAATGACCGATGCGGGCGAGATCACTGGCACGTTTCATGGTATGAAGGCGGAGAAAGTCTAATGGCCATCATGACGTTTGATCTCATTCATGGCTTCAAAGTGGGCGAATCGATACACACGGAAGTGGGTCTTCGTAAGCTAGCAACGGGCGACTATATAGACGCTCAGTTAGCTGCTGAGAAAGCTGTTGTGCAAAACGGTAAAGCGCTGGCTTATACATCTGACGTGCTCTTGGGGCTTGAATTACTGTGTCGTCAAGTTGAATACATAGGCTCTGTTCAAGGCCCGTTCACGATTAAAGATTTTCGTAAATTAGAGCCTGAAGATTTTCAGTTGATTCAAGAAGAATCTGAAAATCTGGACAATCAGCTGGCCGAGGCGCTAGCACAGCGGGGCGATCTGGCGGGGATGGGTGATGTTTGCGAACAACTCACCTGGGCGCTTAGCGCCCGCATCCCCATTGAAACTACTCGCAAAATGACATTCGACAAGCTGCTTAAATGCGCTGACTTTTTTAGACCTAAAAACCAGAAATAGAGAATCCCATGGCGCAAAAACTCGAAACCGACATTGTTGTAAACCTTGCGGGTAACTTAGCAGCGAAAGCCAAACGCTATGGTAACTCAATGAGTGACTTTGCGCGTAAGAACGAACGCGCCATGACGTTAGTTCGTACAACGACTGCCGCCGCTGGTCGTGGTATAGACAGCTTGGGGAATCGCTACGTGGGTCTGGGTACTGCGTTATTAACTGGTGCGGCCGTGCGTGGAGTGGGCAACTTCGAAGAGCAAATGACGCGTATCGGCACAAACGCAAAGCTGTCAGAAGAGCAAGTCAAGGCGCTGACTAAGTCCGTACAAGATGTATCTAACCAAGCAGATGTACGTATCGATACGACACAGATCGCAGCGGGTGTCGATGTCTTGTTGGGTAAATCAGGTGATTTAAAATTCACACTCGACAATTTGCAAAACATGGGTGTGTTTATGCAAGCGTTCGGTGCTGATGCAGAAAGCACGGGCGCATTGTTCGCACAGTTTCGCGAAAAAGGCATTAAAGACGCTAAAGAAGTCATGAACGTGCTTGATCAATTGTATGGGCAGTTTGCAGTTGGTAGTGTCAGCGTAAAAGATCTTGCTGGCATTAGTGAGCAACTGTTTGCAACATACCAAGCTAACGGCCCTGGTGCGATCACTCAAATGGGCGCGCTAGTCCAGCTCATTGCAAAATCAAAAGGCAATGCCAGCGAGGCATTAACATCTATCCAAGGTATCTTCGCGACCTTCTCAGATAAAAAGAAAGTCGAATTCTTAGACAAGCAAGGCATCAAGGTTTTTCAAGACGGCACAAATCAACTGCGTGAGCCTGTTGAGCTGTTACTAGAAGTGCTAGACAAAGCGAAAAACGACCCGCTTAAACTGGGCGACGTGTTTGACCAAACTTCATTGCAAGGTCTTGCTGCCTTATACAGCCAAGACAACAAAAACTTGCTGTTAGAAATGGTGTCCGGTACGGCAGAGCTAGGCGCGACACAGCAAGCGGCCGCTCGTAATGCAGCAACATTTAACAGCGCCATGGCATCACTCAATAACTCTTTTGATAAATTCGCAGATGAAAAGCTATCAGGCCCAATCAAAGAGCTGGCTGATGCCATCAATGGTGTCGACCAAGAAACCATTGATAGCTGGCTCAAATGGGGCGAAGCGGCGGTGTGGGCCATCGGTGGTGTCATTGTTGCTAAGAAAGCGCTTGATGCTGGCATGTGGGCAAAGAAAACCTTTGGCACTGGCGGTATCGCTGGCGGTATCGCTGGCGGTAACAAAGGTGGCATCAATAGCCTTGGTGCAACGCCTGTTTATGTCGTCAACATGGGTCAAGGTGGTTTAGGTGGTTTAGATGGTGGCACTGGCGGTGTCGATGCTGGCAGTGGAAAGCAAACTAAATCCGCCAGCAAAACGGGTGGCGCTGTAAACAATTTGTTGAAAGGCGGCATTGTGGCCTATGGCTTGTCGATGGTGCCGGATGCGTTGCCGAAAATGCGCCGCGACGAAGGCGCAGATCCTAATGATCTGGTGGCTAGTATGCCTGGTCTATTAGATGCGTATGACGGTTTAAAAAAATGGTGGGATGAAGATTCAAAAGAGAATTTAAACCACGAACTCGCAACCGTCCCTCTATTTCAGAAATGGCCAACAATCTAGGTGGCCAAGATGGTGACGTGTCCACGTTCGCTACTCAAATCATTCAGAACATCGCTAACCCAGCCGCAACCAGCCCATTAAACGGTCAGATCGCTGTCGATGTGCAGGTCTCTGATGATCGTGTGCGTGCCACGGCTCGCAGTCGATCCCCATTTATTAGCATCGAGAAAGACCCCGACGCTGGGCAAAATTAAAGGAGCTTTATATGGCATTTGAAGATCGTTTAATGGCCAGTTTTCGAGGCGTTAAATTTGAACTCGATATGGTGAATGGCACGTCTGGCCGTCGTGCCATTGCACATTCATATCCCAAACGCGAGAGCGGTTATGCAGAAGATAACGGCGCAGTATTCAAACAAGAGAAGATCGAAGGCAAGATCGTTGGCAGTGATTATGTATCGCGCTTGCAGACGCTACTAGTTGCCCTGAATCAATCTGGACCAGGTGAATTGGTTCATCCGTGGTTTGGCGTGATTCAAATTCAAGTCGGTAATGTCTCGCACAAGTTGGATCTAAAAGAAGACGGTGTTGCGACATTCTCATTTGACGCATACAACGCAGGTGAAAGCCTCTTCCCCAATACCACTATCGATACCAGCGAATCAGTAAAAGCCGCTGCTGAATCAGCAAGGGCCGCATCACAAGCCGCCTTCGCTCGCTCGGTATTAAGCTATAAAAAAGCCACCACACAAGCCGCTGGACTGGGCGATTTGTTTGACCAGGCATTGCAAGATTTTGATGAGTTTACTCGCTCTATTCCAAGCCTTCCTAGTGAGCTGAAAGCCTGGACAAACCGACTAACGAACTTGAAGTACTCTGTTGGTAACTTACTCGCCAAGCCAGGTGATTTAGCACGAGAAGCCATGGGGCTAATTGAAGATGTGAAAAGCTTAGTCACAGACCCAATTCAAGCTCTGTCTGTTTACGATAATGTGCGCAATCGTTGGAACGGTATGCGTGCAGAGTTGACGATCCGTGGCGGCTTAGGTCGTTCGATTATATCCGCTGACGGTTTTGCAAGTGGAGTACAAACGGTGTCGGATGCAGAAACCATTGCAGCACAAGACAACAATATCAGTGCGTTTAATACGCTGCTTTTAGATAGTTCGCTAATCGAAAAAGCCGACGCCATGGCCAACTCAGATTTTAATGTCAATACAGACATCGACACGATAGATAGTCTGACGGGTGTGGGTCGCCAAGCCGTGATTACTGGTAGCCAGTTAACCGCAATCGGCAATGGCATTGCTAGTAATTTAGCGATTGCAGCCGAGGCCGCCGTGGAGCGTGGCGATAGTGACACATGGCGCACATTTAGAGCCTTGCGAATTGCAGTATTAGAAGACACGCGCATTCGTGCGCAACAGTTACCAAATCTTTCTACGACTCGCCCAAATGTCACAATGCCAGTGGCGCTTTTAGCCTGGCAACAAACCGGAAGTGCTGAAAGTCGCGCAAGCGTGATTCGTCGTAACGGAATCTCTAACCCATCGTTCGTTCCCGCTGGCCAAACCGTGGAGCTGATCAATGGATAAGGTCATTTTAAAGGCGGCGGGTAATGCTTACGAAGGTTGGCAAAAGGTGCGAATCAATCGCTCATTAACGGCTATGGCTGGCACGTTTGACTTAGAACTAACATGGCAATTTCAAGGCGATGTTAAAGGCTATGATGATTTTATTGATGGGCTATTAACTGGCTCAGAATGCACCGTTGATATTGGTAAAGATCGACTGATAACTGGCTATTTAGATGATTTTATTCCTAGCTACGACGACGAGACGATTACGATAAACGTGACAGGACGCGACAAAACAGCGGATCTAGTCGACTGTTCCGTCGTCCAGCAAAGCGGCCAATTCAAAAACCAAAGCCTCCTGCAAATAGCTGTCATTGTATCGGCCCCGTTTGGTATATCGGTGATTAACGAAACAGACGTGGGTGCAGCGTTCCAGCGCGTACAAGTAGAGCAAGGTGAAACCGCTGGCGAGTTTTTGACACGCCTAGCACAACAGCGCGGTGTACTGCTTACGACTAACGGACTAGGCCAACTCGTTATTACTCGCGCCAGTAAAAAGCGCGGTGAAGTCGCGTTGAAACTGGGTGTTAATATCAAAGCAGGACGTGGCCGATTTTCACGCAAGCAACGCTTTAGTGAGTACATCGTCAAAGCCACGGGCGGTGCTGGCTGGGAAGACGATCAGCCGCTTGAAAATGTCGGCGGTATAAAATCGACAATCACAGACCAGGATGTAAAGCGTTATCGTCCGTTAATCATTGTGAACGACGAAGTCACCACAGCAGCGGGGGCAAGTTTGCGCGGACAATGGGAACGACAACGGGCGATCAGTGCCAGCAATACAGCCGAGTATACATTAACGGGGTGGCGTAACCCGAACACAGGAAATCTTTATCAAATTAACCGTATTGTGCCTGTCACTGACGACATCATGGGTATTAATAAAGATATGTTGATTAGCGATATTCTGTACTCAGAAGACAACGACACGGGGCGTCTAGTCGTGCTGTCTGTTGTCGATCCAGACGCGCTAAATATCCCCGCTGTTGCGGAAAAATCCACAACAATTAGTAAGAGCTGGTAATGAATAGATTGATTGATAAAGCCCTTGCGCCCCTTCGTCGTCGTATCAGTCAAATGCTGGTTCGTGCGCTAGTAACATCGGTTAATGAAGGTGTGAAGCGTCAAACTCTGCAAGTGAAAATGCGCGCGGATGAATCAGCGGACGACATCGAACGCTTTCAAAATTACGGTACAAGCAGCAACCCACCGCTTGGATCAGAGGCCATACTTGCTGCACTAGGCGGCAACCTTGGTCAACTTGTCGCCATTGCAGTAGAGAACAAACAGTACCGTCCTAAAGGCGAGATGGGAGACGTGTTTTTGTATCACATGGAAGGCCATCGTGTGCAGCTTACGAAAGATGGCGTGATCAATATAACAGCAAACAAGGTTAATTTAACTGCTAGCGAGAGTGTGACTATTGTATCCCCTGAAACCACGATTATTTCCCCAAAAACTAAGATCGAGGGTGAGCTGCATGTAACCGAAAACATTAAAACCGACGCCAATATTGTGGCAACTGGATCTGTAACAGCGACGGGCGCGATTAGCTCGTCTGCTGTTGTATCTGGATCGGATTTAACAGCGGGCGGCATCAGCTATTTAGGACATAAACATCTTTACGATACAGACCAATTAACTCAAGGGCCACAATGAGTATTTTGTTAGATCAACTCAAGCAACAACTAAACATTATTATCGATGGTGATCTTGTCGATAGTAGTGTTGCTGAGCTGGTTTTGATCTCGCTTTTTACCGATTCCCGCGCCTCAGATTCTGACGAATTACCTGACGGTTCCAGTGACTTGCGTGGTTGGCCAGGCGATACCTACAGTACCACCCCTTGGGGTGGTAAATTATGGTTGCTCAAACGCGAAAAACTGATCAGCGATGTAAAAAACCTTGCTGTTAAGTACGCTGAAAATGCCCTTGCTTGGATGCTCGTAGACGCTGGCGACGGCATCATGGCCAAGTCTGTTTCGGTTGTCGGTTCTATTCCTCGCATCAACACTCTTGCGCTTACAATCGTTATCACCAAGTCAGACAACCGAACTATGACGGTCAGCGTGTCACAGCGTTGGGAGGCTCAAAATGCCGTATAACGTCCCAACACTTAAAACCATTATCGAACAGGGTTTAATCGACGTTCAAAGCTCGTTAGATACCGTCTTACCTAAGTTCGGCATTGAGCAAGCATTGAACAGTGCAGTAAGCGGTTCTGTGCGAGATCTGTACGATTATCAAAGCTGGATCGTTCGCCAAATCATCCCTACGTCTGAGTCCGACGACCAGACCATTATCGACACAGCACAGTCCGAAGGCGTTGTTCGTAAGCTGGCAACGTACGCCAGCGGTACCGTGACATTCTCGGGCACAAA
Source organism: Marinomonas rhodophyticola (assembly GCF_026113935.1). Classification (GTDB taxonomy): domain Bacteria; phylum Pseudomonadota; class Gammaproteobacteria; order Pseudomonadales; family Marinomonadaceae; genus Marinomonas; species Marinomonas rhodophyticola. The sequence continues at coordinate 731,815 of NZ_JAPEUL010000004.1, forward strand.
TACTATTCCAGAAGACACACAAATGACTCACAGCGATGGTCGTGTTTATACCGTCACATCGTCGTCATTAAATGGCTCTAGCGTGCTCGCGGTCGTGCAATCCGAAGACACTGGCGTTAGCTATAATGTGCCAGAAGGTGAAGCGCTAACACTGGTTTCCACTGTGCCAGGAGTATCGCCACAAGGTAGCGTTACCGCTGCTATATCAGGTGGTGCAGAGATCGAAAACGTCAGCGAATTGCTAGAGCGTTTACTGTTCCGCAAGCGCAACCCACCAATGGGCGGCGCGGTCGCTGATTATGTAGCGTGGTGTCGAGAAGTGTCGGGCGTTACCCGCGCTTGGGCCTATGACGCTTATCAAGGCGGCTCAACAGTTGGTTATGCATTCGTGTTCGATGGTCGCCCCGATATCATCCCAACGTCTACCGATGCAACGGCAATGGATGCGTATATCTTCCGTCACCAAGACCCAGCGACGGGTTCTTATGTAGGTCGTCCTGCGGGTATTGAAGTCATTTATATCGGGCTGACATTAAAGCCGCTTTCAACTGCGTTAAACATCGTGCCTGACACCACAGAATTACGTTCATCAGTCAGCAAGGCAATGTCGAATTACATTGCGTCATTAAGCCCAGGCTCAACACTATTGTTAAGCAGCTTACGCACCGCAATTGGTGCGGTCACTGGCTTAACAGACTACACGCTAGCACTCACAACAAACGTAACAGCGGTGGCAAACGAGTTGCATAGTCTTGGGGTTATTAGCTGGGGTAACGCATGAGTCACAGCGTAGCGGATTGGACAAATGCAATCATGCTGCAAATGCCGCGCGGTGATATTTGGTCACGCGATCAGACAGGGCCGCTTTATAAATATGCGACTGGCTATGCATCAAGACTACAGCGTGTAGAACAAAGCGCTGACCAGCTTTTAGACGAAATGCGACCAGAAACGACCCAGCAATTATTGGCCGAATGGGAAATCTATTTAGGGCTTCCTGAGTGCTCATTGACAGGCCAAACAGTCGATACTCGACGCAATGCAGTCGTAGAGAAATATCATCGTAAAGGCGGCTTACAGAGCTGGGCAATTGAAGAACTAGCGGCACTACTGGGATTCACAATCGAAGTGCAAGAAATCTACCCGCACCACTGCTTGCGTGGCTGTACGTACCCGCTTTACGAAGCCAAATATCGCCATGTAATGCGCGTTATTGTAAAAGGCGTGCCAAACGCCTACGCAACGTGCCTAGACGACTGCTTAACGCCGCTTACATCACAATCAGCCACAGCTCTGATTTGCTCTCTAGAGAAGATCAAAATGGCGGGTAAATACTATGAATACATCTACGAATAGCATGGAGACAATGCATGACTAAACTACGAAACGGCTCGCAAGTAACCACCCGACCCGCCCGAAAAATCACCGCTGGCACAGCGGGCTACTTTTCAGAAAGTAACGATAGCGGTGAACCAAGCTATCCAGGTCAAGACTGGTTTAATGACCTCATTGATGAAATCGTCCAAGCCGTCACAGCCGCTGGTGTCACATACGACCCTACAAAAATCACCAACTTAAAATCAACAGTCGAAGCCCTGCGCAACGCATCAAATCTAAACGCAGGAACAGTTGCGCTGGCACGTTTGCCAGTTACAACGAATGCGACAGACGGCACACCAGATAAGTTGTTGAAAGTGGGTGACGGTGGGCTATTGTCAACAAAAGGCGTTTTGTTGGCATCCGGAGATGCAAACACGCTAATTATTGCTGGTTTATACTGTGTGCCGGCAACGTGGACTGGATCGCCGTACCCTGGGGCAAACGGTGCAAATCAAGGGGTTTTGGAGCATATAAACGCATCACCGTCGGTCACTACGTACGCAATACAGCGATTTACTCGCATGCAAAACGCTAACACGTTTTTTCGCTTCAAAAACAACGGTGTGTGGTCCGATTGGCGAGAAATCCTCCACGCAGGCAACACAGGTAATGCAGTTGGCTATGATGTGACATCCAGCGCGACAGATACAACCCAAGGTAAACTGTTAAAAGTAGGGGATTTTGGGATTGGAGGTGATCTCCCGTTCGAAAGTTTTAATACTCCATTGCATCGTGTATCTCGGTACATATCAGATGCAGTACCCGATTCTCCAACTGGTCTGGGCGGCTGGCTGATGGTAAACAAGACAGCTGATCGTATTAATTCATTATCGCAAACATTATCTGCTGAAATTTTTGTTGATAGAAATGGCGATAGAATGCTTTTTAGACATCAGAATTCGGCCCAAAGTACAGTTTTAAGTGCGCCGTGGCGCGAAGTTTATCATAGTGCGAACTTAGCTAAGGCCGCTGTGTCGGCAGTGGTAGCAGGCACGAATGACACGACATACATTACGCCAAAATCGCTTCATGATGCCAATATTCTGTTCGGAGTCGGCCAAACTCGACAGCAAGCAGAGTTGACTGATACAGGGGCGACGTTCGACGACGGCACGCCGTCGTTTCGTGCTGTTGGTACTACATACATAAACATGACAGATGCTGCAATTGAGTGGAGGTTGGTATTTTTTAATAGATTGACAATTAGGGTTGGTCAGTTAGCACCGCAAAGTGTATCTGATCAAGGGGACGTCACAGCGTGGAGTTCTATCTCTGTATGTATTTTACCAGGGGAAGAATATGAGGTCGTGGCGGCACCGGACGGAATTAGAAGTTGGAGTTACATCAGATGACTAGATATTTCAGAAATGTGGGCGGTAGGGTTTACGCGGTCAGTGATGATCAATTAACGTGCTCTCAAAAAGCAGCGTGGATTGAGAATTTAAATACGGATCTGCTGAGTACATCGCATTATTCAGATTGGAAAGAAGCAGTGGAAGCGCTAGACGCGATTGATATTAATACTATTAATGTTGAGGCGGCTCAATCTGCGTTAGACAGTTCGACGTTTGCTCACGATTTTGAGCAGGCGAAAAGCACGTACGATTTAGAACAGTCTGATGATAATCAAGCTGCTCTTGATCTAGCAAAAGCGGCATACGAATCGTGTGATGAATACATTGCTCTTGAAGCTGATAAAAAAGCTCTTGAACAGTATCAAATTGCAGTGCAGCGCGTCGAAAGCGCACAACTATCGTACGAGTCGTGTCCGGAATACATTGAGTTAGAGCGTCTGAAATCAACAAAAATATGGATTCCGGAAGACGCTGTCGAAATGACAGATGACGAGATTTACGCGCATTTAAATCCCACGATTTCGGACGAACAACTCGCGGCAAAAGCTAGAGCACAGCGTGATGCTTTGTTAGAACAGTTTACATGGCGCTACGAGCGACACGCGCGCGAGGCGCGGTTGGGTATTGAGACAACAGACTCGTTATCAGCATTGGACGCATACGCCCAAGCATTAGCAGATGTTCCGCAGCAAGCAGGTTTCCCCACAACAATTGAATGGCCAGCTTTGCTAGCATAATAAAAGGGCCATTTGGCCCTTTGTTCTTTTCCTTCCCTAAGTCTACAATTCTGGTCACTTTATAAAATGCGCAAAATTCTAGGCTTTGATGCTCAAGCTTCGCGACGCGCTACAGCCACGAATTGAAGTGTGATGGATGTAATAAAAAACTGTATGTCAGGTTAATGCCAACAATGTATAAGTGTCGAGAACAAGTCACATAACAAGGCAATCAAGTCGGATTCGTAACAGTTGGCCTCGTTCCGCTTCGCTCCATTTTAGCCAACTATTACTCACCGCTTATTGCGGCGTTAGGCAGCCATCAGAGAAAGCATGAAGGGCTATGGATTTCAGAGAAAAATATAAAGAATTGCTTGAACCGGCTGACGATGCTCCTCCCACATGGTATCGAAAAAGGGGCTACGCATTTGAGGAGATACTTAAAAGCTGTTTAGAGCATGAGCAACTAGATCCTCGCGCAAGTTTTAAAGCCGAAGGGGAACAGATTGATGGATCATTCTTTCTCGATGGCAGTGTTTTTCTGCTAGAGGCAAAATGGCATAAAAATGAGTTGCCAGCTTCAGCAATTTATCAGTTCAAGGGAAAAGTTGACGGCAAACTAGCTGGGACAATTGGGGTTTTTATCTCCATGTCTGGTTACTCCAAAGATGCAGTTGATGCTTTAACACTTGGAAAGTCTCTAAATGTAATTCTGTTCGGCAAGGAAGATATCGACGCGGCAATCATCGGAGGGAGTAGTTTCAGAAGTGTTCTGAAATCTAAGCTTAGAATTGCAGCTGAAGAGGGTGTTGTCTATCATTCAACTGAAATGGAACAAGTTTCAAAAGATGGTCAAACCATCATCGAAGCCTTCACTTACGACAGTAGGTCATCAATGCTTGTTAAGCAGGATTTAAATTTTGAAGCAAATTCTGACTTGGTCATTGTCTGTGAAGGAACCACTGACCGAGAACTACTGTCACTTTTGGCAACTAAAATTCTCAATAAGTTTGGTCTGACCAAGAAAATCAATATTATTGTCGCCATGGGTAAAATGACTATCCCCCGTGTTGCAAATGCCGCTAGCAACATCATCACAAACGCTCCTGTTCTAATCGTTACAGACTCAGATAATGACATTGGCAAAACCCGTGACATGCTAAACCGAGGAGTTGAATTGGATAGCTGGCGGTGTTCGATTCCAGATCCAGAAATAGAGTCTTGGCTTGGTTTGGACCACCCTAAGGAATTCCGTCGCCGGTATCGAGGAACAGAGATGCGCGAGATGTTAACTAAGCTTGTTAACGACCTAGACCTTGAAGAACTATCGGAGCGAGATGAATCCTTTAAAACGTTTTATGACTGGATCAAGAATGCCTAACAAAACGCTGCTACGGAAAATTTACTCGCTGGCGCTCCTAAATTTCCGCAGAGCGCGGCGTCAAAATACAACCCAAATCTGTCTATAGAAACCACAACCCTGCAATAAGGGCACTCCCCAAAGCGCCCTTGCTTATCCCGCACTCAATCAAAAAACTCACTTCCACAGTGCTTTATTCACTTCGTGATCCACATCCGCAGCGGTGAGGCCGATGTCTTTCAGTTGCGCTTCGTTTAGGTAGCTGAGTCGGCTTCTAGTGCGCCAGTTATGTGCGATTTTTTTGAAGATCCCTTTCCATGGCTTTTCTTTCAGATTATCTAATGTGTCTTTGCAGCATTGGCTTACGTTTAGTTGGCTGTTTTCTATATTGTTTAATGCTTCTGAGGTGCAATTTTTCATAGCGCTATCCTTTTCTATGTTAATGAGTTTGTTTGCTTTATGTGCAAATAATCGTCTAATCATTGCACCGCGACAAACGAGAAAAAGTGTTTTATAGTTAAGAAAATCTTACTTATAAAAGGTGCCTTCCATGTCTTCTAATCGAGTTTTACCGCCGCTGAAATCTTTGCAGGCGTTTCGTTATGCGGCGCAGACGTTGAGTTTTAAGAAGGCGGCGGAGTCTTTGTTTGTGACGCAGGCGGCGGTGAGTCAGCAGATTAAGACCCTTGAGCAGGCGCTGAGTGTTGAGTTGTTTGAGCGACATACTCGCCAAGTGGTGCTGACGTCGGAAGGGCAGTATTTGTTTGACTACGTTGAGAGGGCATTTGGTTTATTGGAAGAAGGTGTGAAAGGCATTATGGAAGATCCGACGCCCAATACCTTGGTCATCAGTTCGGTGCCGTCGTTTTCGAGTCGTTGGTTGGTGTCGCGTTTGGGGCGCTTTCAGGCGCAGCAGCCGGAGATTAATCTGCGTTTAAGTCCGAGTATTGATTTATCGACCTTTGCGGACAGTGATTTGGATTTGTGCATTCGTTTAGGTCGTGGTCAGTATGCTGGGCTGACATCGCAATTGTTGTTCAAAGAGTATTTGGTGTTGGTGTGTCATCCGTCGATGATTAATGTTGATCAGCCAATCAAGGAGCAGTTGCTCAATATTCCTATTATTACTGATACTGGACCGGATGTCCGACATGTGTGGCCTGTGTTGCAGCGTTTTTTAGATCTTTATGATATGCCGATGAAGTCGCATTTGCATGTGGCGGATTCGACGTCGTTGGTGGAAGCCTTGCTGTCTTGCCAAGGCTTGGCGATGATGCGCTATGGTTTGGTGTATGAGCTGATTGAGAAGGGGCAGTTGATTTGCCCGTTGCCTATTTACATGAAGTCTCAGTATGACTTTTATCTTGTTGCGCCAGCGCCGCATTTTAAGTACCAAAAAGTCATGACGTTCAAACGCTGGATTGAACAGGAAGTGAAGGCGATTGATTCGTCTTGGGCGACGTATTTAAAAATGCATCCCGAGATGGAGGAGGTTAGAGTGTAGATTTTTAGGCATTTTATTAAGCCACCATTTTATCAAGCTACCTATCTCTAGAACCCCGTTATATCAAGGGATTAACTGAATAGTCTTGGGTTGTCCTATGACAGTTCATCTCATTTCAGCCGTGAATACGCCCGCCTCTTTGGTCAATCCCGGCTGACCTTCTGATACCGCGCGATCTAATGTTAAGCAACTGAGTGTAGGTAAACGTGTTGATTAAGCAGGGGAGTAAGGTCGCTAGTAGGGTTGTGTAAGTGGTATTCTGCCCAGTTGACCTAAGTTTTGAGTATTTTTAAGAGGTTTTCGATGCCTTGTTTCACGCGTTCTTCCATCTCAATATCCGTCAGAGGTGGACGAACACCTAGCTTGATTTCAAGGTTGACAAAGCCGAGCCAGAGGCCGGTTAGTATATCCGCGGCTTGAGTGGAATCACATGGTGGTAATTGCCCTTTGGCCACAGCTTGTTCAATTAATTGTGTGAGGAGGTTCTGACCACGACCTAGGACCTAAATCAAAAATACGTTTTTGCAAATCACTATTTTGTGATTCTAATGACGAAATTAGCCTATCCCAATTTAATAAGTCTCGGTTGTTAATAAATGTTAAATATTGCAGACCGAAAGCATACAACGCATCGGAAATGGGGATTTGGCTGAAGTTAGTGAACTGCTCTTCGGTCACGGTGAGGTCTGATTCACGACGAATAACCGCTTCTATTAACGCTTTTTTGTCGGTGAATTTTGCATACAGGGTCGCCTTTGCAACGCCAGAAGAGGCGGCTATTTCGTCCAAACTGACATCTGGGCCTTTTGCGAGAAATAAATTGCGGGCGCTGTCGAGTATGGCGGTTTTTTTAGCATTGTCTTTTGGCCTGCCTCGTTGTTTTTTCTCTAACGTCACTTTCACTCCGATCTGGTCTATCTAGGGATATATGTCTACTAAGCCTTGTTAGCATGGCAGAAGTTAAACACATTATATCAGCCCTATAATAGCATCAAATCCGTCAGTCAAAAGAAACAGACTCTTTAAAATAATATTTGGATATTTGATGGGTGGGTAATTTGGAGTGATGTTCTACTGTTCAGATATTGACCTTTAAAAGCCTTGAAAGAATGAAAAAAGAATGCTGATTCGGGAACGATACAGAGCGTGAGCTTGCTCCAGAACCAGCATATTAGGCGTATTTATGACAAATAATCCTCTTCCATGAGCCATATCTTTTCCTTGAGTTTTATCTCGCCTGTCAAAATAGGGGATGTCACATTGGCAATGCAGAAAGAATAGCTGCCAATATAAGCCCTCCGACTACCGTTACATGCTCAAGCGCAATGTGGAATTCGTGCGTTCGTTTGGGTTCTTCAAATGTCCAAAATGCATGGCCTAGCGGAATGGTTAGCAGAAGAAATACCGCCAACCATCCTGCACCTAACCAGCCAAGACCACTGAAATTGGTAATGACAAGTAATGAGCCTACTAATTGTGTGGTGATCGTGGCCAGAGCAAAAAGACGTGGATACGGTAAGTTAACATCGACCATTTCTTGAACAATGACTTTGAAATTGAATACACCAAAGAGCTCCAGCCATCCAAAACACAAAGGTCAGTAGGACTTTAGCAATAACAACAGTTAGAGGGTGTATCAGAGCAGTAACAATAAAATTTTCCAACGGTTAAACCTTATATCCAATTAATAGACTGAAGAGTATAGTAAATAGTTTGACGGTTGAAAAGCGTCCTATGAGGTGTCTTAGTAACATGATGAATGCAGGATAAAACCGCTGCGTGCCTTTTGAGGGCGATCGGGTATTAATTTGATCGAATGTTAAAAAAGGTGGTGGTCGCTTGGCTGGTATCGGCTATTATTTGCATCAACGAGCATTAATGTAAGGCTTTGCCTAAGTACTATGGGATAAAGCGTTGGTTCTTTTTGAGAAGAAGTGAATAGATTGGACGTTAAAGAGAGTTATTGGATTGCCTGTACCTATTGCCAAGGGCGAGGAAAGCGCAGTCGAAGGTTACGTAAAAAAGTACGTTTATCGTACTTAAAAGAATTAACCGAGTTTGAGCAGATGAAGGGGCAGGGGCCTGCGCCTATTCGTCCTAAAGCGCATCTTGAGTTGTGCTTGAAGTGTGCAGGTTCTGGGTTGTTGCCGTCTGATCACTTTCCCGTGGCAGACACGGAACATTATCCTCACGTTGCTATCATCGGTGGTGGCATAGGGGTGTGGCTCTGGCGGTGGCGTGTCTGCACCGTGGTATTCCTTTTACGCTTTATGAGCGCGATAGTGGTTTTGATGTTCGATCTCAAGGCTATGGACTGACCCTGCAGCAGGCGAGTAAGGCGATTGAAGGTCTGGGGATTTTCTCTTTAGAAGAGGGTGTGGTGTCCACGCGGCATTTGGTCCATACACCGGAAGGTGACGTGGTCGGTGAGTGGGGAATGCGAAAGTGGGTGCATTCTGGTACGAAAACCGCGCCGAAGCGAACCAATATTCATATTGCGCGTCAGGCTTTGCGCTTGGCTTTGCTTGATCAGCTTGGTGGTCACGATGCGTTGCATTGGGGTCATCAATTGGTTGATTTTCAAGAGTCTGAAGGGGGTGTTGATTTACGCTTTCAAGTCGGTGGCGAGATAAAAAGCGCGAAAGCGGATCTCGTTGTGGGCGCGGATGGTATCCGAAGTGTGGTGCGTCGTTTGCTAATCACTGAGGAAGCCACACCGCTGCGTTACTTAGGTTGCATCGTCATCTTAGGGATTTGCTCATTGGCGGATCTGGGCGATATTGAGAGTGATCTGTTGGATTCGGCCACGGTTTTTCAAACCGCCAATGGCAACGAAAGAATTTATATTATGCCCTATGCCGCAGATTCCGTGATGTGGCAATTGAGTTTTCCGATGTCAGAAAGCGATGCGAAAACATTGAGTGCGCAAGGTGCGCAAGCGTTGAAAGAAGAGGCTTGTCGAAGAACCCAGTGGCATTCTCCGATTCCTCAGATTTTAACGGCCACATCCTCATCGTTGGTGTCGGGGTATCCTGTGTATGACCGTACTTTGCTGCAACCTGAATGGTTGGCAAAGGGCAATAATGTTACCTTGATTGGCGATGCCGCTCACCCAATGAGTCCATTCAAAGGTCAAGGGGCGAATCAAGCGTTGTTGGATGCGCTGGCGCTGGCTCGAAGCATTGCGGCTGGTTGTAGGATTGGTTCCAATTGGCGGGACGTGGGAGTTAGACAAGCTGTATTGGCAGAGTTTGAAGCCGAAATGCTAGAGCGCAGTGCGGTGAAAGTAAAAGATTCTGCCGCGGCGGCTGAGTTTTTGCATTCTGATATTGTGCTTCGTGTTGGAGATGAGCCCAGAGGGCGGCATCTGAATCGATTGGAAGATGAGTAACCTTTATCTTCTTTTAGGTTAAGTTCTTAATGACGTCATTACGTGACGTTAGCAATAACATTTCATTATTAAGGCTGTAACCCATACCATGACGAGAAAAATCTTAAGCTTGAAAGGCAAACGTGCCTCTGACGTCAACTCTGTAGAAGAGGGGCGGCATGAGGTGTTTGAAAGTGATCCACAAAAGCGTTTTTTAAATGGTGTGATCATTCACCCTGCACCTTGCATTCATTTGGCGTCTGCATCTCAGCAGTTGTCCATGCGAGCGATGGATTTAATTACGCCAATTGGTTTGGGGCAGCGAGGTTTGATTGTGGCGCCACCTGGGTCTGGTAAAACAACCATCTTGAAGCATATTTGTCAGGCCGTTGGTGACGCTTATCCTGATATTAAGTTGTATGCCTTGCTGATTGATGAACGGCCAGAAGAAGTAACGGATTTTAGACGTGGGGTGTCGGCTGAGGTACATGCATCTTCTTCAGATGAAAGTTATGCGCAGCATGTTCGAGTGGCCGATGAGCTGCTTGATAAAGCACGTGCTCAGGCTGGTGCTGGTCAGGATGTGATGATTGTGATCGATTCGTTGACTCGATTATCGCGTGTGCATAACGCAGATCGTAAAAGCAGTGGTCGCACCATGTCTGGTGGGTTGGATACCAGAGCGTTGGAAATTCCCCGCAAACTGTTTGGTGCGGCACGAAATATCGAGAATGGTGGTTCATTAACGATTCTTGCCACGATTTTAGTGGACACAGGGAGTCGAATGGATCAGGTAATTTTTGAGGAGTTCAAAGGGACGGGCAATATGGAGATTGTGTTGTCACGTGAAGTGGCAAGCCACCGAATTTTCCCAGCGATAGACATAGCAAAAAGCAGCACGCGCCGTGAAGAGTTGCTAATTGATAGCAAGGATATCGAAAAGGTACGAGCGTTACGACGATCACTTACCCATTTGAAGCCTGTAGAAGGCGCCAGTAAACTGGTGGATTTATTGCAAACCTACCCTACCAATTCTGAGTTACTCGAGCATTTTGTTGCTGAATAAAGCCATTTCTTCAGCTAATAGGCGGATCATTACTAATCAAGGCGATCTTTTTATTTAGCTGTTGGGTTTCCTTGGCTTTTGCTTCTGGCTTAGGTGCGGTAGCTTCAGCTGGGTGAGTGACTCCAGTAAACTTTCCGCCAGGTTCAATGCTTAGATTATCGCTGTAAACCGTGCCGCTAATGCGTCCGTTACTTAGAATATCAACGTAGTTAGCGCGACAAGTGCCTTCGAAATGACCATTAATAATCAGGCGTTCGGTGGTTATTTCTCCAAGTACTTTTCCTGATTCGCTGATTTTTAATTGAGTAATCGCATCAACTTGACCTTCTACATAGCCATCAATTTGCAGCTGGTTCGCTACTTTGAGATGTCCTTTGACTGAACAACCTTCTGCGATGAGCGTTGTAGTTGATGACTGACTCTTGACTCTATTTTGCCCACCAAAGATTCCCATTGTATACCTCTTATGCTTTTGAAAATGGTATCAAAATTATCAACACTCCAATCCACAAAGGGCTTTGGATTTAATGGTCGTCCAATAAACCTCACTTCATAATGCAGGTGTGGTCCAGAGGACAGCCCACTGTTCCCTGAATAGGCGATTAAATCACCTTTTTTAACAAAATCGCCTCGGCTGACGACGAATTTGCTTAAATGAGAATATGAGACTCGAAAATCCGTAGGCATGAAGTATGCGAATATAATTGCCAGAGCCTTTGCTGCTTGGTCGGACGGATTCAATTGCCCCATCTGCTGGCGCATAAATAGGGGTGCCGACATTGACCGCAAAATCTTGCCCACGATGAAACGCGGCAATGCCTGTGACAGGGTGTTTTCGTTCACCATAACCCGAAGACGTTCTGGCATGTTTGACCGGCGGACCACTTGGAATATGGGTTAACATGGCGACCCGTATTGATGAGTTAATAGTGGCAACATTTAGGCGCGATTCAAACCGTTCCTCGACTAGGTTTTCCATGCCGAGAAGTTTTTCCAGATCATCCAGTCGATCTGAGACGAGTTGCATACGCTCTTCACGTTCAGATAAATCTTGTTCTAAATTTATTTTTAGTGCGGTTAATGATTTAATTTCTTTGCTTAAAGACAAAGATTTATCTTCTAATTCGCGGAGCTTTAATTTAGAAAACTCCGCATCATTCACTAGATAATAAATAATGGCAGCGGTTATGAGTATGCAAAGAAAAATTACTCCACTGATAAATTTAACAGTATGGCGAGTTCTTTTTCCCAAACTAAAGTGCTTACTTCCATGGATTGAAGAAATCGATATTGTTATATGATCTTTCATGCCTTAGTTTTTACCACTGCCATAATGTATTTCTTAGATATACAGCATTTTATCTATCTTTGTAAACTTTTGTATCTAAAAGATATTGATTTTGTGTTAGCGGTTGTGTTTACGCACATAATTTAAGATTGAGACAGGTACAGTTTTTCTCACTGGGAAGCCCGCAATCTCTTTGCGGTCAATGACATGTTTCAATCTACTTTCAATTGCACAGAGGTTTTTGAAATCCCCCATGGCGACAAAAGAGATGGCTTCCCCTTTGGACTCGGCTCGCCCTGTTCGGCCTATGCGATGAATGTATTCTTCTGGTTTAAAAGGCAAATCGTAATTCACGACGCGGCTTAGTTCGCCAATGTCGAGTCCTCGAGCAGCCACACCTGTGGCGACTAAGTATTTAAGTTCACCGGATTTGAATTGCGCTAAAATCTTTTCGCGCATGGCTTGGCTTCTGTCGCCATGTATGGAATCGGCTTTAATGCCACGCTTTGCGAGTTGATCGACAAGTTTGGCTGCACCGTGTTTTTTCTCAATAAAGATCAGCGCTTGGTCCCAGTCGTGTTCCTTGATTAAATGGCTTAGTAGGGCTGATTTTGTGTCTTTATCGACTGTGATGAGCCATTGTTTGATATTGGCTGCTGCTCGGATATTCGGAGAAATGGCTATTTCTGCGGCGAGATCGGTCATTTTGCTATCGGAGAAATCGTAAGCTAGGGCGCGCACATCGTCGGTCATTGTCGCTGAAAACAACAAGTTTTGACGATTTTCAGGTAGTCGCTCGATGATTTTATTTATGTCACCTACAAAACCCATGTCGACCATTCTGTCTGCTTCGTCTAGAACCAGCACTTCCAGCTCGTCAAAATGGACCGCACGTTGGTGAGCTAGATCCAAAAGCCTACCTGGTGTTGCCACTAAAATATCGATGCCTTCAATTAAGCGCTGCTTTTGCGGTTCAGTATCTACGCCGCCATAAGCCACCATGGAGCTAACCTTGAGATGCTTACTGTAGTCCTTGACGCTAGATGCCACCTGTATGGCTAATTCGCGCGTTGGAACCAGAATTAGAACGCGAACACGTTTACCACGTAAGGTAGGTTTTTCATGGTTTTGTTTGAGGTTGCCTAACCGTTCTAATATGGGCAATACAAAAGCGGCCGTTTTACCTGTGCCAGTTTGCGCGGTGGCAATGAGATCCTTCCCAGAAAGAATGACGGGAATGGCTTGTTTTTGGATCGGTGTTGGGGTGGTATACCCCATTTCTTTAGTGGCTTGTACTAGGGGGACGGATAATCCCAGTTTTGCAAATGGCATAGGCGCTCGGACAGATTGTCGTAAGGGGTTGGGTTTGTCAAAAGACAAATGTGCTGCAGTATAGCGTAAAAAACGCCGCGGCGTTGTTTGAATAGGCGAATAATCACTGAACAAAAGGTTTATCTTTGAGGTCTGAGCATCGATCAGGTTTTTTTCTGTATAATGGCCTGATCATTCGTCTTTATATTTAACTTGGAATCGTAAATCTATGAACCGTTCTCCTGAGCATAAACCGCGTCCTATGGTGGACCTTATTGTTAGTGTTATTTTGCCGTCTTTTATTTTGATGAAGTTAAGCGGTGAAGATAAGTTGGGGGTGAGTGGTGGTCTTATGCTTGCTCTTGCTTTTCCACTTGGTTGGGGGGTGTTTGAGCTGGTCAAATACAGGAAATTCAATTTTATTGCTTTGTTAGGGTTGGTTAGTGTGTTGTTGACCGGCAGTATCGGCTTGTTTGAACTGGATAATAAGTGGCTGGCGATTAAAGAAGCGTCTATTCCTGCCATTATTGGTATTGCGGTATTAGTGTCGACTTTTACACCTTATCCTTTGGTGCGAGCTTTGTTATTTAACGCCGCCATAATGGATGTAGAGGCGATCCAAAATAAGTTAGAAGAAAATAACAGTGTTCAGGTCTTTGAGAGAAAGTTGATGAAGGCCACTTATTTTGTGGCAGGGTCTTTTGCTTTCTCTGCGATTATGAATTATGTGCTTGCTAAGTGGATTGTTACCAGCCCAGCGGGAACCGAAGCGTTCAATGAGGAGCTGGGGCAAATGACATTATACAGTTATCCTATGATTGCGATTCCTTCTATGGTGATGATGATGGCGATATTTTATTACCTGTGGCGCAGTATCCATAAAGCCACAGGGTTGAAGCTTGAAGATTTGATGGTTAAGAAATAAGAATTTTAGTATGCGCCTTGATAAGTTTATTTGTAAAAGTACCGAGCTACGCAAGGACGCTGCCACCCAATACATTCATGCTGGGAAAGTGAGCGTTAACGGTGAGGTGGTGACGAATGAGTCGGTTCAAGTGCATGAAAACAATACCGTGTTGTTGAATGGCGACAGGCTGAAGGCTCGCGATTTTCGCTATATTCTTCTGCATAAACCGATTAACACGGTTTGCTCTAATATTGATGAAGCTTATCCATCGTTGTTTAATTATCTACAGGTGGAGCGAGTTTCTGAATTACACATTGCAGGGCGTCTAGATGCGGACACAACAGGCTTGGTGTTGATTACGGACGATGGTCGCTGGTCTTTTGATATTACGCGCCCCTGCAATGGCTGCCGAAAGGTCTACCGTGTTGGTTTATCTAAAGCGTTAAGCCATGAGCAAGCGGAAGAGGTGGCTGAGAGATTTTTAGAAGGCATCAAATTGCAAGGGGAGACGCAGTTAACATTGCCTGCTATGTTAGAGGTGATTGCGCCAAACGAAGTGCGACTGACCATTACAGAAGGCAAATTTCATCAGGTAAAGCGTATGTTTGCGGCTGTACAGAATCGAGTGGCGTGGCTGCATAGAGAGCAAATAGGTGATGTTTGCCTTGATGTAGAGAGTGAGCAGTGGCGTTATTTAACCCAAAAGGAAGTGGCGTCTTTCCACAAATATCCCAATTGATTGAGGTAGGTATATGACATCAAAACGCATATTGTTCACTGGTGGTTCAGGTAAAGCGGGTAAGCATGTTGTTGCTTATTTGCTTGCGCAAGGACATCGAGTGTTGAATGTTGATTTAGTGCCTTTGGATTATCCAGGAGTGGACAACTTAGTGGCTGATATTACGGACTCCGGCCAAATGTTCAACGCGATGACAGCCTATGCAGGATTTGATGAGTTAGAGCTTGGGACCGGAGTGCCAGTGTTTGATGCGGTAGTGCATTTTGCCGCCGTGCCAAGAATCTTAATCAACCCTGATAATGAAACGTTTCGAGTCAATACCATCGGGACTTACAATGTGATTGAAGCCGCGGTCAAGCTGGGTATTAAAAAAGTGGTGATTGCATCATCAGAAACCACTTACGGTATTTGTTTTTCTGATGGCCAAACCGATCCACATTCTTTGCCATTAGAAGAAGATTACGATGTTGATCCAATGGACAGCTATGGCCTGTCTAAAGTCGTAAACGAGAAAACAGCACGAAGTTTTCAACGTCGATCAGGCATTGATATTTATGCGCTTCGTATCGGCAATGTGATTGAACCTCATGAATACGCTGAGCTGTTTCCGAATTATTTTGAACACCCTGAAGTACGTCGTCGCAATGCATTTTGTTATATTGATGCTCGAGATCTGGGTCAAATTGTCGATTTATGTTTGCAAAAAGACGGCTTGGGTTTTCAGATTTTTAACGCCGGAAACGATCATAATGGCGCGATTATTCCTACCCAAGAATTAGCGGAGCGCTTTTTCCGGGTGTGCCTATGACCCGAGAAATGGGGGAGCATGAGGCATTGTTTTCAAACCGTAAAATTCGTGAAGTGCTTGGTTTCAAAGAGCAGCATAATTGGCGACAGTATGTAAAATGTTATTGATTTGAAGGTATTTCTCTAGAGGAAGTGTTTTCGGTGAGAAGCGCACTGGGCGTTTTTTTCCGTGGAGTGCAAAGCTTTAGGTATTGAACCAACAGAGGATATGCTGTTGGTGTTAGAACGATTCGAAGTGGTTTTTCAATAAAGAGTTGGCTTAATCCCAATTGATTTCCGCGAGGGATTCGAAACTGGGTTTAGCGAAGTAATAGCCTTGGAAATGGTGGATGCCCATGTCTCTGAGTGTGTGATATTCCGCCTTTGTTTCGACACCTTCGGCGACAATCATCATGTCGAGATCCTGAAATAAATTCACCAAGTTACGCACAATGATCTGGCGTTTCTTGTCTTGGTCTATATTTTTGATCAGTGCCATGTCGATTTTTGTGATGTCAGTTTTTAGATCAGCTAGCTGGTTTAATCCGTTGAATCCTGAGCCAAAATCATCGGTCGCGGTCAAAAAGCCCTGTTGTTGGTAATGTTGAATAATAGATTCTAAGTGCGTGCTATCGGTTATTTTTTCATTTTCGGTAAATTCGAAAATAATCTTTTCTTTAGGGAATTTGTACTCTTCAGCAGCGTTTAGTGTCGTTCTTATACATAGTTCAGGCTTGTAAACGGCGTTCGGTAAAAAGTTAATGCTTAAAAAGCTCTTTTCATGCACGCCTAATTCTGCCGCTAGTTTGATGGCTTTCACACGACAGCTTTGGTCAAATCGATAACGGTTAGTGTCGTTAACGTTTTTGAAAACGTGGAATGCGCCTTCTTGATTTAAACCACGAACAAGTGCCTCTTGTGCAAAAACCGTTTTGGTTTGGCTATTGATAATTGGCTGAAATGCCATAGTGAAGTCGAAACCTAAGTCGCAAGCTGTAGAACATTCTGTGCAGCCAAGTTTTCGAAAGTCTTTTTGCTTCATGTCACCTGTTCTCTTTTCTTTATGCAGTAATATAAAAGAAAATTAGGCACTGACTTTGGAGTGGCTGATTTTCTGTGGCAATAGATTATGCCAGTCTTAAACAATAGGGCTTTTGACGCTATTTTTCCAGTCTTGTAAAGCGTATTGATTGATATTACACATTTTTAATAGGTTGCATGAAGATGGGTATCTTTATATCGGGGTTGCCGATTGTGTTATTGATTTGGGCAATGACAAAACGTCATGCGGTGCCTTCTCATGTAGCTTTACCAGCAACCGCACTAATGGTTGTATTGATTCAATGGCTATTTTTTCAGGCCGATGTGGTTTTATTGGCGGCAACCGTTTTGGCTGGTTTATTGTCTGTATTGACACCTATTTCTATTGTAGCTGGCGCTATTTTATTAAATCGGGTGTTGCATTTTTCTGGCGCGGAAGCAGTATTGAGTCAATGGTTAAAAAGTATCAGTGCTAATAAAGTCGCTCAATTGATGATCATTGGTTGGGCGTTTGCCTTTATGATTGAAGGAGCATCGGGTTTTGGTACACCGGCGGCGATTGCCGCCCCTATTTTAGTTGGTCTGGGGTTTCCTGCGATTCCTGTGGCCATTTTTACGCTTGCAATGAATTCTGTACCAGTGTCTTTTGGAGCCGTTGGCACACCTATTTGGTTTGGTTTATCTGGTTTGTCTTTGTCTGATGTGCAGCTGATGGACATCGCGATGCAAACAGCGTTGCTGAATAGTGCGGCGGCTTTGGTTATCCCTTTTATTGCTTTGAGATTTCTTCTTGGATGGTCAGAAATTAGACGCAATGCAGGGTTTATTTTACTGAGCGTGCTTTCATGTGTTGTGCCTTATGTTTTTTTTGCTCAATGGAATTATGAATTCCCCGCTCTTATTGGTGGCGCGATAGGATTGGCGCTAAGCGTTTGGTTGGCAAAGAGCGGTATCGGCTTGTCTTTAGCGATAGAAAGAGAACCAGACGATACTAAATTGGCGGCGCGAAAGATTGTTAAAGTATTTGTACCATTTGCTCTGTTGATTGCCATTTTAATTGTTACTCGTGT
The DNA here is from genome assembly GCF_026113935.1 of Marinomonas rhodophyticola. Lineage (GTDB taxonomy): Bacteria > Pseudomonadota > Gammaproteobacteria > Pseudomonadales > Marinomonadaceae > Marinomonas > Marinomonas rhodophyticola. The sequence goes on from NZ_JAPEUL010000004.1 coordinate 749,708, forward strand.
CCCACAGTGGGGAATAAAGGACTTACTGAATGCAATGTCGCCTTTATGGGCTTGGCAATTTGGTGCAACAAAGTTTGAAATAAGTCAGGCGTTAGTATTGAGCTTCAATAATATTTTTGGCACAGAGGTGAGTTGGCAGTATAAAAGTCTTTATGTGCCTGCCTTGATCCCATTCTTGCTTGTGGTGTTGGTGTGTATTCCTTTGTTTGGTATGTCACGGGCGCTTGTTTTAACATCCGTACGAGACACAGGGCAGCGTTTGTTCTTGCCTACGCTGTCTCTAATGGGCGCTTTGGTCATGGTGAATGTGATGATGCAGGGTGGCAGTCAGGCGCCAATGTTGTTATTAGCCCAAGCTTTTGCTCGGTTATTGGGCGATAGCTGGGGCTACACAGCGGCGTTACTTGGGGCGTTAGGCTCTTTCTTTTCTGGATCGGCAACGGTATCCAACTTAACCTTTGGTGGTATTCAATTAGGTATTGCAGAAGAAGTGGGCCTGCCCATTACGTTAGTGCTTGCGTTGCAGTCGGCCGGTGCCGCTATGGGAAACATGATATGTATTAATAATATTATTGCGGTATCGACGATCCTAGGTGTGAATAACAAAGAGGGTTTTATTATTAAACGCACGATAATCCCTATGTTGGCTTATGCTCTGGTAGCGGCATTGTTTTCTATGATAAGGCTTTATTGACCGTGTATTTTGGAAAGTATTAAGGAGGATTAATGCAATCAGTAAACGTAGTATTTCATATTGATGAAGTGGACAAATGGTCTTTGTTGTTGGCGAACGTGCGTAATCTTGTGAAGGCAGTAGATCCTGTTTCATCGAATATTACGGTGGTGTCAAACTCGAAAGCGGTATTGGTTTTTGGTGATAGTGCTTCATTAAATTATGCGGACTTAATACAAGAATTGGTCGCTAATGGGGTTGAGTTTGTTGTGTGTCAGAATTCACTGAATGGGGCCGGCATCACTGATGATTTGTTGCCTGAGTATGTAACGGTGGTGCCTGTTGGGGTTTTGTCGTTGATCGAGAAGCAGGCGGATGGTTTTGCTTATATTAAGCCTTAGAAGCGTTTATCTGTAAAATAGATTTAATAGCACAAAAAAGGGTCACTTATGTGTGACCCTTTTTATCGTACCCTGAGTTATAGGACGAGCGTTATTTGTTTGCCGCTTTTTCAGCTTGTTGCTTGTCGTAACGTTTTTCCCAGAATTCAGCGCCTTTGATACCCAGTGCTTTCGGGTTAAAAGTATACTCTGTTACACCCGCTGCTTTTTGGTCTTCATAATCACGCAAGGCTTTCATTGTAGGTTTTGCCATAAAGAAAATGGTTAGGATACCAATGATGTTTAGCCACGCCATTAGGCCTACACCAACGTCACCTAGGTTCCAGATGTAACCTGCAGTATTAACCGTACCGTATGCTACCATGAACATGATAAGCAGTTTTACGAAAGTCAATGAAACGTTGATATTCAATGCGCGACGTAAGTATGCGACGTTTGTCTCGGCAATATAGTAATACGCTAAAATCGTCGTAAAAGCGAAGAAGAACAATGCGATACCTACAAACACAGGGCCTGAGCTACCAAATACGCTTGCTAGTGCCATCTGAGTGAAAGCAGGAGATGCTATAATAGTTGAAGGGTCAACGTTTTGTACAATGAATTGACCATCAGGTAATGTTCCTTGCACGTTGTATTGCTGCGTGATCAAAATCATTAGAGCCGTTGCGGTACAAATGAACAGAGTATCAACGTAGACTGAGAAGGCTTGAACAAGACCTTGTTGTGCTGGGTGTTGTACTTCTGCAGCAGCGGCAGCGTGAGGACCGGTACCTTGACCTGCTTCGTTAGAGTAAACTCCACGTTTTACCCCCCAACCGATAGCCGCACCAAAACCTGCTTGTGCAGTGAAAGCGTCAGAGAAAATCAAGCCAAAGATGCCTGGTACTTTGTCTAGATTTAGGAAAACAACGATCAGTGCCATTACGATGTAACCAAGCGCCATGAATGGCACAATGATTTGAGTGAAGTTAGCAATGCGTTTGATGCCACCAAAAATAATGAAGGCTAATACAATCAAGATAACGGCTAAGGCAACTAATTTAGTGGAACCTACTTCACCAAACGAGCTGGAAACAATCACGCCTTCACCGAATATTTGTGTTACTGCATTACCGACTGAGTTGGCTTGAATGCCAGGTAGGAAAATACCGCAGGCAATAATAGAAGATAACGCGAAAAGCACGCCTAACCAGCGCCAGCCTAGGCAACGCTCAAAGTAGTATGCTGGACCACCACGGTATTGACCGTTTTCACTGACTTTATAAAGCTGACCTAATGTTGATTCCGCATAAGCCGTGCTTGCGCCTAAGAAAGCAACGACCCACATCCAGAAAACAGCACCAGGACCACCAAAACCAATAGCGGCCGCAACCCCTGCAATGTTACCAGTACCGACACGTCCGGATAACGATACTGCAAGCGCTTGAAAAGAAGAGATGCCCTTGTCTGAATCGTTGGAATTGAATAAAAGTGAACACATTTCTTTAAAATGACGAACTTGAGCAAAGCGCGTCAGTATTGAATAAAATAAGCCAGCCCCTAGGCATAGGTAAATTAGGCAGGCCTCCAAATGACTCCGTTCAAGAAATCAATGAATGCTTGCATAGATAGTCCTCGATAAGATTAGCTCTGAGAGCTTTTTTAGTTGTTGTATTGATTACTAAGGTGCTGCGTTTGTGGGGATAGTCGCTGATATTATGCGTAATCTTACACTTACTATTTGTAACATTACGCATAAAAAGTGCACCTAAGTGGGGCAAATTTAGCATGAAAAAGAAATGAGATCTATTTGTAAAAGGTCAGGAAGTTATATATTTCATAAAAAAAAGCCCGATGCAAAGAACGATGCATCGGGACTCAAGGCGGGAGTGCCTAAATAAAGGTTTTAATGGTGCTTAAGAGATACGGGTCAAATAGGCCTTCAGGGAAGTCTACGTTCATCACTCTCCCCATCGTCACTAAGAAGACGACCAGACCAAGTGCAATGGCTGTTGATTTAACATATGACGCTTTTGCTAGGAATTTCAAAAATAAGAGTGAAAACACAAAGGTAGTTGAAATAAAGCCAAATAGATAATAACCATAGGCAATCGCAAAAAAGCCTACAATATATACCATATTCATGGTGAGATCTGATGAAACCTTAGTGTGTTTCTCTCTCAAGTATTTGCTAACAACCATTGTGATAGAAAACAAGACGATCGTGATGGCTATAATGGGGAACGCTTTTGTTAGCGTTGAGGCATCCCAAATATTCACTAGTGCATAGGTTGCACAGCCTCCCATCACCGTAATGATTCCTAAATCTGTCCAAGAAACAGTGTTGGCCATACTGTTTTGCTCTTTTTCTTGTATGAGCTGCTCTGGCTTCATCTTTTGTTTTCTTTTCTTCAGAATCGGAGGTAGCACAAAACCGACAATAATGAGTGCGGCTATGGTAATAACACCGGGACGCAAGAACCATTCGTAGCCATAGAATTGGATGCTCTGGAAAAAGTAGTTTTCAGCCCCTGAAGACAAGACAAAGCCGATCAAAAAAGCGGGTCTAGGCCAATTTGCCCCTTTCATCATGACACCGAGAGCAGCCACAATACCCAAGAAAATAAAGTCACCCAGACTGCGTGTCGCTTGATAAGCGGCGAAGAGTATCAAGGTTAAAATAATGGGGGTCAGTATTGAAAACTTGATATAAGTTAGTAGTGATATTGGACGTGTAAAGCAGATGCAGAATAGGGCACCAAGAATGTTGGCCAAAGCTAGTGACCAAATAATGGTGTATGTCAAATCAAGGTGAGTTGATATCATTGACACACCGGGCTGGATACCCAGCAATAGCATGCCACCAAGAAATACAGCAGCTGCACCAGAACCCGGTACACCAAATAGAATAGTTGGGATCATGCTGCCAGAAGCACAAGCATTGTTTGCTGACTCAGGAGCGATGACACCGCGAATATCACCTTTTCCGAATTGAGACGAGTCTTTGCTAGAATTTATGGCAAAGCTATAGGTCATCCAATCCACGACAGAACCGCCCAGTCCAGGAATCGCGCCAATCAAGCTACCAAAAATGGAAGACTTACCAACGAGTGGAAGATTCGCAAACACATCTTTAAAACCTTGTCTTAAGCCGTGACCAAGTTTATTTGGCGAAGAGGCGATAGCGCTATTTTTGACTAGTAAGCTGATTATCTCGGGTAAAGCAAAAATACCTAAACCGACAACGACTAAGGGAATACCATCGTAAAGATAGTCAATATCTAGGGTAAAACGAAACTCTCCTGTTGCCGGTGCTCCACCAATGGCACCGATTAACAGACCAAAGCCACAAGCTGCCAAGCCTTTGTAAACATTGCCACCTGAAAGCGCTGCCACCACACTCAATCCTAACAGCGTAAGCATAAATAGCTCTGCGGAGGAAAAAGCCAACACAACGGGGCGCGCGACGAGTATAAACACACTTAATACAATAGCACCCACTACGCCTCCTATCATTGAAGATAGGAAGGCGGCGGAAAGTGCACGTGCTGCTTGTCCTTTTTTGGCTAGAGGAAAGCCATCCATGACAGTCGCTTGTGACGAACTTGAACCTGGAATTCCCATTAACACGGAGGTAAATGTATCTCCGGTGGGAATGACAGCAACAAGTCCCATCAGCATCCCAAGACCAACAGAAGGTTCCATCCCATACAAAAAAGGTAAGAGTAAAGACATGCCGGCGATGCCACCAAGTCCGGGAATAATGCCGACAACTAATCCTACTAATACTCCAGCAATTAGGTAAGTAAGATGGGTAACCGACAATATTTGATCCAAGGCGCTGAGGAACTCAATCATTAACAATAACTCCTGCTACAAAATTACAGCGTGTAATCAAATTTTGATTTTAACCAAGAGGAAATCCAAGTGTATAACTCAGGAGAAACAGTAATGGCTTCGCTTAGGTATTGGGCCGCGTCAATACCCACAATGTTTTCATAAGGCCCTACTTGGATTTCAGAGTCTTTGATGAAGGCTGGGTCTTTTAGCATGGTTCTAATGGATGTTTGGTAAGTATTGATAACATCACTAGGCGTATCCGCTGGGATGAAAATCACTTTTTGGAAGGCAAAACCTGCCGCTAAGAATTTTTTGTAAGCGGTATATTCAATCCCTTCAGGCTGCTTGCCAAACTTTTTAGCATAGACTTCCTCAAATGTTGGAAGATCTGCGAAGGCTGGGTCTCGTACGATCTTACCTTGATTATTCAGAATGCCTAATGAAAACAAAGGTACGGCTTTTTGATTGTTAACTAGATCAAGGGCAGAACTTAAATAAGCAGAAGAGGTTTGGAAATCAATTTTGGCCTCACCACGCTCGAAAGCAAGACGACCTTCCCCACGACTTTTCATACCAAAAACGGGTTTGATATCAAGCCCTAGCATTTCGAAAGCCAGAAAGACAGGTAGCTCTAAGCCAGTTGGGCTTTGAGAGCCAAATGGCAACGTTACGCCATCTAATTTCTTAATATCGTCAGCTGAAGACACGCCAAGATCTGGTTGGACATAAACAACGCCACCGGTAGGGCTAGCCAATAGAGGAATCCATTTATCGAAGTTATAGCGTACACGCTTATCGCCTAACATGAATGGATACAATGTTGATGCTGATGTTCCCAGGATATCTTCACCATTGCTCTTTGCACGTTGGAAGAATAAGTTGGTCCCTGTAATTGAGCCACCACCCGGTTGGTTTTTAATCACAACTGTTGGGTTACCCGGTAAATTTTTTGTTAGATGCGGCGCAACAAAGCGAGCTCCACACATCCGTACCGCCGCCCACGCCAAATGGAATCGTCCAGTTTATTGTGGAAGGGAGTTCTGTTTCCTGCGCTTTTGCAGGGATAGACAGCAAACAGCCAAGAGATAGGATGGAAACACCTAAGAGCTTAGAAAGTTTTTTCATGATTTTTTCCTTTCTTGTTTTTATGAATATTCAATACGTTTATTATTGTTGTATTGATAGTTAATTAAGATAAACCGTACCTGACAGTATTTTTCTGGCAGTACGAATTACCGATACGCTATTCAATGCGGATAAATTGTCTTCCTTGCGTTGAGCATTAAGCTCAATTTTTCCTGAAGGATGTTCAAGGGTAAAATAAGATTCGGAGTCTTTATTACCGATGAGTTTGGCCGCTACGGTGCCGGGAAGGCAGCAGGCGGTCACGATGGCAATACTTCCTGTTACGGCCAATGATTTATGGCACTTGTGAGGAACAAAATAGCGGGCATTAATAGTGCCTCCATGGTTCGCAGGAGACAGCAAAATTGGCTTAGGAATAACCGAGTTTGCAACGTCGCCCAATCCCATGAGTTCGCCCGCTTTTAAACGGATGGACTCTAAGCGGCTCATAAATTCAGTATCGTTATCTAGCTCGCTTGGTGTCTCATTTCCCGTTTTTCCGAGGTCGCTTGCCTTAATTAAAACCACGGGTGTTGCCGCATCAATGCAGGTTACCTCTGTTGAGTTAATAACATCTACGGCATTTCCAGTCGGTAATAATTTACCGGTTTTAGCGCCTTCTACATTAAGAAAAGTCAATTGAATTGGCGCGCCAGGTGAATTGGTGCCACTGATAATAGTGTTGCCCGTGTATTCTACTTTGCCTTGCGGGGTTTGTACCGTCGAATGGATAATTTTACCCGTATTAAGGTTATGAATGCGGACGGTGGTTGTGCCTTGGCTTGCTGGAAACAATCCAGTTTCTATGGCGTAGGGAGCAACACCTGCCAACATGTTTCCGCAATTGGGTGAAAAATCAACGGTTTTGTCTAGCACGCCAACTTGGGCAAATAGGTAATCAACATCTGCATCGGGGTGGGTAGAGGCGCCAACCATCGCAACTTTACTGGTGAGGCTATTGCCACCACCAATGCCATCGAGTTGGAGTTCATGGCCTGATCCCATGATTTTTAGCAAAACGTCTGCGCAGGCACTACGATCCTGAGGAAGGTCAGAAATTTGCAAGTATGGACCTCTAGAAGTGCCGCCACGCATTATGATGCAAGATATGGTTTGTGACATTCTTATTAAACCTTTGTTGTTGTAAGAGCATGCGGTTAAAGTCTCACAACCGGTATTCGTGCATCAAATGCAAAGATAGTGCATAATTGATGTGTAAAACGAATCAGTGGGGTGAATGATGCATCAAATAGAATTCAAAGATTTGGTTATTTTTATACGCATTGCAGAAACGGGAAACTTTCATGATGCGGCAGAATTGACCTTTTTATCGCAGCCTGCTTTAAGCCGCCGTATGCAAAAATTAGAGACAATTCTTGGCGCTCAATTATTTGAAAGAACCACTCGGAAAACTTGGCTAACCTCCGTAGGACGTGAGTTTTTGCCAAAAGCTCGACGTATGGTGGAAGATTTTGAGCTATCTGTTTTGGGGATAAAAGACATGGCTTCACAGCAAAAAGGCAAGGTTACTATTGCCTGTATTCCCACCGCCGCCTTTTACTTTTTGCCAAGTGTTATCAATGTTTTTAATGAGCGTTATCCTGGTATTCGTATTCAAATTTTAGATGAGAGTGCGAATCATGGTTTAGAGTCTGTTATTCGCGGAGATGCAGATTTTGGTATCAACATGGCTATTGCTCAACACCCAGAAGTGTCTTTTACCCCACTTTTGGACGATCCCTTTGTGGTGTGTCTGCGCAAAGATCATCCATTATGCGAGTTGGAAGAAGTGTCTTGGATAGACATGGAACCTTACAAATTAATCAGTGTTGGGCGTGCCAGTGGTAACCGAATTTTGTTAGATAAATCTTTAGCAAGGGACCAAGTGCAGTTAAACAGTTTTTATGAAGTGCAACACCTTTCGACATCACTCGGTTTGGTCGAAATGGGATTGGGGATATCGATTGTTCCTAAGCTCGCCATGCCACTGAGCAGTGCCTCCGTGTTGACTTCTAGGCCGCTTAAAGGGCAAAAAATCGACCGCTCGATTGGCCTTGTCAAACGCAGTTCAACATCGGTATCACCTGCCGCAGATTTGTTTATTAACATTCTGTTGGAGCATTGGTCTGTTGATTAATGCGGGCAAATAAGGGATGTAAGCGGTTAATCAAACTAAGCGTAGGCAATCATGCATCAGCAAGCTAGTATGATGCCTCAGCTTAATAGCGTTTGCTATTTTCGAGCACTGCTAGGACGTTTATGTCTCACTTTCGTGTCCGTTATCAAACGTTTGAATTTGATAAGACCGATATTCATGTACGCACGTTGCGTGATAATCAAGAATTTTCAGATGATGACGATGTCGCCTTGAATTTGGGTATTTCATCCGCTGTGTGGCCTTTATTTGGTGTGATTTGGCCTTCTGGTGAGGTCTTGGCGCACCTTATGTTTGAATATCAGGTGGAAGGGTTAAAAATATTGGAAGTGGGCTGCGGTATTGGTCTGGCAAGCTTGGTGTTAAACCATCGTTTGGCTAACATTACCGCCACGGACTATCACCCAGAAGCAGGTGGCTTTCTTAATACGAACGCTTTGTTAAATGGCGATAGAGTGATTCCTTTCATTAGGGCGAGTTGGCAAGACACGAGTATTTATCTAGGAAAATACGACTGTATTATCGGCAGCGACATATTGTATGAGCGTTTTCACGTCGATCTTTTGGCGGCTTTTATTGAAAAGCACGCCGCAGACAGTTGTTCTGTATTGCTGGTGGACCCAGGTCGTGGTCATCATGCACCGTTCAGTAAGAAAATGGTTGCCATGGGCTATTCCCATCATCAGCGAAAGCCGATTACAACGGGTTATTTGTCAACGCCTTTTAAAGGACAAGTTCTGACCTATCAAAAAGGGTTGCAGAAATCTAAAGCGGTTTAATGATTCCTGCGCATGTCGTATTTTTTCTCATTGTAAAGCCAAGTGCCCAGTAATGGATGCGCGATAGCTTGGTTGATTAAGTCTTCGCTGATACTGTTGCTTGGGGTAAGGGTTGAGTTTACATAAGTAAAGGTAGCGGGTGATTTTTTGGGCTGTAAAATAACGACTTTACCGTCTTTTAAAAACGCTTGGTTTTCATTGAATTGCATTATCGCTCGCCCGATATAATCATCACCGACTTTTGTTAAGTCTTGCCCAATCATTGGGTGTTCGGAATCAACACCAATTAATGATAAAAGTGTGGGTGCCAAGTCTATTTGGCTGGTCAATCGGCTATCACTTTTAGGTGTTATCCCATCGCCTAGGATTAAAGCGGGTATGTGAAAGCTTGGAATAGGCACTAAGTCTGATCTAGTTGTGCGAGCATCATGGTCTGCAACCACTAAAAATACGGTATCTTTCCAATAACCTTCTTGTTTCGCCAGTCTAAAAAAGTGGCCTATAGCGTGATCGGCGTATTTTACCGCGTTCTCTCGGGTCGCTTTTGGTGAGTTGTAGAGCCTCAATTTTGTTGTCAGGAAATTCGTACGGATCATGGTTTGATGAGCTGAAAACCAGGCTAAAAAAGGCTTCCCCATTTTGGATTTTTCAACAAAGTCTTGATTGGCCTTCGTGAAAAGATCTTCATCGCTCACACCCCATGAACCAACAAATTCAGGGCTAACAAAGTCTTTTTCTTCGATGATGGAGTTGAAGCCGTTACCCAAGAAAAAGGTTTTCATGTTGTCAAAATGCGCCCCACCACCATAGATGAAGTTTGTGTCATAACCTTGCTTGCCGAGCAGTTTGGCAATAGTGAAAAAGTTGGTTTGTGAATTGGGGAGTTTGACCGTGCTACGTGCTGGAGTAGGAACAAAGCCTGTGATCACTGCTTCTATACCGCGTACAGAGCGAGTTCCTGTGGCGTATAAATTGTTGAATGACCATGCTTCAGGTACTAATTTATCGTACTCAGGCGTTAAAGGAAGTCCACCTAAACTGCCAACAAATTGTGCCCCTAAGCTTTCCTCAAGAATAATGACAAGATTTTTCGGGCGATCAAAATGTAGCGTTGCTTGTTGTGTGTGCAAAGTTGGTAATTCTGCTGAGGTAAACTGGCTTTTCTCAATCCCCATTGCTTTATGTATTTCGGCGGTCACTCTGTCTTGATCCATCTTCGGATAGAGCCTCAAATGAGCTTACTTCATCGGCCATTTGACTCACCGCATACATAAGTGAATAAGTCGAATTCAGCGTTAAGCTGTTTACTAGAGGGTCATTAGTAAATGCCGTATAGCTTGGATTGATTGGTCTGTGTTGCAAGCTAGACCGAGCGCCAAGAAAGGCAAGACAGAAAATGATAACGACTAATATTGGACGCTCGAACCATTTAGGTTGTGGGGTGTTGGTTATGCTTTGTTTACGGAAAAACTGGTAGGCCACAATGACAGTGATAGTGGAAATTACTGATGTCAAAAGTAAAGTGAGCTTATGGCCTTCGATAAGCATAGAAAATACTTCTTTCGGATAGAGTAAGTATTCTACAAAAAGTCGATTTGGTCTTAAGCTGTATTCTTCAATAAAAGGAGGTGTAGAGGCTTCCATAAAAATCAGCAAAACAAAGGTGCATGTTAGCCAGATTCGAGTGAGGAAATCCCAAATACGATTGATATAGGGAATGCCTGAAATAAGTAAACTGATGACTGCAGGTATGCCGATTATGTATGAGATGGAAGCGATATCAATGCGTAAGCCGAAACCAAGCAACGTGATCCAATCGGCAGCACTGTCGATTCGTTCATATTTCCAGGTCATTAGCAACAAACGACTAAGTGATAAACAGAGAAGGGCGAGAGCTAAAAAACATAAATACGGTTTGAGAGGAGACAGAACACGTAACCTCATTTTTTTTCTTTTGGCATATCTTATCTCTATAAATTGTTATATATGCACTAATTTATAGTATATAAAGTAAAAAAAGGTAAAAATGATGTATGCTTTTATTCTTTATACCTGATTGTTCGGCATTTTTTGTAAAGGTCCAACTCTGGCTTATAGGCTGATGTTGTCACATCCATTATGCCAAGTAGGGAGTGAAAGATGTAATCTTGCGATATGCTACTGTTCTGAGCTTCATTTTTTAGGCAAGCTTGGTCTATATTTTTGGTTTTTACGAAGTCGTCAGACATCCATAGCATGAGCGGAACTCTGCGCTGGTAAATTGGGGCAAATGAGTAGGGAAGGCCGTGCAAAAATACGCCATTTTCGCCTAGTGACTCACCGTGATCTGAAAGATATAAAAGCCCAGTATTATACTGGTCACTAACGCCTTTAAGTTTCTCAATAAGTTTGCTGATGACAAAATCGGTATAATGAATGGTATTATCATAAGAATTTATAATGCTTTCTGAAGAGCAATTTTCAACATCATTTCTTTGACAATCTGGAGCGAACTTTTTTTGATTGTCTGGATAGCGTTTAAAGTAGTTTGGTCCATGGCTTCCCATCAAATGTATGAAGATAACTCTGTTGCCTTTCATGCTTTTAATGTCGGAGTCTAAGTTTTCCAATAGAGCCATATCGTAGCAGCTGTTGCCATTGCAGAATTCATTTATTTCTTCACGGTTTAACGTTGTTTTAGTTATATTGTCAGCGACACCTTTATCGCCGCTATCATTTTCTTTCCAGAGTAATGAAACACCTGCTCTTTTAAGAATATCGATAGCATTATCTTGATGCTTAGCAATAGATTCCTTGTATTCCTCTCTTGATAGAGCGGAAAAAATACAAGGTACAGATACGGCAGTTGCTGTACCACAAGAGGCGACATCTTTAAATGAGATAACATTTTGTTTGCTTGTGTACTCATTGGTTGGTCTTGGGTAGCCGTTCAACTGATAGTTTTGTGAGCGTGCTGTTTCGCCCAGAACAAAGAAAAATAGCGTTGGTTTTTTGGATGAGTTGCTAGAGATTTGCTTTGCATCTTCACCGATTTTTTTGTAAATAACAGGGCTGGAAAAGTAGGTGTTTCTTATGTATTTGTAAGAACTTGAAAGGTAGTAGGTTGGAACTATCATTTCTTTTAATTCACTGTTTTTCCTACCAATATAGCTTAAATCTTTAAAGTAAAAAAAGATGATAGATAAAATGATAAAGACAGATACTAAGATGGAAAGAAATTTTTTTCACGCTAATTTCAGGACTAATTTTTACTATTACTATCATTAAAGAAGGGATAATGCCTGTGATAACCACCCAAAATACGGAATAAAAACTTATATAAGATGTAGCTTCACCAGTATCGGTTTCAAATGCATTTTGAATCATTCCGTAATCGACGGAGATACCATAATTATATATTACATAACTTACGATACTTGATGTTAATAATAAGACAATAAAAATTGGCTTGGTGATATAAGGCCAACTAATGAGACTGAATAAGATGTATGTGATAAAAAAAATGAAAATTGGCATGCATAAAAAGAGACCAATATCCATAGAGTTTGATCGTTCTAAAGCATCATAAAGATGTATATAGAATGGGATGTTTATAACTAATGCATAGTATAGAGCAGTTAATATCGTTAATTTAAAATACGTGATTTCAATCTTGATTGATAATGATTCTAATTTAAATTCCATTTTTTCCATTTCGCTTTTACTAGTTCAACAATCACCTCAATCTTAGTTTCTAATTTAATTATAGCAAATTTTATTTTGTGAATTTAAAAATATTTAAGGTGTGTTTTTGTTATTTTTGTTAATTTTTTTATATTTTTTTCATATATTGAGTGCGTTTTTATGGGTGAATGGGATATCATCTAGTTCCAGACGAATAGAAGGGTTGTTTCTCTACTATCTTATTCCGAAATGTCTAAAATAGGATAGTAGAAGGGAAGGGCAAAAGAGTGTTTTTATACAGTGAAGAGTGAAAATTTGCGCTTAGTCTTTTTTCTCTAGGGTGATTTCTAATGTTTTACTGCTACCCGCGAACCACTTTTGCACGTACAGCGTCCCCATGATTGGGGCTTTTCCTTCTTCAGGTACTTCTTGATAGCGTACGCTGTTTTTAGTTTCTTTCTCATACTCGAATTTTACGGTGGTTTTAGACATATTAGTATCCTATGTTAATGAATGTATGTTGACGTTTGAAATATCAGACCTTCCCTGACCTTAAGCAAAAGAGATTTTGTTTCGCCCATGGTCTATTTGGCATTTACGGTCAAATTGATAATGTATTTATGAAGTTTATCTAATGTATCATTTTAAAAATGAGAGAGAAATCTTAAGTTTGGAAAGTATTTTCTAGGTCATGTTGCCATCGTTGGTGATTGTGACTAAGGCTTGCTCCACCTTTTATAAGCAGTTGGATGTCTTTAAAAATCGTTCAGATGATAAAATTAACCCAATATTCTACTGATAACATGCCAATAGGCCAGAGAAAAAACCATTTAGGGTGTCTGTCCGCTTGATTTAAAGCATCGATAATGCTCATCAAGTTCGCAAGGAGTTTGATGAGCATAAGAGTACTGAAAGCCTTACTGTTGATATTTCCAGCGAAGAGCGTCGATGATTAAAAAGACAAGCAAACTAATGCCCATTACGGGCATGCTAACACCTAAAATAATGGCAATCAGCAGCGTGATGGTTTTTTGCGTGCCGGAGAGTTTCTTCCATGCTTGTCGCAGTGGCTTGGCTGAAGAGCCTGCCTGTGGGCGACGTAGCCACCACATTTTATAGCCCCAAATAATCATAAGGCACAAAGAGAGTCCAAAAAATGCCAAAATGATCTGGTTGGTAATGCCAAACAGAATGCCCATGTGTGCATCAATCCCCCAGCGAATTAACTTTGCAACCACAGGGAAGGTGGCAAAGTCAGCACGACTGGTGACGGTCATGGTGCTGGCATCTACCGCGACACTGTCAACTTGGGTTGGCCAAGAGCGGTCTATTTCACTCACCCGCCAAGCTTTATCTTTGGTTGAGGAGGGCCTTATTTCGAGCTTATTCGCGTCGATTCCAGCGTCTCTTGCTACTTTCAAAACCCCATCAAACAGAGCATCAACATCTTCAAATTTTTCTGCTGCTGGTTTCTTTGCCGGCATATTATGGTGACTTGAATGATTTAGGTGATCGGCATGTTCGTCAGACATCATCATATTGTGATCTATGGTTGTGAGGTCTTGTGAGACTGACGGTGTGACCCAGCCAATGCTATTGCGCAATGTGCTGATATTGTCTCCAGCCCATTTAGACCAAGTTAATCCAGTAATGGAGACAAAGACTAAACCGGCAAAAAGCAACAAACCTAGTTGATAATGGCGTCTACGTTTCCGAAGATGCGCTGTTTTGTTGGCCAATTCGGCCTTATTTTTCTTACCGCCTTTGTACCATAAAAATACGCCACCAAGTGCAGCGATCCATAGCCAAGAAGCGGCTAATTCACTGTAATAGCGTCCAACTTCGCCTAAAAGCAGTTGACGATGCATAAAATCTATTGTGGTTCTAAGTGGTAAAACGCCGCTGGTTCCATAGACAGGCAGATTACCTTTGACCTCGAGTGTGATTGGATCGATAAACACCGCTCTAGCACCGGAATGTTGTGCTGTTTCATCTAAAAACATGATACGCGTCGTATCGCCAAGTTCTGGTGCAGGGCGAACAGCAAACAACGTCAAATCACTTTGCAGAGACGATTTTGCGGCCGCGATTTGTAAGGAAAGCGGTTGGCTTTCTCCTATATTTTGTGTGGTTAATACATCTTTATAGAGGGCGTTTTCTATTTGCGGGGTAATCACATAAATCGTCCCTGTAAGGGCGGCGACAAAGATAAAGGGGCCGACGAACAGACCAATATAGAAGTGCAATCGTGTAATTAATAGCAACATTGCGTTTGAAGAAGACTCGGACGTCTTGCTATTGGTTTTTATTGACATTATTTATTTCTCGTTTGGTGGAAAAGGGAAAAACAACGCCTCTGAGCGAAACGCTCACTTTTCCATTATTATTAAAGACATGCATAATTTTGCTGGTTCTATGGCGAACCTGAATTGGCAGTGTCATTTTTTCGATATAGTGTTGAGAGTTAGACCGAAATGGTTGGTGGTGCTCTGGGGAGAATGGAAGTGAAGGGCACATTATATTTGTGCGAAATAGGCGTCGTTACCCTATTTAGGTAACGTTCTTGTATTAGCGGGATGAGGCTCAAAGGTTTTGGCATCTATCCAGTTTAAATGAAATAGTAGGGAACAGTAACCACAAGCCTCTAGAAGGTTTGCGCTTTCACCATGATTGTGATGTCCATGATGACTGATGTGGGCAGAGACAGTTGCTACTTGCTTGTCTTTGCTTTGCTCTAAAAGCATTTGGGCATGGTCGTGCCCTGAGGCGTGCATGTTCATTGACACGCCCCCCATCGGCATCATGCTTGATTGGGGTGCAATAGCATTGCTTATTTGAGAGAAAAGCGGACCAAAATAAATAAGAAAAACAGCAAATAAGCTAACACACATGGCAAAGTGTGTTAGCTTATTTCGACGCATTTTTAATTTTCTGTCTTCGCATGGAAGACTTTTTAATTGAAAATTCACGGCGTGTTTATCTTAGATTAAAGCGTAAAGTTAACGGATTAAATCGGCTGCATGTTCTTCCGCGGAAGCAACAATGCATTCACCCGCAAAATTTGGTGCAATACCTACTGAAAAACCATCGCCTTGCATGCCTGGCAGCCATTTTTCGGCCCAATCCACGGCATTGATTTCTAGACTATTGAACCCAGTATAATCTTTTTCGCCCCAAGCCACTGCTAAGGCTTCCGTTGGCCAAATGGGTAATACTTTATCGCTGCCAAGATCAATGATCAAGCAGCCTTCAGTGTCAGCGAGTGTCCATACAGACGAGCCTTTTTTTACGAGTTTTATAACATGCTCATAGCGTTCACTGCTGGGCAAACGATAAAAAGTATCATCAAGAGGGATTGGGTTTGACATGGGATGGTCTCAATTCAGTCGTAAAAAACGAAATATTACCACATTGACGAAAAGGAGTGATCCATTCAATCTATCTTTAGTCAATGTGGCGGATAAAATGTTAGGCGAACAGTGTACGTAACTGCGCTAGGTGTTTTTCTTTTAAATTGTTCTCCATCCAACTCCCTGTTATACCATTTTGCGCCAATTGGAATAATTCCTCTTTGCTAATGCCTGTATGAGTAATTAATGACGCGTAGTTATCGGCCATATAGCCACCAAAATACGCAGGGTCGTCTGAGTTGACTGTGGCGTTCAGACCACGTTTTAACATGGTTTTAATTGGGTGGTCTTTCATGTCATTAACAACACAAAGCTTTAAATTGGATAAAGGGCATACCGTTAATGTTAGGCCGCGCTTTTTGATTTCTTCAATAAGTTGGTCGTCTTCCAGTGCTCTATTGCCATGATCAATTCTATCGACATCGATTTGATCGATTGCTTGCCATACGTACTCTGGCGGACCTTCTTCTCCCGCATGGGCGGTGACTTTTAGGCCAAGGTTTTTGCAGGCTTCAAAAACACGCAAGAATTTCTCTGGTGGGTGACCCACTTCAGAACTGTCTAAGCCTACACCGTCAATTAAATGTAGGAAGGGTTTGGCGAGTTCAAGGGTTTCAAAAGCACTTTCTTCGCTTAAATGTCTGAGAAAAGACATGATGAGTTTAAATGTCATGCCCCATTTTGTTTCTGCGTCTTTGAGGGCGCTATAAATGCCGTTGATTTGCGTATCAAAAGGGACGCCACGAGAAAGGTGTCCTTGAGGGTCAAAAAAGATTTCCACATGCACGACGTTTTCGCTGTGGACCTTGCTAAGGTATGCCATGGTTAGGTCGTAAAAATCCGCTTCATGAAGCAGTACTGACATGCCTTGGTAATACAAATCTAAAAAATCTTGCAAGTTAGTGAATTGATAGGCCGCTTTTAATGCTTCAACGGTATGGTATTTCAGTTCAACCTGGTTTCGTTGTGCAATGGCAAACATCTGCTCTGGCTCAAAGGTTCCTTCTATGTGTAAGTGAAGTTCCGTTTTAGGCATTTTCTTTGATAGTTCGATCAGTGTTTCCATAGGTTTCCCTTTCGTTGCTGTGCCTTGAATTCTTAAATATAGCGATAAAAGCGAAGATGAAAAAGAATGGCTGGCAGTGTTGTGTGAGTGTGGCTTAAAAAAACAGGGGAATATACAGCCAGCAGAGCTGGCCGTATATAAAAAATTACTACAAACGTATTAACGTGGGATTTCGTCGGTAATGCCTTCCACGTACCAGTTAACCTGAGCAAGTTCTACATCGGTTAATGAGTGGTCAGCTGGTACGGCGATATTGCCTTTGTTGTCTTTGATTGGTCCAGTGAAGGGTTTGAATGCACCGGATTTGATGGCATCGTGAGTGGCATCAATTTTGGCTCGTACTTCAGTTGGTAGATTTGGGTTAATAGAAGCTAATGTTAGCATATCATCATGGAATCCACCCCAGAAATCCTGAGATTTCCAAGTGCCATCCATAACGGCCTGAACTTCTTTGATGTAGTAAGGTGTCCAGTTGTCACGAACAGAGAAAATGTGCGCATTAGGCGCAAATTTACTTTGGTCCGAAGCTTGTCCAATAGCGCGTAGACCACGTTTCTCTGCAGCAATGAGCGGAGCTGGGCTGTCTGTGTGTTGCAGCATGACGTCAACACCTTGGTCCATCAGTGCATTTGCGGCATCGGTTTCCTTACCTGGGTCATACCAAGTGTTCGCCCAGACAATTTTCATTTTTACATCAGGGTTAACGCTCTTTGCTCCCATGTAAGCCGCATTGATGTCACGGATAACTTCTGGGATTGGGAAAGAACCAATATAGCCAATGGTATTGGTTTTGGTCATCATTCCTGCCGCTACACCAGAGATATAACGACCTTCATAGGTACGCAATACATAAGTACCTAAGTTTTTGTCTAGTTTATAGCCTGTTGCGTGTTCAAATTTCACATTTGGAAAGCGTTTTGCAACTTTCACTGTTGGGTTCATAAAGCCAAAAGAGGTTGTGAAAATAAGATCATTTCCCGCTTTTGCTAACTGAGTAATAACACGTTCTGCATCGGCACCTTCTGGCACGTTTTCAACAAAAGTGGTTTTGATTTTATCACCAAAATACTCTTCTAAGCCTTTACGGCCCATGTCATGCTCGTAGCTCCAACCTAAATCGCCAACTGGGCCAACATAGATGAAACCAACTTTTAATGGCTCTTCTGCTTGAACTGCAGCTGCCCCCGCTAAAAGCCCCAAACTAACCAGCAAACTTTTCAGTTTCATTTTTCGCTCCTTTTATGCCCTAAGGCTTTATTGTCTTCAATAGTGAAGTAATCGTTAATTGTGTTGGTTAAGCCATGTTTCTTGGGTCAAAGGGTTTGCCCAATGAACGAGGCGCTAGCAATTTTTCTTTGAAATGGTCGGCACTAATAATCACCATGACAACGACGGTCGCCACATAAGGCAACATGGCCAGTAAGTTGGGAGAAATAGACCATCCCATGCCTTGTAATACCAGATGCATAATGCTCGCCAAACCAAATAGATAGGCTCCTAGCATGATTCGTCCAATTCGCCATGAGGCAAAAACAACCAGTGCCAGGGCAATCCATCCTCGCCCAGCGGTCATGTTCTCTACCCACATAGGGGTATAAACAAGCGACATGTAAGCCCCTGAAATCCCCGCCATGGCGCCGCCAAACATGATGGCTAAATAGCGTACTTTAAGTACCGGTATGCCAATCGCGTTTGCCGCGTTAGGATTCTCCCCTACGGCTTTGAGCGTTAAGCCAATGCGGGTTTTATTGACCACGTAAAACAACACTGCGGTCATGCCAAAAGAAAAATACACTAAAATATCATGGTTAAAAAGAATGCGTCCTATGTAAGGTATGTCGGACAATAATGGGATGGCGATGGGGGGGAAACCTTGAATGGTTTGACCGACAAAGCCAGCCCCCACAAAAGCACTTAGGCCCGTACCAAAAATCGTTAAGGCCAGTCCAGTGGCGACTTGATTAGCACCAAGCTGCAAGACTAATACGGCGAAAATCAGGCTCATGGTGCTGCCCATTATTATCGCGGCAAGAACACCAAATCCCATGTTTCCAGTAGAGTAGGCGGCCAAAAAGCCAACTACAGCGCCCATTAACATCATGCCTTCTTGACCAAGGTTTAATATTCCTGATTTCTCGCAAATGACTTCGCCAAGGGCAATAAAGAGCAGTGGCGTGCCTGTTTTAACAGCGGCAAATAAGATTTGTACGATAAGATCTGAATCCAAGATGTGCTCCTAGTTTGTCGCTTGATTTGAAAAGCTGAGACGGTTATTGATGAAAAAGTCACAGGCCAAGAGGAAGAAAAGTAACACCCCTTGAAACATACTGACCACGGCAACAGGAATGCCCATTTCGATTTGAGCCAGATCGCCACCCATGTAAATAACGGCCATAAAAACAGCGGCAATGATAGCCCCCAGCGGGTGGAGCCTACCCAAATACGCGACAATAATGGCGGAATAACCGTAGCCTGGGGACACATTCGGTACCAGCTGTCCGATGGGGCCTATGGTTTCGCTGACCCCTGCTAGGCCAGCCAATGAAGCCGCAAATAGCATGACGAACCAGCTTAATTTTTTACTATTAAAACCGGCGTATCTTGCCGCGGGTTCATCGGCACCAAAGACGCGTATTTGAAAGCCTAGGTGAGTTTTACTCAAGATAAACCATCCGATGATGCCAGACAGAATGGCAAAAACAATACCAAGGTGGATGCGGCTATTTTCAAACAGCGTGGGCAGTAAAGTGGCATCGGTAAACATGGCGGATTCTGGAAAGCCAAACCCCTGGGGATCTCTTAATGGTCCATGCACCGCCCAAATTAATAAATACAGCGCGATGTAGTTGAACATAATGGTGGTTAATATGAGATTTGAATTAAAGCGCAGCTTTAAAAAGGTAGGAACGGCGGCCCAAATCATTCCGGAAGCAATGCCTGCCAGTAGGGTAATGGGCAAAGCCAATGCCGAATCCGAGTCGATGAAGTAAATGGCCATGGCGGAACCGCCTAATGCCCCCGCCAATAATTGTCCTTCTGCACCAATATTCCACATGTTTGCGCGATAACATAGGGATAATCCTACTGCACAAAGCAGAAGAGGCTCATTTTTACGAACATTTCGCCAATGTTATAACTGTCTGCTAATGGCGCGATCAGTAGCACGTGTAATGCTTGTGAGGGAGATTTACCAATAGCAGAAAATAGAATGCCGCCAAAAATCAAGGTTAACAAAATAGCCAGTAGCGGAGAGGCTACTTTCATTAATGAGCTTGGCTCAGTGCGAGCTTGAATGCGGATCATGCCTTAGCCTCTTGTTCTTGTGCACACACCGATGTGTTATTGATAAAAGTTCCTGCCATCCATTGACCTATTTGGTCTATGTTGGTGTGTTCTGTTTTCACTAAGGGGGATAAATGTCCGTTGCAAACGGCGGCCATTCTGTCAGCCAATAAAAACAGCTCGTCTATGTCTTCTGAGATGAGCAAAATGGCGGCCCCTTGATCTCGAAGCTCGAGTAATGCTTGATGAATGGCGAGCGCGGCGCCCACATCAACTCCCCACGTTGGGTGGGCACAAATCAATACTTTTGGGTTTTGACCAATTTCGCGACCCATAATAAATTTTTGTAGATTGCCGCCACTTAAGCTTTTCGCTTCAGAAAACTCACCATGGCATTTCACTTTGTATTTGGTGATAAGCGTCTGAGTGTAATTTTTGATGCTTTGCCACTGTACAAGTCCGTTTTTAATAAAGCCGTCGCTGTGTGTTAAAAGGGTGTTCTCTGTTAGGCTCATATCTGGCACTGCTCCCCGACCTAAACGTTCTTCAGGGACGTAAGCCATGCCCAGTTTTCGCCTTTCGCCGGCATGCAAATGACCAATGTCGAGGTTATTCAGTGAAATAGCCTGTTTGACATTGCGAGCGTCCTCGCCACTAATTATGGCCATGAGTTCGTCTTGTCCGTTACCCGCTACTCCAGCAATGCCTAATATTTCACCAGCTTTTAACGTAAGATTGATGTCTTTTAGCGTTGTGCCGAAAGGGTGTTTGGATGGCAGAGACAAATTGGTGATGCTGAATACAATGTTTGTCCCTTCTCTTTTGACGTATCCCGCTTCTTGTTCGGCCAGCTCGCCCACCATCATTTTGGCAATGGTGGCAGGCGTTTCTTCATTAGGGATACAGGTATCCACTACTTTTCCGCCACGGAGAATAGTGGCTTTATGGCAAATTTCAGTGACTTCATGCAATTTATGGCTGATAAATAGAATGCTACAGCCTTCTTTTGAAAGGGTGCGTAAGACGTCGAACAGTCCAGATACTTCCTGTGGTGTTAGTACTGAAGTCGGTTCATCTAATATCAGTAGTTTCACCGACTGTACAAGACAACGCATAATTTCCACTCTTTGTCTTTCGCCAATAGAAAGAGAATGTATATAGCGACTTGGATCAACGTTTAAACCATATTCTGCTGATAGTTTTTTGATCCTATCCGCCAAATCGCCAATGTTATTCAATTGAGCTTTGCTTAGACAGAGCTTCAATGTTTTGGCTGACGGTCAGCGTTTCAAACAGCGAAAAATGCTGAAATACCATGCCAATGCCTAGGTCTCTAGCGATAGAAGGGGATTTGATGCTGACTTCTCTACCATCCCAAATAATGTCGCCTTTATCTGGTGCGACCACACCATAAATGGTTTTCACCAGGGTGCTTTTTCCTGCGCCGTTTTCTCCAAGTAAAGCATGGATTTCTCCTGGCATCAGAGTCAGGCTTATATTGTCGTTGGCAAGGCAGCCTGGGTATTGCTTGGTAATGTTCGCAAGCTCAAGGCGTGATACCGAGTTGTGTGTTTTCAATGTTTCGGCACCTTATTATTCATGGTTACATAGATGAAAGAATGCACTTTTTTGGATGTTGTCTGCTCTATTGTGGTGCGCATCATGTTTATTTTTTACTTATTTGACCGATTAGTTAATGTTTGCTGTCTGAAACAGATATACTGGCTTTATGCTAATCAATATTCATGCCAATGGGGCTGGCAAATATTGTGGCGTAGAATACGAAAGTTTCAGGTGTTTGTCTTAGACTGTTTTATAAGAATGCTAATTATTTAGAGTGATGTTTATTTGCTCAAATGAATAGGAAAAAGAAAGGCTATTCTGTAGAATACGAGTTTTAGTCTTTTGACAGTTGAAACCTTTTGTAAGTCTAGTTGTTTTTTGCGAACACAAAGTTGCAAATACTCTGGTTGAGTCTAATTGCTCATAATACGGAATGTAAGTGCGGGGTATAGTGTTTTCTTCAATAAAAAAATCATAGAAAAGCTTTTGAATCTCGGTTTTGAAGATGAGTTTGGTAACGATCTTAATCAAAAGCATGTGGTGAATTTTTCTTACATGATGTTCTGCATTAGCTCAGTGCTTATGCTGGTTGTCTTTACATCACGATGCTTGCCTGCTGTTGCGATTTTTGTTTTGCTGGATTGCTCTTAGGCTTAATTGGTTTGCGTTATAACTACAGAGGGTATTTCTATCGCGCGCAAGTAATAATGCCGATTATTAAGATTGTACAGATTGGCATTCTTAGTCTGTTTTACTTTGGCACAGATAGCGGTCTTCATTGGCTTTTTGTGAATGTTATTGCTTATTCTTTTGTGGTTTTTCGCTCTGATCAGCGCTCAATCAAATATTGGATTGTCTGTGTATCTACTCTTTTGTTTTTAGTTTGTGAACTATTAGACACAAGGGGTATTTATCTTACTAGTATTGATCAAAATATAGTGATTGTATTGGTGTTTATTGCCGTATCTTTTAATTTTGCCATGGTGATCCATCTGGTCATGAACAGGCTTAAGTCGGTGAATCGACACTTGCGTATTTTAGCCGAAAAAGATGAGTTAACGGGGCTGTCTAATCGAAGGAAGGTATTGGCCGATGCAGTCAATATTTTTGCAGACTCGGTAATCAATAGAGAATCCTGTGTGTTTGCAATTGTGGATTTAGACCACTTTAAAAAAATTAACGATACTTTTGGTCATGAGGCAGGTGATCTGGTGCTGTCCAAGGTATCTACACTGATGGCGTCAGTGATTCGCCCCCAAGATAAGATTGGTCGTTATGGCGGTGAAGAATTTATTGTCATATTGCCCAACACTACCTTGAGTGCGGCTGAGCGGATCATGGAGAATATGAGGCAGTCAGTCGAAGATATGTTGATCGAGACTGAGCATGGCATTGTTATCCCAGTCACTATCAGCATTGGTTTGGCGCCAATAGAGTCCAGCGTTTCTCGTTATGAAGAGATATTAGCTCAAGCTGATAAAGGCCTATACGAAGCTAAGCGTAGTGGTCGAAATAGGCTTTCTGCGCTTTCTAATTATCAAAACTAAAATATAATCGCTTCTTTTTGTTGACATATGAGTTGTCCACTTTCTCTGTGGATAAACTTGTTGGCTAATCTATTTTTCCTTTATTTATTCGTGATGAGGCCGTTTTGCTCGAAGTATTGTTTCGTAGTGATGACTACTGGGTCATTGAAAAGCCTGCGGGTATGAGTTTTCATGCAGAATCTGAAGCTGTTGGGGTTATGCAGTTTTTGGCCAGCTCCTTCCCTGAGTGCTCTTTTTATCCTGTGCACCGTTTAGACAAAATGACATCTGGATTATTGATTGTTGCTTGTAATGCTAAAGCTGCCGCCACGTTTGGTAAAATGTTTGAAAATCATGAGATGGAAAAACGTTACTTGGCGTTGTCTGCAAAAAAGCCAAAGAAAAAACAAGGTACTATTGTGGGTGGTATGGTGCCCAGTAGAAGAGGGCAATGGAAATTAACTAACTCTAGGGAGAATTTGGCGATTACGCAGTTTTTTCTCTTTCTTTTCAAGGGAATAGAGTATTTCTTGTCAGGCCTTTGACTGGCAAAACCCATCAGATTCGCGTGGCGCTAAAGAGTCTCGGATCACCTATTCTAGGAGATCTTAGGTATGGTGGAGAAGAAGCGGATAGGGGGTATTTACATGCTTATTCTTTGCAGTTTGATTGGCAGGGAGAGGAAGTGCGTTATGTTAGCTTGCCTAAATTTGGGTCATATTTTTCACCTGAATTATCTGCTTTTGTTACGGCCCAATTGGCTGAGTCTGTTGTAAAATGGCCCTCTAGAAAGTCATTAATATAACTCGGTAGGAATGATGCCTACTTGAGAAGGAATTGTAATGAAAAATGTTTTGGTTTATTGCCGTCAAGGTTTCGAAAAAGATTGTGCGGCAGAGTTGTCTGAGATTGCAAGTAGCAAAGGGTTTTACGGCTATGCGAAGGTTGTTCCGGATGCTGGTTATGTTGTGTATAACTTTGATCAGACGGATGCAGGAGAGCTATTAATTCAGCAGCTGGATTTTAATCGTCTCATATTTGCACGCCAGATTGTTGCGGTTAATGATGTTATTGCATTGGAGCAGGGTGGTCGAGTTGAGTCTTTGCTTGAAGCGGCTCGTGAGTTGCCATTGGCTGAAGATATTTGGATAGAAACCGCCGATACTAATGATGCGAAAGCGTTATCGAAT
Source organism: Marinomonas rhodophyticola (assembly GCF_026113935.1). Lineage (GTDB taxonomy): Bacteria > Pseudomonadota > Gammaproteobacteria > Pseudomonadales > Marinomonadaceae > Marinomonas > Marinomonas rhodophyticola. The sequence continues at coordinate 774,360 of NZ_JAPEUL010000004.1, forward strand.
TTGATTAAAAAACTCGAAAAACCCCTACGGGAAGGCTGGAAAAAATCGGGCGTTTTGCGTAACAAAGCGATTGGTGTGCGTCACCATGTGTTTATGCTTGATGGAGAATCCGCATACTTGGGCGTGTCTTATGCTGCGTGCCGTAGTGAGTTTCCCATGGGCATTCGTCGCTTGCGCTTTCCCGCAGCGGATTCCAAGTCGCTCAACTCTAAAGCTAGAAGAAGCTTTTTTACAATTTGTCCCAGAACGCACTCTTGAGGCAGATTTAACGGAAGGAATGACGGCGGTTGATTTAGGGGCTGCCCCTGGAGGCTGGACGTATCAGTTTGTTAAAAAAGGCATTCATGTAATTGCCATTGATAATGGTCCTATGCAAAAAGAACTCATGTCTACTGGCTTGGTGCAGCATGAGAAGGCTGATGGGTTTAAGTTTGAACCCCCTTACACGGTTGATTGGTTAGTGTGTGATATGGTTGAGCGTCCTATGAAGGTGGCTGAACTGATGGCCAAGTGGTTGGCCAATGGCTGGACAAGGCGTGCGATTTTTAATTTAAAACTGCCAATGAAAAAGCGATATCAAGAAGTCTCGCTGTGTTTACAAACCATTGAGGCGATGTTGAAAAAAGCGGGGGTGGGTTACCATTATCAGGTAAAACACCTTTATCACGATCGTGAAGAAGTGACCGTTTGTATTATGGTTAGATAGTGACGCGTAAACACGCGTGCAATTTTAAGTCTTAATAAACCCCATAACCTCACAGTAGGTTCATGGGGTTTATTGCATTAGATGGAGTCTCTAGGGTCGATCGGAGAGTATCCCATGGCTTCTTCCATTAGGTTGTCTCTTGCGTAGATGTCATTACGAAATTCCAGCATGCCATTTGCGTTTGGCACAACGGTAAAATACACCAAATAAACCGGAATGTAGTTAGGTAAACTGATAACCGTGTTGCTGCCTGTTTTTAGTGCGTTGTTCATTTCATTAAACTGTTTGTTGCCTTTGGTGATTGCTTCAGCAAACGCCATAGGCTTTTCTAGTCGAACGCATCCTGAACTAAAAGCCCGCTCCGCTTCACGGAATAGATGTTTCGCTGGTGTATCGTGCAAGTATATTTCATTTTTATTGGGAAACATGAATTTAAACTGGCCTAGCGCGTTCCCCTCGTCAGGTTCTTGTTCAAAGCGAAAAGCAAGTTTGTCTTCACTAATCTCTTTCCAGTTTATTTTGGTGGAGTCCAGCTCTTTTGCACCGATACTCCAGCTTGAATACACTTTATAGCGATGTTTTATAAGATAATTTGGGTCCGCCTGAAGTTTAGGTAGTAGATTTTCTCTGGCAATGCGATGGGGAACACGCCACGTCGGGTTGGTGACCATATAAGTCATTAACCCCTTGAACACGGGGGTTTTACGGTCAGGCTTGCCAATGACGGCTTTCATGGAAGTGAGTTCACCGTTTAAGTGCATGTCTACCGTGTAGTTGGTTAAGTCAACCCAGATGCGATTTGCTTCTAATTCGCTTGGTAGCCAGCGCCATCTTTCTAGATTGTAGGCAATTTGCTTTGCTCTAGATTTTAATGGGATGTTAAGCATTTCAATGGTTTTTGATCCAGCGGCACCGTCCGCAGTAATATGGTGGCGTTGTTGAAAACGTATCAATGCTTCTTTTAAGGATGAGTCAAATTGCTCTTCATTTACCTTGCGTGTAGAGAAGCGTATATCGCCGAGTTGAACTAAGCGTGCCCTTAGCTGTGCAACTCGGGGTCCTGTGTCGCCAGCTGATAAAGGCACTCCCGCACTCACTAATATATCTTTTTCTTTGGCGGCCAGCTCTTGGTAATACACGAGCCATTTTTGTAGTACTTGGTATTGCGGGCTGCGTGGAGCAAATAATGGCAGGGCATTTACCATGTCGGTTGCAGAGTCGAGATATAAGAGCTCTTTCCAATTATTGTTGGGGGCGTCTAGCTGCCAATTTGGATCGATAAGTTGAGGCTCATAGCGGCCATTACTTAGGTCATGAGCGTAGCTTGTTAATGCAATCGTCGCGATAACGTCCATTTCCGCCAGTTGTTGGGAACTGGGTTGTTTTAGTGCTAAATATTCTTTAATGATATCTGAGTGATAATGAATAGGGTTTAACCCATGGGTATGGGATTGCTCAAGTACGTCGACAAGCTTATAGATAGACATATTGATTTTTTCATCTTTAATCCACACTGGTTCATAATCGCGTGATTGGTAAGCATCAAGAACGGTTTCATTTGGCAGTGCTTGGCCGGCAACGGGGGTGAAGGCGTTAAGTGTGAGTGAGACTTGGTTTTTAATGCTGTCTTCTATTTGTGACTCGCTTGGAGGGACAAGAACAAATGACTTATTTGAGCCAGTAGAGCAAGCGCTCAATAGTAGGCTGGCGCAAATAATAGGGAGGAGTTGTTTTGCTAATGTCATTTGTCTTTCCTTTTAAATAAATGGCTGTGTATTGGTTTTGTGTCGTCTTCCAAATTCGACAAAATATGGAGTGCCTCTGTTCTGTTGTTGCCACAAGTGTATTCTTCTGCTTGAAAATCTGAACATACTTTGGGTCTTAGTGGATCGCCAAAAATGGCACATCGATAGTCGTCCAAAAGTTGCACGCAAGTTTCCCCAGCCGCTTTCCCGTTTGGCATGCCGGGAATTGGAGAGGAGATCGAGGGTGCCGTGCAGCAAGCGCCACAACTTGGTCGACATTGCATAGTTGATACTCTTATTGTAGCGTTGATTTTAGTCGCAATTCTTCGTGTTTGCTTTGCATAATATTTACAAAACAACACTTTGATTAACTATTTTAGAGTATCGCAATCTTGGGTCATAGAGGATAATAAAAAATACACTTGGGCGCGTACAGATATTGTTTTTTAAGGTAGAGTTTTGCAGATGATGGCAGAAAAGAAAATACTAGTAGTCGAAGATAGCCTTATGGTGTCAAAAGTATTGCATCATTTGTTGTCCCAAAACCCTCTTTTTACGCCAGTGTTATGCGCTTGCTATAAAGAAGCGCAGGAAAACTTTACGGGGGTAGAGGACACGTATTTTGCTGCCATCGTTGATCTTAATTTGCCAGATGCCCAAAACGGTGAGATTGTTGATCTTATTTTAGCGAGCAAAGTGCCTTGCATTGTGTTGACAGGCACTTTTGATGATAGCTTGCGGTTGCGGTTACTAAATAAAGGGGTGTTGGATTACGTCACCAAGGATAGTCGTTATTCTTTTGGGCACGTTATCAAGGTAGTGGAGCGACTCAGTAAAAATCAGGGTACTAAGGTCTTGGTAGCAGACGATTCTGCGACTAGCCGTCGTTTTATTAATAGCCTTCTTCAGCAATATCGTTTTAATGTTATTGAGGTTGAAAATGGTCAAGAGGCACTTGCCAAATTAGAAGGAGATCCGAGTATTCGGATGTTGATTACCGATCATAATATGCCATTGGTGAATGGTTATGATTTGGTTCGCATGCTGAGGTACAACTCTCGTTTTCAAGATTTAGTTATTATTGGTTTATCTGCTGAAGGCGATAACACATTGTCAGCTAAATTTATCAAAGCTGGAGCCAATGATTTTCTCAAAAAGCCTTTTTTTCATGAAGAGTTTCATTGTCGTATTGTGCGTAGTTTAGAAGCGCAAGAAATGCTGGAAACCATACGTAATCTAGCGAATGTCGATCCATTAACAAAACTTAAAAACCGGCGTTATTTGTTTGAGCAGGGAGAGCAGCTTATTCGGAACGCCTCAAGCCCTGTTTCGTTGGTTATGATGGATATAGACCACTTTAAAGCGGTTAATGATACATACGGGCATATCGTTGGTGATGACTTGTTAAAGTTTATGGGTCTTGAAATCGCGAGTGCTTTTCCTGATATGCTGGCCTGCCGTTTCGGTGGTGAAGAGTTTTGTTTGATGACCGAAATTGATGCCGGCGAGTTAATGGCTAGATTGAATCGTTTTTTAGAGAGTCTTAGATCTAAGGAGTTTACGGAAGCGAAAATCGCTCTGACTTGTAGTGTTGGGGTTTGTGTACGAGGCTCTGGTTTTTTGGAGGAGTATGTTCGGGTGGCTGACGCGAATCTCTATGAGGCTAAAAGGCAAGGTCGAGACAGGATTGTTTCTGATTTATAGCGGTGATGCTTTGTGAATCGATTAAAAGACAACCCCCATTTATTGAATGATGCAATTACTGGGGGTTGTTGTGTGACAAACGTCTTAGTGGTTAGCCTTTCAGCATTTTTGCTAGGATTGGGTTAACTAAGCCGGGATTTGCTTTGCCTTGTGATGCCTTCATAACTTGTCCAACAAAGAAGCCAATCATCTTTTTCTGCTTGTCTTCGTCAGCGGCTCGATATTGCTCAACTTGAGCAGCATTGGCGTCTAAAATAGTTTGGATCATAGCTTCAATTGCGCCTGTGTCGGTAACTTGTTTCAGGCCTTTTTTGTCGATGATCTCATCGGCAGAGCCTTCGCCATCCCACATGGCTTGCAGTACGTCTTTGGCTGTTTTGCCGTTGATTGTGTTGTCTTTTACACGAACCAACAGTTCGCCAAATGCCTTTGAATCTACGGGGGCGTTTTCAATGTCAATCTGTTCTTGGTTAAGTAGCTTGCTTAGTTCGCCCATTACCCAGTTGGCGGTTAGTTTTGGATCATTAACCGCTTGGTTGGCATTTTCAAAGTAGCTAGCCATGGCTCTAGAAGAGGATAGAACGTTGGCGTCGTACTCGCTGAGTGCGTACTCGCTTTGAAAGCGTGCTGCTTTCTGATTTGGTAGCTCGGGTAGGCTAGCTTTGATGTTGTCAACGTATTCTTGTGTTAATACCACAGGCAGTAAATCTGGGCATGGGAAGTAGCGATAGTCGTTAGCGTCTTCTTTGGAGCGCATACTGCGCGTTTCATTTTTTTCCGGATCGTATAGGCGAGTTTCCTGAATGATGCGACCGCCGTCTTCTAGGATATCGGCTTGGCGTTCAATTTCAGTGTAAATGGCTTTTTCGATAAAGCGGAACGAGTTAACGTTTTTGATTTCGGTGCGAGTGCCATATTCTTTTTGGCCTTTAGGGCGTAAAGAAAGGTTGATGTCACAACGCATAGAACCTTCTGCCATGTTGCCGTCACAAATACCAAGATAGGTGACGATAGAGTGAATCATCTTGACATAAGCAACGGCTTCTTTTGCTGAGCGAATGTCTGGTTCGGATACGATTTCGAGCAAAGGCGTGCTGGAGCGATTTAGATCGATACCTGTCATGCCCTGAAAGTCTTCGTGCAAGGATTTGCCAGCATCTTCTTCTAAATGGGCGCGAGTAATGCCGATGCGTGATGTGGTGCCATCATCTAGCACAACGTCAAGATAGCCTTTTCCAACAATGGGATGATCCATTTGGCTGGTTTGGTAGCCCTTTGGTAGATCTGGGTAGAAATAGTTTTACGAGCAAAAACAGATTTCATACCAATTTCTGCGTTGATGGCGTGGCCAAACATAACTGCCATGCGTAGCGCTTCTTTATTGAACACCGGCAACGCACCTGGCATACCTAGGTCAACAAGGGTTGTTTGTGTGTTTGGCTCCGCGCCAAATCCTACTGCTGCACCAGAGAATAATTTTGATTTTGTAGAGAGCTGAGTATGAATCTCAAGGCCTATAACGACTTCCCAATTCATTGTTATGCTCCTTTTGCCATGTTGGGTGTTTGTAAGTGCCAGTCAGTGTGTTGTTGATACTGATGCGCTACGTTGAGTAGCTTGGCTTCGGCAAAGTAGTTGCCCATGATTTGCAGGCCAACCGGCATGCCATCAGCAAAGCCAGCAGGAACAGACATGGCTGGAATACCAGCAAGATTCACCGACAATGTGTAGATATCTTCTAAATACATGGCAACAGGGTCATTGGTTTTGCTGCCGAGTCCAAATGCAGTAGTGGGTGCGACAGGTCCCATGATCACATCGACTTCTTCAAGGGCTTTAACAAAGTCTTCTTTAATAAGGCGACGAATTTTTTGCGCTTTAAGGTAGTAAGCGTCGTAGTAGCCTTCAGATAGGGCGTAAGTACCAATCATGATGCGTTTCTGAACTTCTGTGCCAAAGCCTTCCGCTCTTGAACGCATATACATATCTAATAAGTCTTTGGGATTGTCGCAGCGATGACCAAATCGTACGCCGTCAAAACGAGATAGGTTGGAAGACGCTTCAGAGGGTGCGATCACGTAGTAAGACGGGATGCTCAACTGTAGATTTGGCAGTGAAATCTCTTTCACTGTAGCGCCGAGTTTTTCAAACTCTTTGACTGCTGACATAATGACATCGGCTACCTTTGGGTCTAAGCCATCGCCAAAGTACTCTTTTGGTAAGCCAATTTTTAAGCCGGTTAATGGTGCATTTAGGTTTGCTAAATAATCGTCGGCTGGTTTATCTGCCGATGTCGAATCTTTTTCGTCGAATCCTGCCATAGCTTGCATTAAGTGTGCGCAATCTTCGGCACTTTTTGCCATTGGGCCACCCTGGTCTAGGCTTGAAGCATAGGCAATCATGCCAAAGCGCGAGACTCTACCATAGGTCGGTTTAAGGCCCGTGATGCCGCAGAATGAAGCGGGTTGTCGGATTGAACCGCCAGTGTCAGTTCCTGTCGCAGCAACCGCTAAACCAGCAGCAACCGCGGCAGCGGAGCCGCCTGATGAACCACCAGGAACCATGTTTAAATTCCAAGGGTTTTTTAACCGCACCGTAAAAACTGTTTTCGTTGGAAGAGTCCCATAGCGAACTCGTCCATATTGGTCTTGCCAAGCATAACTGCGCCAGCTTGTTGGATGCGACTGGTGACTGTTGATTCGTATGGCGGTACAAAGTTATGCAGCATTTTAGAGCCGCACGTCGTTAATGTGCCTTCGGTGCAGAATAGATCTTTATGGGCAACAGGAATGCCTGTAAGGCTTGTGCCTTTTCCGCTTTGAAGTAGGGCATCAGCAGTCGCTGCTTGTTCTAGGGCGCGTTCTTCGCTGACGGTGATGAAGCTGTTTAGTTGTGGATCAAGCTTGGCTATGCGCGCTAAGAAAAGACGGGTCAATTCAACGCTAGAAATGTCTTTGTTGCGTAATTTTTTTGCTAATGTCGCGATGCTTTGTTCGAACATGCTTATCTCTCTTAATCGATCACTTTTGGTACGAGGAAAAGGCCTGCTTCGGCTTGCGGCGCGTTCGCTAGGAATGCGTCACGACGATTTTCCTCGGTGACTACGTCTTCTCTTAATCTTTGAGTCATTTCAAGCGGGTTGGAAAGCGGTTCAACACCATCGGTATTAACAGATTGCATTTGCTCGACAAGCGATAAAACGCTAGACAGAGAATGTTGGTATTGATCGGCGTCTGCCTCAGTAAGGGCGAGGCGAGCCAAGTGTGCAATCTTTTGCACGTCTTGTTTGTCTATGGACATGTTCCACCTGATATTTTGATTATCGTAAATGGCTTTTATTGTATCCCTTAGTTGTAAGGCTATAAAGCTAACAGTGTGAAAAATCTAGCTTATTTTTCATTTATCAAAAAAATTTTAGGAAACAACGAAATACTGGGGAACTTTTTCAACATTTACGCGGAATCAACTTGCCCAATGGTCCCGTGATTGTTACATTTTGACGCTGTTCGTTTCGTATTATCAGGGTGTAAGAATTCATGTTTAAGAAAATCAGGGGAATGTTTTCAAGTGATTTGTCTATTGACTTAGGAACGGCAAATACCCTTATTTACGTTCGTGATCGCGGGATTGTGCTTGATGAGCCATCTGTTGTCGCTATTCGTCACAACGGAAACCAGAAAACAGTGGCGTCTGTTGGTACAGATGCTAAGCGTATGTTGGGTCGTACCCCAGTGCAATATTACGGCTATTCGACCCATGAAAGACGGCGTTATTGCTGACTTTCATGTCACTGAAAAAATGCTACAGTACTTTATTGCGAAAGTTCATGAGAACAGCTGGCTAAAACCGAGTCCGCGCGTTTTGGTTTGTGTGCCATGTAAGTCGACTCAAGTTGAGCGTCGTGCGATCAAAGAATCAGCATTGGGTGCAGGTGCTCGTGAAGTGTATATTATCGAAGAGCCAATGGCGGCGGCTATTGGTGCCGGCCTTCCTGTTGCTGAAGCGTCTGGTTCTATGGTCATTGATATCGGTGGCGGTACCACAGAAATCGCGATCATATCTTTAAACGGTATCGTGACGTCGGAATCTATTCGTGTTGGTGGTGACCGTTTTGATGAAGCGATTGTGACTTACGTTCGTCGTCAATACGGTAGTTTAATCGGTGATGCAACGGCTGAAAGAATTAAGACAGAGATTGGTATGGCTTACCATACTGGTGAAGAGTTGCAGATCGATGTGCGTGGTCGTAATTTAGCTGAGGGTATTCCTCGTTCATTTGTACTCAGTAGCACAGAGATTCTAGAGGCATTACAAGAGCCACTGGCACAAATTGTTCAGGCTATTAAAGGTGTTCTTGAGCAATCTCCACCAGAATTGGCTGCTGATATCGGCGAAACGGGATTAGTACTTACCGGTGGTGGCGCTTTGTTGCGTGAGATAGATCGCTTAATCAGTGAAGAAACAGGTTTGCCTGTTATTATTGCTGATGATCCACTGACTTGCGTTGCTCGTGGTGGTGGTATGGCTTTAGAGTTAATGGATAAGCATGCGTCTGAATTGTTTACTGTTGATAACGAGTAAAAGTTAGGAGCGTCCCATTAACAATTCGCTTCTTTTTAGCGGTAAGGTATCCAGTGCACGTTTTCTTGTGTTGGTATTTTTGTCTGCTGCAATGATTGTCGCCGATGTTCGTTATTCTGTTTTTTCGCAAGTAAGGCCATATTTGACCTTGCTTGTAACACCGATTCAGGTGGTGGTTAATACGCCGCAAAAAATGTTTAATTGGGCGGGTGAGCACCTTGCCAGCCGCGAAGGATTGGTTAAGGAAAATCAGTCTTTGCAAGCTGAAATATTGTTATTGCGTAGTCGTCAGCAACGTCTTGATTCGCTTCAGGCCGAAAACGTTCGATTGCGAGAATTATTGGACGCCTCTCAACGTGTTGATGAAAAAATCGTCATGGCAGAAGTGATTGGTTTTGATCAGAATGCTTACAGCCATCGCTTGATGATTGATAAAGGCTTTTCTTCTGGCGCTTATGTGGGACAGCCTGTTTTAGATGCTACTGGCGTGCTTGGGCAGGTCGTTGAAACGGCGGCATACAGTAGTCGAGTATTGCTGATTGCTGATGCGAGCCATTTTGTTCCTGTGCAATTATCTCGAACTGGTTTTAGGGGGATTTTGCGGGGAACAGGGGATTTGAAGCGTATGGAGTTAATGAGTGTTCCTCGATCCGTGGATATCAAAAAGGGCGACATTTTGACAACGTCGGGTTTGGATAAGCGTTTTCCTAGTGGCTACCCAGTTGGTGTGGTACGAAGTGTAAAATACACCCAAGGAAAAGCTTATGCGGATGTTGATGTGGTTCCTTTGGCTCAGTTAGGTCGTAGTCGCCACGTAATGCTGATTGAAAAACCCGAGGCTGAGCGAGAATGAAGCCAATTTTTGTTTTTTGTATCACGCTATTAACCGCTTTAATGCTTGAAGCTGTGCCTTTTCCTGAGCAATTTGTTTGGTTCCGTCCAGAGTGGGCTTTGCTGGTCATACTGTATTGGGTGATCGCTTTGCCATTTCGAGTGGGAGTCGGTTTAGCTTGGTTCTTAGGGTTGATGGTGGATTTATTGCAAGGTGGCATAATAGGTCAACATTCCCTAACTTATGTCATCATTGCTTATACCTGTGCTGTTTTTTACAAGCGTTTAAGAATGTATCACCGCTGGCAGCAAGGTTTTTTTATCTGTATGTTGGTCAGTATTAATCAGTTACTGGATTTCTGGATTGATCATTATCTTGGGTATGCAGAAGCCCACCTTGATGATTTTTATGCCAGCGGTTATTACTGGTTTGTTGTGGCCTTGGTCATTTATTATTTTGCGTAGCGTGCGACGCATTTATGCTATCCGTTAGGCTGTTTTTAGGAAGAGTTTATGCTTGTTTTGGCTTCCGCTTCGCCGAGAAGGAAAGAGCTGCTTAGTCTCTTGGTGAAGGAATTTGAGGTTCTGCCTGCCGATATTGATGAGACACCACATCATCAAGAAGCAGCAAAAGATTATGTCGTTCGTATGGCGGTTGAGAAAGCCAAGGCAGCCATTAATAAATATAAAGTGCAACCGGATGCTGATTCCTCTGCTATTATTATGTCATCCGATACGAGTGTTGTGATTGATGGGGACATTTTAGGTAAACCGGCTTCTCTTGACGACTCACATTCTATGCTTAGACGGCTTTCTGGTCGTTCCCACCAAGTAATTACTTCTCTTTGTCTTAGTGATCTTAGATTCGACCATGTCATAACAAAGTGCATTGTAAATGATGTATCGTTTCGTGACATTTCCGATGTTGAAATAGAACAGTATTGGAAAACAGGTGAGCCACATGACAAAGCGGGGTCTTATGCCATTCAGGGATTAGGTGCTGTTTTTGTTCGTTCAATGTCTGGTTCATATTCGGCGATTGTGGGTTTGCCTTTGTATGAGGCGGCACTGATGTTGGCTCAATTTGGAATTCATCCATTAGAGGGATTATCCCATGAGTGAAGATGTACTCATAAATGTGACTCCGATGGAGATACGTGTTGCCTTGGTTGAGAACGGTGTGTTGCAAGAGGTTTACATTGAGCGCTCTAGTCGTAAAGGCATTGTAGGTAATATTTATCAAGGAAAAGTGGTTCGAGTGCTTCCGGGTATGCAGGCAGCTTTTGTCGACATAGGTTTAGAACGTGCGGCTTTTATTCATGTTTCAGAAGTAGCAGATCGCGATGCTGTTAACCCAAGTGATCAAATTGGTGATTACTTGCGTGAAGGGCAATCATTAGTGGTGCAGGTAACGAAAGATCCGATTAGTACAAAAGGGGCGCGTTTGACAACGCATCTTTCTATTCCTTCTCGTTATCTCGTTTACATGCCAGACCAATCTCATGTGGGTGTAAGCCAAAGAATCGAAAATGAAGCTGAGCGTGAGCGTCTTAAGTCACTGGTTTCTGAAGCCTTGACCGATGCTGATGAAAACAGCGGCTATATATTACGAACAGCGGCTGAAAGAGCAGGTGAAGAGGAGATATTGGCTGATATTAAATTTCTCACTCGACTATGGCAGTCTGTGAAACGTCGTATGCAGCATGCAAAAGCTCCTTCTATTATTTATGAAGATCTCCCTTTGCATTTGCGTACTATGCGTGATTTGGTGGGGTTGTCGACAGAGAAAATTCGCATCGATTCCAAAGAAAACTATGCCAAATTGCGTTCCTTTGCTGAAGACTTTATTCCTGAGTTGCGAGATCGTATAGAGTATTACCCGGGTGAGCGTCCGATTTTTGATCTGTATAGTGTTGAAGATGAAATTCAAAAAGCGCTAGATAGAAAGGTGCAATTGAAGTCGGGTGGGTATTTATTGGTTGAACAAACTGAATCAATGACAACCATTGATGTAAATACAGGCGCTTTTGTGGGCAGTCGGAATCTTGAGGAGACTATCTACAAGACGAATCTTGAGGCAGCAACCGCTATTGGTCGACAACTGAGATTGAGAAATCTTGGTGGCATTATTATTATCGATTTCATTGATATGGAAGATGAAGAGCACAAACGTCAAGTGCTTAGAATGCTTGAAAAAATATTGGATGCAGATCACGCTAAAACCAAAATTACCGGTGTTTCTGAGTTGGGTTTGGTGGAAATGACAAGGAAGAGAACACGAGAAAGTCTTGGGCAAACGCTTTGTGAGCCTTGTCGTTCTTGTCGTGGTAGTGGTTTGGTAAAAACACCAGAAACAGTGTGTTATGAAGTGTTTCGAGAGATTTTAAGGGCGGATCGTGCTTATAATTCTCAAACTTATACGGTCTTGGCGGCCAGTCCTGTTGTCGAACGTTTTCTTGATGAAGAAAGTGCGGCGGTCGCAGAGTTAGAGGCGTTTATTGGCAAGACAATTCGCTTTCAAGTGGACTCTATTTATACACAAGATCAATATGATGTGGTTCTGCGTTAGCAGTAAAAGGTCTTAATATGCGTTGGCTATTGCGTAAACTGATCTTGGTGTTTTTTTGGGGTGGGGTGGCTTTTATAGCCCTGCTTGCGGTATTTGCTGTTAGCGTTGAGAGATTGCTTCCCTATTTAGATCATTATCGGCCTCAAATAGAGCGTAACCTTCAGCAAATCACAGGGTACCCCGTTTCTTTAGAGCAAATAGATGGGCGTTTAGAGGGGATTGATCCGACCGTTTCTGTGAGTGGCTTTGATTTGTTTGTCAATGGGCAGCCTGCCATTACGATAGATGAAATGCGTGTTCGCTTGGACATTGTCCAGACCATTTTGAGTTTGAGTCCTCAGTTTACCTATATTCGATTTGTGCGTCCCTCTATTCTGTTGCAAGAAAGTGAGGGGCAGTGGCGCTTAAATGGTGCGATGCCATCTCGTGACATGCAAAATGATGTTGGGGTTGAGCGAGTGTTAGATTATCTTGCCGCGCAGCGTAATTTTTCTGTTTTCGATGCAAAACTCCATATTACTAGTGAGCAGCTGGGTGAGCATTCTGTCAAAATTCCTCATGTGTATCTTTTTAAACAAGCTTTTAAATCGTTATTGAGCGCTAATTTTTATCTGGATGACAATTTATCACCATTTCAGATGAGTGCGCGTATCGATGAGACTCGTAGTTTGTTGGGTAATTACCGAGTAAAGGCCTTTCTCCGAGCACCTCAAGTTACATTGCCGTTGCAAAACATGTTACCAGCGGAGGCGTATTCATTGTCGTCTGTTGAGCTTGGGGGCGATGTTTGGCTAGATGTGCTGATTGGTAAAGAGCTTGAGGTCCGCGCGGAGTCTGTTCAGCTTAACGTCGCATTTGATGATGGTCAGCAATACAAAATCACCCCTTCTCTTCGCCTTCATTACTCTTTAACGCAGCCTAGCCTTCGTGTGGATGCGCATAATATGTTGGTTGTAGATCAAGATGGGCGATCTTACCCTTCAACCGATATGGCTTTCGATTGGTCTTCTGTGACTGATCGGTCAAACCTAGCGTTTAACCAGGTCGATATTGCTTTGGCGCAACAGATTTCTAGGTATTTTTTGCCTGAAAAATCGGATGCTGCTCAAATATTAGCGGGGTTGAATCCTACTGGATTGGCTCAGAATGGTTCTGTTCGTTTGTGGCGTGAAAACGATGATTTGGCTTTTCAATTTTTAAGTAATTTGCGTTCAGCCTCTGTGCAAAGTTATAACGGTATCCCTAAAGCAAGCAATATTAATGCTGTTTTTAGTTTGTCTGAGGATAGTGGTTATATTGATTTTCGTGGACGTAACAGTGATATCGCTTTTGATACGCTGTATGAGGAGTCTTGGTCTGCTGATTTTTTATCGGGTTATGTCAGTTGGCAAAAAGTTTCAGATGCTTTTTTGATAAGTGGTCGAGACTTACTGGTTCAGCGTAATAATGCGGATATTCAAGGAGGGTTTAGATTAGAGATTCGTGAAGCAGAGCCTGATTGGATAGCGTTGGATTTGCATGGTCGCAATTTGTCTGTTGCCGATCGTTTAACTTATCTTCCGCCAACGGCGCTTAGTCCAGATGTGATGACTTGGATAAAAGAAGCATTTACAGATACTGGTAAAGTAGAGACTGTAGATGTTTTGGTGCAAAGTGAGTTGTCGGATGGGGCTGTGCCTCATGTTCGAGTTCAGTTGGCGGTAAGTGATGCTAGCGTAACATTTGATCCTAATTGGCCGACAGCAAACAAAGTGAATGGCTTTTTTGAGTTTGATGGGGCGGGTGTAAGCGTCGAAGTCGCATCGGGTTATATGCTGGATTTGCCGATTAGTAATTTGTTATTGACGGTTCCTATCTCAAAGGGACTCTGCAGATTGGTTAAACCTTAAAGGTGAGGTCAGTGACAGCGCTCCATTGATTTTAGCGATGCTGAAGGCTACTCCTCTGGCTGATTCTGTATTACAGCCTTTTTCGAATTGGCAGTTAGAGGGGAATGTGGCGGGACGTTTCGATATTGCTGTTCCATTCAAAGAGGGAGTTGATCCTAAGGTGCAATTGAGTTTGGATTTTAAGGACAATCCTTTGCTTATTAGCGATATTGATCTTTCCACACGGGTTAAATTAGGGCGTTTGAATTACAGTTCCGATCTTGGTGTAACGGGTTCTGAATTTGATGTAGAAGCGTTAGGGGGAGGTCGCATCTTTCCTTGTCATCTGAAGCAACGCCAAGTGGTGGACTCGCAGTTAATGGTGATATAGCAGGCAATGTGGATATTAAAAAAGTCGCTGCTTGGCATAAATTGCCTGTTGCCTTGAGTAACAAAGTATCAGGCAACGCCGCCTACTCTGGTGCGCTATCTGTCAATAAATCTCAAGATGGGCAGGTTGATTTAACCATTAACAGTAATTTACAGGGTATAAAAATAGATTTGCCTGAACCGATTGGTAAAAAAATTGGGGAGGCTGAGTCTTTGCAACTTAAGGTGATGCAGCACGAAAAAGATTTGGTTGTTGATGTTGATTACTCTACCTTAGTAGAAGCAAGGCTGTTGTTGCAAAACGGTAATGAATTCGTTGGTGGGGAGGTGCTGTTAAATGCAAATCAAAATCAGGCTTTGAGCTCGCAGATCCCAAAAGGCCTAGTGTTGTCTGGTGGTGTTGACCGCTTTTATGTTAAAGATTGGCAGTCTTTGTTTAGTGATTTGTCAGCAGAATCAGCACCGTCTGTCGAGACGGTTGATATCCCTGAGATTCCTAAGTGGTTGAGTAGGGTTGATTTGATTGTGGACGATGTCATTGTTGACGACAATAACACATGGCATAACTTCAAGATTGCCTATGATGTTGCGACAAATAGGTCACTTTTTGTGAGCCTCTGACGAGATGAATTTTTCTTTGCTGGATGATAATGGGACACCTAATTTGCATTTTGGTTTTTTAAGTTGGAATACGGCAACTTCTGATTCTAATGCTTCGGTAGCGAAGGGAGCACCTATATCGGCAAAGCAAATTCCTAATATGATGCTGTCGATTGATCAGTTGTATTTGAATGAAAGCCCTTATGGTGATTGGCAGTTGGCTATTTCTCGCAATGGAGATGTTGTACGTATTGATCCTATCTCCTCACAATTGCAGACAGGTGACTTCAAAGGTAGTCTGATATGGCAAGACAAAGGTAAAGATTCTCGTGTTGAATTAGTCATTGCGGCGAATGGTGCCGATTTGGCTGAATTGACAAGAAAATTTTCCAACGAGGCTATTGTGTCTTCGAAAAAATACAGTATTGATGTTGGTTTGAATTGGGATGGTCATCCTTTCTACTTTGATCGTAAGTCGGTTTCTGGGCGTATTGCTTTTTCGGCTGAGAATGGAAATTTCAGTAAAGTAGATGAGTTGCCAGCGTTTCTTAAAGCGTTAGGTATCTTTAATATTGGAGCGTTAAGTCGACGTCTGCTGTTAGATTTTTCCGATGTGTATGAACCTGGTTTGACTTATGACCAGTTTAAAGGAACACTTTCCTTAGAAAGAGGGCTTCTTAAAACCACTTCACCGATCTCGATTGTCTCACCTACGGCAGAATTATCTATAGAGGGAGAGGCTGATATTGTTAATGAAACCTTGAACGAAAGGCTTACGGCTACTTTTCCGATATCCGGAACCTTGCCTTTGGCTGGTTTATTATGGGGGACACCACAATTAGCGGGTTTGTTATTTATAACGGACAAACTCATAGGTGACCAACTTTCAAAGGTGACCAGTGTGCAATATAAGGTAGAAGGCTCTTTTAATGATCCGGTGATGACTCCGATTCGTTATCGCCCCCTAGAGAAAAAAGCAAAATAATGACTACTACCTTAACTGTTGCTGCTATTCAGCTAACCAGTACCAATTGTTGGCAAGACAACTTGAATCAGGTGAAGCAGCTAGTGGCGGCAGCAGTAAATGATGGTGCTCGTCTTGTTGTGCTGCCTGAAAATGTTTTCTTGTTTAATGGTAAAGGAATGCGGGATTTAGCCGAATCACCTGATCAAGCAGCATTATTTGAAGAGATGCGTGGCCTGGCAATAAAGCATGCTATTTATCTTGTTGTTGGTTCCCATCCATCCTTACTAAGGCCAAATGGTGACAAAGTGAGTGATCGACGAGTCCGGCAAACCTGTTGGGTGATTCGTCCAGACGGTTGCTTACTGGAACGTTATGACAAGATTCATTTATTTGATGTGACAGTCAATGATAAGGCGGCGTCCTATAAAGAATCCGATGTCATTGGCCTCGGAGAGCTTGCTTTAAAAGTGGTTGAAGTGGATGGTTTCAAAGTGGGTTTGAGTATCTGCTACGATTTGCGCTTTCCTGAGCTTTATCGGGCGCTGGTTACATTGGGTGCGGAGATATTGCTGGTTCCAGCGGCATTTACTTATGTTACTGGCAAGGCGCATTGGAGTATTTTATTGGCTGCGAGGGCCATAGAGAATCAGTGTTATGTTCTGGGTGTAGGGCAGTGTGGTTGGCATAATGAGACGCGACAAACTTATGGAAACAGTGCACTGTATTCCCCTTGGGGGGAGTGTTTAGCCAATTTGGGTGAAGCGCCGAGTTATTTTGTTTTTGCTGTAGACAAACAGCAGATTAGCGAAAGTAGACAAAAAATGCCTTGTTTCTCTCATCGAAGGCTGATCTAAGTTAAAATAACTGGCTAAAGTAAAAAGCCCCATTTTCCAAGCCTTCATTGTAGGCCTGGATATTGGGGCTTTTTACTATCTTTGTGCGACCTTACTCTTTTAGACCAAGGCGTTTTTCTTCTGTTTCTCGCAAGAAGCGGAAAAGTTTTTTGCGGTTTGAGGTGTTGCCTTCTTGCGAAACTTCTTTTTGAGACTGGCGGATTAACTGTCTTAGTAATTGGATGTCTTCAATTTGAGGGTTTTCCTCTAAATACTCTGACAATGCTTCTTTGCTGTTTTCCCCAATAAGTAGATCTCTACGAATTTCAAGCTGATGAAACAGCTTATTGTAAGCAGCAGAAGTGGAGTCGAACATTGCTACACGGTGCGCAATGGCTTCGTGGTCTTCCGTGCGCATAATTTTACCAATGTACTGTAAGTGTCTTCTCATGGCCTCATGTTGCTTTATTCTGCCTGCTTCGACAAAGGCTTCGCGTAATGTGTCAGACATTTCCACTTTTTTAAGCTGATTTTTGCTAAGGCCTAATAATTTTTTTCCAAGATCTTGCAGGGCTTCCATTTCACGCTTGATCTGGGTTTTGCTCTTAGGAATGTCGTCGTCGTTTTCAAATTGATCAAAGTCTGTCATGGGAACCTATATTAGAAAAATAGTAGCAAGACCAAGGAAGGATAAAAATCCCACCACATCGGTCACGGTAGTCAAAATTACGCTGCCAGCTAGGGCTGGATCTATGCCTATTCTTTTTAACAAAATCGGCAGAAGTGTACCAGTGGCTGCTGCAAATAGCAGGTTTATTACGATAGCGCCCGCTATGATATAGGCAATCTTGATGTTGTCAAACCAAAGCGCAGTCAGGATGGCAATAACGGTAGACCACAGTAAGCCGTTGAGTAGGCCTACGATCAGTTCTCTATTCAGTAGCCAGCGCGTATTTGTTGCGCCAATTTGGTTTAGGGCAATCCCGCGAATCACCAAGGTAAGTACCTGGGAGCCTGCAATACCGCCCATGCTAGCGACTATTGGCATTAGAATGGCTAGCGCAACGACTTGGTCAAGCGTGGCTTGAAACAGCCCAATGACGTAAGAAGCAATAAACGCAGTGATGAGATTGATGCCTAGCCAGACTGCTCGCCGTTTTGTGGTTTTCATAATCGGTGAGAAGGTGTCTTCATCGTCATCAAGGCCTGCCATGCTTAGCATAGAGTGCTCAGCTTCATCCCGAATGACATCCACAACATCATCGATGGTGATGCGCCCCAAAAGTTTTTTGGTATTGCTATCAATAACAGGGGCTGAGACTAGGTCCATTTTTTCAAACAGTTGTGCTACTTCACTGGCGGGCGTTTCAGCTACGATGACAGTAAACTCTGTTTCCATAATGTCACGTATTGTGGCATTGAGGTCAGAGACCAATAGTTTGGTCAAAGGTAAGGTGCCAAGCAATCGATCAGATCGACTGACAACCAGTAAGCTGTCAGTCATGTCCGGTAGGGAGGCGTGTCTGCGTAAGTATCGAAAAGCGATATCCACGGTTATATTGGGACGGATAGTGATTGTGTCCGTATTCATTAAGCCACCGGCAGAGTCTTCCGAATAGCTTAATAATCCTTCGACTCTCGTCCTGTCTTGTATTGACATGGACGCGAGAACTTCTTTTACAATTTTTTCTGGTAAGTGTTGCAGTAAGTCTGCAAGGTCATCACTTTCAAAATGCTCGGATACTGCGATAAGTCGCTCTGTATCCATGTTTTTCATGAACTGTATGCCAATATCTTCGCTTAGATACTGTAATACTTCGCCTTCGTTTTTTGCTTCGACTAATTCCCACAAAAGCTTACGTTCTTTTGGTGGGGAGGACTCTAATAGCCTTGCCACATCTTGTGCGGGTAATGCGCCATTAAGCAAATAACGAATCTGCATGGTCTCACCCGATTCGAGAGATTCGGTTACTGTTTGCAGATGATTAAGCGTATTTTGTTCTGACATAGAAGAGTGTTACTCGTCTTCACCAAAGCGGTTATTAATCAGTTCAACAATGGCTTTAACGGCGTCGCTTTCATCTTCACCATTGGCTTTTATACGAATTTCTGTTCCTTTCCCTGCAGCTAGCATCATCATGGCCATAATGCTTTTTCCGTCAACATTTCGGCCATCTTTTTCTATGGTGATATCACACGAGAAACGAGTAGTCGTTTCAATCAGCTTGCCTGCAGCACGAGCATGCAGGCCAAGCTTATTGATAATGGTAATGGACTCTTCCTGCATGTACTTTTCCTATATTAATGAATCGAAGATAGTGAATAGGTCTTGATTAGTTTTTGCTGTGCGTAGTTTGTCTAATGATTCTGGTGACTGAGCTAACTCTGCGATTTGAGCTAAAGTCGCAAGGTGTTGATCGCACTCGTGAGGTGGAACAATAAGGGCAAATATAAGATCCACCGCTCTCTTATCTATAGAATCAAAGTCGATAGGTGTGTCTAGAGACATAACGACGATGGCGGTATGGTTTGCTGACTCTAGTCGACAATGAGGGATGGCAATGCCATTGCCTATTCCTGTGCTACCGAGTTTTTCACGGCCCAGCAGCGCGTCATATACCGCTTCGTTATCGCAGTGTAAGCGATTTGAAGCGACTTCAGCGATACTTTCAAGGACGCGCTTTTTACTAACAATATCTTGTTTTGCGAGAACGAGTTCCGCTTTTAATAATGATTTCAAGGACATGATAAAATGTTTTCCGTTTAGATCAGTCGTTTGCGTTCATTGGAGGGAGGGATATTCATCGCCTCACGGTATTTGGCAACAGTCCGTCTTGCGACTTGGATGCCTTGTTCGGCCAAAATAGCCGCTAGTTTATTGTCACTCAGTGGTTTTTTGGCTGGTTCGTCTGCCACTAGCTTTTTAATCATAGCTCGTATGGCTGTAGAAGAACATTCCCCGCCCGCGGCTGTGTTTACGTGGCTTGAGAAAAAATACTTGAGCTCAAAAATGCCTTTAGGGGTATGCATATATTTCTGCGTTGTCACCCTTGATATTGTGGATTCGTGCATGCCTACTTCTTCAGCAACATCATGAAGAACCATAGGTTTCATGGCTTCCTCACCGAGCTCAAAAAAATCGATTTGTCGACTGACAATACAGCTTGCTACTTTAAGAAGCGTCTCATTTCGGCTTTGCAGGCTTTTCATAAACCACTTAGCTTCTTGAAGCGACGTTTTAATGTAAGTTGCGTCTTCTGCTGTCGCAGCGGTGCTTGCCATAGCCGAGTAGGTTTCGTTGATTTTTATTGGTGGTAGCGCTTCATTATTCAACTCTACCTGCCAAACGTCATGACGCTTTTTCACCGATACGTCAGGAATAACATAATCAGTGTCATCCGCATCTATGACAGAGCCGGGGCGAGGGTTGAGTTGCTGTATAAGATCGATAACCTCTTTTAGGGCTTCATCTTTTAACTTAGTCTTACGGCTTAGTTGTGCAAAGTCTCGATTGCCTAACAAGGGTAAATAGTGATCAATAATGTTGTGGGTGCTTTTATAAAGTGGGTGGTTACTAAATGCCTCAAGTTGCACTAATAAACAATCACGCAAGTCAATTGAGCAAACACCAACAGGGTCAAAGCGCTGCAATCTATGCTGCACAGCAATGACTTCTTCTATGTCTAGATCTTCTAGTTCAGCGGCCAGTGATTCGCATATTTCATCTGGAGATATGCTTAAATAACCATCAGGCTGCACGCATTCAATGATGGCATAGGCAATCTCTATGTCTCTATCAGACATATGAGTCAGGTTTAATTGCCATATTAAATGATCTTGGATGCTTTCTGCAGGCGCATTGCGACTTTCGAAGTCGCCATCACCTTCATAGTTATTATGGTCGCTAACAGCAGCGGAACTCTGGTAGGTGTCATCCCAATTACTGTCGATTGACAGTTCTTCAGGGATGCTTTCAGTCCATTCTGACTCTACGCGAGCTTCTTCACTATTGTGATCTACTGTTTGGTCGGTTGCACTTTTTGCTTCAATGCTGGCCGGAATGTCGATGTGCATTTGCTCATCATCGTCGAGCCTCAAGAAGTGGATTAGACTCAAGAAATTCGTGTATTTCTTGTTTTAAATCCAACGTAGAAAGCTGCAGCAAGCGAATGGCCTGTTGCAGTTGCGGTGTCATGGTCAGCTGTTGACCGAGCTTTAATTGTAAAGACTGCTTCATAGAGCAACTCTTTCAGTTTGAGTGAATTGGAACGAGTTATGCATACTACTCCCTTTCTACAGCAATGATAAGGGGTTACAGGCGGAAGTCGTCGCCTAAATAAACCTTTTTTACCTGCTCATTATTGATAACAGTGTTGGCATCGCCTGACGCGATGATATAACCATTACCAACAATATACGCTTTATCACAAATATCTAAGGTCTCTCTGACGTTGTGATCGGTGATTAATACACCAATTCCGCTTTCTTGAAGGTGTTTAATGATCAGTTTAATGTCGCCAACTGAAATGGGATCGACGCCTGCGAACGGTTCATCAAGGAGGATGAATTTGGGGTTCATGGCAAGCGCTCTGGCTATCTCAACTCGGCGTCTTTCTCCACCAGATAGTGCCATGCCAAGATTGGTGCGTATATGATTGATATGGAATTCTTCTAATAGTTCCTCAAGTCTTTCCCATTGTTGGGCTTTGTTTAGCTCTTTGCGAGTTTCTAAAATAGCCAGAATGTTGTCTTCCACAGACATTTTTCTGAAAATTGAGGCTTCTTGTGGAAGGTAGCCAATGCCTTTTTGTGCACGTGTGTGCATAGCATCGTGAGTGATATCTTGACCATCGATAAAAATACCACCTGCATCATTGGCTACCATGCCAACAATCATATAAAAGCAAGTGGTCTTTCCCGCACCATTTGGCCCTAGTAGGCCTACTGCTTCACCAGATTCGACGGCAATAGACACATCCTTTACTACTTGCCGTTTTTTATAGCTTTTTGCTAAGTGTTTTGCTTCTAGTAATGCCATCTATTTCTTCGCCTCAGGTGCTTGTGGTTGCAAAGTCATATTGACGCGCCCAGAATCTTTTTTCTCAGCACTGAACGTGCCGTCATTGATCATGTACAGAATGTAATCCGCCGTAATAGAGTTTTGCATGCGGCTTAGGTAACCATCACCGATGATCTCTAGTTTTGATTCACTGGTCAAATAATGGATTTTAGCGCCTTTGCTGATGACGATATTACCACTCCAGTCAATTTGTTGGCTGAATTTGGCCGGCTTGCCTATTGCTTCTAAACTACTGAACTTTCTTGTATTTACGTTGGTCGAGACTTTGAGATATTGCGCTTGAATTTCAATAGTGCCTTGTTTAACAAACACGTTACCTTTGTAAATAGCTTCACCAGTAGTTTGGTTAAAAGAAGCCTCGTCAGCTTGGATTTCTAGGGGTTTATTTACGTCGTCAGGCAATGCGTAAGCGTGTTGGGCTATCATGACTGAGGTGATCAATAAGCCAATATTAGCGATTTGTTTCATATTTTCCTCTTACCGATCCTGTCATAACGACTTCTTCTGAATTGATGTAAGTAGTAATTTTGCCAGCAGAAGTGTCGCCTTGAGAAGAGATCAGGGTTGCATTCCCATAACTGGTTAATGATTGATCTTTGTCTAGGTAATGCACATTGTCTGCGCTAAGCTTTATGTCTTCAGATTGAAGATATTTTTTGGTAGCTCGAGCATTATCTGTTAATAGAATATCATTACTTCCATCTTCAATAACCCCTTTATCTGCTTTTGCGCTCCAAGAGCCTGACGCAGATTGACGTTCAACGCTGGGTTTTTCTAATAGCGTCCTGGACTTTGCTATGTAATGAAGCGTTTGTTCGGCATCTAAGGTTTCAATTAGATTGCCCTTATTGTCAAACTCTCTCACTTTCACTTCCGTAATGAAATAATCAGGCGAGCTTCTCAGAGAGTCTGTTTCAACCAGGTTTTGTGTCGGCATCGTCCCATACCAGAAGGTGAGAGCGAACAAAATGAGCGCAGCTCCACTTAAAAAGAGATTTCGTGCCGAAATGAATTTTGTCAAAAAAACATTACACCGAGCCGTTTGTGCTAATGATAAACAAATACACACCATATGACGCGACAAGGGGTAACCCTATCCAACGTGGAATACTGTTGTTTTTGCTTTTTTTGAAGACAAAGATAGCGATGGCAAGGGCGGCGGTTAGACCAAGAACCCAAGGGTAGTCTCGGCTAATAACGCTGGCGTCTACGAGTCCTGGTGCAATGAGCGCAGGCAATGGCAATACTGTGGCCAAGTTGAAAATATTTGAGCCAATAATATTACCAATGGCGATATCGTGATGGCCTTTTCTAACACTGCTTACAGAGGCTGCCAGTTCAGGTAGGCTCGTGCCTACAGCAACGATGGTGAGACCAATGACTAGTTCACTAACACCAAGAGCGGTCGCAATTCCTATTGCTCCCCACACCAGTAACTTAGAGCTACCAATGAGCACGGCTAGCCCGACTAGTGCGATAAGGAGAGATTTTCCCACAGGTGCGCCATCGTCTTCAGGTAATTCGCCTGCCAGTTCACTTTCAAGATCTTTATTACCCTTTAACAAAATAGTTAATATAACAACAAAGGCGGCCAGCAAAATGATACCGTCCCATAAATCGAGAGTTTGATCATAAAGCAAAGCCCCTGTAAGCAGTGTAATTGCTAGTACAAGGGGAACTTCTTTCTTAGCGAGGCCTTTTGCTATAGGGACGGCAGAGAACAAAAGAGTGATGCCAAAGACCAATGCAATGTTGGCGATGTTTGACCCTAGTACGTTACCGACTGCGATTTCTGGAGCGTTATCTAATGCTGCTATGGCTGAGACGACCATTTCTGGTGCCGATGTGCCAAATGCAACAAGTGTGATCCCTATGACCATGGGGTTGACATTCAATTTTTCGGCCACTAACGCAGAGTGTTCGATGAATTTATCCGAACTCATGATTAATAAAACGAGTCCTGCGATGAGGGCAACAGAGAATAGCAGCATGGTATTGAAATTACTCATAGATTTTAGGAGTTACCATTTAATGAGGTTTGACGTTCGAATTCAAGACTTGATCTAACAAACAAGGTGCATTTGATGGCGCCATGATTTTATTTATTGGAGTGCAGTGATAGTATCAGACGATATTTTACAGTGATAAAGGTGTGTCAGTGGTAGATGCTTATATAAGGGTCAATGATCTGAGTTTTTTAGGGGAGATCGTGCAATTTATGAAAACGTCTCCCTTACGATACCTAAAGGAAAAATCACAGCTGTCATGGGAGTCAGTGGAACGGGAAAAACCACCTTGTTGCGTTTGATTGCGGCACAGTTGGCACCAAATACAGGCACTATTTTTGTAGATGGTCAAAATATACACGCTTTGTCTCGTTCTGAGCTTTACAAAGTGCGTAAAAAAATGGGGATGTTATTTCAGAGTGGTGCATTGTTTACCGACATGTCTGTGGCTGAAAATGTGGCTTTTCCCATGGAGGAGCATACGAAGCTGAGCGTGAAAGAGATTGCGGCTATTGTTTCCGATAAGCTGCACAGCGTTGGTCTTCGGGGCGCTGCGAAAATGATGCCGGCAGAATTGTCGGGAGGTATGGCTAGACGTGTTGCATTGGCCAGAGCGATTGCATTAGATCCAGAGCTGGTTATGTATGATGAGCCATTTACAGGACAAGATCCAATATCCAAAGGGGTCTTGGTGAAGTTAATTCGCCAGCTTAATGATTCCGCGAAGATTACCTCTGTTTTGGTTTCACATGACGTAAAAGAGTCACTTTCCATTGCTGACCATGTGTGTATTTTGGCTGGTGGGCGTGTGATTGCCGAAGGTTCCGCTGATGAAATTCGTGCTTCTGAAGATCCTCAAGTGCGTCAGTTTCTAAATGGTGAGCCGGATGGGCCTGTGCCATTTCATTATCCAGAAGATAATAATGTTGACGATATTGGTGAGAACGACAGCCTTATATCTGTTGCTAGTAAGTCTAATAAAGATGGAGCGGTACAGTGAAAGCGATTATTTCTTTGGGGGCGTGGCTTTTTAATTGGCTTGAAGCTGTCGGACGCGCTGGCATTTTTTGGTGCAAAGTGTTTGTCGTTTACCTGTTCGGTTTGGCGAGTCCGTTAATCTGCTTGTGAAACAACTTTATTCAGTTGGTGTGTTGTCCCTCGTGATTATTCTTGTTTCGGGGGCGTTTATTGGTATGGTGCTGTCACTGCAAGGTTACAGTATTTTAGCCAAATTTGGCTCTGAAGAGGCGGTGGGGCAGTTGTTGGCCTTGTCACTATTACGAGAGCTTTCACCTGTTGTGACAGCGCTTTTGTTTGCTGGTCGGGCTGGCTCCTCTTTGACCGCTGAGATTGGCTTAATGAAAGCCACTGAACAGTTATCCAGTTATGAAATGATGGGAGTTGACCCGCTTCGGCGAGTGATTGCGCCACGATTTATTGCTGGTGTTATTTGTTTGCCATTGTTGAGTTTGATTTTTTCTGCTTCTGGGATTCTGGGTGGGCAGTTGGTTTCAGTTGGTTGGTTAGGTGTTTATGATGGCGCGTTTTGGTCATCAATGCAGCAATCCGTGCATTTTGACACTGATATCATGAATGGTGTGATTAAGGCGGTGTGTTTTGCTGTCGTTGTGACTTGGATCGCAGTTTATCAGGGGTATGAATGTGTGCCTACTTCTGAGGGGATTGGTAAAGCGACCACTCGTACTGTGGTTCTAAGTTCATTGGCTATTTTGGCGTTAGATTTTGTATTGACCGCTGCTATGTTTGGAGATTTTAGGATGAGAAGTAAGCGAGCTGAGTTATTGGTTGGGTGTTTTATTGTGCTGGGTGTTGCTGCCCTTGTCTATTTGGCAGTGCAAGTGAGTGGTTTGGCTTTTTCCAGTAAGAAAGACACTTATCAAGTGGTTGCGAGATTTGATGACATTGCTGGCTTAACAAGTCGAGCGAAAGTATCTATATCCGGTGTAACGGTGGGCAGTGTTGAGTCCATTACGTTTGATAAAGATTTGTATATGGCGTTGGTGACGATGAATATCCATTCTGATGTTAATAATATTCCCACGGATAGTTCAATTGCAGTATTAACCAGCGGTTTGTTGGGTGAGAAGTATCTGGGGATATCGATTGGTGCGGACGATGAAATGCTGAAAAATGGCAGTGAAATATACGATACGCAATCTGCACTTGTTTTGGAAACCTTGATTAGTCAGTTTTTGTTTAAAGCTGGTGACTCGGAGAAGTAAGATATGTCTAGAATTTTGATGAGTTTTTTGCTTGCTTTTACCATGCTGAGACCTCAAGTTTAGTCTGGTCTAATGTGGATGGTGCAAGGGATGCCGTTATTAATGTGGTGGATGCTTTTCGTAAGGATATTGTCGCTGAAAAAACTGTTTTAGCTTCAAATCCCGCTCTGCTTGAGCAGCGTGTCAACGCTATTCTTGAAGATGTTGTGGATTTTGATGATTTTTCAAAGAAAGTAATGGGAAAGTATTATCGCAGGGCGACGGCTGAGCAAAGAGTTCGTTTTGCTACTGTCACTAAAGATACCTTATTGAAAACGTATGGTGCCTCTCTTCTTGAGCTTGATGCAAATCGTATCAATGTTTTGCCACTGGGTCCTCAAGGTCAAGGGCGTGAAACGAAAGTCGATGTGGATTTCCAAATGGAAGCTGGTGGTATGTTGAATATTAGTTTCTATATGGAGCAGTCCAAGGCGAATAAATGGATGCTTAGTAATGTCGTTATTAATAATATTAATTTTGGTTTAACTTTTCGCAAGCAGTTTGCGGTGATGATGGAACAAAATAGAAACGATATTGATGCGGCTATTTCTGCTTGGCGTGACTCTTTGGCGAAAAAGTCTTAACGATTATCGTTGTTTGTTTTTTGTTCTCTAAGGATCCGAATTCATTATATGAGTTCGGATTTTTTTGGTTTTTTTGTCTGGTATTGTCAGTCTGGATTAAAATCTTGGAAAACAAGTGGTTTTTTATTCAGAGTTAGGCATCTGGGTGTTAAGTAGTTGGCTGTACTCATGTAGAATAGTGCGATCAAGTATCTTTATCTATTGGAGCGACTGTGAACGCAGGTGAAGTTAAAGCACTTTTAGAATCCTCTATTCCTAACTGTGAAGTGGTTGCAGAAGGGGAAGGTTGTAATTTCCAAGTGGTTGTAGTGACAAGTGAATTTGAGGGCCTGTCAACAGTGAAGAGGCAGCAGCTTGTATACTCACACCTTCAAAAGGCTATATCCAGTGGCGCCATTCATGCCGTTACAATGAAAACCTATACGCCAGAACAAATAAGCAAGCTATAAATGCGATTATAAGAGATTAAATATATGGATAAGCTTCTGATTACCGGTGGTACTCGGCTTAATGGTGTTGTTCGTGCTTCCGGTGCGAAAAACGCTGCGTTGCCTATTTTAGCGGCAACTTTGTTAACAAAAGAACTAATTACAATTAAAAATCTTCCTCATTTACATGATATTACCACCATGCTTGAACTGCTTGGTTCTATGGGCTGTGGTGTGGTTGTTGATGAAAAAATGAGTGTGCAGTTAGATGTTTCTACACTCAATAACTGTGAAGCACCATATGACCTCGTTAAAACGATGCGAGCTTCTATTTTGGTCCTTGGGCCATTAGTAAGTCATTTTGGTAAAGCGGTTGTTTCTCTTCCTGGCGGATGTGCCATTGGTAGTCGTCCGGTTGACCTTCATCTTCGTGGTTTAGAAGCAATGGGGGCGAAAATTTCGGTTGAAGGTGGCGATATCATTGCAAGCGTAGATGGTCGCCTTAAAGGTGCGCGTATCTTCTTTGATAAGGTGACAGTTACTGGGACCGAGAACTTGTTGATGGCTGCGACCTTGGCAGATGGAAAAACGATTTTAGAAAACGCAGCGCGTGAGCCTGAAGTGGTTGATTTGGCTGAGTGTTTGATTTCTATGGGAGCCAAGATTAAGGGGCATGGTACAGATACTATTACTATTGAAGGCGTTGAGTCCTTACATGGTACTACTTATCCTGTTATGCCTGATCGTATTGAAACAGGGACTTTTTTAGTCGCTGCGGCTATTACTGGCGGTAAAGTAAGAGTGATTGATACGAATGTAAAATCTCTTGAGGCAGTGCTGTCTAAATTGGAAGAAGCCGGCGCAAAAGTGACTTGCGGTGATAACTGGATAGAAGTGGATATGGAGGGACGCCGTCCTGATGCTGTTAATATCAGCACTGCACCTTACCCAGCGTTTCCAACGGATATGCAAGCGCAGTTTGTTGCGTTGAACTCTATTGCTAACGGTGTTGGTCGAGTCATCGAAAATATTTTTGAAAACCGCTTCATGCATGTCGATGAGATGCTTCGTATGGGGGCAGACATTGAAGTGAGTGGTAATACAGCGATTGTTCGTGGTTGTGAGCGTTTGAAAGGTGCTCCGGTCATGGCGACAGATTTGCGTGCATCCGCTAGTTTGGTGCTTTCGGCTTTGGTTGCTGAGGGCGATACGAAAATTGATCGTATTTACCATATTGATCGTGGTTACGAGTGCATCGAAGAGAAATTCGGAGCATTAGGTGCGAAAATTTCACGAGTTTTAAATTAATATGAGCAGAACATTAACGATTGCTCTGTCGAAAGGGCGTATTCTTGGCGAGACTTTACCTCTTTTAGAAAAAGCGAATATTGTTCCAATTGAAGACATTAGCAAAAGTCGTAAGCTGATTTTTGATACCAATCATGAGCATATTAAGTTGGTGATTCTGCGTGCAACGGACGTGCCGACTTATGTTGACCATGGCGTGGCGGATTTTGGTGTTGCTGGTAAAGATGTGTTAATGGAAGCATCCACTAAAAACCTTTATGAGCTTCTGGATCTTAAAATAGCCAAATGTCGCTTGATGACCGCCGGTGTGGTGGGGCAGCCGCTGCCAAATAGGCGTTTGAAAGTCGCTTCTAAGTTTATTAAAACAGCGAAGGCGTATTTTGCCGAACAAGGTATTCAGGCTGATGTCATTAAGCTTTATGGTGCCATGGAGTTAGCGCCTATCATGGGGTTAGCTGACCTGATTGTTGATATTGTTGATACGGGTAATACACTAAAAGCCAATGGTCTAGAGGCGCGAGAACTGATTGCGCCGATTAGCACGCGTTTAGTGGTCAATAAAGCGGCTTATAAAACTAAGTACGCTGAAATTGAGCCTATTTTAGAAATGATACGACGTGCGGTTGACGATAACGAGGGTAAATAATTGAATCTTAATATTCGAGCGTTTTCTTCTAGCTCTGATGGTTTTCGCTCTGAGCTAGAATCTTTGCTGGCATGGGACTCTGTTTCCGATGCCGGTGTGCAGAAAGCCGTTGCTGATATTGTTGAGCAAGTACGCCTTAACGGCGACCAGGCCGTTATTGAGTTTACCAATCGATTTGACCGTCGAAATGTTGCGTCCTCTTCTGAGCTTGAAATAACACGTGAAGAATTGGCTCTGGCGAAAGGTCGAGTCAGTGCTGAGCTTGTGACTAGCTTAGAGGCGGCCGCCAAACGTGTACATGATTATCATGAGCGCCAAAAGCAACCTTCTTGGCAGTATCAAGAAAATGACGGTACGGTGCTTGGTCAAAAAGTGACGCCTTTAGATCGTGTTGGTGTGTATGTGCCAGGCGGCAAAGCAGCGTATCCTTCTTCTGTATTGATGAATGTTATGCCTGCAAAAGTAGCTGGTGTTGGTGAAATTATCATGGTGGTTCCAACGCCTGATGGTTTAGTGAATGATATCGTTTTGGCGGCGGCTTACATTGCGGGTGTTGATCGTGTATTCACTATAGGCGGTGCTCAGGCAGTGGCTGCTTTGGCGTACGGAACAGCCACTATTCCCAAAGTCGATAAAATTGTTGGTCCGGGTAATATTTATGTGGCCACCGCGAAGAAAATGGTTTTTGGTGTTGTTGGTATAGATATGATCGCTGGGCCTTCCGAAATTTTGGTTGTTTGCGATGGTAAGACAGATCCAGATTGGATCGCTATGGATTTATTTTCTCAAGCTGAGCACGACGAAGATGCCCAATCTATTTTAATCTCTCCTGACATGGCTTTTCTAAAAGAAGTAAAAGCGTCAATGGAGCGCTTGATTGAGACTCAGAGTCGCAAAGACATTATTAAGGCTTCATTAGAGGGGCGCGGTGCTTTCATTCATGTTGAAAATATGGATGAAGCGATGGATATTGCCAATATTGTTGCTGCTGAGCATCTTGAGTTGTCGATTGATGAACCCGAAAAATGGGTAGAGAAAATTCGTCATGCTGGTGCGATTTTTATGGGGCGCCATACACCAGAAGCGCTAGGTGACTACTGTGCTGGGCCGAATCATGTTTTACCAACGTCTGGTACAGCAAGATTCTCATCTCCTTTGGGGGTGTATGACTTCCAAAAGCGTAGTTCATTGATTTATTGTTCACCTGAAGGTGCAAGTGCACTGGCAAAAATAGCATCACCCTTAGCGCGAGGCGAATCATTAGAGGCGCATGCTATGTCGGCTGAATATCGTATTCTGAAGAGCTTGTAATGGTAGGCGGTTCATCACATCCGACAGCGCTTTATAAACTTAGAAGAGTAACTCGTGTTACTGCGTTGGTTATTTTGCTTTTGGTGGTAGTGGGTTTTTTTATGCCGACTGACTACCGTGTGGAGCGTGGTGTTTTTATACAGGCTCCAAAGGCAACGGTTTATAAAGACATGCTGCATGGGGACTATTTGGCAGAATGGATGTTTATCCAAGATGGTCAGTTGGAAGTATTTGATGGCGTTTTAGAGGAGGGCGACTCAGTTGCCTTAATCTACGATAAAACAAGTGATCAAGGTGTTTTGTCGATAGTGTCGTCCTCTGAGTCTGTTATTCGTTTCGACGTTCGCCCTAAGCCCAATGTGAATCTTGTTCATAATCAAATTATGTTATCTGATGTGGACGGTGGTACTTTGGTGAATTGGGTGATTGATGGTGATCTTAGTGCTGGGTTGTTGAGTCCTTATCTTGCTTTGTTTGCTAATGACATTGCAGGCAATAACTTCGAGCGTAGTTTGAATCAATTAAAAGTGCTGATTGAGCGTCAACACTAATAATTGATTCTTTGCATGGTAGGCTGCTTTTCTAGCGTGATATTGGTTTGGTAGGATTGTAGCCCTCTAATGCCCACTAAGGATATGTGTGTTCCTGGCTTCAGAGATGCGATAAAGCGTCTGATTTGAAATGGATCTTCGCTTGGTGTGTTGTTTATTTCTAGTATGATGTCGCCAACTTCAATGCCTGCTTTTTCTGCAGGACTCTCTTTCGTAATGTCGTTTACAAGAAGGCCATGATTGGATGGTAGGGATAAATTGTCAGCCAGTAAAGGGGTGATTTTTTGTGCCTCCATTCCTAAATAGCCTCTTATGACTTCTCCGTATTTTATTATGTCGGTCATGACTTCCATGGCGTCATCGACCGAGGTTGCAAAGCCAATTCCTTGAGATCCACCAGAGCTTGAGTAAATGGCTGAACTGATGCCAATGAGACTCGCCTTTTAAGTTGACTAAAGCGCCACCGGAGTTGCCTGGGTTAATGGCTGCGTCTGTTTGTAAGAAATTTTCATAGGTATTAAGGCCTATGCTGTTACGGCCTTTGGCGCTAATGATTCCGGCTGTTACGGTTTGTCCTATTCCAAAAGGATTACCGATAGCTAGGATGCGATCTCCTACTGATACCTTGCTACTGTCTCCCATTTTAATGCTTGGTAGGTTGAGGTGTGGTATTTTTAAAACTGCCAGATCAGTTGATGGGTCTGAGCCGATGAGTTGTGCTTCGATACGTCGATCGTCGTGTAGGGCGATAACAATGCTTTGGGCGTTTTGAATCACATGATGGTTGGTGAGAATAAAGCCATCTTTTGTGACGATTACACCTGAACCTAAATTAATGCTATGTTTTGCTGTGTCTAAGTCATTAAGTCCTTTCTGTTGGATCACTTGAGTGTAAATATTAACCACTGATGGTGTGGCTATTTGCACGGGAGTGGAATAGCTAGCATTCGTTGCTTTGTGCTTTTCTTGTATTAAGAGAACCGTTAAGCCTATGCATGTGCCAGCAAGTGCAGAAAAGATGAGGGGTGACCAAACGTTTTTTTGATTCATAAAATATAAGGGGTTATTTTGCTACGCAGTGAATTTGATAGTCTACTTGATAAGACATTATGTCCCAATCGTTTTAAAGATTATGCGCCCAATGGTTTGCAGGTGGAAGGGAAAAAAGAGATTCAACGTGTTGTTACTGGCGTTACAGCGAGCCAAGCGTTAATCGATGCCGCAATTGATTATAAGGCAGATGCGATCTTTGTTCACCATGGGTATTTTTGGAAAAATGAAGATCCTCGTGTGATTGGCATGAAGTATCGTCGCCTTGCCGCCTTGATAAAGAACGACATAAATCTATATGGGTATCACTTGCCATTGGATGCGCATCCAACGTTAGGGAATAATGCTGGATTGGCGGATGCTCTTGGGCTTTTAAACCGATCTGGGTTGCAAGCTGGGGTTGCTATTGAGGACTCTATTGGTGTGGTTGGTGAATTAAGCGAACCAGTTTCGCCATCAGTATTTCGTCAAAAAATAGAGTCGGCAGTAGGGCGTGACGTATTGTTTGAATGCGTCAATGACCATTTGATACATCGGGTTGCACTTTGCACGGGTGGCGCTCAAGGTTATATTGAGCAGGCAGTCGCGTCAGGTGCGGATGTCTATATTACGGGTGAAGTTTCTGAGCAGACAATTCATATAGCTCGTGAAATGGGAATTCATTTTGTGGCAGCTGGGCATCATGCTACGGAGCGTTTTGGTGCGAAATCAATGGCAGATTTTCTTGTTCAAGAATGTGGGCTGGATGCTGTGTTTATTGATATTGATAATCCGGCTTGATCTATGGTCGGAAATAAAAAAACGGGCTATTCATGGCCCGTTTTCTCGTTTAAATGGTGCGTTTTGGTTCTAGGTCTTGTGCTCTGCCTTCTAGGCCGAAGTTTTCGCTTAACATGCCAGGCTCTTTTCCATGTTTTAGGGCGTAATCCCTTGGAGGTTCTACTGAATCTGAAAACTCAGACGTTTGGTTTTGTTCTCCTATTGCGCTGGATTCAACAGGAATGTTGCTCAATTGACTAGCGTTTTCTGCTAGGCAGTTGCGTAATTCTGCTAATCGTTTTTCAACGGAAATGAGGTGTTGGTTGCTGTCAGTGAAAAAATTATCAATGATGACTTGTTTGCTGTCTAATTCCTGCTGCAATGTCTTCATAGTGATGATGTTTGAGCTTGAGTCCGTTTTATTGCGGTTGTTTTTCGCAATGTAACCTTTAAGAGCAAGTGTGGCGACACAGCCAATAATAATACCAGTGATAAAGATAATAATGTTAAATTCTTCTAAGTTCATGACTTTCTCCAAAAAACAGATAATCCATTATAGCGAAACACCCCTTACGATAACAGCTTGATAGGTGTTGTTTAAGATGCAATTTGTTAGAATAGATATAATTCACTTATTCTAATGAAAGAGCGGCGATGACACCCATTACACGTTATAAGCAAGATTTAACAAGAGCAGACTTTAATTATGACCCAGCGCAAGAGGAAGCAGTAGAAGCGCTTCAAGATTTATTTGATCGCTTGGTTGCAAGCCAATCAGAGGCATCCTCTACTGGTTTTCTAGGGCGTCTTTTGAAAAAGAAAGCGCCTGCGGTGGAGCAAGGGCTTTATTTTTGGGGGGAGTAGGCCGAGGCAAGACCTACTTAATGGATACTTTTTTTGATTGTTTGCCGACGGAAAAGAAAATGCGTCTGCATTTTCATCGTTTCATGCAGATGGTGCATCAAGAATTGCGCAAATTGCACGATGTAAAAAATCCACTTGAGATTGTCGGTAAAGAAATTTCGTCGAAAGCTCAAGTGTTATGTTTTGATGAGTTTTTTGTGACTGATATTACAGACGCGATGATTTTAGCCGGTTTGCTTGATGTGTTGTTTAAGAATGGTACGACGTTAGTGGCAACGTCTAACATAGAGCCAGATGGTTTGTATAAAAATGGTTTGCAACGTGCGCGCTTTTTGCCTGCCATTGATCTAGTAAAGAAACACACCAAAGTGATGAATGTTGATGGGGGTAGATTACCGCTTGCGTACTTTAAAACAAGCTAAGTTGTATCACTTCCCACTAAGCGAGATGGCGAATAAAGAGCCTCAATGATCGTTTTATGAGCTTGATCTCTGATGCTTCCCATATTGTTGAGGGGGGCGCGGTTGAAATCGAAGGACGAAACATCCCGTTATTGCGTAGCTGTGAAGGGATGGCATGGTTTGATATTAAAGCGCTGTGTGACGGTCCAAGAAGTCAAATTGACTATATTGAGATTGCGCGTTTGTATAGCACAGTGATTATTTCCAATTTACCGCAAATGGATGCATCACGAGATGACTTGGCGAGACGTTTCATTAACTTGGTGGATGAGTTCTATGATCGTCATGTTAAGGTAATTTTTAGCGCTGAAGTGGCTATTCCAGATATCTACACGGGCACTAGATTGGCGTTCGAATACGACCGTACAGTAAGTCGACTATTAGAAATGCAATCAGAAGAGTATTTGTCTTTAGAGCACCGCCCATAATCTTCTTATGGCTTTCATATTTGGTTGTGTTGGTGTATACTTCGCCTCGCCTTTTTAAAGGTAAGTGTACGTTGATCAGATAGTATTTATTTGGCCAACCAATAATAATAGGTATAGCGTGCTATTAAGCTCGCGTATTGAAAGGGTTTTTTGATGAAAACTTTTACAGCTAAACCTGCTGAAGTTCGCCGCGACTGGTTCGTGGTTGATGCTGAAGGCAAAACTCTAGGCCGCTTGGCTACTGAAATTGCTCGCCGTCTACGTGGCAAGCATAAAGCTGAATACACTCCACACGTTGACACTGGCGATTACATCGTTGTTATTAACGCTGAGAAAATTCACGTTACAGGTAACAAAGCAGCTGCTAAACAATACTACCGCCATACTGGTTACCCAGGCGGCTTGCGTTCTATGAATTTCGAGAAGTTGATTGATCACGCTCCTGAGCGCGTTCTTGAAATCGCCGTAAAAGGTATGTTGCCAAAAGGTCCTTTGGGCCGTGCAATGCACAAGAAAATGAAAGTGTACGCTGGTACTGAGCATCCACATACTGCTCAACAACCTCAAGCCCTTAACATTTAATACGGAAGATCATTATGTCAGCTACTCAATACTACGGTACAGGTCGTCGTAAAACGTCTACCGCTCGTGTGTTCCTTAAAGCGGGTTCTGGTAACTTAGTTATCAACAACCGTACTCTTTCTCAGTACTTCGGTCGTGAAACGGCTCAGATGGTTGTTCGTCAACCTCTTGAACTTGTTGGTGCTACTGAAAAATTTGACGTTTATATCACTGTTAAAGGTGGTGGTATCTCTGGTCAAGCTGGTGCGATCCGTCACGGTATCACACGTGCTTTGATGCAATATGATGAGACTCTACGTCGTACTCTACGTTCTGCAGGATTCGTTACTCGCGACTCTCGTGAAGTTGAACGTAAGAAAGTTGGTCTACGCAAAGCACGTCGTCGTCCTCAGTTCTCTAAGCGTTAATTTTCGCTTTGGAATTATTATCAAAACGCTTGGTGTTTCGCCAAGCGTTTTTTTTGTTTTAAATAAAGCGCATTATACTATTCTTGCAACAAAATCGTTTTTCTAAGAAAATTTTTCTGAAAATGATGTTAGAATAGCTTGGCTTTAAACTCCATGACTTCATGGTGGTATTCTGAACTTGCTGCGTATCGCTTAGTTTATTGGATGCACGATCGTTTATTCTAATAATGCTAGGCGCTAAGTTGAAGCCTTGTTTTGTAAAAGGTCCGTGGTAAAGTTTCATTAAAGATTTTTTGTGGTGGCGAAATCGTGTAATATTTTTGTTATTTTGCCATCATATTATAGTTTGTCCCCTCCTTTGAAGGGGACGTAGATGTTTTCAATATAGGGGTTAGACATGGGTGTTATTGCAAAGCGCTCCTCAATGACGTTCTTCTCTGATGGAGAAGATCATTACAGCCATCGAGTTCGTATTGTATTGGCTGAAAAAGCCGTCACAGTGGATATCATAGATGTAGACCCGTTTAACAAGCCGGACGAGTTAGCTGATGTTAATCCATATAATGAGTTGCCAGCTTTAGTCGATCGTGACTTGGTTCTTTATGAGCCAAACGTCATGATGGAATATTTGGATGAACGTTTTCCACATCCACCGTTATTGCCTGTATATCCTGTTGCTCGTGCTGAAAGTCGTTTGTTTATGTACCGCATTCAGCGTGACTGGGCAAAGTTAGTGGATTTGATTTTAACAAGCAAAGATAAAGAAGCGGTCGCAAAGGCTCAAAAAGAGCTACGTGAAGGTCTTCTGAACGTGACTCCTATTTTTGAAGAAAAGCCTTATTTCATGAGTGATGAGTTTACGATAGTTGATTGCTGTTTGGCTCCAATATTGTGGCGTTTACCTATATTAGGTGTAGAGATACCGAAAGATCAGGCAAGAGCGCTGTATAAATATATGGATCTCGTGTTCTCTCGTGAGTCTTTCCAAGAGAGTCTGTCCGAAGCAGAACAAGAAATGCGTTTAGACTAAATGTAGTCTCTGAAACGATCGTATCAAGTTACAAAAAAGGAGCTTATGGCTCCTTTTTTTACTAAATAGTTAATAGTTATTAGGTTGGAGGAAAAATGTTACCAAAAAGATCTTATTTATTAAATGCTGCATACGCTTGGGTGGCAGATAATGATATGACGCCTTACCTGTTGGTAGATGCAGAACAGAAAGATGTTGTTGTGCCCACAGAATTTGTAAAAGACGGTCAGATAGTGCTCAATATTGGTATGTCTGCTGTACGTCATTTGATTATGGATAAAGAGGCGGTTTCTTTTGAGGCTCGCTTTAGTGGTAAGCCGATGCAGGTTTATGTGCCTATGCGAGCGGCATTGGCCTTGTATGCGAAAGAGAATGGTGATGGCTTCGTTTTTCCGCACGAAGAATTTTTAGATGAACCGACGCCACCAACAACGCCAGAACCTAAAAAGGGTTTTCAGTTAAAAGTGGTTAAATAGAGTATCATGCGTATTCAATACGACAAAAAACAGCCGCTCAAGAGCGGCTTTTTTGTTATGGGTGGTCGTATCTTGATTGGTTCAGGTTAGTCGTCATAGCCAAAAAGTTGTCTCTCTAGAAGATCAACCAAGATGTGAATGACGCTCAGTTGACATTCATGAACTCTTGCTGTTCCAAGAAGGTTGATCTTTATCTCTGTATCATCCTGAGAGGTGAGTGACGAAACGTTTTAGCTTCTGGGCTGGTGAGCGCAACTATACTCATTTTTCGTTCATGGGCAGCTTGTATGGCTTGTATTATTGGTGATGTATTGCCGCGATTGGCTATAACGAACAATATGTCGCCTTGATTACCAAGTGCTGTTATTTGCTTGGAAAAAACATCGTGATAACTGTCATTGTGAGTAATGGCTAATAATGCCGCACCTTCACCGCTCAGGTTGATAGCGGGTAGACCCGGTCTTTCTCTGTCCATTCTATCTAGCATCAAGGTGCTGAAATACTGAGAAAGATGAGAGCCTGTGCTATTGCCTACGCAGATTACTTTTCCCCCAGAAGCTATGCTCGAAAAAATGACTTTGGCTGCATGTTCAATATAAGGCGGTAAACTTTCCAGTGCTTGTTGTTGTGCTTCAAAGCTCTGGGCAAATTGTGTGTAGATTGCTTCTTGAAAATCCATAGTGATTAAAATACTGCTTTAAGCCAAGTTAAATGTTGAGTGTCTATTTTTTCGTCAAATAAAATTGCGTCGAAACGACTCGCGTTATTTTCTTTATTGTTTTTTTGCAGCCATAAAGCCGCGCTATTGCGTACTTTTCTTAGCTTAGATTGCCGAAGGCTTTCAGCTGCGCTGCCATGTGCA
Organism: Marinomonas rhodophyticola; assembly: GCF_026113935.1. Classification (GTDB taxonomy): domain Bacteria; phylum Pseudomonadota; class Gammaproteobacteria; order Pseudomonadales; family Marinomonadaceae; genus Marinomonas; species Marinomonas rhodophyticola. Next base: position 812,269 of record NZ_JAPEUL010000004.1, read on the forward strand.
CTATTGGCACGAAACCGAACTTCGATAAAAACAAACGTATTTTGATCGAGAAAAATTAAGTCAATTTCTCCTAAGCGACAGAAAAAATTTCTTTCTACAAAGCGCAGTCCTTGCTTACGCAGAAAGTCTTCAGCGGCTTGTTCGGCTTTTTCACCGTTATTTTTCGGTACTTTCCTTTTTCTCAAAAAATTCTGGACTGTTTGCATAAACCAAATTTCCTTTTTGGTAAGTCATTATGACGGGCCTTTTTATGAAAAATGCCATCTTCATCCATGGTGATAATGCCTGTGTTAGCTGAAATTTTAGTGCTCGGGAGTAATGTGAACAGTTGATACTTGTTGGCCAACAAATAAGAGTCTGCCCCTAGAGCTTGAAGTCGACGTAGGATATTTGAATTTTGATTTTTGGGCAGTTCATCAAGCACATTGCTGTTAGGGGTAAGTGCTGGCACTTCAGTGAAAAGAATACGCTCGATATCGCCAGGCTTGATCGACTTATCAAGGGCGCTGTCATTAAGTGTACTGGTGGCGAGCATAGGAATTTTATCAGCGAAGTAAAAATCTAAAAGAGGGCGTATTTGCTTGGCATCATTAAGCTTGCCAACATAGAAAACATAATCAACATCTTCGCGAGAGCGGGCGATGCTATCAACACTGCCTCCAGTCCACTGTTCCACTAATCGCTTGCGAGCGTAGCTTTCGTTAATCAGTAAGAGTTTTTGTATCGCATCTTGTCTACCTTGAGGGGTATTAGCATATGATTGATTTGATGTAATGGCGATATTTTGTTCAACAGCGGCCGATCTAAATTCATCGCTTTGTTTCAATGCCCATGTATCTTGTGTGCTCAAAATCGCTGCTTTTGTTGCACCCTCTTGTTTTGCAAAGTTGATTAATTCATGTATCTCGTCCTCTGCGCTTAGAGAAAAGTGGTATAGATTTTTTGAGTGTTGGTTAAAGTCTAATTGATTGAGAGCAATAACAGGGTATGGCAGATCTAGGCGACTGATCTGGGCAACATTGTTCTTTTGTAATGGGCCAATGATGACGTCGGGTTGTCTTTCATTTGCGGCGGTCATTGCGTCAACGATGTTTGGATATTGATTGACGTCAATAATACTGACCTGAGGTCTTGCTTCTTGTTGATTGTAAAAGCTTGCAAAAAAACCATCTACAATGGCTTGTGAAGCGCGCTCTAGATTTCCACTCATGGGTAGCATTAATACAATTTTCTTTGGTGCCATCTTTTCAATAGATGACATGATTGCAAAATCTTGTGGTGGTGAAATAGCCGCAGGGTGGCTTGGGTTTTCAGTCTGCCAATTCTTGAACATATCGATTTGTTGTTCTATTGACAGAGATTGGTTTCTTAAAATACTGCTGATGGTAAGCCAGCCATTCAGTAGGGGTTGTTGTCTTTTATAAAGCTCATCAATCTCATTTTGAGTGAGATTCTGTACAGCCATCCAAAGTCGAGTTTGGTTCTCTTCGACTTCGTTAAGTGGCAAGTTGTAGGTTAATTCCATACGCAGCAAAACGACGTCAAACCAGTTGCCGAAATATTCTAATATGGTGGCTTTGGTTTGTTTCAATTTGTTTTGGTTATCAGGGTAACTGGCAAGAGCCAACTGATTTGCTTGCGCTAAATAATTTAATGCTTCTAGAGAGTCATCTAAATTAGACGCTGCTAAAGCGGCTAATAGATAGGCGTCAAACTGGATAGGTGAATTCACTGACAGAACTTTGTTTTCTAAGGTATCAATGGCGTTTAGAAAATCACCTTGTTCATAGTCCGTTTTGGCTGAGTTATAAGCGTTCGCTAATGCACCTGACACCCCCGCCCCTTTAAAAGGATGGTAAATGCTTGGCGGCAACGTTCTATCTTGCATAGCACCGTTTTCAGTGTATTGAGCGCCGTTTTGCTGTGATTCCGTGTTTAAATTCATGGAATTACAGGCGCTCAGAAGAAAGAACATAGAGTTAATGATATGATGCGATAATTAATGAGGCTCATAAGCTTACAAAATGACAAATAAAAGAGGCAACATGTTACCACATAGTTCTGATGATGCGAGAGGGTCGTTATACATAGTTGCAACCCCAATTGGTAATCTAGATGATTTTAGCAAAAGAGCAGAGCAAATTTTACGTGATGTAGACTATATTGCGGCGGAAGATACGCGACACACTCGCCGTTTATTGAACCATTTTGCCATTGAGGCGAAATTATTTTCCATTCATGACCACAATGAAAAAGACAAAGCCGATTATGTTGCCAGTTTGTTAGATGACGGTAAAAACGTGGCTTTGGTTTCAGATGCTGGTACGCCATTGATCTCTGATCCTGGTTATCATGTCGTACATGCATTACGTGAAAAAGGCCATAAAGTTGTGCCTATTCCTGGAGCTTGTGCTTTGGTTGCTGCTCTATGTGCTTCTGGGTTACCAACCGACCAATTCTTTTTTGCGGGTTTTGTGCCAGCTAAGTCGAAAGGGCGTTGCGACTTATTTGAATCTTGGAAGAAGCAGGCTGGCACGGTCGTATTTTATGAATCTACACACCGTGTTTATGACTCCATAACGGACGTGCAAAAAGTCTACGGTGATGACGCGCAATTGGTATTAGCTCGTGAAGTAACCAAAACCTTCGAGACGTTTTTGTCGGGTACGGCGTCTGAGATTCTTGCTAAGTTTGATGCCGATGCCAACCAAATGCGTGGTGAGTTTGTTGTTATGCTGAGTTTCACGCAAGAAAGCGGTAACGAAGCCGAGTTAGAAGCGAAGCGTATTCTTACTATTTTGTTGGAAGATTTACCGGTTAAGCAGGCGGCCGCTATGGCGGCCAAATTAACCGGTGAAAAGAAAAATTATCTCTACAAAATGGCACTGGAAATGCAAAGCGAATAGTTTTTGGATTTTTTCTGGTAAACACTCACAAAAAGCATGGGTGTTTACATTCCGATAAGACTGGGTATACTCCACTCTACTTGTCGGAGTGCCATTTGGCTGAGATCGCATCATTAAATGCGGGATCCGCAGAACCTGATCGGGCTAATACCCGCGTAGGAAACAAGAAAGTCTCCATTTTTCTTTTCTGCATCGAATGAACTCCTGATTTTTATGGAACCGATGCGGTCATATCATTTAAAGCGTCCTTTCTACTAAAATTCAGGGTTCATGTTTTGCAATCAACGCCTGTAGTGCGTTAATCGTTGTGAAGCAGCACCCCAGACAAGCCATTCTCCATTTTAATAATAAGGGAAGCGCTTATGTCTACTAGTAATGAGTTACATCGAAGCTCAGCGAATTTATCTAAAAAGCAATCTCGTGAAGAGTCACGCCAAGCGGCGAAATCCTTTATCGAGTCATTGCAGGCCAAACCTTTTCCTGCGTCCGAGCGCATTTATTTAACAGGCTCTGACGACTCCATCCGCGTTCCTATGCGTAAGATCAATCTGACCGATACCCCAATTGGATCGGATCCTGACAACTTAACCTTCGAAGTCTCAATGAAGCGATTTATGTATACGACTGTTCTGGTCCTTATGCGGATCCACAAGAAAACATAGATGTGTATCGTGGCTTGGCGCCCATGCGTGAGTCTTGGATCGAAAAGCGCGGCGACACGGAAGTATTACCAAGTGTGTCTTCTCAGTTTGCTCAATCTCGTCTGGAGAACGCGGCGCTGGACGAATTACGCTTTAAGGCCTTACCTAAAGTACGTAAAGCTCGCCAAGGTAAGTGTGTGACGCAAATGCATTACGCACGTCAAGGCATTGTTACACCAGAGATGGAATACATTGCACTGCGTGAAAACCAAAATATTGACGCTATTAACAGTGAATTACTGCTAAGACAGCATCCAGGTCAAAGCTTTGGCGCGAACCTACAAACCCGTATTACCCCCGAGTTTGTTCGTGACGAAGTCGCTCGAGGTCGCGCTATTATCCCCAATAACATCAATCACCCTGAATCCGAGCCAATGATCATTGGCCGTAACTTCTTGGTGAAGGTCAATGCCAATATTGGTAACTCAGCCGTGACGTCGTCTATCGAAGAGGAAGTAGAAAAACTGGTCTGGTCGACCCGTTGGGGCGCAGATACCGTGATGGATTTATCGACGGGTAAAAATATTCACGAAACCCGCGAGTGGATCTTGCGTAACTCGCCGGTTCCTATTGGTACCGTCCCCATCTATCAAGCCTTGGAGAAAGTGGATGGCGTGGCTGAAAATCTAAATTGGGACATTTTTCGCGATACCTTGATTGAGCAAGCAGAGCAGGGGGTCGACTATTTCACTATTCACGCGGGTGTGTTGTTGCGCTACGTGCCGATGACCGCCAAACGTCTTACTGGCATCGTGTCTCGTGGAGGTTCCATCATGGCGAAATGGTGTTTGGCGCACCACAAAGAGAGTTTTCTTTATGAGCGCTTCCGTGAAATTTGTGCGTTGTGTGCGGAATACGATGTGGCTTTGTCGCTTGGTGATGGCTTGCGTCCGGGGTCTATTATGGACGCCAATGACGAAGCGCAAATGTCGGAGCTTCGCACCTTGGGCGAATTGACAAAAATTGCTTGGGAATACGATGTACAGGTGATGATTGAAGGTCCTGGTCACGTCCCCATGCAATTGATCGAAGAGAATATGACAGAGCAATTAAAGCATTGTCACGAAGCACCATTTTATACTTTGGGGCCTCTAACCCAAGACATTGCACCAGGGTATGATCACATTACCTCTGGCATTGGTGCCGCGCAAATTGGTTGGTACGGTTGCGCTATGTTGTGTTACGTGACGCCAAAAGAACATCTTGGTTTACCTAATAAAGAAGACGTTAAGCAAGGTTTGATCACCTACAAAATTGCGGCCCATGCCGCTGATCTTGCCAAAGGTCATCCGGGCGCACAAATTCGCGATAATGCTTTATCAAAAGCGCGTTTTGAATTTCGTTGGGAAGATCAATTTAACCTGTCTTTAGACCCTGAAACCGCTCGCTCTTACCATGATGAAACATTGCCGCAAGCGTCAGGTAAAGTGGCGCATTTCTGTTCTATGTGTGGACCAAAATTCTGTTCGATGAAAATCACTCAAGAAGTTCGCGACTATGCCAAGGGCTTAGAGGATGCCAAAGGCTTGGAAGGCGCTCAAAAAATCGACATGAGTGCTTTGGAGGGCGATGCCGTTGCTAGTGAAGCCGAAACAGGCATGCAGAAAATGTCGGCGCAATTCCGGGAGCTAGGCAGTGATGTCTATCTCACTACGGATAAACTAAAAGAAACATCGCTGTAGGCGCTAAGGAGGATTTATGTCGATAAAACCTCCTGTTGTCTGGTGTGTGGGCGGATCGGATTCGTCCGCCCACGCTGGACTCCAAGCGGATTTGCGTACAGGGCAAGACTTAGGTTGCCACGTGCAAACGATAGTGACGTGCATCACCGCACAAAATTCTAAAGAAGTGCGGTCTGTGGAACCTGTTTCGCTGACTGTGTTCAATGAACAGTGGCAAGCCTTACTCGATGATGTGTCACCAGCGGTCATTAAGGTTAGCTTACTGCCTTCCATCGACATGGTGAAAGCTTGCTCGGTTTGGGTGCAACGCGTCAAAACCGACTTTCCGAATGTGCTGGTTATTTTTGATCCTGTTATGGCGGCGAGTAGTGAATCGGGTAATCGCCTGCAACAAGATTCTGCTGGGGCTTCTTTATTGGAGTCTTTGCTTCCATATGTGGATGTGATTACGCCCAACTTGCTGGAATTTGAGCGGCTGACTGGCTTGTCTGGCCAGCAGCCAGTGGTGGACATACAGAGTCAATTGGCCGCGTATTTAGCGTCGTCAAAATGCACGTGGTTACTGAAAGCTGGGCATTCAGACGCTGAACAAGCAACGGATTGGCTGGTGAACCAAGATTCTGTCATCGGTTTCTCTTATGAAAAACTCACTGTGCACAATACCCGTGGCACAGGTTGCACCTTGTCGACAGCGTTGGCGAGCTTTATTGCCCATGGCTACGATCTTCTAGATGCCATGACCATGGCTAAGGCCTATATCACTGGGGCGTTAAAAAGTGGCGTGCAGATTGGGGTTGGTGCTGGGCCATTGGGGCGACCTGGTTGGCCGCTTCAGATTGCAAACCTGCCGACAATTGTTTGGCCAAATACGCCAGTCATGCCCATACATCAGCCATTTGCCAAAATGGATCTTGATAAAATGGGCTTGTACCCAGTGGTGGATTCCGTTGCTTGGTTAGAGTTAGTGCTTAAGCAAGGAGTGAAAATGGCCCAGCTGCGCATCAAAGACCCTAACGATGCTGATTTAAAGCATAAAATTCAGCAGGCGATTACCCTAGGAAAAGAATACGACGCTCAAGTCTTTATTAATGACTATTGGCAGCACGCTATCACGTTTGGTGCGTATGGCGTTCATCTTGGTCAGGAGGATTTGGATGTGGCGGACTTGACGCAAATTCAAGCCGCCGGATTGCGTCTTGGCATCAGCACCCATGGTTACTATGAAATCGCTCGCGCTCAGTCTATTCAGCCAAGCTACATCGCGTTAGGTCATATTTTCCCGACACAAACCAAAGAAATGCCTTCTCAGCCACAGGGTTTAACTCGGCTGGCACATTACGCCATTTTATTGAAAGGCACGTTTCCTACGGTGGCGATTGGTGGCATCAATGCAGAGCGGTTACCAGCCGTGGTGAAAACGGGCGTGGATTGTATTGCTTTAGTGACGGCCATTACCAAAGCAACAGAACCCGAGGCCGCGACACGATCTTTGATGATGGCCTTTGAGTCCAGTGTGGGAGATAAGCGATGAAGATTGTGCTAAACGACGTACCTTACGAATTTACTGGAAACACTCTCGAAGACTTACTGAATGAGTTGGGGAAAAGTCAGCAAGGTATTGCCATTGCGATCAATCAACAGGTCGTGCCAAAAAGTTTGTGGTGCGCTACTGAGTTGAATGAGCAGAGTCAGGTGTTTATTTTTGAATCCATTGCTGGAGGTTAACATGTCGTCTTTATTGATTGCAGGGCACGAATTTCACTCTCGACTTTTTACGGGTACTGGGAAATACGCCAGTGCTGATGCCATGATGGATTCGCTAACGGCCAGCGAAAGCGAACTGGTGACCTTATCTTTGCGTCGTATGGATTTAAAAAATCACACGGACAATATTCTTCAGCCTTTGCAGCAGCAGGGCATAAAGTTGTTACCCAATACCTCCGGCGCGCGTACCGCCAAAGAAGCCGTTTTTGCGGCAGAGTTAGCTCGTGAAGCATTAGAGACCCATTGGGTGAAGTTGGAAATACACCCTGATCCGCGTTACTTGATGCCAGATGGTATGGAGACTTTGTTGGCTGCCGAAGAGTTGATCAAAAAAGGTTTTGTGGTCATGCCTTATGTTCATGCCGATCCTGTGCTTTGCAAACGATTGGAAGAAGTCGGTTGTCAGTGTGTTATGCCACTGGGTTCGCCTATTGGTTCAAACATGGGCTTGGCGAGTCGTCCGTTCTTGGAAATTATTATTGAGCAGAGTCGGGTACCTGTCATTGTTGACGCTGGCATTGGTGCGCCTTCGGATGCGTCATTGGCCATGGAGCTTGGCGCGGATGCGGTGTTGGTAAACACGGCCATGGCCGTTGCCAAACACCCTGCGCAAATGGGCAAAGCTTTTCGTCTTGCGGTGGAAGCGGGTCGAATGGCCTATGAGTCAGGCTTGGGGGAGCGTCGTTTACAAGCGCAAGCCACCAGCCCATTGACGGATTTCCTTGGAGCCTTGTCATGATGGATGGTGCAAGCCATAAGATTCGCTTGTTAGAACAAAGCCCAGCAATAGAAGGTCAATTTAGTCAGTTTGTCGAAAGCACAGATTGGCAAGTTGTGACGCAAACGCATCAGGCAAAAACCGAGCAAGATGTGTTGCGTGCTTTGGCTAAAAGCAAACTTGACGTAGACGATTTTGCGGCGTTGATTTCCCCTGCGGCAGAGCCGTATTTGCTGGAAATGGTGACCAAAAGCGAGCAACTGACGCTGCAGCGCTTTGGAAATACCTTGAGTTTGTTTGCGCCCTTGTACTTATCCAACACCTGCGCAAACGAATGTACTTACTGTGGCTTTTCCATGAGTAATGCAATCAAGCGCCTCACGCTGAATGAATCGCAGATAAACAAAGAAGTGGCAGCCATTAAAAGCAAAGGCTTTGACCATATTCTTTTGGTGACGGGAGAAACTAACAAAGTCTCCATGCCTTATTTTGAACGCATGATTCCTCTTATCAAGCCTCACTTTAGTCAGCTATCCATGGAAGTCCAGCCATTAGATATGGAAGAGTACAAACGGTTGCAAGGTATCGGCTTAGACGGTGTGTTGGTATATCAAGAAACTTATCGTCGTACAACTTACCTTGAGCATCATTTACGGGGCAACAAATCCAATTTTAATTATCGGTTGGACGCACCGGATCGTATCGGTCAAGCTGGCATTCATAAAATTGGCTTGGGTGTGTTGCTTGGCTTGGAAGACTGGCGCACGGATTCATTAATGATGGCGCATCATTTACGGCACCTGCAAAAGCGCTATTGGCGAAGTCGCTTTAGTGTGGCGTTTCCGCGTATTCGTCCTTGTGAAGGTGGCATAGTGCCAAAGTCGATCATTTCGGATCGACAATTGGTTCAGCTTATTGCGGCGTGGCGTTTGTTTGACCGCGATTTGGAAATGAGCTTGTCAACGCGTGAATCTCCAACGTTCCGTCATCATGCGGTGCGAATGGGCTTTACTACTATGAGTGCAGAGTCAAAAACTCAGCCTGGTGGTTATGCGGACGATGCCCAAGATGCTCTTGAACAGTTTGAGATCAGTGATGAGCGCCCTGTGGCTGATATTATGACGATGATTCGTGAGCAGGGACGTGACGTGATTTGGAAAGATTGGGATCCGGCACTTTCTGGACCTTAGTAGGAGATCAAGATCTACGCTGATCTTCAAGAATGTGATGGTATTTGCTTGGTTGCAAGTGGAAACAAACAAATGTCGATTTACCTTTACAAACTAATGACAAGTTTTGCACGTGGATTCTTTCTCTTTGGCACTGTTTGACGCAGAAATAGACATAATAGATTCCAACAAAACAGGAAACAGCTTAAGGAGCTTACTATGTTGGATCGTAAAAAAGCAGGAATGATGGGCGTTATTGGTTTGAGTGCCGCGATTATAACCGGTGTGGCTGTGAGTGCATTTGCGGATACGAAAGCACCTCAAAATACAGTTACACAAGGACAAGCCACTCAGGAAGCGCCAGTTAATGCCGTGCCAACCCATGATCAATTGGCAAGCCGTATAGCGCAGCAACTTGGTTTAGATGAAAAAACACAAACGAAAGTGTCTGATCTTTTTGAAAAAGATGGTAAGGCCATTCGTAAAATTCAAGAGCAGTTACAAGCGACTCAAATGGAATTAAGTGGCTTGTCACCAAGTTCAAAAGACTATCTAGATAAGGTCGATGATCTTGCCGAAAAAACGGGCGAGTTAACCGAAGATCTTACTGTTGCCTACGCAAAAAACCGAGTGGGCTTGTATGAGCTGCTTACGCCAGAGCAGATCGAAAAACTGGAAACCCCAGTTCAGCCGCAATCGTAATTTTTCATTGATACATTTCCCTTTGTATTGAGAGCCTTGCCCCAGTTCTAAACAGCTGGGGCTTTTTTAGTTTAACAGCCAAAGGACTTTGATCCCTTTGGCTATTTGTTTCATAAGAGGTGGGGCTCTTAGCTTGCTATGGTATTAAATAGCTCAAAATACGTTGGGAAGGTTTTTGATGTACAACCTGGATCGTTAATGGTGACAGGCGTTTCAGAAAAAGCAACCAACGAGAAGCACATGGCAATGCGGTGATCATTGTAGGTATCGATGGCCGCATGTTGAAGTGTTTCAACGGGAGTGATGGTAATAAAGTCTTCACCTTCGATCACGTCAGCACCCAGTTTTTTCAGTTCCGTTGCCATGGCGTATAAACGGTCGGTTTCTTTGACTCGCCAGTTATAGATGTTGCGAATGGTGGTTGGGCCTTTGGCGAATAGAGCGGTGGTAGCTATGGTCATAGCCGCATCAGGAATGTGGTTCATGTCCATATCTATGCCGTTCAGTTCGCAACGTTCAGCTTCAATCCAAGTCGGGCCATAAGTGATTTTTGCGCCCATTTTGGCCAGTACATCAGCAAATTTCACGTCGCCTTGTACGCTGTCTGTTCCCACACCGTGGACTTTGATTTTTCCGCCAGCAATCGCCGCAGCGGCTAGGAAGTAAGAGGCAGAAGATGCGTCGCCTTCTACCATGATTTCACCAGGGCTTTGGTAAGTTTGCTGACCTTTCACCACAAACGCTTGGTAGTTCTGATTTTCCACTTCCACACCGAATTGTTTCATGGCATGTAGTGTAATATCGATATAAGGTTTAGAAACCAATTCACCATCGACTTTGATGGTTAAATCATCTTTTGCCAATGGTGCGCTCATCAATATAGCGGTTAGGAATTGGCTTGAGATGTTGCCTTTAATAGACACTTCGCCGCCAGATAAACCATTCGCCTTAATACGCAAAGGTGGGTAATTCTTTTCGCCTTCGTATGCGATGTCGACACCCAGTGCTTGCAAGGCATCAACAAGATCGCCAATGGGGCGTTCGTGCATCCGTGGCTCGCCGTGAAGGTGGAACTCGCCTTTGCCTAGGCAAAGTGCGGCAGCCAAGGGGCGCATTGCTGTGCCAGCGTTACCAAGGAATAAATCACCGAAATCTGCTTGAATTGGGCCAGCAAGACCTTCTAGCACACAGGTTGAACCGTTATCTTCTAGTGAATAGTTAACGCCTAATTTGGTTAGGCTTTCTAGCATGCGACGAATGTCGTCGCTATCCAGTAAGTTGGTGATTTTTGTCGTGCCTTTTGCCAGTGTGGCTAGTAATAAAATACGGTTTGAAAGGCTTTTAGAACCTGGGATTTGGATCTCTCCATTGGCGTTAGAAAGAGGGCCTAGTGTTATTGAATTCATTATTAAGTCCATCACAGTGGTTGTGTTTATTGTATTGGTCTTGTGCTAGTAGCGTGTTGCCGCGAGTCAATGATTCGTGTTCGGTATTGTTTAAAAATGTCCATTTGCAGGTGGTCGCGTCGCTCTGTGATTAAGAGGTCAGTCTTGAATGTGAGATAGTATACCTTTGATGGCGTTTCCTGTCAGTTCTGCAAATTCACTAAGTTCGCTGTTTTTTACCACAAAGTCTCTTTAGAATGTTGGTGAATAATATAATGACGTATAGGAAAAAGTTTATGAGACATCAATACCATCCTCTAGGTTTTGAAGGGTCGCGTATTGCCCAAGGTTTTTGGCGCCTGCAAGAATGGAATATGACATCGTCAGAAACACTTGGCTTTATTGAGGCCTGTCTAGATTTAGGGGTAACGACATTGGATCATGCGGATATTTATGGTGGTTATCAATGCGAAGCATTATTTGGTGAGGCGTTAAAACATAAGCCCGCTTTACGAGATAGAATGGAAATTGTCACAAAATGCGGAATATTGCTGCCCTCAGAGAATCGCCCTGAAATACAGGTTCATCGTTATGATTATCGTGCTGAGCACATTCTAGCCAGTGTTGATCGTTCTCTTGCTAATTTGCAATGTGAGTATATTGATACGTTACTCTTGCATCGCCCAAGCCCTTTGATGGATGCGGATGAAGTTGCACAGGCGTTTGATTTGTTGTTTACGCTTGGCAAGGTAAAGCATTTCGGTGTGTCCAATTTTACAACTCATCAATTTGACTTGTTGCAGTCTCGTCTTGATGCGCCTTTGATTGTGAATCAGGTGGAATTATCACCATTGGCATTGCAACATTTTGAGGATGGCACCTTAGACCATTTACAACAACATGCTGTAACCCCCATGGCGTGGTCACCTTTTGCGGGTGGTGAATTGTTCTCAGGCTCCAGTGAAAAAGCAAAACGCGTTCAAATGGTATTGAGTGAGCTAGCACAGCAAAAGAATTGTACTGTCGATCAAATTGTTATTGCGTGGTTATTGCGACACCCGTCTGATATTTGTCCTGTTATGGGATCAGGAAAGGTTGAACGTTTGGCCATTGCTGTTGACGCATTATCCATTCCACTGAGTGATGATGATTGGTTTCGTATTTGGGTTGCATCTAAAGGTCAGCCTGTTCCCTAAAACTTGGAATTGTTAACCGTCATTTTAAGCTCTAAACAGGATATTAAGCCGCTATATGCGGCTTTTTTTGTATCTAGTGTCTTGTATTTGTTTTGCTTGGTGTAGAAAGCGTGTTGTTTCGTAACCATAGGATGGAAAGTGCACTTTTATTCCCTATACTGGCAGCAATGTATCTGTATAAAGAGGAGATTTATTAAATGAAAAAATACTTGGTTATGGCATTAATGGCGCTGGCTGTTGTTGATTCACACGCGCATACGTTACCAAAGCCAACAGGCCCAGTGATTTTAACGGTGACGGGGAATATAAGTAATACTAATACAGAGAGTAAAACAGCAGAATTTGATCGTGAGATGCTGATGAATTTGGGGGTTGTCGAGCAAAAGACAATGACGCCGTGGAGTGAAGGTGTGGATTCCTATAAAGGGCCGTTATTGAGATCCTTGATGGCTGCAGTGGGGGTAGATTCTGGTACTTTGTCTGTGACTGCGTTAAACGATTTTAGTGCCATAGTACCTGTGCAAGATGGTAAGAATCATAATGTTATGCTTGCTATGGATATTAATGGGAAACCGATGTCTGTAAGAGATAAGGGGCCTATCTTTTTACTTTATCCTTTTAGTGATGTGCCAAGTCTAAACAATGAGGTAATTTACAACCGATCTGTTTGGCAGATAAAACTGATAAAAGTAGAGTAAATTACAACATGCGTTTTCTCTTTCTGCCAAGGCTTAAAAAAATTACCAATAGGCAGTTATCGCCATTTATTATATTGGTTTTTTTGGCGTTTGTTTTTATGAGTGCTGCTGTACTAATGTTTACCGAATTAGTTGAGCGGCAAAAAATGATTATGTCTGCGGTAGAGGAAGATGCTGTATGGGCTGCTTATCAATTAGATAGAGAGGCATTGAAATTCAGCAATTCGCTCAGCTTATTGCATGATAGTTTCACTGATGAACGCCTTGAAGATGCCAAGAATCGTTTCGATATACTGTATAGTCGAGTCAATATATTAGAGAAAGGTCAGTTAAGGGTGCTTTTTGATCGATTGAAAAACTCTGATCAAATTTTGACTTTCCTTCAAATGAAAATGTCTGAAATAGACCGTGTTTTATTCTCTAATAAAGACGCCATAGACATTAATTTTTTGTTACATGAAAGTAATGATTTATTGAAAAATATAGAAATTACTGTGGTTGAGACAGTCGCTTTTCGATCAAAAGAGAAAGTTGTACAGAGAAAGGATTCTTTAGGCCTGTTTCTTTATCTAGGGTCATTGATCGCTTTATTAACTATTACCATGATGTGTATTATCGTCATGCTCTTTAGGCAGTTAAAGGTGGCTCGTGAATCGTACGAGAAAACACAAAAATTAGCTGATGAATTAGAAAAAGCGGTTTATTCAGCTGAGCAAGCACTAAAAATAAAATCAGAGTTCTTGGCAACCATGAGTCATGAAATACGGACGCCAATGAATGCTATTATCGGGTTCAGTTATCTGCTGCTTGATGACAGTCTAGAGAAAAATCAGCGAGAAAAAGTGATTAAAATCCAGAAGTCTGCTGATGGTTTGTTAGCAATAATAAACAGTATCTTAGATTATTCAAAAATTGAATCAGGAAAAATGGAGTTAGAAAAAGTGCTTTTAGTCTAGATGATGTTTTGGATTATGTTTATCAAAGTAATGAAACAGCAGCAGAGTCTAAGAAGATAGATTTTATTATCCGTCGTGATTTTTCTATCTGTGACAATCTTATTGGAGATAAAACCCGCTTACAGCAGATTTTAATTAATGTTGTGGGTAATGCAATTAAGTTTACTCATTCTGGATTTGTACATCTTAATCTATCCTTGTCATCGAATGAAAATTTAGTGATTGAGGTTGAGGATACTGGAGTGGGAATTAAAGAGGGAGTGGATGTTTTTGATGTATTCAAGCAAGCTGATAGTAGTACCACTCGATTGTATGGTGGAACAGGGTTAGGTAACTCAGTATCACACAAAAACTCGTGGCCTTATTAGGTGGTGATATTTCTTACACTTGTGCTCTCGGTGAAGGATGTTTGTTTAGAATTACCATACCTTATTGCCCCGATCAAAGCTCAGAACCGTTTATTTTGAGCAATATTGCTTTTATAAAAGAGGATGTTCAAACGAACGCTTTATTAAAAGACCTTAAGATCAGTTCTTTAACTGAATGGCGTACATCTGATTTGCTCAATTGTCACCTTCCTGTTATTGCCAGTCTTCATTGGCTTAAAATCAGAATATGTGTTGTCTACTCAACTAGAAAAATTCTTAACAAAAAAAGTGCTTTTTTTAGGTGGCGGCCTAGATGAAATAGGTGAGTATTCCATGACCGGATTAATTACACCTTCGAATATCGTAAAGAAAATTTTGCTATTGGAATTGCATGGTTCAAATCAGGAAGTAGAGCCTTCTTCTGATTTTTCTGATAAAAAATATTTTTTCAAAGATAAGGTTATTCTGTTAGCAGAAGATAATAAAGTTAACGCCAACATTGTTAAAGCTATTATTGAGAAAGTAGGAGCGAAAGTGGATTGGGTGGAAAACGGTAAGGAAGCAGTTGAACGTTCCCTTTCTCAACAATATGACTTAATTATCATGGATATTAGGATGCCACTGATGGATGGCTATGAGGCAAGTGAAAAAATTTGTCAAAAATTATCCGAAAGTAAGCCCCCGATTATTGTTTTAACAGCGGATACATTTATGGACTCGCAAGAAAATATGATTCGATCTGGTATCGATGATGTGCTTTTTAAGCCGCTTAATCCGTATCTTTTGATTGAAAAGATAGAGTTTTGGATGATGAAATATGGTGTAAATGCTTTGCAAGGTACGGAGAATACCAGCTGTTCATCGGTGAGTTATGAGGATTTAAAATATGTCCTCTCTAAAATAGAGGTGCTTGAAAACTTGCTTTTATCAGGTGGTTCTGATTCTGAGATGATAATAGATAGTCTAGTGAAGAAATGTGCACAATGTGATGACTTAGCCGTGCTTGTTTCGGCGGCAAAGGATATTGCGTCTTATGACTATCAAGATGCGTTGATAAAGGTTAGAACGTTTAAAAGGCAACTTTTACTGTAGTTTCTGAGGGAAAGATAAATGAATAAAATGAAACTAGAATTTTCGATGGATATGAAAGATAAGCGAGTGCTTATTGTCGATGATGTGCCGAGTAATATTGATTTGCTCAAAAGCATTTTAGCCGAACATTATCAAGTTCAGGTTGCAAAAAGCGGTCAGGCCGCGTTGGATATTATCAATCGGTGTATGCCTGATATCGTATTGTTGGATATTATGATGCTGGGCATGAACGGTTTTGACGTCTGTAAAGTGCTCAAAGCGGATGCTAAAACAGCGGATATTCCAGTGATTTTCTTAACGGCAATAACGGATGCACACCATGAGCAAGAGGGTTTCAATGTCGGCTGTGTTGATTTTATTACGAAACCGATTACGCCATTAACTACCTTATCTAGAGTCGCCACTCACCTGAAGCTTGCTGATAACAATAAACGTAATAAACAAACTATAGCATATAGAACAAAGCAATTAGACGATGCTTTAAAGTCTGCTATAGAGATGCTTGGTGAGGTAGGGCAGCTTAACGATACCGATACCGGTGTGCATATGTGGCGCATGGCCGATTATTGCGCCATTTTAGCAAGAGCGATTGGTTGGAACGAAGAGCAAGTTGAATTACTAAAGTTAGCCGCACCCCTTCATGATACGGGTAAGGTTGGTATTCCCCATTCTATTTTGAAGTCACCAAATAAATTGAGTGATGAAGAGTGGGAAGTAATGCGCCAACATACGGTTATAGGTCACCAAATTTTAATTAAAAGCGATGCACCTCTGTTTAAATTGGCGGCTGAAGTGGCGCTTGGGCATCATGAAAGATGGGATGGCACCGGTTATCCTTTCGGCTTGACTGGACATGAAATTCCGCAATCCGCTCGGATTGTTGCTTTAGCTGATGTATTTGATGCCCTCACTATGGAGCGATCCTACAAGCAATCTTGGACAGTGGAAGAGGCTCTTGGGCATATTAAAAACGCTGCCCATTCACATTTTGACCCAGAGTTGGTTGACTGCTTCTTGTCAATTGAAAGCGAAATACGCGAGGTTAAGGAAAATGGGACGCTGTTGATTAATGAACAGCGCAGCATTTTTTAAACTTTTTGCCCGATCCACATAGGCAAGGGTCGTTCCTGCCTACTTTCATTGCTTCAGAATTGATCAGTGGCGTATTTTTTTGTATGTCATGTTCGCCTGATATATAAAACCATTTACCTTTAATTTTTTTGAATAGGGAGCGTTCACTCAAGCGACCAATGTGCTTCCCTTCCTTAAAATGAGCAGAAAAGGACACAAGACCTTTTTTGTCTTTTTCTAAACCCTCTTCAGTACTATGGATTTCAAGCTTTATCCATTTTGTTTGTTCATTGCTGTCTTGTATGTCTGAGGCAGACTGGTTAGGGTCATCAATCAGCTTTTGAGTTGCCGCGATGTAATCAAAATTGCCCAAAGCAAAAGCAGTGTAGCGTGAGCGCATTAGGGTTTCTGCCGTTGGAGCGGTACTCCGGATTGTTATGGTACATACCACAACACATTTCATAGGGGCTGCCTGTTTCACAAGGACAATTTACTGGAATTGGCATGGTTCACTCCTCTCATCGCCAAATGCACTTTCACAAATGTACTTCAAGGTGCGTATAATACCTTTTTATTTAATGGCTAACAGGAATTATTTGTGACCTCATCGGGCTCTACATCATTTTTTGGTTTGACTTTGAAACAACCGGAACGGACCCAGCGCGTGATCGTCCCATGCAATTTGCTGGAATTAGAACAGATCTTGATTTTAATCCTATTGGTGAGCCTGTCATGTTTTATTGCCGATTGGCAGAAGATGTGCTCCCGCAACCAGAAGCTTGTTTGTTAACGGGGATAAGTCCCCAGGATGCAAATCGTGAAGGGCTTTGTGAGGCGGAATTTATGCAGGCGGTAGAAGCTGAATTGTCTTTACCAGGAACCTGTGCGCTTGGTTACAACTCTATTCGGTTTGATGACGAAGTGGTGCGTTACAGTTTTTATCGTAACTTTATCGATCCTTATGCTAGAGAGTGGCAGAATAACTGTTCTCGATGGGATATTATTGATCTAGTTCGAATGACTTATGCTATGCGTCCTGAAGGAATCGTTTGGCCAAAAGGTGACGATGGTCAGGTCTCGATGAAGCTCGAAGCACTGACAAAAGCCAATGGTATTGCGCATGAGCAAGCACACGATGCGTTGTCCGACGTGTATGGCACCATCGAGATAGCGAAATTGATTCGTAGTAAGCAACCTAAATTGTTTGCCTACTATTTTAAGATGCGTCAAAAACATGAGTTGCAGCAGTTTATTGACATATCGAGGCTAAAACCCTTTCTGCATATCTCTGGAATGTTTGGTCAGGCGAGATACTATGCTGCGTTCGTTGTCCCGATTGCACCTCATCCAACCAATAAAAATGGTGTGATTGTTTACGACTTAATGGCAGATGCACAACCTCTAGTAGATTTGAGTGTTGAGGAAATTCGCCATCGTGTGTTTACGCGTCAGGATGAGTTGGGGGAACTTGAAAGGTTGCCTTTAAAAGTCATTCATTACAATAAATCTCCAGCAGTTGCTCCCGCCACTTTTCTGAAAGATGCGCAAGTTGTTCAGCGCTTAGGTTTAGATGGTGCTGTTTGTCGTCATAATCTTGCCATCATAAAAGGGCATGCTGGTCTTGCGGCTAAGTTAAGCGATGTCTTTGCGCAAGAGGAACGACTCATCCATAAAGATCCAGATGTCATGCTTTATTCTGGTGGTTTTTTCTCCAGAGAAGATAAAGCCAGAATGGAAACGATTCGTTCGACGCCAGCAAGTCAATTGGCTGAACTGGCGGTATCGTTTGATGATCGACGATTGCCAGAAATGTTAATGCGCTACATTGGGCGTAATTACCCAGATCAATTGACAGAGCAACAAAGAGTGGAGTGGGAAGAGTATCGTCAAGTCCGCTTGCTTGAAAAAGATGGTGGCGGTTCTATTTGTATGGAGCAGTATTTTGAACGCTTGAATCAGATCGCTCAAACTCCTGATTTGACACCGGCAAAGCAAATAATGCTGCAAGACTTGGCTGACTATGCACAAAGTATTTATCCTATTGCGCTATAAGGAATTAAAATGAGCGAACAACATAATGGTACAAATTGGCTGGTTGGTTTTGCCGCTTTCATCATCATTATTGCAGGGCTAAAAGCCGCATCACAAATAGTCGTACCTTTTATGCTATCTGTGTTTATCGCTATTATTTGTGCGCCTCTGATGTCAAGTTTACGTCATCGAAAAGTGCCGACTTGGTTGGCTATTATTTTGGTGGTGATGCTGATATTGGTTGGGATTGGATCTTTAGCCGTGTTGGTTGGCGCATCCTTGGATAACTTTTCCAGTCAACTGCCAAGCTACAAAGCTCGATTTGCTGAAGAAACATCTAATCTGATTAAGTTAGTGAACAGTTTTGGCTTACAAATATCCTATGATCAAGTAAAAGGCTATATTGACCCTTCAGCATTAATGCAGATGGTAGCCAATGCGTTACGTGGACTGGGTAGCGCTCTGACAAATCTTATTTTGGTTGTCATGATCGTTATTTTTATTTTATTCGAAGCGGTTGAGTTGCCCAAAAAGTTATCTGTGGCTTTAAATGACGCGTCGCAATCCCTACAGAAATTTGAATCTTTCATTCAGTCTGTTAATCGTTATCTTGTCATTAAGACCTTGGTGAGTATTTTAACAGGGGTGCTCATTACGCTTTGGCTTTGGGTGATTGGCGTAGATTTTCCTATTTTATGGGGTGTGTGTGCTTTTCTTTTGAATTTTGTGCCTAATATAGGGTCCATCATCGCGGCGGTACCGGCCGTTTTATTGGCATTTGTTCAGTTGGGTAGTCTTTCTGCAGGACTGACTGCGGCGGGATTTTTAGCTGTCAACTTAATCATAGGAAATGTCATTGAACCTCGATATATGGGGAAGGGGTTGGGGCTGTCTACCTTAGTGGTGTTTTTGTCTTTACTTTTGTGGGGTTGGGTTTTTGGTCCCGTTGGCATGTTACTCTCGATTCCTCTGACTATTATTATGAAATTAGCATTTGAAGCGCATCCAAGAATGCAATGGTTGGCTGTCATGATCGATTCGGACTCAAGTAATCCAAGACGTTAATTCAGCTTAGTCTATGGTCTTAAGCTGGCAGGATCTTATTTTGAACCTAGCTGGCTTTATTTTGTTTTTTCGCGTATACTTCGCCATCGGATTTTCGTCCGAAGAAATCTATTAAGGCATGTAAATACTTACAGGCCTTATACTCACCAATAAAAGGTACTAATTTACATGTCTGACGCTGATACTCAGCCTACATTTGATTCGTTGGGCCTAATCGCCCCTGTTCTTAAAGCGGTTGCTGACCTAGGTTACGAGCAACCATCTGCTATCCAAGCGCAAAGTATTCCATATCTATTAGAAGGTCGAGACCTTTTGGGGCAAGCGCAGACGGGTACCGGTAAGACAGCAGCGTTCGCGCTCCCGTTACTGTCTCGCATTGACGTTACAGATAAAACGACACAATTACTTGTACTGGCTCCAACTCGTGAACTTGCTATTCAGGTTTCTGAAGCATTTCAAAGTTATGCTCGCAATCTACCCGATTTCCATGTACTGCCTATTTATGGCGGCATGTCTTATGACACACAATTGCGCCAATTAAAGCGTGGTGTTCAAGTTGTTGTCGGAACGCCTGGTCGTGTAATGGACCATATTCGTCGTAAAACATTGAAGCTAGATGGCATTAAAGCTTTGGTTCTTGATGAGGCGGATGAAATGTTACGTATGGGATTCATCGATGATGTCGAGTGGATTCTTGAGCAAACGCCACCTACACGTCAAATCGCTTTGTTTTCTGCAACAATGCCTGCCGTGATTCGTCAAGTGGCTAACCGTCACCTTAACAATCCGAAAGAAGTGAAAATTGTTACCAAAACTTCTACGGCTATGACGATTACACAAAAATATTGGTCGGTAAGTGGTCTTCATAAATTAGACGCTTTGACTCGTATTCTTGAGATGAATGAACACGATGGTATGATCATTTTCGTTCGTACCAAAGCCGCAACGATTGAGCTTGCTGAAAAACTAACCGCTCGTGGGCATGCCTGTGAAGCGCTAAATGGTGATATCAGTCAAAACTTGCGTGAGCGTACGGTTGATCGCATTAAGAATGGCCAAATTGACATTCTTGTTGCTACAGACGTTGTTGCTCGTGGTCTAGATGTAGAACGCGTAAGTCACGTGGTCAACTATGACATTCCATACGATACTGAGTCTTATGTTCACCGTATTGGACGTACAGGTCGTGCTGGTCGTTTAGGGACGGCGATTCTATTCGTTGCTCATCGCGAGCGTCGTATGTTGCAAGCTATTGAGCGTGCGACTCGTCAGCCAATTGAAAGCATGACGTTACCAACTGCTTCCGATATTAACGCACATCGCGTTAATCGATTTAAGCAGCGCATCACTGATGCGATGGACAATGAAAACCTTGATTTCTTCTTGGAGCTTGTAGAAAGTTACCAGAAAGATAATGAAGTGGATCCTTTGAAAATGGCGGCTGCTTTAGCGCATATGGCACAAGGCAAAACGCCATTGCTATTGTCTGAAATGGAAGTTCGCCAAGAACGCAGAGAGCGTCGTGAAGATCGCGATGGATCTCGTTCTGAGCGAGGTGATAGAGGCGATCGTGGTGATCGTGGTGATCGTGGTGATCGCGCGCCGCGTGAGCGCAAGGTTCGTCCTGTTACTGCAGAAGCAATGCCGTTAAAAGATGATCCAAGTACGTCCATGACCCGTTACGTTGTTCAAGTTGGTTACAGTGATGGTGTTAAACCTGGCAATATCGTTGGTGCGATTGCGAATGAAGCGGATATTGAAAGCCGTTATATTGGTCATATCGAAATCTATGAAGATTTTGCAACAGTTGATTTGCCTTCTAACTTAAGTGCCGATGCATTAGGTAAGTTGGGGAAGACGCGCATCTGTGGACAGCGTACTGATATTACTAAGCTAGAGAATGTTGATGAGTTGAATAAGCGTGCAGCCGCGCCTTCTACTCGTAAGCGTCCAGCAGGTGGCGGTGAGCGTCGTCCTACTAATGGTGGTGAGCGTCGTCGTTCAAGCGCCGGTGCGGGTGGCGGTCGCGACCGTGATGCAAATCGCAGTGCTGAGCGTCGTCCAAGAGCGCCAAAAAAGAATAGCTAATCGTGTAAAAACGATAATACAAAAAAGCCGCTTTATAGCGGTTTTTTTGTATCATATAGCACTCAATTTTTTAGTCGGGTTAGAAGATAAGCTATGATCAAAAGTGCTTTATTTAATAGACAGAAAAAAACGTAACAGCACTTGTCTTTTTAGGTATCGGACTATTTTTTACATTAATAGGGTATTTTTTAACCCGATTGTATTTTTTTGCGACAAACGCCAGTTACTTTGCCGCGGAACCTCTTGGCAATATCCTCTTAGCTTTTTTTCATGGTGTGCGTTTTGATTTGTCTGCGATGGCATTTTTAAATGCACCGTTATTGTTGGTTCTATTTGTCTCTCTTTGGTTTCGTGTTTTAGCTAAAGTAAATATGAACTTGGTATTTCTCTATCTATTTGTAGTGAATACCTCAGCTATCGTTATTAATTTTGTCGATACAATTTATTTTCCATACACAGATCGCCGTAGCGGTATGGAAGTTTTTTCTATGACCAATGATGTTGTGTCTCAGTTACCAGAGTTAGTGGTTGTTTACTGGGGATACGCTGTTGCCAGTGTTTTGATCTTTGCTGCTTATTTTTGGTTGCTTTTGCAGGTAAAAAAGCGTGTACCTCTTGTGCAACTAAATCAAATCTTTCTATTTTTCTTATGTTTTTCTTTGTGTCTAATTTTTATTCTTGCTATTCGAGGAGGCTTTCAATCTAAGCCTATCAGGTCGCTGAATGCCTATAGTTATCCGTCTAGTAGGCTTGGCGCTTTGGTATTAAATACGCCTTTTACATTGCTAAAAGAAGATGCCGATCACTTAAAAAAAGTGGCGTATTTTGCAACAGATGAGGATGTCAGGAAATCATTACGTGCTGAAAAGCGTCACAATAACGAGTCTGAAATAAAAAAACATAATGTTGTTATTCTGATGTTGGAAAGCTTTGGTCTTGAATATTTCGGACCGCCGTATGGACTTAAATCTTACGTTCCTTTCTTACAAGAACTTTCAGAAAAAGGTCGATTTTTTCCTAACGGAGTGGCGAACGGACGTCGCTCAATTGAGGCGGTTCCGTCTGTTTTAGCTGGGATTCCATCATTGATGCCGGAAGCCTTTATGCGTTCTCCTTACCAGTCAAACACTATTCATGGTTTAGGTCAGATTGTTAAACCTTACGGTTATAGTACGGCATTTTTTCATGGCGCTAAAAATGGCAGTATGTATTTTGATGATACAACTTATCGTTTTGGCTTTGACCACTACTTTGGGCTAAATGAATACCCAAATCCTTTACATTTTGATGGGCAGTGGGGGATTTTCGATGAGCCTTTCCTTCAATTCTCTATTCATGAGATGGATAAGATGCCTAAGCCATTTATGGCTGGAATTTTTACCATTAGCTCCCATCCACCTTATACTTTGCCTGAGCAATACATGGGTAAAATAGAGGAGGGCAGTATACCAATGCACCGCGTCATTCAGTATTCTGATATGGCTTTGCAGCGTTTTTTTGACGAAGCGTCAAAGAAAGATTGGTATAAAGATACGCTCTTTATTATCACGGCTGATCATACGTCTGATAATTTTGATCCTGCGTTTGCAACGCCTTTGGGCCGTCATCAAATTCCTATAATCTTGTATCAGCCAAATCATCAACTATCTCCAGGTGTGGTTACGGATATGGCTCAGCAAATAGATATTCCTGCAACAATTGTTGATTATTTAAATCTGCCAGAAAGAGATAAGATCTTGCCATTTGGACGATCATTGCTGGAAGATGATGCGCAATCTGATGCTCTTATTAAAGCGGAAGATGCTTACTGGCTAATGTCTCAGGGCAAATATGTGAAATTGCCCATGATTAAAGGTGGGGTGATTGAAACGGGTAGTCTCCCAGGAACATTTATGCAGCCAACTGACAAAGAGGCAAGGGTAGATCTGGATAAGTTAGAACAACGCTTAAAAGCGTATGTGCAGATTTACACCAACGGGCTGATTGATAATTCGTTGTACAATTTTTCATCTAACAAAACGCAGTAGGTAACTAATGAACGAGATTACTATTATTAAGCCAGATGATTGGCATTTACACTTTCGCGATCAAGACATGTTGTTCGAGACGGTTCCAGCAACAGCTCGCTGCTTTGAGCGTGCTGTGGTGATGCCCAATTTGGTGCCGCCAGTAACAACGGCAGCGCTCGCATTAAGCTATAAAGAACGTATTTTAGCGGCCCGTCCAGCTGGCAGTACATTTATGCCAGTAATGACCATTTATTTAACAGACAAAACCAGTGTGCAAGACATTAAAGACGCAAAAAAGGCCGGTGTATTGGCGGCGAAAATGTATCCAGCTGGCGCGACGACCAACTCTGATTCTGGGGTCAATTCTTTAGAGTCTTTATACCCTGTTTTTGAAGCGTTGGCCGACAATGGTATGTTGTTGTTGATCCATGGTGAAGTGACCCAGAAGCACATTGATATTTTCGACCGTGAAAAAGAATTTATTGATCAACACATGGTGAAGATTGTTGAACGTGTACCTCACCTAAAAGTTGTGTTTGAACACATTACGACCAAAGAGGCTGCTGATTTTGTGTTGTCTGCTCGTGAAGGGGTTGCTGCGACTATTACGCCTCAACATTTGCTGTTGAATCGTAATGATATGTTGGATGGTGGGATTCGCCCGCACAACTATTGCTTGCCTGTTCTTAAGCGCAGTACTCATCAACAAGCTCTACGCGCGGTGGTGAAATCTGGCTCGCCACGATTTTTCTTGGGAACAGACTCCGCTCCTCATGCCAAGCATCGCAAAGAATCCGACTGTGGGTGCGCGGGTTGTTACAGTGCTTGGTCTGCACTTGAGTTGTATACGCAAGTGTTTGATGAGCTAGACGCACTCGATAAGTTAGAAGGTTTTGCGAGTTTTTATGGTGCTGACTTCTATGGATTGCCTCGCAATACAGAAACCGTGACCTTGGTTCGCGAGTCTTGGGAGGTGCCTAGTAATATCACCCTGCCAAATGGTGAGCTCCATTGTGCCGTTTTTTGCTGGTAAGCAAGTGGCTTGGAAATTGAAGTAAGACACTCTGTCTATGTTTAAATGAAACCGGATGCAGCAATGTGTTCGGTTTTTTTTTCATCATTTTGAGATTAACGTCGTCAACGATTCGGTAGCACTTGGAGGTATAAACGTTGGATGATTAAAGATGGGAAAGAAATTTAGAGAAGTATAAGGTGGTGCGGATGGAGAGACTCGAACTCTCACGCCGTGAAGCACTGGAACCTAAATCCAGCGTGTCTACCAATTCCACCACATCCGCATGCCGTGTTAATGTGCGAGATCTTACCGATATTTTTTGCTGATGCAAGCGTTTTTTTGGTGAAGTATTTATATTTATTTTTTTAGAATGGATCACGGAATTTTATAAGATGAAACAGGACTTATAAAATCAAAAATGGTCTAATAATAGTACCCTAACTTGTTATTTCAGCAGAGTGAGAATATGGAAAGTCATTCGGTGTTAATGTTATTAAATCCTCTTGATCTTGTTACACTTTTTGTCTTTTTTGCTTGCTGGTGGGGATACGCTTTTTATGCTCAATACAATTCTAAGCGTCGTTCTTGTTTGGTGAGTGTGTTGCATCAATTTCGCTTAGCGTGGATGTCTCGTTTACTTAGACGAGACAATCGAATCGCCGATGCCTCGGTGATGGCGAATTTGGAGCGCAGCAGTTTGTTTTTTGCATCGAGTAGTTTGCTGATTATCGCAGGTTTGTTCACTGCCTTTAATTACTCCGAAAAAGCCATTGGTATTTTATCCGATTTTTATCTTGTCTCACCCATGAGTCAGCAAGAGTGGGAATTGAAAATTATTGTTTTGGTGGCGATCTTTTCTTATGCGTTTTTCACTTTCACCTGGTCTGTTAGGCAGTATAATTTTTGTTCTGTATTGGTTGGTAGTGCACCACTGGCAACAGAACGTGGTATCGAAGACAGTGAGCGTGAATTGTACGCCATGCATATGGCGCAGATTTGTAGTTTAGCGGCCAATCAATTCAACTACGGATTGCGTGCTTTTTATTTTGCGATGGCGTTTTGTGGTTGGTTTCTTGGTCCATACTTTTGTATGGCCGCCAGTGTCATGGTGGTGGCGGTATTGTATCGTCGTGAATTCCGTTCTAAAACATTCAAAACATTGAGCCGAGGACTCGTTATGAAATCTCATGCTTCCTAATTTCCCCAAGCCCTTACCAGTAGAGGATAAGCCTGTTAATCGTACGGTGAATGTTGATGACAGGCTTTACCAGTATTTGGTTGATGTTTCCGTTCGTGAAAATGATTTTTTGAAAGCGTTACGACGTGAAACAGCACAATATCATATGGCTCGCATGCAACTGTCCCCAGAAGTTGGTCAGTTGTTGGCTCTATTAGTCAAACTACAAGCCCCCCAAAAACTGCTCGAAATAGGTGTATTTACTGGTTACAGCACGTTATCAATGGCGATGGCGATGCCAAAAAATGCGAGATTAGTCGCCATTGAAAAGAAGCAGATGTGGCTGGATATTGCGACGCGTTATTTGGAGCAAGCAGGGGTGATGGATCGTGTTACCACTTATTGCGATAAAGCCTTGCCAGTCATGCAGTCTTTTTTAACCGCTGAGCGGGAAAGTTTCGACTTCATTTTTATCGATGCGGACAAGCAAAATCTTTTGGCTTATTACCAATTGGGAAAGCAATTATTGCGTCCAGGTGGTTGTCTGTTGATTGATAATACATTGTGGTGGGGCAATGTGGCTGATGAAGCATTTACCGATAAAGACACCAGAATTGTTCGTGAGCTTAACAAAACTATCTATGAAGACACGGATGTTGAGTTGTCACTTATTCCTATTGGTGATGGCCTTACATTGGTTAGGAAAAAGATCGATAGTTAACAGATTTCATTTCTAATGCTGATTAAGATGAAAAATAAAGGTAGTGACTTTAAACGCCCCAGTATTTTGGGACGTTTAATGAACCTCTTTATTTAAAGAGGCGTGACTTCTTGCTTCTCATTTAAACTTACTCCCAATGTAGCTAGCTGATATTTTTCGAGATACCGGTAGATAGAAGTGAAAGTGGTTGTTCTAATCTCACCTTGATGATCCTTGGTCGTAATGTCATCTATAAACATAGAACCAAGAGCTAACTTAAAACTATTAATCTTAACGACTTGTGGTGTGAAGTAGGTCTTTTCAATGGCTTTGAGTCTTTTCATATCCGTGGTTTGGTAGATAGCAGCATTGATTAAATTTAGTGTGTGTTCCGTACAGTTTTGATATTGATTATTAAATGGATTGGCAATAACAGAATAATTAGGATTATGTAGCTTAGCGTCATTTCCATTGTCGATTAAGGCGATTAGCCTGGCTTGTATCTCTTTACTCGGTATGATTATTCCCGCCTTTAATTCCTGAACACCCCAGAAAAAATCAACAGGGTAGTCTATCACTAGCTTACTTCGATCTGCTTCTCCATCTAGCTGATATAAGTTATGTATTGCATAGCCTTGGACTGTTGCTCCGTTAGAAAGTTGAATATTTGAATAAACAGCAATCGCTGTGTGGGTATAGTTAATACCCTCCGGTAAGTCTTTTTTGGGTCTGCCAACACGAGCGATAATAAAGGCTCGTGCACCATTAGACGCGGCGTATTTCTCGACATTCTTAGCAAACTTAATAATTCTTTCAGGCTCTATCACGGCCTGCTCTGTGGCTTGGCTGCCTGCCCAAATATTGCTCGATATTAGTATTAATAAAGTTAGTAATATCCTGATATTCATTTCAGTATCCTTTTGAAAAATGCCGAATGACATACACTGCTTAAATATTGTGCAGTCTATGTCACTTAGAAGAAGTTCTTATGGCTTTATTGTTTGATTCGCAATGGCCTGATTTGGTGCAGGGTCTGCGGTAATGGTGGTCTCAGTGATGGTTAATGGGCCATTTGTGTTGCTGATTGAATCATAGTTGTTGGCGATTGAAGTGCTTCCTTGTGTGCTCGCTGCTCCAGAAGCAAGAGCAGCACCGCCACTGACCATAAGAGGAACAGCCACCGCTGTACTCGCTGCTTGGGCGACGGATGCTGTGCCGTGGCCGATGGCATAGGCAGAGTGTTTACCTGCTTGACTGCTATGTTCACTTGAACCTGCTGCATGTGAAGTAAGGGTGGTAAGCGAAAGAGTGAGTGCAATTGTGATGTGAGCTAATTTCATTGTCGTATTCCTTTTACGTGGTTGATGAAATAGACAATAGTGGTTGATATTTTTAATGTAAACTTTGTTCTGATATGTATACTTTTTAAAAACTATTAGTCTATTTATCATATACTTTTTGGACTTTTTTATGTGTAGGAGTGGTCGTAATGAGCCAAATTAATCAAATTAAACAAACTCTTAAGCAGCTATTACGTCAACAACAGATTACTTATAAGGATATTGCTGTTGAATTAAATATGAGTGAAGCCAACATAAAGCGTATTTTCGCGACGCAAAATTTTACTCTTGAGCGACTTGAGCAAATCTGTCAGATATTGAAAATGAGTATTTCTGATTTGTTTTTAATTGCGCAAAAACAAGTAGAAAAAATTAGCCAGTTAACCATTGAGCAAGAAAATGAGTTATTGGCCAATCCCAAATTACTATTAGTGGCTGTCTGTGTTCGAGATGGTTGGAAGTTTGATGAAATCACAGCTTCATATGATATAGATAAACATCAATGTATTCAGTTATTAGCTAGGTTAGATAAATTGAAGATTATTGATCTGTTGCCTGATAATCACTATAAATCACTGATTGCCCAAGATTTTAGGTGGAGACCTCATGGTCCCTTAGAAAAATTCATGGAGCAGAATATATTTACTGAATTCATGCAACCGAAGAAGGGCGAAACTTGGGATTTTCGTTTTTATCTACGTGGTCATTATTCACAAACCTCCATTGATATTATTCAGCGTAAATTAAATCAACTTACCAAAGAGGCTGCCATTCTCAATCAAGAGGATGCTGAGCTCCCTCTAGAAAAACGTCAACATACAGGTTTGTTAATGGCCATGCGTCCATGGGAACCCTCGTTGTTTGAACGCATGCGTAGGCCGTCTTAAGTATCAATGATTTCGCCTAACGTTTTTGCCATTCATCTATATCCATAAATTTACTTGTGACTTTTTTGCTTCTTTTGCTGAGTTTGCCTCTTGAAATTGCCACAAGAGGCTTTATCTATGAGTCACAAGTGAAAAGAAATACGCCTTTGGATCTTGGGTCCGAGGGTTCATTCAAATAGGAGCAAGCTATAACATGGCAACTGATACTCAAAAAGAAACGTTAGGGTTTCAAACCGAAGTAAAACAACTACTTCATTTGATGATCCACTCTTTGTACTCCAACAAAGAGATCTTTCTACGGGAGCTGATTTCGAACGCGTCTGATGCGGTTGATAAGCTTCGCTTTGAGTCTGTCGCTAACGCAGACCTTCTCGCCGAAGATCCAAATCTTCGTGTCCGTATTGAGTTTGATAAGGACAGCAACACTGTCGTTATTGATGATAACGGCGTGGGTATGTCCCGTGAAGAGGCTATTACCAACCTAGGTACGATTGCTAAATCCGGCACCTCGGCTTTTCTTGAGCAATTGAGTGGCGATCAGAAAAAAGACAGCCAGTTAATTGGTCAATTTGGTGTTGGTTTCTATTCCGCCTTTATCGTGGCGGATCAAGTGACCGTTGAAACCCGTCGTGCTGGTGTAGCAGCAGATCAAGCGGTACGTTGGGTATCGGATGGTTCTGGTGAGTTTACTATTGAAAATATTGAAAAAGCGACGCGTGGTACACGCATTACTTTACATCTTAAAAGTGATGAAAAAGAATTTGCAGACAACTTCCGTTTGCGTCATCTAGTGACTAAATACTCTGACCATATTTCTATTCCAGTGGAAATGGAAAAGCCCGTTTACCCAGAAATGGACGAAGAGGGGAATCCTAAGCCTGTTGACGAGAATAAAGCGCCAGAATTTGAGGCGGTTAACTCGGCAAAAGCCTTATGGACACGTTCACGCAGCGATGTTACTGATGAAGAATATCAAGAGTTCTACAAGCATATTTCTCACGATTATCAAGAGCCTTTGAAATGGTCTCACAATAAGGTTGAAGGCAAATTGGAATACACTAGTTTGTTGTATATTCCTTCTAAGGCACCTTACGATCTATGGAATCGTGATATGCAGCGTGGCTTGAAACTCTATGTTCAGCGCGTGTTTATTATGGACGAAGCGGAAGCATTCCTGCCACCTTACATGCGTTTTGTGAAAGGCGTGGTAGATTCTAACGATTTGTCGTTAAACGTGTCTCGTGAAATCCTGCAAAATGATCATGCCGTTGATTCTATGCGCTCAGCATTGACGAAACGCGTACTCGATATGCTAAGTAAGATGGCGAAAAATGAGCCTGAGGATTACCAAAAATTCTGGAACGAATTTGGTAACGTGATCAAAGAAGGCCCAGCTGATGATATGGGCAACAAAGATAAAATTGCTGGTTTGTTGCGTTTCAGCTCGACTCACACAGATGCTGCCGCGCAAACTGTCTCGTTGGCTGATTACATCGAGCGTATGAAAGAAGGCCAAGATAAGATCTATTATATCTACGCTGAGAGTCATAATACGGCGAAAAACAGCCCACATTTAGAGATTTTGCGTAAGAAAGGCTTTGAAGTCTTATTGCTAAGTGATCGCATTGATGAGTGGATGATGTCTTCTCTACAAGAGTTTGAAGGCAAATCTTTCCAAGACGTTACTAAAGGCAAGCTAGACTTAGCTGACCAAGAAAACGAAGAAGAGAAGAAAGAGAAAGAAGAAAAGGCTGAGCAAATCAAACCGCTTCTGGATCGCATGAAAACCGTACTTGAGTCGAAAGTGACAGCCGTAAACAGTACCGATCGTTTAACCAATTCTCCTGCGTGTTTAGTGGTTGGGGAATACGATATGGGTCTGCAGATGCGTCGCTTGCTTGAACAAGCGGGTCAGAAATTGCCTGAATCTAAGCCAACATTGGAGGTGAA
This sequence comes from Marinomonas rhodophyticola, assembly GCF_026113935.1. GTDB lineage: Bacteria > Pseudomonadota > Gammaproteobacteria > Pseudomonadales > Marinomonadaceae > Marinomonas > Marinomonas rhodophyticola. The sequence continues at coordinate 842,939 of NZ_JAPEUL010000004.1, forward strand.
TCCAGATCACCCCATTGTTGCTAAGATGGACGCTGAAACAGACGAAGAACGTTTTGCGGATATGGCTTGGCTGTTATTCGAACAAGCAACTTTGTCTGAAGGTGGTCAGCTAGAAGACCCCGCGACGTTTGTTAGTCGTATGAACAAATTGATTGTTCAGCTAAGTAAGTAATATTAGCAAACGGTGTAATTGTCTCATTACGCCGTGATGCTAAGCTCAGTAAAGCCTCTATTTAAACTGTATAGGGGCTTTTTTTATGGCAGGTGGTTTGCTTTTTGTTGGATAATTCTTTAGGTTGATAAGGCACTAAGGACAGTGTGTTAACTATTCAACGTGTTAATTATTCAAAGGAGTGACATATGTTTTTAAAACAATGCCTAGCCACGTGTTTTCTGCTTTTTTCGGCACTTGCTGTGTCTCAACCACAGGTGCAATTAGCCTCTCAATTCTCTGATGATGTCCCCGTTAATGACTATTTAATTAGTGAAAAATACGATGGCATTCGAGCGATTTGGACGGGAAAGCAATTGATAACCCGCCAAGGAAATTCCATCTATGCGCCAGATTGGTTTGTTGACCCACTGCCCGAGGTTTGGTTAGATGGCGAGCTGTGGTCAACACATAATGACTTTGCTTTTATTATGTCAACGGTGCGAAAAAATACACCAGTTGATAGTGAATGGCGAAAAATCCATTACATGGTGTTTGATGCACCGGATCAAGCTAGACAGATGCCATTTGAGCAACGGTATGAACGTTATACTCGGATTGTGAATGGCCTGAATGCCTCCCATGTCCTTCCTGTCAAACAATTTACTGTCGTGGATAATCAGGCATTGGCATTATTATTGGATGCTTACGTAAAAAATGGCGCAGAGGGTTTAATGCTGCATCGCAAGACGGCGACGTTTGAAAGTGGCTGCACTGATAATTTATTAAAACTGAAGCCACACATGGATGCAGAAGCCAAAGTGATTGCTATCATGAATGGCGCAGGTAAATACGATGGTATGATGGGGTCGATTCTGGTTGAAATGCCATCGGGCATTCAGTTTAAAATTGGCAGCGGTTTTTCCGATGATGAACGACGTAACCCACCTCAGCCTGGTGATTATGTAACCTATAAATATCATGGTTTTACGGAGCGAGGCATTCCAAGATTCGCCAGTTTTTTGCGGCTTCGAGAAATAGACTATTAATGCTTTTGAAGAGGTGATCGTGCTGACAGAGGTTTATTGTTTGCCTGGTACTATGTGTGATCAGCGCCTTTGGGACACAACGCAACAGGCTCTAGGTTCCCAAATTGCACTGCGCCATGTGGCGATACCCAGTGAAAGCTCGATTGAGTTAATGGTCGCAGCCCTCGCTAAGATATTGCCGACAGCGCCCATTAATCTGTTGGGATTTTCTATGGGAGGGTACATTGCTTGTGCTTTTGCCTTGACATACCCTGAGCGAGTAAACCGACTAATGGTCTTGTCTAATACCGCAAGTGGCTTGTTAGAGTCAGAGCGTCAGCAACGTGAAATTGCCCTTAATTGGGTTGCGAAACAAGGCTATCATGGCATACCGCGTAAAAAAGCCCTAGCTATGTTGAGTCCTGTGAACCAAGGTAATAGCGAGCTGATTGGTTGCATTTTGGCCATGGACGAAGCATTGGGCGAAGCGGTTTTTATTCAGCAATTGAAAAGCAGTTTGCAGCGTCCAGAGCTATTAACTGAGCTTGAACATGCAAGGTTTGCGTTGTGTTTTCTTGTCGGTACAGACGATATTTTATTATCGGGCGCGGTATTAGATAAAATGCAGTCTTGTGAGCGTTACGCCCTGCAAAAGATCGATCATTGTGGGCATATGGTGCCTTTGGAGCAGCCAGCGTGGCTGGCTCAGCGGATGCTGGCGTTTTATAAAGGCTAATCCCCTCGCACTAAAGTGTTGGGCAAAAAAGTCTGTGAAGTGTTTGGATCAGCTCTTTTACTCTGCTGTCGCCTATCATATAGAAAATAGTTTGTGACTCTCGACGGGTGTTGACTAAACCGTCTTTTCGCAATATCGCAAGGTGTTGTGAAAGGGCGGATTGGCTCAAAGGCAGCTTTTCATTTAAAGCCGTCACGGACAGTTCTTTATCCAGCAAATGGCATAAAATCATCAGACGATTCTCGTTACTGAGTGCTTTTAAAAACAGGGCGGCTTGTGAGGATTGTTGTAGCATATCTTTCATGGTAGGCGTTGTGTTTTCCATTGTTTTTCTCTTTCTAAAGTAGCCGTTGGTGCATCGTGTTTTCTGCCGTCAACAAAACCATCCACATTGTCTGTGGATAAACTCGGTAGTAGTCGCTGTCAACTACTGTTGTTGTCAGGTAATGCGGTCATTATGTCGTGTTGTATGATATTTGCACAATGACCGTGTCATGGCTTTTTATTTGTTAAGATTAAAGCTTGTCCAAATAGGGGCGTGATCGGATGGCTTCTCTAGGGCGCGCAAATCGTAATCTACATCGGCATCTTCTAAATAAGGTGTCAGTCCATTGGAGGCCATAATGACATCGATTCGTAAGCCACGTTTAGGCGTGTCTTCAAAGCCTTTGGAGCGATAGTCAAACCAGCTGAAACGATCATCTCGTGTTGGGTTAAGCTGACGATAAGTGTCTGTTAGTCCCCAGTTGGCCAAGGTAGAGAACCATTCTCTTTCTTCTGGCAAGAAACTGCATTTGCCTGTTTTTAACCAGCGTTTGGCGTTGACCTCTCCAATGCCGATGTCTAAATCCGTAGGGGAAATATTAATGTCACCCATGACAATGATTTTTTCATCAGGAGAATGGGCTGCAAGGTACTGCATTAAGTCTGCATAAAATTTACGCTTCGCTGGAAACTTAGTTTCATGGTCGCGGCTTTCTCCTTGAGGGAAGTAACCGTTTATCACTTTTACTGGTCCTTGGGGAGTGTCAAACGTCGCAATAATCATTCGACGCTGCGCGTCTTCATCATCATCTGGAAAGCCGTACTCCACGTTAGTCGCTTCTTGCTTACTAAAAATAGCCACGCCGTAATGGGATTTTTGTCCGTAATAATAAGCATGATAGCCAACAGATTGTGGAATCTCGTGAGGAAAAGCATCATCGTGCACCTTGATTTCTTGCAGGCCAATGACGTCCGGTGCGTGTTTTTCGACAAGCGCGGTTATTTGATGTGGTCGAGCACGTAAACCGTTGATGTTAAAAGAGACAAATTTCACGGGGATTCCTTGTTAAACGAATTTGCTCAATGATACCGAGATGTGGGGTTTACATAAAGCGGTTAAATAAGATGAATTGATGGCTTTTTCATGGCACGTATATGGGATTGTTTTTAACTTCTTTTGGCTGGCCTGTTACACTGTACGAATGGTTTAAAAAGTAATTTTGGAGACTCAAAATGCCTTATCAGTACGACTTATTTGTTATTGGCGCAGGCTCTGGTGGCGTTAGAGCGAGCCGAATAGCAGCATCGAAAGGTTATAAAGTCGCCGTTGCAGAAGGCGGCGCATTGGGTGGCACTTGTGTCAACATCGGTTGTGTGCCTAAAAAACTCTTTGTCTATGGTTCAGAATTTGGCCATGGTTTTGACGAAGCGGCTGGTTATGGTTGGTCTCACCAAGGTGTTGAGTTTAACTGGTCGGTTTTACGTGATAACAAAACCAAAGAAATCCAACGCCTCAACGGCATCTACGGCAATTTACTTGGCAATGCTGGTGTTGAGGTCATTGCCGGTTTTGCGAGTTTTGTCGATGCGCATACTGTTATGGTAGATGGTAAAACCTATACCGCAGAACGCATCTTGATTGCTGTTGGCGCTAAGCCTTTTATCCCTGAATTTAAAGGCAGCGACCTCGTCGTCAGCTCTAACGAGATGTTTTTTTTAGAAGAACTGCCTCAAAAAGCACTGGTTGTTGGTGGTGGTTACATTGCTGTTGAATTTGCTGGTATTCTGAATGGCTTAGGCGTGGAAACCAGCCTTGCCTACCGTGGAGATCAGTTGCTGCGTGGCTTCGACCAAGATGTTCGGGATTTTGCCAGTGAAGAATACAAAAAATCTGGCATTGATGTTCGTTTAAATACCGACGTTGAATACATTGAATTGGCGGATGCGGCGGACCCAAAAGGCGCTCGAACAGTGTATTTTAAAGATGGTCATGTAGAAGAGTTTGGTTTGATTCTTTATGCCACTGGTCGTGTGCCCAACGTGGCTTCCCTAGCGCTTGACAAAGCGGGCGTCAAAACCGGTACAAACGGTGCAGTGATCATTGATAAAAACTTCACTACTTCTACAAAAAGCGTCTTTGCTCTTGGCGATGTGACGGATCGTATCCAGTTAACGCCGGTTGCGATTAAAGAAGCCATGGCGTTGATCGCTTATTGGTTTGAAGGCAAAGAAGTGACCTTCGATTATGACAATATTCCAACCGCTGTTTTCAGCCAACCAGCAATAGGCACCGTAGGCTTAAGTGAGCAGGAAGCCGAGACGCGAGGCTTAGACTTCCGAGTGTATCAAACGGACTTCCGCCCAATGAAACACACACTGAGTGGCAGCACGTCACGCTCTATGATGAAGTTGTTGGTAAACAATGCAGACGATAAAGTCATTGGTGCGCACATGGTCGGCGATTACGCTGGCGAGATTATCCAAGGCTTAGGGATTGCGATCAAAGCCGGTGCAACCAAAGCGGATTTCGACGACACGGTAGGGGTTCACCCAACCAGCGCGGAAGAGTTTGTGACTTTTTCAGCTGCGTCTTTAAAGAAAAAATAAGACGGACAAAGACGCTCGAGTAATGCACTGAAGAAGACGCCTTGATACGGTTTATCATGGCGTCTTTTTTGTATGTCTAATGTTTGTCCATCTAATCTAGAATTTGGTTTCTTCTTCACGATCAAATTGTACAGCGCATACGTTTTCTCTATCAGCATAGTCTTAATTTCGATTGCCTCAATGGCGGCACTTCATTAGTGTGGCTAGCATTCGCAACATGTTCTTAAAAAAATACACGAGACTAAAATGAACGAAGTACTAACAACGTTACAACCTGCGGCTATTTGGCGCCATTTTCAAACATTATGTAACACACCAAGACCGTCCTATCATGAAGCGGCACTAAGAGAACACCTCATTCAATGGGCGACCAAGCTAGGTCATGAAACCTATGTTGATCCAGTCGGCAACCTATTAATCCGCAAAGCCGCCAACAAAGGCATGGAAGACAGAGAAACTGTCGTCTTACAAGGTCACTTGGATATGGTTGCGCAGAAAAATGCCGACATCGACCATGACTTCACCAAAGATCCGATTGTCACCCAAGTGATCGATGGTTGGGTTCACGCAACCGGAACCACCCTTGGTGCTGACAATGGCATTGGTGTTGCCGCCGCCATGGCCGTACTAGAAGCGACTGACTTAGTCCATGGACCTATTGAAGCCTTGTTTACCATCGAAGAGGAAACCAGTCTACGGGGTGCTCTACAACTCGAAGAGGGCATTTTACAGGGCAAGATCTTATTAAACTTGGACTCTGAAGATCGTGGCGATGTGTATATTGGCTGTGCAGGTGGCATGGACATCAATATTGAAAAACAGTACGTCGCTATCGCGGCTGATAGTGACCAAAAAGCCTTCAAAATTACCGTCTCTGGTTTACGTGGTGGACATTCTGGATTGGATATCCATAAAGGTCGTGCCAGTGCGAACGTGCTGATAGTCCGTTTGTTAAACTTGCTAAAAGAGCGTTGTGATTTTGGTTTAAGCGCGTTTAGCGGCGGTACATTACGCAATGCCATTTCACGGGATGCCACAGCGACCATCAACGTCAGCAGCAAAGACCAAGCTAAACTGTTTGCCTTTATTGAAGCATTTGAGAAAGCCACACAAGCGGAGTTTTCAGCGACAGAAGCGAATTTAAGCGTTACCTTAGCCACGGCGGCATTGGATTCAGAACTGGAAAGCAACGCTAAAGACGCTTTGTTAAATGCCATGTACTGCGCGCCCCATGGTGTTCATCGCATGAGTGCGGACTTGGAAGGCGTCACCGAAACCTCTTGTAACTTTGGTGTGATGAATCTTCGTAACACCGCTGACGGTAAAAAAGCGTTTGATGCCTGCTTGTTAGTACGATCGTTAGTGGATTCTGCCGTAGAGCACCTGGCTTACGTGGCAAAATCTGCTTTCTCATTAATTCAAGCTGACGTGAAACTCGAAAATGGCTACCCCGGTTGGCGCCCAGATCCAAAGGCATGCTTACTCAAGCACTTCTTAACCGTTCACACCAATGTCATGGGGCACGAAGCCAATGTAAAAGTCATCCATGCGGGCCTAGAGTGCGGCATCATCGGCGCGAAATACCCTGGTATGGAAATGGTCTCCTTCGGCCCCAACATCCGTGGTGCCCATTCACCAACAGAGCGCATGGAAATCGACTCCGTTGGGGATTTTTGGCGACTACTCGTCGCGTTGTTGGCGTCCACGCCGAAGGCCTAAGTTGCTTCCCCTTCTTCAAGGGGAAGACGGAAGATGGGGTTGTTCTTTTATTTCTTTTGAATCCTCTTATTGGCTTTGTATTCCTAAAGGTTATTCCGCTCTTCAATTCAGTGAATGCTGAGCGGATAACTTTTTGCAAGCGCCCAAAACTTACCTTATAAAGAAAAGCAAAAATTCGCTTTAAGATCTTTAATGCCTGATTTCTTTCATAGGTACATCATTTTTACCTACGCTCCTTTTACCGTAAGGCATAGATTGGTTTTATTGGTAGAGAGCCTCTTTCTGTTAATGACCCTGAAACGCCATAACGTCGCGCAACTTCGTCGCGTCGAACTGACTTCTTCGTGGCACAAGGGCGTCGTACTATATCTCACCTTGGTATTGCTTTGCTTGCGCCTGTTTCGCAGGCTCAACGCGTCAGCGCAAAATCAAACCAAGGTGAATGGCTGGCGTTAGGCCTGTATATATCGACTTTTGTAGGCCGTGCCTTTTTCATAGCTAATCGTAGAGCATCATGAGCGCAGCGTAATGTGCCGTTGAAAGCGAAGCTTTCACTTTTTGACTGGACGGGCTAAAAGGTCTTTGGCTTTGACCATTAGCCCTCAAAGAGTGTTTAGAAAAGCTTCACCGTCGGCTGTGTCACCACTGTCTAACTCTTTTTTGGCAGATTCAACGTAGTGTTTTAGGTAATCAAGTTTCATTGCTTCAAGCTCGTCAAAATTTCTCTTAGCATCATTTGTGGTAAGAGTATGCATAATTAAGCTTCATTTTTAGAATTACCCAGAAGCATAATTTATGGCGTGGTTTAATTAAAGCGATTAAACCGTGCGATTTTTATAGAGGGTGGATCAAGTAAGGTGGCTTTAGCCCGATAAAGCTTGCGTTTAAACAGAGTATCTTGTATTCGCGTTCAGCTGCGTCGTTAACGAAGGCAAATCTTTTCACTATGAGTCCCTTGCATAAATGAAAAGAGCAACTGTACATTGAAAAATTACATATTTTAATAAGCGGTGTTTTGTTGGATTTATATGGAGGCATGACGTGATGTGTAATCGCGATTTATTCACAGAATTAAGATCTGCCCTTGATGAAGCCAAACAGCATTCTGAAGAAAAATTGCCACTCAAACAAAGTAAAACGAGGTAGGCGATAGTTTCGAGGGAGGAATGTCATTTCACTTTGTTGCTACCAAACCTTCTCATTTCAAAATGTGATCCTAAGGCAATGCGTTCAATCAGCATTGCCTTTTCTTTTTTTAGGAATGGGTTTTAAGAAAGGGCGAGGGTGAGGTGTGAGAATATGTCATAATAGCCGTATCAAAAAACGAGGTTGGATGATGGATTCACAGGCGCTGACGATAAAATTGGATGACGAGCAGTTTGAGGTGGTGTTGGGGGGCAACTTGTTGTCTTCCTTGCTTTCTCAGGGTGCGGATGTTCGTTACGGTTGTCGCGCTGGGGCGTGTGGGGCTTGTCGTCTTTATGATGTGAGTAATTGCGAGTCGATTCTTTCCTGTCAAACGACCGTGGTGTCGGCGATGTCTTTAACTCGGCAAACGCCGGCTGAGTCTTCCTCTTTTACTGTTTTAAGTAATATCACTATTGATGAAGCATCGATTGAGCTGACTCTTTTAGGAGCAAGTGACGATTCTTTTGGCGACCGCGTTTTTGTGTCTCTTCTCTCTGAAAGGTTATCGAGTAAGGTATCTGAATATTCGTCTGCTGAGCGAGACTCATTTTTATGAATGCATGACACTAAATCCTGCTGGCGCCCCTTTGAAATTGGTTCTGCAGAAAGAGCATGTTTCCGCTGAGGATTGGTGGCGAGCCTTGGCGCTTTCGTCTGATGATAAGCTTGCTGTTCAATTATTCACGGGGATTAGAAAAGGACGTTTGTTGTTTGAAATGGACATTTCCGATGCGCCTGTGGTGGTGATTTCTTCTCCGGATAACGCTATTTTTGAATCTTATTGGCGTGAGGCAGTGCTGGATTATACGCCAAGTTTTCTCGGGCATTTTGTTTTGCCTGCGAAGAGTGATCCCAAGCTAAGTTTGGCGGATGCTGCGCTGTTGGCGTTTCTTCAAGCGGCGCTGGTGGATGCAGGCGATGCCTCTTTACAGCTTATTTACCATGGTCAAAACGTGTCTGCGAAGGATTGGGGTAGGTTGTTACGTCCTTTGCGGATTCATCCGAATCAGCTGCATTTTGTTCGGTAGCTTGGCCTTTTTATTTTTATGCATATTTTTATGCTTTTTAATTTTATTCACGGATTCTATTAATGAAAATTCTACATACCTCTGACTGGCATCTTGGTCAGCACTTTATGGGGAAATCCCGCCGAGATGAGCATAAGGCCTTTATTGATTGGTTGTTGGCGCTGGTGGATCGAGAGTCAGTCGATGCGGTGATTATCGCGGGCGATGTGTTCGATACTGGTTCTCCGCCAAGTTATGCCCGTGAAATGTACCATCAGTTGGTGTTGGATATGAAGGCTCGCCACTGTCAGTTGGTGATTATTGCGGGTAATCACGATTCGGTCAGTATGTTAAATGAATCTAAGAGTTTGCTGATGTATCTTGATACGCAAGTGTCTAGCCAAGCCACTCTCGAAGATATTGACTCTCATGTTGTTGCGCTGAAAGACAAGACCGGCGAGGTGGCTGCTTGGGTTTGTGCTGTGCCGTATTTGCGCCCAAAAGACGTGATGCAAAGCGTTGCTGGGCAATCTGAGCAAGACAAGAAGTTGAGTTTGTTGCAGTCGATTGGCGAATTTTACCAGCAGGTGTATGAAGCAGCGTGTGAGAAAAATAAAGCGCTGAAAACGCCAGTGCCGATTATTGGTACTGGGCATTTGACCGCGGTGGGCGGGCAAGTGAGTGAGTCGGTTCGCGATCTTTATGTCGGCACATTAGAAGCCTTGCCGACGTCTGTGTTTCCGGCGTTTGATTACCTTGCGCTTGGGCACATTCATCGTGCTCAGCCAATCAGTAAAAGCGGTCGATTCCGTTACAGCGGGTCACCCATTCCGTTGAGTTTTGATGAACTGGGACGAGACAAGACGCTGGTGATACTGAATACCGACTTGTTAGGTGAAGACACCTTTGTTGAAGACTTGTTTGCCGAGCCGGTGGACCCTGTTCAGTTGGTAACGATTCCAAATTTTCAGCCCATGGCGAGTGTAAAAGGCAATTTGAAAGATGTTATTAAGCAGATTTCTGCCTTGCCATTAGACGAAGATAAAACTTTATGGTTGGAAGTCACTGTGATTGCAGATGATTATTTGAGCGATGTGCATAAGCGTTTGCTAGAGGTGATTGAGGGCAAGCCAATCGAGTTGCTGCGAGTCATGCGAAGAAGTGCCATAGAGAAAAAGAACGACGGTTTTGAGGCGCGTAAAACCTTGTCAGAATTGACGGTCGGTGATGTGTTTCAGCAGAGTCTTAAATCGAATTTAGAGTTGGATGAAGAAGAGTCTAAAACTCTGACGGAGCTTTTTAATGCCTGTTTGACGGAGTTGGAAGCGCATCAGCAAAACGGCGAGGAGAAGCAATCATGAAAATTTGCAAACTGCGCCTAAAGAATCTGAATTCCCTCAAAGGCGAGTGGGAAATTGACTTTACCAAAGCGCCGTTTGACGATGCGGGCGTGTTTGCCATTGTTGGGCCAACGGGCGCGGGTAAGTCGACTTTATTGGATGCCATCTGTCTGGCTTTGTACCATGAAACACCGCGTTTGAAAGTCTCGCCGAGTCAGAATGATGTGATGACGCGTCATACGTCTGAATGTTTGGCGGAAGTGGAGTTTGAAATTAAGGGGAAAGGTTATCGCGCTTTCTGGGGGCAACGACGCGCCCGCGGTCAAAGCGATGGCAAGTTGCAACCCATGACCTGTGAGCTATGCGAACGTGATGGCACCATTATCACCACCAAGATAAACGAAAAAATTGATAAAATTGCTGAGATCACTGGCTTGGATTTTTCGCGTTTTACCAAGTCTATGTTGTTGGCTCAAGGTGGGTTTTCGGCCTTTTTGAATGCGTTGCCTAATGACAGAGCCGAGCTATTAGAAGAGCTAACCGGTACGGAAATTTACGGTGATGTATCTAAGTGGGTGTTTGATAAACACAAGCAAGAAAAGCAGGCCATCGCCGCCTTGGAAAAAATCAATGAGCAAGCTCAATTGCTGACAGACGAGGCTTTTTCAGAGCTAAAGCAAACAGAGTCGAATTTTGAAGCCAATGAAAAAACCAATGCTCGAGCGCTAAAACATCATCAAGCAGTTTTGGAATGGCGACGTACAGAACAAAATTTGCAAGAGCAAGTGGCGCAATATCAGCAGCAATTCGATGAAGCAACCCAGGTCCTTGCGGACTTTGCTCCTCAACAGCAGCAACTTGAGCAGGCATTGACCGCACAAGTATTGCAACCGGATTATGCAAAGCAGCAAGACTTAAAATCGCGCTTAGATAAGAATCAGGCTGACGTTAGCAAATACACTGAAATGCAAGACGCACAGCTCAAACAAAGCCAAGTTTTAGCCGAATCGGTTGAGCAGGCAAAAGGGCAATTAACCAAGGCGCATGCTGAATTAGTGGCGTTGAATAATAAGATCAATGATGAGATTCAGCCTGTCCTGACACGCCAAGAAAGTGTGAAGGCGCAGCACCAAGATGCGTCAGCTCGCTTCATGCAAGCCGCTGAAAAAGTCGAAAATCAGCAGGCGCAACTAAAAGGCATGACTGAGAAACAAACGGATATTAATAAAGCCTGCGATGAAAGTAAGGCGATTTTGAGTCGTTGGCGCTCGCCGGAGAAGATTGAACATCAATTAGCCAGTTGGCAGCATCAAGCGCAAAGCATGGCATCGAATACCCAAGCGATTGTTGAGCTTGAACAGCAAATTGTGTCGAATACAAAGAACTATGAGGTGGCTCGCGCTTTGTATTTAGAAAATCAGGCTAAGCTTGAACAGGATCAAGCGCGGATATCTGAGCATCAGAACACCCTGCAGAGAGATGTTGATGCTTTTATGGCCTTGTCCTCGCAACGTGACTACGCAGATTGGCAGAAAGTCTATCATCAGGCTGAACGCGCTCAGTATCATGCGCAATCTCTTTGGAAGCAGTTCCATCAGTACCAAGAACAGCAAGCACAATTAACAGAGTTGGACGCGAACTTGAATGCAATGACGCAGCGTATTCAGCAGCAACAAACTCAGTTAGCGCAGCAAAGACACGCTTATAAAGATAAGCTTCTCCTTCAAAAATCGATTGAAAAACTCGCAGAGGCCGAGCGTCATATCGTGGCGCTCACTCAATTACGGGATGAATTGGGTGAGCATGATGCTTGTCCACTGTGTGGCTCAGCAGAACATCATTTTGCCAATGCCTTGTACCAAGCAGACTCTGGTCGTCAAGATGAATTTATTCGCTTAGGCAAAGAGCTTGATAGTTTGAAAGGCGAAGGAATGCAGTTGGCCGCGGACTTGGAATCCATGCAGAGGGAATTTGCGTCTATTCAAATTCGTCGTCAGCCATTAGTGGATGTTTTACTGAAAACAGAGCAGGAGTTGAATGAGTGGCTGGCATCTTTACATCATGACAGGAAAAGCCAAGGCGCTAGTGTTAGTCTTTCTAATAAAGAACAGGTGTTGGCTCTGGTGCAGTATGTGGATCAAGAGTGGCGAGATATGCAAGACATTGCTCCTAAGCTTGAGGCGCTTCAGCGGTCTCGTTTAGCGTTAGAGGCTGAGTTGCAAAACTTGCATGCTCAGCAGCAAGCGACACAACAGCAGGCGGCGAAAAATGAATCTCAATGTCAGTTACTCTGGCAAACTCTAGAGACGCTCCAGCAGAATTTAGCCAGTAGGAAAGGTGAGCAAGCACAAACCATTGAGCGTTTGAAAAATGACATGCAGCAAGCGGGTGTTCCTGAAAGTTACTTTGACTTGTCCTTGACCGAGGCATTGGCACAGTTGCAAGACGCGATAACACAGTGGCGAAATAGTAAAGCGGGTTACGAGGTGTTGTTGCAGCAAAAAGATCAGCTTGCTTATGAGGTAAAGAACCTAGAAAACGCGTTAACAGACAGTCAGCAGTTATATGGTGAAGCGAGTGAAAAGGTCGCTGGATTTGAGGCTAGCTTACAGGCTATTGAAGAGCAGTTAAATGCCCTTTTAGGTGACAAGAGTATTGGTGAGCTTCGTCACGACAGGCAGTCTCAGGTTGATCATGCTCATCAAATGCTCGAAAAAGTCGAAGTGGAGTGGCAGCAGATGGCTCAGGCATTAGCGTCCAGTAAGGCGACATTGGCGACGCTTTCTAAGTCTCATCTTGCCTTAGAAAAGGAATATGACCTTGCTCTATCTGAATGGCAGAAACGTTTGGTTGAGAAAGGCTTTGAGGGCGAGGGTGTTTGGTTACAGGCGATGTTATCCACAGAAGAGGTTAGTCATCGTCAAGCAAGATTGACATCATTACAGGAAGCCGTTTCCCGATCACAGACCTTGCTGAATCAATCCGCTGAGTCTTTGTTAAAGCATAATAATATGGTGCCAGACGAGACGGAGTTGATGGTGTTACCATTCGATGTTCTTGTGGACAAACATGCTCAGCTTGAAATTGAGCGTCAAACAATGCATCGTCAGTGGGGCGTGGTCACTCAGCAGATCCAAGAAGAATTTCAACGTAGGGAACAGGTGGCGAAATCCAAAGAAACCTTAGAGGCCCGTCGAGAGGCGTTTGTGCATCTTGAGCGCCTAAATCATCTGATTGGTTCTGCTGATGGTGCAAAATTCCGCCGTTTTGCGCAAAGTCTCACCTTAGATCATTTGGTGTATTTAGCCAATCAGCATTTGGCTATCTTGCATCGTCGATATCAATTAATGCGCAATGAAGAGACATTGTCTTTGTTGGTGGTCGATACTTGGCAAGCAAACGCTTCTCGAGATACAAAGACCTTATCTGGGGGCGAGTCGTTCTTGGTCAGTTTGGCGCTGGCTTTGGCTTTATCTGATTTAGTGTCTCATAAAACCAGTATCGACTCTTTGTTTTTGGACGAAGGTTTTGGCACGTTAGACGGCGAGACACTTGAGTCTGCATTGGACGCTTTGGATAACCTGCACTCATCTGGTAAAACCATTGGTATCATCAGCCATATTAGTGCGCTGAAAGAGCGTATTCCTGTGCAGATAAAATTGACTAAGCAAAGCGGTTTAGGCGTTAGTCGTCTTGCACCAGAATTTGCACCGCATTCAACAAATGAATGAGAATTTTGTTGTGTGTTTGTGGTGCAAAAGTTTTCCCCAGATTAATGGGAACAAGTATGTAAGTAAGTTGTAAAATATTAACTAAATCAAAAGCTTAATCTTTCGTTCATTATTGTGCATTTTGCGTTATTCTTAGCCCTATAAGAGAGCAAATAATATGTAGCGAGAATGTAAATAGTGTGTCTTGATGGCTTTCTTTAATCATGTAGCTTGATAGAATAGATTTTCAATGCTGATAGTGAAAATTCAGTGCGGCTTGGCAGTATTTGGGGCCATTTAAGGTATTAAAAAAGGACAGTTTGCATGACAGACTCAGGCTTCCGACTTAAAGGAAGTGTCGTTACGACGATTTTGCTGGAGATTCAGACTTTTTCATTAGATGACATCGTTTTTCATTTAAAAGAAAAGATTGATCAGGTTCCACATTTTTTTAATCAAGCGCCGATCATTATTGATATTTCAAAAATGAAGCGTGGCATTACGATTGATGAGTTTGATGTTCTTATTCAGTCGGTCAGTGGCACTCGGTCTTGGTGTGATTGGTTGGCGTTGTGATCCAGAGGCTTTGCCTGTATGGAAGGCGTTGGTCAAAATTCCGCTTTTGCCTGCGAGTAAAGCAAGGGCAATTACGACATCCACAGCGGAAAAAGAAGAGGCTAGTCCAGATGTGGTGGTGAAAACCGTTGTTGAAGAGCGCCTCGTGCCTCAAACAACGAAAGTGATTACTAAACCGATTCGTTCTGGGCAGCAAGTCTATGCCGAAGGGGATTTGATTATTCTGAATCAAGTCAGTGCGGGCGCGGAAGTGTTAGCCGATGGTAATATTCATGTCTATGGTGCATTGCGTGGGCGTGCCTTGGCTGGCGTAAAAGGTGACGTTGAGGCAAGAATTTTTGTAAAAGCATGGAGGCTGAACTGGTTTCTATCGCAGGTAATTTTATGTTGAGTGATGCGCTGCGAAATATCGTTTGGAAAGATGGGGCGCAAGTGTTATTAGTTGACGATAGTTTAGAAATCGTACCGCTCTAAGGTTTACTATTCATTTAATTAGTTAGATAAACCCTATTTGGGTTTGTCGGGGGATAAAGCATTGGCAAAAATTATAGTAGTCACCTCAGGCAAGGGGGGTGTCGGAAAGACGACATCCAGTGCTGCTATTGGGACTGGTATCGCGTTAAAAGGACATAAAACGGTTATTATCGATTTCGATGTAGGCTTACGTAACTTAGATTTAATTATGGGCTGTGAGCGTCGAGTGGTTTACGACTTTGTGAATGTTATCAACAAAGAAGCGACTCTATCTCAAGCTTTGATTAAAGATAAGCGGACAAAAGATTTGTTTATTTTGCCTGCGTCACAGACTCGCGATAAAGATGCCTTGACTACTGAGGGCGTTCAGTGGGTTCTTGAGGAGCTTGCTAAAGAGTTTGAGTACATTATTTGTGACTCTCCAGCCGGAATCGAAAAGGGCGCTCAAATGGCGCTGTATTTCGCTGATGCGGCCATCGTTGTAACGAACCCAGAAGTGTCATCTGTGCGCGACTCTGATCGTATTTTGGGTATTTTGCAAAGTAAGTCAAAACGTGCAGAAGAAGGGAGAGAGCCTATTGAAGAGCATCTACTCTTAACTCGTTATCATCCTGGGCGTGTTGCTCTAGGAGAAATGTTAAGTGTATCCGATGTGGAAGATATTTTGGCGATTCCATTGCTTGGTGTCATTCCTGAGTCGGAAGCGGTTTTAAAAGCGTCAAACCAAGGTACGCCGGTTATATTAGATACTGAATCCGAGGCGGGTCTTGCTTATATGGATGCGGTTGACCGTTTGATGGGCGAAGAGCGTCCGTTGCGATTCTTAGAAGTTCAGAAAAAAGGCTTCATCAAACGATTATTAGGGGTTAGTGTGGGAATTTTTGACTATTTTAAAAGCAAAAGCGTGCCTAGCTCCGCGTCTGTTGCTAAAGACAGACTGCAGATTATTGTGGCTCATGAGCGCAGTAAGCGCCATCAACCTGATTATTTGCCACAAATGCAACAAGAAATCATTGATGTGATTCGTAAGTATGTGAATATCGGTAATGAAGATGTGCAGATACAGCTCGACAATACCGATGATTGCTCTGTGTTGGAGCTAAATGTCACGTTGCCTGAGCAAAATTAGTCTTATTTTACGGGTTACCATTAGAAAACACCTAACACCTTCTTGATATAGATCGTGTTAGGTGTTTTTTTTTTGCAAAATTAATTAAGAATGATTGTCATTGTTTTACTGATTTTTTGTGTCGGTGTATTATCTAGCTTATTCATTTTTCAGTTTGAGCAAAATTTAATGCTGCGTTCTTGTTTTAGTATGATGGCTGTTGTGGTGTTTCTCTCTGCTTGTAGCGAACCTAAACAAGCAGTGGGTGTATCTAACGCTGAGAACGTTTCTCCCGAACTTCCCATTTCTCTTTCAGATCCGAAAGCGCTGCTTGGTTCGCAATTGTTCTTTGATACAAATTTATCGAAACAGCGTAATCAGTCTTGTGGTACGTGTCATGATATTGCTAATGCGTTTGTTGATAAGAGACAAGATGCATTGTTGGGTGCGGTCTCATTGGGAAGTGATGGCCATTCAATGGGCGGACGCAATACACCAACAGCAGGCTATGCGGCTTTTTCTCCTGCTTTTTATCGTATGTCGAATGGCGAATATCGTGGCGGTCAATTTTTGGATGGTCGGGCCTCTGGATTGGCTCAACAAGCTGAAGGGCCTTTTTTGAACCCTTTGGAAATGGCCTTACCGGACGGTGCTTCCGTTGTTGAACGAGTCAAAGAAAATCCACGCTATGTTGATTTGTTCAATACGCTTTATGGTCAAGATATTTTAGAAGACGCGCAAACCGGCTATGCAGCCATCACGAATGCGATTGCAACGTTTGAGAAAACGGCATTGTTTATGCCGTTTGATTCAAAATATGACCGAGCATTACGAGGTGAAGCTAAACTGACGCCTCAAGAGGAGCTGGGAAAACCTTGTTTTTCTCTCAGCAATTTACTAATTGTAACGCATGTCATCAACTCGGTACGTCACCACTCAATGCCCAAGAAACGTTCACGAATTATGAGTATCGTAATATAGGCGTGCCTGCGAATCCGGCCTTGATGGCGTTCAATGGCAATAAAAAAGACCTCGGCCTTTTAGATAATCCAATGATTGATGACCCTAAGCAGGCTGGTAAATTCAAAGTACCTTCTCTGCGTAATGTCGCTGTGACAGGACCTTATATGCATAACGGTGTGTTTAAAGATCTGCGTACCGTTGTGCTTTTTTACGATAAATATAATAACCCTATGCGTAAGTTGAATCCTGAAACAGGTGAGCCTTGGGCAGAGCCTGAAGTGGCGGAAAATATCGACTTAGTGAGCCTAGAGAAAGGCCCTGCCTTGCCAGATCAGCGTGTAGATGCCATTGTGGCCTTTCTGAAAACATTAACAGATCAGCGATATGAGCCCTTGCTTGAGAAATAGCGCTGTTTTCTACTTGTTTTCTGATTGGCGATTTTGGTCAACTCCTTATTGTTTTCATTGATAAAACTGGCGAGTGAGTGCGTTTTTTATTACATTGTCTCTTTGGTGTAAATTCCGCATCTTATATGTGTCACTTGAATTTGAAGGATTGAGAGAATGAAATACGTTCCACTCGGCCGAACTGGCTTAGATGTTTCTCGTGTTTGTTTGGGTACCATGACTTGGGGGACTCAAAATAATCAAGCAGATGCTGATGTTCAGATTGAATACGCGTTAGCAAATGGTGTGAATTTTATTGATACGGCTGAGATGTATTCTGTTCCGCCAACGCCAGAGTCTTATGGTAAAACGGAAACCATCATAGGTAATTGGCTTTCTCGCAATCCATCGCGCCGTAAAGAGTTCGTGCTTGCCACCAAGATTGCTGGCCCTGGTATGAAGTACGTTCGTAATGGTAGTAATATTTCTGGCAAGACGGTGATTGAAGCGGTTGATGCTTCGCTAAAGCGTTTGCAAACGGATTATATTGACCTCTATCAGCTTCATTGGCCTAATCGTTCTACTCCTCACTTTGCTAAGCACTTTCCTGGTGTTATCAGTTTTACGGATGTCGACCGCGATGAGCAGTCCGCTCAAATGTTGGATATTTTGCAAGGCTTAGAGACTTGTATTAAAGCGGGCAAAATTCGTCATTTTGGTTTGTCGGATGATACGACATGGGGGATTAATGAGTTTATCCGTTTAAGTGATAAACATGGGTTGCCTCGTGTTGCGTCTATTCAAAATGAATTTAGTTTATTGCATACCAAAGATTGGCCTTATTTGATTGAGAATTGTGTGCACGAAGAGGTTGCCTATCTGCCATGGTCACCTCTAGCGGCTGGTGCCTTAACTGGGAAATATCTTGGAGAGTCCCGTCCTGAAGGCAGCCGTTGGACGTATGCTCAACGCAATGGTATTTTCCGCGATACCGCTTTGGTGGAGAAGGCTGTTTCTGCTTATTTAGACGTTGCGAAGAAGCATGGTTTTACTCCTGCGCAGCTTGCTTTGGCTTGGTGTGATCAGGTAGATGGTGTTAGTTCAACGATCATTGGTGCAACGTCTCTAGAGCAATTGAAAGAGGATATGTCTGCGTTTGACATGGCACTGTCTGAAGATGCGTTAAAAGACGTTATGTCGGTGTTTAAAGAGTATCCAGTGCCTTTCTAAATGGCTTTTAATGGTTCTTAAATCATGTGATGTAAAAAGGCGCTTCGGCGCTTTTTTTGTTTCTTTAAAAAGGGAGATGTAAATAGGGTGATGAGCAGCTGTTTATTTAGGCAATAAAAAACCCGAAACACAATTATGTTTCGGGTTTTTGAAGATTAAAAGCGAGTAATTAGTTCTTTTCTCTTTCTTTCTTTTCTTTAACTGCAGCGATAACAGTTTCCGCTACGTTAGAAGGACATGGTAGGTAGTGAGAGAACTCCATAGAGAACTGACCACGACCAGACGTCATTGTACGTAGAGTACTGATGTAACCAAACATTTCAGAAAGAGGAACGTCTGCTTTGATGCGAACACCAGTCAAACCTTTCTCTTGGTCTTTGATCATGCCGCGACGACGGTTCAAGTCACCGATAACGTCACCAACGTGGTCATCTGGCGTGAACACGTCAACTTTCATGATTGGTTCAATCAACTGTGGGCCAGCTTTTGGCACAGATTGACGGAAAGCACCTTTTGCAGCGATTTCGAAGGCAATCGCAGAGGAGTCAACTGCGTGGAAGCCACCGTCGAACAATTCAACTTCAACGTCTAATACAGGGAAGCCTGCTAGAACGCCTTGGTTCATCATAGACTTGAAGCCTTTTTCTACCGCAGGGAAGAATTCTTTTGGTACGTTACCACCAACAACTGTAGAAGTGAACTTGAAGCCAGAACCCACTTCACCAGGTTTGATACGGTAGTCGATTTTACCGAACTGACCAGAACCGCCAGATTGTTTCTTGTGAGTATAAGTATCTTCAACCGCTTTAGTGATTGTTTCGCGGTAGGCTACTTGTGGTTGACCAACGATTAGATCTACACCATAAGTACGTTTTAAGATATCTACTTTGATGTCTAGGTGAAGCTCACCCATACCTTTAAGGATGGTTTCACCAGAATCTTGATCCGTTTCAACGCGGAAAGTTGGATCTTCTGCAACCATTTTACCGATAGCGATACCCATTTTCTCGTTACCACCTTTATCTTTTGGTGTAACAGAGATAGAGATTACTGGCTCAGGGAAAACCATCGCTTCAAGTGTGCAAGGATGTTTTGGATCACAAAGAGTGTGACCAGTTTGAACGTTTTTCATGCCCACGATAGCAATAATATCGCCTGCTTGTGCAGTGCTGATCTCGTTACGGTCGTTTGCTTGCATTTCTACCATGCGGCCTACACGTTCAGTTTTGCCCGTGAAGCTGTTAAGGATAGTGTCGCCTTTGTTCAATACGCCTGAGTAGATACGTACGAAAGTAAGTGCTCCGAAACGGTCGTCCATGATTTTGAACGCAAGCGCTTTAAGAGGCTCTTTAGCATCCACAATCGCTTTTCCACCTGTTGGGTTACCTTCTTCATCAGTAAGATCTTGAGGTTCCACTTCAGTTGGGCTAGGTAGGTAGTCAACAACCGCGTCTAGAAGAAGCTGCATACCTTTGTTCTTGAAAGCAGAACCACAGTATGTAGGGAAGAATGCTAGATCACGAGTACCAATACGGATGCAGCGTTTCAAGTCTTCAACAGAAGGCTCTTCGCCATCCATGTAAGCCATCATCACGTCATCATCTTGCTCAACCGCAGTTTCGATTAGCTTTTCACGGTATTCTTCAACTTGATCAACCATGTCTGCAGGAACATCTTCGATACTGTAGTTTTCTGGTTGGCCAGAGTCATCCCAGATGTACGCTTTGCGAGTTAATAGATCAACAACACCACGGAACTCATCTTCTGTACCAATTGGTAGAACCATGATTAGTGGTGTTGCGCCTAGTACTTTTTTAACTTGTTCAGTAACGCGGAAGAAATTAGCGCCAAGACGGTCTAATTTGTTAACGAAAATCAGACGTGATACTTCTGAGTCGTTCGCATAGCGCCAGTTAGTTTCTGATTGTGGTTCAACACCACCAGATCCACAGAATACACCGATACCACCGTCAAGAACTTTAAGTGAACGGTATACTTCTACTGTGAAGTCAACGTGTCCAGGTGTGTCGATAACGTTAAAGCGGTGATCTTTCCAAAAACAACTAACAGCCGCAGACTGGATGGTAATACCGCGCTCCGCTTCTTGTTCCATGAAGTCAGTAGTAGATTCACCCTCGTGAACTTCACCGATTTTGTGGATCATACCGGTTAGTTTAAGAATACGTTCTGTGGTGGTGGTTTTGCCCGCGTCAACGTGAGCAAAAATACCGATGTTTCTGTATTTTGATAAGTCAGCCATTACATTACTCTAAATAAGTGAGGACGAAATTTGCGCGTTAGTATACAAGACTTTTTGCTTTGTAGTCAGGTATTTCGCGCTATTCTATTATATTTTATGTGTTTAAAGGAAGGGCAAGATAAAGGCATTTTGGAAATGAATAACAAAGATGTAGGAATTGTTAGGAAAATGTTCTCTAAAAGTCCACATCTCAGCATAACTAATGCGATACATTGAAAAGGCGTGGTGTTCCTTTGAGCGTGTTGGGTGTAGTTTTGTTCGGTCCTTAGGGGATGAAAATAACCAATGCCAGTGTTTACTGCATTTGGTTTAAGTAATGGGGTGGCGAAACTGCCTATTTGATAACAAAAAAACAAGTCAGCACGACCCCCATGTTGTATTTTTACATTAACCCCAAGAACCTGAGTTGCTCTTCTTTCGTCTTAGCATGGGTAGCAAGGAGCCTAATAACAAACTACCCGAAAGAAGTGGCGGCGCCGTAATAAACCATTGTTGCTCTGTGGTATCTTGCAGTTTTTCTGACTGGGCAATGGCGGCCTCTGCTTGCTGTTTGAGGCTCTCAAGTTGATAACTTGCATCGTCATTTTGAGCGACGATGATTTGTGCTTTTTTCGTTAAGTTAACCGCCTCTTGTAATTGTTGCTTGAGTGACTCATTTTCTTCTTTTAGGGCGGTGTTGATTTTACTGAGCTCTTGAAATTTCTCTTGGCTTAGATTGAGAGCTTTGACAATTTCTTCTCGGCTTGCAATGCTTTTATCAAGACTAGCCTGTATTACGTCAAGTTGATCTCGAGTAATAATATTTTCACTAAGGAAGTAATCAGCAACCCATCCTTCGTTGCCGCTAGGCGTGCGAACTTTAGTATAACCTTCGCTTTGTTCTAATACCTCTAAAGGTGTGCCACTTTTTAAACCTCTTTCTACGGCTCTAGTATTGTTATCCAGCCCTTCTCTAATGGCGACAAACTGGATGTCTGAAACATACACTGTCGCGGAGTGCGCAGTGGCAGAAAGTAATAGGCCAACAATTAGGCCTGTAATGCGTTTTTTAGACACGTTAAGTTCCTTTAACAATCAATCACTTTATCTTTTTAGTACGATAATCATGAGGTGATCATTACGCAATAGAAAAGGCCATTGTAATGGCCTTTTCTGTGGTTTTAATTGTAAAAAGTATCTTTAACGGCGAAGAAATAGAGGTCTTGGCTCCGAAACATCACCTTGATAAGCGACTGAGAAGGATTTATACAAGAGAAGGGCTTTTTCTAAGTCAACGTTGTCGTTAAATTGAAAGCCGTTAAATCCGACTCGTAAAAGATAGCCCAACTGATCTGGGATGAAGTTGCCAAGGGCATCTTATTTCGCCTTGGTAATGTAGCCTCTCTCTTAGTAGTCGAGCGTAACTAAAACCTCTTCCGTCGGTAAAAGCCGGAAAATGTATGCCAATAACATCGAATTGACTCAAATCAACGTCTTGTAGAAATTCGACCCCATCACCAGCTTCTAGCCAAATACCTGCGACACTGCCAATGGTATCTTTATCAGTAAGCCATTTTTGTGCTGCTACAATACTGTTTGATGTTATTTCTTGCTCAGCATCTTGTAACCAGTTGTATGGATTGTCGATGATGTTGCCGTTTTTAATTAGCTTTGGCATAAGCGGCCTCTTTAAATGGTGTGATGCCAACGCGGCGGTAAGTATCAATGAAACGTTCATCTTCATAGCGGTTTTCTACATAAACGTTCATGAGCTTTTGTATGACACTACTTATTTCTTCTTGGGCGAAAGAGGGGCCTAAAATTTTACCTATGCTTGCATCGTGTCCAGAAGCGCCACCAATTGAAATCTGGTAGAACTCTTCGCCTTTTTTGTCTACACCAAGGATGCCTATGTTGCCGACATGGTGGTGACCGCATGCGTTCATACAGCCAGAAATGTTCAAATCAATGTTGCCTAGGTCATATAGGTAGTCTAGGTCATTGAACGTTTCTTGGATTTGAGCCGCAATGGGGATAGATTTTGCATTAGCTAATGCACAGAAATCGCCACCAGGGCAGCAAATCATGTCTGTGAGTAGGCCAAGAGTAGGTGTCGCAAATCCCGCTTCTTTAGCGGCATCCCAAAGTTCTATCAATTGGTCTTGGCGAACATCGGCTAATACAAGGTTCTGCTCATGGCTGACACGCAATTCGCCGAAACTAAATTGATCTGCAAGGTCTGCAGCCCTATGCATTTGCTCTGCCGTTGCATCACCTGGAGCTTGGCCTGCTTTTTTTAGTGTCAGCGTAACGATGCGGTAACCTGCTTTTTTGTGTTCGAATGTGTTGCGTTCGAACCAACGAGCAAAGCCTGCACTGTCAGCCAGTTTACTGGTTAAATTTGCTGGATTATTTTCCAATACGGCATAGTTTGGTTCGCTGAAAAAGCTTTGTAGGCGTTCGAACTCACTCATTGGAACGGTGCTTTCTTTGCCTCTTAAATGTTGCCATTCAGCCTCAACGCGGCTTCTGAACTCTTCGATACCTAACGCTTTGACTAATATTTTGATTCGCGCTTTGTATTTGTTATCACGACGGCCTTGTTGGTTGTAAACACGAATAATCGCGTCTAAGTAAGTCAATAGGTCCATGCGTGGAATGAATTCGCTGATAGTAACGCCAACCATCGGGGTGCGGCCTAAACCACCGCCAACGATAACTTTAAAGCCAATTTCTCCAGCTTCGCTTTTCTTGATGTGTAGGCCAATATCATGCACTTGCGTCGCTGCACGGTCTGCTGATTCAGTCGCATTGACAGCGATCTTGAATTTGCGTGGTAAAAAGGCAAACTCAGGGTGAAAGGTAGACCATTGGCGAATCAGTTCGCAATAGGGGCGTGGGTCAACAATTTCATCAGAAATAACACCAGCGTACTGGTCTGTTGTTGTGTTGCGGATGCAATTCCCACTGGTTTGAACCGCGTGCATCTGCACTTCTGCTAATTCAGCTAAAATATCTGGCACGTCTTCTATTTTTGGCCAATTCAGTTGCAAGTTCTGGCGCGTACTAAAGTGGCCATATGATCTGTCATAGCGACAGCTAATATCGGCTAGCTTTCTTAATTGCGTACTGGATAGCATCCCGTATGGAATGGCGATCCTAAGCATTGGGGCGTAGCGTTGGACATAAAGACCATTTTGTAGTCTTAATGGTAAGAATTCTTGATCGCTCAATTCTTTATTTAAATAGCGGCGTGTCTGGTCGCGGAATTGTGCTACACGCTCTTCAACAAGTTGTTGGTCAATGGCGTCGTACTGATACATAGTGAAATGAACCGTGGTTAATAAGTGTTAGTTGACTCATGGTAGCAAATATCCTTTATTCTAAAAATGAATATTTATCTATATCTTTAGGGGTTTTCCTAATAAGGCTTATTAAGAATCTTATTATGAGAAAATCCTCTAATTGAGAAAGAGGAAAAATACCCTACTTTTTTACTTGGTCTTTGGCTTTGCTCTTCATCTCCTGTAATATATCCCCTATTGATCGTTATATAGATTTTGAAAGGGTTATTATGAATATTACAATTACCGATGGTGCCCAAGAATATCTTTCTTCTTTGCTAGAAAAACAAGGTGTAGAAGGTATTGCTGTGCGAATTTTTATCCAGCAACCAGGCACACCTTACGCTGAAACCTGTCTTGCTTATTGTCGTCCGGATGAAGTTAATGAGTCGGATGAGATATTGAATCTGCCTAAATTGAAAGTGTACATCGAAAAAAATTCTGTGAACTTTTTAGATGAGGCCTATGTAGACTATGCGACAGAAAAAATGGGTGGTCAGTTAACCATTAAGGCGCCTAATGCAAAGATGCCGAAAGTAACCTCTGACAGTCCTATTGAAGATCAAATCAACTACGTATTGTATTCTGATATTAATCCAGGGTTGGCTGCCCATGGCGGTGAAGTGAGTCTGCTTGAGGTCATTGACGGTCAGATTGCTGTGCTGAAATTTGGTGGTGGTTGTCAAGGTTGTAGTGCGGTTGACCTTACTCTTAAAGAAGGCGTTGAAAAGACCTTAATGGAGAAAGTTCCAGGACTGACGGCTGTAAAAGATTCAACGGATCATACTGTTACTGATAACGCATTTATGTAAATTTACTTACCGAAGAATTCGGTATGTAAAAAAGGGGCACCTTTTGATTGAGGCGCCCCTTTTTTGTTGTGTGCTTTTTAATGCTTATCCGCGTTGGCGTTTTGGTAATACGTCACGCAAGGCATTCGACATTTCTGTCAATGCTTTTTCCGTTGTTTCCCAGTCAATGCAGGCGTCAGTAATAGAGACGCCATATTGTAAATCCTCGAGATTGGCGGGCACCTTTTGATTGCCCCAGCCAATGTTGCTTTCTATCATTAACCCCATAATGGATTGGTTGCCATTAATAATTTGTTGTGTTGCATCTTCTGCGACAGTGACTTGGCGCTCAGGTTTTTTGCTAGAGTTCTCATGAGAGGTATCTACCATGATATTTACTTTAAGATTGGCTTTTGCCAGCTCTTGCTCTGCTTCTGCAACAAATTTTGTTTCGTAGTTTGGTTTGCCGCCACCGCCTCGAAGTACAATATGTCCGTAATCGTTGCCTTTTGTGTTTACAACAGTGACTTGACCTTCTTCGTTGATGCCCAAGAAAGAATGCGAGTGAGACACTGATTGCATGGCATTAATCGCAACGGTTAGTCCGCCATCCGTGCCGTTTTTGAAGCCAACTGGGCCAGATAGCCCTGATGCCATTTCGCGGTGGGTTTGCGATTCTGTGGTCCGAGGCTCCAATGGCAGACCAGCTAATGAGGTCTTGAATATACTGAGGTGAAATTGGATCTAGTGCTTCAGTGGCAAGAGGAAGACCAAGTTCGGCTAAATCAATAAGCAACTTACGGCCAATACGAATGCCTTTATTGATATCAAATGTTCCATCTAGATTTGGATCGTTGATTAAACCTTTCCAGCCTACAGTAGTGCGTGGTTTTTCAAAATAAGCGCGCATGATGATGTAAAGTGTATCATCCAGTTTTTCCGCAAGGGCTTTTAGGCGTGTTGCATAATCTAGAGCGGCTTTCGGGTCATGAATGGAGCATGGTCCAATAACGATTGCCAAGCGATGATCTTTTCCATCCATAATGTTTTTGATAATGTCGCGTGATTGCGCTACGTTGCTGCTAACACTTTCGCTTACGGGCAGCTCTTTCTTTAATTGACTCGGTGTTACCAGAGGGGTAAAGGAGGCAATATTTAAGTCTTCAAGACGTTTGTTACTCATTGCGGGGTTTCCTGCTTTTTTGCTTTTAGTTATAGCTGCTTACAATATCGTGTTTTTCTCTTTGAATGAACCGCTTAGCTGTGATTTTTTGACTTTTTAGAAGAAAAGATATTTTACTCCAAAAGAGAGTAAGGCAGAGGCTAATAAAGGCTGTAATACATGATTTGGAACATGGCTTGCGATGCGGGTTCCAATATAGATGGTCGGGATAGAGCCAATTAAAAGGGCGGCCAGTAAGGTGTAATCAACATTGCCCAAGAAAATATGTCCAGTACCCGCAACGAGGGTAAGGGGCACGGCGTGAGCTAGATCTGTCCCTACAATGTTTTTTGCTCTCATGGCGGGAAACAGTATCATCATTATAGCCGTGCCTAAAGCACCAGCGCCCACGGAAGTGAGTGTAACAAGGGCACCTAAAATAAAGCCACAGATGAAGACAATTTTTGTGCTTTTACTTTCTGCCATATTGAAGCTGAATGTTTTGGTCAGTTTGGCTCTGAATAGTATAACGATGGCGGTTAAAACTAACATCGCGCCTAATGTGCTGGTGAGTATCTCTTGATAATGATCGGGCTTTTCAAATCTTGATAATGCCCATACTGTGATGAAAGATGCGGGAATACTGCCTGCTGCCATAGCGAAAACAATTTTCCAGTTCACATTGCCGCGTTTAGTGTGCATCACGACACCAGTGCTTTTGGCTATCCCTGCGTACATAAGGTCTGTACCAATGGCAATATGAGGTGGGAAGCCAAACATTAACAAAAGTGGCGTCATCAGTGAGCCACCGCCCACGCCCGTGATGCCGACCGCTAACCCAACAGCAGCGCCAGCAAAAACATACCAAATAAAATCCATAGAAAGCCACATTAAGGTTATTTAAGCTGGCAACACTAGAGGTTTTTTACTATTCTATAAAGTAATATTTTATTATGTTTTTAACTCTTTTTCGAATAAGGCTCGCAATGAAGTTACAACAGCTTAGGTACATATGGGAAGTGGCGCGTCATGACTTAAATGTTTCTGCGACTGCACAGAGTTTATATACGTCACAACCAGGCGTGAGTAAGCAAATTCGTCTGCTAGAAGATGAGTTGGGTGTGGAGGTGTTTGCGAGAAGTGGAAAGCACTTGACGCACATTACACCAGCGGGTGAAAAAATCATTGCGTTAGCTGGCGAAGTGTTGAGTCAGACACAAAATATTAAGCGTGTCGCGAAAGAGTTTAGTGACGAACGTAAAGGCTCTCTTGATATTGCAACAACTCACACGCAAGCACGATATGCCCTGCCTAAGGTGATAAATCAGTTCATTGAAGGTTACCCCGACGTCAGCCTGCATATGCATCAGGGTACACCAATGCAGATCGCTGAAATGGCCAACGATGGGGTTGTGGACTTTGCGATTGCAACCGAGGCTTTGGAGTTGTTTGGTAATTTGGTGATGTTGCCTTGTTATACTTGGAATCGCTCTGTAGTGGTGCCAAAAGGACACCCTTTGGCACAGGTTAAAAAGCTCACCTTACAAGCTCTGGCTGAATATCCTATTGTTACATATGTATTTGGCTTTACTGGGCGGTCGCAGCTAGACCAGGCTTTTCAACAAGCCGATTTGCAGCCAAATGTGGTCTTTACTGCCGCCGACTCTGATGTCATAAAGACATATGTTCGTTTGGGGCTTGGTGTAGGTATTGTGGCTTCAATGGCCCATGATGCTGTGCAAGACGCCGATTTGGTTGCTTTAGATGCCTCTCATCTTTTTGCTGATAGTTGTACGAAAATAGGCATTCGGAGCAGTACATTTATTCGAGGTTATATGTATAGGTTTATTGAGTCGTTTGCCCCGCATCTGACAAAGGACTTGGTGATGGCGGCGATGGCGGCAGGAAACCGACAAGAGGTTGAATTGTTATTCAAGGATATTGAGCTTCCAAGGCACTGACGTTAAGCGCCTTTTTAGGCGTGTAGGGTGTTAAAAAAGCCGCCGCAGAATGTCTTGTGCGACGGCTTTTTTATTGGTTTTGGAGGGATCAAAAAGATTATTTTTGCAATTTTATTGCCATTTCAGCAATGCGCTTTCCTTGCGCTTCGCAGAGTGCTTTTTCATCATCTGTCAAAGCGGTTTCGTTGGTGCTATTTGCTAGGTGGCTGGCGCCATAAGGGGTTCCGCCAGCCGTTGTGTTAATCAGTTCTTTGTTTTTATACGGAAGGCCAAGCCAAACCATGCCATGATGCAGTAATGGTGTCATCATGCTGTGAATACACTGTTCTTGTCCGCCATGCATGGTGCTCGCACTGGTAAAGCCGCAAGCGGGTTTGTCTATCAATCTTCCCGTTAACCATAATGTCGAAGTTTGATCGATAAAATGTTTTAGTGGGGCGGCCATGCTGCCAAAGTAGGAAGGTGAGCCGATAGCAAGCCCTGCGCAGTCTGCGAGTTCTTCCAAGGTGCAATAAGGGGCGCCTGCATCGGGCAGGGCGGGTGATGCGATTTTTGTGGTGTCGGATACCTCGGGAACTTGGCGTACCTTTGCCTCGATGTCACCAACTTTGTTGATCCCACGAGCGATATGTTTTGCCATTTCGGCAACTGAGCCGTGACGACTGTAAAATAAAACTAATACGTAAGGTGACTGGGTCATTTCCGTACTTCCTTGTTAATTAAATAAAGTCAAAACATCTTCAGGTGGTCTGCCAATCTTTGCCTTGTTGTTGTGTATGACGATAGGGCGTTCTATTAAAATTGGATGGGAATGCATAGCTTGCAGGCATTCTTCGTCTGTTGAGTGTGTGCTTAGGCCAAGTTCTTTGAATATGGCTTCTTTTGTGCGCATGAGTGCCTGCGGTGTTATCGCAAGCTGGGTCACAAGTGTTTTAATTTCTTCTAGGTTGGGTGTGTCTTGCAAATATAGGCGGATAGTGGGCTGGATATTATTTTCTTCGAGCAGTTGTAGGGTTTGTCGAGATTTAGAGCAGCGAGGGTTGTGGTAAATAGTCGTCATGCGGGGTCCATTTGTAGCGATTATAAAAAAGCCTGACAGAGGCAGATGCTTCCATCAGGCTTGTCGATTTTATTTTTTGCTTAAAATGAAATCGACAGCATCGGCAATTGCGATGTCTTCGTTTTCACCTGCTTTGCGATATTTGTATTCTAGGGTGCCTTTTTCAAGCCCTTTATCTCCGACAACTAAGCGATGCGGGATGCCTAGAAGTTCGCAATCCGCGAATTTAACACACTGGGCGTTCTTTGCGGTCGTCTAGTAATACGTCTAAGCCTTTCGCTTTAAGTTCTGCGTATAAGCGATCACATTCTATTCGTACAGCTTCGGATTTGTCGTAATTCATTGCCACGATGACAATATCAAATGGCGCAATACTTTCAGGCCATAAAATACCTTTTTCATCAAAATTTTGTTCGATTGCTGCTGCAACAATACGAGAAACACCAATGCCATAACAGCCCATGTGCATGACTTGCGCTTTACCATTTTCATCTAAAACGGTGGCTTTAAGGGCTTCAGCATATTGTTGGCCAAGTTGGAAAATATGGCCCACTTCAATGCCGCGTTTGATGACAATAGTGCCTTGACCATCTGGTGATGGGTCACCTTCTACAACGTTACGGATATCAGCAATTTCAAATGCCGCGCAATCGCGTTCCCAGTTTAAACCAGTAAAGTGGTAGTCGTCTTTGTTTGCGCCAGCACAAAAATCGGACATGACAGCGGCTGAACGATCTGCAATAACACGAATGCCTTTTTCTGCTAGACCTTTTGGTCCAATGGAGCCGGGAGCGCAGCCTATTTTAGCAATAATGTCGGCTTCATCAGCAAATTCAAAAGGAGAGAGAATGCCGTTTAATTTTTCTACTTTGATTTCGTTGATGTTGTGATCGCCACGCAACACAAGAGCAACAATTGTTGGTTGGTTGTCTTCGTCAATAGCCTTTACTAGCATGGTTTTTACTGTGCTAGTAACATCGATTTGTAAGAATTCAGCCACTTTTTGGATAGTTTTGCAGTCGGGCGTAAATACTTCTTTTATCTCTTGGGTTGGAGCGTCGGCTTTTTGTTTTAGACAAATTGCTTCGGCAAGTTCAATGTTGGCCGCAAAATCTGAGGAGTCGCTAAAAGCAATGTCGTCTTCGCCGGAGTCTGCTAGCACATGAAATTCATGTGAGTATGCGCCACCAATGCTGCCTGTATCAGCACGAACAGGACGATAGTCTAAACCAATACGATCAAATACATTGCAGTACGCTTGATGCATGACATCATACGTTTCTTGTAGTGATTCAGCGCCAACGTGAAAAGAGTATGCGTCTTTCATGCAAAACTCGCGAGAACGCATTACGCCAAAACGAGGGCGAACTTCATCGCGGAATTTGGTCTGTATTTGAAAGAAATTCATTGGTAGCTGTTTATAGCTAGTCAATTCATTGCGAGCCAGTTCAGTAATGACTTCTTCATGAGTTGGGCCAAGGCAATAGTCGCGCCCGTGGCGGTCTTGCAGACGAAGCAATTCTGGGCCATATTTCTGCCAGCGTCCGGTTTCTTGCCACAGCTCTGCAGGTTGAACACCAGGCATGATCACTTCAAGTGAGCCGGCTTTCTCCATTTCGTCACGAACAATGTTTTCAATTTTGCGGAAAACTTTTAAGCCTGTTGGTAGCCATGTATATAAGCCTTTAGAGACTTGACGAATCATGCCCGCGCGAATCATAAGCTGATGGCTGGTAACAACTGCATCCGTTGGGGCATCACGTAGTGTGGAAAATAAATAATTGCTTGCGCGCATAATAATGTTTGTACTTTAAGGTTAAGTGATTAATGTTAAGTTGCAGATTTAAGTGTAATCATAAAACTAAAGGTTTTAGCCTGCGAAGCGAGGCTCAATTTGGCCCGTTACATCGGTTTCAATGGCAAAAATCCCGCCAGCTTCTGGGAACTGCTTTAGTTCCTCTTCGGTTTGTGCGGCACGACAAGTACTCACAAATAATGTCTTCATTTCAGGTCCGCCAAAAGCAACCATTGTTGGATAGGTGGCAGGAACGGGATATTCTTCTAAAATCTTCCCTTGAGGGCTAATTTTAACAACGCGCTGACCTTGGTAAAGTGCTGACCAGTAGTTTCCTTCGCTATCAACAGCGGCACCATCTGGTCGGCCGTTACCTCGAGGAAATTCAATGAAGGTGCGTTTATTTGTTGCGACACCGCTTGCTAAGTCATAATCAAATTGATAAACCACATGGTTCGGAGTATCAGAGTAGTACATAATCGTATTGTCAGGAGAGAATGCTAGGCCATTGGAGGTCCATGCCGCTTGATCTATAAGCGTTTCTTTGCCTTGACTGAACTGATGCAGGGCGCCATTGAAGGCGTCTTTTGGAGAGTACATAGTACCCGCTAAAAAGCGTCCTTTTGCATCACATCGGCCATCATTAAAACGTGTAGTTTTTTGATCGTAAGAAGCGAGCCAGTAGGGTTTTAACTCGGCATTAAAATGTTCGAATGTGTAAACGCCAGAGCGAAACGCAGCGACAAAGCCTTCTTGCTCGTCTAGTGAAAAACAGCCTATTTCTTCATCAAATTTACGATGTGCTAGGCTTTTGGATTTTGTGTCATAGGCGTATAGTATGAAAGAATCTATATCGACAAAATAGAGCGTTTGAGTACGTTCGTCCCAACGAGGACATTCGGCTAATTTTGCTTGTGCATTTACAGCGCACTGCATATCAGTCATGCGGCCTCCAAGTCTCTGAGAGTTTTAGAAAATAGGATGCTATAGTGCTTATTAAAGCCTTTTTTGTAAATAGGAAGATGTAAAGATGTTTGAGTTAGATCCAGTATTGAGTCGTGATTCTATTCTTGTCGGGCACTTTTCACTGTGTCAGCTTCGTCTCATTAATGATGCTCAGTTTCCATGGTTTATTTTGGTACCTCAAAGAAATGATATTACTGAAATATATCAACTGGTAGAGGAAGATCGTCAACAATTGATGGCAGAAAGTTGCCTTTTGGCGGAAACGCTTCACGATGCTTTTTCCGCCACTAAGCTTAATATTGCCGCTATTGGTAACCAAGTGCCACAGCTGCATGTGCATCATATTGTACGTTATAAAGTAGATCCATGCTGGCCAGCACCAGTTTGGGGTAAATTGTCGGCCGTTCCTTATGGAAAGGAAGACTTGGCTGAAATATTGCAAAAGGTTCATTCGTTGTTGAGTGATGATTTGACGTTGCCGAGCGATGATGACGCAGAGCTCTATTACTGAACAAATATCTCAACTTATAATCTATACTGAGTGAAAATTAGCCAACTTGGAAAGCATGTTTTATGAGCATTAGCAAAAGGAAGAAGGCCATACAAAAAGTGGTTAAATTATTAAATTTAGCGACTTCGACTAATTCAAGTGAATCTGTTATGGCTTTGCGTCATGCGGAGTCTCTAATTAGGCAGTATCAGGTGGCTCAAAGGGAGTTACCCATTTTGCAGTTGTGTGATCGATCCATGCTTTATCGTGTAAGTTGGGGCGG
Organism: Marinomonas rhodophyticola; assembly: GCF_026113935.1. GTDB lineage: Bacteria > Pseudomonadota > Gammaproteobacteria > Pseudomonadales > Marinomonadaceae > Marinomonas > Marinomonas rhodophyticola. The sequence goes on from NZ_JAPEUL010000004.1 coordinate 875,517, forward strand.
GGCTGCGCCACGCCATCAAAAAGAGAGTGCGGTCAAATCGTCTTCAGAAGGGTCTGTTTATCAGCGGCGTTTCAGTGAAAAAAGTAGCGATGCTAGTAGGGCTTATGAATCGGCTCGCACTATTTTGGATGATATAGATTTGTCAGGTTACCAAGGTGCCGAAGAGGTGCTTCGTGATTCATTTACTGCTGATAACGTTGACGATGTTGAAATTGAGAGTGAATGTTTTAGTGTTGATGATGTAGTGCCGGAAAATATGTTGGAAGGTGTGGAAATGGCAGCTCAGTCTGTTGTGAACGATGGGGGACAAGATAGCTCAACTATTTATACGTCTAGTGACAATGTTATTAATGCGACAAAAGCTTTTCGTCCTGATGGATATGAGTTTACTGAGACGCTTAAAACGCAATACGCAACTAGCAACCCAAATGTGCCATTTGTTGAGGATGGCTATTGGTCTAAGGTGTATGAAAAGCTTGTTGACTTTGATGAAATCAAGGTTCAAGCAGACATAGAGGCGTTAAATCAGCAGCTTCTTCTTGCACAAGAGAATTTGCAGCTTAAGAAAAAGAAGCGTTATGAGCATGAGCAAAATGAAGTGCAGGAGCGCTCTGAGCGAGCTCGTATTGAGCAGAGTTTTGAAGAGGCCATTGAGCGTGCTTTTCAGGCTAGGGCTAAATCTTACGAGGCTTGGGAAAGTAGTTGTACTAAAGTTCGCATGGAGCGTTTGAAAGAAGAGCAAGAGGCTGTTCAAGGGTATGATGCAATTAGTCATGCTTTGGCAAAAAATAAAGAATCCTTTAGGCAGCATTTGCAGCGTAAAGAGGATTACAGGGCGGCGAAAATTATGCACGAGTTGCGTCGGCACCTTGTGTTGGCTGTCTCTGTAGGTGCAGAAGCAACGGCATCATACGAGAAGGTTATTGATATTATGTCAACCAATGGCTTATCTCTTAAAGATTTAGAGTTTTCAGATATAAAAAATAAGAGTTTGTTTATTCGGTTGTTGGAGCGTGAATCGGCAAGTATTGCAGATGTGCATGCAAGAGAAGCGCATACGGAAGAAATGTTGGATAAATTCTTAACCTCCAGCCAAGCCAAAAAAGAGTCTCGAGCGTCAGAAAATCCGATACAGCATATTCAGCGTTTGCTTATCGCTGCTAGTGAAGGTGGGCAGTTTGAAACGCAGAAAAATTTAGAACAAGTGACTTACTTGATGGAAGTTAATGGTATAGGTGTAAGGGATATTGGTTATGGATTCATTAAAAAGTATTCGGTTTTTATTCGCTTGATTAATTGGGAGGCGGAGAGAATCTCTTCCTTACCAGAGCGTGAGAAGTTTACCGCTCAAATTTTAGAAGAGTACATTCAGCACTCGGTACAAAAGCCGAAGTCGGATAGAGAGCAAAAAGCTAACCGTTAATGATCTTAGGTGTAGTGTGCCAAATTTTTCCTCTATATACCCCTCATTCATTTGATTGATGAGGGGTATATTTTTTTAAAACCCACCTTAATGCTTTCCTTGCAGGGCTGCATCTTTTACCATTTCGTTTTCGATTTAATCGTGAGACTCGGCAGGAGAGAAGCATGAGCATTATTAAAGAAGATGATCTGATTGATAGCGTTGCAGACGCGTTGCAGTTTATCTCTTATTATCACCCTTTGGATTTTGTAAAAGCAGTACATGAAGCGTACGAGCGAGAAGAAAGTAAGGCTGCGAAGGATTCGATGGCACAAATTCTTATTAACTCTCGTATGTGTGCAGAAGGTAAGCGTCCAATCTGTCAGGATACCGGTATTGTTACTGTATTTGTTAAGATAGGAATGAATGTGCAATGGGAGAGCACAAGAAGCGTCACTGATATGATTAATGAGGGTGTGCGCCGTGCTTATCTTCATCCAGATAACGTCTTACGTGCTTCTATTCTCGCTGATCCTGCTGGCGCTCGTAAAAACACCAAAGATAATACGCCTGCTGTGATTCACATGGAGGTCGTGCCTGGTGATACGGTTGAAGTTCACGTCGCTGCTAAAGGTGGTGGTTCTGAGAATAAATCCAAACTGGCGATGTTGAATCCTTCTGATGATATCGTTGAATGGGTTAAGAAAACAGTTCCTACTATGGGGGCGGGTTGGTGCCCTCCAGGTATGCTTGGCATAGGTATTGGTGGTACAGCAGAGAAAGCCATGGTGATGGCGAAAGAATCTTTGATGGAGCCAATCGATATCCACGAATTGAAAGCTCGTGGCCCTCAAACTCGTGTTGAAGAGCTTCGTCTGGCTATTTTTGATGCAGTGAATAATTTAGGTATCGGTGCGCAAGGCCTCGGTGGTTTGACAACGGTTCTTGATGTGAAAATCATGGATTATCCAACGCATGCCGCTTCTTTACCTGTTGCTATGATTCCAAACTGTGCAGCTACTCGTCATGCGCATTTTGTGCTTGATGGTTCTGGTCCTGCAGATTTAGTTCCACCGTCATTGGATGATTGGCCAGAAATTACTTGGGAGGTTGGTGAGAGTGTTCGTCGAGTAGATTTGAATACCATTACACCGGAACAGGTTAAGGAATGGCAGCCTGGCGAAACGATTTTGTTAAATGGCAAAATGCTGACGGGTCGCGATGCCGCGCATAAGAAAATGGTTGAGATGATGGCTAACGGCGAAGAGCTTCCTGTTGATCTTAAAGGGCGTTTTATCTACTACGTAGGTCCTGTTGATCCAGTAAGGGATGAGGCGGTAGGTCCTGCTGGTCCAACGACGGCGACTCGCATGGATAAGTTTACTCGCACCATTTTGGATAAAACGGGCTTGCTTGGTATGATTGGTAAGTCTGAGCGTGGTCCTGTAGCCATTGAGGCGATTAAAGAGTTTGGCGCTGTCTACCTTATGGCTGTTGGTGGCGCGGCTTATTTGGTATCTAAGGCGATCAAAAAAGCAGACGTGGTGGCCTTTCCAGAGTTAGGAATGGAGGCTATCTATGAATTTGATGTTGTCGATATGCCAGTCACTGTGGCGGTAGATACCATGGGGACATCTGTGCATATTACTGGGCCTGCTGAATGGAAGGCGAAAATTGAAGCGCAAGCGCTCGAAATAAAATAGTCGATTTTAAAAAGGCTATGTTAAAAGTTTTAAAAAAAGTCACTGCGTTGATCGGCGCAGTGACTTTTTTGTTTTTGTAGTGTTTTTTTATTTGCAAAGTGGTTGCATAGATATAAATAGTCTGTATTATACACGACCTCAGCCGCACAACGTGTGTGGTGACGCTCTTTAAAATAAATAATCAGATAATTTGTGTGGGCGCTCGCTGGAGGCTTCAGAAGATTGTCCGGATTGGTTTTTAACTGATTCGAGATGGTCAAAAAAATTGAAGTCTTGCGAAACGTCTAACACGTCAATTCGCTTTATGTTGTTTCGTTGTTCTTCGGGATGATGAAATGATTAAGTTATTGTTAGTGTAATAGATTTTGAGTAAGCAAACTTTTTAACTGAAGAGTTTGATCATGGCTCAGATTGAACGCTGGCGGCAGGCTTAACACATGCAAGTCGAGCGGTAGCACGGAGAAACTTGTTTCTTGGGTGACGAGCGGCGGACGGGTGAGTAACGCGTAGGAATCTACCTAGTAGAGGGGGACAACATGTGGAAACGCATGCTAATACCGCATACGCCCTGAGGGGGAAAGGAGGGGACTTTTCGGAGCCTTCCGCTATTAGATGAGCCTGCGTGAGATTAGCTAGTTGGTAGGGTAAAGGCCTACCAAGGCGACGATCTCTAACTGGTCTGAGAGGATGACCAGTCACACTGGGACTGAGACACGGCCCAGACTCCTACGGGAGGCAGCAGTGGGGAATATTGGACAATGGGCGCAAGCCTGATCCAGCCATGCCGCGTGTGTGAAGAAGGCCTTAGGGTTGTAAAGCACTTTCAGGGGTGAGGAAGGGTGATTGGTTAATACCCAATTATCTTGACGTTAGCCCCAGAAGAAGCACCGGCTAACTCTGTGCCAGCAGCCGCGGTAATACAGAGGGTGCAAGCGTTAATCGGAATTACTGGGCGTAAAGCGCGCGTAGGTGGTTTGTTAAGTCGGATGTGAAATCCCAGGGCTCAACCTTGGAATGGCACCCGATACTGGCAGGCTAGAGTATGGTAGAGGGGTGTGGAATTTCCTGTGTAGCGGTGAAATGCGTAGATATAGGAAGGAACATCAGTGGCGAAGGCGACACCCTGGACTAATACTGACACTGAGGTGCGAAAGCGTGGGGAGCAAACAGGATTAGATACCCTGGTAGTCCACGCCGTAAACGATGTCTACTAGCCGTTGGGTTGTAATGACTTAGTGGCGCAGCTAACGCAATAAGTAGACCGCCTGGGGAGTACGGCCGCAAGGTTAAAACTCAAATGAATTGACGGGGGACCGCACAAGCGGTGGAGCATGTGGTTTAATTCGACGCAACGCGAAGAACCTTACCTACTCTTGACATCCAGAGAAGAACGCAGAGATGTGTTTGTGCCTTCGGGAGCTCTGAGACAGGTGCTGCATGGCTGTCGTCAGCTCGTGTTGTGAAATGTTGGGTTAAGTCCCGTAACGAGCGCAACCCTTATCCTTACTTGCTAGCGGGTAATGCCGAGAACTTTAAGGAGACTGCCGGTGACAAACCGGAGGAAGGTGGGGACGACGTCAAGTCATCATGGCCCTTACGAGTAGGGCTACACACGTGCTACAATGGCGTATACAGAGGGCTGCGAACTTGCGAGAGTAAGCGAATCCCAGAAAGTACGTCGTAGTCCGGATTGGAGTCTGCAACTCGACTCCATGAAGTCGGAATCGCTAGTAATCGTGAATCAGAATGTCACGGTGAATACGTTCCCGGGCCTTGTACACACCGCCCGTCACACCATGGGAGTTGATTGCTCCAGAAGTAGGTAGTCTAACCGTAAGGAGGACGCTTACCACGGAGTGGTCAATGACTGGGGTGAAGTCGTAACAAGGTAGCCCTAGGGGAACCTGGGGCTGGATCACCTCCTTAAACGATAGAAACCTCTGGTGAGCGTTCACACAAATTATCTGATGTGTATGGAGCTTAATGATTATTCATTGGCGAGATACAGTATCTAGTTTAGAAAAGCTTAGCGATCAAAGCTTTTGAAGCAAGACACTAAACAAAGCGTCACGCAAGTGATGGTTTAGTCTCTGACTTAGTGCTTTGCACTAAACTTGCTCTTTAACAATTCGAATTTTGAAATAGACGATAATCAAGCGTCAAACCGGTGGAAAGCATCTTTAACCTAGATGACTTTCTAAATCGTAAATCCAGAGGGGTACAAAAGCCCTTTGGTATGTGATCCGAAACTATTTTGGGTTATATGGTCAAGTGACCAAGCGTGCACGGTGGATGCCTTGGCAGTCAGAGGCGATGAAGGACGTGGTAATCTGCGAAAAGGTTCGGGGAGTCGATAAACAGGCTTTGATCCGAACATGTCCGAATGGGGGAACCCACTCTACTTGTAGAGTATCCCACAGTGAATACATAGCTGTGAGGAGGCGAACGAGGGGAACTGAAACATCTAAGTACCCTTAGGAAAAGAAATCAACCGAGATTCCCTAAGTAGCGGCGAGCGAAAGGGGATTAGCCCTTAAGTGGTTTTGGTGTTAGTAGAAGGCTCTGGAAAGTGCCGCGATAGAGGGTGATAGCCCCGTATACGAAAACACCTTAATCATGAAAACGAGTAGGACGGGACACGTGTTATCCTGTCTGAATATGGGGGGACCATCCTCCAAGGCTAAATACTCCTGACTGACCGATAGTGAACCAGTACCGTGAGGGAAAGGCGAAAAGAACCCCTGTGAGGGGAGTGAAATAGATCCTGAAACCGTGTACGTACAAGCAGTGGGAGCGGACTTGTTCCGTGACTGCGTACCTTTTGTATAATGGGTCAACGACTTATTTTCAGTAGCAAGGTTAAACATGTAGTGGAGCCGTAGGGAAACCGAGTCTTAATAGGGCGTTTAGTTGCTGGGAATAGACCCGAAACCGGGCGATCTATCCATGAGCAGGTTGAAGGTTGAGTAACATCAACTGGAGGACCGAACCCACATCCGTTGAAAAGGCTGGGGATGACTTGTGGATAGGAGTGAAAGGCTAATCAAGCTCGGAGATAGCTGGTTCTCCTCGAAAGCTATTTAGGTAGCGCCTCGTATCTCACCATTGGGGGTAGAGCACTGTTTGGGCTAGGGGGTCATCCCGACTTACCAACCCCATGCAAACTCCGAATACCAATGAGTGCAATTACGGGAGACACACGGCGGGTGCTAACGTCCGTCGTGGAAAGGGAAACAACCCAGACCGTCAGCTAAGGTCCCAAAGTTACAGTTAAGTGGGAAACGATGTGGGAAGGCTTAGACAGCTAGGAGGTTGGCTTAGAAGCAGCCATCCTTTAAAGAAAGCGTAATAGCTCACTAGTCGAGTCGGCCTGCGCGGAAGATATAACGGGGCTAAAACTGTACACCGAAGCTACGGATGCTTAGTTTACTAGGCATGGTAGAGGAGCGTTCTGTAAGCCGTTGAAGGTCAAGCTGTAAGGCAGGCTGGAGGTATCAGAAGTGCGAATGTTGACATGAGTAACGATAAGGGGAGTGAAAAACTTCCCCGCCGGAAGACCAAGGTTTCCTGTCCCATGTTAATCAGGGCAGGGTGAGTCGGCCCCTAAGGCGAGGCAGAAATGCGTAGTCGATGGGAAACAGGTTAATATTCCTGTACTCGTGCATATTGCGATGGAGAGACGGAGAAGGCTAGGCCAGCACAGCGATGGTTGTCTGTGTTTAAGGCGGTAGGTTTAGGGCTTAGGCAAATCCGGTACCTTTTAAGACCGAGAACTGATGACGAGCCTCTTTTGGGCGAAGTGGTTGATGCCATGCTTCCAGGAAAAACTTCTAAGCTTCAGATATGCAGGAACCGTACCCCAAACCGACACAGGTGGTCAGGTAGAGAATACCAAGGCGCTTGAGAGAACTCGGGTGAAGGAACTAGGCAAAATGGTACCGTAACTTCGGGAGAAGGTACGCCGGCCGGTGTGAAGGACTTGCTCCGTAAGCACTAGTCGGTCGAAGATACCAGGTGGCTGCGACTGTTTATTAAAAACACAGCACTCTGCAAACACGAAAGTGGACGTATAGGGTGTGACGCCTGCCCGGTGCTTGAAGGTTAATTGATGGGGTTAGCGCAAGCGAAGCTCTTGATCGAAGCCCAAGTAAACGGCGGCCGTAACTATAACGGTCCTAAGGTAGCGAAATTCCTTGTCGGGTAAGTTCCGACCTGCACGAATGGCGTAACGATGGCCACACTGTCTCCACCCGAGACTCAGTGAAATTGAAATCGCAGTGAAGATGCTGTGTATCCGCGGCTAGACGGAAAGACCCCGTGAACCTTTACTATAGCTTCACAGTGAACTTTGAACCTACTTGTGTAGGATAGGTGGGAGGCTTTGAAGCGGTGACGCCAGTTACCGTGGAGCCACTCTTGAAATACCACCCTGGTATGTTTGAGGTTCTAACTCAGGTCCGTAATCCGGATCGAGGACACTGTGTGGTGGGTAGTTTGACTGGGGCGGTCTCCTCCCAAAGAGTAACGGAGGAGCACGAAGGTGTGCTCAGCATGGTCGGAAATCATGCATAGAGTGTAAAGGCAAAAGCACGCTTAACTGCGAGACAGACACGTCGAGCAGGTACGAAAGTAGGTCTTAGTGATCCGGTGGTTCTGTATGGAAGGGCCATCGCTCAACGGATAAAAGGTACTCCGGGGATAACAGGCTGATACCGCCCAAGAGTTCACATCGACGGCGGTGTTTGGCACCTCGATGTCGGCTCATCACATCCTGGGGCTGAAGCCGGTCCCAAGGGTATGGCTGTTCGCCATTTAAAGTGGTACGCGAGCTGGGTTTAGAACGTCGTGAGACAGTTCGGTCCCTATCTGCCGTGGACGTTTGAGATTTGAGAGGAGCTGCTCCTAGTACGAGAGGACCGGAGTGGACGAACCTCTGGTGTTCCGGTTGTCACGCCAGTGGCATTGCCGGGTAGCTATGTTCGGACGGGATAACCGCTGAAAGCATCTAAGCGGGAAGCCTCCCTTAAGATAAGATCTCACTGGAACATAAGTTCCCTAAAGAGCCGTTCGAGACTAGGACGTTGATAGGTTGGGTGTGTAAGTGCTGTGAGGCATTGAGCTAACCAATACTAATTGCTCGTGAGGCTTGACCATATAACACCAAAGTGGTTTTTAAAGCGGAAACGCTACAATCACAGACACAGATTACGATAAAGCATCAGCAATGATGAGCATCGGTTTGATACTTGGTTATCACTATTTCAAAATGAATTGTTAAAGATCCAAGCACGTATTCGCGTGTTGTGGTGAGACGAAAAGAGTCCAGCCAGAACAAAACGCAAAACGAATTGCTTGACGATCATAGAGGCGTTGAACCACCTGATCCCATCCCGAACTCAGAAGTGAAAAGCGCCATCGCCGATGGTAGTGTGGGAGATCCCATGTGAGAGTAGGTCGTCGTCAAGCTTTATATTTAAGAAATAGATCCACACTGTAATGTGGGTCTATTTTTGATAGATAAGCATGTGACACTAGTTTATCGTCAAGCTTTATATTTTAAGTCCTATTATATTAGGCAGTTGAGAATTTGGTTTTATTAGACAGTTGCTAATAAAGCAAACCAGTTTTCTTGATGATCATAGAGGCGTTGAACCACCTGATCCCATCCCGAACTCAGAAGTGAAAAGCGCCATCGCCGATGGTAGTGTGGGAGATCCCATGTGAGAGTAGGTCGTTATCAAGATTTAATTAAGAAGGCCCTGATGGCTTCAGCTATCAGGGCTTTTTTTTGTTTTCAAAAAGCGAGTTTTAATACAAAACAAGAGGCGTTGAACCACCTGATCCCATCCCGAACTCAGAAGTGACTTTTTACATGCCACGGCGTTCGCCATCGCCGATGGTAGTGTGGGAGATCCCATGTGAGAGTCCCACAAGGGGATAAGCATAGGTCGTTATCAAGATCTAATTAAGAAAGCCCTGATAGTTCATACTGTCAGGGTTTTTTTTGTTCAAAATAACCCTTAGTGAACCTATAGCGCTCGATGTGTGGGGCTTTTTATAAGAGCTTAGCATGTAAGAGTCCCACAAGGGGATAAGCATAGGTCGTTATCAAGATCTAATTAAGAAAGCCCTGATAGTTCATACTGTCAGGTTTTTTTGTTCAAAATAACCCTTAGTGAACCTATAGCGCTCGATGTGTGGGGCTTTTTATAAGAGCTTAGCATGTAAGAGTCCCACAAGGGGATAAGCATAGGTCGTTATCAAGATCTAATTAAGAAAGCCCTGATAGTTCATACTGTCAGGTTTTTTTTGTTCAAAATAACCCTTAGTGAACCTATAGCGCTCGATGTGTGGGGCTTTTTATAAGAGCTTAGCATGTAAGAGTCCCACAAGGGGATAAGCATAGGTCGTTATCAAGATCTAATTAAGAAAAGCCCTGATAGTTCATACTGTCAGGGTTTTTTTTGTTCAAAATACCCTTAGTGAACCTATAGCGCTCGATGTGTGGGGCTTTTTATAAGAGCTTAGCATGTAAGAGTCCCACAAGGGGATAAGCATAGGTCGTTATCAAGATCTAATTAAGAAAGCCCTGATAGTTCATACTGTCAGGGCTTTTTTATATCATGTCGTTTCATAGGCCTTTGTATCTCGTCGGGTGATAAGCATATGGTGCGTTTTGTGAAAGGCAGGTACTGACTTTACGCTTCACTGTGTGTTCAGGACTTTAGGATAGTTGCTATTACAATATACTTCTAAGTTGGCTGAGAGTGACACGTTTTCTGCTAGCCATTTTGCTAAAAAAAACGTTATCATGGAAATAATAAGATATGTTTCTTAAGGGAAGATTAAATCTTCAGACTGATAATGCTAAGTTCTGCTTAAGCTTGTTTGGTTATAGTGCGGAATGCTTCTGCCATAAAGTATAAAGCGATAATTTTTCTATTATCGTCTTTGATGAGTCTCAAGTCTTCAGTTTGCCTGCTTTGGCGTTGCTATGATTGGTTTGTTTCAATAGTTTGTCTTTTATATAAGATTTTAGTGTATGGGTGATTTGGGGAGAGGTAAAAAGATGAAGTGTTCAACTTTCGATTCAGTCGAAAATATCGGTTTACAGCCGCTGTTATTGTCAAATTATGATGTCTTTAGAGTGCAATTCTACTATCCTTTTTTACTTATAGTGGTTTGATTAACGCATGTCAAAGAGCGATAGGAAAAGTGCGATTAAATCGTGTTTTTGGCTCTGCTTTGGCGTATTTATGAGAGAAGGATTGGGTTTGCGTATACTTGTAGTAGAAGATGATACTTCTTTGGCTGACGGTTTGGTGACGGCATTAAAGCGTGAAGGATATACGGTAGATTTGCTTCATGATGGTATCCATGCATTAGAAGCGTTAGTTAATGAAGTCTTTGATTTAGTGGTATTAGATTTAGGTTTGCCAAGATTAGATGGCTTAGCAGTATTGAAGCAAATAAGAGCAAATGAAAATGCGGTGCCGGTCTTAATATTGACAGCCAGAGATGCATTAGAAGATCGAGTAGCTGGCTTAGATCTGGGGGCTGATGACTATCTTATAAAACCTTTTGATGTCACTGAGTTGAAGGCAAGGACTAGAGCTTTACTACGCCGCAGTTATGGTCGAGCGATCAGTGAGATTTCTTATAAGGGACTTGTTTTGTATCCTGCGAGCCATAAAGTCACCTATCTCGACAAAGAGGTGAGTTTAACACGTCGAGAATATGCTTTGCTTCATGAGCTTATCAGTCAGCCTGGACATGTATTTACGAGAGACATCCTGCAGCAGCTGATGTATGGATGGGGAGATGATGTTGAAAGTAACGCATTAGAAGTTCATATTCATCATTTGCGTAAGAAACTATCGCCTGATTTGATTCGCACCATACGAGGTATAGGTTATGTTGTTGATCAAGAAATGGGTTAATAAGCAAATTCTGAGTTCGATTAGGAAAAGAACGCTCTTCTTTGTGATGTGCCTTTTTAGCATAACAAGTATTGTTGTTATGCTGATAGGTTTATTGTTTGCGAATCATGAAGTTGAGGAGCTGTTCGATGCAAGATTGGCTCAGCAAGCTAGGTTATTGCTTACTTTATCAGGGAATATTGAAAAGCTTGATTCGAACGTAAATGCCATATCACCATTGTTAATTGATGAAGCAAACACAGACCCATCCGTTGGTCATAAATATGAAAGCAAGATTTTTTATCAAATTTGGCGTGATGATGAGCTAAAAATCGCGTCAGATTCAATGACATTATTGCAACAAGAAGAAGACACTGATGGCTACGGTAATGCCATAGCAGACCATTATCAATGGCGTACATTTACCTTAAGCCAAATGGCGGGTAACCTTAAGGTGATTGTTGCAGAGCGTTCTGATGTGAGAGGAGAAATTGTCGATCAGATCGTCTTTCAAACACTTTTCCCTGAAATTTTAGCTTGGCCTGTTTTGGCTATTTTAGTGTGGGCTGCGGTGGGCTTTGGCCTTGAGCCACTCCAACAGCTTGCTCAACGAATTAAAAAGATTACGCCGAATAAGTTAGAGCCTATCGAAATGTCGTATGTTCCTGAAGAGTTGCTGCCTGTAAAAAACGCTTTAAATGGGTTGCTTATGGAGATTGATTCTCTAATGGAAAGGGAAAAGCGATGGATTGCCGATGCGGCTCACGAATTACGAACACCTCTGAGTATTCTTAGAGTGCATGCCGAGAACGCCGCATCAGCAGAGAATGATCTGGAGCGAAATCAATCCTTATTGCAGTTGACACTCGGGGTGGATAGATCAACAAGAATTGTATCTCAACTCCTTGCGTTGGCTCGACTTGAGCATCAAAAAACTGTCATAAAAACAAAAATTGATGTGTTAGCCATTAGTCGCTCAATGATTGCAGGGATTCTTCCTTTAGCATGGAAAAAACATATTGAGATCAGCTTAGACGTTGAGGATGATAAATCGTGGAATTGTCATGTAGAGCCTAATCATATCGAGATATTGCTGCAAAATTTAATCAGTAATGCCATTAAGTTTTCACCTAATGAATCGATGATACACGTCGCTTGGACTCAATCTGGAAATCAAGTCGAATTGAACGTTATCGACTTTGGTAAGGGGGTGAATCAAGGTGATTTACAGCGGTTGACTGAACGGTTTTTCCGTTGTGGCGAAGTTGAAGGGGCTGGCCTAGGGCTATCGATTGTAAAGAATATTGTCGATAAATACCAAGGCTCATTATTTTTTCAGGAGACGAAACCTAACGGCTTAACCGTATGTGTTAGGTTGCCTGTTTTGTCTGTAATTTTTGACAACCAAAAGAGAGATAGCTTACCTGTATTAGGCTCTTAGCCAGTATCGATTTTATTTAATTTTGATCTCTTATTATGCTGGAATCTGTCTATTATTGAAGAGATTAGTAAAATGAAAGAGCTTGTTAATATGTTGCATAAATTGACTGGATTTCTGTCTCTAAGACGTTCTATTGATACCAACTTGCAAGAGGAATGGCAGGGTTGGGATGCTTGGGTCAGCATTGATAGAATACATTGATAACATCCCAATTGGTCTGAAGTGGCTCAATCACTAGGCCGCTTCAAACGTCTAATCTTGTCCTTTCAAATTTACTTTCTTAGCGTTATTCCCTCCCGCAATGTGCGCCCAAAATTCGGTAAGTTTCTTTTAGAAAACACCTTATTGTTTGCCTTTTTTATTGGGTTTTAAAAGAGATCTAATGATTACAGATCTAAATAATGCTTGATCATTTGGTGCATTTTATTTAGGGTAAAAAGACTTATTGCGATTTTTTAACCATTTTTCTAAGTGACATGAGGTTTATTATGAAAAAACCATTACAAAAATACATTATATCTCTAACGAATATTGTGTTCGCTCTCTGCTCTACTGCCGTTGTGGCAAATACGTTAGATAAAATACAGGATGAAGGCACGGTAACGATCGGGGTGGCGAACGAAGTGCCTTATGGCTACACCACATCAGATGGAAAGCCTGCGGGTGAAGCGCCTAGCATTGCTGTCCATGTTTTAAATGAATTAGGCGTGGATGATGTAAACGTTGTGGTAACGGAGTTTGGTTCTTTGATTCCTGGTTTGCGTGCAGGGCGTTTCGATGTTATTGCGGCCGGTATGTATATTACGCCAAAGCGCTGTGAACAAATTTTATTCTCCAACCCAACATACAGTATTGGCGAGGGCTTTTTAGTGAAAAATGGCAATCCAGAAGGATTGAATGGTTATGATGATATTAAAAGTAAGCCTGTTAAATTAGGTGTTATGTCTGGAGCGGTAGAATACGGCTACGCTCGAGATTTTGGTATTGAAATGAGTAAAATCGTTACATTGCCTGATTATCCTTCTGGTGTGGCGGCATTGAAGTCTGGTCGCATTGATGCGCTTGCAGGAACAAGTTTAACCATGGCCTCTTTAGGGCAAAAAGATGATCGTGTGGAGTTAGCTCAGCCATTCAAAACTTTGGTTATCAACGGTGAAGAAATTAAGGGTTATGGTGGTTTTGGCTTCCGCCCAGCCGATACGAGTTTGCGCGATGCATTTAATGAAAAAATAGCGAGCTTTGTTGATACTAAAGAACACATTGCGATGGTTGAATCTCTATGGTTTTGGTAAACACACCTCACCAGGTGGTATGACTGCAAAAGAATTATGCCAATAATACTGGGGAAATAGCGTATGGAATTTGGAGAAATTGTCTCCGTGTTGCTCCAGGGAGCCATTGTCACAATAGAGATTGTGGCGATGGCTCTACCCTAGCTGTGGTGATGGCTTTTAGTTTCGGATTGATTCGTCTTTATGCACCAGCCCCTTTCAAACAAATTGCTATTTTTTATATTGAATTTTTTCGCGGTACTTCCGCTTTAATTCAGTTGTATTGGATATATTTCGTGTTGCCGTTTTTTGGTATCACAATTGATGCAATGACGGCTGCTGTGGTGGCTTTGGGGTTAAATATTGGCTCTTACGGCACTGAGGTCGTTCGAGGTGCTATTCAAGCCGTTCCAAAGGGGCAGTATGAGGCTTCAATTGCGCTCAATTTTACGGCTTCTCAGCGTTTATGGCGCATAATCATGCCTCAAGCTCTTGTGAATATGATTCCTCCTTTTGGTAATTTGGCTATTGAGTTAGTAAAAGCAACCTCATTAGTCTCTTTGATTACGATCGGTGATTTAACCTTTAAAGCCAAGTCATTGGCCGATACTACTTTACAAGTGGGGGAAATATTTGGTGTTGTTTTATTATTTTACTTTGTAATTGCTCAGTGCTTAGTATTTTTCATTAGGCGCTTAGAAACACATTTGGGCAAGGGCTTAGGTCGTGGAGGCATTAACTCATGAATGGATTTCAATGGGATTGGGCATTTACCTGGGAAGTGTTACCGATGATTTTGTCCGCAGCAAAAGTCACTTTATTGGCCACCTTGCTAGGCAGCATTTTTGCTATTTTTATGGGTTTGGTATTTGCCTTACTTCGTCGCAGCAACAGAGGTTTACTGCGTATTAGTGTTTACTGGGTAGTCGAGTTTATACGCAGTACGCCTTTATTAGTGCAGATTTTCTTTTTGTATTACGTCATGCCAGAATTTGGCGTCAGTTTATCTCCGCTTGCAACGGGTGTATTGGCCTTAGGCCTTCATTATGGCGCTTATCTATCAGAAGTCTTTCGCAGTGGGATTGATGGTATTGAGAAAGGCCAGTGGGAAGCCGCAAGGGCGTTAAATCTTTCTTTGCTCGATACTTACAAAGACATCGTATTGCCTCAAGCTATACGTCCTATGATTCCCGCAACAGGGAATTATATCATCGCGATGTTTAAAGAAACCCCTCAGCTTTCAGCAATTACGCTCTTAGAAATGTTGCAGATAGCAAAAATCATTGGCTCTGAAAATTTTCGCTATTTAGAACCATTTACCTTAGTGGGTATTTTGTATCTTGTATTTAGTATAGCAGCAGCCTACGGCATCCATCAGGTTGAAAGACGCTTTCCAAAAGAAGGATTTAGTTTGAAATGAACGCGCCAATTATTGAGTTTAAAAATGTTAAAAAGTGCTTTGGCGATACCGTTATCTTCAGTGATTTTAATTTTAAAGTAGAAGAAAATGAAATCGTTTCGATTATTGGACCTAGTGGTTCTGGTAAAAGCACGCTATTGCGAATCTTGATGACTTTAGAAGGCATCGATGGTGGCTATATTAATGTGGCGGGTGAGTCACTTTGGCATATGCCTTGGCAGGGGCAATATGTCCCTGCCAACGGTAAGCACTTGCATAAAATGCGACACCATCTTGGTATGGTGTTTCAGCATTTTAACTTATTTCCACATATGACAGTGAAGAGGAATATCACTGAAGCGCCGATGCGTGTGAAAGGTATTTCACGTGAGGAGGCCGAGGCATCAGCGGAAAAACTGCTTAAATTAGTGGGGTTGTCTGATAAAGCAGATAGTTACCCCAATGATTTATCGGGAGGTCAGAAGCAGAGGGTAGGTATTGCTCGAGCTTTGGCCATGAAGCCATCCATTTTGTTACTGGATGAAATAACCTCCGCTTTAGATCCTGAGCTTGTTGATGAGGTTTTGGATGTTATTCGAAATCTGGTTAAAGAAGACAGTTTTACCATGCTACTTGTCACCCATGAAATGTACTTTGCTCGTGAAATTAGTGACAGAGTTTGCTTCTTCGACAATGGTGCGATTGTTGAAGAAGGGGCACCAGAGACGATTTTCACGCAGCCTAAAGAAGAGCGTACAAAAGCCTTTCTAAATGCCTATCTTGGTAACAATAGTTAGGGACGATGCGAACAAGCCCTCTTGCCTCAGCATGTGGATAAAAGCCTGTTGTTCGAGGTGAGTGCCGAATGTGAATCGTGGTTCTATTTTCGAGGTGCTCAACAAAGAATGCAGACTTTTAGACCATGCCCTGCGGGTCTTTCGGAGCTTGCTATTAGAAGTAACAGGCCACATATCGTTGCGACTCTTTGAAAGGTATCTACATTCCTTCAGAGTCGCGCCTTATTTGACGATTTCTCTGAAAGACTGAGTCTTAGTAGACTTATTCGTACCTTCCCTAGCAAGACCTTCCTATATTCGTGTTAATAACTCAATAAGGCGTCTATTCGTGTTAATAACTCAATAAGGCGTCTACCGAGCGCCTTATTTTATAACGATAGCAAATCCCTCATTCTCCACTGATAATGGCGCTATATATTATGGAGTATCAAATATATGACGCCTTTGTATGGTTTACTTTTGCTGACTTTATTTGCGGGTTTGGCTATGCCTTTGGGGGCATTAATTGCGCATTTTGAGCGTATAACGCCAGAATGGCTAGAAACAGAGTTGATGCACGGCATCACGGCTTTTGGTGGTGGTGCATTGTTGTCTGCCATTTCCCTAGTCCTTGTACCTGAAGGGATTGGGCATTTTTCCACTTGGGCTGCTGCTATATTGTTTCTTTTAGGTGGCATGATGTTTATGTGCCTAGATATCTTTTTATCTCACAAGAAGACCGCTATGAGTCAGCTAGTGGCAATGTTAGCTGATTTTATTCCAGAATCACTAGCTTTAGGTGCCGCATTGGCTTTGGGTGGTGTCAATGCCGCATTGCTTGCCGTTTTGATTGCAATGCAAAATTTACCTGAGGGCTTTAATGCTTTTCGAGAATTGAAATTGTCTTCCGATTATGGTCCTTGGACTATTATCCTGTGCTTTTCCGTATTGGCTTTGTGTGGCCCTGTGTCTGGCGTTATCGCGTATTTGTGGTTATCTGATTGGCCCGCTATTGTGTCGGGTATTATGTTGTTTGCTTCTGGCGGCATTCTATACGCTGTATTTCAAGATATTGCTCCACAGGTTCCTTTAGAAAAGCATTGGTACCCCACCGATGGGTGCGGTATTGGGTTTTGCGTTGGGTTTGGTGGGTTATATGCTTACTCAATAATTAAGATAACAAAAATGTATACAAAAATAGTTTGAATGCAATATAGTTAGTGTCCTATTTAGCTTATTCCCAAGGAAGTAGTGTTGTGCTTAGAATTTTAAATGATATGAGTTTAAGTGCATTAGTTGCAGGTTTTGTAGCGGTGTTAATTGGTTTTGCTAGCTCGGTTGCTATCGTATTTCAAGCCGCTCAGGCGGCTGGTGCGGATTCAAGTACGATCATTTCTTGGATTATGGCATTGGGCTTTGGCATGGGAGCGACTTGTTTTTTTCTATCCTTATGGTATCGGTCTCCAGTAATTACAGCCTGGTCCACACCTGGTGCGGCTTTACTTGCTACTAGTTTGGGTAATATTATTTATACCGAAGCAATAGGGGTGTTTATTTTCGCAGGAGTGTTAACGCTATTAACAGGTGTATCAGGCTTATTCGATAAAGTGATGCGTCTGGTTCCTTTGCCAATTGCTTGTGCTATGTTGGCTGGTGTTCTTTTTAAGTTTGGTCTTTCGATTTTTGATTCAATGATGAGTGATGTTTTCCTTGTCGGAAGTATGTTGCTGACTTATTTGGTAAGCAAGCGTTTTGTGCCTCGCTATGCTGTGTTATTCGTGTTGATGATTGGAGTTACTTATGTCTTGGCAAGGTCTGATACTTCCATTGTGTCTAACATTCCTTTAGAAGTGGGTGATTTGGTCTGGGTTTGGCCGGAGTGGAATCTGAGTGCTTTATTGGGTATAGGCATACCCTTGTACATTGTTACTATGACATCTCAAAATATCCCTGGTGTCGCGGTCATGCGAAGCAGTGGCTATGAAACACCTGTGTCGTCTTTGATCAGTTGGACAGGTTTTACATCGATTGTGTTAGCGCCTTTAGGTGGTTTTGCATTCAATCTTGCCGCTATAACCGCTGCGATTTGTTCTGGTGACGAGTGTCATAAAGACCCTAAACGTCGTTATATTGCGGGACTTTCTGCTGGTATTTTTTATGGGTTAGCAGGGCTGGCAGGTACATCGGTTGTTGCCTTGTTTTCAATTTTCCCAGTCACTATGGTCGCAGCATTAGCAGGTATCGCCTTATTAGGGACCATCGGGATGAATTTAAAAAATGCCATGGCGGATGATGCTAATCGCGAAGCGGCACTGGTTACTTTTTTGGTAACGGTTTCGGGATTATCATTTGGTGGGATTGCGTCTGCTTTTTGGGGCATTCTATTAGGGGGTGTGTGTCTTCTAATCGGTAAGATAAAATGGCAATAAGTAGGTTGATAACGTGGATATTTGCCAAAAAATTAAAGATGACATATTGAACAACCAATTACCAAAAGGGGTTCCGCTGCGGCAAAATGAGTTGTCTGCGCGCTATGGCGTAAGCCGGATTCCGATTAGAGACGCATTATTATCTTTAAAAAATGAGGGGTGGCTAGTTCCAAATGGTAAAGCTGGCGTAATGGTTCCTAAATTGAATTGGCAGGAAGCCGAAGATCTTTCTTTTATGAGAGCGGAATTAGAATGTCAGTTGTTGAGTTTAGCGTTTGATCGCATTACAAAGAATGACATCCTATCGGCCAGGCTTTCTCTTGTTGAGTTGAATGAGAATAATTTAACGCTTATTCGTCGAGGCGAGCTTCAATTGGCGTTTTCACGATAGCCTTTATCGACCTGCTGATAGGCCTGTGTTGCACAGTACGGTAGAACGTCTAAACCGGCAGGCGGTTCGTTATTTAGGATTTCAGTATGGTCCATTGGCTTATCGGCAAACGAGCGAAGATCAACATGATATGTTATTGCAATTTATTGAGTCTAAAAATAAAAATGCTGCACTCGTATTATTGAGGCAGCATATAGAGGATGCTGGAAATTTATTGGCAAGCTATTTAAAGGAAAGAGTTTGATCTGCAGAGGGTTGTGGCAAATAAACGCTCAAATTTGCCCCACCAAGCGAAAGAGAAGACTCTTTTTTAATGAAGCCTTTTACCTCGTCGATAACATGAGCCGTGGCAGATAATTCTGCGAAATACAATCCTAGCCCAGTATTGCCTTCAAGAAAAGCTTCCGGCTGATCATCGCTAAGGTTAAAACCTTGTCCGTCGTCTTCAACAGAAATGACTAGGTAATCTGTCTTTTGGGTTGCGCTAATGCGAATTTTTGTCTTGGCGAAGCGTAATGCATTATAGACTGCTGTGCTTACGACCGCAGTCATAAGGCGTTCATCAAATGTACCTGTTAAGCTGGGATCGCACGCATAGTCCAATTCTAAGTTTTTTGCTTTAGCGGAAGGTTGTAGGGCAAAAACTTGGTCATCAAGAAATTCATCGAGTAAAAAAGTATCTACGTGTAAATCGTAACCATCTGAGGCCAATCTATAAAGATATAAATATTCTACCCATTCATCATTGAGTTTTTTTAGGGACTCTTCAATTAAGATGATTTTCTTTTGATTAGCATCATTATTGCTAATCGCATCTTTAAGGCTTTGTAATTGATAAAGCAAGGTCCCTACTTGGTTTTTGCTCTCGTGTATTGCACTGGCTAAGATGGTGCTGATGTCGATTTTTTCATCTTTAGCTTCCAAAAGATTTTGTAAAAAAAGTACTTTGCTGTTTGCTAGGTGGTGTGGCACTGCCAGATTTTACTTCACTAAGCCAAGCTTCGAAAATTTGTTTTGCGGTTGATTTGTCGTTATCCGCGAGATAAACATCAATTTCGTAACTATAGGTTTTGGCTTTATTATCTGGATCATCAAAAAAAGACTCATGTATCTTTTTGAGCGTACTTTCAAAATTATCTTTTTGTCGAGGTAGTAGAGGCCCACTGTCCGAAATTCTAGCGAGAGATTCTAAATGTTTTATGTAAACTTCGGCCGTGTTGTAGCATGAGTATTTTGCTAAGAATACGGCTCTTCGATAAGCCATTTCGGCGGCTATATAGTCATTTAATAAGAGGCTTATTTTCCCCAGTTCCATTTGTCTTAAAATATTTTTTGGGGATTTTCCGACCGCCTCGATGAGGGTGGCCTGCGCCTCTTCAAGGTTATTATTTTTGACTTGAATTTTAGCAAGCCAATCATAGGCGCTGACGAAAAAGCGATTATCGAGCATAAGCTGCCGAAAGCTTTGCTCCGCTTTTTCTAGCTCACCCATGAAAAAATAGGTTTTTGCTTTACCAAATAGAGCCCCAAGGCATTTTGCGGTTTTTGAGTGTTTTATTAAAAAGTGAAAGGGCTTTTTTGTACTCTTTTATTTCTAGAAAACTTTCACCAATAATTCTTTCACATTTTCCGAGCAATGATGGGTGTTTTTTGACTACTCTTTTTGCAGCAAGAATAGCCTCATTAAAATTGTTTGCATCTAATGCTAGGTTGACTTCAAGTAATCTTTCTTTGGTTTCTAATAATTTACTGAGGCGTCTTTGTAAAACGGCCTGAGAAAATGGCTTGGTAATATAGCCATCTGGTTGGTATTCAATCGCTCCCATTACCATCTCAATGGATGTTTCGGCCGTTACCATCAAGTATGTAGCGGTATGCGGTATGAGTTTTGAATGTCTGATTTCTTCTAATAGTTGTTGCCCATCTTTACCATTGCCTAGATTGTAATCAGATAAAATGACATCGAACGAGTGGCTTCGCAGAAGTTCGACTGCCGTTTCTGCTTTCATTGCAATCTCAATGGAAGTAAAACCGAAGTCGGACAGCATTTTTCGCTGCATGATACGGGCTTCTGCCATATCCTCTATCAGTAATGCTTTTTTCTTAGAGAAATCTTGTTGAGCCATAAATAATTACATTCCGTGTTTAGCAATTATAAAAAGGATTTATTTGGATCGATGACCAGATCTTCTGAGAAAATTTCATCCTCTTCTGAGGTTTGCTGTGGAATGGCATAAGATTCACTCGCCCACGCTCCTAAATCAATCAATTTACATCTAGGGCTGCAAAAGGGCGATCAATATTTTCTTTAGACCAAGCTGTTTTGGTTTGGCACGTTGGGCAGGCAACTAACGTTGCTGTGTTACTGTTTGGCATAATAGTGACTCTAAAATTTTTTGGTGCAATTTTAAGACTTTAGCATTCATATCAGCAATATTGCCAGTGTTTTCCAAGACGAAATCGGCTCTCTTAATTCGTTCAATATTAGTTAGTTGAGTGACGAGGATTTTTTTAACACTCTCTTGGGTTATTTGATCTCGATTCATGGTGCGTTGGATCTGTATCTCTGTTGGAACATCAATCGCAATCACCCATTTACATAACGCATTTTGGTTTGTTTCGAATAGCAGAGGATGGACGAGCAAAACATATTTCGACGTTGCGGCCTGAAGTTGAGCGCTTATCTCTTTTCGGATTGCGGGATGTGTTAACGCTTCTAGCCACACTCTTTCCTTGGGCTGGTCAAAGATGATCTCTCGTAATGCTTTTCGGTTCAGGGTACCGTCTTTTTGTAAAATATCGTTCCCATAACGCTGGTGGATGCTCTTCAAGCACTCAGAGTTAGGCTGAACCACCAATCTGGCAACGTCATCAGCATCAACACTTTGAATGCCTATTTCGTTGAAATACTTTGTAATCGTACTTTTGCCAGAACCAATCCCGCCAGCAAGACCGATGATTGTAGGAGGGATATTTGTCATAGTGTTATAAATAAAATACCAAAATAGCTGAAAATATTAAAAAAGGACCGAATGCTATTTGTTTAGATCCATTTTCATTTATCAATATAGTGTATAGGATTCCACTTAAACTTGCACAAAGTAAAAGCGCTGATAAATTAGACAATCCAAGCCACGCGGCAAGTGCGGCCACCAGCTTTGCATCACCTAAACCTATTCCCTCATAGCCTCTTATGACGAGACAACATTGCCTTAATCCACAGATAAGGCTAAAGCCTACCAGTAGGCCTAGTACGCTATTTTCGAGTGTGTCTAAGCTTAAGTGCAAAAGTAGGGCGCAGCCTACTACGAGCAGGTTGCATTCATCAGGTAGCAGTTTGTGTTTCATGTCAATGGAGGCTGCTGTCAGCAAAGTGCTCATCACAATAGTGTGTAATACGAGCTGAAAGGTACCATCGGTAAGCCAAGGCAAAGGAAGGCAGCACATTATATGAAGGCATTCAATGATAGGGTACTGGTAACCAATGTTTTTTTTACAATAGCGACACCTTCCTTGCAAAAATACATAGCTTATTATCGGGATAAGGTCTTGCCATGCCAGTAAATGACGACAACTCATGCACTGGGAACGGCGTTGGCGGATTGTTTCTGGTTCATTTTTTGAGAAGGGTAACGACAATAGAAGGTGAGCTTCTTTTCGCCATAAATACTCATTTTTAACAGGCCATCTCGTTGCGAAAGCGGCTGCGTAACTACCTAGACTGGAAGTAAATAAAATGTATAAAAACCATTCAGTTATTGTCATATTGATTTAATGTATTTCAAGTAAAGGGGTGTATAGGGAGATGAGTGCTGAGGCAACAAATCCCCCTGCTATGAATAAACAAATAGCTGGTATGAGTTTTTCCAGTAAAGCGATATTTTTTTGCCAGCGCCTTTCATGCTCTTTAGTGGCAAGAGTAAGTGCTCTTTCAATATTGCCATCTTTTTCGGCAGAATTTAGGGCAATTTCTGCTTCATTCGGGAACCACGTGTTTGGGAAGCTGTTTGTGTAGCTTTTGCCTAATTGTAGGGTGTAATAAACTTGGTATATTTGCTCTTTTGTTACTTCATGTTGGAAATAGGTTGGCATGTGCTTTAATGCTTCTTGCAAAGTGATCCCCGTTTGTCTTGTTGTATTAAGTAATGAGAAAAGCTTAGTGAGTCGAAAATTTTGACTGTATTTTTCAAGCCAGGAGCAGGCATAGCCCTTATAAAGACTGTTAATAATCACTAACTGAACCGCACTACAGGTAAGGTAGAGAGAAATATTGCTTATCAACATAAAATAATAGTGCTCGACAGCGGTGTGCTGCATGACAAGGTTTGCGATGAGTATCATCAGGGCTATTTGAATGATGCAAAAAGGATAGGTAAGGGCTTTTAGTAGTCTATGAGACCAATCGAGTAGTGATTTAAGCTGGAGTATAGAAATCGTTAGACTTTTCTCACAGTCTTCTCGACTGCCTTGGGCATTGAGTAATTGACAATAAGGGGCAGCAGAGTGACTGGTCAGTTTACTGAGGGTATCGTTAAAAAGGCGGCCTTTTTCTAATTCGGTCAATAATGCTTGGCAGTTGATGGAGATAATTGGGTGAGGAGAAGAGAGTGCAAAATGGGAGATAGCTTGATTAAGCTGTAAGCCTGAGTGTAAAGCATTCTGGAGTTCATCATAAAAGGTCTTTAATGATTGATAATCTAATTTTTTGGGCTTCCACTCCGCTATTGATATTTGCCAAGTGCCAAGTTTTAGTAAATCAAAGGTAACCGCGTCCTCTGATGAACCATAGCAGTAATCAATCTTTCCATTTGAGTGTTGAATTTTATACCAAGGCATATCAAGTCTCCTTGCTTTGAGAAGGAAATGCTTTCCAAAGAGAAGGCGTTGATATCAGGGTGTCGTAATCTTTTGGCAATACTTCTCCCCATAATGGTTGCAAACCATTAAATATGGGTTGTTAGGAGCTAGATTTATAGAGCATGGATTGGTGAATAATCAGCTTTAGAGAGCTTACCAAAGAGAAAAAGTCTACCTGCCAACCGTGGCAACGATGAATAGCATCAAGGGCTGAATTAGTATGTAGTGTGGCCAACACAAGATGTCCAGTAAGTGCGGCATTGACAGCAAGGTTGGCGGTGACGGCGTCGCGAACCTCACCAACCATAATCACATCAGGGTCTTGTCTTAAAAAGGATTTCAAAAGAGCAGCAGAATCTAGGCCGATAGCGGTGTTTGGTTCGCATTGAAATAAACCAGGAATTTCATATTCAACCGGATCTTCAATGGTGAAAATAGTTTTATTGCCTGTGTTTAGAGCGTCGAGACAGGAATAGAGTGATGTACTTTTTCCTGCCCCCGTCGCACCACAGACCAAAACCAAGCCGCTAGAATAACCAAGAGTTGAACTAAGTGTGTTAAGAAGGGCGGTTTGTATGCCAATGTCATTGAGTGCCAAACGGCTCTTTTCTGGTAGTAATCGCATGGCCACTTTCTCGCCTTTAACGGTAGCGATGATGCTGACTCTAATAAAGGTGCTACGATGTTTTTCTTCGAATAAAAATTGTCCTTCTTGTGTTCGCCTCGTTTCAGATAAATCTAAATTTGAGCGCATCTTAATACGATTGATTAAGCTACTATCCTGTGGGAGCTCGGCTACTTTTTGCAACACGCCGTAGCAGCGTTGATAGATAATTGTCGCATGCTTTGAATGCTCAATGTGAATGTCGCTAGCATGCTGGCTGACGGCTGTAACAATGATTTCTTCTAATGTCATTGTTTTTCTCCCGCCAAACTCTTGCATTGTAACGGAAGAACGTTTTCAGCCAAGTCTGAAGTACAGTGCCAGTTTCTATTGGTATCACGTGCGTATTTTAAATACTGGTTTTCTGTTATGCCGGTACTGTCATTCAATGTGAGTTGAATATTTCCGGTTCCCTTATTTTGATCATTAACAGTAATCAATTTTACAATTGAATCTGTGTCGAGAGGGTTTTTTATTAAGTTAAAATCCGCTTCGCTAGGAAAAGAGCCATGCAAAAGAATAAACTCTTCAACCAATGACTGGTGTTGAGTCGCCAGATTTTGGACTTCGATCAATTTTGCTTTTGTGATCTGACGCGTGAAAGCGGGGGCTGATAAGCTGGCTAAGATAGAAATGATTGCAATGACAACCATTAGTTCTAGTAACGTAAAGCCACGCATTGAGAGGCGAGAGGATCGCATTCTTCACTCCTTGAAGATTTCTGGTTATTGGCATCCTGCCGAAAAATTCATATCATAACTTTTATATGCTAAACGATTTGATCAAGAAAGTCTCCCACATGAGTTTTTTCTTGATAGCTTAGGGTTTTATTATCTTTGTGGGCTGTATTGATCAATGGGTGAATATCGTCTTCGATAAACTCTTCCTCTGGTTCTAGTTTGTCGCGTCGATTGATTTCATCGTCTTCGATTTTTTTACGATTTCTCTGTGATAAGGCTTGACCTTGTTCCGATATGGTAACGATAAGATCGCTGGATGCCTTTGCATTGCGAGCGTTTAGAGCCGCCATATTGGTGTCTTCATCTGAACGCAAATCAAAAGTAGTGTAGCCAGGAGTGGCTGTACTCGTGATTGTATGGTTTGATACTGCAATAACGTGAGGAAGGCTGCCAGACATAATGTCCACCAAGTTTGTGATATCAATAAATACTAATAGTCATTTAATGATCTGTCTACTTTTTAACCATCTTTCTTGTTTAAATAATGTGGCCGTTGCGCAAGAGCCGAATTTAAAACTAAGTTAAAAAGTAGACACCAAAAAGACGTATATTTCTCTAGTATAGGTTAGTTATTTTTTATTTTGGCCTGCCTGAATGGCTGTAATCGCAATGGTGTAGACAATGTCATCCACTAGCGCGCCGCGTGACAAATCATTAACGGGTTTACGTATGCCTTGTAGCATTGGGCCGATACTGACAACATCCGCGCTTCGTTGAACGGCTTTATATGTTGTATTGCCCGTGTTTAAGTCTGGAAAAATAAAAACGGTCGCTTTGCCTGCCACTTTGCTGTTAGGCGCTTTTTGTTTTGCGACTTTTTCCATAATAGCAGCGTCGTATTGCAGCGGGCCATCAATTAATAAATCAGGTCGAAGTCTTTGCGCAATAGCAGTCGCTTCTCTGACTTTATCGACATCATTTCCTGTTCCGGATCCACCAGTGCTGTAACTTATCATGGCTACTTTCGGTGTTATACCAAAGGCTGCAGCAGAGTCGGCGCTTTGAATGGCGATTTCAGCGAGTTGCTCCGCGGTTGGATCTGGGTTGATGGCGCAGTCTCCATACACCAATACTTGATCTGGTAAACACATAAAAAATACCGAAGAGACTAAGCTGGCATTAGGTGATGTTTTGATGATCTGAAGCGCGGGGCGAATAGTATTGGCCGTTGTGTGTACTGCACCAGACACTAGGCCATCCACATCGCCAACTTGTAACATCATCGTACCAAGTACAACATTATCTTCAAGTTGTTCACGGGCAACGATGTCAGTAAGTCCACGATTCTTTCTTAATTCCACCATTGGAGCGACGTAGCGTTCACGAATGCTACTAGGGTCTAATATTTCAACTCCATGGCTTAATTCAATGCCGTTGTTTTGTGCAATACGCAGAATTTCAGTTTCATTCCCTAGTAAAGTACAACGTGCAATGCCTCGTTCCGCACAAATAGAGGCTGCTTGTATTGTACGAACTTCTTCCCCTTCCGGTAGGATAATACGCTTATTTAGAGAGCGGGCAAGCTCGATCAAACGAAAGCGGAAGGCAGGAGGAGAGAGTTTTCTTTCTTCTTGGTTCATCGCAAACGAGTTGATCCAGTCATGATCTATGCATCGAGCAATGTGCTCTTTAACCATGAGTACGCGCTCTTTGTCATCCAGTGGGATTTCTTGGTTGAATGATTGCATATTAATGACGGTTTCCCAACTGTTGGATTCAACCGATAGGACAGGTAAGCCTTTGGCCATCGCTTTTCCGCAAAGTGCCATAAGAGATTCACTTGGCTGATAACCACCGGTTAAAACCAGAGCGGCGATTTTAATGTCATTCAATGCAGCAATCGCGGTGGCCATGATGACATCAGTGCGATCGCCTGGCGTGAACACCAAAACACCAGGGCGCAACGCTTCAAGCATATTTTCCACGCCACGAGCGCAGAGTGTATAAGACTGCACGCGTCGAGATTCAATTTCACCGGCATTCACAATGCGAAGTTCCCCAAAAAGTCGGCTACGTCTTTGACACGAGGATAGGTGAGGCTCGTCCGCTTTTGGAATTTGACCCAGTAAACTGAAGTTACGTTTAAAAATACCTCGTTGTGCAAACAAATCCCCGTATGACTTGACGCCTAACGAACCTGGAGTGGTTTTATTTAAAATACAGCCAATGACATCATTGGCTTTAATGCCGCCGTAAGATCCAGCTGCAATTTCCACATGATGCTCTAGTTCATTCACTCTCATGTTGTTTGGTGCTGTGACCAAAACGAGTCCCGCATCAAGGGTGCGAGCGATGGCTTTGTTTAGTCTTGTTGCATAGGGGTGGCCTGCAATTTGCGCGAGACCCTCTACAATAACCGTTGAGTCAGGCTCTACACTGGCTTGAAAGCGCCCTACGATTTCTTCCATGAGTTCATCAATATTGTCATTATAAAGGTAGCGTTCTGCCTCATGCAGTGGGATAGGTTCAGCAGGGGTGAGGGTTGAACCCTGAGCTACCATGGCGGTTGACTTATCTGGTCCTTTATCGCCAGGCTGAGGTTGAGCGATAGGTTTGAAAAAACTAGCTTTTAAACCTTGCTGTTCTAACGCGCGAACAAGGCCGACTGAAACTGACGTTAAGCCAACGCCTGGGCCAGTAGGAACGGTCATTAATACATTTATTGACATTTTTGATGAATCCTAAATTAGTCCATTTTTGAGGGCAAAGTCTTGATCAGTGAGAGATCAAACTTATCGTATCCAATGCAATCATTAGTTCCTCATTCGTCGGAATTATCCACACGTTAGTTCCACTGCTTGCTGAGCTAATATTGGTCGTATCACCGCGTGGCGCTGTTTCGTTTAGCGTCGAGTCTATAGTGATATTGAGTGCTTTTAAATGATCACAAATAGCTTGACGTAAATAGGATGAATTCTCTCCGATGCCCCCCGTAAACACCAAGTGATCAATACTTTCCAAAGTGGTTGACATGCTAGCTAGATGTTTGGCTGTTCGGATTGCAAACATGTCCAGTGCCAGTTTCGCTCTTTGGTCTCCTGATACCATTGCGTCTTCAAGCGTTCGGCAATCGTTGGAGATTTCTGACACTCCGAGTAGACCGCTTTTTTTATTCAATATATCAAGAGCCGCATCCGCTGAAATGCCCTCTGCTTGGCTAATAAAAGACAGTAGGCTTGGGTCTATACTGCCGGAACGAGTCCCCATCATTAAACCTTCAAGTGGGGTGATCCCCATGCTGGTATCGACTGATAGGCCTTTATCAATTGCACATGTGCTTGCACCATTGCCTAGGTGTGCCACAAGCACGCCTTGTTGATCGCTGCCTTTTGCTACTTGTTCTAAACGTTGGCTAATGTATCGGTAGCTGGTGCCATGAAAGCCATATTTGCGAAAATGATGTTGTCGATAAAAATGCATCGGTATGGGATATAAATATTGTTCAGGGGCAATGGTTTGATGAAAGGCTGTATCAAACACCGCAACTTGAGGTAAACCTGGGAAAAGTTCAAACGCAATCTCTATGCCCTTTATATGTGCTGGATTATGAAGCGGAGCAAACTGCGCGCATTCTTTTATGCCATCTAGTACGGTTTCATTAATTAAAACGGATTGGCTAAATGTTTCACCACCATGAACAACACGGTGACCTATACCTACTAGTGAATCAGCGATGTCTGGATGACTGTTAAGCCATTCTTTAATTTGAGCCACAGCGTTTTTATGGCTACCGTCTTCTAAAAGAATCGTCTTTTTTTTGCTCTCAAATTTAAAGGTAATATTACTTTCTTCTGTACCTAATCTATCGGCTATACCCTCAATTAATGAGTCTTGACCTGCATTGGCAAGAACGGCAAACTTTAAGGAGGAGCTGCCGCAATTAATCACTAAAATACTATCTTTCATCATTATTCCTGAGATACACGCATAGACAGATCTATTGCTTGAACATGTTTTGTAAGAGCACCTATGGACACAAAATCCACACCAGTGGCAGCAACCTTTAAAAGCCGTTCCTTATCCATGTTTCCTGAGGCTTCAAATTTTACCTGTCCTTTGTATTTGTTCACTGCAGTGGTCATGTCTTCGTAGGAAAAATTATCCAGCATAATAATATTCGCACCAGCACTTACTGCCATGGCAACTTCTTCAAGGTTTTCGGTTTCGACTTCAATAGTCTTGCCTGGTGCTATTTTTTGCGCCATTTTGACGGCATTAGCAATGGAGCCTGCGGCCATAATGTGATTTTCTTTTATCAAAAACGCATCGTAAAGCCCCATACGGTGATTTTGTCCCCCTCCAATGGTGACAGCGTATTTTTGTGCTTGTCGCATGCCGGGTAATGTCTTGCGAGTATCGAGTATTGTGAGTGGCGTGTCCTTAACAATTTGACAATATTGACGAGTAACACTCGCTGTATAGGACAGTGTTTGTAAGAAGTTCAATGCTGTTCGTTCGCCCGTTAAAATACTTCTTGCATGGCCTTTTAACGATAGAAAAGGTTGGTTGGGCTTCACCAGATCGCCTTCTTTGTTATGCCAATCAAGAATCACCTTACCACCTAACTGAGAAAACACTTCATTTACCCAAGCTTGACCGCATAATACGGCATCTTCTCGGCTGATGACTGTTGCGACTATTTCTTGATCATCTGGTATAAGTTGCGCTGTTATGTCACCTAAGCCCATATCTTCTTTTAACGCAAAAGTCACTTGCTCTTGCATGTGTTCTATTAATAGTGAAGTCGGAAGGGTCATGTGTTGTCCTAAATAAGCCACTTAAATAAAGCCACTATTGTAGCTTGATATACTTAATGCGTCAGTGTTGTTTTTTTATATTCCTTGTCGTAGATCTATTGTTTTATCTCAAAAACGAGCGAATAAATTGTTTTTGTGATGTTTGTTTTTTTGATGATTGTTATGTGTCTTTGTTTTTTAGATAGTGTGTCTTGTTTGCTATATTGCGATGAATATATTTCAAAAAATACAGCTTGACGACGCGCTAGGGTGTCATTATGTGATATTTTGTGAGGAAATTCCCCTGTGCTGAATAAAGCGAATAGCCACCTTATACATAAATGGATTTAAAATTCATAGTGTTTATAGGCTTCATATTTTTTGTGAATTTTGGTGTGGTGATGTGTACTTTAGCGCGATAACGTGGTCTTTTTGTCAGTTTTTAGATAAGATTTGGTCTGCAAAAAAGATTCAAAAGCCTCTTAGAGACTTCAATCTTTGTGGGGGTGGCTAGGCGATCTCTTGAATAGGTGTTAATCTTACGCCCGAATTGGACTCTTTGTGCCCAGATAAAAGCTTGGTACAAAGTAAGATTTTTGTAAAACACGGCCAATAAATACTAGGTTGAGGCTGTGTTATACGCATGTACTACATGTACTAAGTAGACAAACAGTTTTGAATTTTTATGTGCATCTAGTAAGGCTATCTTGCATGTGAAAACTTAATGTTGGGTTTGATGAACCAAACCCAAAATGGAAGCGAACCGACTAGATACACTGGTGGTCGATGCAATGGACATAATCTTAAAACAATAATAATTGCCATTGGAACGGATAAAAACGACGCTTTAAACGCAAATTAATAGGGTGTCGTTTTATCCTAGGTCGGCTGGAGCTTACATATAAGCTCTGATGGTTCGTTTAAGTAGCCTCCAAGGCTTACATACACATAATGTCCTTGGTAGGTTAAGTATCTGTTCTAATAGCGGGAGTTATTAACACGATGACTGAGCAGCATATTCTCGAAGACATCGATCCAATTGAAACCAAAGAGTGGGTCGATGCGCTTGAGTCTGTCCTTCGCGAAGAAGGTCCTGATCGCGCGCAATACATTTTAAATCGTTTGACGAATGAAGCTTCAAAAGCGGGTACGTCAATGCCGTCGTCTATTACGACGCCTTACCGAAACACAATCGCTCCTGAAAATCAGAAGCCATTGCCTGGTGACGTGTTCATGGAACGTCGTATTCGTTCTATTATTCGTTGGAACGCATTGGCTATGGTAATGAAGGCAAACCGTGTTGACTCAACACTTGGTGGCCACATTACGAGCTTTTCTTCAGCAGCAACGCTTTATGATATCGGCTTTAACCACTTTTTCCGTGGTACAAGCGAGAAACAAGAAGCGGATATGGTTTTCTTCCAAGGCCATATTTCACCTGGTATCTACGCACGTTCATATATTGAAGGGCGCTTGACAGATGAGCAGCTTGATAACTTCCGTCGTGAAGTGGATGGCAAAGGTATTTCTTCCTATCCTCACCCTTGGTTGATGCCAGATTATTGGCAATTCCCAACAGTGTCTATGGGATTAGGGCCACTTCAGGCTATTTACCAAGCACACGTTATGAAGTATCAGCATAGCCGCGGTTTAATCGACCAAGGCGATCGGAAAGTATGGGCATTCTTGGGTGATGGTGAGTGCGATGAGCCAGAATCTTTAGGTGCTATTGCTTTGGCTGGCCGCGAGAAATTGGATAATCTAATTTTTGTTATTAACTGTAACTTACAGCGCCTCGACGGTCCTGTTCGTGGTAATAGCAAAATTGTTCAAGAGCTTGAAGGCGTATTCCGTGGCGCTGGTTGGAACGTCATTAAATGTTTATGGGGCCGTCACTGGGATCCATTATTCGAAAAAGATGACAAAGGTTTGCTGATCAAGCGTATGAATGAAGTATGCGATGGTGAGCTTCAGAACTACAAAGCAAATGGCGGCGCTTACACCCGCGAGCATTTCTTCGGTAAGTACCCAGAATTGCTTGAAATGGTTAAAGACATGACAGATGAAGAAATCATGAATCTTAACCGCGGTGGTCACGACCCTTATAAAGTTTATGCTGCCTACGCCGAAGCCACATCTCACAAAGGTCAACCGACTGTAATTCTTGCCCAAACTGTTAAAGGTTACGGCATGTTTAAAGCGGCTGAAGCGCAAAACACAGCGCACCAAACGAAGAAATTGGATGAAGAGTCATTGGCTCAGTTCCGTGATAAGTTTGGCATTCCTATTAGTGATGAAGAGCTAAAAGATTTACCTTACTACCGTCCAGCGGAAGACAGTCCAGAAATGCAATACTTGCGCTCTCGTCGCAAAGAATTGCATGGTGATTTCCCAGTGCGTCGTCGTGATTGTGAAGCACTTGAAGTCCCTTCTTTGGAAGCCTTTAAGTCTCAGATCGCGGGAACAAACGGTCGTGAAATATCAACTACTATGGCGTTTGTGCGTGCATTGAACGTCATGGTTAAAGATAAAAATATCGGTGAGCGCGTTGTACCGATTGTTGCGGATGAAGCGCGTACTTTTGGTATGGAAGGTATGTTCCGTCAGCTGGGTATTTACACATCTGAAGGTCAGCGCTACACGCCGCATGACCATACTCAGATCATGTATTACAAAGAATCTGCAGACGGTCAAATTCTACAAGAAGGTATTAACGAACCAGGCGCATTTTCTGCTTGGTTGGCGTTAGCGACTTCTTACAGTAACAGCAATCTTCCAATGATTCCTGTGTACATTTACTACTCAATGTTTGGTTTCCAGCGTATTGGTGACTTGGCTTGGGCGGCAGGTGACTCTCAGGCTCGTGGTTTCTTGATTGGTGCAACTGCCGGTCGTACAACGCTTAACGGTGAAGGTTTGCAGCACGAAGATGGTCATTCACATATTCTTGCGGGCACAATTCCTAATTGTGTGTCTTATGACCCTACTTATTCATACGAAGTCGCTGTTATCATGCAAGATGGCTTGCGTCGTATGTATAAAGAAAAAGAGAGTGTTTTCTATTACTTAACCGTAATGAATGAGAACTATACGCACGAAGATATGCCTGAAGGTGTTGAAGACGGCATCATTAAGGGTATGTATAAGCTTAAATCTCACGCTAAGAAAACCAATAAGAAGCAAGTTCAATTACTTGGTTCTGGTGTTATTCTTCGTGAAGTGGAAGCGGCTGCAGAGATCCTATTTAATGATTACGGTGTTAACTCCGACGTATGGAGCGTGACATCTTTCAACGAACTACGCCGTGAAGGTCTAGATGTAAGCCGTTGGAACATGCTTCACCCAGAGTCTGAACCTCGTGTATCTCATGTTGAATCATGCTTGAATGGCAACGGTCCTGTTATTGCTTCTACCGATCATATTAAATTGTTCGCAGATCAAATTCGACCATTCGTAAAAGGTACATACAATGTGCTTGGTACAGATGGTTTTGGCCGCAGTGATACTCGTGCTCAATTGCGTCACTTCTTTGAAGTGAACCGTTATTGGGTAGTGGTTTCTGCCTTGAATGCACTGGCGAAAGACGGTGTGATTGATGCATCTGTAGTTAGTGGAGCAATTGCTAAGTTTGGTTTAGATCCTGAGAAGCCAAACCCTGTCACTTGCTAATTACCTGACAAGCTAGGTATCTGGCTTAGTGTATTTTTTCTACCTAAGCCAGATAAGTTTTTAAGTTTGATGCGTCTATAAGACAAAGGAGATTTCTGTGAGTACTGAAATCATTCGAGTACCGGATATTGGTGGTGCGACTGATGTCGAGATTATCGAGATCAGTATTAAGGTTGGTGACATGATCGAAGTCGACCAATCTATTATTGTTTTAGAAACAGATAAGGCTTCCATGGATGTTCCATCTTCTATGGCTGGTAAAGTAAAAAGCATTTCTGTGAAAGAAGGCGATAAGGTTTCTGAAGGTGATGAACTTCTTGTTATAGAAGTTGAAGGTACAGAAACGACTACGCCTGAGTCAAAAGCAGAAGCATCTGCGCCGGTAAAATCTGCTGATAAGGCGACAACGGGATCTTCTTCTACTGAAGAGAAAGTGTCCGTGCCTGATATTGGTGGTGCAACGGATGTAGAAGTGATTGAAGTTTGCGTATCTGAAGGCGATATTGTCGAAGAGGGTGACTCTTTAATCGTATTAGAAACAGATAAGGCTTCTATGGATATCCCTTCTCCGTTTACGGGTAAGATAGGCAAAATTGCGATCAAAGTAGGTGATACTGTTTCTGAGGGTGCTGACATCCTTGTGATAACAACAGAATCCTCTGCTCCTGTTGCGTCTGAAGAAAAATCGGAAGCACCAAAAGCGTCAGCTCCAGCCTCAGCCGCGCCTGCTTCAGGTGGCGTTGAGTCTGTTAAAGTGCCTGATATTGGTGGTGCTGAAGGCGTTGAAGTTATCGAAGTTGCGGTAGCGGCTGGCGATAAGGTTAAAGAGGGCGACTCCATTATCGTTCTTGAAACTGACAAAGCGTCTATGGAAATCCCAGCTCCGAAATCTGGAACAGTCAAGTCCGTTTCCATTAAGGTCGGTGACAAGGTCTCTGAAGGTGATCTCGTTCTTGAACTTGAAGTAGAAGGTGGTTCTGCACCGGCTTCAGCTGCGCCAGTTGCTGAAAAAGCCGTTGAAAAAGCGACGCCAGCAGCGGCTGAAGAATCTAAAGTAAGCTCTGCAAAAGCGGCGCCTGCAGCGGATCAATCGGCTGTATTATCTGAGCCTTCGAAAAAGGTTCATGCGGGTCCTGCTGTCCGTATGCTTGCTCGTGAGCTTGGTGTTGATCTATCTCTTGTTCGCCCTACAGGTCCTCGTGGCCGCATTATAAAAGAAGATTTGCATGCTTATGTGAAAGCGGCTGTTCAGAAGGCTGTATCGGCTCCTGCTGCGGTTGCAACAGGTTCTGGTCTTCCTACTGTGCCTGATCAAGACTTTAGCAAGTTCGGCGATGTCGAAATTGTTAAGATGAGCAAGATCCAGCGTCTAACGGCTCAGAACATGGTTCGTAACGCGCTCGTTGTGCCTCAAGTGACTCAGTTCGACAAAGCGGATATTTCTGATCTTGAAGAGTTCCGTAAGGGCTTGAAAGGGGAAATGGAAAAACAAGGTGTTAAATTGACACCACTTCCATTCCTTATTAAAGCGGTAGCTCAGGCTATGGTGGCGAACCCTAGCTTCAATGTGTCGCTAATGGCTGACGGCGAAACATATGTTCAGAAGCATTATGTACACATTGGTATTGCGGTAGATTCACCAGCTGGTTTGGTTGTGCCTGTCTTGCGTGATGCAGATAAAAAATCGGTTGTGCAGATCGCTAAAGAGGCAAGTGAACTGATTAAGAAAGCGCTTGATAAGCAACTTAAACCTGCAGACATGCAAGGTGGTTGTTTTACTATTTCTAGTTTGGGTGCAATCGGTGGTACTGGCTTTACGCCTATCGTTAATTGTCCTGAAGTGGGTATTCTTGGCGTTTCTAAAGCGGATATTGAACCACGCTGGAATGGTAAAGAGTTTGAACCTCGTACCATGTTACCATTGTGCTTGTCTTATGATCACAGAGCCGTTAATGGTGGTGATGCGGGTCGGTTCATGACCTTCTTGAATTCACTGCTAAGCGATGTACGTCGTTTGTCTCTTTAATGAGGCGGCTTAATCTGTAGTAAGAGAATGAGTTACGGGTAAAGTTAATTCCGCTTTACTCGTAGTCATTATCTTCAAGTAAGTATAAAAAACCTCATTACCATTTGTTTGGTAATGAGGTTCTTTTTTGCCAATATCACCAGCATTACTCCTATGTACTTGTTTACTCTGAATTACCTCTCGTAAAGCCTTCTCTTAATTTGAAAAAACTATGAAATCGTCTTTTTATGGCTCATCAAGATGTAATCTGTGAGTCAGATAGCGTTAGATTGACTGGATCCTAGATATATTTTATCAATATTCAGCCTTTGCTTTTCGTTGTATTTTCTCTTACCGAGTGACGTGGTCTATTCGAGATGATCAATGAGTGAGATATGCCCAATGAGTTTGTTGTCCGATTTTATTTGAGTGCCAGACACTTGCTTAATCAAGTGCAATGTCAAGTATTGCAAGGCAATTTTTAAAAAAACAAAAAGTACTAGGTTAGAAACACTAATTTTATAATCATTGTTAGAGGAAATCAGCGATACTGTATCTAGAGTTAACGTTTTATTAGATAGTTTTTCGTTATATTGACCCAGTCGGGTAAAAAAACACCCGAAACAGTATCGTTTTGACCAATTTGAGCTAGATTAAGTATTGTAGAATGGCGCTATTAGGGGTGAAAGCGATTGGCCTTTTTTTTGCTACATAAAATCACTGTTCTTTTTTAATGAATTGCCAAGATTTTATTTTACTCCATTTGTGTCTTTTCCGAGGAGTGATACTAAAAAATACTTAACGTGTTGTATTTATAAAGGAATAAGAGGGATATATGAATATTATTGATAGTAATATCATAGGGAAATCTCAAGTTATAGTACAGATGAGGAACTCTATTAAAACAATGGCTCAGTACCGGCAACCGTTTTGATTACTGGTGAAACCGGTACTGGTAAGGAACTTGTTGCTAGAGGGTTGCATTATGGAGGTGGTTTGGCAAATAAACCCTTTATTGCCATCAATTGTTCTACATTTTCTGATGAGCTGTTTGCCAGTGAGTTATTTGGCTATAAGAAAGGAGCATTTACCGATGCGAAAAATGACAAAGAAGGGCTTCTTTCGTCAGTAAATGGCGGTACGATTTTTCTGGATGAAATAGATAGTCTATCTTTAAAGTCACAAGCGGCATTGCTGAGAGTGTTGCAAGAGTCAGAGTTTAGGCCGATTGGTTCAAATGAGGTATTAAAGACCAATGTTAGGTTTATCGCGGCCGCTAACTGTGATCTTGAACTTAAAATTGAACATCATGACTTTCGACAAGACCTGTATTTTAGGCTATTTATCTTGTCTATAAAGGTGCCTGCGTTGAGAGATCGCAAAGAAGATATTGCTTTACTAGTGGAACATTTTATTGAAAAACTTAATTCACAATATGGATTAAATAAGAAAGGGGCCAGTGATAGACTAATGAGTTGGTTTTACTCTCATTATTGGCCTGGTAACATTAGAGAATTGGAAAACAGTGTGCATCGTTATTATTTGCTTGCTAATGGAGAACTATTAGATACTTCTGAAACGCCAGAGGCTAATTTTGATTTTCCCCCTTCTGCTTTACCTCGATATATACATGATAAACCTAAGTATAATGGCTCCTACGAAAATAATATTATAAATGAATCTGATCTTAATAGTGATATTCAGGATTCAGATTTAATTTTCTCAAGTGCAAAACGTTTAGCAATTGAGAGATTTGAAGCGAAATTTGTATCTAGATTACTTGTTCTGACTAATGGCAATGTCACAAAGGCGGCGAGTTTATGTGGGAAAGAAAGAAGAGCCTTTGGAAAGCTAGTCAAAAAATATCATATAAAAAGTAATGAGATACACCTCTACTGATACTATGTTTTTTTAAGAGGCCGTGTTTTTTAACACGGCCTTTTTGTTTCTAAAGAAAGGTGGTGTTTTTTTATACCCACTTAATATGGGGTATTTATAACCCTGATGGGTGTTTAAATTATTTTTCACCACATTTGATTATAAATTTTTCTTTAAAATCAAAGGTTTGAAATTCATTTTGAGTTGGCACTTATTATGCTTTAAAGATAAATCACAAATGTAATGAGACGAATCTGATGAGCATAAGTTACTACTATCAAACAGATGTAGCTCGATTGATTAAGAATTATTTGAAGGAACATCCAAATAGTGAGGATACTGTTTTAGGTATTACCGATTGGTGGGTAAAGCAACAAAAAATAATGGATTCTATGGCTGCGGTAGATAATGCTTTAAAAATTTTAGAATTACAGGGTGAGGTAAGTTCGGTGACTCGAAATAACCAAACCTATTTCAGGTTAAACGATAAATAACTGACAGTAATTCAATTTATTCACTTGAAAGTTGGAGATTAAATTTTGGAAAGTAATCAGAAAAAATTATCCAGGGTGAGATCACCAAGAGTACACATCACATATGATGTCGAAATAGGTGATGCAATTGTTCGAAGGGAATTGCCTTTGATTGTTGGCGTGTTAGCTGATTTATCTGGCATGCCAGCGGTTTCGTTACCTCCGGTGAAAGAGCGAGTATTTGTCGAAATAGACCGCGACAACTTTAATGATGTGATGACCGGTAATGCTGTTCGCTTGGTTTATAAAGTTGATAACGTCTTTGACACAAGTGCTGGGCCGCTTAATCTTGAGTTGCTATTCAATAGCATAGATGCCTTTGAGCCTATCAATTTGGTGAAGCAAATAGATGTTACTAATAAGCGCTATGAATCAAGAAATCGAATACGAGATATGATGGCGAAACTGGATGGCAATGATCCTTTAGACGGCATTCTTGCGGAAGTATTGGCTGATGAGACGCTGCAAAAAGAACTTAAGGACCTCTTTGGTGCAGCTGAAAAATGGTCTACGGTGGTGCCAACAGACTTAGTCAATCGAATGTTGAAGCAAGGCCGCATGGCGTTAGATGAAAGCCAAATTCCTTATGCTTTAGAGCTTATTGGTGAATTTTCGGTCTCGATATTGGAGGGTGTTGCTGAATTGAACGGCCGATTCGCCAGTGATTTGATGGGAGATAAAATCGCTCAAATTGACAATCAATTGACCAATCAGATTAATTTGGTGATGCATTCTCCTGAGTTTCAAGCATTGGAGGCGACTTGGCGTGGTCTGCATTTCCTAGTTAAGAATACCGAGACTGGCACCTCTTTAAAGATTCGTCTCTTGAATATTTCTAAGCGTGATTTGCTTAAGGATTTGCAGAAAGCGGTGGAATTTGATCAAAGTGCTTTATTTAAAAAAATCTACGAAGAAGAATTTGGTACTTATGGTGGTGATCCTTTCTCTTTCCTCGTGGGCGATTACGAATTTGGTCGTCATCCAGAAGATATAGAGTTATTGGAAAAAATTTCTGGTGTTGCCTCATCCGCTCATGCTCCTTTTATTTCTTCTGCTTATGCAAAACTCTTTGATATGGAAGATTTTTTTACGCTTTCTCAACCAAGAGACTTAAGTAAGATTTTTGAGAGTGCTGAGTTAATAAAATGGCGTAGCTTCCGTAGTAGTGAAGACGCACGTTATGTGTCCTTAACCCTGCCTAAAGTATTATTACGGTTACCCTATGGCCCTGATACAGTGGTTGCGGAAGGCTTTGATTTTATTGAGGACGTGGATGGTTCGGATGCACATAAATACTTGTGGGGTAACCCAGCTTTTGTACTCGCTCAGCGAATTACCAATGCTTACTCAAAATTTGGTTGGTTAGCGGCTATTCGTGGTGTAGAGGGCGGTGGATTAGTCGAGGGGTTGCCGGCACATACATTCAAAACACCAGCAGGTGATATCAAGCTAACTTGTCCTACTCAAGTGTCGATTACTGATCGCCGTGAAAAAGAGCTGAACGATTTAGGCTTTATGGCGATTTTGCACTGTAAAGGCAGTGATAAAGCCGCATTTTTTGGAGGGCAGACAACTGGGCAACCTCAAAAATACAATACCGAGGCGGCGAATGCGAATGCGCGAATTTCTACTATGTTGCCTTATGTGTTGAATGCCTCTCGTTTTGCCCATTACATTAAGGTCATTATGCGCGACAAAGTGGGTAGTTTTACCACTAAAGAAGGCGTCTCTGATTATCTTAATAACTGGATTAGTAATTATGTATTAGTTGACGATAGTGCTCCGCAAGAAATGAAAGCGAGTTATCCGCTAAGGGAGTCTCGGATTGAAGTGACAGATGTGCCTGGTAAACCTGGAAGCTATCGTTCAATTGTATTTTTGCGCCCGCATTTTCAATTGGAGGAGTTAACGACGTCTATTCGATTAGTGGCGGAGTTACCTTAATGCTAGAAATGAATACATCAACCAATGAAGAGAGATAGGGATCATGGATTTAATACTATTGCAATTTGGCGTTCCCAATTTTAATGGAACCAATACCGATGCAACGGGGGTTGGCTCGCTCATAGATGGTGCTGCTGGCGAGGGCGATGGACCGGCATGGAGCGAATTAAAAGCGAATGCAGGTGGTGCACAATTTGATTGGACTAATTGCGTTGAGCTGGTGTCTATCAATCAAGGCATTAAACAACAGATTACAACGGATGTGAGTAATAATGCTCGAACATCGGGGCGTCCTATGATTACAGATTTTACTTGTGTGAAATATGTGGATCAGACCTCTCCTAAGATGTATGACTTTTGCCTGAGAGCAAAAACGCTTGATGTGGTTGGTGGTACACCGACGATTATCTGGGTACTACGAAACTCTGGAGATCAGTTTAATATTATTATGCGCTTTGAATTGCGTCTCGCATTGATTAGCGAAATTGACTTTCAATCTCATCCCAATGACATGCCTACCGAGCAGTTTAAGCTGAACTTTACGGAAATAGGTTGGCATCATCAGGTGCAAGGCGCCAATGTTGGTAATCAAGGCGGTTTCTCGGCAGCGGCTTGGAGTGTGGCTAAAAACCGTCCTATTGCAGCGCTATCAAGCTAGGGTAATGTCAAAAATGGCAAAAGCTTTTTTTGAAAAAATTACTCATGCTGGACAAGCAATCAGCACCCAAGAGTCTGTTATAAAAAACGTAGAATATATTTTAAATTTTGGCGGATTTTTAGATGCGGGTGTTGATGGCTATAGCCATCGTTCGATATCTACCATGGAAGGTATATATCGTAACGGATTGACTGCGGTAGTGGATCAGTCTTTGGAT
Source organism: Marinomonas rhodophyticola (assembly GCF_026113935.1). GTDB lineage: Bacteria > Pseudomonadota > Gammaproteobacteria > Pseudomonadales > Marinomonadaceae > Marinomonas > Marinomonas rhodophyticola. The sequence continues at coordinate 916,149 of NZ_JAPEUL010000004.1, forward strand.
AATCAGGGACAAATTACTCAGTTTCAAAAGGACATTGTTCAAGTATTGAAAGTATTTGAACCGCGCATCAAAAAAATTTGGGTATTGAACATAGGTATTAGCAACCAGCGATCCCGTTGCCAGTTAAAAATAGAGCTAGAAAATGAGCATTTTGAACAAGGTTTTATTTTCGGGTGAAAAGTAAACAATAACGAAGGGGACTCCGTGTTTTTTAGCGGTGCATTTCTGATGAGTGCTGGACGTATTTTAGATACAGGATAAAAAGTTTATGTCTCAAAATTACCCCTTTTTTCAACAAGAAATGCGTTATCTACGCCAATCGGTAGAGTCCTTCAGCCATACTTACCCAGATGTTGCCGCAGAATTGAAATTGAGTGCTGGTCGTTCTGACGATCCGCATGTAGAACAATTGCTTCAGTCTTTTGCATTTATGACGGGTCGATTGCGGGCTGATTTAGAGCAACAGCGAGACCAGATACCAAATCAATTACTACATAGCCTTTACCCCAATTTGGTGCGCTCTTTACCGTGCATGGTGGTATTACAAGCGAACGTAGAGGCCGATGGTGCTAATTTTATCAATGGTTATTATTTTTATAAAGGTCGACAATTCATTGGCACGGCGTCACGTATAGGAAATAGTGGTCAAAAAGAAAAAGTGGAATGCCGGTTTGAAAATTGCTATCACACACAATTATGGCCATTGGATGTTATTAAAACAGAGATATTGCCAAAGAATTTATTTTCTGGATTAGACGAGCTAAATATCTCACCTGGACGCGATCTTCAATCGGTAATTTCATTAACTGTTTCTAATATAGGTACAGAGTCAATACAAGATTATCCCATTGAACATTTACGTTTTTATATTGCTGATATTGAGCAAAGAGCGAAAATTTTTAAACTATTAAATGATGATTTAATAGGCGTTGCTGTACGAGTCGGTGATAAAGTGACTCGATTGGACAGTGACACTTTCCCTTTATCGAAAGTATTGAAATGGCAAGGCTTTGATGATGATCAAAATGTCTTACCTGATGATGCTGGTAGTCAACGAGCTTATAGATTATTACAAGAATATTTTTCTTTTGTGGAAAAATTTTATTTTTTAGATATAGCCGAATTGCATCATAGTGGTGTACTTCGTCATGCACAGAACAGTTTTGAAATACTTTTTTTACTAGAACAATCTGCAAATGCAATTTATCTACACAAACGCTGCTTTAGGTTAAATTGCTTTCCTGCAATAAACCTATATGAAAAAACATTCAAACCTATTCAACTTCAGCATAATCAACATGAGTATCGCCTTTTAGCAGATGAAAGGCATTATTTACAAGGAGAAGTACACAGTATAACGGAAGTGAAAAGCATTTCTTTTAATGGGCGAAGTCAAGTGCTGAGTTCATGGTTAGGCCCCAATGGAAAAGGTAATGTTAATCAATACTATGTTACGCGGCTATCTGGATTATTAACACCAGGAGAGCGTGGATGTGACACTTTTTTATCCATCTACGATCCAGATTTTTCTCCCAGTCAACCCGTCGATCAGACTCTTATTGTTCAAGGACTTTGTAATAATAGACGTTTGCCTGAGGCGCTTCGTGAGGGACAGAACTTACAGTTAGTTGGCTCAGGTCCTATGTTGAACGCCTCTATTTTAGGCATACCTACTAAGTTTAAAGGTGCCAGTTTAGTAGGTAAAAACAATATAAAATTATTATCACAGTTGTCGCTTAACTTGGACGCCCTTGGTTCGGGCAATGAGCGTTTGGCGTTGTTAAAACAAATTCTACGTTTGTATTGTGATCCCTTGTCTCCATCCCATAATCGACAATTGGAAGGGTTAGTCAGTATGTCATCACAAATGGTGACAAGGCGAATTGGCGGTGATATGTGGCGTGGACATTGTCGGGGCAATCAAATCTCATTGGAAATAAATGAAGATTATTTTTCCGATGCTAACCCGTTATTGTTGGGTAGCGTACTGAGCTATTTTTTCGGTTTATATACAACACTGAATCATTTCGTACAGCTGCAATTGATTAGTGATCAACGCGAAGGAGTGTGGCATCAATGGCAACCACGCATTGGCGAAAAGGTTATTCTGTAGCTCAGCTTTATACCCAACCTGATGCTGGTTGGTCATTTCATCAGCTAGCGCATTTGCTACTTGGTATGAAGGTGGGTGAAGACGATGTACTAGAATCCCTGACAGCAAAAATTACGTTTGTGGGTTCCTTGCAACGTAGTCTTCCTCCAGGAGAAATACGAAAAGTGTTATTTTCTGAAGACATGATGGAGACAGCTTTATTAAAAGAGACAGTGAGACAAAAAGAAAAAAATAACAAAGCAGGCTCTACAAACTGGTTGAAAAGTAAGAAACACACAATTGAGTGTTCTTATTATAACTTGACTGGACTAGACGGACCGTTGGCTGAGCCATTTTCCGATATGATGCGTGAAGATAAATATTACGGGGAGGGGGCAATGGCCGCCTTTATAAATATTTTTAATAATCGTATTCACGCATTGCGTTATGTTATTCACGCTCAAACTAATTATACCCTCACTAATAGTAAAGCGAGTGAAAGTACTATAGGGGAGTTTTTATTGGCGTTAAGTGGTCATTACTATTCAACGCAGCGAAGTTTACACGGTCAGCATGACGATACTTTATTAGCGTTATCCGGTCATTTGGCGAACTGTCGCATGACACTGTCAACCGTTAGAAAACTGTTTGAAATTGTCTTGGCGTTGCCTGTGGTGAAGATGAATAGTTTGATTGGTCGTTGGCTTAGTGTGCAATCGACTGATCATTCTCGTCTCGGTAAAAAAAATCATCGTCTAGGTAGCGAAGCGGCTTTAGGAAAGAGAGTTTGGGACCAACAAGCCGTATTTGAGCTTGAATTAGGGCCGATGACTAGGCAGCGCATCAGTGAATTAGTTCCTGGTGGTATTTTTCATTATCAATTACGAGATCTATTGGCTTGGATTAGTGAAAGACGAGTGGATTGTTTGATTACATTTATTTGTTTGCCAGACAGTCAGGTAGAAAACAATGCTACTTTGCTGAGTACTCAATTAGGTGTTACGAATCGATTAGGTTACGGATCAGCACTAATCGCTCGGACTCAACGAGTGCAACGTATTCGTTTTTTAGTCGCTACGGTGTGTTAAATGTATACCATGAAGATTGCCTTTTATGGTGTGTTTTGGTTATCAATACTTTTTTTGTCGGGTTGTGAGACGGCTGCAAGCATTGGCAATAGTCTTGATAAAGGCATGGCGAAAGTTGTGCCTTTCTATCATTTTGATAAGACATTATTAGAGTCTGTCTACATACAGTCTTCTGTCGACAGTAATAATAATGTACCGGTTGCACTGGATATTGTATTCGTCTTTAACGATAAGGCGGCGGAAGTGTTGAGTGCGTTAAGCGGTCCAGATTGGTTCATAAATAAAAAAAGATTATTACTTCGTTATCAGAAAAAGTTAGTTGTCAGTGAACAGGAAGTGGTGCCATACACAGCAGAATACGTTTTGATTTTGCCAAAAAATTATTTTAATGCCGTTTCTGTTTATCTTTTCGCTAATTATCTTGACCAAGATGGTCAATACCAAGCAGACCTTACTCAATATAAGGTGCTGAAAATAACTTTAAACAGGCAAAATTATTTGCTTGAGGAACATAAACCATGAGCCAATTTGATAGTTTGCCTCTTTCTGTTTGTTGGCATGAAGGAATGTTGTTATCTCCCCAACATTTTCAGCAAAATCATATCTATTGGGAGAATCAATTGCAGAGCCTGATGCGAAATATTCCCTATCATTGGGGCATAATAAATATGGCTATTGACGAGGCAAGGTTATTAGAAGGCGTGGTTTATTTAAAAAAACTACGGGCTATTATGCCCGATGGTCTTCAAATAAATTATGACGTCACTGAGCACGCTCCTATTCAGATTGATTTAAAAAAAGACGTGCAGTTTGACGATCAGGTTGCATTAAAGATTCAGCTAACCGTACCTATTCGCGTATCTGGTAGCGCAAGTAGCAGCTCTGATATTCAGCGTTTTAATGTCGTCGACGGGGAACTGGCGAAAGACGACAATACAGGAGATGGGGAGACTGAGGTTTTACGATTGCAGCCCATCCTGTCATTGCAAGTAGCCAATCGAGTACGAGAGCAATATGTTGCTTTACCTCTTTTGGAAATCAGTAAAATTGATAGTGCACAATACCAAGTAACATCCTATTGCCCACCGATGTTACGTATAGAAGCCGACAATTTTATAGCCTATGAAGAAGCTCGAATGGAGCGCTTCCCCCTTCAACTTCGTTTACAAAATATGGCTTTTATGATTCGTAAAAAAGCACGACTCTTGGCTGGTTTTTCTGAAAATGGCGAAGAACTGTTGGGGAGCCGTGTTAGTGATCAACATCGATTGTGGATTCGCTCTATGGTTCAGCATTTAGCGGAGCTGGAATTGATAGTGGATAATGGTGTTAGTTCCCCTTGGATGGTGTATCAAGTATTAGCTCGGTTGATTGGTTCAATGTGCGAGTTGGATTCAAGTCGTATTCCTCCTAAATTACCACCTTATATACATTTAGATTGTGGTAGTGGGTTGGCATTTGCTATTCAGTATATCGAACAGCGACTGGAAGAAGTGAACTTACGTTACTCAAGTTTAGTCTTTGAAGAAAGCCAAGACGGCGTATTTTCCATTGCTTTTGATAAAGCATGGAGCCGAAATAAGTTACTTATTGAGTTAAAACCCCGCCAACAACAAACACAGTCCGATTTAGTCCAATGGATGACAGATTGTCGAATTGCGTCAGGAAAAATACACAAAGAGCTTTCTATAAAACGCCTTTTAGGCGCCAGTGTTGAGCGAACTGAATATGATGAGGCAACAGGTATTACCGCTTTGCCTGGACACGTATTATTTTATATTTCAGTTGACCCTTTGTATATAAAGTCCGGACAACCCTTAGTGGTGGCTTGTACCAATGGTAAGTTAAAGCCAATGCAACCGAAGCGCATTGTTTTGCATCTTCCTCATGATGTGAAAATGAAAGAGGGTGAATGACGATGGCCAGAACAGACTTCAATCTTGTTAATTTGATGAATCAGTTTTATCAGCAGATTGCTATGGTTAAGCGTTGGATTAATCATGATCAGTTGGCCTTAGAAGCAAAAAATCCTGAAACTTCAGGCTATGCCTAATGACGAAGAAATGGCGACCGCCATTAGTTTACACCTGAGCCAATGGCTGGGTGATAAGCGTTTGTATTGGCGAGATAAATTGACTGAAAGGCAGCAAGTGTTATTAGATCAAGCTTGTTTTGCTATGGTAGCCCTTGCTGATGAATTATTTATTATTGAATTAGATTGGACAGGGCGAGATTATTGGCAGCGGGTATTATTAGAGGAGCATTTTTATGATAGTTGCTCAGCTGGTGGTACCTTTTATAGGCATTTAAATACTCTTTTAGCCCATGGCAAATATGATCAACTTGAAGTACAGCTGTGTGCCGTATATTTGCTTGCGCTGCGGCTCGGCTTTGCTGGGCGTTATCGCGATAAAGAAGCCCATATTAGAAGTCTATCGCCATAAGTTATTTAAAATTATCACTCAACATCAACCTATAGCTGCTCAGTATATCCATGTTCAAGCTTATGAACATTGCATGGCGTCACAATATGAGCAGCGTCTCGCCCCATTATCGAATTGGTATCGTTGGACTGTTTACAGTATTAGCCTGTATTTTTTAATAGGCGCAGTGGTGTGGTTGTTATTGAATCAGGGGCTTGAAAAATGGCTACTGACCTAACTGGAATGATACGTTGGATAGAGCAATCTCTTTCAAAATTTGATCGTATTACTCTGCAAGTAGAGCGATTGTATCAAAGTCTTGTGGCGCGATTATCCCCTTTGATTGAGCAGCTTAAACCGATTTGGCAGGATCCTCTTTGGCAAATGATTGGCCTCATCTTATTAGTGATCATAGTCGTTGGGGTAGGATTATGGTTGATTAAAAAAGGCTCTAAATGGTTGCTGTTACTGACCAAGTCTTTGGTTCGGTTTATGTCATGGCTGGTTGATCTTTTTAGTATGCCAGTGCTCTGGTTGATTAAAAAATTTAGAGGAAAAGAAAAACCAAAAAATAAGAAGAAAAGTTATCGCCAGCTCGTTGGTATGGCTCAAATACGCCGCGCAGTGAATGCGATAGAGTATTTAACAACTCAACGAGAATGGCGCTATCAAGTAGAGTGGTCGCTTATAATTGGTCAGGAACAGAGCGGTAAAAGCCAATTAGTGCAATCTATTAAACAAGGTAAGCGAGCACAATTGTTACCAAGAGAGAAGCGCTTATTAACCGCGGCTAGTGGGTGGCATTTTTTTGACCATGGTGTGGTCATCGAATCTTCAATCGATACCTTGGATGATAACCTTGAGCAACTCAATTGGTATCGCCCAGAGCGTGCCCTTGATAAGATTATTTTATGTATTTCTGCAGAATCTCTACTGCATCCAGATGCGCCTGCAGCATTAGAAGAGCTTGGCGAACAGCTGTTTCAACAACTTTGGAAAACTCAAAAGAAGACGGGTTTTGTGCTGCCTGTTTATGTCTTTATCACGCAATGTGATCGCATTGAAGGCTTTCCAGCTTTCTGGAAAGCACAAGATGAAAAGGTTAAACAGCAGATGATCGGTTGGTCAAATCCGTATCGCCTAGAAACCGCATTTAATGTCGAGTGGATACACGAAGCGTTTACGCAATTATTGGCGTCTTTACAAATTACTCAGTTGCAAGTGGCATCCGGTGGTGAAGAAATAGCCGACATAGACAGGTTTATGCTCTACATACACCAATTTTCAGCTTTGCAGCAGCCGCTTACAAAAGTGATGGCGTCGACTTTTGTTCGTAGCAGCTTACAAGAGGCTTTACCCCTTAGAGGTATTTATTTTTGTGGGCAGCTAGACGATAAAACGGCCTTTATTGAAGATGTTTTTCAACAAAAAATCTTTGCAGAAAAACACCTTAGCTCCATATTAGAAAAACGTCGATTTTCTAATAATAAAGTGTTGCGACAATTTCAGATTGGGGTTTTAGCTACTGCATTGGTAATGTCTTTGCTGTTTGTGTTCGATGTTACTCGTGTCGTTCAATTTAATACTTTTAGTCAAGATAAACTCAAACAACTTCATTCTATGTTGGTAGATTGTAGTGCTCAAGGCGCCGATACTTTTAGGCTTATGCAAGGTTTGAGTGATGTTGGTGAGCGTTTGTTGACGATATCTATGCCGTTGTCCTGGTTGGACATGATTGAGGTAGAAAAACAGCAATTGGTAGCGCAGCATTTGCTCGAAAAAAACCTTTTTATTGCTCTGGAGTGCCGATTAAAGCAAAGAGCTGATGCTCTGCTGTTGGCAACACAAACCCCTTTGGCAGTGGGTAATTATCAGGCATTGTCTCAACAGCTAGAGGATTACCAGCAAAATTTAATTGAATTTGAAAATGAGCAAGCATCATTTGAAACGCTCGCAGGTCCATTAAAAAATAATCGCGGGTTAAGTACGGCATTAGCTAAGTTACTTAATTATCTGTATGACAACCCGGTACCCAATAGTATTAATTTTGCCAGTGACCTTATTGTTGGGGCGGTACGTCGAGCCGAGTACAGTCCTAGTTGGATGCGTAACGACGAATCCTTAGTAAGCCGTCAGCTTAGTACGCAATTTTTAGAAACGCTCACAGGCGAGCTACAAATTGCTTTATTGCAACATGCTGAAAATATTCCCCTAGCACCACTAGAAGCCTTCAATGCCCAGACTGTTTGGATGGCGAGAGATCGGCGTTTGCCTGCGTCTACGGTCATCCAAGATTATAAAAAGTTAAGGCAATGGACCGTCAAGACAAGCAATGATTGGCTTGCAAACTCGAACAGCACTAGTCCTTGTGGCCGCATTGCCGAACAAATGAATACATTACGCCAGGAATTGGTAGTGCATGGTTTTGACAGTCGTCAATTAGAGCAATTAGCCGAGCGCTTTTCGCCACAATCGTGTGATCAAATCGTGCGAGAAAGCTTTGCCGAGTTAAGTTTTGCTCCTTTTGGGGCGTTGTTTGAGTTTGGCCCCAAAGGGCTATTGATAAAAACACCTGAACTGCAAAAATTAGCCGAAAAGGTCGAGGCTATTACAGAGCTGTCGTTTGTAAAAGACAGCTATCCTCCGGTGATAGATTCATCAGAAGGTGTTGATCAATGGCAGCAAGCGCCTTTGCAACAACTGATCGATGTTTTAGTGAATTATCAACAATTCACTGATGAGCATGGAGACACTGCGTTATTTAACAGTGCCTTGGATGTGCGTTTACAACAAGTCACAGAGCGCTTATTAAGTGCAGCCATGATACGACCTGCCCAACGTATAAAAGCGCCAAAACCAGTCAATGATCTTATTGATTATCGTGAAAGAAGTGTCGCAGACGCCGTGAATAGTTTTAAGCAGGTTCAAGAGGCTCCTGTTACAAATTCAGATACTTCTTCAACAACTTGGTGATACCAGCAATGTTTTAAGGCTTAACCAACAAGTGCAGAAGTTCATTTTGCAGCAGCTGACTCAATTGGACAGGCTGGTGAGTGACTATCAACTCTATCAGCCTTTGCCTTTTCCTCAATGGCAAAAGCCAGATTTTGCTCAGGCAATGTTTAACATTCAGGATGATAAGCAGGCTGAACTTTATTTGACCAATCAGCAGCAAAAAATGAGCTATTTTGCGTTTAATTATGCTCAGCCATTATTGCAATACTTGCAAAACAGTGATACAGGGTTAAGCGATCCTAAAGTACAAATATGGATGGCTACTTTGCAAGATTTAGGGCGCTTTGAGCGTGGTGAGCCTAATAATCAGGTTGTCTTATTGAATGATCTGGTCACTCAAAAACTGGCCGATATTTCCAATAGCCAATGCCCACAGAGTGAATATTTTGATGCAACACACAGTTCTGGAAGTTGGTTTGCTAAACGTCGTGAACAAATAGAGCAGCAGGTTGGTTTGCATTGTAGCAGTGCCGATAAAAAAGCCCTAGTTGCACGCTATACATATTTAGCTGAACGCTTCAACCAAGAGGTTGCTGGTCGGTATCCATTTGCTGAGATACACCAAGCCGGTAACCAGGATTTGAACTCGAAAGCGTTGCAGGCGTTTCTCAAAGACTACCATGAAAAGTCAGAAAACCTCTTAGCGGATCTGGATAAACAAAACCAAAAAGACGGCAGTATTCCAGCGTCTTGGCGTGAATTTATCGAGCAGATGAATGTGGTCGATGATTTCTTCGCTCAAACTTGGCAAGCCAAGAATAAACAGTGGCAAGTTCACATGCAGGTCACTTTTGACGCCCAAGGTGATTTATTAAAGGCTTCAGAAGGCAGTAATCAGATTATTGAATGGGTCTTACAAAGTGGTCGAACACAGGCGCTTTTCCTAATGGCAATAACACTATCATTTGGTCACCGGCAGTCGCATGCAATTGGATTTGCGCTGGGCGACTGGCTCAGCCTATTTGCCCATTGGCTTACCCGGTATTCATTCTGATCCTACCCAATTGGGGACAGCAAAAGCATTAACCGCAAGTTTTGTCAGCCGAGGTCCATGGGGGTTGTTTGAGTGGCTGACGTTATACGCTAGCGATTCTGCCGAATTAGACAATGAGAGTATGTTGTCGTTTTACGTCCCTGATGGGGGTAAAAGGTGAGCGAGTGTATCTCGAAGAACCCGCGTATGTCAGTCGATCAAACTTATTGGTACAAGCGTTTGTTAGTGATGACAAAGGTGAGCAGCATGCCATTGTTTTACCGCGCCATTTTCCCACTCAGGCGCCAGGGTTAAATGATTAATAGTTAAATAACCAATGATCAAATACTGAATAGTGACAGGATTAAAATAGGAACCCATTATGAGATTCGAAGCGGCTACCCATTCCCCCGATGCCTACATGCAATTTCACATGGGCTATACGCTCACCCAATTAATGGCGCCAATAGGAGAGGAAAGGGTGGGTGCGTCGGTACGCCATAATGGTGTGTATTCTAGTATTAAAGAAGCCCGTAAGGCCGACGATCCGACTTTGCCGATGGGGGTTTGGACCTATGAATTTAAAACCGCCGACTGGTCGCAAGTTAAAAATATTGCTCTTAATGCCTTGGCTGAAAAAAGCAAAGATTTACAGCTAGGTATTTGGCTGTTTGAAGCGAATTTGCATTTAGAAGGTATAGGAGGCATCGCCCCAGCGGCTTTATTAATACAACAAATGTGCGAAATCTATTGGGCAGACATGCACCCAAAAATGCTAGATGGCGACTTGGAGTTTCGAACCAACCCTCTTAATTGGATTAACGACAAACTCACCCCATTATCAAAAGTTTAGCCATGACTGAAACGAATCTAGATGGCGAAGAATTGAGCTGGAATGATTGGGAAAATGCCCAACATTTTGAAAAATTAAAAAAACAAAATCAACTCAAATCGCCTTGGAAAGGCCCAACCAGCCAAGATTTTAAACAACGTTTGGCCGCTACCGATACAGAGTATTTTTTGGCTCTTATTAGCCAATTAGAGGACGCATTGCAATCATTAGAGCGGCTACAAAAATGGTTAGACGACTGTTGTGGTGATGCGAGTCCAAGCTTTAGTGATATCAAAGGTGTTTTGCACCAAATAAACGACACTTTACATCAAGAGCTTACTCGTCGGGGTGTGTCTTTTAGTAGTCAGCTAATAGGCGAAGATAATGGTGCGGATATGAATGGCGATGGGGAGTCTGAGAATGGCGCAGGCCATAATAACGGTAGCGGAGGTGATGGAGAAGGAGGTAATGGAGAAAGGTCTAATGGTGTTCTGCTCACCCGTGATGACGCTTTTGCATCTCTGCGCAGGGCGGCTGACTTCCTAATCAAAGACGACCCACACTCCATGGTGCCTTACCTTATTTACACCGCCTGCGACTGGGGAAAACTCAGCGCACCAGAACTGTATCGAGAAATTTTTCTACTAAAAGGTGGTCAGATCAACGTGTTTGAAATCATGGGCATTGAAGGACAGGGAGGAATTGATCCAACCCAATTGGGTAAAGAACAACCCAACCAAGAGAATAAAGTTAGAGCGGTTTTGGTTTTAGTGTATTGAAAAATAAAGATTTTTATTTTTTATGCCGAATTCTTAAATTGGCAATCTTATTGCAAAACTAATGAAAGTGAAAATTAGGGTCAGATCAAGAAACTTCAAAGTGTTGTTGAGAATTGAAGGTTTTTTAAATATGAAAATGGAGTTTATGATCTGTAGCAAAATGTCCTAAAAGGACGAAGAGGTGAAAATATGCCGAAAAAACTGACTCAAGAGCAACGTCAAGAGAAAAACGCAGCCCGTAGGGAAAAAGTGGCGGCAGGAACTACAACCACCCACCTTACAGCGACAACCACCACAGGATTCGCATATTCAAGAGACTTTACTATAAAACCAGAGGTGGCGGGTGGCACTAGACGACGCGGTGTATCCGTTGGGCGTAGGGAAACGACAACGAATCACTATGAAGATAGAACAACGTATACTGATGGAAGAGCAATGGTGGTATCGAACTCACGCACAGTGGCAAATACTCGGGATGTTGATCGACTCCACTCCCATGAGGCGGTCCCAGATTGGCACACCCCAACAGGGAGCAGAAGGCCAGGAGACACTGATACGAACACGCATGGGGATGTGAGTGCGAGCAGTGTACGGAACTCACTTGGGAAAGTTAAATAAATGAATAATTGGCTGCAGATCAAGAAATTTCAAGCTTTGTTGATAATTGAAGGTTTTTAGATATGAAAATGGCGTTTTTTGAACTGTCTAAAAAATATCAAAATATCGTCAGAACTGACCCCAAACTTGCAATTTTTTATCCGTTACCAAATTTCGGTGGAAGCAGCAGATGGGGATGGTAGATGTATTACTCTACCCCCTTAGTTGACTTATATTAATTGAGATTAAGAGGAAACAGTCAATGTCTAATATGAGTGCATATGATCATTTAGCACCCAATTCACACCCTACACGTGTTGGTGTCCAAGCATTTCGAGCTAATGTAAACAGGGGAGGGAGGAACCTCCAAGATGCTGATATCGGATACCAACAAACTAGGCCTAATGGCGATGTCGCCCAAATGACAAGGCACAGGTCAGGCAGTATCACTGAATCACATTTTACACCAGGTCCGAACCCAGGGACACATAATTCATATCACTACTCTGTAACGACAGGAGTCGTAACAAGTGTACGGGGCGAGTCGGCAGGTGGGCAAGCAATTCAAGCAGCTCATACTTCGGGCCAGAATGTCTAACTAGAAATAAAGAGCGAAGATATTGTGGTGTCAGATCAAAAACTATTTCTACTAGGATAGAGGTGCTCAAACATCCATACATCATATGGTGAAACGAGTACTGGGCTATCTTTAGTTTCTTGATCTGACCCCAATATCACAATATCAAGAAGGACAGGCACCGCAACTATTGGCTGGTCCCGCGACAGTGCTATGCGCACTTTAAACTTGGTAGTAACAGTGCAGGGAATGTTTATAGGCGGTACAACGTGGCATATAACAACTGAGGGTAAAAAATATGAATCTACAAGGCTCATGGGGCAGTGGTGCTCCAATCATCAAGAAAGAAAAAGCGCCAGAAAAGGAACGGTTTGAGGTGAGACAAATCACTCAGACGCTTAATCAACGACGGGAATTTACACCGGCCGGAAGTCAGAACCGAAGTTTATCTGTATCTCGTCGTCATGAAACATGTACGAGAACATATGATAATGAGAAAAATACCTATACGCAGACGCCTTGGACTCATACTGGAGATACAAATAGAATGCATACGCATAATGCATTTACCCGAAACCCCGGTGTGTCTCATACGCCGACGGCAGTACCTGGGTTTGCGGGCGGATCAACATCAACGCCAGCGGAACGGATAGCTTTAGACAATGCACCTACTACAACGAGAAAGTCACATACCGTTTAGCTCAAAGCGCAATGTACAGAGCCGTGGAAGATATTTGATGGGTAAGAAGTGGGGTGGGAATAGATTTAAATGACGTTCTTAAGGTTTTACGTAAGTGTGAGCTTGGGAGCTTTTTAAAGATAAGGGTGTTTGGGGTTGAGTTTTTGTTTGGTTAATTAGCTAAATAGATTTTCATCTGATCCTGAGGTATCCCCACAAATTTGATATAAATAACAATTAGTTAACGCAATAAGGGAACGTTCATGGCCCTTGGTGATCAATAATTTCGCCAAAAACAACCAAACACGAGAGCCATGAACGCGACCACTATTCTGAACAAAATCCTTCCGATTGTCAGCCCAAACATGCATAAAACTCGCCGCAAGGCGTTATCGGCTTGTGTACTCAGCTTAGCGCAAGGCAATCTTTGCACCGTGACGAGTATCGGTCGAGGCATCCAATCAAAAGCGTATGAAAAGCACTGCATTAAACGATCAGACCGATTGCTCTCCAATCCGAATTTACGCCGCGAAGCATTATCGATTTACGCTTATATATGCCGACTCTTTGTAATTCAAACGCGTCCAATCATTAGCGTGGATTGGTCTGATTTAGATGCTCGTGGACAACACTTTCTAATTCGTGCCAGTATGGCTTTTGAGGGGCGATCCATTACGCTTTATGAAGAAGTGCATGACAAGCTCACAAAAGAAAAGCCTAAAACACATAGACAATTTTTAAGCGTTTTAAAAGCACTGCTTCCAAGTAAAGCAAAGCCCATCATTGTAACGGATGCTGGATTTAAGACACCTTGGTTAGATGAAGTTGTGAAACAGGGCTGGGATTATGTCGGGCGAGTCAGAAGGCCGCGTAAGTACTATGATGACTCGCTTCAAGCTTGGCGCTGCATATCCACTTTGTTCTCTAGTGCTAATCAAAAACCTAAGCATCTAGAGCTTAAACATCGTCAATCTAGCCCAATCACCAATCAGTTTGTCCTTTACAAGAGTCCCACCTAAAGGGCGTCACTCCATCAATCAAAAAGGTAAAAGACGTGCTTCTTTATCTTCGCTTACCGCAGCCAGAGGTGCAAAAGAGCCTTGGTTATTAGTGTCTCTCTTCCTGTGAACCGTCTTTTTGCGAAGCGTTGCGTCAAAGCATATGAAACGAGAATGCAAATTGAAGAAGGGTTTCGCGATATGAAAAGCAGCCGATTCGGCCTAGGATTTGAGTTGAGTTTGACATCAAAGATAGAACGGTTGAGCAACTTAATCCTGCTTACAACTGTCACTGCGCTTCTGCTTGTTTTAATCGGTAAAGTCATAGAGCTAGCAGGCTATGCAAAACGCTTCCAAGTGAATACCCTACGTAAGCGAAGAGTTCGGTCACACTTTTACCTTGGGAAACGAGCCATTATGACTCGTTTCCAGATATCAAAAAGGAATGGCAGGACGGCATAAGGCAACTCGTTCAGCAGCTCGAACAAGGAACCTATTTATGAGTAAATTCGTGGGGATACCTCAGCATCTGATCCTAAATATCTAATAAGTGTTTTATCTAAACCAATTCTAAAGTGACAATAAAGTCTGCGTAAATAAAGGAGCAAGGTGATGTCAAGAAAATCTGACAAACAGCAAGTACAACAACAAGTGACCAAGGCAGGTGAGCGAGCTGCGAAAGCCGTGCTAATGCAAGCGCCAGAATACCTTGCAGGTCGGATATGTCCTTTAAATAGTGATTGGTAGTTTTTTGATTGTTGATGGTATTTGCCTAGCACTACATATAGTGGGTGCGATGCCAGAAGTTAGCGATGAGTCTTTCTTCCTTTTGAAGAACGTGGGGGGTAGTCGCTTGGTCTTTTGTAGACTGCTGGGTGGCCAACCATGTTTGCTCGGACGGGGTTTAGTTCGATGTAACGTTGGTATAATTGGTTTTCTGCATCACTATTGCTGCGCTAGAAGTCCGTAAAAGACCACCCAGTAACAGGGTAGGTAATCACCCAATTCCACATTGTTTGTACCCTTTTTTACGCTAAAAGCCAGTAAAAATGCGCCATAGTGCGTCCTTCCTATGTTGGCATCGATCCTGCTAGCTCTCTCTTTGTTAGTTGAATGTCATCTTGGCAAATCGCAGATGAGGCAGAGGAATCATGGTTGCACTGCAAAAACAAAGCTCTGTTATAGAGTCTAATGCTATTGAGTCCTCATGAGAAGCTTGAAGAAGAGCATTGCTCTAAACCGAGTCAGCAGAATTGGGTATTAGCGCTGCGTGATGTTCATCGGCAGCCAATTTATGCTGAGGATAGGCTCTATTGGATGCTGCAGCTAAGGGATTATGTATACCAAAACACGTTATCAAATACTGAACTATCTGAGCGTCATTTCGTCACGGCAAAATATCCAGTGTCAGATTATCTTCTTATGCTAGATCTTGCTGAGCGGCTCTGTGATTGGGTGATGGTTGATGAGATCAGTAACACTCTGTTAAATCTCGATGCTGACTGTTTAAGTAATGAGCAGTATAGCAAAATTATTGTAGCGAATGCCGAAGCCTGCGTTCAGTCGGGTAAGTCTTTTCAAGCGCTGCAAAGCGTTAAATGTGCCTTGCTCAATCAATATCAAAATGCAGAATTGCTTAGCTGTTATCGCTGGGTGCAATATCACGCTGAACGAGCCAATCAAAGCTCTATTCCGTGGCAGGATTATTGTGCAGCAGGACTCATGTTAACGCCATTGGAATCCTACCATATAGATGCTTATCGTTGGGTTTACTGCAAGCAAAGTGAGGGTGCTGCTAGCGTAGCAGATTTATGTAATCTACCGAATTTTAGTCATGATGATGACTGGTTAACTTGGTTACAGAATTGTCGTCATTACCACAATCATTACCTTTATGCGGTCATTCATCAGGAGTGGGGCTTTATTGGTTCAGTTTGCTTAGAGGTTTTTAACGGCATCGGCTTTTTTTATTATTGGCTTGGAGAGGATTTTCAAGGCTATGGTTTTGGGCCGCGAGCAGTGGCTATTTTGCTCAAACTTGGCGATCTGCATAAAGGCATGACAGCTTGCTATGCCAAGGTCTATGACAACAATCTGCACTCGCAAAAAGCGCTAGAAAAGATCGGCTTTTCGGCTTTACCGATTTATCTGGCAGCACCCTACGACAATGAGCTTTTGTATTATTTTGGGCCGGATAAAACTCAACGGCAATGGCGTGATGAATTATTAACCTTGTTCACCGATATGGGTTTCTGATTTTAAATTGGAAGTCACCAGAGATTATCTATTGCATCATCTTAGCTGATTCGAGACAGCGGGTTACATTTTATTTTTGGTGGAGAAACGATAGGGATAGCTTGCTGTCCCTATCGATAATGAATACCTTATTGCTATGCGTGTTCTGACTCAGGTTCTGGCTCTGGCTCTGGTGCGGCTACAACACTTTCTTCTACGGATTCTTCAATAGTGACCTCTTCTTCCACCACCGCTGGGTTTATTTTTGCATCGATGCTGGGTAGTACGACGTTATCCAGAAAGATTTCTAAGCTTTGCATGACTAGGACTTTTACATCATCAAGCGATGGGGCTTCTTCTCCTTCTAATGTGCCTTCTTTAACTAGATTAATGTGGTCTTCAATAATGCTGGTTAGGTTTGTTTGAATCGTGCTTTTTAACTTGGGTAACATAATGCCTAGCTGAATTTTGAATGCGATATTATCTGACATAGTGGTTCCTCTTTTGTAAATAAATTCTGATGAGTAAAACCCACGTGATGTAGTGGGATTCTTTCTTATAGTCATTGCTTTTCGTTTACTAATCGTAGCCAGCATATGTATAGCAGAGGTCATGCCATTACAGCCTTTTTTATTTAAAGGCATAAATATTTTGACTAATGATTTGATTTATAAAACGTTTTGCAAATTTTTAATGATTAAAAGAAAATAATTTACGTTTATTTTTTGTGAAAAACTCATAATGTTGGGTATGAAATCTACCCGAAAATGGGTGATTACCGACCCAGTCTTAATCACTTTCATGCGCTGATTTTAATTAAATCTAATAATATCAACTGGTTAACTATCTGGCACTATTCCTGCTTTTAATTATGAATGACGAAGAATAAAAAATCATTGTTACCAAAATGATCGTTGGTGTCTTTTTATTTGATGGATTAGTTGAGCGAAGATGGTATGACAGAAAATAAACTTCCCCTAGATTATATGGCGATAGAACCCAGTCGGCAGTTTGCTACCTCGTTATCGTTTAGTGTGGTGGCTGAATCTTCTGGCGGTGAGCCTCAATAGTGACTATTTTCGAGTAGTGTCAGTAGAGGGGCAGGAACAGGTTTCTCAGCCTTTTAGTTTTACCATCAGTCTGCGTGCCAATGAGCGAAATGAGCCGCCCATTAACCCTAAAGATGCCAATCGTTCTTTTGCCAATCTATCAAAACCGTCTTATAGCCCGAATCAATCACTTTCTTTAGTGCAGGGTGTTGGAGGAGATCTATTAGCGCAGTGGACTCAGTTAGTGATTGGTTTTGAATCTTACCCAAACGCTATGGGCGAGCGAGATGGTATGTTTGATGCTCAAGCAACATCGAGTGTTGACCCTCTGCCGTCGCGATATTTTTCTGGCATTGTATCTTCGGTTAGTCAAAGTGCACCAGGAGAGTATAGCTTGGTGATGCAGTCTCCCTTGTTTCCTTTAACATTACGCAATCGCTATTTTGTTCATCAGGGAATGAATCTAGAACAAATTATTGGTGCCTTAATTACCCCCGAGCTATCCCGCTACGGCAAGCATTTTTCGGTACGTTATAAAATCGCTGGTTTAACCGCGACGAGAGTGCAAGATTGGATGCAGGCTGGTGAAACGGATTTTGCTATGTTGCAACGAGTCATGAAAAAAGCCGCTGTGCATTTTTATTTTATTCATAGTGAAAACGGTTTAACGCTTGTTTTTTCTAATCAGACAACGAGCTCCTAATGAAGTCTACATTCCGGGCTGTAAAAAAGGGATCTCTCGCTTTACGTTATAGCTATACGGATGCACAATCACTTGGTTTACAGCAGAATGATTTATTCTGTCACTTAGCCTATCAAGCACAGATGGTGCCGCAGACGGTTGGCACAGTGTTAACTCGTCAGCAGGCCAACTGGGAAACTAACGAAGTGGCGAGTTTTAATAGTTTTCCTGCTACAGCAGACACGACAAAGGCGAATTATCTGTTTTATCAGAATTATTCTTATGGCGTCGATAAACGCGAATCTGAAGAAACACATCGACAGATTGCTCAACAAGTAGCGACTCAACAAGGTACCTTGACGGGGGAAAGTACCTCAACTCTGCTCAGCCCAGGATATACCTTTACCTTAAGCCAGATGGCGATAAATCCAAAAGACACAACCGAACAAGATGAAGACGGGAAATTGCCTGTTACCGCTGACAATTTGATGCCTATTCAGTTTAATGATAAGACCTTTGTGGTCACAAAAATAACCCATAAGGTGACGGAAAGTACGCCCTATTCTGGGACGCTAGAAGCGACATTGGTGTCAAACGGCACTGATTCAAAGAGCCTCTGAGGCAACCTTTATTACCCCTTTTGAAATACAAGACACTCATCAAGGCAATGTGTTAGCTAAAGTGTTAAAAAGTGCGGTTCCTAAAAACCCTTATTTTTTCGAGAAAAATAACTTTCAAACCGAAATTACGTCCGTCCAGTATGGTGACTCATCATCTGGAGATTCGGTAACGAAACTGAAGCAAATAGGTTGTTTGGTGCAGTTTGCCACGGACGAGGGAACAGATATTAGCCATTGGGTGGCTCTGTCTAGTACATCGCAGACGGCTCCTGCCGTAAATTCTATGGTGCTGGTGGGGCGTGGCGATAATGAAAGTGAAATCCCACAGATTCAGCAGGTCGTGTCTTCTCACGGAGAGAAAACCATTCAGCCTGCCTTTTGGCGCAATAACAGTTGGACCTTTAATACCAATTGGGGAAGCAGCTGTAGTACCAGCTATGGTGATAGCATGAGTATACGCTTTGGCAGTGAGGCTAAGGCCGATTTAAAAACGGCGATGAATATCGTTCAAACCGCCTACAGTAACCTAACTGTCTTAGGGGCTAGTTTTGGCGGTGTGAGTTACGACATGGGCTGTTCTTTTAGTTACTCAACGACGGGCAAAGGAGCACAAGGTTTGGCTGGTGCCAGTGTTTCCCAGGGCAGTCGTTTTAGCGAGAGTCATAGTGAGCAGGAGTACAGCGTCAGTTATAACAATGCGCGGCAAAGCTTTTCTAAATCTAATAAGAGTGTCAATGTGTCGTATCAGGGGGCTTTCTCCGATAAGGTGGATGAAAATAACTTGAGCTTCATCAAAGGCAAAATTCCCAATCAGGAGATTATTGATATTTGCAATACGTTACCAGATGGTTCTAGTTATAACCGAAGTCATATTACTGGTAAAACCATTAATTTGAGTGGAATGGGCGCCGAACCACCGACAGCAGATCCTTCTAGCATCACCAGTCTCTCTTATTCTCATTCTATTATGTATGGAGATTCTGAAAATATTAATGAGCAGACGGGTGATAGTAAAAATACCAATACTCATAATGGTAATAGCACGAATTCATCGATGACGAATGGGAATTCTACCAGTAAAACGACAGTTAATGGCAATTCAAGCAGTGATACTAACGTTACCGGGAATGCGGATAATAACAGTAAAACGATAGGAGCAACCAATCAAACGGACATGTTTATTGGCGCAAGAAATAACTTAACAACAAGTGTGGCGGCGACCAATGCTGTAAATACTTTTGTGGGGGCAACGAATGATGTTAGTACAAAGCTGTCTGTTGGAAACTCTATAAGCACTAATATAGGTGCTTCTAATTCAGTAAATACATTCATCGGAGCTACCAATGATGTCAGTACAAAGTTGTCTCTTAGCAATTCTATAAGCACGACGATAGGTGCATCCAATACAGTAAATACCTTTATTGGAGCTACTAATGATGTCAGTACAAAGCTGTCGTTAAGTAATTCTACGAATACGACCATAGGTACATCCAACTCAGTCAGTACTTTTATTGGAGCCACTAATGATGTGAGTACAAGGCTGTCTATGAGTAATTCTGTAAGCACTAATATAGGTTCATCCAGTTCTATTTCAACCAACTTGTCTGCAAATACGTCGATTAGCTCAACAATGGGATTAGATTTATCGGTTTCAACTCGAGGTGGATTATGTATATCCGTTGACAATAATGCAGGCGTAAAAATTCAGTTAGCGACTGGTAGTACCATTATTCAGAAACAAGAAGAAGTTGCTGCCGCCCAAAAAGGCATAGTAGCTAATATGGTCACAATGGCGATGACACTATAATTATGCAAATAATTAAGCCTGGTAAGTTAAGCCTCATTAGTAAGACCTATGGTTTTAATGGACACCAATTTTCGGTAGGAGCATTGTGTTTTTTTAAGCTTGGCGCAGACAACGCCTTGCTTACTGAAATTAGCCAGTGGCCTAGAATCATAAAATACCTTGAAAATGGTGATTTACTCGATATGGGTTTTGCGAAGCCAAATGGTGAGTTATTAATAGCTGGTAGGGCGTTTGCTCCAAATAAAATCCCAGTCACCAATATGACCGTGACTGTGTCACTGGGTAAAGTTAAAAAATCATTAAAGATAATCGGTGATAGATACTGGAGCGGAGGTTTGTTCAGTTCCGTCAGTACGCCGGTAAAGTTTACAGATATGCCGTTGATCTATCAGAACGCTTATGGCGCAGTGGGTTATGAACAGAACCCTTTGGGTAAAGGGGTCATTAATAAAAAATATAAAAATAAAGAAACAGACAGCTATGCTTTGCCCAATATTTATTTAGAAAAAGAAAGTCCAAAGGCGGATAAAGAGGTTCGTAGCGTAGCCGGCTTTGGTCCTTTAAGTATTCAGTGGCCGCAACGGACTCGTTATCAGGGTAGCTATAATAAGCAGTGGCTTGAAAACGACCGTTCTGGATTTCCCAAAGACACCAATCCTAAATTATTTAACAGTGCCCCATTGGATCAGCAAATAGAAGATTTTTTCCAGCCAGATACCGCCTATTCGATTAAAGGTATGAACGTCGACTATCACGTGACTGAAGGTAGGCTTCCTAACATTAAAGTGCGTGCCTTTATTTGTCAGCACGTTAAAGGCGTAGACGTGTTTAAAGAAATTTCAACCGCCATAGATACGGTGTGGTTTTTTCCTGAATTGGAGCTTGGAGTCTGCATTTACCGTGGAGTCACTCAAGTGAATGATTCCGATGGATTGGATGTGAAAAAATTGATGTTGGCCTGCGAAGGCGCGAATGATGCCCCGCGAACGATTGAATATTATCAAGATGTAATAACCTTACGTACGGACCCAGAAACAGCGCTTGCTCATGTGTTTAATGAGTCGCAGCTAATGCCAATGAAAACGAAAGATCAGCAGCAACATTATGACAACATCCATGCTGAGGCAAAACGTTTACATCAGCAAAAAATCGATCATATCACTGAGTTACAGGTGGCAAAAATACAAGCCGACAATCCAAATATTCAGCTTCCTTCATTAGAAAAAACACCACCAGATGTCGACGAACCTGGCCCTATCCCTCAGGAACTTTTAGAAAGCGGTGATATCGATTTGTCACCCTATATAGCGTACGCCAATATGGCAGCTAAAAAAGCAAACGCTGACATGGAATTACAATTATCCGAGTTAAAGCAGCTACAAGCTAAATACTCGAAACAACAGGATAAGGCGTGTGAATCCAGTTCTAGCATGAAAGCTCGGGTAAATAATAGGGTGTATGTTACGGCAACGGATTTAGAGGCGTTTACTTCTTATCAGCCTCCAGAGTGGATGACTGCGCTACCGCCCGAAAACGCACTCACCTTCGAGCAACAAAAACAGGTATGGCAGGCCGAACAATCGGCTGCGAAAAATGCCAGAGAGGCTCGCCAAAATGCTCCCGAAGTAACTGTTTTAGCTCAACCATTACCAGAAAACGGCGCTCAACAGATGCGGGAATGGGTAATAGTGCTAATGGCTTCCTCTGTATCATTGGCGGGTAGGGATTTGGCTGGCGCCGATTTATCTGGTTTAGACTTTTCTGGTTTGGACTTGCGCGATGTGATGCTGGAAAAAACAGATTTAACCTCTTGTAACTTTGCTGGGTGCCGTCTTGATGGGGCGGTTTTTACCTCAGCGATATTAAACTCAGCTACTTTTACAAACTGTTCAATGATTAAGGCAAACTTGGCGCTTACTTATGGAAAAGAAACGCGCTTCAACCATAGCAATTTAAGCCATTCAAATGTTACGAAAGCGGAATTTGATCACTGTGACTTCAGCGATGCCATTCTAGATCATATATTAGCAGTGAACGTCAATATGCAATCGAGTGTTTTGCATCGTATTCAATGTGAAAAAGGGACTTTTATGGAAGCTAAGTTAACTCAGAGTGATTGGCAAAAAGGCAGTTTAAAAAACTGTATTTTCTTTCAGCCAGAATTGCAAGGTGCTAACTGGCAAAACATAACGTTAGAGCGTTGCATGATGTTGGAAACTAAGGCGGAAGGGGCTGACTTCGCCGGTATAAAAGCAGAAAAAGTTCAGTTCAGTAATAAGGGAGATTTTCTGCAAGCTGATTTTTCTAATGGTCTTTGGAAAACATGTGGTTTTCGTGGATTGGATATGAGCCAGAGTAAAGGAAACGGCTCTGTATTTATTGAATGCGATTTTGGCGAAGCCCTACTTGAGAGGTAGCCACTATCAGAATGCTCTGTTTCATAATTGCATTATGACGTTAGCTAAATTTGATAGCAGTGACCTAAAAGAGGTGTGTTTTAACGCCAGTTCATTACGAAAATGCCAGTTTATTGCTGTGGATTTACGCGGTGGTGAATTTTTCAATAATGATCTGACTGATGCTGTTTTTGATGACTGTTTGACTGACGATATGAAACAAAGCCCCATGCCATTGATTAACTAGGTGACTAATGAATAAATTACAAATCATTCAAGAAAAACTCGCCATGTGCCAACCTATAATCGGGGTTGATTTAAGTGGTGTGACGTTTGATCGTTGTGTGCTAGAGGGCGCGGTATTTTTAAATTGCAATTTTAGTGGCAGCCATTTTGACCATTGCGATCTGACTCGAGCTGTTTTTACGCAATGTGACTTCACTCGGTCTTTTATAAACCAATGTAAGCTGAATCAATCGAGCTTGATACAGTGTGATTTTAAAGGGTCGTCATGGGAAAGTGCTTGTGAAATGGCAACGCTTAGCGAGTGTGATTTCAGTGAATGTGTCTGGCGGGATATTAGTGTTAAATCGTCAACATGGCATCAGTGTGTTTTTACCCGTGCAACCTTTACATCTTGTCAGTGGGATACCGTGACATTATCTGAAATGGAATCCAGTCACGCTGTTTATGAAAGCTGTGTTTTTTATAACATAGTTTGGCTAAAAACGGATTTTAAGACCATGCAACTGAATGGCTGCAGCTTCACCCAAGCCTTGTTGCTTGAGTGTGACTTTAGCGGTCAAGACCTCAAAAAAATCACCCTAAAATATTGCACTTGTAGCGAAAGTCTATTTGTTGGAACGCAATTATCAGCAGCGGATCTTTATAGTTCTAATTTTTCAAAATGTGTATTAACCGATGTTGATTTTAGTCAGTCAAAATTACAGCAGGCGTTGTTTATCGAAAGTAAAATCAACAACTGTGTTTTTGATAAAGCGGATTTAAGTAATGCGAATTTTCAGCAAGCGGAAATAAGTCAATCAACCTTTGTATCCTGCCCGATGTCACAAACTTGGATGAAAAGTCTAACCGCTGATCAGGTCGATTTTACAGGTACAGATTTGAGTTATAGCAACTTCTCTTATAGTGATCTTAACAAATGTAATTTTAGCCGTTCGACTTTATTACGAACCGTGATTCATCAAGTCATAGAAAAAGACTGTCGTTGGCAGGGGGCAGATAAAAGCCAGTTATTAACCACAGATGCTAATCAGAAAGCGATTGATGACAAGCTTGCAAAATTTGGAGTAACACCATGACTCATGTTTTAAAATTAAGCGCGAAGACGCTGCCTGACGTTGTTCCTAAAGAAATACAGGTGACTTATGGTGGATTAATTACCCGTTTTGATAAGCTTTCTAATTCTTGGATAATTGATGATGTTTATTGTGCTACCTGTGCCGTTAGTTTACTGATCCAGCCTTGTGTGGGTGATACGGTATGTTTTGTTGAGATGGCTGAGGAGTATTACATTACTCAATTGCTGTCTCGAAAAAATGAAATAGAAACGTTAACGATTTCATCGGATAAAAAAATGCACTGGCAGGCACCTGAGCTAAAGTTTACGGCTTTTGAAAATCTAGAATTGATTTCTTTAGACAAGATGGCATTGATGAGTAAGAACTATGTCATGTCTGTGGCAAATACTATGATTCAGCAGGCAGAGAACCTACTTCAAAAAGTAAGTCAGTACTCTTTATCTGCCAAAGGGCTATTGAGAGTTCATGGAAAGCATCAGGTGATAACTGCTGAAAAAGATGTTCGTATTGATGCCGAACGGATAAATATGGGGTAAGGGGAGCGATTATGTTTGCTAATACACAAATGCCAGCGATGAATTTTGCTTTTCCAGACGTGTGTAAAACCATTGTAGGACTCGCTGTTGTACCGATTCCATATCCCAATATTTCTATGACAACGATGGCGATTCCCAATGTTCCTAA
Organism: Marinomonas rhodophyticola; assembly: GCF_026113935.1. Taxonomy (GTDB): domain Bacteria; phylum Pseudomonadota; class Gammaproteobacteria; order Pseudomonadales; family Marinomonadaceae; genus Marinomonas; species Marinomonas rhodophyticola. Next base: position 940,997 of record NZ_JAPEUL010000004.1, read on the forward strand.
TATTTTTATTATGGCCATGCCCAATCATAATTTAATGACAATGGTGCCCATGTCTAATGGCGATGAAGCCGGCATTGCGATGGGAGTCGTTTCAAGTTTGATAATGGACCCAACGCGACACTTATTTGGTAGTGTTAAAGTCTTCACATCGATAATGCCAGCCACAAAAATGTTATCTCCAACTGGGCAAAATGGGATGGTTCCAAATGCTGTTGGTATGACATTAACACCATGTCAGCCAAAGGTTCTAATTATGAGTTAATGTCTTTGTTATTCGAGTGGATAGTTGAATTATGGGGTTGTTGTTTGTCAGCCACAATGTGGTGCGATGGTATAGCGTGCTGATCGGAAACATAGGATATAGGTTCCCTATGGTCGCTTCGCTTGCGCATTGCATGGGGGAGGGTGTTCCGATTCGGATAAATAGTTTTACTATCAGCATTTGGAGATAATTGTGTTCTCAGTTTCGTGCCTGGTGCAGCATCACTTCTGCTCATAGTTAGCCCTCCGCTCATGCCACTCATATACTCTCGAGTTGAAGGGTTTAGTTTATGAAAAAGGGATGATTCAGTACGGGTTGGAAGTAGCCCTCCGTTGGATGTTTGGCTAGGTCGACGTAATGAACTACTGGTGACATTCATCGCATCTAGGGTGCGGATTTGTTGTTCTGTTGGAGAGATACCACCACCATTACCAAATAAAGAGTCGAAATGGCTCGTTTGATGATCGCCAAAAGCGTTGCCTAATTTGAAGCTCTGCGCCGTGACAGCATTCATATTGCCCTTTTCTTTGACAACACGCACCATCTGTTGATGGTTTCTTAGTGGTGGCAAATAGTTCATATCACGCTCCGGTTAGCTCTTTGACATCTTAAGATCTTTAGGCAATAGCATAAGTGTAGCGGATATCTTCTGGTTCTCCAGTACTCGTTTTTGTTGCTCTGCTTTTTCCGCTGTTGGGTGTTGATTAAATAAAAGTAAATACCACTCTCTATTATTATCCACGACCTTTACGATGAATGCTTTACTAGATAGGTCCATAGACTCTGCCGCATTCACGGCTTGTTGTAACTGGCTGTATAAACCTAAACGTAGGGTGAAAACCACGTCATTGGGGGTTGGAGTGATAAGTAAAAATTCTGTCATGGGCAACGGTGCAAAGAGAGAGTCCTGGCTTATTGTGTAATTTGTTTGCTGGCTAAGGTATTGCGAGGAGGGCTGCGGTTTGGGAAGCAATAAACTGAGTCCAATACCGACCAATAATAATACTAAGAACGCGAAAAAAAATTTACGCATGATAAGACTTTATGAGTAATTTAATGAAAATATCCGTTTCTCTAGAGTTTAACTTAAAAGCCTTTTTAATATTCTTTTTTTTGTGAGTGTTAACGTGAGACGTCATAGATGTTCACGTTAACACATTGTACTAACCTTGGCTTACGAAGGTCATTGAGATGGAGTTCACGCAGTGGCGAATGTTGTTTTCAGTTAGTCTTTCTCCTTCAAACACATGGCCTAGATGGCCTTCACAATTGGCGCAGACGATTTCGATACGTCGGCCATCAGCGTCTGGTACACGTTTAACAGCATTGGGAATTTCGTCGTCAAAACTGGGCCAGCCACAGTGAGAAAGGAATTTGTGTTCTGACGTATAAAGCGGCGCATCACATTGACGGCAAAGATATAGGCCACCTTCCATTGTGTCTGTGTATTCGCCGGTAAATGGGCGCTCTGTGCCTTTATCAAGGATGACTCTTGCTTCTTCTGGTGTCAGTTTGTTGTAGGGTTTACTCATCATAACATCACTCTCTTGCCACTCATTAAAAGGGACTTGGTTTGCGTAAATTATGGCATGTCTTATGGTTATTAACTAAGACAATAAAATGCACAATGAGTTCGAGCATTTTTACCTTGCTGATATAGAAAGAATATTGAACTTATGAAACAGGATGTTAGAGCTAAATCGTGCGTTTTTGGTGGAGTCTCCAATGGGGGCGTTGAGTGTTTTTGCTACGTTATGGTGATGTAAATTTGGCAAATAGCCACTATAGATGGCAAGAATATATAATCTATTTTATTTGCTTTTACCAAATTGGATATTCCCTGCTAAGCTTAACATTCCTGTTTGATTGGCCTGAAAATGGAGGGCTGTCTGATGTATCTACACACTACACAAACTATAACACTACCAAGTACTATCTTTATTTCGGAGTCAGTCATGGCTGGTCATTATTCTCTAAGTGATGAGTACGACGAGAATGATGATTTTTACGATGACGCTGACGACGATGAGTCATACTACGGCGACTCAGATGACAGTGATGATGATTTCTGGGATGACTCCAACGACGACTAACTGTCACACACTACAAAAAAGGGGAAGTTGAATTGATCGACTTCCCCTTTTTTTATCACAAATACATGACTTACACCGTAGGGCGTTCCTGATACTGAGGAATATCATCGCAAATCTCATACCATTCTGCTTTTGAGCCGACAAAGATGTGCGAAGAGGGTTTGCTATGTATTTTGCTATCAAGAGTACCGATACGAAGGCGAAGTAGCTCTGGCATTTGTGAACGTCGACTATAAAGTGGTGATGCACATTGCTTGCAAAAGACGCGGAAAACACCAGTGCGTAGATTCGTATTCAGCTAGGAGGCTCTTTGCCTTTTAACAAGGCGAAGGCGGTTGTTGGAATAGCTGCATTGGCGGCAAACGCAGAGCCGTTGGCTTTACGACATTTTTGACAATGACACTGCATGATGTCACCCAATTCGCCTTTTATTTCGTATTGCACGCCATTACACAAACAGCTTCCTGATAACATATTTTTTCCTTAATTGAGGTGTGTTTTGTCCACTTGATCGTTAATCTTTTTGCTGTGGACAGACAACTTTTGTGGCTTTTAGGTGATACATAGTCACTTCTGGGTGACTAAAGAAACCCATTTCCCAAGGATTTTTCTGGATAAAGAGTTCTTGGATTTGTTGGAAAACTGGATTGCTTTTAGGTATTTCATAAACATCACTTTTGATGATGCTGTAATTCCATTCGATGGCTTCTTCAAAAGTAAAGGTGGCACGACCATCGATAGCAAAGTAACACTGATTGTGACGACTTAACAGCTTAGCCTTAAATGTACTCGGGAAGGTAATAAAGAAAATATCATCGTCAACAGAGGATAAGAATGCCATCACGGTGGAATGTGGTTGCTGTTTGGCATATGTCATCAAAACGCCAATTTTATTATCGTTTTCGCTGTCGTCAATTTCGGGAGCAACGGTAAGGGGGCTGCATGGCAGATCGACAGGAGGGCGGTTGTCGCTCGGATGCTCGTAGTCATTCGTTCGGAAAGATTTAACAATGCTAGCGCCATAGTACACTTCGTACTCAATAGCGGTTAGTTGTACTTTTTGGCCTGTTATGGATGAAACTATACCTTTAAAAGAGGAGCGGTAAACTTTTAAGTCTGCATCATATTCAGAAACACCAGTACGATTATCTAAATGTACGGTGATTTTTTGATCTGCTTTAAGCTGATGACCATTAGGAAAGAAAAGTTCCAATGCCGTATCAGATAGTATGTTTACACCGCAAATATAAACATCCATTTCGCTCTCTTTCGCGCCATAAGTACCCGCTACGCCGAGTACTTGTTTACCAATGAGATTACTTAAAGCTATTTGCGTCATTGTTTCATCCTTATCATGAAGTGTTGAGCTTATTATTGTTGGTAATCGGTGAGGAAAAGTGTATCAGAAAGTAGTGAAAATAAGCATGAAGATTGCTTTGACTCTATTTTGCTGGTTACACTGAATAAACGTTATTTATAAATTCTTTAAGGGGTTGCCAGTGAACCAGACATTTGAAGCGATATTTAAAGACAATATTAAGCGTGTGCATTACCAAGTTGACGGACTGAGTTCGGAGAAGAGTCATATTCAAGTGGTTATTTGGCCAACGTTTTCAGGTCTAAGTGACTTTGAAAAAGGTATTGCAGATCATATTGCGTCACTAGGGTTTTCGAGCAACAGCGCTTGATTTGTACGGTATAGATCTGAATCCAGTAGAGATGGAGCAGAAGCGTGCCAAAATGGGGGCCTTGGTCGCAGAAGCTGACCCATTACACGAGTTGCTGAATGAGCTAACACAATCAGCTTGTGATGCTATTCATGGTAAGACCATCGTCCATATTGGCTTTTGTCTAGGTGGTCGATTGGCTTTGGAAGCGGGGTTGCATCTTCATAATAGTGCTGGAGCGGTGAGTTTTCATGGGTTGATGAGCTTCTTTCGTGCTCAGTCGGAAGAAAAGGCCAATACGAAAACAAAGATTTTAGTTTTAAATGGTCATCAAGACCCGCTGGTTACAGGGGACGACGCTCAAGAAGCGAAACGTTACTGGACAAGTTTGGGGATGGATTTTCAGTTTATTGACTTCAGTAACACCATGCATTCTTTTATGTTGCCAAGTGCGAACAATCCAGACCATGGAAGCCAGTATAACCCACAGACGGCCCAGCGAGGTTATCGATACTTAGCGAATTTCCTAGAAGAGTTTGTCTAACGTAAGGTGATGGTTAAGATAGCCCCGCATAAATAAGCTTATACGGGGCTTTTTATGTTAGCGAACAGGCACTGGTCTATTTACGAGTGCTTCGCCGGAGCGATTAAAGAGGTAGCAATCTGCTTTTTCAGACCGACTTCGACACTTTCTCCGTGGCGTGTTAGGTTGGCACCACTGACTTCAATAGTGAGTTTGTGACCCTGAAATTGACCGTAAAGGTAGGTAAGGCCACCGAGATGCTCAGCGACGTCGATATCAATTTTTAAGACGATGTCTGCGTCTTGAGTGTTTTCTTTCACGTGTTCTGGACGTATGCCAAGTTTTACGCTTTCGTTGACGGATATTTTCGTACCATCCACTTCTAATTCGATGGTTTGTCCAGCGATGTCTATCACAGCAATGTCTTTGTTATCGATGCTAATGACTTTGCCGTCTAAAAAATTCATTTTAGGGGAGCCAATAAAGCCTGCTACAAATTCATTGGCAGGATTGTGATAGAGCCTCCTAAAGGCGAACCGACTTGCTCCACGTTACCCGCGCGTAATACCACGATTTTGTCGGCTAACGTCATGGCTTCCACTTGATCGTGAGTCACGTAAATCATCGTGGCTTTTAGACGATTGTGCAGTTGTGCAATCTGAATGCGCATATCAACACGAAGTTCCGCGTCTAGGTTAGAAAGCGGTTCATCAAAAAGAAATACTTCGGGTTGGCGAACAATGGCACGGCCGATGGCGACCCGCTGACGTTGACCACCGGAGAGTTGTTTGGGCTTGCGATCCAGTAGTTCATTGAGTTGTAGAATGTTAGCGGCATTTGATACTTGTGCTTTGATTTTGTCTGGTGCAACACCATTCATACGCAAGCCAAAGCTCATGTTTTCTTCCACTGTCATGTGTGGGTAGAGTGCATAAGATTGAAACACCATAGCAACGCCGCGATCCGCTGGCGCGACGTTATTCATGTTGGTGCCATTGATTTCGAGCTTACCGTCGGTGATATCTTCTAAGCCTGCAATTAAACGCAGTAGGGTGGATTTACCGCAGCCTGATGGACCAACAAAGACCACAAATTCGCCGTCTTGTAGATCTAAATTGACGCCATGAATGGTTTCTATGTCGTGAAACCGTTTGATGACGTTTGTTAGTTTTATCGTCGCCATAATGGATTTTCCTATAGTTAATTAGAGGCCATGGCCCCCATGCGGATGGATACTTTCTTACAGGCGTCTTTGACCAGTGCTTGAAAGTGTTGAAAGCGCGCATCGTCTACACGAAATTTAGGGGCGGTAATACTCAGCGCGGCAATGGGTTCGTTTCTGTGGTTTAAAATCACCGAGGCGGCACATTGAATGCCTTCTTCGTGTTCTTCTAAATCCAAGGAAATCTTGCTGTCACGAATCTTGATAAGATCTTGTCTTAACATATCTTCGTTAATTAAGGTGGTGTCTGTGTGCTTGATAAAGCTTTGTTCTTTGATGGCGGCGGCTAATTGCTCTTCACTGAGAAACGCCATCATGGCTTTACCGACGCCAGTGCAATAGGCTCAGGCCTTTTTTGCCAACAGCCGAAAACAAGCGCAAGCTTTTTTGACTTTCTAGCTTGTCGATGTAAATAACATCGCCACGATCCAGCACCGCAAGGTGAATGGTTTCACCGGTTTCATTCCATAATAATTTCATTTGATCCGCAGCAATATCACGCACATCAATTTTTGACCAGGCTTGGTGGGCTAATTCGAGTAAGCCATAACCTGGGTGATACAGCTGAGTAGCTTCGTCGAAGCGAATTAAGCCTTTCTCGGTCAATGATGTCAGGGTGCGATGCGCGGTTGCTTTGGGTAGATCGGTTTTTTCGACCAATTCGGCAAAGCGTAATGGCACCGGCGTGACACACACTTCTTGCAATAGGCTAAGTGCTTTGTCTAGCGATGAGCCTCCGCTCTTAGTGTCTTGCTCTGACATGGTTGGGTTTCCTTAATGTCTATTTTTATAATTTTCTAAGGTCTATTTAGCTTCAAAAAAGAGGCCTGACAAAATGTTCTAAATTGAGTATTGCAAAAAATGGAACTTTATTCCATTATTTTATTAGACGAATTACTTGACGCTCAATGTTGGTAGCAAGTAGGGCGGTTTATAAACTAATAAAAATAAGAGGTATGTGCGCCATGCAAAAGTTGCATAGCAAGCAGCAGCAATGGATGCCAGTTTTGTTCTTAGCACCGGCAGTCATTTTGTTTGTGGTCTACGTTATTTTTCCTATTCTTCAAAGTATTTGGTTGAGTTTTTATGAGTGGGATGGCATTGGTGAAAAAACCTTCGTCGGCTTTCGTAATTACATCGAGCTTTTTGAAGACTATCAGTTTTGGGGAGCGTTAAAAAACAATCTGTATTGGATGGTTTTTTTCATGCTAGCACCACCTATTGGATTAGGTATTGCGCTTTTTCTGAACCAGAAAGTCATGGGGATACGACTGGTTAAGTCGATGTTCTTCTTTCCTTTTGTCATTTCTCAAGTGGTTGTTGGTCTGGTTTTTTCTTGGTTTTACGATCCTTCTTTTGGCCTGTTCAATAAGGCGATTGGTTTGTTTGGCATGGAGCCAGTTGCGATCTTATCCGATGAAAATTGGGTAACGTTTGGCATTATTGTCGCGGGGCTATGGCCGCAGATTGCGTATTGCATGATTTTGTATCTCACAGGCTTAAACAATCTCAACCCAGATCAAATCGAAGCGGCACGTTTAGATGGGGCGCATGGTTGGAAAATGTTACGTCATGTGATCCTGCCACAATTGCGACCTGCTACTTTTATTGCCGTTGTCGTGACAGTAATCGGTGCCCTGCGAAGCTTTGACCTCGTAGCAACCATGACCAGCGGCGGCCCATTTGGCACGTCGAGCGTCCTTGCTTACTTCATGTATGAACAATCTATCTTTAATTATCGTGCTGGTTACGGTGCGGCGATTGCGACCGTGTTGTTCTTGATTATGGACATTTATATCGCCTACTTCTTGTGGCGTATGCTGAAGAGTGAGAAAGCCTAATGTTTCCAACGCCTATAGAAAAAAGATCATTGCCTTTCAATTTAAGTTATCGCGTGGCGATTTGGATTGCCTTATTGCTTTGGTTGTTGCCTTTAATTGCCGTGATGCTGACGTCAGCAAGATCGACCGCTGACATAAATGCCGGCAATTACTGGGGCATACCTTCCGAATGGATGTTGTTTGAAAACTATGCCTTGGTGTTCACAGAAACCCCGATGGTGCGGTACTTGTTGAACTCTATCCTTATTACTTTACCTGCGGTATTTGGCGCCGTTGCCTTGTCGACACTGGCGGGTTATGCCCTAGCCAAGTTTAAATTTCGCGGTAATGTGGCGCTGTTTGCGGCGTTTATTGCCGGTAATTTTGTGCCGTTTCAAATTCTGATGATTCCCGTACGGGATTTAACCATCAGCATGGGCTTGTATGACACGGCATCAGGTTTGATTCTTTTCCATATCGCTTTTCAAACCGGCTTTTGTACCCTGTTTATGCGTAACTTCATTGTTGGTTTACCCGATGAGTTGATCGAAGCCGCACGTGTAGAAGGGGTGAGTGAATGGCAAATTTTCTGGCATATCGTATTGCCATTGGTTCGTCCTGCTTTGGCAGCCCTGTCGGTATTAATTTTTACCTTTATTTGGAACGATTACTTCTGGGCCTTGGTATTGGTACAAAGTGATGAGGTACGTCCGATTACCGCGGGTATCAGTGCGCTAAAAGGTCAATGGATGGCGTCTTGGCAGTTGATTGCGGCAGGTTCCATTGTGGCGGCTTTGCCTCCGGTTATTTTGTTCTTCGCCATGCAACGCCACTTTATTGCAGGTTTAACTTTGGGCGCTACAAAAGGATAAAAATAATGAAAAATGGTTTGAATGTCAGTCTTTATCGACAAGATTTACCAGAGCAAAACGCACAGGGCAAAACCTTGGTGATTGCTTGTCCAAAACAGGGTGCACCTGAGTTGTTGTATTTTGGTGATGCTTTGCCCAAAGCAACCGATTTAAATAGTCTCTATTTGTCACAGCAGGCTGCCATACCCCAAGGCATGATGGATAAACCAACCCCCATGTCGCTGATTCCTGAAGCGGGCCGAGGTTGGTTGCAAACGCCAGGAGTGGAAGCCATGGCCGCAGATCGGCCAGCGTGGGCAGCTTGCTGGACATTGGTGGATGTGGAAGAGCAGCAAAATGGCTTTTTGATTCGCTTAGAAGACAAGGTTGCGCAGTTGTCGGTTGCTCTGAATATTGGCTTGTTGCCGTCTGGTGTATTGCGTCAGCAGTTAACATTGATCAACCACGGTCAAGCCGATGTCACGCTGCAACGTTTGGCTTGTACTTTACCCGTTGCCAGTAAATGTACTGAACGAATGGGATTTTATGGCCGCTGGTGTCAGGAGTTTCAGCAAGAGCGCAGTGATTGGTACGCCACTTGGTTGCAAGAAAACCGCAATGGTCGCAATTCTCAAGCGAACTTTCCGGCCGTTATTGTGGGTGAACAAGGCTTTGGTGAGCAACAGGGTGAGCTTGTTGGTGCGCATCTAGCGTGGAGCGGCAATCACAGATTAAAAGCTGATTATACCGCCGAAGGTCATCGCTATTTGCAAGCCGAAGTTTTGTATTTGCCGGGGGAAATCGTGCTGGCGACGAATGAGTCGATCACTACGCCAGAATTCTTAGCCGCACACAGTACGTCTGGTTTAAACACCATGAGCCAACAGTTTCATCAAGAAGCGCGTCATCGTTTGAAGTTAACTAAGCCTCGTCCTGTTCATCTCAATACTTGGGAAGCCTTTTACTTTGATCACGATATGACCAAGCTGAAAGCACTGGCGAAAGCCGCCGCCGAAGTAGGTGTCGAGCGATATATTCTTGATGATGGTTGGTTCCGTGGTCGTCACCACGACAAAGCGGCGCTGGGTGATTGGTTTGTTGATGTCGGCAAATACCCAGAGGGTTTAATGCCGTTGATTCGTTATGTGAAAGACGACTTAGGTATGGAGTTTGGTTTGTGGTTTGAACCTGAAATGGTCAATCCAGACTCTGATCTATTCCGTGCGCATCCGGATTGGGCATTGCAGTTGCCCCAGTACGCACCGGCTTTGGCACGTAATCAATTGGTATTGAACTTAGCCAAACCAGACGCTTATCAATATATCCGTGAGCGCTTATTTACCTTGTTTAGCGAATATCCGATTGATTATGTGAAATGGGATATGAACCGAGACTATACCCAACCAAGTGGTGATATTGCGCCACAGGCTCATGCGCAAGTTGACGCTTTGTATCGTTTGTTGAGCGAGGCTCAATCAAGCGTTTCCTAATATGGAAATTGAGAGCTGTTCGTCCGGTGGTGCGAGAGTGGATTTTGGCATTTTAAATTACACCAAACGTTTTTGGGCATCAGATTGCAACGATGCCTTAGAGCGCCAAAGTATCCAGCGCGGTTTTAGTTATTTTCTGCCGCCAGAGGTAATGGAGCTCTCATATTGGCCCAGACAAAAGCCATACCACCAGCCGAGTACATGACGTGACTTTTCGAGCAGGAACCGCCATGTTGGGGCATTTGGGCATCGAATGGAACTTACTAGACGCTAACGAAGAGCAAAAAGCCATCATTGCTAATTGGTTGTCTCATTATAAGCAGCATCGATCTGTGTTGCATCAAGGCAATAATTGGCGTTTGCCCAGTGCCGATGGTCGAGCACAAACCCAATGGGCGTTGAGCCAAGATCGCCTGCAAGGCTTGGCCGTTTACAGTCAACTCGCCATGCCAAAACAAGCGCAAACCTTGCCTGTTTGCTTGCCGAATTTATGGCCAGATCAACTCTACCGAGTAGAGGTTCTGGAACACAGCCCATTACCAGGCCATCTGATGAAAGCCTTGCCTGCGTGGTGGAAAAAAGACCTTATTTTAAACGGTGCGAGTTTGAGCCAAGTTGGCTTGCAGCTGCCTATTTTTGACCCTGAATCTCTCGTATTGCTAGCGATTCAAGCCGTACCTTTGATGGAGAAACATTGAATGAGCGACAACAATAACAAAGATAAAAAACCATTACGCAGCCAACAATGGTACGGCAAGTTAGATAAAGACGGTTTTATTCATCGTAGTTGGATGAAAAACCAAGGTTTGCCAGATCACAGTTTTGATGGTCGCCCCATCATTGGTATTTGTAATTCATGGAGTGAATTGACGCCGTGTAATTCGCACCTTCGTGAATTGGCGGAATACGTAAAACGTGGCGTGTGGGAAGCGGGCGGTGTGCCGTTAGAATTTCCGGTTATGTCGTTGGGTGAAACCCAAATGAAGCCGACGGCGATGTTGTTCCGCAATTTGATGAGTATGGACGTTGAAGAATCCATGCGCGCGTACGGAATGGATGGTGTTGTGTTATTGGGCGGTTGTGACAAAACCACGCCAGCGCAATTAATGGGCGCTTGTTCAGTCGATTTACCGACTATCGTTGTGTCTTCAGGCCCTATGTTGAATGGTAAATATCGCGGTAAAGACATCGGCTCTGGCACCGATGTGTGGAAATTCAGTGAAGCGGTTCGCGGTGGCAAAATGAGCCTTGATGCTTTCATGCGCGCGGAATCGGGCATGTCTCGTTCTCGTGGCACTTGTATGACCATGGGCACGGCGTCGACCATGTCGTGTCTGATTGAAGCTTTGGGCATGTCGTTACCAGAAAACGGCACTTTGCCAGCAGTAGATGCCCGCCGTCAGGCGTTGGCGCATATGACAGGCGCTCGCATTGTCGAGATGGTCAAAGAAGATCTAAAACCGTCGGATATTTTAACCAAGACCGCGTTTGAAAACGCCATTCGTGCTAATGCCGCCATTGGTGGATCAACCAATGCCGTGGTGCATTTGTTGGCGATTGCGGGTCGTGTCGGCGTGGATTTAACGCTAGAAGATTGGGATCGCATTGGTGCGGAAATTCCTTGTCTAGTAGATTTGATGCCTTCTGGCCGGTTCCTGATGGAAGACTTCCATTACGCAGGCGGTTTTCCCGCGTTAATTCAGCGTTTGAGCCATCTGTTTGATATGAACGCCAATACGGTTTGTGGCGCTACCTTGGGTGAGATTACCAAAGGCGCAGAGTGTTTCAACGAAGAGGTGATTCGTCCTCTTGATAAGCCATTACGAGCGAACGCGGGCATTGCGGTGTTACGCGGTAACTTGTCGCCACTAGGCGCGATTATTAAACCGAGCGCAGCGACACCAGCGTTGTTGCAACATACAGGCAAAGCTGTGGTGTTTGAAAACATCGAAGACTACAAAGCTCGTATCGATACGCCAGAGCTGGAAGTCGACAAAGATTCGATTCTGGTGCTTAAAGGCTGTGGACCAAAAGGTTATCCGGGTATGCCAGAAGTGGGCAACATGGCGTTGCCCAGTAAGTTGTTAGAACAAGGCATTACCGACATGGTGCGCATCAGTGATGCGCGCATGAGCGGCACCGCGTTTGGTACTGTGGTGCTGCATGTGGCGCCCGAGTCGACTGTCGGTGGGCCGTTGGCTTTGGTGCAAAACGGCGATGAAATCACCCTTGATGTAGAAGGGCGTGGTTTGCATTTGCATATTTCTGATGAAGAAATGGCGCGTCGCAAAGCCGCATGGCAACCAGAAGAAAGCGATTATCATCGCGGCTATGCCAAGTTATATATAGACCATGTTATGCAAGCAGACCAGGGAGCCGATCTAGACTTCCTTGTTGGTAACAGTGGCTCAAAAGTGAGCAGGGAGTCCCATTAATGACACACAATAAAAATAAAACGGTTTTTCCCAGTTTGGCGGGGCGTCATGCTCTTGTCAGTGGTGGCGCGTCTGGTATTGGTGAAGCCTTGGTTAGAGCGTTAGCTCGACAAGGTTGTTTGGTCAGTTTTTTCGATATTGATCAAACTGCAGGTGAGAACCTTGCAAACGAGCTAAACGATCAAGGCTTGAAAGCGCATTTTAATTTGGTTGATTTGACTGAAATAAACACGCTTCAAAAAGTGATTACTGAGCGAATGGCTGATTGGGGCGCGATTCGCATTCTGGTAAACAACGCAGCCAACGATCATCGTCATACTCTCCAAGACATGACCTCAGATGCATTTGATCAATGTATGTCAGTGAATTTAAAACACCATTTCTTCGCAGCTCAAGCGGTTGCACCGGCAATGGCTGAAGCCGGTGGCGGAAGCATTATTAATATGAGTTCTAACTCTTGGATGCTAGGACTAGCAGGTTATCCTGGCTACGTGACCGCCAAAGCGGGTATTTCAGGCTTAACCAAAGGCTTAGCTCGTGAGCTTGGCGGTCAAAAAATTCGTGTCAATACGGTATTGCCTGGTTGGGTAATGACGGAAAAACAAAAGCGCTTGTGGTTAACGCCAGAAGCTGAAGCCGAGTTGATGACACAGCAAGCGCTGAAAGAAAAAATTGAGCCAGAAGATGTGGCGGATTTGGTGTTGTTCTTGAGCGCTGATGACAGCCGTATGATCTCTGGACAAAGTTTGGTTGTGGACGGAGGGCGTTTGTAATGACCCAATTTAATCCTGTTTCACAACCTGCTGGTGGCCAAGCAAGCTTTATTGCCGTTGATTGGGGAACCACCAATTTACGTGCCTTTTTGATGAATCAGGATGGTCATATTCAAGCGCAGCGTGATAGTGACCGAGGCATGTTAAAGCTCGGTTCGGCTGAATTTGAAAACGTCTTATCTGATTTGTTGGGGGATTGGCTAACGCCTGACCTGCCGATTTACATGGCGGGTATGGTGGGCAGTCGTGGTGGTTGGCAAGAAGTGCCTTATCAGCATTGTCCAATCAAGTTAGACGACTTGTCAGATCATCTGTTTTGGCTAACGACATCGTTACCAAACAAAGTAGCAATCGTACCTGGCTTACGAGGTACGGGTGTGGCTGGTTTGCTTGATGTCATGCGTGGCGAAGAAACGCAATTATTGGGCGCGCTCGATTGGTTAGAAGGGCAAGGTCGATCCGATGAATCACCGGTATTTTGCTTACACTGGAACTCATTGTAAATGGGCGCAAATCACTGAAGGCAAGGTGATGCAGTTTTCCACTTCCATTACGGGCGAGCTTTTTGCCCGTTTGAATGATGAATCCAGTTTGGTAAAAAGTTTGCCTAAATCCGATCAGCTTAACGAAGATGCATTCAAAAAAGGCGTGCAAGCCAGTCGACAAGATGGCGGAATTTTACATCATTTATTCAGTGCTCGTAGCCGTTTTGTATGTGGTGAATTGGCTGCAGACGAAGTGCGAGATTATTTGTCTGGTGTGGTGATTGGTCATGATGTGAATGACACGTTAAAAGCTTTAAAGGGGGGATCGTTAGAAGTGCCAAAAAATCCTGTAGTGATCATAGGTAGCGAAGCACTTAGCGAACGTTATGCTCTGGCTTTGTCTTTGCGAGGTTTTACTTGTGAATTTTTAGCCGCTAACGAAGCCAGTATTCGTGGTTTAAAACGCTTGGCGAATCGTCAGGCAGTGTCGGCAAATAACCCGACAACAGGGGCGTTATGATATGAAACATTCTTTTGATGCATTGATGCAAGAGTTTCCAATGGTTGCCATTCTTCGCGGTATTAAACCCGACGAAGTGGTTGAGCATGCTCAATCTTTGATTGATGCTGGTTTTCGCCTAATCGAAGTACCGCTGAATTCGCCTGATGCGTTTACCAGTATTCGTACCTTACAAGACAAATTCGGTGATCAAGTGTTGATTGGTGCCGGTACGGTTTTGACCATGGCACAGTTGACCGAACTAGTCGCCACTGGTGCAAAATTAATGGTTTGCCCGCATACAGACGTTGAGCTGATTAAAGCCGCAAAAGTCGCAGGTTTATACGCTATGCCAGGATTTTTTACCGCGAGCGAAGCATTTGCAGCACTGCACGCAGGTGCTGATGCGGTGAAACTGTTTCCTGCTGAAGCATTGCCTACGATCAATGTGGTGAAAGCCTTAGGAGCGGTGATTCCCGCCGAGACTTGGTTATGCCCCGTTGGTGGTGTCACACCAAACAACGTAGCTGACTATTTGAATGTTGGCGCTCGTGGCTTTGGTCTAGGCTCGGCTTTGTATAAAAAAGGCCAGTCTGTCGAAATGACGAAAGCCAATGCTGAAGCCTTTATGGCTGCTTGGAAGACTTATCAGAAATAGCTTTCTTTAAGCAGACAAGACAAGTTGGAGAATAAAAATAATGAAGCAAATTAGTACGCAACGTCACCAATTAGCCGAAGGGCCATTTTGGAGCCAGTCAGAACAAGCTTTGTACTGGGTTGATATTCCAGCCTGCCAAGTATGGCGTTGGCATCAAGAGTCCAATGAATACCAGCATTGGACTCTGCCGAAAAAAGTATCAGCAGTTTTCACTACTCAAAGCGATCGCTTATTAGTGGCTTTGGCGGACTCTGTCGCCTATTTGGATAAAACGACAGGTGAATTAGAGCACTTGTGTGATTTGGATACCGATATTCCGGGGAATCGTAGCAACGATGCTAAGTGTGATCCAAACGGTGTGTTGTGGCTTGGTACCATGGACGATGCAGAAGAAAACACATCGGGTCGGTTATGGAAGATTACACCGGAAGGCAAAAACTCTGATGCTCGAAGACGTTGGTATTTCTAATACTTTGGCGTGGGATGAGTCTCGTGGACGTTTTTATTTTGGCGATTCTATGGCACGTAAGGTACATGCCTTTCCTTATCCAGAATTTTATGACATTCGTAGCCAGAAGCCCTTTTTTGAAGTGAAAGAGGGGATCGGCGCTGATGGCTCTTGTATCGATTCCGAAGGCTGTATTTGGAACGCCAATTGGAATGGAGCGAGAATAGTGCGCTATAACCCAGAAGGCGAAGTGCTTCAGACCATCGAATTGCCTTTTCAAAACCAACAAGCTGTGTGTTTGGTGGTCCCGATGGCAATACTTTATTCATTACCTCCGCCAGCGTAGCAACCAGTGAAGGTGAGTTAGTTGAAAAGCCGCTGTCTGGTCACGTGATTGCGATTGATGTGAGAAATACGATGGGACTAGATGTCGTCGGTGAGCCAAGTCAACCTTTTGCAGGAGCATAGAATATGAAATTAGGTGTGTGTTATTACCCAGAACACTGGCCAAAAAGTCGTTGGGTTGAAGACGCTCAACACATGCAACGTATCGGTATTGAATACGTGCGAATTGGCGAGTTTAGCTGGAGTACCATTGAGCCAACGCCCGGTGAGCTACATTGGGAGTGGTTGGATGAATCCTTGGATATTTTGCACTCTTATGGGTTGAAAGTCATTTTAGGAACCCCAACCGCGACACCGCCAAAGTGGCTGGTGGATCGTCATCCGTCGATGTTGGCGAAAGACGAACAGGGCCGAGTGCGTCACTTTGGTTCGCGTCGCCATTATACGTTTGCCAGTCTTGATTACCGTGAAGAATGTCGTCGTATCGTCACTTTGATGGCGGAACGTTATGGTCAGCATCCTGCAGTGGCTTCTTGGCAAACCGATAACGAATATGGCTGTCATGATACGATTTTAAGCTATGGTGAAGCCGATCTTGCTGCGTTTCGTCTTTGGTTGGCAGAGAAATACGAAACAGTGGCTGCCTTGAATAAAGCCTGGGGCAATGTGTTTTGGAGTATGGATTATCGCTCTTTTGACGAAATCGAATTACCAAACTTAACCGTGACCGAAGCCAATCCATCTCATCGTTTGGACTTTCAGCGTTGCTGCTCAGATCAAGTGGTGGCTTTCAATAAGCTGCAAATAGACATTTTGCGTGTGCATTCTGCTGGCCGTGATTTAGTGCATAACTACATGGGGTTCTTTACAGCGTTTGATCACCACAAAGTAGGTCAAGATCTGGATGTGGCTAGTTGGGACACTTATCCGCTGGGTTTTTTGGATCAAGAAGCGATTTATACCGCAGAAGAAAAACACGATTACATGCGCGTTGGGCATCCCGATTTTGGTGCTTTTCATCATGATTTGTATCGAGGCTGTGGTAAAGGCCGCTTATGGATAATGGAGCAGCAGCCAGGTCCCGTGAACTGGGCGCCACATAATCCTACTCCTGCCAATGGTGCTGTACGCTTGTGGACATGGGAAGCGTTTTCCCATGGCGCAGAGTTAGTGTCTTATTTTCGCTGGCGTCAGGCGCCATTTGGTCAAGAGCAAATGCACGCAGGTTTGCTGCGCCCTGATGCACAAGAGGCCGAAGCCGCAAAAGAAGCGACTTTGGTTGCGAGTGAAGTGAAAAAATTAGCTCAATCGCTTGGATTGGATGCAGAAGAATTGATGTCTTTGCCGAGCGCTGGAAAAGTGGCCTTGATGTTTGATTATGACGCTTGCTGGTCATTAGACATTCAACCGCAATCGCGTGCTTATCGATATTTATTCTGGTGTTATCGCGTGTATGAAGCCATGCGTGAGCTTGGTCTATCAGTGGATATTATTCCAAGCGATGGATCTTTGGATATGTATGAGCTACTGGTACTTCCAGCACAGGCGCATATTACACCGCAACTGCAAGAAAGACTGAATGCTTACAAAGGTGTGTTGCTGGCTGGGCCAAGAACCGGCAGCAAAACAGAAACTTACCAAATTCCAGAAAATCTTGCGCTGGGTCCATTAGCCAGTCTTTTGCCTCTGACGGTTGAACGGGTTGATGCGTTGCCTGAGCATACTCAGCCTGCTGTTTCTGGTCGTTGGGGGGCAGGGAAGTTGAAGCATTGGCATGAACAAATACACACGCAACTGCCCTGTTTGTTAAAAGATGACGGCGGTAATCCCGTATTAATGGGAGAAGGCCGTCATTATTACCTTGGGTCTTGTGTTGACAATAATGTGTTAAAAGCCAGTTTGGCTAGATTGGCAGAAATGGCCGGTTTAGCAACGGATTATTTACCCAAAGGTGTACGAGTCCGAGAGCGTGGTAATGTCATATTTGTCTTTAACTATGGCTCTAGTTCTGTGTTTTATGCGCCTGAAAATGCACAGTTAGTGGTTGGTCATAAGACAATAGAAGCCGCAGGTATTGCGATTTGGCAAAAAATTTAACATAAAAAATGGAACTGAGTTTCTTTTAATGGTTTTTGTGGTTGATAAATGAGCAAACATGATTAATACTGAAACCCAGTTCCAATTAATAAAAAGAAAAAGAGGGCTTATTTAAATGAAAAAATTTCAATCGTTATTAGTAGGGGTAATGGCATTAGGTGCTGTCTCTATGGTCAATGCTGGAACCTTGGTGATTAACTCCGACCAAGCCGACCCAGCACCTAAAAAAGCGTTTGCTGACATTATTCAAAAATTTGAAAGTGAAAACCCTGACATTACCATCAAATACAATTTGTACGATAAAGAGGGCTATAAAACGGCTATTCGCAACTGGTTGTCAACAACCCCTCCAGATATTGTGTTCTGGTATGCTGGTAATCGTATGAAGGCATTTGTTGACCGCGGTCTGTTTGAAGATGTGAGCGATATTTGGGATCAACAAGAATTAAAGAAAAACATGGCTTCCGCTGCGCCAGCCATGACCATCAATAATAAACAGTGGGGGATTCCTTACACTTATTATCAATGGGGTATTTATTACCGTAAGGATATTTTTGACAAGCTAGGTTTATCTGAACCAAAAACATGGGCAGAATTTTTAGCGGTCAACGAGACACTTAAGGCAAATGATATTGCGCCTATTGCGATCGGTACGAAGTACTTATGGACAGCGGCAGGCTGGTTTGACTATTTGAACTTACGTACCAATGGTTTGGATTTTCATATTGACTTGATGGATGGCAAGATTCCTTATACAGATCCTCGTGTACGCAAAACCTTTGAGAACTGGAAAGTACTCATTGATAAAGGCTACTTCTTAGAGAATCATGCCTCCTATTCTTGGCAAGAGGCTCAGCCATTTATGTACAACGGCAAAGCCGCTATGTATCTCATTGGTAATTTCATTGTGCCCAATTTTCCTAAAGAACTTGATGGCAAGATGGGTTTCTTCCAGTTTCCACAGATAGACCCGGCTGTTGGTATGGCGGAGGATGCACCAATGGATACGATTCATATTCCAGCGAAAGCGGCCAACAAAGAAGATGCTCGTAAATTCTTAACGTTTATGGCGCGTGCCGATAACCAAACCCTAGTGAATGAGGCACTATTGCAAATTCCTCCTCATGCTAAAGCCAAAGCACCGGATGACTTTTTCTTAAATAAAGGTGTCGAAATGCTCAACAATGCGTCTGGTACGGCTCAGTTCTATGACCGTGATACGGATCCAAGTATGGCGCAAGAAGGCATGAAGGGTTTCCAAGAGTTCATGGTGAAACCGGATCGCCTCGACGCTATCTTGCAACGATTAGAAGGTGTGAGAAAACGCGTATTTAAATAATCTATACGATAGCCTGCACCATAAAGAGTAGTTAAAAAGTTGTTCTTTAAAACAGAAAGCCAGTTCAAGACATGTTGAACTGGCTTTTTTTGTTTTCACATTTATTGTTTAGGAAAAACTATTTATACCAATCAGTTAGATAAGCACTATTTTTAATTGACGTTATTCTCAAATGATTGTCAGAAAGCTTTATTATGTTATATCATAACTTTTTATTTCTTTGTGGATAATATGGATATGATAGTAATGCCTTCTTTGAAGCGAATAGTCTCTGGCGTGTTGGTTATGAGTGCTTTATCCGGTACGACGGTTTTTGCTCAACCAACTCAGTCGAATACCTTGTCGATCAGTGCTGCGTTTGAATTTACCAGTTTAGATCCTTCTAAAAATGGTTTTATCTACAGTCGAATGCAAGTTTTGGAAACATTGCTTGATGTGGATGATAGTGGCTTATTAATGCCAGCCTTGGCTGAACGTTGGGAAGTCAGTGAGGATGCAAAAAGCTGGTCTTTTCATTTGCGCGAGGGGGTGCGTTTTCATGATGGTGCCTTAATGGATGCGGATTCCGTGGTCAATAGTCTTTCTCTTGCGCAAGCCAAACATGGTGCATTACGTAACGCTCCCATTGAAAGTATTCAAGCATTAGATAGAAATACGGTCGTGATTCACTTGTCTCGACCTTACACCTTGCTAGGGGCCGTGTTGGCAAATTATGCCAATGGTATTTTGTCTCCGGCCGCTTATGGAAAAGACGGCGAAGTGCTCGCTTTGTCTGCGACAGGGCCTTATCAGCTCTATCAGTTCGCACCGCCACATAAATTAGTCGTAGAAAAATTTGATGATTATTGGGGGAAAAAAGCCAGTATCCCCTACGCCAGTTATTTAACGGGGCATCGTACGGAAAGCCGCGTATTACAAGCGCGCAGTGGTCAAGTGGATATTGTGTTTGGTTTAGATCCTGCCAGTCTGCCTTCCTTAAAACGTTTGCCTAGTTTGGATTTATATTCCAATGCGATTCCGCGTACTATCGTTTTAAAAGTGAACAGTGGTCATCCGTTCTTAAAAGAGGTGAGTGCTCGCCAAGCGTTGAGCCTCGCTATTAATCGCCAAGGCATTGCGAATGGTATTTTGCGTACGCCAAATGCTGAGGCTGAACAGTTGATGCCTGCTTCACTGTCTAATTGGCATCTTGATGGTGTGTCGGTGCGTCGTGGTGCCCAAGAAGTGAGTGCAGAAGATTTGTTGGCATCATTAGGTTGGAAGAAAAATGCCAAAGGCCAACTTGAGCGTGATGGAAAACGGTTTGAACTGACACTGATAACCTACGCCGATCGACCAGAACTAACAACAGTCGCTACAGCCATCCAAGCTCAATGGCAAGCTATTGGTATTACAACAAAGGTTGAGGTGACAAATTCCAGTGCTATTCCAATGGGGCATCAAGATGGCTCGTTAGAAGTGGCCTTGATTGCTCGCAACTACGGTTTTATTGCCGATCCATTAGGGGTCATGTTATCGGATTTTGGTTCTAATGGTGGCGGAGATTGGGGTGCTATGAATTGGAATAATGCGGAATTGAGTCAGCTTTTGCTGTCTCTTGAGCACACCTCAGATTCTAAACAATACCAGGAAAAAGCCCAGCGTAGTGCGCAGTTAATTTATA
Organism: Marinomonas rhodophyticola; assembly: GCF_026113935.1. Classification (GTDB taxonomy): domain Bacteria; phylum Pseudomonadota; class Gammaproteobacteria; order Pseudomonadales; family Marinomonadaceae; genus Marinomonas; species Marinomonas rhodophyticola. The sequence continues at coordinate 961,667 of NZ_JAPEUL010000004.1, forward strand.
ACGAACGTCCGATGATTCCAGTGACGTTTTATGTGCAGCAAACTTCCGTGAATAAGCGAGTGAAGGGATTTCGATTCGATCCTTTTGAGCGCAGCTTTTTCTTGAACGAAATGGAGTTTGTTAAACCATGAAGGCAATGCTGTTAAAAAGAGCGTTGCAGTTAGTGACGGTGGTTTGGGGTGTCGGCACCTTAACCTTCATTCTAATGCGCTCTCTACCAGGTGACATGGCCTATCGCATCGCCGCGAGTCGTTATGGTCAAGACAATGTGAACTCAGACGCCGCGGCTTTAGTTCGTCAGGAGTTGAATTTAGACCAAGGTGCTTTTGCGGCGTATTGGCACTGGTTGTTGGACTTGTTGCAATTCAATTTAGGTCATTCTTTGGTGAGTGGTTTACCGGTCATAGATGCGATTCAGCATATGTTAGGGCACTCTTTACTGTTGGCTTTGGCTGGTTTGTTGGTGTCGATATTGATCGCCGTGCCAGTGGGGTTATTTTGCGCATGGCGAGGTAATCCATTGGATTCTATTTTTATGGGCTTATCGAGCATGATAAGAGCAATGCCAGTGTTTGTATTGGGTGTGTTGTTTATCTTGTTGTTTGCTTTGCATTGGAATTGGTTTCCCGTGGCTGGTTTTGGTACCCCTGCGCATTTGGTTTTGCCTGCATTGACGCTGGCGCTGAGTTTGGCGGCTGTCTCGAACAGAGTGGTCAGAGACTCGGCCAAACATACCTTCCAAGCGGCTTTTTATCAATTTTCCAAGGTGAAGGGCTTATCCGCATGGCAGACTTTTAGACGGCACGGGGTGCGCAATATTGCTGTGCCTGTGGTGGCGTTTTTCGGTATTCAATTGGTGAGTATGATTGAAGGGATTGTGATGATTGAGTCTTTGTTTTCTTGGCCGGGTATTGGTCATGGTTTGGCTCACGCGATTTTTGCCCGTGATATTCCTGTTATTCAGGGGGCGGCGTTGGTGATGGGAATCTTGTTTGTTGCTTTGAATACCTTGGTGGACATGCTGTGTTTATGGATCGATCCAAGAGGAGTAAGAGAAGCATGAAATTCACAATGACAGGATCTCAGTGGGTTGGTTTGGGTGTGTTGTTAAGTTTGCTGATTTTTGCTGTGCTGGGAATGATGTTTTCCCCCTTTAGTATTTCTCAGCAGGATTTGAATGCCGTATTAGATTCCCCTTCGGCGGTTCATTGGCTTGGCACGGATCACTTTGGGCGTAGTATGTTGGCACGTATGGCGCACGCGGTGGGTTTGTCGTTTGCCTTGGGGGTGTTGTGTGTGGTGACGTCTTCCTTGCTAGGAACAGCATTGGGGTTTGGGCTGTGTGGGGTGGTAAAAAGGTCGATCATATCTTAGGGGTTATGGTGAATATTTTACTGGCATTACCTGGACTGGTCGTCGTACTTTTATTCGCCGCTATTGTGCCTGGATCGTTTTGGATCTTGTATTTAGCGATTTCACTGGTGCAATGGGTGGAGTATTTTCGTGTGGTTCGCGCTATCACACAGAATGTCATTCATAGTCCAGCTAGACAGTCTTCTCAGATGATGGGCTTTGGTCGTTGGTATCAGTTTAAACGCCACATTTGGCCAGCCATTGCGCCTTCTGTTTTTACTTTGGCGGCGTTTGGTGGCGCCAATGCAATTTTAACCATGGCGTCGTTGGGCTTTGTGTATGTGGGCATTCAGCCTCCGTTAGCTGAGTTAGGTTTGATGACAGTGGAGCTGTTTCCATTTTACAGTGATGCCCCTTGGTTATTAGCTCAACCCTTAGTTGTCATTGCTTTAATGGTGTTTGGATTTCATTTATTGGCAGGGAAACGAGTATGAGTGTATTGCTTAAATTAACCAATGTAGCGGTTTATGTGGGCGACACTTGTTTGCTAGAGCCAATTTCGTTGGAATTAAAACAAGGTGAGCCTCTCACAATTTTGGGTCAGACAGGTTCCGGTAAGAGCTTGTTGGCGCAAGCCATTATGGGATTATTACCTGACAACTTATCCCTTCAAGGTGATGTTGAGGTATTTGGTAAAGCCTTGACTCTCGAACAACGGCAGGCCTTGTGGGGGCGGGATTTGGTGATGTTACCCCAAGAGCCTTGGCATGCTTTGGATCCGTTGATGAAGGGTATCAATCAGGTTGCTGAGGTATATCAGCATGTGCAGGGCAAGGGGCACCATGATGCCCTTGTCTATGCACAGCAAGATCTTCTTGATGTTGGTTTGGCTGATAGTGCGCACAAACGGCCAGGTCAATTGTCAGGTGGGATGGCTCAGCGTTTGGCTATCTCGGCCGCGACGGCGGGCGGTGCTCATGTGATTTTGGCGGATGAACCAACCAAAGGTTTGGACGTTTCTCGTCGCGACGGTATCGTGCGCTTACTGCAATCGCGTTCGATAGAGGGCAGTTTATTGACTATTACCCACGATGTGGCCATTGCTCGTCAGCTAGGTGGTACGCTGTTAGTGATGAAACAAGGGCGATTAGTAGAGCAAGGTGAGGCGACTCAAGTGCTTGATTATCCCAAAGACGATTACACTCGAGAGTTGATCTCCGCCGAGCCAAGCGCATGGCACGATATTACGCCGAGTATTCGTGAGGATAGCGCAGAAGCGATTTTGGTTGCTGACAATTTGAGTCTTGCGCGAGGTGGGCGAGTGTTGTTCGACGGTTTGTCTTTCTCTATCAAACAGGGCGAAGTAGTTGGTATTGTTGGTGACAGTGGCTGTGGTAAATCGTCGCTTGGTGATGCCTTGCTGAATCTGTTGCCGATTTCGGCTGGGAGTATTCTTCGCTCGAATAAAACAGCTAAGCCGCACCAATGGTTAAAACTGTATCAAGATCCGCCGTCGGCGTTTTCGTCTAGTGTGTCGCTTGGTCAGTTACTGGAAGATTTGATACTTTTGCATGGCATTGATACAGATCGTATTGCACCTTTGATGGATCGCTTGAGTTTGCCGCATGGGATTCTTGAACGAAATTGTTTAGCGGTTTCTGGTGGCGAATTACAGCGTTTTGCTATATTACGAGCCTTGTTATTAGATCCGGTATTTTTATTCGCTGATGAGCCGACTTCTCAGCTTGATCCAATTACGGCAAAAGAGGTGACTGCCTTGTTAGTCGAGTTGGCCCGCGAAGCAGGCTGCGCGGTGCTGTTGGTTAGTCATGATGCAGCATTGATTCAAAAACTTGTCATCAGGTTATTTCGATATAAATAGCCTTGTCTTGTTGCGGCATTGAGATGGAAGTTGCTAAGTGCTTTTGCTTAATGTTCGTAACAAGGTGTTACAACGACTTGATGATTTAAACATGTAAATGAGTGGTTGTGGCTCAGCTTAAGGTTTCACTTTAGCTTCGTCTATGGTCTAATTTTTCCTATAATTAAATAGACTGTTTAGGAAAATATTATGTTGTTCAAAACTTCACTCTCTGTTGGCTTGGTGGGGATCTCTGCATTCCTTACTTCAACTAGCGCCTTGGCATTTGACGATTATTGCACGCCAAAGTTAGATGCTTACTTGAGCAACGTTCAAAAGACAGTTGATTCAAAATATGTTTCAGAGCGCCAAAAAGACGTCGCGCAAAAAATATTAGATAAAGTCAAAGCCAGCCGTAATGATACTAAGGATTGTGTTTTGATCGATAAGTTACTGCCATAGTATTTCTATCTTTTGCCAAGCAGAATCCTGATTTTCTGATATGTTTTATAAGTAGGGTAGTGCTTAATTAGTTTTTCTGATTGCGTTTGACATGCATAAGCTCAAGGGGAAGTGAATGGGTCAATTTGAGGCTGCTTTAAAAGTAGCTAGGTCTCTTTTAGGTATGTCTTGTGCTGGTTTACTTTTTAAAGATGGTCGTGTGGTTTTATCTGGTGAACTTGGGACTCTTTCTCGGGATGAGCTGATAGGCAAGGTTTTTCGTATTAACTCACTTCCTTCTTCTCGATACCTTGATATAAAAAATATCCCTTGGCTACCTTCTTTATCTGCAGATTTTTCATGTTTATCTTGTTGTATTATAGAAAACTTGTCTATTGATGACGTTCGATTGTTTTTGTTAAGTGATACTCCTTGTTCGGTAGATAGCAAACAGCTTGAAGAGCATCTCGCTACTTTAGTTGATTTGCTTTCAGGCTTAGTCTCGCTGAGTCAAACGCCATTGTCTTCCTCATCGCTTTTCGATGAAACACCTTTGTCAATTAGTTATGGCTTGACTGGGCAAACAGGTACATTACGGACATTAAAGAATTTACATGCAGTGACGGCCAATTCAGGTTTGTCATTGGATGAAAAATTGCAAAAAATTCTACAAGTTGGCGTCGAACATTTTGCCTTACCGATTGGACTTATCAGCTCAATTAACGGTGATATTTATCAAGTGGAATACAGTCATACTCCAAACGGAGAGGTGCTTCCAGGTGCGCAGTTTGAACTAGGAAACACCTATTGTGTTCACACTCTTGGTAGTGATTTGCCGACATCTTATTACCATACAGCAATAAGTGATATTAAAGAGCATCCCTGTTATAAGGACTTTAAATTAGAAGCTTATATTGGCATTGTTATCTATGTCAGTGGTAAGCGCTGGGGAACACTGAATTTTTCTAGTCCGCATCCGAAGGCTCAGCCTTTTGGTGAGGATGATTATGAAGTGATGAAGTTGCTTGCTCAGTGGGTTGGTAATGAGATGACTCTTGCCTACGATAGATCTGTACAGGCTCAATATGAGAATGATTTGCGCGAGCAAAAAATATTCTTTGAGTCACTTTTTGAAAATGCACCAGAGGCGATTGTGCTTGTCGGACGAAATCGTGAAATAAAAATGTTAAATCCAGCTTTCACTGAGCTGTTTGGTTATAGCCTTGATGATTTACTAGGTAAAACCACCCAAGTTTTGTATGCGGATGAAAGTGATTTTATTCGACAAGGCCAAGCGTATAAAGATGATGTTGAAGATGTTTTAAATCGTTATCGTGTGAGCTATAAAAATAAACAGGGTAAAATTTTTCATACGGAAACGATTGGTAGCATGATTCGAAATGCTGACGGAAGCCTTGGCGGCTATATCGCCCATATTCGTGACGTGACAGAGCGCCTAGAAGTTGAGCAGAAAATGATAGATACCAATTTGCGTTTATCTATCGCAGCGGATGCTGCTGGTATAGGTGTCTGGGAATTCGATCTGCAAGACAGTACTTTGCATTGGGATGACTGGATGTATCGACTTTATGGTTTTTCTATAGGTGAGCGAGTCTCAGCCACTTTTGGTTTGGGATGATTGTGTTTATCCGGAAGATAAAATTAGATTAAGAGATGTGTTTGCTGGATTAGAAGAAAGCGGAGCGTATTTTACCAGTAAAGAGGATGCTTCCCATATTTCTAAAGATTTAGATTTTGATTTCAGGATCATGCGAAAAGATGGGCAGGTTCGTTATTTGAAATCCAATGCTGCCATTGTATTTGATAAAAAAGGCCATGCATCACATCTTATAGGTGTGAACATGGATATTACTTCTAGAAAAGAAACAGAAGTACTTTTACGGGAAGCGAACGATCAAGCGGTTGCAGCCAGTAAGGCAAAAAGCGATTTCCTTGCCACTATGAGTCATGAAATTAGAACACCATTAAATGGTGTATTAGGTATGGCTGAATTGCTTTCTGGTAGTAAGTTAAACGCAGAGCAAAAGGAGCAATTGCGCATACTGAAAGAGTCCGGCGAGGGGCTTTTAGGTTTAATTAATGACTTGTTGGATTTTTCCAAAATAGAGGCGGGTCATCTTTCTATCGAGCGTGTTGATTTCAATTTAGAAAAAGTCATTTATGATGTTATGCGCTTATTGCTGATGAAGGCGGAAGAAAAAGGCATCGATTTATTGGTAGAATATGATGAATCTTGTCCACGCTTTTTGGTGGGCGATGTGTTTCGTATTAAGCAAGTATTAACTAATCTTATTAGTAATGCGATTAAGTTCACCAACTCGGGCCATGTATTGGTATCCGCAAAAGGGGCTGTTGATCCGCAAGGGTTGGTGGCCATCACTTTGAGTATTGCTGATACTGGAGTAGGTATTGCAGATCATGTGCAGCCTCAATTGTTTAGTGCGTTTGTGCAAGCAGATAGTTCAACAACACGTAAGTTTGGTGGAACTGGTTTAGGTTTGGCAATTACGAAACAATTGGTTGGTTTAATGGGGGGCAATATTTCTTTGTCGAGTAAATTGGATGTCGGATCTGTTTTTACAGTGTCATTTACATTACCAGAAAGTCATGCAATGTCTTATATTGAAACTGTAGTCGATGAGAATTCATTACTTGGTAAGAAAACCTTAGTTATAGACGATAATGAAACGAATTTAACCATCCTTAAAAATCAGCTCAGGTCCTGTGATATTTATGCGGATGCAGAAATAAGTCCTGTTGATGCTTTATCTCGAATCAAGCAGTCAATTGATGACGGTTCGCCATATCAGATTATTGTTTTAGACTATTTGATGCCTGAATTAGATGGTTTGATGCTATCTAAACTCATTCGAGAAGTGAGTGGATCTTTGTATCAACCTATCATTTTAATGACCTCTTCAGCAGGGCGTTTATCTCAGGTTGAGCTTTCTGGCGCTGGCGTAAATATCTGTATTACTAAGCCCATGAGTGCTTTGGCCTTGAAGAGAGGTCTGATTACGGCATTGTCTGATAATGTGCTTGGGCATCAACTTTCATACGCAGATAGCAGTGATGATGACGAAGTATCAGATGTTAGTGATAGTGGAAATAAGAGGGGTCTCATCTTAGTTGTTGAAGATATGAAAGCCAATATGGCAGTAGCGCAGGGAATTTTAACGAGAATGGGGTTTGATGTTATTGGTGCTGAAAACGGCTCGATTGGCGTAGAAATGTGGAGTACCCATCAGCCGGACCTTATTTTTATGGATTTACACATGCCAGTAATGGATGGATTATCGGCTATGCGTCGTATTAGACAAGCCGAAAAATGCAGTTATCATAAACGCGTGCCTATTATTGCATTAACGGCTGATCTTATGGCTGAAACATTATCGGAAGTGCTGCGTGCTGGTGGTGATGGTTTAGTGCCAAAGCCTTTTAAACAAAAAGAGATCATTAATATGTTAGATGAGTGGTTACCTCATAGTCATCAATCAAATGATGATACGTTGGACAAAACTATGCAAGCGACTGATTCTGTTTTTGATGTGAAGTCGGATATTGTAATTGATGAATCTGTTTTGAATGAATTAAAAGTTTTGTTGGGAAGTGATTTTACCTTGTTGATTGATGCCTTTTTTGATGACGCTAAAAGCATCATGGCATCATTTGACAAGATGTTGAGTGAAGAGGGTGATGTCGATTGCGCAGCGGTTTCTCGGCTTGCTCATAGCTTAAAATCTGTCAGCCAAAATGTAGGTGCAATGACGTTGTCAGCAATGGCTGCACAGCTAGAGCAAGAAAGTCGTCAGGGGGCTGTGTCTGAACTGAATGCTAAATTGCGAGAAATACTAGCAATGTATCAAAATGTGAAGACTAAACTACAGAGTATGCTCTAATGCCGATGAAAGTGTTAGTGGTAGATGATACCAACACGGACCGTTTGTTACTGAAACTTCACTTGTCCAAGCTTGGTTACAGGACGGTCGAAGCCAGTAATGGGCAGGAAGCGATAGATCAATTTTTGGAGCATTCACAGGACTTGGATCTTATTTTAATGGATGTCCAAATGCCTTATATCAATGGCTTTGATGCCGTTAAAGCTATTCGTAAAATACAAGAGCAAAAAAATCAAGAGTGGCTGCCAGTTATCTTTTTAAGCGCAAGTGCAGAAGATGATGATATAGAAGATGGTATTCTAGCTGGTGGTGACGATTATCTTATGAAGCCTATAAGTCAGAAAGTTCTGTCGGCTAAAATGTTGGCTATGCAACGCATTGCCGATATGCGGCGGCGTCTTGTGGATTCAAATCTTGCTCTTGAGCATTTAGCATCAACTGATCACTTAACAAATGTTGCCAATCGTCGTTCTTTTGAACTTATGTTAGATCGAGAAATGTCTTTTACTCGTCGCTATGGCGTGCCTATGGCATTTGCTATGTTTGACTTTGATAAATTCAAAGTTGTCAATGATACCTATGGACATGATGCTGGAGATGCTGTCTTGGTTGAAGTGTCAAAGCGAATCAAAATAGCCCTAAGAGGCAGTGACATTATTGGCCGTTTGGGGGAGAAGAGTTCGGTATTATTCTACATAATGTTAAAGAAGAAGATGTTTTCAAAGTATTTGATCGTTATCGTAGTATCGTTGCCGATTATCCAGTGGTGCATGAAGGTATGGTAATTCCTATTACAGCCAGTATTGGTGTAGCCATGTATACAGGTGAGCTGGAAGATAAAACTGTATTAATAAAGCGTGCAGACGACTGTTTGTATGAGGCCAAAGATACTGGCCGAAATAAGGTGGTTTACCGCTCTCACTAGCGTTTAAAAAACTAAGCACAATACATAAAAAAGCCGAAGATCGATTAGATTTTCGGCTTTTTGGGGTTAATTCTTAAAGGATAATATGGTACTAAGCGACAGCGATGTTTTGGTTTTCAGCAACTTTTTGGTTCACTGTTGCCAATAGTGCTTGAATGGAGGCCGAAACAATGTCGTTATCAATGGCGACACCGTTGAAACGATCCCCTTCAATGTTGGCTTGAACATAGGCAATGGCTTGAGAATCGCTACCAACAGTGAGCGCATGTTCTTGATATTGAATAATATCCACTCGCATATTGAAGTGTTTGCCTAATGCCTCGCTGAAAGCAGACAACGCGCCATTGCCATTGCCTGTGATTTTCACTTTTGTGCTATTGCTAATCAATTCAGCGTTGACTGTGTCAACATCGTCCTTAGTAAGATCGTATTTGCCCAATTTATAGGGTGCGCTGCCGGTCATGAAGCTTGTCTCAAACAAGTTTTTCATGGACTCTGCATCGACAACGCCACCGTCTTTTTCAGCAAAGCGTTGGACCACGGGGCTGAATTCAACCTGTAACCAACGAGGCAACGCCAAGCCGTACTCTTGCTCAAGGGTATAAGCCACACCACCTTTACCTGATTGACTGTTGACGCGAATAACTTCTTGGTAGCTACGGCCCACATCACGAGGGTCAATGGGCAAATATGCCACATCCCAAGGTTTGTCATCAGTTTGGTTTGCCAAACACTTCTTAATGGCGTCTTGATGAGAGCCAGAGAAAGCGGTAAACACCAATTCGCCTGCGTATGGATGACGCGGGTGAACTTGTAGCAAGGTGCAGGCTTGAACCACACTTATGATGCGGTCCATATCGCCTAACGCCAACTCTGGATCAATTCCTTGGCTATACATGTTCATAGCCATCGTGACTACGTCCATGTTGCCTGTGCGCTCACCGTTGCCCAACAAGGTGCCCTCAATACGGTCAGCGCCAGCCATAATGCCTAATTCTGCTGCTGCGACGCCACAGCCACGGTCATTGTGTGTATGCAAGCTAATAAACATACAGTCGCGATTTTTCACATGGCGACAAAAATATTCAATTTGATCTGCATAACGGTTTGGTGTTGATACTTCAACGGTAGCGGGCAAATTGATGATGATTTTATTGTCTGGTGTAGGTTGCCACACGTCGGCAACCGCATTGACCACTTCAATCGCGTAATCGATTTCTGTGCCCGTAAAACTTTCAGGAGAATACTGGAACACCCATTCTGTTTCTGGGTGTTTCTCTGCATGCTCTTTTACGCATTTTGCGCCGTTGACTGCGATTTGCTTGATGCCTTCCATGTCCATACGGAACACTTGTTCACGTTGTGTCGTGGAGGTTGAGTTGTAGACATGTACAATGGCTTTTTTAGCCCCTTTTAGGGACTCATAAGTGCGAGCAATTAATTCTGGGCGCGCTTGAGTCAATACTTGAATATACACGTCATCTGGTACTTGGTCTTCTTCAATCAACCAACGCACAAAGTCAAAATCTAATTGAGAGGCTGCAGGGAAGCCAACTTCGATTTCTTTAAATCCCACATCCACTAGAAGAGCAAAAAATTGTTTCTTTTGTTCTACCGTCATAGGTTCAACCAATGCTTGGTTGCCATCGCGTAGGTCTACACTAGACCAAATCGGCGCTTTAGTGATTGTTTTGTCAGGCCAAGTGCGGTTTTCAATAGCGACAGGCTTGAATGGCGTATATTTTCTATGGTCAAAAGATGTCATGATCTTTCCCTTCTTTTATATTAGAGCTGGTAAGCTCTGGTTGTTATTGCGTTCACTTGGTTAAGTGACTTTCTATGGTTTCTATCATAACGAATTTTATTGAGTAAAAGATTGCGTTTTTTTAATAAAAAAACAAATATAATGGCATTATATTGCGTAATATTTTTAAATCTTAGTTGTTTGGAGCGTTGCTAATGGGGTTTGATAAAATTGATTTGAGAATCTTGCGTGAATTGCAGCAAGATTCTAGCTTAACCAATCAAGAGTTAGCAGACCGCGTAGGATTATCTGCTTCACCTTGTTTGCGGCGTGTAAAGGCATTACAAGACAGTGGTGTCATAGATCGCAGTGTGACGTTATTGAATCAAAATAAGCTGGGGTTAAAACTAACAGCCTTTATTCAGATAAGTATGGATCGTCACACACCAGATCGTTTTGAGGTCTTTGAGTCGACATTAGAGTCTTATCCAGAAGTGAAGTCGTGCAATCTTGTGACAGGGCAATCAGCGGACTATTTGATAGAAGTGGTGGTAGAAGACATGGATCGTTACCAGGAGTTTCTATTGGGAAGGTTAACGCGCATACCCGGTGTGACAGGTGTACATTCAAGCTTTTTGTTGCGTCGAATCATAAATCGCACCTCATTACCGCTTGATCATTTGCTTTAGTAGGTTATTTCCTTATTTAGTATTGATTTTTTTGCTTTTGACCAAATTAATGGGCGTTATACTGACACTGTAAAAAGTCCCTAATAGAGAAGTAGTTATGAGCGATTTGACAATTAAACGTCGAGTGATGATTCCCGTCAGGGCGGGCGACGTGATGGCCGAATTCATTTCCTTTAACGGTGATGATTCTGGCAAAGAGCATATAGGGATATTTTTGAAGGAAAGCAAAAGAAAGCCAACGACAGTGTGCCATTAGTTCGTCTTCATTCCGAATGTCTGACTGGCGATGTTTTTGGGTCCGGACGTTGTGATTGTGGTGAGCAGCTAGACGAAGCCATTGACCGTATTAATCAAGAAGGTGGCTATATTCTTTATTTACGTCAAGAAGGTCGAGGTATTGGTTTGTACGCAAAATTAGAAGCTTATGCTTTGCAGGATCAAGGTTATGATACGTATCAAGCGAATGAAATGTTGCATTTGCCTGACGATGGACGAGATTTTGGTATTGCGGCGGAAATGCTGCAGGCGCTTGGTGTCACAAAAGTGCGTTTATTAACGAATAATCCGGACAAAGCCCAGCAGCTAATAGAGCATGGCATTGACGTTGTTGAACTGGTGCCGACGAAAGTGCATGTTAATCAACATAATCGTTCTTACTTGGAAACCAAAGCCAAGCGAAAATTGCATACATTGAAGTTTGATCCCGAGTAGGTAGTGAAATATTAAACACTACATTACCCATAAAAAAAGGCGCCAAACGGTGCCTTTTTTGTTTCTATAGTGCTCAACCAGCCCTATTTTTTACTTGGTGCTGGTTTTTCTCTTTTCTTCTTGCTGCTTGGTGAGCGCGCTTTGGTCTTCGGTTCTAGGCCTTCAATACGACCAAATTTGATGTTGGCTTGCATAAAACGTTGAATTTTTTCGATCATGGGCAGATCGTTAATGTCGATTAGCGAAATACAATCACCAGGTGCGCCTTCTCTTGACGCGCGCCCAGCTCGGTGAATATAGGAGTCAGCTTTACGAGGTAAACGCAGGTTAATCACGGTATTTATTTCCGGCAGGTCGATGCCGCGTGAGGCAACGTCGGTTGCGACTAATACTTGTAAGCGTCCGCGTTTCATTTGTTTCATATGTTCGCTGCGATCGCCTTGTTTCATTTCGCCGTGCAGGCCGTCACACATTAAGCCCATATTACGAACACGCTGTACCCAAACATCGACATGCTCACGGTTAGAAACAAACAATACAGCTTGTTGAACACGCTCCTGGGTGAGCAGGTGTTTTAATACAGCCTCTTTATGTTCTTCACTGTCAACACGATAAGCGATTTGACGAATTTGACTAGGAACAGTACGAGATGACTCACCTAGACGAATTTGCTGTGTGTCGTTGTTTAGTAGGGCACTAGCAAAACGCCCCATTTTTTCGCCCTCTAGTGTGGCGGAAAACATCAGCGTCTGGTGCTCGTGTGGTAACTCTTTTGCAATGTGATTAATGGCATTTACAAACCCCATATCCAACATCCGATCTGCTTCGTCGATAACAAAATAAGATACATCTGTTAGATCTAACCAGCGTTTTTCATCTAGCTCGACAAGTCTTCCTGGAGTCGCGACAAGAATATCACAGGGTTCACTTAATTGTTGCTGTTGCATACCGTAGGGTGTGCCGCCAATAATAAGGTGTGACTGAATGCGTGTATGTTGGGTGAGTTGTTCGACGACATTAAAAATTTGACGCGCAAGCTCACGGCTTGGGGCCAATATCAGTACCTTTGGTGCAGTGGTGGATTGTTCATCACGGTCAAGAATATGCTGAATTGCCGGTGCGCAGAAGGCAATGGTTTTACCTGTGCCAGTAGGCGCGGTGGCAAGAAGGTCTGAACCATCTAGCGCAATTGGAATGGCTTGTTCTTGGATCTCAGTTGGGGTTTCGAAGCCAAGGTCACTAATGGCTTGTTCTATGGTGGCATCCAAATCTAATTCAGCAAATGACATGTAAACTCTCTGTAGCGGGATAAATGGCAAGACCACCTATGAATTTCATAAATTACTTATGGTTATCATAATAAATATGGGCCTATAGCCACTATAATGGACTGTATTGTTCGTCATGATACCTTGTTTTTGAGGTTTCGAAATCGAAACCTCAAAAGGTCGATTGGATAAGTTAGACCCTTCGTGTGGTTTGTTCTAAAATACAGACAAATATTGATAAGAAGAATGGTTATGTTGTTATCTGATGAGTTGGTCACTGCTCAAACAATGAAGTGGGTAAAAGACTTTATTGTGGCGTTAAACGTTTGCCCTTTTGCAAAACGCGAAGTGGAAAAGCAAAGTGTTCGTTGCATTGTGCTGCGTTCAAAGAAAATGGATGTAGCTTTGGAGGAGTTGATGGCTGAGGTGCAATGGTTGGATGAGCACCCAGAGACAGAGACGACTCTGTTGATTTTTCCAACCCTATTTAAAGACTTTCATCGTTATCTAGATTTTGTGGAAACGGCAGAGAACCTCATGTTTGATCAAGGTTGTGAGGGGGTTTATCAGTTAGCGACTTTTCATCCTGATTATTGTTTTTCTGGTACTGAACCGGATGATGTTTCTAACTATACCAACCGTTCGCCTTACCCTATGTTGCACTTGTTGAGGGAGGCTAGCGTTGATAAAGCGATTGAATTTTTTGGCGATACTTCTGAAATACCAAATCACAATATTGAAAAAATGGAAGAGATTGGGAAGTCTAAGTTAGACGATATATTTGCTGCCTGTATGAAAGTAGATAACGACTGATTCGAGATTTAAAATGATCTGTATTGCGCTTGTGAATGAAGTGCGTATAGTGCGAAAAAATTGCTTGCCGGAGAACTCATGGCCACACAAATTGGGCGTTTAAATACATTAAGAATAGTGAAAGAGAAAGATTTTGGGGTGTATTTAGACGCCGATCAATTAGGTGAAATTTTACTGCCTAAACGTTATGTGCCAAAAGGTGCGACGATTGATGACGACGTGGACGTGTTCGTCTATCTAGATTCCGATGACAAGTTAATTGCGACAACGGATTTTCCTAAAGCACAGGTAGGGGAATTTGCTGCGTTGACCGCGATAGCGGTAAACCAAGTCGGCGCATTTTTTGATTGGGGGCTACCAAAAGATTTGCTTGTGCCTTTTAGTCAGCAAAAAAATCGTGTTGAAGAAGGTGAGACTCATTTACTTTTCATCTATCTTGACAATATTACCAATCGTATCGTGGCAACAACAAAAGTGGATGCTTTACTCAATCGTGAAGCGGCGCCTTATCGAGTGGGCGATAAAGTGTCTATTATCATTGGTGATAAAACAAACATCGGTTTTAAGTGCGTTATTGATAATCGCTTCTGGGGAGTGTTGTTTTTTGAAGATGCGTTTAGACAGCTGCGAAAAGGCGAAAAAACCACTGGTTTTATTAAGCAATTGCGTGAAGATGGTAAAATAGATTTAAGTTTACAGGAAGTTGGCTACAAGAAAGTGCGCAATATTTTGGATGATGTTTTGGATTATTTGGACGCGCAAGGTGGAGAGTCGCCTTTGACAGATAAGGCCTCTCCAGAAGCCATTTATGCGGTTTTTAAAGTCAGTAAAGCGACGTATAAAAAAGCGCTTGGTGCTCTTTATAAAGAGAAAAAAATTCTTTTAACCAAAGAGAAAATCACTAAGATTTAACGTACGTTTTATAATGAAAAGCTGCTAAGCAATGCTCAGCAGCTTTTTTTCACTTCTTCACGCTGTTCTGCAAAGGCAACGCCCTCATACAGCAAGCGTTGCACAGGAAGATCAATTGGGCTGTTATCAAGAAGAAAACCAGAGATAAAGTTGTTTTCAGTTTGTCGTTGTAGTCTGACATCTTCATGCATTGATGAGCGATTTAGACGAGTCAGTTGGGCAATTGTATGGACTCTATTTTTCAAATTGTCTGAGGTTAAATGTTGGCTTTCTTGAGCGTAGCTGAATTTAGGATGGGCGAAGACGCTGGCCAGTTCGGATAGGGTGGCGCTCATTAATGGCTTGAATTCGTCATTTAAAAGGTCACCGTTGTGTATATTAAATATTGCGGTAATTGGGTTAATCACTGCGTTTACTGCTAGTTTTTCTATCATCCTTTGGCGAATGTTTGTCACTGTCAGGTCTTCAATTGGGAAGGTCTTTGCAGGGGTTGAGGGGTGCCATTCACCAAAATACGTGTCACCTAAGCCGGTATGTTTGATGTGATCAGCTTCTATTTTTAAGACGCCTTCACTGGTTATACCTGCCCAGAGCGTCTGAGTGTCTAGTAAAATGTGTTGCAACTCTTCTTGAGCGCCTATGCCATTGCATAAGCAGGCTATGTCTGCGTCGGGTGTAATGTTTGCGGAGACTTGAGAGAACGCGTTCTTTAGGTCAAAAGATTTTGTGCATATGAGGACTTTGTCGTATTGATCTGTAAGCTCATGAGCTGTGAGGCTTTTGATTTTATGCTTTGAGACACTGACTTGCTGTTGACCGTCTTCATCGGTGAGCGATTCCAAGGTAATTTTTTTACCAGGACTTTCAGATCGATATACTAGATGGACTTTATTACCGAGTTTTTCTAGCTTGCAAGCCCAAAAAAGACCGATAGCACCAGCGCCGATAACTAACCAAGGCGTGTTCTTCATAATAGGTTTCCATTAGGTGTTTTATTTCAATCCCTGTTATTATCGCCCCAAAATACATTATTGAAAATGCAAAGGAGCAGAAAATGCCATCATTTGACGTAGTATCTGAGCTGAACTGGCACGAGGTCAGCAACGCAGTCGATCAGGCTAACAGAGAAATTACCACTCGTTATGACTTTAAAGGCGTGAAAGCGCACTACGAAATTAAAGACAAGACCAGTGTTGTGATGGAAGCTGAAGCAGAGCCTCAACTTCGCCAGATGTCCGATATTCTAAATCAAAAACTGGTTGGGCGTGGAATTGATTTAAAGAGTTTAGAAAAAGAAGACGTTGTAAAGGGGAATATGCGCGCGTCTCAGGCGATCAAAATGAAAGAAGGTCTCGAGTCTGATGAGGCGAAAAGAATTGTTAAAATGATCAAAGACAGTAAGGCGAAGGTGCAAGCGCAGATACAAGGGGATCAGCTCCGTGTTACGGGTAAAAAGCGTGACGATCTTCAGGAAGTCATGGCATTGTTGCGCAATGCTGACTTAGCGCAGCCTGTTCAATTTACGAATTTTAGAGATTAATCTAATACAGAGCGTTGCATTTTTATTGTCAACGCTCTTCTTTTGAAACTCATTGAGGGTTAATTTATTCCCCACAATGATCCAGCCCTCACTTTCCAACTTATGTCTCTGCTGCCAGTAAGCGTCTGTATTTTCAGCAAAGCTGATCTTGCGTTGTGAGTTAACCACTCTATGCCAAGGTAATTTGCTGTCTTTGGGAAGGTTTTTCATGAGATGCCCAACTTGTCGAGCATAGCCTGGGAAGCCGGCCTGCTTTGCCAGCTCTCCATAGCCAATGCATTCACCGGATGGTAGCTCATTTAAAATGAGAAACACTTGGGATTTAAAGTGTGTCATTGCTTGATTTGTCACATTTAGCCCTTAAATAAATAGCTACACTTTATAACAAAGAAGGTAAATATGAGATTTGCACTTTTGCTTTTCATACTCATTCCCGTCATTGAGCTATTAGTAATGATAAAAGTTGGTAGTCAAATTGGCGCGCTAGCAACGGTAGGTTTGGTTTTTTTAACCGCTATTGTAGGTGTGACGTTAATTCGTAAGCAAGGTTTAGAAACGTCACTGAAAGCCCAAGAGAAAATGCGTCGTGGTGAACTTCCTGCCTCTGAAGTGGCAGAGGGGTTATGTTAATTTTTGCGGGCTTATGCTTGCTAATGCCAGGTTTTGTAACAGATATTATCGGCGGCTTGTTGTTAATACCACCGTTGCGTAAGCTGTTTGCGGCTGGTCTTTTGGTGAATTTCGTTGCATCTATGGTGAAAAAAGGGTCTAAATGGGCGCCCAATGGATCTTATAGTGCTCAACCCCGTGGAGAAACGATTGACGGGGAGTACTCAAAAGAACCTAAAGATGACAATGACTTAATTGATAAAAAATAATTTTATTGCTGGGGTTGAAATTCGTTTGCTGAGCCTTAGATAGGAGCATGTTAAAGGTTTCCACTAATATTCGGTGGAATTATCCAGCCAGGGGAGTCCTGGTATTGTTTTAATTGGAGAAAATGATAAATGAATATTCGTCCTTTGCACGATCGTGTCGTTGTTCGCCGTAAAGAAGAAGAGACAACAACAGCGTCTGGTATCGTATTGCCTGGATCCGCTACTGAAAAACCTACTCAAGGCGAGGTTTTGGCTGTTGGCACTGGTCGTATTCAATCTAACGGTGATGTTCGCGCATTAGCTGTTAGCGTTGGTGACACTGTGTTGTTTGGTCAGTACTCTGGTCAAACAGTGAAAATCAATGGTGAAGAGCTACTTATCATGAAAGAAGATGAAATTTACGGCATTATTGAAGCCTAATTCGTCTTGTAGTTCATATTCGATTTGTAACACTTAAAACAGTTTAAGGGTAATAAAAATGGCAGCTAAAGAAGTGAAATTTGGTGATGGCGCTCGTCAACAAATGTTGAAAGGCGTGAACATCCTAGCCGATGCGGTAAAAGTAACTTTGGGACCAAAAGGTCGTAATGTTGTAATTGAAAAATCATTTGGTGCTCCTCTAGTAACCAAAGATGGTGTGACCGTTGCGAAAGAAATCGAACTTGAAAACAAGTTTGAAAATATGGGTGCGCAAATGGTTAAAGAAGTAGCGTCTCAAGCAAACGATGTGGCGGGTGACGGTACAACGACTGCGACAGTATTGGCGCAAGCATTGGTTACAGAAGGTTTGAAATCTGTAGCGGCGGGTCGTAACCCAATGGATCTTAAACGCGGTATTGATAAGGCAGCCGCTGCGGTTGTTAAAGAGCTTGCAAGCTTGTCTACGCCATGTACTGATACTCGTGCTATTGAGCAAGTAGGTACGATTTCTGCTAACTCTGATTCTTCTGTGGGTAAAATCATTGCAGAAGCCATGGAGCGCGTTGGTAAAGAAGGCGTTATTACGGTTGAAGAAGGCTCAGGTTTTGATGACGAGCTTGCCGTTGTTGAAGGTATGCAATTTGATCGCGGCTACCTATCTCCTTACTTTATCAATAACCAAGAGACCATGAGTGCGGAGCTTGAAAACCCATTCATTCTATTGGTTGATAAGAAAATCACTAATATCCGTGAATTGCTTCCAGTATTAGAAGGCGTTGCCAAAGCATCTCGTCCTTTGCTAATTATTGCAGAAGACGTTGAAGGTGAAGCGTTGGCAACCTTGGTTGTGAATAGTATGCGTGGAATCGTTAAGGTTGCAGCGGCTAAAGCGCCTGGTTTTGGTGATCGTCGTAAAGCCATGCTTGAAGATATTGCGGTTCTTTCTGGTGCGACAGTGATTTCTGAAGAAGTCGGTTTGAGTCTTGATACCGCGACTTTAGAGCAGCTAGGTACGGCTAAACGTGTTACTTTGACCAAAGAAAGTACAACGATTGTTGACGGTGCGGGTAATGCTGCAAATATCACCAGCCGTGTTGATCAGATTCGCGCGGAAATCGCGAACTCTTCTTCTGACTATGATAAAGAGAAGCTTCAAGAGCGTGTTGCTAAATTGGCTGGCGGTGTTGCAGTTATCAAAATTGGTGCTGCCACTGAAGTTGCTATGAAAGAGAAGAAAGCACGTGTAGATGATGCGCTTCACGCGACACGCGCCGCCGTAGAGGAAGGTGTTGTTGCGGGTGGTGGTGTTGCATTGGTTCGCGCGTTGACGAAAGTGATTGGCCTTGTTGGTGACAACGAAGACCAAAACGTTGGTATTGCTTTGGCACTACGTGCGATGGAAGCGCCAATGCGTCAAATCGTAACAAACGCAGGCGATGAAGCTTCTGTGGTTGTGGATAAAGTGAAACAAGGTGAAGGTAACTACGGTTACAACGCAGCCACTGGCGAGTACGGTGATATGTTGGAAATGGGTATCCTAGATCCAGCAAAAGTAACACGTTCAGCGCTTCAAGCAGCGGCCTCTGTTGCTGGTCTAATGATCACAACCGAAGCTATGATTGCTGATTTGCCGAAAGACGACGCTGGCATGCCTGATATGGGTGGCATGGGCGGAATGGGTGGTATGGGCGGGATGATGTAGTGCGACGAGAGTCGCGGAGGTAGCTAGCCTCGCTGGGCTATAACGTCAGTGGATACTAACTTAGGTTGGTATTCATTCACCTTCCAGCAATAACTAGTATTATAGAAAATCCCGATGTTCGGGCGTTAAACCCCGAGCATCGGACTCTCTAATTGAGAGTAATAAGCACGGGCGTTTTTCGCCTATTGAAATAAAGTTCGCAAAGTGAACCCGAACTTATAAAAAACGATTTCAGTTGTATAGCTGGGTCATTTTCACAGAGGTGAGTTCCGATTCTATCGGTGTTCATCCATTTCAACGTTGTACTGAGGTAAGTCCGCTATTAAAACGGGATTTATTGAGGTAGACATCATCGTGTGTTTTCAATACTAAATCAGCTACCGATGTGCGTAAGCTGGTACTTTCATTGTCTCACCTGTTCCTCAGGTAGCGAGACCTAATATTCAGCTATTAGTAGCCTAAGGATAGTGCGTCACTGGTAACGGTGGGGTGCGAAGCTTCCTGATAATGTAACCCCCATCACGGGTATATTTCATCCGTGAGGGTGGGTATAGATTTCACGAGTAAGGCGTGAATGAGGTGCTAGGCTTATTGGTATGGTTAACGTAAGTGAACTGTTGATAAACACCGTCATCCGCATTGAGCTAAGCTTTACTATAAGGCTCAGACCAAAATGGTATGTGGTCGGTTTTACCCTTTACATCTGGGTAGACGCTGACATTAGACCACCGGTGGACAGACAGAACCTAAGCCAATAATGTGAAAGTATCGGAACTCGGTAAGCCCGTAACGTCGCCCACTGGGCAGGTGATCCGTAAGGTGATCTGTTGGTGTTGCGGGTAAAGGAGGATGGAAAAAGCGAATGCCAATCTGTAATGGGTTGGATAGAGGTTCGAACTTTGCCTCAGCCCGAAAGGGCGCAGACTTCCATCTGGTCTTTAATCGTGTGAAAACCTGTAAAGCTTTCTATTAAATAGAAAGTAGAGTCTTCGGGCTCTATAACCCATTGAACACCCACGAGGGGAAAGATTTATTTCCCCTCGTGGGGATAAATCCGTCTCCATCTTGTGGGTGCTCTTTAATCTAGGAGGACTGCAAGATGAGCAATTCATCAAATGAAGCGCCTGCGTCATCCCACTTTGCTAGCTCATGGCATGAGATCGACTGGGAAACCAGCCATCTCAAAGTGAGAGAGCTACAGGTTCGGATCGCGAAGGCAGCTAAAGAAAAGCAATGGCGAAAAGTGAAGCAGCTTCAACGTATGTTGGTGCATTCCTTTTCCGCCAAAGCAATCGCCATTAAACGTGTCACTGAAAACCGAGGTCGTAAGACAGCGGGGATCGACGGTGAGACTTGGGATTCCCCTAAAAGCAAATGGTCAGCTGTATCTCGTTTGCGTCAAAAAGGCTACAAACCGAAAGCGCTGCGTAGGGTGTATATACCAAAATCGAACGGCGAACGCCGTCCATTAGGTATACCTACTATGCTGGATCGGGCTATGCAGGCGTTATATCTGCTAGCACTGGAGCCTGTGACAGAAACGTGGGCAGACCGAAACTCGTATGGGTTTCGTCCATTACGTTCGGCAGCGGATGCGATTGAGCAATTGTTTGTCAATCTAAGTCGCAAGTCGTCCGCACAATGGGTGCTTGAGGGGGACATAAAAGCTTGTTTTGACAATATAAGCCATGACTGGTTGATCCAAAACGTCCCTCTGGACAGGCGGATCGTCAAGAAGTGGCTAAAGGCTGGCTATGTAGAGTCTGGTCAAATTCATAAAACCGAGGCTGGCACGCCACAGGGCGGAATCATTTCTCCGTTACTGGCTAACTGGGCGTTAGACGGTCTTGAAAGTGTTTTGGAATCCCATTTTGGGAAGAAGAACACAAAAGCATCGTATAAAACTAAGGTGAATTATGTGCGTTACGCAGATGATTTCATCATTACAGGAATATCCAAAGAGTTACTGGAAGAAAGAGTGAAGCCTGTGGTTGAGGCCTTTATGGCGGAACGTGGGTTAACGCTTTCTAAACAGAAAACACTCGTGACCCATATCGATGTGGGATTTGACTTCCTTGGTCAGAATATCAGGAAATACAGTGGCAAGTTTTTAAACAAACCATCGCGTAAAAACCTGAAAGCAGTACTGGCTAAGATAAAGGAGATATTTGTTCGTTTTAAAACGGCCCCCGCTTGGTTATTGATAGCGAAACTTAACCCGATTATTCGAGGTTGGGCTAACTATCATAGAGGTGGAGCAGCAAAAGAAACGTTCAAATATTTAGACTACCGTATCTGGAAAATGCTATGGCAATGGTGTAAACGCCGTCACTCCAATCGCCAAAAGAGATGGGTGGTTAAGAAATACTTCAAGACCTTTGATAAGCGGAATTGGGTGTTCTTTGGTCAATCTCCTGATAAAGGGGAAATGCACTTATTGTATGCAGCGGATACAAAAATAGTACGCCACCGCAAAATAGTGGCTGAAGCCAATCCCTATGACCCGAAAGATGAGTTGTATTTTGAGCAACGCTTGGAATATGTACTTCGTCAATCGGAGATGGGGATGCGCAAAGCCTTTACATTGTGGAAACGACAACAGCGCCGTTGTCCGAGTTGCAACCAACTGATAACGCCCGAAACAGGATGGAACACTCATCATGTGGTAGAGCGTCATAAGGGCGGAAGTGACAAACTGGACAACTTGGTGTTGTTACATCCCAATTGTCACAGGGCTATTCATTTAAAAGATTAATATATTTTATTAATGAATGTGTTTGGCGACAAGTATTCATGATCTTGATGCTCATTGGTGTTGGTTATATAATGAATACTACACAAACAGTAATGAGGCATAAGAGATGACACTATTACCACAGCATGTTGAAATTCTTAACAAATTAGCAGGTGATGCAACATTTGAAGGGACGAGAGAGCTTGGTGTAAAGTTTAAATACTTTAAAGAGCTTTTAGGGCAAGGATTGGTTAAAGGGATTGATGCTTGCTGTGGAGGGGATGATGATGTGTATTTGAATCCAGCTATTACTCTTTCAGGGCGAAGTGTTTTGCAAGAGCACCTCGGTACAAAGAAAATAAAGTATGGAGAATCCGATCAAGTGTATATGGAGGCTGGTAAGTTGGTTAGCTTTAATGTTAACTCGCCGACCCAAGCTGAAATTCATACGAAAGGAGGGACGGTGATTAACTTTCTAATCACGCCTAATAACGCGCCATCTATCTTCGTTGGTGATGATATAGTGGATTTTAATCTAACTATATTGGAACGCTCGGAATGGCCACTAAATTAAGAGTAGCTACCGGCCTAACTGTAGGCTTATAAAGGCTTGAGCTGTATGCGGGGAAACTCGCACGTACAGTTCTTAGGGGAGGGAGGCTCAGTAATGAGCTTCTCTTACCCGACATCTCTCTCTAACCTATTGATAAAAAAGAAAAACCTCGCTATTTGGCGGGGTTTTTTTTATAATTACTTCTTCTTGATAATGTGTATTGTTTTTATTTAATCTAATCTCTTAGGATTTGCTGAATGGATGGGTTGTCGCCACAGGTGTTGTTGGAGTTGGTTGAGTCTAAGCGTTTTGGCGTGGAGTATCAGCCAATTATAGAGTTGAAAACTGGGGATTTATTTGCCTATGAAGCGCTTTCTCGGTTTAAGGCGATGGATGGTACTTATATACGACCTGATTATGTTTACGCAGCATTACATGATAACCCGCTGCTGTTATTTCAAGTGGAGCTTGCTCAGAAAAAAATCCAGCTAGAAAGGCTTGTTTGTTCAGAAAAAATCTTTGTTAATTTGGATCAGGATGCGTTTTATGCGTGCGGACAAACCGCAGCAGGGAATCCTTTTGTTGATCTTATTTTGTCGGCTGGGCGAGATAAGGTTGTTGTTGAATTGATCGAAAACTCTGAAATGAGCGACGCTTTAATGAGCTTGTCGATGATTGAGGTGTTTAATGGTTTGGGGATTCGCACCGCTCTTGACGACTTGTGCAATCCTAAATCTATGTTGTCGGTTGCGGTTTTGCAATTGGTTGAATGGGTTAAACTGGATAAGTGTGTGCTTGAAAATCGAGGCGATATTAACTTTATGATGTTTGTGTCCAAAATAATTGATTTTGCCCATGCAACAGGTAAACAAGTGATATTGGAAGGTGTTGAGTTTGAAGAAGACCTGCTGTTTGCTCGATCTATTGGCGTAGATTTTGTGCAAGGGTTTTATTATAAGCCACTTTTTTATGTCATTAGACTGAAAAGGCATTGCTTTTGATTTTTTTTGATTTCTCATGTCTTTATGGCAAACCATTGATTCTAAAGCTATTGATAAATCGCCACCCGTGTAAGATACTTGTTAAGATATTTATCTCCATTATTTGCAAATAAAGGGAAGCTTATGCTCAGAAAAACCCTCATTAGTATTGCTATATCAGGCGCGTTTTTTGTGTCTAGCAGTTACGCATTGGAACTGGGCGAGTTGACCTCTCAATCAAATGTTAATGAACCTTACCGTGGTAAGATTGCATTATCAGATGTTGGGTCCTTAACAGACAACGATATATTGATTCGTTTAGGCAGCGAAAGTGAATTTCGGCAAGCGGGGTTTGCTCCGACGAGAGTGCTTTCTCAACTAAAGTTTGATGTGGTTCGTGAGAATAACAATCTTGTTGTGGCGGTATCATCTGATCAGCCATTACAGGTAGATGAGCTGCATTTTATATTGGCTGCTCGTTGGCCTAGCGGGCAAGTGGTTCGAGAATATCAAACACCATTAAATCAATCGGCATTGGTTAATAAGTCGCAGAATGAGGTGGTTCAGTCTGTTCCTGTTTCCAAAACGCCAACGAATTCCAAGATAGCTAAAGCTAATTCGTCTGGAACCGTTTTTCGCCAAGAAACGATAGCGGCAGCCAACATGCCTTCGAAAGGGAAAGTTAGTGTGGCGAAAGGGAATACGCTTTGGTCAATTGCTGGAGAAAATATTCCAGCAAATCAATTAACCATTTATCAAACTATGATGGCCATTCAGGCTCTTAACAAAGACGCTTTCTATTCTAATAATATTAATTTATTGAAAGAAGGAGTTGTTTTGCGTTTGCCGACCCAAGAGCAGGTGGCGCTGTTTAATCAAGCCGTCTCAAAAGAAGAGTTTCAGCGTCAACATGATGCTTGGATGGCATTGAAAGGTAATAAAAATCGATCTGCTGTCGATCAAGCGCAATTAAACACCCAAGCAAAAGCGAAAGCGGCTGCGAATGCGCCATCTAAAAATGGCGATAAACTCACTTTGGCGTCAGGGCAAAGTGCACTGCCAGAGCGTAATGCGGGTTCTAATGCAGGTTCCGATCAAAGCGCAAAACTTAGTGCGTTGCAAGGAGCCTTGTCAGCATCGCAGGAGATGCTCGATAAAGAGCAACGTGAGAAAGGTGAGTTGTCGAATAAGTTAGGCGATTTAAACACGCAGTTAGAAACACTGGAAAAATTAATTAGTTTAAAAGATCAGCAATTGGCAGATTTGCAACAGCAGTTTGCCAGCGCGCAGCAAACGCTTCAAGAGCAAAAAAATACGGTTGATCAATTGCTCGAAGCGGATCAAATTCGTAGAGAAAAAGAGCTAGCAGAAGCCGATTCCTTTGTTAATAAAATGTTCAGTAATCCTATAGTGGTTTCTATCGGTGCGGTTGTATTGCTCTTGCTTGGTTTCTTGATTGGTTTGGTGATGCGAAAAGCGGGAAGAAAGCAGGAGGAGCAAGATTCGTCAAAAAAGAATGAATTTGATCTTTCCAGCGCAGCCGTAGTTGCCCCTGTTGCTGCGGTTGCCGCTGCAGACTATTTAGCGGATGAGAAAGATAAGGTTGAAGAAAAGCAGGAGTGGCAAGAAGAAGACCCATTTGCTTTTGACTTTGACACGCCTGATCAAGATGATAAGACGGAAGATTTTAGTGCGTTTGCTGGCGATGAAATTGATTCTAATGATATTGCTGATCCAACGTTTGATGAAATGGATGACAGTGATGAGTTAGAAAGTGATTTAGAAGATACTTCAAGCGATGACATTGACGACATGTTTGCGTCATTTGATGAGAATGATGATTTGCCGGATCCCATCTTAGACTTGGAAGATGATTTAGATGATGAGTTAGAAGCGTTTACTGAAGAGGATATTCCGACTGTAACGCCAGACGTGAATGAATTGGAAACTAAAACAGATCAAAATGATGAGGCAGAAAGTGAGGAAGAGTCTTTCGTTTCTAGTTTGCTGAATGATGTTGATCAAGAAGATGTGGATGAAGCTGCGATTTTTAATGGTACCCCGAACGATTCTTTAGCCAACTCTATCGAGGAGACATTGGCAGAAGCGCAGCAAGAAGATGATTCTGAGTTTCCAGCATTTGGCGAAGCAGAAGCCGCTGAAGATGAAGAGATAAATGATGATGAAGAAGAGTTTGACTTCTTTGATGCCAGTGGTGATGAAGTCGCTACAAAGCTTGATTTAGCAAGAGCTTATATGGACATGGGTGATGAAGAGGGTGCTCGCGTTATTTTGGATGATGTTATTGAGTCAGGAAATGAAAAACAAATTGCCGAGGCGCAAAATATGATGGAGCGTATGTTCCCAAGTGACTAAAAAAGTTGTACTGGTTGTTGAATATGATGGCTCTGATTACAAGGGCTGGCAGGCACAAAAATTTGGTGTTCCCAGCGTTCAAGAAAATATAGAAAAAGCCTTGTCCGTGATAGCAAACCACCCTGTTAAGGTGGTTTGTGCTGGTCGAACGGACGCTGGTGTTCATGCTAGTGCTCAGGTTGTTCATTTTGAAACGGATGTTGAACGAAGTGAGCGGTCTTGGACAATAGGGGTGAATACTTATCTTCCTGATACTATTGCTGTAGTTGCTGCGCGTTATGTGTCGGATGATTTTCATGCTCGCTTTAGTGCTTTGAGCCGCCGTTATCGATATGTTATTTACTCGTCTGATTTTTGCCTGGCAACATTGTCGAAAGGCGTCACTTGGACTCATAAGGTGTTAGATGTGGCGGCGATGCAAAACGCCGCCAAAGCCTTTTTGGGTACCCATGATTTTTCATCTTTCCGTGCTATTGGTTGTCAAGCAAAAACACCTTTTCGAACCGTATTGAATTTTGAAGTGCATCAATTAGGACAATATATTGTTTTGGATGTGAGAGCGAATGCTTTTTTACATCATATGATTCGTAATTTTGCTGGTGTGTTGATGTCGATTGGATCTGGTGAAAAGCCAATCTCTTGGGCGAAAGAGACGCTGGATGCGAAAGATCGAACCAAAGGTGGAATTACTGCATCGCCGTTTGGGCTGTACTTTGTTGATGCCCAATACCCCGAAATCTTTAATATACCTAAAAGACCTTTAGGTCCTCATTTTTTACCTTATGTAGACGAGCCATCCTATGAGTTGCCGAGTTAAAATTTGCGGAATAACGAATGCAGAAGATGCTTTGATGGCATGTCTATACGGTGCAGATGCATTGGGTTTTGTTTTTTATGAAAAGAGTCTCAAGGTATGTCTCACCAGAATTGGCGAATGACATCGTATCGCAGTTGCCTCCATTTGTGACTCCTGTTGCTTTGTTTGTTGATGCCGATTCGGCATTAATTGATTCTGTTCTAAAAGGCAGTAGCCGCTGGCTTATTCAGTTTCATGGTAATGAGTCTGAACCTGAATGCCTGTTATATCAGCGCCCCTACATAAAGGCGTTAAGAGTAAAGCAAGGTGATGATGTGGCCGCATTAGTGGACAGTTATCCAAGCGCAAGTGCTATGTTGTTAGACGCATACAAAGAGGGTGTCCCTGGAGGTACTGGGGAACGGTTTGATTGGTCTATTATTCCTGCACGTTTATCTAAGCCTATTATTTTGGCAGGTGGTTTAACTCCAAGTAATGTAAAACAGGCAATACATCAAGTCAGTCCTTACGCTGTCGATGTAAGTGGTGGTGTTGAGTTGGCTAAAGGCATTAAAAGTGAGCCTAAAGTTCAAGAATTTATTAATGGAGCAAAATGTGGATAGCAAAGACATCAATTTAGATTTACCGGACTCTCATGGTCGTTTTGGTCCTTATGGTGGTACTTTTGTCTCTGAAACGCTCATGTCTGCTTTGGATGACTTGGCGCGAATGTATGAGCGTTTGTCTAAAGATAGTGACTTTCAGGCCGCATTCGATTATGACTTGGCGCATTATGTTGGGCGTCCATCACCGCTTTATTTTGCCGAGCGTTTAACGAAAAAAGCGGGCGGGGCCAAAATTTATTTAAAACGCGAAGACTTGAATCATACTGGCGCCCATAAAATCAATAATACGATCGGTCAGGCTTTGCTCGCCAAGCACATGGGTAAGCCAAATATTATTGCTGAAACAGGGGCGGGTCAGCATGGGGTTGCATCAGCAACTGTTGCCGCTCGTTTGGGATTAAAGTGCAAGGTCTTTATGGGGGCTGAAGACATTCGTCGCCAGTCACTCAATGTATACCGCATGAAGTTGTTGGGTGCTGAGGTAGTTTCTGTTGAATCAGGCACAAAAACACTAAAAGATGCGCTAAACGAAGCCATGCGCCATTGGGTCAGTCATGTAGATGATACCTTTTATATAATTGGAACGGCGGCAGGTCCTCATCCCTATCCTAAATTGGTTCGAGACTTCCAGTCTATTATTGGCCGTGAAACCAAGGCGCAATGTTTAGCTCAAGAGGGGCGTTTACCAGATGCCTTGGTCGCTTGCGTTGGTGGTGGCTCAAATGCAATTGGTATGTTCCATCCTTTTATTAAAGACGAAAGCGTTGCCATGTATGGTGTTGAGGCGGGTGGTGACGGCATTGAAACAGGTCGTCATGCCGCGCCTTTAAGTGCAGGCCGTCCCGGTGTTCTTCATGGTAATCGTACCTATGTAATGGCTGATGATGATGGCCAGATTATTGGTACCCACTCTATTTCTGCTGGGCTGGATTACCCAGGTGTTGGGCCTGAGCATGCATGGTTAAAAGACATAGGCCGCGCTAATTATGTAGCCATTAATGATGACGAGGCAATGGATGGGTTCCGTGATCTTACCCGTTTAGAGGGCATTATGCCGGCATTGGAATCGAGCCACGCGGTCGCTTATGGTATGAAGTTGGCTTCAACCATGGATAAAGATAAAATCGTGGTGATTAATTTGTCTGGTCGAGGTGATAAAGACATTCTCACGGTGGCAGAATTGGATGGGATTGAAGTATGAGTCGCATTAAACAATGTTTTGATAATTTAGAAAAATCTGGTAAAAAGGCGCTCATTCCGTATATTACCGCTGGCGACCCTAGTCCAGACTATACTGTTGATTTAATGAATGCTTTGGTAAATGCCGGAGCGGACGTGATCGAGATTGGAATGCCTTTCTCTGATCCAATGGCTGACGGTCCTGTTATACAGCTGGCTTGTGAGCGTAGTTTAGCGGCGGGTACTAGTGTTAAAAAAGTGCTGCAAATCATCACTGAATTTAGGCAAGGCAATAAAGAGACACCGATTGTTTTGATGGGCTATTTAAATCCCATCGAATTTTTTGGTTATCAAGCTTTTTCTGATTCGGCAAAAGAAGCAGGCGTTGATGGTGTTTTATTAGTAGATCTGACTCCTGAAGAGGCGACAGATGTAGTAGAATGCTTCCGAGAAAATGAGATAGATCTTATTTATTTGCTGGCACCTACAACAACACCTGAGCGCGCAAAGAAAATTTGTGATTTAGCGTCGGGTTATGTGTATTACGTTTCTGTAAAAGGTGTGACTGGTTCCGCAGAGCTGGATGTTGATAGTGTTAAAAAACATGTCGATTCGCTGCGTGAAATCACCACCTTACCTATTGGTGTTGGTTTTGGTATACGCGATGCAAAAACAGCGACGGCAGTAAGTAAATGTGCTGATGGTGTTATTGTGGGTAGTGTATTAGTGAATGCTATCGCTGCAAATAAAGATCATCAAAAAGAATATATAGCTGATGCCTTAGAGGCTATTTTGGCGCCTATGCGCAAAGAAATGGATGCTTAAAGCGACAGCAAACGAGAAATTTGGAGAAATAAATGAGTAGCTGGTTAGATAAATTTGTCCCTTCCATTGTGCGCAGCGAATCAAAGCGTAGTGCCGGTTCTGTGCCTGAGGGTCTTTGGAAGAAGTGCCCTAAATGCGAAAATGTTTTATATCGCCCAGAATTAGAAAAGAACTTAGATGTTTGTCCTAAATGTAATCACCATCTTCGTATTAGTGCTCGCCGTCGCTTGGACATCTTTTTGGACAAAGAAGGTCGTCATGAGATTGGTGCACATCTTGAGCCTGAAGATAAATTAAAGTTTAAAGATTCTAAACGCTACAAAGATCGTTTGGCAGATGCACAAAAAGCCACTGGTGAAAAAGATGCCTTGGTTGCAATGCAAGGCGCTTTGAACGGCATGCCTATTGTTGTTGTGGCGTTCGAGTTTAGTTTCTTAGGTGGCTCTATGGGGGCCATTGTTGGTGAACGTTTTGTACAAGCCGTGAACGTTTGCTTGGAGAAACGTATTCCTCTAGTTTGTTTTTCTGCCAGTGGTGGTGCGCGTATGCAAGAAGCACTGATTTCCCTGATGCAAATGGCGAAAACAAGCGCGGCTTTAGAGCGCATGAAACAAGAAGGCATTCCTTATATTTCAGTTATGACGGATCCTGTGTTTGGTGGTGTATCGGCGTCCCTTGCGATGCTTGGCGATTTGAATGTTGCTGAACCTAATGCTTTGATTGGTTTCGCAGGTCCGCGCGTTATAGAGCAAACGGTTCGTGAGAAATTGCCAGAAGGTTTTCAGCGAAGTGAGTTCTTACTGGATAAGGGCGCGCTAGATATGATCATTAAGCGTGATGAAATGCGTTCTCGACTGCATAATATTTTATCTTTGCTTACTGCCAATAAGGTTGCGTAATTAAATGACGCATACGTCATTAGCGAGTTGGCTTTCATACATTGAGAGCCAACATCCCTCTGAGATAGAGTTAGGTTTAGACAGAGGCAATCTGGTTTTATCTAGATTGCATTTGTCTCGGCCAAAACAAAAAGTCATCACGGTGGCAGGAACCAACGGAAAAGGTTCTACTTGTGCCATGTTGACACAATATCTTTGCTCACAAGGCCATACGGTCGGTACTTACACATCCCCACATTTTCTTGCTTTTAACGAGCGTATTGCGCTCAATAATACGTCTTGTGACGATGCATTTATTTGCCGTGCGTTTGAAGTGGTTGAAGCGGCTCGTGAAAATATACCCTTGACGTATTTCGAGTTCAGCACTTTGGCAGCCTTATGGATTTTTGATCAATCAGGGTTAGATTATTGGGTACTGGAAGTCGGTTTAGGCGGGCGTTTAGATTCCGTCAATATGGTCGATACCGATGTGGCGGTTGTTACCTCAATTGCATTGGATCATATGGACTGGCTAGGCGATAATCTTGAAGTTATAGCTCGGGAAAAAACCGGCATTGCCAGAAAAGATAAGCTTTTAATTAGTGGGGTTGTTAACCCACCTGAAGCTATTGCCGCCACTGCAGCAGACATTGGGGCATGCCTAAAACAGAAAAATATCGATTTTAGTTTTCAGCGCTTGTCTGATAAATGGTCATGGTCTGGTCATGGCCTGCAATATGAAAATTTACCAATACCTTCTTTGCCTTTGCAAAATGCGGCTACGGTGATTGCTGTGTTAGTTTATATGGGGGTGATTCCCACTTCGGCTGATTTGGTAACATTATTTAGCACAGCTCAATTAACGGGGCGTTTTCAGCGGGTAGCTTCATCACCTGATGTCTATATTGATGTGGCACATAATCCAGAAGCCGCTATTGAACTTGCTCAACGTGTTAGCTTTTTTGCAACTAAACCCATTGCGGTTTGTGGCATGTTGAAAGACAAAGATATTGCCAGCGTGGTGTCGCATCTTTCGAGTTCCTTTTCTGACTGGTTTTGCTGTGATTTAGGTGGGCCAAGGGGCGCGAAAGCTCAAGAGTTGATGAAAAACATTGCATTGTATGCGCCAAGCCTTTCTTCACACATGTATGCTTTTCCTTCCGTTAAAGAGGCTTTTGATGCCGCGGTATTAAAAGCCAAAGAAGAACAGCGTGCGCTGATTGTGTTTGGTTCCTTCGTCACGGTTTCAGACTATTTGGCTCTAAGCCAAACAAAAGAGTAATTTATGATAGATAAAACGATAACCTATAGGCTGATTGGTGCTGGCATTATGGTCTTGTCTGCCGCCATTATTTTGCCTTTAATTTTAGATGGTGAGCGTCCTGCTGAGCTTGATGTTCAAGTCCAGGTCACAACGCCTCCTGCATTTCAACCGTTAGAAATTGCTTCTGTTCAGCCTGTGGAGCGTTTGCCAGTGGAGCCTTTTGTAGAAGAAGAGGGCGCCGTTGACGATATTCAATTGATTCCTGTACCACAACCTGCGAACGACGTCGAAGTGCCTGATAACGTGTCATCCACAACAGTGGCTCCTCAAACAACGCCGAAAACTACACCTCAAGTTAAGCCAGAAGTAAAAGCGCCAGTTGAGAATGTTGCTGCGTCAGCGGTGGCTGATCGTTGGACATTACAGATTGCGACTTTTAAGAGCAAAGATAATGCCGTTCGTTTGGTTGAAAAGCTAAAAGAAGGCAATTATGCCGCCTACAGTTTAACGACAAATTCACTATACAAAGTGTATGTTGGTCCTGAGTTTAAGCGTGAGACCGCTGAAAAAATGCGTGAAGAAATTAAACAGAAATTTAGTTTAACGGGATTTGTTACAAAATATTCTGTGAATTGACATGTGGTCTGGGTGCTCAGTATTTTGAATGCCTAGGTCATCTGTTACACTGCGCAGCGAATTTTAGAGGTGCTCATGGAGCAAGTAAGTTCAATAACAACCATTGATTGGCTGATCATTGCTGTGGTGATTCTTTCGACCCTTTTGAGTTTAAAAAGGGGGTTTGTAAAAGAAGTGTTGTCCTTGTTAACGTGGGTTATCGCTTTTGTAGTCGCAGTAAAGTTTTCCAACCAAATGCAAGTGCTTCTGGTTGAACAAGTGCAAAATGATCAAATTCGCTACATAGTGGCATTTATAACCTTATTTATTGCCACCCTGATAGTAGGCGCTTTAGTGAGTTTTTGCTGAGCTCTTTGATTCAAGTTACGGGCTTATCGAGCACTGATAGGGTGCTTGGTATGTTGTTCGGTTTTGCTCGCGGTAGTTTGATTGTTATCGCTTTTGTTGCCTTATTAAGCTTGAGCCTCAGCTATTGAGCAAAGTGAATTTTGGAAAACATCACAATTGATTCCTCAATTGAGTCAGTTGAATGAATGGACGCGAGATATGGTAGGCAAGAGTTCGAATCTGATGGATTCGGCTCTCATTGACCGCGCCCTTGGTAACTAGCTGTTGTTTTACAGCGAATTAGATAAAGAACCTTTACGGTGTTTACCGTAATTCCCCAACACGAGGATCTAGAACATGTGTGGTATCGTTGGTGTCGTAGGCACGTCTGTGGTTAACCAAGCTATTTTTGATGCGTTAACCCTTCTTCAGCATCGTGGGCAAGATGCTGCGGGTATGGTGACTAGCCATAATGGACGACTTTGTTTGCGTAAAGACAATGGTCCGGTGAGTGAGGTATTCCGCACTCGTCATATGAAAAAACTACACGGTAACATAGGTATAGGCCATGTCCGGTATCCAACCGCAGGCACTTCTAGCTCAGCAGAAGCACAACCTTTTTATGTTAACTCACCTTATGGCATTTCTCTTGCGCACAATGGTAATCTAACCAATACCGAAAAATTGAAACAAGAGGTGTTTGAATCGGATTTGCGCCATATTAACACCACGTCTGATTCAGAAGTGTTAGTGAATGTGTTGGCGCACGAGCTTCATGAAGAAGGTAAGTTAATACCAACGCCAGAAGATATATTTAATGCTTTAGAGCGTGTTTATAAGCGTATCGAAGGTGGCTATGCCGTCGTGACTTTGATAACTGGTTATGGCATTTTGGCCTTTCGTGATCCTGATGGGATTCGTCCACTGATCTATGGCTCTCGTCAAACGGAAGCCGGCGTTGAGTACATGGTGGCTTCTGAGAGTGTTGCACTTGATGCGGCTGGTTTTAAAATTGAGCGTGATATTCAGCCGGGTGAAGCGATTTTCTTCGATTTGAAACACAACGTGCATGTTCGTCAATGTACACCTAAAAAAGCCGCTCGTCCTTGTTTGTTTGAGTATGTGTATTTTGCGCGTCCGGATACGGTTATTGATAGTATTTCTGTCTATAAAGCGCGTATTAACATGGGCGATCGTCTTGCGGCTAAGATTCAGCGCGAATGGAAAGATCATGATATTGATGTCGTCATTCCAATTCCCGATACAAGTCGTACCGCTGCTTTACAAATCGCTCAGGCGCTAAACATTCCGTTTCGTGAGGGGTTGGTTAAAAATCGCTATATTGGTCGTACGTTTATCATGCCAGGACAAGCTGTCCGTAAGAAGTCTGTCCGTCAGAAATTAAATCCGGTTCCTTTTGAATTTAAAGACAAAACTGTTTTGCTTGTTGATGATTCCATTGTGCGCGGTACGACGAGTAAGGAAATCATTGAAATGGCAAGGGAAGCTGGCGCGAAGAAGGTGTATATCGCTTCCGCGGCTCCGGAAGTTCGTTATCCGAATGTATACGGCATTGATATGCCTGCTGCGAAAGAACTGATTGCGCATAATCGTAACGTGGATGAAATTTGTGAATTGATTGGCGCTGATAAGCTTATTTTCCAAGATCTGCAAGATTTGATCGATGCGTGTATTGATGAAAAACATTCGGATGTGCGTGAATTTGACACATCAGTTTTTGACGGTAAATACATTACAGGTAATATTGATGCGGCCTATTTGGCCAGTATTGAAGGCGCCCGCAATGATTTAAATAAAGCGTCTGTTGAAGATCAAGAAGCGAGTGATATGATGCACCCTATGTAATTTGGGCAGTATCTTGTGACAGATAGAACTAAGCCAGGTCACGCCTGGCTTAGTTGTTTTTGGGTTTAATTTTTTGGAAGAATGGCTTGGAGTGAAGTAATGGCTGATTATAAAGATGCAACGAATGCAATTCGTGCCGGTATTCGTCAAACACAAGAACAGGAAAATAGCGAAGCCATTTTTATGACCTCAAGCTTTGCTTATGGTAGTGCGGAAGAAGCGGCCGGAAGTTTTCTGGCGAAGAGGATGGTAACGTTTACTCTCGTTTTACCAACCCAACCGTTGAGTTATTTGAGAAGCGCTTAGCGACTCTGGAAAAAGGCGAAGCAGCAATTGCAACAAGCTCTGGTATGGCAGCGCTAATGACCTTGGCATATAGCTTATTGAGTGCTGGTGACCGTGTTGTTTGCTCCCGTAATATTTTTGGTTCAACCGTTAAATTTTTTAATACCTACACAACCAAATTTGGTGTGGAAGTAGTCTATGTTGATGCAACTGATTACGTAGCTTGGGAAGAGGCGATTAACGAAGATACACGGTTTTGTTATTTTGAAACACCATCAAATCCACTTTATGAAGTGGTGGATGTTGCACGTGTTGCTGAGTTGGCTCACGCCAAAGGTGCGTTGCTTTGTGTGGATACGGTTTTAGCGACGCCTGCACTGCAGAACCCACTTACTCAAGGTGCTGATATTGTCATGCAGTCTGCGACTAAGTTTATTGATGGGCAGGGTCGTTGTTTGGGTGGTGCGTTAATAGCCAACCAAGAGATTATCGATATTTTTACTGCCTTCATGCGTAGTGCGGGGCTAGTGTATGAGTCCATTTAACGCTTGGGTGTTGTTAAATGGTCTTGAGACTTTATCTCTTCGTATGACGGCACATTCCGCAAACGCCATGAAGCTAGCTGAATATTTAGAAGCCCATCCAAAAGTGCTTAAAGTGAATTATGGCGGATTACCTAGCCATAAATATCATGAACTGGCTAAGCAGCAACAAAAAGACTTCGGCGGTTTGTTATCCTTCGAAGTGGAAGGTGGCCGTAAGGCAGCTTGGTCTGTCATCAATGCTACTAAGTTAATGTCTATTACAGGTAACTTGGGTGATACCAAAACCTTGGTGACTCATCCAGCTACGACGACACACGGTCGTCTAACGGATGAAGAGAAAGCCAAAGCGGGTATTGCTGAAGGTTTAATTCGTGTGTCCGTAGGGTTGGAAGATATTGACGATATTATTGCCGATGTAGAGGCTGCCTTGGCACAGTTATCCTAAGCTTTGAGCAGTTCTTTTAAATAGTATATTTATACTTAGGCTAAAAAAAGCGGACTTGAGTCCGCTTTTTTGTGCTTAGGTTTATTTACACTGCGTTGTCTTGGCCTTCATTCTATTTTGTTATTATCCACACTGTAGCGCGTTTCTTCATGTTGTATGGTTGCTGCTTGTAACGCTTCCAGTTGTTTTTTTCTTTGCGTCGAGCCCCTAAAACCAACAGACAAGGAGTCAGTATCAGTGTTAATGGCGTAGCAAAAGTGAGGCCACCAGCAATGGCTGTTGATAACTGTGTCCACCATTGAGCTGATGGTGCGCCAATGCTAAATGACTGATGAATCAGATCAATATTGAATTGGAAAACCATCGGAACCAGACCAAGAATAGTTGTAATAGTGGTCAGCATAACAGGTCTTAATCGCTGTACACCTGTTCGTATAGCGGCTTCTCGGACCATCATGCCTTGTTTTCGTAAGCCGTTATAGGTGTCGATTAACACGATGTTGTTATTCACAACAATGCCCGCTAAAGCAATAACGCCAACACCACTCATAACTACACCAAATGGTTGTCCTTTTACCATTAAACCAATCAATACGCCTATGGTTGAGAAAATGACCGCGCTTAAGATGAGTAGGCATTGGAAAAAGTTATTGAATTGGGTGACCAAAATAATAGCCATGATGAAGAAAGCCACACCAAATGCTTTGATTAAGAAGACCATGGATTTCTGCTGTTCTTCTGTATTGCCGCGGAATTCATAGCTGACTGTCTTATCTATACCAGCTGCGTCCAATTTCGCTTTAATGGCTTTGATGACTTCGTCAACAACAAGGCCATCTTTTACATCAGCATCAATAGCGATGGTTTTTTTACCATCGGTTCTATTGATAACGCCTTGCTTAGGAGCGGCATAGCGATAAATAAAGTTACTAGCAGGAATGCTGCCTTGATTAGTTGGGATTTGTAGTTGATCAAGCTGCTCCAAGCTGCGTTGATTGACTGGATAGCGCAACACTATGTCAATTTTGTCATCAGCACCTTCTGGGAGAAAGTCGCTTAAGGTAATGCCGGTTGTGACCAACTTAACGACATTACCTAGACTGTTGACATCCACGCCATAACGGCTTGCCTCTGCTCGATTGATATCAATACGCCATTCAATGCCGGGTAGTGAACGATCATCACTGACGGTCACTATTTCCTCTCTTTCCAAGAGTTGCTTGCTGATTTCGTCAGCGGCTAAGTTAAGAGCTTCGGAGTAGTTTGAACTTAATTGCAATTGTATGTCGGCTCCGGACTGGGGGCCGCCTTGCTCTTTTTCGGCACTGACTTCAATGCCCGGTATTTGTTTCGTTTTTTCTCGAATCCGTTCTAATATGACGCTGGCGGATTCGCGTTGATACCAATCGATAAACTCCATACTGATGGAGCCAATGCTATCAGGAGCTGCGTTGTTCCCTGGTGTTGAATAAGAAGTAGCCACAACACTTTTTAATTCAGGTGTACCAAGTACTTGTTGTTCTACTTGCCTTACTAATGTGTCTTTCTCATCAAGGGACAAATCGCCTCTGGCGCGTATGTCTAAATTGGCAGATTCAGGTTCAATACTGGGGAAGAACTCCACGCCTTTTCCGAAATGGCCATAACTGATAAAGACACTGATTAGTAAGGCGATGGTAAAGAGTAGAACCCATATAGGATATTCTACTAAACGCGTTAGCATGCGGCCGTATAATCCGGTTGGGCCTGTGAGTCTCACTTAGGTCGCCTGTTTCGGTAATTTTTAAAGCGTGCATAGTTTTTTCGGTATAGGCGCCTTTTTTACCGATCATGGAGCCTATAGTGGGTAATACGATTAACGCCATTACGAGAGAGGCGGCCAAGGTCGCAATGATGGTAATGGGCATGAAGCGCATAAATTCGCCAACAATATCAGGCCAAAACAGTAAAGGCATAAAGACGGCTAAGGTCGTTGCTGTAGAGGCCGTTATTGGCCAAGCCATGCGTTTGGCTGCTTCCCCATAGGCCTGCATCTTAGACGCACCTTCAGCAAGTTTTCTATCGGCATACTCGGTGACGACAATAGCCCCATCTACTAGCATGCCGACACTTAAAATTAACGCAAAAAGAACGACCATGTTGATGGTGTAACCTTGGAGGTCGAGTATCAAAATACCCGCTAAGAAGGCTCCGTGTATTGCCAAACCAACCAAGAGGGCGCTGCGAATGCCTAAGGCCCAAACGATGACGATCATAACTAGTAAGGTAGCGGCTAACACGTTATTGAATAAGTCATTAAGGGACGTTTCTATATCAGTAGATTTATCTCCTGTTAAATTGTATTCAACACCGCTGGGCCATTGCTGACTTTCATTTTCGACCACTGTCTTAACGGCCGCAATAGTATTAATAATATTTGCCCCAACACGTTTTGATATTGCTAAGGTAATACTTCGCTTGCCGTCTACACGAGCATAGCTTGTTGGATCTTCAAACGTTAGCTCGCCTGTGGCGATATCTCCTAACAAAACGACTTGATCACCATCGGCTTTGATGGGCAAATTCATGATGTCTTCTTTGGTCTTTAGCAATCCAGGCACTTTTAGTGAGAAGCGACCAGCGCCAGTATCTAAATTACCAGCGGCCACCAAGCGATTATTGCCAGATACAAAATTAGCCACCTCAGCTAATGAAAGGTTATAAGATTCCAGCTGTTCAGGACGAATAATAATTTGCGCTTGTTGTTCCTCTGTCGCCACTGATGTTTGCTTCTAAAACGCCATCCACTGCTTCAATCGCATCTTGTAAATTTTTTGCGGTGCGACTAAGAATGGCAAAATCCACATTACCCGATAAATTGACGCGTAACACAGGGAAAGTTGAAAGGTTTATTTCTGTGACAGTCGGTTCGTCAGCATCGTCTGGCAACTCGCTTTTTGCTCTATCGACCTTGTCTTTTGTATCAATGATGGCTTGATCAATGTCTACACCAGATAAAAACTCCAGCATAATCGAAGCATGGCCTTCTGATGCAGTAGACTTGAGTTCTTTTAAGCCCTCAAGCCCTTTTAGTTCTTTTTCTAAAGGGTGTACCAATAAGCTGTCAGCGTCTTCAGGTGAAATACCTTCTAAGGACACGGATACATAGGCCATCGGAATGGTAATATCTGGGTCACTCTCTTTGGCTATTTCAATGTAGGATACTGTTCCCATAATTAAAATGAGAACAAAAAGCATCATGATAGTCCGTGAGCGAGCTAAGGCCGCTTCAATTAATGTTTGCATATGCAGCCTCCTCAGTTTTGATAATGTGCTTCAACTTTATCACCAGCAGACACAAATCCTTGTCCAACAGTAATAATGTTTACATTATCTGGAAGGCCGCTTACCCAGACTTGATCTCGTTCTGATTTGACGATTTCAACCGGTAATATAACCACTCGATTGTCTAGGTCTATGGCCTTTACGGCTGTTCTGCCTGCATCATCTAAAGTGAGCAGAGCCGCTGAAAAAGCATGGGCTTTTTGCTCGTCTAAAATAAACTCTACCGCGGCTGTTAGACCTGCTGGAATGTTATTTCCAGAATTATCAACTTGCATTTCGACGGTAATGGTACGACTCGATTCATTTGCTGTAGCGCTGATATAAGAGACAAAGCCTTCGGCTGAATAGCCAGACTCAAGGCGAATATTACCTAGTGTCCCAAGCTTCACCTGTTTGATTTTATTTTGAGGGATGTTGACACTGATTTTAATAGGATTAATGGATATTAACGTGCCTATATTGGCACCTGCAGCAAGAACTTGTCCCTCCTGCACAGTTAACGTATTCAGTATGCCTGAGAACGGCGCGGTAATAGTGGCGTTCTCTAAATCCACTAATAACGCTTTTTCAGATGCTTGAGCCGAGGCAAGATCGGTTTCAGCTTGGGCTAGATTCACCTTTGATGTTAAATTTTGTACATTGAGTTTTTTGATACCCTCAAGTTCTAATTGCCTTTGTTTGACCAGTAGTCCAGCTTGCGCTATTTCAGCTTTTAGTGTGCGGTTATCTATCTGGACAATGGCGCTGCCTTTTTTAACAAATTGACCTTTTTCAATCGGCAGTTTGATAATTCGCCCAGGATAGCTATTAATGAGTTCTAAGGTCTCATCGGCTTGAGTTTTGCCACTTAAGGGCAACCGCATCTCAATGGATTTTGCCGTTAAGGTCTTTGCTTGAACAGGATAGATAAGTTGGCTTTCGGCGGTTTGTGATGACACTGTGTTTTCTTTTGGTGTCGGCTCTGTTGGACTGACCGTGATGCCATTTCCTCCTACCCACATCCATGTCACAGCCGCTGCCGCAACGACTACCGCTGTAATTGGCCCTACCTTACTTTTAAAATCCATTAAATACTCCATTAGACAGAAGAAATATCATTACATTTCGCTCAGTATATTCTCAAATAATGATCAATAAAGGGGTTTGATTCAAAAATTGTTAGCAAGCGCTTTGCAACACGTTATGGATAAATCACGTTAGCGCACATTTATTGTCATTATTCGCGACTTTTTATCATTAGATATAAAGCGTAAAACCTGTCTGTTGCCTATAAGTCAAGTCTTTGAAAAACGAATTAACGAAGAGGAATGAAACAAGGCTATTTTAATTAAAATGGTTAATGCTCCGGATAATTATCTTTCTAATCCTTGATTAAACAAGAAGCGAGCATGGATTCAACCGTTTTTTGGTGAACCTTCTCTTAGAAGGATGATACTATACGGCCACAAAATTTTTACTTTATATGGATAGATATGAGTCTATTGTCGTTAGAACAGATCAGTGTTGCTTTTGGGCATAATCCGCTGCTGTCAAAAATCAGTTTTTCAGCGGAAGCTGGAGAGCGTGTTGCTATTATCGGTCGTAACGGTGCAGGTAAATCGACGCTGTTAAAAGTCATTTCAGGCGAGCAAATTCCGGATGAAGGTGTCGTGCGTCTAGAAGGTGGTATGACCATTGGACAGCTCCCACAAGAGTTACCGGATGCAAATGAAAAAACCGTCCGTGAAGTAGTTAGTGAAGGGGCAGGTGAAGCCCATTCATTGATGAGCCGTTATTTTAAATTATTAGAAGACTTCGAAAATGACCACTCAAATGAATTAAGTGATATTCAGACGGAGTTGGACCGCATTCAGGGTTGGGATCTGGAGCAACGAGTCAATCACATGATTCAACGCTTGGCTTTGCCTGCAGATAAACTGATGTCTGAGCTATCGGGTGGTTGGCGTCGTCGCGTTATCCTAGCGCAAGCTTTGATTTCTAATCCAGATGTTTTATTGCTCGACGAGCCAACCAACCATCTGGACGTGCCGACCATAGAATGGATGGAGCAACAGCTTCAACAATTTCGAGGTTTGATCCTATTCATTACCCACGATCGTCGTTTCTTAGAAAAATTGGCAAACCGTATCATTGAGCCTCGATCGCGGTAACCTTATTTCGTTCAGCGGTAATATTACGGCGTTTCTTGCTTTTAAAGAAAAAATGCTTGAAGAGGAAGAGCGTGCAAACGCTTTGTTCGACAAACGTTTGGCAGAAGAAGAAGTGTGGATTCGACAAGGCATTAAAGCGCGTCGTACCCGCAACGAAGGTCGAGTTCGTGCTCTAAAAGCGTTACGTGAAGAGCGTTCTGAGCGTATCAATCGCCAGGGTAACGCCAAAATGGCCATTGAAACCAAAGATAAGTCTGGCAAGTTGGTGGCTGAATTCACCCAAGTCGGACATTCTTTTGAAGATAAGGTGATCTTGCAACCGATGGATTTCGTGGTCAATCGCGGTGATCGTATTGGTCTAATTGGTCCAAATGGTTGCGGTAAAAGTACCTTCCTGAAAATTTTATTAGGGGATCTTGAACCTGAAATGGGTTCAGTTCGTCAGGGTACCAAACTTAACGTAGCGTATTTCGATCAATTACGTGAGCAACTTGATCCAGAACAAACCGTTGCGGAAAACGTCGGCGAAGGCAAAGACATTATTGAGATCAATGGTCAGAACAAACATGTTATTGGCTATCTGGGTGACTTCCTTTTCCCTCCTGAGCGTGCTCGAACACCCGTAAAAGCCTTGTCTGGTGGTGAGCGAAACCGTGTGCTGCTGGCGAAATTATTTACCCGCCCAGCTAACCTTTTAATTATGGATGAACCAACCAACGACCTTGATGTGGAAACATTAGAATTGCTCGAAGAGCTGCTAATGAATT
Source organism: Marinomonas rhodophyticola (assembly GCF_026113935.1). Classification (GTDB taxonomy): domain Bacteria; phylum Pseudomonadota; class Gammaproteobacteria; order Pseudomonadales; family Marinomonadaceae; genus Marinomonas; species Marinomonas rhodophyticola. The sequence goes on from NZ_JAPEUL010000004.1 coordinate 1,003,400, forward strand.
ACGAAGGAACTTTATTGTTGGTTAGCCATGACCGTGCTTTCTTAGATAATGTTGTCACCAGTGTGATTGCGTTTGAAGGCGAAGGCCGAGTCAAAGAATACGTTGGCGGTTATCAAGACTGGATTCGTCAAGGGGGCAAGTTCCCCACAGAGTCCACATCGCAAACGGACAATGTAGCAAGCAAAAAAGAAAAAGCCAAAGCTGACGCTAAAAAAACAGAAGAAACAAATCAAAGTACGACTGCTGCGCAAGCTAAGCCCAAAGCCAAGCTAAGTTATAAATTACAGCGTGAATTTGACGATATGCCAGCAACGATAGCCAAGTTAGAGTCAGACATTGCGGCGTTACATGCCACGACAAGTGCTCCTGAATTTTATACAGGAGAGGCCGATCATGTGCAAAAAACCTTAGCGAAGTTAGCTCATAAAGAAGAAGAGCTTGAGACTGCTATGGAGCGTTGGCTAGAGCTTGAAGAGATGCAAAACGGATAAACTGTGCAGAACGGGTAAATTATGACGAATAAAATTAAACCAGTTTCCTTTGTGCCGCGCTTTTTCGGTGCGTTTGGTCATTTTTTAAAATACATGGTGAGTGGCGATTATGCTGCTCGCTGTCAATCGGTTGATCAAGGCGAGCAGTTTGCCTTCGAAGTGGAACCGAAAGTGATTACAAAAGAAGTCGAAGTGATTCGTGAAATCGAAGTCGCAGCGCCTGCTTTGGATACGGTCAACGCCGATGGTGCGCATCAATTACTACAGCTGTTACAACAAGAAGCACGCTTTATCGACTTCATTCAAGAAAGTATTGATGATTATAGCGATGCGGATGTGGGGGCGGCGTCTCGTCAGATCCACGCGGGTTGCGCCAAAGTATTGAAGCAACACTTCACGATCGATGTTGTGTCTATGGATGTTGTCAATACAGCGGTAGAGAATAGCCGTGTCGAAGTACCCTCTGGTTACGATGCAAAACAGATTAAGCTTGAAGGTCGTGTGGAAGGCGATGGTCCATATGCCGGAACCTTGATTCATCCAGGTTGGAAAGTGACCGAAACGCGTTTGCCGAAAATCACCAACACTGACAGTCTGAATATTCTAGCGCCAGCTGAAATCGAGGTATAACTCATGAGTCAATATTTCATTGGTATCGACTTGGGTACCACGCATTCGGCTGTCTATTATTCGCCATCTAATCCAGCAGGGACAGAAATCAATCAAGTAGGGCGTATTCAGCAATTGGCCATTCCGCAGTTTATTGCGGCAGGTCAGGTGGATGCTCGACCCTTACTGCCTTCGTTTGTCTATTTTCCTCATAAAACGGAGTTTCTAGAGAGCGACTTACTACTGCCTTGGGGTAAAGCAACGTCCATTGTGGGGCAATTGGCTCGTGAATTGGGCGCTAAGTCTTCTGGTCGATTGGTGCAAAGTGCGAAGAGTTGGTTGTGTCATTCTCGTGTCGCTGCTGATGAAGCGGTTTTGCCGGTGGATGCACTTCAAGAAGTGGAAAAAGTGTCTCCGGCGCAAGTCACGGAAACGCTTTTGGCCCATCTGGTGAGTGCATGGACGAGTCAATTTCCTCATGCTCCCATTGCCGAGCAAACCGTTGTGATTACCGTACCCGCATCATTTGATCCTGCAGCTCGCGCCATTACTGAGCAAGCGGCAGAAAAAGTCGGTTTGCGTGCGCGTTTGATTGAAGAGCCATTGGCGGCGTTTTATGCTTGGTTGAGTGACCAGCAAAATTGGGCAGACAGCCTAGTCGTCAATGATCATATTTTGGTTGTAGATGTTGGCGGTGGTACGACGGATCTGTCATTAATCCAAGTGGTTGAACAAAAGGGTGCGCTTGGTTTAGAGCGAGTAGCGGTAGGTCGTCATATTTTGCTTGGTGGCGACAATATGGATTTGACGCTGACCTATCATTTAGCCGCGCAACTGGCACAAAACGGTACCCATCTCGAACCTTGGCAAATCATGGGTTTAACGCAAGCTTGTCGGGAGGCAAAAGAGCGCTTGTTGTCTAATGCTGACCTAGAGGACGTCAGTGTTGTCGTTCCAAGTCGGGGGCGCAGTTTGTTCAATAACAGCATCAAAGCGACCTTGACACAAAATGATGTTCAGCAGCTTTTGATTGATGGTTTCTTTCCGCCGGTGCAATTGGGTGAGCAAGCTCAAAAAGCAGCACGCAGTGGTTTTAGTGCGATTAACTTGGATTACGAAGGGGATCCAGCGATTACCCGTCACATCAGTGAGTTTATAGCAAAGCATGATGTGAAGCCCAGCAAAGTATTATTAAACGGCGGTGTGTTTAACGCCAATGTGATTCGCAGCACGTTAGAAACTCGCTTGGCAGCCATGTTGTCTGAGTCGTTAAGTGGCCGTGAATTAACCATGCTAACCCCATCGCATTTGGATCATGCGGTCGCCAAAGGCGCGACTTACTATGCTCAAGTGCAAGCGCAAGGCGGTGTTAGAGTAAAGAGTGGTTTGGCGGCTAATTATTACATTGGTGTGGCCAGTCCAATGCCAGCCATACCGGGTATGGCACCGCCAGTCGATGCGATTTGTGTCGCTCCTTTTGGGCTAGAAGAAGGCTCAGAAGGGCAGATGCTTCCGAACGAGTTTTCGCTAGTGGTGGGTGAAAGCGTGACCTTCCGTTTCTTCCAATCTAAAATAAGCGAAACGCATGCTGTGGGTAAGGTTATTGGGGCTTTTTCGCTTGCTCAACTCGAGGAGGCTCAATCCCTTGTCGGTTCGTTTAGATGCGGGTCATTATTCGTCTGGTGAGATGGTTCGAGTATATCTAACGTCGCGTGTCACCGAATTGGGATTGCTGTTATTGCAAGCACATGATACCCAATCTGACCTAAGTTGGACGATTGAGTTTCAAGTTAGGGAGTCTTAATACATGGCGCAAGCGGCTTTTCAAAACAAATATCGAGTAGGCATTGATTTGGGGACAACCAATTGCGTTGTCTCCTTCATTCCTATTTATGGTGATGGAACTTTTCCTAAGCAAGCTGAACCAGAGTTGCTGTCTATTCCACAAGTGATGGTCGATGGTTCAGTGCAAGAATTTACCTATTTGCCGAGTGCTATTTACGTATTGGCGTCTGATGAAGTGGGTAAACTCGATCCGGTTTTGCCTTGGCGTCATTGTGATAAAGAACGAATCCTTGGTGTTGGGGCATTAGCTTTAGGTCAACGTCGAGCTGGGCAACTCATCCAAAGTGCGAAAAGCTGGTTGAGCCATCGTCAAGTAGATCGTCGCTCGGCGATTTTGCCATGGGCCAGTGAATTCCCTAAAAAGCTCAGTCCACTTGAGGCGAGTAAAATGCTCTTATTGCACATTAAGCAAAGCTGGAACCATCGCTTTGCAGATGCGCCGTTAGAGTCTCAAATGATCGCGTTAACTTTGCCAGCTTCTTTTGACGAAGAGGCGCGAGCATTAACACTGGAAGCCGCTAAACTGGCTGGTCTAAACGATTTATACCTTTTAGAAGAGCCACAAGCGGCTTGTTATCATTACATTAATAATGACGAAAGGCTTGCCGCGCTGGCCGATAAAAAAATGCTTTTGGTTGTCGATATTGGTGGTGGTACCAGTGACTTTAGTTTGGTTGCTATTCAGCCGACATCAACAAAAAATACCAGCGTGGCGCTTAAGCGTATCGCGGTAGGGGAACATTCTGTTGTTGGGGGGCGATAATTTAGATCAAGCCTTGGCGTTCCAGCTCGAGTCCGAAGCAAATTTCTGCCTTGTCAGCGACCCGATTAGGCGCTTTGGTTCAACAGACACGTCAAGCCAAAGAAACCTTTTTGCATTAGGCAATGACGCGCCCGAGTCATTAAGTATTACCGTGCTGGGTGGTGGTAGTCGTTTAATCGGCGGTTCACAAAAGTTTGAGGTGTCGAGAGATACCCTATTAGAACAAATTCGTAGTGGCTTTTTCCTTTGGTAAGCCTTAATGACAAGGTACAAAAGAGGCGATTACGCCACAGCAACACCTTGGGCTTGCCCTACGAGATCCGGATCCT
>NZ_JAPEUL010000006.1:0-235000 GCF_026113935.1 Marinomonas rhodophyticola
GCGAATACGTGCTTGGATCTTTAACAATTCATTTTGAAATAGTGATAACCAAGTATCAAACCGATGCTCATCATTGCTGATGCTTTATCGTAATCTGTGTCTGTGATTGTAGCGTTTCCGCTTTAAAAACCACTTTGGTGTTATATGGTCAAGCCTCACGAGCAATTAGTATTGGTTAGCTCAATGCCTCACAGCACTTACACACCCAACCTATCAACGTCCTAGTCTCGAACGGCTCTTTAGGGAACTTATGTTCCAGTGAGATCTTATCTTAAGGGAGGCTTCCCGCTTAGATGCTTTCAGCGGTTATCCCGTCCGAACATAGCTACCCGGCAATGCCACTGGCGTGACAACCGGAACACCAGAGGTTCGTCCACTCCGGTCCTCTCGTACTAGGAGCAGCTCCTCTCAAATCTCAAACGTCCACGGCAGATAGGGACCGAACTGTCTCACGACGTTCTAAACCCAGCTCGCGTACCACTTTAAATGGCGAACAGCCATACCCTTGGGACCGGCTTCAGCCCCAGGATGTGATGAGCCGACATCGAGGTGCCAAACACCGCCGTCGATGTGAACTCTTGGGCGGTATCAGCCTGTTATCCCCGGAGTACCTTTTATCCGTTGAGCGATGGCCCTTCCATACAGAACCACCGGATCACTAAGACCTACTTTCGTACCTGCTCGACGTGTCTGTCTCGCAGTTAAGCGTGCTTTTGCCTTTACACTCTATGCATGATTTCCGACCATGCTGAGCACACCTTCGTGCTCCTCCGTTACTCTTTGGGAGGAGACCGCCCCAGTCAAACTACCCACCACACAGTGTCCTCGATCCGGATTACGGACCTGAGTTAGAACCTCAAACATACCAGGGTGGTATTTCAAGAGTGGCTCCACGGTAACTGGCGTCACCGCTTCAAAGCCTCCCACCTATCCTACACAAGTAGGTTCAAAGTTCACTGTGAAGCTATAGTAAAGGTTCACGGGGTCTTTCCGTCTAGCCGCGGATACACAGCATCTTCACTGCGATTTCAATTTCACTGAGTCTCGGGTGGAGACAGTGTGGCCATCGTTACGCCATTCGTGCAGGTCGGAACTTACCCGACAAGGAATTTCGCTACCTTAGGACCGTTATAGTTACGGCCGCCGTTTACTTGGGCTTCGATCAAGAGCTTCGCTTGCGCTAACCCCATCAATTAACCTTCAAGCACCGGGCAGGCGTCACACCCTATACGTCCACTTTCGTGTTTGCAGAGTGCTGTGTTTTTAATAAACAGTCGCAGCCACCTGGTATCTTCGACCGACTAGTGCTTACGGAGCAAGTCCTTCACACCGGCCGGCGTACCTTCTCCCGAAGTTACGGTACCATTTTGCCTAGTTCCTTCACCCGAGTTCTCTCAAGCGCCTTGGTATTCTCTACCTGACCACCTGTGTCGGTTTGGGGTACGGTTCCTGCATATCTGAAGCTTAGAAGTTTTTCCTGGAAGCATGGCATCAACCACTTCGCCCAAAAGAGGGGCTCGTCATCAGTTCTCGGTCTTAAAAGGGCCGGATTTGCCTAAGCCCTAAACCTACCGCCTTAAACACAGACAACCATCGCTGTGCTGGCCTAGCCTTCTCCGTCTCTCCATCGCAATATGCACGAGTACAGGAATATTAACCTGTTTCCCATCGACTACGCATTTCTGCCTCGCCTTAGGGGCCGACTCACCCTGCCCTGATTAACATGGGACAGGAAACCTTGGTCTTCCGGCGGGGGAGTTTTTCACTCCCCTTATCGTTACTCATGTCAACATTCGCACTTCTGATACCTCCAGCCTGCCTTACAGCTTGACCTTCAACGGCTTACAGAACGCTCCTCTACCATGCCTAGTAAACTAAGCATCCGTAGCTTCGGTGTACAGTTTTAGCCCCGTTATATCTTCCGCGCAGGCCGACTCGACTAGTGAGCTATTACGCTTTCTTTAAAGGATGGCTGCTTCTAAGCCAACCTCCTAGCTGTCTAAGCCTTCCCACATCGTTTCCCACTTAACTGTAACTTTGGGACCTTAGCTGACGGTCTGGGTTGTTTCCCTTTCCACGACGGACGTTAGCACCCGCCGTGTGTCTCCCGTAATTGCACTCATTGGTATTCGGAGTTTGCATGGGGTTGGTAAGTCGGGATGACCCCCTAGCCCAAACAGTGCTCTACCCCCAATGGTGAGATACGAGGCGCTACCTAAATAGCTTTCGAGGAGAACCAGCTATCTCCGAGCTTGATTAGCCTTTCACTCCTATCCACAAGTCATCCCCAGCCTTTTCAACGGATGTGGGTTCGGTCCTCCAGTTGATGTTACTCAACCTTCAACCTGCTCATGGATAGATCGCCCGGTTTCGGGTCTATTCCCAGCAACTAAACGCCCTATTAAGACTCGGTTTCCCTACGGCTCCACTACATGTTTAACCTTGCTACTGAAAATAAGTCGTTGACCCATTATACAAAAGGTACGCAGTCACGGAACAAGTCCGCTCCCACTGCTTGTACGTACACGGTTTCAGGATCTATTTCACTCCCCTCACAGGGGTTCTTTTCGCCTTTCCCTCACGGTACTGGTTCACTATCGGTCAGTCAGGAGTATTTAGCCTTGGAGGATGGTCCCCCCATATTCAGACAGGATAACACGTGTCCCGTCCTACTCGTTTTCATGATTAAGGTGTTTTCGTATACGGGGCTATCACCCTCTATCGCGGCACTTTCCAGAGCCTTCTACTAACACCAAAACCACTTAAGGGCTAATCCCCTTTCGCTCGCCGCTACTTAGGGAATCTCGGTTGATTTCTTTTCCTAAGGGTACTTAGATGTTTCAGTTCCCCTCGTTCGCCTCCTCACAGCTATGTATTCACTGTGGGATACTCTACAAGTAGAGTGGGTTCCCCCATTCGGACATGTTCGGATCAAAGCCTGTTTATCGACTCCCCGAACCTTTTCGCAGATTACCACGTCCTTCATCGCCTCTGACTGCCAAGGCATCCACCGTGCACGCTTGGTCACTTGACCATATAACCCAAAATAGTTTCGGATCACATACCAAAGGGCTTTTGTACCCCTCTGGATTTACGATTTAGAAAGTCATCTAGGTTAAAGATGCTTTCCACCGGTTTGACGCTTGATTATCGTCTATTTCAAAATTCGAATTGTTAAAGAGCAAGTTTAGTGCAAAGCACTAAGTCAGAGACTAAAAACCACCCAACTCGCGTGACGCATAAGATGTTTAGCGTCTTGCTTAAAGCTTTGTCGCTAAGCTTTCTAAACTAGATACTGTATCTCGCCAATGAATAATCATTAACTCATACCATCAGATAATTTGTGTGAACGCTCACCAGAGGTTTCTATCGTTTAAGGAGGTGATCCAGCCCCAGGTTCCCCTAGGGCTACCTTGTTACGACTTCACCCCAGTCATTGACCACTCCGTGGTAAGCGTCCTCCTTACGGTTAGACTACCTACTTCTGGAGCAATCAACTCCCATGGTGTGACGGGCGGTGTGTACAAGGCCGGGAACGTATTCACCGTGACATTCTGATTCACGATTACTAGCGATTCCGACTTCATGGAGTCGAGTTGCAGACTCCAATCCGGACTACGACGTACTTTCTGGGATTCGCTTACTCTCGCAAGTTCGCAGCCCTCTGTATACGCCATTGTAGCACGTGTGTAGCCCTACTCGTAAGGGCCATGATGACTTGACGTCGTCCCCACCTTCCTCCGGTTTGTCACCGGCAGTCTCCTTAAAGTTCTCGGCATTACCCGCTAGCAAGTAAGGATAAGGGTTGCGCTCGTTACGGGACTTAACCCAACATTTCACAACACGAGCTGACGACAGCCATGCAGCACCTGTCTCAGAGTTCCCGAAGGCACAAACACATCTCTGCGTTCTTCTCTGGATGTCAAGAGTAGGTAAGGTTCTTCGCGTTGCGTCGAATTAAACCACATGCTCCACCGCTTGTGCGAGTACCCCGTCAATTCATTTGAGTTTTAACCTTGCGGCCGTACTCCCCAGGCGGTCTACTTATTGCGTTAGCTGCGCCACTAAGTCATTACAACCCAACGGCTAGTAGACATCGTTTACGGCGTGGACTACCAGGGTATCTAATCCTGTTTGCTCCCCACGCTTTCGCACCTCAGTGTCAGTATTAGTCCAGGGTGTCGCCTTCGCCACTGATGTTCCTTCCTATATCTACGCATTTCACCGCTACACAGGAAATTCCACACCCCTCTACCATACTCTAGCCTGCCAGTATCGGGTGCCATTCCAAGGTTGAGCCCTGGGATTTCACATCCGACTTAACAAACCACCTACGCGCGCTTTACGCCCAGTAATTCCGATTAACGCTTGCACCCTCTGTATTACCGCGGCTGCTGGCACAGAGTTAGCCGGTGCTTCTTCTGGGGCTAACGTCAAGATAATTGGGTATTAACCAATCACCCTTCCTCACCCCTGAAAGTGCTTTACAACCCTAAGGCCTTCTTCACACACGCGGCATGGCTGGATCAGGCTTGCGCCCATTGTCCAATATTCCCCACTGCTGCCTCCCGTAGGAGTCTGGGCCGTGTCTCAGTCCCAGTGTGACTGGTCATCCTCTCAGACCAGTTAGAGATCGTCGCCTTGGTAGGCCTTTACCCTACCAACTAGCTAATCTCACGCAGGCTCATCTAATAGCGGAAGGCTCCGAAAAGTCCCCTCCTTTCCCCCTCAGGGCGTATGCGGTATTAGCATGCGTTTCCACATGTTGTCCCCCTCTACTAGGTAGATTCCTACGCGTTACTCACCCGTCCGCCGCTCGTCACCCAAGAAACAAGTTTCTCCGTGCTACCGCTCGACTTGCATGTGTTAAGCCTGCCGCCAGCGTTCAATCTGAGCCATGATCAAACTCTTCAGTTAAAAAGTTTGCTTACTCAAAATCTATTACACTAACAATAACTTAATCATTTCATCATCCCGAAGAACAACGAAACAACATAAAGCGAATTGACGTGTTAGACGTTTCGCAAGACTTCAATTTTTTTGACCATCTCGAATCAGTTAAAAACCAATCCGGACAATCTTCTGAAGCCTCCAGCGAGCGCCCACACAAATTATCTGATTATCTATTTTAAAGAGCGTCTGATACTTCGTTCAACTTACTTATCTTAGTAAGTGCAAACTCTTGTTTGCGTCGTTGTCCGTGTCAGTGGAGGCGTATAATACAGCCTAGAAGTTTTAGCGCAAGCTCTTTTTTTGTTTTTTTTATAATTTAATTAATAAACTCTCAAATAAACAAAAAGACACCGAAGTGTCTTTTTGAAAGCGAGGCTATTAAACACTAACCACCAACATAACTTAGCATTACACCAGCCGCCACAGCTGAACCGATAACACCAGCGACATTTGGCCCCATCGCATGCATTAATAAGAAATTTTGCTTATTTGCTTCCAAACCTATTTTATTAGCTACTCGTGCCGCCATTGGAACAGCCGACACACCTGCGGCACCAATCAACGGGTTGATTGCCTCTTTGGAGAATTTATTCATTAACTTCGCCATCAATACACCAGACGCAGTGCCGATTGAGAAAGCAATTAGCCCTAAGCTCAAGATCCCCAAGGTTTCTAAGTTCAAAAACGCTTCCGAACTCAATTTTGAAGTTCACACCAAGACCAAGAAAAATAGTCACTATGTTTATTAACGCGTTTTGTGCAGTATCACTCAATCTATCCACTACACCACATTCGCGCATCAAATTACCGAAACAGAACATACCAAGTAAAGGTGCGGCCGAAGGCAAAAACATCGCAACCAAAATTGTCACTACAATAGGAAAGACAATTTTTTCTTTCTTAGATACAGGCCTAAGTTGCTCCATCTTGATGGAACGTTCTTCTTTCGTCGTAAGAGTTCGCATAATTGGTGGTTGAATGAGAGGTACTAGCGCCATATAAGAATAAGCAGCTACAGCAATTGCCCCCAACAAATCAGGCGCCAATCTACTAGCAACAAAAATAGCCGTCGGCCCATCGGCACCACCGATAATGCCGATAGCGGCCGCGTCAGCTAATGTAAAGTCCATTATCCCAAATGCCCCAAGCAACACAGCCCCAATGACGGTCGCAAAAATACCAAACTGAGCCGCCGCTCCAAGAAGCAAGGTTTTCGGATTGGCTAGCATAGGACCAAAATCCGTCATTGCTCCGACGCCCATGAAAATCAACAGCGGGAACAATCCCGTCTCTATACCGCCATGATAAATGTAATACTGAAGACCTCCAGGGGAAACCATATGACCAGCAGCGTCATAAACAGGTGCCGCCATGAAACCAGCCCCAGGAATATTAACCAAAACCGCACCAATACCGATAGGCAGAAGCAACAGCGGCTCAAAGCCTTTTTTGATTGCTAAAAACACCAACAATAAGCCGACACAAATCATCACCAACTGCCCAAACTCAAGCTGGTAAATCCCCGTGTCGTGATAAAGATTTAATAATTTATTTTCCATGTTGAATTGATTCCTTTCACTACAGAGTAAGAAGTGACTGACCGACTTTTACGGAATCACCTTCTTTCACATTAATGGAACCAACAACTCCAGATCTAGGCGCCGATATTTCTGTCTCCATTTTCATCGCTTCCAATATCATCACGGTATCACCTTCTTCAACATGCTGACCTGGAGAAACCAAAACCCGAAAGATATTACCCGCTAACGGCGATGGCACATTTTCACCAGATGACGCGGCAGACGCAGAAGACTGCTTAACCGAAGCGCCTTGCGAATGCTCTATCGGCTGGATGTTGCTCACATCCCCCCTCTGATACCTGAACAACAAAACTCTGCCCAGAAACTGAAACGGTATAAACACTGACCTCATTAGGCCCAGCACTTGCAATAGCAGGCTTACTGTCAACAACAGCATCACTCAATGTTGGTACTGGCTCAAACGCACTAGCATCTCCACGATTCTGAAGAAACTTAAGACCAATTTGCGGAAACAAAGCATAGGTCAAAACGTCATCGATTTGATCATCCGCCAAAGCAATGTTTTTTTCTTTTGAAAGAGCAACCAACTCTTCTGTTAATTTATCCATCTCAGGTGAGAGCAAATCCGCTGGCCGACAAGTAATTGCCTCTGCACCATCCAGCACACGCGCTTGCAACTCTTTATTAAACTCAGCAGGAGCCGCGCCGTATTCACCCTTCAAAATACCAGCTGTTTCCTTTGAAATAGACTTATAACGTTCTCCCGTCAACACATTTAACACAGCTTGAGTACCAACAATCTGTGATGTAGGTGTTACCAAAGGAATCAAACCTAAATCTTCGCGAACCCTAGGAATTTCTTTCAATACTTCATCAAACTTATCTGCAGCGCCCTGCTCTTTTAGCTGACTTTCCATATTGGTGAGCATGCCGCCAGGCACCTGAGCAATCAGTATACGAGAATCCGTTCCACGAAGAGAGCCTTCAAATTTCGCATACTTTTTTCTGACTTCGCGGAAATAAGCGGCAATCTCCTCCAACAGCTCCAAATCTAAACCTGTATCTCTATCTGTACCCTGCAACGCCGCCACAATAGATTCTGTTGCACTATGACCGTAAGTCATCGACATGGAGGAAATGGCGGTATCCACTCGATCAACACCAGCTTCAACTGCTTTTAAAATCGTCATATCAGACAAACCTGAAGTGGCGTGCGCATGCAACTGCACCTCTAATTGCGTTTGCGCTTTCAATAGGCTCACCAACTCGAATGCATCATACGGCGTCAGGATGCCAGACATATCTTTTATCGCAATAGAATCTGCCCCCATATCTTCCAGTCTTTTGGCATAATCCACCCAATTTTTGGTGGTATGAACTCGGCTCTTGGTATAAGAAATCGTCCCTTGCGCATGCTTATCTTGCTGCTTAACTGCCTTGATCGCCGTTTCTAAATTGCGCGGATCATTCATTGCGTCAAAAATTCGAAAAACATCCACCCCATTCAAAGCCGCACGCTCAACAAACTTACTCACCACATCATCCGCATAGTGACGATACCCCAAAAGATTCTGTCCACGCAGTAGCATTTGCTGAGGTGTTTTAGGCATCGCTTTTTTCAGCTCACGGATACGCTCCCAAGGATCCTCACCGATAAAGCGAATACATGCATCAAATGTTGCGCCTCCCCAGGATTCAAGTGACCAAAATCCAACTCGATCCAGTTTTTCAGCAATAGGAAGCATATCGTCGATACGCATACGCGTGGCAAATAAGGATTGATGAGCATCACGCAAAACGACATCAGTAATGCCTAGAGGTTGCTTAGTTGTTGTCATATTTCAGCCTCAAATAGATCAAGAAAGTTAGAATTAAGAGTTAACGTTTTTATTGTTTCTATGCTGATGCACGGCCGCCGTGATCACCGCCACCATTTGAGCATCAACAACTGATTTGTCAGAAGACTTAGGCATAGCACTTGACGAGGTAACTGGGGGCAACTCGGGAAACAGATGATTAAGTAAACGAGACATGTAACTTGTGGCATAAATTAAAATCACTAAAAACAGAAACACAAAGCCCATTCCTAGAACCATCAACCCCAAACCATCTTCCAGCAACTCACCCATAACATCGACACCTTTGTTATCGCCTTGTTTGTGCTCCTCTAATGTGATCAGATGCACAACCAACAGCACTGTTTACTTTGATGATTAGTTTTTTACCACAAACCAGAACAGTTTCATATTTTTTTTGCATAACAGTTAGACTTATTTCGTGAACATTTCCCCCAAAACGCCCTACCCCGTAAAAAAACCAACAAACAATAAAAACATTGTCCTGGCCGTCGCCCCCATGGAAGGCGTTATGGATCACACCATGAGAAACCTACTGTCAAAAATTGGTGGCATGGACTATCTAGTCTCAGAATTCATTAGAGTCACCCAGCACCCAATACCAACCACCACATTCACGCGCCTTGTCCCTGAAAATAGCAATAAAGCAACAACCGCTCACAATCACCCTGTTCACACTCAACTACTAGGCAGTAACGCAGAACTCATGGCAGAGAGCGCTCTCAATGCTATACAAGCTGGCGCAACACACATTGACGTGAATTTTGGATGCCCTTCCAAACGCGTCAACGGACATGGTGGTGGCTCATTTTTACTGCAAACCCCAGGTGCACTTTATGACATCATGAATGCGATTCGAAAAACACTACCCGACGAAATACCTGTATCCGCAAAAATTCGCCTGGGCTTCGAAGATGAAGCTCTGCTGTTTGATAATGTGGCCGCCATTGAAGCGGCTGGTGTTGGTACATTAACAATCCATGGGCGCACCAAAAAAGATGGCTATAAAGGACCAGCACGATGGGAAAAAATAGGAAAAATCCAAGACATAACAAACATGAACGTCGTTGCTAATGGAGACATAGTAGACACAGAGTCACTTTTGCACTGCCTGTCTATTACAGGTTGTCAGCATTTTATGATTGGACGAGGCTCACTTAACAACCCATTTGTTTTTCAGCAAATCAGAAACGAACTGAACGGACAAAAAAACACAATAGACACCGCCATACTAAAAACACTCTTCGCAGACTATAGCACCGAACTACAAAAGTACTATGACGATATTGTTACGCTAGGCAGACTAAAACAATGGTGTGGACATTTGAGGTTTAATTTTGATGAAATCAAAGAGAATCTGCAGATATTAAGACATTGCAGCAGCGTAAAAGAGCTAACGCAGACATTCGAAAATATTAGAAAAATATGAGAGAGTATTTTATTAAAAAATACGATAGTAATGAAAAAGAATTGGACATTATTGAGGTGTATAGGAATGGTGCACCCGAGAGGATTCGAACCTCTGACCGCTCGGTTCGTAGCCGAGTACTCTATCCAGCTGAGCTACGGGTGCGTAGCAGTAAATACTTTAAATAAATAACTTTAAAAAGATTACTTTAAATCATTTTTTATATTGGTGCACCCGAGAGGATTCGAACCTCTGACCGCTCGGTTCGTAGCCGAGTACTCTATCCAGCTGAGCTACGGGTGCATAGCAATATTTTTTCACGACAACACTTTAAAGTGGATAGCTTTAAAATGTTAAAAAAAGAATGGTGCACCCGAGAGGATTCGAACCTCTGACCGCTCGGTTCGTAGCCGAGTACTCTATCCAGCTGAGCTACGGGTGCATCACAATTTTTTATCTTTTACTTAGAGCGGATAGCCTCTAAGAAGACGAACTTGAAATGGCGGAGAGTGAGGGATTCGAACCCTCGATGAGTTTCACCCCATACTCCCTTAGCAGGGGAGCGCCTTCGGCCACTCGGCCAACTCTCCGTAACAAGTGGGGCGCATTATATACGACACATTTGTCTTGTAAAGGCTTTTTTAAAAATTAATCTTCAGAAATTTGATCGTCTTGTTCTTTTTGGATACGAAGGTATATTTCTTCGCGGTGAACAGATACATCTTTAGGCGCATTAATGCCAATACGCACTTGATTCCCTTTTACACCTAATACAGTGACAGAAACTTCATCACCAACCATTAAAGTTTCACCGACACGACGAGTAAGAATAAGCATAAGAATATCTCCCTGTAATAGCTTTTAACATTTATTAAGAAGAACTGCCCGACAAATCTTGTAGGGCAATTCCTACAAAAGTAATTGTAGCCTCTCAATAAAAATTAAACCATCCATTAATTAAGGCTTTTGTGTATCCAAATGTTACGCTTCTCTCACTTCTGGTGTCGCATCACTCAACTTAAATGCAGAATGTAACGCTCGGACAGCCAACTCCATGTATTTTTCATCAATGATGACCGACACTTTAATTTCCGAAGTAGAAATCAACTGTATATTGATAGACTCAGCCGCTAACGCTTTGAACATAGTACTGGCGACGCCAGCATGAGAGCGCATACCAACCCCTACAATAGACACCTTAGCGATTTTTGCATCAGATAAAACAGCACTGGCGCCAAGCTCTTCAGCGATTAAGTTCAGCGTCGACAAAGCTTTATCATATTCATTACGATGTACAGTAAACGTAAAATCCGTAGTGCCATCCACCGACACGTTTTGCACAATCATATCCACTTCAATGTTGGCATCACTGATAGGCCCAAGAATACGAGAGGCAATGCCTGGAATATCAGGCACCCTTTTCAAGGTTAATTTCGCTTCGTCTCTATTAAATGCAATTCCAGAAACCGCTGGCTGCTCCATACCCTTAACCCCCTCAGTTGTAATCAATGTACCTTCACCCTCAACAAAACTAGACAGCACCCTTAGCGGCACTTGATATTTACCTGCAAATTCAACAGAACGAATTTGCAATACCTTAGAGCCTAGGCTGGCCATTTCCAACATTTCCTCAAAGGTGATTTTATCTAAGCGTCGTGCGCTATCTACTACGCGAGGATCGGTAGTATAAACACCGTCCACATCGGTATAGATTTGACACTCATCCGCCTTCAAAGCGGCAGCAAGCGCAACGCCTGTGGTATCAGAGCCACCACGACCTAACGTCGTAATATTGCCAAGCTCATCCGCGCCTTGAAAACCAGCCGCAACAATAACACGACCTGCATCCAAATCAGCACGCATCGCCTCTGTGTCTATCTTTTGAATTCGAGCCTTGCCATGAGCGCTGTCAGTGGTGATACGGATCTGAGAACCGGTATAAGAACGAGCGTCAAGGCCACGCTTCATCAAGGCTATCGACAATAAAGCAATCGTCACCTGCTCCCCTGTTGATAGCAGCACATCCATTTCTCTAGCACTTGGTGACGCATCAATGCGCTTTGCAAGCTCGATCAGTCTATTGGTTTCACCACTCATAGCGGAAACAACCACAACGATGTCATCTCCTTGCTGCTTATGCTTCAACACTCGGTCCGCAACGGCCTCGATACGTTCTATTGTACCAACCGAGGTGCCACCGTATTTTTGAACTAACAACGCCATATTCTTCACTACCCAAATCAAAGCTCAAACAGAGCGAATCAAGTTATACTCTTTCAGCAACCCAATCAGACACCAATGCCAGCGCCGCAGATAAGCCATCTGGATTATTACCACCCGCTTGAGCCATATCAGGACGACCACCACCTTTACCATCAACATAAGGCGCAATCATCTTAATCAAATCACCAGCCTTCACATTTTTTGTCAGTTCTTTGGTCACACCAGCGATCAAACTTACTTTGCCATCGTTCACCGAAGCCAATAAAATGACAGCGGACTCAAGCTTACTTTTCAGCTCATCTAGTAAGTCACGCAACGCTTTTGGATCTTCCACCTCAACCTGAGCGACCAACAACTTACCGCCATTAATCTCCACCGCTTGAGAGGCTAAATCAGCACCCGCTAACGCCGCCATTTTGCCTTTCAGTACGTCCAATTCTTTTTGCAAACTGCGCGCGTGATCATTCAAAGCAACCACTTTGTCTAAGACACTATCTTTGTTGCCTTTGACAAGGCTAGCAATACCATCAAGAACCGATTCAGTCTGACGAGTTGTGTCTATTGCCACTTTACCCGTCACCGCTTCAATACGACGAACGCCCGCCGCAATACCGCTTTCTGTGATAATTTTAAAGAAACCGATATCGCCTGTACGACTGACATGAGTACCACCACACAACTCGATTGAGTAATCAGCCCCCATTGTCAAGACACGCACTTCGCTGTCATATTTCTCACCAAACAAGGCCATAGCGCCTTTCGCTTTTGCAGATTCAACATCCATAATGTCGGTTTCTACCGGACGATTTAAACGAATTTGCTCGTTTACCATGTCTTCAATTTGCTCGATTTCCGTCGCACTAACACCTTCAAAATGCGAGAAGTCAAAACGCAAACGCTCAGGGTTTACCAAAGAGCCTTTTTGTGAAACATGATCACCCAGAACACGACGTAAGGCCTCGTGCATTAAGTGAGTAGCTGAGTGATTCAGTGTGGTTGCCATGCGCAAAGTACGATCTACTTCACCAGTCACTTGATCACCCACCGCCAAACGACCTTCTTTTAGCTCACCATGGTGCAAATGCGCTTTCGCTTGCTTCGTCGTGTTAGACACCTTAAACGCGCCCGTACCACGTAACCAACCTTGATCGCCAACCTGACCACCTGATTCAGCATAAAAAGGCGTCGATTTCAAAATCACAGCAGCAGCTTGACCCGCTTCAATCGCCTCAACAGGAGCACCATCAACCAGAATCATCTCCACGACACACGCACCGTCTAGGTTCTCGTACCCGGTAAACTCAGTCACAGAGTCCAGCTTAACGCCGCTTGACATGTCCATAGAGAAGTTACTGGCTGAACGAGCACGCGCACGCTGTGCGTCCATTGCCACTGCAAATCCAGCTTCGTCTATTTCTAAATCATTTTCACGCGCCACATCGTTGGTCAAATCTGCTGGAAAACCGTAAGTGTCGTAAAGCTTAAAGACCGTCTCACCCGGAATAATTTTCTGATCGCCTAACTCAGAAATCGCCTCTTCAAGAATCTTCATGCCTTGATCAAGGGTTTTAGCGAACTGCTCCTCTTCTTTTAATAGAATAGAAGCCACTCGCTCTTTTAATTTCGTTAACTCTGGGTAAGCCTCACCCATTTCACTATCAAGCGCGTCGACCAGCTTATGGAAAAACACGCCTTTTTGGCCTAGTTTATTACCGTGACGAATCGCACGACGAATAATACGGCGCAACACATAACCACGACCCTCATTGGATGGAATCACACCGTCAACAATCATGAAGGAACAAGAACGAATGTGGTCAGCAATAACTCGAAGAGACTGCGCACTCAGATCTTGAGTACCCACCACTTGTGCCGCGGCTTTAATGAGATTTTGGAACAAATCGATTTCGTAGTTACTATGAACGCCTTGCAAAATCGCCGCGATACGCTCCAAGCCCATTCCAGTATCGACAGACGGCTTAGGCAATGGCGCCATAGTGCCATCGGCAGAACGGTTAAACTGCATGAAAACCACGTTCCAGATTTCAATGAAACGGTCGCCATCTTCTTCAGGAGAACCTGGAGGCCCACCCCAAATATGCTCACCGTGATCATAAAACACTTCCGAACAAGGACCACAAGGACCGGTATCGCCCATTGCCCAGAAATTATCAGACTGATAACGACCGCCTTTGTTATCACCAATACGAATAATTTTCTCTACTGGCAATCCAATATCTTTGTTCCAAATATCAAAAGCTTCGTCGTCTTCTGCATAAACCGTTACCAACAGCTTTTCTGTTGGTAGCTTTAAAACGACCGTTAGAAACTCCCAAGCGTAATGAATCGCGTCTTTTTTGAAATAATCGCCAAAGCTGAAGTTACCCAACATTTCAAAAAATGTATGGTGACGTGCGGTATAACCGACGTTTTCCAAGTCATTGTGTTTACCACCTGCCCGAACACAACGCTGAGACGTCGTTGCTCGTGAGTATGGGCGAATATCTTCCCCCAAAAACACATCTTTAAACTGGACCATGCCAGCATTGGTAAACAGCAAGGTCGGATCATTTCCAGGAACCAATGAGCTGGATTCCACAATCTGATGCTGCTTACTTTCAAAGTACGATAAAAATGACTGACGTAGTTCAGAACTCTTCATAATGGGATGAGTCTCTATCTCTATTTTCTGGACGAATTGGATTGCGTGAATGGCAGATTACTACATGCCTACTCGATGCAACGAAAAGCACAAAATAGTACACGCAAAGGATAGGTGTTTTCAAAAGAAACCGTCGTAATTTGACGCTTATTTTGTGTATAAGTTAAGCAAAAGTAGGTTTTACGGAAGTAAACCTACTTTTGCTTAATGTTTCTTGAAAGGTATTACTGAGCGTTTTCACCACGCGTATAACGATAATGAGGTCGAGCCGTCATTCTAGTCACGAGCTTCATACCCGATTGTACCAGCATAATCCGCAACCTCTTCAACAGGCACATCCCCTCCCCACAATACCACTTCCTGCCCCATAGCGAGTTCAGAAGCAACATTTTGCATGCGCACCGTGATCATATCCATGGAGACTCGACCAGCAAGACAGGCCGCTTCGCCATTAATTTGCAACGGCGTACCATTTACAGCATGGCGAGGATAGCCATCACCATAACCCACGGCGACCGTAGCCAAAATATGATCTTCTGCAGCCACATAGCCAAGACCATAGCCCACTCTATCACCCTGTTTAAGCTTACGCGTCGAAATCACCTTTGATGATAACGTCATGGCAGGACGCAAACCAATCGATCGCCCACTGACCTCGGCAAAAGGTGAAATCCCATATAGCATGATACCGGGGCGAATCCAGCCGCCTTCAGGAACGCTCCACTTCATAATCGCAGCCGAATTCGCTACGCTGGCTTCAATATCACCTATCGATTGACGAGCTTGTTCAAAATACGCCAGCTGCTGCATCGTCGTTAAATCCGACAAATCATCGGCACAAGCAAAATGTGTCATTAACACCACTTCACCCACTTGGCCACAGCCTTTTAGTGCCGCCACAAATGCCGGAGCCGTTTCTTTGTCCACGCCAAGACGATGCATTCCCGAATCTAACTTTAGAAAGATCTTTTCTATTTTGGCACGACTGGCTTGCAACTCGTCAAGTTGCTGGGCATTTTCTAAAGCGGACCAAAAGCCATACTGTTCACACAATGCCCACTCGTCACCCTCAAAAACGCCTTCTAATAATAGTATTGGAGAGACAACGCCCGCTTCACGCAAAGCAATCGCTTCCTCAATGGCCGCTACCGCAAAGGCATCGACCTCTTTATCCAAATAACGCGAGACCTCAACCGCACCATGCCCATAAGCATTGCTCTTAACCACCGCAAACGCCTTGCAAGTTGGCTGTAACTTTTTTGCATAACGGTAATTTTGCAGAATCGCCTCTAAATCTACCGTTGCCGTGAGTGGCCTTGCCATTTTTGCCCCTTAAACTTCTATAGCGTTTTATTACTGATAACGTTGTACGGAAAGATCCTGTGAATCGATCTCAGTCTTATCACCAGACATAATATCTGCAATCACAGCGGCAGAGCCGCAACTCATCGTCCAGCCCAATGTCCCGTGACCTGTATTTAAGTACAATCCCTGCACACCTGTGCGCCCAACAACCGGTGTACCATCTGGCGTCATAGGACGAAGTCCAGTCCAGTAATCCGCTTGCGATAATTCACAGCCTTGATTAAATAAATCGTGTACTACATGGGTAATGGTTTCAGTACGAACTTTAGGCAAATCAAGATTGTAGCCATTTAACTCCGCGGTTCCGGCTGCACGAATGCGCCCACCCAATCG
Organism: Marinomonas rhodophyticola; assembly: GCF_026113935.1. Classification (GTDB taxonomy): domain Bacteria; phylum Pseudomonadota; class Gammaproteobacteria; order Pseudomonadales; family Marinomonadaceae; genus Marinomonas; species Marinomonas rhodophyticola. The sequence goes on from NZ_JAPEUL010000006.1 coordinate 16,342, forward strand.
AGTCACCGCCACTTTGTAAGTTTCATCCATCACAGTAGACATTGGCGCATACTGTGAATCAGTGATTGGCACCGTTAACGAGTACCCTTTCACAGGATAAACAGGAATGGAAATGTCGATCGCTTTAAGCAATTCTTTCGAATAACTTCCCATAGAGACCAAGACATTATCAAACTCAAAATCGCCCTGATCGGTCTTAACAGCGCGTATTTTACCACCTTCCACATGCAAACGATCGATAGCAACACCAAATTTAAATGTCACCCCTAATTCATCACAGTGCTTTTTCAGCTCTTGACAAAAAACAAAACAATCGCCCGTCTCATCCCCAACTAGGCGAAGTCCGCCTTTAAACTTATGGATAACGGGGGCAAGACCCGCTCAACCTCTAGAATCTGCGCTGGGGTTAATACCTGATGAGGCACATTCAAAGCTTTTAATACCTTGATGTCTTTTTCAGACGCCTCAACTTGCTCATCCTTGCGGAATAACTGAGTCAACCCACCCTGTCCATCATCGTATTTAATGCCAATATCTTTGCGCATAGCAATAAACTGGTCACGGCTATACTCCGCCAAAGCCACCATGCGTGACTTATTCACGTCGTAAGCTTTTTCCGTACAGTTCGCCAACATCTTACCCATCCATGCCATTTTTTTAAGCTCAGGATCCGCGCTGATCTTTAATGGTGCGTGTTTTTGCATGAGCCACTTGATCGCTTTTAAAGGAATGCCTGGTGCAGCCCATGGAGCAGAATAACCTGGAGAAATTTGCCCTGCATTAGCAAAACTCGTCTCTAAAGCCACCCCTTCCTGACGATCAATCACCGTCACCTCAAAGCCTTTTTTCGCCAAATAATAGGCTGACGTTAAGCCAACAACACCCGCACCCAACACGCAAACACGCATAAAAAAACCTCAAATAAAGACAAAGTCATATTGCCCATATTTACATAATATATGCAGTTTTATCATCTTATCTACTGATATTATTAAGTATAAAAAACTATAAAAAATGGATTTTTTAGTTTTTTAGAAATGAAATGTAAAAAGCAAATTCAACTGATAAAATAGCGCATCAATTAAGATACCCAGAGAGTTCAAATATGAAAGAACAACAGACATCTGTATTCGATCAAGCTTTATCACTACTCAGTCATAGAGAACACAGTAAAAAAGAGCTTCTTTACAAAATTAAAAGCAAAAGGGCACACAGAAGAAGAAATCAATGCCGTCATTGAACGCCTTGAGAGCATGAACTATCTCAATGATGAGCGCTTTGCTGAAATCTTTGTTAGAAGCCGATTAAGTAAACCACTGGGCGCAAGCAGAATAACACAAGAACTGATCCAGAAAGGCATTAGTAGTGAGTTAGCAAAAGCAGCTATTGCGGATGCTAATGCAGACTGGTTTGAGTTAGCGAAACAACTCAAAGAAAGTAAGTTTGGAAAAGAAGCCAGTAAGAACTTCAAAGAAAAAGCCAAGCAATCGCGCTACCTTCAATATCGAGGGTTTGATTTCGAACAGATTAAATACGCAGTCTCAGACTCTGACGAACTCTAAACGCGCAAATCTTTTATGTTGAAAAAGGAGCTTATGAATCGTCTCCTTTTGCCATCAACGCAGCAACATAACGCGTCTCCATGTCGACATAATTCTGTTGAGTCAGCGCTATTTTATCGTCCAATTCTTCAATTTTTTTCTGTAATTTGATCACTTCGGCGGCTTGAACTTGGCCATCATACAAAGCCGCTTCCAAACGTTTACGCTCTTCTTCTAATTCATTATTCACTTCTTTGAGGTTCTCAAATTCTTCCAAATCTCGACTAGCCAACACATCAACATCATTATAGTCTGTATCTTCAATCGATTCGGGATGAAGCAGCTTATGCTCTAGACTTTCACGTAATGCTCTAGCCTTGTCCAAATCACGCTCAAGCATCTCTACGTATAGCTCTGACTCATTCACCATCTGGCGCAAAGAATTTAATTTCGAAGCCTGCTCACTCGCAAAAGAATCCGACTCTTCGGTAAATGCGTCTTGGTAAAGCAGATCCTCCATATTTTTCATGGTACTTCTTTCTTCATCAAACACATCATAGATATCAATATTCTGCTTAATATTAGTGCCTCTTGTTTTCAACAAAGCATTTTTTTGCTTCAGAGCTTCATCTCGCTTAATAACATCAATATTTAAGTTGTATTTAATGGTCTGCAAACTTTCCAGCTTCTTCTCTAAGCGCTTAACGACTCGACCACTTTCTAATAATGCTTTTTCCAGTCTAACGATATAAATGTCATAGACACCAACATGCTTACCGTCTCCGCCCTGACCCGCCCTTACTTTACGAACTTGTTCCTTCAACTCCGCCATAATCGCTTTTTGGTGCGCAGCTAGCTGTTTTAGGTCTGACACTTTGTCATTCAACTCTGAGCGAACTGAATCTAAAAAAACCGACTGATCCGTCCCCTCTAAAAATGTCTCTAAAGCTTGCACATACAACGCACTATCACCTTCCTGCTTCACCTCAGCCAAATGTAGCTTGAGGCGTTCAACAAACTCACACATGCTCGCCATTTGGAGTCCTCAGCAAAGCCAGTGATTCATCTAGCTCTGCTTCCTTTGCTAGCTGACTCTGAAGTTCACTAAGCTGAATATTTAACTCTGAGGTAATAGTGACCTGCGCAAAAACCTTTTCTCCTGCTTTTTGAATCACTTTATTTAATTCTCGCAGTAAGGATTGATTCACTTTTAGCGACTTTAATAACTCATCCACTTCTTGAGCCTCGATCGACCTTGTCTAGAATCCCTTTAAAGGCTTCTAATAATTCTGCGACCTGAGAATGAGGAATAGCATGCTCAATAATATTAATCTCTATATCCAAGAAAATAGCCCAACATGACAAAGCGGCTCTCCCTTGAAAATCAGACTTAGGCAGCTCCTCAATAAGCTGAGCGCAGATGTATTGCTGCTGCCTTAATAGCGCCAACCATTGTTGCTTTTCGTCGTCGGATGGACTTTGTGGACCTACGTCCTGCTCACTTAGATCCTCCTTTGGAACAAAGCCTAACTTTACCGCTTTCTTTTTCAATGATACGTAACGAAAACCTGTGAAAAGAAAGACGCCCAAAAAAAGCACGCTCAATACAATAAGCGACCATTGCCACATCGACATGATGACTGTCCTGTTAATACCCAATATAAATAGGTCATCATAGAAGAATATTTTTCAACAAACCAACAAACTTTTCACTAAAACATTTTCAGTAAAAAAACAAAAAAGCAGACACTAGGTCTGCTTTAAAGAATTCGCTGTTTAAAAGTCTATTTTAGAAATCGAGTTGCTCGACATCTTCGTCTTTTTCAACTTCAGTGTCTTTAGCCTCTTTAGGCTTGCCATCAGCCTGAGCTGTTTTAGGCAATAAATCCTCACGAATTTTAGCTTCAATTTCTTTTGCTATTTCAGGATTATCGGCTAAAAATTGGGCAGCATTGGCTTTGCCCTGACCAATTTTATTACCATTGTAAGCATACCAAGCACCGGCTTTATCAACAAAGCCTTGCTTAACACCCAAATCAATCACTTCACCCATGCGATAGATGCCTGCACCATACATGATTTGAAATTCAGCTTGTTTAAATGGAGGGGCAATCTTGTTCTTAACCACTTTAACACGGGTTTCGTTACCAATCACTTCGTCGCCCTGCTTCACAGAACCAATACGACGAATATCCAAGCGCACAGAAGAGTAAAATTTAAGTGCGTTACCACCTGTCGTTGTTTCTGGGGAACCAAACATCACACCAATTTTCATACGAATTTGGTTAATGAAAATCACAAGACAATTGGCGTTTTTGATAGAGCCTGTCAACTTACGCATTGCTTGAGAAAGTAAACGCGCCTGAACACCAACAGAAGAACTACCCATTTCGCCTTCGATCTCAGACTTAGGGACCAATGCCGCAACAGAATCGACTATCACGACATCAACACTGTTAGAGCGAACCAACATATCAACGATTTCAAGCGCTTGCTCACCCGTATCTGGCTGAGAGATCAAAAGATCCGCGATATTTACCCCTAACTTTTCAGCATAGGATGGATCAAGTGCATGCTCCGCATCAATAAAAGCACAGGTTTTGCCTTGTCTTTGTGCTTCCGCAATAACACTCAATGTCAACGTTGTTTTACCAGATGATTCTGGACCATAAATTTCACAAATACGACCATACGGAAGACCACCCGCACCTAGCGCAATATCCAGACCTAACGATCCGGTAGAAACCGTATCAATATCAAGCTTGGCACCTTCGCCCATCTTCATGATGGCGCCTTTACCAAATTGACGCTCGATTTGAGACAGCGCTGCATCCAGCGCCTTTTTCTTGTTGTCTGCAATAGATGACATAATGAAATCCTTGTGGCTACTTTTCGTTGTGACTAATTGTCGTTGCGGGTAACTCTAGCGTTTTTTTTGGGTAATCTCAAGAAATACTGTATATAAAAACAGTATTATTTTTTATTGCTGCTTAGCCTTTCTTTTACGCCATTCAATGCCGCTAAAACAGTGGCTTCTCTCACCGCTTGACGATCCCCTGAGAATTGAAAACGCTCAACACTGGCGTCTTGCCCAACAATTTGCCAACCGATATAAACACAACCTACAGGCTTTTCTGGTGAGCCACCAGCGGTCCCAGCTACACCACTCACGGCAACAGCAATATCCCCCCCTAACGCTAACGCACCAGCACACATCTCTTTGACAGTCTGCTCAGACACCGCACCAAAAGCGGATAAGGTTTCTTTTTTAACCGATAAACCACGTATCTTAGCGTCATTGGCATAGCTAATCACACCACCAAAAAACCATGACGAGCTGCCCGCTATTTCCGTACATACCGCACCAATCAAGCCACCAGTGCAAGACTCTGCCGTCACCAGAAAATCGCCTTTCGCTTGCAATAACACACCGACTTCTTGTGCAGCATGAGTCATTTTTTGCATCTGATTCATTCGTATTATCCCTTAAATCCTAAGAAAATATCCCGTAGAATACCCCTCTATTTTTTGGATCACAATCGAGCTAGCCTAAATGAGCAATACACCAGCAGACAATCACACGCCGATGATGCGCCAATATTTTGGCCTAAAATCACAGCACCCAAACCAGCTGCTATTTTACCGCATGGGAGACTTCTATGAACTCTTCTACGATGACGCGAAACGTGCTTCTCAACTGCTCGATATTACACTAACGGCTCGCGGACACTCTGGAGGCATGCCTATTCCGATGGCTGGTATTCCGTTTCACGCTGCGGAAAACTACATTGCGCGTTTAGTTCGCATGGGCGAATCTGTGGTGGTTGCCGAACAAACGGGAGACCCAGCCACCAGCAAAGGGCCGGTTGAACGCCAAATTGCTCGTATCGTTACCCCAGGCACCATCAGTGACGAAGCTTTTCTTGAAGAAAAGCGCGAGAACCTTTTGTTGTCTCTTGCTCATCAATCCCGTAAAGGTCTCGATATTTTTGGCTTCTCTTATTTGGACATGGCCAGTGGCCGTTTTTGCCTATTCGAGGTCGATGGTCACGAAGCCCTTTCTAGTGAACTACAGCGTTTATCACCAAGAGAAATTTTGATCTCTGAAGATTTCCCTGCGCGGTCAACATTAAAGCTAGAAAAAGGCATTGCTGAGCTTGGCCCTTGGCATTTCGATTATGAATCCAGCTATCGTCAACTCATTCAGCAATTTAACACCAAAGATTTGTCTGGTTTTGGCTGTGAATCCCTGACAGCTGCGATAGCTTCGGCGGGGGCTTTGCTGCAATATGCCAAAGACACCCAACGCTCAGCATTGCCGCACATTCAATCGATTATGGTTGAACATAAAGATGATTCAGTTCTGATTGATGGCGCGACTCGACGTAACTTAGAAATCGACATTAACTTAACGGGTGGTACTAGCAATACATTGATCAGTGTTCTGGATGACTGCGCTACACCAATGGGCAGTCGCTTGTTAAAACGCTGGCTACATACGCCAATTCGAGATCTAAATGAAATTCAGGCTCGCCAGCAAGTCGTGGCTGAATTGCAAAACACCCATATCTATACCACCTTTGATCAGCCACTCAAAAAAGTCGGGGATTTAGAACGCATATTATCACGAGTGGCGCTACGCTCTGCTCGTCCTAGAGACTTATTACGTCTACGATTTGCCCTTGAAGCCGCACCAGAACTCAACAGCTTGTTGGCCAATGCGGCATCTCAGCGACTGCAGGAGCTTAATCAACGCATTCTGGCGCAACCCGATATTACTGAGACATTGGCTAAAGCCTTGGTCGAAAACCCACCATCGGTGGTTCGTGATGGCGGCATTTTTGCCAAAGGCTACGATGCCGAATTAGATGAGCTTTTAGCCTTGTCGACCAACGCTACTGACTTTCTTGCTGAAATGGAGCGCAGTGAAAAAGCTCGAACTGGTATTAGTTCACTGAAAGTCGGCTTTAATCGGGTACATGGTTATTACATTGAGATTAGTCGCCTTCATTCTGACCAAGCACCAGTAGAATACGTCCGTCGTCAAACGTTAAAAAATGCTGAGCGCTTTATCACACCAGAGCTAAAAGCCTTTGAAGACAAAGCACTCAGCGCAAAGTCCAAATCGCTTGCTCGAGAGAAAGAACTTTATGAATCTCTGCTCGACCAATTGAATGAAGTATTGAGTGAATTACAAACCACAAGCCAAGCTTTGGCACAACTTGATGTGCTAAACAACTTTGCAAAACGCGCCGATGTGCTTAACTTTCGTTGCCCAGAGCTACACAATCGTGGCGGCATTCATATTGTCGCAGGTCGCCATCCCGTTGTGGAATCGGTTATTTCAGATCCCTTTGTGCCAAACGATCTTGAGCTGAATAAGACACGATCTTTGCTGATGATTACCGGCCCTAATATGGGCGGTAAATCGACCTACATGCGTCAAATCGCATTAATCACACTATTAGCTCACACAGGCTGTTTTGTCCCTGCAGAATCGGCTTCCATTTCAGTAGTCGATCGAATCTTTACTCGAATGGGGCTTCATCGGATGACCTTGCCGGCGGTCGCTCAACCTTTATGGTGGAAATGACGGAAACCGCCAATATTTTAAACAATGCGACTAAAAACAGCTTGGTCTTAATGGATGAAGTCGGACGTGGTACCAGCACCTTTGATGGCCTTTCCCTAGCTTGGGCAGCGGTTGATTATTTAGCGAATAAGTTAAAATGCTACGTCTTGTTCGCTACCCATTATTTCGAGTCTCACCACGCTAGCGGATCAACTAGAAAACGCTGCCAACGTTCACCTGACTGCAACGGAGTACGACGATGAAATCGTCTTCTTACACAAGGTTCATGAGGTCTCAGCCAGCCAGTCATACGGCTTACAAGTGGCGCAATTGGCGGGGGTTCCTCGTGATGTAATTGGGCACGCCAAGCAAAAATTGACAGAGCTAGAAGTCGTTACCGGCATTGATCACGACCGTAGCCATCAGACAATGCCGGCCTCTTCACCTCCAACAAAGAGCAAGAAAAAATTCAAGAAGAAAAAGGAGGATATCAACCTCAACAGGTGGATATGTTTGCTCAGGCAGAACAAAACGCCTTGAAAAACGCCATTGAAGCGCTAGATTTAGATAACATGACGCCTTTAGACGCAATAAACGCTTTGTACAAGCTGAAATCTCAACTGTAGTCATTACGGCCATTGAAAACGCTAGCGCTTTGCATGCATCAGGCTTTATGTTGCCATGCAAAGCTCTAGATATAAGCTAATAGCAGATAAATGTAGAGTATTTACGATTGTTGCTTGCCGCCAAATGGCCTATACCTCTAAAATAGTGCGCAATCATTTTTATAGCTTGTAAGGAGAAGTCGAATGGCTTTCATCGTTACCGATAACTGCATTCGCTGCAAATATACTGACTGCGTTGAAGTTTGTCCTGTGGACTGCTTCTACGAAGGCCCTAACTTTTTAGCCATCAATCCTGACGAGTGTATCGACTGCGCATTGTGCGAACCTGAATGCCCAGCCAATGCCATCTTCTCAGAAGACGAATTGCCTGAAGATCAGGAAGTATTTGTTGAACTAAACAGAGATCTATCTTTAATTTGGCCAAATATCACTGAGAAAAAAGACGCCCTTGCCGATGCGGCACAATGGGATGGTGTGGAAGATAAATTAGAGCATCTAGAGCGCTAACTTAACACCATACCAAGATAGGACAAGCCAAAATGTAAAAAAGCGACCTTACGTCGCTTTTTTTATATTTGTCGTATCGAAAATAATCGACAAATAACAAATTTTAGGCAAAAAAAGGGCGCCTATTGGCGACCCTGCTTTTTGCTCACATCCTGTTAAGCATTACTCTTCCGATGAGTAAAACATCCTGTTCGCTTCATCATAAAGCCTCCAAGCTATCCTGATGCATGGTGCTGTCCATCAAACCATATTATTCCTATGAACACTCCCTTGCTCTTGAACATCCTGGTTCAATCCTCTACACCATCAATGGCGTATCAATAAGCACTTCATGCGCTTTTCATCCGTGAATTCCACTTGGATGAACAACAATTTATCAGTTTAAAAAGTTTTATCAACTTCAAAAAAAACGTCTAACATTGAATTTAATCTCTATATATCAATAAGATAAAAAATAACTACAAAGAAAAATCATATTTAGCCACACAATAAACGGGAAAAGCCTACAGGCATGTAAGAAAAGGACTACAAACCACACAAGCTAATTGAAATTCTTCCTCATCATACCGCGACAAGAAACTCATCAGTCCACTTAATTGCATCCAAATAGGTCTTCTTCAAATCGTCTAAGTCTTGAGGGTTTTTAATGGTATGACCATTACCATAATGCTCAACCAGATCAAGCGCGTTACCTACTCTCCCTGATCGGTGGACAATGGCATTAATAAATTCGCTAGGCAAAGGCAGCTCACCTAATACTTCGTCTAATTGCATACCAGTGCAAACATCAATCATAGACAGCATTCCCGCCAAGAAGTATTTATCCTGATTGTTATAACCTCGACTCTGAGCGAACAATTCAGCGTGCTTAGCACGAATCATAATTTGCTCCAATAAGACATGTCTATCCCCCACCATCTCTGACATTAATAATAAATTTGTCAGCGATTTCAGCTTTTCCACACCAATCAACATAATCGCCAAACGCACAGAGTCAACAGACGCAACCAATCCGGTTACAGGAGAATTTAAATAGCGCAACAGCTTATGTACCAGCCCTGCGTCCTGACTGACGATTCTTTCTAACTCATCCACACTCAAGGTAGATGCGTTTAACAGCGATGACATCAGTTGTAACAGAGTCATGCTGTTCACTTTGGACGTTTTACTAACAATCAGCTCAGGTTTTTCAAAAAAATACCCTTGAAAATACTCAATACCTAACAAACGGCAAAATTGATAGTCTTCCCATGTCTCGACCTTCTCAGCAATAATATTGACATCAAATCCTCTCAACGCTTCAATTTGCTTATGAAAGTCATCCTTCCCTAATGCCTGTACATCGAGCTTAATATAGTCCGCAAGCTCAAGAAAGGGGGTAAATTTGCTATGAAAATGAAAGTCGTCTAATGCGATAGAACAGCCAGCTTGCACCCAACGACGTAAAGAAGACAAGAGCACCGCGTCGAAGCCAGCGTTCTCTTGCACCTCAATGACAATGTTTTCTTTATTAATAGGCATGCCACTGTGAACTCAACAAGTAGGCTCGAGGAAAATTAATAAACGCCTTACTGGTACCAACAAGATTTTCCATACCCAGCTCAAAAAGGCTGGTAGCCATCACCTGAGCCGTTGCTCCAACATCATCAATCACATCGGCCTGTGCCGCGACAGCATTTTTGCGATACAGCAACTCATAGCCCATCACAGCAAGTCGACTGTCTACGATTGGCTGCCTTGCCAATGCAACATTAGAGTGGGCTGATAGTAGATTTTCGGCCATAGCATTTCCGTTTCAATAAAAGTATTAGTACTGATTGATACAGTGTCTCAATATTGCCTAAAAATTGCCATTGGGCATAAGCAATAATCTTGGTAACATGGTCTCATTAAATCTGGGCAATTATATAAAGCAAAAAATCTGTGGGGAAAATAATGCCAATATACCGTTCCAAAACGACCACCTCAGGCCGCAATATGGCTGGAGCTCGCGCCCTATGGCGTGCCACCGGAATGAAAGACGATGACTTTCAAAAACCCATCATAGCGGTAGCCAACTCATTCACGCAATTTGTACCAGGTCACGTACACCTTAAAGATCTTGGACAACTTGTTTGCCGTGAAATTGAAGAAGCCGGCGGTGTGGCAAAAGAATTTAACACCATCGCTGTCGACGATGGTATCGCAATGGGCCATGATGGCATGCTTTATAGCCTTCCTTCACGCGATCTTATTGCTGACTCTGTTGAGTACATGGTTAATGCTCATTGTGCTGACGCGCTAGTTTGCATTTCAAATTGCGACAAAATCACACCAGGGATGCTGATGGCAGCAATGCGTCTCAATATTCCAGTGATTTTCGTCTCTGGTGGCCCAATGGAAGCTGGGAAGACCAAACTATCAGAACATAAATTGGATCTAGTGGATGCTATGGTTATTGCGGCTGATCCTACCGCATCTGACGAGAAAGTAGCCGAATACGAACGCTCAGCGTGTCCAACCTGTGGTTCTTGCTCTGGTATGTTTACCGCGAACTCAATGAACTGCCTAACCGAAGCGCTTGGTCTAAGTTTACCGGGCAACGGCACAACCTTGGCAACACATTCTGACCGTCATAGATTATTCCTCGAGGCTGGACGTCGTATTGTCGACATCACCAAACGTTTCTATGAAAACGATGAAACCAACTGGGCACCGCGTTCTATCGCAAACTTTGAAGCCTTCGAAAACGCCATGACCTTAGACATCGCTATGGGCGGATCGACCAATACGATTCTTCACCTGTTGGCCATTGCCCATGAAGCAGGCGTAGATTTCACGATGAAAGATATCGACCGCCTGTCTCGTCGTGTACCGCAATTATGCAAAGTGGCACCAAACTCACCTAAGTATCACATTGAGGACGTCCATCGCGCTGGTGGTATTTTTGGTTTATTGGGCGAACTGGATCGTGCGGGTCTACTACACAATCAATGTCATACAGTGCATTCTAAGACAATGAAAGAAGCACTTGAGACTTGGGACATCATGCGCTCACCAACGCCTGAAGTGATCGAATTCTACAAAGCAGGCCCTGCTGGAATTCCAACACAAACGGCATTTAGCCAATCAACGCGCTGGCCTTCTCTCGATGGCGATCGTAAAGACGGCTGCTTCCGCTCTATCGAAAACGCTTTCTCTCTTGAAGGCGGCTTAGCGGTGCTTTACGGCAATATCGCGGTTGACGGTTGTGTAGTTAAAAGCGCTGGTGTAGACGAATCCTGCCTAGTATTTGAAGGCCCTGCCCACATTACAGAATCTCAAGATGAAGCCGTTAAAAACATTCTTGATGATAAAGTAAAAGCGGGTGAAGTGGTTATCGTGCGCTATGAAGGACCAAAAGGCGGACCAGGCATGCAAGAAATGCTCTACCCAACGTCTTACATAAAATCAAAAGGTCTAGGTAAAGCCTGTGCCTTGCTAACCGATGGTCGTTTTTCTGGAGGCACATCTGGCTTGTCTATCGGCCACGTTTCACCAGAAGCGGCCGCGGGTGGTGCGATTGGTTTGGTGCAGCACGGCGATATCATTCGTATCGACATTCCGAATCGTACGATCAACGTTTTGCTCAGCGATGAAGAGCTACAAGCCCGTCGTGATGCCATGAACGCCAAAGGATCTGATGGCTGGAAACCTGTTGAAGAACGCCCACGTAAAGTCTCTCCAGCATTAAAAGTGTACGCACACTTTGCCACCAGCGCAGACAAAGGGGCCGTACGTGATATTAGTCAAATCGACTAATATCTAAACAGCAACATGCCAAAGGCCGCTTTGCCAAATCTAGGCGTTGCGGCCTTTTTCATAAACAACTTGAGACCTTTGCACGAAGTCACGAGCGAAGCCAAGACGAGGCAAAAATAGGCGAAAAAGCGGAGTTTATGGGTTATAAATGAGCATTTTGAGTCTATTTTTAACAAAGTATTGGCAAGCGCAGTAGTCGTGCAAAAGTCTTAATTTAATAATTCATCACAGGAAAAACAATGCTCAGCTACCGCCATATTTATCATGCAGGCAACCACGCTGATATTTTAAAACATTTGACAGTCAGTCAAATATGTCGCCATTTTATAAAAAAAGACGCGCCCTTTTTCTATTTGGATACACACGCTGGCATTGGTCAATACTCACTAAAATCTGAACAAGCACAAAAGAACAAAGAATTCCACTCAGGTATCGCACGACTATTAACAGAAAATAATCTTCCAGAACCACTGGAAAGACTCTTAGACATTGTTAAAGACATGAACCCAACAGATACGTTGGAGTTTTACCCTGGTAGCCCTAAAATTGTCGATTATTATGTTCGCACAAAAGACAAACTGCACTTATGTGAGCTGCATCCAAACGACTACCCAATTTTGGCTGCTCTTTTTCCTAATAAACGCAAAGCCAACGTAGTTAAAGACAATGGCTTCGCCGCCGTTAAAGCCATGCTACCACCTCCGCAAAAGCGCGGCTTTGTGCTAATGGACCCGCCCTATGAAGTAAAAAAAGATTATCAATATGTGGTTCAAGCATTAGAAGACGGTTACAAGCGTTTTCCTCAGGGAACGTATGCGATTTGGTATCCTGTATTAAACCGTAAGCAAGCGGACGATCTTTTAAAATCGGTAAAATCGACCAATATTCGCAATGTTCTTTTACTGGAACTTTGCATTAGAAACACAGAACAAGAGCGCGGCATGGCTGGAAGCGGTATGATAATCGTTAATCCACCATGGACACTAGAAAAAGATGCCAGAGAATTCTTACCTGTTTTAAGCAAATTATTAGCAGAAGATAATGAGGCGGGCTACCAAGTTACTTGGATCACCCCAGAATGATCACCTTTAGAGGAGCGTGTCATGAACACCCCTTTCGAACTCGCGTTTAAATACATGCCAACGCCTGCTTTTATCATAGAAAGCGCGACGGGCAAGCTTATGTCGTACAATCGCAATTTTGAAATATTGTTTGAAAACTTTAATGCGACGCCTTCGAGCACATGGGAATCCCTTTGTGAAGACGCCGTCTCGCCAGATGACTGGCTCACACTGAATAAAAAAATCCAAAACGGCAGCATTGAACGCTGCGAAAGCTTGATTCGTGTTGGTGACAAGCTCATTAATATGCAGCTTGAAATGCGACACCTTGGTGAATCTGTATTAGCGTGTGTTTATGACACAGACCACATGGACCTTTCTGCTGCCGAAAACACCCTACTCAAGTTTGCCCTAACAGAATCATCTGCTGGATTATGGATATGGGAGACAGAGTCTGATTTAGTCTCTTGCTCAAAATCCATCGCAACACTGTTAAACTATCCTCAAGATAAAACGCCACGTTCAACGGTTGAATGGCATAACATTGTTCATCCTGACGACGTCAAAAAATTAGCCACTGTTGTTAATGAACATGTTGCTTTAAACCAAGACTATTACGAAGTGGAATATCGTATCTTAACAGGAGATCAGCGCTACCTGTGGGTAAAAGAACGTGGCCGCAGCTATACAAAAGGACCTGATGGCAGTATCAAGAAGATCATTGGCTTTATGGTCGATATCAGCCACCAAAAAGCATTAGAAGAGCATTTACGCAATCAAGCAACCTTTGATGAACTAACAGGTTTGCTAACCCGAGGCGCGGCGCTAACGCATTTTAAAAAGCAACTCGGTTTGGCAAAACGCCAATATACACCATTAACCATGGCGAAAATCAACTTGGATGCCAATGAGCGCCTAAGTAAGTTACCCATGGAAGCGCGCAACATCGCCATCCAAACATCCGCCCGTTACATCTACAAAAAGATCCGCGAAGCGGATGTATTAGCACGAGTGGAGCCAGATAAGCTTCTGCTATTACTGCCCAATACTAGCGTGAAAGATGCAAAGACTTTGTTAAAACACCTCATCACCCCTTCGGAAGACGAAAAATCTATTTTATTCGAAGGCAACTCCGATCCAATGGATTTCTGCATCGGCATCGCCGCTTTCCCAGAAGATGGTGAAACCATAGAGGAGCTGGCTCTAAGCGCCAACCAAGCGGTTGAAAACGGCCAAGCAACTTGTAAGCAAATTATGGTTAACTAAAACTGCTGAGCTAAAAGACACTGTTTTGTCATTGAAATTGGTGTCTTTTAGCCTGCAATAACCACCTAAAAGTCAACTAGCCACGCTCCCCTTGTAACGTCAGCACTATTCGCCTAGTGCCACCATGATCTCGATGCTCACCTAGATACACCCCTTGCCAAACACCTAAACACAAGCTTTTATTCCGAATGGGAATGATCAGAGACGATCCTAACATACTGGCTTTGATATGAGCCGGCATGTCATCACTGCCTTCATAAATGTGCTCATAATAGGGCTGATCTTCTGGCACCATATGAGAAAAATGTCGTTCCATGTCTCGACGGACGGATGGATCGGCGTTTTCATTGATCGTCAGCGATGCGGAGGTATGTAGTAATTGAATATGCAACAAACCTATCGACACAGGCTGCAATGTCGATAACGCCGCTTCCACTTGATCTGTGATCAGATGAAAGCCTCGACGCACCGCAGGCAACTCAACTTCAACTTGCTGCCACATAACTTATTCCGCACTGGTTCTTTGATAAACCGAAAAACGATAGTCATAGGGATTTGGCCCTTCCGCGGCGAAGGACTCTTCTCCAATTAGAGTAAAAGACGGCCAATCAACCTCAGGAAAAAACGCATCACCTTCCACTTCCGCATCCACATGAGTAATGTACAGACGATCCGCACGCTCAAGCGCCAGTTGATAAATTTGCGCACCACCGATCACCATGACCTCTTCTTGACCATTCACCAAGCAAATATCTTCACCAAGAGAAATCGCGTCTTCCAGCGTCGTGACTACGTCAATGCCTTCTGCTTGATAAGCAGGGTCTCGACTAATGACAATATTGCGACGGCCTGGTAGTGGCTTTCCAATCGATTCAAAAGTCTTACGCCCCATCACAATGGGTTTGCCCATGGTGGCCTGTTTGAAGTATTTAAGATCATTTGGCAAATGCCAAGGCAAGGCGTTATTAATACCGATCGTTCGGTTGGTAGACATAGCAACAATAAGTGACAACATACAATAACCTGCGTAAAAATCTTGGCTCTTCTTTACTCTAGCAATCCAAGAGCAAAGGCTTCTGATATAATCAATGGCATTTATTATACCCATGACGATCCAGATTGCATTTCTTAACCTGCATTACCAATATTCGTCGAGGTTAAAACTGACAAGGCTTTTTTATGAAACAGTATCTAGATCTTTGCCAACGAATAGTCAACGAAGGTGAATGGGTCAACAACGAGCGTACCGGCAAACGTTGCCTAACCGTAATTAATGCCGACCTAACTTACGATGTTAGCAAAGGCGAATTTCCGCTTGTGACGACCCGAAAAAGTTATTGGAAGTCAGCCATTGCTGAAATCATCGGCTATTTGAGAGGCTATGATAACGCGGCGGATTTTCGTGCGTTGGGCACCAAGACATGGGATGCCAATGCCAATGAAAACGAAGTGTGGCTAAACAACCCTTACCGTAAAGGCGAAGACGACATGGGGTTGTGTTACGGCGCCATTGGCCGCCACTTCCCAAAACCAGACGGCGGTCATATCGACCTATTGAAGCAAATTATCGATGATCTAAGCCGTGGTGTGGATAACCGTGGGGAAATCCTCACTTTTTATCACCCTGGCGCGTTTCACATGGCTTGTCTACGCCCTTGTATGTACAGCCATCACTTTTCATTGCTTGGTGATACGCTTTATTTAAACAGCACCCAACGCAGCTGCGATGTGCCACTTGGCCTAAACTTCAACATGGTTCAAGTGTATGTATTGCTTGCTATCGTTGCGCAAATCACTGGCAAAAAACCGGGCAAAGCCTTCCATAAGATAGTGAATGCTCACATCTATGAAGACCAACTAGAGACTCATGCGTGATGTACAACTAAAACGTGAACCCTACCCGTTGCCAACGCTAAAAATCAATCCAGACATCAATTCTTTAAAAGACATAGAAACCTGGGTAACCATGGATGATTTCGAAGTCGAAGGCTACCAATTTCACGAACCTATCGCCTACCCTTTCTCGGTTTAAACACCTTAAAAAAAGGCGAACCATCATTGGTTCGCCGTTTTCAAAAAATCCGATAATGGTATTCAATACAATTAATGTTTTTGCCCTGCACTTCAGCAAAATTTACATGCTGCTTCACGTCTACAAATCCGTTGTGTATCAGCACTTTCTGCGAGGCAATGTTATCAACAGAAGCAAAAGCAATAAGCTTTTGTAAATGCAGTACTTTAGCCAGTTGAATTATTTTTTCAACAGCACGCTTGGCAATGCCAAGTCCGGCAAATTTTTCACCTATCCGATAACCTAAATAAGCCTCGCTCAACACCAAATTAATATCGGTTAAATTGATGCGGCCAATGATCTCTCCACTGTCATCAATAATGATCATCGGCAGCATGGCTTTTCTTTGATGTTGAGAAAGACATTCTTCGATATGCTTTTTTACACCTTCATCACTGTAAAAACCAGCTTCCCGTGGATTGATATGCAATTCAAACCAAGCTCTGTTTTCTGTTTCAAAAAGCAGTAAAGGTCGAGAATCAGACCGAGATAATAAACGCAGCTCCATCGGCATTAAGCTCCTTTATAAACTTCAGTTCTCCCAATGCCCAAAACGTGGTCAACATCACAGTCATTAATTTGTATAGAGAGAACAAATAATCATACCCCCAAAATAAAAAACCAGCTGCGGTGGCTGGTTTTATCGAAATTTAATACTGAATCATTCTAATTTTTAGGAAATGCCTTCAATTTAAAGCCTGCAATAATCAATCCTGCGCCAACAAAAACCATAGGAAGCGACAATATTTGTCCTTGCGTTACCCAACCAAAAGCAAGATAACCAATTTGTGCATCTGGCTCACGGACAAATTCGACTAAAATTCGGAAAATTCCATAGAAAAGTAGAAACATGCCAGAAACACAGTAACGAGGTTTGTTTTTTTGCGAGAAGAACCACAAGATGCAAAATAACACCACACCTTCCAGAGCAAATTGGTAAAGCTGAGACGGATGACGAGCAAGCTGCAACGGGTCATTTGGAAAAATCATCGCCCAAGATACGTCTGTTGGCTTACCCCACAGTTCGCCGCCAATAAAGTTCCCTAACCGTCCGGCACCTAAACCAATCGGCACAAACGGTGATAAAAAGTCTGTTACATCAACAAGATGTTTTTTGTAACGACGTGAAAAGAAAAACATAGCGGCGATCACACCCAACAAACCACCATGGAAAGACATGCCACCTTCCCAAATACGCACAATAATCAGCGGGTCTTCAACAAAGGCAGGAAACTGGTAAAACAAAATATAGCCAATTCGACCACCTAAAATCACACCAAGCGCACCATAGAAAATCGCATCACTGACCATTTCTGGTGTCCAAAGTCCGTTAGAACGTTTGGCACGGTACATCCCTCCTAAATAAGCGCCAGCAAAGCCTATCAAGTACATAATGCCATACCAGTGCACAGCAACTGGCCCGATGGAGACAGCTATAGGATCTATATCAGGGTAAGAAATCATAATAAAAAAGAACGCCTCTGGTCGGTATTAAGCCACGTTGGTGGTTTTAGATGGTCGAATCAATCGCTCAATATTGGCTTCACGCATTAATCGCGTCATGGTTTGCGTGACGGCTTCAGCATGAGACAGTTTCATCACTTCGCTTAACATGTACTGAGCTTGTGCTAAGGTAATATTACGAATCACCGCTTTCACTTTTGGTAAACTCGTCGAGTTTCATGGACAACACATCATAGCCCATAGCCATTAACAGAATAGCGCCCATTGGATCACCCGCCATTTCACCACACACACTTAACCCCACTCCTTCGTCTTTGACTTGGTCAACAATACTGTACAGCGCACGCAGAACCGAAGGGTGAAAGGAATTATATAAATCCGCAACACGGGGATTATTTCGATCTACAGCTAACAAATACTGGGTCAGATCATTGCTTCCCACGGACAAGAAATCCACCAACTCTGCTAACTCTTTGACCTGATAAACCGCAGCAGGAATCTCAATCATGACGCCAACTTGGGGCATTTTCACGTCATAACCTTCTTCTTTGACCTCTGCATAACCGCGACGAATCAGCGCAAGCGCCTCCTCCACTTCGGCTACATTCGATATCATTGGCAGCATAATTTTCAGGTTATGCAAACCAGCACTGGCTTTGATCATGGCACGAATTTGCGCCATGAAAATTTCCAAATGATCCAAGGTCACCCGAATACCACGCCACCCCAAAAACGGGTTCGCTTCATTGATTGGAAAATACGGCAGCGCTTTATCACCACCTATGTCCAAGGTACGCACAGTCACTGGTGCAGGTGCGAAGCCTTCAAGTTGCTGACGATAAATAACCACTTGCTCTGCTTCGGTCGGGAAACGATCTCGCACCATAAAAGGTACTTCTGTTCGATACAAACCAATTCCCTCAGCACCGCGATCCAGCGATCGAGCAATATCAGCCGATAGGCCAGTATTCACAAATAAAGACAAGCGATGATTATCTAACGTTTCGCAGGGAAGATCCCTGAGAGTTTCATATTCTTCTTCTAACAGGCGCTCTTCATCAACAATTTGCTGATAGTTTTCAATCAACGCTTCAGATGGGTAGGTGAAAATTTTTCCTAAATAACCATCAACAATCAGATTAACCTTATCGAGCTGCGCATAAGGAAGATCCAACGCACCCATAACAGTTGGTATCCCCATGGCTCTGGCTAAAATCGCCACGTGAGAATTACCTGATCCCATGACTGAAACGAGTCCCTTGATCTTATCAATGGGAATCTCCCCCAACATGGAGGCAGTTAATTCTTCACCAACAATAATCGATGGCTCACTAAAGCGTTCCGCAATGTTTGGTGCTTTCTCTTGTAAATGAGATAAGATTCGACGCCCAAGATCACGAAGATCTGATGCTCGCTCGCGTAAATAGGGATCATCCATACGGTTAAACTGGCTAATATGCGCCTGAATAACTTGTCTTAATGCCCCCTGAAATCCCAATTGCCTTCTTTGATTTTCCGAACGATTTCACCAGCAATAGAGTTATCATCTAGAATCTTAAGATATACATCAAACAACGCTTTTTCATCTTCAGAAAGATGTTGGCTAATGCGGTTGCTTGCTCGACGAATATCGTTTCTAACGGCATCAAGTGCCTGATAAAAATCGTGAATTTCTTGATCAAAATCTGTGGTATGGCGATCAGGAATAACATCAAGATCGGCAGGCGGAAACACCACGACACCACGACCAATCGCGACACCAGAACTGCCTGGCACCCCTTTGTAACGAAAATCAGACCCGTTTGGGACGGCGTTGGCGTTTAGATTAGTGATTGCCCCAGTGGCTTCCGCGTGAGCAATAACGCCTGCCAACTGAGCAGATAAGGTAATCAGAAAAGCTTCTTCACCTTCATCAAAGCGACGCTTGTCTTCATGCTGTACCACCAGCACACCTAGCACTTGACGATGATGAATAATCGGCACACCCAAGAAAGAGCGATAACGCTCTTCACCAGTACCTTTTAAGTAATGAAAAGATGGGTGTATGTGTGCATCTTCAAGGTTAACGAGCTCCAGCTCTTCGCCCCACCAAACTTACAAGCCCTTCATCAGCCTTTAAACTAACACTGCCAGCGACATCAGCGTTCAAACCACGAGTGGCCATCAAGACATAATCTGAGGTATTAGTGTCCACCAAATAAATAGAACAAACTTCTGCACGCATGGCACGACGGACACGTCGGACAATAATATCCAATGCGGCAGACAAAGACTGCGCGGCAGTCACCTCTTGTGTAATACGCCTCAGCAAACTTAGCATAACTCTCCCATCGCTCTACATATCCGTCAACATTAAGCTGTTGAGTTTACCACTTTTTCTAGTCGACGGTGTGCGCTAGGAATAAGCTCTTTTAAAGCTCGCCGGTAAACATCTTTTTTAAACGCTACAACTTGGCCGAGTGGATACCAATAACTGACCCAACGCCAACCATCAAATTCTGGACTTTCTGTTCCATCCACGCACACAGAAGCATCAGGACAGCGAATAGACAGAAGAAACCACTTCTGTTTCTGTCCGATACATAAAGGCTTACTATTGTGTCTTAGCATGCGTTTAGGAAGACGATAACGCAGCCAACCTCTTGTTTTACCAATAATCTCCACCTGATGCGGGTCTAAACCCACTTCCTCTTTTAACTCTCGATATAACGCTTCTTCAGGTGTCTCGTCAGGTTTTATGCCTCCTTGAGGAAACTGCCAAGCATTCTGCCCAACACGTCTCGCCCAAAGAAGCTGGCCACGCTCGTTCATCAGTATGATGCCCACATTCGGTCTGTATCCGTCTGCATCAATCACGAGCCATCACCTTCTAATGTAAGAATAAATTGGATTCATTGTTCCATAATTCGCCCATTCGCACAATTAAGACTGCTGTTATTTATTGTCTGCAAGGCTATACTTTGCGCACTTTAGAAGATTTTAAAAGAATTGAGGGAAAACTGTGACACTCGCAATATTTGACTTAGATGGCACCTTATTAAACGGTGACAGTGATTACACTTGGGGACAATTTCTTGTAGAAAAAGGCTTAGTCGATACGCAAGTGTATAAAGAAGCCAACGACAAGTTCTTCAAACAGTACCAATCTGGCACCTTAGACATTTATGAATATCTCGCTTTCAGCTTGGCGCCACTCACCCAATTCTCCAAAGCCGAACTAGCAACACTTCACCAAACCTTTATGCAGGAAAAAATCCAACCCATGATGCAGAAAAAGCCAGCGAGCTATTAAAGCATCATAAAGACCAAGGCCACTTTTTATTAATGATCACCGCGACCAATCAGTTCGTCACAGGACCCATTGGCGAAGCCTTGGGCATGGATCATATTATCGCGCCCGTGCCTGAAATCGTTAACGACCACTACACGGGTAAGGTTGTGGGAATCCCAAGCTTCCAAGCGGGTAAAGTAACACGCTTAAATGATTGGCTAGCCGAAACAGGCCATAGTATGGAGGGCAGCTATTTTTATAGCGACTCTCGTAATGATTTACCTTTATTAGAGCTAGTAGCCCATCCAGTTGCAGTGGATGCGGATGAAACCCTAACAAACATTGCACAAGAACGTGGTTGGCCGCACATATCTTTACGAGATTAACTGGCCAGACACTCAAAAAAAGCGCTGCCAGAGCGAATCTGGCAGCGCTTTTTTTGCAATCAACCGCACTCACAATACAAGCTTACAGACCCATGTTGTTATGAATACGATAAAACAAGGCTTTTAGATATTCCGTTTCTTCAATCGCTGGATGCACCGGATGATCTGGTGCTTGCGTTCCACGGTATATTAATTGCGAAAAACGCTCTAGTTGACGACTGTTACTGCGAATAATATCGTGCAAACGCCCTGTCTCTAAATGCATAGAGCAAGAACCTGAAACCAAAACCCCCTTTTGCAACCAAACGCATCGCTAACTGGTTTGCTCGGTGATAAGCCCCTTCACCTGCTTTAATGTCTTTACGACGAGCAATGAAGGCAGGCGGATCCATAACAACCACATCAAAACGCTCTTTGTCTTCGATCAAAGACTGCATGGCTTCAAAAGCATCCCCGTGCATCAAGTTAGAAACGCCTTCGTATTGGTTCAACTTCAGGTTTTCATCAACATGACTCAAAGCACTTTCAGACGCATCAATGAAAGTCACGTCGGTCGCCCCTGCGGACGCTGCTTGAACCCCCCAGCCCCCAATGTAGGAGAAAACATCTAACACCCGTTTACCATCACAAAAACCTTGCATGGTTTTGCGGTTTTCACGATGATCATAGAACCAACCAGTTTTTTGGCCATCCCAAACAGGCGCTTGGAATAACACACCGTTCTCTTGCAAGAAAACCAATTCCGGAACGGTACCAAACGCTTCTTCCACATAGGTTTCAAGACCTTCAATCTGACGCATCTTGCCGTCATTTTTCATCAAAATAGCCGATGGTTTCACGACATCTTGTAGTGCTTCAACTATCTCGTCTTTCACACGCTCCATGCCTGCTGTGGATATTTGTACCACTAAAATATCGGCAAAACGATCCACGACTAAGCCAGACAAACCATCCGAATCACCAAACACAAGGCGATAATAAGGCGCAGCATAGGTAAGTTCTCGCAAAGATAACGCTATCTTTATACGATGAACCAAAGTCGATTTATTTAAAAAAGTATCCGTGCTGCGGCTCATTAAACGACCACAGATCAATGTATTAGGATTAATTGTCGCAATACCAAGAGGTTTACCTTGTGCTGTTTCGACAACAACCTGATCCCCTGGAGTAAATTGCTTTAATGGCGTCGCAGCGGTATCTACCTCATTGCTGTAAATCCATTGATGCCCAGCTCTTAGACGGCGATCAGCTTGGCCTTTTAGTCGAATAACACTCAAAATTTTCACCCAGTATATTAAAAAACGCTATTATAAAGACTCTAGATTCAATTGCTACGAATTACGTAGCGGTAAAGTTACTTGCCTTAAAGAAGTGTGTCCATGTCATCTACATTAAACGAAAATCAACTCAAGCTTATTTTGCAAGGCATCAGCATACCACCACAACCACAAATCATGGTGGACTTACACATGGAACAAGCCATGCCGGATCCTGATATAGCACGTATATCAGACATTATCTCGCAGGATGTGGGCCTTTCCGCCGCCGTACTAAAACTTGTCAATTCCGCTGCTTTTAATTTACCCAGAAAAATAACATCAATTCAACAAGCCGTCATGATACTGGGAACAAATAGCATCACCAATATAGTCAATGGCCTAGCCGTAAAAAGTGAACTGTCAGACGACGCAATAAAATCCCTTCACAGTTTTTGGGATACCGCTTCCGACGTAGCGGCGATTTGCTCAAGCTTAGCCCTCCAGTTAAAATTTAAATATCACAATGAATGCTATGCCCTAGGCCTTTTCCATAACGCGGGCATTCCCCTCATGCTAAAGCGCTTTAATAACTATAAGGAGATATTAGAAAAGGGCTATCAAGATCCGGATTTCAGATTAACAGATTTTGAAAACCAAGCATTTAAGACCAATCATTCGGTGGTGGGCTATTATCTCGCGAAATCTTGGGGCATCCCCAAAAGCTGTTGTGCTGTCATTGCGAAGCACCATCGTATCGACTATTTATTTACCAATCGAGTACCTGGAGACAACATCAGTCTAACCTTCGCTGCCATTCTAAAAATGGCGGAGCATATAGGATCCACCTATCGACACATAGGCAATGCTGAAGAGGACTATGAATGGAAAAATATTGGGCATCTCGCGTTGGACCATTTAGAGCTGAGCGAATACGAATTTGAAGGAATGATCGAAGTCTGCCACGAACAAGGCATTGGAACCATTTAGCTTAATTGCTACTCGCTTGAATAAAATGCCTATTGGCATTTTATTCATTGGCGCTGGAACATAACCAAATGATCTAAATGCACACTCAAACCAATCTCTTGACCCACCGCATGGTTATGATGAGAGGACGCGAAACAATACACCACCTTTCCGGAAGACAACTTTACGCGATACAAAAAGTGCGAACCTCGAAACCACTTACTGACGATCACACCAACAAATTCACTATCGTCATCATGTAAAATATCATCGGGACGAACCAATAAGTCCACTAAAGCATGATCTGCAAAACCATGATGCAACTCGCCACGAATATTGCCCAAATCAGAATGTACACAATCGGGACCACAAACCGTCGCAGGCAAAAAATCACCATGACCTATAAAGCTGGCGACAAATCGAGTCTCAGGCCGATGATAAATTTGATAAGGAGACCCTGTTTGATGAATCACACCAGCATCCATAACAGAAACTTGATCAGCCATAGCGAAGGCTTCCATCTGATCATGAGTAACCAAAAGCGCACTCATTTTTTCGTGTTGTAAGATGGCCCGTATATCCGGCACCAACTCTTCTCTTAACTTAGCATCTAAGCCAGAAAAGGGCACTTCATCCATCAGTAGTAGTTTCGGCTTGGGCGCAATGGCGCGAGCTAGGGCAACACGCTGCTGCTGACCACCTGAAAGTGAATGCGGATAACGCGCGTGAAACCCTGTTAAGCCAACCAAATCGAGTAAATACATGACCCGTTGCTGAGCCACCTCTTTCGGCCAAGCCGACAAGCCAAAAGCAATATTTTGTGCAATAGTAAGATGAGGGAACAAGGCAATATCTTGAAACACCATACCAATGTGTCGGTGCTCTGGATTAACACTAATAGTTTGACTGGATATCACCTGATCGTCGACGCATATTTCTCCCATCATCAATGACTCAAAGCCAGCAATTGCACGTAACAAAGTAGACTTACCACAACCACTCGGTCCGAGCAGGCAGCCAATTTGCCCTTCCATCAACTGAAAAGACGCATTTTTGACGACAGCGTTACCATCGTAGCCCACTGAAACATTAGTCAATTTCAGTTCTTTTAACATGGAATGAGAAGATAACAAGGTCATATACAATCCTATTTTGAGCTACCAATATGCGAGGCGATAGAGCGGCTCAACAAGATAACCGGCACCAAGCCTACCAGCACTATCATCAACGAAGCGGGAGCCGCATCAATAAGCCGTTCATCAGAAGCCAATTCAAAGGCCCTAACAGCCAAAGTATTAAAATTAAAAGGCCGTAGCACCAAGGTCGCTGGCAACTCTTTCAATACATCAACAAAAACAATCAGCATCGCCGTCAGCACAGAGCCTTTTAACAATGGAATATGAATTCGACTTAATACCTTAAAAGATGACATGCCAAGTGAGCGTCCCGCCATGTCCATACTGGGCTTAATTTTTCCAAGGCCGTTTTGCACGGCACCTAAAGACACCGCCATAAAGCGGACGGTATAGGCAAATAAGAGTGCGACAAGCGTACCTGAAAAAATCAATCCGACGCTATCCCCCGTGTAATGACGAACAAAATCAATCAATCTGTGATCCAGCCAAGCCAACGGCACAATAGTACCAATCGCAATAATCGTCCCTGGTAGAGCATAACCTAACCCCGCAATACCCACCGATGCTGTCACACTACGAGTCGGATTTAAGCGTATGGCATAACTCAACACCAACGCCAAACTGACCACAATTAAAGAGGCAATAGCCGCAAGATAAAAGGAGTTCCATGCCAACTGAATAAAGTTTGCACCGGGGTTTTCCGCTTTAAACATCGCCCAATATGCCAAAACACTCACCGGTATAAAAAAGCCAACGAGAATGGGCAATAGACAAAAACAACATGCTATTGAAGCCCATCCCACCTTTTAATACCATACGCCGATTGCTGGCTTTTTTTAGACCTGATGAGTGATAGCGGATACGGTGTCGAGAATACCGCTCTAATAAAATTAACATGGCCACAAACATCAGCAAAACGCCCGCTAATTGAGACGCCGCTGAGACATCCCCAAATCCATAAAAAGTCCGCAAAATGCCCGTGGTAAAAGTATTCACACTAAAATATTGCACGGTTCCATAGTCAGCCAAGGTCTCCATTAACGCCAAAGTAAGACCCGTCACAATGGCAGGACGAGCAAGAGGCAGCGCCAAACTGAAGAACATCCGACGACCGGAATAACCCAAAGTACGGCTAACCTCTAAGGTGTTCTCCGACTGCTCTAGAAAAGCAGCGCGGCTCATCAGATACACATATGGATAAAGCACCAAAGTTAGCATCACTATCGCACCACCAAGAGAGCGTATTTCGAAAAACCAATATTCTCCATAGCGCCAACCAGTAAGCTCGCGAATAAAGGTTTGCACAGGTCCAGCAAAATCCAATACGCCAGTATAGGTATAGGCAATAATGTAGGCAGGCATGGCCATAGGCAAAAGCAAAGCCCAGGATAGGAATGAGCGACCAGGAAAATCACACATGCTAGTCAACCAAGCACAAGGGATACCAATAACCAAAACCCCTATACCTACGCCTAGCATCAAAAGAAGAGAATTCGAAATGTACTCAGCCAATACGGTCTGATAGAGATGGCCCCAGACCTCACCATCGGCAATTACAACGTTGATCAAAACAACCAATATAGGCAAAGCTAAAATAGCGGCAATCAATATTGCCGCTATTTTTAAACCATTCCACTGGAGTTTACTTACCGAACTAGAGCGAGGTACATCTGCCATTAAAAATCAAAAACCAAGTAAAAAAAGACACAGTTCACAAATACTTTTTATTTCCAGCCAGCAATGTCCATCAGCTCAACGGCTTGACGATTGTTCTCTCCCAGCTGACTTAACGAAATCGTATCCGCACGAAACGCCCCAAAAGGCGCTAACATCTCTGGAGCACCAACACCAGATACAACAGGGTATTCATTATTCACATGAGCGTACCACTCTTGCGAAGCATGATTGCTCAAGAACTCCAGCAACAATGTTGCGTTCTCTATGTTGGTCGCAGCCGCCGTCACACCAGCACCACTTACGTTAACATGAGCGCCGCGTTCATCTTCGCCTTGGTTAGGCCAAAATAACTTCAATTGCTTATATACATCTCGCTCTTCGGCTTTATCGCTTTGACCAAGACGGCCAAAATAGTAAGTGTTCGCTAACGTTAAATCGCAAACACCAGCAGCAACAGCCTTCAATAGATCGACATCGCCACCAAAAGGCGGGCGTGCTAAATTGGAGACCAGCCCTTTAATCCAAGCCTGTGTTTTTTCTCGACCATCCGCTTCCAACATAGATGCAACCAGAGATTGATTGTAAACATTGGCGGAGGAACGCACACAAATTCGACCTTTCCATCTTGGATTAGCAAGATCTTCGTAAGTCGACAAGTCTTTTACTGATACTTTTTCTGGATTATAAAAAATCACCCTAGCACGTTGCGACAAGCCAAACCAGTAGCCCTCACTATCACGTAAATGACTCGGAATATTAGTATTTAAAATATCGCTATTGATTGCTTGTAAAACACCTGCCATCTTCGCTCGGTGTAAACGGCCAGCGTCAACCGTGATAAAAATGTCCGCAGGACTGGCGTCACCTTCGGCTTTTAAGCGGCTTAATAGTGCATCAGCAGACCCAGTAATTAGATTCACTACGACATCATTTTCTGCTGAGAAAGTGTCTAGAACCGGCTTAATAAGCGACTCTTGGCGAGCGGAATAAATGTTCACTTCGCCTTTTGCCTGTGCCCCCATGGACAACAACAAAGATGACATTAGAGCAACCACACCAAGACAATGTAGGCGCAATTTTTTCTCCTGCGGCTTTTCAAGCACATTACGTAACAGCACTGACATATTCACCTTCTAAGTATGCTCGCTTCTATGATTAAAAAGGAGGTGTCTTGCTAAAGAGACAATTATCCCTCTCCAAAGGCACAATATAAAACCATAAAAAAATGAGATAAGAAATTAGCACAACACTATGGTGAACACTAGCGATTCTCATTTATTTAACAATGAAAGCGGCATATCAAAGCCAGTAAAAACACGAAGAAAATGTTTAATGAAGTAACTGATTTAGCCCATCATTAATAATCAAAGCATCATCCAACTCATAAACAATCCCTTCTGGCAGACCTGCCGCTGTTGCCACAGCATAAGGGAAACCTTCCCGAATCAAGTCTGAATCGCGCTCAGTTCGGATACAAGCATTCAAATAACAAGCTAAATTTAATACACAAGAAAGTGGGTCAGGTTCACCATTTCCAAATGGACGCTTGTGATGCTGTATGGCGTAGCCTAGAGCAACAGGGAACTTCCATAAATCCATCAGTGCTCGTCCAGCATCCTGAGAGGTAAAACCTAATAAATCTTGCTCAGCTTTCACTCTTCCTGCTTTCCGGTTTGCGACTAAGGATTGAATCTCTTGAGCAATAGTAGGCGCGGTAAGGTGCAGTAATAAACGGCCAATATTGTGAACAATACCGACAGTAAAAGCTTCATCGACTTCAACCAAAGGCGTCCGCTTAGCAAACCATTGTGCAAGCTCGGCAACGCGGAAGGAGTCGGCCCAAAAATCAGTCAGCTTCAATCCATCCACTTTTGTCACCGAATTCGAAAAACCCGATGCTATCACTAAGGTCTTCAATCGATCCGTGCCAAGCAGTACCGTTGCTTCATCGATGGAAGATATTTTTCTCGATAAGCCAAAGTAAGCGGAATTTACCACACGCAAAACTTTTAATGCGATGGTCTGATCATGGGACACACGCTCACTGATATCAGAATATTTCGCATTTGGATCACTAAGCAGCTGAATCAATTCACGGACAATATCGGGAACGTTAGGAAGCTTATCTGTTTGCTTCAAAAGATCTTGGATTTGCATACCACTCTGCCTTGTTTATTCGTCGTATATATCGAGTCTATGCAGAATATGGCAGCGAGCATTTTTTGCAACCACTTCTTTGTAACCGCTTGTTTGCAAGCAGGTTCTTTGTACAAAAATAGTAACTAAACACTAAAAAACAACGAGATATGCCAATTATTACTCAGTAAAAGCTAAGAAAATGACGATAATCCCGCAGCACGAGCAACCAGCTTTCTCTTTAACGAGGTATTACGATGAAATTGTTTCATGCCGATATTTCTTAATTGAACCAACAGTGGTTGCTGGGTTGAAAATAAGCGCTTAAACGCTTCCATTCCTGCCGCCATGGCGATGTTATCCAACATACGGGCACGTTGATAGCGGCGTAACACCTTGCTAGATCCAAGATGCTCGCCACGTCGATGGGCTTTTTCAAGCACTTCTACTAGTGCTTTCACATCACCAAAACCCAAGTTCGCACCTTGTCCAGCTAATGGATGAATCGTATGCGCAGCATCACCAATTAAAGCCAATCCAGCTTTGACATATTGCTTTGCGTGACGCTGCCTTAATGGAATCGCTTGACGAACTTGCGTTATCCCCAAAACATCAAAACGCTTATTCATCGCGTAATGCAAGCGACGACAAAAAGCGTGCTCATCAAGTGCCATCAAAGACTTAGCCTCATTGGGCGGCACAGACCAAACAATGGACACGTAATGCTTTTGCGCGACAGACGGAAGTGGAAGGAAGGCTAAAATGCCTTCTTCTCCAAAGCTCTGCCAAGCGGTGTTTTGATGGGATTGAGCGATTTCTATGGTGGTTACGATCGCGTGATGACCATAATCCCATTCGAGTGTATCAAACGCATTTTCGGTGCGCAGTTTTGATAAAGCACCATCAGCAGCAATCATGACTTGCGCTTCCAATATTTGACCAGAAGACAGCTCAGCTCTAACCCTAGATTCACTTAACTCATGAGATTCAAGAGTGTCACTTAAATACAGATCAACACTCTTCAGAGCACGAACTCGTGTCATCAACTGCTGATTTAATACCGCATTTTCAACCAAGTGACCAAGTTCAGGCATCGCCGTAACCTGAGCATTAAAGTCGATAAAACCATCGCCAAGGCCATCCCAAACCACCATATTGTCATAGCAAGCAATGCGACTTTTGTCTATTCCCTGCCAAACCTCAGCGCTTTCAAGCAAGGCTTTGGACTGACTAGATATTGCGCTAACGCGTGCATCATAAGCAGGTGGAACAGACAATAAGTACTCACCATCATGTTGATCAATCAGGGCTATTCGCAAGGAAGACTTAGCCAACAAAATCGCAGACAAAGCACCCACCATACCAGCGCCCACAATAATCACATCATACGACTTAGCCATTTCATTTACCCCGTTTTATCACTCTGGTGATTATCGACATCAGTCCTAGCGACTTTCCGCCATTAAAGCCTCAATATCTCTTATTTCTTTTGGCAGACCATGGGTCAAAACATAAGGACCATCGGCACGAATCAACACATCATCTTCGATACGGATACCGATACCTCGCCATTTAGCGTCTACAGACTGATTGTCAGCAGACACATATAACCCAGGCTCTATAGTCAGCACCATACCTTCTTCTAACAAGCGTGACTCACCGGCAACTTTATACGCGCCACAATCATGCACATCCAAACCTAACCAATGCCCTGTATTGTGCATATAAAAGTCTCTGTATGCCTTGCTCTCGATCAGGAAATTCACATCCCCAGACAACAATCCATGAGCAACCAAACCCTCGGTTAACGTTCGAACCGCAGCATTATGGCAGGCTTCATAGGGTGTTCCCACCGTCAACTCTTTCATACCCGCGTGGTATGCATCTAGCACTACTTGATACAAAGCCGCTTGTGGCTCACTAAATTTACCGTTGGCAGGGAAAGTACGCGTTATATCTGCAGCATAACACCCAAGCTCGGCGCCAGCATCAATGAGGATCAGATCGCCATCCTCGATCACTTCATCATTTTTTATGTAGTGCAAAACACAAGCATTACAGCCTGACGCCACAATATTGTTATACGCGGGCTGGCGCGCACCGGATTTCATAAAAACATAATTCAATTCAGCTTCTAGCTGATACTCCTTCATTCCTGGACGCACACAACGCATAGCCTGCTTATGCGCCTCAACACTGATTTGCGCAGCCACCTCCATGATGGCTATTTCTTCAGCCCCTTTTCTCAAGCGCATTTCAGAAACAACAGGAGAGAGATCCATAAAGCTTGTTGGAGCAGACGCTCCCATCCTGACCTTTGCCGCAATCGCATCACGCCAGCTGGCTATTTTTTCACGTAAAATAGTGTCATTGAACAAATAAACTACGTGCGCGGTACCATCTAAGGCAGCAAAAGCCACATTATCTAATTCCGCCAATACCGCCGCTTTTGTCGCGCCAAATTCAGAAATCGCGCCAGCCGTACCAAATCGAAAACCATCCCATTGCTCTTTTTCAGGGTCTTTGGGTAAAGTAATCAAGGTCATCTCACCCTTTGCTTGAATCAAAGCGTAAGCGCTGGGTTCTGGAAATCCTGTTAAGTAAAAAAACTGCTATGAGGACGAAACTCATACTCACAATCGTTATTGCGAGTTGACAACTCACCAGTACGTATAATAACCACACTGTTTTCTGGTAAAGATTGCATCAAACGCTCACGGCGAGCCTGATAAATTTGAGTATCGATTTTCATAGAAAGTCTCACTTAGTCATTGTTATTCCATTCGATAATAGCGATGAAATATTGCTATCATCAATCTAGTGCAAGGAATTTTGTTTTGTGTGGTCAACATCAGGGTTGATATCATGGTGTTCTGTGTACAGCATCATCGCTGACAATCTCACGTATTCAACCAATTCCGTTAAATCCGCTTCATTGTCATTATTATCTTCCAAAGCGCGCATTTCTGCTTGCATGCCAGAAATATTGGCAAAATCACGCAAAATTTGCTTGGTTTCATCAGACAAATTATTTTTTTGACCTGATAAACCATAACCGGCTAAAAATCCATGGGCCCATTGCGCCAAAGTCACGCCTCTTTCGCATAATTCAGCATCTTCATCGGAAATGCTCGGCACAAGCGCAAACTCACCATTTTGAAACAAAGTAAGCGTTGCCGTATAAAGCTCAATAATGACTGCACGACTGGCTTCTTCTTTCCAACCTTCGATGTCACAAAACTCCACCACCATGGTCAGCCAATCTTCCAACGGCAACGCCACACCAGACGCTAGATAGCCACATAGCTGACCGTGCAACTCTGACGGTGACGCCGTGATGGATTCGGTAACAAATACATCCGCGATCAAATCAAAGTCTAATGCGTCTTTTAACATTTCTGTGGACATAATATGTCACCTTATTACTGTTCTATTCTTAAAAAGAAGCCGCACCGAATGGCGCGGCTTTTATATGACAGTGAACCTTAGCCTAATTGTTTAAGACCAGATTCCAATGTTTGCAAAATCAAGGTATTGATGGTCATCGGTCCAACGCCACCAGGAACGGGGGTATAAGCCGCAACACGATCCATCAAAGGAGCAAGTTCAATATCGCCAACACCACCTGGGTGATAACCGGCATCAACGACCACAGCACCGTCTTTAATCCATTCCGCTTTGATGAATTCTGGCTTACCTACCGCTCCCACAATGACATCAGCTTGTTTCACAAACTCAGACAAATTTTGCGTGCGAGAATGACAAATCGTCACGGTCGCATTGGCGTTCAACATCATCATCGCCATAGGTTTACCAAGAATAGGACTACGGCCTACTACCACAACATGTTTACCTTCTAGGTTCACATCGTACGCTTTAAGCAAACGCATAATGCCAGCTGGCGTGGCGGCACCATAAGCAGGCTCTTGCATTGCCATGCGACCAAAACCAAGACATGTGACACCATCTACGTCTTTATGAGCCGCAATCGCATCAAAGCATAGGCGTTCATCAATTTGCTCAGGTACTGGGTGTTGCAACAAAATACCGTGTACATCTGGGTTGTTATTCAGCTCATCAATCTTATCTAGCAGCTGCTGCGTAGTTGTTGTGTCGGGTAACTCAATGGCCATAGAGTCCATCCCAACTCGACGACAGGCATTGCCTTTCATCTTCACATAAGTGGCAGATGCTGGATCCGCTCCCACTAAAATTGTCGCTAAAATTGGGGTGCAACCGGTGCGCTCTTTAAGCTCGGTAACTTGAGCCTGTAGGCGGTTTTCAGTTTCTTTGGCGCAAAGTTTGCCGTCAAGAACCAGTGCAGTCATGAATGAGCCCAGTAAATAAAACAGTGATGTATTGAGGGAGGCGCATTATACCTCAACTTTTGCCTCGATACGCAGTGCCAAAGCCAATTTGTTCGGCAAAAGCGCGAATCCCTTATTTTCAGCTAAGCAGGTTCTAAATAGTCTATCAGCAACTGTAAATTACGCTGCCCACGAAATTCATTAACATCTAGCTTATAAACCAAACGTGCTTGTGTCGCTTTATCATTGGGCCATTGATCTAGATCGACAAAAAAGCTAATCGCATCTAACAAAAGTCCACTGCTCGGCTCACGAACCATAAGTTTCAAATGTTTTTCACCGACAATACGCTGCTGTAAAATATCAAACACACCATCAAAGCAAGGTTCCGGAAACATCTGTCCCCATGGGCCAGATAGACGGACTTGCTCTGCAAAGCTCAAGCTAAAATCTTCTGGCGCCAGTGGTCCATCGGTCAATAATGTCGCTTCTAATTGCTCTGGTGTCACCCATTCCGTAATAATGGCATCAAACGCCAAACGAAACGCTTCGTAATGCGATTCTTTGATGGACATGCCAGCCGCCATAGCGTGACCACCAAATTTACTAAGCAACTGTGGATAGCGTTTGGCCAATAAATCCAACGCATCACGAATATGCACTCCAGGAATAGAGCGTGCTGACCCCTTTAATTCATTTTCACCAACGCGGGCAAACGCAATGACAGGACGATGACACTTATCCTTCATCCGCGATGCCAAAATCCCAATCACTCCTTGATGCCAGTCCGCGTCGTAAAAACACATGCCGTTTGGCATGTCTTGCTCGTCATCTAACAGGGATGACAGTACCAACTCTGCCTGCTCTTTCATGTCTGATTCAATGGCTTTGCGCTCGCGGTTAAATTGATCCAACTGCTGTGCATAATCACGCGCCTGATGCGGATGCACCGCCAATAAACACTCAATGCCAATCGACATGTCATCCAGACGACCTGCTGCATTCAGTCTCGGACCAACAACAAAACCCAAATCCGATGCTTTTAACTGAGTATAATCACGACGCCCTACTTCTAATAAAGCAAGAATGCCGGGACGTGCCAAACCCGCTTGAATACGCTTGATGCCTTGCTGAACAAGAATGCGATTATTAGCGTCCAAAGGCACCACGTCAGCCACGGTTCCAAGCGCCACGAGATCCAAATAATCGGCCATTTTTGGTTCGGGTATATGCTGCTCGACAAACCAATTTCGACGTTTTAATTCTGCACGCAGTGCCGACATCACATAGAAAATAACCCCAACGCCCGCTAAGTTCTTACTTGGAAAACTGCAATTAGGATGATTGGGATTGACAATCGCATCCGCACTTGGCAAAGCGTCGCCTGGCAAATGATGATCCGTCACCACCACTTTCATGCCGTAATTTTTGGCCGCCAACACACCATCAATACTGGCAATGCCATTATCAACTGTCACCAAAACATCTGGAGATCGCGCTTGTGCCACCTCCACAATTTCAGGTGTTAGTCCGTAGCCAAATTCAAAGCGATTTGGCACCAAATATTCAGGTGCAATGGCCCCCATCGCTTCTAAAGCCAATATGCCTAAACTGGTGCTGGTCGCCCCATCAGCATCGAAGTCACCAACAATCAAAATTTTCTGACCCGCCATAATAGCATCGGCCAAAATTTTCGCGGCAGCGGTTAAATCAAACAAAGAATCCGGTCTTAACAAGTGCGGTAAACGATAGTCCAACTGAGCGACAGACATCACATCACGAGACAAAAAGACTCGCTGTAACGTCGCAGACATAGTCGAAGGAAAGTCATTTGGCTTGGTGGCTGGTAACACTCGGCGTTCAATACGCATATTTATCTCAAAATCGGGATTAGCAGATTCCCTAAGAATAACACGAAAATGGCCACTCACGCGCGACTTGCCGTCTCTAGAACAAAGACTCTTACATCGCACGACCGCTTCATTAAAAAAATAAAATGCTTAAAAATCAACCCCATAAAACCATTAGGCTTTGTTACATTCGCCGCTAAAAAGAGAGACTTTCTTACAAAACTCACGCAAAAAAGGAATGTTTTAGACTATCCGTCTCCTGAGTAGGAACCTGACCAGAAAGTTAAGATATTCGGTGCTATGATGCCGCACTTTTTTGATTTGGATAACTCTTCTAAAGATAAAAATTGAGCTGTACTCGTTTTCACTGATCGGAAAAAAACATGAACAACCACGCATCCAAGGCTAATAAGCCACAGTCAAACCAAAGGTTTGCACTCATCGCTCTAACGTCACTCTTTTTTATGTGGGGATTCATCACCTCTCTAAATGATATCTTGATCCCTCACTTAAAAGCGGTATTCGACCTTAGCTACACACAAGCTATGATGATACAAATGTGCTTCTTCGGTGCGTATTTTATCGTCTCACTCCCTGCAGGAAACCTGGTGAAAAAAGTCGGTTTCCAGCGTGGAATAGGCATAGGTTTAATGATTGCCGCGGCTGGCTGCCTACTTTTTATTGCAGCCGCAAAAGCACAACAATACGGTATATTTTTAACCGCACTGTTTGTATTAGCAGCAGGTATTACCATTCTTCAGGTGGCTGCCAACCCGCTGGTTACGGTGATGGGGCCAACGGAAACGGCATCCAGTCGCCTAACGCTTTCTCAAGCCTTTAATGCGCTAGGTACAACCGTAGCCCCAATCATTGGTGGCACCCTACTGTTTACTGTTGCCGGACAATATGAGACCAAAGCCCAAGAAGCCGAAAGTGTTATTATTCCTTATATTGCTTTGGCCATTTTGCTTGTGCTGTTAGCGGCTATTTTCACCAGAATTAGCCTTCCAACACCGTCTAACATAGAAGAAGACACAACAGAGACTCCAAGCGCTAGTATTCTCAAACACCGCCACCTTACTTTGGGCGCCATTGCTATATTCATGTACGTTGGTGCCGAAGTGGCCATCGGCAGTTTATTGGTTAATTTTTTTGGACTTGAGAATATTGCGGGACTTGCGGAAATGGATGCTGCCCATTACGTTGCCTATTACTGGGGTGGCGCCATGGTGGGACGCTTTATTGGCGCAGCTCTCATGCAGCGCATCTCTGCTGTGGACTCTGCTCTCCTTTAACGCTGTCGCGGCAATAGCGTTAATTGCGAGCGCCATTCTAAACGATGGCTATATTGCTATGTGGTCTATTCTATTAGTTGGTCTATTTAACTCAATCATGTTCCCAACGATCTTTAGCCTTGCATTAAAAGATCTGGAATCTACAAACCAGTCGCGGCTCCGGTTTACTTTGTCTAGCCATTGTTGGTGGCGCTATATTACCGGTTCTACAAGGGTACATGGCAGACTCTATCGGCCTTCAAATATCCTTTATCATACCGATACTTTGTTATGTATATGTGACTTACTACGGCATTCTAGGTTCTAAGCCAAAAGCAGAATAATTACCCGCAAACATAATCCCTTTTTAGAGTGCCACTAAAAAGGGATTATGATATTGGATGGGGTTACAAGACATTCCCTACCCCCTTCGAGTTTGATTACGACCCGCTCTCTTTGCGTTATATAAATGATTATCCGCTAACGTAATGGCTTCTCGCAACGGTGTGGATTCGTTCATCGTCGCCACACCAAAACTTAGAGTCATATGAAACCTATGATCCAAATAGACAAATTCATGTTGCTGCACTCGTTGTCGTATACCTTCTGCTAATGCATAAGCTTCAGACTCACTGCAATCACACACAGCAATCAAAAACTCTTCTCCTCCCCAACGAGATGCTAGACCCTTTTCTGGAAGCGACGCCTGAATAAGATTCGCTAGCTCGACCAGCGTATAGTCTCCAACATCATGACCATATTCGTCGTTTATTCGCTTAAAAAAATCAACATCCGCTAAAAGTAAATGAAAACTAGAATAAGAACTCGTCTCTAAACGTTGCAGCATACCTCTTCGATTCAATAGCTCTGTCACAGGGTCTCTGTAGGCTACTAACTTCAACTTAGCAGAAGTTTCTTTCAATTCTTGGTTAAAACGAGACATGGAGTATTCGTATATTCCAGACAGGAAAACCACAACAATAAACGAAAACAGAATTCTAGATTTTAGACTAGGATCATATCCAAATTCGTCAAAATGGTTATTGGTAAAAAACATGGTAATAATTAAGGCAAGGGTGAAAAAACTCAGCTCAATCAAGCCTCTTTTCATCCCATGCAAAAACAAAGAAACCGCTGGAACACAATAAATCCAAACGTGCCCTGTCCCCTTTACGCCACCTGTATAAACAAGATAAATCATCAAAATATACAGTGGATAAATAACGAAATTACCAGAAAAGGCATGATTATGAGTACGGCGTAAATAAATATGATTAACTGTGTATAAAAAGGCGATCAATAATAAGAAACAACCCAAAATAGGCTTTCTTTCGTACAAGGCAACAAGACCCAAAGGAAGGGTAAAAAGAACACCGACCGAGGCGAACAGATTAATAATAAATACTCGACGAACATCTTCTGAAAAAACATCGTCAGTAGTCCCTACGTAGAAAAAAGTCAGCCAAGACGATTTGGCTTTATTTTTAAGCGTATTTTCAGCTTTCAATTTATCTAATTGGTTCGTCATGCATACTCTCCGACCCAGCGTCTCTAAGTCGTATATGGCTAATATCCCCCAATCCTACACCAAAGTATTAAATAGCTCCTCTAATAACACCTCCGCTTTACAAATAACAACATTCGATTATTAAGCCGGATACAGGCGTGATAATAAAACAGGAACCACTGTTTCTACTTTTAGAATCCTATCACCTAAATGAACCGACTCCATGCCTGCTTCATGCCATTTACTCACTTCAAATTCATTCCATCCACCTTCAGGGCCAAGTGCTAAAACACAAGGCTTTTGAATATCAACTGGACAGCGTTTAGCTAAATAAGGGTGCGCAAGCAGTCCTATTTTACCTTTTAAAATATCTGGCAGTTGATCTTCTACAAAAGGACGAAACCTAGGAATTAAAGACCACTTTGGCATCATAGTATCTTTAGCTTGCTCAAGACCTTCTAATAAAAACTGCTGAATCGATTCTGTCTGTAGAACAGGGCTTTGCCAGTAACTTTTTTCCACTTTGGCAGAATGAATCAGGTATAACTCCTTCACCCCCATTGTTGCAATGTTCTGCAAGGTACGCTTGAGCATATTCGGTCGTGGTAGCGCCATCACCAATACCATAGGCAAAGGGGTTGGTGGCGGTGACGACAGTTGCAAGGAATGAATATAAGCAGGTTTACCGTCACTGGCAGGCTCATAAATACCCTCACCCATATTGCCGTTCAACACCCCCACTCTCAGCTTATCACCACGCTGGACTTTAATGACTTTACTGACATGAGCTTGCTGACGCTCAGTCAACGTATAAGAGCCATCTTTTAAGGCACAATGGGGATCGAGTAATATGATATTCATCTAAAAAGCACAAAAAGAGTAAAGGAAAAAGAAACGGCCAATCTAAGATTGGCCGTTTCAGTCGATCTAAAAAGCAGTTTGGCTGCGCTTAAATATTCTTGGCAACAAAAGCTTGAACTGCACTTAAGTCATTATCCAAAACGTCATAGGATTCTTTACGCTCGAATAAATCTTTCATGTGCTCAGGCAGTGAAGGAGATTCACAGCCTGCTTTCTCTACAGCTTCTGGAAACTTCACTGGATGCGCTGTTGCCAAAGTAATCATAGGCACAGACTTATCTTTCCAGCAATGACGGGCTGCTTCCAAGCCAATGGCAGTATGTGGATCCAGCAGATATTGCGTATCAGCAAAGACATCGGCAATCACT
Source organism: Marinomonas rhodophyticola (assembly GCF_026113935.1). Classification (GTDB taxonomy): domain Bacteria; phylum Pseudomonadota; class Gammaproteobacteria; order Pseudomonadales; family Marinomonadaceae; genus Marinomonas; species Marinomonas rhodophyticola. The sequence goes on from NZ_JAPEUL010000006.1 coordinate 55,228, forward strand.
TCACAGGTTTTTTTATCGTCCACCTTGTAGCTATCAAAATGCTCTTTAACATAAGACCATGCTTTGTCATTCAAGGTCACGTCACCTTTGTTAAAGCGCGCCATCAATTCATCTACCTGAACACCATCGCGATTATGCGCATCAAACAATAGACGCTCAAAGTTACTAGAAACCATGATATCCATACTTGGAGACAAGGTCACATTCAAGGCTTGGCGACTCATGTCATTCTCTGCAATCACACGGTGCAAGATATCGTTCTGGTTGGTCGCCACGACAAGTTGATCAATCGGCAAGCCCATTTTCTTCGCCAAGTATCCCGCAAAAATATCACCAAAGTTACCAGTCGGAACAGAGAAAGACACCTTACGATGTGGCGCACCAACAGACAAAGCAGAAGAGAAATAGTAAACAATCTGAGCCATGATACGGGCCCAGTTAATCGAGTTAACCGCACCTAACTTGGCACCCTTCAAGAAAGACTGATTAGCAAAGCTGGATTTCACCATACCTTGGCAATCATCAAAATTGCCTTTAACGGCAATGTTATAAACATTGTTATCAATCACGGTTGTCATCTGGCGGCGCTGCACCTCAGAAACACGCTGATAAGGGTGCAAAATGAAAATATCCAAATGGTCAGAATGACGACAACCTTCAATCGCTGCAGAACCAGTATCACCCGATGTTGCACCTAGGATAACTAACTTCTCTTTGCGCTCGGACAAAACATAATCCATAAGACGACCAAGCAACTGCAAGGCAAAATCTTTAAATGCGAGAGTTGGACCACGGAACAATTCGAGGATCCATTCGTTATTACCAACCTGAACCATAGGCGCAATAGCACTGTGATTAAAACCCGCATAAGCATCATCAATCATCGTTTTAAAAGCGTCAGCTGGAATATCACCTTCCACAAAAGGCCACATTACCTTAAAAGCCAGCTCTTGATAACTTAGGTTCGCCCAAGAGGCGATCTCTTCTTTGCTGTAATGGGGCAAGGTTTCTGGCACATACAAACCGCCATCGTTAGCTAGACCTGCCAATAATACGTCACCAAAAGAAAGCGCTGGCGCTTTACCACGAGTAGAAATGTATTTCATATTTGCTCTCTCTTACGCCAAGTTTTCAACACGGATTCTTTGCACAGTTCCCGCAACATCCGGCAAGGCTTCAATCGCCGCTATTGCAGCATTCATATTGCGCTCTTTAACATCATGGGTCATTACCACCAATGGCACCAACTCACTGCCTTCGCGCTCACGCTGAATCAAAGACTCAATACTAATGTCGTTCATCGACAAAATCTGAGTAATATTAGCCAACACACCTGCGCGGTCTTTTATCGTCATATTCAGGAAGAAACCACATTCAATTTCCTCTACTGACAAAATTTGCATGTTAGACAAAGAGTCTGCTTGAAATGCTAAATGAGGCACTCGATTGGTTGGATCCGCCGTCAAAGCACGAGCAACATCAATCACATCAGCAACGACAGACGAGCCGGTCGGCAATGCGCCAGCGCCAGCACCATAGGTCAAGGTTGGTCCCACCACATCACCTTGAACCATAATGGCATTCATGACGCCATTCACATTAGCAAGTAGCTGCTTACGAGAAATCAGCGTAGGGTGAACGCGAAGCTCAATACCCGCCTTGGTACGGCGCGCAATGCCAAGATGCTTAATCGCATAGCCGAGCTGATGAGCGAACTCTATGTCTTCAGAGGTAATACGACTGATGCCTTCGGTATAGGTTTTTTCAAACTGCAATGGAATACCAAACGCAATGGAAGCTAAAATCGTCAGCTTATGTGCCGCGTCTATTCCTTCAATATCAAAGGTTGGGTCTGCTTCTGCATAGCCAAGCGCTTGTGCTTCAGCTAACACTTCACCAAAGTTTCGATTCTTTTCACTCATCTCCGTTAAGATGAAATTTCCTGTACCATTGATGATGCCCGCTAACCATTCAATGCGATTTGCGGATAAACCCTCTCGCAGTGTCTTAATAATCGGGATGCCACCTGCAACAGCCGCTTCAAACGCAACAATCACACCGTTCTCTTGAGCCTTGGCAAAAATCTCATTCCCGTGCTCTGCGATTAATGCCTTGTTTGCTGTCACAACATGCTTGCCATTTGCAATGGCAGTAAGAACTAGCTCTTTCGCAACAGAGGTTCCACCAATCAGCTCAAGAACAATATCAATCTCTGGGTTATTAACCACATCGAAAATATCACGGGTGACTTTTATACCAGTGGTATCACATACGTCATTATCGCGGCGTGCACCAACCTGTTCGATAACAATACTGCGGCCAACACGTCGTGTAATTTCTTCTGCATTATTACGCAAAATATTAAAACTACCGGATCCCACTGTCCCCAGCCCACAAATTCCGACTTTTACCGGTTTCAAAACAATACCCCACAGAGATAATTTAATTTTTATAGGACACTTAGTTGACGCAAAAAAAGGTGTTCGTGCCTGCTTAAGTGACAAACTAGATTTATTATAACGCCTGTAATTTTCAAACCCAACGTAGAAACAGCTGAAGAACACTCATGTTTAGTGAAATATTTCGCGATAAGACTATAAACCAAGCTCTTTTACCAACTCGGCTGCAGGCAAATATCCTGGCAAAAAGGCGCCATTATCTAGCACTATACTTGGCGTACCTCGTACCCCCACTTCATTACCCAGTTTATACTGATCCGCAACAGGGTTAACACACTTGTTTTCAGGAATTTCAGCGCCCTGCTTAACCTTAGTAAGCCACCCTTCAGGGTCTGCTGAACACCAAATACTTACCATCTTACGATACGCCTCAGAACCGACTCCCGCTCTTGGGTAGGCCAAGTAACGAACCGTCACTCCTGCGTCATTTAACTTTGGCACTTCTTTATGCAACATTCGGCAGTAACCACAATCAACATCGGTAAAGACTGTGATATGCGCTTTTTCATTCTTAGCCTTATAAACAATCATTTGAGACTCAGGAAGCGCTTCAATCTTAGTTAACTTTGCTTTTTCTGTCACATTCTCAAGCTTGGTACCATCAATGCGATAAAGATCTCCCGCAACAAAATATTTTCCATCTTGAGTGACATGCAACGTAGGACCATTTTTTAAAACAACCACATACAAACCTGCACCTTGGTGCAGCTCCGTACTTTCAATCTCATATTGAGGTAAAGCTGCCTGTACTGAAGATAAAACCGCTGATTGATCTGCCAATACGGTATTTGATAATGAAAATAAAAATACACTCATTGCAGTAACGAGAAAAGACTTACGAGAAGACTTCGTCATGAAAAACCTCAAAGACATGATAAATAGTCTCTATTAGGCCATACCTAGGTGGGTTAGTTCCATAAAAAAAGGCGACTCTCGTCGCCTTTTTTAAATAAGAAAAATTAACGCTTAGCCAATTTTTCTTTGATACGTGCAGATTTACCAGAACGCTCGCGTAGGTAGTAGATCTTAGCTTGACGCACGTCACCGCGGCGTTTAACTTCGATGCTTTCAACCAAAGGGCTGTACGTTTGGAAAGCACGCTCAACACCAACACCGCTAGAAATTTTACGAACGGTAAATGCTGAGTTAAGACCACGGTTACGCTTAGAGATTACAATGCCTTCATAGGCCTGTAGACGCTCGCGTGAACCTTCTTTAACTTTAACTTGAACAACAATAGTGTCACCAGGACCGAAGGCTGGGACTTCTTTTGTCATTTGTTCAGCTTCTAACTGCTGAATCAGTTTAGTTTTATTACTCATGGATGTGACTCCTAATGATATGGTTTCTTATCAGCATGAAGGTTCTTCTTTCTGATAAGCTCGCAATCCCTACTCTGCCGAGGTTGAATCTTCAGTTTCGCGAATAAACTCTTCTAACAGCAACTGCTGTTCCTTGTCCAACTCAAGGTTCTGCAGAAGGTCTGGCCGGCGCTGAAAAGTTCTTCCGAGCTTTTGCTTTAAACGCCAGCGTCTAATCTCCTCGTGGTTGCCACTAAGCAGCACCGATGGCACAGGTTCACCATTAAGCACTTCTGGGCGAGTATAATGCGGACAGTCCAACAGACCATCAGAGAATGAATCTTCATCCGCAGACGCTTGTTTTCCTAACACTCCTGGTACCATACGAAATACAGCATCCATAAGCGCCATTGCCGGCAACTCACCACCACTTAGGACAAAGTCGCCAATGGACCATTCCTCATCAATCTCAGATTGAATCAAACGCTCATCAACGCCTTCATAACGACCTGCTACCAGAATAAATTCTGCTTGTTTAGCAAGTTGTTGCACGCCTTCTTGCGTTAGCGTACGCCCTTGAGGGGATAGATAAATAACTTTTGCATTGGGTACCGATAATTTGGCACTCGCAATCGCATCTTTGAGAGGCTGAACTTTCATCAGCATCCCTGGACCACCACCATAAGGTCGGTCATCAACAGTCTTATGTTTGTCATATGTAAAGTCACGGGGATTAAAAAAATCCACCTCAACTAACCCTGACTTAATGGCTCTGCCTGTTACTCCATACTGAGTAATGGCCTGAAACATCTCCGGAAAGAGCGATATAACGCTAACCTTCACGTTGTGACCTCAGCTTATCGGTTTAAAATTCTGGATCCCAATCCACCACCATTTCCTGCTGCTCTAAATCGATGTTTAGAACATAAGTGCCTGGGGCATAAGGAATCAGTCGCTCTTCACGATCAAAGCTACCTTCACACGCGCGGACAACGAGAACATCATTCGCACCAGTTTCCATAAGTTGAGAAACCTTCCCTAAGAGGATACCCTCTTTGGTAATAACCCTCAGTCCTTCCAGTTGGCTCCAGTAATAATCACCTTCTTCCAATTCTGGTAGTTCTGTTGCATCTATATAAATGTCCATACCACAGATATCTTTTACTTGATCTCTGTCGTTATAACCTTTTACTGATGCCACCAAGCCCCGTCCTTGCAAACGACCTTGGCTTAATTCTACAGTCTTCCACCCACTAGGAGTTTTCAACCACCAATGCTTGTAATCAAAGATCCCTTGCATTGGATCGGTGTGCGAATATAACTTCACCCACCCTTTAACACCATAAACTGATGTAATGCGTCCAACCACAAGGGCTTGCTCTGGAGCGGCCGCTTGTTTTAATTCAGACATAGCACTACCTCAGTATTAAGCGTTTTTACCAGCTTCTTTAACAAGCTGTGCTGCACGATCAGAAAGTTGAGCGCCTTGGCTAACCCAATGATTTACGCGTTCTAGATCAACACGTAAACGTTCTTCTTGACCACGAGCAACAGGGTTAAAGAAACCCAAACGCTCGATATAACGACCATCACGAGCACGACGGCTATCAGCCACGTTCAAATGATAGAATGGGCGCTTTTTAGAGCCACCACGAGAAAGACGAATAGTTACCATATGATTGGTTCCTTATTGCTTAACGAAACACCCCTTGCCGAGTCGAATTTTTGACTCATACTACAAGAAGGCGGCATATTCTAGTCGATAAACTAGAAAAACAAAAGGGCGATTTACTCGCCCCAACACTTTAATTGAAAGTTTTTTAACAACCTCCAATAAAAACAACGAAATAACATTGATTATTTCGGAAAACCACCGCCACCAGGGAAGCCGCCAGGCATCATTCCACCTAATCCGCGCATCATTTTTTGCATACCGCCCTTGGTACTAAACTTTTTCATCATCTTTTGCATCTGCTTATGCTGCTTCAACAAACGATTCAGGTCTTGTATTTGCAATCCAGCCCCCGTAGAAATACGCTTCTTACGAGAACCATTAATGACATCAGGGTTACGTCGTTCAGCGGGCGTCATAGAGTTAATAAGTGCCTCCATTTGAACAAACATCTTGTCATTCACCTTATCTTGGATATTTCCTAACTGCCCCATACCCGGCAGCTTATCCAACATGGAACTCATGCCACCCATGTTTTTCATCTGCTGAAGCTGCTCTTTGAAATCTTCCAGATCAAAGCCTTTGCCTTTTTTGAGCTTGCCAGCAAGTTTCTCAGCTTTTTCTTTATCAATCTTTTGCTCTGCTTCCTCTATTAAAGAAAGCATATCCCCCATACCAAGAATACGAGAGGCCAAACGGTCTGGGTGGAACGGCTCTAGAGCATCGGTTTTCTCACCTACACCCAAAAACTTAATCGGCTTGCCTGTAATGTGGCGAACAGATAATGCAGCACCGCCACGCGCATCACCGTCAGTCTTGGTTAATATCACCCCAGTCAGTGGTAACACATCACCAAATGCCTTTGCTGTGTTCGCCGCATCTTGACCTGTCATTGCATCGACGACGAATAGGGTTTCTATGGGGTTTACAGCCGCATGCAAGGCCTTAATTTCCGCCATCATCTCATCATCTATCGCGAGACGCCCGGCAGTATCGATGATCAAAACATCTTTATGGGCCTTCTTAGCATAATCGATCGCATTATTAACGATATCAATCGGCTTCTGCGATAAGTCACTGGGAATGAAATCAACACCCACTTCACCAGCCAGTGTTTCAAGTTGCTTAATAGCGGCTGGACGATAAATATCCGCACTCACCACCGAAACCGATTTTTTCTCACGCTCTTTTAAGTATTTTGCTAACTTTGCCGCAGACGTGGTTTTACCCGCCCCTTGCAAACCCGCTAGCAAAATAATAGCAGGGCGCGCCACACGAAGGTTAAGGCCATCGTTGGCCTGACCCATGACACTCTCAAGTTCCTGCTTAACAATTTTCAGAAAGACTTGACCAGGACTCAAGCTTTTTGAGACCTCCGTCCCTATCGCACGCTCTTTGACAGCCGCAATAAAGTCTTTAACTACAGGCAGTGCAACATCCGCTTCAAGTAATGCCATGCGTACTTCGCGCAACACGTCTTGTATGTTGTCTTCGGTTAATTTTGCTCGACCTCGAATACGATCAAGCGAGGAAGTTAAGCGATTCGATAAATTGTCGAACATATTTGCCCTCAAATTTTGGCTCTGAATGGAAAAAACCTACGGTTTCAGTTTATCCAAGGTGAAATTGTCTCTATTATAACGGATAAATGATTATCACCCTATACCTTTACCCTGCGGAACCTTTAGTTTCATGACTCAATTATCGCTTTGGCTTGCTTGTATCGCTTGTTTGATTGCTGGCACAGCGTATTACCTACGTCCAAGAAATCGTGCCACTCAATATATTGGAGCGATTGCAATCGCCCTGCACACCTTATCACTCACACAATTATTGCTTAGTAGAGACGGCTTTAATTTCTTGACCATTGGACTACTGATTGCATTAATCGGAAATAGCTTACTGTGGTTTAGTAATCGTGACAAAGATTTGTCTTTGCTGCTTGGCGCTGCCTTCCCTCTCGGTTCGGTCATTATTGCACTAAATGCCATCGAACCTTGGAACTTAACCCCCTTACACAGTAACTCCTGGGGTACAAGCGCTCACATTCTGATCGCATCCGTGGCTTACAGCTTATTTACGACAGCCTGCGGTGTCGGCATTTTACTTGCCATGCAAGAATATCAACTGAAGCATCACAAATTAAAGCAACTACTTAGAGTACCACCACTGCAAGTACTAGAACGTTTAATGTTTGAATTCATTTGGGCTGCTTTCATTTTATTGACCATTACTATAGCAACAGGTTTTTATTTTATTGAAGACATGTTTGCACAGCATCTTGTTCATAAAACGTTTTTCACTATCGCCTCTTGGTTTGTGTTTGCAGGGCTATTATTAGGAAGATACATAGCTGGCTGGCGTGGTCAACTAGCTGTCAAGCTAACGTTAAGCGGCTTTTTTCTATTGATGCTCGGCTATTTTGGCAGCCAAATAGTGCTGCAAATTTTATTGTCATGATAAACAAAGACACAAAGTCATTTGACACTAAGATCCTAAATACGAATAATCCTTTTATCTACATAACTGAGGCGATCCCTTTTTGAACGATATCCCCTTAAGTGTTCTTGGTGGAACACTTTTTTGTCTAATCATACTGTCCGCTTTCTTTTCGAGTTCCGAAACAGGGATGTTGTCGTTAAACAAATATCGACTGAAACATCTGGTGAAGAGCAAGAACCGTTCCGCAATGAAAGTAAGCACCTTATTAGAGCGCCCTGACAGACTCATTGGTGTTATATTAATTGGTAACAATTTTGTAAATATCCTCTCCTCTGCTATTGCCACTATCATTGCCGTTCGTCTTTGGGGTGATGCTGGTGTTGCCATAGCAACCGGCGCACTCACCATGGTGATTTTGATCTTCGCTGAAGTCACACCAAAAACACTAGCCGCTATACACCCAGAAAAAATCGCTTTCCCCGCATCATGGGTTTTGTCTGTTTTGCTAAAAGCCTTGTATCCACTCGTGTTTATAGTCAACACACTGTCAAATGGACTGTTACGCTTAATTGGCGTTCATGCCTCTCAAACCAATCATGACACTTTAGATTCTGAGGAACTAAGAACTGTTGTCAACGAGGCAAGCGGCTTAATACCTGCAGCCCACCAAGAAATGCTGCTGTCTATATTAGATTTAGAAAAAGTCTCTGTTGAAGACATCATGATTCCTAAAAACGAAGTCATCGGTATTGACCTTGAAGACTCGATAGAAGAAATCATTGAACAGATCTGCCAAAGCAGACACACACGCATGCCTGTCTACAATGGCGAAATAAACAAAATAATCGGTATCCTACACGCACGACATGCAGCCATGTTTTTACGCGACCCAATGCCATCCAAAGCGGCCTTGTTAAAAGCAACGGTTGAACCTTATTTCATTCCAGAAAGCACATCATTAAACACGGTGCTACTCAATTTCCAAAAGGATCACCAACAAATGGGAATCGTAGTGGATGAGTACGGAGACGTGCAAGGCATAGCAGCCTTAGAAGACGTGCTGGAGGAAATCGTTGGTGAATTTACACCACCAACACTAGACGAAGAAGAAGAGATACAAAGTCTCGATGATGGCTCTTTTAGAATAGAAGGATCAACGCACATCCGCGAAATCAATAAAACGCTTAATTGGCACTTGCCGACAAATGGACCAAAAACATTAAATGGCCTCATTATTGAAACACTGGAGTTTATCCCTGAGCACCCTATTAGCCTATGGGTCGGACATTACATGATTGAAATCCAAGAAATTGAAGACAAAGTCGTCAAATACGCAAAACTCCAATTAAAGCGTTAAGGAAAAACTCATGAGATACTGCCCGCAATGTGGTCATTCCGTCAACATGACCATTCCATCTGGTGATAATCGCATCAGAGCGGTGTGCCCAAATTGCGAGCATATCGATTACGACAATCCTAGGCTGATCACAGGAACAATACCCATATTTGACGGCAAAGTCTTATTATGTCGACGCAATATAGAGCCACGCCTTGGCTTCTGGACTTTACCTGCCGGGTTTATGGAAAACCAAGAAACCACCCGCGAAGGTGCTCTGCGTGAAACACTAGAAGAAAGTGGCTCCACGGCAATCTGTAAACAAGCCTTTAGCATGATCAGCATCCCTAGAATCAACCAAGTTCATCTTTTTTATATCGCAGAATTAGAAAAGGACGACTTTCATGCAACAGAAGAGAGCTCCGAAGTTGCACTGTTTGGGCTGGACGAAATACCTTGGGATGAACTGGCGTTCAGTAGTGTTTCTAAAACCATAGAATTTTTCATTGCTGACCACAAAAAAGGCCAGTACGGTTTTCATGAAGACACCATTCACTTTAACACTGTATCTGAATAAAATGGTAGGCCACCTCTTCATAGGGGTGCGCTAACAACAAAGCCGCCAAAACACTCGCCTTAACTTCCTCACTCAACACCATTTCCACCCGATATTCATCAACAAGCTCTAATTCATCGACCTTACCAAGAAAAGGTGCCGCTCCTTTTTTCGGCCTAAACTGCCCCTGCCCTTTTACTTGCCAACAACAAGAATCATAGTTTCCCATTGAACCTGCACCAGCCGAAAACACAGCTTGTTTGACAGATTCTAAATGAGACTCAGGTACATAAAACACTAACGAATACATACTATTTTCCAACAGCTCTACAAAAGCAAAAACTCAACTTATTAAGCTCACCAAAAGCTAGCCTGCTCCTGACTTTGCGGCAGAAGTAAAGCGCTCTGATAATTGGGTGTTAATAAACGGACCTTTTTATCCAATTGTGCCGCTAGAGTGGGCGCCGCGATATTATCCGATGAATGCACAAACACACTTGGCGTGAGTCCTTCAGATAGCCACTGAGACAATTTAGCCGCCCACTGATCTAACCACAATTCATTACGCGGCAAATCCGGATGACCAATAAAACGCACAACTGGATGACTCGCAGTCGCAACGGGATGACAAGGCACTCTCGGCTTTTTCTTCTGAGCATCAACCAGACTTTCACAATAAGCTTCCGTAGAAAAAACTGGCCTAGAATCCATCACCACACGATTTACATGACGATCGGACAAGCCAGCTAAAAAACGCGGCTCGATATGAGCCTTATCAAAATAAGCTAAGTTTCGCACCTCTACAGACAAAGGTGTAGAAAGCGTCCACATATCACACAACGCCAAAATAGCATCTAAAGCCCGCTCATCACATATTGCAGGAAATTGTAGCATAGTTGGGCCAAGCTTATTCTGTAGCGGTTGCAGCGAAAGCATAAAGGCCACCCAATCCTGCTGAACATCAAGCCATGGACGTTCCAATAATCGATGCGTTACTGTTTGCGGTGCTTTAAAGCTAAATTTAAACCCTTCGCCAACTGAGTTATACCAACGCAATAACTGAGTATCATCGACTTTAGTATAAAAAGTACTGCCAACTTCAACCGTTGAAAACACTTGCGAATATCGACCAATTCTATCTCCAGCGGATAAAGAAGCAGCATAGAGCCAATTCACCCAAGCTGGATGTTGCCATTGTGCCATACCGTAATAAATAGTCATGCTGTTACTTGTCGGTACTCAACAGCATCAATAAGGTAGGTTTTCTCTCCACCGGCAAGGCGAATAACCACCTCATCCCCTTCTTGCTTTTTGAGTAAAGCCCGGCCACCGGAGAATCAATACTGATATAATTTGGATTATGGTCCAGTTCATCTGGCCCAACAATTCGATACTCTTTTATGCTTCCCATTTCATCTTCTAGTGTCACCCAAGCACCAAAAACACTCGTTGTTGATCGCTAGGAAAGCGATCAACAACCGTACAAATGTCTAAACGCTTCTCTAAATAACGTACGCGACGGTCAATTTCACGCAGCTGTTTTTTGCCATAAATATACTCGGCATTCTCTGAACGGTCACCTTGTGCAGCAGCCTCCCGAACAGTTTCAGTCACGGCAGGACGCTTCTCTTTCCACAAATATTTTAGCTCTGCCAACAGAGCCTGAGCACCTTCTTGAGTAATATAAGCAGATTTTGGTGGTGAAGGGGGACGATATCGACTCATTAATAGCCACCTTTTCAATGATTAAAAACAACAGTAAAAACAAAAATGCCGCCAATGATTACTTGGCGGCATTATGAGCGTTATAGTGCTAAGAAATTACACCATATAAGCTTAAGATTCTTGCTTGTGCACGTGAACATCCATTTGAGGGTATGGAATACCGACACCACGCTCATCAAAAGCGTATTTAATTTTCTCTAAGAGATCGGCGCGCACAGCCCAATAATCTCCAGAAGCCACCCAAGGTCGCAAGAAGAAATTGACTGAACTGTCAGCCAATTCAGACACGGCAATTAAACAAGAAGGCTCTTTTAGAATACGCTCGTCAGCACTCACAATGTCTTCCATAATCTGTTTTGCCAAACGGATATCTGCGTCATAACTGATACCAATTACAAGGTCGAGACGACGAGTGGCTTCACGCGAAAAGTTCACAATAGAACCGTCCATGATCGACGAATTTGGCATGATAATAACGCGATTATCTGGTGTTTTAAGATATGTATGAAATAGCTCTATACGATTCACTGTGCCCATTTGGCCACCAGCATCAATAAAGTCACCCGACCGAAACGGGCGCAATAAAATAATAAGCACACCCGACGCAAAGTTAGACAAAGAACCTTGCAAAGCCAAACCAACGGCTAGGCCGGCCGCACCAAGAATGGCAATAAAAGAGGTCGTTTCAACACCGATTTGCCCCAGCGCCATTAAAGCCACACCAGCAAACATCAAAGCATATAAAATGCTCGATGCGAAGCCCGCCACCGCTTGATCAACAGACGCTTTGAGTAAGCGTTTTTCACACCAATGAGACACTTTGGCGGCAACAAATTTGCCCACAAAAAAAACAATGAGACCAATCGATAAATTAATCACTGTATCAACTAACCAAGGCATCCACTCAGATCCCTGCTCAAACAACGCCTCTAACTCATTCATAATGTTTAAACCCTATGCTCTTCCATTTTAAAATTTAGACCTTTTTCACGACAACCGTGCCAATGGCCTCAGACCAAATAGTGTAATTTATGCTGCCACTCATCAAGTAACAATTCCAGCTGTGATAACCCTTTTTTGTTAAAAGAGATACAAAACTGACCATTTATTAATTGCGTCCCTTTTATTCCAAACTCATCAATCAGCAAACACCGCTCTCTTAATTCATCCAGTGCATCATCGTCTCTCACCGTCATACCAAGAAAGGCATGCCATTCATATTCAGGCAAAACACCCTGTATCGCCCTTTTAAGCAAAGCAACACACTGCTCTTGTGTTAACCTATAATAAGGTACTTTCGATTGATGACGAATAAAAAACAACACCAACAAAATCAGCAATAAAAATAAGAAAACAATAGAAACCAGCAGTTGAATAAACATTATTTGAAATCATGAGCCATTAGCGATGCTTTCGCCCGCAGCAAATGCTCAGCGTATTCCGTTTCATATCCATCCATTTCTCGTCGAAATTTTATTTTCGCAGATTTTGGCAAACTCCCCCACTGCTCGTGGGTTGGAATGTGCTGTGTTTTTTCAGCCATAATGTAAAAAGCGGAAATATCGTCATGTTCCGACAAATCTTCACTCAACTGATCCAATAAATTTTTGATTCGAATGCTGGCTTCAATCCAATTAACCTCATCAGTCCCAGCCACACTCAACAACACCCTGATACTATCAATCCTTTTTTGACGCTCTTCAAGAAAGCGGTCTTCTCCTGCTTGAACCTTCTCTTCTCGTATTTTATTTAATTTAAGCTGATGCCGAATAAACCAAAGCGAAGCCACGATAACAAGCAATGAACACAGCAACATAATCAAAAAAGCAGTAAAAGACATAATCAATCCAATCAAAATAAATAGTAATCAAGCGAAGACTTAAGTATACCAAGTTGCGATTAATGCAACCCATCACCCACGCTGTTCAGATATAAATGCATATTGTTATGCTTGTTTTTACGGCATATTAATAAACATAAAACCCTCAAAGTCCCAGTCTATTTTTCACAACGTATCAAGACCAGAAGCTCTTTAAACAAGTGAGGCGTCGACACAATTAACCCTTCTCCATTAACCACTTCAGGCCAAATTGAAGTATGGGGTAAATAATATCCCACGACCGCCCCCGACTCTTCCGCAATTAACGCTCCAGCCACCATATCCCAAGGTTTCACACTTTCAAAATAAGCATCTAAACGTCCAGCCGCCACCCAACACAAATCCAGTGCAGCCGAGCCATTGCGACGAATATCCTGACAATGATGCAAAATACGTGATACACGATCTACAATCGGCAATAACGCTGTTTTTTGATAAGGAAACCCCGTTGCTACCAACGCATTCCTTAACTGTTTTGCACCAGAAACAGCCAAAGGTTTGCCATTACAAAAGGCACCTGAACCTTTTAACGCCCAGAAGCATTCCCCTAAAAATGGCGCGTTCACAACCCCTAAAATACGCTCTCTGCCGACATAAAGACCAATTGAAACCGCGACATGGTGATGCCCATGGGCAAAATTCACCGTACCATCAATTGGATCAATCACCCACACAGGCACATTGTCGGCAATAGCACTAAGGTCCATATGAGGAGATGACTCTTCTGATAAAATAGAATGCTTAGGATAATGCTCACGAATACGACCGCAAATAAACTGATCTACCGCAATGTCAGTCGAAGTCACTAACTCATGGTCCATTTTATAATCACGCACGAAACTTGAGTTCTTACGCGCTTCCGCAATCATATCGCCTGCTTTTATAGCAAGGTTTTTCGCAAACTCTAACCACTCGGTATAGTTGTTGGACACAAAGAACTCCTAACGTTTCCTACTTATTAACACTAAGCTAATACAGTATTTAGCCAGTGCGAAATATCTTGCGCCTGCTCAGGGCAAACTGAATGAGGCATATTATAAGTCTGATATGACACAGAATATCCCTTGGATAACAGGCAATCTTTTGCTTGCACCGCTAAAACTGGCGCAACCACTGGATCTTGCAAACCGTGATGAATGAGAATAGGAGTATGACCATTAGGACAAACATCCGCTTCAACCACCTCATTAGCATTAACCAAATAAGTCGATAATGCTAAAACACCTGCCAATACATGCTTAGATTGAAGTGCCGTCTGATAAGCAATAACGCCACCCTGAGAAAAGCCCGCTAATACAATACGATTTGGGGCGATACCTTGATTAATTTGATCCTGTATCAATTGCTCAATCTGACAACTGGATTCTGCAATATTAGCCAAATCCACTTTTCGCTCTAACGTCATTTCGTAAATGTCATACCAAGCTCGCATCATCATACCTCCGTTGACCGTTACAGGACGGCGCGGCGCATGAGGAAACACAAAACGGACCTTTAGCGTAGGCAACAAAGACAAGGCGGGAACCAAAGACTCAAAATCATGACCATCCGACCCAAGACCATGCAACCAAATAATGGCTGCATCAGGTTGATCGCTCGTTTCAACAAGAACAGATGGCAATAATTCAGTCATTTTTAACACTCCAAAAAAATAGGCTATAGCAGTTTGCCATAGCCTATCATATTTGCCATTTATCGCTCGACTGTCATCTGAACTTAATCATGACCGCCAAACCTAATGCTCTATAGGAAATCGCATTTCCACAACACCTTGCTCTCTATTTAATCGGAACAACACATCAGCTCGCTCAGGCATGACCGCTAACATATGTCGAGTCAGCCTTTCGTAATACTGCATAAACTCCTTCAACTCATCCGATGACATCACTTTTAAATCAATGGTATCCAATAAGACACCGTGTATATCATGAAGATGGCTTTCTAGAACTCGCTCTTGTTTGTTTCGCCAGCCATAAACCACATCATAACTAGGCGCTTGCATCCAAACCATGAGATCTATTTTCGCAAACAACTTTTTATAATCGTCTTTTAAAAGCTGATTAACCTTATTGCGCCACAAGCAATCTGCATCCATATCCGCTTCAAGTCCATTGATTGGGTGCTGTATATTGCCTCGCATGGGCGGCGCACCAACACACCACCCCTCAAACAACACAACATCAACAGGACCTTGAACTTCCTGCCATAAATGTACAGGCTTTCGGTCATCGACAGATTTATCAAAGCAAGGAAACTTCATCACTTCGCCATCTTTCAGGTTTTTCAACCTTTCAAAAAGCACTAGTGCCAAGCTCACATCGTGCGTTCCAGGTACACCTCGAACAGAAAACATCGGAGTCGTTTGACTGGCAAATTTAAGTCGTTCATGACGAGTGCTGTATAAGTCATCCAAACTGAGCACTATACAATTTAACTCAAAGCCTTTATTCATTATTCGACTTATCACATTGCAAAAAGTCGTTTTTCCACAGCCTTGAGCACCGCCAAGCCCCACAACCAATGGTCCATGCCCAACACGAGCCTTCTCACTTAGCCAGCTCGCAAAAGGCAAATACAGACGATCTAATTGATCGACCAACGATGGATCAGCATACAAACGCCCCAAAGTTTGTTCTACCTCAAATCGTAGCCGCTGAGATAAAGGCCCCGGCATATTCAAGTTTACTTCGTTAAACTTACGCTCTTGTTTAAACATAACGCCCCCTCCAAACTGTTCTTAACTTAAGTATAGTAAAGCAGTAAACAGTTGATCATAATTTACACAATCAATCAGAAGAAAGGCAAAATCAGTTGCTGAGGCTTTGGGGGAGATAAACGATACCCCACACCAATCAAGCGTACAGGGCGACGAAATCGAGCATAAGCCTGCTCTAAAAGAGTCAAAAAGATAGTATTGGATAATTTATTTTTAATAGGCAGTTCTATTGTAGTTTGCTTAAAGTTATCAAATTTTATCTTCAAATAATATTTACTTAACTGAGTTTCAAAATGTCGTCCTGCCATACGCCTTTCTAACTCCATCAAAAGCTTAGGGATAACAGCTTGGCATGCGGCTAAATCAAGCAGATCGGCCGAAAATGTATGCTCTACAGAGATACTCTTCCTTTCTCTTGATGTCATAACAGGTCGATTATCAATCCCTAAGGCGAATTGAGACAGTCGAAATGCCATGCTGCCAAAATGCTTTTGCAATACAACAAAATCCAGTTTCTGTAGATCAGCGCATGTAAACACATCTAATGACGCCAACTTATCTTGAGCAACACGGCCTATTCCAGAAATAAACTTAACCGGAATAGAGGAAACAAATTCGAACTGCTTTTCTGGCGTTACAATGGTTAAGCCGTCTGGCTTATCCCAATCACTGGCTACCTTTGCAATGAACTTATTTGTTGCCACCCCAGCAGACACAGTAATGCCTATCTCTTTTAATACTCTGCTGCGTATTTTCTCCGCTATTCGTGTTGCACTTCCTTGAAAGCATTCGGAATCGGTCACATCAAGATAGGCCTCATCTAACGACAACGGCTCAATAATAGAAGTAAACTCTCGAAAAATAGCCTGCATTTGAGAAGATGCTTCGCGATATTTATTCATATCACCAGGGAGAACCAGTAACGAAGGACACAATCGCGTAGCCACCGACGTTGGCATAGCAGAACGCACCCCATAACCACGGGCAATGTAATTCGCCGTTGACAATACACCGCGACCACTAGCCGCACCTCCTATCGCAATAGGAATATCACGCAACTTTGGGTTGTCCCGCATCTCTATTGCGGCGTAAAAACAATCGGCATCAATATGAATAATCTTGCGATTCGATGACATAACACTAATTTTTACTGTACAAAAAAACAGTATATTCTATCTTGGCTCATCATTCATCCATCAAATAAACATGTAAAGATTCTTCTCGAAAAAACATCCTCAACGTAAAATCCTTGATATGATCGAATCTGACACAAGAAAAAAACAAATTCGCCATTTAAAATCAATAAAAAACACTTTTTAGGCAAGCAAACATGGACGCTAGAGCGTAAAATGGTTTACATTTTGTTGATCAAACTAACAATATTGAAAAGCTGAAAAACCCTCTAGCACACTATTACTTGTGATAAGGCATTACCCAATAAGAGCTAGGCAATGAACTCTCAGCTTTTCAACAAAAGATAAAAGCCTCGTAAGGCTTACACTTAAAGGCAAAGGGCACACCATGATACGACCATTTAACATTATTTTAATCGCCATAGGTGCAGTAACGCTTGCGGGTTGTCAAAGTCTTAACCAACAGAGCGCCACAGGACAGCCTTGTACCACCGTTGCACCTTGTAATGGAAACGTTGTTGGAAGCCCATCTACCCCATACACGCAAAACAGCGCGCTTAACACCAACAATACGGTCGTCATTGTGAAACAAGAACCTATTATTGTGACCGCTACGGGTTATGCCGCCACGATGACAAGTAAGCGTCTAACACAATCCCAAGCTCGTATCATGACGATGCGTAGCTCAATGTTGGATGCCTACCGAAACCTATCGGAACGGGTTTATGGACTAAAAATCGATGGTTCAAGCTCTCTAAGCAATATGGTCATGCAAAATGACGAGCTAAGAACCTATGTGGATGCTTATTTAGTGGGGGCAAAGGTCGTTTCACAAAGAGAGCACGAAGACGGCACATTTGAAACCGTGGTAGAAATGGCACTGCAAGAAAACTTTCGTCAATGTGTAACCTCTAACAATGTGCAAGCAGACCCCAATTGCAAAGTCCAACCAGGCTATCGCGCCATTAATGTTCAAAACGCCACCCCAACAACTAATTTTTACAGCATTGAATAACCGATGGTTACTTTAAAACGCGCATTCATTACTGCCCTATTCCTCACCTTGCCAATTGCCACTTTTGCCAACAGCATTGATGCTGTTGGTGAAGCCATTATCTATAATAATGATATCGCCGATGCTCGTTACAGAGCCACTCAACAAGCCATCAAACAAGCCGTTTTGGAATCTGGTTCGAGAGTGAACGTTAAAGACGAGCCTCAATAATGGTGAAGTAGAATCAAACTTAGAAATACGTAGTTCTGGTTATGTTCAAAAAGCGCGTATCCTCTCAGAAGAACAAAACGGTGACTTTCTTAGAGTAATTGCCCGTGTTGACGTGACCGCCGACTCCCAATGCAGTACAGGACCAACGCGGTATTACAAAAAAACCGTGGGAGTCACTGGATTTGAGTTGCAAGTTCCACAACAAGCGGCATTGGGTGAGCTTAGCAACATCTCAAGAGAGCTGCCCAAAAACTTAGCCGATGAAATAAACAGACAAGGCTACTTAAAAGCCCTCACGGCTACTAACATTGCTATTTACCCCGATGTTATTAACGCCCCCTCTTCAACTAACGCTGATGGATCACTAACTAATCTCACCAGAATCAGTGAGCAGCTTGGTGTTCAATACATCATTAGTGGTGTCATTAGAGACATTAGCGAAGTTTACCTTAGACACCCTAATGACAAAAATGCAAAAGACGATTCTGAAGAAATCGATAAAGAAAGAAACTTCGTGGTCGATATATACATTTATGATGGTTTTAGTGGCGCGCTTTTGTTTGAACACAGATACAATGAAATCGGCAACTGGGACATATCTGACCACGCAAGAATTGGCTTTGGTAGTGCAAAATTTTGGTCAGTACATTATGGCAAAGTAGTCCAACAAGCGCTAAAAGAAAGCGCATTAGATGCAAGTGAACAGCTTAGATGCCAGCCTTTTATTGCTAATATTTTCCGCACAGAAGGCAACAGAATACACATATCTGCAGGGTCAATAGCGGGTATAAAACAAGGAGATAAATTCAATATTTATCGACGATACGAGGTATTTAATCAGTTACAGTCTACCCAAACACAGCTGAATAATGCCAATATCAGTGTTACAATCAAACAAGTCCAACCTAACTTCTCTGTTGGGGAGGCTCGTTGTTGACTCTCACATACTTAACGTGCAACAACGAGATGTCGTGATTGCTTGGTAATTTTCACAACTATACGCCTTTACACAAAATGGCGGTTTTTTTATTTTTAGGACAGATACAATGAACAACGAACTACTACACCATCTAGAACAACGCATCAACGAAGCCGTTGAAGAAATTGGTTCATTACGCAAACGTATTTCAGAATTAGAAATGCAGAACTATGAACTTAGCGAAGAAAAAAGTGAGATTCAAAACTCTCTAAACCAAACAAAAGAACAGCAATCGAACTGGGAGTCTTCTCTTTCTCAAATGCTGAATCGCCTCAACCAAATGGATAACAAACAATGAGACCACTTTTACTTGCAGCTTTAGTTCTTGTCAGTGCAAACGCATCAGCAGAAGGTCAAATTGCGAGTTTAATAAATTTTGAATCTGCCGCCGCGCGCCCAACCACACCGGATGGAGAAACAAACGTTACCTCCATCATTGGGGCCAATATGGAATACACTCTGCCAGAGAATATTTCTTTTTATGGCGGACTGTCCTTTGTCATTGGGGAAAAATTCGAAAACGCTCTCACAATAGGCTCTCGATACTACAGCGCAACACCAGCATTACAGATCTTACCTGGTATTCCTATGTGGTCGTTTATCGGTGGCGGTGTCTCATTCTTAGATGAAACGGTCTATTATCCAGAAGCAGGCTTTCGTATCGGCATATCAGATGTATCTCGACTAGACGTATTTGTAAAAGTACTTAACAGTAGCAGCGATACTTATGACAAGCACGTGATGATCGGTGCAGGCTTAACCTTTTAATTAAGTAAAAATAAGACCCAAAACAAAGATGAAGCTAACACCCATTTTCGTCGCAAGCTTTGTGATCGCAACAACTTACACTTGGTGGCAAAATGACAAAACTATTACCGTTACGCTACCAAGTGACGATCAGCGAAAAGAGATGATTGGCACAAGCAATACCCCCAGTATTCCGCTGACTCCAATACAAAACTGAGCCTTGTGTCTTTATGGAACAACTTATTGCCAAACTCGAAGCGAAAATTAACTGGCTGACAAAACAGCTAGAAAATGCAAACGAGGAAATAAAAAAACTAAAGGAAAAGAACGACCTTCCCATTGAGTACAGCGCCTCAATGGATTTATTGCAACATATGGCCGATCGCTCACCCGAAGATCAACTACAGCTCTATATAGAAGACTCTCTTGATCTCTTGGGTGCCCTATCGACCCCTGAGCAAGTAATAAAAACAAAGCCAGTTGAACAGCAACTTAACTTTGATTTATTGCACGAGCATGCTGACAACAGCAGCATCACAACCACGACAATAGAACAGATTGATTACATGACCACACAACAAACTGAGCTTAACGGCTTGCAAGACGACGACAAACTAGTCGATAGCGACACTAGCGTACAACAAGCAAGTGACAGCACTACAGAGACAGCAACTTTGACGTCTGAACAAAAAAAACGTCAAAAAAATCAAAAGAATAATCGCCGTCTAATAAAAATGCTTGAAGACCGTTATCCTAAAGCGTTCGACTGGAATCAACCTAAGCCACTAAAAGTTGGTATAGACAAAGACATGACATTGGACGACGACTTCAATGCCAGCAAACAAAAACGTGCTCTAGCCGCTTATACACGCTCTGATCGCTATAAGAAGTGTCTCCTATCAGGACAGCCTCGTGTTGATCTTGAAGGCATCGCTGTAAATGATGAAGCCGCTCTTCCTGAGTCCATGATACCCAAGAAAGAGAAAAAACCATTCAACCGCCCTAAAACAACCGATCGACCTAAAGTGGACCGCCCTGCCCACAATAAAAAACCTCAAAGCACCCCATCCCCAAAAGGCAAGCCGTCACAAAAATCACAGCCAATAAAAAGCCGTGAAGATGAAGCCTATGATAATTTATCGCCAGAAGAGCGCATGAAAGCAAAACTGGAAAAATTATTAAAAAAATAGAAAAAAGTGTTTACAGATAGAAGCGCGGCATATATTATTTGCCGCGCTGCTGTGGAGGGGTTCCCGAGTGGCCAAAGGGAGCAGATTGTAAATCTGCCACGAAAGTTTCGGTGGTTCGAATCCACCTCCCTCCACCATTAATTCTTTTCTTTATAGATCAATCTTTTATCTATAAAATCATACTGCAATAAAAATCCTCAAGACATCAAATTTTAAACACATCCAGACAGAACATAAACACCACATCAAAAATCAACACGCAAGCAAAAGACGACAAACAACTCCCACAAAACAAGACACCAACATACCATCTAAGCAAAACCACGCCTATAGCCCCCCCAAGAAGAATCCCGCCAAAGACAACAAGTTAATGATCCAACAAAGCCAACCACAATAGCGATCAAACGCTGCAGCAAACCACCTGAGCACGCTAGAAGCTACTAACAGCAGACTTACCTACTCTACAATCAGGGCAACACAAGAAGCCAGAGACGAGCTAGCACCCAACTCAAAACCACAAATACAAAGTTTGATATTTTAACGAGACACGACAAAAGCCGTAACAAAGAACAGCAAGGCAAGTTTCAAAATACAGAGAAAACGAGAAATGTAAAAGATGAAGAGAATAGACAAAATAGAATGGTGGGTCGTACTGGATTCGAACCAGTGACCAATTGATTAAAAGTCAACTGCTCTACCAACTGAGCTAACGACCCGCTCTATGAAGAATTCTTTATTAATTGATGGTCGGAGTAGAGGGATTCGAACCCCCGACATCCTGCTCCCAAAGCAGGCGCGCTACCAGACTGCGCTATACTCCGATGGCTCCTCGAACTGGACTCGAACCAGTGACCCAATGATTAACAGTCATTTGCTCTACCAACTGAGCTATCGAGGAATTAATCAGGCTAGTACAGAATAAAAGCTTTAAGAGATAGTTGGTGGGTCGTACTGGATTCGAACCAGTGACCAATTGATTAAAAGTCAACTGCTCTACCAACTGAGCTAACGACCCAACTATCAAGTAATGGGGTGGACGATGGGGCTCGAACCCACGACCGATGGAATCACAATCCATAGCTCTACCAACTGAGCTACGCCCACCATTACTAACGGTGATGATAAAATTAATGGTCGGAGTAGAGGGATTCGAACCCCCGACATCCTGCTCCCAAAGCAGGCGCGCTACCAGACTGCGCTATACTCCGATGGCTCCTCGAACTGGACTCGAACCAGTGACCCAATGATTAACAGTCATTTGCTCTACCAACTGAGCTATCGAGGAACTAATTTTATCTTTGCTGCAACACACTTACCTAAGTAAGATGGCGGAGGAGGAGAGATTCGAACTCTCGGTAGGCTACTAACCTACGCCGGTTTTCAAGACCGGTGCATTAAACCGCTCTGCCACCCCTCCGTTGCGAGCGAGGTGTATAATACTGATTTGAAATTTCAGTGCAACATTTTTTTAAAAAAGTTTAACTTTTTTCACTTACGTAGCCTTGTTCAGGGGAAGAACGTATCCAAACATTAGAATACCAGTAGTAATGCTGCCCTGATTCGTCCGGCATAGTGCAATTAATACGGCCTCGGCCCACGCCGAACGGCTTATCTGCAGTGGCAACCACTTCAAAATCCGAAACCCAATCTAATTTAGCTTTACCCTGTCCAGACACGTAACAGATTAAATCCTTAAAACGATATTTCCCTTCCTTGAAAGTTAACTGAATGGTAACAGGCTGATTGGTTGCATAATCCCCTCCCGTCTTCTCGGACAATAAAGGCATCGGCTTTGCGCCCAACTTCGTTTTTAACGTCGATAAATTAGCGTAGACACCTGACGCCGGAAAACGCGGCAAATTCTCAAAATCTGAATCGCTACTAACTACACCAGATTGCTGCCCAAAAGCGATAATGTCTTTTGCCTTCATCATGGCACGAATTTGACGATCTGATTCGCCATAAGGATAAGCCAACATTTTAGGGGAATGACCTAAATGCTTCGTCAATAGAGCTTCCACTGTATCGACCTCCTTTTCCATGCGCGCTAGCCAATCACGGTCGCTTTCACCGCTTTCCTTTCTCAACATATAAGGATGGTTAACAGTATGATTAGCAAACACTCCACCATAGGCTTGCATCTCTTTCATTTGCTCCCAGGTCAAAAAGCTTGAACTGTTACGCTCTACTGGCTCGGTATTGATAAAAACCGTAAAAGGGAAGTTTCTTTCTTTTAATATTGGAAAACCCGCTTGATAAATACTTTGATATGCATCATCAAAGGAAATAGCAACGGCTTTGTCCGGCAACGGCTTATTCGCCTTTAAATCATCCAATGCGGAGCGTAGATCAACAACCTGAAATCCTGAGCTTTTAAGATAATCCATATGTTCCGTAAACTGCTCGGGCGTCACTGACGTTGAAGCAGGCGAACTCACGCTAACATGATGGTATTGCAGAATGGGCAAATAATCTTGCGCCTGAACCGTTATACTGGCGCTGAGCGCCGTCCCTAACACAAGACCACTAAAGCGAACCGTTGATAACATATCTTTTCCTTTTTGTTTAATCTTTGCCCTCATTCTACGGACGAAGCAGCGACATGACCAGCATGCCACAACCCACAACTGTTATGCCCATTTCTCTATGTCACTGCATCTACTCACAATCCGTCTGTCCACCTACACTCATAAGATAAGGACTTCATAATAAAAAGGACACATCTCCACAAGAGGACAAAATATGAGCAAATCAGCTTTTTATCAAAACTTGGAAAATCAACTCCAATCCCTTAAACAAGAAGGTCTTTACAAAATAGAGCGCCCTCTTATCACACCACAAGCAAGTCAAATCAAAACCGCGGACAACGCCCCTTTAATCAACTTATGCGCCAATAATTACCTTGGGCTTGCTAATGACCATGATGTCACACAAGCCGCCCACAAGGCGCTAGACGAATATGGTTATGGCATGGCCTCTGTGCGCTTTATTTGTGGCACTCAAGACATACATACTGAGTTAGAAAAAAGTTTGAGTGACTTTTTACAAATGGAAGACACCATTTTGTATTCGTCTTGCTTTGATGCGAACGGAGGGTTGTTTGAAACCTTGTTAGGAGAAGAGGATGCTGTTATTAGTGATGCACTCAATCACGCCAGCATCATTGATGGTATTCGACTCTGCAAGGCTAAACGTTATCGCTATGCCAATAATGACATGACCGAATTGGAAGCCATGCTTCAACAAGCCGATCAAGACGGAGCAAAAACCAAACTCATCGTTACCGATGGGGTGTTCTCTATGGACGGCATTATCGCCGATTTAACATCCATCTGCGACCTTGCCGATCAATATGACGCCTTAGTTATGGTAGACGATTCCCATGCGGTGGGCTTTTTGGGCGACAATGGTCGTGGCAGCCACGAGTACTGCGATGTGCTAGGTCGAGTAGATATTCTCACCGGAACCTTAGGCAAAGCCCTTGGTGGTGCATCAGGAGGCTATACCAGCGCTTCCAAAAGCATTGTCGACTGGTTACGCCAGCGCTCTCGTCCTTACCTGTTTTCCAACTCGCTTGCACCTGTTATCACCGCCACCAGTTTAAGCATCATTAAATCACTGGAAAACAGCACAACCGCACGCCAACAATTAAAAGCAAACAGTCAATATTTTCGCACTCAAATGAGTGCCCTAGGCTTTCATCTTGTCGCTGGCGATCACCCTATCATTCCTGTTATTTTAGGCGACGCAAAGATCGCACAAGAAATGGCAAATGCGTTGTACCAAGAAGGCATTTTCGTAACAGGATTCGCGTACCCCGTTGTACCAATGGGAAAAGCAAGAATACGCACGCAAATGTCCGCATCATTGACCACGGAACAGCTCGATCGCGCCATTACTGCCTTTGCAAAAATCGGCCGCGAAATGGGCATTATTGAGGGAAATAAAGAATGAAAACACTTGCAAAACTTCATGCCGAAAAAGGCATTTGGATGACTGACGTTGCTCACCCAGAATGTGGTCATAACGATGTGGTTATCAAGGTACGCAAAACGGCTATTTGCGGAACCGACATGCATATTTATCACTGGGATGATTGGGCACAGAATACCATTCCAGTGCCAATGACGGTAGGACACGAATTTGTTGGCGAAATCGTAGAAATTGGCCCAGAAGTAACAGGCTTTAAAATCGGTGATCGCGTTTCAGGTGAAGGCCACATCACCTGCGGACATTGTCGAAATTGTCGTGCAGGACGACGCCACCTCTGCAGAAAAACCCTTGGGGTAGGAGTCAACCGCAACGGTGCATTTGCAGAATACTTGGTTATCCCCGCAAGCAATGCCTTCAAGATCCCTAACAATATCAGCGACGACATAGCGGCAATTTTAGACCCTTTCGGCAATGCGACACATACGGCTTTATCGTTTGATTTGATTGGTGAAGATGTGCTCATCACCGGTGCTGGCCCAATAGGCGCCATGGCCGCAGCGATTGCAAAGCATGTTGGCGCGCGTAATGTTGTTATAACGGATGTCAATGATTTCCGCTTGGACTTGGCGAAGAAAATGGGAGCCACGCGAACGGTCAACGTCAGTCGAGAATCGCTAAAAGACGTGATGAGTGAAATAGGCATGTCTGAAGGCTTTGATGTGGGTCTGGAAATGTCTGGCAACGATACCGCCTTTCGTGCCATGCTCGAATGCATGAATCATGGTGGAAAAATCGCTATGCTCGGCATCCCCAGCAAAGATACCTTGATTGACTGGAACCAAGTCATCTTTAAAGGCCTAATCATTAAAGGTATTTACGGACGAGAAATGTTCGAAACCTGGTACAAGATGATCGCTATGTTGCAATCTGGCTTAGACATCAGCACAATTATTACCCATCGTTTTAAAGTTGATGAGTTTCAGCAAGGATTCGACACCATGGGATCAGGAAAATCAGGCAAAGTGATCTTGGATTGGAATTAAATCCATCTTAGTTATTGCGTCTAAAGAGTGATCGCGTTAGCGTCATTCTTTTAGACGCAAACAGAGCAACAACATGTTAGAGATAGGCACTCAAGCTCATCCCCGCCCCCATCAAGACGCGCTTTATATTTTGCTATACCGCAATCAAGTTCTGACGGAAGAGGGAAACCAATTTCTTATTCCTTTTACCCATTTTCAGCCCAACGCCAATATGAGCGCAGTGTATTGTGGAAAATGGCATGGTCAGGATATCTTTGTTTGTCGCTTTGAGTCCATACCCAAAGGGTTTCGCGAAACTGGACTAAGAGAGCTGCTTTTTTTGCAAGATCAGGATCACTACATTTTATTAAGCCGTGCCCACCAGCTCGCGACTTGGGATAGAGACCATCAGTTCTGTGGTCGCTGTGGGACCGCAATGGAAGAAAAACACGCTGCAGAGCACACAAAAATCTGCCCATCTTGCAATTTACGCCATTATCCAAGAATTTCACCCTGTGTTATTGTATCGATCAGAAAAGAAGAGCAAATTTTATTAGCTCGCGGCCCCCTTGCCCCAAAAGACAGATACAGTAATATCGCAGGCTTTGTTGAAGCAGGTGAAACCCTAGAACAAGCCGTCGCTCGCGAGGTAAAAGAAGAAGTCGGCTTAGAAATAACCAATATACGTTATGTCGACAGCCAACCTTGGTCTTTTCCTCATCAGCTGATGGTCGGATTTTTTGCTGACTATAAGAGTGGTGATATCGCTCCAGCCCCAGGTGAAATTGAAGAGGCCAATTGGTATTCCATTGATGCCCTACCCAATATCCCGAACAATGCGACCATATCGGGACAACTGATCAACGCGCATGTGGCGAACATTAAAGCCCAACGCTCTTAATACCAGTGATGAAAGGACTGTAGGTAAACACTTACTGTCCTTTGTTTACGGTATTTCACCCAAAAAATAACCGTTTATTACGACACTGCCAGCCCCCTCTTTTGGGGGCTTTTTTATGATCGACAGCAAACCAAATTCCACTGGGGTTTCCTAACGACTTTCTCTATACTAGGCGCCCCCTTTAACCCTGTTTAATGAGAATGATGTGGAAGATTTACTGCATTCAATAGAACAAAAAGTAAAACCATTAATCGGTTTAGGCAAGGTCGCAAACTACATTCCCGCGTTAGCCAATGTCGATCCCAATCAATTTGGTATCGCCATCTACAGCAATAATGGTGAGCTTTACCATGCAGGCCAAGCGTATACAGACTTCTCTATACAAAGTATCTCTAAAGTCTTTAGCTTGACCCTTGCCATCAAACATTATGGTGAAGACATGTGGAAGCGCGTTGGTCGTGAGCCGTCGGGCAACCCTTTTAACTCCTTAGTGCAATTAGAATACGAAGCAGGCGTGCCCCGTAACCCCTTCATTAACGCAGGGGCGCTGGTGATCAGCGACATGAATCAGTCACGTTTTGCCTCTCCCCATTATGCGATGCGAGAATTTATACGTCGCCTAGCCGATAACCCAGAATTACGCTCAGATAAAATAGTATCCGATTCAGAGTACGAATTTCGCGCCCGTAATGCCTCAATGGCCTATCTTATGAAGGCATTCGGCAACTTTCATAATGATGTCGAGGCGGTGTTACACAGCTACTTTGATAATTGTGCTATGCGCATGAATTGTGTCGATCTGGCGAAAGCCTTTAGTTTCTTAGCAAATAAAGGCTACTGTCGGCATTCTGGTGAGCAAATGCTTAGCCCTAGAGAGACCACGCAGGTAAATGGATTACTTGCCACGAGTGGACTATATGACGAAGCAGGAAATTTTGCTTATCGTGTCGGCCTACCCGGTAAAAGCGGTGTTGGTGGCGGTATAATTGCTATTGTCCCTAATCGCTTTTCCGTTTGTGTATGGTCGCCTGAACTGAATAAATCTGGCAATTCGCTTGCCGGCATGGCCGCTCTCGAAGCCTTGTCCGAAAGTATTGGTTGGTCGGTTTTTGGGTGATTTACCTGCATATTTCTAGACATAAAAAAGGGCCAATCAAGGCCCTTTTACCAATATCAGTCAAACCCCTAATATTAAATTAATCTGTCACCACTTTATAACAAGGCACATACGCACTGCCGGGCAGCTTCATCCGTTGTTGACGAACAAAGGCTTGTAACAAAGCGTCTAATTTCGCCAACAAAGCTTTATCACCATGAATCTCAAATGGCCCAAACTCTTTGATATACGCCACGCCTTGGGCTTTTACGTTACCTGCGACGATAGATGAGAAGGCACGACGCAAATCCGCCGCCAACAAATGCGTTTCTTGATTGAAGTGCAGGTTTAAACCACGCACATTGTCATGAGTTGGCTCAAACGGGTGTTGAAACTCTTCTGGAATATGCAATTTCCAGTTGTAGTAAAACGCATCTTGATGGGCTTTACGATATTGACGCACATCTTCCATTCCTTGCTTAATAGTGCGCGCCACTTCCACTTCATCTTCAATGATAATGCGGTATTTATTTTGCGCTTCTACGCCCAATACATCACCAATAAAAGCGTGAATTTGCTCAAAGTAATCTGCGCTTTCTTTTGGACCTGTAAACACCAAAGGAAAAGGAACATCGGCATTTTTAGGGTGCAACAGGATACCTAAAATATACAAAATTTCTTCGGCCGTACCCGCACCGCCTGGAAACACCACAATACCATGGCCAGCACGAACAAAAGCCTCAAGCCGCTTCTCGATATCTGGCATAATGACCAGCTGATTGACAATCGGATTCGGTGACTCTGCAGCAATAATGCCAGGCTCTGTTAAACCCAAATACACACCATTTTTAATACGTTGCTTAGCGTGAGCAATGGCCGCACCTTTCATTGGCCCCTTCATGGCCTCCAGTCCACAACCCGTACAAATATTGAGTTCACGCAAGCCTAACTCATGACCTACACGCTTGGTATAATCGTATTCGTGACGTGCAATAGAGTGGCCGCCCCAACATACAATCATGTCGGGATTCTGAATTCGGCGGAAGACATTCGCATTGCGCAACAGTTCAAAGACGACATTGGTCAATTTCTCTGAGCTGGCATTCTCTAAGCCACGGGCAAGCAGGTACTCATGCTGAGTAAAAATAATGTCGCGTAATACGCTAAACAGCATTTCCCGCACACTGCTGATCATCTTGCCATCAACAAACGCACTGCTTGGCGCATTCTTAAGCTGCAACTTCACGCCACGTTCTTGCTGTACAATGCGAATTTCAAAGTCTTTAAACTCTTCCATGGCCGCTTGCGGATCATCGGAATCACTACCACAGTTCAAAATAGCCAAAGCACAACGATGGAATAAATCATGAAGTGGGCCTGACTCTTCTGACAGACGAGAGATTTCATTTTGAGATAACATCTCTAACGCACCCTTTGGTGCGACTAACGCATCAACGCGATCTTCATACTGCATGATCGCCCTCCTTACTTCTGGGTTGTTGTCTTTAAGATACATAAACTTTCATACAAACATAGTGGTCGCGCATTGGTTTTTTATCAAGTCTTAACAAACAAGTTATTAAAAATAGTCAGAACAAAATCAATTATTTAACACGTAGTTGCTGATAATAAAGAGACTTCATTTCAATTAAACGACTGTAAGTCCGACGAAACTCAAATAATAAAGAACCGTTTAAATACAAATCTTCAAGTGGCACATCTGCATTCAACAAAAGCACCACTTGATGATCGTAGCACTCATCCACCAAACTGATAAAACGTCGCACAGCATCGTCATTGATACCCAAAGACACAGCACGATCACCCGTTTTTCCTGAGCCAACGGCACCGTCTTCTGTGCCCCGCGCTTTGATATGCTCAAAAGGTTCACTGCTTAATTCGGGAATCGCCGTCAGCATGATGAATGGATAGCTTTTCGCTAATTCAATGTAGTCCAACGACGATCTTGGGCCATTGCACAGTTCGTGAAAATCAAACCAGGCGATATTCTCTGCTGACTCAATCACAGCAATCGCACGACGACAAATGAGCAGCGGTTGCTGATTCACAGTGCCTTTTGCTAACTGCCTAAACAAAACGGCCATCTCTTGCTCATGTTTGACGAAAAAGATCGGCGAACAACCGGTATGACGTAATCGATGGTCCTCTTCGCCACCAAGATGAAGACTCTTCACATTTTGCTGTAACAAGGCAATGGCCGGCGCGAAGCGTTCTTTTTGTAACTGATTTTGAAAAAGATTTTCCACAGCAATATTCGACGTTGCTACCAGCACAACCCCTTCGTCAAACAAGGCCTCGATTAATCCGCCTAGCAGCATAGCGTCGCCAATATCTGTGACAAAAAATTCATCAAAACACAGCACACGACACTCTGACGCTAACCGCTTGGCAATGCCTTTTAACGGATTTTTTTGACCAAAGGCAAGATTCAATTCTCGATGCAAACGTGCCATAAAATGGTGAAAGTGCAGCCTCAACCCAATACCATCTGGCAAACAGCCATAAAACAAATCCATCAGAAACGTCTTACCACGGCCCACATCCCCCCAGAGATAAACTCCTTGGATTGACTCAACCCCATCTGCGTTTGATAGATTCGACATTAGTAACTGATAAACACGTTCTAATTCATATAGCGCGGGCTGCTGATGAACATCAAACAACACATCCTGTCGCTCGAGCTTGTCTTGGTAATACGACAAAGGTGACATCAAAATCTTACACCCTTGCCGCACGCAAACGTGCTACTGGACGCTCATCAATTAGGATATGAATCAACGCCGTAATCAAGGCAATGATACAAGCGGCCCACCAAACAACATCGTAGGAGCCTGTTTTATCATACAAATAACCACCTAACCAAACCCCACTAAACGAGCCTAATTGATGGCCTAAAAATACGATGCCATATAACAATCCCATGTAACGCAAACCAAACATTTGTGCGACCAAACCAGACGTTGGCGGCACTGTCGCTAACCAAAGCAGCCCAGTAACAATAGAAAACACGTAGACAGACATATCCGTCATCGGCAAGGTCATAAACAAGGCAATGGCTAACGCTCTTAGCGCGTAAATAATAGTCAATAGTTTTTTCTTCGAGTATTTGCCTGCCCAACTGCCTGACAACAAACAACCAAAAATATTAAACAGACCAATAAGCGCCAAACTGGCGACAGCAATATCAGACGAGAACCCTTGGTCAGATAAAAACGCTGGCATGTGCACTGTAATAAACGCTAACTGAAAACCACAAACAAAAAAGCCCACAACTAAAAGCCAATAATGCGAGTAAGCACTCGCTTCATGTAGAGCTTCTTTCATAGTTTGTGTTACTTCTGTGACGGCAGTGTTCGCACTCATGCTCACTTTTTCTTGGCGGAAAGGACTCGATAACAACACCATCATCAAAGCGCACAATGCCATCAACAGTAGCGCATTACTCCAACCGTAAGCCGCGATAAAATCTTGCGCTATTGGCACAACAAGTAACTGACCTGTAGACCCAGCAGCACTGCCCAGACCTAGAGCAAAGGAGCGTTTCTCAGGCGACACCATACGCGCCATAGCAGGCAACACCACGCCAAAACCCGTCGCCGCGATGCCCATTCCCATCAATACACCAGCGCCAATATTCAGCCCTATAACACCATCTGCTCCAGCCGTTACATATAAACCAAGAGCATACAAAGCCGCACCAATAAACAAGGTTTTTAAGGTGCCGTAACGATCAGCAAAAGCACCAGCAACAGGCTGAAATAAGCCCCAGCATAGGTTTTGCAACGCCAATGCAAAAGCAAAAACCTCACGTCCATAGCCAAACTCTTGTGAGATAGGCGACATAAAAAAGCCCATTGATGATCGCAAACCAAAGTTCAACGCCAATAAGAGGCAAATCAAAACAATAGAAACACTCAGTAATTTTACTGGACGAGACATCCACTTGCCCTTTTTATAGTAGCCCAACGATAAAATGATCGATTTATCATATTCATAGCATGACCATAAGTCGAGCTTGAGCCTGCACCAAGTTAACCAGTTCTAAATACGCAAAAAAAATGCCCAACCGCGTTGCGGCTAGGCATTATCAACACACCAGCAAGACTAAGGCGTCAAAGGACGATAAAAACCCGTCACCCTGTCATTAAAGGTCAACGTCTCTACCAAGGCTTTCAACTTAGCTTGCGTTAATCCTGTGCTCAGCTGGTCCATATCATTAAGATAACGCGCATCACCGTATAAGGTTTCACTTAATTCCAGTCGGTGTGCTAACGTGCCATCGAAATCCTTTTCTAGACGGCTTTCCTCTACATCAGCAAAAGCGTCTTGTATTTCATCTACCCACGCCGCTGTGACCATCTCAGGTAATTCAGATAACGCTTTGTTAGTCATTGCCGCCAAATCGTTTAATCGCTCTGGCGCACTGGAATATTGAATGCTCAACTCCGCACGGTGGGTGTCTTTGTTCAGTTCCAAGCCGACTCTTACACTGTAAACCCCTTGAGCTTCACTGCGCAGCCGCTGTTTTAACTTTGCCTCTAAACGCTCACCCAAATAGGTCAATTGCAGGGCAGCAATCGGTGACCAAGGCATAGACTGGTAGGCATACATGCGATATTCCGCCTTTGGCTCAATATTCAATGCCATGTCAACGACTGACTCGCCAGACAACTGCAACACCGGTAGTGTTTCGTAGTCAGAAGTACGATAAGCAGACGTATCACGAGGAATCGAGGCAAGGTATTTTGCAGCCAGTTCTGTCATATCCGTTTCTGGCAAACGCGACACAATGAAATAATGTACGGGCAAAGCGACTTGTTTCATTCGTGTCTGCTCTAACGTCTCTAACGACAATGACGTTAAATCCGTAAGGCTTGGTGACATCTCTTTTTGCCCAAAACGGGCTTGTGCCATACGCTTTGTAAACACTTCAATCGGACGAACAACCTCAATATTCAGGCTTCTTTTCAAGCTTGCCATCACACTATCGTAGACAGCCTCATCTATTTTGGGTGTAACTTGATTAACACGATAAACAGCCAATAGTTTGTCAAAGGCCTCATCGTCTGTCGCGCCTCGGTAAGTCAGACTTTGTGCTTTTTGCTTCGTCGATAAAAACACTTGGTGGTGTCGACGCCATTGCGCATACTCTTCGTCGCTCCAACCATAAATCCCCGTTGCATCCGACAGTTGCACCGCAATTTGTTCTGCCCATGTCGAACCTTGTGTGACGTTATAGCCAGCGGCTGAAAACGCCGTAAAATAACTTTTATTGTCATCCTCTGACACTTCAATTTGATAACGCCCCGCCAATACACTTGGATCTAACAAGGTTAATTTATCCCCGTTAGATAAAGACCAATTGGATACCCCTAATTCCGCCTCTCTTGATATCAAAGACAACGAGCCGGATTGAGTGACAACAGGCAGCATTTTTTCGGCCACCACTTTTTCCTCTTCCAACGGCGCAAGATCTTGTTTATTGATGGTGTCAAACATCGCCTCAACCGATTCCACAGAGCCTATATCAACACGTTTTCCACCAACGGCTTGCGTATACAGAATACGATCCGGAGCCGACAACCACTGACGCAAACGCGCATTGACATCGTCAAGAGAAATATTTCTCACTAGGCGCAATACTCGATCATTGCTTAGTACTGGATCCTGTAATTTTTTGCCTGACGTCACCGCATCCACCATTTTGACAGCCCAAATAGTGCCACGATTTTTTGCCGCTTCTTTATTGGCTTCTGCGGTATCAATGACTTTTTTATAAACTTTATCAAAGTCTTGCTGATAAAACCCATGCGCTTTAATCCGCTCTAGTTCCTGAATTAACGTTTCTAAACCTAGCGAGTGGTAACCTTCATCAACATTCACCGAAAAACCCAAAATTGCCACGTTGGGTGACACAGTTCCTTTGGTACTGGATAAAGCACGAACATGCTCTGGTAAGACATCTCTTTGGCGCCGTATTTGTTCAGTGAGCAAGTTACGCGTCATATAATCAATCAATCCGTCACGTCGGCCCTCGTCCGTATCAAAAGACTCGCTACCAAATCGATATAAAAAAGCAACCTGATTGATTTTGCTGCCGGCGTCGCGCAACTGACCCATTTTAAGAAGATCATCTAATATAGGGTCTTTTGAGTGCCGTTCTGGTAGCATCCGCCTAGGCTCAGCACTAAAAACGTTTTTAATTTGTGTCTCTAAACCGTGACTATCAACGGGAGCATAAATGACTAACGCCATATTATTTGGCGCGTACCAGTCTCGATAAAAAGCCTGCAGTTGCTCAGCGGGGGTGTTTTTAATCGTGTCCTGCGTGCCAATAACAGGGCGCTCTGGATACAATGAGCCAACCCGTAACAAGGCTTTTTTCTCATCATTCACTCGCGCTCGATGACTCAATTTTCCACGCCACTCTTCTTGAATAATCAAGCGCTCTTTATCTAACGACGTCACTCTAATATCAGCGTGAAAAACCATTTGCTGATACACGTCCAACACCCTGTAGAGCCGCTCCGGTGTAGTGTTACGCAGATTCACCATATAACGCGTATTTTCACTGTTGGTCATGGCATTAAAATCACGCCCCTGCTTAAACCCCATATCGAACAAGGCTTGCCGAGTACCATTCGGTAATCCTGCGCTTTCATGGAACACCATATGCTCCACCATATGCGCCACACCGAGCTGATTTGCTTTTTCATCGATCGCACCAGAAAGCACCACTAAATTCGCCAAAGTCAGACCTTCTGGCGCGTCTTTTTCCTGTCTTGAATCAAATAAATAATACTGAAAACCATTGTCTAATGTGCCGTGAACAACACGCTTATCCCAAGGTAATCCTTCATCGTCATTTGCAAACGCCTGAAGCGTAAACATCACCGCACACGTTAATCCAACCACACGTAAAATATTCTGAAGAAAAAGCATAAAACCGCTCATAGAGAAATCATTCATATAAAGACATAAACAAATGCTCAATGGAGCATTTGTTTATAAAAAGAAAGGAGATAGAAAGAACATCAGCTTAGAAACGCATGCCGACTTCCATAGAAATTTTTCGACCCGAGGTGTAAGATTGAGTCGCTGTAGAAGACGTGGAAGTTGTTGTCGATACAACATCATCGAATAAGTTAGTGACTTTCAATTGAACATACCCTTCACTTTTGGCAAATAAAGGGGGTGTCCACTGTATTTGAGTATCAACAGTGATTAGATCATCAAAGTCTTTGTCTTCATAAATAGCATATTTTACACCATTAGCATCAGTATAATCTTCTCCGCTATCTTGAGCGACAGTTCCACCGCTTTTCACATTCACGAAGTTACTCCACATAATATGCCATGTAGGGATATGGGTAGCGGAGCTTAGTTTAATCGTAAATGGAATCGCGTAATCCCACGCAGGTAAGTTCTCAAAGGCCGTAACTTGCCCATCATAATAAACAGGATCCTCTTCCGTTGTTTCATCATAAGCATCAGAGCCTTGCGAGTTAGATGTGCTTTCTTGCCAGCCAATTGAGAAAGCTAATTTGGTTTGAGTACCTAATAAATTGAAAGGGTCATGCTGTTCAAACTCTAGTGACACGTCATTTGTTGAGCTTCGGCCAGTATTATCATAAAAATATTTACCACTTTCATCTCGATCACGATGAACACCATCACGACTTTCCCTATTAACCAGTTTCAACGCAGCATCAAATGGTCCCATTCGTTGCATCCAGCCAAGCATTAACTCATCAGAATAGGGTGTCTTTAAATCAAAATCTTTTAACGATGTATCATCGTATTCTAATACCTGATTCACCGAACCATTCGTACTGTAAGTCGTACGAGTTTTCCAAGAAGCAAGTGTTTGATTAATATCATATTTCAAAAAATTCCGACCATAATAACGACTTGCACCAGCAACTAAACGAGTGTTATCGTCCCCAAATACATCCCATTCCACTTTCGCCCGAGGTGCAACATTAGTATTACCCAGTAAAGTTTCTTTGTCTGCGCGAACACCAATCGTTGTCGTCCAATCACCTACTGCAACCTCATCCTGTAAATAAAGAGCGTAGTTTTCATAGTCTTTTTCGAACTTCCCAGCTTTAGTCTCAGTCACTCTCCAAAGATAATCTCTACTAGCATCTCCTCGGCAATTTGTCGGATTACAGCGATAAATATTATTCGTAATATCACCATCCACACTATAAAAAGAGTTTGTATACTTTAGTTCTGTTCCGAAAGTCACTAAGTGTCTGGTTGAACCAATAGAAAAAGCATCATGAACCCATTTTGAACCTAAAGTATACCTATCCTGTTGCTGGGTAATATCACCATACCCCCCTGAATAAGCTTTGGTACGAGGATCGTAAGTATATACACTTGATTCGCTATCTAACGCATCGATAGAGCGATCAAATCCACCTGTTATAGTTAATAAACTGCTATCAAAGTGGTAATTGGCCTCCGTAGAAGCACCATACGCTTCATGAGAACGCTCAAATGGTGCTGTATAGGATGTAGAAGTTATACCTGTATAATAACGATTTGAGTATTTAAAATTGGCTCCTAAGTCAAGACGATCAGATACTTTGGCATCAATACGTCCCATAATGTTATCTACGGTATCATCATAATAAACGTCTCTCTCCTCTCTTGTACTCAAGTCTATATAATTTTGCTTAAATTTAGAGGTTCTACGGGAGAAAGTAACAGAGCTTCCAATATTATCCGTCAGTGACTTTAGAGCCGTAATTGAATAATTCTGTTTCTTATAATCCGGTGTATAAGAGCCATCTGAAACACCACTTTCGGCATAATCCTCCACGAGAGATTCGTCGACATGAAATTTTTCCCAAGAATCCTGAGTAAGACCGTATTTTATAAACAGCTCATCTTCGCCAGCGTATTTTTTTAACTTTGCATCCACAACACCACCAGTAAAACCACCGTATTCCACAGGGACATTACTGTCATAAACTTTTACTTCGCCTAGGGCGTCAGCATCAACATAATAACTTTGTGGAGAACCACCTGACAATGTCGATAAACTTGCGGGATTAATAGGGTTTGTATACGTATCGCCACTGCCACTCGAACCTGGATCAAAATCACTAGATGTATCCACACCATCGATCATAAAAGCATTTTGATAATAATCTTGACCATGAATGGATATTTCATCAGGGCGAAGACTCGCACTGCTTGCTGAACTACTACTAGAGCGACTGTAGTTAACCGCTGTATTGGTACGAAGCAGATCGGTTAAATTTCCCCCTTCGGTCGGCATGGCTTCAATATCTTCCGAGCCAATTACCTGAACACCCACCTCTTTCTGGTTCTTCATTTCTCTCACCATC
Source organism: Marinomonas rhodophyticola (assembly GCF_026113935.1). Taxonomy (GTDB): domain Bacteria; phylum Pseudomonadota; class Gammaproteobacteria; order Pseudomonadales; family Marinomonadaceae; genus Marinomonas; species Marinomonas rhodophyticola. The sequence goes on from NZ_JAPEUL010000006.1 coordinate 92,923, forward strand.
AAAGGCGACAAACTAACGCCGTCTTCCGTCTGTGTTACTGAGTTTTCATCAACTAACACGACGCTGTTTCCATCCCCTCTTTGATAAGATAGCCCTGTTCCTACTAGCAATAGCTCTAATGCCTGTTCCGTCGAGTATTCGCCTTCAAAACCTACCGTTTGCTTACCACTCAGAAGTTGCGCGCTGCCACCCAAAAACAGACCGGAGGTTGCAGCAAAAGCATTAACCGCTTTAGACAAAGATCCAGCGCCAATCTTGTAATAACGCATATCTGCAGACACAGATTCGGCATACACAATAGACGCAGGCAATATAGAAAAACTACTCACTAACGCAATCTGCAACGCCAGTAGCCTTGGGGTTGCACGACGCTTAAAAGACGGTATTGCAGGACGAGATGACATATAAACTCCGTAATAGTAATGCTAATTACTACTATTACCGAACAGAGGGAGAAAAAGGGGACATGAAAAAGCCTGCTTTTCAATAAATATTTAATACAGTCGCTTTATGGTGAATTAAACAGGAGAAATACTGATCCACCAAGGCAGCGTTTCTTTAACGCGAAGAGGAAAACTGCTCTCTAGCATGCTAAATATCACATCAGTATTTTGCACAGGATACGTTCCAACCACACGCCAGTCTGCAATAGTTGGGTCAACGTTAATAAAACCGTGGCGGTAGCGGCTCAGCTCGTTGACAAAGTCAGACAAAGGCATGTTTTCTACGACCAACAAGCCTTTTACCCAAGATTCATATAAGGCCAACGCTGGCCTGACCTCATCAAAGGATTGTGGAGTAAAAATAACGGATTCCCCAGCATGAATTTCTTTGGTGACTGTCGATTCGTTCAAGGCAATAGACAAAGTACCATGATACACAGAGAGGATGGCTTGCTGGTCAGGTAAATGTCGTAGACAAAACCGCGCCTTGTTAGTCATTGGGCGCACAGTAGCTTTACCACAAGACAAGGCAAAAGGCCGACTATCTTGGTTTGCTAGCTCCACAAAAGCCTCGCCCGACAACAAGGATAAGTGTCGAATAGCGGCGGTATAATAAGGTGTCATTGCACTGTTGGTGTTTAACCACACATGGGAACCGTCATCTAAAGAGAAGGAAGACTGCTCGCCCACCGAGGTATGAAAATCGGCGTGCCACGCCGCCACCATTGAAGGCAATGCAGTTTTTTGCCAACTCACCCACCCCAACGAGGCAATACCGGCCAAGCCAAGCACCCCTTTCATAAACTGACGCCGACCAACTGTGTGCGTTCTGTCTAATACATAACTCGCGGATTGTTGAGACTCAGGGTTTTGAAAAGAAGAAAACATAACACTGACTGACTCCACTTGTTGCCACGCTTTACGGTGCATATCGTCTTCATTCAGCCATCGCTGCCACGCTGCCTGATCAACCTCCGAGACAGGTGTATCAGATAAAACAGCAAACCACTCAGAAGCGGCCTCAAGATGGGCATAGGTGACAGATTGAGATGAAGTCATAATAGTTACAAAGACAAGTCAGATTTAAGCAAAACACAGTGTAGCATGGCCTGCGCCATGTAGCGTTTTACCATTCTTTCGGAGACAGACAAACGCTGCGCAATGTCTGAATACGTTAAACCATGTATTTGAGATAAAATAAAAGCGTTGGCTACTTTTTTGGGCATTTTGGCAATCATCGCATCCAACTCACAAAGCAATTCTATCATAGACGCAGAATGCTCTGCGGAAGGATAAAATACTTCCTCATTGTGTGCGAGCGACTCTAACCAAGCCTGCTCTATTTGCTTGCGACGCCATTGATCAATATATAATCCCTTAGCGACTGTGCTTAAAAATGCTCTAACCTCACCAATATTGGCGAAATATTTTGGCTTTTTGAGTAATCGAACAAAGGTATCTTGGGCAATGTCTGCTGCCAATTCCTGACAGCCTAACCGTTTACGGATCCATCCTGTTAACCACGAACTGTGTTCCACATAAAGCTCACCAACATTTTGGGGAGCTTGGTGCTCAGGTGCCATTGATCCGTTGAACCTCTTTTAAATAAAAAACTAAGAGGTGAAAAATACACTTAATGAGAACGAATATCAATAAACAGTGCAAAAATTAAACACCAAACTGATGTTTTTAATAAAGAAAACACCAGTTTGGTGCATAAATTGTCAACGAACGACTATAGTGTTGTAAACGCACCACCTTTTTCTATCGCTTTTTGATACATTGGAACGGCTTCGACTTGCTTAATAAAACGAGCAATATTAGGAAATTTAGCCAAATCCATGCGCGTACTTGAAGCTTGCAAGGGAAAACTCATCTGAATATCAGCAGCCGTTAATGTGTTACCAACCAACCAAGTATGCTCACTTAAGGTTTTTTCAATAAAAAGCAGTTGCGGCTGAATCCGTGGCATAATAAATTTTTCTTGGATTTTATCCGTTAATGCTTTTGCGATTGGTTTTACAAAAAGGGCATTGGACTTTGCGGGACCTTCATCATCACCAACTTCATCACCAATAGAGGCATTAACGAACCTTCCGCAAAGTGTAGCCAATAACGATAATCTAACAAAGCCTGACCATCAGTTGGCCTTAGACGTTTCTCTACATCATATTTATCTAATAAATATTCTATTATGGCGCCCGATTCCGCTATCGTTAACCCATCATCGGTAATAACCGGTGACTTACCAAGAGGATGTACTTTTTTTAACGATTCTGGCGCTGACGCTGTGTCTGGGTCGCGCTTATATTCCACAATCTCGTACGCTAAACCAAGCTCTTCGAGCAACCATAAGATACGCTGAGACCTTGAGTTTTCTAAATGATGTACTGTAATCATATCGCCTCCTTTGCTATAAAAAGTAAATGTAACTTATTCAAAAACCACTTCAGACTCTCTTACTACGCAGAAAAATGCTAATTAGATGACCTCCTCATGATGGCAGTAGTGTTATAGAATGAACTCTACGGTAAAATCAAACATCGACCATACTGACGAAAGGACTGGCATGAGCCAAATAACATCACTAGAGCAACTAGAAACTCTCTACGATCAGCCTCATCCACTGGCTGTAAGTAAAGAAATCACCGAGCTTGAACAGCACGCCATTACCTTTATAAAAAATAGTCCTTTTATTCTTATTTCTACCACCGATAAAAATGGCTTCGCGGACATATCACCCCGCGGTGGAGAAGCAGGATTTGTGAAAGTATTGGATGCAAAAACGTTAGCTTTTGCAGACTCTGCAGGCAATAACCGTTTAGATAGTCTAAAAAACATATTGGCAAAACCAGAAATTGGTTTGTTGTTTATGATTCCCGGTATTGGCGAGGTTGTTCGTGTAAAAGGCATTGCCAGTTTACATCGAGATAAAGATCTTCTATCACTCTTTAGCGATCCTAAAACACCCAAACTCGTCGTTAAGGTCCATATAGAGACAACATTTTTCCACTGCCCCAAAGCCATTGCTATAGCAAAATTATGGAGCATGGAAAATCACGTAGATCGTGCGTTTCTTCCATCGTTGCTCCGCATCATTCAAGATCAAACTAACGAATAGCCGTATTAAACACTCTGTATAGATAACACTTTTTATCATTTTAAAAACGAAGTGTTATCTGCTGTGGCTGTGATGGCGGAACGTTTTGGACAATTGTTGCATTCAGCTTGAAGTAGTTCCACAAGCAGCCGTGTCGCAGGGCCAGTACGTTCGCCTTTACCAAAAATGGCATAAAGGTGAAAGTTACGCTCACTGCCAGAGACCAAATTCAATTTTTGTAGCCTACCACTTTCCAATTCGTCATGTATGTCAGCTTTAGGTAGCCAAGCGAACCCTATACCACTAACTACAATTTCTAATGCTGATTGCACACTAGATACAGTCCAACGTCGATCAGTACCCAACCAGCCTGCGTCCATAGACGTCTCCACAGCAGAGTCTCGAATCACCAACTGCAATTCTCGACTTAGTCGCTCGTTATCTATCAACCCCTCCTCCTGAAACAAAAGATGCTGTGGAGAAGCAACCGCAAGCAATTCAACCTCAACGATAGGATCCGCAAGATACCCTTTTGGCACGATCGCGCTTAATACAAGATCTGGCCGACCTTGCTTTAACGCTTCTAAACCACCACTCAACACTACTTCCTTAAGCTGAACTTGTGTTCCCTTACTTTGTGGCTCGAATAACTTTAATGCTCGTAATAAAGCCGGTGTTGGAAATGTCTGATCAACAACCAACTCTAATTCTGGCTCCCAACCTTGTCCCAAGGTATGTGCAAGCTCTTCTAAATCAATCGCTTCTTTTAAAAGGTGCCGTGAACGACGCAATAATACTTCACCGCGCTCAGTCAGCTTGGCTTTACGACCTTCTATAATCAATAAAGGATAACCTAACTGTTCTTGCAGTTTGGCAACCGTATAGCTCACAGAAGATTGGCTTTTATGTAGGGCCTCGGCGGCTTGGGCAAAACCGCCTTTATCAACAACAGATTGCAGCACACGCCATTGCTCTAGGGTGACTCTTGGGGCTTTCAAGATAATTCTCTTAGATTTAATTAGGTGGACAATAAATTTATCGCATTTTTCGATCTATATCTCCAAAAAATGTCACTTTTTAATCAAATAATTTGGTTATAAGATGCCGTCATTATCAATTAACACACCATATTGGTTTAACAACGGAGATTTTTATATGACTACATTACTACGTATCGACTCTAGTGCTTCTGGCGAAAACTCAAAATCTCGTCAATTGGCGAATGAATTTGTTACAAAATGGTTGGCAAAAAACCCTGACGGTAAAGTCGTTGCTCGCGATGTCACTGCGAACCCTCTACCACACTTTACTGGCGAGACGCTAGGTGCACTTTTTACGCCTGAAGAAAGCCGTTCTGCAGAGCAAAAAGCCATTGTCGCTATTGGTGATGAACTGATTGCCGAATTAGAAGCCGCAGATGTGGTTATCGTTTCTGCTCCTATGTATAACTTTGGCATTCCTTCTACTTTAAAGTCTTATTTTGACTATATTGCGCGCGCTGGCCGTACTTTTAAATACACAGAAACGGGACCAGTTGGCCTTGTAAACAAAGATGCCTACATCTTTAGTGCAAGCGGTAGCTTCTCAGCAGGTGAACCATTTGATCACCAAGTGCCACACATCCAAACATTTCTAGGCTTCATTGGCCTAAATGTAAAAGAAACTTTTATCGCTGGCGGTCAAGCAATGGGCGCACCTGGCGAAGAAGCTTTCAATGAAGCAAAAGCACAAATCGCAGTAGCAGTTTAAGATTCTTTGTTATCCCTTTTATATTAATGTTATACGCTACTCTAAAACCGATTAGAGCCCTCTAATCGGTTTTTTTGAAGATTTAGTCAAAGCCCATTGGCTTTTAGAGCAATACGCTTACGCTGTACATCAATCTCTAACACTGTCACATTAACGACCTGACCTACTCGAACAAAATCCCGTGGATCTTTCACAAAACGGTCTGCCAGCTGAGAAATATGAATCAACCCATCCTGATGCACACCCAAATCCACAAATGCACCAAAGGCTGCCACATTGGTCACAACGCCTTCTAGAACCATTCCTTGTTGAAGGTCTTCTAACGTTTGCACACTTTGATCAAATGACGCATAGCGAAATTCAGGCCGAGGATCTCGACCTGGTTTAGCAAGCTCATTAAGAATATCCGAATACGTAAAATTTCCCGCTTGGGACAAACTTGGCGCTAATTGTTTTAACTGCTGTAAAGCGCCGCTATTATTCAGCAAATCATGCGCTTTTAACTTTAATTGCGCCGCCATTTTTTGTACTAAAGGATAGGACTCAGGATGAACACCTGACTGATCCAATGCTTCCTTACCGTTTAGTATTCTTAAAAAACCCGCACACTGTTCAAAACATTTATCGCCAATACCTTTAATTTTTAATAACTCGGCACGGGATTCTATACGACCTTTTTGTTGACGATAATCGATAATATTCTGTGCCAAACGATGTGTTAAACCTGACACATAAGACAGTAAAGAGACAGAAGCGAGGTTAATATCGACGCCCACTCGGTTCACACAATCTTCCACAACATTAGCAAGTGATTTGGACAGTTGAGAAACTTTAACGTCGTGTTGATACTGACCAACGCCAATCGCTTGTGGATCAATTTTTACTAATTCAGCAAGCGGATCTTGAAAACGACGGGCAATAGAAATAGCACCTCGGATAGTGACGTCGAGGTCAGGAAATTCTTCTATTGCTATTGGTGAAGCAGAATACACAGACGCCCCCGCTTCACTAACGACAACAGCACGGCACTCTAAGTTAGAATCTTTTATCAGCGCCTTGATTAACGCTTCAGTCTCTCTTGAAGCCGTACCGTTCCCAATTGCCACCCAACCAATGCGATGCTGATGTATGAGCTTAGACAGAATGGCATTCGCTTCTTGTATGCGATTTTGAGGCCCATGAGGGTAAATAACGTCATGATCTAATAAAGAGCCTTGCTCATTAATAACCGCTAACTTAACACCATTGCGAAAGCCTGGATCCATACCTAACACTCGGTGAGCACCAGCTGGAGCGGCCATCAATAAATCCTGAAGATTATTAGCAAAAACCTGTATAGCCCCCTCCTCAGCACGCTCTTTCAATTGCGAAAGCACATCGGCTTCTAATTTCGGCAATAATTTATTCTCCCACGCCGTATTTAAATAGCGCCACTGCAAGGGAGTCATTCGTTGAGACTCAGGTGCTTTATCATCAAGTAACTGATTAAGGTGAGGAAAAATGAGTCTATTGGGATAACCCACTGTCTCTTTTAAAGACACACTGAGTTTAAGAATGGCTTCTTTTTGGCTCGAAAAAGAGCCAACAATCGATGAGGAGGCACTTTATTGATCGCTTCTTGATAATCAAAGTAATCTCTAAACTTTTCACCTTGCTCTTTTTTTCCACGTAAAACACGGCTGGTTAAAATGCCGTCTTTCAGTAGTTCTTCACGCCCCTTTTTCAGAACGTCACTGTCATTTGCAATGGCTTCATTCAATATTTCTGTCACGCCCTCTAATGCAGACTCAGCAGACATACTAATCGCATTCTGCTGACACCAAGCTGAAACCGCAGAAAGAGTGTCTGCCTGACGCCCCGTCCAAATCAGTGTAGCCAGAGGCAGAAGACCCTGCTCTTTCGCTTCATCTGCTTTCGTTTTACGTGTTTTCTTGTAAGGAGAGTAAAGATCTTCTAATTCATTTTTGGACGTTGCCTGACGCAGCTTATTAAGCACCGTAACAGGAACCGCTGAGTCCTGTGATAATATAGCAAGAATGCTCTCTTGACGTTTTTTAAATTCTACAAGATATTGCCATCTATCGTAAAAAGAACGTAAATCTATATCGCTCATACCGCCCGTACTTTCTTTTCGATACCGAGCGACGAAAGGGACCGTTGCCCCCTCTTCAAATAACTGAATAATATTGTCACTGTATTTTTTTAATATAGAAAACTCTGAACTTAAGTTATCTGATATAGAATTCATGTATTATCCTATTGTTTACACTTTTCTAACGATTCCAACGCATTATTTGATTAGCATGTTAGAGTATTTTTTATTAAAATCCACAACTCAAACTTGAAATAGTATAAGATCACACCACAATGTATTAGCAAGCCATTCAAGATTTTACAGGTTTACGTTAATATTGAGTTAGCATTACAAGGTAAAGTTCATTTTCACATCTGATTTAGGTCGATTATCAGACAGAAAATAAAGTTTCTCTGTCTTAAAATTATTAATTTAAACGCGCCACTGGATGTAAAAGACGGATCTCTTTTTCAGTGCAAGACCAACCAGTTATTAAGAGACAACCAGTTCTTAACAGATAAATAGGGGACACTAATGAGTTTATTACTAGAATTAGCAAGCAACAAAGCAAAAGCACGCGCGGCCGCCAAAGAACTAACCGTTGCACAGTTAGAAAACCTAATCGCCGGCTTCAACAATGCACTTGAAAAAGTCAAAGAAGAAGAAGCTGCGCGCGAAGCTGAGCAAGCAATGAAATCTGCTCGTGCAGAAGAAATTGCCACTTTAATCGCAAAAAGCGGCCTAACGATGGAAGAAATCGCTTTATTGACGGCACCAAAAGCAGGCGCGACAAAAGGCAAAACAGTTGAACCAAAATATCGCTTAACTGTCGATGGCGAAGTTCATGAATGGACTGGTCGTGGACGTACACCAAAAGTATTCCAAGAATATTTTGATGCTGGCAATAGTCGTGAGAGCGTTGAGATTAAATAATTTCAACACTTCACCAATAAAAAAGCGACTCAATTGAGTCGCTTTTTTATTATCTGTTGTCCTATCTGGACATGTAGCTTAATTACTTTTTAGTGTAAATCAAATCCCAAACACCGTGACCTAAGCGTTCACCGCGCTGTTCAAACTTAGTAAGCGGTCGCCATTCTGGACGTGGATGATATAAGCCCTTTCCGGCGGCATTTTCATACAAATCCTGCTCTTCCATAACTTCCATCATATGTTCAGCATATGGCTGCCAATCCGTTGCCATATGAAAATGCCCACCATTTTTCAATACATTGGCCACTTGTTCTGCAAATAAAGGCTGAACAATACGACGCTTGTTGTGCTTCTTTTTATGCCAAGGGTCTGGAAAAAACAATTGGAAAGCACTGGCTACGTTCTGTGGCAAGCAGTTCGCCATCACTTCTATAGCATCATCACAATATACACGTAAATTGGTAATGCCCTGCTCTTTTGCTAACATCATCAGTTTTGCCACCCCAGGTGGATGTACTTCAATGCCAATAAAATCTTTTTCTGGGGCGTTTTTTGCCATTTCAGCAAGAGAAGATCCCATGCCAAAACCGACTTCAATAATAACATCGGATTCACGACCAAATACTGTCGCATAATCAATTCGACCATCAGCAAGATTCAAACCGTATACGGCCCAATTTGCTTCATAATTCTTTTGTTGACCTTCCGTCATTCGACCACCGCGTACAACAAAACTGCGGATAGTGCGTTTGTGAAACGGTTCTTGAGCCTCTGTATCGTGTTCTTGCATGGTTTCGTATCGCTTAATTCTACTATGTGACAAGCCAAAATAGGCCATCATCTCAGCCTAAATCGATCATTAATTCGGCACGCATACTACCGGAAAAACCATGCGATGTCCTGCTTTGTTATTCCTTTTCAAAAGCGTTTGCCACATAGATAACCTACTGACCTCTACCTAGACACCATAAGCGATATACCAAAAAACACCACGCCAACATATAACATAGACCACCCAAAGGTGTGATTGCACCTAAAAATCGGTAGCCCGTTAATGCCATCACGTACAAACTGCCTGCAAATAAAATATTACCGATAAAAAATAGACATAAAATATATTTTCTAGAAGACAAAGACAAAAGCACAGTAGAAACAATCAAACCAGACAATGCATGATACATAAGATATTGACTGCCAGTTTGCCACCAACCCAGCGCCTTCACGTCTAGCATACTCTGAAGAGCATGTGCGCCGAACGCCCCTGCCGCAACCGCAATAGCCGCTTGCGCAGCAAATAATGCCGCCCAAATTGAGCGTTCCCTTTGATTAGATAACAAAAGTGGGTCAGAAGATTGAGACATGCATTATTCCAAAACGTTTAAATAACCATTACTTCCGATGGCGTAATAACGATTACTCGGAGCAAAAGACAAGGCCAATACACTCGCCCCTGCAGGACGACCTTTAGGTAAATAAATACGCCATTCTTTCTGTATTGCACCAGTACTGACTTGAATAAGAGAAACTTGACTATTCACACCACCGACAAGAATAAACCGATTATCTTTTGAAAATACGGCTTGGCTAAGCGTCACTTTACGATACTTTAAAGCGCCAGTGTCAATACTCGTCAACTCTTTGCCATCACGCGTGGACCAAATTTTTGCGTTACCAAGCTGGGCTGCACCAAAGGCATATTTCCCGTCACTTGATAATGCAACACTGGAAATATCATTACTTAATGTCCACTGATGTATTTTTTCACCAGTTTGCAAATTCCATAAAATAACATTCGATAAATCATCACCGGTTATTCCAATGGTACCATCCGACATTACGTCCACGGCCCGAACCGTTGCCCCCGTTCTTAAGGTCTGCTTTATACCGCCATTTTTAATGTCAAAAAAACGAGCGGTTTGATCATTCAGACCAATGAGAGCATTGCTGCCATTTTGGGTCAATTTTAACGACTGAATATCACCAGGCGTCGCCCAAAAACCTTCAGACATACCCGTTGTTGTATTCCAAAGAACTAATGTGCGAGCGCCACCTGTTGCCGCATAAAGACCACTAGGATCAATATCAACACCTATAATTGATGAATATTCACCCGCTGCATGGTTCCAATTAAAACGCCGTTCATTAACAGCATTTAACCAATAGCTACCACCATGCTGTACTGAACCAATTAGCGCAGAAGAACCATCATCACTCAATCCAGCAGAATAAAGCCCCTGCTCAGCGTACTTTGCTGTGCGAACAGGCGCTTCAGAAGAGCAAGACAGCAAGGCAACAGAGCTGAATGCAATTAAACCAAGCTCAAGCGCTTTTTTCGCTATGCGCTTCATGTAATTCCTTAATTAACTGATCTTCATATTGGAATCGTTCAGCTATCACAAGAATCAGTGCTTTTAATGAAAACGGCAATGCTTCAAGCTGAGAATTACAATGCTCCTTGGTATCGTATTTATCGTTAAACTCAATCGCGACTTCAGTTGAAGCATCGATTTTGGGTAACAACTTACGTAACAACACCAAAGCGCTATCATCGTGAAACTCTTTGGCCTCTAACGCTAGCTGTTCATAAACAGTGAAATGTCCTACAGACACATAATCTACGAGCATTTCGCAAAGAGATTGAATCTTAGGTGTGTCTGTCGGAGTGAACTCACCACGATCACGTAAATAAATACACAACTCGATAAGCTGACGACGCTGCTCAAGCCAACGGTCGATAATATCGTGAACACCGCCCCATCGCTCTTGGGCTGTTTTACAACCTTCTAACATATACAGACTCCATCACGCGTTTATTATAATTCACCTTTGTTTCAAGCATATTCCGATCTGTAAGCCCCTGCAAGACAATCACCTGTGGGGTTTTGTAACGGTTTACTAGAAAGATGTTTTTTTACCCGCTCGCAACGCAATAACAATATTCACCGTCGCCATCCCAATAAAGGCAAGCAACGTCCAACCCGGGATACTAATGCCAAATAGGGTCCAATGAACCTCGCCACATTCCCCTGTTCCCATTACCATTGCCTGCATAATTTCTTGCCATGGAAACACTTCGAACATATAGCTCAACCCTGGTAAACACGCAGGCAGTTGATCGGTTGGCAGGCTTTGCAAATACAAGTGTCGAATCGCTAAAGCCGCCCCGATCAAAGACAACAACGTCACAATCCAAGCACAGGTTTTGCGAACCTTGACACTCTGTGTCAATGCCGACAACAAAGACATAACACCGACGCAGAAAAAGGCAATTCTTTGCAACATACAAAGAGGGCAAGGTTCTAATCCCATTTGATATTCCATATAAAAAGCCACTGCCAAAAGCGCAAAGGCAACAAAAGCCACAAAACCATGAAAGCGACGAGCGGATAACAAGGCAACCATAGATAACAACCTCTAAGTAAACGAAATAAAATAAACCCAGCTAAAAGTAAACTTGCGAACAATAGAAAAATCAGAAAGTACAAAATTACTACTGACAGCAAGCTTTAATGGCAGTTAGTATACTGCCAATTGGAACGAATACGAGAACCGAACATGTCATTGATGATATCCATGCTTAACAAACACGGTCTACTTACTTTTCTTTTACTTTGCGGACTGACGAGTATGTCCAGTTATGCAGAAAGTGAAGCGCCATCACCATCAGCCTACGTGGAGTTAAAACCAGACTTTGTCGTTAACCATTTAGGTGATGATTCTCGACTAAAATACATCAAAACCAGCATTAGCATTCGAACTGATGTTAACTCAAAAGAGTTAATAGAAAACAATATGCCGTTGATCAGAGATGCACTCGTCATGTTCCTCAGCTCCCGGACAACTGAACAAGTCGTAGGAGCCATAGCTCGAGAAAAAACACGTGAAGAAGCGGCCATTGCGGTCAACGATGCTTTACAAAAAGAAACTAACTTAGCACCCGTTAAAGACATTTTATTTGCCAGCTTTGTCACCCAATAAAAAGCACTGCGTATAATAAACAATAACGTTTACCTACAAAAATGCCCCTTGTTAATCCCATTAACAAGGGGCATTTTTGTTAAAGCTTACGACGATGGTTGAGAAAAATCCAACCCGATATCACCGATTAAAGCTCTTTAATATCATCAGGATCAACATAGCCTGACAATTTATCCGTTGCCTCATTGTTAAAGAACTTGTCCATCTGCTCCATCACGTATTTACGAGACTCTGGTTGCATCAAGTTTAACTGCTTCTCATTAATCATCATGGTTTGTAACTGCTGCCATTCTTGCCAAGCCTGCTTGGAGACATTTTGTAGGATCTCTTGGCCTTTTGCCCCCGGCAATGGAGCACGATCTAAGGCTTCCATTTCTTTCTGAAATTTTTTACAAAAAACCGTGTTCGCCATAAAGCCCTCTCGTTATCATAAAGTTATAGTCTAAATAGTGGCGCCAATACGGCAAAATTCAAGGCGATCATTACTCAACGTCATTAGAATCAATAACTGCGTATTAACCCAATTAAAACAAACACAATAATCAGCACAAAAATCGAAGGCCGTTTGTATTTTAACCAAATAAATCCTAGGGCAACACAAACAATATCCCACACACTAACAAGGCTTGACGTTCCAGTAGGATGGTATAGAGCTGCGATTAATATACCGACTACGGCAGCGTTTAGACTCGCCACAATACCACGGCATCGCGTATTGCTTGATAAATGGTGCCAGATGTTTTGCGCACCGAGCATCAAGAGCAAACCTGATAAAAATACACCTAATGTTGCGATACCCGCCCACAACCAAACATTGGCTCCTTGCGGTGCCGCAGACGCACCAAGAAAGCTTGCCATGGTAAACATAGGACCAGGAACCGCTTGTGCCGCGGCATATCCAATCAGCAAATTCGCCTCAGAGACACGATCGGAAACAAATACCGATAACATAGGTAAAACCACATGACCACCACCGAATACCAGAGCACCAGCTCGATAAAAATCAGCAAACACACCACCTAACCCACTGTCAAAAGCGAAGCTGATTACAAACAGGCCGATCGATAAAAACAACAAAAACCAAGCACAACGCACCTTAGGTAATGGATCATGAGAATTTGAAGACGAAAAAGACAGGAAAAGGCCAATACAAGCAGCAATAGCTAACACCACAAGACTACTAAAACTAAATGGCATCCATATCAGCGCCGCAGCACTCAAAAGAGCCACACACGCCATGTCCTTACGCTGACAGAAGGATCGCCACATACTCACACAGGCATCAGCCACCACCACAACGGCCAATAATTTTAATGCATGGACAGCCGACTCAAAAATTCGTTTCCCTGCCAGTGGTAACCAAATTGAGCCAGAAGCACCATAACAACAAAAGACGGCAACGTAAAAGCCACAAAGGCCGCTATCGCGCCAAGTAAACCCGCGCGATGATAGCCCAAAGCAAAGCCAACCTGACTCGATCCTGGCCCTGGGACTATCTGACTCAGCGCGACCCATTGGGCATATTGAGCCTCACTTGCCCATTGCTTACGCTTAATGAAGGTCTGATTGAAATAACCAAGGTGCGCAGCAGGCCCACCAAAACTGGTAAAACCTAACCATAAAAACGAGACAAATACCTCGCTAACACGCTTGATGTATGAGCATTTTTTGTCTGTCATTATGCAAAAATCCAAATCAGTTAATCTGTTCCAAAATGCTTCTGACTGGTGCTGGCAATCCTTGGGCCAAAGCATCTTGTAGACTAAACCATTGATATTTATTCTCTTCCATCACCAACGTCATGGCGGACAGCTGAATTTGGCTTGGTGCAATATCCAAATGATAATGACTAAAAGTATGTCTAAAAGGTGACAATGGCATGACAGTGTGCACTTGCGTCGCAAAACGCTGTTCAACATGCAAAACAATCGACTCTTCCGACGCCAATTCAGGCAAGCTCCACAACCCTCCCCAGATACCTGTTGATGGACGCTTTTCCAACAACAGTTGTCCTTGTGGATTATTCAATACCAGTAGTTGAACACTCCTCTCAGGTTTGACGGCTTTTTTGGGGTTACGAATCGGAAATTGCGTTGGATCTTGGCTAAGACGCCCTTGGCAGTCACGCTCCAAGGGGCAAAGCAAACACTGAGGTTTAGATCGCGTACAGAGCGTTGCACCTAAATCCATCATGGCTTGCGTGTAATCACCACAACGCGTATTAGGCATATAGTGTTCAGCCAAATCCCACATGGCATTTTCGGTTTTTTTATCACCAGGCCACGTGGGTATGGCATGAAAACGCGCCAACACACGCTTGACATTGCCATCCAGAATCGCGGCTTGAACACCACGAGAAATAGAAAGAATCGCCGCTGCGGTTGAACGCCCAATCCCTGGCAACTCGCAAACACCTTCCACCGTTTGCGGAAATTCACTGTCAAATTCGTCCACCAGCATTTTAGCGGCTTTGTGCATATTACGCGCTCGGGCGTAATAGCCTAAACCACTCCAATGAGCGAGTACGTCGTCTTGCTCAGCATCAGCCAAAGCCTCCACCGTTGGAAACGACGTCATGAATTTCTGGTAATAAGGAATCACTGTCGTCACCTGCGTTTGCTGCAGCATGATCTCAGAAATCCATACACGATATGGGGTTTTATTCTCTTGCCAGGGCAAGCTTTTACGCCCGTGTTCATCAAACCACGCTAAAACACGGGGCGCAAAATTCTCAACTGCTTGCATCTACTTCTCACGTTCACGACATGTTCAACAGAAACTAAAACAAACTCTTTAGCTTCTCTTTTAATTTTTCTTTTGCTCTTTCTTCCTCTGCTTGACGTTTTTCGTCAAACTCGGCTTTTAATCGCGCTTTTTCTTCTTCAACTTTGCTTTTTAAACGCGCTTTTTCGGCTTCGGCTTTTTCTTGCAAACGGGCTTTTTCCTCAGCCGCTTTTTCGGCCAATTCCGCTTTTGCCAAATCCGCAAAAAGCTGACCAAAGCCTTTTATATCCGGACGACATAAACCTGCCGGATCATCGCTAAACTGCCCCTTACACACGATTGGAAACGCTAATTGAGTGACCTTTTCATTGACTTGGCAAGCTTGATCTAAGGTACTACCCGCAATAGCAACGTTCGCTTGATAATCCAATGAAGAGTTAGGCAATGATACAACACCATTACCAGTCACTTGCACACCGGCAGAACTGATTTTTAAGCCTGGCGTCGACACCTGTCCATTCATAATACGCGCCGGAAAACGCATGGTTTCAAATGGTGTATCGGGACCAAACTTTTGCTCATCAATTTTATCCTTACGGATAGTGGCAATGCCCTCACAAACCGTCTTTGTTAAGTTTGTGCCCACTAAGGCGCCATTTTTAATGTCGATTAGTAAATCCCCTTGTAGAGACGACATTAAACTGTCTATACGATTGCCCTTGGCGCTTAGTTCACCAGTCAGATAGGTCGCACCCGCTATTTTATCCATGTCCATGAAATCAACCAATAATGGCTGAATCTGCACACCGTCGATAGAAGGAACAATATTAATAGATGGCACACGTCCTCGCACATCTACATTCATCGTTGATGAGACATTTCCCTTATATAGGGAAGCGTGCAATGGTGACACCTTTATCAAACCATTAGCTTGCGTGGAATCCAGTTCGATCTTGTCTATTTTAAGGTTTTTAACCGTTATGTTTTCAAACACTAAGCCAACATGACCGTTCAAACTACGCAACAACTCAACGGGAATGAGGTCATTGTCGTCTTTCGGACTAACACCCGCAGCTACTTCTGGTGGCTTTTCTTGCCCCGGATCATCAGCTTGCTCGGCTGGCACAGGAAGATAACGGTCTAAATTTAAATTGGCGCCAGCAACACTCACATCCCAACGTAAAGGAGACAAAGCCACCACAGCATTGGCCTCTATTTTGGTATCGTCTAACATAATAGAAATCGGTTGAGCCGTGATAGAATCTAAACTGCCTTCAAATATAATATCGGCACGCGCTTTAGTCAGCGCGGAATCATCGGACATATCTGGCAACGGTAAGTTTAAGCGCGTCATGAGATAACGAGGATTAAACTCGCCGATTGATAGTACGGCAGAAAACTGAGGATCACTCAATACTTGGTAGGCTTGAACCTTAGCGTCAACATTTACCCCTAAGACACTTAATGCCACGCCCTCTGCCAACACATTCTCTTGCGGCAAATCAATATCCAAATTCACAGCGCTCAGCTTCGCACTCATTGGACTCGCCGGTAAGTTGTCACCCTCTACCTCAGCCGTCAAAACTAAAGAATCCAGTATTAGAGATTCACGCTCAGGGAACACAGTAAGGTTGGCGTTTAAGGTTGCCTTTGCTTTAATAGGCGACTGACCTTGCAAGTCACTTTGTGTCACTGCAATGTCCATGACCATAGGCCACGCTTTATCCCACTGCACGTCGTTTAGCTGAACATTCAAAACGGCATTGATAAGCTGTTTCGTTTGTTCATCGCGGTACAACACCTGTGCATTTTCAATGCGTAACTCATCCAATTGCACATCGGGAATCTTGAAAGGTGTGCTACTGCCATCCGTTTGTGTAACAGCATTTGTCGATGCCTGCGTCGCTGAGCGGCTTGATGAATCACTATTCGCCGCACCGACAGCGGCCGACTCTAATTGCCAGTTGCCTTGACCATTGGCATCCTTATTTAAACTGGCCTTTAGATTGACTAAGTTAACTTTATTCACCTGAATTTTTCGCTCAAGCAAAGGCAAAATTGCCACACCGAATTCAGCACGATCAAATTGCACTATCTCTGGATCATCCCCCAAAGCAACGCCGATATTCTCTAACTCAAGCCCAAGCCAAGGGAAAAAGACCAACTTATATCACCATCCAGACGCAAACTAACATTGGCTTTCTCTAAGGCAACACTTTTAAGTTCGTCTTTAAAATCATTCGGATTGACGAACAACATAACGTACGCCAGTAAAAGAGCAATAATGGCTAACAAGCCCACCACTAATAATGAAAGTCGCTTTATCCAAACCATGACAGACTCCTTTAAGATGTATAACCACAAATGCATTTGATCTAATTAGCCGCTTACCTTAATTCATACTCAGCAGCGGATTAATTCGCCTATCATAGCATTCGAAGTTGATGTTTATCGACGCAATAGCGACAACTCATCAAAAAACACTCAGACAAAGCATAGAAGCTAAGGAGTCCCACGTTCTATAATGGGCACCTTATGTCATGCTCTTATTACACAAAAAGTGGCGACTCTTCGTCACAATCACGGTGGAGAAACCAATCAATGTCCGATCGCATTGCCAGTGTCGAGCGTAATACGCTTGAAACTCAGATTAAGGTGTCGATTAACTTAGACGGTACCGGTAAATTCAGCTGCGTCACAGGCGTTCCTTTCCTTGACCACATGCTTGAACAAGTAGCCCGTCAT
Organism: Marinomonas rhodophyticola; assembly: GCF_026113935.1. GTDB lineage: Bacteria > Pseudomonadota > Gammaproteobacteria > Pseudomonadales > Marinomonadaceae > Marinomonas > Marinomonas rhodophyticola. Next base: position 110,669 of record NZ_JAPEUL010000006.1, read on the forward strand.
GGATTGATTGACTTAGACATTCATGCCGTAGGTGACCTTCACATTGACGCTCATCACACAGTGGAAGACTTAGGTATCACGTTGGGCCAAGCTTTTGACATCGCGGTAGGCGATAAAAAAGGCATCAAACGTTACGGTCATGCTTACGTTCCATTAGACGAAGCACTCTCACGGGTGGTGATCGATTTTTCAGGTCGCCAGGGACTAGAAATGCACGTGCCTTTCACACGCGCCTCTGTTGGCGGCTTTGATGTAGACTTGTTTTCTGAGTTCTTCCACGGTTTCATCAACCATGCCAAAGTAACGTTACACCTAGACAATCTTCGTGGTAAAAACACCCACCACCAAGCCGAAACCATTTTTAAAGCCTTCGGCCGTGCGTTGCGCATGGCGTTAGAAGTGGATGAGCGTATGGCAGGGCAAATGCCATCTACCAAAGGTTGTTTGTAGGACATTGTCAGCATGAACGATATGAAAAAATCCACTGTTGCAGTCATTGATTATGGCATGGGTAATCTACATTCGGTTGCCAAAGCCCTCGAGCACGTTGCGGATGAAAATACCTCGGTAATTGTCACCAGTGATCCTGCAGTCATTGATGCGGCAGATCGTGTGTTATTACCAGGTGTTGGTGCCATTCGTGATTGCATCGGCGAAATGCACAACGCAGGCTTAGTGCCAAGCATCCGCAAAGCCATGGCAGAAAAACCCTTTCTCGCTATTTGCGTCGGCATCCAATCATTGATGTCACACAGCGAAGAAAACGGCGGTGTCGATTGCTTAAACCATTTTAAAGGCAACGCACTGTTCTTTGGTGAGAACCACAAAGACCATGATGGTAGCAAATTAAAGGTGCCGCACATGGGTTGGAATCAGGTCAAACAAACCACGAATCATCCTCTGTGGGCAGGCATTCCAGACAATGCACGTTTTTATTTCGTACACAGCTTTTACGTTGTACCAGAGAACAAAAACGAAGTAGCCGGTACATGCGATTACGGTTTAACGTTCTGTGTCGCCCTTGCCCGTGACAATGTGTTCGCGGTCCAGTTTCATCCGGAAAAAAGCCATAAAGACGGTCTTCAACTTTATAAAAACTTCCTACATTGGAATGGCAAACCTTAGTAGTAAGTCAGCCTGTTTATTTAGATAGAAGAATATTAGATTTTAGGAGCACCATTTTATGGGCTTAGCAAAACGTATTATTCCTTGCCTTGATGTGGACAATGGCCGCGTTGTAAAAGGCGTTCAGTTCGTCGATATTCGTGATGCGGGTGACCCTGTTGAAGTGGCGAAACGCTATAATGAGCAAGGTGCTGATGAGATTACCTTTCTCGACATCACCGCCAGTTCAGACGATAGGGAAACCACAGTTCACATGGTGGAAGCTATTGCCAGTCAAGTGTTTATCCCTCTGACTGTAGGCGGCGGCATTCGTACCTGTGAAGACATTCGCCGTATGTTAAATGCTGGCGCCGACAAAGTAGGTATTAATACCGCCGCGGTGTTTAACCCAGAGTTTGTCCGCGAAGCGGCGCAGCGTTTTGGTTCCCAGTGTATCGTGGTCGCCATTGATGCCAAAAAAGTCAGTGCCGAAGGCGAACCTGACAAATGGGAAATTTTTACCCATGGCGGTAGAAAACCAACTGGCCTAGATGCGGTTGAATGGGCTAAAAAAATGGTGGAATACGGTGCGGGTGAAATTCTGTTGACTAGCATGGATCGTGACGGCACGAAAAATGGTTTTGACCTTGGCATCACCCGAGCAATAAGCGAAGCAGTCCATGTACCAGTCATCGCTTCTGGCGGTGTTGGCAATTTGGACCACCTAGTCGACGGTGTAATCGAAGGCAAAGCCGATGCCGTATTAGCAGCCAGTATTTTCCACTTTGGCGAATACAGCATTCAGCAAGCCAAGCAACGTATGACAGACGCTGGCATAGAAATGCGTTTGTAATAACTAAGCAAACCTAGAAGCACGACCGATTGCAACGGTCGTGCTTCTTCCAATAAACGAACGCACTCTTTAAAAGTGCTCACCGTTTTCGTAATAATCTTTCCTTTGTAGATCATGAAAGAGCACAGTGATATCTTGCCCACTGTCCACCAATGGTCTGACTAATTCTTCAATAATGAGTGCCACTTTGCGCTTCACCTCGTCACCTCGGTCAAACCAAAACACATCAAAAAACGGATACGCAGGAGAAGCTCCGCCAACCGCTAAAAAAGTCGTCGCTTGATACTCAAGAGTAAAGTGTGAATTAGGCGTGTCCGTAATTTCTGCTAAGTTCTCGACTAAAATATCGGCAATGGATTCTAATTCATCAAACGCCAAGCCACGTACACGTAAATGAGGCATAACCATCCTTACTTCTAAGAAAATAATTTACTAGAAAGGGAAGCGAGTAATTACTCGCTATCCACATAGTCAAAAGAGCGAGTTTCTATGACAGCACCATCTTTCACGACATCCACACTCCACTTGCCATCAAAGCCAGGCATTAAGCGCTTACTTGACCATACTCTCCACCGATCGCCACCAATATCAAACGCGACATCAGCCTGCTCTTCATCATCCAGCTTCCAGCGATGAATCACTTGACTACCTTGCATATCACGCAAATCCGTGAAGAAATACACTCGCTGTATCTCACCATATTCTACTTTTACCACGGGACCAATATCATCAATTGGTTCGCGATCTACCACATCGGTCGAAAATTGCGCACGCGCAACCGTACCTTCCGCCCACACTGGCAATATCGTTGCAAACGATAAAATACCAGCTAAAACCACGCGAGTTAGCGTTTGCCACATATTGAAATCCTATAGTCTTGTTATTTAAATCACTTTTGAGCCATCTATTCTATGAAAACCCAGTGATAAAGTTAGCTCAAAAATACGTAAAAGAAACGAGAGTTTTGTGTCATTTTGCCACACTCTCGTTGCTTTTTTTAAATGACAGCCCATTGATGTCGAAGAGCGGCTTATTTTCCTTGGCGATCGGCCAACGGTGTCGAGAAGGTATATTCCATATCCCAAGGAAAGCGAATCCAAGTATCTTGGCTAACTTCGGTAATAAAAGTATCCACTAATGGCTTACCGGCAGGCTTGGCATAAATGGTCGCGAAATGGGCTTTAGGCAGCATTTCACGCACCTTCGCAGCCGTTCGCCCCGTATCAACAAGATCGTCGACCAGAATAAAACCTTCGCCGTCACCTTCTACACCTTTCAATACATTTAGCTCACCTTGTTTCATGGCAGCATCACCCTTTTCATCGGCACCATAGCTGACAATACAAATGGTATCGATTAAACGAATGTCCATTTCACGGCACAAGATAGCCGCTGGCACCAAACCACCACGGGTAATCGCAATAATACCCTTCCAAGGACCTTGCTCTAGCAACCGCCAAGATAACGCACGAGCATTTCTATGTAATTCTTCCCAAGACACTGGAAAATCTTTTGAATAAGGGGTCATCTTCAAAGCTCCTACGCTTTTATCGTTCGTTCTATCTACTAGTTTTATCTGCTATATAAGGTGACGCACAAGTCACCAAACACGCAGACATTAGGTGGAATAGGCCAGATTAGGATTTTAGCGGTAGAGGCAGCCCTGCCGCAACAAAAGTTACCCGATCGGTCAGTTTAGCCAGTGCTTGGTTCATGGCACCTGCCTCATCGCCAAAACGCCTAGCTAGAGCATTCATCGGCATAATCCCCAAACCCACTTCACTGGAAACCAACACTAAATCGCCCTCAAAGCGTTCAACCGCTTGTAACAGTGCACACTTTTCGCTTTCTAATCGAGCGTCGTCTTCCAAACATAATAAATTCGTCAACCACAAGGTAAAACATTCGACAATGACCGCCTGTTCAGGCGCATTAAGAGAATCCAATACACTGGCAAGCGCCAACGGCTCTTCTATTAACTGCCACTCTTTGGGACGATTGTCTTTATGTTGGCGAACTGGCTCGCCATCTCATCATCCCATACCTGCGACGTCGCCACATAACACACAGGCTTTGCGCAAGCCGCTATCTGCTCTTGCGCAAACGCACTTTTACCGCTTCTCACCCCACCGAGAACAAGATGTTTCATGCAAGTTCCCCCCTTGAATAGCTCTGCGTCTGGTCTCCTGCGGTTTTTAATAGGCGTATCAAGGCACGATTTAACGCGTCCATTTCATCCAACGCAGGCAATGCCACACGAATCCAACCGTCCCCTAAACGCGTATGAACGCCCACCTGATGCAACATGGTAAAAACGTGCTCTGCATATGACTGACTATCAAGAAACCAAGTCGTAAATAAGGCATTCCGTACACTGTCTTGTGAGTCAAAGATGGTATTCAATTTTGGCATAACTCGCTCAACAAACGCCGCTTGTCGTACGGCCAAGTTCTGCAACGCGTAAGATTGCCAAGCAGTATCCGCCAACGCCAAGCTCACCAAATGCAAACTGGGTGTCGCTACAGGCCAAGGTCCCAGCAAATTGTTCAATGCGACTTGCCATTTTGACGCGCAAAAAACAAACCCCACTCTTGCACCCGCCAAACCAAAAAACTTCCCAACAGAACGCATAACAAACAGAGATTCACTCAAATCGGATTCTTGGAGCTTCAATACACTCCATTCAGGCGTCGCATCAATAAAAGCTTCGTCCACCACCAAACTGGCGCCTTGTTGCTCTGCATGAGCGATCAACTGAGACAAGATGCTGGCTGACGCAAGCTCACCCGTCGGATTGTTCGGCTGAATCACCACAGCCACCGCCCAATGCTGCGTCAGTAATTGCTCTAACGCGTCGTAATAAACAATGTCGTAGCCCCATTTCTGCCAAGCAAAAGCATGCTCTTGATAACCAATACGCGGCACAAACACCGTTTGACTGGTTAAACATCCGGACTCCCGCAATAACGGAGGCAAAGATTCAATAATGTGCTGAGATCCAGCCCCTATGGCATTAGGACGACGAGCAAAGTAGCGCTCTGCTTGCTCTAATAACTCAGTTTGATCTGGCAAAGCCATCCATAAAGCCGTAGACACCTCAGGAACCGGCCAAGGTTCTCGGTTACAGGCAGAAGACAAATCCAACCAGTTTAACGCGTCGTTGCCCACTTTACGTTGCCAATAAGCCAAATCACCACCATGTTTGGGGGCGGCAAGCTCAAGATTCACCGGCTTTTTATTCAGATCAAAAGGCATATCACCAATCCCCATAAATACACACTTTTATCCACTAACCAAATGGCTTCTTTTAAATGTTTAGGCCTAGGCATTTCACCCTCTCCTAAAATCGGCCTCGTCTCTATTTTGCCAAAATACGGTGCCTCACCACCCAATTGAACCCCTATCGCACCAGCACCAGCGGCCATAACAGGACCCGCATTGGGGCTTTTCCAACGAGCCGAAGGACGACGAGCACTGCGAATAGCTGCCCGCCAATGGCCACAAGCGGCGTAAGTGTAAACCACTAATCGCGCGGGCAGATAATTCAGCACATCGTCAAATCGTGCGGCAAACCAGCCAAAATGCAACAAAGACTCGGTTTTATAGCCCCACATAGCGTCTAGCGTATTGGCCAAACGATATAACAAAGCTCCTGGTGCTCCCAAGAGTACAAACCAAAAAATCGGCGCAAAAACCGCATCACTGCCATTTTCCAATACCGACTCAATACCGGCCTTCGCGACGGCAGACTCATCCAAATTTTGAGTATCCCGACTGACGATATAACTGACAGCAAGACGTGCTTCATTGAGCTTTTCAGCCGCCTCTTCAGTCGTCATTTCAGACGATAGCGACACAGCCGACAAGGGCTGGTAAATCGCCAACGCGTGCTCCCGCAAACTCTGCCAACCAATCGCAAAATACAATATAAGAATAGACAGAATCACATCCAGCAGATTAGGCAGTAGCCAAAACAATACCGATAAGATCAATAACCAAGGCAATACGGCGATCAGCCAAGCCAGCACACCCACCATACGTTGACGAGCCGAGGAGGCATCTAAAGGCAGCTGAGTATGCTTGCGACACAAATCCACCCAACGGCCAAACCAGATCAGCGGATGCCAACTTTTCGGTTCACCTAGCCAGCGATCTAACACCAATGCCGCCAACACCATAAAGCTGTTCGCCGCTAAAAAGTCAAAAATTGAAGTCATCATGAATATAGGTCGTTTTTCACATAATGGGACAATGAGGTAGAATTCTATCACCTTATTGATTTAAAGCGTGATGACTCTGAATGCCAGCCTTTAGTTTAATGGTCCAAGGGACCACATCCGATGCCGGAAAAAGCACCCTAGTAACGGCTTTATGCCGCTTATTTGCCCGTCGAGGCATTCAAGTCGCCCCCTTTAAACCGCAAAACATGGCATTGAACAGCGCCGTGACCCAAGATGGCAATGAAATAGGTCGTGCCCAAGCCGTACAGGCTTATGCCGCGGGAGCTCGAACCCCACGTCGACATGAACCCCATCTTGCTAAAACCCAATACCGATGTCGGTGCTCAAGTCATCATCCAAGGCAAAGCGGTGGGCAACATGGATGCCGTTGGCTACCACGAATACAAAAGCATCGCTAAAGTGGCTGCGCTGGATTCTTATTACCGTCTTGCCGATCAATATCAGGCGGTGCTTATTGAAGGAGCCGGCAGTCCTGCTGAGATCAACCTACGTGCTCGTGACATTGCCAACATGGGCTTTGCTGAAAGCATCGATTGTCCGGTTATTATTATTGCCGACATCGACAAAGGCGGCGTCTTTGCGCATCTGGTTGGCACCTTGGAACTGCTCAGCCCTAGCGAACAAGATCGCGTTATTGGCTTTGTCATCAATCGCTTCCGAGGCGATATCAGTTTATTGCAGTCTGGATTAGATTGGCTTGAACAACGTACAGGCAAGCCCGTCCTTGGTGTATTGCCTTATTTAAAAGGCTTCCATCTAGAATCCGAAGACGCGGTCGCCCACAGCCCCGTCAAAACGGACGCCAATACCAAACTGAACGTGGTTATTCCCGTCATGCCTCGCACCAGTAATCACACAGACTGGGATGCGCTGCGCCTCCATCCTAATGTGCAAGTCACCCTTGTCAAAGCAAACCAAGCCATACCGCCAGCCGACCTTGTCATCTTGCCAGGCAGCAAAAGTGTACAGAGTGATTTAGCGTTTTTACGTCAGGAAGGTTGGGAAAAGTATTTAAATACACACCTAAGATATGGCGGTAAAGTCATGGGCATTTGCGGGGGCTTTCAGATGCTAGGGGAAAGCTTACTCGACCCCTATGGCTTAGAAAACCAACACGCCAACACCCAAGCCAAAGGCTTTGGTTATATCCCCATGACCACGGTGTTAGAAAAAGAAAAACAACTCAAGCAACGCCAAGGCTATCTGCAAATCGAGACACAACAAGCCCAATTCACGGGCTACGAAATCCACTCCGGCGTATCAAGCTTTTCAACTAACACAAGCATCCGCCACTTTGCTAACTTAGAGAATGGAGAAAATAGCGAAAATGACGAAAAAGAAGGCTACATATCAGAAGATGGTAAGATTATAGGCACCTATTTACACGGTATATTCGACCATCCAGACGCCCTACAAGCTCTACTTCACTGGGCTGGCGTCGACCAAGCCGCCGCATTCGACTACGACCAATACCGCGATGCCGAAATCAACCGCCTCGCCGACAGCGCCGAACAACACATCAACATCGACGCGCTTATCGAACAGTGCAAAGCGTTTCAAAAAGCCACATGAGGGCTATTTAGGAAATTAAAGCAGTTGGTCTTTTGTCGTTAAAACGATACAGTCTAAATAAGAAACAATATTTTTAAATATCCAAAAATCTAGGTCTTGATTAAGTCCTCATACAAGGAAACAGGGAATGGAAGAAAAAGCACAACAGCCAGTACAGGAAGACTTTACTCTTACCCCCTTACTCCTGAGTTTAACGAAGATAATCATGGCTCATATATCAAACGAATCAATTCTGCTTTAAAAGAGGCAAAAATTAGAAATATTGCGTTATCTGGTACCTATGGCGTCGGTAAAAGCAGTATTCTTCAAAAAGTAGCTGAAGAGCATAAAGATGACGTTGTTGGGATTTCTTTATCCACATTAGCACCAGCAGACTCTCACGAAGTTGACGAAAGCATCCCTAAGCAAGCATCTACAACCACAAACAGAATCCAACAAGAAATCGTTAAGCAGTTGCTTTACCGTATCGAGTCACACAACGCGCCGCGCTCTCGCTTTAACCGGATCGAAAGCTTCAACTGCAAACGTGAACATAGTATCGCAGCGCTTTCAGGTATTGTTTTTACACTCCTCTTTCTTCTAATGGAATGGACTGAGAAAATTATTTCAATTCATGAAAGCATTGCTGCATTAGGAGCTTGGATACATGTAATTGTATTCTTTTTATTAGCATCCTGTACTTTCATGGCACGCTACCTTTTTCAAGGTCGAGTCAATATTAGCCAGCTATCGACAGGCAATGCTGCCATTTCATTGGATGAAAAATCGGTATCGTATTTCGACCAATACTTAGATGAGATCGTTTATTTTTTTGAAGTATCAAAGAAAAATATCGTTATTTTTGAAGATATCGATAGATTTGAAGATTCATATATATTTGAGACTCTTCGCTCCCTAAACACACTTCTCAATAACGCCCCACAATTCGAAAGCAAGCCCATTCGTTTCATCTATGCCATCAAAGACAGCATATTCGACCCAAGCGCACAGAACTCACTAAACAAAAAAACAGAAGAAGTAACCATTACCCCTGAAGAAGCTGAAATTCAACGAGCCAACAGAACCAAGTTCTTTGACCTTATTATTCCAGTGGTTCCTTTTATTACTCACAGAAGCGCAAGAGACCTCGTTATACAAGTTTTAGGTAAAACGGATCAGGAAAAAATAGGTGATGAGTTGATCAATCTGGCCGCTCGCTATGTTCCAGATATGCGTTTACTAAAAAATATATACAATGAATTCATTATTTTTCGTGAAAAAATATTCACAGATAACGACAAAAAACTCAATTTAAATGAAAGCGAACTCTTTGCCATGATGCTTTATAAAAGTACTCATCTATCTGATTTCGAATTAATTCGATTAGGAAAAAGTAAGCTAGATGAAATTTATTATTTAAGCAGGGAGTTCGTTAACGAAAATACAAATGAAATTAACAAGGAAATCAGAACAAGCATCCTAAACCTCACTAAGTTAAGTAAACATGGTATAGAAAAACGCTGTGTAGATTTTGGCAAACGACTCATTGCTCATATTGAACGTACCTCTAGAGCAGTTAATTGTCACATTGACAATGGTGTTTTTTCATTTGCCAGCAAACAATATGGATTAATAGAACTCAAAGGCATAGAGTTTTGGAACGAGTTCATATCAAATCCAGACGAACAAAAACTATCATGGAGTCAAAGGTAGCATAGCAATAAACTTACATTCCAACGATCAGATTTAGAAGACGTTTTAGAGGATAGCTTTAACCCTGATAATTGGCAGGAAGTAGACAGTAAGAAACTGAAAACTGATATTAGTCAGAAAAAAACTAAACTAGAGTTTCTTCGAAGCGCAACGATTAAAGACCTAATAAACGAGTCAAAGCTAACGCTTGATTACAATCAATCAAGACAGACATTCGATTCTATTACACGTGAAATACTATCTGATGGGCTTGCCTACCAGCTCATAACATCAGGTTATCTAAACCGTAACTTCACCTTGTATACCTCAACATTTCATGGAAAGGCTATCAGCGCTAACGCTCAGAATTTTATCATCCATAATGTTGGCTCCAACATAATGGATGAACAACTAATACTTGAAGAAAGAGATATAAAATCTATTATCAGTGAATGTGGTGACCAAGCACTTAGCGAACCTTGTCTTTACAACATTTCTATTCTGAATTATCTGTTAGAGTTTGACCATATTAAAGCAGGCATAATGATTCAGTCACTCATACAGTTTGGGGAAGACGAAATACGTTTTTTACAAGCTTATCTAAGTGGTGAAAATAAACACACTGAATTGATCAAAAAAATCACATTGGAGACAGTAGAAGTCCTTGAATTCCTAATCAATCAAGTGGAGCTAAATAATGAACTACGTCTTTCCCTCATTAGTACTGCACTAGAACACTTAAATTCAGAACTAGAATACAGCATAGAAGACTCGGTATCAAAATACCTACAAGAGCATTATTTTGAACTGAATATCTTATTGTCTTCGAAAGAAAGAAATCAGGCAGAAAATATTGCCAAGCTATACTCTAATGCTTCAATTCGCGTAGCGAAATTGAAGCCCCTATCTGAACAAATACGTAACGCATTTATTGCAAAAGACCTGTATGAAATCAATGTTGAAAACCTAAAGATAGTATTAGGTAATGAAACAGATTTAGCGTTAGATGTAGCATTAGAAAAAGACCAAAAAGTCTATTACTATTTATTACGTAATTTAGAAAGATACTTGAATGCTGTGGACAATAATTTCAACACAGTCACATCAAATGAGTATTTAATAAAAATAATCGATGATGTTTCGGAATCAGAAAATCACGAAAAATTAGGGAAAATAATCAGAAATTCATCACCCGATTGCATTATTCAGAGTCTAGATGTCGTTAGAATGGAGGCTTGGATATTCTTAGCCAGCTGTCAACGCTTTACTGCAACATTCAATAATATCAGCAGCTACATATCTATCAATCATGGTATTGATGAGTATCTTGAAAGGATTCTTATACAAAACGATGCCATCGTCGAACATGAATCAGCCACCCAAGAAGAAAAAGAAAAACTGACTATCAACATTCTAAATGCTAATAACCTCTCAGCCGAGCACAAAGTTCAGCTTGTTAACAGTTTGAATTTAGACAACTATATCGAGTCAAGTACTGTTCCTAAAGAAATGCTCCCACTGCTGTTAGAAAGTGATCTTGTCGAGGATTGTGAGGATACTTATGAACATCTTTTAGAAGAAGATTGGTCAACTCGTGAACACTATATTGAAGCCTCAAACAAATTTCATGAATACATCACGCCAGAGCTTTTACAGGGTGATTTAGAAGCATTTCTTGCAAGCACTAAGATCACTATAGAAAAAAAGATGTCTATCGTAGAACAAGCCATAGCATATACAGAAGACTGCGATAAAGGTGGACTTGTCGAATTGGCTCAATTTGCGATTAACCAAGATAAAACACTGCCGATTGATGTCATCGAGAAAATGGCCAGCCATGGTATTGAAGACCAAAGTATTATTAAGCTATTACATCCTCAAATAAAGTTGGTACCAATATCTCAGTTAATCAATATTTTGACATTAATGAAGGCTGATTATCCTAAGTTAACTGCCGCTAATGGAAAAACAGCAAAAGTGCCGAATAACGAAGAAAACAAGGCTTTCCTTCAAATCTTAAAAAATCATGAACTTGTTAGCTCTTTCCCACCAACTTCAGATCCTATTCTTAAGGTATATATGAAAGGAAAGAGTAAAAATTGATTGTAATAAAATAGCTCGAATTAACCATTTAGCGCTTTTAGCGCATACTCTGGATCAGCCTCGACGATTTTAAGTAAAGCTCGTGCTGGTCCAGTTGGATGACGACCTTATTCCCAGTTTTCTAAAGTACGTTTACTGAAACCAAACTAGTTGATAGACCTACCAAATCCCCGGAAATACAGTTTCTACTATGTTGGGAGATAATTTTGGTTCTACTGGCTGTTTTGGATCGGCTTTAAGCAAGCCTTCATCTCGCATTTGATTGATAACAGGTCTTAAGGTTTGCTCGCTCTTCCCAAAATGACTACTAATTTGCGAGCGAAATAGTGGCCCACGGTCGACAAGAAGCTTGTAAATGTCTCTTGCTTCGATTTTAAGTAGGGTTTTTTTGCCATTTATATCGGCTATCGCTCCTTTCGAGCGAAACTCAAAATAGATGTCCATTCTGGTTTTTAATGCTGTTGGCTCAAGCAGGTCATTAAAAAATCTCACCTGATCCAATGCCGTATCGATAAAGTACTTGGTAAAATAAATCAGCCCCCGTTTGGAAAGGATACCCTTTCCGTCAGATTCACCTTGCCTTGGCATATCTGCTTGCGCCAAGGCTTTATAATAAGCGTCGGTGTCTCTTGCAAATCCCCTTGCTAAAGACCAAAGGCCATATCCATCGTATCCTAAACAACGCATATAGGTATCAGTGACCAATCTTGTTGTACGACCGTTACCATCAATAAAAGGATGAACCCAAGCCAACCTATGATGTAATGCTGCAGCGGCACATAAACGATTAGTACCAAAGATTCGAGTTGGATTGTACATTTGTTCAATCCAACGCATATAACGACTGATCTCTTCTGGCATAGGCGGCTCGTGTTTGCCCACTAATACCATTTTATCTCGGTAACTACCTGGAACAATCAGAATAGGCTTGCCCGTTTCATCCTCTGCTGGGGCGCCACGTTGATTCTTGACAATAAGAGCCTCTTCTGGAAAACCAGCATAAAATTCTTGATGGATATTTTTTATAAATTCCTGACAAACCACTTGCTCTGGCGATACATTGCTTCGAGACAGCTTCATTTGAACTTCAAGATGAGATAACAACTCCTGAATATCTTTCGAGTTGTTCATGTTGCTATCAGCATCAACAGACTGAGTTTTCAGTAGATCTTTAGGATGCGTTGGATTGCCTTCAATCTTGTTACTGTAATAACTGTTTACTAGACGTAGAAGCCACTCCAAGGACGACCGAAGGGAGTCAGGAATCGATTGATTCAGCTCTGCATCGGCTTTGATAAGCTCTATTATTTTATCTTGATACTCACCAAGATCATTCGATTCTAAGAAGGGTGTCATTGATATCATCATCGCTTCCTTATTAGGCTACAAGCCACATAATTCATGGCATGAATGAGATAACTATAACATTTTATAGCGTTATAAATATCGCTATTTTAAAGGTCATTTTTCAACCTATCAGCCTTAATTTAAATTTCAAACAATCTTCAAAAAAATAAATGACCTATAAAAAATAATGAAACCTTTACAACATGGAGGTTTTTAACAATGTTCATCCATGCAGCGCTTTCAGCGCATACTCTGGATCCGCATCGACGATTTTAAGCAAAGCGCGAGCTGGTCCCGTTGGATGACGGCGACCTTGTTCCCAGTTTTCTAAAGTACGTTTACTGACACCAAGCAGGTTAGCAAAACGGCTTTGACTTAAACCCGTTTTGGTACGAATTGCCTTCACTTCTGGGTCTGCAAATTCTGTGGTACGTGCCGCTGAGACTTGGCCTTTTATAATGTTGTCAGCTTGCTGTACGCTTTCCAGCAATTCATTGAACATGTCGTCATTCATTGTGACCACCTTTCTACTATTTGTCTTAGCGCCTTGGTTTGCGCATCGCTTAAATTCTCTTGAGTGCTTTTGGAAAAAATATACATCATGTAAAGCTGCTCATTCTCAGTCATCCAGTAATAGATGATTCGTACGCCACCACTTTTCCCACGACCATCCACAGACCAGCGAATCTTCCTTAAACCACCACTGTTTTTAATCAACACACCAAGATCTGGCTTTATAACCAAGGCTTCCTGCAATTCCTTGTATTCATCGTCGCCCATTATTTCATTAATAAGTTTGGTGAAAATGGGTGTTTCAACAATTACCATGACATCTCCAAATTATACGCCAATGGCGTAATTTGTCGATTAATAATTGAGCAGCAATAAATAGAAGCAAAAGACGCTAAAGAATAGTTTTTGAACATATAAGAATTCCTTTTCCTATAAAGTTTGACACCACAACAATGACGCTCCATTGCACTATCGTCAATAAAAAAGAAGCTAGATATCGTATCGAAAAAATCCCCATGCTGTTTTCACAACATAGGGATTCTTGAACCATAAAACAGCTGAGGTTAAAAGCGAACGTATAGACAGGCTTCAATCACGTCTTTCAGTTGTTGTGTAATCAATGGCTGCTTCTGTTCATCCAGTTGATATTCTGACTGTTTTGCCAGTTCGTCATTAATGTAAGTCGCTTGAGAAAGTTCGAGCTGAATAGCATGAATCCCCTCATTTGGTTGGCCGAAATGGCGCGTGATATAGCCGCCTTTAAAACGCCCATTGAGCACTTGCGTATAATTTGGTCGCAGTATTTGGGTGACGACGTTGGCTAAGGCTTCATGACACGCCTTACCTTCGTTGGTACCCCAGTTGAAGTCTGGCAGTGTACCATCAAATAACATAGGCACTTCGGCGGCGATGCTGTGGGCGTCAAACAGAATAGCGTAGCCAAATTTGGCTTTTAAACGCGCCAGTTCTTGCTCAATGGTGCCGTGATAGGGTTTCCAAATGTGTTCTTTGCAAACAGCTTTATGTTCATCTGTTGGCGCTTTACCTTCGACAAAAACTGGGCTGTCTTCGAATAAAATATCAGGGAACAGCCCCGTGGTTTTGGTTACATAAAGCGGTTTATCATCATATGGACGGTTAAGATCGATCACATAGCGAGAATAATTTGCCTTGATACAGCCCACACCCAATGATTCTAAAAACTCATAAAGCTCAGGAATAAACCAATCGGTATCAGGCAATTTTTTAGCTTGATCTGTCAATCCAGCTTGCACATCGGCAGTCAGATTCAGCCCTGAATGCGGCATGCTCACCAATAAAGGCGAATCCCCTTGCACAAAGTCAAAGGCTGGTACGGTTAATGAAGCGTGTGTTGTCATGATACTTGCTCCCCTTGGCTATTTTTACCGTCAGATTGTTTGCCTTCGTAGACTCTGGTTTTCACTAGATCACCGCCTAGCCAGTAGCTCAATTCGCCAGGGCTTTCTATATCCCAACAAACAAAATCCGCGACTTTTCCGACCTCTAAACTACCATGAGAATCCGCCATTCCCAATGCTTTTGCCGCATGAATTGTCGCGCCAGCAAGGGCTTCTTCAGGCGTCAGCGTAAACAAGGTACATGCCATGTTCATCATTAGACGAAGTGATAACGCAGGAGAGGTGCCTGGGTTCGCATCCGTGGCAATCGCCATGGGCACACTATATTGACGTAACAAAGAAATCGGTGGACGCTGTGTCTCTTTTAGGGTGAAAAACGCCCCTGGCAACAACACGGCAACCGTTCCCGATTCGGCCATGGCTTTTACGTCTGATTCTTCAATAAATTCGATATGATCCGCCGACAACGCCTTGAACGACGAGGCCATAGCGGTACCACCTAAGGAAGACAACTGCTCAGCATGGATTTTCACTGGTAAGCCTAATGACTCAGCGGTTTTAAAATAACGCGCCACTTGTTCAGTACTAAAGGCGATGCCTTCACAAAAAGCGTCTACCGCATCAGCCATACCAAGTTGGGCGACTTTCGGCAATACCTTCTCACAGAGGTAATCAATATAAGCGTCTTTGTCCTCGTACTCTGGCGGCATCGCGTGCGCCGCCAAACAAGTTCGTTTAATGGTCACAGGCCATTCATCGCCCAGCTTTCCAGCGACGCGTAACATTTTCAGTTCTGAATCGAGGGACAAACCATAACCCGATTTAATCTCTAACGTAGTCACGCCATCCGCCATTAAGCTTTTTAAACGACGTAATGCACTGGCAACCAACTCAGCCTCACTCGCGTCGCGGGTGGCTCTCACAGACGATGCAATGCCACCACCCTGCTTAGCAATGTCTTGATAGCTCACGCCATTTAAGCGTTGTTCAAACTCCCCAGCTCGATTACCACCAAACACTAGGTGCGTATGGCAATCGATTAAACCGGGCGTAATCCAACCGCCACCCAAATCATACTCCTGTTGCGTCTGGTATGCGGGTAAATCGTGCGCTTTGCCGATCCAAACAATACGTCCACCACGAACACCAATGGCGGCGTTTTCAATGACGCTATATTGGCCACCTTTCATGGTCGCTACATTGGCGCCGCGCCATAAGCTGTCTAACTTCATTGGAGTATCGTTTGTCATCACCTTTCCTTTTCTTAAACCGCTAAACTTAGTTCTTTATAAACTAGGCAATAGCCCTTCAGGCATCGTTTCGTTATGCACCGCTTCTAGCAGCAACTCATTGGCTTTTTCGATATCTGTCGCGAAATAACGGTCTTTATCATAAAACGGCACACGAGCACGCAAAGTGGCACGGGCATTTTCTAATCGTTTACTAGATTTCAATGGTGCACGGAAGTCCAAGCCTTGTACCGCAGACAAAATTTCAACCGCCAAAATACCGCGGGTATTTTCCGCCATATCTTTCAAACGACGCGCTGCGAAGGTCGCCATGGAAACATGATCTTCTTGGTTAGCCGAAGTTGGTAAGCTGTCTACTGATGCTGGATGTGCGTAGGTTTTGTTCTCGCTCGCCAAGGCTGCGGCCGTTACTTGCGCAATCATAAAACCAGAGTTGACACCGCCGTTGTCCACTAAAAAGGGGGGTAATTTACTTAAATTGCTATCGATCAACAAGGCCATACGACGCTCAGACAAACTGCCGATTTCAGCAATCGCTAAGGCTAAATTATCCGCCGCCATAGCCACCGGTTCAGCATGGAAGTTACCGCCGGAAATGATGTCTCCTTCTTCCGCAAACACCAATGGGTTGTCCGATACCGAGTTGGCTTCCACACACAAGACTTTCGCCGTGCTGCGGATTTGCTCAAGACATGCACCCATCACCTGTGGCTGACAACGTAATGAATACGGATCTTGAACTTTTTCACAGCCTTGGTGAGAGTCGCCCAACTCAGACGTTTCGCCTAAAAGATGACGATAAGCCGCTGCCGTATCAATTTGTGTTTGATGACCACGCACTTCATGAATGCGCGCATCAAATGGACTTCGGCTACCAAGCGCCGCTTCTACCGACAAGGAACCACACACAATGGCAGAAGCAAATAAATCCTCCGCTTCAAACAAGCCTTCTAGAGCAAACGCCGTCGATGCTTGCGTACCATTAAGTAGAGCCAAACCTTCTTTTGGTGCCAAGGTAATTGGCTCCAATCCAGCGATAGACAAAGCCGCACGACCAGAAATCACTTCGCCACGGTAACGGGCTTTGCCTTCACCCAGCAACACCGTACTCATGTGTGCCAATGGCGCTAAATCGCCAGATGCGCCAACAGAGCCTTTTTTCGGAATACAGGGATACACTTCTTTGTTGATCAAAGTAAGCAGCGCTTGAATCACTTCCAGACGAATACCCGAGAAACCACGCGCAAGGCTGTTTACCTTCAGCGCCATGATCAGTTTGACGGTTTTGTCTTCCATCAACTGACCAATACCCGCCGCGTGCGACAAGACAATACTACGCTGCAACTCTTCCAAATCTTCTGGCGCAATGCGCGTATTGGCTAATAAACCAAAGCCTGTGTTGATACCATACACAGTACGGTTTTGGGCAATCACATCGTTGACCACTTGGGTGCTGGCGTGAATCGCAGGGAAAGCGCTCTCGTCTAACGTCAATTTAACGTGACGACGACTGATTTGGCGCAATTCATTCAGCGTCAATTGACCGGGCTTTATGGTTAATTCAAACATAGTGCTCTCCAATCTTGATGTCATATTTTGCCATCAAATAATTTTTATAATATTGTTTTACACCCTTGTGAGGCGTCTTCTATAACCAGTACGCAACACTTAAAACAAATCCTATTTAAGTGTTGCGTCATATATTAAGATCTTGTAACTGTCTATTACTTTCCGGTAATCATAGGCAGATTTAATCCCTGCTCTTTCGCGCAATCGATAGCAATCTCATAACCTGCGTCCGCATGACGCATCACGCCAGTCGCTGGATCATTATGAAGAACACGAGCAATACGCGCTGCCGCATCATCACTACCATCACACACAATCACCATGCCGGAATGCTGAGAGAAGCCCATGCCCACGCCACCGCCGTGGTGTAAAGACACCCAAGTCGCGCCAGAAGCTGTGTTCAACAAGGCGTTCAATAATGGCCAATCCGATACTGCATCAGAACCATCTTGCATGCCTTCCGTTTCGCGGTTCGGGCTAGATACCGACCCCGAATCCAAATGATCACGACCAATAACGATTGGCGCCGACAATTCACCGCTACGAACCATTTCATTAAAGGCTAAGCCTAGTTTGGCACGCTGACCAAGACCCACCCAACAAATACGCGCTGGCAAACCTTGGAACTGAATACGTTCACGGGCCATGTCTAACCAACGATGTAGATGCTCATCATCAGGAATCAACTCTTTTACTTTGGCATCGGTTTTATAAATATCATCCGGATCACCAGACAAAGCGGCCCAACGGAAAGGACCGATACCACGGCAGAACAACGGACGAATATAAGCCGGCACAAAACCTGGGAAGTCAAAAGCGTTTTCGACACCTTCTTCCATCGCCATTTGACGAATGTTGTTACCGTAGTCAAACGTAGGAATGCCCATTTTTTGGAAATCCAACATGGCTTGAACATGTTTCGCCATGGATTTTTTCGCAGCAGTTACGATTTCTTTTGGCTGAGTTTGTGCTTTCTCACGATACTCTTCCCAGCTCATGCCTAATGGCAAGTAGCCATTTAATGGATCGTGAGCCGATGTTTGGTCTGTCACCATATCTGGGCGAATACCACGTTTTACCATTTCAGGTAGAATTTCTGCGGCGTTACCACAAAGCGCGATAGAAACGGCCTTGCCTTCTGCGGTGTATTTCTTAATGCGAGCCATGGCATCGTCTAAGTCAGTCGCTTGCTCATCCACATAACGAGTACGCAAACGGAAATCGATGCGGCTTTGCTGACATTCGATATTCAACGAACACGCACCAGCCAAGGTGGCTGCTAGAGGCTGTGCGCCCCCCATGCCACCAAGTCCCGCCGTTAATACCCAACGACCTGCCAAGTTACCATCGTAATGCTGACGACCCGCTTCAACGAAGGTTTCGTAAGTGCCTTGCACAATGCCTTGGCTACCAATATAGATCCAAGAACCCGCTGTCATTTGGCCGTACATCGCCAAGCCTTTGGCATCAAGCTCGTTAAAGTGTTCCCAGTTCGCCCAATGTGGTACTAGGTTTGAGTTAGCGATTAGTACACGCGGTGCATTGCTGTGGGTTTTGAACACGCCCACTGGCTTGCCAGATTGCACCAATAAAGTTTCGTCTTCTTCTAATTCTTTTAGGGATTCAACGATTTTGTCATAACATTCCCAGTCACGCGCTGCACGACCGATACCACCGTAAACCACTAATTCTTCTGGGTTTTCCGCTACATCAGGATCGAGATTATTCATCAGCATACGCATGGGCGCTTCCGTGAACCAAGATTTGGCGGTAAGAGTCGTTCCTGTGGCGGCTTTTACCACACCGGCGCGGTAGCGTTTCTGAGCGAGTGTTTGCTTAGTCATTTTTTCACCTATTAAGAGTGTCTTTTTATTCTGATTTAAAGAAATATCCAATAAACATGTATATACAACTAAATCAAAGATAAAATCTAATTTTTATAGATGCAAGGCATTTTTAAAAAAATTCCAATAAATATTGACTACAAAGACGTAAAGCCCAGATCCAAGCACAAAAAAACCTGTATAAACAAGCACTAGCCTAAAGAGCCTTGCAAAGATAAAAAAACCAACTTGTATATACATTATATTTTCTATTACACTCGAAATACCCATCTTGATTAGGAAATGACTTGTGACTAGCCAATACTCAACTCATTGCGATAGCACTCAATACTATTTTGCACAACGCGCTTTGCTCTCTTCTGGCTGGGCGAAAGATGTGCTTTTCTCTGTTAAAAATGGTCATTTTCACTCTTTTGAAGCAGACAGTTCACCAACAACAGACTGCTATGTATTATCTGGCCCCGTCTTACCAACACTTGCCAACGTGCACTCTCATGCCTTTCAACGAGTGATGGCTGGGGCGGCTGAAGTCAGTTTGAACCCAAATGATAGTTTTTGGAGTTGGCGCGATCTGATGTACAAAATCGTACAAAAACTCACGCCAGACGATGCACACATCATCGCCAAACAACTTTATATCGACATGCTAAAAGCCGGTTACACACAAGTGGGGGAATTTCACTACTTGCATCACGATGTGGGCGGCAAACAGTATGCTCAGCTTGGCGAGATGTCGAATCAGATCATCGCTGCTGCGAACGAGTCTGGACTGGGCTTAACGTTGCTACCTGTGCTGTATTCTCATTCTGGTTTTGGCGGACAGGCACCGAACACCGGACAAGCACGCTTTATCAATAACACAGAGTCGTATTTGGCCTTGCACCAAGCCTGCGATAAGTCGTTAGCCAATCACACTCTGCATAACTTGGGGATTTGTTTTCACTCTCTGCGTGCCGTGACCAAACCACAAATTGAAACCGTGCTGTCGGCGTTGAAACAAGACGTTCCGATACACATCCATATCGCCGAGCAACAAAAGGAAGTACAAGACAGCTTAGCCTTCAGCGGCCAACGCCCTGTGGAATGGCTGCACAATGAAATCGGTTTAAATGAGCGCTGGTGTTTGGTTCACGCCACCCATTTAACAGACGCTGAACGCCACGCAATTGCCTCCAGCCAAGCCGTTGCAGGATTATGCCCCACCACCGAAGCCAATCTTGGCGATGGTATTTTCCAGGCGTTGCCTTCGAACAAGACAACGGCCGCTGGGGCATAGGTTCAGATAGCCATGTGAGCTTATCGATTGTCGAAGAATTACGCACGTATGAATACGGGCAGCGCCTTCGAGATCAGCAACGCAACCGCCTGTACCGTGCAGACCAAACCAGCGTGGGTGACAACCTTTACCAACAAGCCTTATTAGGTGGAAATCAAGCCTGCGGCGTGTCATTGGGATTAAGCCAAGGTAACCGAGCTGATTTTATGGTGCTTGACGAGTCTCATCCTTTCATCGCCGCCAGCGAAGCCAAAGACCTACTCAACCGTTGGCTATTTGCCACCAATGAAAACCTAGTGAAAAACGTTTTTGTCGCAGGTAAACACACCATAAAAGACTTCCACCACCAGCAAGAAGAAAGCAGCCGTTTGGCCTTTACTCAAGTCATTAAAAAGGCCATGTACCATGCCTAACTTCATCATTATCGAGCAATCACAATACCAACGAATGCCGTGGAAAAACGGTCTTGGCGAAACCCTAGAGATTCAACGTCATGACGATGAAAGCGGCCTGCGTTTTCGCATTAGTCAGGCAGCGGTTGTGGAAGATGGCATATTTTCCGACTTCAGCGGCTTACATCGCACTCTAGTCTTGCTGTCTGGTGAAGGCATGACACTTGAACACAAAAGTGAGACAGGTTGTCAAATAAACAAACTGGACAGCCCCTTAGATATCGCAAGATTTTCAGGTGGAGATACAACTTACGCCACATTGAAAAATGGCAAGATTGAAGACCTGAATATTATGGTGCGAGAAAGAGATACCCAAGCCAAGGTTGAAGCATGTGCCGCCCCCTGCTCGCTCCTGCTGTCAAATAGCGATACCTTGTTCAGTGGTTTCTACGCCTGTGAAGAGGCCGTACTGGATATAAATGGTGATGATGCGGTCACCATCAAGACTCACAGCATGGTGATCTTCTCGCAAAACGCCAAGGCAACATTAACCCAAGGCCGTGGCGTTTTGGTGGGTATAACTAAGCTAGACTAACGCCCAAAATGCCCAAAGAGTTGAAAGCGCGAGCCGGGTGAAGTAAACGCGCGGCAGTGACGATGTCATCACCCGCCCAAGTGCGACGTTTGATTTGCAAACACGGCTCTGACGCTTGTATACGCAAACGCTCGCACTCTATCGGATTAGGCAATATCGCTTCTACCAAATGCTCGCCCTCTGTCATGGGGGCGACGCTCATTAAATATTCATAGGAGGTATGCAGAGAAAAATCTTGCTTGTCGTAGTCAGGGGCAAGATTGGCATTCACTATGCGTTCTTCTATTTGAATCGGTAAGCCGTTTTCAAAGTGCAACACCACAGAACGAAAAATTCCATGGTTAGTACGAACCCCCAGTGTCATGGCTTCTTCTACCGTGGCTTTCGCGGACTCTAATACCAATAACTCTGAGCGGTGTTTATGGCCTCGAGCGGCCACTTCTTCTGCAATGTTATGCACCTCAAATAGTGCCGAATGGGCTTTTTCTCCGCCACAAAAGTCCCTAAGCCCTGATGGCGCACCAAAACCTTCTGCGGTGAGTTCGCGCAAAGCACGATTCACCGTCATACGACTGACGCCCAATGCTTTCACCACTTCAGACTCAGACGGTATCCGCTGATTAACTTGCCACTGGCCTGAAGTGATTTTCAATGAAATCGCCTGTTTTAATTTAGCGTAAATGGGCTGTGGGGCATCCGGTAAATCATCAAACAAATTGACTAGGTTAGGGCTGGTTATTTCAGACACTGAGGGTTCCATCTATTTAGGTGTTTAAGGGGTTGATAACAAGCGATAATAACAAATAAACCGCCTGTCTATACATGTAAAAAAGCCATTTGCTTAAATCGGCATAAGCCAAAGCGCAGCTAACCACGTAAGCCCCATCAATAAAGAAAAGACCACACCCCAACGTGGAGTTTTTACAGCAATAGAAGTCGGAGCTGGGTGTTTTTTACGCCCATGAATCATGGCCTCGATCAATCGCTCTTTTAGACACAACTCATGATAAAGCACAGCGAGTACATGGACTGCCACTAAACCCAATAATACATTGGGTAAAAAACGATGAATAGACGCCAACTCACTTGCCCAGTCTTCTGGAATATATGAATAGAAAGGCCCAAACCAAAAAATGTCATCGCTGGTAAACAGCCCCGTTCCCCATTGCACTGAAAGCGCAAAAAGTAAAACGATGACCATTAACGCACCAACCGGGTTGTGTCCTAGGTATTTTTTAGGCCGACCTGATAACAAAGACGCAGCAAAGCGAAAAGCAACTTTTGGCCCTTTAACAAACTGGCGAAAACGTGCGTAATACGATCCATAAAAACCATACAGCACACGAGCAATGATCACCGCAGACAAACCATAGCCCATGTAAAAATGATATTGAACATAGTCTGCGTCAGATTTGCCAGTAATGATCAAACCAGTAAATAAAAACACCATTAACCAGTGGCTAATTCGCACTGGCCAATCCCACACTAGTGTCGATTTCATACTAACCATTCCCACCATGAATATTATTGACTCAAAAAACACTCACTTGCCAAAGAGTGACATTAAACACTATGCTGTGAAAAGCAAGATTCTGGCCATCAAGTTTGCCACAATTGGTTAATAAACACGTTTATGAACACATCATAACTTCAAGAGTGAGACAAATATGGTTGTCATATTGTTGCTAATCACATTTGCAAGCATCCTATTGCTGGCTTATTTCATTTTGTTTAACGGTCGTTTTTTTGGTCGACGCAATGCAGTGATTGATGCGCCGATTGATAGACTTGCAGAAGATTTGAGCGACCTTACTCATTGGCAAAGCTGGCTACCTTGGCTTATCTATGAGTCTCGATGCCCACGTGGATTATGAATATTTAAACTCAGGCATTCATTCGGTTTTTCCCAGTTGTTTAGTGTGGCAGGGGAAACTCATCAAAGACGGACACATGACATTAGAGCCTGCTCGTTCAGGCGCTCATTACTTTCATACTTTATTAGAAGCCCCTGCGTTTTACCCCAATGATGTACACTTTAATATTGACCTTACCAAACAGAAAGAACGCACACTCATAACGATTCAGGTCACGGGCAAATTGCCTTTTTTTCGTCGCTGGAAGCAAAAAAACTACAACCTTCGTGCCAATAAAGACGCGGAGTTAGCGCTGTTAAAAGTATTAACCTACTTGAGCAAATATAACACCACGTCAGATCATGAATACCATGAACCAAGATTTGAGTGGCTTGCTAAAGCAAGGTTGGAGAATGTGGATGCCGTAACACGCCCCTTTGTGGTCAGTAATCAACCCATGTCGCAGAAGATGGATCAGGGGTTTCATGATTTACTGACCCAACTTGGCCCAGAAAACCCACCCGCGGACTCCAGTTTTGCGCTCTATAAAAAAGCCGATATTACCCATCACTATTTTTCTGGGCGCTTAGGCATTCCTGTACAAAATTTAGTGCCTTGTGAACTCTACCCGGAACGTATCGTTCTGCGTGGCTATTATTTGCAACTACGCTATTACGGCAGCTACCAGAATTTATCGTTGGCGTGGCATGTCTTGTTCAATTTTATGCGACTGCACCATTTAACACTCAACCGCCATCGTTATGGCGTCGAAGTCTTTGAAGTTGGTCCGACCCATACAGAAAACGCCAAGGACTACGTCACACTCGTTTGCCTACCCATTAAATAATTGGCTTCATTGCTATTTTATGGGACAGTCTGGCCTCAATTGTAAAAAAGGAACCCCTTCATGCTCGAATCTCCCAAAGTCATGTCGCTTGTTGACAGTCTTGTGCGAATTATTCTAACCATAGTGTACTTCTATACTTTTAAGCATTTTTTCGTCATTGAAAATGATCTGTTGCTGGCTTTTGTGTCTGTACTGTGTGCATTTATCACCTTCAAAGGTGGCATTTTTCTCTTCCATAAATTCATCGCCAACAAGCAATAGCAGTACAAAACATTATGCTTTTTAGCGTATGCTAATGCGCTTCATCCCCCTGAAAAACACAACGCAGACGAAATGGACACAGATCGGCGTTCTAGCCCAATGAACAAGAGTCTTTTTATGACGACACTCTATCAAGCACACCTCGCCATCCTCGTGGATCGTTACGAAAACGCCATGGCACATTTTGGCCTTGATGCCATTGTTTTAGCGTCAGGGGAAAAAAGTTATTACTTTCAGGACGATCACACTCACCCATTTCACGCCTATTCTGGTGCGCAACAGTGGCTACCTTTTAGCTTAGGCGCAGAAACCTATATCATGCTAAAAACAGGTGAAAAACCGACTTTGGTTTGGCCTATTCGTGACGATTTCTGGCACGCACCAAACCCTGTCCCCAGTGGCGATTGGCAGCAAAACTGGAACATTATTACAGCGAAAAAAACAGACCAATGGTTCGTCGATCTACCCAAGAAAACCGCTTGGCTTGGCCCTCAACCTATGGGATTTGTTGTGTCTTGTGAAGGCTTAAAAGCCTATGTAGATTTTGCTAAAGCCGTTAAAACGGACTTCGAAATCAACGCTATGCGTCAGGCAAGCCTACGCGGTGCAGCTGGACACCTCGCGGCAAAAGAAGCGTTTCTTGCCGGAATGAGTGAACTAGACATTCATCTCGCCTTTTTAAAAGCCAGTCAGCAAAGTGCTTTTCAAGAACCTTACCCAGGCATTGTCGGCTTAAATGAACACGCTGCCGTGCTGCATTACGAGCATAAATCCATAGAGCAGTTGGGCAACTCTCGTACACTATTGATTGATGCTGGCGCTAACGAGCATGGTTATGCCAGTGATATTACTCGTACCTTTACGCGCCATAATGATGACTTTAACGCTTTGATCCAAGACCTAGACGCCATGGAACAGACGCTTTGCCACAGTGCCTTGTCTGGTGTTAACTTCCGAGATTTACATCAGCAAACACTGATCGGCATTGCCACTTTACTGCGTGAGCACAAAATATGTGCCTTAAGTGTGGAGGAGCAGTTAAGCAAACGTATTCCACAAGTTTTCTTTCCTCATGGTTTAGGGCACTTACTTGGCTTACAGGTCCACGATGTGGGCGGCCATCAAATAGACAAACTGGGCACATTAAGCATGCCTGATGAACAGGCTCCCTTTTTGCGCCTTACCCGAACCTTAGCAGAAAACATGATCATCACTATTGAGCCTGGATTGTATTTTATTCCAATGCTACTCGAAAAAATGCAAGCAGACATACCACAGCATGGCTGTGATATGGCACGTATAGAGCATTTTTTACCTTACGGCGGCATTCGTATTGAAGACAATGTGGTGGTAAAAAGACACCAGCCTGTTAACTTAACTCGTGAGGCTTTTCTAAGTAAATTGTAATTACCCTTCCCCTCGCTCCATTGATATCAAACGATGAATATGAATGGAGCGACCAAAGATCATTTTTTTCTTTCAATTAGACCAAAAATCGTAATTTTAGCGAGGTTATCTATAACTAAAAGGCCACAAAATGGGTAAAATATGGAATAGATACTATCTTTATAAACGTTAACCTATAGGCTAAGGTTACAGTGGTTCAGCAATACCCGTACACACATTGCACAGGTATTTATAGGGACTTTTGTACAACGTATTAGCAAATGCCGTCGTTGTGTGAAAATCTCTATCACTAATAATAATAAAATTAACCAAGCCAAATCCATTTACAATGGACGCTACAGAGGCCAATAATGAAAAAAACAACGATTGCGTTACTAGCAGCACTTTCCCTTTCTTCAAGCCTAAGTTTTGCGGATTATCCGACGAAAGACATACAAGGCATCATCCAATGGGGCGCGGGCGGTTCAACTGATACCGTAATGCGCTCTATTACACCTCATGTCGAAAAAGAACTTGGAACCAGTATCATCCTGACCAATAAAACAGGTGGTGTTGGTGCCATAGCGACCAAATTCGTTGATGCGAAAAACGCCGACGGTTATACATTGTTAATGGGGGCAGAAAACCCTCAGATGTATAAAATTTTAGGACTATCGGACATCGACTATAGCGATATGATTGCGATCAATGTGTTGGCTCGTGGGACGCCAATTATTGTCGCAAATAACGATGCGCCTTTTAACAACATGCAAGAGCTTATTGATTATACAAAAGCACATCCAGGTGAAGTGAAATTCGGTTCTACAGGCCCTGGCGGATTAACCTCTATTGTGACAGCGATGTTGGACTCTCAAGTCAAACTGGATTACATCAGCATTCCTTATAATGGTGATGGCCCAGCGCTAACAGCGCTTCAGGGTGGTGCGATTGACGTCATGCCAGCTGTACTTGGTGCTACTATCGAACAAATTAAGGCTGGACGAATGAAAGCCATCAGTCTTGTCGATGTAGAATCTAGCAAGCTGCTGCCAGATCTTGCACCTATCACCGACACCTTGCCAGGTATGAAGTCTTACTTGCCATGGGGTCCTTTCTTTGGAGTGTTCGTGAAAAAAGGCACACCAGACGAAGCGGTAGAAAAATTACAAGCGGCTTTTCAAAAAGCCGCTTTCAATAGCGACTTTGTGGATCTTATGCAAAAACGTGGTTTCACCATCATGAATATTTCTGGTGATGAAGCCAATTACTTCCTTGACGCTTATCGTTCAACCTCTTCTTGGTTAGTACACGACGCAGGCTTTAGTAAATTTTCACCAGAAGAGTTTGGTATTCGTAAACCATAAGGTTGGAATACAAATAATCTAACCCCTAGACGCGGTTTACATGGAGTAAACGCGTCTTGTTTCCTTGCTTTATCTGGAGTTACCATGTCCAGCCAGTCCCCCTTTGTAAAAACCCGTAAACCAGGAGAACGCATTTTTTGCCTTCTAATGGTTATAGGTAGTGTTTATCTGTTTTGGCAATCTTATGCCATTTCAGGATTTAGTTCGTTCAGCTCACCAGGTGCATTCCCACTGGCTGCCTCTGCCTCCATGGTATTGGCTTCCTGTGTTACTTTTTTGAATACTCTAAAGCTACCTGCGGCCGAAAACGTTCGTTTCGCGTACCACTGTTTTCCGCCTATTGTTGCCATTATTATGGCGTTAATTTTGATTTACTCCGTCGTTTTGGAAAGTCTAGGCTTTGTGCTTTCCAGCTTTGTCTTTTTGTTCATTTCTATCCAGTTTTTATATCGACGTAGTGTACTAACCACACTGACAATAAGCTTGCTGGCCTTGATTGTCGTATACATCATTTTTCGCTTAATTTTCCAAGTCGTGCTTCCTGAAGGCATCGTCCCAGAACGCGAAATTTTATCCTCAATAAAATCTTTGTGGAGCTAGTCACTTTATGGATGCGTTACATTATTTTGCCATGTCTTGGCTATCACCAGAATTACTAGGCTTAACCGCACTTGGTACGTTTTTAGGGATTTATGTCGGAGCAATCCCTGGCCTGTCCGTTACCATGGCAGTCTCTATTCTGATTTCGTTTACCTTTGCATGGGACGTCAATTACGCACTTTGTTTAATGGTCGGTGTTTATATGGGCGGTGTTTACGGTGGCTCTCGCACCGCCATTTTATTAAATATCCCTGGTGCGCCCTCGGCCATTGCGACGGCATTAGACGGTTATCCTTTAGCTAAAAAAGGGGCTTCGCTGGAGAAGCGATCGGCTTATCGACAGTCATGTCTGTCGTCGGTGGCTTTGTTGGCATAATCGTTTTAGCACTTGCGGCACCCACAGTGAGCGAATTTGCCATCACATTCCAGCCTCGTGATTATATGATGCTGGGGATTTTAGGCATTATGCTGGTAGGCTCTCTATCGGGTGGCAGTCTAGCAAGAGGAATTTTTGCCGGTGCGTTAGGGCTATTAATTGGTACTGTTGGACTCGATCCAATGACAGCAGAAGAGCGTTTTACCTTTGGTGTTGTTGAGGCTCTGGGATGGCATCAATCCCGTCGCTGTCATGATTGGTATGTTTGGTATCTCAGAAGCCTTGCATCAGTTGCACCACATGAATAAGGCCGTCATCAAACAAAAGATCTCGCGCGTTATCCCTAAGTGGTCAGACATTAAAAAATACATGCCTCTTAGCCTGCAAACCTCTTTTATTGGCGTGATCGTGGGTGCGTTACCAGGAACGGGTGGCGACATTGCTGCACTGATGGCCTATGACCATGCAAAACGTGTTACCAAAAATCCAAAAGTCCCCTTTGGTGAAGGCGCTAAAGAAGGTTTAATCGCCCCAGAAGCGGCCAATAACGCGGCTGTTGGTGGTGCTTATATACCAATGCTGACCCTAGGCATTCCCGGAGACGCAGTAACCGCTGTATTTATTGGCGCCTTGTTTATTCATGGTTTAAACCCAGGTCCTTTGTTGCTCATCGAACAACCTCATATGTTTTGGTTTACCGTTGGCAATTTAACCTTAGCTAATATTTTCGTGCTGATCTTTGGTTTAACCGGCATCAAATTGTTCTCGAAAATCGTCGAATGTCCAAAAGGCATCTTAATCCCACTCATTTTCCTTCTGTCGATTGTCGGTGCGTATGCGATTAATAATGCCATTACCGACATTTGGTGGATGCTGGCTTTTGGTGTGTTTGGTTACTTTATGCGCCTCTATGGCTTCCCTGTTGGGCCAGTCATTTTAGGGGTAATTTTAAGCTCACTAACCGATGAAAATTGGCGTCGTGCCATTTTGTCAGAACGAGGCAATATCGGTGACTTGTTTATCAATCTATTCCACAGCCCCCTTTCTACCGTACTCTTTAGTGTGATTGTATTAATTCTATTCACACAGTCTCCAATTTGGACTAAATGGTTAAAGCGAAAACTCTTTCGCTGAATCCATAAATACAAATCACTCAAGCAACAGCTAAACCCTCAACCTGTTATTTAACGCCATAACGGGCTGAGGGTTTAGCTTATTCCTCTTACCGATGCCGCCCTACTTGTTTTTAATCTTATTGGCTTACCCAAAAGCGGCAAAATGTTTCTAAATGTCGACAAAAACGCCCTACCATAAAGCGAAACGGACGAAAAACACCATTTTGGTGCAATGTAAAAAAACAACTCTTTTAATAATTCACTGCTTTTTAAGTCATATCCAGTGAAATGCCAATGCACTTTTATCTGTTCGCAGAATATCAAACTAAAGTTTTATATATAAAAAACTATGGCAAAAAAATTGCTCTTTTTAAGGTCCCCTAAGCATCTGCAACGACGTAGTGCTTAATGCAATGGAGCAGAAAAGAGATGAGTTTGAAAAGCAATCAGATGTTACTTTCAGCAAAAGAGCGCAAATGGCTACCTTGGTTTGGCAACACTGGACGGTTTTCACTTTTTTGGTCATGTTATTTAAATAAAAACACCTACCCAAACATAGAAAAAACCTTCGAAAATATTGCCAGCACTAGAGTAAAGCTACTCAACACTTGGGTGAATACCCAATGGTCTCAGTTAGACGTCTTACTGGAAATTATCTCTACTACCTTTCCAATTATCGAACAAGAAACACTAGAAGAACGTTTAAATATCGTCCCTGATGTCTCTGAATATTTTGTTATCGATGCTCAGGGGCAAGTACTCAAATCCACCTTCCAAAGCCGAATACAAAAAACCGACTTATCGCCAAAAGCCGTCGCGGCTGGCTTGCTTGCGCCATTTATACATGGTCCTTATATCGACCAAAATACTTTAACGATTGGCGCATCCAGCTCAAAATTTCACGATGCGGTCACTCTAATGTTTTATCTCCCCATTAAACAAAATGGTATTAGCGTAGGTGCTGTATGTGCCCGAATTCCCAATGATGTTATCGGTGATCTTATCCAACGCGAAGCGGGGCATATTTATAAGGAATCTGGCGACAACTATTTGTTTATGGTGAAGTCCGAATTCGATCCCTCGATACTCCCGGAACCGCTCTGTCTCGTTCCCGCTTTGAAGACAATACCTTCAGCCATGGTGAAAACTTGAAAAGCGGAATCAATACACAATTTGGTACCGTTAGGGTTCAAAAACATACTGAATTTGAAATTCGTTTTACCGATCCTGCCACCAAAGAGTTGCACCCAGGTGTGCGAGAAACGATTAAGAAGGGTCAAAATCTTTTTGTGACTTACCCAGGCTATTCCGACTACCGACACATTCCTGTTATCGGTAAAGGGGTGACTTTTCAACTGAAAGGCAGCCCAGATACGTGGGGGATGATGTGTGAAGGTGATTTAGAAGAAGTCTATCGCCGCCGCTCCATCAATTTAAAACTGATGAGAAGCTATTTACTAGCCTCCAGTGTGCCGCTTGTCATCAGTAGTTTACTACAGGTTTACACCGATTTATCCATTCTACCAACGAGCTTAATCGCCTTCGCCAGTTTAGGCATAGCGGGAATCCTCTTCCATCGTTTCAGCACTAAAAAAATTAGTCGTAGCATGAGTCAGATGACAGAAGTCATTCAAACCATTGCCGAAGGAGAAGGCAACCTAAAACAGCGCCTTGATGACGATCTAGCCAACGACGAAACCGGTGACATGGGACGCTGGATGAACAGCTTTATTGACAATCTCGACAACACCATGGGACAAGTCATCTCGGCCAGTAATAACGTCAAAAAGTCTAACGAGTTTATGATTCGCACCAATGAGGAAGCCAACCAAGCTTCTCACTATCTTGAGTCCACCGTTGAAAACATGCTGAACGTGTTTCAGCAACAAATAGACGAAGTACAAAGTGCATCTCAGACGGCAAATGATTTGAAGCAAGCCATGGATCAAGTCGCAGCAGAAACACAGTCCCGTCTTAAAGCAGCCAAAGCTGGCACACAAGAAATACGCGATGTCGTTCGCGCCACGGCAGAATCCGTTAAATCATTGGATGCAAAGACAAATGAAGTCGCCGGTATCATTACCACCATTTCTGATATCACTAATCAGACCAACTTGTTGGCACTAAACGCCGCCATAGAAGCCGCCAGAGCCGGTGAACATGGCCGAGGATTTTCTGTCGTGGCCGACGAAGTTCGTAGTTTGGCCTCTAAAACCGCTTTAGCAGCAGAAGAGATACAAACCATGCTAGAAGGTATTCAGGAAGAAACACGCAGCGCGGTGAGCTTTATGGAAAAAGGTGCCGAAAACGTCGATAAAAACCTCATCGCGAATGAACAAAGCAATATCAGCGACAGCGCTTTGTACGACCTAGTCGACACCATGTTTGAAGCCATTTTGTTATTGAATGAAAGCAACAAGACAAACGCAAAAACCGTACATGAAATGGGCGCGGCAACAGAGCAAATGCGTCGCTCAATCGCGGCACTACAAAGACGTTCATCCCGTGTTGGGTTATCCGCCTTGAAGCTAAACTCACTGGTTGGTCAGTTTCAAGTAACCACCAAATAATAAACAGTCTCTAGTGCTGGGTATTTTGACGAAAAAAAACCGGAGGAAGTTTCCTTCCTCCGGCATAATTTCCTCACAAAAGGATACGCCTAAAACAAATCATTCCCCGCAATGACAATGACTTATTTTTTCTCTTGGCGCGCCTGTGAGGCAAGACGAACAAACGCATTCGCTTCGCCGTAGCGACTGTAACCACCCACACGTTGTACCACTTCAAAAAAGACACCATGTACTTCTTCCGTATAGAAATGAAAGAATTCACCTTCGTCATTTTTATCGTACATAATATTATGTGACTGCAATTTCTTAATCAGGTCTGGCGACAAACCAAAGCGCGCTTCGATGTCACGATAATAATTCTGAGGAATAGGCAGCTGTTTCTCACTATCAATGTTTTTTGCAGCTGCAAAAACATCCTCACAAGCAAACGCAATCTGGTGCACCCCTGAGCCTTTAGACTTCTGGATGAAACGCTGTGCCGAAGCGCCACGAGCATTGGTCATATTCAATGGAATACGCACCCGCTTGTCCTTACTAAGAGCGGTTCGGCTCACCACCAAGCCATGAATATCGGGTAAATCTTGGCTGGCATCGATATCAAACCCAAACAAGGATTTATAAAAGAACGTCGCCGATAAAAAGTCAGTATTGGAAACCGTTTGGCCAATATGATCAAAGCGCGTTAAGCCAACCCCCGTTTCACCTTGAATGCCTTGAATCGGTTTGAAATCCACCTCAAAAAAACGTACAGCGGCGTCGGCTGAAACAAGGTACACCAAGCTATCGCCAATCCCACGCAGTGCAGGAATATTCAATTCACCTGGACCGGCCTGATTATCAAAACGCTCAACACGATAACGTTCTGCCAAAGACAAAGTGGCTTTAACATTTTCAGAGGCAAACGCCATCGCACAAACAGACACACCATGCTTCTGAAAATGTTCGTGGGCCTGGCTTTTCGGTTCGCGGTTGAGGATCAGGTTAATATTTCCCTGACGCATCAAGCTAACGTTTTTAGAGCGATGTTTATGGGTTTCATGGAAACCCAACTGAGCCAAGGTATTAGTCAGCGCCTCTCCGCTTTCGCCTTCAATGGCAAATTCAATAAACTCAACATCACTGACTTGTGGCGCTACAATCGGCGCGGTTTTTTCTTCACGCTTACTCACTGTTTGGTCATCGAGCCAAATCAATGAACGCATGCCATCGATGGCTTTTTCTAGTGGTGAAGAAGAACGGAATTCGTCATTGAAAATTTCATGAGACAAATAGTCATCAAAGCCTTTGTCTTTCAAAACTTGAAGAAACTCGACCACTGGCATATCACCTTGGCCAGGGAAACAACGAAAATGTCGGCTGTATTGCAACACGTCCATTTGCAGACTTGGCGCATCGGCCACTTGCACGAGCGCAATCTTGTTTAGCGGAATGTCATCACGCAGAACATCTAAGGTGTTACCACGGGAAAACATGTGGAAAGTATCTAAAATAATCCCCAAGTTCGGGTGATCAACACGTTTCACCAGATCCCATGCTTGATGATAATCGGCAATATGGTAACCCCAAGCTAGAGCTTCATAACCCAGCATAATGCCTTCTTTTTTGGCTATTTCAGCAAGAGCAAATAAGTCCGCCGCGCAAACGTCACGATCCGCAGAAGAATAAGGCTGCACATTACTGCAAAACAACAAACGATTCGTACCCAACTCATGAGCAACATCGATTTTGTGCTGCAACATCTTTGCCTTTTGCGAGCGCATTGGCTCAGGCATACCTTCCATATCGCGGAATGGCTGTAAAGCAATAATTTCCAAGCCTAAATCTTGCGCCATACGACGCACATCTTTTGGCGAACCATCGAACTGAGTTAAGTCATTTTCGAAGATCTCCACGCCTTGGAAACCAGCTTTTGCAGCCGCTTCAAACTTTTCTCTCAGCGTGCCAGATAAGGTAACGGTTGCGAGTGCTGTTTTCATTCTTACGCCCTGACTGTCAACATTTCATAACGAAAACGATATGTGAAAGCAAATATGTTTTCTTCTGCTATAACTAATATGATTGATGCTAGCACAAGATTTTTGTATTGAGAGTCCTATTAAGAATGAAATAAAGTGCCAAAAATATATCGAAAAAGGAATACATACCCTCTTTTCAATAGCACAACATAGGAGTGTAATAGAGGAAAATTATTCCCTTATTAGCGCTTATAATGAGCCTGATTCCTTTGTGTTTCCTTATTAAGTAGCTGACTAACTAATAGCCAATTAGCAGCGGCTGAAACCAGGCGTGTACCATGGGAGACTTTTTATGCTAGAAAACCGTATTAAATACCGCCATCTGCAATGTTTTTTGGAAGTGACACGTCAAGGCAGCGTGGTTCGCGCTGCTGATGTGTTGGCTCTTACCCAGCCAGCTGTCTCAAAAAAACTCAAAGAGCTAGAAGATATTCTAGGTGTCAGACTTTTAGAACGCAGTAAAAAAGGTGTAGAACTCACACCTTTTGGAAAAGTATTTCTAGAGCATGCCAGTACCAGTGTCGCCGCATTACGTGAAGGCACCGAACGAGTGGCTCAGGCACAGCAAAAAGGCATTAGCCGTATCAGTATTGGTGTATTACCAACCGTTGCGACCAGCATTCTACCAGAATCCGTTAAACGTTTTCGCACTGGCGGCCTCGATGTTAGATTGCATTTGGTCTCCGGCCCGAACGCTTTATTAATGAGCCAGTTGCGAGTT
The DNA here is from genome assembly GCF_026113935.1 of Marinomonas rhodophyticola. GTDB lineage: Bacteria > Pseudomonadota > Gammaproteobacteria > Pseudomonadales > Marinomonadaceae > Marinomonas > Marinomonas rhodophyticola. Next base: position 145,486 of record NZ_JAPEUL010000006.1, read on the forward strand.
GGCGAATTGGACTTAGTTGTTGGGCGCTTAGGCGTTCCAGAAGCCATGTCAGGCTTATCATTTCAACACCTGTACTCAGAACAAGTGGCATTCACGGTTCGCCCAAACCACCCATTACTAACAAAAGACAATTTTCAAATCAGTGATATTGCTGACTATACCGTACTCTATCCACCAAAAGGTTCCATTACCGCGCCCTATGTAGATCGTTTTTTACTATCTCAAGGCGTTAGCACCCTAACGGATCGAATCGACACAGTGTCAGACTCGTTTGGTAAAGAGTTTATTCGTAATAATGATGCCGTGTGGATTATTTCACGCGGTGTTGTGGCTCGAGAAATCGCCGACGGAGAATTGGACGAATTACCCATTGATACCAAAGAAACCTTGGGGGCCGTTGGCTTAACCACACGCGCAGACTCGGTTCCATCACTAGCACTAAAGCTGTTTATGAATGCCATCCGAGATACGGCTAAAACCTTAGACAGCTATTACAAACCCATTGATCATCACCATAAAGACAGCCCTGTCATTTAAGTGGCTAAATTAAGGTACTAAGACAGGAATCCTAGATGCTGACCATTATCGCCATCACAACGCCTATTTTTATCATGATCATATTGGGATACTTGGCGGTTCGCGTTAAGTTGGTTCCTAGTGACACCATTGCTGGCATGGCAAAAATCGTCATGTATTTCACGCTTCCAGCTTTAATTTTCAGTACTTTGGCTCGAATGGAGTTTGATGAGGTTATTGTCCCAGCGTATCTTGCCACTTATGCGATTGGCTCCGTGCTAACCCTGCTAATTGGTCTGGTGATCAGCTTAAAATTCATGAAGCGCTCTTTTATTGAGAGCACAATAAAAGGCGCGGGAATGGCCTGCTCGAACTCCGCATTCTTCGCTTATCCAGTGATGTTACTGGCATTTAGCAACCCTCCCACTGCAGCGTTTGCCATGTCCCTAATTGTCGAGAATATTCTGGTTCTTCCCATAATGTTTGTGATGCTAGAAGTCAGTGCGTCCAGAGGACAAGGCTTAAAACCCTCTCATCTCTTCTATGGCGTACTAAAAAGGCTAATCAAAAATCCGTTAATTTTAGCTGTTACTGGCGGGGTATTAGCGTCGACATTTCACCTAGAGCTGCCCGCGGTGATTGATCGAGTATTGGTCATGTTATCCGGCGCATCCGCCACACTCGCACTGATTGTACTGGGTGGTTCATTAGTCGGTACCAGCCTAACTGGCAATGCCAAAGATATTTGTTTTGTCACCACTGGCAAACTCGTCCTCCATCCGTTGATGATTGCCGTCGTGGCGCTCTTTATGCCAGAAATGGACCGCAACCTTCTGCTTGGTGGCATCTTAATTGCGGCCGTTCCCATGATGAGTATCTATCCGATTATTGGCAGCCAATATGGTTTTCGCTCTCTGTGCGCAAGCACATTACTGATTACCACACTGATGTCATTCATTACACTCGCGGTTATTTTGTCTTTGATGGGGTTGAACTAAACTTATGCACCAATCCCTGAATACCCAATACATAGCCTTGCACGCCCATACCCACGACAATACCTGCTGCTGCAGGTGAAATATAAGAGTGATGACGGAAGGCTTCACGAGCGTGTACGTTGGAGATGTGAACTTCAATCACGGGTACATCAGCGCCTTTTATTGCATCATGAAGCGCAACAGATGTGTGAGTATAAGCACCTGGATTGAATACTACGCCCAATACTTCGCCCGCTTTAATACGGCGGCCCGCTTCATGAATCAAATCAATCAATACACCCTCATGGTTAGATTGATGGCATTCCACATCATGGCCCAATGTCTGTGCGGCCTCACGGCACATCACTTCCACATCCGCTAGGGTCTCATAACCATACGTTGCTGGCTCACGAGTACCCAGTAAGTTTAAGTTTGGGCCGTTCAACACCATGATAGTAGACATAATCATTTCTCCTATAAATCAACATGAATATTCAATCAATCGCATTAGCCTATTTTCAAACAAAGAAGCGCAGCAAGACGCTCAAGGTAAAAAATGACAACACGGTGGTAATCAATAAAGTGCTCGCACAGAAACTCCGTTCACCATACTCGCCACAAACGATCGGATAAGAGCTAAACATAGGCACAGCAGCAAAAATAATAATCGCTATCTTTAAATCGTTTGGCATCGCAGGCGTCAGTAACAAAAGGAAGGCGACGAGCGCTGGAAATAATACCAACTTGCCTGTCGCCACCAGTAAAATGGGTGACCATTGCCCTTTTATGGACACACCAACCAAAGAACCACCAATCACAATCAACGCGACAGATGAAGCCGCAGCGGCCAGCAAATCAAATCCTCGCCCCATAAAACTCGGCAGACGCAACTCAAACAGGGAAAACACTAAGCCAGCAGCTAGAGCAATTAATAAGGGATTCGTTGAGATTCGCTTTAAAACAAAAACAAAGAGACTTCTTTCATTGTTTTGACTTTTACCTAACATGGTTTCAATAAAAATTAAGCAAATCGGTAACAAAATAATATTTTCCACCATCAATGACATGACAAAGGCCTGAGTCAAAGACGAATCAAAAAACTGTAATAAGACAGGAAAACCAATGAAGGCACTGTTTGACATGGTTGCACCAACCCCTCGAACACCCGCGTCAACCAGACCGCTTTTCAGCAATCGCCAGCTCAACAACACAATGATAAAAAAAGTCGCTAAGCCGCTCGCTGCGTACACTGCAAGATAGTCAAAATGCAGAACCTCTGTTATCTCCATGCTGGACAACTTCATAAAAATTAACGCAGGCAAAGCAAGGTACAGCACAAAACGGCTCAAACCAGGTATGGCAGCTTGTGGAAGAAAAGAAAAACGCACACTCACAAAACCCACCAGTATCAGAAAAAAATGGGGGCAATAATATTAATGACAGCTGCCATATAAAAAGCTCCTTATTGAGGTCATCATGATCATCTCATAAATTTCGCGCTGTTTTTTTTGTTTCATAAAACCAGTTCAGGCCGGCACTCTGCTTTTAGATGGCGCACTGCTGAGATCTGGCAGCGTTAAGCCTTTTTGAATATGCGAATCCAGTATCGATAGCGCATTCTCAGTGTCATCTTCTAGAAGGTATTTCAACAATTGATGATGCTCTTCCATTGAAGCCTGTCCCCGAAAGGGTCGACGATGCAAAGCCAACACCTGATAGCGCATATAAAGCTCGATTACCGAAGCATGGTAACGGATAAGCTGTTGAGAGCCGCAATGAGCCACCATGGTAATATGAAAGTCTCGATCAGCTTTTTCCCATGCCTGCACATGCCCCGCCTCGTCTTCCATCATCAGTTTCTCAACACAGTTCAAACGAAAATGCGCGCTGATTAAAGCCGATTTCCATTCCATATGACCCACTTTATTTGCCATGGATTTGCGCACCCCAGATAACTCTAACATCTGCCGCAACTCTAATAGCTCACATAAATCGGCAGTCGAGACAGGCTTTACAGAAAACCCTTTTTGATCGACAAACAGCACAAAACCATCGGACACAAGTCGCATCAGAGTTTCACGTAACGTGTTGACACTAGCGCTATAACGCAAGCGCAAGGCGTTTAATTTAAGCTTTTCACCAGGAGCAAGTTTGCCCGTTACGATATCTGAACGCAGTTGCTCATAGACGGATTGCCCCACTAATTTGCGATCATCGGAGTTAATCATAGAAATTTATAAGGGCCTTTTATTGTTTTGTAAGATCTCTGCACTATATCACGAGCTAAGACATTCTAATGTATAGCGAAACAAAAAGACGCCATGTGGCGCCTTTTTATCATTCATTTAATAGGGGAAATAGCCACTAGATCAACGAACTAACAACATCGTACTTTTCACGGAACTGATCCCAAACAGGCTTAACATCCGTGACTTGTTGTCCAGTAAAAATCTCAAAAGCATCGATACCTTGATAAAAAAACAAATCAAAACCAGACACGATTTGTAGGCCTTTTTTATTCGCTTCCACCAAAAACTCTGTATCCATTGGAGTATAAACGGCATCAAACGCCCATTTTTGATCTTGAATCCATTCCGCAGCCAAAGGCATACCTGGACTTTTCAAATGACCGACAGGCGTACAATTTACCAACCCATCAACCTGAGCTGCGGCCTCGGCAATATCCTCTTTGGCGATAACACGGGCTTTATAGCCTGCGTCATTGATCGCGTCGACCAAAGACTGCGCGCTGCTTTCACTCAAATCGGTGACCCACACTTCTGTGGCGCCCACTTCAAACAAGGCAAAACCGATCGCACGCCCTACACCACCCGCGCCTATCATCAACACTTTACCAGCGGGCAAATCGCCCACTCGACCTTTATAACCGCGAATAAATCCCGTGTAATCAGTATTAAATGCACACACTTTGCCGTCTTTTAATAGCAAGGTATTACTGGCACCCACTTTTTTTACCGCATCGTTCACTTCGTCTGCACTGTCGATAGCAATTTGCTTATAGGGAAACGTCACATTTGTACCAACAAACCCCAAAGCACGAATTTCAGCCAATTTAGCCTTAAAAGACTCAGCGCTATCGTCTTCAGGCACCTGCAATTGGTAATCCACGGGCAACTGCTTTAGTTCACCTAACATCATGTGTAAAGAGGGAGATCGAGAAGCAGCAATCGCCTGACCGATTAGACCTAAATGTAACATTGTAATTGCCTCCAACGTATTCCCAAAAGGAATGTCATCACGTTAATAGTTGAGTCATAAAGGATAAAAAAACGCTTCCTTTATCAAAGATAGAGGAAGCGTATACCAAAACTCATGATTTGTTGTATGACAATTTGACATGTATTTTGATTGGAAAAATTATATCAAAATAGACATCCTTAAACCGCTTCCGTTGTTGCCAATAATTGCAAACCAGCACCTGTGTTGGAAATAGGCAAGTGGTAACTACGATGCAACTCAATTAATTTTCCCTGCAATGCGCCACGCATAGCCAACCACATATTGAGTTCAACGCCTTGAGAACCTGCCTGTTCAACCAAATCAAAGTTAGAAAATTTAATGAGTGCTTCCGGTTCATCCACTATTTTTTCCATGCAATACAGATCGAACGCTTTATTAATAAAGCCTGCTCGCTGACCATCCAACTGATGCGACAATCCCCCAGTCCCAAATACCACAACCTTTTGATTGCCAGAGTAAGAACGAATAGCGTCACCAATCGCCTTGCCAAAATCAAAGCAACGACTGGGTTTGGGCATTGGATGACGTTCGCAATTAATCGCGATCGGGATCACCTTAATATGACCGTATTGATGACCAGGCCACATGAGCGTCAGAGGAACCGTCAAACCGTGATCTACCTTCATTTCTTGGCAAACGGTTACATCAAACTCATGCTCGACCAATTGATTAATGATATGCCAAGACAGCTCTGTCTCACCTGTCACAGGCGGAATTTCAGCAATCCCCCAACCTTCGTCGGCATTGTCATACTGAGCAGCAGCACCAATAGCAAACGTCGGTTTACGATCATGAAAAAACTCTAACCCGTGGTCATTATAAAAAATAACGGCAATGTCAGGTTGTTGCGCGTAGAGCCATTCTCGTACAGGCGGATAGGCGTCAAAGAAATCTTTCCAATAAGGTGTTTGCTCAAGACCTTTATCCATCGCGACACCAATAGCGGGAATATGGGATGTGGCGATGCCGCCAAGTATTTTCGCCATTATTTGTCCCCCTGCTGTATTAAGAACGCTTTAAATTCGTCTGTCGTCATACCCGTTTGTAAACCACCAACATCTTGAACGTTTAACCCTAAAATTCCAGCAAATTTTGCCAGATAATAAATACTGCCACCCGCTTCTAGCATAGCAATCACATCTCGCCCCTTTACCGCCTGTTTTTGCTCCACTGTTAGGCCAAATTTTTCACAATAGCGCTCTTCATCTGACAAAAATTCCGCTCTTGCCGCGGCATGATTGAAGGAATAACACATTTTATTAAGGGGATAGCCTTTTGTCGCCATTGGCCCATCAAACATAATATTGCCTGGAATCTGACTCATTCTGTTACCTCGCTATAAGATTATTTATTCAACGGTATAAAGTCCCATTAGTGGCGAGTATAAGAACAAAAGAGCAGTACAAACCTTGATCTAAATCTAAGTTTTCCTATTTAAAAAATAGAACGTAAAATTTAACTGGATAGCATAATGGTCGCTATATATAGGAAAATTTGGCGTATTAATCCTTCATTTTAATTCCTTTGGTATTCGTTTTTGATATAGTCTATTTAAAATAATAAGGAGGTCTTATGGAGATCGCAATTCCCAACCTACGACATTTGCGAGTCTTTCTCGCGGTAGCAGAATTAAAAAGCATTACCCGTGCTTCTGAAACTATCTTCTTATCGCAGCCAGCTATTACGCAAGCCATAGCCAAATTAGAGGGATTGTTAGGCGCGGCCCTATTTGAGCGCCATTCCGATGGTATGCATCCCACACCGTCTGGCGAGGTATGGCAAAAACGCGTTAGCCGAGCAATCAATCATATCCAAAACGCCACACTCGACATCGTTAAAGACAACACGCCAAAAGAGCGTGTACAAAAAAATCTCGTGGCTTTAATCAGCACGACACAACTAAGAGTCCTGATTGCCGTCTGTGAAGCGCAAAACTTTAGTATTGCCAGCCGCAATTTGGCGGTTTCTCAGTCCTCTATTCATCGCGCTGCACGTGATTTAGAGCGCTTACTTGGGGTGGTATTGTTTGAAAAAAACAGCCTTGGAACGAATGCAACAAAAGCGGCACAAACCTTAGCAAAAGCCACCAAACTTGCTTTTAGCGAGTTACGCCAAGGCATTTACGAGATCAACGCCTTGCAATTCAAAGATGTCAGTACCATCACCATTGGCAGTATGCCTTTGGCGCGCATGACCATTTTACCTAAATCCATTTTGCAATTTAACGAGCGCCATCCTGACGTTAACATCAATGTTACCGAAGGCCCCTATGCCGACTTATTACATCACCTACGCCAAGGTGACATCGATATTATTTTAGGGGCTTTACGCTACCCTTCCCCTGCTGACGATGTGGTCCAAGAAGAACTATGGGCACCTCCTTTGTCGGTTGTTGCTCGCACAGACCATCCCTTAATGAGCAAACACCCAGTTAGTGCCAAAGAGCTAGCGCAGTTTGCTTGGGTGGTTCCTGCCAAAGGTACCCCTACTCGGCAGGCCTTCGAAGATATTTTTCATGATGCAGGCATTCCGTTACCCACTAGGTTGGTTGAATCCAGTTCACAGATATTGATTCGTGAATTATTAATCGAAAGTGACCGCCTGACCCTGATTTCAGCACACCAAGTGGAGCGAGAAATTAATATTGAATTACTGAATGTCATCGATTTTCCACTGGACCATACTCGCCGACCAATTGGGCTTTGTGTACGAAAAAGCTGGCTTCCAACGGTGACCCAGTCCCACTTTCTCAGCTTATTGCGAGAAATATCTGAACACTTTCGCTAACCCTGAGAGAAAACAGATTGCAAAAAATGAATGGCTAATGCGGTTTATGGATTACCCCCATCGGCTCTCGGATGCTAAATTTGTTAGCTGTTATTCTATTCACTAATAAAAACAGGAGCCAACTAATGAGAATTTGTATCGCTGGTGCATCAGGTGCTTTTGGCATGAAACACATGGACGCCATTGCGGCCATAGAAGGCGCAGAGGTTGTTTCTGTGGTTGGCACCAAAATAGACGCCATCAAAGCGTTCGCGCAAGAACGCGGCGTACCTCACTACACCACAGATCTAGCCGAGAGTTTGGCTCGTGACGACGTGGACGCTGTTATTCTAGCGACCCCAACACAAATGCACGCCGCACAAACTATTCAATGCCTTGAAGCGGGCAAACATGTTATGTCTGAAATCCCCATGGCAGATAACATCGAAGATGCTCGCAAAGTGGTCGAAGTACAAAAGAAAACGGGCCTAGTGGCGATGGCAGGCCACACTCGCCGTTTTAATCCATCCCATCAGTGGATTCACAACAAAATCATGGCGGGTGAACTGACTGTTCAGCAAATGGACGTGCAAACCTACTTCTTCCGCCGTTCTAACAAAAATGCCCTTGGTCAAGCGCGTTCTTGGACTGACCATCTATTATGGCACCATGCTTGCCATACAGTGGATTTATTCCAATACCAAACTGGCGAAACAGCCAGTAAGGTTCAAGCACTGCAAGGCCCAATCCATCCTGAACTTGGCATTGCCATGGACATGAGTATTGGTATGAAAGTACCGAATGGCGCGATTTGCACCTTGTCTTTGTCCTTCAATAACGATGGCCCATTTGGTACTTTTTTCCGTTACATTTGCGATAACGGTACCTATATCGCACGTTACGACGATCTATTTGACGGCAGCGAGAACAAGATTGATCTCTCTGGTGTAGCGGTGTCAAATAACGGCATCGAGCTACAAGATCGTGAGTTCATTGCCGCGATTCAGGAAGGCCGTGCGCCAAATGCTTGTGTGACACAGGCAATCGAAGCGATGGAAACCCTACATCGCTTAGAACAATGCCTAGAAGCCTAGGCCACAATACTTTAAAGTGACTCAACAAAACTCAAATGGGGAGCCTAGGCTCCCTATTTTATTAAGGATATTGTTATGTCAAAACACCCTCATTTAACCAATCCAAATATCGGCCTAGGCTGCATGAATTTATCCCATGCCTACGGCTCACCGGTTCCAGAAGAACAAGCAATAAAAGCCCTACATCAAGCCTTTGAGATGGGTTATCGTCATTTTGATACAGCCACATTATATGGCGGTGGCAATAATGAACTTTTAGTCGGTAAAGCACTGAAAGACCGCCGTGATGAGTTTTTCCTTGCCAGCAAATGCGGCATGGCAATGGTCGATGGCAAAAAAGAGATTAATGGTCGACCAGAAAACATTCGCAAACAATGCGAAGACAGCCTAAAGCGCCTGCAAACAGACCATATCGATTTGTATTATTTACATCGCCGCGACTTCAATGTGCCCATCGAAGAAAGCGCGGGTGCTCTGGGTGAGTTAGTAAAAGAAGGCAAAATTGGCGCTGTCGGTTTATCCGAAGTGTCCGCTGAAACGCTAACTCGCGCTCATAACGAATTCCCGATTACCGCGATTCAATCAGAATATTCTTTATGGACACGTAACCCAGAAATTTCCGTGTTAGAAGCCTGTAAAAAACTAGACATTACCTTTGTTGCCTTCAGTCCCTTAGCACGCGGATTCTTAACGGGCACATTAAAAGACGTGGCGGATTTAGAAGCCAAAGATATTCGTAACAATATGCCGCGCTTCAATGCAGAGCATTACCCAAACAATCTTGCCTTATTAAACGATTACTTTGCTCTAGCAAAAGACATCGGTTGCACACCATCACAACTGGCTTTGGCTTGGCTCACTGCAAAAGATAAAAATATTGTCCCTATTCCGGGTACTCGTTCGGTTAATCATATGAAAGACAATTTTGAATCAGCGCAATTAAAGCTGGATGCCAAACAAGTCAGCTTACTAGACGAGATGATTAATCAACATAATGTACATGGCACACGTTATACCGCCGCACAACAAGCGGAAATAGACACTGAAGAGTTCGCATAACCCTCTACAGCTTGCCTATGATCCAATCGAATCTATAATATTTTTGAGATTCGATTGGATCATTTCTTCATAGCTAAATATCACTTTTTATTTGCGTCCCTGCGATCCTACTTATATGTTAAAAGGGTTATACGTTAGCTTGTTCATAAGACAACCTAGCCACTATTAATATATTGACTTCTTTGGGCCGTATTATGGATCAAAACGACATCTCACCTGTATCTACTGCGAATTTACTGGGTATCGAGTTTATCGAGATCGTCGCGCCTTCTTTAGAAAGCGTAACACCTCTTCTGACTGAACTAGGTTTTAGCCTTAGCGCCAAGCATCGACGTAAGGATGTATTCTTATTTCAACAAAATCAGCTAAAAATAATCATTAACTGCTCTCAAGATCCGATACTAGAAGCCTATGTGGGCGAAATGGGTATCGCACTTTTTGCGATCGCCTTCAAATGTGACGATGCTTCTACTGCTCATGCAGAATTCATAAAACGAGGAGCTTGGGATTCTTCCAACCACTCGAGCTTCAATGGAAGTCAATATTCCAGGTATCGAAGGAATTGGCAGCACTCTAATTTATTTAGTTGATCAGGTACGTGATGACTTAAGTGTTTATGACATTGACTTTAAAACCATTCCAAGCACCTCTGAAAAAACACATGGCTCACTATCTCACTTCCATGAATTTACCATTCAAATTGATCCTGACCGAACTCAGACTTGCTTAACCTTCTTCGAACGTCTTTTTGGCTTTCAGGCAAAAGATGAAGCTAGCTTGCAGCTTCCAGGCAAACACGCCGCTAGCTTGCGTTTTGTAGAATCTTCAGCCGAACAACACAATACTGAATTTTTTAGCAAAATCACTTTCAAAGCGAATGAAAACAGCCCACTTCGCCATCAAGCTTTCACCAATGATGATCGCGCCTTTGCTATAGAGGTAATCTAATATGCTGTCCATTGCAGCTAACCTTTTTCATAGTACGTTGGAAGAAAAATTTGCAGCGTTGGCTCAAGCAGGCTTTTTCAAAGTTGACCTAACACACTCGGATTTTGGCGCTGATAAACGAGATATCGAACACATCGCAGAACTCTCCAAACGCAATGGCATTAAAATCAGCAGTGCCTCTAGCTTGCGAGAATTTGGTGGAAATACAAATCATATTCATGAATACGATATGGACTTAGCTCGCAACTACCTAAAAACCCTAGCGCAACTGGATTGTCGTTTACTGGTTGTGATGCCGCCAACCATTAGATCTAAAAATATAGACACAAACCAAATTTTAGCTGACCTTAGAGCATTAGCGAATTTGGCTATTCCTTATCGCATTAAAATTGCTTTAAAAGCGTTGCCTTGGTCGCCTTATATTGGCAGTTATCAAGCCGCCGCCACATTTTGCCGAGATGTGGACAGCCCAAATTTTGGGTTAGTCATTGATACATTTCATTTCCTGAGCGAGTCAGAAGCGATTGATGTTCTTGAAGAAATTCCGACATCAGATATTTTTTTAGTACAATGCTCGGACTTCAATAGCAGTATGACCTATTCACTTGAAGATCAGATCGAAACCTATCATCACAAGCGTTTAATCCCAGGAGATGGCTATTACGAAAGCAGCATTGTCACCTTAATAGAGCACCTGCATAAACAAGGTTATCGTGGTGACTATTCAATTTTTGCCAATAACGCCATTTATAAAAACCTGCAAAACGATGAATTAATCTCTCGTATAAGTGACTTTCAAGAAGCTTGTCAGACGTTTCTTTAATGACAAGGATAAAAGCAAAAAAGGCCGTCTTTCTAAAGTAGCAAAGCGGCCTTTTTAGACTCTATTTCATTAGCGTCTTATGACAAAGTCTGAACTATATAATCTCTATCAACATCTCACCCGGTGTGACTCGATCGCCTTTTTTAACGAAAACGCCTTTTACCGTACCCGTCACGTTGGCATGTACTTCGGTTTCCATCTTCATCGCTTCCGTGACAAGCACCGCTTGACCTGCAGTCACTGTGTCGCCTTCTTTCACCAGGACATCAATGATATTGCCCGGCATCGCTGCGCTAACATGGCCCGGCACTGTCGCACGAGATCGACCAGAACCGCCGTCAGACACGTATTCGTTTAACGATTCGAATACTACCTCTTCTGGCATACCATCCAAAGACAGGTACAACTTGCGTTTACCAACACCAAAGTCACCGACACCCGTGATTTCCACATTGTAAACTTCACCATGCACATCAATCTTGAACTCAGTTGCTAAACCACCTGCCGCGGCGCCTTGACCCGCTTGTTCTGGCGGTAGCAAGACTTCAGGAACCAAGGTGCCATCGGCACGTTGCTGCAAGAATTCACGGCCTAACTCAGGAAACATAGCAAAAGTAAGTACATCTTCTTCTGATTTCGCTAACTCACCGATTTCATTGCGCAACTTATATAGCTCTGGCGACAAGGAATCCGCCGGACGCGCGTCGTTCACCGCTTCATTACCTACCGCTTTCTTCTGCACATCAGGATTCACTGCCGCTGGCGGTTGACCGTAACCCCCCAATAAATAGCGCTTTACTTCGTTGGTGATGGTTTTGTAACGCTGACCAGCCAACACGTTATAAACCGCTTGTGTCCCCACAATTTGCGACGTTGGTGTGACCAAAGGCGGATAACCAAGATCGGCACGAACACGAGGAATTTCGGCAAACACTTCACGAATCTTGTCTAACGCATTTTGCTCTTTCAACTGATTCGCCAAGTTGGACATCATGCCACCCGGTACTTGGTTGATCTGTACAGACACATCTTCACGAGTATATTCACTTTCAAATTGATGATACTTTTTACGAACATCACGGAAGTAATCGGCAATTTCTGACAACAAGGTCAAATCTAAACCCGTGTCGTAATCGGTATCTTTCAAAGCCGCCACTTGAGTCTCAGTGGCTGGATGACTGGTGCCGCTGGCAAAAGATGAAATCGCGGTATCAATACGATCTGCCCCCGCCTCAATGGCTTTAAGCTGACACAAAGGTGCCAAGCCTGACGTCGAGTGACTATGCACTACCAAGGGTAAATTGACCGCTTCTTTGATGGCTTTCACCAGATCATAAGTCGCATAAGGCGTTAGTAACCCCGCCATGTCTTTAATGGCAATAGAGTCTGCGCCCATAGCTTGCATCGCTTTGGCTTGCTCGACGAATAACGCCAGCGTGTGCACAGGACTGGTCGTATAACAAATCGTACCTTGGGCATGTTTACCGGCTTTTTTCACCGCTTTCATCGCGGTTTCAATATTGCGTAAATCGTTTAGTGCATCAAATACACGAAACACATCAATGCCGTTATCGGCCGCTTTTTGCACAAAGGCTTCCACCACATCGTCGGCATAATGGCGATAACCCAATAGGTTTTGACCACGCAATAACATTTGCAAACGGGTATTTGGTAAAGCCGCACGCAATTGGCGTAAACGCTCCCAAGGATCTTCTTTCAAGAAGCGTACGCACGCGTCAAAGGTCGCGCCGCCCCACACTTCTAAAGACCAAAAACCCACTTGATCAAGTTTCTCACAAATAGGTAGCATGTCTTCCGTACGCATACGAGTGGCAATTAGCGATTGGTGAGCATCGCGCAAGGTCACATCTGTCACTTGTATTGTTTGTTTCACTTGACTCATTTTCTTCCTCCTGCGGATTATCGACCAACATGCGCTGCAATAGCGGCTGCCAATACCAAAGCGATATCACTTGGATGGCGTCTCACGGAATAATTTAATAATTCAGGGTGCGCGGGAACGAATCCAGTATTGAATTTCCCTTTGATAAAATCTGGGTGTTTCAGAATTTGCTGATAATAATTGGCGGTGGTTTTAATGCCATGCAAACGCATATCATCAATAGCGCGTCGACCACGCGCCACCATCTCATCCCATGTCAATGCCCACACCACCAGCTTCAAACACATGGAATCAAAGTAAGGTGGAATCTCGTAACCCGTATAAATCGCGGTATCAACACGCACCCCAGGCCCACCCGAGCGCGTAATAATGCGTAATACGACCAAAGCTGGGTAAAAAATCGTTCTTGGGGTCTTCCGCGTTAATGCGGAACTGCATCGCATAACCACGATAGGCAATGTCTTCTTGGCGGAAGTTAAGGGGCAAGCCTGCAGCAATACGAAGCTGCTCACGGACAATATCAACCCCTGTAATTTGCTCGGTAATCGTATGCTCAACCTGTACTCGGGTATTCATTTCCATGAAATAGACTTCGTTGCCAGACAACAAAAACTCTACCGTTCCAGCATTGACGTAATTCACCGCTTTGGCGGCTCGCACCGCGAGATCACAGATATATTGACGCTGTTCTGGGGTAAGTTGTGGACTCGGCGCAATTTCGATCAATTTTTGATTACGACGCTGTATCGAACAATCACGCTCAAACAAATGCACGGCGTTACCTTGAGAGTCGGCTAATACTTGGACCTCAATATGGCAAGGATCAACAATGCACTTTTCTAAAAATACTTCTGCAGAACCAAAAGCTTTGGTCGCTTCTGAAATAACACGAGGATACTGCGAGGCTAATTCTGCTGGTGTATCACAGCGCCGAATACCTCGACCGCCACCACCAGAGGTGGCCTTAATCATCACCGGGTAACCAATTTTTCCTGCCAAACTTAATGCTTCATCAAGGTTCGCTAAATTCCCTTCGGAGCCTGGCGTGATCGGAATCCCTGCCGCACGCATACTATCGCGGGCTTGAGTTTTATCACCCATTTTATGAATAACAGAAGAATGAGGCCCAATAAAAGCAATGCCTTTTTGCTCACATAGCTCGGCAAAGCGCGCGTTCTCAGACAAAAAACCATAACCGGGATGAATCGCATCACAGCCGGTCTCGATGGCTAGGTTAACCAAACGCAAAGGGTCTAAATAACCCGCAAGAGGGTCCTCACCCAACGAATAAGATTCATCCGCCCGTTTGACATGCAAGGCATATCGATCCGGTTCCGTGAAAATCGCCACAGAGCGAATCCCAGCCTCTGCACAAGCGCGAATGATACGAACCGCAATTTCACCTCGGTTAGCAATCAACACTTTTTTTAACATGAGTCACTCCTTTCTTATTTGAAGAGATCACTGTACAACGTCGCCAGCACAACTTTTGTACAAATATCTCTGAATATTCAGACTACTCAAAGATCAACCAAAGTAGAAATTGATATTACGATATTTATGTATAAGCTATTCGTGATACATAGTTAATGGATAACGCAAGAGGAAACAAAAACAATGCCTCAAAGTGTACAAAGTTTAGTCAACCGACTCACTTTTAGACAATTACAAGTTTTTAGGTGTGTTTATGAATTAAATAGCTACAGTCGAGCTGGCGACATGCTCGGCCTGACTCAACCTGCGGTTAGCAATCAAATACGACAGCTTGAACAAGCACTGGAACAACCCTTGTTTGAATACGTCGGCCGCCAGCTTTACAGCACAGCCACAGCCAAACGCTTAGCTCAGTGCATTCATGTTATGTTTGATGAAATCGAGCGATTCCAGCAAGACTTATCCGCTGAAACAGGGCTAATATCAGGTGAATTAACCTTAGTAGCAGTCAGTACGGCACAACATGTAGTACCTTACTTACTTCGGGCGTATACCAGCTTGCATCCAAATGTGACAGTAAACGTAGAAATTATGAATCGTGCCGCCGCGATTGAACGCTTCAATGAAAGTCATGATGAATTAACCATTATGGGATTGGTGCCAAACGATAAACCCATGTTTAGCATACCTTTTTTGAACAATGAGTTAATCGCTGTCGTGCCACGAAACCATCCTCTTCTTGCTCTAGAAGATGTCTCACTAAATACCTTTTTAGAATACAACTTACTACTGCGAGAAGCGGGTTCAGGCAGTCGATTAGCACTCGAACTGCATTGTCAAAAGCAACGCGTTCGCTTGCAAGCAGGTATGGAAATAGGCTCCAATGACGCCATAAAACACGCCGTCATAGCCGGACTAGGTGTCGCGGTTTTACCCAAATTAGGCGTTCTTTCCGAGCTCACACTGGGTTCCCTAATCGAACTGCCGATCAGAGACTTCCCTCTTCGTCGCTCTTGGTGCTTGATCCATCCCCAAGGCCGTCATCCAACGCCGACAATGCGCTCCTTTATTGACTACATCCAACAAAATATTGGTCAGTTTGAAACCATGTTTTCCCGAATGGCTGAGAGGTAGTAGACGCAAGGTCATTACAGTTAGACAAAACCAACACCTTGTGTAGCCAGTTCACTCCTCCATCATTTTTTCCTGCTAAAAAGCAAACAACCAATGACAAAGAGTTACTCAAACTAAGTGAACTATTAACAAACATCACACGTATGTGACACTTATCACACATTAAACCCAAGCATTACAGTGTAAAATTCAATCAGCTTTGTAGATACATACCTGCACGAAACAAGGGGAATGCAGCTGCCTTACAGACACTCCCACCCAAGCGAGGAACCGTCATGTTTTTTACCAAACAAAAGAAAACCATCAATGAAACTCTACCTCAAAGCGAAGGTTCAGCCTTAATTTTGGCTATGAAGAAATTTTGCGCATCCATTAGCTTTTTACCAGATGGTACAGTATTAGATGCCAATGCATTATTCCTTGATACAGTGGGCTACTCACTAGAAGAAATCCAAGGACAGAAACACGCTCTATTTTGCCCAACTGAAGTCATTTCTAGTCTCGATTACAAGAACTTTTGGTCAGATTTAGCCGCAGGCAAAAGCAAACAAGGCACATTTTTACGCAAAAACAAAAGCGGCTCAGATATTTGGCTTGAAGCCACCTACTTTCCAGTTGAGATAAATGGGAAGATCATCAAAGTCATTAAAATTGCTTCCGATGTCACTCGAAACAAAATAATTGCAGATAGCCAAAGTGCGGTCTACAACGCTATAGATAGGTCTTCAGCGACCATCGAGTTTATACCTGACGGTACCATTATCACAGCGAATGATAACTTTATTTCTACAATGGGATATCGCTCTCAAAAAGACATCATTGGTCAACATCATCGTCAATTTTGCACGCCAGAATTTTACCAAGAAAACCCTCATTTCTGGGCAGAGCTGGCCAACGGTGACTTCAAAACCGGACAGTTCAAACGCATCAATAAACAAGGCAAAACCGTTTGGCTAGAAGCAAGCTATAACCCAATTTTTGATCAATTTGGCAAGGTGATTAAAATACTCAAAGTAGCCTCAGATATTACCGAACGAATCAACACGCAACTAGCCGTTCAACACGCGGCAGAAGTGGCACATTCAACCTCTGTTGAGACCGCCAAGGTTTCTGAAAATGGTGCAGATATCTTACGTCGCACTGTTGAGACGTCTGATAAAATCATTGCAGATATTGAAGTATCTACAAACCTTATTGAGCAATTAAATCATCAGTCGCAAAACATAGCTAAGATCGTTAACTCCATTGGATCAATTGCCGATCAAACCAATTTGTTAGCACTAAACGCAGCGATAGAAGCCGCTCGCGCTGGAGAAAACGGTAGAGGCTTTGCTGTTGTCGCAGATGAAGTTCGCACACTTGCCGCCAGAACAAGTGCGTCAACGGTCGAAATTGAAGACATGGTAAAACAAAATAGCAATTTAACCCTCCAAGCAAAAAACAGTATGAGCAAAGTTAGTGAACGCTCAAGTGAAAACGCTCAATTAATCAATGAAGCATCGTGCATCATTGATGAAATATTAAAAGGCGCGAAACACGTATCAAACACAGTAAGCAAATTGTTGCATACAGAAAAGTAATTGCTTCTTCTTATCAAAAGGATAACTAACCGTTACATTTCAGGACACTTTCACTACAGCTATAGATATAAACACCATCTATAGTCTGATTATAAATTCAGCAATGAAATCAAAAAGCATGCAAGGCTAGGGAGAAGAAGCAAATGTTTTTCAATAAGAAGCAGACCGAAAAAAAACCAACTCAATCTGTCGATAGTGCAGCGATAGAAGCAATGAACAAGTTCTGCGCAACCATTAGCTTCTCACCCGATGGCACGGTTCTAGAAGCAAATTCACTGTTTCTTAACGCGATTGGCTATTCTCTTAAAGAAGTACAGGGACAAAAACACGCGTTGTTTTGTCCAAATCAAATAACCTCTAGCACTGAATACAAAAGTTTCTGGCCAGATCTAGCGGCAGGAAAAAGCAAAGAAGGTACGTTTTTGCGTAAACACAAAGACGGTTCGGATATATGGCTTGAAGCCACTTATTTCCCTGTTGAAATAAATGGCATAGTAGTGAAAGTAATAAAAATTGCTTCCGATGTGACCAAAACTAAACTTATGGCAGACAGTCAACTAGCCATTTACAACGCTATTGATCGCTCCTCTGCCACCATTGAATTTACACCAGATGGCATGGTTATTAATGCAAACAACAATTTTTTATTAGCACTAGGTTATAAATCTACAAAAGAGATTATTGGTCAACATCATCATATTTTTTGTACCGAGGCGTTTTATAAAAACAACCCAAAATTTTGGATAGAATTAGCTCATGGCGACTTTAAAACTGGACAGTTTGAACGTATCGGAAAACAAGGCCAAACTGTATGGTTAGAGGCAAGCTATAATCCTATTTTCGACCAATTTGGCAAAGTTATTAAAGTCCTCAAGGTTGCCTCAAACATCACAGAACGAGTGAATAAACAGCTGGCCATTCAACACGCGGCCGAAGTCGCTCACTCAACGTCCGTTGAGACGGCTCAAGTTTCAGAAAATGGCGCTCAGATTCTACGTCGCACTGTCGAAACGTCGGATAAAATTGTGGCTGATGTTGAAGTCTCGACCAGTCTAATAGAGCAGCTAAATCATCAATCTACCAGTATTGCCAAAATAGTAACGACTATTGGATCAATTGCGGATCAAACCAATTTGTTAGCGCTAAACGCGGCGATAGAAGCAGCCCGCGCTGGCGAACATGGCCAGGGGTTCGCGGTGGTTGCTGACGAGGTTCGCACTCTGGCCTCTCGCACGAGCAAATCGACCATTGAAATTGAAGACATGGTGGCACAAAACAGCAACCTAACTCGCCAAGCTAAGACGAGCATGAGTAAAGTAAGCGAACGCTCCAAAGAGAACGCGCAATTGATAGATGAAGCGTCTGGCATCATAGATGAAATATTAAAAGGTGCTGTACACGTATCTAATACTGTTAATAACCTTTTGAATATCGAAAAATAAAAAAATCCGCCGTCTAAACAATTAAAACAACGGATTTTTTATAGTTTATCACGGTACATCAGAACAGAATCATGTTGGCATTTCATGTTCTAACAGCATCAAACCTGAGCCTGTGTTGGAAATAGGAGCATGATAGTTACGGTGTAGTTCCGTGACTTTGCCCAACAAAGTGCCACGCATAGCAATCAGCATATTGAGTTCTACTGCTTGCGCCCCACCTTGTTCAACAAGGTCAATATTCGTATATTTCGTTAAGGCTTCTGGATCAGAGACCAGCTTATCAAGGCAATCAATATCAAATGCACGATTGATAAAGCCCGCACGTTCGCCATCCAGTTGATGAGACATACCGCCTGTGCCAAATACCACGACATTAATATCTTTATCATAGGACGCAACCGCTCGACCAATCGCTTTGCCCAGCTCAAAGGTGCGACGAGGCTGCGGCATTGGATATTGCTCGCAGTTAATACATACTGGAATGACTTTTACATGACCATATTTATGACCTGGCCACATAAGATTCAGCGGAACGGTTAAACCATGATCGACCTTCATTTCTTGGCAGATCGTCATATCAAACCCTTCATCAACAATGCTGTTGGCAATGTGCCAAGACAAATCAGACTCACCTGTCACTGGTGGAATTGTTGGAATCCCCCAGCCTTCATCCGAGTTGTAATACTCGTCCGCAACGCCCATCGCAAAAGTGGGTTTCTTGTCGATAAAAAACTCCAAACCGTGATCATTGTAAAAAGAATAATCACATCCGGCTTTTTCTCATTCAACCAGTCACGCACTGGCGGATAACCGTCAAAAAACGGTTTCCAATAGGGCGTTTCTTCCAACCCGTTGGCCATCGCATTGGCAATCGCCGGAATATGAGACGTCGTTATTGCACCAATAATGTTTGCCATTAGACTTCTCCTCGCCCATTTCTTTCAAGCATTGCTTTAAATTCTTCAGTACTCATGCCGGTTTGTAAGCCACCAATATCTTGCATATTGAGCTTTAGTAAACCGGTAAACTTGGCCAAATAATAGATACTACCGCCTTCGCGCAGAAGCCCGATCACATCTCTATTACGAATGGCTTCCTTTTGCGCTTGTGTGAGTTTGAACTTTTCACAATAGGCTTCTGGATCCGCATTAAATTCATCACGTGCGGCTTGATCGTTAAATGAGTAACACATTTTATTTAAGCCGTAGCCTTTTTTCGCCATCTGGCCGTCAAAAAGGTACGTGCCTTGGAACTGTCGATCTGTGTAGTTACTAGCCATCTTGGTAACCTCTATTTTGATTCTTTACAGCGAAGCTTGGATTATCCCCAATACAGACGCATTGGATTATCCACCAACAACGCTTGTTGTAGCTCTGCTGTTGGGGCGATATGAGGAATCACATCCACAAGGTGGCCATCATTTGGCGCCTCTACTTTCATATTTGGATGTGGCCAATCGGTTCCCCACAACACACGATCAGAGAACTTTTCTACCAAGGTACGAGCAAAAGGATAGACATCAGAATAATCTGGCGCATGTTGTGTCAAACGCTCAGGGCAACTGACCTTACACCATACATTGTCATTGTCCGCCATGAAGTCAACAAAACGTTGGAAGTCTGGATGATCCACGCCATTGGCAACATTTGGTGTGCCCATATGATCGACAACAATCGTTGTATTCAATTCTTTTAGGAAGGGGATCAAATCTTCTAGATCCGCCGCTTCAAAGTAAACAACAATATGCCAACCAAAAGGACGAATTTTATCAGCTATCGAGAAAAACACTTCCTTTGGTGTGCTATCAACAAGACGTTTCACAAAGTTAAAACGCACACCGCGGACACCTACTGCGTGCATTTTTTCGATGTCTTCGTGAGTAATCGAATCATCAACAAAGGCCACGCCACGAGCCAAATCCCCTGCCGTCTCTAGCGCATCAATCAAGGCGGAGTTATCCGTACTGTGACAAGAGGCTTGCACAATCACGTTACGCGAAAAGCCTAGGTGATCACGTAAGGCAAACAACTGCTCTTTGGAGGCGTCGCAAGGCGTGTACTTACGTTTAGGATGGTAGGGAAATTTATCCGCTGGACCAAAAACGTGACAATGCGCATCCACCGCCCCCGCTGGCGCTTTAAAAGTCGGCTTGCTTGGGTTTGGATGAAATGGAATATAATCTTTGTCCATCATGTTCAAATACCTTTAAAAAATTCGTTATGCTAAAAAATCGGCGAATTAAAGACCATTGCTATGAGCAAATACCTGTCCATCAAACAACTTTCTCGCGGTGCGTAAAATGGCCGCAGAACCAACATCGCCGTTTTCATCTTGATCTAAAATCACGGTCATCGACCCAATCGGATGTTCAACATCCAAGGTCATGCGAGTGCTAGGCTCATAATTCGCCACTTCATTCGCTGGCGAGCCTTTCAGAACAGCCGCTGTCGCCACACTTACCGCCCCCAAAACACCAATAGAAGCATGGCAACGATGGGGAATAAACGTACGAGTCGAGATGGCACCACCGTTTGTAGCCGCGCTCACCATGGTCATTTTAGGCACAGATTTTTCTTTCACGTCACCCAAATTCATCATAGGACCAACTTGTAAACGAATCGATTCAAGCTTGGCCCGCAACGCGTCATTGGCTTCAAGCTCTTCACGAGATTCTGTCCCCGTAATTCCCATATCCACAGCACGGATGATCACCACAGGCATGCCATTATCGATACAGGTTACCTCAATGCCATCAATCACATCGACCACATTGCCTGTTGGCAACAAGGCACCACAGCTTGACCCAGCCGTATCTTGGAACACGATCGGCACCGCGGCAGAAAAACCCGGCACACCATCAATTCGAGCATCGCCTTCGTACTGTACTTCGCCGTCTTTTACCGCGACACGCGCTACTGCGATTTGTCCTGTGTTTTCCATAAATATACGCACGGACGTTTCACCTTCTTGAACTGCTACTAAGCCGCGCTCAATCGCAAAGGGCGCAATACCCGCTAAGATATTACCGCAGTTTTGCGCATCAGTAACAATCGCCTGATCAACAAACACTTGCAGAAATAAGTAATCCACATCAGCATCACCACGATCCGATTTTTTTACCACAGCGACTTTCGAGGCTAACGGATCCGCACCACCAATACCGTCAATTTGACGCTCATCTGGTGAATCCCATCACGCGCAATAAAAACGCGGCGCGAGCATCCACATCTGTGGGCAAATCTTCGGCTAAAAAATACGCACCTTTAGACGTGCCACCACGCATCCACATACAAGGCGCACTTTTTATAACGCCAGCCTGTTTAGACATATTTCAAGCCTTTCTCTTTTAAACGAGGACGCATTTCATAAATGTCTAAGCCCAGCTCGCCATTCGCCATGCGCACGCGTTTGGCTTCTTCATTGGCCATACGCTTACGCGCTAAATCCAATACTTCGGCCGCATTTTCACGACGAACAACCACCACACCATCATCGTCAGCCACAATCACATCACCTGGGTTTACCAAGGCATCCGCACAAACAATAGGCACGTTTACAGAGCCAACGGTTTCCTTGATCGTGCCTTCAGCAAATACCGCTTTCGACCATACGGGGAAATTCATTTGACGCAAATCGCGCGTATCCCGCACGCCGCCATCAATCACCAAGCCAACCACGCCACGAGATTGAGCCGACGTCGCCAACAAGTCACCGAAAAAACCATGGTTTGAAGGAGATGTTGGCGCAAACACCATCACATCACCGGCTTTACACTGTTCAATCGCCACGTGCATCATCCAATTATCACCAGCGGCACCTGAAATCGTAATCGCGGATCCAGCAATGGTTTTGTCCATTTGAATGGGGCGCATGTAATGAGCCAATAAACCAACACGGCCTTGAGATTCATGAATCGTCGCGACACCACACTCAGCTAAACCATCGATGACAGCTTGGTCGGCACGTTCAATATTTTGTACTACTACATTATTTCGCATGATGCTTTCCTTAAAATCGATAGACTTAGGCTTTTAATCTTGAAAAGACGCGACGCGCATTACCTTCAAAGATCGCTTGTTTTTGCTCGGCGGATAACACGGTGTTGTTGTCGATATAACGTTTCGTATCATCAAAATAGTGGCCCGTTTCTGGATCGACACCGCGGACCGCACCGATCATTTCAGAGGCAAACAAGATGTTCTTAGTAGGAATAATATCCAATAGCAAATCAATACCACGTTGATGATAGACACAGGTATCGAAATAGATGTTATTCAAAACACGCTCAGCAAGATCAAAACCTTGATCTAGTGCCATGCCACGGAAACGACCCCAGTGATAAGGCACGGCGCCGCCGCCATGAGGTATGATGATTTTTAGATCAGGGAAATCTTTAAAGACGTCCGACATCATTAACTGCTGGAAACCAGTAGTATCCGCACCTAAGTAGTGTGATTCTCGTCGTATGGAAACAGTCATTACAAGCGGCGCTCACATGGATCATCGCAGGAATATCGTATTCGCACATTTTTTCATAGATAGGATAAAAAGAACGATCTGCCAAAGACTTATCTTGCCAATAACCACCACTTGGATCCAGGTTCAAGTTGATACCAATAAAGCCCATTTCCTCCACAGTACGAACAATCTCAGCAACAGATTTGCCTGGATCAACACCTGGCGATTGCGGCAATTGTGCAACAGGCGCAAAGTTCTCGGGAAATAAGTCACAAACGCGGCGAATCAAATCGTTTTGATGCTCCGTCCAATATTGGCTGGTGTATTCATTACCAATATGATGTCCCATCCAGCTAGCACGAGGAGAGAAAATTGTTAAGTCTGTACCACGCTCTTGTTGTAAACGTAGCTGGTTATTGATGATGCTGTCACGAATTTCATCGTCTGAAACAATAACTTTACCCTTTTCACCAACAAAAGCGGGATCTTTAGCGACCTGTGCTTTTTGCTTATCGCGGTATTCGCCTACACCAGGTGGCGTGGTCGTATAGTGTCCATGGCAATCTATAATCATGTTACATCTCTCTATTCTTATTTAAAGCGCTGTTTTTATTGGAGTTAACGCTGTAAAAAGAAGATTAAACGCCAGCTTTACGCACGCCTATCTTCCTTATCTGTACAGCCAGTCAATGATAATTATTTTAGAGTATTCTTTATCTTCGGATAATTTGGCTATTTCAATTTAACCGAAAGGGTATTGCATTTTGAGATAGCCTATTTTTAGTACAGACCAGATACAGGCTCATTTAAGAAATTTATCTTCAATAGTCTTCTTGTAAAACTCGTGTTAAGCAATGATAAATCCATATTACGGTATTGATATATATGGTTTTTTTGATAAACACCTGCTTCGAAAAAATTTCATATACTCTTTTTGATATATAAGAGGTATTAAAAATTCATTTCTAAAAATATAAAAACTACGACATTTTGATTACCTTGCTTGGCAAAGTGGATCTCAAACACCCGCAATAAGCAAAATATGAAAGCCTGTACTCTAACCAGAGCAACATCGTTGTTATTGTGCATCTAAATGAAAAAATATAGGGTATTTTGAAAATGATCCTATATTATTTAGACGCTTAACCCTGTTAAATCACGAATGCCGAACAGCCTACCGGCTCGAAAAGTTAGGTAGAAAATACAAAAATAATACGATCAGGACACAGTCCCTGAGCTTGGAGACGTAAAAATGAATCTAACAAAAAAAATCACCCTTGGTTTACTTGCCGCTGGCGCAGTCAGCAGCGT
This sequence comes from Marinomonas rhodophyticola, assembly GCF_026113935.1. GTDB lineage: Bacteria > Pseudomonadota > Gammaproteobacteria > Pseudomonadales > Marinomonadaceae > Marinomonas > Marinomonas rhodophyticola. The sequence continues at coordinate 170,192 of NZ_JAPEUL010000006.1, forward strand.
TAGTGCAGCAGATCTCACGCTAACCATAGGCCACGTTGACCCTCAAGAATGGACAACGTCTAAAAAAGGCGCCGCGACGGAAGTATTTAAAAACTTAGTGGAAGCCGAATCTGGTGGTCGTATTGCTGTGAACGTTTATCCTTCAGGCCAACTAGGCGGCGAAACCGATCTTGTACAATCCGCTCAGGAAGGCACATTAAGCATGGCGATGGTCTCTGGCGCCTTTGCTAAAGTCTGTAAAGAAGCGGCCGTGCTCGAAATCCCTTATCTTTTTCCATCAGCGCCTGTCGCTTGGGAAGTGTTAGACGGTGAGTTTGGTAAAGCACTGTCAGAGCATTGTTTAAAAGCCAGCGGACTGCGCACACTCGCTTATGGCGAAACGGGCTTCCGTAACTTCACTAACTCTAAACGTCCCGTGGCGGAGCCAAAAGACTTAAGTGGTTTGAAGATTCGCGTTCAAACTTTGCCGCTGTACGTAGAAATGGTAAAAGCCATGGGGGCAGAGCCTACACCAATCGCGTGGCCTGAAGTGCCTTCTGCACTCACCACTGGCGTCGTTGATGGTCAGGAAAACCCTGTTAGTGTTATCGAAGCGAATAAATTCTATGAGTTCCAAAAATACCTAACCCTAGATGGTCACGTTTACGGCACAGACTTCCTATTAATCAACGAAGATGTGTATCAATCTTTGAGTGATGAAGATCGTGCCATCATTGACCGTGCGGCCAAGGTGGCTGGCGTGTTAGGACGTGCAGTACAGCAATTCAATTCCGCAAAAGGTTTAAAATCGCTTGCGGCAAATGGCATGCAAATCACCACGCCAACACCAGAACAAATGGCTAAATTTCGTGAGGTCGCACAACCTGCTGTTATCAACTGGTTGAAAGGTGAAGTGCAACCAGAATGGATTGAACGTGTTCAAATGTCGGTAAAAGTCGTCAGTAACTCACAATAAATTTAGTACTTGCAATCAGGTAACCGAAAGCCAAGGCTTTTGGTTACCTCTCATTTGTCATCACTCGGAAAGCTCACCATGAAGCGCCTCTATAAAAATTTTCTCGCTATTTTAACTGGCTCCTCTCTATTGATTATCTTTGGCGTTATTTTAGTCAGTAGTCTGAGTCGTTACCTGTTTAATTCGCCCATTCAATGGAGTGAGGAAGTGGCAAAATACGCCATGATCTATGGCACTATGTTTGGCATGGCATTGTGCTATTTAGAAGGCATTCATATTCGCTTTACCTTTCTAGAAGACATGGTGTCTGCCAAAATCCGTTATGTCCTACATTTTATCTCTGACCTTGTCGCCTTAATCAGTGGCGGTGTCCTAACGTATTCAGGCTACCTATTCATGATGAAGCGAGGCGCGATAGAAGCGCCAGGCACAGGCATTCAAATGTACTATTTTCAAGTCGCCATGGTGATTGGCGGCGCGTGTCTTATCATTGCGGCTGCTATTCGACTTGCTGACTATTATTCTCAATTTAAGCCATTACAAAAAGGACAATAATCATGTTAGGTCTTGGAATTCTTATTGCTCTTTTGGTGATCGGTAGCCCCATTGCATTTGCAATTTTGTTAGGCGTTGTTGGTCATGTTTATACCTTGCCCTTTAATGTCAGCCTCGTTGCCCAACGTATTTTTAGCGGACTGGACTCGTTTTCTATTTTGGCGATCCCACTGTTTGTTCTGGCAGGCGAATTGATGAACGAAAGCGGCATTACCAGCCGTATTATTAACTTTGCTAATGCATTAGTAGGCCATTTAAAAGCCGGACTTGCCCATGTCAATATCTGGGCTTCGGTTATCTTTGCGGGACTCTCTGGCTCCGCAGTAGCGGATACATCCGCCCTGGGCCGTGTATTTATTCCCACCATGGAAAAAGAAGGCTATCCGCGCTCTTTTGCGGCCGCATTAACGGCTGCGTCTTCTGTTATTGGTCCGATGATTCCCCCCAGCATTCCAGTAATCATTTACGCCTTAATTACCACAGGCGTATCAGTCCCAGCGCTGTTTCTTGCAGGAGTAACCCCTGGACTCTTTCTAGCTGTTGGCTTATCTATTTATGTTTATTTTTTTGCGGGACATTACGCGCCACTCAAAGCCAAACTGTCCATGGGAGAACGCTGGAAAGCCTTTGTTGATGCTTGGATTCCGCTTTTCATGCCAGTCTTCATCGTTGGCTCCATTCTAACGGGCATAGTGACACCAACAGAGGCTGCGGCTTTTGCCGCCGCGTACGCTTTACTCGCCGGTATGTTTATTCTAAAAAGTCTCAAGGTGTCTGATCTTCCGCGTATTTTCATTCGAGCCATGCGTGACTCTTCTGTGATACTAATCGTGATTGCCGTCGTGGCCGCTGCCAATTGGTTACTCACCTTCTCAAGGGTGCCGCAGACGGTCAGTCAAATGGTACTTGAACATGTTTCAAGCCCTTGGATGTTTCTTATCCTAGTTAACGTCATCTTGCTAATTGTTGGTCTCTTCCTTGAAGGGATCGCCGCCATGCTGATATTGCTACCGATCTTACATCCTATTGCAATGAGCTTAGGCATAGACCCTGTCCATTTTGGTATTGTGGTGATTTTTAACCTGATGATTGGTCTAATAACGCCCCCGATGGGAATTTGTTTATTCGTTTCCAACTCCATTGCAAATGTCGGTATTGCAGCTATTTCAAGACAAATCATGCCGCTTTTCTTAGTAGAATTGGCTGTCTTGATATTGATTACCTTTGTGCCCACTACCGTTACGTTTCTACCTCAGCTACTCGGCTACTAAAAAACGCAAAACACTGGACAAAAAAAACGACGCACACCGCGTCGTTTTTTTTGTTCATTTAAAGGAGTGTGGCAAACGGCTTTATAGCTGAGACAAAACGTACTCAGCCGAGTCTCACTTTATATTCTCCTGGGTTATCTAACCACAATTGCTGAACGATGCCATTTGATACCAACATGGCATAACGACGACTACGAATGCCCATTTTTGCAGCAGAAATATCCAACTCTAGCCCCATGGAACAGGTAAATTCAGCCAAGCCATCTGCGGCCATAATGAGATGCTCGGCATTATTCGCTTTGCCCCAGGCATTCATCACAAAAACATCATTGACAGAGAGACACACTATGTCGTCTATTCCTTTCTCTTTTAACGCATCATAATGCACGACGAAACCAGGCAAATGACTGGCACTACAAGTTGGAGTAAAAGCGCCCGGTACAGCAAACATCAACACGGTTTTACCCGCAAAAAATTCGCTCACATCCACGGTTTCAGGGCCTTCTTCTCCCATCACTTGAAACGTACCATGAGGCAACATATCACCCACAAGAATCGACATAGACTTTATCTCCTGAGAATTAAGATACCCCAATATTAACGCAACCTATCTCAAAAACACCATCAAACAATCTTAAATTGACTCAGTAAATCTTTCTGGTGAGACGCCAATGTCGATAATCCCTTGCTGTCTTTCTCACTCTGATCCGCTCCTAAAGAGGCTTGCTCAGACATTGCCGATATATCTAAGACATTTTGTTTGATCTCTTGCGCGACCGCCGATTGTTCTTCCGCAGCCGTTGCAATTTGGGTACTTAAATCTCGAATCTCCGCCATGCTACTTTGCAACTCAGCCAATGACACACCTACCGAACGCACATCCTCAACACTGGCGTTCGCACTTTGACGGCTGGTTTCCATACTATCGACTGTTTTGGTCACGCCTTGCTGCAATTGAATAATCACTTGCTGTATTTCTTCCGTCGATCTGTGCGTTCGTGTTGCCAAAGTACGCACTTCGTCGGCCACGACCGCAAAGCCTCGCCCCTGTTCTCCTGCACGTGCAGCCTCAATCGCGGCATTAAGCGCCAATAGATTGGTTTGCTCCGCAATTTCCTGAATGACATCCAAAATCCGATCAATACTTTTGGAATGTTCATCAAGCTGATTCACCACAGTCGTAGACGCTTCTATCTGTTCAAGAAGGCATTCCATCTGGGTGATACTTGCGTCCATCTGATCACGATTCTGATTGGCTCTTTGATCTACTGACTGTATTTGATGCAAAATTACTTCCGAGCTTTTCGCGACTTGATCTACTGTGGCCACCATTTCTGACATCGACGACGCGACTTCTGTTGTTCTTCCATTTTGAGTCACCATTAAACGTTTTGACTCGCTCGCTAGGCGGACATTGTTATCCGCTGACTCCGCCACTTCATTAGAAGCCTGATCAATTTCAGTCATGACGCTTTTTAACTTAGCCACAAGGCTATTAACCCAAGCAGATAATTCACCAAACTCATCCTTTGTTTTTACTGAGCTACGCTGGGTGAAATCGCCATCCGACACTTTCCCTAGCACTCTCATAACCTCTTTTAATGGCAAACGGATACTGCGGCTCACCCAGAGAGCCACCAGCACAGCAATCACAATAGAAATCATCAAAACAATGCTGATAATCAAGGTCGACAGCGATGCGGCGTCAGTGGCTTCAGCTTTGGCGTTATTACCCATTAAAGATGCTTCAGATAGCAATGTCTGTACAGACACATTTACCAACTCCATGCTGTCTGACAATTGTTTGGCTAATACTTCAGATTCTTGAGTTAGGCGTGCGTTTTCGTAAAATTTTGCAACGACACCATCATCCGCCATCACACGGTTTTCTATCTCACTGATTAAGCTATTGATGTTCTCGTCATTCAAATACGACTGTTTATCCTTCAAACTAGTAATAATCGACGCCATGGCATCACGTAATTCCTGCATTTTAGCCAAGTTACGCACATCAAAATAATCATTTATTGATACTTGTAGGCTTTCTATCTGACTGTGCATATAAGAAGCCGCAAACTGAATTTCAGAGGTATCTCCATCTGACACAAGAAGAGCAAGATCTTCCGCGGCAAAATTAATTGCGTCTTTCAGATCAAGTTTTTCATCCGGCACTACCGCCTGAAGCTCCAACATCGTCTTATGGTTCGAAAACGCCACATCGGTGTAACCAAAAAACCGCGCCACTTCGACATTAATACTTTCAAGCACTTGTTTCATTTCAGGAAATGCACGCAATTGCACAGACAATTGCTGTGAAATATCACCAAATTCCTGTTTATGTTTCAAAAAACGTGCGGATAAAGCCTCCAAAGAGTCCGGTTTTTTACTCAATAAATACTGTAAAACGGCTGCGTTCGCTAAACTTACATCCTCTTTAAGAGTATTACTAATGGACGAAATATCAGCGACTTCTCCGGTCACAACATTTAATCTGTCTTCAATCTTCTGAATCCCGAAAAAACCCGATGCAGCGATCAACAATAGAAGTAACAACAAAACACCAAAGCCAAATAAAATCCTTTGAATAACGGACAACGACATAATCGACCCCTAATAAAAGCCTACTCTAGATTATCTAACATGTTCAATATTGACCAAGTATACAGGAATACCATAACACTTTATTTACAATTCGCGACACTCACCAAACACCAAACCACAACCAACTAACTTCGTTGAATCAGCATAGATTTCTTTCAACCTACCAATCTGGTAAATTAACCATCTCTTTATCAATTCGACCCACGCTTTATGGATTGCCCCTTATACGAAAAAATTGCCAACCAAATTGAACAACAAGTTCATGAGGGGATTTTCTTACCGGGCGCCAAAATTCCTTCTGTGCGAAAATCCAGCAAACAAATGGACGTTAGCGTTGCTACCGTACTACAAGCCTATAGTTTGCTGGAGGATAGAGGGGTTATAAAAGCACGCCCTCAAAAAGGCTATTTTGTTCAAGAGAATCAGCTTCAGCAGCTTGAGTCTGCAAAAATCGAACCGACTAAGAACGATGGCTCCATACACGCCTTATTACGACGTTTATTACACGTATCACAAGACGACAGTATCATTCAGTTTGGCGCCGCTATTCCCAAAAGCCCGTTTCTTCCTATACGTCAATTACAACGCTCGGTGGGGCGTCTGATGCGTTTAGAAGCCCGAAATATGCGCCGCTTATGAGTTCACTCCAGGATCATTAAGCCTCCGCCGCCAAATCGCCATTCGCATGTTAGACAGCGGCTGTCAGCTTCAACCTGACGACATTACTATTACACTAGGCTGTCAAAACGCCTTGATGCTGTCCTTGCAGGCGGTGGCAAAATCAGGGGACACCATTGCCATCGAAAGTCCCGCCTACCATGGCGTGTTGCAAATCCTCGAAGTGCTCAATTTAAAAGCCATAGAAATACCCTGCTCAGCGCAGCATGGTATCGATTTACATTTACTGGAAGAAGCCGCAAAAGAGTGGCAAATAAAAGCCTGCGTGGTGACACCAAATAACCAAAACCCAATAGGTGCAACACTCAATACGCAAGCCAGAAAGCGCCTTATTCAGCAATCTATTCAATACGGTTTTACACTTATTGAAGATGACGTGTATGGCGAACTAAGCTATAAGGACAAACGGGAGCGATCACTCAAAGCCGATGACACACATAATACCGTGATTTACTGCAGCTCTTTTTCCAAAAGCATTGCGCCAGGATTTCGTATTGGTTGGGTGGTTGGCGGTCAATTCCAAGCACAAATAGAACACTATGCTTATGTACAATCACTGGCGGTTCCAACATTGACTCAGATAGCCATTGCCAATTTCCTCGAAAACGGCGCCTATGATCGTCATTTGCGAAAAACACGACAGTCTTATCAGGACAATTTGGCTCGCTGCCAGGCTCTGATTCAAGAATATTTTCCTATCGGTACGCAAACCTCCACTCCAAACGGTGGTTTTCTGTTATGGATTACTTTACCCGATACTGTTGACGCCATGGCACTTCATGCCCAAGCATTGGCTAATGGTATTGGACTATTACCGGGACTAGCCTTCGGTTTAACCGCTCAATTCAGACACCATTTTCGCTTAAACTACGCACTAAGTTGGGACAATCAAACCGATGCTGCACTAAAAAAGCTAGGCCAACTTTGCCACCAACAACTCGATTCATATCCTTAACAAAAGCCACAAAATATATGACTCGATAGAACACGTTTTTGCATATAAGCAGAGGTTATGAACTTTCATTTAGGCATCTTAAAATTCATCTGTACAGACAGAGCAAAAAGCGTACAATTCGCATTCTTTTTTAAACACTCTGCCTTCTTGGCCGATAACATGAACATCTAAAATAGTAGCTGGCTTGTTGCGATGGAATTTGTTGCACATCCGAGAGACCTTCCATTAGAGATTACACTAATAGAAGATCAGCCTTTCCCTCCAATCTGTGAGGAAAGAGCTGGGTTTGTCGGTATTACTTATGTCACCCTTCGTCCTTTCGATTATGGACGCTCGGTAAGAATTACATTGGAAGAAATAGACCCAAACTTTTGTGTATCAGGTCGCATTGCTTGGTGTCGTCAAGAAGCTGACGGTTACCATATCGCCATTGAATTCCCTACTAAAGAAGAGTGCTACTGTGTTCGCATGATAGAGCAACTCTCGCAGATAGAACATTATCGACGCCAAGCAAAAATGGCAGGACGACGATTGAACTACAACGAAGCTGCTGCTGAATGGATACAAAAATTTGCTGCAAGTTTCCCCGCGTTCACCATTTAACTCTTCTTTCTACGAAGACACTATCCAAAATAAGTTACTATGAAAAACATACTTTCACAGCGTGATTTAGACATCATCACAGCGCAACTTGGACGTACTCCAAGCGGTATCAATGCCATCGCTCATTATTCACCTAACGGCACGCCACAAGTATTGGAAATGGAAACTTGGGTATTCGATCAACCCTTCCCGACCCTATATTGGTTGTCCAGCAAAGCCATCGATAAAGCCCTCGCCAAAATAGAAAGCCACGGCGTGGTAAAAGAGCTCGAACAACGCATCAAAGAGGATGAAAGCTTAAGAGAAGCACACTATGCCTCTCATCGAGACTACATTGCCAGACGTTGGGCCGTCATGAGTCTCAGAACACAAAGCTATTATTGAAGAAAAAGGCTTTAAGCCACTGTTCGACAAACTCGGCATTGGCGGTATTGCAAATTGGGATCAAGTTCGATGTCTACACATGCAATATGCCCATCATCTTGCTGGTGACAATGTAATCGGCCGAATTCTAGACGAAGAATATGGCATGAAATTGATTGCTGATGCGGAATAACAAAAAAGGGGCAAGCCGATAGGTTGCCCCTTTTTTGTCAATGTTAAAATAAGCAGTTAAAAACGCTTACTTTAGGCTTTTTAAGATAGCTCGAAGCTCTTCCGGTGTTGACACTTTTGGTAACACTTCACGAATACGATTAAAGGCAGCCTGAGCAACCGCCGCTCGTTGAGCATAAGTTGTCAACGCACCACCAGTCCAACCTGCCAATTTCACCATTTCATTTTTGAAGTTATTACCACCGACACCATGTCCACCAAGGGCCATCAAAGCGTCTTCAATTTCTAAATAGCTTGGACGAAGCCCCACCAAACTTCATAAAATCATCTTGCTGTACTTCGGCAAACTGTTTTGACATTCTCTAGACCTTATTTAGAAAAACACCTACCATTAAAGTTAGCGATATTTACTCGTCGACACAAGACAAAGCATGTATAAAATCGTAAAAATTATGCCCTCGTTCGCACACGATCCACCGCTTTTTGCCAACCTAGATACAATTTATCCCCTGTGCCTTCAGCCATAGTAGGTTCAAAACATTTATCCGCCTTCCACAAAGCCTCAACCTCATCCAAAGACTGATAAAGACCAACCTGCAACCCTGCCAAAAATGCCGCCCCCAACGCCGTGGTTTCGGTAACACAAGGACGCTCTACGGTAATTTCTAATAAGTCACTTAAGAACTGCACCATTACATCATTTATGACCATACCGCCATCGACACGCAAAGAACTAAACGTTGCTCCGTCCTGCGCCATAGCCCCAACAAGATCCTTGGTTTGATAACATACTGAACGTAGGCCAGCACTGACGATATCAGCAACGCTTGTATCTCGAGTTAACCCTATCATCGCACCACGTGCATCAGGATCCCAATAGGGAGCGCCTAGCCCTGTAAAAGCGGGTACGAGATACACCGAATCATCATTCAAAGCCTGCTTTGCCAAACTTTGCGTTTCTTTGGCATCGGCGAAAAGCTTCAAGCCATCCCGCAGCCACTGAATGGCCGCACCCGCTACAAAAATACTGCCTTCCAGGGCATAGGTTACTTTTCCATTTAAACGATACCCAACTGTAGTAAGCAATTTATGTTCTGAACGAATCGCCTTATCACCGGTGTTCAAGATCATGAAACACCCTGTACCGTATGTACTTTTCACCATACCCGGCGCAAAACACGCTTGACCAACCAAAGCCGCCTGCTGATCACCAGCCACACCATTTACAGGAATAGCGGCGCCTAACCAAGACGCATCAATAACACCAAAATCCGCGCTACAATCCATCACCTCGGGGAACAACACATCACCGATGCCCAATAATTCAATCAGTTCATCATCCCACTCTTGAGTATGGATGTTAAACGCCATCGTACGGGCCGCATTGGTTGCGTCCGTCTTATGGGATTGTCCATTCGTTAATCGCCATAATAAAAAACTGTCCACTGTACCAAATGCTAAACGCCCAGCCTGTGCTTTCTCACGAGCACCATCAACGTTATCCAATATCCAGCGAATTTTGGTAGCAGAAAAATAAGGATCGATCAGCAAGCCGGTTTTTTCCTGTACTTTTTCGCTCAAGCCTTGCTCGCTCAATGTTTGGCAAAAACCACTGGTACGTCTATCCTGCCAAACAATGGCATTATAAACTGGCTTTCCTGTGTCGATATCCCATAGGATCGTTGTTTCTCGCTGATTGGTGATGCCGATGGTTGCTATCGCTTGGGCATCGATCCCTGTATCCTTCAGCACAGATTGACACACAGATAGGGTAGATGACCAAATGTCTTCTGGATCATGCTCAACCCAACCATCGTTTGGAAATATTTGCGGGAACTCTTGCTGAGATTGGCCGACACGAGTGCCTTTTTCATCAAATAAAATAGCCCGAGAACTGGTGGTACCTTGATCAATTGCAAGAATATAATGGGTCATGGTGAATTCTCTTTGAAATCACAGCCACCCAAAAACTGAGCGACTTTAAATTAATTGTTGTTTTGTTTTTTGAACATGAATATTCAAATACGAATATTCTCTATTAAAAACCAATGCGCACTCGTTTAGCAAGCCTCGTTTAACAAGTAATGTCTTTTATCAGGAGAAGAAAACAATATGGGCCAACTCTCTCGCCAAGATAATATTGTCGCCATAGTAAAAGAAAAAGGCTATGTGACCATTGATGAATTGGCTAGCCAATTTGCCGTCACACCTCAGACAATTCGCCGCGATATTAACGAGTTAGCAAAAGCGGACCTCATACGCCGTCATCACGGTGGCGCCAGTTACGATTCCAGTACAACGAACGTAGCTTATGCAACACGACAAATTTTACAACTTCCGGCAAAAGAGCAAATTGCCAAGCGTATTGCGGCAGAAATCCCCAATAATGCTTCCCTTTTTATCAATATCGGAACCACAACAGAAACCGTGGCACGAGCCTTACTCAACCATCAAGGCTTACAAGTTATCACTAATAATCTCAATGTTGCGGCCATTTTAAGTGGAAAAGAAGACTTTACCGTGATTATTGCCGGCGGAACGGTACGTTCAAGAGACGGTGGTGTCATGGGAGAAGCGACAATCGACTTTATCAACCAGTTTCGTGTCGATTTCGGCATTATCGGCATCAGCGGGATTGATCCGAATGATGGCTCCTTGCTCGATTACGATTACCAAGAAGTACGCGTTGCGCAAAGTATTATTAATAATTCTCGCAACGTTTTCCTCGCCGCCGACAGCGCAAAGTTTGGCCGTAACGCGGTTGTTCGATTAGGTAACATCACACAAGTTGATCGACTTTTCACGGATGAAAATCCACCTAAAGCCATCATTAACCTTATGAAAGAACACAAAGTCCGCCTAGAGATCTGTACGCCCAAGTAACACTTGGGCGTCACGTATGTCGAAGAAATAGCCTATTAAACGCGACCTTTTCTTCTCTTCACACTTCCAAAAGCTCAAATATTCACCAAAACTTCACAAACCCTAGTTGTCATAATGCCCTTAGAGGTTTAATATCGAACACAAATGTTCACTTTCGAACATACACATTCGCATTTTAGATCGTGAGGCTTAGTATGAATCACTCCCATTTTGACCTATTTGTTGTTGGTGGCGGCATTAACGGCACAGGAATCGCTGCGGATGCCGCAGGACGAGGCCTAAATGTTGGCCTTTGCGAAATGGGAGACTTAGCTCATGCCACTTCATCATCAAGCAGTAAATTAATCCATGGCGGATTACGCTACCTTGAACATTATGAATTCCGTTTAGTAAAAGAAGCACTAACGGAGCGTGAAGTATTGCTGAAAGTCGCACCACATCTTGTGACCCCAATGCGCTTTCAAATGCCGCACCGCCCTCACCTCCGTCCAGCTTGGCTGATTCGTATTGGTTTATTCCTTTATGACAATCTTGGCAAACGCGAGACACTATTAGGTTCAAAAGGCGTCAAGTATGGTTCTGACAGTCCACTAAAAGACGATATTACACAAGGCTTCGAGTACTCAGACTGCTGGGTAGACGATGCTCGTTTGGTGGTTACCAATGCACTCAGTGCGCAACAAAACGGCGCGGCTATTTTTGCCCGTACTCGCTGTGTCGCAGCAAAGCGTGTTGATAATCAATGGCACATCAGCTTAGAAGATCAAATTACAAAAGAAACCCACGACATCACCGCAAAAGCATTGGTTAACGCGGCAGGACCATGGGTGTCATCCTTCATCGAAACCAAACTGGAACGAAAAGCGCCTTACGGCATTCGAATGATCAAGGGCAGCCACATTGTTGTGCCAAAACTTTATCAACATTCAAATGCTTTTATCATGCAAAACACCGACAAACGCATTGTCTTCGCCATCCCTTATCGCGAACAATACACCCTCTTAGGCACGACCGATGTTGAGTACAAAGGCGACCCAAATAAAGTCGCTATTTCTGAAGAAGAAACAAAATACATATTGAAAGTCGCCAATGACCATTTCAAAAAGACACTCACACCAAGCGATGTCATTTGGAGCTATTCTGGGGTGCGACCACTTTTAGAAGATGAGTCGTCAGACCCATCTGCCGTGACTCGCGATTACACCTTGCATCTTGATGATCAAAACCATCAAGCACCATTACTGAGTATTTTTGGTGGCAAAATCACCACCTACCGTAAATTGGCCTTGTCCGCAATGAACAAGCTGACACCTTATTTCGAAAATCTTGGTGGTGAATGGACACACAGTAAGCCACTACCAGGGGGAGACTTAGGCATGTCTCTGGATGCCTTCGGCATGAAGCTGCAGCGGGATTATCCTTTTATTGGTGCGCATCTTGCCCGTCGTTTTGCCAATAGCTATGGTACGTTAACTCATATACTGCTGAATAAAGCCAATTCTGAACAGGACCTTGGGCAAGATTTTGGCAATCAGCTATTCCAAGTCGAAGTGGATTATTTAATCAACCATGAATGGGCTCGTTCAGCACAAGATATTCTTTGGCGTCGCACCAAACTGGGTCTTGAATTCACATCAGACCAAGTCGCGACCCTTGAAAACTACATTCAAACAAAGATTTAACTCAACGTCATAGCACAAACCAAAATTACGACTGATTTGCCCACCTAAATGATTGTCTAGGTGGGCTTTTTTTGCTCTACTAAAAAGCACAGCTCACCTCTTCTACAGGAATAAACACACAATGGACTTTGCCTTTTTTGATATCTCTATCTGGATTTACCTAGCTCTATTTGGTGCGGCATTCTTTGCAGGCGTCATCGATGCTATTGCAGGCGGTGGTGGCTTAATTACTGTGCCCGTTTTATTGGCGGCCGGACTTTCGCCAGCGGAAGCGCTTGCCACCAATAAATTACAAGGTTGTGCTGGCACCGTGTCTGCGTCGTACCATTTTATCAAAAAAGGCCAAGTGAAACTGGCTGATATGTGGTTACCAATCGCCATGACAGCTATAGGTGCCATTTGCGGTACATTACTGGTGTCTTACTTAGACAGCAGTTTATTGCTCAAAGCCGTGCCTATCATTCTGATTGCGGTCGCTATTTTCTTTTTCTTTTTGCCAAAAGTTCAACCCTATATTGCCAGTAAGTTTTCTCTGACTCATGTGCAATTTGCCTTAATTATTGGCACCAGTATTGGCTTTTATGATGGATTGATCGGTCCTGGTACTGGCGCCTTCTTTTCAACAGCGTATTTGTGTCTAATGGGGCTTACGGTTGTCTCAGCAACTGCCCATACAAAAGTACTCAATGCCACCAGCAATTTAGCCTCTCTTGCGATGTTTGCTTTCAGTGGGCACATTATTTGGGCGCTGGGTATCGTCATGGGCATGGGGCAATGGGTTGGCGCGCAGATTGGTTCTCGCCTAGTCATCACCAAAGGGGCAAAATTAATTCGCCCTATGGTCATCATTATGTGTTTGGCTATTTCTATTAAACTACTATTGGATAACTAATCTTCAAAGTTCACTCGGTGTTGTCAACGCATCTTCCGATGAGTATTGGTAACACTGAGTGACCAACCAACTAAGCAACTGCTGAACGGGTTCGCGCTGGCGTTGTATTTCTGGACAAACAAACAAATAAGCATGACCTTCATCGAGAGCCTCTGAAAACGGTCTCACCAATCTTCCCTGCTGAATATCATCCATGACCAAGGGTGTCCGTCCTAAAGCTACACCTTGTCCAGCAATCGCCGCTTGCACGGCAAGATCACCACGGTTAAAGCTAATGCCACGCGAAGGCTTAACCCCTTTTGCATTCACCAATTGCAACCACTTCTCCCATTCGGCATAAGGGCTGGAAAAGCGCCACTCTGAGTCATCGTTTAACAATGGCACATGAGCAAGTTGACTCGCTTCCGTCAATACTCGTAACTCAGCAAAAGCCGGACTACAAACGGGAAACACTTTGTCCTTCATTAAAGGAACAATATAGCCCTTGGAACTGTGAACATGACTGTGCACGATCGCTACATCTATTCTGTCACGCTGGAAGTTAACCTCCCTATCATTGGCCTGAATCCTTAGCTGCAAATCAGGATACGCTTCTTGCAAACTGCCTAGTCGGGGAATCAACCACTTGGTGGCAAAAGAGGGCATGACAGAGACAGTCAAAATATTAGACGTTTCTTCCTCTTGCAGCTCTAACACCAAATCATTAATTTCATTAAAACTATGGTTTAACTGAACAGCCAAACGGGCTTCCCGCTACTGTCAACTCTAAGCGCCGATGATAACGAACAAACAAAGTGAGCTTTAAACGCTCTTCGAGCTGTCGAATTTGTTGACTAACCGCGCCCTGCGTAAGATGCATCTCTTGGGCAGCTTTGGTAAAACTCAAATGACGAGCCGCAATGGCAAACGTGCCGAATCCAGCTAAAGGCAAAGATTTCATAAAACCACCACCATAAGACAATGTCAGCTACTGCAAAACATCCAAAAAATACTTAACTAAAAAAACAAAAAATATCTGAGCAATAAATATAAACCTTATAAAACATATGCTTAAATTAAAATAAAGTAATGATCAAGCCACATTCATCAACAAACCACATCGTGATCTCTATTTTGCATTAATTCAGCTAATCCAACAAATCAATTTATATCGTTTGTAACAGACAAGCAAAACGATAGAATTACTGTATCTCTTAGGTTGAACAGCGGCCTAATATTTACCGATACAGCCCTAACTGTATCTTATCTAAAAGTAGTCCCACAGCTTACTTTTAGATGAATATCAGCATTCCCCACAGGATGATGTTATTCGCAACTGCTAGTTACTTTTTTTGAAACCGGACGCTTGTCCGGTTTTTTTGCCACATTTAGACCATTACGTCATAATCTACCAGCAAAAAAAACGGCGCCCCGAAGGTCGCCGTCAACTAACACACGTAAATGTGTCCGATCATTCATTAAGCTGCTTTTGCCTTATCCTCACGCAATTGAGCTTGCATAAAATTTGCTTGTGCAAGTTTCTCCATGAGACGCACTACCTGACAGCTGTAACCATATTCATTATCGTACCAAACATAAAGAATAGCTTGATTACCACGTACCTTAGTCGATAAAGAATCGACAATCCCCGCCTGCTGAGAGCCAATGAAATCAGAGCTAACAGCATCCGCACAATCACTGTAACCAATTTGCCCGGTTAGCTCGGCACGAGTGGAGGCCGCTTTCAGTAGCTGATTGATCTCTTCAACCGAAGAGGCTGTTTTTAGATTCAAACTTAATACAGCAATCGAGACGTTAATAACAGGAACACGAATCGCACTACCGCTCAATTTACCTTCTAGAGAAGGGATGGCTTTTGACACAGCTTTCGCTGCGCCAGTTTCTGTCATAACCATGTTCATACCCGCAGCACGACCACGACGATCGCCTTTATGGATATTATCAATTAGGTTTTGGTCATTGGTGTAAGCATGAACCGTTTCTACGTGACCAGACTCAATTCCAAAGGCTTTCTCAAGTACAGACAAAATAGGCGTAATCGCATTCGTCGTACAAGATGCAGCAGATACAATGCGATCAGCATCAGTGATATCACTATCGTTCACACCAAATACAACGTTCTTCATTTCTTTACCAGGAGCCGTCAATACAACACGCTCAATACCTGGACGGTTCAAATGAACACTCAAACCGTCATGGTCACGCCAGCGGCCAGTGTTATCAACCAACAAAGCATTATTAATTCCATAAGCTTGGTAATCCACTTCTGCAGGGTCAGAAGCATAAATCACCTTCACCGATGAACCATTAATAATCAAGGCTTGATTCTCTTCGTCAACCTTAACCAATCCGTCGTAAACACCGTGGACAGAATCGTATTTCAACAAGCTAGCACGCTTAGACAAATCGTTGTCGCACGCTTTACGTACCACAATGGCCGCCAATGACATACCTGGAGTAGTGTGACCAAGAGTGCACATACGACGAGCCAACAAACGACCAATACGACCAAATCCGTATAAAACTACTGGAGTTTCAGTACCGTCGTTTGACTGAGCAGCCAATACAGCGTCAACATCCGCTTCAGCGATTAAAGACTCAAGCTCAACTACTGTATGAGCGACATCACTGGCTAACACTTGCTCTAACACTTGATAAACTTGAGCAAGGTCTAGCTCTGGATGCTGGTCAAAAGCCGCCATCAATCCAGTGACAGAATCCGCCATGAGTGTGTTGCCTGCCAACTGAACTTTTACCGCTTTTTCACGGCCAAGTTTACCCAAAAGAGGAATCATAGATTCTGCTTGCGAAAGTGTTTGTAACCAAGTGCTTGTCATTTTCTGCCCCCGAAAAAAGACTCTGTTGTATCAATATGGGCGCAGTCTAACGGCACTTCAGAACAAAAACAAATTGTAATAAGGCAACAAAAAACCTTTAAAATCTTATATTTAGCGTGATTTTTTATAGAAATAACGAAATAACCAGAAAGGTCTAGAAACTTTACTACATAATCATAAAATAAAACGCCACATCAGCCTAAACCGTTCGGTTATGTTGTAATTTGGCAACGAAAACTGACAGGAAATTTCATGAATTATTTTACAAATGACGCTTTCTCTCGGCCAAAATCCCTAAAACACAGAAACAACCGATCACCAAAGCAGGTCGATAGACAAACTCCACCTGCGTAATTCCCCAATACACCAATGGCTGGCTCCATAAGGTTAACAGTCCATAACCAAAGGTACACATCAAAATAAACGCACTCACCCTAGCAATGAATACCCAAGAGGCAACCAACCGCTTAAGGTAAGCATTCACCTTATCCCCATATATCACCAAACATGTTGCCACGAACGCGAGAGAGATATCCTGAAGATGGGGCTGAATAAAATGCGCCACCCGTAAATTAAGATCCACAATAAACATAAACAACCACTATTTTTTACGAGATAAGGCTTCGACATCAATTTGACCAGAACGCGTCACTTCGCGGGGATGCTCATCAACATACAGAATAGACACATCAAATGTACTGTTATGCAGTTCAATCAAGGTGCCATCTTTGAACAACCAAGTTGAACGACCAATTCCCTTGTTTAGATACCCGCCACTAGGCGCACCGTATTTTTTTTCCAATAAATCACCTAATGCTTTGCGCTTTTCATTGCTTTCGACAACACCAGATAACAAGGCTTGGCTAACATAACCAGACGAATTGGAATAAATAGTCGCATTGGTCACACCGAAAATACCTTCCGGCCCCAAACTATAGCTGACCACACCTTCTTTATAAGAGGGATAACTACGCAACCCCATGGTAGTAAGTTGCTTTTCTAAACGCTCCAAACTCAAATCATTTAAAGACAAACCAAACAACTCTGCGATGCTAGAAGCACGAGAGGTCATGTCATTTGACGTATTTGCCGACACACTGGCCACAGAGAACAAAGCAAGCACACTAGCAACGCAAAACGACAAGGAAATTCTTCGCATTCCTTCTTTCCTTTACGATATGAAAATTTAGTTTTACAGGCAAAAAACACGTAACCTGATATATAATACAACAGTATAAACGCCTCTAGTTCAAGGCGGACAAAAACTTTATTTACTGAGGTAATACATGGCTCTTGTTATTGGCATTACAGGCGTATCCGGCAGCGGAAAAAGCCGACTTTGTTCTCTATTAGCAGAAGGTCAAGATGACAAAATCACCGTTTTGTGCCAAGACAGTTTCTACAATGGATGCGGCAGCATTGACCCAGATGTGTATAACTTTGACGATTTAAGTTCGTTAGATCTTGAAAGCCTCACTTTAGCCATTCATAACTGCAAAAATCGCCAGCAGCCTAATGAAATTCCGGTTTACGACCATTCTCAGCACAAGCGAGTGGGCTACCGAAATTTGGACCCTACACATGTTGTGCTAGTGGAAGGTCACATGATGTTCCAAGATCCGGGTATTCGTGACGCGGTTGATTACCTTCTATACGTCGACACAGACATGGACATAGCCATTGTGCGCCGCCTAAAGCGAGACATCGCAGAACGTGGCCGCGACGTCAACGAAGTCACCAGTCGATACATGCGCCATGTGCGCCAAGCGTCATTAAAAACCTTAGAGATCCGCAGCAAAGCGGACTTTATTATCCCCAATAACAAAAGTTTTACCAATGCGGCCAACTTATTACGAAGCCATATTGATTTCTTACTAAAAAGAAAAAGGCGCCAAATAGGCGCCTTTTTCTATACAGAGACTAAGAAAGCCGCTGTGATTACTTTTTAATGTCGTCGAAAAAACGTTTCACACCATCAAACCAGCTTTTTTGCTTAGGCGAGTGATTGGTGCCCTCACCCATGCTTTCAGCCAATTCGGTAAGCAGTTCTTTTTGACGAGACGTCAGGTTTACTGGTGTTTCAACCACAGCCTTACAAATTAGATCACCAACTGGACCGCCACGTACAGGTTTCACGCCCTTATTACGAAGACGGAATAGTTTTCCTGATTGACACTCAGCCGTCACCTTCAAGCGTACGCGTCCATCAAGTGTCGGTACATCAATTTCACCGCCCAATGCCGCCGTTGTGAAACTAATAGGCACTTCACAGTAAAGATTCGCACCATCGCGTTCAAAAATACTATGAGGCTTCACGGACACTTGAACAAACAAATCACCTGCAGGACCGCCATGCGTACCCGCTTCGCCTTCGCCAGACAAACGAATACGGTCACCCGTATCGACACCGGCTGGAATTTTGACATTCAATGTTTTGTATTCTTGTACGCGGCCTTGACCATGACAATCTGAACATGGATCAGAAATAACCTGACCGGCACCATGACATTCTGGACAAGTTTGTTGAACAGAGAAAAAACCTTGTGACATACGTACTTGACCCGCACCACCACAGGTACCACACGTCTTAGGCGTTGAGCCTTTTTTCGCACCTGAACCATCACAGGTTTTACAATTTACTAGGGTTGGAATGCGTATTTTTCTTCGCACCCCCACACCGCTTGCTCAAGATCCAGCTCAAGAGTGTAACGTAAATCGGAGCCTCGGCGCGTTCGGCTTTGTCCACCACCGCCACCAAAAATATCACCAAATACATCACCAAAAATATCACTAAAACCGCCCGCGCCTGCGCCACCGCCATAGCCACCAGCTTGGCCATTCACGCCATCGTGACCAAAACGATCATAGGCTGCACGCTTGTCATCGGAAGACAAGATTTCGTAAGCCTCAGCAAGTTCTTTGAACTTTTCAAGTGCTTCTGGGTTATCTGGATTCTTGTCTGGGTGGTACTTATTCGCCAAAGAACGATAAGCTTTTTTAATATCTTTCTTATCCGCGCCTTTGGCCACCCCAAGAACGTCGTAATAGTCTCTTTTGCTCATCGCAGCAATTCCTGAATTTAAAAGCCTGAATTAAAAAGCCTGAATTAAAAAATCTACATCTAAAAAACACCAAACTCATATTGTGCAAATAGCAAAGCACGGTCAAAAACCGTGCCTGCCATACACAGCCCCACTAACGAGGGCAAAATAAGAGCTTAACGCTTATTTTTTATCTTCTTTTACTTCTTCAAACTCAGCATCAACAGCATCGTCTTGAGACTTAGCTTGCTCGCCTGTTGCAGATTGAGCACCCGCTTCAGCATCGGCGTACATCTTCTGAGCCAAAGTGCCAGACGCCTGAGTCAACGCATTGGTTTTCTCTTCAATCTTCTCTTTGTCATTAGATGTCAACGCTTCTTCAAGCTCAGTAATCGCCGTTTCAATCGCCGCTTTCTCTTCAGCAGACGCCTTATCACCGGCATCCGCTAATGTTTTACGCGTCGCATGGATCATGCCGTCGGCAGTGTTACGAACTTGTACAAGCTCTTCAAACTTACGGTCTTCTTCTGCATTCGCTTCGGCATCACGAACCATTTTTTCAACTTCTTCATCGCTCAAACCAGAAGACGATTTGATCACGATAGATTGCTCTTTACCGGTCGCTTTGTCTTTCGCAGACACGCTCAAGATACCGTTCGCATCGATGTCGAAGCTTACTTCGATCTGTGGCACACCACGTGGAGCAGGTGGAATGTCAGCCAAGTCGAAACGACCTAGAGATTTGTTCTGCGACGCTTGTTTACGCTCACCTTGCAATGCATGAATCGTTACCGCATTTTGGTTGTCTTCTGCTGTAGAGAAAGTTTGTGATTTCTTCGTTGGGATCGTCGTGTTTTTCTCGATCAACGTCGTCATCACACCACCCATTGTCTCGATACCTAGAGATAATGGTGTTACGTCTAGAAGAAGAACGTCTTTCACGTCACCAGAAAGTACCGCACCTTGGATAGAGGCACCGATCGCAACCGCTTCGTCAGGGTTCACGTCTTTACGTGGCTCTTTACCGAAGAATTCAGATACCTTCGCTTGTACCAATGGCATACGTGTTTGACCACCAACCAAGATTACTTCATTGATATCAGCCGCCGTTAGATCAGCGTCTTTCAATGCTTGACGGCAAGGCTCAAGCGATTTCAACACAAGCTCTTCAACCAAAGACTCCAACTTAGAACGCGTCAATTTCACGTTCAAGTGTTTAGGACCTGTCGCATCGGCCGTGATGTAAGGCAAGTTCACTTCTGTTTGAGAAGAAGAAGACAACTCAACTTTCGCTTTCTCACCCGCTTCTTTCAAACGTTGTAGCGCTAGTGGATCGTTGTGAAGATCGATACCAGACGATTTTTTAAATTCTGCAGCCAAGTACTCGATAACACGCATATCGAAGTCTTCACCACCTAGGAAAGTATCACCGTTTGTAGACAATACTTCGAATTGCTTCTCGCCATCTACGTCAGCGATCTCGATGATAGAGATATCGAATGTACCACCACCAAGGTCATAAACCGCGATAGTAGAGTCGCCAGTGCTCTTGTCTAGGCCATAAGCCAACGCCGCCGCTGTTGGCTCGTTGATAATACGTTTAACTTCTAGACCTGCGATTTTACCCGCGTCTTTGGTTGCTTGACGTTGAGAGTCATTGAAGTAAGCAGGCACAGTGATAACCGCTTCAGTCACTTTCTCACCCAAGTAGTCTTCCGCTGTTTTCTTCATTTTCTTCAAAACTTCAGCAGAGATTTGTGGTGGCGCTTTCTTGTCGCCTTTCACTTCTACCCACGCATCGCCGTTATCTGCAGCAATAATTTTGTAAGGCACCATAGAGATGTCTTTTTGAACCACGTCGTCTTTAAATTTACGACCGATCAAACGCTTAACCGCAAACAAAGTATTTGTTGGGTTGGTAACCGCTTGACGTTTAGCTGATTGACCGACAAGCACTTCACCATCTTCGGCAAAAGCCACGATGGAAGGTGTGGTGCGATCGCCTTCCGCGTTTTCAATAACGCGCGCTTTCTCGCCGTCCAACACAGCAACACAAGAGTTCGTTGTACCTAAGTCAATACCAATGATTCTACCCATGGTTTGTATCTCCAATAAATTCGTTTATGACGATGATAATTCTGTATTTGGGTACGCTTAAATGTATTTCAAGCGTCCGGTGTCAAAAAAATGACAGTAAATTAAGCTGCACTTGAAACAACGACCATAGCAGGACGCAACAAGCGGCCATTAATGGTGTAACCCTTCTGAACAACGTCCATGACGGTATTCGCTTCTAGTTCAGGGTTTGGCACCATAGTGATGGCTTGGTGTAACTCTGGGTTAAAGGGTTCACCATGTGGATCAACCACTTTCACTTCAAAGCGAGCCAATGTTTCAAGCAAATCTTTTAGCGTCAGCTCAACACCTTCACGAACAGGGTCAGATTCACCTGTATCTGGTGCAGACGCCAGTGCGCGCTCAAGATTGTCTGCCACGTTCACAATCGATTTAGCAAACTTTTCTAAACCAAACTTGTGCGCTTTTTCGACATCTTGTTCAGCACGACGACGTACGTTTTGCGCGTCAGCATGGGCACGAAGTGCCGCTTCTTTATACTGAGCGACTTCTTCTAGCGCTTTTGCAAGCTCATCATTTTCAGTAACTTCTTCTAAAGTCTCTACTTCAGGCTCTAAAATCTCTTCTACTGTGTCGTTCTGTGTTTCGCTTTTCAAATCTTGCTCCGCTTCTAGATTAGGATCTTTTTGCTGCTCACTCATTCTTCAACTCCAAATAACAGAAACAATTCTTTGTCTGTGCCACTTATATGGGGACAGCTTTTTCGCTTTCAACAGTCAAAGCCGCATTAATTTTATGGGAATTAAATTTACGAACAGCACTTGTCAAAAAACAACCAAGTACTGTATAAATAACCATATAAATATATTTTTCTTTGGAGCACTCTATGCTGACCAGCATCGCTATTTCCAACTTCGCCATCGTTGAATCTTTAGAACTGGAATTCAAAAAAGGCATGACTGTGATTTCAGGTGAAACCGGTGCCGGTAAATCCATCATGGTGGATGCTTTATCGCTTTGCCTCGGCGATCGTACCGATGCGGCTGTCGTTCGACATGGTGAAAAAAAGCGGATATTAGCGCCAGCTTTGACATACAACAGTACCCGCATGTACAAAAATGGCTGGAAGAAAGAGACCTAGAACACGACCAACATTGTATTTTGCGTCGTGTGATCAGCAAAGAAGGTCGCTCTAAAGCGTACATAAACGGTCGCCCTTGCACATTGAACGACTTAAAAGAAGTCGGCAGTCAACTGGTCGATATCCATGGTCAACATGAGCACCAGTCTCTTCTGAAAAAGAACGCCCAAAGACAACAGCTTGATGAATATGGTCGCCTTACCGAGTTAAGCAAACAAGTCAGCCAACAGTATTCAATATGGCGACAGCTGAAAGAAGAGCCTCTCTGCACAACAAAATAGATCCGCAGAGCAAGATGCTAAAATCCAGCTTTTGTCTTATCAGGCTCAAGAACTACAACAGCTTGATTTAAAAGAAGGCGAAATCGAAGAATTAGAAAACGAGCAGGCCTTTTTGTCGAACATTGCCGACTCTCAATACAAAGCGTACCAAGCCAGCGGCATTTTAATCGACAGTGACGAAGGCAATGTTTGCTCTTTATTACATCAAGCTATTAACAGTGCCAGCCAAATCCGCCCAGCCACCAAAGAACTGGAAAACGCACTGGAAA
Organism: Marinomonas rhodophyticola; assembly: GCF_026113935.1. Lineage (GTDB taxonomy): Bacteria > Pseudomonadota > Gammaproteobacteria > Pseudomonadales > Marinomonadaceae > Marinomonas > Marinomonas rhodophyticola. The sequence continues at coordinate 193,467 of NZ_JAPEUL010000006.1, forward strand.
TGATGAATGTGGCTTTGATACAAGCACAAGAAGCGGCAGACAGTTTGCATCATTACCAAGACACCTTAGAACAAAACCCTGAGCGTCTTGTAAATGTAGAGCAGCGTTTATCGGATATTTACGATACGGCTCGCAAACACAGAACCTTACCTGAGGGCTTGTTGGCCTTACGAGAAAGTGTCGAAGCAGAACTAGACAGCTTACAAAGCAGCGAAGAAAGCTTAGAGTCATTAAAAGAAAAAGAAGAGCAAGCCTATGAAAAGCTCACCGCACTTGCGACAACATTGACAGAGAAGCGCATTATTGCCAAAGACGAGCTAGCACAAAAAGTCGAAGAACAGATACACGGGCTTGGCATGCCCCACGCACGCTTTTTTATTCAGTGCCAACCCCTTAATCAAGTATCAGCCAATGGTTTTGAGGACATTGAATACATGATTGCCTCTAACCCTGGCCAACCAGCACAGCCGTTACGAAAAGTCGCTTCGGGTGGTGAGCTGTCACGTATCAGCTTGGGAATTCAAGTAGTGACCGCACACACATCGATTATTCCGACCTTGGTTTTTGATGAGGTAGACGTTGGCATCAGCGGCGGCATCGCCGAGGTGGTAGGTCGTATGCTGCGCTCTGTTGGCAAACGTGGCCAAGTCTTTTGTGTGACTCACTTGGCGCAAGTGGCCGCACAAGGCAATCAGCATCTACGAGTCAGCAAACTGGTTGAAGACGAAGCAACCTCTTCTCAAGTCGAGTTACTCAAAGATCAGCACCGCACTCAAGAGATCGCTCGCTTGTTAGGCGGACTCGAACTCACTGAGCAAACACTCGCTCACGCCCGTGAAATGCTTGGCAATGTCCAATTGCAATAACCCACTCAATAAAAAGGGCCTAAACTCGTCGTTTAAGCCCTTCTATGTATCACCCAAAGGTCATATGAACGATTATTTTTTCTTTGGACGCACGTAAATAATCAAGCTATGGTCCTCAATATCAAAACCATGCTCTTCTGCAATTTCGCGTTGACGCTTTTCGATAATAGGATCAACAAATTCAATCACCTTGCCGCTGTCTAGACAAATCATATGATCATGATGATCGCCTTTCGCCAACTCAAACACAGCCGTACCAGCCTCAAAGTGATGGCGTTGTACTAATCCTGCAGTTTCAAACTGGGTTAGCACTCGATAAACCGTCGCTAAACCTACGTCTTCACCTTGATCTAGTAAAGTGCGATACACATCATCAGCACTCATATGACGGTCGCCCGCACCTTCAAGAATTTGTAAAATTTTCACTCGTGGTAGAGTTACCTTGAGTCCCGCTTTCTTTAGCTCTTGATTTTCGCTAGTCATGAGTCATTCTCTATTCGATCTTGTTGATAATTACTTTATCATTAGCACACCAGAGTAAGGATAATACAAATGAAAAAATCAGTTTTAATATTATGCGCAGCGCTTTCACTCGGCGCATGCAGTTTATTTCCACCACCTTACAAGGTTCCAGTAACACAAGGAAACCTTGTCACCAAGGAACAGCTATCACAGTTACAAATTGGCATGTCTGAATCTCAGGTCACTTATCTATTGGGCAACCCAATGCTAAGAGACACCTTTAAACCAAACGAATGGCATTACCTATACACAACACTATACGCAACGCCAGACACCAAACAAAGTGATGCAGACGACCTGGTGCTAATTTTTAGCGATGGCGTCTTAACACAAATCAAAAACAACTAATCCTTAGTTGTTTTTTGCTGCACGGTTGGCCCTAGCTTGTTTTGGGTCAACCTTCAGCTCACGATACAGCTCAACTCGCTCGCCTTCTTTTAACACTTGCTCTTCTGCGTTTCTTACCGCTTTACCAAAAATCCCCACCTTCACCGTTTCTACATCCACATCCGGAAAAAAAACTTGGATATTAGAACGACGAACCGCATCGCGCACTGTGCAACCTTCTTCAACCTCTAAAGTGATAATTTTCTGCTTTTCAGGTAGAGCATACGCTACTTCCACTCTCATCTTATTCACCGTACACCACTTTGGCCCGCTTGCTAAAAGAATCCACCATGGTGTTGGCAATTTGACTAAACACCCCACCAAAGGCAAATTTCAGCATGCCGCTCAGTTCAAAATTAATACTCAGCATAATTTTACAGCTTGTCGGAGACAACTCTGTGAACGTCCATACCCCATGCAAACGTTTAAATGGCCCTTTCACCAAAGTCATCTCTATTCGACTGTAATTTTCCAAAAAGTTCTTGGTTGTGAAAGATTGTCTTACCGGCCCTTTTCCCACTTCCAAAGAAGCCACGATTTCTGTTGGCGTTTTTGAAATGAGAGTAGAGTCCCAAGCAACCCGGTAAAAACTCAGGATAACCATCGATATCATTCACCAGTGCAAACATTTGCTCACAACTGTAATTCACATGCGCGAATCGCTCTATATGGCTCAAATTACACTCCTATCCAGCCAGCAAGAGTAATCACTATCATTGCTGGAATACTTATGTATTTCAATGTCTTATACCACCATTGAAAGTGATTTGCTTGCTTTGTAATCATCTCATTTTGCAGCATAGGACGAGGAATAAACCACGCCACCAAAACGGACAACAAAATCGCCCCAACAGGCAAAAGAATCAGGGATGTAAATTTATCCAATAATTCAAACAGATTTAGTCCAAACATCAGCTTGCTGTCCCAATGATTAAGAGACAACAACACGGCAATGCCCACAAACCAAACCGCCATGCCCATTAATAACGCCGCTTTTAAACGGGCAATGTAAAATTTTTCATGCAACCAAGCGACAAACAGTTCCAACATGGAAATCGCCGAGGTTAACGCCGCCACCACAAGCAATAAAAAGAACACCCCTGCAAAAAACTGCCCGCCTAACAAATTACCAAAAATGATCGGCAAAGACACAAACGTCAAACTTGAGTCCGCCTGAACATCAATATCAAACGAGAAAACCAACGGAAAAATCACCAGCCCAGCTAAAAGAGCCACCAACAAATCCACGCCCACCACAATGCTACAGGCTCGAGCAATGGACATACGTTTACTCATATAGGCGCCATAAGCAAACATGGCTCCCATGCCAACACTTAAACTAAACAACGCCAAACCGACAGCGGCCAATACCACATCAAAGGTAATATTCTGCCAAGACCAGCGGAACATAAAGTTCAATGCCTCGCTCATATTGCCGATCATCATCGAATAACACGCCAGTAATAACAGTGTTACCACCAACACGGGCAATAAAATGCGTACTACAGCGGACAAACCGCGCGTCACCGATTGGCCAACGGTCAATACCACCAATACCATAAAGACCGAATGCCACAATAACATTTCACTGGGCGTCGCTAACAGTTCATTGAACATGCTAGACGCGCCCACCTGAGTAATATTATCAAATCCCCCCGTGATAGCTCGGTCCAAATAAGCAATAGACCAGCCAGCAATCACACTATAAAACGTCAAAATCAAAAAACCTGTGATCCCCGCTAACCAAGGCACCAACACCCAAGCAGGGTGCACAATGCGGCGTTCACTTAAATCATTTACCGTATCAATAGGATTTGAACGCACTGTTCGGCCAAGCGCCACTTCTGCGATCAGTACCGGCAAACCCACCAGCAGTAGACACAGGCAATACACTACCAAAAAAGCGCCGCCACCGTTTTCACCAAGCACATAGGGAAACTTCCAAATGTTGCCTAATCCCACAGCAGATCCGCTGGCCGCAAAAATAAATATCCATGGACTTGACCAGATACCTTGTAAACATCGACTTTCAGGCATAAATTTAGGCTCTAAATACACAAGATGTGTTTTAAGGATAGGAACAAAATACGAACATAAGCAACGTACGTGACACCTAACCAGACAAATTTAGTTAACAGGTACGAATTTTCCAACATTCAGGCGCATACCTCAAGAAAAGCATAGGTTTTTGCCTCTATCGACCGTATAATTTCCAACTATGAGTAAAGTAAAGAAAAAATCCAGCAGCACGGGCACCATCGCGCTTAACAAACGTGCAAAATACGACTACTTTGTCGACCAGAAGTTCGAAGCCGGTTTGGTTTTATCTGGTTGGGAAGTAAAAAGCCTGCGCGAAGGCAAAGCCCAATTAGTAGACTCCTTCGTCATCATCCACCAAAACGAAGCGTGGCTTGTCGGTGCGCGTATTACGCCACTGCTTAGTGCCTCAACGCATGTTGTTTGTGAACCTTTGCGCCAACGTAAATTACTGTTGAACCGCAAAGAGCTTGATAGGATCATCCAAGTCACCGAGCAAAAAGGCAAAACCTGTGCGGCCATGGCACTGTACTGGAAAGCCAACAAAATCAAATGCGAAATCGCTTTGGTAACAGGTAAAAAAGAACACGACAAACGTGATACTGAACGTGATCGTGATTGGTCAAGAGACAAAGAACGATTAATGAAACACAGTGCCTAGTCTGACCCATTCATAAAGGTTATTTAACCGTGTAGTGAATAGGAACAAACTAAGCATTTCAGCGTTATCTCTAGCGTAAGCCAATAGTTTGCGTTAAACTAACGTTACTTTTTGGGGGCGACATGGTTTCGACGTCGGTTACAAACCCAAAGGTGCATGTCGAGAGTGATACGTGATCTCGTTAATCCCCCGTATCAATTTAATAGTCGCAAACGACGAAAACTACGCTTTAGCAGCCTAAACCGCTGCTAGTGTGCTGCCCTCAGGTTGCTTGTAGCCAGAGATTCTGCAGTATCATAAATTACAAGATGCTAACTGATGCCCCGCCTAGGGATAAGGTTATAAGATTAAGTAGGCTCGCCATTAACACCCTGTCCTTCGGGCGGTTCGTGGTCAAATAATAGAAGTGACTATGCATGTAGAGCCGATGGCAGAGGACTGACGGACGGGGGTTCGACCCCCCCGCCTCCACCAATTAAAGGCTTGATTTTAAAAGGGTTTGCACTTTTTAAGATGAAGTCGACACACAAACGACACACTGTTTGTGAGTCATATAAAAAACCACCTTCGGGTGGTTTTTTATTGCCTTAAATTTACCACTCCCACCTCTTTCTACCAAAATCACCCCATTCAGCGAACCATCCCCTCCTTATCACTTAACGAAAATAGCGACTCCTCTAGAGAAAACCTTTACACTTTTCAATTAGCAAAGAGTAACAGCGGTGTACCTCATCCCCTAGGATGGAGACTTATTTGTAAAACGAGTGCAAAAACAGCTAGACGGCTTGGTTGCTATCACCTCAGACAACAAGAACGACTGAGACATGACATGCCAACTCAGGACTTGAGCAAACTTAAAATAGTTGGCCGCGTTGTGTAGTCTGGCAATACGATGATTTAGGAGAGGAAGGAAAAATGAAAAAAATAATTACCTTCATAACTGATAATTTCACTTTATCGGGAGCACTTTTTGCTGTTTATTTTTTTATAATTCATAAATATTTTGATATAAGCCTAGAAGACCTTAAAAGCATCGAAATTAAGGATGTTGGAGGATTTTTAGGCGGGATTTTTTCCCCACTTGCATTTCTAATGTTGATAATTGGATATATAAAAGAACATAAAAATTCTGAATTTACAAAAAATTGGCTTATACAGGAACGAATATCTCAACAATTATCCATACAACCAGATTTTAACTTTAGGTCTGTAAGATTTAACTATTCAGGCGAAAACTACACCAATGACACCTTTTCATCAACACCTGTCAATGAAAAAGAATTATTACACTTAGACATTCAAAACATTGGAGAAGAAGCAACCAGATTAAAATTTACAGTAAACAACAACAAATATGAATTACCTATATTAAAAAAAGATCAAATTCATAAATTTTCAATTGATCTCCCTGCTATAGAAATACATAAAAGTGAAAAATTTAACGCCACTTTATTAAGTAGAAAAAGTAATAAAATAGAATTGAAAATCAGCTATACCGACAAAGATAAAATAATTAGAGAGGTAATCTATTCTTGTGAAATATTAAAAGAGGAGGATAACCTATCACGCCATATAGTTAATATAACAGAGACATCTCCCGCAATAATTAGGACATTAAGAAATGTCAATTAAAAAATAACTAATGGCTAAGAAGTCCGCTTTCGTGTGAATGGTCGTGGCAGTCGCGAGCATAAGCGAGTCTTTCCCACTAAGGCCGAGTGTGAGCGGCCCCAGCGTTACACTATCGCCCAGCTTGAAACCCAAGCGGATGTAAAGCCGTAGTTCGAAAAACATAAGGACATGCACAGCCTGTCTAAATTGGCTAAGCTATTGGACGCAAACACGGCCATTTTTTACGCGACGGCAAACGTCGGAAAAGAAAACTGCTAATGAACTAACAAAAGGCCAAGCAGCCCACGCTTTTTTTCAAAAGGGTCGACACACATTCGCAAGTCATTTCATGATGAACGGCGGCAACATCTTGACCTTACAAAGGGTACTCGGCCATAGTGACATAAAAAAGACCATGTGCTGCGCACGCCTAGCGCCCGATTTTTTAGAAGAAGCTACAAGATTGAATCCACTTGCAGCAAAAAACGAGTCCTGAACGAATGGCGAAAAGAACAACAGACCAACCTCAATGGAACGAGATAGGGCTAGAAGATTTACGAAGTCTGCCACCCGAGCATAGGCTACACAGCCCCGAAGTAATAGAAGAGGCAGAAAGCCTTGATGAGGCTATAAATATCTTAATGCGTGAATTTGGGTTGCTGCATGAGAGCGATATAAAGCAACTTGAAACACCTATAGGACTAATTGATATAGAGGCTAAGCATTTAGGCCATATAGTCGAAAAACGAATGGATGCACGAGAACGCTATATTCATTATGCCTTAGCAACAATCAGTGACCCTTTTGAGGTATGGCGCTCTCAATATGATAACGACACAGTCAAACTACAGTTTATTGGAACCTACACAAGCCGATATCAAATGCTTGTTGTTGTCGCTCAACACGAGACACATACACTATGGAACTTCATGCAGATAGACGCGAAACGTCTCAATAAACACAGGTCGGGAGAAATAATTTACCAAAGAAAAAGGGTAACAGAATGAACTGTTACCCTTTAAAATATGCGCCCTAATTATCCATGGGCAATGGAGAAAGGTCCCACCCTGACACAGACACTTACTTATCTATGGGGTCCTTCCACAAGTTATAGGCAGTAAGGCCAACTTGCTTCTCGCTTTCACTACAAATACTAGTTTATACATAAACTAAAGTAAACCAATTCTTAGTTTATACGTGAACTAAAGAACATCATAAAAGACACACAACAGACACACCGAACTACTAAAAAATATATTATAAATCAATGCTTTATTTATTTCACAAGTGTTTTATACAGGGTTCGCCCCTCATTTCTACCACTTAAGTGGTTGATTTATCAGAAAAGCATAAGTCAAAGAGTGTAGACACCACAGAGTATCTACAAAAATTAAAGATGTGATGTGTTAGGCAAGATTTGTCGACCTAAAGGCACAACCCACAAGGCCGACAAAAGTCGCTTAGCGACAACTTCAACAGTTTTTTCAATATCGTGGGATATTTGGCTCGCTCTTGTACAGCCGTCATTCTCTGATGAAACGCTAAGCCAGCGCCCTGCCACTCAGCTATTAAATGGCGACATTTATTCAATTGCGACGCAATAGTAAGTTTTTTGAAAAACGTATGAAAAGAGACGGACACACCTCGGCTTTGCGTGTTATCTATGCTTTCATATTGATCGGATAATTTTTTCTGATAAGCAGTGGGGAATACTCTTATGAAATGGTTTGCTGTGTTTGTGCTGTTTTCAGCGCTGTTATCTGGTTGCTCGTCCAGTGTTAAGCTGTCAGGCCACAATGTGAGCAATGTGAGTTCAAACATTAACATTGATAGCTCTGCAACGATTGCGGTACTCCCCGACCCAAATGGCGATGCGCTGACGAATGAACGCTACCTTCCCGATATTGTTGCGGCTTTCAAGGAGCGCGGTTTTACCAATGTATCCGAGTCCCCCAGCGATCCGGATTATAAACTAGTGGTAAACTTTACCTCTGAGGCGAAGGTAGAATCGACGCAAGTGCCAGTGTTTAACAATGAACACAATCTGCCTTACACCATCTGCCATAAAGAACCAGGGTCTGACACGCGCACGTGTTTCACTCGTTATCGCAATTTTATGGAACCAATTGTCAGTGGCTACAAAACAGTAGAAAGCCAAACCAATGTTTATAGCTTTCATTACACGCTCACCGATAGACAAAATAAGTTGCTGTTGGATTCCACCAATACCGTGGTTCATGCCAGCTGTTCAAAATGGAAAATGTTTGAATTTTTAGCCAAAGATGCCATTGCTCGCGCCAATTTTAACAATCCTGTCGACACGCCTTATGCCGTAGAAATGCAGGAAGACTACAGCTGCGAATAAGCCTCGCGGCGCTTTTCAGGGCTGACATGGTGTTCAGCCCTGCTCTATTCCGCCTTGTTTTACTCAAACCTAGTAGCGTTGTACTACGTCTGCTTACATCTAAATCGCATTACTAATACCTTGTTTATAAAAAAACGTTATCACCTTTTACGCTTATTTTTGCGTATAGATCTATACTCTGTATAAGCCACTTTGTTTGGGCGTGGCTGTATCAGGAGTTTTTCCAAATCCATTATGCTCACTCTGTGAGGCAAGGGGGAATCCATGATCAATCATGTTTGGGGTCTTATTCATCATCCAGATAAAGAATGGCGCGCGATTAATGAGGAACATGAATCCGTCAGCCATATGTATTTTCATCATGTACTTTGGATGGCGGCCATTCCGGTCGTCAGTACCTTTATAGGTACCACTCAATTTGGCTGGACGTTTGGTGGTGATGAAGCCATTAAAGTGTCTTTGATGGACGGTCTTGGTCTGGGCGTATTGTTTTATGCGCTTATTTTAGTGGCGGTCGCCATGGTTGGTAGCTTAATCCATTGGATGGCGCGTAATCATTCTAGCCGTCCACCTCGTCAAGAATGCATTGTGTTTGCGGGGTACATTGCAACACCGATGTTTTTAAGTGGGATATTTGCCATTTATCCTATCATTTGGTTGTGTTTATTAGCCTGTGTGATTGGGGTCGCGTATACCGGCTATCTTTTATACCGTGGTACGCCAAGCTTTTTAGGCATTAGTCATAAACAAGGCTTTATTCTTTCTAGTACGACGTTGGGCATAGGGGTTTTGGTGCTCGAGGCTTTGCTCGCTGCCGTTGTGTTGTTGTGGAGCCTTGGCTCAGAACACAGCATTGTGTGGAAATTCTTCTAACCTAATTGAGTCAGACAGTGTAAGCCCTTATCCATTTAAACCCGCCATCAGAGGCGGGTTTTCTTTACCTAAAATAATTACGTGTCAGTGGATTACATTTTTCTACAGATACTTACGCTTCTCTTGATCCGCCCCATGCCAACCGTTTGACTCTTTCTATATACTGCCCCAAATACATTAACAAAACAGTCTAATGCCGACGGAGTAGGATAGATGTTCTTTTCTTCCACCTTAAAACAACGAATTCACACTTTAGAACAACAACTTGAACACGAAAAAAGAGTACATAAAGAACATATATCGGCCATGGAAGACCAGCTTGTCAGTCTGCGCAAAAAAGCCTCTGAACAAGTCGGCCAGCATGACAGTGGACAAGAGCTAATTCGTTACCAACTTCGTGGTGGTGACATGCTGAATTCAATTCGCTTTGGTTTGGCAGAGAGTGCAGAAAGCCTGATTCATGAACGCCAAGAAATCAAACAACTCGACAGTATGTTTGATCAGACAAGAAGCGCATTGGTACGACTCAGTGAGCGAGCCTCTTTAATCAATCAGCAAGCCAGCGCCAGTATGGAGGCCACTCAGGTGCTCGATACAACCGCCAAAGGCATTAGCCAATTAGTATCCAGTATTCAAGAAATATCTGATCAAACCAATTTACTTGCGTTAAATGCCGCAATAGAAGCGGCTCGCGCTGGCTCCGCAGGGCGTGGTTTTGCCGTGGTGGCCGATGAAGTCCGCAATCTTGCCAGCAAGACGCACTCTGCCAGTGAACAGGTTGAGAGTTTGGTTCGCCAAGTGATTAGTCAAACCGAACAAATTAAAACCATGGTGGAACAAAATCAGCAAAGTGCCATGGAAGTGGCGACCTCATCGTCTCAGATTGATGCGGTTGTAGAAAATGTTATAGAGCGCTCTGATCACATGCAACAGGTGATTAAAACCGCGGCCACGCACTCTTTTTTAAATACCGTGAAACTGGATCATGCAGTTTGGAAAAATGATGTCTACAATCGAATTGATAAGAAGAAATTTACCGAAGAAGTAAACATGCACACAGAATGCCGACTTGGAAATTGGTACTATAAAGGCTATGGACATAAACATTATCAACATTCAAAAAGCTTCAAAGCCATTGAAAAACCACATCAGGCCGTACATGAGTCTGGTCGTGCGGCATTAAAAGCGGCCGCTGCGGGTAATACAAAGGACATGTTGCAAATGCTCGATAGAATGGAAGTAGCGAGTTTAGAGGTTGTAGTCAATATTGAAACATTGATGGCAGAAGTGACTCACGCGCGGTAAAAACGACTATATAGTCTTGATCCACTCTATAACCAAGCAACTCGCGGAACTTTTTACGCCAGTTGCTTTCTTATGCTTGTCTGTTTTTGTCACATACGCGTGATAATTTCTTTTACTGTAAGGAGTTTTAGGCTATTGATTACATTAGTAAAAGGCTATGCTTGTTAAGTCCATTCTCTGGGCCATACCAAAAACCATACGTAGAGACCGATTGTTAGGACAACACCATGCTTGTACAGCTCATTTTTATTCGATTTCCATTCGCTAGAAAGGAGTTTTCATCTTGAACTCACTTATCTGGTTGCCGTTTTTGCCTTTATTAGGCACGTTAATTCCTCTTATTACCGCTCGCTTTAGTCGCACCGCTTGTGCCTTTATGACGGCAGCGTTGCCTGCTTTAACTTTGTTCTTAGTGCTATCGCATGCTGGAGAGATTTTTCAGAGTGAGCGTTTTCAAGCGGTCGTGCCATGGATTCCTGCAATTGGATTGGAACTCGCTTTTCGCTTAGATGGTCTGGCCCTGCTGTTTGCGATTTTGATTTTAGGCATTGGTCTTTTGGTCATATTGTATGCCCGTTATTACTTATCAGCGAAGGACTCCATCGGCAAATTTTATGCGTACCTGATCTTATTTATGTTTGCCATGCTCGGCGTGGTGCTGTCAGATAATTTGATTCAACTTTGGTTTTTCTGGGAATTAACCAGTATCAGCTCCTTTTTGCTCATCAGCTTCTGGGGGCATAAAGCGGAAGCCAGAAAAGGGGCAAGAATGGCGCTCACTGTCACGGGTGCGGGCGGTTTGGCACTCTTAGCAGGTTTGTTGATTCTTGGTAATACGGTTGGCAGCTTTAGCCTACAGGACGTTTTAGACAGCGGTGAGTTAATCAAGGCCAGTACGAATTATCCGGTTATTGTGGTACTGGTATTGCTTGGCGCATTTACAAAGTCCGCTCAATTCCCGTTTCACTTCTGGCTGCCAAATGCCATGGCAGCGCCAACACCAGTGAGTGCTTATTTGCATTCGGCGACCATGGTAAAAGCCGGTATTTTCTTAATGGCGCGTTTTTACCCTGCGTTGGCGGACACCAATTTATGGTTCCTAATCGTCAGCCTGACAGGCTTAATTACCTTCTTAGTTGGCGCCTATATCGCATTGTTCCAACATGATTTGAAAGGTCTTTTGGCGAACTCGACCATCAGTCATTTAGGGTTAATCACCTTGCTGTTGGGCATGGGAACAGACCTCGCCGCTGTGGCCGCTATTTTCCATATCATTAACCACGCTATTTTCAAGGCATCCTTATTTATGGCGGCAGGTATCATTGACCATGAATCTGGCTCTCGCGATATGCGTCAGTTAAACGGTCTGTGGAAATACATGCCTTATACGGCGACATTGGCGATGGTCGCGTCAGCCTCTATGGCTGGTGTGCCATTGATGAACGGTTTCTTGTCTAAAGAGATGTTCTTCACCGAGACTCTACACCAAGCGTCCCTAGGTTCTTTATCTTGGTTCATTCCAGTGCTGGCAACATTAGGCGGTGTGTTTGCGGTGGCGTATTCCACTCGCTTTATTCATGACGTGTTCTTTAATGGTGAACCAATCAACTTACCTAAAACGCCCCATGAACCACCACGCTACATGCGTGTGCCGGTCGAGATTTTGGTGGCCCTATGCTTAGTTGTGGGTATTTTTCCAAGTTTAGTGGTGGGCGATCTGTTATTTGCCGCGGCTAATGCCACGCTGAATGGCCCAGCGCCAACCTATAGCTTGGCGATTTGGCATGGCTTTAACTTCCCCCTATTGATGAGCGTGATTGCCTTGATTGGCGGTCTTTTCATGTACTACAACCGTTCACACTTATTTAAGTTTCAAGCGCAGTTTCCAACCAGTGATCCTAAGCTAGTCTTTGAAGGCATTGTTCAGTCATTGGTGGTTAAAGCGCAGCGTGTCATTACTATGACTGAAAACGGTTCTTTGCAGCGCTATGTGTTCTTTACTTTAGGGTTTGCGGTGATCATGACGGCGTCTTCATTAATGAAGCTTAATGCTACGGCAGGGCAGCGTCCTGAAATCCCAGTAGATGCGTTGTCTATCACCTGCGCGGTATTGTTGTGTATTTCTGCTTTGGCAACGGTGATCTGGCACAGAAGACGGGTCGTGGCCTTGCTGACACTATCCGTTGTAGGTTTGATCGTGTCTCTGGCGTTTGCTCAGTTCTCTGCGCCGGATTTGGCTCTGACGCAGTTATCTGTTGAAGTCGTGACGGTGATTCTATTGATTTTGGCACTGTTCTTCTTGCCCCAAAAGACCCCGAAAGAGTCTTCTCCGCGTCGTGTCGTGCGTGATTTAAGTCTGGCCTCTTTAATTGGTGGCGTGATTGGTACTATCAGTTATGCGTTGATGACACGTCCTCTCGATACCATTTCGACCTTTTTTACAGAAAACAGTAAAACCGGTGGTGGTGGTACCAACGTGGTCAACGTGATATTGGTGGATTTCCGTGGTTTCGACACGCTTGGAGAAATTACCGTTTTAGGGATTGCAGCACTCGGTATTTATAAGCTCATTGCCAAAATGCGTTTATTCATGCCCGCCACAGACGATAATGGTTTGCCGTGGTCAGAAGATAGGCATCCCATTTTGTTAACCGTGATTTCTCAAAGTTTATTGCCTTTAGCATTATTAGTATCCGCCTATATTTTCTTACGTGGACACAATATGCCTGGCGGCGGTTTCATTGCAGGCCTGATCACGTCTGTTGCCATTATCCAACAATACATCGCCCACGGTGTCGAATGGATCAAGACTCGCATTAAACTAGATTATCAAATCATGATTGGTTCGGGGATTGGTATCGCCACGCTAAGCGGCTTGGGGAGCTGGATCTTTGGGCACACTTTCTTGTCATCCTGGTTCGATTATTTCTACTTGCCAGTGATTGGCAAATTTGAGCTAGCCAGTGCCATGATATTTGATCTTGGTGTTTTCCTTACTGTGGTGGGGGCGACTATGTTGATTCTTGCAAATCTTGGTCAATTAACCACCAGTGAGCGTCCTATTCAAAAGGAGCATGATTAATGGAAGGTATGTACGCATTTTGCGTTGGTTTATTAACCGCTTGCGGCATTTTTCTGGCCTTAAGAGGCCGTACTTTTTCCGTGGTTATTGGTTTAACCCTGTTATCTTATGCGGTGAATTTATTTTTATTCGCCAGCGGTAGATTAAAACTGAATGCCGCGGCTGTACTTGGGCAATCAGAACAATACAGTGACCCTCTTCCACAAGCTCTGGTGCTAACGGCGATTGTTATCGGCTTTGCCATGACCGCTTTTGTGGTAATTTTAGCCATGCGCGCCAGAGCCGATTTAGGCAATGACCATGTTGACGGTACTATCCCTGAGCAACCAAATAGTACGACGCAAAAATCCGGAGGGAACCAATAAATGCAACATTTAAGCATTTTTCCCATTCTGATCCCTTTGTTGTTTGGCACTATTATGTTGCTGCCACCCATTTCTCGTGACATTCATGCGCAACGTGTCACCTCCATCATTGGAACCTTGTTTTTACTGATTTCTTGCGCCTTTTTGCTTTATCAAATTAATAACCAAGGCGTACAGCTCTATGCTTTAGGTGGCTGGCAGGCGCCTTTTGGTATTGCTCTAGTGGCCGATAAAGTGTCTGGATTACTGGTATTGCTAACAGCATTCTTAGCGTTTGCTGTCATGCTGTATGCGGTTGCAGGACAAGATAAGGGGGGCGCTTATTTTCACCCCTTGTTTATGTTCCAAGTCATGGGCATTAACGGTGCTTTTTTAACCGGCGATATTTTTAACTTATTCGTCTTTTTTGAAGTCCTATTAATCGCCTCTTACGCTCTATTAATTCATGCTGGCGGTAAGCAAAAGACCCAAGCCGCTTTACACTATGTGATTCTCAACCTTGTTGGTTCCAGTTTATTTCTATTCGGACTTGGTATTTTGTATGGCACGCTTGGCACGCTCAATATGGCAGACATGGCCATTAAGGTTGGTCAGCTACAAGGGGAAACCGCAACATTGGCAAAAACAGGCGCCTTGTTACTGTTAGTGGTGTTTGGTTTAAAAGCCGCCATGCTGCCCATGCATTTTTGGCTGCCTAAAACCTACGCCAGTGCGAGTGCGCCAGTCGCTGCACTTTTCGCTATTATGACCAAGGTTGGGGTTTACAGTATTTTCCGTGTTTATACTGTTATTTTTGGCGAACACGCTGGAGAACTCGCAAATATTGCCACGCCTTGGCTATGGCCTCTCGCGTTGTTAACCATCACGATTGGCAGCATTGGTGTGCTAGCCAGCCCAGGTATTAAAACGCTCAGTGCGAATTTGGTTATCGTTTCCAGCGGTAGTTTACTCGCTTGTGCAGCAATCAACTCCGAAGCCGCCACGTCTGCTGCATTGTATTATATGGTGCACAGCACATTGGCGTCAGCTGGACTGTTTTTACTCGCTGACATTATGGCTCGTCAGCGTGGTAAAGCGGAAGACCGATTCGTCCGTTCTCGTCCATTTGTGCAGCCGAGATTGCTTGGTTTTGCTTTCGCTATTCTCGCCTTAGCCTTGGTAGGTATGCCACCTCTATCCGGTTTTGTAGGAAAAATTATGATACTGCAAGCGACTCAGTCGACAGCACAAACCATGTGGGTATGGCCGTTGATTTTGCTGGGCAGTTTAGCTGCGTTAGTCACTTTCTCCAGAGCTGGTACCACGCTGTTCTGGCGCCACAATGGCACGGTATTAGCCGAAGCAGAACCAGCTAAACCGATGGAAATTGCCAGTATTGCTCTTTTATTACTGGCTGCTCCGGTTTTAGTATTGTTTGGCGGCGCAGTGAGCGAGTTTACACTACAAGCAGCGCATTATCTGCATGACATTCAGTCTTCTGCCTATGGATTACTACCAGGAGTCACGCCATGAAATTATTCCCAATGCCATTTCATAGCCTATTACTTTTTGTGGTCTGGTTGTTATTGAATAATTCCATCAGTGCCGGTCACATAGTACTGGCTACCTTCTTTGCCATTACAATACCTTGGCTTGTTACAGGAATGCGGGATGAACACCCTAAGATTCTTAAGCCTTGGTTGGCTATTCGTTATGTGCTGATGGTCATGAAGGACATTTTGACCGCCAACGTAGAAGTCGCTTTGCTGATTATTGGACCAGTCAAAAAGTTAAAACCTGGCTTTGTCGCCATCCCAATCGAGGTCGACTCTGATCTAGGCATTACCATTTTAGCGAGCACTGTTTCACTCACGCCAGGTACTGTCAGCGCAGAAGTATCGAAAGACAGAGCGTGGCTTTATGTTCATGCCCTTCATTTAGAAAATGAAGCAGAGCTGATTGAATCCGTTAAGCAACGTTATGAAAGGCCAATCAAGGAGATTTTCGGATGTTAAGTTATACCATCATTATTGTGGCCATTTGTATTTGCATCGCTTTGATTCTGAATTTATGGCGCTTATTACAAGGGCCAACAGCATCAGATCGCATTTTGGCATTGGACACCATGTACATCAATGCCATTGCTCTGATTCTGTTATACGGAATACACGTGAAAAGTGCGCTTTACTTTGAGGCAGCGGTATTAATCGCCATGCTTGGATTCGTCAGTACCGCTGCACTTTGTAAATACTTACTTCGCGGCGACATCATAGAATAAGGACAAGTTATGCCTTTTTATCTCGAAATTATTATTTGCGTATCCTTACTAACTGGCGGTGCTTTTTTGTTAATCGGTTCTTATGGGCTGGTGCGTTTACCTGATATTTATATGCGTTTGCACAGCCCAACGAAAGCATCCACCCTTGGTATTACGGGAGTGTTGGTAGCATCAATGATTTTTCAAAGCCACCTAAAAGGGTTTCTTTCGATTCAAGAACTCTTGATCACGCTGTTTTTGTTAATCACCGCACCGGTTGCTGCCAACATGATTGCCAAAACGGCGCTACATTTTCGCACTAAACCTATCGATAAAACGCAAGGCCAGGAGCTAATGGAGACGATTCGAGATCGAAAATCGACTAAGCCTCCACACACTCCTCGCTAAGTAATAAAGCGACTTCATTACTTTTCATTGGCTTATAGAAATAATAGCCTTGAAAAATCTCGCAACCTAATGACTGTAGCATATCGGCTTGCTGAGCGGTCTCAACACCCTCAGCAACGATCCCGAGTTCCAAACTTCGTGCCAGGTGAATAATCGTTTCACAGATTTTGGCGTCTTCTGTGTGACTATCACACTCTTCCACAAATGATTGATCAATCTTCAAAATATCTAAAGGAAGACGTTTTAGATAACTCAAGGAAGAATACCCCGTGCCGAAATCATCCACCGATATTTTAATATCTAAGGCTTTAAGTTCAGCCATCACCGCAATGCAACGCTTAATATCTTGTAATAACACACCTTCAGTAATTTCAACTTCCAACAGATTGCCTGCCAAATCGTATTGCGCTAACTTTTCTGAAACATAAGCAACTAGTGAATCTGAAACCAAATGCCGTCCAGAAAGGTTAACCGATATGGGAAGATTCACCAGCCCCTGGTCACGCCATATTTTTTGTTGCTGTAACGCTTGGTCAATTACCCATTCGTCAATCTTAACAATTAGGTTAGATTCTTCTGCAATAGGAATAAAGTCAGCAGGTGAAATGACCCCCTTGATCGGGTGATTCCAACGAATTAGCGCCTCTAGACCAAGAATATGACCTTTCTCCATCAATACTTTCGGCTGATAAACTAGGGAGAATTGGTCATAGGCAAGCGCTTCATTGATTTCTTTTTCAAAACCAAATTTTTTCGTCACGACATTGGCCATCTCTGGGGTGAAAAACTGCGCATTATCACGCCCTTTTTCTTTTGCCCAGTACATAGCAATATCCGCTTGTTGAATCAGCTTATCAGCATCCAAACTGTGCTCTTTGGTATAGGAAATGCCAATACTCGTTGGAATAGTGAAGTACTGTTCATTTAAATGAACAGGGACTCGCATGACTTCTAAGATTTGCTG
This sequence comes from Marinomonas rhodophyticola, assembly GCF_026113935.1. GTDB lineage: Bacteria > Pseudomonadota > Gammaproteobacteria > Pseudomonadales > Marinomonadaceae > Marinomonas > Marinomonas rhodophyticola. The sequence continues at coordinate 211,149 of NZ_JAPEUL010000006.1, forward strand.
AGCACGTTTGGCCAAGCGGCTCTCCGTTACATTATCAGTCATCATGAAAACAAACTCGTCACCGCCCCAACGAGCAATCACATCAAATTGATCCGATACAGCAATCAAACGTCTGGCTACTTCACACAGTAATTCATCGCCCGCTTTATGACCTAGGGTATCGTTGATAATCTTAAAATTATCCAAATCTAAGAACAGCAAACCAACCGATGTTTTTTGTTTGGTTGCAAACAACAAAGCACTAACAAGAGAATCCATGAGATACGTACGATTGTACAAACTGGTTAATGGGTCACTGTAGGCCAGAAATTTTAAGCGCTCTTGCAGTTTAACGTGGCGCGTCATATCTCTAATATGAAGTGTGTACTCACTTTCTTGTGAGGCATCTGTATTAGCTTTTGTAATGGCAATCTCTGCCGGAAAATCATTGTTAGGACTACGTTGCAGACGAAATGGATTGCGTCGATTTAAAATCAAACCATTGGACGTCGAGAAGCCAGAATTTAGACTTTCAAAAATCTTTTTCCTATCCGCTTCAAGAATAAACAGACCAATAAAGCTTTTTCCTTCCACTTGTTTTTTAAGGCAACCAAAAGTGCGCTCCGCAGCGGGATTGAACTCCATGACGGAACCAAAACGATTAATGGTAACAATACAATCCATGGACGAATTCAGAATTGCAGACTTGCGCATTTCACTTTCTTGAAAACGCATGAGAGCATCATCCCGTTGCGCAATTTCGCTATTAACACGATGAATTACCTGATTATATTTACGGGCGATTTGCCCTACTTCGGTAAAAGGCTCTTCCGGTACAGGGGTAGAAAAATCCGCATTATTCTGTTGGTATTGCATGGAGGTTAGCAAGTCAAACAGCTCAGTCGTAGCACGGTGTTCAGCGACATTTAGACCTTGCTCTTCCTGCTCTTTGCTGGCACGGAGTGACATGAATCGATTGAGTATCCACATAGCGGCATAACCCACCACAAAACAATACAAGCCAATCACTACAATACCCAAAGCCTGTATGCCAAACTGATCTAAAGCACTCAGACCATTATCAATCCTGTCAGTTTGACCAAATAAGGCCACACTCAACGTTCCCCAGATCCCCGCGAACAAATGTGCAGGCACTACATCAAGTGCATCATCAAGACGCCAACGCGCCATCAACAAACTGCCGTAATACACGATGACCCCAGATACACCACCGATAATGACAGACGCGCCAGGTGAAACAACATGACAAGAGGCCGTAATCCCCACCAAACCCGCAATGGTGCCATTTAACACAAACCCCACTTCGACATAACCGTCGCGCCAGTAATTAATTGACGCCGCCACCAAACCACCCCAAGCAGCCGAAATAAATGTGTTCAAGATGATTAGCGGCACATCGTTATTTAATGAAAGCGTACTACCACCATTAAAACCAATCCAACCAAACCATATCAATAGAGTCCCTAATGCTGACAAGGGGAGGTTATTTCCTGGTGGTAAACGAATCCCTTCTTCAAAACGTCCTATACGAGGACCAATAATCATAATGGCCGCTAACGCCACCCAGCCACCGACAGAATGCACCACGGTAGAACCTGCAAAATCGATAAAACCTAGCGCTTCAAGCCAACCAAGAGGCCCTTCTGAGGGATAAACACCAGACCACACCCAATGCCCAACAATAGGATAAATCAACGCACTGAGTACAAGGGTAATGGCTAAATAACCGATAAAAGTCATGCGTTCTGCTACGGCACCAGAGGTTAAGGTTGCCGCTGTTCCACAAAACATCATTTGAAAAATAAAGAAACTAATTTGCCAAGGTGAGTGTTCTGCATCAAAAAAGAAGTCACTGACACCAAACAGTCCAGCCACAGAATCACCAAACATGATGCCAAAACCAAATAGCCAGAAAATAGCAGTCGAGATAATAAAGTCTGATATATTCTTTGCCGCAACGTTGATGCTATTTTTACTGCGAATGCGACCGCTTTCCAAACACAGAAATCCAGCTTGCATCATGAAAACAAACGCAGAAGCAATCAATAACCAGTAAAATTCTGCCATATCCACCCCATGCGGTGACTACCGCACCAAAAAGATTCACGCCAAACAACATGGTGCAAAACCGCGCACAATACCGCGCGTAACGCGGACATACAAAGGTATATTACGAAGCATTCGCACCAAACAAGCATACAAATATAAAAAGTAGGCGGCGATAAAGACCTACCTCTGATCATTCAATAGTTAAGCCAACTATGGCGCCTTTTTTATTTCGCCTGTAAAAAAAGGCAACTCTGTGTGAGTTGCCTTTAAAACATAATATTAATAGTCAATCATTAGCTATTAAGTGTAAGAACATTGGTTTTACTAATGCGATGACGATAAATTTCACGCAAATATTTGATCGCATTTTTCACGTTATCAATGTCCAAGCGAATATCATTGATCGAGACAAAACGCTGATTGTTGTCGATTAGCTCACGGTATTTTTTCTCATACATTGGCTTAATCGCATACCAATTTGTGTCTAGGATTTTCGCTGGGTTCTCATACGTGTTGAAAAACTTGTCAACTAACGCTTCATCAAAATCCGTCTCTTGGATCATTTTAATAATTTCTTTGTCTATTTCATCCGTGTAACGGTAATCGTCACGGGCAAAACAACGCTTCATGTAAGCGACCATTAAGGTTAAAAAATCATCACTCAGACAAGGGCTTTTTGCGATAAGCGTGGTTAATGACAAGTTAGCCGATGCACCAATAACCAGAGCATAACGTTTTAATGTTGTATTAGGACATAAGCGGTTCAGGTGCATTTTGAGACGATTTAATGCCGTGAAAGATAATTTGTAATCTCGCGGCAAAGAAATAATCGACACAATAGACGAACAGTTTTTAAAGAAATGCAGATGATTCAACGTGGTCGCATCGTAACCGCTTTTTCGATAGTTCTTAATCGCTTCACGGTATCGCTCGGATTCAACCGGCAATACACTTACCCCTTCAATCGCTGACGTGTCACTGTTAAAGTGTGGCAGCTCAATGGAACGACAAAATAGATCGTCAATATCCACACTGTCTTGCCGCGTACTTTCATTTACAACACTTTCTGCATAGGCAACAGCAACAGGACCCGCCAAGCTCATGAATAAGTCGTTTGCATCCAGACGAATAGTCTCAGCAATATCAATACCAGCGCGACGGAAGTAATCTTCATCGTAATCCGTTGTGACGGCTTGAGCGGTTAAGATATTGAAGATTTGTTGAGAGATATACTGGTTGGCGTACTTTTCCATGGTGTTAACATCAATACTGTCTGCATCGCCACCATCTTCCTCTTCTGCATAACGCATGATGTCATTAGAGATTAACATCATAGAGTTCCATGGACGAATGCGCTCCATGACGTCCGCAGGCACTTCATCTTCTTCACGCTCTTCGTTGTACGAAAAATTCCATTCTTCCGATATGTATTTCGTTAGCAAACGTCCGGCGTTAATATGTAGCGCCTCTGAGATTTCAACATTTTTTCCAGATATGTTCGGTAAAATACAAATACCTGATGTGAAAATTGGCTCAAACACAAAGCTATGACGTTTATCCGCCATTTTGCTTTGATCGGATCGGTAGTCGAAAGTCTTACTCAGATAGGAAAACTGTTGTGCTAGACCAAACTCAGACGCCATGCCTGACCCTGTTCCACCACCTGCACTGAAAATATAAAAGTATAGACGTGATTGGTTGGCTTTGATGCCACACGAATCCACCAAATAGGAATGCATCTGTTTCCAATTTTCGTTGCGGAAGGTAGTGGCATCTTTATTCAAGATAATTTTGGCAAGATACTGCCCTAAAATTGGCGCATTACCGGCACCACCAGCATGCACTTCAGACAGATCCATAATCTGCAGCTTGGTATACTCTTCTAAAAACTTAGCCCTGCCTTCTTGATTAGAAAAACGAATTCGCCCTTCTATATCCTTATCCAAATCCCCCAATAAAACGATTGGCTCAATCAAGAAAACAGGTTTAAAACCATCTTTGCCTTCTAACGGCAAATGTTTACGAATCCAACGCATGGGACGGAATTCGCTTTCATTTTCCAGTATTTCTTGGCTTTCTACTTCTCGCATATAGTTGGTTCTTGCATCGTATACCAACGACGCTACATCCAGTGCGATATTTGAACCACATCGCCCTAGACCAATAAGGCAAACAGATGGAAACACCTGTTCATTTACGCCTTCGTCATCCGCTGCTTGTGGGTGTATTCGATTACGAACAACATCTAGATTCTCTAAAATTTGTTCTAGGTTTGTCTCAGTGAAATAAAGATGTTCTATTGGAAGATTTTCTTGGCTCATGCGGCATCCTTTTTGAAGCAAACGACTGACAACAGATAATCATTCGCGCGATTTACGCGATAAAGCAGACCTTATACTGTTAAATGCATTATTGTTCTTTAGTCATCAAATTGATAACAATGTGCAAACAATATCATCCTTGTATGGCAATGACACTAATATGGTGAATGAGAAGATAAAATAAATCTAAATTGATGCAGATCTATCGTCATACGAGCATAGTAATGGATAAAAACACATGACCCCGCTATTTCTAGCTTATGTATGGAATAATATCGCAACAAAAATACACATTGATTGTTTTTTATACTATCCTTAAAGCGCATCTTTTGACTATTATCAGGTGGCTGTTTTGTCAGTATCCTCCATCTCAAACAATCGTTTTTATTTGCCTGTGCAATTCGCTCAAACAGACAGTAACGTGCGCACGGATGTTCAACGACAACAGGATAATGTTCAGTTATCGGACAGTGCTAAACAACAGTTGATGTCATCACAGCTCAATACTTTAACCGATAAAAACGAAGAAAAAGAGCAGGAAGGAAAAGAGTCGGTCCAAGTGTCTTCGAGCATTGGGCGACTCTCTCGCATTACAGGATTACAACGAGAAGAAGTCGCCGCGTTGTATCGATCAATTGATAAATTAACTTGATCATAATGTGACTCAGGTTAATGTTAACTGAAGGTTAGGCTGTATCCATCGACCAATAAAGACTCAGCTTCGCGTTGTAGGTTAGCAAGTGTCAAGGGGCGGTTATTCAACCACTCCGGTAAAAATTCAGCATGCAAACTTTTTTCACTCGCTTTTAAAGTGAAGATAGGCATATCACCCTCTTTTCTATCATGATGCAGCAATATTGAAAGCCTTAACAATATAGACAATCGATCTAAATCTTGCTGATCACTTTTGGTAAAGCGGTAATCTAAAGATTGAGTGAACTTACGGCGATGTCGTAGAATTAAATTGGCCAGCGCCTGTTGCTCTTGTTGAGAAAAACCTGGCATATCAGATTCACTAATAATGTAAGCACCATGTTTATGGTAGCGGCTATGCGAAATACCTGCTCCCACTTCATGAAGTAGCCCAGACCAACGCAATAGGTCTTCACTGGAAATGCTATTCAGATTCCAATCGTCTTTCACTTGAGCTAATGCCGATAACGCGGTATGCGTAACCAGTTTCGCTTGCTCTGTATCAATGTGGTACTGATTCAACATGTAGTTAACGGTACGTTCACGAATATCGGTCTCAGCGTAACGACCCATAATGTCGTAAAGCACACCCTCTCTTAACGCACCGTTAGAAAAGTCCATCTGCTTGATATCAAAACATTCAAACACCGCCGTTAAAATCGCAATACCAGCCGCGAATGTCGCTTTACGTTCAGGCTTAAGACCAGGCAAGTCGAGCTTATCAATATGCCCTGCGGAAAATAATGCTTTTTGAATTTGTTTTAGATTTTTTAAGGTGATGCCTTTCTTGCTCCAATTGTTTTCCTTAACAATGTTAAAAGCCGCTTTCACTGTCCCCGAAGAGCCAATAGCCACATCCCATGTCTCATCAAGGTAATCATCTTGGATACTTAAAAGTTCTAAGCGAGCCGCCGTTACCGCTTTCTGGAAGTTAGACTTATTAATCGAGCCATCATCAAAAAAGCGCTGTTTAAAACTTACGCAGCCCATATGAAGGCTTTCCGTTAATATTGGTTCAAGCTGTTTACCAATAATAAATTCCGTACTACCGCCTCCAATATCCACGACCAGCCGTTTTGCATCACCATGATCCATGGTTCTTGATACGCCAACATAAATCAGACGAGCCTCTTCTCGACCCGCGATGATTTCTACTGGATGGCTCATTATGTCCATGGCCTTACCAATGAAATCGTATCGATTTTTGGCGACCCTTAGCGCATTCGTACCAACCACGCGAACAGATCCGGGCGGTAGGTCTTCGATCACTTGTGCAAACTGAGCTAAACAATCTAAGCCTCGTTGCTGCGACGCATCATCTAAGCGCCCATTCACTAGGCCAGCTGCCAGCTGAACTTTTTCACCAAACTCACCGGTGATTCGTAACTGCCCATGAGTCACTTGAGCGATCACCATATGAAAACTGTTTGAGCTCCAAGTCTATAGCCGCAATTTTTTCAAACGGAAAATCATGAGATTGTTGCAAAAAAAGTGATTGCATTCAGAAAGCCTTATCTTGCAGAAGTCTTAATTAAGGCAAGAGTATATCAGTTCCGTGCCTATGTCATTGGCAACATGGCAGCAAAAAGCCTAGAGTTTTTTATGAATTTTTTACGAAAAATGCCCAATTTTTCCGAAAAGCAAGAGGCATTAAGTACTTAACATGAAAATTGCCCCCTTTTGAAAGCACAAAAATCCTGAGTTTGATCAAAAAATTACCAGAAATTGTTTTTTTCCTGAGTTTCACTATAGACCTCGCCTTTAAGTCGAACTATAGTATGGATGGTCTCGATAGTGACAAAGCAACAAGCAAGTCACCTCTAGATCCCAATCAAATTGTTTCGCGCTGTATTGGCTTTGCCCTATCCGGGCTGATCTAAACCAAAACAAAAGTTTTATAACCGCGTTGTTTTGTGTTTTTTTATGCCGAATAGCTGATACATTGTAAGATACTTCCAGACACACATTATTGTTACTTATTGATTAACTCTAATTCCGTCAATATTCCTCAAATGAGCTAATACAAAACCCGTTTATGAACCTTACCGACTTAAAACAGAAATCAGTACACGAACTTTTAGACATCGCATCAGAGATGGGCCTAGAAAATATGGCTCGCTCCCGTAAACAAGATGTTATTTTCTCGATCCTAAAGCGTCATGCAAAAGGCGGGGAAGACATATACGGCGACGGTATCTTAGAGATTCTTCAAGATGGCTTTGGCTTTTTACGTTCACCTGATAGTTCATACTTAGCAGGTCCTGACGATATCTATGTATCGCCAAGCCAAATTAGACGCTTTAACCTACGAACTGGGGATACTATCTCCGGGAAAATCCGCCCTCCAAAGGATGGTGAACGTTACTTTGCGCTACTAAAAGTCAACGAAATCAACTTTGATAAACCTGAAAGCGTTCGCAATAAAATCCTTTTTGAAAACCTTACTCCTCTTTTCCCAGATGAACGCCTATTGATGGAAGCCGGCAATGGCTCCACCGAAGACGTTACTTCACGCATCATTGATCTTGTTGCGCCAATGGGTAAAGGTCAGCGTGCTTTGGTTGTATCTCCGCCAAAAGCGGGTAAAACCTTCATGCTGCAGAATATTGCCAACGCTATTACCCGTAATAACCCTGAATGTCACCTCATCGTATTACTGATCGATGAACGTCCTGAAGAAGTAACCGAGATGTCTCGTACCGTTCGAGGTGAAGTGGTTGCTTCTACGTTTGATGAGCCACCAGCACGCCATGTTCAAGTGGCTGAAATGGTAATCGAAAAAGCAAAACGCCTCGTTGAACACAAACGCGATGTTGTTATCCTACTAGACTCCATTACTCGTTTAGCACGTGCCTACAACACAGTCATCCCTTCATCAGGCAAAGTATTAACTGGTGGTGTTGACGCAAATGCATTAGAGCGTCCAAAGCGTTTCTTTGGGGCGGCACGTAACATCGAAGAAGGCGGTAGTTTGACTATTATCGCAACGGCGCTTGTTGATACAGGCTCCAAAATGGACGAAGTTATCTTTGAAGAATTCAAAGGTACTGGTAACTCCGAATTGCATCTAGACCGTAAAATTGCAGAAAAACGAACATTCCCTGCAATCAATATTCGTCGCTCAGGTACTCGTCGTGAAGACTTGTTAACCTCAGAAGATGAACTACAACGTATGTGGATTCTTCGTAAACTATTGAATCCTATGGAAGATGTAGCAGCAACTGAGTTCTTGATTGATCGCCTCAAAGTCACTCAAACAAACGATGAGTTCTTTGAGTCAATGAAAGGCAAAAATAAATAGGCAGATCACTCTGCCTGATAAAAACCACTTCATGAAGTGGTTTTTTTTACTTGCATGATCAATATAGTGCATCATCAATGTCCACGGACTTTCTTGATAAGTAAGTGCGACACAGATTGGAGTAATTTAAATGAAAGAGATGAGCGCATCGGTAAAGGCTGTTGAATTAATTAATCAGAATGTATACCGAGTCAGCCTAGAAGCCGATGATCTGACCTTCATAGCAGGTCAGTATTTAATGGTCGTATTGCCAACAGGTGAAAAAGTTCCTTATTCCATTGGCAGTGCACCACACGAACTCCCGAATTTGACACTGTACATTTTAGTATCGGATCCGACATCACTCGCTAGCAAGGTCGTAGAATACATTCAATCCAATACCAGCATTGTAATCAAAGCTCCAGGCGGTGACTGCCACTTACAAAATGGGGTATTAGACACCCATCCAGAGCATATTTTACTCATCGCTGGCGGGACAGGCTTTGCTCAAATCAAAAGCCTATACAGCGAATTAGTAGAGCAGAACTTTACCGGAAAGGTATCCTTTTACTGGGGATTAAGAACCGCTGAAGATGTGTTCGCCCAAGACTGGTTAGAAGAGGCACACAAATACACGCCCTTCACGTTAGATGTCATCGTTAACGAGGCAAGTGATCAGTGGCATGGAAGAAATGGTTGGTTATACGAAGCCGTATTAGCAGACCACCCCGATTTAAGCCAAAGTGTGGCGTTTATCAGTGGATCTGTTGGCATGGTATACGGGACATTTGATCATCTAGAGCTCAAAGGACTAAGCAAAGAGCGTTGTTTTTCTGATGTATTTGCTTACGCTCCACACCCAACAAAACCCGCACTTTAAGCCTATAGCATTCATCTACTTTACCTATCTAGATGAATTTGAATATAGGCAAAAAAAGAGAGGTCTAATAATGACCTCTCTTTTTTATACTCAAATATATCACGCTATACGACTAAAACTATTTTGAGCAAACCGTTTGCCATAATGACGTTATGTTTGCTTGATCGCTCGTGGTGACACCTTCAGCATCAAGCGTTTCTTGTAGAATCGTAGTAAAGTCTTGATCAAACGCCTCTTTGCCCTCACCTTCAGCGCTACTATGCAGCCCCAAAAGCCCAAGAAGATATGCGCAATAAAAAAGCTGATCTCCCTCTTCTGCGTGATGTTCCATGTCTCGTAATCTGTCACACAGTTGGTCTGCGCGCTCAGCAAAAGTCATTGTCATATTCAATCTCTGTATTGATGTATTTTTCAAGATTTAAGCCAAGAAAGCTAAGGCTTATGCCCGCTTTCTAAAGGCCATTATTGACTTACATTAAGGCTTTAAATTGAGCGTTTCTAACGTCCGTGCACGAATAGAAAGCAGCAAATCCGTATTCTCTATTAGAGACTCACCGTAAGATGGCACCATAGTTTTTAGTTTGGCTTGCCAATCTGCCGATTTAACTTGCTCTGGGAAGCAGCGCTCTATAATACCGATCATAGTATTTACTGTCGTTGAAGCGCCAGGAGAAGCGCCTAACAAAGCAGCAAGAGAACCGTCTTCGGTCGTAATAGCTTCGGTTCCAAACTCTAATTTGCCACCCGTTTTTGCGTCTTTTTTGATAATTTGAACACGCTGCCCAGCGTAAGCCAGTTCCCAGTCTTCATCTTTCGCATCTGGAAAAAACTGACGCAACGAGTTACAACGATCTTTATGAGATTGCATCACTTCGCTGATTAAATAACGTGTTAGGTCCATGTTATTTTTACCCACACTTAGCATTGGCTTAATGTTGTCGAAGCGAACGCTTTTAGGAAGGTCAAAAAATGGTTCCCGTTTTCAGGAATTTTGTTGTGAAGCCAGCAAACGGACCAAATAAAATGGCTTTTTTACCATCAATAATACGTGTGTCTAGATGCGGTACAGACATTGGTGGCGCTCCGATTGGTGCCGCCCCATAAACTTTGGCAAAATGCTGTTCCACGATGTCTGGTTTTTCACAGACTAACCATTGACCACTGACGGGAAAACCACCAAAACCCTTACCTTCTTTGACATCGGCCATTTGCAATAAAGGCAAAGCACCACCGCCAGCACCCAAAAAAACAAACTTAGCATCAACGGTTTTACGAGCGCCATTTTGCTCGATTTCAACGTCCCATCTTCCGTCTGCTCTTTTGCTTAAATCCTTCACTTCGCAATTTAAGCTCAGCTCAAAATTATCCAGCCCTTGTAAATGCTTACTCATGTTTCGAGCAATCGCACCAAAATTCACATCCGCACCATGCTCAACTCGAGTTGCAGCAAGGGGCACCGTCACCCTCACGATTATTCATTATAAGAGGCATCCATTCTCTCATTTTTTCACGGTCTTCCGTGTATTGCATTTCTCTAAAAGCGGGATGTGCACTCATGGCCGCATGACGCGCTTTAAGCATTTTTACATTACGTTCTCCCCATACAAAGCTCTGGTGAGGCACGCGATGAATAAACTCTTGAGGCGCAGGCATAAGCCCCTGTTCGACTAAGTAAGACCAGAATTGAAGACTGATTTCAAAAGCCGCATTGATGGTTACAGCTTTGTCGATATTGACAGAACCGTCTTTATTTTCAGAGGTATAGTTGAGTTCGCAATATGCTGCATGGCCTGTCCCAGCGTTATTCCAGCCATCCGTACTTTCTTTTGCGACACTGCCCAACCGCTCTACCATCAACATGGTCATGCTGGGATCTAATTGCTTGAGTAACACTCCTAAGGTGGTGCTCATAGCACCGCCTCCGACTAGTAAAACGTCTACAGAATTTGAGGTCATATGATTTCGCCGTGTCATAGCCAATTGTGAATTTGAGAGTGATGCAGAAAAAGGGCTTTTGGCCAGTAACCACAAGAGCTTGCTACTTTACTTTCTTCACCCTCTCCTCAGAACGCCTTTGCTCGTATGCCGAAAGTACATAGAAAATCAGCTTAATAAGGGATTCTGAGCAGGTGTAATTCAATTATACGGATTTTAAAAGTAATGTCTTGAGACCTTAGTATAAGATTGTAGATATATTCACATTTAAATGATCAAGATACCGCTCATTTAATTGACTTTAGCAGCAAGAAAAGCGATGTTAGCAACATTAATAAAAAACATGCTTCGATTTTGCTACTATATTTAAATAATAATATTCAGTATAAATATACTAAATTCTCTTATAGAGATGCTGGGGAGTATGACAATGAAAGCACAAGATATCATGGTAAAAAATGTCATCTGTGTCGAAATGGATGAACGCTTACCCAACATCAGAAAAATCATGGAAACAAATGGTTTTCACCATATTCCTGTGACAGAGAAAGGCAAATTAGTCGGTATTATTTCTGACCGAGACCTGTTGCGCCTCATTAGCCCGTTTATTAACAAAGTCTCCGAACAACCAAGAGATTTAGACACCTTAAACCGTGCAGCCCATCAGGCAATGACTCGTCAGCCAATCACCGTTAAAGCAGACACATCCATAGAGGACATCATCGCTTGGTTTAAACGCGTGGATATTTCTTGTCTACCAGTCGTTGACGATGAACATAATGTGATTGGTATTATATCGTGGCGTGACCTTATCAATCACGCCACGTTTAAATCATAATGTTCTTCAGACTAATGAGTTTTGGCTTGGTCACCTAGAAAGTCGGCCAAGTCATTTTCTGAAAACTCGTACTTTTCAGCGCAAAATTGACAATCAACTTTCACACTACCTTGCTCTATTAGTAACTCGCGTATCTCTGCTGAACCTAAAGACATAACGGCTTCTAGAGTACGCTGACGAGAACACGAACAACCAAACTGCATTGCTTTAATATCATACAAGCGAACTTCTTCTTCGTGGTAGAGACGGTGCAGTAGTTCACTGGTTTCAAGGCCAAGCAATTCCTCTTCTTTCACCGTTGAAGCCAAATGTGTTAAACGATCCCAAGCATCTTCATCGCCTTCTTTTGCTTGCTCTTCTGGCAAGCGTTGTAAGAACAAGCCACCACACTGTGCACCATTCGCCGCTAACCACACTCGACTTGGCAACTGCTCAGACTGAGAAAAGTACTGTTCAAGGCATTCAGACAAGGTATCGCCAATGATCTCAACTATGCCCTGATAACGCTGCCCATTACGAGGCTGGATGGTAATGGCTAAATACCCCCCTTCAAGTACCTCTTTTAGAGAAATGCTCTCTGGCACCTCTTGGCTTTCGTCCCACTGAGCAATACCACGAAGATTTTGATGTTCGTCACACTCGGTCATCAGGGTAGATAAGAAACCATTACCTTTGGCTTGAATCGATAACACGCCATCTATTTTGACAATATCTCTCAGAAGCGCGATAGCAGCGACAAACTCTCCGAGAAGTTTTTCTAGCGATAATGGATATTCCTTACGTTTTATAATTTCTTGATAAGCGTCGTTGAGCAACACTCGTTCACCACGAACGTTACTATTATCGAAAGAAAAGCGCTGGATTTCATTGATGGTTACATTGTTCACAAAGCACACCTTTCCCAAGCCATAAGCCTGAGCAAAAAATTCAAATAAGTATTATCGTCATTTTACCCTTGAGACGCTCAATCATCCACTTTAAAACCGTCATTAACTGGGGATATGTACGGAGAATATTCACACTTGCTATTTCGTTTCATCAGGCAGCACTCTAAAATGTTATGCATTGCACTTTCTATTAGAAAGACGATGGAAACGATCAACATCACTTCTCATTAAGAGAGATAAGAGATAATCAGTTTTTATGATCCAATTTACGCAAGTTAGTTTACAGCGCGGCACTCAGTTTTTACTTGAAGAAGCCGACCTCACCATCTTTGAGGGTCAAAAAGTTGGCCTCATCGGTGCCAATGGCGCAGGCAAATCTTCTTTATTCGCCATGATAAAAGGCGAGCTACATGCAGACACTGGTGAAGTCATTTTACCAGGGCAACGACGCATTGCCTTCATGGCTCAGGAAGTAGAAGAAACACAACGCAGTGCCTTGGATTATTGTCTCGATGGTGATGACAAACTAAAGAGATCGAAAAAAATATCATTGAGGCGCAAGCTAATGGTGACGATCACGCTCACGCAGTTTGGTTAGGAGAATATGAAAACGCTCATGGCTATACCGCACAATCGCGCGGCGAGACACTTCTACAAGGTTTAGGCTTTAAAATGACAGACATGAAAAGACCCGTGTCTGATTTTTCCGGTGGCTGGAAAATTCGTCTTAACCTCGCCAAAGCCCTGATGTGTCCTTCTGATGTATTGCTACTGGATGAGCCAACCAACCACTTGGATTTAGACGCGGTAATGTGGCTGGAAAACTGGCTACGCCAGTACCCAGGAACCTTACTACTCATCTCTCATGATCGCGATTTCCTAGATGGCATCTGTAGTCATATTGTTCACCTGTATCAAAAACAACTGGTTTTGTACAAAGGCAACTACTCGGATTACGAGCGCCAACGTGCTGAACACTTAGCACAACAACAAGCTAACTATGAAAAACAACAAGAAAAACGATTCCACCTACAACAATACGTAGATCGCTTTCGCTTCAAAGCAGACAAAGCAAAGCAAGCACAAAGTCGCTTAAAAATGCTCGAAAAAATGGAAATCATTGGCCCTGCTCATATCGATTCACAATTTGAGTTCACGATTCCCGTAGCTGAAAAAACGTCACAATTATTGGTCAATTTATCTCAAGCAGACTTGGGCTATATCTCTGCATCTGGCGTGAAAACGGTGCAACTCGGCAACACCAATTTCGCACTTAGAGATGGTCAACGCATTGGCCTACTTGGCCCTAACGGTGCAGGCAAATCGACACTCATAAAATCCATCGTTGGTGAAATCAGCATTCTAGCAGGTGATCGTATCCTAGGAGAAAACCTGAAAATTGGTTATTTCTCTCAGCATCAACTTAGCGCACTTGATCTCGAAGCCTCACCATTACTGCATATTCAACGACTCACTCCGAAAGTGCTTGAAAGTGATATTCGACGCTATCTAGGCGGCTTTGGATTTACCGGCGACGATGCGCTTCGTGCTGTAAAAGGCTTTTCAGGCGGTGAAAAAGCACGCTTAGCCTTATCTTTAATTTCTTGGACAAAACCTAATTTGTTAGTACTCGATGAGCCAACCAACCATTTGGACATCGAAATGCGCCAAGCATTAACGGAAGCCTTGCAAGAATTTCCAGGCTCCATTTTATTGGTATCCCACGATAGACATTTGCTAAACAGTACCGTCGACGAATTTTACCTTGTTGCTGACAACAAAATACAAGCCTTTGATGGCGATCTTCCAACTTATCATGCATGGTTACAAGCGAGACAAGCTGACGCTGCGCAGCTTGAAAGAAATGAATTAGCTGGCGATAAAATAGACCGAGTTGATCGCAAAGAAGAGCGTCGTAAAGCCGCAGAAATGCGTGAAAAATTACGCCCCCTTCGCAAGCAAATAGAAAAGTACGAAAAAGCGATTCAAACAGCTCAAGAGCATCTCGATCGTATTGCGGCAGCGATGGCCGACTCCAGTCTCTATGAAACCGAGCAAAGAAGCAAATTACAAAGCTTGTTGAGTGATGAGGCGAAATGGAAAAAAGCCCAAGCCGAAAGTGAAGAAGCTTGGTTCGAAGCACAAGAAGAGCTTGAACAAGCCGAAGCGCAATTAGTGTAAACACTAACCGCAAACAAACGAGCATAAACAAAGACAAAATGCTAAAAATCCGTAAAGCTTTGCCTCAATACAAAGCTTTTCACCTACGACTGTCTTAATATTGTAACAATACTAAAGTACATTTATTGAGAGCGAAAAGGAGAGATATTGGATGACATTTCCATACACTCGTATGCGTCGCATGCGTAAAAATGATTTTTCTCGTCGCCTGATGCGTGAGCATCGCCTTACAGCGGACGATTTAATCTACCCAATGTTTATTCTTGAAGGCAAGAATGTGCGAGAAGCCATTCCTTCTATGCCAAATATTGAGCGCCTTTCTATCGACTTACTATTAGAAGAAGCCAAAGAACTTGTCGAATTAGGCATCCCTACCATTGCACTCTTTCCCGTCATTGACAGTGATAAAAAATCTTTGCTCGCCGAAGAGTCATACAACCCAAATGGCTTAGTCCAACGAGCGGTTCGCGCTTTGAAAGAAGCTTTTCCAGAGCTAGGTGTGCTTACTGACGTTGCTTTGGATCCTTACACCACTCATGGACAAGATGGCATTATTGATGATTCTGGCTACGTATTAAATGACATCACCGTCGATACATTAGTCAAACAAGCCCTTTCGCACGCCAAAGCAGGTGCCGACATAGTGGCGCCATCCGACATGATGGACGGACGTATTGGTGAAATTCGCGATGAACTAGAAGCGGAAGGCTTTGTTAATACCTTGATCATGGCGTACGCTGCTAAATACGCTTCGGCTTACTACGGTCCATTCCGTGACGCAATTGGCTCCAGTGGTAACCTTGGCAAAGGCAACAAATTCACTTACCAAATTGACCCCGCTAACTCGAACGAAGCGATCCGTGAAGTGATGCTTGACATAGAAGAAGGCGCAGATATGGTCATGGTAAAACCTGGCATGCCTTATTTAGATATCGTACGCCGAGTAAAAACAGAACTTGAAGTACCCACCTTTGCTTACCAAGTAAGTGGTGAGTACGCCATGCACATGGCCGCCTTTCAAAATGGCTGGCTAGATAAAAATACAGTAATGATGGAATCACTCCTTGCATTCAAACGCGCAGGTGCTGATGGAATCCTGACTTACTTTGCGAAAGATGCAGCACGCCTACTGAAAACCAAAAGCTAATAACTTTTAACAGAATAAATACATAGAATCGGTGACCAGCAGGCTGCGTTGGTGTAATTTGTTATCATATGCCTACATACTGTAGGCAAAGGAACATTGATACCAACAACACAATAAAACGGTATTTAGAGAGAATCAAAGCGCATGTCTGAGCAGTCGGTGAACGAGATAGATAAAAAAGATCCCATTCCAACTCCACCTTTAGAATTGGATGCAGAACTTGTTTTGAAATCCCATTCCGGAACAACCACAAGATCCAACTAAAGCCTCAATCGAAGAGCGCTTACCTGAAGAGATCGATCTTGCGGATCCTGAACTCTATTTCAACCGTGAATTGAGTCATTTACAATTTAACGCCCGTGTTCTTGAACAAGCCATGGACGAAAATCATCCAATCTTAAATAGATTGATGTTTCTATGTATCTTCAGCTCGAACATGGACGAATTTTTCGAAATTCGTGTAGCAGGTCTTAAAAGCCAATTAGAATATAGCCGTGAAAAAAACGGCCCTGATGGCATGCACCCGAAAAAAGTACTGTCTTTGATTAGCGAACATGCTCACAAACTAGTACGCCGTCAGTACCGTATTCTCAACGATATTATTTTTCCTAAACTGGCTAATGAGAACGTTAAGTTTATTCGCCGTAGCGTCTGGAATGAAAAACAAGCTGCTTGGGTAAAACGTTATTTCCGCGATAATGTGTTACCTATCATTAGCCCAATTGGGCTTGATCCAGCACACCCTTTCCCAAGACTCGCAAACAAAACCTTTAACTTTGTTGTGGAACTTGAAGGCCGTGATGCTTTTGGCCGTGAAAATGGACTTGCTATTGTCCCAGCACCTAGCTCGTTACCTCGTTTAGTAAAACTGCCAGATGACGTTTGTGAAGGCGGTGATAACCTTGTCTTTCTTTCATCGATTATTCACGCCCATGCTGATCAACTATTCCCCGGCATGACGGTAAAAGGCTGCTTCCAATTCCGCCTTACCCGTAACGCCGATCTAGAAGTAGACTCCGATGACATTGGTGTCGATCTAGCTGGTGCCTTACGAACAGAATTACAAAGTCGTCATTACGGTAGTTCAGTTCGATTAGAAATCGCTGAAAACTGCCCTCTGCACATTGTCGACTCATTGCTTAAGCAGTTTGAGCTAGAGCAACAAGATTTATATCGAATAGATGGGCCGGTAAATCTTAGCCGACTCATGGCCGTGCTAGAACTGGTTGATAGACCAGATCTAATGTACCCTCCTTTTTCACCAGGCTTGCCTAGAAAATTGGCCAGCTCAGGGGGATTATTCGAGGCCATTCGTCAACGCGACTATCTATTGATGCACCCGTTTGAAAGTTTTTCGCCCGTTATCGACTTACTAAGCGAAGCCGCGAAAGACCCAAGTGTTGTTGCTATCCGTCAGACACTATATAGAACCGGCTCTCGTTCACCTATTGCCAATGCATTGGTTGAAGCCGCACGAAATGGCAAAGAAGTAACAGTTGTCATTGAGTTAAGAGCTCGTTTCGATGAGGCTGAGAACTTAGCCTTAGCAAGTCGTCTACAAGACGCTGGTGCCATTGTTGTTTACGGCGTTGTTCGACATAAAACCCATGCAAAAATGATTCTAATCGTTCGTAGAGAGGGGGCAGAACTAACTCGCTATGTTCATCTAGGCACAGGCAACTATCACGCAGGAAATGCAAGACTCTATACTGACTACAGCTTTATGACGTCGGATAAAGAAATAGGCGATGACGTACATCGTGTTTTCCAGCAGCTCACCGGAATGAGTAAAGAGCTAAAGGTGAAGAAGCTACTACACGCTCCTTTTACTCTGAGAGATCGTTTACTTGATATGATCAATCGCGAGGCAGAAAACGCTTTAAAAGGCGAGCCGTCTCGAATCATTATCAAGGTGAACTCTTTGACTGAACAAAAACTTATTCAGTCATTATACAAAGCATCTCAAGCTGGAGTGAAAATTGACCTAATAGTCCGAGGCATTTGCACCTTGCGGCGGGGTATAAAGGGCATATCCTCTAATATTCGAGTACGAAGCATTATAGGTCGATTTCTCGAACATACACGCGTCTATTACTTCTTCAACGACCGCAATCCACAAGTGTATCTGTCCAGCGCAGATGGCATGGATAGAAACTTGAATAACCGTATTGAGGTCGCCTTCCCATTACAGGATTACAAGCAGACCCGTCGTGTTAAGAAAGAATTAGAATACTATCTAGCAGACAATACACAAAGCTGGATTCTGCAAAGTGATGGCTCTTACCAGCTATCTAAACCAAGAAAAGGTGAATACCGTAGTGCTCAACGGGCCTTGCTAAGTGAATTAGCGGACAACACACGATAAAAAACCTGAACTATACACAAAGCCCAGCAACAAGCTGGGCTTTTTTGTGCATAAAAATAACGCTTATCCCCAGAGTAGAGCCAAGCTGTAAGTCTTCAGGCCGTCAAAAAAGCTCGCGACAACACATCACGTCTTGTCGGGCTAAAGCCACGACCTACAAAAACCAATCACATGTAGGTAGGTCTTTAGGCCGTCAAAAAAGCTCGCGACAACACATCACGTCTTGTCGGGCTAAAGCCTTAAGGATCCCCACATTTATTTCTAGCACTTGGTTTCCAATAGAAGAAGGTCTAACGCCTCAAATAACATTTTTTCTGTTATTTCATAACGGGAGGTTTTCAGGATCCTTTTGGCTAAATAGCAATAAGACAATACTCGCCTCGTTGTTATCGTATTTGATTGGAAATGACGATGATAACCTTGCATCTCTGCCGCTTTCCCAATGACGTAAAGGCACCATTGAGCAAGTAAGGCAATTAACAGAAGGGTTTGTAATCGCTCAATAGATTGGCTTCGGCTACGTTTTAGTCCTAGCCCATAATATTCGTTCTTCGTGTCTCGGAATGCTTCTTCGATAGTCATTCTGCGCTTATAAATATTGACTAGAGCAAGAGGAGGAAACTCGCCTTTTGGCAAGTTACTGACTAGAAACCAAGGCTCTCTGTTTGCTTTAGAGCACTTCTTATAATTGTTACAGTTTGGTCTTTTAACGGGTTTGCTTTTTTTCTTTGTAGGGCGTGGACTTTTATACAAAACACCACGACAAGGCCATTGTTGTTGTTTTGATAGACGCAAGCCGGACAACTCCATTGGTTTTGTGGTGGCTTGATGATGATAACCGTCAACGAGAGTCCATTGTGGTCGTTTATCCGTTTGGCATTTTACCGTTCCACGTGTACGTGCAAGCCAATACCAATCTAATTGCTCTATTGCTTTGAACCACGGAACCTTAAATCCTGCGTCCGTGCAGATAATAGGGGTACAGTCAGAGGGAAGTATTTGCTTTAAATTATTTAAGAAGTCGACATGTCTTTTATGATTATTCATAGCTCCTTCAGGGTGTACTTCTTCATATAAAGTGAAAGCTCTTCCCTGAAAGGCCACTGAGGCGCGCAGTAAAACAAAGCTAAAATCATAAACACTTGACCAATCAACAATGATGGGCAAGAACTCTTGTGAAGAAAAGTGAGAGGCAAGGGTCTTATAAAATTGATTTCGGCATTGGTGTAATTGGATGTTTCCTAACAGTCGATCAACTCGTTTAATGCAATATTTTTCAATGACGTTAGCGTCTTCTCCTAGTTTTCTACCAATTGCCGTTAGGCTTAATCTGGCGCCTTCTTTAACGGAGGATACTGCATCTGATAAAGCTGTATAGGTTCGCTTATCAATGGAGATTGAATTGTCAGGAAGTAAACTTGATAATAACAATGTGATGCCCCTTGTCTGGCTTATTTTTTGGCGAAAATAGTTTAACCAACAAGTGGGCATCACTCTATATTTGTGGGGATCCTTAAGGCTAAAGCCACGACCTACAAAAGCTGTAGATCCGCCTTTAGGCCGTCAAAAGCGAAGCGAATACCAAGGTGGATGCACCTCGGCCCCTTTCCTTGAGACGAAAAAAAGCCCTGACAGCGTTAGCTATCAGGGCCTTCTTAATATAAAGCTTGATGATGCTTATCCCTCACATGCGAGTCTTTGATAAAGAGCCCACACGCACGTGGCAAGGATCATGTTACGTCCCTGAAACGAAAAAACCCCACCCTACTGAGTAGGATGGGGTTTCTCTTAATATAAAGCTTGACGACGACCTACTCTCACATGGGATCTCCCACACTACCATCGGCGATGGCGCTTTTCACTTCTGAGTTCGGGATGGGATCAGGTGGTTCAACGCCTCTATGATCGTCAAGCAATTCGTTTTGCGTTTTGTTCTGGCTGGGCGTTTTGTGGCCTCACCAAAACACGCGAATACGTGCTTGGATCTTTAACAATTCATTTTGAAATAGTGATAACCAAGTATCAAACCGATGCTCATCATTGCTGATGCTTTATCGTAATCTGTGTCTGTGATTGTAGCGTTTCCGCTTTAAAAACCACTTTGGTGTTATATGGTCAAGCCTCACGAGCAATTAGTATTGGTTAGCTCAATGCCTCACAGCACTTACACACCCAACCTATCAACGTCCTAGTCTCGAACGGCTCTTTAGGGAACTTATGTTCCAGTGAGATCTTATCTTAAGGGAGGCTTCCCGCTTAGATGCTTTCAGCGGTTATCCCGTCCGAACATAGCTACCCGGCAATGCCACTGGCGTGACAACCGGAACACCAGAGGTTCGTCCACTCCGGTCCTCTCGTACTAGGAGCAGCTCCTCTCAAATCTCAAACGTCCACGGCAGATAGGGACCGAACTGTCTCACGACGTTCTAAACCCAGCTCGCGTACCACTTTAAATGGCGAACAGCCATACCCTTGGGACCGGCTTCAGCCCCAGGATGTGATGAGCCGACATCGAGGTGCCAAACACCGCCGTCGATGTGAACTCTTGGGCGGTATCAGCCTGTTATCCCCGGAGTACCTTTTATCCGTTGAGCGATGGCCCTTCCATACAGAACCACCGGATCACTAAGACCTACTTTCGTACCTGCTCGACGTGTCTGTCTCGCAGTTAAGCGTGCTTTTGCCTTTACACTCTATGCATGATTTCCGACCATGCTGAGCACACCTTCGTGCTCCTCCGTTACTCTTTGGGAGGAGACCGCCCCAGTCAAACTACCCACCACACAGTGTCCTCGATCCGGATTACGGACCTGAGTTAGAACCTCAAACATACCAGGGTGGTATTTCAAGAGTGGCTCCACGGTAACTGGCGTCACCGCTTCAAAGCCTCCCACCTATCCTACACAAGTAGGTTCAAAGTTCACTGTGAAGCTATAGTAAAGGTTCACGGGGTCTTTCCGTCTAGCCGCGGATACACAGCATCTTCACTGCGATTTCAATTTCACTGAGTCTCGGGTGGAGACAGTGTGGCCATCGTTACGCCATTCGTGCAGGTCGGAACTTACCCGACAAGGAATTTCGCTACCTTAGGACCGTTATAGTTACGGCCGCCGTTTACTTGGGCTTCGATCAAGAGCTTCGCTTGCGCTAACCCCATCAATTAACCTTCAAGCACCGGGCAGGCGTCACACCCTATACGTCCACTTTCGTGTTTGCAGAGTGCTGTGTTTTTAATAAACAGTCGCAGCCACCTGGTATCTTCGACCGACTAGTGCTTACGGAGCAAGTCCTTCACACCGGCCGGCGTACCTTCTCCCGAAGTTACGGTACCATTTTGCCTAGTTCCTTCACCCGAGTTCTCTCAAGCGCCTTGGTATTCTCTACCTGACCACCTGTGTCGGTTTGGGGTACGGTTCCTGCATATCTGAAGCTTAGAAGTTTTTCCTGGAAGCATGGCATCAACCACTTCGCCCAAAAGAGGGGCTCGTCATCAGTTCTCGGTCTTAAAAGGGCCGGATTTGCCTAAGCCCTAAACCTACCGCCTTAAACACAGACAACCATCGCTGTGCTGGCCTAGCCTTCTCCGTCTCTCCATCGCAATATGCACGAGTACAGGAATATTAACCTGTTTCCCATCGACTACGCATTTCTGCCTCGCCTTAGGGGCCGACTCACCCTGCCCTGATTAACATGGGACAGGAAACCTTGGTCTTCCGGCGGGGAGTTTTTCACTCCCCTTATCGTTACTCATGTCAACATTCGCACTTCTGATACCTCCAGCCTGCCTTACAGCTTGACCTTCAACGGCTTACAGAACGCTCCTCTACCATGCCTAGTAAACTAAGCATCCGTAGCTTCGGTGTACAGTTTTAGCCCCGTTATATCTTCCGCGCAGGCCGACTCGACTAGTGAGCTATTACGCTTTCTTTAAAGGATGGCTGCTTCTAAGCCAACCTCCTAGCTGTCTAAGCCTTCCCACATCGTTTCCCACTTAACTGTAACTTTGGGACCTTAGCTGACGGTCTGGGTTGTTTCCCTTTCCACGACGGACGTTAGCACCCGCCGTGTGTCTCCCGTAATTGCACTCATTGGTATTCGGAGTTTGCATGGGGTTGGTAAGTCGGGATGACCCCCTAGCCCAAACAGTGCTCTACCCCCAATGGTGAGATACGAGGCGCTACCTAAATAGCTTTCGAGGAGAACCAGCTATCTCCGAGCTTGATTAGCCTTTCACTCCTATCCACAAGTCATCCCCAGCCTTTTCAACGGATGTGGGTTCGGTCCTCCAGTTGATGTTACTCAACCTTCAACCTGCTCATGGATAGATCGCCCGGTTTCGGGTCTATTCCCAGCAACTAAACGCCCTATTAAGACTCGGTTTCCCTACGGCTCCACTACATGTTTAACCTTGCTACTGAAAATAAGTCGTTGACCCATTATACAAAAGGTACGCAGTCACGGAACAAGTCCGCTCCCACTGCTTGTACGTACACGGTTTCAGGATCTATTTCACTCCCCTCACAGGGGTTCTTTTCGCCTTTCCCTCACGGTACTGGTTCACTATCGGTCAGTCAGGAGTATTTAGCCTTGGAGGATGGTCCCCCCATATTCAGACAGGATAACACGTGTCCCGTCCTACTCGTTTTCATGATTAAGGTGTTTTCGTATACGGGGCTATCACCCTCTATCGCGGCACTTTCCAGAGCCTTCTACTAACACCAAAACCACTTAAGGGCTAATCCCCTTTCGCTCGCCGCTACTTAGGGAATCTCGGTTGATTTCTTTTCCTAAGGGTACTTAGATGTTTCAGTTCCCCTCGTTCGCCTCCTCACAGCTATGTATTCACTGTGGGATACTCTACAAGTAGAGTGGGTTCCCCCATTCGGACATGTTCGGATCAAAGCCTGTTTATCGACTCCCCGAACCTTTTCGCAGATTACCACGTCCTTCATCGCCTCTGACTGCCAAGGCATCCACCGTGCACGCTTGGTCACTTGACCATATAACCCAAAATAGTTTCGGATCACATACCAAAGGGCTTTTGTACCCCTCTGGATTTACGATTTAGAAAGTCATCTAGGTTAAAGATGCTTTCCACCGGTTTGACGCTTGATTATCGTCTATTTCAAAATTCGAATTGTTAAAGAGCAAGTTTAGTGCAAAGCACTAAGTCAGAGACTAAACCATCACTTGCGTGACGCTTTGTTTAGTGTCTTGCTTAAAGCTTTGTCGCTAAGCTTTCTAAACTAGATACTGTATCTCGCCAATGAATAATC
>NZ_JAPEUL010000006.1:237500-497500 GCF_026113935.1 Marinomonas rhodophyticola
CGCAGACTGGTTACGAACAAATTTCGGCCAATGACCCGCACCAGGAATTAATTCGTATAAATTCGACAACATCTGACACCCATTACACACACCTAGCGTGAAAGTGTCAGGACGATTGAAGAAGGCTTTAAATTGCTCACGAGCAATTGGGTTGAAAAGGATAGACTTAGCCCAACCTTCACCCGCCCCCAATACGTCACCGTAAGAGAAACCACCACACGCCACTAAACCACTAAATTGATCTAGCGTTATGCGGCCAGAAAGAATATCACTCATGTGAACATCTACTGGTGTAAAGCCTGCTTTATGGAAAGCGGCAGCCATTTCTACCTGCCCATTTACGCCTTGCTCACGCAAAACAGCAATTTTAGGCTTAACACCAGAGGCAATAAATGCCGCTACGATGTCATCATTTTGATCAAAACGAACGTCAGCAGACAGACCAGGATCTTTTACATCCAACAAGTTATCGAATTCTTGCTGAGCCGATTCAGGGTTATCACGCAATGCTTGGATACGGTAGCTGGTTTCTGACCAGACACGCTGCCAATTAACGCGAGATTCTGCAAGTACCGTTTCGCCTGCGAAACGAATACTAATGTTATCGCCACCAGACAAGGTAGCAATAGAAGCGACAGCGACGCCTACTTTTGCATAAGCAGCAACGATAGTGGCCACATCGGATTCGTTCACTTGAATCACGGCACCCAACTCTTCACTAAATAATGCAGGTGCCACTTGTGTACGATCAGAAATAATCTCATCAAGATCGATATTCAGACCCAAATGACTCGCGAATGACATTTCGACCAAAGTCGCAAACAAACCACCATCTGAACGGTCATGGTATGCCAACAACTTACCGTCACTGTTTAACGCTTGAGTGGTATCAAAGAAACCAGCCAAAGCAGCTGCATCGTCTACATCTGGAGCTTGTTGACCAAGCTTGTTGTAAACCTGTGCAATAACAGAACCACCTAAGCGATTTTTACCGGCACCTAGATCCACCAGCAACAAACGCGTGTTGGCTTTATTTTGCAACTCTGGCGTGAGTGTTTTGCGCACATCGGCAACGGGAGCAAAAGCAGAAATAACCAAAGACAATGGCGAAGTAACGGCTTTTTCTTCGCCGTTTTCTTTCCATACAGTCTTCATAGACATAGAGTCTTTACCAACAGGAATCGCAATATCCAGTGCAGGACATAGCTCCATACCCACTGCTTTTACAGTTTGGTAAAGTTTTTCGTCTTCCCCTTCGTGACCAGCAGCGGCCATCCAGTTTGCAGACAGTTTAATGTGTTTACGTTTGGTAATTTGCGCCGCTGCTAAGTTAGTCAGGGCTTCGCCTACTGCCATACGACCAGATGCAGGCGCATCTAACAAGGCCACTGGAGTACGTTCCCCCATGGTCATGGCTTCACCCGTGTAGCTTTCTAGGGACGAGGTAGTTACCGCTACGTCGGCCACTGGAACCTGCCAAGGCCCTACCAACTGATCACGCGCCACCATACCCGTTATAGAACGGTCACCGATGGTAATTAGGAAATTTTTACTCGCCACCGTTGGCAAACTAAGAACACGCTTAGCAGCATCAGCGAGATCCACATTTTCAGCGGTAAAGTCATCACCAGAAATAATAGCTTTTTTCGCTTCACGATGCATTTTGGGTGGCTTGCCAAACAACACAGACATTGGCAAATCAACAGGCTTGTTGTTGAAATGAGGATCGGCCACTTCAAGGTGCATCTCTTCTTTTGCATCACCAACAATGGCAAACGGACAACGTTCACGCTCACAAATTGCCGTGAACTCTTCAATACGGTCTGGAGAAACGGCCATAACGTAGCGTTCTTGCGATTCGTTACACCAGATTTCCAGTGGCGACATGCCAGGCTCATCATTGAGAACCTTGCGCAAATCAAAGTTACCACCGCGCTCGCCGTCTTTTACCAATTCAGGTAAAGCATTCGATAAACCGCCCGCACCCACGTCATGGATAAAGCTAATTGGGTTCTTGTCGCCCAACTGCCAGCAGCGGTCGATCACTTCCTGACAACGACGCTCCATTTCTGGGTTGCCACGCTGTACAGAAGCAAAATCAAGATCTTCGTTACCATCAGCAGACGCCATGGAAGAGGCCGCACCGCCACCAAGACCGATCAACATCGCAGGACCACCAAGTACGATTAACTTAGCGCCCACTTTGATCTCTTGTTTTTCCACGTGATCACGACGGATATTACCAATACCACCAGCTAACATGATGGGCTTATGGTAACCACGCACTTCTTCTTGGGAAGGACCTTGGATTTTTTGCTCGAAAGTACGGAAGTAACCCAATAAGTTCGGACGACCAAATTCGTTATTAAACGCCGCACCACCTATCGGCCCTTCAATCATGATATCCAACGGTGTCACGATACGAGAAGGTTTGCCGTATTGGCTCTCCCATGGCTGTTCAAAACCAGGAATTTTTAGGTCTGACACAGTGTAACCGCTCAAACCTGCCTTTGGCTTGGCTCCTATACCTGTTGCACCCTCGTCACGAATCTCACCACCAGAACCGGTTGCCGCACCTGAGAAAGGGGCAATGGCCGTTGGGTGGTTATGAGTTTCAACTTTCATCAATATATCGATGTTTTCTTGGCTAAAGTCGTATTCGCGAGTCTCTGGTGATGGAAAGAAGCGTCCACCAAAATGGCCTTCCATTACAGCAGCGTTGTCTTTATAAGCAGACAAAGTACCATCTGGATTATGCTCGTGGGTATTCTTGATCATCTTAAACAAAGAGCGCTCTTGCTCTTCGCCATCAATCGTCCAAGACGCATTGAAGATCTTATGACGGCAATGCTCAGAGTTCGCTTGCGCAAACATCATCAGCTCTACATCGATTGGGTTACGACCCAACTCAATGAAAGATTCAACAAGGTAGTCAATTTCGTCTTCAGCAAGGGCAAGACCCAGCGTTTGGTTTGCCTCAACCAACGCCGCACGACCACCACCTAATACATCAACACTTGTCATCGGCGCAGGCTCTGCATGAGAGAACATGATCGCAGCGTCGCCTAATGCCGGAAGCACGCTTTCAGTCATGCGGTCATGCAACATGGCAGACAACAAGTCCAGTTCTTCTAGCGTTAAGGGCTGAGAACTATGGATAAAGTATTCCACGCCTCGTTCGACGCGAGATACGGCCGCAAGGCCACAGTTATGAAGAATATCGGTTGCTTTCGATGACCAAGGTGAAATCGTTCCTAAACGCGGAACCACTAGTACACTTTGATCAGATGAACTGACTTGGGAGGATTTAGGACCGTAGGCCAAAGCACGTTGTAGAACAGTTTCCTGCTCTGCCGTTAGCGTTTGATTATCAGCCAGCTCCACGAAATGGAGAAATTGCGCATCGACATCTGTGACAGACGGGATAGATGCTTGCATATTGGCTAATAACTTTGCCTTGCGAAACGCCGATAGCGCTGCGGAACCATGCAGAGTTAGCATGTTGAGTATTGCCTCACTTGGTAGTTTTGGGGAAATGGTGTGGGTATTTTAAATCAATGAAGCAAATAGAGGCTAGCAGAGTATGAAATTTCTACACCAAATGACGGAATTAATCGCCTAAATAGCCTCTTTTTGCCTGTTCCTTGAGCTTCTTTTTCTGCTCACGGCGGTATTGAAAGAATTGAGTCAGTTGTGCAGACGCTGTTTCGGCTAAGATCCCAGACTCAACTTTCACCTTATGATTGAGAAACACTGCCTGAAAAAAATACCCCTGACTTTCAACAACACCACTTTTCGGTTCCGTCGCCGCATAAACGACTCGATCGATACGGGCATGTACGATCGCACCCGCACACATGGAACAAGGCTCCAACGTCACATACAAAGTCGCGCCAGGAAGCCGATAATTATTCATCCGCTTACACGCATCACGAATCGCCTGAATCTCCGCGTGTGCGGTTGGGTCACAACATGAAATAGGAGAATTATAACCTTCACCAATGATTTCACCGTTAAGGACTACAATCGCCCCGACTGGAATTTCACTCTCTGATGCGGCTTTATCAGCCAATATGATGGCTCGCTCCATCCATTCTTGGTCTGTCATGTTTGATCTTCCTCAAGGCAGCACTATTACCTTAAATACATAATTGCCTTTAATAGGCAATCCACTCTACACTCAGCACTACTGTCAAAATAAACGCTGAAATAGAACAAGGAGATTCAGTCATGCGCACAGTGGCCGACCTGATGATTACCCATTTAATTACGTTAAGAGAAAACGATTCTTTAGCGAAAGCCAAAGCATTGATGCAAGAAAAAAACATTAGAAACATCCCCATCGTCAATGACTCGGGAGAATGTGTCGGCATGCTGACACAGCGTGAGTACCTACGCCATGCATTTCACTTAGTTAGCCAGTTTGGCACTCAACAACTGTCTAAAAAAGAGCAACAAACCCCCATAGCCAATGCCATGAACAAAGACATACTCACTGTAAGCCCTGAAACAGGTTTGGACATGGCCGCCGAATTCTTCATCGAAAACAAATATGGTTGTCTACCCGTTACTCAAGACAACAAATTGATCGGCATTCTTACGCCTGTCGACTTTGTCAAACTGGCGCATAAAATGCTGACCGAGTCGGCCTAAGCAGGCATCGCTTGTTTATTAGAGTCAGAGGAAGCGGATTGCGCCTCTTTCTCTACTCTCACATTCATCGCCTGTAAGCCAAAATCCGTGCTGGATAACTCGTAACTAACCGGCTGGCCTTTTCTTAATGTTTTATGTCCATCACAAGCGATTGATTTGTAGTGAACAAAAACATCGCTACCTTCTTCTCGTTTAATAAAACCTATTCCTTTGGCATCATTAAACCACTTAACCTTTCCTGTTAATCGCTCCATAACCATCGCCTCTTTTTTTATTTTTATTTAAAGTAAGCGCAAGGTCGAAAGTCAACATGGACTTTCGACCTCTCTGAGTTTACAAAGATGCAATACGGATCTTTTGCTCTTCTAATTTACTAACCGCCAGTTGCAAATCATCACACTTAGCACGTTCTTTCTCGACCACTTCTATTGGTGCCTTAGCCACAAAGCTGTCGTTTGAAAGCTTACCCTGTATACGCTCAAGGTCTTTTGTTGCCTTATCGATTTCTTTTTGCAGACGAGCTATTTCAGCGCCTTTATCGATCAAACCAGCCATGGGGACAAGCACTTCCATATCACCCACCAGGGCGGTTGCTGACATCGGCGCTTCATCACCCACATTTAGCCAAGTCACGGATTCTAGTTTTGCCAACGTTTGTAAGAAAGGACGGTTGGCATCCAAGCGTGTCTTGTCTTGATCAGAACCATTACGGAACAAAATAGCCAAGGGTTTAGAAGGAGAAATATTCATTTCTCCACGAATATTACGAATGCCTTCAATAACGCCTTTTAACCATTCAACATCCGCTTCGGCTTGTACGTCTATTTTTGCCTCATCGGCTGAAGGGTATTTACCCAGCATCACAGTCTCGCCTTCTATGCCAGCAAGAGGGGCAACACGCTGCCAAATTTCTTCGGTCAAAAATGGCATCATCGGATGAGCAAGACGTAAAAAAGCTTCCAATACACGAACCAAAGTACGACGCGTACCCGTCAATTGCGCGGCCGTCGCGTTTTCGTCCCACAGTACCGGCTTAGATAACTCCAAATACCAATCACAGTATTCGTGCCACATAAATTCATACAATGCTTGAGAAGCCAAATCAAAACGATGTGTATCAAAAGCACGATTAACCGCGTCCTCAGCACGCTGCAGGCGAGAAATAATCCACTTATCAGCCAAAGACAATTCAACCTCTGCGCCATGCTGACCGCAATCTTGATCTTCTGTATTCATCAAGACATAACGCGTTGCGTTCCAAATCTTGTTACAGAAATTGCGATACCCTTCCAGACGATTAAGATCAAATTTAATGTCTCGACCACCGGACGCCAACGAGCAAAGCGTAAAACGCAATGCATCGGTACCGTAAGCTTGAATGCCCTCTGGGTAAGTTTCGCGAGTATTCTTCTCAACTTTTTCAGCCAAACGAGGCTGCATCATGCCAGAAGTACGCTTCGCCACTAAAGACTCAATATCAATACCATTGATCAAATCCAATGGATCGATTACGTTGCCTTTGGATTTAGACATTTTATCGCCACGTTCATCACGGATTAACCCCGTAATATAGACGGTTTTGAAAGGTACTTTATTGGTAAACTTCAACGTCATCATAATCATTCTGGCTACCCAGAAGAAAATAATGTCAAAGCCTGTTACTAATACATCGGATTCACTGAATTCTTTAAAATCTTGCGTTTCTTCTGGCCAACCTTGCGTTGCAAAGGTCCAAAGAGCGGATGAGAACCATGTATCTAGTACGTCCTCATCTTGAGTCAATTTAAGCTCTGCTGCCAAACCATATTTGGCTCGAACCTCATCTTCACTCTTACCAACATAATGTTTGCCATCAGCATCGTACCAAGCAGGGATTTGATGCCCCCACCAAAGTTGACGAGAAATACACCAATCCTGAAGATCACGCATCCAAGCAAAGTAGGTGTTTTCCCACTGCTTAGGCACAAATTGAATGTCACCATTCTCAACGGCTTCAATCGCTGGTTTAGCCAATGACTCGACTGCCACATACCACTGCTGAGTCAAATATGGTTCGATCACGGTGTTACCACGTTCACCACGTGGCACTTTTAACTTGTGATCAACCACTTTCTCAAGCAAACCAAGCGCATCAAAGTCAGCAACAACCGCTTTGCGAGCATCAAAACGATCCATACCACGGTATTTTTCTGGTGCGGTATCATTAATAGCCGCATCGTCAGTCAAAATATTGATCAATGGCATGTCGTGGCGTTTGCCAACTTCATAGTCATTAAAATCATGGGCTGGGGTAATTTTCACACAGCCAGTACCAAACTCTTTGTCTACGTATTCATCGGCGACAATCGGGATACGACGACCAACCAATGGCAACTCAACAAACTTACCAACAATATCCGCAAAGCGCTCATCATCCGGCGCCACGGCCACCGCAGCATCACCAAACATAGTTTCAGGGCGCGTTGTCGCCACAACAATATAATCTTTCCCGTCGGCCGTTTTCACGCCGTCCGCCAATGGATAGCGGAAATACCACATGAAGCCATTTTCTTCTTCAGAAACCACTTCAAGATCAGAGATGGCCGTGTGCAGAACCGGATCCCAGTTTACTAGGCGCTGACCACGATAAATAATGCCTTCATCAAATAAACGCACAAACACTTCTTGAACCGCCGCAGACATACCAGGGTCCATTGTGAAGCGTTCTTTTTCCCAAGCAACTGAGTCACCTAAGACACGCATTTGGTCTGAAATCGTACCGCCAGATTGCGCTTTCCATTCCCATACTTTTTCAAGGAATTTCTCACGCCCCAAATCATGACGGGTAATATTTTGAGCGGCTAACTGACGCTCAACCACCATTTGAGTGGCAATACCAGCATGATCAGAACCTGGCTGCCACAATGTGCGACTGCCTTTCATACGTTCACGACGAATCATTGCATCCATTAAGGTATGCTGAAAAGCATGCCCCATGTGTAAACTGCCAGTGACGTTTGGCGGAGGTATCATGATAGAGAATGGAGAACCGTTGCCTTGAGGGGAAAAATATCCGCCCTCTTCCCAACGTTGATAAATAGGCTGTTCAATACTTTGAGGTTGGTAGGTCTTTTCCATTATGATGTCTTAAGGCTCTTATGTAGCAATCAATTGTAAGTTGAAGAATTATAGCGTGTCATAACCAGATAAAGAATAACACGTGGAGAATTAAGCCGTCTGCCGACGTGTTACACGACTGTTGTTTTGCATTACTCTTTTTTTGTTTCAGCTGCGTCCTGCAATGCCTGCATCACTTCCGATACCAACTCAGGCAAACGCCGCTCGAGCACGCTAGCAATGGTTTTAGCGATTAACGCTTGTGATAACGGCGATTCATCTACGATATCGTTGAGTGTAAGCACATCATCCATATCGTCATCATGCGTGCCCTCTGCGGAATCGCTAGAAAAGTCATGATCTTCAAGCAAGTCTTTCTCAGACTGCATACCATACTCTTCAGGCTCATCAAGTGGTTGCGCTGAATGTACTGACTTGTCCGAAGACACAGGCACTGTTTCCGCAACAATGTCCATCAGAATAGGAATGTCATCTTGATTGCGCAAAGCAGAGATCAAGGTTTCTTCATCTGGCTCAAAAACACCGTCATCATATTGAGTGGCTAAATCTGACATAGGAAAAACCAATATTAAGAAAGCAAAATACAACGGCCAAGCAAGCAAGACCACTTAACCTATCATTTATAACCCTCAACTTTCGCACTGAAGAACACAAAAGTCTACCCCAATGGATAAAAGCTAGTCATCAATATCGCTAGGATAAAAATAACACTTTAATCCAATTCATCTTCCTCTGCGCTAGAACGCGATTGAACCATTGCCATAAAAAAAGCAGGGACAAATAATTGTACCTGCTTTTGTACGTCACTGTTTTAAAATGACGGTAGAAGCTTAGGATTTCGCCAGCAAATAACGCGTTAACAACGCAACAGGGCGACCACTTGCCCCTTTGGCTGCACCACCCGTCCACGCAGTACCTGCAATGTCCAAATGCGCCCAAGGGTAAGATCCTGCAAAACGGGACAAGAAACACGCCGCCGTAACAGAACCGGCTTCAGGTCCACCAATGTTAGCGATATCTGCAAAGTTGCTATCAAGCTGTTGTTGATACTCTTCGTCTAACGGCATTTGCCAAATTTTGTCCGCAGCAACATGACTGGCTGCCTTCAACTCAACCGCCAGATCATCATTGTTCGCGTACATGCCTGAATTCACACCACCCAAAGCCACCACACAAGCGCCCGTAAGTGTCGCAATATCAACCACTGATTTAGGCTTGAAGCGCTCAATATAAGTCAAAGCATCACAAAGCACCAAACGGCCTTCAGCATCGGTATTCAAAATCTCTACCGTCTGACCAGACATGGTTTTCACAATATCGCCAGGCTTAGTAGCACGGCCACTAGGCATATTCTCCGCCGCCGCAATCACCGCTGTAAAGTTCAGCTTTGGTTTTAACTCACAAATCGCTTTCATCGTACCGAAAACACTTGCGGCACCGCACATGTCATATTTCATTTCATCCATTTTTGGACCAGGCTTCAAGGAAATACCGCCAGTATCAAAAGTAATACCTTTCCCTAGAAGAACATGAGGTGCCTCGTCTTCTGCACCACCGCGATAGTTCATCACGATCAAATAACTCGGCTGATCACTACCATGCCCCACGGACAACAAGCAATGCATGCCTAGTTCATCCATTTTGCTTTCATCTAGCAACTCAACACCGATACTGTATTCTTCACCTAACTGCTGCGCTTTAGACGCTAAATAACTTGGTGTACAAACGTTACCAGGCAAATTGCCAAGTTGACGAGCAAAAGCCGAACCTTTCGCCGTCGCCGTACCAATAGCCAAAGCCGCTTCATCGCTACCCTCTAACAATAGCGACTCAACTTTTGTTGTTTTCTCAGCATCATCTTTCTTAAAGCCAAGGAAGTTGTAAAAACCTTCATTCAACCACTGGGCAACCAGCGTCAATACATCAGACTGAGAGCGATTTTTTAACACAAGCCCAGCACTGGCAACAGCAACCGATGCGAATGGTAAACCTTTAATTTGTGCCGCTACCGCTGCCACCACTTTACGAGCTTGCATATCGCTCAGCTGAGCGTCTTTACCAATCCCCACTAATAGCACAGCTTGCGCAAAGTCTTGTGACACACCTGGCAATAATAGCGTTTGCGCTACACCACCTTTAAAGACACCCGTTTCGCGTAATTGTGAAACTTGCCCATTAGCATTCTCATCAATCCAAGCGGTTGACTCAGGAAAGTCACCCTCACTTGGAACAAATGTAACAAGCAAATCCGCTTGTACGGTAGATAAGCGATCAAATAACGCCATATTCATGAAAAAAACCTCAATAAAATAACTTTAAGACGGTGGTGCAAGACGAAAATTGAACAAATATACGATAAAAACGCCACTATAATCTGCGTTAATACGCTATTTTTCAGACTATCATCATTCTTCTATCTAAGAACAGCGTCGTCATGCAAAGGCCTCACTTTAAAAAAAACTGGATAATAACCTTCTTACCACGAGATAATGGGGGCTTTAGATATGTAATCAACTCTACGCTCAATAAAGCAGAATCCATCCAGAGGTGACTTTGAGACTATTCAGATACTTAGCGAAAGAAGTGCTTGTGTCAACCATTGGCGTGACGCTTATTTTATTGCTCGTTATTCTAAGTGGACGAATTTCCAACTACTTGGGCCGCATAGCCGAAGGAAAAATGACCTTCGAATTTCTATTCGTTATTCTTGGTTATCATGTGCCGAGTTTCGTTCAGATGATCCTACCTCTCGCGTTTTTCCTATCTTTGTTATTGGCATTCGGACGCCTGTACATAGAAAATGAAATGTCCGTTTTATTTTCTAGCGGCATTAGCAAAGTCAAATTGGCAGGCTACACACTTGGCATTGCCTGCATCATCGGAGCCGTTAGTGCCACCATTAACTTTTGGATAGCACCTTTAAGTGAATACCGCGCTGCTGAAGCCTCCGAGGCACAGAATCAATTGTCTGCTTTCGATTTTTTGATACCCGGCCGCTTTGAGGGTAGCGGACAGCGCACCACTTATCTCGATAGCTTCACGCCAGACGAAGGATGGATGAAACAAATTTTCATTTCGGACGTCGTTCGTAAAAAAGACCAGAACATTCCTACACAAACCTTGGCGGCTTATGCAGAACAAATACGCATTAGCTCTGAAGGTAATCAAACCTATCTTGTGTTTAAAGACGGCACCCGATATGAAGGCAAACCTGGTACAGCTAATTATCGCATCACCTACTTCGATACCTACGCCATTCGCATGGAAAACCAAGGCAGTAATGTCATTGATGACCCTTATACACGAAGCACCCTAGCACTAATAAAAAGTCAAAAACTGGCAGACAAA
Organism: Marinomonas rhodophyticola; assembly: GCF_026113935.1. Taxonomy (GTDB): domain Bacteria; phylum Pseudomonadota; class Gammaproteobacteria; order Pseudomonadales; family Marinomonadaceae; genus Marinomonas; species Marinomonas rhodophyticola. The sequence continues at coordinate 248,619 of NZ_JAPEUL010000006.1, forward strand.
GTTGAACTCCAATGGCGCACTTCATTGGTTGTTATGATCCCTATTCTTGCCATCATTGGGCTTTCGTTAAGCCAAGTAAACCCAAGACAAGGGCGCTTCTTCAAGATGTTACCCGCCATTCTTTTAATGATACTGTATATCGCCCTTCTCATTTGGGGACGCACGGCACTAGAAAAAGGCAAACTCCCCATTCAGCTTGGTCTGTGGTGGATACACGGCCTATTCATGCTCGTCGCAGCGCTGCTTTTCGCACAATACAACCAAGTCTTTGAACGCCGCAAAGCCAGACTCCCTAACATAGCGGATGCAAAAAACGAGTAATTGATATGAATAGAATAGATAGATACATTGGCAACAGCGTTTTATGGGGCTTCTTGATTGTTGCGGTTGTTCTGCTTGGGTTGGATTTTGCACTCACTTTTATAGAGCAAATTAAAAAAGTCAACGACAACTACACACTGCAATCTTTATTGCAAGTTATCGTGTATCGTTTACCTGGCAAACTCGCAGAATACATTCCGATCGCTTCCCTTATCGGCACCTTAATGGGATTAGGCACTCTTGCCGCGACCTCTGAATTGACCGTTATGCGGGCAGCAGGCATGCCAATTTGGCGTATTGGTTTTGCCGCTTGCCAACCTATCTTACTCGTTTCCTTATTAGGCATGGGGATTTCAGAGTTTGTTGCACCAACCGCTGAACAAAAAGCCAATTTGATTGAAAAATTCAAAGACCAAGAAACTGGCACGTTCTCACTCAGCGGTGGCGTGTGGCTAAAAGCCGACAATAACTTCGTCTATATCGATGCGGCCGATGACACAGGAACACTGTATGGGATAGAGATTTTCGCCCCAAATCAACAACAAGGACTGCAGCAACTGGCCTACACTAAAAGCGCCACCACAGCAAAACACATACAAGGATCAACCTGGCAGCTTAATGACGTAACAGAAACCGTCTTTTTTCCCGACCGTATCGAAACCCAAAGCACCCCACATGCTGAGTGGAACGTTAGCATCACACCAGAAAATTTATTTTTGGCATCACAAGACCCAGAAACACTGTCTCTTAGCCAATTATTGAATTATCAAACTTACCTGCACCAAGAAAAACTCGACGCGTCACAATACGAACTGGAATTTTGGATCACCACCTTACGCCCTGCAGCCTCCTTAGCACTGGTGCTGGTAGCACTTTCTAGCGTCTTTGGCCCTCTTCGATCCTCCACGATGGGCGGACGGATTTTTTCGGGCGTGATCATAGGTTTAGCCTTTCAAAATGCACTGAACTTATTTGGAAGAATGAGTGTTGCGGTCAGTTTTCCGCCCATTATAGGTGTCAGCATACCGATTATTATCTGTTTATTAGCTGGCATTATACTCGTAAGACGTAGAGGCTAACCCTACGTCTTACCGCAACATCAAGAGACAATAAAGCGCGCAATTCTCGCGAGCGCCTCTTGCAACCTAGACTCGTCACAAGTGTAAGCAAACCGCACATATTTATGAGCGTCCTTGATGCCGAAATCAGCCCCTGGTGTGAGTGCCACCTTTTCTGTTTCCAACAAGGCCAAACACCAAGCCATCGCATCTTGTGTTACTCCAGACACATCAACATACACATAAAAAGCCCCGTGAGCTGGCGCGACAACAGGCAGCCCTATTGCTTTTAATCCGGCCAGCAAAACGAGACGTCTAGCGTTTAAGATTTGGCGACGCTCTTCACACTCAGCCAATACATCGGGTTCAAATGCACGAATCGCTGCATACTGAGACACGCTTGGTGCAGCAATGAATAGGTTTTGCGCCAACTTTGTCGCCCCCTCAATCGCCCAGTCAGGAACAACCAACCACCCAAGCCGCCACCCTGTCATGGCAAAATATTTTGAGAAACTGTTCACAACAAAAATATCGTCTGAAATAGACAAGGCCGTGAAGTCGTCGCCTTCATAAACCAATCCTTGATAAATTTCATCGACCAGCAAATGGCCACCCAACTCATTCACTTTTGTCCACGCATCCGAAAGATAGGATTGACTGAGTACCGCACCAGTTGGATTAGAAGGCGAAGCAAGCCAAAGCCCTGCTGTATTCAACCCCCAATGCTGACCTAACGTACTCAAATCCATTTCAAAACCATCTTCGGGCGTTGTTTCGACCAACTTGGCTTTTGCACCAGACTGGATCAAAAAATGACGATTACATGGATAACATGGATCTGGCATCAACACGTCTTCCCCAGCATTCACCATCAGCGAGGCCATCAATAATAAAGCGCCAGACGCACCAGGCGTAACAATGATTCGTTCTGGCGCGACGCTAACCCGATAGCGGCTACTATAATAGTCACTAATTGCGCACTTAAGTTCTGGCAACCCAGTAGCTGAGGTATAACCCGTCTTACCCTGCTTAATAGCCGCGATACCGGCATCAGCAACGGCTTCTACGGCAACAAAATCAGGCTCACCAATCTCAAGGTGGATTACATCCTCGCCTTGCGATTGCAACTGTTTCGCTCTAGCCAATACCGCCATTACCTGAAAGGGTGCAATTTGCTCAACCCTTGCTGCTAACTTATGCCTTTCCATCCAGCTTTCTCTACCTTTCTCTACCTGTTTCAAAAATATCGCGACATTTTACGCAAAAAATGTGGTTAACGAGCACATTATCTGGTAAGTTTCCGCCCGAAAATAAATCACCTAATTTTATTGGTTACAGGCTACCACAATGGAAACCTGCGAAGTGAGGCAATGCGTATGCCAAATATGAACCCTGAGTCATTAATGAAAGACTTCACTCCTTATGTTGCTAAGGATGGCGAAGAATACATGAACGAGAACCAGTTGGCGCACTTTAAAAGCATCCTACTCAACTGGAAACAAAATCTGATGGAAGAGGTTGATCGTACTGTTCACCATCTGAAAGAAGAAGCTGTGAATTATGCCGATCCAAACGACCGAGCGAGCCAAGAGGAAGAGTTTAGCCTAGAACTTCGCGCACGTGATCGTGAACGTAAACTGGTTAAAAAGATCTCTCAAACGATCGAGTTAATTGATAACGACGATTATGGCTATTGCGAAGAGTGTGGCATTGAAATCGGCATTCGCCGCTTAGAAGCTCGCCCAACAGCGACTATGTGTATTGATTGCAAGACACTCGCGGAAATTAAAGAGAGACAAATCGGCGGCTAACGCTAAGTACTTGAGAACAGTGCCTAATTACGCCAATACCCTTATGCCTCTCTATCGTGGCCGTTTTGCACCTTCGCCAACCGGTCCACTCCATTTTGGCTCGCTAGTCAGCGCATTAGCGAGCTATTTGGATGCCAAAAAAACCGTGGATCATGGGTTATTCGCCTTGAAGACGTGGACGGCACACGCTGCAAAACAGAATTTGCCGAACAGATTGTACATACCCTTCACAGCTACCAGCTTTTTTCCGATCAAGACATTCGAATACAAAGCCAGCATAGCGACATCTACGAACATTATTTATCAGTACTAAAACAACATGGACATGTTTTTCCATGCAATTGCACCAGACAATCTCTCGCTCAAAATGATGGCAACCATCCACTCGAGTGTGCAAGTACTACCAAAGAACCACACTCATGGCGACTAAAAACCAGTGCAACTATTTATCAATGCCAAGATCTCATCCAGAACACCCTCATTTTTACTGACGACCTTAAATACCCACCAGTACTGAAACGAAAAGATGGTTTTTTCTCCTATCAGCTGGCCGTCGTGGTTGACGATCACCTACAAAATATTACCCACCTTGTCAGAGGTGCAGATTTAATCGAGACCACCGCCCAACAACTTCACCTTTATCATCTCTTTGGCTGGACACCACCAAATGTCTGTCACATTCCACTTATCACCAATCACTTTGGTGATAAAATCAGCAAACAAAACCATGCTAAACCCATTGAAAATGGTCACTTACCCACCTTATTACGGGCACTCCACTACCTCAACATTGACCTAGCAAACCCTTCCTCGATCGCAGAAGCTCTATCACTGTCCATACAAGCCTGGAACCCCGAAAAATTAAGGGGAATTAAAGAACTTCCATTGCAGGAGCAAGACCTACATTTCATCTAAGTAGCGGTCAGCATAATCCATCAATTTAAGAAAAGGCACTCTCGACCAAAAAGTTCGCATGTGTATAATCGTTACAACAGTTACAAGAGGTGACACTCAATGCACAGCATAATGATCATTTGCCCTGACCATTCCCCACTTAAAGAATCCGAAAAATGGTTATCTCGCTATGGCTTCCAAGTTAATACCAGCCAATCCTTAGAGCAGGCAAAAAAATATTATGAGCTATCAGAATTTAATCTTCTGCTTATCGATCAAGAAGCCATTCAACACCTAAACAGCCATACAGAACTGCCCAACCAACCTCGTCGTATTGTACTTGATACCAAAGCCAGTCTAAGCACAGGTGTTAATAGCATGGCACAAGGGGCGGTTTTCTATCTGCCGCTACCAACTGACTCAGAGACACTTCTCAAACATGTCGTAAACGTACTTGAACAAGATGATGCTCCAAACATAACGCCATCCGCTCAAACACCCCCCAACCAGCAAATCACAAAAGAAGAGGCGCTAACCTTAGGCACACCAGGCAGCGGCATTATTGGCCAGTCCCCATTAATGCAAGACTTGTTTAGTGACATGCGTAAAATTGCTGGCACCGATGTGACCGTATTGATTCGCGGGGAGTCTGGAACAGGTAAAGAACTGGTCGCCAAAGCGCTACACAATCTCAGCCGCCGCCACAACCATCCTATCATCAGTGTAAACTGTGCCGCCATTCCAGAAAACCTAATAGAATCAGAGCTTTTTGGTCATGAAAAAGGGGCGTTCACAGGCGCAAACTCATCCCATGACGGTTTAATTTACGCTGCTGATAAGGGCACGCTCTTTCTCGATGAAATTGGTGAATTACCTCTCGAGGCCCAAGCAAGACTGTTGCGCGTTCTTCAGGAGGGTGAAATTCGAAAAGTCGGTGCAACACAATCGACCAAGGTCAATATTCGATTAATTACCGCCACACATAGAGATTTAATCGCCATGGTCAAACAAGGGCTATTCCGCGAGGATTTATACTACCGACTCTATGTGATGGAGCTGTTGTTACCACCACTAAGAGATAGAGGCGATGACATCTCCATGCTGGCTCAAATTCTTCTTGAGAAAGCCTGTCAGAAGCACAACAAGCCCATTTACAGCTACAACCGAACATTCGATAAAGCCATCCGCGCACATAATTGGCCAGGTAATGTGCGCGAACTAGAAAATGCCATTGAAAGAGCTGTTATTCTTAGTCCACTAGAACGGGTCGAAGCCGCTAATTTAAAACTCGCTAGCCAGCAAAACACTAGCCACACTACAGATTCAGCAGCAAGCAATGCCCATTTGCCCAAAGGAACAACGCTCGACGATTATTTTAAGCATTTCGTACTAACGCACCAACACAAGATGACTGAAACCCAACTTGCACATTCTTTGGGCATATCAAGAAAAAGCTTATGGGAAAGACGACAAAAACTAGCAATACCCAAAAAAGTAACAACATAAAGGTAACACTTGATACCAAAATACCCAAAAAATATTCAAAAAACTGTAAAGAAAATGAACAGAAACACACTAAAACTCAATGAAATCAGCACTTTATTATTTTTGGCACAACAAATGCCTTATATATGACACAACGATAAGAAGATTGACCAAGAATAAAAATAAGTTAATCGTCGTATGTAAGTTCTTAAAAATAAAAATAACAACTAAGAACACCGTGACCTCTTCAAATAAAAATAAAAATTTGAGGTCATGGATGGAAAATCGCTTTGGATAATTGATTTTTTTAGATATACAAGCCTTCGGGCAATGAAAACAATGCAACAATAAAAATAAAACTTGAGTAGAACTGCAGAAGCAGCACCCACTTTGTTTTCGGAACTAGTATCTTCATGTATCCAAAGCGATTATTTTATTTACTCATCAGTAAATAAGTAATAGTCATATAAATACCTACCCTTTTCAACATATCAAAATCACCTAAATACAACCTTTATTCGTGTAACTTTACTTTATCACGTGTAGAATGCCCTTTTCGTTAACTTTAAAATTTGTTGTCCAATGCTTACAGGATTAAAATCTCTGGTACGTAAAGCTACCTCACTGTTTGCCTCACCAAAGGCACAGACTTACCCTATTGTCATACCTCGTAGCGATCACAGCTTATCTCGACAAGACTTGAGCTCCCAATGCTGTTAAAGTATTGTATCGCTTAAACAAAGCTGGCTACGATGCTTACCTTGTCGGTGGCTGTGTACGAGATCATTTAATTGGCATAGAGCCAAAAGACTTCGATGTGGTCACTAACGCCACACCAGAGCAAGTACACAATATTTTCTCTAATTCCAGACTGATCGGTCGCCGCTTTAAACTAGTCCACGTGACATTTGGCCGAGAAATCATTGAAGTTTCCACCTTTAGAGCAAATTCAGCACAAGATGACGATGATGACGACACACCAACCACGTCATTGAAAGGCAAAGATTCGGCTCGTTCAGCTCATGGTATTGTACTGCGTGACAACGTCTACGGCAGTATCGAAGAAGATGCTGAGCGCCGTGATTTCACCTTTAACGCCTTGTATTACAATGTCCAAGACTTCAGTATTCATGACTTCTGTGGCGGTCTAAAAGACATCGAACTCAGACAAATTCGAATCATCGGAGATGCACGCCAACGTTATCAAGAAGACCCCGTTCGGATGCTGCGCGCGATTCGATTTGCTGGTAAATTAGGCTTTGAGATCGAAGCTGAAACTGCAGCACCAATCAAAGAAATGGCACACCTACTGGATCACATTCCGCCAGCACGTTTATTTGAAGAAGTATTAAAGCTTCTAGGCAGTGGTAATGGCATTGAAACGTTCCACCTATTACGCCAATACGGTTTATTTCGTTACTTATTTCCCGATACTGACGCCTTGTTACAAAGCGGCTGGAAACGTAATGATATCGATCCAGAAGCCTTTATACTTCAGGGCTTAAAAAACACCGACGACAGAATCCAGAGTGGAAAAACCACTGCGCCATATTTTTTATACGCTGTCCTATTGTGGCCAAGCGTGACATTGCGTCATGAAGAATTCCAAGCGCAAGGCATGCCAGCCACACCGGCATTGCATCAAGCAGCCAATATGGTGTTAGACAATCAAGTCGCTTCGACCGCCATTCCGCGTCGATTCTCCACACCAATGCGTGAAATCTGGGATATGCAATATCGTCTTCCCAAACGCTATGGCAAACGTGCCTTTCTACTGCTTGAGCACCCACGCTTTCGTGCCAGTTTTGACTTTTTGCTCATACGCGAATTAAGTGGAACAGAGCTAGATGGATTGGGCGATTGGTGGGAAAAATTCCAGCACGGCACAGAAAGCCAACAGAGAGAATTGATTAAAAGCATTGATAACTTTGCTAACGATAAAGAAGGCCCTAAAAAACGCCGCCCTCGTCGTCGTAAGAAAAGTAACGCACCACAAAGAGAAACATTTGACGAGTAAGAGGATGCCTCTTGATACACGCTTATATTGGACTCGGCAGCAATCTTGACAACCCAGTGGCGCAACTTGATCGCGCCATTGATACCTTAAAGAAACACGACGATGTAAAAAATCTTCGTGTTTCTTCTATTTATGGCAGCAAACCAGTTGGTCCACAAGACCAACCTGATTATGTTAATGCCGTCGCCGCCTTCGACACCGACCTATCCCCTATTGATTTACTCGATTTATTGCAAAGTATTGAGCAATCACAGCGTCGAGTAAGAGAACGGCATTGGGGACCGCGCACCTTAGACCTAGATCTGTTATTGTACGGACAAGAAACAATACAGCTACCAAGACTCACCGTGCCGCATACTTTCATGCTAGAACGAGGGTTTGTTATAAAGCCGCTTAGCGACCTAGCGCCTGATATGCTTTTAGCAAATGGCAAAACCGTTACCGAGCATTTACAGCAAATTGATACCAGCGATTTGGTCTTTATCAAAGAAGAATAAATTATGTATTCAGATAACTCACAAAGAAAACTCACCAAACCAGTTACCTTATCCACGCTCAAAAAAATGAAAGCCGATAAGGAAAAAATCACCTGCCTAACCAGCTACGACGCTTCATTTACTAATGTCATGAACGTGGCCGGTGTGGAAACCATTTTGGTTGGGGATTCTTTAGGCATGGTCATACAAGGCCAAGACAGCACCTTACCCGTTACCATCGAAGACATGTGCTATCACACTGCTGCCGTAAAGCGAGGCAATACCAATGCCTTCATTCTGTCTGACATGTCCTTCATGAGCTACAGCAAACCAGAACAAGCACTCGATAACGCCGCTAAATTGATGCAAGCTGGCGCCAACATGGTCAAATTAGAAGGTGGCAGCTGGCTCGCCGACACCGTAAAACTACTTAGCCAACGAGGTATTCCCGTTTGCGCACATTTAGGCCTAACCCCTCAATCCGTGCATAAATTTGGCGGCTATAAAGTACAAGGTAAAAGCCAAGACGCAGCCGACTTATTACTGCAAGAGTCGCTAGACCTTGTGGCGGCAGGGGCGGATATTCTCCTCTATGAATGCATCCCAACAGAATTGGGCAAAACACTGACAGAAGCCGTTCCTGTGCCAACAATCGGTATTGGCGCTGGGCATCATACAGATGGCCAAGTATTGGTGATGCACGATATGCTTGGCATCAACCTCGGCCATACACCAAAATTCGTCAAAAACTTCTTAACCGACGGTCGCAACGTGACGCAAGCCTTTGAAGCCTACGTAAAAGAAGTAAAAGACATGACCTTTCCAGGACCAGAGCACGGATTCAAATAATGCAAACATTCCATACTATCGCTGAACTTCGTGCCGCGCTAAAAATTGAGCGCCTACAAGACAAGAGTATCACCTTCGTCCCAACCATGGGCAACCTACACGATGGCCACATGTCACTGATACGTCGGGCAACAGAAGAAGGTGACGTCGTTGTTTCTTCCATCTTCGTTAACCCAATGCAATTCTCAGCCAACGAAGATTTAGAGCGCTACCCAAAAACACTAGAAGAAGACAAAAGGGTCCTTGAGGCCAACGGTTGTCACTACTTGTTCGCACCAGACGCCTTAGAAATGTACCCAGATGGCAAACGCAGCCAGACACAGATCGAAGTCATGGGCTTATCTGACATTCTATGTGGTGCATCACGCCCAGGTCACTTTGTTGGCGTTGCCACCGTGGTAACAAAATTGTTTAATATTGTTCAACCAGACTGTGCAATCTTTGGTAATAAAGATTTTCAGCAACTTAAAGTCATTGAAGATATGGTACGCGACTTAAGCTCAAACGTGCGCATCATAGGCGTTGATACAGCTCGTAATGACGATGGACTCGCCATGAGACTCACGCAACGGCTACCTAACACAAGAAGAAAGACGCATTGCACCGACGATGTACCAAACACTGCTATGGGCGAAAGAGGCGCTTATAGCAAACAGTGCGAGTCACGAGGACATTCGCGAACAAGCTCAACAGAAGCTTGAAGCGGCTGGTTTCCGTCGTGATTATTTTGAGATTCGCGCACAAGATAATTTACAAACACCATCAGAGGAAGAGAAACGCCTAGTCATTTTGGCTGCGGCACACTTAGGCAGTGCACGCTTGATTGATAATTTGCGTGTAGAGCTATAACTTTGATTTCTAGGGAGATTGTAATGGGCTTCACCCACAGAATTAACTGCTTGGCAGAAATTAATAGAACACAAACAAGACATGGCATCTGTAAATATGAAATCCTTGTTTGAAGCAGATCCCAAACGTGCCGAAAAATACACCGCACAAGCCGCTGGCTGGACATTGGATTACGCAAAAAATCGTGCCAATGACAAAACGCTAGCGCTACTAACGGATCTAGCAAAAGAAGCAGGGCTAGAAAGTGCTATTAAAGGCATGTTCAGCGGTGCGCATATTAACAACACCGAAGATCGCTCTGTCTTACACATCGCTCTACGTGCTAGCCAAGCGCAAGAAACGCTGATGGTAGATGGTATCAACGTCTTAGCTGAAGTACGTACAACACTTAAACAAATGGAAACATTTGTTACTCAACTACACAGTGGTGAATGGAAAGGCTACACAGGCAAAGCAATTACCGACATAGTTTCCATTGGTATTGGTGGCTCTTATCTTGGCCCAAAAGTGGTTGCAGAAGCGCTAACGCCATATAAAAAAGACGGCATCAAAGTGCACTTCGTTGCCAATATTGATGGTTCAGACATCAACGGCAAACTAAATCAAGTGAACCCTGAAACCACGGTATTTGTTATCTCATCTAAAACCTTTGGCACATTAGAAACACTGTCTAACGCAAATGCCGCGCGCGATTGGTTCCTAAGTAATGGCGGCTCACAAAATGACGTCAGCAAACACTTCGCAGCCGTAAGCTCCAATGTGAAAAAAGCTGTAGACTTTGGCATGGATAAAGAAAACATCTTCCCAATGTGGGATTGGGTTGGCGGACGTTACTCATTGTGGTCTGCGATTGGCTTGCCTGTTGCCATTGCCGTGGGCATGGACAACTTCTACGCCTTACTAGACGGCGCTCACAAAATGGACGAGCACTTCCGCACCGCGCCATTTGAAGAAAACCTGCCGGTAATCATGGGCGCCCTTGGCGTGTGGTACATCAACTTCCACAACGCACAAACTCACGCCTTAATTCCTTACGACCATTACCTACGTGCCATGCCTGCTCATATTCAGCAGCTCGACATGGAAAGTAACGGTAAAGCCAACCTATTGAATGGCGATGGCGTCACAACCGACACAGGCCCTATCATTTGGGGCGGTGCTGGCACCAACGGTCAGCATGCTTACCATCAGCTATTACACCAAGGCACACGTCTGGTTCCTGTGGACTTCATTGCACCACTGACCAGTCACAACCCAATTGGCGAACACCACACTCACTTGATTGCTAACTGCCTAAGCCAATCACAAGCCTTAATGGTCGGCAAAACCTTAGAGCAAGCCAAGCAAGAATTGCGTGACGCAGGTGCCGGGGCAGAGCAAGTGGAGGCCGTAGCGCCACACAAAGTGATTCAAGGCAACCGCCCTAGTAATACTCTATTTACCGATAAGATGACCCCTGCCACTGTCGGCGCTCTCATTGCACTGTATGAGCATCGCACCTTCGTGCAAGGCACCATCTGGGGAATTAACTCATTCGACCAATGGGGTGTAGAGCTAGGCAAAGTATTGGGAACCGACATCTACAATCGCCTTGTTAGCGACAGCGACAACAGCGCACTGGATGCTTCTACTCAAGCACTGATCAACGCGTTCAAGAAAGCTCAGGCTTAACTAAAAAAAGAGCAGCTTAGACTTTTTGACATTGAACTAAAAACACCAGCCTCGGCTGGTGTTTTTGTTTTCTCTGTTCCCTCCCCTTCTCTTCAAGGGGTTAGGGAGGGGTTATTAAACTGTAAGTCGCGCCTTCAGGCCGACACAAAACAACTCACATGACACCATCATCAGCCCAACACAGACTTTTGTACATAACACCAAGCCAAGCGGCGTTTCTCTTCACTTTTCAATTCTAGGTAAGGCCGGCTACCTCATCGAAACGCCGATTGGGTTGATGAAAGTAATTATCGAGCAGCGAACTAAAATAAAAAAACTAATAGTGATATCGTAACTGCGCTATCAAAATTGCATCATCTTGATATTTATAAACAATTCGATGCTCATCATTGATACGACGAGACCAATAACCAGCAAGGCCATGCTTTAAAGGTTCTGGTTTGCCAACCCCTTCATAAGGCTCTCGCTGAATATCTTTGATTAGTAAGTTTATCCGCTTTAATACTTTCTTATCTGTGCTCTGCCAGTAAAGATACTGATCCCAAGCTGCGGTTGAAAAAGTGAGCCTCACTCGATTAACTCTCTTTCAACGCCCTTACCCGCTTCCAGTTCAGCAATAGACTCCAACAAGACTCTGGCATTCGCTGGCGAACGCAGCAAATAGGTAGTTTCTTGCATGGACTCATAATCTTCTAACGACATCATCACAACTGGGCTCTCGCTTTTACGCGTGATGATCACTGGCGAATGATCGTCACAAACCTTAGCCATTGTCTTAGCCAAGTTAGCTCGGGCTGTTGTATAACTGATAGCATCCATCATTTTTTCCTGTACTTAATTCTGTACCACTGAGTATAAAGTAAACACCCAAAGTAAATCAACAACTAACCCGTAAGCTGTAATTAATAGAACAACACTAATTAGAAGCAATCAGGATCAGATAGAAATTAACTCTGCTGCCTCTTTCAACTGCCCGTGTTGTATCAAAAAATACCATCAAGACACAACGCCTGATTTTTCAATGCTATCTTTTCACTTAATCAATTGGACAAAGAACGTTAGAAAAGATACAAAAACCACCAGAGCAATAAACGAATTCAAGAAGGAGCGTAGAGGATTAAAATGGTAGATTTTACAAATGGTAAATGGATTTTCGAGCCAAAATTAAGTAAGGTGAGTCTAGACTCAGTCTCTATAACAACTGAGTCGAACACGGATCTCTGGCAACGCAGTTACTATGGATTTCGTAATGATAATGCTCCCGCATTACAGATTGAATCTGATGAAAACTTCACCTTTACCGCAAAAGCCAGTTTTACTTACCAAACTCAATTTGATCAATGTGGTCTTATTATCTATCTCGATAGTGAAAATTGGTTCAAAGCCTCAATTGAATACGAAAACCAAGCATTTTCAAGACTTGGAAGTGTCGTAACGAATTTTGGCTACTCAGATTGGGCCACATCAGATATCCCTCTACCAAAAGAAATCTGGTATCGCTTAAGCCGCCGAGGGGCAGACTTTCTGATTGAATCATCATTTGATGGTATTGTTTTCAATCAAATGCGCGTATTTCATTTGCATCAGCTTGGTGAGACAACAGTCGAAATGGGCAAATGCAACCCGCCACAACCCGCAGAGAAATCGGTAAAATTTGGTGTATATGCGTGCAGCCCTCAGAATTCATCTTTTACCGCTACATTCACCGACATGAGTTTAGAGCCTTGTAAATGGCTAGCCCACTACGCCTAAAGCCAACGTCAAAGGTGAAATTTGGCTAATCAGGATATTGCCAACTGTCTTTCATCATGTGAGCCGATTAAGCGAATTATTCGGCTCACATGGGAATTGGTCTAGGAAACCGCCTTAACCAACCACGCTTTCATTTCTTCTAAATCCGCCTTATGGTCTGGATAGTTTTCAATAACCGAGTCGACACAAGCTGCGATAGCGTCTGGTCGGTAGGTCACGCCTATAAGTTTTTCTGCAAGTTGCTCAATTGGATCCGGGAACAAGCTGTCGGTAAAGGTCTGCGCGGCGGTGATTTTCGCGTTGCTCAGATCGAGGTGAATCTCTACGCCGCCCCATTTGAAACGCTCATCTAGGGTGTGAGTAAACTGCGGAGATTTACCAAAGTTCCAGTCCCAGCTTTGCTGTTGTTCAAATTTTTCCACAAAGCCTGGTAGGTCTGGCAAGGCGTCAGGGGATATTTCCTCTATGGCTGGCACTTCATCAAAATATTCACAAAACGCTTCGACAATAGCGTCACAGACGAGCTGATGATCAATCGCTGGATACAAGCTGTTTAGGTTGGTGACTCGTGAGCGTACGGAGGTAATGCCTTTCGACTGTAACTTTTTGACATCAGGGTTGAGGTAATTCGCTAGACGACTCAAGTCAGCGTGCAGTAATAAAGTACCATGATGAAAACCGCGGTCCTTAGTCTCTTTATAGGCAGAGCCAGAAAATTTGCGCATGGCTTCACCCTCTCCGACCACCAGATCGTTACGGCCATTAGCATAACCTTCAATGCCTAACTTCTTTAAGCCGTTTAACACAATCTCTGTAGAGACTTCTTTGCTGTATTCCGGCTTACCCGCCATAAAAGTAAAGTTAGTATTCCCCAAATCATGGAACACCGCCCCACCACCGCTTTGACGACGAGCTAAATGAATCTTGTCTTGCTCCATCTTACTGATGTTGCATTCTTTCCAAGGGTTTTGTGAGCGACCAATCACCACGGTATCAGCATTACGCCAAAGAAATAAAACGCGCTGATCTGCTGGCATAGAACGAAAAATACAGTCCTCAACCGCCAAGTTAAAATGAGGGTTATTTGAATGGGACAATAAAATTCGGCTAGCCATGGCACTTTCTCTTTAAATGTCAGTAAATAAGAACGGATGTTAATAACATCCGTTCTTATTTACAACGACTTAGTTAGCAACAAAGAAAAAGGACTAACTAAAAAGTACAAACATAAAAGGGTAAATCACTTATAGCGATTTACCCTTTTGAATGAACATTTAAAAGTAAGTGCTTTTATAGTCTAAATTTAGCGACTTCTTGGTTTATTTGTCGTCCTAAGTCATGCAGTTTTTTCGCTTGTTCGGCGGCAAGCTTGCTAGCTTCTGACATCTCATCACCAACACCGCGTATGGTTTCGGTGTTGCGGCTAATTTCGAGTGTAACGGAAGATTGCTCTTCAGCCGCAGTCGCTATTTGTGCCGCCATATCATTGATTTTATTGATAGAATCAAGGATTAGACCTAAACTTCTATTTGCTTCTTCAGCATCTGAAACACTCTGGTTAGCCATCTCCTTACCTCTATCAGTCGCTTTAACTGCACTTTCCGCCGCAGCTTGCAAAGACTCTATCATTCCCTGAATTTCTTGAGTTGAGCTATGAGTACGTTGCGATAAAACCCTTACCTCATCAGCCACCACGGCAAAACCACGACCTTGTTCACCCGCCCTAGCGGCTTCAATTGCTGCGTTTAGTGCAAGCAAGTTAGTTTGCTCAGATATGCCACTAATAGTTGATAGGATAGAGTTGATGCTCTGTACATGTTTATTTAAATCGCCAATAATTTGACTTGCTCGGCCCACTTCTTCCGCTAAGGTTTCTGTAGAACGTTGACTTGTCTCAACTTCTTTGCGGCCTTTCTCTGTTATCGAAACACAATCTCTAGCAGAATAAGCTGTTTGCTCTGCATTAGTAGATATTTCTTGAGTCGCAGACGCCATCTCTGTCACTGCCGTCGCTATCATGTGAATTTCACTTTGATGACGTTGCAATCTCTCGTTTTGCTGATCTGATACCTTAGATACACCACCAGCTTCAGACAGCAAATCTTTAGAGGTAGCACTCAATCGGCTAATAATGCCATAAAGTTGTTCAACAAACCGATTGAAACTCGCTGCTAATTGGCCGATTTCATCGCCACTTTTCACTTCTAATCGAATCGTTAAATCACCATTACCATTTGCAATTTCATCTAGGCTTTTGGTAATGGCACTGAGATTTTCCAACATGACCTTCAATAACAAAGACATGATGATCAAAATAACAACCAAGATGATAAAACTAATAATGACCTGACTTATGAGCTGACTGCGTACCGGAGCAAACAATGTCTCTTTATCCATTACTAAAATAAGCGACCAGTTTGAATTAGGAATAACTGTCGCATAAATAAGCCGGTCACGACCATCTAACGACATATCTTGAAGCGTACGCTTAGAAACAAGTTTCTCGAGCAAATCACCAGCAAAGTTTTCATTTAGCTCTGAGGCTTTTTTACTTTGTAACTTGGAGTCAGGATGTGCAACGATCTGGTCACTTTTATCAACCACTACAGCATAACCATCACCAGGAACGTTAAGTTTATTAACAAAGAGCGTCAGTTGCTCTAAGGTAAGGTTAGCACCAATGGCACCAATAAACTGATTATCTTTCTTTACCGCTTCAGACAATGTAACTACATACTCATTTGTACTCGCGGAAACAAATGGAGAGGCTAAGAAACGACCATTGCTTTCTTTAGCACCTTTGTACCAACTGCGCACTCTTGGGTCATAATTTGGTGGGTTTAAGTTAGGGTCATTACGATACATCTCACCCTTTTCATTACCAAAATAAGTGATTGAGAAGCCTAGCCCTTCTCTTACTTGGTCCAATAATATATAGGGCTTGATATCTGGGAATTCTGCAATTGTCTTGGCAAGCTTGCTTACCGAGTTTTGTCTGTCTTTA
Source organism: Marinomonas rhodophyticola (assembly GCF_026113935.1). Lineage (GTDB taxonomy): Bacteria > Pseudomonadota > Gammaproteobacteria > Pseudomonadales > Marinomonadaceae > Marinomonas > Marinomonas rhodophyticola. Next base: position 264,806 of record NZ_JAPEUL010000006.1, read on the forward strand.
AGCCAGTTCCCAACGTTATCACTAAATACTTCGGATACTAAGTCAACTTCATCTTCCAATGCAGACTCAATATTTTTTTGCAATGTAGTAACACTCTGAACAACTAAAGCAACAAAAAAAACAACAAAACAAATAACAGTAATAATAAGAATTTTTTTACGTAATGAGAAATTTTTCATAATGCCAATCCATCGATCTAAACGACATGCTTACACATGCATCAATTATATTTATTTTCGCTCAAGTTCACTTAAAGTAATCTCTCAACCAGCTCCATTGGCTAATATCTACTCGGATTGATCATAGGTTAGATAATCAATGAAAGTCAAAATAACTTAGTTAATTATTGTGAGGTTTTCATTAAGTTATGTAGAGTATTGATAATAATGAATCTAGAAACCTAGGCATAAAAAAACCACGATGCTTTCGCATCGTGGTTTTTTGTAAAACGCCTAATACATTAAATATATTCGACTTTCTCAATCTCGTATATCACTTCGCCACTAGGAACCTGAATGGTCACTTCGTCACCTTCTTCTTTGCCGATAATGGCTTTAGCGATTGGTGATGCGTAAGAGATTTTCTTCTCTTTTACATCCGCTTCGTCGTCGCCAACAATCTTATAAGTCACCGTTTCCTCAGTATCGACGTTAAACAAGGTTACTGTCGTACCGAAAATCACTTTGCCAGACGCTGGCAAGGATTTCACATCAATCACTTGCGAATCAGCAAGCTTCCCTTCGATCTCTTTAATACGACCTTCGGCAAATCCCTGCTCTTCACGAGCCGCATGGTATTCAGCGTTTTCTTTTAAGTCGCCATGTTCGCGCGCGGTTGCGATATCCGCAATCACGCGAGGACGGACGACAGTTTTCAAGTGATTCAGCTCTTCTCTTAGACGAGCTTCACCTTCTACTGTCATTGGTACTTTTTTCATTATTTCCCCAAGTGCAAATCTTGCAGTCTTCTAACTTTCGTTTCACCCGTTAGGCTAATCGCCATACTCGTTGCTTCAGCACCAGCCAATGTCGTAGTGTAACAAACCTTGCGCTGTAAAGCTGTACGACGGATAACAGAAGAGTCTGCAATCGCTTGCGTACCAGATGTGGTGTTGATGATGTAATCAATTTCGCCATTTTTCATCATATCAACGATATGAGGACGACCTTCATTCACCTTGTTCACTTTACGAACTTCCACACCATGATCAGTTAGGTATTTTGCTGTGCCTTCGGTACCCACAAGGTCAAAGCCTAATTCCGCCAAGCGACGAGCCACATCCACAGCCCCTTCTTTGTCCATATCACGAACGCTGATAAAAGCACGGCCAGACGTTGGCAATACGGTACCACCACCCAACGCGGCTTTACCGAACGCTTCAGCAAAGGTATCACCTACGCCCATCACTTCGCCCGTAGACTTCATTTCAGGCCCAAGAATCGGATCGACACCTTGGAACTTGTTGAATGGGAAAACGGCTTCTTTCACGCTGTAGTAAGAAGGAATAATTTCTTTAGTGAAACCAAGCTCTTCCAGTGTTTTGCCTGCCATGACCAAAGCCGCCACTTGCGCCAAAGAGCGACCAATACATTTAGAAACAAAAGGCACAGTACGTGATGCACGAGGGTTCACCTCGATCACATAAATTTCGCCATCTTGTACCGCAAGTTGAGTGTTCATCAAACCAACAACGCCAAGCTCTAGCGCCATGTTTTTGATCATCTCACGAATATCGTCTTGCACTTCTTTAGACAAAGAGTATGGCGGCAAAGAGCACGCAGAGTCACCAGAGTGAACGCCCGCTTGTTCGATATGCTGCATAATGCCGCCAATCACCACTTGCTTACCATCACTGATACAGTCGATATCAATCTCAATCGCCGCATTCAAGAAGTGATCTAGCAACACAGGGCTGTCGTTAGACACTTTCACAGCACTGGTCATGTAACGCATCAGTTCTTTTTCGTTGTATACGATTTCCATCGCACGGCCGCCCAATACATAAGATGGACGAACCACGAGTGGATAACCGATTTCAGCGGCTTTGGCAGCAGCTTGGTCAACACTACGCACTGTCGCGTTATGAGGTTGCTTGTAACCCAAACGCTGGATCATGCTTTGGAAACGCTCACGATCTTCTGCGCGGTCAATAGACTCAGGCGTGGTACCAATGATTGGCACACCTTCGTTTTGCAAAGCACGCGCAATTTTCAGCGGCGTTTGACCACCGAATTGAACGATCACGCCTTTTGGTTTTTCTTTGCGAACGATTTCTAACACGTCTTCAAGCGTGACTGGCTCGAAGTACAAACGGTCAGACGTATCGTAGTCAGTCGATACCGTTTCAGGGTTACAGTTCACCATAATAGTTTCGTAACCGTCGTCACGCAAACCTAGCGCCGCGTGTACGCAGCAGTAGTCAAATTCAATACCCTGACCGATACGGTTTGGACCACCACCAAGGATAATGATTTTTTCACGATCCGTTGGCGCCGCTTCACACTCGTCTTCGTAAGTGGAATACATATAGGCGGTATTGGTTGCAAATTCCGCCGCACAGGTATCAACACGTTTGTAGACGGGGTGAACATTCATCAAATAACGACGTTCACGCAACGATTTTTCAGTAACATGAAGCAGTTTAGCCAGACGTGCGTCAGAGAACCCTTTACGCTTCAAACGACGCAAAACATCGTAGGTCATGTCGACCAAGCCTTTATCCGCTAGGGCCGCTTCTTCTTTGATCAAGTCTTCGATTTGCACCAAGAACCAATGATCAACACCAGTAGCTTCATATACTTCGTCAACCGTCATACCTGAACGGAACGCATCGCCAATGTACCAAATACGGTCAGAACCTGGAGATTGAAGCTCGTAAGCCAATTTCTCTTTACTGTTTTCTTCGGAGAAATCCAGCTGAGGATTGAAACCGTCAGAACCCACTTCCAAGCCACGTAAGGCTTTTTGCAACGACTCTTGGAAAGTACGGCCAATCGCCATCACTTCACCAACGGATTTCATTTGCGTAGTTAAACGATCGTTAGCAGTTGGGAATTTTTCGAATGTGAAACGAGGGATCTTAGTGACAACATAGTCGATTGCTGGCTCGAAGCTCGCTGGAGTTTGGCCGCCAGTGATGTCGTTTTGCAACTCATCAAGGGTATAACCAATCGCCAATTTCGCGGCAATTTTTGCAATTGGGAAGCCCGTTGCTTTCGATGCCAAAGCAGACGAACGAGACACACGAGGGTTCATCTCAATGACCACAAGACGACCTGTTTTTGGATCCATACCAAACTGTACGTTGGAACCACCTGTCTCTACACCGATCTCGCGCAATACCGCCAAAGAAGCGTTACGCATGATTTGATATTCTTTGTCTGTCAACGTTTGTGCTGGTGCCACCGTGATAGAGTCACCCGTGTGAACCCCCATGGCGTCGAAGTTTTCAATCGCACAAACAATGATGCAGTTGTCTTTTTTGTCGCGGACAACTTCCATCTCGTACTCTTTCCAACCGATCAAAGATTCATCGATGAGCAATTCGTTGGTCGGAGACAAATCCAAACCACGAGTACAAATTTCGTCGAACTCTTCCATGTTATACGCGATACCGCCACCGGTGCCGCCCATGGTGAAAGAAGGACGAATAATACAAGGGAAGCCTACTTCCGCTTGAACTTTAAGCGCTTCTTCCATGTTATGGGCAATGCCCGCACGTGGACATTCAAGACCAATGGAGCGCATGGCTTGATCAAAACGGCTACGATCTTCCGCTTTGTCAATGGCATCAGCTGTCGCACCAATCATTTCTACATTGTATTTCGCTAACACACCATGACGTTCAAGATCCAACGCACAGTTCAATGCTGTTTGACCACCCATGGTCGGTAGCACCGCATCTGGGCGCTCTTTTTCAATGATCTTTTCAACGGTTTTCCATTCGATAGGCTCAATGTAAGTCGCATCGGCCATCGCGGGGTCTGTCATGATGGTGGCTGGGTTAGAGTTCACCAGAATAACGCGAAAACCTTCTTCACGAAGCGCTTTACACGCCTGCGCACCCGAATAGTCAAACTCACAAGCCTGACCGATAACAATAGGTACCGCACCTAAAATTAAGACGCTTTTTATGTCAGTACGTTTTGGCATAATATTTTCGTTCCGCTCCTATTTAGGTTTTGTCTTAGGCTTTAGAGGCTTTGATGTTTTCAATAAACTGATCGAACAAAGGCGCAACATCGTGTGGCCCTGGAACTTCGCTTCAGGGTGACCTTGGAAGCTAAATGCACTCTTGTCTGTACGTGCGATGCCTTGCAAGGAACCATCGAACAAAGATTTGTGAGTCATCACAAGGTTAGCTGGCAAGGTGTCTTCGTCTACCGCAAAACCGTGGTTTTGACTGGTGATCATCACAGTGCCTTTTTCAATCGCTTGTACCGGATGGTTTGCACCGTGGTGACCAAACTTCATTTTCTTGGTTTTCGCACCAGATGCTAATGCCAAAAGCTGATGACCAAGACAAATACCAAAAACAGGAATATCGGTTTCTAAAATTTCTTTGATGGCTTGAATCGCGTAATCACAGGCTTCTGGATCGCCAGGGCCATTAGATAGGAAAACACCATCTGGATTCATTGCTAATACATCTTTTGCAGGTGTTTTTGCAGGTACAACCGTTAGACGGCAGCCGCGTTCAACCAACATACGCAAAATATTGCGTTTTACACCATAGTCATAAGCAACCACATGGAAGTCGAAAGAGTCTGGTGTTGTGTGACCATTTACAAGATCCCAAGTAGACTCAGTCCACTCGTATGCTTTTTCAACCGTTACTTCTTTCGCTAGATCCATGCCTTTCAAACCAGGGAAAGCACGAGCCGCTGCAATCGCCGCCGCTTCATCTAAATTTTCACCCGCCATGATGCAACCTGCTTGCGCACCTTTTTCACGTAGAATACGTGTCAGCTTACGTGTGTCGATATCAGCAATACCCACCACACCTTTGCGCTTCAAATAAGAATCTAATGATTCTTGTGAACGCCAGCTGCTAGCCACTAGAGGAAGATCACGAATGATCAAGCCTTCACACCAAATTTTGTCGGATTCTTCATCTTCAGAGTTAACGCCAGTATTCCCAATGTGGGGATAGGTCAAGGTGACCATTTGTCGAGCATAGGAAGGATCAGTAAGAATTTCTTGATAACCAGTCATCGAAGTGTTAAATACCACTTCAGCAGTTGAGGAGCCATCTGCTCCGATCGACACCCCTTTAAAAACCGTGCCGTCTTCCAGAGCCAGAATCGCTGATGTTGCCAAAGGAACCTCCCATTTAGAGCCTTTCAGGTTGCAAAAAAGCGAGATAAACCGGCGGCTCATCTCGCTTTTAAGAAATTGCGTTTTTGCCGTGCATCTATTGATGGGTAACCAATAGATCTCGCGTTCAAAAAATCTGCCTAATTCTACTCTGATACGGCTTTAGCGTCCACCGAATTGCCGCTAAATCTAGCAAAAACACGGAATTTGCTTATATTTTTTCTTGACTTCTTAGTCAAGAATAAGCATGGAGCAAAATACTTTTCTAGCACAACAATCCATCAGCGACATTTTTCGCTGCATCATAGCCCTTTAAATTTCCCAATACCGTCAATGAAAAAACCATCGCAGCGGCAGGCCCTTTGCCAGTCAAAATATTGCCATCCATTACAACAGGTTCATTGGCGATATATTCCGCTCCAATCAATCCTTTTTCGAAACCTGGGTAACAAGTGGCTTGTTTATCCACCACAAAGCCATGGGTACCAAATACCACAGCAGGTGAGGCACAAATAGCCGCTAATAACGCATCTTGGATGTCATGTTTTTCCAACATATCAATCAACAATGCACAATCACGCAAATGTTCTGCCCCTGGCATACCGCCAGCCAACACAATCGCATCAAAAAATTGCTCTGACACATCGGTTAATAAAGTATCAGCCTCAAGCTTTGTACCGTGCGCCATCACAATGTGCTTTGTTTCATGAACACTCGCCACCGTGACATCTACGCCACCACGTCGTAATACATCGATAATCGTAATGGCCTCAATATCTTCATTACCATTCGCAATAGGAACCAATACTTTGCTCATAACCACCTCTTTAAACCCTTAAATTCATAGCCGCTTGGTAAACAAACAGGCCGCTTCGTGGCCTTGTTCTGTTTGTCCTTTTTTGGCTATTTGATAGTAATTTTTTCGACGACCGACCTGCTCAAACCCCAAAGATTCATACAAGGCAATGGCACCGACATTCGATTCGCGAACTTCTAACAAGAGCCTCACGGACATCTTGCTGCGCGACTGTTTCTGACCAAACCATGATTAACTGTCTGGCTAGTCCCTGTCTACGGACTGAGGTATCAATCACAATTAATTCTAATTCGGATTGATCAAGCACAACCGATGCAGTTAACCAGCCAACGATCGATTTCTGCGTCGCATCACCTAATTCAACCACCCAATTTTTGCGAGTCTGTAACGCCTCCGCAACCAAGCCCCCTCCCCAAGGATAAGGATTCGACAAGGCATCAAGTTGAATAATAGGCAGTAAATCTGACTCAGTCGCCAGACGAATAACAATAGAAGGTATCATAAAATGGAACGCCTCATAGAAGGCAAAGACATTAACGGAAAAAGCTTGATTGCATCACTTGCCACGCTTCTTTGCGCAATTCAGGAATACGATGCAATTCGGACAAACTTACGATGCGTGCTGTAGGGTATTGTTTTAAAGAACTTTCAGCTGGCAAATCCTCCACCAGCTGGGTAATTTTAGCACCGGCAAGCACGAGTAATGGAGGCTCAGGAAAATCTTTCACCAAACGACCCACATAGCTTTCTAACGCACCAAACAGCCAATCGGTACGATTTAAAAAATACGGGTTACGCAACTGCCCAGGCCAGCTAAACGCACTGCTCTGCCATTCGTCAATAGGCTGTTTTAGTAGCGCTTGTCCCATTTTCAGCGCCAGACGCTCAATCTCTTCTGCCTGAGAGAAGACCTCAGGCACATCACTTAAAATCAAAAGCTTATTAGATAAAGCATAAGCCTGAATATTCAGCCGCGTAATTTGGGTATTCAGCGTTGGGTCAGGCTCAACAACAATATCGACAGCCAACTCCTCGATAGGCTGTAAGTCTTCAACAATAATTTCTGGCCCAGCGTTTAACTGCTCACGAAGGTGATGGACTAGAGGCTCTTTTTCATCCGCTGATCGCTTATCTACCGGAGCGGAAGCAGGTTCAACCGCTTTAAAACCGGTAGACGAAGGAGACGAAGAAAAGTCCCTCGTCACCGCCACATCAATCGGCCAAGGCTGAACCGGCATAAAAACCGTGCCTGTCACACCGTCAGAAGCAGATTCACTTTTCTCAATAGACAACCAAGAAACGACGCCCATTTGCGCTAAGCAATGGGTTTGAAAGGCCTGTTGAGGTGATAGTTCGCGGTACATAATAACCTTAATCGCTGCGTTAAAAATCTACATTTGTCGATTTGAACATGAGTAAGCAAATATACCCGCTTACGCCAAGAGATGCCACTTGATGGCCTAAAGCTTGCTAGAGATCTTTACGCAACAGCTGTGTATAATCGCAGCCAATTTTGAGCAAACTCCTATAAAGGTATAAAAACATGGTGTCTTTATTATCTCGTTTGATGGTTATCGCTGCGGTTTCAATCAGCAGCTTGAGCTTCGCCGACAACTTGCCAGACCTTAAAGGTCGCACTATTTTAGCGGTCACTGAAAATGCTTACACACCACTTAATTTTGTCGACCCTGCAACAGGTGAAGGCATAGGTTGGGAATACGACGCCATGAACGAAATTGGCAAACGCTTAAACGCCAAAATTGAATGGCACCTAAGCAGCTGGGACACCATGATCCAAGCCGTCAAGCAAGGCCAATACGATGTCGGCATGGACGGCATTACCATTAACGAAGAACGCGCTCAGCAAATTGACTTCACGATTCCTTACATGACGTCTCAGCAATTCATGCTGGTGCGTGCCGATGAAGAACGCTTTAACGATGCAAAATCCTTTGCCGCCAACCCAGATCTGCAATTTGGCGCACAAGCCGGTACCACTAACTTTTATGTGGCCGTGTACGATGTGCTTGATGGTGATGAAAACAATCCTCGCATTACCTTATTAGAAACTTTTGGTGCATCTGTTCAAGCCTTGAAATCTGGCGATGTAGACAGCGTATTAATGGACGCTGCCTCTGCTCGCGGTTATATCGGTGCCAATCCAGGCGCGTTCAAAATCGTTGGCGGCCCATTGGGATCTGAAAATTTTGGCTTCATTTTGGCTAAAGGCTCAGACCTTGTTAAGCCAATCAATGCTGCCATCGAAAGCATGAAAAAAGACGGCACCTTGGAAGCCCTAAACAAAAAATGGTTCTTTGACTATAACCAATAGAAAAAGCCCCAAAAAACAATCCCGTTAAATAGAAATAACCACACAGTAACGGAGCGCCTAACACATAGGCCTTCCGTTTTTTATTGATGACGACCAAGGAATGGTCCTGCTATGAATTGATTATGCCCTTTAAAAACACCGTAGAACGCACACCTTGGTGGTTAGTCACTATCATCATTCTTGCTTTAATTCTGTCATGGAACATGGTGGCTGACGAAAGTTATCAACGCATCGCCAGCGCCCTAAGCGCAGGTTTACTCACCACCATAGGCGTCACATTTGCGGCTTTTATTTTGGCCAGTTTGCTTGGCTTATTCATCGCACTGGCAGGGTTTTCTCGTTATCGCATACTGCGAGAGTTCGCACGTTTTTATGTGGAAATCTTCCGCGGCATTCCCGTTCTCGTACTCTTATTCTACATTGCCTTTGTCGGCGCACCAGAAATGGTAAAGCTCTACAACTGGGGATTACAAATACCGATTGAAGCGGGATGGATAGAAAAAGCCACAACAAGAGACTTCTCTCTACTGTGGCGTGCCATTATCGCCCTTGCCATCAGCTACAGCGCTTTTATTGCTGAAATCTTTCGTGCCGGCATTCAAGAAGTGAGCAAAGGACAAATAGAAGCCGCCAAAGCACTAGGCTTATCCAACTGGCATCGCTTCCGCTTGATCACCCTCCCCCAAGCCATGCGCAAAATCTTACCGCCCCTGGGCAACGACTTCGTCGCCATGATCAAAGACTCCGCACTCGTCTCGGTACTCGGCGTGCAAGACATCACCCAACTTGGCAAAGTCTTCAGCTCCTCCACCTTCCAATTCTTCGAAACCTACAACGTCGTCGCCTTCATGTACCTCATACTCACACTCAGCTTATCGCTAATGATACGCGCCTTTGAAACACACCTAAGACGCAACGATCATCATTGACTAAAGACAGGATCCCTCGCTCCTAATGAGTGTATGAAATCAACGCTGTATAAGAGACAAAAACACACCCATCCTAACCCTTGGAAAAAGGTCGTAAAACGACTTCCATCGATATTGTAGATACCATCTCTCCTGACCAGCCTCAAGTTTTTATTTAACTAACTTGAGGCTGATATTCTGTTTGATTCTTAACAACGCCAAAACATATTTGTGACAGCTTTCTCATCGCTGCACCTAGCGCCTGCATTTTTGTTTTGCCTTGCTTTAGTAGTCTCGTCTTCTGCGCTTTTATATCGGTATTGTGTTGACCAGCTACGATTGCGGCCATATACAATTTCGCTCTGATATAGCCTGGCCCTTCCTTACTCAAGGTTGTTTTTCCTGCCCGTTTACCAGATTCGTTGTGCTTGGGGATCAAGCCTAAATAAGAAGCCAGCTGTTTTGCGCTCTTAAACCGCTTACACGCCAGCAAACAAACCATTATTCGGGATGTTACTTCACCAACACCATTTATGCTTTCAAGTAATTGGCGGTTCTTCTTCAATTGAGGATGCCTGTCAATATGCTCATCGATTTCATTTTTGAGTTTATCAATTTCAGCCTTTAACACTGCTATCATATCTTTGAGAGATTGAGCGACCCGAGCGGATGCGCCTGAAAATCCTACCGCTTCATAACGGTTTTCTTCACGCTGTAAATCTTGCTCTAGCGCTTCAAGTCTACGCATCATTGCCTTTAGTTCTCTTGCTTCTACCGGCTCTGGCTGCCAGCTTGAAAGTGAATGTTGTTGGTCATGACCATAGCGAGCTAGCATTGTGGCGTCTGATTTATCAGTCTTATGAACTAGCCCTAATGATTTTGCATATTGTTTTGCTTTTCCAGGGTTTACATGTAAAAGAGTAAATCCTTGGGCATATAAAAAATACATCAACGGTTCGCTATAAATACCAGTAGGCTCTGTCGTAATAACAATATTCTGAGCTTCTAACCCTGTATTCTTTAGTACCCAATCAACTAATTCTTGATAGCCTTGTTTTGTGTTCTTTAAGACCTTGGTTTTCTGCTTATTTTTGACCACGTCGCGTAACCAACTAACATCTAACTTTTCTTTACCAACATCAATGCCAATAAAAGCCTTCATCTCTATTTACTCCCCTTGTACATGCAGCATCACCCTTACTTGGGGTGCTAGGATACCATTCAGTTTAATGGAGGTTAGGAAATCAGAGACTCAATCTACAAAACAGCATCTTTGTGCTCAGGTCGCGCACGAGGCTCACCGATTTCCCGATGCGATAAGTGCTAGCTAAACACTCATCAAGAAGAGATACAAGGTCGTGCATTTATGCCGACAACAAACCTCGCCATGACAAATTAAGTATTGTCGGGCTAAAGCCGCGACCTACAAAACCCTATGTAAATCAAAAAAATGTAAGCAAAATAACCCCATCCTAACCTTCCCCTTGGAAGACAAAAGGGGAAGGGACAAAAGCAGAAGCTTAGCCATTAAACACGGGGATGATTTCTCTGCCGTATTTGGCGATGATTTCTTCTTCGTCGCCGCTGTCTAGGTAGATGTTAAACTGCGTGGTTCCTGCCGCTTCTAGGTCTTTAATCTTGGCAATATGATCCTCGACAGTCCCCAATACACAGAAGCTTTTCACTATGTCTTCGGTGATGAAATCCAAGAATGGGTTATCGCTTTGACCATGTTTGGAGTAATCGTAACCACGACGTTTTTCGATGTAATCCGTTAAGCTTTTTGGCACTAAACCTGAATCACTGCCGTATTGTTCGACAATATCCGCCACATGGTTACCGACCATGGCTGGGAACCATTTGGTGTGTTCAATACAGTAATCCATGTCACCAAAGTAAGCAGGCGCCGCAGCTTGAATTTTGAAGTTAGACATATCACGGCCTGCAGCTTCACCGGCGTTAATCGCTTGATCTTTAAACCATTTAACTAAATCAGGGTCACCAATCTGCAAAATCAAACCATCACCCACTTCACCAGCGGTAGCCAAGGCTTTTGGGCCATAGGCGCCAATCCACACAGGCAATTCATAACCTGTCGCCCAAGGTAATTTGACCGGTTCTGGGCATTCACCGTATTCCACTTCTTCACCGCGTACCATGGCTTTTACCTTGGTGGTAAATTCCGCAAGACGCGCTAGCGTCGCTGGTTTTTTGCCCATTACTCGCATGGAAGAATCACCACGACCAAGACCAATGTCGAAACGACCGTTACTTTGATGCGCCAAACTCGCGTACAAGCTGGCCGATAAAGACCAATCACGAATATTCGGGTTGGTCACACAAGGACCAAAACGCATGGTTTTGGTGTGCTCCATACACATTGCCATAGCGACAAACGACTCACGCCAAAGAATGTGAGAATCGTAAAACCAGCAATAAGTGAAGCCAGCGGCTTCCGCCTGACGAACAAGATTTCGCGCGCGATCTGGGCTGACGAAGCCTTTAAACGTAATGCCAAATTCCATAATGTATTCCTCTTGTGATTATGCTTTTTAATATTTTTAAAAATTTGAAACTGTGTTTAACAAAGTATTGGTAAGCGCTTTAGAGCACTCTCTACGATGTGCTGAGCAAAACCAAGACGAGGCAAAAACAGACGAAAAAGCGGAGTCTATAAGTTATAAATGAGCATTTTGAGTCTGTTTTTAACAAAGTATTGGTGCGCTCAGTAATCGCACCTAATGATCGGGTGGACAGATACGAACTCCCGCATGAGAAAACGGCACCTCTTTCGAAATATTCAATCGAATCAAAATCGGCGTTAGCGCTTCAACGCAACGGGCGCTTTCGGCTAAGCCTGCGTTGTAGGCTTTGGTGCCCATTTTTTCGATCAAAGCCATGACGCGTTTTTTGGCTTCAAGGTCATTGCCGCACACCAAGATGTCGCAATTGATGCCTCGAGATAGATCGTTCAAGGTCACCGCTGACACGTTATGTAAGGCACCGACAACTGGGATATCATCGCCCAATAACAACTGCGCCGATTCCGTTACCGGATCCGCTTCTGGCATCACCACGGCTTTTGGGTTACCTGGTGCCAATGGCACAACAATGTCCACCAAGGTTTTGCCGACCAACAATGGCGCTAAGGCGGTCAAGGTGGCATCGTGGCCGCTGTAAGGCACCGATAAAATCACCAAATCGTCTGCGGCTTTGGTGGCGTCCTCCATCGACAATCCGGTAATGTCCGCCTGACAATCCTGTTCCGCCAAGGTGACGGTGAGCTGCTGCGCGGTTTCTGCTGCCTTGGCAGGATCACGAGAACCCAACACCACGCTAGTGCCAGCCAGTGCCAAACGCAGGGCCAGTCCTTTCCCTTGCGGGCCGGTTCCGCCAATGATGGCGACTTTATTAGTTACTTCGTTTTTCATCTAAAAAGATCCTCGTTATGAGCACGAATAAGATCACGGCTCGAACTGTCGGTTTTTGACCAAGATAGGCCACGAAAAATTATCACGGGTGATTTAGCCCTTTTCTCCATTAACAACCCAGACGCTGCCGCAACTTCATCCGCAAAGGCAGGTGCGGTGACGCTCAAAGGTCGTCCGAACGCATCCAGCTCCCCCAACATGTGAACCACACCCGGCACATTCGCCAAGCCAATCGCCACGTTGGTTTGCCCCAACCGCCAAGGTCGACCAAAGGTGTCGCTGATCACCACGCCCAAATCACAGCCAAAATAGGCTTCTAATTTGTGACACAGTAAGCGCGCACTTTTGTCTGGGTCTTCGGGCAGTAAAATCAGTTGGCTGGGATGGTCAGCATTGGATTCATCCACTGCTGCATTAGCGCAGATGTAGCCATTTTTATGCTCGGCGATCAGTACGCCTTCTTCTTGATCAGGTCGCTTCATCGCTCGCACAATGCGTGTTGATTGGGACAAAATCACTTCGACTTTACGTGGATCTTTATTAACGGTTTTCGCCAACTCGATGGCTTCTTCACTGGGCGTAATGTCGTCCAAATAGGCAAAAGCACCTTCACTTTTTGACACTACTTTTTGAGCAATGACCAAGATGTCGCCAGCCATCAGCGCTTGATTTTGCGTCGTTAAGGTATCGATGATTTTTTGTGCTAAATCATCGCCCTGCTGAAAATCCGGCAAGCCCATCAAGCGAAACACACTCATAGAATCAGGCATAGTGGCGTTCCTTAATAAGCGTTTTCTTCATCAATGATTGCCCCGTATCGCGCCATGCTTTGAAGCGTTCAGGTTGACGAATTACGGCAACTTTAAGATCTTCCCTCTGATCAATGTCCAACGCGAGATTGGCAAGATGCAGGCTGCGACAAACCAGTCGATTATTCGCAGCGTTGGCCTTATGCGCAGACGCAGAATCACAACCATATTCAAAATGAATGGCATCCGGAGGTGATGTTAATAACGCATTGGTACCGCCGTCTTTGGCAACGGCAATCACCACTTGCGCGTCATGAATTGCCGTCATCAGCGTAGTAATTTCTTTAGGATCCAAGACCGCAATGTCACTAGGAACAATAAGTTGGCTGTCATAGCCGGATTTTTTCACCCAATCGCAGGCAAAATCCAACGCACCGTTTAAACCCTTTTCCCCATCGTCAAACAAGGTATTGGCTTCATAAGATTGAGCAAGGGAAAGTACTTCAAGTGATTCACTCACCACCAGCACGTCTAACATGGGGAAATGTCGCTGAAAAAACGCCAAGGTGTTTTCAAACAGCGTCAGAGACAAACTTTCACGGGCTGCATCCGACAAGCAGCCAACCAATCTTTGTTTGGAACGCTTGGGCGATTTCATCGGAATCACCACACAGAGCTTGTCTATAAAAAAAGGGGCCATTAAAGAAGGTGTTTTCAAAAAAGAAGTCATTAGGCCGCCCTCTGCTTTTTATGAGACAAAGCAAACTCAACCACTTTGGTAAGCAACGCCGTTTTGTCTTCAGGGGTTTTCATTAGGGTTGGCGTGACCAACACATCCAAACCTTGCCCTTGCAACCAAGTGGCGTCTTGCTGATCAAGATTGTCAATCACCATGGCCTGTAAGAATGTGCTGTAACAGTCATAGATGCCTTTTGAATCGATACTTTTCCCTACACTTTCAAGCATTTTATCCGCAGGGCCTTTTACCGTTTTTCCGCCAATTAAAGGCGAAACAGCAATGACATAAGCAGCGCTTTTTTCCACCGCTTGCTGAATGTCCGGCACAGCGAGAATGGCACCAATGCTAACAATCGGATTGCTCGGCGCGATGATAATTAGGTCACTGTTAGCAATTTGCTCTAAGGCATTTTGGGTAGGTTTTGCCTTTTCGATTCCTTGGTACTCAATATCCAGCACGTCGGACTGACAATGCTCGCGTACAAAGAATTCTTGGAAAGACAGCCAGCCTTGTGGCGTCTTCACTCGGGTTTGCACCACATCATCTGTCGGCAACAAAATCGGCACGCTGACGCCATGACGTTTCGCCAAACGCTCGGTAATCTCGCTAGCGCTAACGCCTTGGTGTTTTAAATTCGTTCGATAAATATGCGTCGCTAAATCCAAATCCCCCAGAGTCATCCAAGTGTCTTGCCCTAAGGCTTTTAGCTCGGTGAGTACTTGATGCGTTTCGTTCTTGCGTCCCCAACCTTGCTGACGGTCAATCTGATCACCCAAAGAATAAATCAGCGTATCGATATCCGGTGAGACCCAAAGACCGTGAAATTCATCATCGTCGGCAATGTTGCCAATGATCTTGGTCGCGCTGGCGTATGGGCTTTTTGCCAAGCCTTCTGCCGCTTTGGCACCACCCACACCGCCAGCCAATAAGGTGATGTTTAAGCCGCTCATTACGCCACTCCTTGAATCGCAATGCGGTTCGATAAAGGCGCTTTGACCTTGTGTTCTACCAAGGGATAATCTCTAACCACTTCATATTTAGTGCTGCGCTGTACCGCATGCAGACCCGCCGCTTGAATATTGGCGACCATGTCTTCTGGAAACACTTCTTGCCCATGAGTGGCTCCTGCCGCACGGGAAATACTTTCGTTCATCAAAGTGCCGCCCAAATCATTGGCACCTGAGCGCAGCATTCTAGCGGCTACATCGGACTCCATTTTCACCCATGAGGCTTGGATATTATCGATATGACCTTGCAGCATCAGGCGAGCAATGGCGTGCATTTTGAAATGCTCGTCTTGCGTTGGACCAGGGCGAACCTTGTCTGGATTATCCTTGTATAAACGGGTTTCGTAATGGATAAAACCTAACGGCACAAATTCAGTAAAGCCGCCAGTTTCCTTTTGAATATCGCGCAATAATTTGAGGTGATTGGCCCAATGAATTGGCTGATCAACATGACCATACATGATGGTCGACGTTGTCGGCACGCCAACAGAATGGGCGGCTTTGATAATGCGCACCCACTCTTCTGTAGTGAGTTTATTCTTGGTCAATTGCTTGCGCACTTCGGTATCTAAAATCTCTGCCGCTGTGCCCGGCATAGAACCTAAACCAAGGTTCTTTAACTCGGTCAAAAACGCCTCTGGCTCAAGGCGACCTTTTTTGCAGCCATACCAAATTTCAAATGGGGAAAAGGCGTGAATATGAATGTCTGGCACACGTTTTTTCACCGCGATAATAAGGTTACGGTAATAATCTGCGCCTATATCTGGATGCAATCCACCTTGAATACAGACTTCTGTCGCCCCTCGATTCCAAGCCTCTTCGGCTCGATCAGCCACTTGTTCGACCGTTAGGAACTCCGCTTCTTTGTCGCCTTTTTCTTTAGCGAAATTGCAAAATCGGCACCCCATGTAACATACGTTAGTGAAATTGATATTGCGCGTAATCACAAAGGTTCCGACATTGCCGACGCGTTTTTCACGTACTTTATCAGCGGTGTCTAACACGGCTTGGGCTTCTGCACCTTGCGTAGCAAATAACACACAAGCGTCTTCGACACTCAGCTCTTCGCCCAGCAAAGATCTTTGCAAAATTGTTCGAATCGATTCGCTCACCTGACTATTGAACAGCACCGAATCTGGTGTGCTATCTAGAACATTGCTTGACGTTAAAGGAAATAGGTTCATGCGATAACTCCTCCACTCACTTGAGCTGCACGGCTAGCCAGCGACGCGACTCGTTGCGTTAAATTAGGTGTTAGATATTTATTGTCCTGATGCTGAAAGCGGTCATAAATGGTCAGACGTTCTGCCAGCGAATAACCCAATCCTTCACAAGCTTGCGCCACGCTACTGATCTGCGGCCACGCTCTTTCTGGGTTAATAAAGTCTTTGGTCAAAGGCGAAATGCCGCCCCAATCGTTGATGCCCGCATTGATGTAACTGCCGTATTCGACTTCCAAATTTGGCGGTGCTTGTATGCTGATGTCATCGGGCAAGATCAAACGGGCAACAGCGATGGTGCGCTTCATATCGTCTAAATTGGGTTCTTGATAGTTGGCCATCGCGGTGCCTGCTTTGGCGCGAAAATTCTGAATGATGACTTCTTGGATATGCCCATAGGCAAGATGGCGATCACGAATGGCGATGAGACTGTTTACTCGGTCTGTCCAGCTTTCACCAATGCCAATCAGGATTCCTGTGGTGAAGGCGATATCAAGACGGCCCGCTTGCTCTATGGTGTCGAGCCGACGCTTAGGGGTTTTGTCTGGACAAGCATAATGAGCTTGGCCTTTTTTAAGTAACGTATTTGACACATTTTCCAGCATCATGCCCATGCTAGCCGCGACGGGTTTTAGGCGTTTCAGTTCATCAAAAGACAAGGCTCCCGCATTCACATGAGGCAACAAACTGGTGTGCGTTAAGACACTTTCACATTGATCATGCAAATACTCTAAGGTGCTGTCGTAACCTAAATTGGCCAACATATCGCGAGCTTTCTGATGGCGCTCTTCTGGGCGCTCGCCCAAACTGAACAAAGCTTCTTTGCAATCTAATGCCGCACCTTCTCGAGCGGTTTTTAGCACTTGTTCTGGTGTCATGTAATTAGCATGAGGAGACTCTGGCGACTGCACAAAGGTGCAATAACCGCAGGTATCACGACACATATTGGTTAAGGGTATAAACACTTTTTTGAATAAGTAAGTTGTTTACCCCAAGCGTTATCACGCGCTTTAGCGGCTTCTTGGCAGAGTGCGTACAAGTCTGGCCCAGTAGCAAACTCATAAGATATGGCTTCAGAATCAGAGATCATAGTCACTCCACGCGTTAGTGGTTAAATGAGATTAAATTAACTTTTTTACCATTTGGTATAAAAATTAATAGCAACCATTTTGCGCAGAGTAAATTGTTTTTATTAGTGCAAAACACGCACTGATAAAGGGCTAGCGGTCTAAAGTTTAGTTAAGTAATAAGTTAACCAAAAGGTTAAGATGATGAAAAGTGGCGTTTTTTTGCACAGTTCAATGACTCAAAAAAAACGCCATTTATTGAAATACCAGAGGAAAAACTTGATAAAATTATTTTTAATTATTTTTTTGGCACCAAGAGCGCGCACAACGAAATCCGTCACCGCTAGTTCCGCTCGTTCAAAATCATCTTCGTCCAAACGATGTTTTCCTAATAGCACTTCCATTTGTACCGAGAAATCGGCATAGGTTTGTGTCGCCGCCCAGATAGTAAAAAACAAATGCTCAGGATCTACATCCTCAATTAATCCCTTATTTATCCAAGACTTAACCAATATAACATCTCGATCAAACTGCGGTTTTAAGTGGCTAATTAGGTACTCTTTTAAGACAGGTGCACCACTGATGATTTCATGAGCAAAGACTTTAGAACCATTCGGGTACAATCGTGAAAGCTGCATTTTTTCACGCACATAGCGACGAATAACCGCTTCGGGCGTGTCACCTTGCGTTTCAAGAAATGACAGCTTTTCTATCCATATATCGAGCATCTCTTTTAACACGCGTTTGTAGAGTAACTCTTTGTTTGGAAAGTAATAAATAAGATTTTGCTTAGAAATATTTGCCGTTATCGCAATCGCTTCCATAGAAGACCCGCTGTAACCTTTTTCTGCAAATAACACTTCAGCAGAACGCAGTATACGTGACTCTAATTCTTCTCTATTAATTGATTGTTTTGTGCGTTTCGCTTTCTTCTCAACCAAAATCCAATCCGCCTTAATACAAAAAGTACATTCTTTTTTAACCTTATAAGACGCTGTTTTTATTAAACATTATCTTTTTCTCAAGTTTTAAAATAGCACAGTCAGATAACTCTAACGAGTCTTTCTCGACAAACTTGATTAAAACTTGGCCTACTTATTGCTGACCTGAAAGGCAAGTTATTGATTATTTTTTTATCGTCATTTTTTACCTTTTGGTAAAGGTATTGGAAGCAGGATTAGGAGTAAGCCATGCAAGACCTTCGTATCAACCAGCAACGCCTTTGGGACTCCCTAATGGAAATGGGCGACATTGGCGGTACAGAAAAAGGCGGTTGTAACCGTCTTGCAGGAACAGACTTAGACAAGCAAGCCCGTGATCTTTTTGTTTCTTGGTGTAAAGCCTGTGGCTGTACCGTTGAAGTCGATAAAATTGGCAATATCTTTGCTCGTCGTTCTGGCATAAATAATGACTTACCAGCCGTCGGCACTGGCAGCCACCTTGATACACAACCGACTGGCGGCAAGTTCGATGGTGTTTTCGGTGTTCTTTCTGGCGTTGAAGTACTGCGCACATTGCATGAAAACAACATTGCAACGCCCACGGCAATGGAATTCTCCGTTTGGACCAACGAAGAAGGGTCACGTTTCCAACCCGCTATGCAGGACTTCAGGAACCTATGTTGGCCGCTTTGATCTGGAAACTGAATTAAACAAAACGGACGTCAATGGCATTCGTCTTGGTGACGAACTAGAACGTATTGGTTATTTAGGCGAAATGGAATTAGGCAGCCGACACATGGGCGCATTTTTCGAAGCGCACATCGAACAAGGGCCAATTTTAGAGGATGAAGAAAAAGCCATTGGTATAGTTCGACTAGGCCAAGGCATCCGCTGGTACAACATTGAAGTGGTCGGTCGCCCTTCTCATTCAGGCACCACACCAATGCATCTTCGCAAGGACGCTATGTTAGCGGCTTCTGCCATTGTCACCGAAATGAACGCCATCGCGCATCGTCATGAAAATGGCTTGGGTACGGTGGGTTTTATGCAAGTCTGGCCAAACTCACGCAATACGATTCCGGGCAATGTGACATTCAGCGCAGACCTTCGTAACCCTAAACCTGATGTTTTGCTCACCATGCATGAAGAGCTATTAGCCTTTTGCAAAGAAATCGCCCTTGATCATGGTGTCGACGTCAACGTTGATCCTTTTTGGTATTTCGCTCCAGTAGAGTTTAACGCTTCTGACGACGTAAAAGCCGCCACGGAAAAGCTTGGTTATAGCCATATGGACATCTATGCAGGTGCAGGACATGACGCCTGTTACATGGCGGATTTAGTACCAACTGGAATGATTTTTACGCCTTGTTTGAACGGTATCAGTCATAACGAAGCAGAATACAGCTCACCAGAAGAATGCGCGGCCGGAGCCAATGTGCTGCTGCACGCCATGCTCGAAGCCAGTGAACGCATCGCCAAAGAACATCAATAAACCATGACAACAAGCAAGTGAAGACAACAACGAACCATTGAATGAAACCCATAAATAATTGAAAAGTAGAAGAGGTGGCAAAAATGACCAGCAAGTCTGTTAAACAAGGTGAGTTTTATGAGTTGGAGGTTGATAGCGACCTGCAACAAAGTTCAGCGTATAACGACGATTTAGCGCCAACCAAAGTCAAAGATCGTACATGGAGCAAGTGGCATATTGCCGCGTTATGGGTCGGTATGTCGATTTGTGTACCAACTTATACCTTGGGCGGGGTGTTGACAGCCTACTTCGGATTGTCGGTGATGGAAGCCTTGTTTACCATTCTTGTGGCTAACATTATCTTGCTGGTGCCACTGACACTAAACGCCTATCCTGGTACAAAATTCGGTATTCCCTTCCCTGTGTTATTACGTTCATCCTTTGGTATGGTTGGCTCTAACATTCCTTGTTTGATTCGTGCCTTGGTTGCGTGTGGCTGGTTTGGAATTCAAACCATGTTTGGTGGTTTGGCCATTCATTTATTCTTATCAGCCGTATCCGATGGCTGGGCAAGTTTGGGTGGCGTCGGCGAAGTAATCGGCTTTTTCATTTTCTGGGCGCTAAACATGTACGTGGTGATCCGCGGCGCAGAATCGATTAAATGGATGGAAACCTTATCTGCGCCATTGTTATTGATCGTTGCCATTGGTCTGATGTTTTGGGCGAGCGACAAGGTCTCTTTTACTGAACTTCTTGCCACTCCAGCAAACCGCCCTGCCGATGCTGGCTTTATGGGTTACTTTCTAGGCGGTCTGACGGCCATGGTGGGGTTCTGGGCAACCTTATCATTAAACATTCCCGATTTTAGCCGTTATGCAAAATCGCAAAAAGATCAGGTTATCGGACAAATCGTTGGTTTGCCTATCACCATGTTCTTCTTCGCGGCATTAGGCGTAGTGCTCACTGCCGCATCCACCACATTGGTGGGCGAAACGATCTCTGATCCAATCTCTTTGATTGGTAAAATCGACAGCCCATTCTGGGTGGCAATTGCCATGATCTTGATCGTCATAGCCACGCTTTCAACCAATACGGCCGCCAACGTGGTTTCTCCAACTAACGATTTTCAAAACATCGCGCCAAAACTCATTAATCATACTCGTGGCGCTTTGCTAACAGGTTTAATTGGTATTCTGCTAATGGCTTGGGAATTACTCAAAAAATTAGGGGCCTTGGAATCCGATGTTAGCGTAGAAGGCATGTATTCAAATTGGCTATTGGGGTATTCAAGTTTACTTGGCCCAATCGCAGGCATCATGATTGTCGATTATTTTTTAATCAAACGTCAGCATTTAGATTTAGTCGCCCTGTATACGCCAGACAGCCTTTATCCAGCCTTTAACAACGCTGGACTGATCACCTTTGCTGTACCCGTTTTGATCACGTTAGTGGCATTGAATGTACCAACACTTGGTTGGTTCTATAACTACGGTTGGTTCACTGGCGCATTCACTGGCGCCATCTTGTATTTCATCCTTGGCAATATGCAAACCACGCCTGCGACTCAAACTGACGCGTTGCAATCCTAAATCATTCTCACCGCGGCACCGCGTGGTGCCGTCTATACTTTACAACTGGAAAGGGACGACACATGAGTAGTCTATTAATAAAAGGTGGGACGATCGTCACCCACGAAGAAACCTTCAAAGCCGATATTCTTTGCAAGGACAATAAAATCGTCGAAATAGGCGACATCAGCGTGCTGCCAAAAGACGTTGAAACCATTGATGCCACGGGCAAACTCATCATGCCTGGCGGTATCGATCCACATACTCACATGCAGTTACCTTTCATGGGAACCGTGGCAAAAGACGATTTTGCTTCCGGTACTGTCGCAGCGCTTGCTGGCGGCACAACGACTATTATTGATTTTGTGATTCCCAATCCTCAGCAGTCTTTATTGGACGCTTATCATCAATGGCGTGACTGGGCAAAAAAAGCCCATTCAAATTACACTTTCCATGTGGCGATTACTTGGTGGGATGATACCGTCGCGGAAGAAATGAAAATACTGGTAAAAGACCATGGCGTAAACAGTTTCAAACATTTCATGGCCTACAAAAACGCCATCATGGCAACTGACGATATTCTTGTCGCGAGCTTCACAAAATGCTTAGCACTCGGTGCGATACCAACGGTTCACGCAGAAAATGGCGAGCTGGTTTATCACCTACAAAATAAACTCATGGCTGAAGGCATAACGGGACCAGAAGCCCATCCGCTGTCTCGCCCCTCTTCTGTAGAAGGCGAAGCGGCTAACAGAGCCATTAGCATTGCCAATACGCTTGGCGCGCCAATTTATCTTGTTCATGTCTCCACAGAAGAAGCCGTCGATGCCATTCGCTACGCCAAAGACCACGGCCAAACCGTATTTGGCGAAGTGTTAGCAGGCCATCTCACCGTAGACGAAAGCGTTTATCAACATCCAAATTGGGCCACGGCGGCGGCTCACGTTATGAGTCCCACCATTCAGACCAAAACATCATCAAGATGCGCTTTGGAAAGGCGTACAAGCTGGCACGCTACAAACCACCGCCACTGACCATTGCGCCTTTTGTGCCGAGCAAAAAGCCATGGGCAAAGACAACTTCACGCAAATTCCTAACGGTACAGCGGGAGTAGAAGAACGCATGATGGTGCTGTGGGAAAAAGGTGTCAATGAAGGCAAGATCACCATGAATGAATTTGTTGCTTTGACTTCGACCAACACGGCGAAAATCTTCAACATGTATCCAAGCAAAGGCTGCATTCGTGTCGGCGCTGACGCCGATCTGGTAATTTGGAATCCTGCCACGAGCAAAACGATTTCCGCGAAAACCCACCATTCGAAAATCGAGCACAGTATTTTTGAAGGCATGGAAATCCACGGTGTGCCAGAAACCACAATCTGTAACGGCAAACTCGCATGGCATAACAATGTGCTAATCGCTCAATCTGGCGATGGACAATATATAGACCGCCCAGCTTACGCGCCTTATTACGAAGCCCTAAGAAAACGCAAAGAGTTAAATAAACCTAAAGCAGTTGTGCGCTAAGACAATCATTTAAAAGGGCCGCAGCCCTTAACTCATTGAGCGAATAACATTTCTACGAGGAAGGCGATAGTTTCGAGAAGAAATGTTATTCGATCGATGAGCTTCTAAACTTATCCGTTACAAGACAAATTCGACCAACGCTTGTAGTACGACAAAAGACATAACACCGGCCAAAATATCGTCTAGCATGATACCGAAGCCGCCGTGGACGTTTTTATCGACCCATGAGATAGGCCAAGGCTTCAAGATATCGAATAAACGAAACAAGACAAAGCCCAGCACGATATAAAACCAACCTGCTGGCGCTAGCCACATGGTGATCCAGAAGCCGACAAACTCATCCCAGACGATACCAGCATGATCATGTACGCCCATGTCTTTAGAGGTTTTACCACAAAGGTAAATCCCCACTAATGAGGTCACTACTAGCATCATAAAATACGCTGTCGCGCTTAAATCCTGTAATAACCAAATAAAAATCGGCACAGCCGCAAGCGTACCAAAAGTACCAGGTGCTTTTGGTGCAGCACCAGAACCAAGACCAAATGCCAGAAAATGTATCGGGTTACGCCATACGGACGCGGGGGCAGAGTTTGCCATGGTGTTGCTACCTATCTATTAAATGAAAACCTAAAAATTTTTGTGAACTCTCATGGCTCTAAAAATGTTGCCAGCCAGTTATCTCGCCATCATAGTGTTGAATCACCAAGCCCTCTTCGACAATCTCGCCAACCTTGGTGCATGGCAAGCGCAATGTTTGGGTGATTAATGCAATTTCAGCAGCTTGTTCTTTTGCTGCGGTAAAGCATAACTCGTAATCATCACCGCCGGTTAAGGCTAACGCCACCGCTGCATCTGGCCGCCACTGGCTTAACTGCGCAGAAATAGGCAAATGCTGCGCATCGATATTCGCGCCGACGCCTGAGGCCTTGAGTATATGCTGGATATCTTGCGCAAGACCATCGGAAATATCCATCATGGCATGCACTACACGTTTGAGCGCCATACCAGCAATCAGTCTTGGTTGTGGCCGCCAAAAACGCTCATAGAAGTAATCAAAACGCTCACTGGATACTTGCAACTCCCCTGTGACAATCGGCACGGCCGCCGCGGCATCACCGAGCAGTCCAGTCACATAAATATCGTCACCGACCTTGGCTCCACTGCGCTTTACCGCCATGTCTGGCTCAACATAACCATGCACTTGCAGCGTAATCGTCAGTGGCCCTTTGGTGGTATCGCCACCCACTAAGGCCAAACCAATGGGACTCAGCCAGTTCCGCCATACCTTGCGCCAAACCCGCTAACCATTGCGGATCTGATTCAGGAATCGTCAGTCCCAAGGTGAAAAACGCTGGTTTTGCGCCCATTGCCGCTAAATCGCTCACACAGCTTGCCACCGCGCGATAACCAATATCCACAGGATCCGCGTCAAAAGGGAAATGTCGCCCTTCGACTAGAGTATCCATGGAAAACACCAGACTCTGCCCCAGCGGCACTTGCACCTGTGCGCAATCATCACCAATACCTAACAGAAGATCCCCGCGCCCTTGTGTACTTGCCATCACGGACGCTTGAAAGATATTTTGTATCAACTCGAATTCTTTCAACAGAAGATCCTTACTTATCTTGATAAAAGGTCAATTAAAAGGCATTCGCTGAGCAGTAAAAGCACGCCTGTTTTAGAGCAGAAAGGATACCGTATTATCGGCAGTCTGTCAGAAGCAAAAAAGGCAGATTGCTCTGAACAACCTGCCCTTTTGGGAATGCATCATTACCACAGTAAAAAAGCGTTAATCTTCAGAACGCTTAGCCCGTGTCTTAGGTGTTGGGATCACTTCTAGATAAAAAGACTTCCAATGCTGGCTTTGTGCCGAGCTAATATTGGTATTGATATCGCCTTCGTGGATCGCACGTGCCTTGTCAGCAGTTTGACCAAACTTGCAGTTAAATCCCCAAAAATCCGCCCCCTCTGGCAAGGCTTTATTGCGTTCCGCTTTGATGTATTGCTTAACTTCGTTTTTCGCTTCTTCGATGAGGCGCTGATATGGCTTTTTTGGGTGAGATAAGACAAAGTTCTTTTTCATTATGATCCTAAAAATATTGGGTAAAGCAGCGTAACAACCACCTTGATACCCACCTATGATAGCGGGTTAAGAATAAACCAGCCATCAATAAGAAAGATAAGACGTGTTTTTTGGTTGATTAAAAATAACAAAGACTCTGTCTAGAGAACCTTTGCCTCAAGAACAATCTCTTGGATTCAGAACGTATTTACCGAGCACCACCTCGATGTTTAAAAGGTAATGCGATCTCTACATAAAGTGTGTCTGCTATATCCATGAACAGGCATAAAAAACCCCGTTATTAGCCAGTAATAACGGGGTTTTTAGTTATCTTTTATTAGTTATCTTTATAAACGCTATTTCGCGTTTATAAAACAGTCTTTCGGTTACTTGTTGGCTTCACGGCGAGCGGCGATTTCTTCGCGGCGCACACGTTGTGCTAGTTTATCCAGAATGCCGTTAACGTATTTATGGCTTTCGGTAGCACCAAAGGCTTTAGCAAGCTCAACACTTTCGTTGATCGCAACACGGTAGGGTACGTCTAAACGTTGAGACAACTCATACGAACCAATTCGCATTACCGCTAACTCGATCGGATCCAGTTCGCTCAATGGACGGTCCAGTAGTTCTTCAAACAAAGCGTCTAGTTTCTTAGCGCTTGCCGTGACACCTTGCAGCAACTCACGAAAGTAGACTTTGTCACAAGAATCCATATCTTGATCTTGGTTCATTACGAACTGGGTTTCTATCTCGCTAACCGCAGTTTTGTTCATCTGCCACTGGTAGACAGCTTGCAATGCCAAACGACGAGAAGCACTGCGCAATTGCGAACGTGAAGGCTTTTTATCCTTACGTTTTGGTGTTGGAGTTTGGTCGTTTGTTGTTTCCACTTCGCTCATTTTTTGCCTCAATTGTCCAGACTACGCCGCCTTATGGGCTGACGCTTTTTGCCTGTTTGGCTTTTGTCTGTTTGGCTTTTGTTTATTTAGAAAATACCCTTGGTTGTTAAAGAGCTACTAGATACGGCTTTTAGACAGCATCTGAGTCATATCGACCAAAGGTACGAATATACGGGTTGTCTTGGGCGGCGATTATAGCAACATTTATTCTAGGTTTCTCGGCAAAGTTTTCTAAATATTCATAAGAAAAAACATTTTTCAGGGATTTTCAAAAAAAACCTGAGAAAGCAATAACTCAGCTTTTACCTATTCGTCAAAATCACCTTCAAAATCTTCATCTAGGTATTTTGGCAAATAAACCAAACGCACATCTTGCCCAACTTGGCGAACCGATTTCAATGTCAGCTCAACGGCTTCGTCCATGGCCTCTAAAGGCAATTTAAATAACGGACGTGCGCTAGAACCCAATAATTTCGGCGCCATGTACACCACGATTTCGTCGATCAGACCTGCTTCTAAAAAACCACCAGCCAATTCAGCGCCAGCTTCTAATAAAACTTCGTTAATGCCGGCATCGGCAAGTTGTTCCATTGCGTCCAGTAGATCGAGCCGACCATCTTCGCCACGCGGAGCAAAACGCACCGTCACGCCCTTCTTGGTCAGGACTTCTAAATGCTCTTCTTCCACTTCGTCTTCGACAGAAAACACCCATGCCTGATTCGCTGGGTAGAGAATTTTGGCTTCTGGAAGAATCGACAGAGCGGTGTCCATCACCACACGAATCGGCTGACGCACGCTTTTGGGGTCCGCTTCTTGGTCATTATTATCGATACGGACCGTCATGCTAGGATTGTCCGCCAATACCGAACCAATCCCCGTCACAATCGCATCACTTTGCGCGCGCAAACGTTGTACATCAAGGCGCGCTGCAGGGCACGTAATCCATTGGCTCTCACCAGATTCCATTGCCGTGCGGCCATCCATACTCATCGCAAGCTTCACTCGCACATAAGGCAGCCCTTCACGCATACGCTTGATAAAACCTGGATTCAACGCCTCACATTCCGCTTCTAGAACGGGGCCGATAATCTCAATCCCGGCTTTTTTAAGTTTTGCCAAACCATTACCAGACACTTCAGGATTCGGGTCTTGCATGCCGTAAACAACGCGCGCGACGCCCGCTTTAATCAAGGCATCGGCACAAGGCGGCGTTTTGCCTTGATGACTGCAAGGCTCTAAGGTGACATAAGCC
Organism: Marinomonas rhodophyticola; assembly: GCF_026113935.1. Taxonomy (GTDB): domain Bacteria; phylum Pseudomonadota; class Gammaproteobacteria; order Pseudomonadales; family Marinomonadaceae; genus Marinomonas; species Marinomonas rhodophyticola. The sequence continues at coordinate 292,116 of NZ_JAPEUL010000006.1, forward strand.
GTTGCGCCAACAGCATCTTGTTTGGCATCCGCTAATGCGTTGACTTCGGCGTGACCTTCTCCGGCTTTAATATGAAAACCTTGGCCAATGATTTGCTGATCTTTAACCAACACACAACCAACACGTGGGTTTGGATGAGTGGTATAACGGCCTTTTTTCGCGAGCTGGATGGCTTTCGCCATCCAATATTCATGGTTATATGTCATGCTTTATCTTCTTTTTTCGATTCTGGGACGTTTTGTTTTGATTTCGGAACAGCGACGCTATGACTTTCTAGACGGTCTATCGCTTCACGAAACTCACTGATGTCTTTAAAGCTACGATAAACAGAAGCAAAGCGCACATAGGCCACTTGATCGAGACGCTGCAACTCTTCCATAACGGCTTCTCCTGTCCAACGGGAAGGCAGTTCACGCTCGCCAGTGGCTTGCATTTTCTCTTTAATACGAGTGATTGCGGTTTCGACCGCCTCAATGCTAACTGGGCGTTTCTCAATAGCTTTAATAATGCCATTGCGCAGTTTCTCCTCATCAAACGCTTCTCGACTGCCATCACTTTTGATCAATTTTGGCATTTGTAATTCAGCCACTTCAAAGGTGGTGAAGCGCTCTTGGCAATGGATACAGGTTCGGCGACGGCGCACCTGTGCGCCTTCAGAAACTAACCGAGAGTCCACTACTTTAGTATCTTGAGTTCCACAAAAAGGGCATCGCATGGTGCTTCCAATATCGCTAATTTGGTGTAAGAATGCCTAAAAATTAGGCCATCACATGATGGGTGAAATCATACCAACCCCGCCATAATATAGCTACCGAGCTACTGTGTGCGCGTTTATCATTCTTCACGATAGAAGATTAGATGAGTTTATAAGGATTTATATGCCGTTCGCAGAATTATCGGGCTTGGTTGCGGCCTTATGCTGGACTATTTCTAGTTTAATGGCACCAGGGCTGATCCAACGTTTTGGCGCCATGCGCTTTAATACTTTTCGTATTGTCATTGCCAGCTCCATTCTTTTAGTCATTTGCTTAATCACTCAACGCTTTGATGCGACCTTATGGCAACATGCGAAGATCATCATGTTGTCGGGGCTATTGGGCATTTTCATTGGCGACACCATGTTGTTTACCGCTGTACATCGGCTTGGCCCTCGTCGCACTGGTGTACTGTTTGCTACCAATGCCCCCATGTCGATTCTATTAGGCTGGTTGTTTCTAGGGGAAAACCTGTCTTTTAATCAACTGTTTGCCTGTGGCTTAGTATTGGTCGGCGTGGTAATAGCGATTCTCTTTGGACGCAAAAACAGCCTACATGCTTGGGAACAAACCAAAGGCAAATTAAGTATCGGGATTTTGCTAGCACTTGGCGCGGCACTGGGACAGGCCAGTGGTGCCTTGCTGAGCAAACCGGCACTCGTGGATGGCGCCGATCCCATTGCGGTTTCTGCATTACGCGTTGGTACGGGCGCGCTGGCATTGGTGCTGGCTTATGGTTTGTACTATCGACATAAACAACCTGCCGAGGCAATTCCATTTAGCCAGCTCACGCGCTTTGATTTCATGGGCATTGCGGCCCTTGCCACTATCGGCATGGTCATTGGTATGAGCGTACTCGTCTGGGGTGTCGGCAACGCAAACGTCGGTATCGTCACCACGTTATCAGCCGTTGTTCCTGTCTTGATTCTTCCGGGTTTATGGATTACCACAGGCCAACGCCCAGCCTTTGGTGCATGGATTGGTGCGATTTTCGTTGTGGCTGGCGCAGCTTTTATTATTTTATTCAGTCACTAAAAATCACTCAATATTCTTCTTTATCGTATTAAATAAAAAATTCACTTGAAATAGAAAAGCTATAAGACATAAGATTCCAAGATTGTAATTTTATGTAACAAAAAAAGGAAATAGCATAAAGTGAATACATTTAAATACATAGGGATGATGATTCTGATACTTCACTCATTTCATGTCATGAGTGCAGAAACCATCAGAGTAAATAAGGTGGTGGGAGAAAAAGAAGAGCTGATGTTCAGCGTATTGAAGCTCGTTATGAGTAAAGTTGACTCAGACGTCACCTATATTCAAAACGACCAAGAGCTAAACACTGCGCGAGCTATTGGCGCTGTTGAGTCAAAGACGTTCGATGTTATGTGGGGAGGCTCTACCTCCACATACGAAGACAAAATGCTACCTGTTAGAATACCGGCCCTAAAAGGATTACTAGGCCATCGCATCTTTATCATTCGTGCTGCTGATCAAGAAAAATTCAATAAAATAAACACCTTGGAAGATTTGAAACGCTTCAAACCAGGCTTGGGAACACTATGGGGTGATACCAAGATAATGAAGTTGGCTGGCATTCCAACTATCACGACGATCAAATATCCCAACTTATTTTTGATGCTAGAAGGTGGTCGATTTGATTACTTTCCAAGAGCGCTCCACGAGCCTTGGGTCGAAGTGAAATCTCGTCCAGAACTGAATTTAGCCATCGATAAACACCTCATGCTGATTTACCCCTTCGCTCAATATTTTTATGTCGAAAAATCGAATAAAGCGCTGCACGACAAAATCTATAAAGGTTTTGAAATGGCCATTGCGGATGGAAGCTACGACAAACTGTTCTTCAATCACCCCATGATTAAAGATGTTTTGGAGCAGGCAAATCTAAAACAACGTAAAGTCATTCGCATAAAAAATGCCACCATGCATCCAGATACGCCCTTTGATCGCAAAGAATTTTGGTTGGATTTAGATAGCCTTTAAACCAGCGAAATAACGACATATTTCTTATACCCAAAGCAACGATACGAGATAGAAATGAATTCAATCAAACAGAAATCCATGCTTTTTCTTTCCAGCGCTTCACTCATCGTGATGGTAATCATTTTCTCCAGCAGCTACATGTTGGCTAAAAATCATTTCGATGATGCGTTAGATAAGCAAATTAAAGGCTTAAACAATACCTTGTCGATTGCGTTACAAGAACCTATTTTTTCTTATGATTCAGGCCTAATTGAACACATTATGTCTTCTTTTATGAATCTTCCTTTTGTGGACAGCATAAAAGCGTATGACCAAAGAAATAAACTACTTGGCACAGCAAAAGACGAACAGAGTACAAAAGCAGACTCCCACGACTTACGTGTTGATAAAATAGATATTACTTGGAGTGACAAGAGTGTCATAGGTCATCTTGAAGTAACATACCGTATGGACAGCAACGCCGAACTACTATCGTCTATTCGAAATATGTTCCTACTGATTGGCGTCATTTTGATACTCGTTTTACAGATCACCAACTGGTTCGTACTAACTCGCTATGTCGTGAACCCAATCAAAGTCGTAGCCAACGCAATGGCTGAAATCGCACAAGGTGGTGGTGATCTAACAAGACGACTCAACATCCAAAGTAAAGATGAAGTCGGTGTCCTTGCCCACGGCTTTGATACCTTTATTTCTAACCTTCATACCTTGGTACAAAAAATTGTTCACTCAAATAACGAACTGTCAAACTGTTCTCACAGCATTAAGTCTAATGCAAATGAAAACGTCAAATCCACAGAACAACAGTTACTAGAAATTGAACAAGTGGCCACTGCGCTCAATGAAATGTCCTCAGCGACACATGAAGTCGCTCGAAACGCCAACGAAACAGCGAATAAAACCCAGCGCTGTAATGAGCTTGCCGTCAAAGGTAACAGCATCGTCAAAAACACCATCAATGATATTCACAACTTAGGTAAGGAAATCAATTCTACGTCTGTGAAAATAGTTGAATTGAAAAATCAAAGCTCTCAAATTAATACCGTATTGGATGTGATCAAAGGCGTTGCTGAGCAAACGAATTTATTAGCGCTTAACGCGGCGATAGAAGCCGCTCGTGCTGGTGAACAAGGTCGTGGATTTGCTGTCGTGGCCGATGAAGTACGTTCATTAGCACAACGCACTCAAGATTCAACGTCTGAAATCGAAGGCATCATTAATAGCTTACAAACCGCCTCTGAGGACGCGAGTAAACTCATGCAGTCGACTAGTGCCACACTACAAAGAACGATTGATGAATCCAGCGGAGCAATTGCCGCACTCGACAATATCATTCAAGATATTATCGTCATCAATGACATGAACGCTCAAGTAGCAACAGCGACCGAAGAGCAAAGCTCAGTTGCCTCTGAAGTCAGCGATAAAGTTCTTATTATCAATAATGCCACGATAGTCATCACCGACAATGCTGCAAACATCGAACAACTTAGTGATCAGCTCGACTCACTCAGCTCAAGCATTAATCGTGATTTATCTAACTTTAAGCTTTAAACGATCTAGATAAAAACGCAGCAAGAACCGTTACGATAAATAGCGGTTCTTGCTCGCATCTGTATTTTTCCCAATCTTCCCCTGTGCTATCCTTACCTAACTAATTTCATTTGGCTCTCCATCAACTTGCCAGACATTTTTTGGTAATCCCGTGGAGCGTTTTAACGAAATTTATTCACGACGTTACGAGCAAAGCCAAGACGAGGCAAAAACTGACGAAAAAGCAAAGTTTATGGTTTATAAATGAGCATTTTGAGTCTGTTTTTAACAAAGTATTGGCGAGCGTAGTAGTCGTGCTAGGATTTCTAATCATAGGATAAGTTGACTATTTATGGCTCAGTTTGTATACAGCATGAATCGCGTTGGGAAAATTGTTCCGCCTAAACGCGAGATTCTAAAAGACATTTCTCTTTCATTCTTCCCTGGCGCTAAGATCGGTGTATTGGGTCTTAACGGTTCTGGTAAATCTACCCTACTTCGTATCATGGCGGGTGTGGATACCGAGCATAATGGCGAAGCGCGTCCAATGCCGGGCATCAAAATCGGCTACTTGGAGCAAGAACCGCATCTTGATCCAGAAAAAAACGTTCGTGGCATTGTTGAAGAAGCCTTTACTGACGTAATTGAAGCGATGGCACGTTTGGATGCCGTCTATGCAGCATACGCAGAACCCGATGCAGACTTTGACGCCCTAGCAAAAGAACAAGGTCAGCTTGAAGCCTTAATCGAAGCGAAAGAAGGTCACAACCTAGATCGTGCCCTTGAAGTCGCGGCCGATGCGCTTCGTCTTCCACCTTGGGACGCCAAAGTAGAACACCTTTCTGGTGGTGAGCGTCGTCGTGTGGCGCTTTGTCGTTTGCTATTAAACAAGCCTGACATGATCCTACTAGACGAGCCAACCAACCATTTGGATGCTGAATCCGTCGCTTGGCTAGAGCGCTTCTTAAAAGATTACCCAGGCACCGTTGTGGCGATTACCCACGACCGTTACTTCCTAGATAACGCCGCTGGCTGGATTTTAGAATTGGACCGCGGCCATGGTATTCCATACGAAGGCAACTACTCTTCTTGGTTGGAGCAAAAGAATGCTCGTCTAGAACAAGAAGCGAAGCAACAAGCCTCTCACCAAAAAGCCATCAAATCGGAACTTGAGTGGGTTCGCCAAAACGCCAAAGGCCGCCAGTCTAAATCCAAAGCCCGTTTGGCTCGATTCGAAGAAATGAACTCACAAGAGTTCCAAGATCGTAACGAAACTAACGAATTGTACATTCCACCAGGACCACGTCTTGGTAACAAAGTCATCGAAATCGAAGGCGTTAGCAAAAGCTTCGAACACAAGATGCTACTAGAAGACTTCAACATGGTGGTGCCACAAGGCGCTATCGTCGGTGTGGTGGGTGGTAACGGTGCCGGTAAATCTACCCTGTTCAAAATGATCGCTGGCATCGAAAAACCTGATACAGGCACAGTGACGTTGGGCGAAACAGTACAACTGGCTTACGTTGACCAAATGCGTGAACTGGATGGCGACAAAACCGTGTTTGAAGAAATCGCTGACGGCCTAGACATGATCACGGTTCACAACTACAAAGTACCGTCTCGTGCTTACATTGGCCGCTTTAATTTCAAAGGATCTGATCAACAAAAATTGGTTAAGCATTTGTCTGGTGGTGAGCGTAACCGCTTGCACCTAGCGAAACTGCTTAAAGAAGGCGGCAACGTATTGCTACTGGATGAGCCGACCAACGACCTAGACGTAGAAACTTTACGTGCTCTGGAAGACGCCCTACTGGCCTTCCCAGGCGCCGCGATTGTTATTTCCCACGACCGTTGGTTCCTAGACCGTATCGCAACACACATCCTAGCGTACGAAGGCGATTCTAAAGCCGTCTTCTTCGAAGGGAACTACGCAGAATACGAAGCCGACTACAAAAAACGTACCGGCAACGACGCCACACCAACTCGAATCAAGTACAAACGTATTGATGCTTAATTCTATTTAATAGGATTAGTTGGTAAAGAATGGAAAGCCGCTTTCAGGAATGGAAGCGGTTTTTTTATTTTTAAAATTATGGTTTTCTTTTACCCTTCTCCGGTTTTCCTACTCACTCATCACTGACTCTTAAGTATTGCGTATCAAACCGTCATATAAGACTTTGTCTCTCATTTACTTAAAAAAATGAGAGACTAATGAGTTTGATGTACACGAATGAGAGACAAGAAACGTACTACCTCATTTATTGCTGAGAGTGAGATACAAAGCTTTCTATATATCCAGTTTAATTGGGTAAAACTAGGCTATCGTTTCTATCCCTTTTCGCTCCACAAGAGAAAGCATTTTCAGCGCAGCGCCTCTGGGTTTGCTTTCACCTTGCTCCCATTTTTTAACCAGCTTATCGCTGACATTTAAATATTGTGCGAAAACGGGTTGGGAAAGGTTATTGGCTAGCCTTAGTTTTTTGACTTGCTCAGGAGTGAAATCATGAATAGAGGTTAAGCATAAGGTATCAAATTGACGCATGGTGGTTTTATCAATCGCACCCGCTTTTTTTAGGCCTTTGGCTGTCTTATGAACAGACTTTAAAATATCACTCATGGCGATCTCCTTCTTGGCAATTTTCTACTTTGATTAACTCTTTCGAAGCTATCAAACTTTCTAGTTCACTCTGGCTAAAACTAATAAACACTTGGGCTAATTCTCTTAGCGCCATTTGCTCTTTTTTGGTGATGTTAGCTCGTTTGTTTTTAGCAAAGGCATACAAGAAAAAATACTTTTCACCAATGACAGCGCCAATAATCGTTCGATAGCCACCACTCTTACCTTTGCTCTGTGTTGCCACTCTCTTTTTATAGAGAGCGCCACCTAGGTCAGCATCAACTAATCCTCTCTGGATCTCATCACATACTTCAATGAGATCCATATCAGACAAACGATCTTTTTTAGTTAAAGAACAAAACTCTTTAGTTTTATAAATAAAAGTATACCCTCCTTGGGTAGTATTTCAACAATACTCAACACATCCTGTGCTTGTTTTATCTTGCCGCTAACCTAACTGTAACACTTTCTTAGACGCCTCGGCTAAGAAGCCAGAGCGCGATTTGTATTTTGGATTTGCGGCGACCATTTTGTCGATTTTGGTAATCAGCAGATGCGGTAAGGTGACGTTAATTTTTTCGCTTTTTCCCAACAAAGGTGTGATATCGACATTCACCACAGCCCATACACCATCGGCGTAGTCTGGATTGTCTTTATGAGCGGTGATTGGGCTTGCGGTTGGAATGTCTTCACCGTCTTCTAACAAGAGGCTCAAGGTGAGAAAAGATTGCTTCTTCGGCCATTTCTAGTGCCTCATCAAATGTATCGCCAGCCGAAAAGCAGCCGGGCACATCTGGCACAGTCACGCCGTAACTAACGCCATTGTCGGTATGCAATACAATTGGGTATTTCATGGTTCGTACCTCTGCTAAAAGCTATTAATAAAGCTGGGCTTGTTTCTTTATGCTGTTAAAAGTACCAATCGGTACATCTTTCTTTGGATGGGGAACCGTCACTGTGCCTTTTTTATTAGGATGCTTAAACTGCACGTGGCTGCCTTTTACTCTAACTTCGTACCATCCGTCTTCGACTAGCATCTGGATTACCTCTCGGCTTTTCATATAACCCCTTTCGCATCCCTTTCCTTAGTATTAATAACAATAACCCCAACACCCCCTTAAAACCAATTGCTTTTTCTTATAACTCCAATAACCCTAAAAAACAATCACTATGATACTAGAAACAAAAAAGCCGCGAACCTTCCAGTAAGCAGCTTCAATAAACAGAGTCGGGCGCTATACAATATCTACACTAATTAACGTGCCATTTGATGCAATGACTTCGTTTTTACCCAAGCATAAATCAGTTGCAATAAGTCCGTTAAGGCTGCCTGTCATGAAGAAGAAATCATCGATATAGCCTCGACGAACACATTCTTGTACGCCCTTCAACAGCACCGCCTTTTTCTGTTCGAAAAATCGGGGCCGCTGGTTGAGTAGTGGTAGGTTTGTCCACTTTTAAGTGAAAAATCACTTGCGATAGGTTGGCTCGACACTAAGATGCCGTAGTTGTAATAAAAGTCACAAGATTGATAACTCTTGTCATTAATTTTGGGACGTAAAACCTCTATAGCAACAAGTGGCTGGCTGTGGCTAACGGCGTATTCAATATCACTTGGCAAGAGTGGAACACTGCACTGATAGCAGATTTCCACTTCGATACCAGATAACTTGTCTTTTGGTAGCTGAGCGCCCTGATTCTGGAAAATTTGAAAGTCAAAAATAGGCGATAGAATAAAAACACCGGAATCCTCAACGACTTTCCAGCCTTTGATGACGGCACCTTTGCTGGTGAGTTCAGCGATCAACTGATCTTGTGCATGACAAATATCGTCGTAGCTGTCTAGGATAGAAGTAAATACACCCTCTTTAAAAGCACTAAGAATGGCGGAGTATTCTGTAAAATTCATCAATGATCCCTTAAAAAAATTTCGCTGTCAAACACCATTGCCTGAAGCCTGAGGACGCGCTCCACGGGTATTTAAACGAATACGATATATAGAAGTAGAAGCGGTAATATACAAGGTCTCTCCTTGGTGATTAGAAGACCTGTCTGTCGCAAAAGTGCAGTTAGATACTTTTTCTGGCACCCGAATTTTGCCTAATAATGTGCCATCCATGTGGTAAATCTGAATACTGTCTTCCGACGAGGTATAAACCCAACCTTGTTGATCCACTCGAAAGCCATCGGCTAACCCCGGTGACACCACGGCAAACAACCTTTCGTTACTTAGCTTGCGCCCCTGCTCGACATCAAACACTTTAATATGATGATTTCCCGAGCCGTCTTCTCTTAGCGCCGCAGAAGTGTCGGCGATATAAAGTTTTGATTCATTTGGTGAAAAGGCCAAACCATTTGGTTCTTCAATCGTATGACAAACAACGGATAGCTCACTGGTGATAGGATCAAAACGATAGACGAAATTCCCCTCTTGTTCAGACTCTGCTTTATAGCCTTCTACATTAGATAAAATGCCGTAAGGTGGATCAGAAAACCAAACAGTACCATCTGACTTCACCACTAAATCATTTGGCGAATTCAAACGCTTACCAAGATATCGGTCGACTAACGTAGTTGTCTCACCTGTTTTTAAATCCGTTCTTTCAATGGATCTACCACCGTGACTGCAATGCAATAGGTTGCCCTGCAAATCAAGATAATGACCGTTGGTAAAGTTAGCAGGCGAACGCCATACCCTTAGGCCTTTCTCCTCGTTCCAACTTAATATTCGATTATTGGGAATATCACTCCATAATAGGGTTTGTGAATGATCGAGCCAAACGGGTCCCTCACTCCATGTTGCTCCTGTGCATACTTTTTCTAAGTCTGATTTCCCTAATAAAATCGATTCTATTCTGTCATCAAATTTTTCCATGGCGATCACCGTTACCTCTACAAGCACTGTAAATAAATCAATGAAACGCCCCTTTCAACAAATGGAAAGGGGCATTAAAACGTTAACTATTTCCAAATGGCTTTGTAGTGTTCACGATAATTGTTGTCTGGATCGAAAATATCGTTTTGACCACCGTCAAACTGAATATTCTCCGGAGTGACTAAGTGTACAGGGGTCGCAAAGCCACTATCAGCAACGCCAGCAAAGGCTCGGTTTAGTTCATCAACAACTTGCCAGCCATGCAGATTAAGTGGCTCTGGTACTGTGCCTACTTGATTAAAGTTAGAGCGTATGCGCGAGTAAGCCGATTGACTACCATCACCTGCAGATATATTACTCGGTAGCTTATCCGCAGGCAGGCCTGACGCATTTAATGCCGACCCGATGTAATCAAAATAAAGGTCATTGATCCCCAAAGAGTAAGTCCACTGACCTTGATAGCGTTGTAACAAAGAGGTCGTTAGCTGAGGCATGCGTGTTGACGTATCTGATAATGGCGTGTCTTCCACAGAGATCAATGTACATCCGCTACATTGCTTAATGACATTTGCCATGGCGTCTGATTTTGCTATCGCAACGGCATAAGCTGAATCAGTAAAAATGACAACACCAGCCTTACCATTGGAGCCTGCCACAGCGGCTAATGCCGCAATCTCAGCCACATCATCCGCACTAGTCGTAATGTTAGAGAAGAGATTTTTGCTTGGAACGGGACCTGGGGTTGGCGCAGAATGCCAGCCCACGACCTTAATGCCCTGTTGTGTTGCGGTTTCCAGTGCTGCTGATTGTTCGTTCACATCAAAGCCCCCTAATACAATACCGTCCGGCTTTAATGCTATCGCTTGGTTAAACGCCGCGGTACGGCCAGATACAGTGCCCTGCCCGTCTAGAACACGAACGTTCCAACCAGTCCAGACTGCAGCCTCTTCTACACCATTACTAACACCAAGTACCCCACCGTTACGCATATCAGATGCTAAAAAAACAATCGTTTTTCCAGACACAGCTTTAGGACCGGTTGTTGGGCCATCCCATGTATTATAAGGAGCCGTGGCCGCTTGAACTTTTGCTTTTGCCATCTCTAAAAAATCATCCGCCTTGGCGCTAGTCGCTCCCATGGCAAGTAATATAGATAAACTCAAAGTGCTGTATTTTAAAATTGACTGATATTTTTTCATGACAACCTCATTCGTATTTTTTGTTTTTATACATCGCAGTTAAATATCGAACCCATTAACGCGCTTCCCTACGCCTTACTACTCACTCTTTTTAATAAGTCGTTTTATACGACCACCTCGGCGCTGAGCGTACCCAGCAATACCGATGGATATTAGTAACGTTGCACCATTGAACAGAGGTTCAATATAAAAGGCACCACCTAGCTGCTGAATGCCGGAAATACCCACCGCCAGAATAGAGACCCCGATAAGAGTACCCAGCACATTCACTCGTCCAGGTCTGATCGTCGTTGAACCGAGAAAAGCCCCAACTAACGCGGGTAAGAGAAACTCCAAGCCAACATTCGCCTGACCGATACGCAGTTTCGCTGCCAACAACACCCCAGCAAAAGCGGTTAATAGACCAGAGGTAACAAATGCCCCAATGACATATTTTCGGGCTGGAATACCATTCAAATCCGCTGCTCTTGGATTCGCACCAATCGCATAAAGGCAACGACCTAGAGGCAAGCGTTCAGTGACAATCCATAGCAAGATAGCAATGCCCATCACGTAGAATGCAGGTGCAGGTAAACCCAAAAAGAAAGCATTTGAAAGAGAATAGAAATCGGCATCCAGTGAACCAATTACCTGACGCCCTCCGGTATACCAAAGTGCAACGGAATAGATCACTGTGCCTGTACCTAACGTGGCAATGAAGGAATCAATTTTCGCCATTTCAACTAACAGGCCATTCAGAAGACCAAACAGCATGCCACAAACTAGAACGACGAAAACCGCCATTTGCCAGCTCATGCCAAATTTGGTTTGAAGGCTAATCGCTAAAATGTGCCAAAGCACAATGCCATAACCAACGGTTAGATCCATCTTCCCCGTCAACATGGGTATCATGGCCGCCAATGCTAGAATCGCGATAATGGATTTATCACTTAAAATTGAGCGTAAATTCAGCATGGTCGGAAAAGTATCCGGTAATAATACGGAAAAAAACAATATCAACAGTAGGGTTAAAATAGGTAAACCATACACGGGAAGATAGCGCCCAATATGGGAAAGTACCCCCTCATTTACTGAATTTTTATCGTTATGGTCCGGCTCTAACGCCGTAGATTTTATGGAAGTCGTCATCGTCTGCTACTCACTATAATTTTTATTTTAGCCAATCAACTTTTTGTAGGAACGGGGAAAATTAATTAACGGCACCATCTGCCGAAGCCACCTCCAGCATATTGGCAAAGGTCATCTCATTTTCAGTTAACTCTTTATGAATGCGCCCTTTGCTGAACACATAGCAGCGATTGCAAATTTTCTCTATTTCTTCAAAGTCAGTAGACACCACAATCACAGTGAGGCCATTACTCACCGAGGCTTTGAGCAAATTATAAATTTCTGCTTTTGCTCCCACATCGACACCCGCTGTAGGCTCATCCAAAATCAAGACTCGCTTATTTAAGTTTAACCAACGCGCCATAATGACTTTTTGCTGATTACCGCCACTAAGATTCTCAATGGTTTGGTCAGGATCTCTTGGACGCACATCAAAACGATCTATCAAATCGCTCGCAATATTCTGCTCTTTGGATAAGGTATTTAATGCAAATAAAGGAGGGTTACCCAACAAGGGGTTAAGAAAAAAATTGTCTTGAACCGACATGGACATCGCAAGATTTTCTGCACGTTCGCCAGCCACATAACCGATACCAGCATGAATGGCAGCGGAAGTAGAGTCTAGGCTGAGCAATTTGCCATCTAGGCGTACTTGACCATTAAATATTGGATAGTCACCAAACAAGGCGCGCCCAACCTCTCCTTGACCGCCACCGCGCAAGCCAATCAGACCGAGGATTTCACCTTGTTTTACGTGGAAAGAAACAGGGCCAACGTTGCCCGCTTCAAAGTTAGAAACGTCAAGCACAGTTGGCGCGCTAGGGTCTACACTGAGACGCTGGAAATCTTTTTGGGCATTCCCCACAATCAGCTCTACTAATGCTTTCGCCTGCATACCCTGAGTGGCGCATTCTGCAACCAAACGACCATCACGCATAATCACCATACTGTCGGAGATTTCCATGACTTCGTCTAATCGGTGAGAAACATAAATCATGCCAACACCTTTCTGACGCAAATCACGAATCACTTCAAATAAGCGCGCCACATCGGCGGCAGGTAAACTCGCAGTAGGTTCATCGAGAACAAGAATTTTTGCTTTGCAATACACTGCACGCGCAATGGCGATAAGAGACTGTTCTGCACGTGATAAGCGAAATACTCGAGTACGTGGATCAATGTCTGCGTTAACACTGGCTAACGCCTCTGCGGCACGTGCGTCCGTTGCTTGCCAATCGATTAAGCCAAACTTTTTACAATATCCCATGGATAACGCCATGTTTTCTGACACTGTCATCCAGTCGACTAAACCTAAGTCTTGATGAATGAAAGCAATCTCATCATGGTGTCTGTTTTTTTGATCTAACTTGACGCCTTGATAGAGGATCTCACCCTGATCTTCTTGATAAATACCCGCTAAGGTTTTGATCAAAGTCGATTTACCGGCACCATTTTCCCCCAATAGCGCCACGACAGAATGCGAGCCTACGTTAAAAGACACATCATTCACGGCCAAACTATTGCCAAAACGTTTGCTCACATTCTTAAACTGCAAAAGAGATGTTACTGACTTTTGTTGTTCACAAGCTTCCAACATGACCTCTCCCCACTTACATTATTTTTATTGTTAAGTAATCGATGTCTATTAACGCTGATATTTACCCGTCTTACTGTGTGAGTTGTTGAATCTGACTCCAAATATCAGGGTGAATCTCAATGCCACCGGCTTTTTCATGCTTATCAATAAAGGCTTGTATTTTGGATCCAGCAATAGAAACCTCACCACTTTCAGCAGGCTCTGATGCCAAAACATAGTCACGAATACGCTGCATTTCTGCTGCAAACTGGTTTTTTTCGATGGTTTTGCTTAGGTCAATGGCAATCAAGAATTGCGATACACCAAACTCACCGTCTTGATCTTCGGTAATGGCCGGAACTGAGCGGCCGCCTGTGATGGCCGTTAGCATCATATCTAGCACGATAGACATAGATGAACCTTTCCAAAAACCCATTGGAAGAACACGTTTGTTTTCCCAAATAATATGAGGGTCTTTGGTCAAATTGCCTTCATTGTCATAACCACCAACAACAGGCAATTCTTTATCGGCTAAGACATGATTCTGTAGCTGACCATAAGAGAATTGAGACATAGAACAATCAACCAATACAGGGGACTCACCTGCAATGGCCATAATCAGCGGATTGGTTCCGATGCGATGATCTTTCCCTCCCCAAGCGGGCATTACAGCAATAGAGTTTGTCGCCGCAATACCAGCAAAGCCTTGGCGAGCCATTTCCAATACATAAGCTCCACCGCGCATCCAATGATTTGAATTACGCATACCGACCATACCAATGCCATACTCACGGGCCAATTCCATGGCACGATCAGCACAAATTAAACCATTCAAAACACCCGCCCATAATGACAATCCCACTGCTCTAGTGCGCCCATCTGATTGACACATTCTGGGATAGCATTGAGCTGAATTTGCCCTTTATCTACTTGACCAATAAAGACCGGAAAACGATTGATACCATGAGAGTAAACCCCTTCATTCGCCATATCTGCGAAACCTGTCGCTAGACGTTTAGCCATGTCAGACGCCATGTCTCGAGATAAGAGAATTTTTTCATACGTATTTTGAAGTTGTTCTACCGAAATGATAGGCATAATAAGTGCAACCTTAATTCCGTATTACGGAATATATTGTTATTGTATTTCCGTATAATGACACAAAGCCAGAATATGTGAAGCTTTTTTAATCAACTTTTATATTTTTTATTCACAGACAAAGCTAATCGCTTAATTTTTAAATAAAAATTAAGCGATTGAATATCGAGGAAGGACATTTGAAAAAAAAGGGGAAGAGACAATTCATCAGTATTGCTCATTAACAGAGCAAACGATTACTCTCTTAATAGACGCAACTAAAGCAGTAAACCAGATTCATGAGCAATACGTTCAAGCGTGGCCTTGGCATGAGCAATGTCTTCATACCAATGATCATTCTGCGCCCACATTTCTATGACAAAAGGCGCCGCATAGTCTATTTCTGCCAGCGTTTTAAAAATGGCATGAAAGTCAACTTCACCTTGACCAATAACCAAATCACGGAACTGCCCTTTGCACTCAGGTGAGACGCGTAATGTGTCTTTGAGATGAATTTGTACAATATGATCTTGACCAAGTTTTAACTCCGTTGGCACATCATGATTCCAGCCAGAAATATTGCCCACATCCGGATAAGCCATGAAAAACGGAGAAGGAATTTCGCGTTTCAGCACCTCAAACTTGCTCAAGGAATTTAAATACGGCGTATCCATGATCTCTACACCAAGCAAGACACCCGCTCTCTCAGCCATTTTGACAGCACGTTGCATGCCTTCTACAAAACGACGATGGGTTTCTTTTGACTGCGGTTCATAATAAACATCGTAGCCCGCCATCTGAATACAACGAATACCAAGCTTGTAAGCCAATACAATGGCCTTTTCCATAATCTCAAAAGCGCGCTCCCTTACCTTATCGTCCATCGAGCCAAAAGGGTATTTACGGTGAGCACTCAAACACATTGATTGCAGTGGCATATCCAGTTCAATGCAAAGATTTCTGAGCGCATAAATGTCCTCATCGGACCAATCAAGGCGGGCTTGTCGATCCGTAGTTTCATCAACGGATATTTCAAGAAAATCAAAACCTAACGCTTTAGCATTAACTAAACGCTCACGCCAGCTCAGCTCAGCAGGCATTGCTTTTTCATAAATACCCAGACGGAACTTCTTTGCAAAATTAATCACAGCATCACCTCAAAATAGTTTTGCCTCGATGAGCTTGGCGGTCTTTGCTATCGTCTCAGCCAAGGAATCAAAGCCTAATCGAGCCATCTTAGGCGTCAGTGATGACACACTAATGGCGTAAATGGGCATTCCATCTTTATTGAAAACTGGAATGGCTACGCAGGAAATACCTGCTTCATTTTCTTCATCATCAATCGCAAAACCTCGCTCTCTCACTCGTTCCAACTCTTGAAAGAATGCGCCTTTTTCCAAGATTGTATTTTCCGTTAGCTGTCGCATTGTATTGTGATTACGCTGCCAGTAAGCTTCGCGTATCTGGTCTGAGGCGAAAGCTAAAAAACATTTACCCGCAGCCGAACAGTAAGCTGGCGAATGCAATCCAATATAGGTTCGCGTACGAAACGAAGCATTGCTTGGTTCTAACTTGTCCTTGAAAAGGATGTTATCCCCATCAAACGCCAAGAAATTTACCGTTTCATTAATGACATCAAGTAATTGCGTTAAATAAGGTTTCACAAAACCAGTCACATCTGAATTTAACGCCACCTGCCCCACATGCAATAGCTTCATCGTTAGTCGATAGTCACGACCACTGGATAGCTGAGTAACATAGCCCGCACTTTCATATGTTGAAAGAATGCGGTGGGCTGATGACTTGGTCATCCCTGTTTGCTTTGCAATCGTCTGCAATGAGGCGCCATTGGGAAATTGACCTAAAAACTCCAATACACTTAACGATTTTAGAAGTGACTTTATTTGTTCACTCATTCATACCTACCAATATTTTTTAATTTCATTATGGAAGGATTCAGCAATCGATCGACCTTCTTCACTGACCAATGCACGGCCTGCGATAAAAGACTTCACCTTAAGATCTTTAAACAGATACAAATCTTCGGGCACAATGCCACCCGTGATAGATAATTCGATGCCTAAATCCGATAACGCTTTCATTTTTATTAGATCTTCTTGCGTCCATGTCACGCCCGCTAATTCAGCGTCTCTTGAGCGATGATAAATAGCTTGTGTAATGCCTATATCAACCCAATCCTTAGCATCCTCTAATGTCCAGTGGCCATATAGCTCAATTTGAATTTCACCAGAACATTCTTCAGCCACTTTATACGCGGCGCGAATGGTCTCTATGTGTGCCGCTGCACTCACAGTGACCCAATTAGCTCCTGCCGCCAATGCCATTTTCGTTAAAATAGCACTAGCGTCGGTGATTTTCATGTCACAAACAATAACATGTTGAGGGTATTTTTCGCGCAGCAAAGTGACACTTTTCACTCCATGAGCGAATGCCAAAATAGTACCTATTTCAATAACATCCACATAATCGGCAATATTTTCTACAGATGCCATCGCTGTCTGTATATCAGTGGCATCTAATGCGACCTGCAATAAAGGTTTAGTCATAGCGATTCCTTCAATAATGAACATTTTAATTAGGCTTTTTCAAACTGTTTACTTTCAAATGCTTTGCTCTCGAACTCTTTAAATAGATTAACCAATTGCAAATAGCGCTGATACTTGTGTTGGTAAGCGTGATAGTGGCGTGGATTTGGTTCTATTCGTTTCGTCTGAATGTTCATTGCTGCTAAGCCCAATTCAATACTAGCGTATTCACCAACACCAACCATGGCCATCAAAGCCGCACCTAAAGACCCCGTTTCTTCAATACTAGGAATTTCCACCGACATCCCCGTTAAGTCCGCAAGCATTTGCATCCACACCTCAGAAGTCGTCGTCCCTCCAGTCACTCTAAGAACAGAAGCACGAGGAAAACGGACACGCATACGATCTAAATGAAGGTTATGACAGAACAGGATTCCTTCCCAAATAGCCTGAATCAAATGACCTTTTGTGTGATGGGCTTGTAAGCCATAAAAGCCTGCTTTAATACCCAGGCCCATATTAGAACCATAAAGGAAAGGCACAAAAAATAGCTCGCTAGCGGCAGCGGGTAACTCAGAGACCAGCTGTTGATTAGTCTGATGATCTATTTCACCATCCTTGCCTAGGTAATCATGAAACCACTCATAATTGCTTGCCGAGGTTGGACTGGCATCATGTATGATGTATTGCTTATCTAAGACATAATGACCATACACATAGTTGTAATTTGACTCTTTTATGTCTGATTCAGAAGGAATACCAGTCGCAATACCTGAGGTCACAGCCCAAGTACCTGTCACATAATTAAGGGTATTCTCATTCGCATTAATACCAGAGCAAATCGCGGTCGAAACCACATCAAACAAGCCGCCAAACACCGGAGTACCAGCCTCTAAACCCGTTTCTTCCGCCACTTTTTGAGTAACATAGCCGGCAAGCTCATCTGGTTTAATGATCGGAGGGAGCGCAGAAAACACCTCTTCAATACCAAACATTCTCAGCAATTCAGGATCATATTCACCGCTAGTAGCATTAAAGAAATTACTCTCTGATATATTGGTTAATTCAGCGGCGATGTTACCTGTCAGACGATATCGTAGGTAATCATGCGCCATCAAAATAGCACCGATCTGACGATAGTTTTCCTCTTCGTTGTCTTTTAACCAGCGAACAATGGAAACAGGGTGCCCTGTCCATAAGGTTTGTAATGTCATTGGGTAAATAGCTTCAGGGATTTTGTCTTCTTGCCACTTTTTCACGATACCGAGGGATCTGGAGTCCGACGAGATAATACCATTGCGTAAATTCTCGCCCTTTTTATCTAACAGATACACTCCTTTTCCTTGGGCTGAAATACTTAAGCCTTTTATATCAGCAGCCGCAATGTCAACGGATTGAAGCAGTTTAACGATAGCGGATTTCGCATCGCTCCATAAATCGTCTAGGGCACGCTCTACCCAGCCTTGTTGCTCGTTAAGCACTTTCGCAGACACTTTTGCAATGGCTATTTGTTGACCGTTACTGTCTAACAAAGCGGCTTTCATGAAGGTACCACCAGAATCTAAGCCAATAAAATAATTCATCGGTCTTCTCCTTCAGACAGAAAAAGCTGATCTATTAAGTCCGCCAATACCCAATCATCATCGTTTGTTGCTGCGGTGACTCTATCCGCTAGCTGCTGTATAGCCTCATCAGCATTCAACATAGCAACGCCCATTCCAGCCAACATCAACATAGAAATATCGTTATGATGATCACCGACAGCCACGACTTGCTCAGCTAGAATATCTTTTCCTTCTAGGTACTTAGCCAAGGCGGTACCTTTGGTGTTGCCAATGCGAGCAAAATCTATTCGATTTGCCCAAGAATATTCCCCATTAAAGTGCTGCTGCACAAAAGGTAATCCAGCAAAATGATCGGCCCTCTTACCTTCAACAACAAATTTCCACACATGAGGGTGATGTTCAATTTCGTGATGAAAATCGTTAATTTTATGTATTTGCGGACGATTTTCTCTTGGAAAGGAATTTGCCCATTCAGATAACGATTCCACATATGGCAAAGGACGATATTTCGAGTGAAGCATGGCATTAGTAACATACATAACTGTCGTCAAATCATGCTCTGCTGCAAGTGAAACAAACTGTTTTGCCACATCTTTTTGCAAAGCATTGTGTTCTAGCACTTGCTCATTTTGATAATCGTAAATATAGGTACCATTGCAGCAAATGATCGGTGTTGTCAGCCCTAGCTGCTGATAATAAGGCCTCGCTGTCGTATGGTGACGTCCTGTTACTATTAGAATCGGGATACTCTCAGCTAAAATGCGGATTTTATCAATCAAAATAGGACTAATAGTACGATCAGATTTCAGCACAGTGCCGTCTAAATCAAGCGCCAATAATTTATACATAATCTCTACTTCTTTTGACCATAGTAAGCATTCTTACCATGCTTACGCATGTAGTGTTTATTCAGTAGTTCGTCTTGTACTTTTATTTGCTGATTCAACGCTCGGGTTCCAATTGCCATCGCAGAGATTTCTTCTAACACCACGGCATTATGCACCGCATCAAACGCGTCTTTACCCCAAGAAAAAGGCGCATGACCAGAAATGATGGCACCAGGAACCGCCACTTCATTGATGCCTCGTCGTTGGAACTCCTCAATGATGACAAAGCCAGTATTCTTCTCGTAATCATTTGCAATCTCATCGGCCGTCAACATTCTGGTGCAAGGAATATCACCATAAAAATAATCCGCATGAGTCGTGCCTAAGGCAGGAATATCTAATCCTGCTTGCGCCCATATAGTCGCATGGCGCGAATGGGTATGAACAATACCGCCGATAGTTGGAAACGCTTTATAAAGTTCTATGTGCGTTGCGGTATCACTCGATGGATTCAAACTCCCTTCAAGGCGTCTCCCATCAAGATCAATGATGACAATATCGTCGGCCGTCATTGCACTGTATTCCACACCAGACGGCTTAATCGCAATCACACCTCTGTCTCGATCAATTTCTGACACATTGCCCCATGTAAAGGTCACCAAGCCATATTCAGGTAGCTGTAAATTGGCCTTCAATACTCTTTCTTTTAATGTCTGATACATGATGATTCTCGAAAAATAATCTGCATATAAGGATTTTCTAGCTTATTTAAAACGCCTCTAGACTCGGCACTTAAACGAATAGAAAGCACCGAGCCAAGGCTTTATGACTACTTTGATGCGGCTAAAATATCGTTGATCATTTTGTCACCATGCTCTTTAATAAAGGCATCCCAAACAGGCTTAACGGCTTGCTGGAAAGCCGCGCCATCGACATCTCGGTTGACTTTCATGCCATCTTTTTCCAATTGAGCAATCATAGAATCTTCTTTTTCAATACTCAGCTTGCGCTGCATCTCAACAGCTTCCTGCGCTACTTGCGTGATAATCGATTGATTCGCAGGGCTTAATTTATTGAAGGACTTTAAGTTCATCGTAAAGGCAAGAGGCGAATAAGCGTGTTGAGTCAAACTTAAGAATTTCTGCACTTCATAAAACTTAAAAGACAAAGTCACGCCGATAGGATGATCTTGTGCATCAACAACACCTGTTTCTAGTGCGGTATAGAGCTCCGAAACCGGAATTTGGGCCGGATTCGCACCTAACATATTAAACATATCGTTTAAGGCTTTAGAATTATTGACCCTCATACGTAAGCCTTTTACATCAGCGGGAGTACGAATTGGCCCTCGGCTATTGGTCACATTACGATAGCCATTTTCTGGATAACCTAGACCTTTTAAATCAAAGGCTTCCATTTGTTTAGAGACAGACTGACCTACCTCTCCATCTAACACTTTGTAAGCAGTTTGGCGATCAGGAAACATAAAAGGCAAGGTAAATGCAGCCGATTCAGGTAAAAGGCCTGAGTAGTTATTCAGCCCAACAATAGAGAAATCGACTAAGCCAAATCGAGTACTCTGAATCATTTGCTCATCATTACCAAGCTGACCCTGAGGAAAAATATTAACTTTGACGTCACCATTGGTTCGAGCTTCCACTTCTTTCTTAAAAAACACTGACATGTCTTGCTGCAGATCTGACTCTGGAGCGGCATGTGCTAACTTTAGTGTCGTCTCCGCAAAACCTGAAGTTGATAAAACAGCACAGGAAACAACGGATACCAGACCAACACCTTTAAATAATCTTTTTATTGTTTTCATTATTTTCTCCTTGGGTTATCCAATAATAAATTTCATCGGAACAGTGATGATGCTGGGAAATACTATGAAGAGTATTAACAGCAAAACATAAGCGCCTATGAAGGGTAAAATCCCCTTCACAGAGGTAGAAATAGAGACTCGAGACACGCCACACACGACATTTAAAACCGTACCAACAGGAGGCGTAATCAGACCAATAGAGGTGTTAATAACAAACATTAAGCCAAAGTAAACCGGATCAATCCCCGCCATTTTGACGATGGGCATTAACAACGGAACTAGGATTAAAATGGTTGGACTTAAATCCATCACCATACCCACTAAGAAAACCAGCAACATGATCACTGCCATTAACAAACGAGGGTTGTCTATCATAGGGGCTAGAATTTCAGCCAGTTGTTGAGGAAGTTGTGCCACAGTAATCAACCATGCAGCGACCATGGCACACCCAACTAAAAACATCACCATCGCTGTAGAACGCCCTGCCCGACCCAGTACGTAATACAAACGTTTGAAGCTCAGCTCTTTATAGATAAAAGCGGATACGAAAATAGCGTACACAGCAGCGACAACCGCGGCTTCTGTTGGGGTAAATATACCGAAACGAATACCACCCAAAATGATAATCGGAAGAAACAATGCCCAGATTCCGTCTTTTAACGCTGCTACTTTCTCTTTTACAGTGGCTTTTTTCTGTAGTGTCAAATTCTCTTTGCGGACAATAAAACTCCATAGAAACACCAGTGTCACACCCATTAACAAGCCAGGAATAATACCGCCAATAAACAAGTTTTTAATGGAAATACCACCCGCAACACCAATCAAAATGAGCGGAATAGACGGTGGTATAACTGGGGCAATAATGCCACCAGACGCCAACAAGCCGATGGATGAGCCTTCTGGATAATTGGCTTTCTTCATCATTGGATAGAGGATACTGACCAAGGCAGCCGCATCTGCTACCGCTGAACCAGACAAACCGGCTAATAAAATAGAAGTGAAAATTGCGACATAGCCCAGTCCACCTTTACGATGACCAACAAAGGTATTGGCAAGACGCACAATACGCTCAGAAAGACCGCCTGTCGCCATCACTTCCCCTGCTATCAAGAAGAAAGGAATCGCCAACAAGGTAAAGCTGTCTACACCGCCAATCAGTGCCTGGGACAGAATGTCCGCACTAAACAAATCCATATGTAGCATTAGCGCCATAGAAGACAGCAGTAAAGCAAAAGAAACAGGCAGGCCCAGTAAAATAGATAAGATCAACACACCAAGAAAAATAAAAAGTGTCATTCGTCATCCTCCTGTTCCAATAACCAGCTAGGATTAAAGATTCGAACCAGAGAAATCAGACCAATCAACAAACCTGAAATCACCCCAGCTAGGGCAAATAATGCCGACGGTAAACCGGTTAAAGGAGAAATATTATGCCAATTGGCTAAGGTTTGATTTAACGCACCAATGAATAACATGCTAGATGAAATGAGAATAACCAACCAAATAAGTCGGTTTAAAATCGGCACGGCAGACGGGAAAAAACGCTCAGAAAATTCGGTTACGGCAAGATGCTCCCCCCGACGTAACACAGCGGCAGCTCCCAACAAAACAATCCAAACAAGACCTAACCGCGATAGTTCAACAGATGAACGTATACCGGATGAAAAACCATAACGCAGAACCACATTAGTAAAGACCAGTACCACCATCACAGCCAAAATACTTGTGATCAGTACGTCAATAATCTTCCACATCCACTTTATTATTTTTTTCATGGTGTAAAACCTCTAAAAACTGAATGGGAAATCCCATTAACTGCTTTTTATACTTATTATTTTCGTTTGATCGTTTACTGTCAGAGTGTAGAAAACAGTAAAACCGACCAATATTCCGCAATACGGAATACTTTAAAACTATATTCCCGTATAATGACACAAAAATAAATTAAGTGAAGCTTTTCTGTACAGTTTTTTAGAAATTTGCGACTTAAGAAAAATAGGCATAAAAAAACTGCCTATCTTGATCACAAAAGATAGGCAGTTCAGTAGCGTGTATTAAAAGCGTGTTTTATAGATCATAAAAAACATGATCCTAAATGAACTACCGCTTCTTAAAAATCCCACTGGCAATAACGACGCCGATGCTGACGAAGATGAGTCCGGCGATGGAGTAGTTTTCTAGATGTTCGCCAAGTACTGGAATGGCGATGAGTGCGGCGAGTACTGGGGTGAAGGCGCCGATGGCGGCCATGTTTTCAGCGCCGAGTTTTTGGATGGCGTAACCGTAAGAGAACCCTGTCATCAAACCAACGAGTATACTTTGCACAAAAATTTGCCCTGCCAACATATCCCAAGAGGCGTTCGCTAAGCCGCTGGAAGCTAATCCAGTTGCCCATAAAAACGCCAGCGCGATCAAGGATACCAAGCCCATCAACGCTGTTGATACCAAAGGCGGTAAACCAGCGATACGCAGACTCACGGTATACACAGCCCAAAAGAAGCTAGCAGCAAGCAATAATAAATCGCCTTTCCAGGTGTTCTCAGGCGCAGTAAGCAGCGACAAGCTGAATAAAACCACCACGCCTGCACAAACGAAGCTCAACCCAATCTTGCGTTCACGGCTGACTTTTTCTTGATAAAAAAGCACGGCCAACAAGGTTACGAAGAAGGGAAAGGCACCAAGAATCAATAAACCTGCGTGAGATGCTGGCGCGTATGTCAAACCGGTGGCACTTAGGTAGAAAAACGGTAAGCCTGCACCACAAACGATACCGAGCAAAAGTATGGGAGAAACGGCTTTTACTTGGACTTCTAGCGCGCCATAAGAAAGGAAACAGTAATAATGCTGGCGGAGAAAATCGCAGTATACCTAAATCAAAGGCAGTCAAGGTGTTGGTCATACCAGCACGCATACTGACCAGCCAAGAAGCCCAAATCAAAATACTCACCAAGGCAGCTAATAGACCAAGGCGAAAGCCCCAGCCAGTGGCGTATTGTTTGTATTTTGGCGGCTCTTGAGCGGACATGGATGATGTGTGTTGTGAGACTGTTTGCGGCATAACCACCTCGCGGGAAATCGATAGCTTTATTATCTGCTCTCATCCGCGAGCATGTCCTTGCTATTTACCCTCAAGAAAGGATATTTTTTAGCATATAACACTCAATTCGATTCTATAAATTACTAAGTGTGCCAATATGGATAAAACAGACCTAGATATTCTCTCTCATCTGCAATCAGACGGACGTCTGACTAACGTGGCATTGGCGGAGGAAATCCACTTATCGCCCTCGCCTTGTTTACGCCGCGTGAAGCAATTGGAAGACTCTGGTGTGATCGAGGGTTATCACGCTCGCATTGATCGTCAAAAGGCAGGATTCTCCATGACGGTGTTTGTGGAAGTGCGTTTGAAAAGCCACGCAGGCGATAAACACATTGTGTTTGAGAAGGCGATTTTGGAGATGGAAGACATCATTAGCGCGCATCTTGTGTCTGGCATTGCGGATTATCGATTAGAGGTGGTGGCCGTCGATTTACAAGATTACGAACGCATTCTGAAAGCCTTACAGTCCTTACCTCATGTCAAAGACATTCAAAGCCACTTTGCTATTCGCTCGGTAAAAACCGCGGCGCCATTGCCGCTAAAAAGAATCTCCTGATCTCTCCCCATTTGTCAAAGCGTAAAACGACAAAACCGTTTATCTCTCGATAAACGGTTTTGTCTGTGGAGCACGCTTTCCGTCGGTGCTATACCTTAAAGCTGCCTACTTGCTGATCTAATCCTTTATACAACTGAGTAATATCTTTCGCTTGCTGAGCTAGTAAATCAGATACAGATTGAATGGAATCAGTCTGATCTTTCAACGACACCATGTTGCGATTGATATCATTGGAAACAATAGATTGTTCTTGAGTAGCCTGCGCGGTCTGAGCCGCCATTTCTTGAACTTTTGCAAATGATGCCTGTATACCATTAAATATTTTAGTCACTTCACCAAAGTTGGTAACCGTAGATTCAGCGTTATCACGACTATTTTGAATCGCTTTAGACGACTCAGACACATTAATCTTAAGCTGCTCAATCATGCCTTCAATTTCATTGGTACTGTCTTGGGTACGGGTTGCCAAGGTACGAACTTCATCCGCAACCACAGCAAAGCCTCGACCCTGCTCACCTGCACGAGCGGCTTCTATTGCAGCGTTCAGTGCCAACAAGTTAGTCTGTTCGGCGATATTACGAATCACTTCCAAAACAGAGGCGATACTTTCTGAACTCTTTTGCAACTGACCAGAGCGACCAAGGGCAAGCTCGATATCTGCCACTAGCGTTGTAATGGCATGTTGAGATTTATTGACTGCGGCCATACCACTTTGGGTCAAATTATTAGAATTCTTCGCCTCATCGGCAGTATCACGCGCTACTGTCGCCATTTGTTGATTGGACATATCCATTTGGTGACCAGCACTGACAATGGAAGCTGACGCATTCGCTAATGCAGTCGTAATTCCTGACGTCTGTTTGGCAACATTATTAAGCTGCCCTGTCATATCACCCAAGGCATCTGATTGTTTGTGAATATTACTGATAATCCCTCTTAGACGGCCAACAAAGTCATTAAACTCTTTGGCAAGATCACCTAGCTCATCGTCAGTCGAAAACTTAATACGTTGAGTTAAATCGCCATCGCCCTCCGATATTTCACGAATGCGTTGCCCTAAATAACGTACCTGATTAGCGAGCGTTTTTGGTGTTCTGTAGCTAAACCAAGCCGCGATAAGTAAACCCAAAAGGACGATAACTACCGCAAACTCTTCAAAGACAGAAACTTGTTCTTTAATGCGCTTTTTCGATAGGTCTGCATGAGCATTGACCGCTTCACCAGCTTTATCCAGCATGCCTCTTAATGCCTGAAAGTCAGCATTGGCTTTTTGCTCTGCCGCATCAAATCCTGAATCACCAGGTTTTAAAGCCACAAAAGCGTTGGACGCATTTAGCCAAGTATTGAAAGCCCTCTCAAATTCGCCAAACGCCTGAAAAACTTGTGGCTCATTCGCTAAATACTGACGAAATAAATTAAACCTATCTTTCACCTGTTGGGCGTTTTCAACCCTATCCTTTTCTTCATCGATCAGATTACCCACACCAACCACAATACGCTGTTCAGCCAGCTTGGCTTGATAAAGATCTCGGTCCGCATTCAGAATAACGGCAGAGGCTTTTCCGTAAGAGTCTGCATGTGCATTTAAAGCACCATTAAGTTGATTGATTATGTACCCCATAGACGCGGATGCAATGATGAATGTGATGCTCATGATCAAAACAGGTAGTGAGCTTTTTACTCTAATAGAATTTAAACGCATTGCTTTGTCTCCTAACAAAAACTATCGCTTTACAACATATAAGCCATGATAGAATTACTGGCACTCACTGAGCAATGCGGTTTAACAATTACCTACATTTATACTGAACTAAATAACGTATTAATACGTTTTTATTGATCTAACTCAAAATATAACTAACTCATTGTCTTTGTTAATTTTATTTGAATGATAAGTGAAAAATTTTCACTTAAAACACACTACTAAGTAAAGCAAAATCGTTTAAAGGAGAAGCCGCTTGTTAGAAAAAACTCCTAATAAAACCCTTGAAAAGAGCATTCCATAGCATGACTTTTCCAACACCCAGTGCAAAACTCGCTCTAGCGGCTTGGTTAGAATCTCATACTGAGTTTCGACTCTCTGCGCAGGCAAATAGCTTAACGGATGCACTTAAAGACTTAGAAACGTCTCCCAAACCGACAAGCTATTTAGCACAATTGAGGCAATTAAAGCGCTATTTCAATCGTACTATTTTTGCCGTACTGATGGCGTCCATGATCTTAGGGTTGGTGGCAGTACCACCAGCCTTTGTGACGAACCAAAGCGATCAAGTGAACATTTTCTGGTTGTTCATTATTTTGCTAGGCTTTCACGCACTGAACTTTATTGTGTGGTGTGTCACCATGATGGCCACCATGAGACAACATACAAACAGTAAGGGGATACTGCTAAGCCTGTTGATTTTCTTTAACAAAAAAATCAGTAAACACTCACACATCAATAAAGATATAAGTGAAGCCTACCTACACTGGCAATGCCCGACACATTCGAATAAATGGCTAATTGGCAGTCTTTCCCATGCTGCATGGGGCTGCTATCTATTAGCTGGCTGGTTGATGACTTTATTGTTATTGCTCACCAATCAAGTTAATTTTGTCTGGGAAACGACGTTATTAAGCGATGACGCTTTTATTCAATTAACACAGACATTAAGCCTCCTCCCCAGTGGTTTGGTATCGCACTACCAAACCAGCTTGATATTCTCGCAAGCCGAGTGGATCTCGTGTCACAAACGGCCATCACAAGACAACATTGGGCCAATTTCCTGCTCGCAAGCATTATGTTTTATGGCGTCTTACCACGGCTAGTATTCACCATCCTCTGCCTAAGTATGTATCACATTACACGCGCAACACGGCCGCTTAGTACACAAGAAAAAATCATCCAAAATCGTTACCAACAACAAGAAAGTCACAATCGACATATTTTGGATGCAGACGATCATAAAGACACAAGCAAAAGCATCCATACCGACGCGACACACAATGGCACACTTTCAGATAACACGCGCTGGAGCTCTGTTCGAGTGGAGTGACGCCAAACCCGATGAGTTAAGCAACGCACGCTCTGTGTCCTTGTTAAACAGCCGAGAAGAGCAAAATCAATTTTTAACCTTATCCAGTGATGAGCCAATTTATATCTTGGTCAATGGCAGACAAAGCCCAGACCGCGGGGTAAGACGCTTTTTCTCCCAAGCCCGCATGAGGTATCCTGCTGTCGTGATGGTGATATTAGATAACGGCAAGGACAGATTTGTCGAAGATTGGCAACGCCTTGCCAGAGAAACAAGTCTGCCTTCAACGCTTCTTTCGAAAAAGGACTAAACCGTGTCAATTTCCCTTTTAGTGGTTGGCCACGCAAACACAGGCAAAACATCGCTGATTCGTACTTTGTTACGCCGTCAGGACTTTGGCGAGGTTAACGATAGAGCGGGCACCACTCGACATGTGGAAAGTGTCAAAATAAAGATCGGTCAGCAATCGGTCATGACATTGACCGATACGCCTGGGTTTGAAGATTCAATTGGTCTTTGGCAAATTCGCCACTCGCCCAGATTTCAATCTTTCCAAGGTGCGGACTGGCTACAGCCCTTTTGCGACAGCCAATTTGCCCAAGACGAATTCGAACAAGAAGCGAAAATTCTAAAACAACTTACTAAAGCCGATATCATCTTATACGTCATTGATATTCGCCAAGCACCGTTAGGCAAATACCTTGATGAACTGACCTTGCTGGCCAGCGCCAATAAACCCATTATTCCTATTTTGAATTTCAGTGCGACAGCCAGCGCGCATACAGATGCTTGGCGCAAAGTATTAGCAGAACGTCATTTGCACGCCGTCATAAAATACGACACGGTGGCCTTTTACTTTGAAGATGAAAAACGTCTTTACCAAAGTATTCAAAGTTTAATGCCAGAAGACTACGACACCATTGCTCAGCTTATTCAATCTCGAGAAGAAGCCGCTCAATTACGCAAAACCATGGCCAGCCGTCAATTAGCCGAGTTAATGTTAAAAGCGGCCAGCACTCGTCTTGAATGCTCGAGTTATCCCCTGGCTGACAATGAATCACGTGCTTTTGAAGACAACGTACGCTCACTAGAAAATCGTTTTATCCGTCAACTTTTGCGTCTTTATGAATTCCAAGAAGAAGACTTAATCGCTACGCCATTAGCCATTCAAAATGACCGCTGGCAGCAAGATATATTTGCAAAAGAGACGCTTAAAGAATGGGGAATCGAAAGTGGCACCAGCGCGCTAACAGGCGCAGCAATTGGCGCTGGTATTGATGTGATGTCGGCAGGATTAACGCTTGGAACAGCCACAACGATTGGCGCCTTACTTGGCGCCACATGGAAAACAGGGAGGCATTACAAAGACACACTGAAAAGCAAACTGACCAACCGCTACTATCTGTGTCTTGATCACGCCACACTAACGCTACTGTGCTTACGAGGATTAAGTGCCATTCATCACCTACATCAGCGTGGTCACGCGACGCAACAAGCCTATGAACTCAACACTCAGACACAAAATGACGACCTAATCGCTCAGCTAAAGCCATATTGGAAACAAGCGCAACAGCACCCAGAGTGGGCAACACAAGATCTACCGGATACACATCCAAGCGTACGAGATTTACAGAAGTACTTAGACAAAGCCATTGAGCAAAATAGCCATTAACGCTTAGTGAGCACGCAGGAGTTCGCGATCCAATCGTTGCTGGGTTGCCTGCATCTGTTGCTCACATTGCTTCATCAAACCTACCACGTCGGTCTCTTGTAATCCTGAGGTATCAATGGGAGGTAGCATTTCAACCAGCACCTTGCCATTATGCCAGCGGTTCAAATGTACTTGACCATGAGTGCTGCTACAGACAACAGGAACAATAGGAACACCTGCTTGGACTGCCGCATGAAAAGCACCACGTTTAAAAGGTAACCAGCCACGTCCTCGGCTGCGAGTGCCCTCTGGAAACATCCAGATAGACAATCCAGTTTTGGTCATACTAGAGACGATTTGATCAATAGTGGCAATCGCTTGTCGTCGATTTTCTCGATTAATCAGGAAGTTACCACTGGCCCAGTACAAAATGCCAAAAAATGGAATCCAGCGTAAACTGGTCTTTCCTACCGTCACCACACCTTTAGGGACCACTACAGCGAGAGTGAATAAATCAAAATTATTTTGATGATTCGCCACATAAACCGCTTGAGGAATGTTTTTTGTGGACTCCGCCACTCGACCTTCAACCGATAAACCAAATAAAGGTACCCACTTGAGCAAACACTCTACCTAAATAATACACACGATTTTTCGACCATAGCGTCAGTAGACAAAACACAATACCAAAAAGTGTGACACCTACCACCAACAATAAGAGCAATGCCATCCGTATCAAAAGCAACATATTGAAATAAACCTCACATTAACAGCGTGTAAGATTGATTAGGGGTTAACGCGAGTGAAATGCCTCACGCCATTTATAAAACTCTTCTGCAACCAAGGGCTTAGAAAAAAAGTAGCCTTGAATTTTATCACAATGATATTGATTTAAGAGCGCCACACCTTCCGCATTTTCAGCGCCTTCCGCCGTCACTTGAAAGCCCAAGCTATGGGACAGTTCAATGGTCGCTTTGGTGATGAACTCATCACCCTTGTTGGTATCAATGTATTGAATAAAGGCTCGATCAATTTTTACTTCGTTCACCGGCAATTCACGCAAATACGACAGAGAAGATTGACCTGTACCAAAATCATCAATAGCCAGATGAATACCCATTTCTTGCAAGGCTTTCAGTACCCCAATCACTTTCACTCGATCTTTCATTACCGCACTTTCGGTGACTTCAAGAGCCAGAGCACGTTCAGGTAAACCGTACGTTTTTAATGCCTTAGCAACCGTCTCAGGTAACTCTTCATCTACAAGGTCATGAGCAGATAAGTTGACCGCAACACGAATTTCGTGCCCTTGTGCCCACCATTGGCTCAGTTGTGATAATACCGTATTCAGTACCCATTTAGTGAGCACCTGTATGTTACCGGCATGCTCTAACAAAGAGATAAACTCATCGGGCGGGAGAAAACCCAGTTCGGGATGAACCCATCGAATCAGCGCTTCCGCTTCATGACAATCATTTAATGCCCCTCCAACCTTAGGCTGATAAACGACAAACAGCTGATTGCTTTCCAGCGCAATAGGCAAATCTCGAATGATCATCAGTCTACGGCGATGATCTTCATCCTGGCCCTCTTTATAAAACACACAAAGCTCGCTCTCTTCTCGTGCTTTGTCAGCAACAATATCCAGCCGCCTCATGGCGCTATTCACACTGGCCGTCGCATATTCAAAAGGCAGTACCGCAATACTAATATCCAGTCGAATACTAGAGCCTTTTTCCACCTCGAACTCATCATGTAAAAAACGCTTCAAATCACTGCAATCTTGGCAAGCTATGTCTTTGTTGGAAATCACTAAGAACTTATCCGCACTCATCCGTGCCAACATTAGGGCGTCTTTTTTCCAGTATTGTTGAAGGCGCTCAGCCATTTTCGACAACAAAACATTACCAACATCAAAGCCCAGCATATTATTAATTTGCTTAAACTGGCGAATATTCAGTAACACCAAAGCGCCTGTGGTTTTTGGCAAGGCTTCACTTAAATAATGCTCAACGGCACTTTGATTAAATAACCCCGTCAGTTGATCGTGAGATGCCCGATAAGTCAGTTCTTCTTCACGATTAATAATCGATTCTTGCATGACTTTCATGGTGTTAGACAACACACCAAACTCACCAGATACTGATGGCGCTTCAATACTTTCTTTGCTGGATCCGCGACCGATTTGCGATGCATATTCCACTAAACGTCCAATCGGCTGGGTCATATTTCGAGCCAACGCCACACCAAATAATAAGGCCAGCGCCAATACCCCCGTAAAAATCAATATAAGCTGACTACGGGTATTATTGTAGCTTTCTAACCAAGGTCCATAAGGTAGGTGAATAATACCCCATTGTGTTGGAATACCTAAATCCACCCCCAAAGACAAATATTTTTCATCATTAGAGAAAATGGGATACTCAAGAACATCGTTAATGTCGCCTATACTATTAAATAGCCTTACCTTCTCATCGGTTGGCAATGTTGAAAAGCCAGCCAACTTTTCTTCATCATTGGTCTCGTAAACAAAACTAATATCTAGCCCTGTGACGTTTTTGATTTGTTCCGCCAAAACCTGATCTAACGAGAAAGCCATGCCCACCCAGGCAATGACATTGAGAGCCTCACTGGCACCAAAACCAACTGGTAAGCTCGATTATCAAAATCGATCATAGTACTGATTGACGCCCCACCTGACCGACGAGCAGACAATACCAGTTCAGAGATGGTATTACTCATTTCAATTTCTTGAGTAACGGTAATGACCTCACCTCGAGGCGAAACCAGCAGTGAAATGTCAGCGTTAATACGGGCACCATGATTTTGCAATACTGATTGTAATGTGCCTGTTTCTCGTGTTGCAACGGCTTGTTTAAAACCAAAATCTGACGTTAATATTTCAACACCTTTGGTCAACTGCTCAGCGCGCGCTTCGAGTAATAAATCAAATACTTTGCGCGAGACATCGATCGAATCAACCCCCTGCCTGTAATTGTCTTTTTTAACGATGACAATACAGCCAAAGCCGTGCCCAACTGCGCCAGCGCAAGCAGTATTAAAACAAACATGATCAGTCGTGCTTGAAAGCTTTTCAACACTCTAAAACCTCTTTGATGCTAATGACCTAGGCTACTAAGCATTAGGGACAATGCACACGCATATTCACAGATAATAGGGGGTATTTAAATTGTATGCCATATTCTCATAAACGATCTTGTATTTACGCAAATAATAACATAAGTTATTCATTTAAACTTTTGTTATTTAGCTTATGAAAGATCAAACATATCGTGTTTATCAAGCCATAAAAAGCGATCCGCTTGCGTCACAACAAGCTATTGCAAACCGACTCAATATGAGTCGAGAGTCCGTTGCTGGTCATATCATGCAGTTGACTCGACAAGGGTATATCTTAGGAAAGGGCTATTTGCTTGCTGAGCAAAACACTTATGTCGTTTTGGGTGGTGCCAATGTGGACATCAACGGCCATAGCGACAAAAACCTACACTCACACGATTCAAATCCAGGCACCATTAGCCAAAGTCCAGGTGGTGTTGGGCGAAATATTGCCGAAAATCTAGCCCGTCTAGGTGAACACGTACACCTAATTGCGCCTATTGGATTAGATCAACGCGGCGATTGGCTCATCGAGCAAACACGCTTAAGCGGTGTTGAAACTCACAACGTCTTACGTCACGAAACTTTGCCCACAGGCACGTATCTTGCCATCAATGATAGTAATGGTACCTTACTGGCCGCTATTGCAGACATGCGCATTATCGACAGCCTAGAGGAACAAAAGCTCAGTAGCAAACAGGCACTGTTACAAAGTGCTCATCGTATTATTATCGATGCCAACTTGCCCGCTGGCATCATTGCTTGGCTTGCTCAACAGCCCCTATCAGCACGCTTTATTGCGGATGCAGTTTCCACCGCTAAAGCACCACGTTTACAAGCAATACTGCCAAAATTAACCCTACTCAAAGCCAATCAGGATGAAGCTAGGGCCATTCTTGGTTGCGCAGAAACCAATCCAGAAACGCTAGCAAAAGCCTTGATTGGCGCAGGAGTGGGCGAGGTCTTACTTAGTCTAGGCAAGCAAGGTGTGCTTTATGCAGACAGCACGCACACGATTAGACAAGCGTGCTATCCAGTTCAAGCCGTTAGCGACACAGGTGCTGGAGACGCTTTACTCGCCGGCTACTTAAGTGCTTGTCAACAAAACATGAATCTAAATCAATCGCTGTCTTTTGCTCTCGCTTGTGCAGCTATGACATTAGAAAGCCCTCATGCCAACAACCCAGAACTAACGGTTCAAACGGTCACCCAATGGATAGAAAAACAATGAATGAATATTTAGATATACACCCAGATGTTGCCGCAGCGATTACGGCAGGAAAACCCGTTGTAGCGCTAGAAAGCACTATTATTTCTCATGGTATGCCGTGGCCACAGAACGCGGAAACCGCCAAAAAAGTAGAGCAAATCATTCGTGATAATGGTGCCGTGCCTGCTACCATCGCGATTATTGATGGCCGCCTAAAAGCGGGATTAAGTAACGATGAAATAGACACCTTAGCGAAAGCCGGTTTATCCGTCACCAAGTGCTCACGTCGTGACTTGCCCTATGTCGTGGCTAAGAAACAACATGGCGCGACAACGGTAGCGGCTACGATGATTATTGCAGCCATGGCAGGCATTAAGGTATTTGCCACTGGCGGTATTGGTGGTGTTCATCGCGGTGCACAGCAAACCTTTGATATTTCTGCGGATTTGCAAGAGCTGGCAAAAACCAATGTTGCCGTTGTCTGTGCTGGAGCAAAATCCATCCTTGACCTTGCGCTAACCCGTGAATACTTAGAAACTCAGGGTGTCCCCGTATTGGGCTACAAAACAGATACCTTGCCTGCTTTTTACACCCGAGAAAGTGACCAAACGGTCGATTATAATATGATCTCAGCTGAGGAAATTGCCCATTTCATTAAGGCAAAATGGGCGATGGAATTACACGGCGGCGCGATTATCGCGAACCCTATTCCTGAAGAATTTGCTATGGATAAAGCCACTATTGACGCAGCAATTAATCAAGCATTACTAGAAATGGAAGAACAAGGCGTGGCTGGAAAAGAGTCCACACCATTCTTGCTAGCACGTGTTGCAGAATTAACCGGCGGTGACAGTTTAGCAAGCAACATTCAATTGGTGTTTAACAACGCACGTTTAGCGGCCGAAATCGCCTCCGCACTTTGACTAAGCAAATGACATGGCAAACCTACGTTTGTCATGTCTAACTGGCATCAGCTTTGCCAATAATTGTCTTTCCAATAGTCGATTTGATCGTCCCCCAGAAAACTCCAGGCGACGAATCGACTAATTTTTTGACCTTGCGCCATATCAATCGTTTTCACCTGACGAGCACCAACCTGTTTTAAAGTCCTATAAATCGTTTCTAAATTCGCCTGACGTGCGACTAAAGAGGTAAACCAAAAACAACGGTCCGCGTATTGCACACTTTCTTGAATCATTCGAGAGATAAACCCTGCCTCACCGCCATCACACCAAAGTTCTGCAGACGTGCCACCAAAATTTAGCGCAGGTTTTGCGGTTGTTATTTTGCCTTTTACACCACGCCATTTACGCTGGGATTCATCCATCATAGCCGACTCACTGGTATGAAAAGGTGGATTACACAAGGTCAAATCAAAACGGTCTTTTTCTTTCCACACGCCGGAAAACAATTTGTCAGCTTGCGTCTGCAACCGCACCACTATCGCGCCTTTTAAACAAGCATTGGATTTCACAATTGTATCGCATGTCGCCACAGCAATAGGGTTAACGTCTGAACCTACAAACTGCCAACCGTATTCTTGATGACCAATAATGGGATACACGCAGTTAGCACCCACACCAACATCCAAGACTTTTATTGCTTTTCCTCGTGGAATAACCCCGTTATTGCTAGCCGCTAGCAGGTCTGCCAGATAATGAATGTAGTCCGCACGCCCTGGAATAGGTGGACAGAGATAGCCCGGCGGAATATCCCAAAACGCCACACCGTAAAAATGGCTCAGCAAGGCGCGGTTTAAGGTTTTAACCGCATTGGGATTAGCAAAATCGACGGACTCATTGCCGTATTGATTCAGTTGTATGAAGTTTGAAAGTTCCGGACAGGAGTCAGCCAATAACGCAAAGTCATAGCGTGCTCGATGCGGGTTGCGAGGATGAAGTTCTAACTTGTTGGTGCGTTTGCTCTTCGTATTCTTGCTTTTTAAGACCACAATAATGCCATTATTTCAAACCAAAATGCGAGTATAACCGAATTTCTTAGCTTGGACTAAATCTACGGATACATCATCGCTCTAGAATATTACGGCTCTGGATAAGGAATTAATGTTTTTGCAACATCTTCAATGAGCGTTCTAAACCACTTTACAGCAGGGTCTTTCTCAATACTTTTAGGCCAGCTTACAAAGTATTTGGAGTCTGGAAAGGCAACAGGTAATGGTTTCATTGTAAGATTAAATTGTTCACAAAAGCGATCCGCCAGCAAACCACTGGTACTGATCAACAATGACGTTCGCCCAACCGTTTCTAATGCCGACAAAAAATAAGGCGTACGAAAGGCAAAGCGGCGTTCATGGGCCTCTCTCCTAACACTAGGTCACTCACCGCTCGTCGAGTTCCTCCCATGCTCACCAGTACATGAGAGAAGCTCAGATATTCATCCAGACTAATATGCTCTTGCTTGGCGAGCGGGTGATTATTCGACATGATGCAGCGGAATTTTTCATGGCCTAATAAAACCTTACGGTATGTATTAGGAATTTCAATGTATTCACTACACAAAACGACATCGACCGAATGTTCCGTTTGACTGATCAAACTGGTTTCCGTAATGGTAGTCGTTTCCAAAGAAGCAAATGGCGCTTCTTGATAAAAGCGTTCTGCTATCGAAGGTACATAAGCTTGTGCTTGATAATGGGTAGTTTGTAAACGAAACACTCGATTGCTACTCTGTGGTTGAAAATCTGGCGGTGAGTCGAGTCCAGCCATCTGCTCCAATAGCAACTTTAAAGGTGCTTCTAGCGCCAATGCCTTTGACGTTGGCACCATGCCTTTTGAAGTACGAAGAAACAAAGGGTCATTAAAGGCATCACGCAATCGATTCAGTAAGCGACTCATGGCAGATTGACTCAAATACAAACGATTCGCGGCACGTCCGACATTACGCTCTTCTAATAAATATAAAAGCCCAGTCAAGGATTTGAGATCCAAATGTTGTAGAGAGTTAGGAATCATAGGTAAATCTCGATTTATGCATAATGATTAGAACTATTATGCATTGGCTTTAATCCCTAAGGAAAGCCAATATGACTTTTCTGATTTTCTCTCGTTTTATAAGGCTATTATCATGCCCACTGCTAAACAGACTTTTCTGTACGGTCTTTTTTTTAGCGCTGTGACTGTGCTCTTTTGGGGAATGCTACCTATTGCGCTAAAGTTGTCTGGCAGTTTTTCCGATCCTATTACGTTAACTTGGTTACGTTTTTCAGTGGCGGGTATCATTTTAGGTTTATGGCAATGGCAACGTGGTAAACTGGAAGAATTCAAATTTTTATCTAAACATGACTGGTTACGGCTTTTTGCCGCAGGTACATTTTTGATTATTAACTACACTAGTTTCGCATGGAGCTTAGACTTTTTATTACCGGGCTCGGCACAATTAAGCTTTCAGGTTGCTCCTTTATTCCTCGCTTTGGGTGGATTATTTTTTCTAAGAGAAAGCATAAACTGGCAGCAATGGTTGTGTTTTGTCGGAATAGGAATAGGGATGTTGGTGTTCTTTCATCCTATTTTTGGACAAGGTGGTCAGGGCTCTATTTGGGTTGGATTCGCCATTGTTCAACTGTCTGCCGCAGCCTGGTCTCTGTATGCTTTACTGCAAAAATCTTTATTCAAACGACTCGCGCCGACAAACATTTTATTGGCAATTTATGTTTATGCCTTGCTTGTTATGCTGCCATTTTCATCGCCCAGCGAACTAGTAAACATGTCCGCAGACGATGCCTGGATTGCGGCTTTTTGCTGTCTAAATACGTTGGTCGCGTATGGCGCATTTGCCCAAGCTATGCGTTACTGGCAAACCGTACAAGTCAGTGCTTCCGTTGCTTTGACCCCCGTTATGGCTTTCATACTGACAGAATTTTGTGTCGCTGTTGGTTGGTGGACCGAGAGTATTCACTCTTCCCATGCCGACCTATTAAGCTTATTTGGTATGTTAATTGTGATCATCAGTGCCATTAACGTGCAATTAATCAGCGCAAGAGTACAACGTAAAGCCGCGTTATTGACAAAGCCTTTGAACGAAGCCATTTAAGCGAGTGACATTGTCCTTATAGCCAAAGCGTAAAAGGCATAATAGAAAGACCCAGAATTAACACTATGGCAATCAAAGTAAAAAAAGCTTCTGCTGGATTTTGACGCGCATGCTGAAGGTAGCCTAACACCCACTGCCCAACCGAAATGGGTCGCATAGTTTGGGCACGTGCTATTTGATCTTCTCGTATAAGCGCTAACGCTTTTGCGGCCTGCTCCTTGTCCTTTACCCACAACCCAGCCATGGACACTTGCCAGCGCCCAGCAGACGTTTCATAAAAGGCGATCTCATGATCGGTTAATAATTGACGAATATCATTCGCTTCTTCATCTGGCACATATTTCAGTCGGAAAACTAACGTCGCCATAATATAAAACCTTATACACAAAAAAAGAGCGGTAGAGAGTAAGAGATGCCTGACCGTATTACAATCATGTGCTGTCCTGTCTCATTTTATAACGTGTTCTTCAATCCAGGAAATCACTTGCTCTTTGGGCAACGGCCTGCAGAAATAATACCCTTGAACCCTATCAACCCCGAGGCTCTCTGACCGCATTGAGCTGATCCTCTCGCTCAACGCCCTCTGCGACTAACTTCATGTTTAACTCTTTTGCCAACTTAGTCACAGATGTCAGTATCTGGCGGGTAAATTGATCGTCTTTCAAACTCGCAATAAATATTTGGTCTAACTTTAACGTGTCATAAGGGAAGCGACGCAAGAAATCCAATCCCGCATAACCGGTACCAAAATCATCCACAGACAGATGAACGCCTAGCGCTTTGATATGTTCAAATCGGCTTACCATAATAGGCAGATCAATGGCATCTAAGGCACTGGTTTCTGTCACCTCAAGTCCTAACCGGCCTTTCAGCTCAGGGTACTCGTCAAGGATACCTGCCAAACTCGGCGCAAAAGTTTCTCTAAGTAAGCTGTGCCTGTCTACATTCACCGAAATATTAATATCATTTAACGGTAAAGGGTACTCGCGATAAAAATCACCGACTTTGCGAATCACCATCCAAGTCAGTTCATCAATCAGGCCTAGTCGATCCGCCATATCAACAATAACCAGAGGAGAAACCTGACCATGATAAACAGAGCGCCACCGAATCAGTGCTTCCATTTCATACTGACCATCAACATTCAGCGATACAATAGGCTGAAAATACACCTCCATGGCATTATTTTTAATGGCGCGTTTAACGCAGTGCCTTAGAGAACGTCGGTAATAAGCAATGGTAAAATAGCCTGTACAGAGGATAATAGACAGCAGCACCCAACACACAAAGATCCAAGGTAACAGTGACACCAAACGGCTCCAGTATAAGTCGGTTGTTAAAAGCACCTCTAATTCGATTGCCCAGTCATCAAGTGTCTCTTTTTTCGTTTCTAACAGATCTGAAACAATATGGTCTCGGTTTGAGAACAGCACGTGCTTGCCCAGTGTTAACTCGTAAGCATAATCAGGCAACAATATTTGATCCACCGTCATCGCAAAACTGCTTGGCGGCGCTAAGCCATTAACACCCAGCCCGTCAGACCTTTGGTAGAAAGCAAAAAAAGTTGACTCGCCCAAGGTATTAGAATCCATTAACGACACCGTTTTACGATCTTTACTGTCTTTTATACGGGACACAATGGATTTATATATGGAAATATTGATGGCCCCAAGGTTGGAGCAATACACCTTAAAGTCAGCATTGAAAAGACCAAACTCTTTAAAAATAGGAGAGTAAAAAGTAGCACGACGCAAACGGTCTACATCAGCTCTTTCACAAACAAAAGCGCTGTTATCCGCCACTTGTTGCAATTCGGCAAAAATACTTTCCATGTGCTCTGACAAAGCATTTTTTGCCATATCGGTTCGTTTATCTAAGTCATTTAACAAAAAAACATAGAAGCCCTGTGGCAAAGAGGAGAAAACTGAGGAATATGGAGAGTAACCCGCAAAAAAATAATACCTTTTTTCAATAAACGCTATTGCCCTGACGTCGCCAAACATACCGACACATCCCTCCATTTATGAATCATCAAGATAAAACTCCAATTGTATGCAAAGGCTTTGCCTGTTAATTGTGAATAGCGACAAGAATACATAAAAGCGCCCATAAAAAAAGACCGCTCCAAGCAGTCCTTTATATATAGCATATAACATCGAATATTTGACTTAAATCTCTATGAGAGCCAGTAATAAAGCACCTTAAGCATTATTCATTTTATGCTAGGATGTTTAAAAATTATCACAAACAAGGTCCATTAGTCGGTTACTTTTGCAATCACAATAGAAAGATAACCGACTTCAACACCAAACTTTGTCATCACAGACTCATTGATAACAACGCCATCTTTGACCATATACATACGATCATCCACATTAACTTCTATTAGGTCTCCGTCGTATTGAACCTGTAAAACATAATTCATAAACAATGCATTTCCTGCGATTTTTACATCACCAGAACCAATCACATCATTCGCTGTTGCCGTATACTGGCCCTTTGCATTCGGTGTCATAGTCCAAGTACGATTTTGAACTTCACCATCATCAAACACAAACACTTCAGCCAACGTCCCAACGCCGTTCTCCCAACTTCCTTCTAGAGTGGCATTGAAATAACGAATCACCTCACCACTGCGGTTTTTCAAGATACCATGCGCGGTTAAAGGCCCAGAAAAAAGTTTGTAATTCAAACTTCGGTTCATTTTTAGCGTACAAAGACACATCTGGGGTAGAGCAAGCCGTTAATAACAACATGCTCAGTATCACCGCCATCATTTTACTTGTGACAGAACACCATACGTTTTTCATAGTCATTTCCTTAGAATATGCAGTGCTATCGCTAGAATAAAAGAGCGATGCAGTAATGTGTTAAAAATAATGGTACTGAATATCTACACTCTGATATTTGCCGTTTTCATCGCATATATTGGCGCGTCCGGTGAAACGCAATAAGCGCTTATCTAAAGGATCATAAGCAACCACTATCGGATCCACTGCTATTTTGACAAACCAGGAAATGGGAGACAAAGCGAAACACATCGCTCCATCCTGTGTTCCATCAAGACAATCGGCTTTAGCAACACGAAAAGAAAACGTGGTTTGCTGGCTAGGCACCAAATATTCGATATCCATCTGTTTACCTGTTTTCAAGGTATCCCAGTACTGTTTAACAAAACCATCAAAACCGGCATCTACCACAATACCCGCTACCAATGGGATCGAACCGACTTCTGGCTGGGCTTTTCGGTTTTCTACATAGTTTACTTCCAAGCGATTATTCACTTGTTTCACATCTATGGTTTCACCGTTACGCTCATTAACCTGTGAAAAGCTGGGAGTAATACGCGATTGAGAAAAATCTAGGGTTTTATTCGCAAACACACGGCCATCTGGCTCTGAATATTCCACCTTATGACTTTTGTCATCGAGCATTTGATGTGTTTCTCGGTACAATAAAGCACCGGTTTTCAAACTGTAGGCACTGCCTACTATTTTGGAAAAGTCGGCATTGCTAGAAACTGGCGTATCAGCCAAACTGAAGGCACTAAATAATAAAGAAAAAAACAACGTCACAAAGGACCGCTTCTGCGGCAAACAAACAAAAGATAGCTTCATTTCTCACCCTTACATTTTAGATTACGTCATACACTTATTTATCATCAAGTGAGACCCATATCAGATAGAGATAACGCTGATACAGAAGCAAATACAAGAACTCTTAGGCATCAAACAATGTCCATTTTTCGCTCAGCCAAATTCCCAGCGGTATCACCAACGACCAAATAATCGCTACGATCAATAAAGTCTGTCCAACAGGCTCTGCTAAGCTAATACCTGACAGCTTTGCACCAGCAAAATAACTCAATGTTGGCCCAATAGCACCCATTAACGCCCCCAATATATATCGTGAACGAAGAAAAGATAGGCTATGGGCAAATAAGGTCGCAACACTCACCCAAAGACACAGTAACCAAACGGGTGGCAAGCTTATTGTGTCTAAATTATCAGCTGAAGCAGAGAACACGCCAACATGAAACAGGGTACCATCAACGATAATACCTAATGTTAGGAAAACTAAAAATAAACGCCATTCTCTTCGAGTATGCATAAAATAACGATCATGCAAGAACAGATACGAAGCCGTGGCAGCGAGAGTCCAAAGATCGCCCGCTAATAAACAAATAAACCAAACCGCTTGAAATAGAATGGCATTCAATAAGGATTTCATGCCATATGCTCCCTTTAATTCGTCTCAATAGACAAACGATGATCGGGTTTGGCAAAGACAAACTGCCCTGTACTAATGGCCCTTTCTTTGAAGCCACCTTCGCAATAAGCCAAATAAAAGTCCCACATACGGCAAAATACGTCGTCAAAACCCATGTTCGTCACTTCATGACGAGCGGCATGGAAACGTGTGCGCCAATCCGCTAACGTTTTGGCATAATGCTCTGTAATGTCCTCCAGTCCCACAATTTGCATGTCAGTTTTTGACGCTATTTTATGAGCAATCACCTGATTGGATGGCAAACAACCACCTGGGAAGATGTAACGTTGGATAAAATCCACTGAACGGCGTGCATAATCGTAACGTTGATCCGCAATGGTAATGGCTTGAATCACCATCACACCATGGGGTTTTAACAGCTCGCTGCACTTAGAGAAATAGCTGTCATAGTATTCGTGACCCACCGCTTCAATCATTTCAATAGAAACAAGCTTATCGTATTGCCCTTGTAAATCGCGGTAATCTTCAAGCAACAAGGTAATCTTATCTTGCAAACCTTCGGCTTCCACTCGTGCCTTAGCAAACTCATACTGTTCTTTGGAAATTGTGGTGGTGGTTACTCGACAGCCATAGTTCTTAGCGGCGTGAATCGCCATGCCACCCCAACCTGTGCCGATTTCTAATAGGTGATCGTCTTTGCTTAATTGAAGCTTTTGGCAAATACGATCCAGTTTATTTACCGATGCTTCTTCTAAAGAAGAATTCAGCTGTGGGTAAACCGCCGAGGAATACATCATGGTAGGGTCTAAAAATAAGGAGAAAAAATCGTTGCCTAGGTCATAGTGAGCGGAAATATTATCTTTCGACCCTTTCTTCGTATTGGCATTCAATTTATGAACGATCTTTGCCCCTATACGGCTCCATATGGGACGTTTAGCGTCCATTTTATTGATCAAACTAAGATTGGCCACCATCAAGCGAATCACCGCAACCACATCCGAAGAAGACCACCAGCCCTTCATATAAGCTTCGCCAGCGCCAATACTACTGTTTAAAAATACGTCACGATAAGCATGAATGTCATGAACTTGGATATGCGCAATATAGCGAGTGCTTTCCTTGTCTTCTCCGAAGGTATAGGTTTTACCATTCTCATCTAATGTTAAATGGCCAATTTCCAATTTTCCTAACATCGCAAACACCATCTTGCGTGCTAGCGTATCGAACCAAGTTGTTGTGTTATTTTTCACTTTCTGATTTTCCATACTAACGGAGTTCATAGGTATTAATCTCCTAAATGCCATATTTCTACCCTATTTGATCTTGGTAGACGATGAGTTCGGATGCGAATAAAAAGGCACCTTTTTTATCCATAACTTTAGTGCTTGCCAATAAATGCCAAAGGCAACTTGCATTGTCATGACAGGATAACGAAACAACACCCTCGCCATAGTAGAAGACGTTAACGACATTCGAGTCAGTGATAAGGTGGCATCAAACACGCACTTTTCCCCTACTAACTCTTTATTCTGCATATGCACCGCTAGCTTCTTATGAGGAACATTGCTTCGCCAGTCATAAAAATGTTCCATCGGATGAAATGGCGATACATGCATTGCCTTGTTAAATTGCATACGCTGCATAGGCAGGAGTGGATCACATTTTAAAACATAAGGTATTTTTTCCCGCCAAGGCGTATTCGTTACTTCAAGCAGCA
This sequence comes from Marinomonas rhodophyticola, assembly GCF_026113935.1. Taxonomy (GTDB): domain Bacteria; phylum Pseudomonadota; class Gammaproteobacteria; order Pseudomonadales; family Marinomonadaceae; genus Marinomonas; species Marinomonas rhodophyticola. The sequence continues at coordinate 336,267 of NZ_JAPEUL010000006.1, forward strand.
TGGCTTGCAGTTGCTCATGTTTGTCGAAGCAATAATAAATAGTGATGGGATTGATGATGAAGCCAAAATATCGACAATTGGTTAACATGCGCACTGGACCTGATAAATCCAAGCCCAAACGCTCATTCACTTCAGACAGCACTGCCTGTTTAATAGAAACAGACGAATCCCCAAAATAATCTTGTCGAGCAAATCGAGCTAAGGACCAAGGTTTAACAGACCACCAGGGACTCATCGCCAACACATCATTTAACTCATCTAAATCGAAGTACATCATAAAGACGCTATAACGAAACGCATGAGTACGCGGTAAAAAACGACGATGGCGCACAGTGCCATGATAGACAGCGCTGTGCTTAGGCAGAAAATCTACCATGTGATTCCCAATCCATTAGCCACACGAACGCCACTCCAACAACCATCTTCATGGAAACCGTTACGCCAATAAGCCCCACAAAACCACGTTTTGTTTACCCCATTAATTTCTGACCAACGATCCTGAGCGTTAATACCCGCCAAGGTAAAGGTAGGATGAGAGTACTGGAAACGCCCCACGATTTTGTCTTCCGCAATCATGTCTGTTTGGTTCAAGGTAACCACATAGGTGGTATCACTGGAAAAATGCTGCAGAATATTCATGTTATAACTTAGGGTAGCAGGCTTAGTTCGATCCTTTCCAAGATAGTAATTCCAACTAGACCAAGCGAGTTTCTTTTTCGGCAACAGTCTGGTATCGGTATGAAGTACCACATCGTTGTTTCGATAAGGCAGAGCCGATAAAATCGCGTGCTCCTCTTTAGAAGGGTCCGCCAATAACGCCAACGCCTGATCACTATGGCAGGCAAACACAATTTGATCGAACACTTGTGTAGAGCCATCTGCAAAGTGAATCACCACATCGGTCTCAGAACGATGTACTTTGTCGATAGTCGCGCCAAGCTGAATACGGTCTTTAAACTTTTCGACTAAAGGCTGTAAATACGCCGATGATCCCCCTTCAATGACTCGCCATTGCGGGCGATCATTCACACTTAACAAACCGTGGTTTTTAAAGAAGCGGACGAAAAACACCAATGGAAATGCCATCATTTCATCCAATGTCGATGACCAAATCGCACTGCCCATTGGAATCAAATAATGACTGGCAAAACGGCGACCATAGCCCTTTTGCTGCAAATACTCTCCAAGCGTCACACCTTCCTTTAATTGACCGCTGTCTAGGTCTTGGATGGCTTCTTTATTGAAACGTAAAATATCTTTTAACATACCAATAAAAGAGAAGTTCAATAAGTTGCGACGCTGGGCAAACAGTGTATTTAAATTGTTGCCTCCGTATTCGAGGCCCGTATCCTGACAACTCACACTAAAACTCATCTCTGTCGCTTTAGATGCCACACCCAACTCATCCATTAGCCGAATAAAATTCGGATACGTCCAATCATTGAAAACAATAAAACCCGTATCAACTGCCCGAGTCTGTTCTGCTTCTTTTACATCTACGGTTGCCGTATGACCACCAATACGATTTTCCGATTCAAAGACTGTCACTTCGTGCTGCTGCTGTAGAAGATAAGCACTAGTCAAGCCAGATATCCCTGAACCAATTATGGCAATTTTCACTCATTGTCCCCTTAAAATACCTTATATCATTCACTCACCGAGCGGATGTAATAGCCAATTGTCACTGGTGATATTAGTCGTTATGATTTTTTTTAGGTGCCAATATAGACAACCATAATTTTGGGAAGTGCCGTCCAGCCCACAGCATGACCGATAAACGCTTAGGAAAGGCAAACTCAAAAGGACGGGAGGCTAAAGCATTGAACATTCTTTTCGCCGCATCATCAGACGACATTAAAAATGGCATAGAAAACGTATTTTTTTGCGTCAGAGGTGTATCAACAAAGCCCGGCAATAAACAGGTCACATCAATATTGAATTGCTTTAAGTCCATACGTAGGGAAGAGAGGAAATAACGCACAGCCGCTTTGCTCGCGCCATAAGCTTCCGCTTGTGGGAAAGCGGCCTGAACCGCTTGTGAACTTACTCCGACTAAATGCGGCCGCGAGGATTTCTTCAATAACGGCAAACATACATCCACACTGTTTACCAAACCAAAAAAATTAACCGACATAATTCTATCCATCATTTTCCAATCAGGATCTGTATCTGTCATATTAAGATATTCGCAGGTGCCCGCATTTAAAATCGCACAATCTAAATGTGCAGTATGTAGCATTAAGGTTTCTCTTACGGCTTGAACCTGACTGTCATCGGAAATATCAAAAGCCACAAAGGTTAGGCTTTCATAGGATTCTGACAAAGTAACCAATTCGCCTTGCGTTCTCGCACTGGCTAACACTTGCCATCCTGCTTCTAAGTATTGCTTTGTTAACGACAGACCAATACCAGAACTGGCTCCGGTAATCCATACAACACCTTTGTCCATTATCATGCTCCTTGTTCTCCCCAAACTACCTTGCCAAGCGCTTTTTTAAACCTTTCACGGCAGTACCCAACAAAGGCACGTGTTCATAAATTAACTGACCAAGGTCATACACGTCTTCATGGAAATAGATGCGCTCATTAAACTGCACTTGGCTCATACCACGCACAGTAATCGTTTTGTTGCCTAACTTAGGGTGTTTAAAATGCATATTCCATTTGATATAGGCTGTATTCTCAGAGACGAGCTGATCCAAATATTCAAAACGCCCACTGTGCACATTGACACACATTTCGGACAAGTAAGCGTGCAAACTTTCGGCACCGCGCAACTCATGAACAGGGTCCTTAAAGAGCACATCTTCTGTGTAAACATCATCCATTTTTTCTAACTTTGGATGCTTAACGTCTTGATAAAACGCTTTAAAGCGCTCTATTAATAAAGAATTGGAAGCCATATTTGCGTCCGTCATACTCGTCACTTACCTTAGCAGTTACCTAATTGGGTGGTATTTTGTGTCACCATATTTTGTTTAACGCGTTGCGGTGCATTCTGGATCACTTTCAAAAGAAATTTAAACACTATTTACGTAAATAAAAGTGATCCTCTCGAATAAATACAGCGTATATTTGATACAACGCAAACTAAGCGTATGACAATTTTGCTTTTTGGAGCGATAAATGGAACGCGCAACTCAACTACCCGACGACGAACAACGAGTCACGGACATTTATGCCGTCGCTCAACATAGGGATCAAGCCGCTTTAGGCCGTTTATTTGATCACTATGTACCAAAAGTAAGATCGTTCTGTCTTGCCGCTCAGCCTGGTGCCAATTTAATGGCCGATGATATTGCGCAAGAAGTCATGATACGTATTTGGAACAAAGCACACACTTACAAACCTGAATCGGCATCGCTTAATACTTGGGTCTTTACTCTAGCGAGAAATGCTCGTATCGATTATTTACGTCGAAACAGCCGACATCAGTCAGATATTGATCCGGAATATCTTTGGGAACATGTGATCGACGAAAATGCCGATCCATTTAAAGACGCACAGCAAAAAAGAGATCAAGAACGTATTCAGCAAGGCTTAAACAAATTACCAGCTGATCAAAAGCAGGTTTTGTCAAAAGTTTACTTAGAAGGGAAAACACATAAGGAAGCCGCTGAAGAATTGTCTCTTCCTCTTGGAACGATAAAATCTCGGGTTCGCCTTGCTTTGCATAAACTCACTATTTACGTTAAGAGGTAGTATCGATGATAAACTACCATCCATCGATTGAAATACTAACAGACTACGCTGCTGGCTCACTACCTTTGGCGCATTCCTTGTGTGTGTCCACACATTTAGAACGCTGTCCTGAATGCCAACAGCAGATTAGAAAGTTGGAAATGCTCGGCGCACATCTTTTTGATCAGGCTCAGACAGAATCTCGTCAGCTCAGTAACCTAAAAGACAGCTTCTTCAAAAATCTAGCGCAACAGCCTAGCCCAAAAGAAGACAATAAGGTATCGCCTCAAGAAGATAAAGACATGAGATGGGATGATTACGCCATTCCACGTAGCCTGCGCCAGTTTATTACCAAAAGCTATGATGATCTTACGTGGATGCGCCTATCGCCCTCTTTTAAGATAGCAACGCTTTACAACGAAGAAGGCGGCGCACAAATCGCTCTGACCAGAGTAAAAGCTGGCGCCCATATGCCAACCCATACCCATACAGGTGACGAAATCACTCTCGTATTGGAAGGGGCTTTTTCGGATGAAAGCGGTATTTATCGTCAAGGTGACTTTATCAACCGTGACGCGAGTCACAAACATAAACCCATCGTCACAAAAGACGCAGAATGCATCTGTCTAACAGTTTTAGACGCGCCGATTGAGTTTACAGGCTGGCTGACAAGACTGTTAAATCCGATTGTTCGTCGTTACCATCCTCATTCTCACTAATGGCAGGATGGTTCAACGCAACCAAAGATAGACACACGATTGCAGACGTTAGCCAATAACAAGCAAATTTTATGAAATTCTGGTATAGTCCTTGTTCAATCTAAAAACAAGGACTATTTATCATGGCAACTAAAAAGAAACAGCCGGCTGCTTCGGAAACTTCGGAATCCATTGAAAAGCAAATGCAAGAGTTTCTTGCGCGCGGTGGACAGATAGATAAAATCGATTCAGGGGTTAGCGGACAATCTCAGTTAACAGGATCACGCCACATTTCTCTCGGTAATAGCAAAACGAAAGCGCAGTAAGCTTTCGTTTTTATACGCCTTGTTGAAAATGGGTTAGTAAAAGAACACTTGGTACAAGCCAGCCCTTGAATAATCAGGCATTTGGTTTATCTAGCGTTCTTTTTCTCTAACTCATAAGCCAAACCAATAGACAAAGCTTGTGCCAAACAAAGTGAAGAGGACAACGAACGAAAAGACTGAATTTCCGCTTCCTTGACCACAAAACAAACAGATGCGATGGAAGCCAAAGGGCTTATTTGATTATCGGTGATCACAATCAGAGGCACTTTTTTCTCTGCTGCCGCTTTTGCCACCATTTGCGTTTCTTCCGCATAAGGGTGAAAACTCACCGCGATCATCACATCATTCTTATCCAATGCACTCGCTTGTTCCTTATACATACCCCCGACACCATCAATTAAATAAGCCTTACGATCAATATGGCGCAACGCATAAGCAAAATAACTGGCGACGACAAATGCTCGTCTTACTCCGACAACATGCGCAGCATTGGCTTGGGACAATATTTGTATGGCTTTATCCAAATCCTCAGCCGCAGTGGTTTCACTCAAATGCCCAAGAGCAATCGCATTTGCGTGGGAAAATCGAGTCAGCAATTGAGACGGCGACTGTTCACTATTTTCATCGCCAAATGCTTCTCTTGCCATACGAATTCTGTCTTGATAACTGGGCGCCTCTTCCATTAGATTCTGCTGGAACAATTTCTGCATCTCGCTAAACCCGCTAAAACCAAACGCATTAGCAAAGCGAACCCAAGTAGAAGGATGCACCCCAGCGTCTTTTGACAGCACAGCAACAGTACCAAATGCGACATCACTTGGTGCGTCTAAAACAAACTCTGCCACTTGACGCAACCGCTTACTTAACTTTGGATAGTGCTGTTTAATGGTCTCTTTTAAGTCCGTCAATGATTCTGGCGCAACGTTTGACATAAAATACTCTCTGTACTCAAAGTTCTCTCCGTAACAGCAAGCACAGCAGCATAATGAAACAAATGGGCTTATCAAGAGAGAAGTAATTATTGCAATTTTAGAATAAAAATTCTAACTTAGTGGTTACTAACGTGTCTAGTATCAAACCTCTAGATACCGTCTCTTAGTCAAGAAAATCATATAAAAATAGGACTTTCATTTTGAACGAAGCTGATCGTAAATTTTTTCGCCCTAAATGGCGTCGTGTCACCGCTACCGTTTTCTGTTTTGGCTGGACATTGGTGGAATGGTTATCCGGAGAACCGTTCTGGGGCATGATTGCAGCGGGCATTACTTTTTACTGTTTATGGAATTTCTTTTATAAATTTGACGAAAGCCAAGAAACATCTGAATAAAACCACCACCGTTGATAGAGCAAGGTAAACACTAACACGCAAAATCGATTAAACATAACGCAACAACAGGGATAAAAAAGCAGCTTAGTCAACGCTAAGCTGCAATGGGAGTACCGATTGATTTGACAAGACAACGCTCTACGCTAGGTGGTTTTCTTGCGTTTGTTCTGACGTTGTTGATCAATAATCACCGCAACAACAATGATGGCGCCTTTGATTATGTCTTGATAGTAGGCATCAATGCGTAAAAACGTAAAACCGGAAAGCATAACACCTAAAATCAAAGCGCCAATCACTGTCCCCGCAATACGGCCTCGCCCACCAGATAAAGACACACCACCAATGACCGCAGCGGCAATAGCGTCCAATTCGTACATCAACCCCATACCTGCCTGCGCTGTTTTAATACGTGCGATGGCCACCATGGCTGCCAACCCAACCAACAAACCTGCAATGGTATAAACCTTAATTAAGTGACGATCTATATTGATACCCGATACTCGCGCAGCTTGAGGGTTTGCACCTATTGCGTAGGTGAATTTACCAAAGCGGGTATAGCGCATGACCACATGAAAAATGATGGCCACTATAATAAAGATAACAACGGGCATCCAACGATCTAAGGCATTCCCTAACATGGCAAATTCATTGGTAAAACCAGACACAGGACTGCCATCAGTATACCAACGAGCCACACCTCGCGCGGATACCATCATACCTAATGTGGCAATAAATGGTGGTATACGTGTTTTGGTGATGAGCCAGCCATTCACAAAGCCAGCCAATGCCCCAACCGTTAAACCCACCATCAAGGGCACAAAAAAGGGCAAATCCGTTAACGCTGGAGAAATAACCTTAGGCCAACTACTGGATTGAGCAAACGTCGCAGCAATCATGGCCGACATCGCCACCACAGACCCAGAAGACAAATCTATCCCTCCGGTGATGATGACCATGGTGACCCCTATGGCAATAATACCAATAACAGAAACCTGTAATATGATGATTTGCAACCGACTCATATTCATTAAAAAGCTCTGACCGACAAAAATCCAGCCGAGTATTTCAAACATAACGGAGATGCCAATCAAAACTAATAAAATGCTGACTTCCGCAGGAATACGTTTTTTCTTCTGGGTATCTGGGTTGTCATTTACTTCTTTCATGGTGTTGTCTAACGTCGTCATAAGAACCTCTTATTTTTCTAATTCTTGTACTATTGAGCGGCTAAATTCATTACTGATACTTGATCGGCTTCTGAACGATCTAAAATGCCCGTCACACGTCCTTCGTGCATAACAAGCACCCGATCACTCATCCCTAGCACTTCAGGCAATTCGGAAGAAATCATGATGACCGCGACCCCTTTATGGGCCAGCTTTGTAACCAATGAATGGATTTCAGCTTTTGCCCCAACATCGATACCTCGTGTGGGTTCATCTAAGATCAAAATACGTGGGTGAGTCAGTAGCCAACGAGCAATCAACACTTTTTGTTGGTTACCACCAGAAAGGTTCTCGATGGCTTCTTCCATGTTTGGGGTTTTTACACGTAGCTTTCGGCACAAGGCTTCAGATTCTTCATTCAGTCTTTTTTGATCGACAAAACCGCCGCCACCGACAAAATGCTCATGCAAAACAGCAGACTGAATGTTTTCTTGAATATCCAACGATAGGAAACAACCGGTTTCTTTTCGGTCTTCTGTTAAAAACGCCATACCCTTCATAATGGCGTCATTAGGATTTTTGATATGGACTTCTTCACCCTCAATACATACGGTACCTGAGTCTGCGGGAGTGACACCAAAAATGGCCTCTGCGACATTGGATCTACCCGAACCGACAAGACCAGCAAAGCCTAATATTTCACCCGCTCTCACATCAAATGACACATCGTGAAATACGCCATTTAGGGTTAGATTTTTGACCGACAGTAGGACATCGCCTAATGCAACGTCCTCTTTTGGAAACATCTGATCCACATTACGACCCACCATCATGCGGATGATTTCATCACGGGTAACGTCAGCAGAAGCATGCGTACCAATGTATTTTCCATCACGAAATACAGAAAATTCATCGGCTATTTCAAATAACTCACTCATTTTATGAGTGATATAAACGATACCAATACCCCGTTTGCGTAAGCCTCGAATAATCTCAAATAAATGCGCCACTTCGGTCTCAGTAATAGCAGACGTCGGCTCATCCATGATCAATACATCCGAGTTAAAAGACACGGCTTTGGCGATTTCAACCATCTGACGATTCGCCACCGATAAGGTGCTAATCTCGGCTTCTGGATCAAGCTTAATATTAAGACGTACGAACAATTCTTCCGTCATGCGAGCCATTTTGGCATGATCAATAAAACCAAAGGCGTTAGTTGGCTCTCGTCGAATCCAAATATTTTCCGCCACCGTCATTTGATTCATCAACAACAACTCTTGATGAATCATAGCAATGCCAGACTCTTGCGCTTTCAGAGGTGTTTCTAAGGTAACAGGCTCTCCTCTTAACCTCACTTCGCCACTATCTGGCTGATAAATGCCAGCAATCACCTTCATCAAGGTGGATTTTCCCGCACCATTTTCCCCCATTAACGCATGGACCGTACTCGGACGAATTTTCAAACACACGTCATCCAATGCCAATACACCAGGAAACCCCTTGGACACATTAACAACTTCTAATACGTATTCACACGAGTGGTCTTTGGGAGGAGTTGCGCCATTCACAGACACGGTTTCCTCAACTGCTGCGCTATTCATAACGCAATCCCTCCTATTTTTATTTTAATTAAAAGCGTTTTTAGTTAAGAAACTTAAAGGTAATCGTTTAGATTTTCAGGTGTCACCAATTCAAACGGCACCCATACTTTACGATCCACACTTTGGCCATTAATGAGCTTAACGGCTGCGTCTACAGCACCACGACCTTGCCCATCAGCACTCTGGAAAACCGTTACATCCAACTCACCCGCTTTCATGGCAGCCAAGCCGTCAGTAGTGGCATCAATACCCGCAATCACAACCTCATCCATTGAACGGCCAGCGGCTTTTAATGCCTGAATCGCACCGATCGCCATTTCGTCGTTGTTTGAAATAACCGCATCAAACTGGATACCAGCAGCAATCCAGTTGGTCATCAAATCGCTGCCTTTGGTACGTGACCATTCTGCTGTTTGTTGCTGAACCACTTTTAGGCCTGAGCACTCTGGCGTGGCAATAACATCATGAATATCTTGTGTGCGCTGTAACGCCGCTTGGTTGGTTAACTCACCCATCATGACCACAATGTTGCCCTTGCCATTTAATAGGCGACACACTTCTTGAGTCTGCAACGTTCCCGAGACTTTCTCATCCGATGCCACAAACGCTTGATTATCTGGAAGCAAATCAACATTGATAGGTTGGCGATTAACATAAATGAGGGGAATACCAGCGGCTTGGGCATCATCGGAAATGGATAAGGTTGCATCGGTATCAACAGGGTTAATAATGATGGCATCCACACCAGAAGCGATAAAATTCTGAACTTGATTTAATTGATTACCAACGCCATTTTTGGCGTCTTCTATTTGAACATCAACCCCCTGCTCCTTGGCAGCTGATTGAATACCGTTGCGCAAAGTCGTCAAAAAGTTATCGTCAAACAAGGCCATTGAGACGCCAATCTTAAGATCCGCAGCAGAAACAGACGTTGCGATAACTGAAGACGCGATGGCAGTAAGAAGTAGTTTTTTCATTATGCGATTTCCTCGAAAGTAAGCGCTGACACGCTCTAATTGTTTTTATTTTTTCCGGTAAAACGCGTCTAGAGATCAAACCCAGACGCACTCTACAAAGTGCCTCTAGATCTCTAAACATTCGACTGGTTTATATCACTGAGATGCAACCCATTCGAATATGTATATTCCACAAAAAATCAATATAGAATATATATTCCAATTTGATGGATATTGCCACCGTTGTCAAGCCCAAAATGTAATTTAATGGCAGAGTAAAACCACCAGCCGTTTGCCTTCCTCTGTCACACCTTTCAACACACTCAAAAATCATGGGTAGGCCAACAGTGCACGACACTTTCCATCATAAAGGCGCTGGCGAAGAGGAATTCTTTCCCGAGCGCACGGGGCTCATTCATATCTCTGGCCTAGAAGACGACATAACCTTCAACGACATGCTAGACGGAGACCGAGTGCTAGTCGGTCCCAAAGATCGTTTAGACAATATTGAGCAGCTCCGCACTTTACTGGCAGCAGGTTATTTAGGCCGGTGTCATTCGAACCTTTCTCTAAAAAAGTGTGGGACCTTCCAAATCCAAAACAAGCGGTTCAAGACAGCATTGATTTTGTTAACCAATCATTAGCTCAATAGGCGAACTGATTAATGATTCATATCCCACACAGCGAACCCAGGCGAGCAGATACACTCTGCAGCCCTCACACAGGCTGTTTTATTTCCTCCATTGGCAGAATTATTATGTAAATCTCATTAAAAAATATAACGCATTGTTTTATAAAGATTTTAAATTGAAAAACACATTATGGAAAAATTCATTCCAACATATTGAAAATATAGAATATATATTCTATTATCTTCGAAGGTAGATTACACAATAAAAAAAACAGCCACTTCATTTTCGACAAAGTACTATTCACCTTGTTGTCATTTCGGCTGATACGGGAGATGAAGAACCATGCTCAAAGATAAAACGTTAGATCTGATTTGTCTTGGACGCGCTGCGGTCGATATGTATTCAGAGCAAATAGGCAGTCGTTTAGAAGATGTCAGCAGTTTTGCAAAATATCTCGGCGGCTCTTCTGGCAACATGGCTTTTGGGACAGCTCGTCTTGGTTTAAAAAGCGCCATGTTGACACGTGTTGGTAATGAACACATGGGCCGCTTTGTTAAAGAAGAGTTAGCCCGTGCAGGTGTCGACACCAGTCACGTTATTACGGATCCCGAACGTTTGACGGCCTTGGTCGTATTAGGCATCAAAGACCAAGACACCTTCCCATTAATTTTCTACCGTAACGACTGTGCCGATATGGCCGTCAGTAAAGACGACTTTGATGCGGACTTTATTGGTTCAGCCAAAGCCCTTGTTATTACAGGCACTCACTTCTCCACTGAAAACACTTACGAAACCAGCAAACAAGCCATTGCCTACGCTAAGCAAGCGGGCACGAAATGCGCCCTAGATATCGACTACCGCCCTGTTCTTTGGGGACTAACCAACCCAGGCGATGGTGAAACCCGCTTTATTTCCAATGAAAGAGTCTCAGCACACTTACAAAGTATTCTGGCGGATTTTGATCTGATTGTGGGCACAGAAGAAGAAATACATATTGCAGGTGGCAGCACAGATACCATCACGGCACTGAAAAAAATCCGTGAACTAAGCACGGCCACCATAGTGCTGAAACTTGGCTCTCAAGGTTGTACGGTACTGGAAGGAGCGATCCCTGACTCTATGAACGCCTTTGAGCGACATATTGGCGTTCGCGTTGAGGTACTCAATGTGCTTGGCGCCGGTGATGCCTTTATGAGTGGCTTCTTACGGGGCTGGATACGCGGCGAATCCGCAGAACAGTCTTGTGCCTACGCCAATGCATGTGGCGCTTTGGTTGTTTCGCGTCATGGTTGTGCTCCGGCTATTCCAAGCGCGGAAGAACTGGATAATTATATTGCTCGTGCGGCACACATTAAACGCCCAGACTTGGATCGTGAACTGAATCATTTACATCGAGTCACCACAGAAAGACTGCCTTATGACTGGCAAGACCTGTGTATTTTTGCCTTCGACCATCGCAAACAACTCTTTGATATGGCCCGTGAAGAAGGGGCCGATCCAGCCCGAATTAAAACGCTGAAACGTCTATTAGTCGATGCCTTAGATGTAGGTTCCCGCCAACTAGGTGGTAGCCAGTACGGTGTCCTCATTGATGATACCTATGGACAAGATGCACTCAATGCGGTGACGGGGCGCGGCCTTTGGATTGGTCGTCCAGTGGAACTTCCAAGCTCTCGCCCTATCGAGTTAGAAGGCGGGCGTAGCATCGGTTCTCGCCTAAAAAGCTGGCCAAAAGAGCACATCGTAAAATGCCTCGTTTTCTACCATTCACAAGATGAAATAGAGCTGCGTGTTGCCCAAGAGCGCCAAGTGGTTGAGCTCTACCATGCTTGCTGCACTTCCGGCCATGAACTGTTGTTGGAAATCATTCCACCACGAGACAAAGCCTTTGATGACAGCCTTTTCACGAACGCCATGAAACGTTTCTACCACCTAGATGTGCGCCCAGACTGGTGGAAGCTGCCACCTCAATCGAAAGCAAACTGGCAAGCCATTACCGACATAATTCAGCACCATGATAAACACTGCCGTGGTGTGGTGATGCTAGGTTTAGACGCGCCAATGAACGAACTCAAAGAAGGCTTTGTTAATAGCGCAGGTTTTGATATTTGCAAAGGCTTCGCGGTGGGGCGTTCTATTTTTAGCGAACCAAGCCGTGAATGGTTAGCAAATCGCTATAGCGATCAACAGTTTATCGACGCCATTGTGTCAAACTATTTGGAGCTCGTCTCTTATTGGAAAGAACGCCACACCGCTCAGTCCCAGCAGCAGCCACAACAGAAACAGGCTTAAAGGAAATTCACATGACAACAATAACACTTACCATGGCCCAAGCCGTCGTCCGCTTTATGATGGCGCAAAAAATAGAAACAGATAATGGTATTCAACCCATGTTTGCGGGTGTATGGGGGATTTTCGGTCACGGTAATGTTGCCGGTCTTGGCGAAGCGCTTTACCAAGTAAAAGATCAACTGCCGACTTATCGCGCACACAATGAACAAGGCATGGCACATGCCGCTATTGCCTACGCTAAAACCAAAAACCGTCAACAAATGATGGCTTGTACTGCGTCGGCGGCACGAGTGCGGTGAACATGGTGACGGCAGCAGCTGTGGCGCATGTGAATCGTATTCCTGTCTTGTTTCTTCCGGGCGACACCTTTGCCACTCGTATGCCAGATCCAGTACTCCAACAAGTCGAAAGCTTCCAAGACATGACCATCACGTCGAATGATTGTTTTCGCCCAGTCAGTCGCTTTTTTGATCGTATTACTCGTCCGGAGCAACTGTTAACCTCGTTGCCGCAAGCCATGCGCGTGCTAACGGATCCGATTGAATGCGGCCCTGCGACATTAGCGTTACCGCAAGACGTGCAAACCATGGCATTCGACTATCCTATTAGTTTCTTCGACGAAAAAGTCCATCGCCTACGTCGCCAAACACCGGATTTTTATGAGCTAAACGACGCGCTTAAACTGATTCGACAGGCCAAAAAACCGGTCGTCATCGCAGGAGGCGGCCTTCATTATTCTGGTGCGCTCAAAGAGTTCGATGCCTTTGTTAGCCAATTCCAACTGCCTGTAGGTGAAACACAAGCCGGCAAAGGCGCTCTGCCTTGGGACCACAAACACAATATGGGAAGTATCGGTGTCACAGGCGCGGCCTCAACCAATAACCTATGTGCTGATGCGGACTTGATTATTGCCGTTGGTACTCGCCTTGGTGACTTCACCTCGGGGTCCCGTTCTCTTATCCATCCAGATGCCAAAATCGTCAGCCTAAACGTAGCGTCTTTTGATGCCATCAAACATAAGAGCCAAGCGCTAGTAGGAGACGCAAAAGCCACCCTGCCACTGTTAAGTAAGGCCCTCCAAGGCTGGCAGCTAGAGTCTTCTTGGGTTGATAGAGCCGAAAACGAGCGCGTTAACTGGCAACATATTGTCGATCAAGCGACCACGGATCAAGGCACAAATTTACCCAGTGATGCCGAAGTTATTGGGGCCGTCAATCGCGCGGCTGGCGAAGAAGACATGGTGGTATGCGCGGCTGGCGGTTTACCAGGTGAATTACAAAAGTTATGGCGGACGCGTTACCACCGCGGCTACCACATGGAATACGGCTATTCCTGCATGGGCTATGAATTGGCCGGTGGCTTAGGCGCCAAAATGGCAAGCCCTGAATCCGAAGTGTTCGTCATGGTGGGCGACGGTTCTTACCTAATGCTCAACTCTGAAATCGCCACCTCAGTGATGCTAGGTCAAAAAATCATCGCTGTTGTGCTAGACAACCGAGGTTTTGGCTGTATTAACCGCTTACAACAAGCCGGTGGCGGTGCAGGCTTTAACAACCTTTTAGACGATTGTTTTAGTGTGCCTGAAGGCGCGCCTAAAACCGACTTTGCGGCTCATGCCAGGGCACTTGGCGCTAACGCTGAAAAAGTCGCCAACATCGCGGAATTAGAGCAAGCCCTTGTACGCGCTAAGAGCTCCCCTATCAGTTATGTCATCACCTTAGATACCGATCCGCTGAAAACGACAGCAGAAGGCGGACATTGGTGGGATGTCGCATTAGCTGAAGTCTCAGAGCGCAAACAAGTCAGCGACGCTCGCAAGGAATACGAACAACGTAAAGCAGCTCAATTTAAACACTTGTAATACTGAACATCATTTCGCATTTACTGATCGGAGAATAATAATATGAGCGTCAGAATCGGCATTAACCCATTAACTTGGACAAACGACGACCTACCCACACTGGGCGCAGAAACTTCCCTTGAAACTTGTTTAACAGAAGGCAAACAAGCGGGATTTAGTGGCTTTGAGTTAGGTCAAAAGTTCCCTCGCACACCAGAAGTACTTGGCCCTATTCTAAAAGCACATGGTTTGGACTTGGTTTCAGGCTGGTTCAGCGGCGAATTATTAACGCGCAGTGTCGAAGAAGAAATTGAGGCCATTAAGCCGCATCTTCATTTATTGAAATCCCTTGGCGCAAAAGCCATGGTGTACTGCGAAGTCACAGGCTGTATCCATGGTCAAATCGAAACCCCATTGTCGCACCGCCCTATTATCAGCGAAGAAAAAATCGCTGAAATGAGTAAAAAACTCACTCAGGTCGCGGACTACTGCCTATCTGAAGGGGTACAAATTGCTTACCACCACCATATGGGAACCGTCATTGAAAGCCAACACGAAGTTGATTTATTGATGAAACACACAGGTCCTTCTGTTGGCTTACTTTTAGATACGGGCCACATGACATTTGCTGGTGGTAACCCATTAGAAGTTCAAGCAAAACACGCGGATCGCATTATTCACGTACATTGCAAAGATCTTCGCCCTGAGATCTTAAAGGACGCTAAGAACCGCGATATCAGCTTCTTGAATGCCATGTTAAATGGCGTATTTACTGTACCTGGCGACGGCTTTATCGATTACAGCAGCTTGTTCAAACAACTTAAAGCCAGCAACTATTCTGGCTGGTTAGTGGTAGAAGCAGAACAAGATCCAGCCGTTGCACACCCATTAACTTACGCCACAATGGGGGCAAACAACTTAAAAGCACTATGCGCTGAGTCTGGGATAGACATCGTCCAATAATCACCGGCTTTTATTCGTGTCGTTAACGCTAGAGCACCCACGTTAACGACAACAAAAAACACATGCAAACGTTAGGTACTCTCATGCAAACATTAGGTAACTACATTAACGGTCAGCACATGGCCAGCCAAAGCGGTCGCACGAGCCCAGTCTACAATCCAGCAACGGGGGCACAAAGTCTTAACGTTGCGCTGTCTAGCGCCGATGAAACTCGCACCGCGATTGCCTCAGCACAAGAAGCGTTTAACACATGGAGCAAGGTCACTCCGCTTAACCGTGCTCGTGTCATGTTTAAATTTAAAGCCTTGCTGGAGGAGCACGCAGACGAAATCGCCGCGATGATCACCAACGAGCACGGCAAAGTATTCTCCGATGCCAAAGGTGAGTTAACGCGTGGTATCGAAGTCGTCGAATTTGCTTGCGGCATTCCACATCTACAAAAAGGCGAACACAGCCTAAACGTTGGTCGCGGCGTCGACAGCATGTCTTTGATGCAACCACTTGGCGTTTGCGCTGGCATTTCACCGTTTAACTTCCCTGCTATGGTACCAATGTGGATGTTCCCTGTTGCCATTGCCTGCGGCAACACCTTTGTCATGAAACCATCCGAGAAAGACCCATCCGTGCCATTACGCTTAGCCGAACTGCTCTCCGCAGCGGGTCTCCCAGATGGTGTATTCAATATCGTTAATGGCGACAAAGAAGCGGTAGATGTACTGCTAACGGATGAACGAGTTCAAGCAGTGAGCTTTGTTGGCTCAACGCCCATTGCTGAATACATTTACGCAACCGCTTCTGCCCATGGTAAACGCGTACAAGCATTGGGCGGCGCTAAAAACCATATGATCGTCATGCCAGATGCAGATCCAAGCCAAGTCGTTGGTTCCCTAATGGGAGCGGCCTACGGCTCAGCGGGTGAACGTTGTATGGCGATTTCTGTCGCGGTTTGTGTAGGCGACAGCGTGGCCGATAATTTGATCCACAGCTTAAGCACTGAAATTGATGTCATGCGAGTCGGCCCAGGTATCGGCTTACCTGAAGAAGCACACATGGGTCCCGTCATCTCCAAAGAGCATTGTGCAAAAATCAAAGACTACATCCGCATTGGTGTCGAAGAAGGCGCGACGTTGGTGCGCGATGGCCGCGATTTTGTCTACCCAGGCAATGAACATGGTTATTTCGTTGGACCCACCTTATTCGACAATGTCAAACAAGGTATGCGCATCTATAACGAAGAAATTTTCGGCCCTGTTTTATGCGTCGTTCGGGCCACCAGCTATCAAGAAGCCTTGGATATGATCAATGCCCACGAATACGGTAATGGCACGTCAATCTTTACCCGTGATGGCGATACCGCTCGTCAGTTCTGTGAAGACGTTCAAGTAGGCATGGTGGGCGTCAATGTGCCCATTCCTGTGCCCATGGCCTTCCATAGCTTTGGCGGCTGGAAACGTTCTTTGTTTGGCCCATTGCACATGCATGGACCCGATGGTGTGCGTTTCTATACTCGCATGAAAACCATCACGGCCCGCTGGCCAACGGGCCTTCGCGCTGGCGCAGAATTTTCTATGCCAACCATGAAGTAGCGAATTTACTCGAGCCTCAGTCGCCGATTGTTTATTGTTTAACTCTCTAGTCAGCGACTTTTGGCCCACCTTATTGGTGGGCTTTTTTTCACCTTCATGCTTGAAAACTTTTGGTCACATACTCGCCACACAAACGTCACGTCTTTGTCACATTGACACTCTACCCTGCTTACTATGACATCTGAAATCTTATTAGAGCGGAGTACGACTGTGATACAAGTTGAGCAAATGATTGCCAGTAAATCGCCTCAGTTTTTCGACAAAAGCCCTCTTATCACTCGCCCAACGTTAAGCCTGTTAAAACGCTTATTCCACGAAAATGAAGTCAATCAATTCCCGGAAAAAAACCACGGCTGTGTCGGCTTCGAATTTATTGACCGTGTACTGGATCACTTCAACTTTAGTTACCAAGTGAGCCAAGTTGATCGACGCAACATTCCTGCCAGTGGCCGCGTTATGATTATCGCCAACCACCCACTTGGTGCTTTGGATGGTCTTGCGTTACTTCGATTAATTGGTGAGATCCGTCCAGATGTAAAAATCGTCGCCAATGATTTATTGATGGGCTTTGACGGTTTAAAAAAACTGGTCTTACCGGTCGATAATCTAGGTGGCAAAACAGGGCGCCAGCAACTCAAAGCCATCATGAGCTGCTTACATAATGAAGAAGCCGTGATTATTTTCCCAGCCGGAGAAGTGTCGCGGATGTCACCAAGTGGTGTAAAAGACCAACAATGGAATCAGAACTATCTTAAATTGGCGCAGAAAACCAACAGCCCATTGTTGCCCGTTCACATCGGCGGACGTAACTCTATGTTGTTTTATACCAGTTCTATTTTGTATCGCCCATTGTCTACGCTGCAGCTTGCGAACGAAATGTTTCGTCAGCGAAATCGCAAAATACCCATGCAAGTAGGCCAAGCCATTCCGATTCAAGAATTGGCACAATTACCGTTAAGCGATAAAGAAAAAACAAACTGGTCAAACGCCATTTGTACCGTATTGCCAAAGGCAGAAAACCGCTGTTAAAAACAGAAAAAACCGTCGAGCACCCGCAAAACCGACAACTGATCAAACAAGAGTTAAAACTGGCAGAACACCTTGGCAGTACCAAGGACAACAAACAAATTTATCTGTTTGATTACGACCCTATGTCAGTGACGATGAAAGAAATTGGGCGCTTGCGCGAGATTGCCTTTCGTAAAGTCGGTGAAGGCACAGGAGAGCGTTCTGATCTGGATAAGTTTGATCAATACT
Organism: Marinomonas rhodophyticola; assembly: GCF_026113935.1. Lineage (GTDB taxonomy): Bacteria > Pseudomonadota > Gammaproteobacteria > Pseudomonadales > Marinomonadaceae > Marinomonas > Marinomonas rhodophyticola. The sequence continues at coordinate 354,595 of NZ_JAPEUL010000006.1, forward strand.
ATCGCCATTTAATTCTATGGGATGAAGAAGAACTGGAAATCGTTGGCGCTTATCGAATTGGTGAAGTGGCGCGTTACATGAAGTCAGACACTCCAAATCGCATCTACAGTGCCGAGTTATTTCAATACTCTTGCGATATGGAGCCTTACTTCGAACAAGGGATCGAATTAGGGCGCAGTTTTATTCAACCCAAATATTGGGGCAAACGCAGTCTGGATTATTTATGGTACGGCATCGGTGCCTATTTGGATAAACACCCTGAAATACGTTATATGTTTGGTCCAGTGAGTCTAAGCAACAGTTATCCGCAAGTGGCAAAAGATTTTATTGTCTCTTTTTACAAACTGTATTTTGCCGACAAAGAGCATTTAGCACGCTCTTTTACGCCTTACCAAATCAACGCCGAACATGCGGACATTATTTCCGATATTTTCAGCGGAGAGGACTATGAAGAAGATTTCAGGCTATTAAAAGAACAACTCAGCCACTTTGGTGCGAGTGTGCCAACCTTGTTCAAGCAGTACAGCGAATTATGTGAACCTGGTGGGGTTCGCTTCTTAGACTTTGGCGTCGATGCCGACTTTGGCTACTGTGTAGACGGTTTGGTCCTAGTAGACCTAAATACAGTCAAAGAAGCGAAAAATAAACGTTACCGAGGGCACAACAGCGGCACTCAGGCTTAATACCCTAGAATGTCCTAGCGTGAATCGTGGTGATGCCCTCGTGAATGAGAATGGTGACCATGGGAATGGTCATCCTCTTGTTCAGGGCGTTTAAAGACAACCAGATAAATAATCTTAATGACCAGCATCACACTTAACGCAATAAGAACGACCATTTGAATGTCCATCACAACACCTCGTTATTTTTGTTGGTGTCATTTAACTATAGGACATAAATCCGTTTATATTGTGAATTTTCGTTTCAATTGTGTATGAGTGCCGTAAGCCCCAGAATAGCGCAATGGGGAACAATTAAAGCTAGGAATATGCTTTAACCAGATAGCAGAAAACGCTCATTAAGAATTTTATTATTATAAATTAATTAGTTATAAAATGTGGCGTAAGCTTTGCTTGCTATTTGCACTAGAAGCTCGCTTCAAAAGCACATTTTGTTGCACTCAGGCTTTTGCAGTAGCCTTACCTTATTTTGTCTATCACTAGACCATGGAGCTGGAAATGATTGAGAAAACCTACTTAAAAACCAAACCCGAATGCAAAGTGAAATTTGCCCTACCAGCCGACAAGATTGGCGAGGCCAAAAGCGTTGCTGTTGTTGGTGATTTTAATAACTGGGACAGCGAAGCCAATCCAATGAAAAAACAGAAATCTGGTGTATTTGCATCGACAATCAGTTTGGAGATCGATACCTCGTACCAATTTCGTTATGTATTAGATGGTACCGAATGGCTCAACGATGACATGGCAGATGCCTATGTTCCAAGTCCAATAAGCCCTGATACGAATGGTGTTATTCGCCTGTAATCCCCTTCTTAGACCTTCGTAATACGATTAAAAAGCCCGTCTCGGCTCAACATTTGAGTCGAGACCAAATACGCGTTCACCGCGTATTTTGTTCATTCTGAGGCATCTCATGACCTCTCTTTCCTGTCGCTCTAAAACGCCATTTTTTTGCCCTAAAAACACTAATTCATGGTTTCAAGCTGCAATTTATAGTCAAAATATGTACAATTGTTTTTATTAAACGCGCGTTTAATAAAAATTCAAATACTTCAATGATCCTAAACAGAACATTGAAACAGACAAAAAGAGGCACAACATGGCACATCAGCAGCAATACATTCATGGCCGCTACCATGCATCCACCAGCGGAGAACACTTCGAGACAATCAACCCAGCCACAGGCGAAGTGATTGCAACAGTAGAGCACGCAGGACAAGCTGAACTCGATGCTGCTGTTGAATCTGCCAAACAAGGCCAAAAAGTCTGGGCAGCGATGAAGCCCTGTTGAACGCGGCCGCATTTTGAAAAAAGCCGCCGATCTATTGCGTGAGCGCAACGAAGAATTAGCACGCCTAGAAGTGCTCGACACAGGCAAACCTCTGCAAGAAGCCATTGTCGTCGACATCCAAACTGGTGCCGATGTTATCGAATATTACGCAGGCCTTACGGACAAAATCCAAGGCGATTACCAAGATCTTGGCAATGGTAATTTCTTCTATACTCGCCGTGAACCGCTTGGCATTTGCGCAGGCATTGGCGCGTGGAACTACCCTATTCAAATCGCCATGTGGAAATCAGGCCCTGCTTTGGCAGCAGGCAACGCGATGATCTTCAAACCATCTGAAGAAACACCACTCACGGCGCTTAAACTGGCAGAAATCTTCACCGAAGCAGGCTTGCCTGATGGCGTCTTCAACGTTATCCAAGGGGATGCACGCACAGGCCAAATGATCACCAACCACCCAGACATCGACAAAGTGTCTTTCACCGGTGAGGTTGGCACAGGCAAGAAAGTGATGGCCGCGTCTTCACAGTCTTTGAAACAAGTCACCATGGAGCTTGGCGGTAAATCGCCGATGATCATCTTCCCTGACATGCCAGTGGATCAAGCCGTTTCTGCCGCTATGCTGGCAAACTTCTACACCCAAGGCGAAGTATGCACCAACGGCACCCGTGTGTTTGTCCATGCCGACATGATGGATGCCTTCACCAAAGAACTCAAAGCACGCACCGAAGCCATGATCATTGGCGACCCAATGGACATGGCAACACAAGTTGGCGCACTCATTTCTAAAGATCACATGCAAAAAGTCTTAGGCTACATTCAAGCCGCTAAAGACGCTGGGGCGACCTTGTTATGTGGCGGTTACCAAGTCACGGAAAAGGGCTTAGACAAAGGCGCGTTTGTGGCTCCGACTGTCTTCACCGACTGCACTGATGATATGCCGCAAGTACGCGATGAAATTTTTGGCCCTGTGATGTCAGTACTGAGCTTCACCGACGAAGACGAAGTAATTGCCCGTGCCAATGATACCAAACTTGGCCTAGCCGCTGGCGTATTCACCAAAGACTTCGCTCGCGCTCACCGTGTAATCAATCAGTTGCAAGCAGGTATTTGCTGGATCAACTCTTGGGGTGCGTCTCCGGCAGAAATGCCTGTGGGCGGCTACAAAGAGTCTGGCATTGGTCGCGAAAATGGCATCGAGACCCTGTACCACTACACGCAAAACAAGAGCGTTTTTGTTGATCTAAACGACATCGAAAGCCCTTACTAAGCGGCTCACAGAAGAGACAGGAGTAGACATGGCAAACGAAACATACGATTACATTATCGTTGGTGCTGGCTCCGCAGGCTGTGTGCTGGCGGACCGACTGACAGAAAGCGGTGAGAACAAGGTTCTGTTGCTGGAAATGGGTGGCTCGGATAAGAGCATCTTTATCCAAATGCCAACGGCGTTATCTTACCCAATGAATACCGACAAGTACGCGTGGCAATTCCACACGGAAAAAGAACCGGGCTGGATGATCGTGAAATGCATTGTCCACGCGGTAAAGTACTGGGTGGTTCGTCTTCCATCAACGGCATGGTGTATGTTCGTGGTCATGCCTGCGACTTTGATGAATGGGAAGAAAAAGGCGCCAAAGGTTGGAATTACCAGTCTTGCCTCCCCTACTTCAAAAAAGCCGAAACATGGAAAGACGGCGCAACACTCTACCGTGGCGGCGAAGGCCCATTGTCGACCAATAACGGCAACGACATGACGTACAACCCGCTTTATAACGCCTTCATCAAAGCAGGCGAACAAGCAGGCTACGGTCAAACCGATGACTACAACGGTTTCCGCCAAGAAGGCTTTGGCCCCATGCACATGACGGTCAAAAATGGTGTACGTGCATCAACCTCTAATGCCTACTTGCGTCGAGCCATGTCACGTCCGAACCTCACCGTAAAAACAGGCGTGCTTAGCCATAAAGTTTTATTTGACGGCAAAGTCGCGACGGGTGTTGAGTTCAGTAAAAACGGACAAGTGCAACAAGTGAGCGCCAATAAGGAAGTGATCCTTTCGGCAGGTTCTGTGGGTTCACCACAACTATTGCAACTGTCTGGCGTGGAACTTCAAAAGAGGTGTTGGAAAAAGCAGGCGTGCCTGTACTGCATGAGCTGCCTGGCGTGGGCGAAAACTTGCAAGACCATTTGGAAGTCTACTTCCAATACTACTGCAAGCAACCTGTAAGCTTAAACAGCAAGTTGGATTTGATCAGCAAAGGCCTAATCGGCACGCGCTGGATCTTGTTCAAAACGGGCTTAGGTGCGACTAACCATTTTGAATCCTGTGGTTTCATCCGCTCTCGTGCTGGACTCAAGTGGCCAAATATTCAGTACCACTTCTTGCCAGCGGCCATGCGCTACGATGGCAAAGCCGCGGTTAAAGGTCACGGTTTCCAAGTACACGTTGGCCCAAACAAACCAGAAAGCCGTGGTAAATTATGGATTGAGTCGTCTGATCCAGCAGCCAAACCTCGTATCTTGTTCAACTACATCACCACTGAACAAGACAAACAGGATTGGCGCGATACCATTCGCTTAACCCGTGAAGTGCTGCAACAGTCTGCCTTGGACGAATACCGCGGTGAAGAAATTCAACCGGGTATGGATATCCAAAGCGACGAGCAGATCGACCAATGGGTAAAGAAAAACGTGGAAAGCGCTTACCACCCTTCTTGTACTTGTAAGATGGGCGACGACAACGACCCGATGGCCGTACTTAACGAGCAATGCCAAGTGCGTGGTTTGCAGAACCTACGTGTGGTGGATTCCTCCGTGTTCCCTACCATCACCAATGGTAACTTGAACGCTCCCACCATCATGGTGGCCGAAAAAGCCGCCGACATGATCCTTGGCAAAGCACCACTACCAAAACTCGACGCGCCAGTTTGGATTCACCCTGAATACGCAACCAAACAGCGGTAATCACCTAAGAGATTATGAGATAAAAAAAGCCAAGTTGACGTCTTTCTCAACTTGGCTTTTTATGAACTTTTTAGCGAACTAAAATCACCAGTATTTATTCAACCGAGCTTAAAGCGACTAATAATACGTTCAAGATTCGCCGATAGTTTTGCCATATCATCGCTCGATTTTGATATTTCAGCGATGGTCTTCTCATTCTGTGAGGAAGCTTTGGTGACAATTTCAACGTTCCCGCTTATCTCATTGGCAACCACGCCCTGCTCTTCCGAAGCACTGGCGATTTGTTCCATCATATTACTGACGTTATCGACATAATGGACCGCATCCTCAAGCGACTGTGCTGTATGACTGGCTGCACCCGATACTTTTTGTACGTAATCCACACAAGCATGCAGCATCTTTTGAGCGGCTAATGCCTCTGTTTGTAAGCGGCGAATGATGTCCGCAATTTGCTCAGTTTCTTTTTGAGTGTTTGATGCCAAACTCCTCACTTCATCGGCAACTACCGCGAAACCACGACCAGACTCACCGGCACGGGCAGCTTCAATCGCGGCATTCAAAGCAAGTAAATTGGTCTGATCAGAAATCCCCTGAATAGTCACCACGACTTTAGAGATGTCTTCCGTACGTTGATTTAGTGTATCTACGGTAACACGTGCTTTGTGCACTTCCTCCGTCACTTGCGTCATATCGTTAACAGCATTTAATAGCTCTTGCTGACTCTCGCTCACCCGCTGTTTGGCGTCTTCTGCTGCACTGGCTGCCTCTTGAATATTACGCGCAACATCTGTCACAGAAATGGCCATCTGCTGCATCGAGTTACCAATTTCTGTTGTGCTCGTGTGCTGAGACTGCACGTTAGCACTAGCCTGCTCAGAGATAGTAGCGAGTTCACGAGAAGAAGCAGATTGAGATACAGCGCTATTTTTTACTTGTTGAATCAACTCATTAAGATTATTCGACATGCTTCGCATCGCACCATACACGCTAGATGCTGATGCGGTATCACTAAAATGAAGTGATAGATCTCCAGCGGCAATTTTTTCTGCAATTCGCTGCATTTCTTTAGGCTCTGCTCCAAGAGGGGCCAATACCGCTCGCGCTACCCACAAAGCGATGAACACCACACAGATACCGATAACAATCGCCAATATTAGAAAAGCATAATTGAGCTTGTTTACACTGGCTAACGCTTCCGCTTCACTCATTTCTGCTGTCAAAATCCATTTCAAGTCCTTATATTCAAATGGTGCATAAGAAGACAGCACCGCGTCGCCCTTATAGTTTTTACTAAGTTGCGTATTTGAAATGCCTTGACTACCTTCAGTCAAAGCAAGGGTATCAACTCGGCCTCGATCTGGATAACGAAACGATGCCAGAACAGAGTGAGATTCTGGATCAAGGATAGAATCTGAACGCATCTTTCCATCCTCACCCATTAAATAGGTTTCACCCGTCATGCTCAGACCAATATTCTGTGACATGATCTGATTCAACGCATCAATTGGAAATTGTGCGATCACAATCCCTATCTGCTTTCCTTCTCGATAAACCGGTGTTGATAAAAAGCCTGCTGGTGCTTGGTAAGACGGCAAATACAAAGAAAAATCGGTAAACGTGACACCATCTGATGACAACGCCTTTTGATAAGCCATTGCTAGACCAGAACTTTTAAAAGGGCCAGTTTTTAAAGAGGTGCCAAAATCCACCTCTTTAAACACGGTGTAAATAACATCACCGTCTAACGACACCAAAAAAACATCATAGAAACCAAACTCTTGCTGCACTTTTTGCAAATAGGGGTGAATACTTTGATGGAAACCGTCGTAAGCTGGAATATCGTCCGATGTTAACGCTTTATCTTTTTCTCCTACAGAGTGAGGGTTATTCGCTATGTAGGCATATTGCAAAGCAATGGCGGCAGGCGACATCTGAGACGTTAGAGAGCTAGATTGAAAGCTCGCCGTCTCGTTTTCCGGCAGCCTTGAGGCGAATTCTGTTTGATAAAAACGATTTAACTCACCAAGTTTATTATCATCAACGGGAATGGCTTTTAGCCGATTATAAGTATTTTCCAAAATAGGCAACATACGCACGACAGAAGGGTTTTCCGCTAACAAAGAAAGCCCATTTGATAAGGTCTCAAGATACGCTACGACAGATTGTTTTTTGGTTTCTCTTAACGACATTAATTGATTATTGCCCATTTTGATTAAAGCGTCTGATGAGAAATAAACCGCCACTGCCGAAGAAATTAAAACAGGAAGAAAACCCACTAAAAGTAGAATTGCTAATATTTTCTTTTTAAACGTCATAAGTCAATTCCATTACGATTAGGTAACAATTCATACACTTTTGCGGTGTAGGTATAGCTATCGATACAGGTCAAACAATCCTGAACGTCATTTCACACCTTGGTCCAAAGTAACGTATTAATGTCAAACGCTTACTTCCATGTAAGCATTTAACGCTCTAGCTAAAGAAAAACCAAGTATGGATTTGTAGACTATTGCAACTGAACTATTTCAACTCAAAGATAGCAAAGCCATTTTCGTCTAAAGACTTATACATCATATTTTTAGCCGCAGCTTCTTTTGCTTTTGGCGCCGTAGTAAACAAAACGTTTGCTTTACCAAATCCCGTAAAGGACCAGTTCCCATCTGCTGCTGGGTTAATAACCGCCTGGCTTAGCAAGTAGTTCGCAACGACGTCACGGTTCTTATCGGGTGCGTCAATGACAATGGTGTCGCCATTCAAGTTCGGGAAGTGACCGCCACCGCCTGCGCGATAATTGTTGGTTGCCACTAAAAACTCATCTTTCGGACGAAGCGCTTCGCCATTAAACATAACATGAGTGATGCGGTGGGCATCTTGATTGATTACTTCCCCATCGCTGTTATAGCGTGCCGGTTGGGTGACATCTATCTTATAGGAAATGCCGTCAATCACATCAAAGTTATAAGTTGGGAAAGACGCATTCACCAACTGTTGTGGCTCGGTTGAATAGGGATCGATCTGATTAAATTGACCCGCCGCCGCTTCTAGCCACTCCACTACTTGCGCACCCGTCAGTTTCACCACTTTTAAATCGTTAGGGTAAATGTACAAGTCACTGACGTTTTTCAATGCGATGTCACCTTTTGGCACATCGGTGTAATACTCTGGGCCACCACGACCACCGGCTTTAAAAGGCGCTGCCGCAGACAAGATAGGCAAGCCTTCATAAGACGTACCACGAACAATATTCTCCACGTACCAAATCTGCGCATTATTGACGATTTGAATAGAAGGATCATCTTGCACCAGTGCAAAGAAGCTATTGATGTCAGCGGTAGATTCACCCACTTTACGACGCATATACTCCAAAGTACCTTCGTGTTCGGTTTTCACTGCGTCATTAATACTCGCGTCGGCTTCCACTAAAGCCACCGTGTCACGGCCTTCGCGACGTGCAATAGCACGCACTTCCGCTTTGCCATCGGCAACTTTCCAACCATTACCCGCAGGTTCAAGCGTTAAATCAATCACCCCAAGGTGAGAACCCCAAAAACCCGGCATAGTCGCAGGCTTGCCAAATACGGTGCCTTTGTCACCATCCACGCCTTCAAACTCAGCTAATGCCTTGTCGCCAGGGAAGATACGGTGGGAATGACCAAACAAAATAGCGTCGATGCCGTCTACTTTCGCCAAATGGTATGTGGCGTTTTCTTCGCCTTTTAAATAAGGGGAGTTCATCATGCCACTGTGTGGGATCGCGATGATCACATCCGCGCCCTTAGCCTTCATTTCTGGTACATATTTATTGGCGGTTTCGATGATGTCCTTGGCAATGACTTTATGGGTTAAGTTGTCTTTATCCCACGTCATAATTTGAGGTGGCACAAAGCCAATATAACCTATTTTGACCGATTGTTTATTGCCGTCAGAATCGACGAAGGTTTTGTCTTTGATAATGTAAGGCTGGAAGTAAGGCTGGTCATTAGACGCATCGTTGTCGCCATCGTCCACGTAGACATTCGAGTTAACGTAAGGGAAGTTCGCGCCACTCAAACTTTTCATTAAAAAGTCTAAACCGTAGTTAAATTCATGGTTACCAACGTTACCCACATCGTAATCCATGAGGTTCATGGCTTTAAAAGCTGGGTGAGTTTCACCGAAGCGCAACACGCGACCTTTTGCCACATAATCGCCCAGCGGCGTGCCCTGTAATAAGTCACCATTATCCACCAACACAGAGTTTGCAACCTCTGCACGGGCCGCCTTGATCAAGGTCGCCACACGGGACAAACCCACCGCGTCACTTTGCTTATCGCCGTAGTAATCGTAATCCACCAAATTCATGTGAATATCCGTAGTTTCCATGACCCGCAAGTCAATAGTAGAAGCCTGCGCCATCGCCGCAAAAAGCAAAGAAGAGGCGAAAAATGTCGCGCCCTTAGGAACAAAAAACGTCATGAAAATACTCCATTCATACAGTCATCTTGCGTATCAAAAAATACTAACCAAAAAGTCAGTTTTCATAGTAAGACGATTTTATGCGAAGTTCATGCCTTTTTTGTGACAGTTGTTTATCCACTTTGAGCGTGTAAAGGACCGGATATGTCGGATCACGGTCGTACCTCCCTCATCCGACCTACGCGCCATAGGCTTAAACTCAGTAAGAACCAAACGGCGTTTTGATGAGACAGGCGTACTTTTCTTGAGTTAGCAAGTGAGGAAAAACGCCGTTTGGTTCGATTCAAATAGAAACTCAAAGTGCTAACGCTTAAACCAGCGCCAAACGAAGAGGACTTTGATGAGTGCAGCGGCGACGTAGGTCATGGCGCAGGCCGTGAGGATCTTCTTCACTTTGGGTAGGTCTTCCTGTGGGATGTAGTTACCTTCGGCAAGGATGGGTAAGGCTTTGTTAAAGCTGGCGTCCCATTCTTCGGGCAGAATGGCGACTTGCACTAATACGGCCAACAGACCAGATAACCCAACCACCAACGCGTGCAGCGGCACAGCGTAAGGCAAATGCAGCAACAGCGTGATAGCTGGCCAGCCTAACAATAAACCTGCGGTGATGCGTCTCGCCATGTGCGCTAAAGGTAAATAACGCGTGCTAAGGTGGGAGATTTTTTGTTTCTTTTCGTGGGCAATGGCGTGACCGACTTCGTGAGCCGCTACCGCAACAGCGGTGAGCGAGCGACCATTTAATACACTAGGACTTAGACGAACAACATGTTGACCAAAATCGAAATGGTCATGGCCTTCTTGCGTTGCTTCCACTTTGACCTCATTAAGCTCAAAGCGTTTCACCAAGTGCGTTGCCAGTTCTCCGCCCGTTCCAGGCAGGTCGTTACGCTCGGTAGAATAGCGCTTCAAGGTGTATTTTACCCAAGCACTTGGTCCAACCAAGAGTAAAAGTGCGATGACAATTCCGATAATCCACAACATAAATAAGTCTTTTAACTACCCAAGTTAACAAAAAATATTCCGCTCAACTTTGACCCTTTTTGCTGTCATCACATACACTGTATGAAATAACACTAAACCAATAAGAGCTTAATATGAAAAATCCCTTAGTTGGTCCTATTCTCGCGATTTTAAAAACGCATCCTAGCGGCATCAGTGAATTTGATATTCTCAAGACACTGAAAGATCAGTTACCCGAATTTCGTCAGTTGGCCGACGATGCGAACTTGCAACTTTTTCGCCAACACTTTCTTATCATGAATGCCTTATATCAATTACAAAGTAGCCTCTGGCAAGAGGAAAGCTTAACCCTTAGCATCAATGCGATGCGCATTCAGTTACTCAGTGCCACGCACATCAATCTCTCGCAGAATACCACGTTAAGCGACAGCGCAGATGCAAAACTGGCGGCCTACTATCTAGATTGGAGTGAATACGAAAAAACCGATGCTGATGAGGTCTCTCGTCTTCTTAACAGTTTCTATAAGGGTATTAGTTTACCTGGCAACCGAGACTCGGCTCTTAAAACACTGCAAATCGACAGCACTAATCCAACCAAAGCGACCATTAAACAACACTACCGAAAGTTGGCCCAAAAGCACCACCCAGATCGAGGCGGCGACCAAGATGTTTTCATCGGTCTAAGACAGGCCTATGAGTACCTGATGTTCTAAAAGGTTCCCCAGTAGAACAAAACCCGTCTTTTAAGTGTAAAGCTCTCTTTCTGTGATTGCTTTCATTTCTATAAAAATTCAAGATGAACCTCGCTCATCATTTGTGGTCAAAACACGACCTTTTATTACTTCATTGATTCATTTTATAGAAACAGGCCTATGACTTTTTCCTCTTTTTTTCAGTCTCTTCAACCTTCTCGATTACTCTCTTTAAACCTTCGTCCTCTTTGTCTAGCGTCATTCACCTTACTGGCTAGCTGCAGTTTAACGGAGATTGACCACTCCAATGACTTTGAGAATAATGGTCGAGACGTCACCGCATTGAAACGTGACACCCTATATCTAAAAGAAAGCCTTCCACCAGGATTACCTTATCCAGACAAAAGCTTTCAAAGTGGCTTAGCACAGCAAATCAAGTATTTAAATCGCATAAAAGACAAAGATTATTTACTAGAAAACACCCAAACCAGTGTCGCCGACTTAAGACTCGTTGCCCAAGAAATAGACAACTGGCTGCGCAATCCAACCCAGCAACCGAAATTGATAGCTCACCAGTTAGCAGGACAAGATAAAAGAGGCAATGTACAGATCACCGGCTATTACGTTCCCATTTTGCCAGTGCGTCATCAACCAGATGACGTATACCGTTATCCACTTTATCGTAAGCCGACCCAACGAAATGCAGAAGGAAGATTTCCTTCCCGTGAAGAAATCGACTTTGAAAACGCCCTCGCTGGACAAGGTTTAGAGATCGCTTACACCGCAAGTTTGGTCGACAATTTTTTCCTACATGTACAAGGCTCTGGCGTTATTGAATATGAAAATGGCGAGCGTAAACTCTTATCTTGGGGTGGAGTGAACGGCCACGCTTATCGTAGTTTAGGAAAAGTGCTCATTGAAAAAGGTGAGATTGATAAGGCCGATATTTCAGCGCAAAGTATTCGCCAATGGCTAAGCGACCATCCTGAGCGCAATAGGGAGATTTTATCGACTAACCCAAGCTATTTGTTTTTTAGCGAAGGTCCACAAAACCCTGTTGGCGCCGCAAACGTGCCATTAACTCCGCTTTATTCTGCGGCGGTTGATCCAAATGTCATCCCGCTTGGGTCCATTTTATTGGCTCAAGTCCCTAAACTAGACCATTATGGTAACTTAATAGGGCATGATTTTCGTCTATTACTCGCACAAGACAAAGGCGGTGCTATTAAAGGACCGGGACATATTGATTGGTATCAGGGCATAGGCGAAGAAGCCCACTTCCATGCAGGCCAGCTAAAACACTTTGGCAAGGTTTGGTTGCTGCTACCGAAGAATCCGATACCCGAAAAGTTGATTGCTAAATAAACACATCCTTTCAATAACAAAACGCCGTACTGTCATCACCCAGTACGGCGTTTTCCATTTGGCTAGGTTTCACTAAAAACCATCACATAAGGTCACTTAACTTAAAGGAAACGGGAAGGTTTATCTTGAGTTCGGTTTCCGTCATGTCTTTAGGAAATTTCGGTAATGGTGTTGAACGTTTAATCATATCTAACACCGCATCATCTAAGCGTTTGTGTCCTGAGCTTTCTGTAATCATCACATCCGACACCGAGCCATCGGCATGGGCCACAAACGATAAGGAAACCACGCCCTCTTCATTGCGGCGACGAGAGGCTCTTGGGTAACGTTTATTTTGTGCCAATACCGATTTTAGCTGAGTAAAATAACTTGCCTTAGCGCCGGGTTACCACCACTACTCGCCGCATTACCACTACCTGTTGTGACCTTTCGGTTCGCCATAGAAGGTGGGGCAACTTGCGGAGAAGCGGCCTTCACCACAGATTGCTCTTGTTTGTTCGATTCAGGCTGCGGTTTTGGCTCAGGTTTTGGTTCTGGCTTAGGTTTTGGTTCTGGTTTCGGTTCTGGTTTCGGTTCTGGTTTCGGTTCTGGTTTAGGCTCAGGTTTTGGTTTTGGCTTAGGCTCAGGTTTTTTTACTTCAATAGGCGATTTTTGCTTGACCACTACAGGCTCTGGCTCCTGAATCACTTCTGGTTCTACCACAGGCTCTTCAATCACTTCAGGCTCAGGCTCAATCACCGGCTCTTCAATAACCTCCGGCTCTTCAACGACCTCAGGTTCGACTTCTGGCTGAACTTCTTCAATAGGCTCTTCCATAACGTCTTCGGTTTCTTTGACTTCTTCTTGCGCAGCCGTTGTTTGCGCTGCAGCACCGAGATCGCCTAGCATACCAAGATCAAACTCAATACCCTGAGAACCAATCGCTTGACTACCCTCTGTCGGGCTATAAAAAACCGCATAAAAAGCCCCTGCATGGAGTGATATTGCTAAACTACCTGCAATCACCCAGTGTCGCGTGGAAATCATTCTTTTCCTCGCTCTAATTGTGTTGCCAAACTCACCTTAGTCAATCCTGCTAACCGAACTTGATTAAACACTGGACGTAACTTCTCTAATGAAATACTGCCATCTGCTTTAATTTGTACCCAAAAAGCTTCTTTGTCCGGTGCTGAAGCAAATTGCTGCTCCAAATAAGCTTGCACATCATCAATAGAAAATAAGGCATCATCGACATACAAGCTGCCATCTGTGCCTAACACGATTTCAATACTGGGGTCAGTGACCGCTCGATTGTCATTGATAGAATGGGGCGGCATCACAGCGATAGGATCGGCTTTTTGAATTTGGCCAGCCACCATAAAGAACACCAACATCAAAAACACCACGTTGATCAACGGCACCATGTTGTCATCATTGGCGGCGTTTCTTGTGGCGTATTTTTCGCCTATTTTCATTTCGTCTCCGGCATAGCAAAAGCATTCGCAATGGATACGGTTTTTGCACCATTAAACTTCAGACGGTCAGCAAGATGCATCAAGGTCTGCAAGGTAACGCCCTCTTCCGCCTTGATGACAAAAATGCCACCATTATGGTCTGCCACAAGTGTCTGCAAGCGAGATTGATCGGAAAAACTAACGGCTTGCCCCTCCACCCAAACCTGATCATCGTTTTGCTTCAAGGTAAGAATAAGATTGTCTTTTTCTTCGACAGGCTTTTGTGTGTCAGGCGTCATAGACAAAGGAGTATCCACAATACGCCAAGGCACAAAGCTCGAGGTCAACATAAAAAACAGCAAAAGAATGAACACCACATCGATCAGTGGCGTTAAGCTAATGGCATTCTTACGTTTAGGTTGGGAAAGATTAAGCGGCATGCAGCATCTCTTTGGTAGCTTTTGCCACCAAATGCTTCGCTTCTTTGCTAGTGAAAACTTGAGTCACGGCATCGTTCATGTTGTGAGCAATGCGCTCAACCTTGCGCTCCAACCAGCTTTGTAATGTCACCACAGGAATCGCTACCGCCAAACCCACAGCAGTCGTTAACAGTGCCTGCCAAATACCGCCAGATAACACAGAAGGATCCACTTGATTCCCAGCCCCTTCCATTTGCTGGAAAGCGGTAATCATACCCAATACTGTACCGAGTAACCCTAACAATGGGATTCAAGGTAGCAATGATTTCCAATGGACGTAGATAGGAACGAAGCTGATTGAGTCGACTCATCGCTCGACGCTCCACTTCTTCACGAATCAAATCCGCGCTGGTGTTCGCTGCTAATAAGGCACGCATGGTATAACCAACAAGCGCATCAATCGGGCGTTTTTCATCTAACTTTTCAAGCGCACTTTCCGCGCCTTGGTTACGCCAAGCATCCAAAGCCACATTGGTTGTTTTGAGACTTTCAGCACGCAATGATGATAGCTGCCAAAGCTTCAAAAAAACGATGGTCAGAGCCACGATAGAAAACACCATCAGAATCCACACGACAGGCCCACCGACCTGCAAAAAATCGATTATTTTCTGCTGTATTGAATTTTCCACAAGACTCTCCGCTGAATAAAACATATTGGACAAATGGTAGTCATTCTCAACCACATTTTCAATATGTAATTACCAAATACAAAAAATAGATGCTGCTCAAGGCGTATTAACAGGGGAGAAAAGTCTGATCATTCAAGAAAGGCGCATAATCATGGACGTTCACCATGATTATGCGTGATAAATGCAGTGAAGGCCGTTGCGCTAGAGCCAACCACGATGCTTAAAATACCAATAAGGCGCAAAAGCTGAAAACACCATCAAGCCTAACGCGGCAGGATAACCAAAATCCCAGCCGAGCTCGGGCATAATATTAAAGTTCATCCCATAAATGCTAGCCACCAATGTTGGCGGCAAAAATACCACGGAAGCAATCGAGAAAATCTTGATGATTTTGTTCTGTTCGATGTTAATAAAACCTTGCGTCGAATCCATCAAGAAGTTGATTTTATCGAACAAAAACGTGGTATGGGACATCAAGGTTTCAACGTCACGCATCACCTCGCGCAGTGTTTCTGAATAGTCTTGGCGATTCGGTAAATGTCGTAGCAGAAAAGAAATATTACGTTGCGTATCCATCAAACAAAGACGAATTTTTCCATTGCTGTCTTCCAGCCGCGCTAGCTTCTCGATAATCGTATCCAATTCGGTTTCGTCATCTTCCAGCACCAAATGACTGACACCTTCCAACTGACGATGAGAGTCTTCTAGCGTATCAGCGTGGTTCTCTACTTTATTCTCAAGCAAGGTAACCAATAAATGCGCCGCTGAATCAACAATGATTTGGCCTCGGCGCGCACGCATACGCAACAACCTAAAGTCAGCCAATTCTGTTTCACGAATGGTAATCAGCCTATCTTGCTGCAAAATACAAGCGACGGTGGACGTCTTATGGCGACCTTCCGTTTGATTCAAAAATAGCGAGTGAACATGAATGCCCGCTTGATCAACAAAACAACGAGCAGACGCTTCAATCTCTTCAACATCATCAGACTCAGGAAGATCCGTTCTTAATAAGTCCTTCAGCTGTAATCGCTCATCGTCATCAGGTTCCGCCGCATCGATCCAATTGGCCTCCTTTTGCAACGTGGCAAAATTCTCATCTTCTTTGGAAATCTCTTGAATCAGTCCATTAGAGATTTTAAAAAATCTTAACATCTTCTTTCCTCGATATACTGGGCATTTTATTTCAGCCTAATCACGTAATCTGGCACAGCTTACAACCTATAGAATAGACACTAGAGATGTGTGTTTTATGACGTTGAAATAGGTTTGTGTGGTTGCAAGAGTGCTTATTGTATCTCACGTCTGAGAGAAACTGCAGGACAAAAAAGAGGCAATACAGACCAAGCCGCATTGCCTCAAAAAAAGACCGTTCCCTGGGAGGAGATGGTCTGTCTTCTTATCGAGTTGGATAAGAAACTTTAAAATGTCATAACAAAAGCCATCAGTGCGCTAATATTTGGTCCAGAAAAGCTTTGGCGCGTTCTGTTTTTGGTTTCACAAAAAACTCTTTTGGCGGCGATATTTCAATCACGCTGCCCGCTTCCATAAAGACAATACGATCCGCAAATTCTTTGGCAAAGCCCATCTCATGAGTCACACAAATCATTGTCATACCGTCTTTCGACAATGAGCGCATAATTTCCAGCACTTCAGAAATCATTTCAGGATCAAGTGCGGAGGTTGGTTCATCAAATAACATAATGTCTGGAGACATGGTTAGCGCTCTGGTGATGGCAACACGCTGCTGCTGACCACCTGACAATTGACCAGGATACTTTTGCTCTTGATCGCCAATTTTCACCTTACTAAGTAAATCACGCGCGATATCGTTCGCTTGTGCCACAGGCATCCCCAGCACATGACGTAAGCCAAAGGTGCAGTTATCTAGCACCGTCATATGGGGGAAAAGATTAAAGTGCTGAAACACCATCCCCGTATGACGACGAATTTTCTCGATGTCTTTAACATTGTCACTGATGGTGATATCGCAAATAGTAATATCGCCTTCGTCGTGTTGCTCTAAATTATTAAGGCAACGAATCAAGGTGGATTTCCCTGAACCAGAAGGTCCGCAAATCACGATGGTTTCGCCTTTGGCGACCGCTAAATCAATATCACGTAGCGCATGATATTTACCGTACCATTTGTTAACTTGATCCAGCTTTACTACTGTTTGTTCAGACATAATGTATTCCCATTAATGTTTTGTGCGTTTAATACGGCGCTCTAGATGCGCGCCATATTGGGCAATAGAGAAACAAGCGATAAAGAAAAACGCTGAAATAACAATCGGACCTTCTGCATGAAGCCCAAGCCATTCCGCGTTATGAAACGTCGCATTAATCGCACCCATCACTTCCAATAATCCTAAAATCATCACCAAGGTGGTTTCTTTAAATAAACCGATAAAGTTAGTGATTAACGCAGGGACTGAGTTACGTAGTGCTTGCGGCATCACCACATACGCCATCGTTTTCCAATAGCCACAGCCCATCGCATAAGAGGCTTCAATTTGGCCTTTTGGTACGGCTTGGATCGCTCCACGAATGATCTCTGCTTTGTACACAGCCGAAACGAAAATCAGCACAAACAAGACTCGGAACAATACGTCGATAGACACACCACTTGGCAAAAAAAGCTGCAACACTAAAGACGCCATAAATAAGAAAGTAATCACAGGCACCGAGCGAATCAGCTCGATATAGCCGGTACAAGCCCAACGCAAAATGGGTAACTGAGATTGTCGACCTAATGCCAAAAGAATAGAGACAGGCAACGACAAACACATAGCAATAATGCCCAAGAAAAAGGTCAGCGTTAAGCCGCCTAACGCACTGGTTGAAATATCTTCAAAGATGAACCCACCTTTAAGCAACAACCAAAGTACAACTGGCAAAACAAGGATATAAGCTACAATCCATTTTTGTGGAATTCGTTGACTAAACAACAAGGGAAAAGCAAAAAGCCCTACGGCAAACGCCGAATTCACTCGCCATTGCTCAGACTCAGGAAAAGGTCCGTAGATGTAATAATCCATGTATTGCCGGATCGGAATCCAACACGCAGCGCTCGGTGCACAATCTGCGCGGCTGGTTCCACTAAAGGTGGCGGAGAAAAACAGCCAATCTAAAGCTTTTGGCAACAGTAAACACAAGAGTGCAATAATGGACAAAGTCACCACACTGTCCAACCAAGTGTTGAAAAGATTACGTTTTATCCACACAACAACTCGGCTAAAGCTGAGAGGCGTCGCTTTTTTCGCTCTCGCCTCAACAGGCTTACCGATTATTTGTTCTATGTTTGTTTGATGATTCATCTTATCGTCCTTTCAACTGCATAGCTTTGTTGAAACGTCCCATAATGGCTGCCAATATCAGGTTCAAAAAACCATAACTCGCCATAACAATCACGATGCACTCGATGGCTTGACCGGTAATGTTTAAACTACTGCCACCCATGGTGCCCATAATGTCCATAAAGCCAACCACCGAACCCAATGCAGCGGCTTTTAGTACGTTGATATAAATAGACGTCATTGGTGGAATAATAGAATGCAAGGCTTGAGGGATTATCACTTTATTCATCACAATATTGGGCTTTACACCAAGCGCTAGACCGGCTTCCATTTGCCCCTTAGAAATCGCCAAGATACTTCCTCTAATGACTTCTGAACCATGTGCTGCAGAGTAAGTACTTACTGCGATAATGAGCATTATAAATTCTGGAGGAAGCGTCCAACCCTGTTGGAAGTTAAAACCAACCAGTCTTGGTGTATTAAAACTAATAACAGGCGAAAAAACTAAGCTTGCCGACACAGCCAAAATAATCGTCATCAGCAAAATAGAGAGACATTGGCGTCCTGTTGTCGTCATCCTTTTTTTAATAGCAAAAAACAGTATTCCCCATAGTGTGACAAACACTAATGATGCCAATATGCCATAATTCCACACCACACTAGGAATGGATAAACCACGATTTGAAAGAAACGATACATCACCAAAATTAAACGCCTGACGGACTCCAGGTAATGTCAAAGATAAGGTATACCAAACCGAGATATGCACCAAAATCGGCACATTGCGAACATATTCAACGATGCAAAGAGAGACCTTAGACAGTAAAAAATTCTGTGACAAACGCATAATAGCCAAACACAAAGCCAGCACCGTCGTTAACAAGATAGCTATGACAGCAAACGCAATCGTATTGACCATTCCAGCCGCCCACGCCATAAGGTGCGAAGAGGTTTTTGGATCATAATGAATTAAGCTGTAGCTAATATCGTAGCCTGCGCGCTGAAAAAGAAAATCAAAACCGCTTGTCAAACCAGCATCACGCATATTGGTCGCAGCATTGAATGCTAAATACATGGCGCCAAAACAAATGACTACAAAAAATACGAGCTGTATCAGAGTATCTCGCACTTTTCGGTTATATAAAAAAGAATGCATAAACCACTGCCATTAAGCTAACTAAAAAGTATTGATCATAATAAAAGCCAGTTTATTCATGAATAAACTGGCAGATATGGTCATTAACGGAACGGATAGGCGTATAACAGACCGCCCTTGGTATAAAGGTTATTTAAACCGCGATCGAACTTAAGCGAAGAATCCTTACCGAGGTTACGATCAAAGATTTCGCCGTAGTTACCCACCGCTTTAATGGCGTTGTAAGCCCATTTATCATCTAAGCCAAAGTTCTTGCCCAAACTGCCTTCTGTGCCAAGTAAGCGCATCACGTCAGGTTTGGTACTGTTTAGTTTTTCATCAACGTTATCTTGAGTGATCCCCTGCTCTTCTGCCTCAATCAAGGCCATTGCTGTCCAAGTAACGACTTGACGCCATTCGTCATTGCCTTGTTTTACATAAGCACCCAATGGCTCTTTGGAAATACGTTCAGGCAAAATCACGTTTGCCGATGGATCTGGCATACCTTGACGATCAGCCGCTAAAGCAGAGGCATCATTGGTCACAGCATCACAACGATTCGCTAGATAAGCGGCCGTAGATTCAGCACTTCCTTCTACGATGAGCGCTTTATAACTTAAACCTCGCGACTCAAAATAGTCGTTAATGTTTTTCTCGCTTGTCGTACCTGGGTAAGTACAAATAGTCGCACCGTCTAATTCTTCAATCGAATTCACACCCAGCTCTTTTTTCACCATCAAAGCTTGGCCGTCATAAAACCAAGGCGTGGTGACATCCACACCATTCAAACCATCACGCGTAGCAGTGAAGGTAGTAGAACGCGCCAACATATCAATTTCATCTGTCACTAACGCCGTTAGACGGTTACGAGAGTTCATGGTAATGAACTCAACTTTAGATGCATCGCCAAATACCGCTGCAGCAACGGCTTTGCAAAGCTCAACATCTAGTCCAGTCCAATTGCCTTTTGTATCAGGCGTTGAAAAACCCGCTTTACCAGGATGGATACCACACTTCATAACACCGCGTGCTTTTACTTCTTCTAGCTTGTCCGCTGCGTAGACAGAAGCACTAGTAGATAAAACTCCAGCACCAATGATCGCAGTCGCAATTAGTTTTTTCATTGTTGTAATTCCTATATTGAGTTCCGATGTGACAAACAAAGAATACTTTGGATACATATTAATAGTCAATAATGAAAAAATGGATACATAAAATTCAATTTGATTGCATGATTTAGAACACACGCCATCCAAATGAGAGAAAATCGGCACGTTTAAAAAACATCTATAGGAGAAAAACAGACATGGGGATCACCACCTTCTCAGGAAAAAACCTTAAGAAGGTGTGTTAATTAGGTAATACAGAAGGTTACAACTTGGTAGCTTGACGGCGTTTTAATTGCTGAGATTTCAATTGTTCAGCCAGTGCATAAGCGCTCATCATGATATGACTTTCCAACGCATAGCAAGCGCCTTCTATGTCCTGACGTTCGCAGCGATCAATCAATTCATCGTGCTCACGTAAGGAGCGAGGCGTATTACGGTGACTCAAAATAAAAGACTTCAAACGCGCATAATGGCGATGATGTAGGTCTTTGATCACGTTTTGCATCAAAGGACGATTGGCAGGTTTATATAAGACTTCATGGAACTGATAGTTTAATGGCGTCCATTCCTCAGGAGCACATTTTTTTAGGCTTTCATTGATTTCACGGGCTTTCGCAATGTCCTCTGGCCCCATCAACGGAATAGCTAATTCAAGTAACTTCACTTCAATTAACGCTCTAAGCTCACACTTTTCAAGAAAACTTTCTGGCGAAATGGTCGTGACCGTTGCTCTGCCTGTATCGCGAATTTCAACTAACTCTTCTCCAGCTAATATCTGCAAAGCTTCTCGCACTGGCGTGCGGCTAACTTGATAAGCACTGGCAATATCCACTTGCGAAAGCGCCATTCCTTCAGGATAAGTACCATCCAAGATTTTAGCTCGTATGTCTTCCGTAACCGACAGTACTGCTTTTTGTTTGTTATTTTCGCTCATGAAAGCCTATCTAATTGAGTTTAATGAGGTTTCTAAATAAAACCGCATAAAATATGAACAAGATTTTAGCATAGAGTCATCTTATCTGCGACAGTAGACGATAGAAATACAAGCAATAGGAACTTGATTAATGTATTCATTTAATATAAAAACAACAGCAAAATGTATCCATTATGGTTTTATATATGTTCACTCTCGTCAAAAATGCAAATGTGTACGCTCCAGAGGCACTTGGTATCAACGATATTTTGATCGCTGCTGGCAAAATTTTAAAGATAGACAGCAAGATCGATATCACAAATATCACTGATACTCAGGTTATTGATGCACAAGGACAAACACTCATCCCAGGTTTTGTCGATGGTCATGTGCACTTGATTGGTGGCGGTGGCGAAGGCGGCTATCACACTCGTACACCCGAAGTGTTGCTCAGTCATTTAACCAAAGCAGGCATTACCACGGTAGTTGGCTTATTAGGAACAGACAACGCAACACGCCATAATGAAAGTCTTTACGCTAAAACAAAAGCGCTCACCACAGAGGGCGTTAGTGCGTATATGTTTACTGGTGGTTATAAGGTTCCAACCGAGACCATTACTCAATCAATTCAACGAGATATTGTCTTTATCGACCGAGTCATTGGTTTAAAAACCGCCCTTTCCGACCATAGGTCTTCGCAACCAACCATAGAAGAGCTATCACGCATGGCTTCAGAAGCACGTGTTGCAGGTCTTATTTCTGGAAAATGCGGTCGAGTTGTCGTACATCTTGGCAATTCCCCAAAAGGTTTTGGACCGCTGTTTGAGGTAGTTGAACGCTCAGACATTCCAATTTCTCAGTTCATACCGACTCACGTCAATCGCACCGAGTTACTGGCAGATCAAGGTATGGAATGGTTAAAACTAGGTGGTTTTGTTGATTTGACCGCAGGCATAAACCCAGACAAAGGCGCAAAAGGCAGTGTCAAAGCGTCTCGCTTTTTAGCTCGCTGTAAAGAACAAAACATCGATACTAGTCGAGTTTGCATTAGCTCTGATGGTAATGGCTCTATTCCAGTATTTAATGAAAAACGCGAGCTTATTGGTTTAAAAGTGGCAGGTTTTAGCTCTTTACTCTACCAGCTAAAAGAAATGATTCAGGTCGAAAATATGTCGATCACTGAGGCGATTATTCCTTTCACTCAGGCTCCAGCCCAATGCCTAGGATTAGCGAACAACAAAGGCAAAATATCAGTAGGAAAAGACGCTGACTTTTTGGTCTTGGATCATAATCTCGATATTCAACACACTTTCGCTCAAGGTATTTGTCATATAAACAATGGCGTAGTCCAAATCAAAGGGACATTTGAAGAATAAACGCCTAGCTGATAAACCCTACCGATCATTGGATCGGTAGGGTTTTTAGCTTAATACTGTCGCATTACGTTAATTTCACGAGTTTGTTCGCTGATCACCATTTGCGCCATTTTGATGAGTGCTGGGTCACGACTAAACTGCAGCAGCACTTTTGCCATGGCTACCGCGGCCTCATGATGTGGAATCATGCCGTCTATAAAGTCACTATTCACATCGCCACTGGCGGATAATCCATGCATCTCCGCCATCATGGTCGCATTAATCGCAGCGTAGGCAGCTTTAATTTGCTCTGCTTCTGCCGATGGTCGCGCTTCTCCATAGCTGACCAACCAGTCTTGCATAAAGGCGATCTCACTCGATTGAGCCGCCACAACGTCTTCGGCCAAAGGCTTCAACTTGTCAGACATCTGCGCGGAGGCAAGCAACTGTTTCGCCATATCAATCGCCCCTTGGTGGTGTGGAATCATGCCCTTTACAAAGTCGTAGTCCGCATCTCCGGTCAACTCTGTGGCATGCATATCCATCATCATTTTTTGGTTGGATTGCACAAACAAAGGCACATCACGGCTTACAGAAGACGACATCGTGTCGTGCCCTTTATGAGGGGTTGTGTCATTCACCACATTGGTGCAGCCAGACAGAGCTATGCTGCTGGCTAACATCGCCGCAACACTGTATTTTTTAATACCTATCATAATTTCATCTCACATTATGGAGTGTTTAGTCATCCCTAGAATCTATACCAATAATGAACACATTCGTACGGATGGTGACAATATCGCGTTTGATAACGCGTGTTTTAACTCACAGTAAACATTGATAATCGAGGTGGCGGTGTGACAGGTTCTAAAAAATGATGGGGCCATTGCTGGCGCGACGCTAACAATGGCCAATAATGTGTCAATGCTGAAAACGGTTCAAAGAACGGTGATAAAACCGCCAAAGTACAGTGATCAACACAGTCAAGATAACTCATGTCCGAAGCATGATGGTGAGAAGCAAAAGACGCTAAATTCGACTCCTGCATTGAAGCATTTACCGAATGTGCTGCATGTACGTCCACCGATATCGGCAAGCTATGATGTGCCATGTCGTGATAAGGAGTCACTTGGATTAAAGCCGATAAAAGCAACCCTCCTCCCGCCAGCAGACACATCATAATCAAGACAATACGAGGTACTTTTAGCACACCATTAAACCTACAAATAAATATATTCGAATAGCATACTCTGCAAATGCCGACACAACAAACACATCGAAACAGAATCAATCCATTTCTGCACGAATCTATTTTGCCGTTCTCTATTTTTTTGGATAATCACTCATCTCTTTGATCAAGGTAAATAGATTACCTTTAGCAACTTCCGCCTCAAAACTGTCTTGCATGATGCCCATGTCTTTGCGCAGTTCATGGGACAAAGACGCAAGCTTCTTACGAGAGTGGTAACGTTGAAAACAAACCGAAATGTGCTGTAGCAATGCAATGATGATCATACCAACCTCCTAATGTCGTGAAACGTCTGAGCAAGCAATAATAAACGCCTTAGTACCAGCCCAACAGACGCAGACAGATCATTAAAAAAACACACAGAATCCAATACAACCCCTCTGTATTGTCACTTTCTCTTTGTTCTGTATGCTTTTACTAAGCGAAGATAAATCGATACGCCACATAGAGTAATAACAGCGCCATAATGCGATTCACCCACGCCATGATGATAGGATTCATTGCGGCTTTTTTAAGACGAGAGCCTGCGAGTAAATACACACTTGGCGCACCGCAGGCCATAGCGGCAAGCCCGAGTGACCAGAGAGCAATATGCCAACCCTCGATCTGTGCTCGTGGAAATTGCACGGTCACAATAGGCACAATGGCGACCAAGGCTTTAGGATTACAAAGTTGTAATATCAATCCGGTTTTAAAGCTCACTTCTGTATCTTTGGCTTTCAACGTACTTTGCTGAAAGCTCGCCCATAAGATTTTCAGCCCAAGGTAGGCGATATACAGGCCACCCAATACAGCAATAAAGGATTGATAGTCTTGGGGAATAATCTCGCCACCTAAATAGCCAATCAATAGAAACAAGATCAGCATGGCGGCCCCAACACCAACGCAATACAAGAACGCCCGCCAACCTTGCCCATTTATTCCGGCAAACAACGCCAGCATATTGGCAGGTCCTGGACTGTACATAACACCAAAGGCATAAATGAGTATTTCGAGCATGGGTATTCCTCAAATGGATATTGATAAAAAGACGTCAGTAACATTCGGTATGTAAAGTAGTGAGTAGTACGACTAACTACGCAGCAAAGTGCGCCTAAATTGATAAGGCGTGAGGCCAAACATGGGTTTGAATCGTCGGTTAAAGTAACTCAGATCGCTGAAGCCAAAGGTAAAAGCCACATCCGCTAACGGCATACCAAGCTCAAGCGCTTCTTTGGCACGGTTAATACGATAGTTTTGCCAATACTGATGGGGCGTCATACCGAAATAATCACGGAAACAACGCAACAAATGATACTTAGACATATGCGCCACTTGACTTAACTCGTCGAGAGACACTTCTTCCCCGACATGAGCATGTAAATAATCGCGCACTCGCTCAAAAACAGGGTCTTTCGCGCGGCGTTTGGACTTGTCTAGACTAACAGAGCGCTGAATTCCCTTTTGGCGCGCTAAATATTCAGCAAATTCAAACAACGCAGACGAGTACTCCAATGCCGAGGTTGACGTACTTTCCACTAAAGCGGCCAAACGCAGAATATGCGTTTTGAGCACAGCATCGTGTTGCACAGTATGTTCGATACGAAAGTCTTGTGCTCGTCGAACGCCAGCACTGGCAAGCATAGGGCTTAGTTGATCAGGATGAACATAGAGCATTTTGTAGTGCAGCGTATCGTCACCACCAGAATGACCGTCGTGAGCGTCTTCAGGATTAAACACAATCACATTGCCAGCATAGCTTTTGTGATGTTCACCTAAAGCGAAGAAATCCTGACGACCGGATAAGGTCACGCCGAAAGAAAACTCTTCATGGGCATGAGTACCATAAGAAAAATCGCTCATAGAGGCTTCCAGCAACATGACTTCATCAAGCACAGCGCTTTTCGCAAACTGAAAACGATTTTCTGCCGACATCACACCCTCTCTCAACTCGCCCAATCAATAACCATAGACTAACCAATAACAAACAGAAAAGATTGGACAATATTGCTCAATGAACTGTCTTGACTAACAATTTTGTTTAGCAACGAATCCTGCACTATGGCGTTCAGTAAGCGCCAGAACAACAACCGATGCCATTAAAATAATCACACCAAACATAGCCAAAGGCGTCAGTTTTTCTCCCAAAAATAGCACAGCAATAGCCGCCGCCGTCACGGGTTCGACGAGCACGATAACCGATGCCGTTGTAGCGCGGACAGAAGCAAGGCCTGTATTGAACAGTATGTAGGCAACAGCGGTCGGCACCAAACCAAGGTAACTGAGAAGAACAAGGCTATGATACAAATTTCCTGAAAGAGGCAGCAAGCCTTCAAGTAAGGCGAATGGCAATAGACAAACGGTTCCGACTATTATGCCAAAAAAGGTAACATTAAATTGATCAGTACGATCACGCCGACCCATCGCTCTAGTAATAAGAGTGACACTGACATAACAGACAGAAGATAGGGAAGCGAAAGCCAGCCCTAGCAATGAATTAGACCCAACATCTCCGCCACCCGTCAACAAAGCAAGACCAAAAATAGCAAAGGCGATGATCAGTGCACCCGACCAGCCGATTCGTTCACCCATTGTCAGATAAGAACCGATAGCCATCAAAATTGGTCCCAACCCTAACGTCACTATGGTAGCCACTGCTAAGCCGCTATATTGCACCGCTGCGAAATAGGCGGTCTGGTAAATCGCGAATCCCATACCAATGATAATAACTCGTGCCCAGCGCTCGCGGATAAAGTCTCGCATGGCGCTTCTTTTGTCTTTCGAACTCATGATGAGTGCCACAATAGCAAGAACCAACATACCGATGGCGAAGCGCCAAAACGAGACCGCAATCGGCCCAAGACCACTGCGATAGAGAACAGCAGCGACAGCCCCTCCCGTGCCCCACGCAATGGCAGCAAAGGACACATAGAGCAAGCCACGGCTAACCGATAAAGTGGAAGAAATCTCCTTTACACCAGCTGCTTCAGAAACCATGTTTAACCCTCAGTTTAAAATGAATACCTTCTGTTCTTGCAGCAAGCGTCGCTTAGTTATATATAAGAGTAAAACGCATAATTCACTAAACAATCATTCGAAAAACGAATAGGTAATACCAATGAATTACCCTGACTTACAAATAAGCTGGTTACGAACCTTTGTGGCAGTGGTCGATACTGGGTCTTTATCCGCCGCCGCGCCATTGGTGCATCGCTCTCAATCTGCCGTCAGCATGCACATCAAAAAGTTAGAAGACATTATTGGTACAGCTATTTTATCTAGAGGACCCCGTCATTTAGAGGTCACATCAAAAGGCATTGAATTACTTGCCTACTCACGACGAATCCTCGAATTACAGTCTGAGGCCTATGAGGCCCTGTTTGGCACGCAATTGACCGGCCTAATTCGCATCGGTGTTCCTGATGACTATGCCATGTACTTGGCCCCCGTTTTACGAAGCTTTGTTAGTCGCTATATGGGTGTAGAAATCGAATTAACCTGCGAACAATCAACCTCTCTTATTCCACGTATCAATAGCAACGAACTGGATATAGCGCTAATCTCTCGCGACAAACCAGAAAATGGGGAGTTGCTTTTTCAGGAGCCAATGGTTTGGGTGGGAGCGTCAAAATACGAAGTGTGGCGGCGCAATCCTCTACCTATCGCTGTCTATGAAGCGGGTAGTATGGCTCAAATTGAAACATTGTCGGCCTTAAATAAGTTCAACAAAGATTATCGCATTGTTTATAAAAGCTCGGGGCTAGCTGGTCAGCTTGCTGCGGTGGAAAGTGGATTAGCGGTGGCAGCACTGACTCGTTGCAGTGTTCCTGCCGAATTGCAAATTTTACAAAATTTACCCGCTGAATATGATTTACCTAAACTAGCGGCAATGGAAGTGGCTGTCTTTCGCAGTAAACGATCACAAAAATCGGCAGCCGTGGATGTGATTTACGAGCAAATAGTTCAAGCGTTAAAAGTCGACGCTTAATATCTATATCAATATGGTACAAATCAATAAATAAGTGGCTACAAGGTTAACCACTCAATTAAAGAATAAATTTCTACCAGAGCATGAAGCTGTTAAATAGTTTGTTTTCTCTCTACTTGAGCTAATGCTCTTAGGTACATACGCCCAGCACAAATACCCGCGAGGATATTGCCGACCAAAACACCGAAGAACAGCCCTTTAAGCCCCGCTAGTTCAGAACCAATCCATAGGCAAGGCAGAAAGAAAGCAAACAAGCGCAATGCCGATATTGTTAGAGCTGTGTAGGATTTTCCTAACGCATTAGAGATAGACACCATCAACATACAGATACCAAGCAAACCAAGGCTCACCGGTACTATCATCAGATGCCAATGCAAAATCATCGAGACGTCTTCATCGCTGGTCATTAAGTTTGCCAATACGCCCGAGATAAAAAAAGTAATGACGGCGATCACTAACTGAAACGACAAGACAAAACGACACGCCAAACGCACCACGTAACGCACATCATCCAAGCGACCTTCGCCTAACAATCGCCCTACCATGGGAGGCATAGACATAGTCAGCGCCAACACAGCAACAATAGAGAAAAACTCAAAGCGTGGTCCAGCGCCCAAGAAGCCACCGCGGCCGTACCAAACCCAGCAATTAACTTAGTGGCTAACATAGAAGACACAGGCGGCAACAACTGACTGACCATCGCAGGCCCCATAATATGACCAATCGACGCCAAGCTTTTGACGATATTTAAGTCTTGCCAATCAAAGGTAATCCAATGCTTTCGAGCCACTTTCGGCGCAACCATCAAAACACCCAGACCAAACGCCACCGTCGTTGCCATCGCGGCACCGTTCAAGCCAAGGTCTAGCGTGAAGATGAAGATAGGGTCTAACACCAAGTTGAGTACGCTGGTGACTATCATCATGATACCAGGTAACAAGGTGTTCCCATTGGAACGACAAATACTGTAGTAAAAATAGATTAATGCCCCAACCCACGCACTCAGCAACCAATGAGGCCAATAAGCATCAATAATAGGATAGACAGAATCAGGGGCACTTAATAACGCCAAAATCGGATGACGTAACAACCAAATAAGCACGCTAAAAAAAGCAATCCCCACGCTTCCCATCATCAGTACCAAACCACCTAATTGCTTGGCGTAACGGGTGTTCCCGGCCCCTAAAGCTCTTGAAATAATCGCCGTTGTCGCAATCCCAAGACCCACCTGCAGACCGATCACAATCATTTGAATGGGCAAGGTAAAACCCTGTGCCGCCAGTGGTAAAACCCCCAACTGACCAATAAAAGCACTGTCCACCAACTGAAAACTCATCAACGACAAAATGCCAAACATCATCGGCCATGTCATGGAGAAAAGTTGCTTTGCTAAGGGCGCAGAGGGAGATACTTGAGAGGACATAGGTTGCTCATACAAAAAACTGAACCTCTATTCTAACCTACTTTGCTGACAACTGAATGACACACACCTTCACCAAACAAACTATGCGATGAAAAGTCTCATTCTTCAGCATGACGCTGACTTTGCTTATGCCCATAGTTCAGCATGACTAAAGCAATCATAGAAAAAATAGCAAAACCGCTAGCCAAAGGAATAACAGTAAAGTTATAGAACTGTCCTGCGATGGTTGCTAAGACAATGGCAATTAAGCTTGATAAAGACGAGATTAGCGAAGCGCCAAGCCCTGCCATGTTCCCTAATGGCTCCATCGCCATGGCATTCACATTACCAAAGACCATACCGAGACATGAAAACATCACCATACCCAGCACCATAAAAAATACAAAAGGCGGCACGCCATCAAAGAAAAAAGCCACAACTAACAGGATAAACGCGGTCGAACACATAACACTTAACGCGCCAACCACGCAGCGCAGCATGCCTACTCGCAGGACAATTTTGCCGTTTGAAAAGTTAATGATAGAAGAACCTATCGCCAGCATGGCAAAGAACAACGGAAAACGATCACCCGTGTCATACACATCCTGAAAAATAGATTGTGCCGTACTGATATACAGCATCAAACCTCCAAAAATACAACCTAACAGAATGGTAAAGGCCATCACATCACGACGACTCAGAATGATGCGCACGTCAGCCATTAAGCGTTTTCGGTTTAACGGTACACGGTTCTCTTTTAGCAAGGTTTCTGGTTGGCGTAACAAAAGCCAACCACCGGCAACAGCGGCTTGTATCATCAATAAAGCAAAAATCCAGCGCCAATCAGCCACTTTAATCACCAGTTGCCCCAATGACGGTGCAAGCATGGGCACAAGAATAAACACCATCATGACAAACGACATAATGCGCGCCATAGCGGCGCCTTTGTACAAATCTCGCACCAAGGCACGGGAGGCAATTTTAGGGCCAGCAACACCAAAACCTTGAATCATACGGCCCAGCAAAAACACCTCGATAGACGTCGCCAATAACGCAATCACAGAACCTAAGAGATAAATACTAACGCCAATTAAAATGCTTTTTTTACGGCCAATCGCATCCGACAGCGGGCCAAAAACGATCTCACCAAACACCATACCCAGAATCATCGCTGAGACAATCCACTGAGTTTGTTGATAATCCACAATAGCAAGTGATGCCGCAATTTGTGGGAACGCTGGCAACATGGCGTCCATACTCAACGCGGTCAGTGACATCATCAAGGCAAACAGCGCAATGAACTCTTTTTCGGCTAAGCGCCGTTGCGGTTTGTCCGCTACTTGGGCATCAGAAAGCGACATCCGTATCCTCAGGGTCTAACAAAAATGGAGCATTAGTTTACTCGTCTCTTCTTATATACTGCAATCAATTAGATGGCGCTCTGGCTAACAGTTCCAACACAGCAACTTTTACATCCTGTATTAATTCGGCTTCATCCACGCCGAGCACTTGGCCATTTTCCACCACTCGCTTGCCGTTAATAAAGCTGTGTTGAATCAACGCTGGTTCGCCGCATAAGATGGGCGCTTCTAACAGACTGTGTACACCAGAAAAACGGGGTGCATCAAGGGAATACAAGACTAAATCCGCAGCATACCCCTCGGCTATTTGACCTGTTTTCAGCCCTAAAAGCTCGGCGCCATTTTGCGTGCCCCATTTAAGCACTTGCGCTACATTCGTGGCGGCTGGGCCACCCTGAGTACGATGCAGCAGCCAAGCTAAATTCAACTCTTGCAGCATAGAAGCATTTTCACTGGACGCAGAACCATCCACACCAAGGGTAATTGACATGCCCGCCTTTTCCATCGCCAGAATCGGGGCAATGCCGCTACCAAGTCGACAATTTGACGTGGGACAATGGGCGATTCGAGTCTTAGTTTGTGCCAGCAATTCAATGGCATGAGCATCCGCTTGTACCAAGTGAGCGAACCACACATCCTCCCCTAACCAATCGCAATCCAGTGCGTAATCAATGGCACTCATACCAAAATTCTGTTGCGCCATTTGCTCATCAAAAGACACTTCCAATAAATGCGAATGGCGCAGTAATTTTCGTTCTTTTGCCCACTGAGCGTAACGACGTAAATCTTCGGCGGGTGAGGTATGAACCAAGCTGGTAGGCGCGATGACTAAACGTCGCATGCTGAATGGGCTGTCGTCATGATAGCGTTTATAGGAAGCATCAAGGCGATCTAGTGACAACACCAATGACTCTGGGACAATGCCGCTGTCTTGCATACCTTTATGGCTGCCCTGTACCGTCGCACCACCACGACATAAAACTAAGCGAATGCCCAAGTCTTCCGCCGCACGCCAAACAGCGTCTTCCAACTCTGGGGATGTACTCGCATGATATAAGTAATGGTGATCCGCGCAGGTTGTCACCCCAGAGCGCAGTTGTTCATAAAGGCCTAATTTTGCTGCAACATACATTAAATCTGGCGTAATTTGTGGCCAAAAACGATAGGGAACACTCGCTAGCCATTCCCCTAACCCTTGGTTTAAGCCAGTAGGAACGCCTTTTAAAATGGATTGAGCAAGGTGATGGTGAGTATTGACAAAACCGGGATAAACGACACAGTCTGATGCATCGATCAATTCATCGTCTGGTTCGCGATACAAAGTAGGTGCAATGGCGGCAATCACGCCATCTTTAATACGGATCTCTTGAGGAAACTCATAACCTACAACGGCTTTGGCTTGGCGGATTAAATACTGAGTCATAACACTCTCCTTCTAGGAAAGAGCAATGTCCAGGCCGCAAGGCTTAACCGCTTCTACTCTTTGATCTAATACTAATGATTTTAAATTGGATCTATCCAATGCAATCACAAAGCAAGCCCTGTACCAGTCTGCTCAACGGCAGCAAGTACACAGCCACCCGCTTTAAAAAAGCCCATAAAATCCTCTGATTTTTGTATTTATAGTGCAGAGACGCCTTAAATCGCCCAATTCAAGGGCATAAAAAAAGCACGCAAAATACAAAACGGTCGATTTTATAGACCATCCTATTTGGCCTACTTGTTGCTTAGTCATGAATAGCGCAAATTGTTTGCGTGGCGCAATGAGTAGAAGCGGTCAAACTTGGAGCTGATATCAATAAAACCAAGTTCGGGCATTGCTCACTGCCTTATCGACAACCCAAAGAGGATGTCGAAAGGGAAGTGACAGCCGTTTCCAACAAACTCGACTGTGTACCCAGCCCTCTCGCTCTTTCCTCATCTGGTTTTCTTTGTGGTTGTTTCTGTGAATGAGTTTGTTTTGCTTAAAAAAAAGCAAAGCCGAATCTATGATGAAGCATGGAGAACACAATGAACAACCCACTAAAAACATCCCTATTTGGTAAGCTATGCCTAGCTGGGGCCGTGGCATTTACGGCTTTAAATGGCAGCACCGCATTTGCAATAGACAAAGTGAAATTTCAGCTTGATTGGCTACCGGGTGGCGACAAAGCGCCTGTTTATGTTGGTATCAAAAAAGGCTTTTTCAAAGACGCCGATTTAGACGTAACCGTTGCCAGCGGCCGAGGCTCTACCGACGCCATTAGCAAACTCGCCACAGGCAATGCCGATTTGGGTTTATCCGACTTGGTCGCACTATTAATGGCAAAAGCTCAAAACGATGTACCAGTTTCTGCGGTTTATTCGGTTTTTAGTAAAGCACCCCATGCTTTTTTTGTTCTCTCTGAATCAGGCGTTAAAAGTGTCAAAGACGTCGCTGGAAAACGCATCGCCACCTCGCCTTATACGTCTTCAAATGTCTTCTTACCTTTGCTGTTAGACGTGAATGGCGTTGATCCAAACAGCGTAAAGTTAATCAAAGCCGACGCTGGTGCCTTAAACCCAATGTTACTTTCCGGTAATGCAGACGTCGTTATTTCATGGATAACAGACACGGTGATTTACCAACAACAAGCCAAAAGTGCGAACAAAACCTTACAAGTACTGCCTTGGTATGATGCTGGGTTAGAATTTTATTCAACGTCCGTCATTGCTTCAGATCGCTTTATTAATGAACATCCTGATGTAACAAAACGCTTTGTCGCAGCGTATAAAAAAGCCATCGAATATACTTGGAAGCACCCGGAAGAAAGCGGACAAATCGTCCATGAGATGGTACCCGAAGTCGATGCAAGTACCGCGACAGACACCATTAACTCGATCAAATCCTTGGTTTATAACGCCGTCAGCGAGCAAGATGGCTACGGTGCATTTACCAAAAAACGACTCGCCACCACATGGCAATGGACCGCCAAAGCACAAAATATTGCAGTCGACAGCTTTGATCCAGAATCGGCGGTAAATCGCCAGTTTATGCCTTAATTAACACCTTCATTTGCTGAAATAAAAACTCTTCAAAAAGCCCATTTATGAAGTGACCCCCAATGTTGTTTGTCCAACTATTGGGGGTCACTTCATTATTTGGGCTTTTCTTAGTTCTGGTACAGGTAATTCCATCACGTTCTAGATTGAAAAGATCTCAGTATCGACGAGAAATAAAGGCCACAAGACAGCCTGCGACACACAAGCCTGTTAGTACGAAAAACAACCCTTGGCTACCATTCAAATCAATTGCATAAGCAAAGATAGGTGGACCAACAGTTACCCCTAAATTTCCTAGCTGCGCTATTGCACCATTCCCCATTGCTTGCTCTGATTCTGTTGTTGATAATGCAGGTATTAAAGCAAAAGCCGTACCCTGCACAATTCCAGATACCAGTAACAATAATAAAGCAGTCAATAAGAAGTATCGCGGTGAGTCTTCAAACTGAGTAACAAAATAGGTAATCAGAGCAACGCCTACATACGCAAGAAACACCAAATTTTGAGGACGTAAACAATATTGAGACAAAGCACCAGATAAAAAAGTCCCCCGATACTACATAATGGCAGCAATATTAAAAGTAAGCTTTTTGTTGTGTCATCAGGAGATAATCTAGGAACAAATGTCAAAAGAGCCACAAACATAGTTGTATGAAACAGAAATACTAATCCTGGCAAAAATGTTCTTGGATTCAAATAAACCTGAATGGTTTGAGTAAAAAAGCTAGCAAAGGTTAATTTGTTAATGTTTGGTGGAGTATTAAGCGTTTTACGTGCTGGCAGCAGGAAATAAAGCACGAGAGGAACAGACAAAAAAGCATGAGCAAGAAAAACACCAGAGATTCCATAATTTAAAATAATCTTGCTTCCTAACCACCCAGCAATAGCAAAAGCCACACCAAAAAAGTTCCCCACAACCCCATTACTAGAGAATAATGCTGTTTTGCAGCACTCCGTAGCATAAGTGTTGGTGCGGCAACCACTATACCAAGATGTGATATTCCTTCTATAATTCTAGTAATTAGTAACACAGAATACGAAGGAAGCACTGATTGAATAAATGACAACCCTCCCCCAATGACTAGAGATCCAATAAGAACCTTTTGATAGCCTAAATATCCAGACAGTACCCCAGCAACAACACCAAATAATAATCCGATAAAACCGACTATCGATAACAACGCACCAATAGAAGAAGCACCGACATCATAAGCGGTAAGAAGAAGATCATAGGAAACCGAAAATTTTGCAAACTGCATTGCTGCGAAAACACCAACAATCCATAGAATAAAAACATCTATCCATTGTGTTTTTTCTAACTCGATACTTTTAATTGCCACAATAGAACTCATAATAACCCCAACATTCGCGGTAAATGCTCACAGCTATTACAAACCTTTATCTTTTTAGATGATGCATCTACAACATAATGTATCATTACTTTGGGCATTGATATATCCGAAGGTACTATAAACTGGGGGTCAATAGTAAACTGACCTGAATCAGATAAATTCCAGTCAGAGGAGCCACTTAAAAACTGCCTTGACTTTCTCATTTTTTGAGCACTAATATCACTTAATTCTTTTGATGTATTATTCAAATCTGGCATTAGATCATATAAAGAAGGAAGGGTATGACCAAAATTATAATCATTATCTGTAGAGCTCCATGTTTTTCCTTCTAACCCATTTTCGGATGCAATACGATCTATCAACAAATATGCTTGCCCACTTGTTGAGTTCGCCTCAAAATTAGAAAAATTCATTACAAACATTAAAGCATTTCCTAAAATATGCGCGTATTTTAGGCGACTCACCAAAATATGCAGTAGTAGCAAAATCGGCAGGAACGCCAGATTCATTATCAACATTAGACGCATACGCCACAAGAATAAGATCTTTCCAATTAATAGCTTGATTATTTGAAAAAACTGAGAGTCTCTAAATGATTTAAAATGGCTACGCGTAACATCATTACTATTACATGCTAAAATTGCAGCACCTAAATGAGGGGGATTGTACCAACCATTTTCGGTTAAATTAGGATAAGATGCTATCTCCTCAATCCAAGACTGTTTTAATAAAGCTTCGGATATATTATTTTTACCGAAATAGTGACTAACTACTTTTGTTAATGCATCTGAAACCTTCAATCGACCAGGGTTAATAATATCTACCATAAAAAACACTCCTTGTGAAATTTAATCCTTAAAAAGAAATCATTCTGTATGCTTCTAATATCGAGTTTCCAGAATAATTATATTTGCTTATTTTCTTTAACTCAGGACTCGCATTTACCGCAATAGTTTCTGTAAGCTTAGAAAATAATGGCTCATCACTTAATGAATCACCAAATGCAATACATTCATCAAAATCAAGATTATATTTATTACATAAATCCATAGCAATTAATGGTTTATCTTCAGGAGACAAAATCTTAAAATATTCATCTGAATGAGGAGGATATGTTGAACTAAAGATATGATCAAAACCATAAATACTAAAATGACTTGCAAATACATCCTGAGACATTGTAATTAAACAGCTCAGACTTCCTCGACCCTTTATTTCTGCAAGGCACTCTGAAATATGATCGATTTTTTTTGCATCTTGGAAGGCAGAAAACGACACATTTTTGTCTATTTCCCCCCAAAGTTTTGATATAAGATCAGTGAATTGATAAGTAGTGATTCTACGTTCAGAAAATTGTTTTTCTAGCTCAAAAAGCTGTGTCTCAGTTCCAAGCTTTTTGGCCAATTCTAGTAAACCTGTAGATTCAGGTAGAATTGTTCCATCCATGTCAAATATATATAGTCGTCTCATTCCTTTAACTTCCATGACAATCCAATAACAAAAATCTAACAAATCTAAAAGGTATAATCAATACTATTTTTCATAGTTTTCAATATCCTAATTTTCTGGGTAACTGACACCGTAATTTATCAACAACAAGCTCAAAGCGCGGGCAAAACACTGCAAATACTACCTTGGTACGATGCCGGTTTAGAATTTTATTCCACCTCAGTTATTGCCTCTAATCGCTTTATTAATGAACATCCTGATGTAACAAAACGCTTTGTCGCAGCGTATAAAAAAGCCATTGAATACACCTGGGCACACCCCGAGGAAAGCGGACAAATCGTTCATGAGATGGTACCCGAAGTCGACGCTAGCACCGCCACAGACACCATTAATTCGATTAAATCGTTAGTGTATAACGCTGTCAGCGATCAAGACGGTTACGGCGCATTTACCAAAGAACGACTCGCCACCACATGGCAATGGACCGCCAAAGCGCAAAATATTGCCGTCGACAGCTTTGATCCAGAATCAGCTATAAACCGTCAATTTATACCTGAATAAACCATCATATTCAGTTAGATAAAAAACCTTTCAAAAGCCCATTTATTTGGGCTTTTTTCTTGCTATTAGACGCAAATCGCTTCTATTTAGAGTAAGATATCTTCATTAAAAACAATAATAGAGGTCGATATGGACATAGGTCTGGCCAAGCATTTAAAACTGACTCAACTGCGCTTAATTTCGGTCATAGCAGAGCATGGTCAGCTCGGTATTGCGGCCGATGAGATGGCAATGACACAACCTGCCGCGTCACGTATGTTGAGTGAAATCGAACAAACTATTGGCACGCGTTTATTCATTCGTCACGCCAAAGGCATGGAACCAACCTTGGTTGGTCAAGCTGTGGCACGTCGGGCACACAATTTATTGGTTGAGCTACGAGATCTTGCCCGTGAAGTAGGCGAACTAAAAGAAGGTGGCGGAGGCACCACCTCAATTGGCGCGGTTACCGGGGCCGCAGTGGGGTTTGTCATTCCAGCCATTCAACAATTGCGTGCCATCGCCCCCAAAGCCGAAATAGACATCAATGTGGACACCAGTGATATTTTGGTGCGTGATTTAATCGCTGGACACAATGACTTCGTGCTCGCGCGTATCCCCAAACAATACGACGCCAACGAATTTGAAATTTATCCAGCCCGTACTGAATCGGTCACACTCGTGGTGCGAAAAGATCACCCATTAGCTAATCTTGATAAAGTGCGCGTCAAAGACCTCGCTCATTTTGAATGGGTCATGCAGTCCCACCGTGCGCCCATACGTGAAGCGGTCGAAGCGGCCTTTATGGAAGAACGCGCTGAACTGCCGTTAAGCATTACCAACAGCACCTCTTTATTGGCATTAATCGCTATCTTGGTGTCTTCCAACGCCATTGCGCCGATGGCGAGAGAAGTCAGTGATTTGTTAGTGGGTCATAAAGTCAAAGCCGACTTAAAAACACTAAAATTGGATAGAAAAATTGTCATGAAGCTCTCATTATTTGTTGCAAATGCGTGGTCGCCAATTATCCCCTCTTGCCAATCAGCTCAAGCGTTTAGTATTAGCCGAACTGGAACAGAAACCG
This sequence comes from Marinomonas rhodophyticola, assembly GCF_026113935.1. Taxonomy (GTDB): domain Bacteria; phylum Pseudomonadota; class Gammaproteobacteria; order Pseudomonadales; family Marinomonadaceae; genus Marinomonas; species Marinomonas rhodophyticola. The sequence continues at coordinate 392,778 of NZ_JAPEUL010000006.1, forward strand.
ATAAAGAGTGATATATAAAAAAAGCGAGTCGCCTGCTTCACAGACCACTCGCTCAAACCCCGCCTTGGGTATCTCAACAAAAATTAGCCAACAAGATCTTTTGGTAACAAAGCCTTTGGAATGTTTTGATAACACACAGGGCGCAAGAAACGACGTATCGACAAAGTGCCCACTGAAGTGGCACCGAAGTTTGTCGACGCTGGATATGGACCGCCATGCACCATGGTATCGTTTACTTCCACACCGGTTGGAAAACCATTTGCCAGCAAACGACCCGCTTTACGCTCCAGCACAGGCAAGAGTTTCTGACACGCCGCATGATCGCCTTCATCAAGATGAATAGTACAAGTCAGCTGACCTTCCAAATGACGAGCTAACTCGACCATTTGCTCAACACTGTTCGCTAAAACAATCAATCCAAGTGGCCCAAAGACCTCTTGATGCAAGGTTGGGTTATCCAACCACACTTGACCCGTTACCGTGAATAAGTTTGGTCGAGCCGTACGATCATCTGTATCCGCTGAACGAACAACCGCCTGAATGCCCGTTTTTTCCATCGCTGCGACACCAGAACGGTACGCATCGGCAATGCCATCTGTGAGCATAGTTTGTGCTGATGTTTCCGATAAAGCGGCACTGGCGGCTGCGATCATCTTCTGGGCATCTTCATTGTCCAACATGACCGCAATTCCAGTGGTTAGTACAAAACTGTCCAGCACCCATGGTTAATGAGCCAGCCCAACCTTTACCCAATGCCTCCGCACGATTTTTAACGGCTTCTGGCATCACAAACATTGGGTTTACAGAACCCAGTTCACCAAAAAACGGAATCGGCTCTGGACGTGCCGCACACAAATCAAACAAGGCACGGCCACCCGCCAAGCTGCCAGTAAAGCCAACCGCCTTGATCAGTGGATGTTGCACCAAGGCTTGCCCTACCTGACGATTGCCCCCTTGAATCAAAGAGAAAACACCGTCTGGCATGTTGCAACGCTTAATGGCCTTATCAATGGCTTGTGCCACTAACTCGCCCGTTCCGGGTGTGCCGAATGGCCTTTGACCACCACAGGGCAACCTGCCGCCAACGCGGCGGCGGTATCGCCACCCGCCGTTGAAAACGCCAATGGAAAATTAGACGCACCAAATACGGCAACGGGGCCGATTGGACGCTGGATCATGTACATATCTGGACGCGGCAACGGTGCGCGATCTGGCAAGGCTTCATCATAACGACGATCTAAATATTCGCCCGATAAGATGCGCTCAGCAAACAAGCGTAACTGACCCGTAGTACGGCCACGTTCGCCCTGTAACCGTGCCGCTGGTAAGCCCGTTTCCTGCACGCCGATTTCAGTAATTTGATCGCCTAGCACATCGATTTCGTCAGCAATCGCATTCAGAAACGCGGCACGCTCTTCGCGAGAAGAATACCCAAACGTTTCAAAGGCCGCTTCTGCCGCTTCTACTGCCGCATTTACATCAGCAACACGCCCCACGGCAAACTCATGAGAAGACCCAGAAGAAGGCTCGGAAGAAAATGTTGCGTCGCCCTTTACCCATTTGCCGGCAATAAAATGCTGTCCCGTTAACATACTCACTCCTCTCTGCTTTTTAATTAATGACTGTCTTTTGGTACGGCCGCACCACGACAACCTTTTAGGAAGTCAAAATCAGCCCCCGTATCCGCTCCTTGCACATGGTCATGGAACAGCTTGATATAGCCGCTTTTGGGTGGCTCTAAATGGCTCTTCCAGTTCGCCAATCGACTGGCCATTTCTTCATCTGAAATGTCCACATGTAAGCGTCGTTTTTCGACATCCAGCTCAATCATGTCGCCATTTTGTATCACGGCCAATGGCCCACCCGCTGCGGCTTCTGGTGTCGTATGCAATACCACAGTGCCATACGCCGTACCCGACATACGCGCATCAGAAATGCGCACCATGTCTTTAATACCCTTGCGCAGCACTTTTGGTGGCAAGCCCATGTTGCCAACCTCCGCCATACCTGGATAACCTTTCGGTCCACAGTTTTTTAGCACCATGACGCAGTTTTCATCGATATCCAAGGCTTCATCATTGATCTTAGCTTTGTAGTCATCAATGTCTTCGAATACCACAGCGCGGCCACGGTGTTGTAATAAATGCGCCGATGCCGCAGAAGGTTTCAGTACTGCACCTTGTGGCGCAAGGTTACCTTTTAATACAACAATACCGCCTTTTTGTGTCAGTGCTTTTTCCACTGGCAAAATGACGTCTGGGTTCCAATTACGAACCTCTTTTACTTCTTCCCAAATGGATTCACCAGACACGGTAATGGCGTTTTTGTGTAGTTTTCCAGCTTCTGCCAGATGCTTAATTACCACAGGCAAACCACCCGCGTAGAAGAATTCTTCCATCAGGTATTTGCCCGATGGCATCAGGTTCACAATAGTGGCAATTTCTTGGCCCAATTTATCCCAGTCATCTAGGGTTAAATCCACACCCACACGACCAGCAATAGCCAATAAATGAATCACCGCATTGGTCGAGCCACCAATCGCGCCGTTGACGCGAATCGCGTTTTCAAAAGCTTGGCGAGTCAAAATATCAGACGGCTTTAAATCGTCTTTCACCATATCAACGATACGACGACCAGTTAGATGCGCCATAACGCGACGACGGCTATCTACTGCAGGAATCGCTGCGTTACCCGATAACGCCATGCCCAAGGCTTCAGCCATCGAGGCCATGGTGCTAGCGGTGCCCATGGTGTTACAAGAACCCGCAGAGCGAGACATAGATTGCTCGGCTTCAAGGAAGTCTTCTTGTGTCATCTTGCCCGCTTTAATGTCTTCCGACATTTGCCACAAGGCTGTACCAGAAGCCACACGCTCGCCTCTGAAGTAGCCATTCAACATTGGGCCACCAGATACCACAATCGCAGGGATATCGACACTACACGCGCCCATAAGCAGCGCCGGTGTGGTTTTGTCACAACCTGCTAACAAAACAACGCCATCAAGCGGGTTGGCACGCAAAGCCTCCTCCACGTCCATCGCCGCCATGTTGCGATACATCATAGCCGTCGGACGCAGTGAGCTTTCACCCACAGAGAACACAGGAAACTCTAGTGGCAAACCACCCGCTTCATAAATACCGTGTTTCACTCGATCGGCAAGATCTCGAAGATGGGCGTTACAAGGTGTAAGCTGCGACCAGGTATTACAAATGCCAATAACGGGGCGACCATCAAATAAATCCGCCGGCAGGCCTTGGTTTTTCATCCAGCTGCGGTGGTAAATATGATCACGTGAGGTACCGCCAAACCATTCGGTTGAACGTAATTTGCGGGGCCATGTTTTTGGTACGAACTTGTTTTTTTCAGAATCACTCATACCCAACCTCCATCAACAATAAAGTTCTGCGCCGAACACATAGCCGCCGCATCGGACCCTAAAAACAGTGCCATATTGGCGATGTGTTCAGGCAGTACCTTGCCTGTTAGGCATTGGCTCTGTTTAATTTTCTCTTCTGCCGCATCATCGACCCACAGGCGCAGTTGCTTTTCCGTCATCACCCAGCCGGTACCAAGGTATTCACACGAATACCAGAGCCACCTAAATCACGGGCCAGAGATCGAGTTAAACCATGAGTCGCCGCTTTGCTCGTGCCGTAAGTTGGATAACCGGCTGTCGCCATCATCCAGCCCACTGAGCCAAAATTGATGATCGAACCGCCACCGAGTTTGCGCATCATCGGCGCGACGGCTTGAGCGGCAAACATAGCGTGTTTGATGTTCACACCAACCAGCTCATCAAAACGCTCTTCTGTCAGCGATTCTAAAGAATGACGCACGTCGTTAGCGGCGTTATTCAACAACACGGAAATAGGACCGAACGCGTCTGCTGCCGCACGAATTTTGCTCTGGTAATCTTGGATGTTAGTAATGTCACAGACCTCAAAACGCACCTCATAACCATCTTTTTTCAGACGTTTAGCCAGTGCCGTACCAGCTTTTTCATCCAAGTCGACAAAAGCCGTTTTCGCACCTTGCTTGGCATATGCTTCAACGATGGCCGCACCTATACCCGTCGCACCGCCAGAGATAAAGACTGAGCGATCTTTTAAATCTGGATAAACGGCACTCTTTGATTTATTCATAGCGGCGCTACCTCGGTATCAAGTTCATCCGCTTTCGCTAATGTATTGCGCAATGGCAAACCAAAGGTAGGTGAGGAAATTTCAAAGACATCGCCTTCTTGAGCCTGAATGCCATCAGCAAAAGACAAGGTTGCTGTGCCAAACATGTGTACATGTAGATCGCCCGGCTGGCGGAAAATCGCATATTTGAAATGATGGTGCTCTAAGTTTTTAAAGGTATGCGACATATTGTCTTCACCGGATAAAAAGCCTTTTTCCCAGAGCGTTTTTTCGCCACGTTCGATGCGTGAATGACCATCAATGTGCATGGGCAATTCGCCCACCAACAATTCAGGACCAAACGACGCAGGACGCAATTTTGAATGCGCTAGATACAAATAGTTTTGACGCTCTGTTACGTGATCTGAAAATTCATTCGCCAAGGTGTAACCAAGACGATGCACTTTGCCGTCTTCGCCCACCAAGTAAAAACCCGCGATTTCTGGCTCTTCACCGCCATCTAAAGCAAAAGATGGTGAAGGCAAGGCCTCACCTGGTGCGATTACACCAGCACCATTGCCTTTGTAAAACCACTCTGGCTGAACGCCTTCTTGTCCGTCTTTTGGCTTGCCACCTTCCACGCCCATTTGGAAAATTTTCATGGAATCGGTCAGTTCTTCACTTTTCGCATGCATAGCATTACGTGTTGCTGCAGAGCCTAAATGCGTTAAGCCTGTACCAGTCAGATACATATGCGCTGGATCAGGATGTCGAACTGGGCAATCTAACTGATTATTTTTTGCCAGCTCTGCCAAATTCACAGACTCCCCCAAACCATACTTTGCAATAATAGACTTCAGCGGCACGCCATTTTTAACGGCTTCTGTTGCGAGTTCGTAAACACTCGATGCATGAAGAACAAGGTGTGCTTCGCTGCCTTCACGGCACACCACACCACCTTGTTTAATTTGAGATAAAAACAACATAAATCGCTCCTTAACCCGCGTTCTTAGCGCGCTTTTTGTTTGTTGTAGACGTCGAAAATAACCGCAGCGAGCAATACCAAGCCCTTGATAACTTGCTGCCAATCAATCCCTATACCCAATATCGACATCCCGTTGTTCATAACGCCCATGATGAAAGCACCAATCACCGCACCGATGACTTTACCAACGCCGCCCGTCATGGAGGCGCCGCCGATAAAGACGGCCGCAATAACATCCAACTCAAAAGCAAAACCGGCTTTTGGCGTAGCTGTGTTCAAGCGGGCGGCAAAGATTAATCCTGCCAAAGCAGCCAACATGCCCATGTTGGCGAAGGTCAAAAAGGTCAAACGCTCGGTATTGATACCCGATAATTTCGCCGCTTTTACGTTGCCACCCAAGGCATAGATACGACGACCAATCGTCGTGCTGTTTGTAATAAAGGTATAGATAGCGATCAGTACCGCCATGGTGATCAATACGTTTGGTAAACCACGATACGTACTCAACATGTAAGATAGGTAGATAATGGCAACTGCGATCAAAGCATTCTTCACGATAAAGAAAGCAAAAGGCTCATCTTGAATACCATACTTCAACGCTCTAGCACGGCTACGAGCTGCTAAGAATACAATGGCACTGGCGGCTAACACACCCAATACTAATGCCGTAATATTTGGACGTCCTGCCCCAAACACATCTGGAATAAAGCCAGTACTTAATAGCTGAAAGCTTTCTGGAAACGGTCCGATGGATTGCCCTTCCAGCAAGGTCAACGTCAAACCACGAAATACCAACATGCCGGCCAAGGTAACGATAAAAGCCGGAATCTTCCAATAAGCGATCCAGTAGCCCTGCAAGCCGCCAATAATTAAGCCAACCAGCAGGCAAACCGGCACAACAATAATAGTGGGTAAGTTATAATTTACCGCCATCACCGCCGCCAATGCCCCAATAAACCCCGCCACTGAGCCAACTGATAAATCAATATGCCCCGCAACGATCACCAGCAACATACCAATCGCCATGATAATGATGTAGCTGTTTTGTAAAAATAAATTGGTCAGGTTAACCGGGCGCATCAATATGCCATCGGTCAAAAACTGAAACATCCCCATGATGACCACAAGCGCAATCAGCATGCCGTAATCACGTACGTGTGACTTTAAATAGTCAGTAACAGAAGGTGCCGATTGGACCGCTGTAGAGGTTTCTTTGGTTGTCATTATTATTGCTCCGCTATTATTCTTCTCGCCGTTATTATTGCTATCGCTAGGCTTTCACTATCATTGACATGATTTTCTCTTGGCTCGCATCAGCTTTGTCTAATTCGCCAACCAAACGGCCTTCGTTCATCACATAAATACGATCACACATGCCAAGCAACTCTGGCATCTCTGAAGAAATCATCACCACGCCTTTACCGTCATCAGCAAGCTGATTGATGATGCTGTAAATTTCAAACTTGGCACCTACATCGATACCACGAGTAGGCTCATCCAAAATCAACACATCTGGTTGTGAATACAGCCATTTGCTTAATACGACTTTCTGCTGGTTACCACCGGATAAGTTCATCACCTTTTGAAACACGCTTGGGGTACGAATATTTAGAGCTTGTCGATAATCTTCAGACACTTGACGTTCGATGTTTTCATCGATGACCCCAAAAGACGAAACCCTAAGCAAATTCGCTAGCGTGGTATTGGTTTGAATGGTTTCTTCTAGGATCAAGCCCAGTTCTTTACGATCTTCAGTAACGTAGGCCAAACCGCTTTTAATCGCTTTTGGCACCGTCGATAAATCGGCGAGTTCACCGCGCAAACGCACCTCACCTTGCACATTTTTGCCGTAGCTTTGACCAAACAGACTCATGGCCAATTCCGTTCGTCCAGACCCCATTAGTCCTGCGATCCCGATGACTTCGCCAGCACGAACAGTAAATTCAATGTCGTGCAGCATCTGGCGATCCAACGCATCGGCATGCCATACGTTCCAACCGCTGACTTCCATTAGTATTTTGCCTAATTGACTCTCTCTCGCTGGATAGCGGTGCGCCATATCACGACCAACCATGTCACGAATAATGTCTTCTTCACTGATGTTTTGTGCATGACAATCCAGCGTTGACACTGACGCGCCGTCACGAATCACGGTAATGCTGTCTGCTACTCGGCTGATTTCATTCAATTTGTGGGTGATCAGGATAGAAGAGATGCCTTGTGCTTTTAATTCCAGTAGCAAATCAAGCAATTTGGCGCTGTCGTTTTCTTGCAAAGCGGCGGTTGGCTCATCCAAAATCAATAACTTCACGTCTTTAGCAAGGGCTTTAGCAATCTCAACCAGTTGCTGTTTACCGACCCCCAGTTGACCGACTAACGTCGACGGCGATTCTTTCAAACCTACTTTGGCTAACAAGTCTTGGGTACGCGAGAAGGTCTTCGGCCAGTTAATGACGCCACCTTCCACATTCTCGTTGCCTAAAAATAAATTCTCAGCGATGGATAAAAGTGACACTAATGCCAACTCTTGGTGAATAATAATGATGCCTTTTGCTTCGCTGTCCCTAATACCGGAAAAGGCAACAGTCTCGTTATTAAAAAGAATATCGCCATCGTAACTGCCATGTGGATAAACCCCACTCAATACCTTCATGAGAGTGGATTTTCCCGCGCCGTTTTCCCCCACCAAAGCGTGGATCTCCCCTGAACGAACTTTAAGGTTCACTGAGTCGAGGGCTTTTACTCCAGGAAATGTCTTGGTAATGCTGCGCATTTCCAAAATAATATTTTCCATAAAACATCCCATTAGCAAGGCGCTACTACCGCATTAACACACGGTGAATAGCGCTCTCGCTGGTTTATTATTGTTGAATTAGGATCAATTAAAAATTTTCACGATGTCACGAGCGAAGCCAATTTTGTACTCACAAAAGCTTGGCTTTGCTCACTCATTAAAGGCTTATTCGACTTGAGATTTGGTGTAATAACCACTGCCCAATAGCACATCTTGCCAGTTAGATTTATCCACCGTGACCGGCTCAAGCAAATAACTTGGCACAATTTTGATACCATTGTTGTAGGTTTTAGTATCATTAATTTGCGGCTTTGCATCATTCAATACCGCTTGCACCATGCCCACTGTCACACTGGCTAATTCACGGGTGTCCTTGAAGATGGTGGAATATTGTTCGCCGGCAATGATGGATTTAACGGATGGCACTTCCGCATCTTGCCCTGTCACAATCGGCATGGGCAAATTACCAGAACCATAACCAACGCCTTTCAAAGAAGACAAAATCCCGATAGAAATACCGTCATAAGGAGACAAAATACCATCAACACGTTTTGTCGTATAATGCGCTGACAATAAGTTATCCATACGAGCCTGAGCGGTTGCACCGTCCCAGCGCAAGGTACCGACCTTATCCATGCCCATTTGCCCAGAAACCACGTTCACTTTACCCGAGTCGATCATAGGTTGAAGCACAGACATGGCGCCATCGTAGAAGAAATAAGCGTTATTGTCGTCTGGTGAGCCGCCAAACAATTCAACGTTGTAAGGTACCGCTCCACGCTGTTCCATACCACTGACCAAAGACTTAGCTTGTAATACACCGACCTTAAAGTTATCAAAGGTGGCGTAGTAGCTCACATGAGGGCTGTTTTTGATCAAACGGTCATAGGAAATTACTTTAATACCCGCTGCGTCGGCATTTTCAAGTGCGTTTGAAAGAGTGGTACCATCAATTGCGGCGATGACTAATACATCAACGCCTTTTACAATCATGTTTTCAATTTGAGAAAGTTGATTTGGAATTTCATCTTCAGCGTATTGCAGATCAACCTTATAGCCTGCGTCTTGGAAGAGTTTGACCATGGAATCACCATCTGTGATCCAGCGGGCAGACGATTTAGTCGGCATGGCAATACCAACATAACCACTCGCAGCCAAGGCACTCGCGGAGCTTCAGCGCAGTGGCACCCAATACTAAACCAGCAATGGCATTCTTTAGATAGTTCATTAGCGTCTCCTGTTACAGCCGAGTAAGCGCCATAAAGGGCAAACTGCGTTAGCCGTAGGGTTTGTTATCGTTATTTTTTTAGAGCCAATCAGGTCTTATAAAAAACCTGCTACTCAGAGTAGGCAAAATGAACATACCAATCAAATAGAATAAATGTTGTTCTTCATATCATTTTTGGTATGAAATTGAGTGAAGTAATAAAAGACAAATAAACATATTAGCTACTGCAGGACACGCACAAATTTCGTATGATAATTTTACCCTTTACCTATCCCATTCATTCAGAAGGACTATATGGAATTTATTTGGATATTATTCGCCTTTGTCTGCGGGCTGGCGGTCAAAATGATCAATTTACCGCCATTAATTGGTTTTTTATTAGCGGGGTTTTTGCTCAATTATCTGGGAATGGAAGCAAGCAGCACATTAGACTCTCTCGCTAATATTGGTATTACTCTAATGCTGTTTAGTATTGGATTAAAGCTCCACGTTAAAGACCTACTCAAGCCCGAAGTGTGGGTCAGCACACTTAGCCATATGGGATTATGGAGTGTGGTTTTCGCTGCTATCGCATTGTTACTGGGGACGTTAAGCCTCCCCTATTTTGGCGCCCTAGATTACAAAGTTGCTGCTTTACTCGGTTTTGCACTGAGCTTCTCTAGTACGGTGTGTGTGATGAAGCTTTTGGAAGAAAATGGTGAATTGAAGACTCGCCATGGCCAACTCGCGTTAGGCATTCTGGTTATGCAAGACATAGTAGCCGTTATCTTTCTGGTTGCAGCCACAGGGAAAATCCCTTCCATTTGGGCATTAGGCTTATTTGGCTTACTGCTTATTAGACCACTCATCAATAAAATGGTTAACAAATCCGGACACGGTGAGATGCTACCGCTAACCGGGCTATTTCTTGCTTTAGGCGGCTATGAACTCTTTTATCTTGTCGGCGTAAAAGGCGATCTAGGCGCGCTGATTATGGGTATTTTGTTAGCCTCTCATCCTAAAGCGACGGAAATGAATAAATCGTTAACAAACTTTAAAGATTTGTTCCTCATCGGTTTCTTTCTATCGATTGGCTTTACAGCGTTACCAACCTTTAGCATGATTGGCATGAGTTTTATCATCACATTAGTCCTTCTGTTGAAATTTGTTCTCTTCTTCGCCCTGATGACAAAAATGAAACTGCGTGGCCGAACGTCTTTCTTGTCTTCCCTTATCCTTTCTAACTACAGCGAGTTTGGCCTAATTGTCGTTGCACTAAGCGTAGCGAATGGCTGGCTAGCAAAAGAATGGCTGGTCATTTTAGCGCTCGCTGTGTCGATTTCGTTTGTGATTACCAGCATCATTTACCGACAATCCCACAGGCTTTACCGCAAAAACAAAGAAACCATTCGCCAATTCGAAAGCAGCCAATGCTTGCCTGAAGACATCTTTACTCAACCCAAAGGCGCAGAAGTGTTAATTGTGGGTCTTGGACGTGTAGGACGTGGTGCGTTTGAGTCGCTAAAAGGTTTAATTGGTCATAACGTCGCGGGGATGGACGCCGACCAAAATCGTATAAAAATGATGCAAGAAGCCAATGAAAATGTCTTCTATGGTGACGGCGAAGACGCTGATCTTTGGGAACGCCTAGACACCAAAGGCATTCGCCTCATTATGTTGGCCTTACCCATCGCAGAAGACAGCACCAACATCGCCATACAGCTGCGCAAAGCCAACTACCAAGGCCAAATCGCCGCCATTGCCCGCTACCAAGACGAACGAGAAATACTACTCGCCTCCGGTATAGACAACGTCTTCAACTTCTACACCGAAGCCGGTACCGGTTTTGCGGAAGAAAGCTTGGCATTGATTCGACCACAGGAAAGCGCTGCAGCGGCTTAACGTTCAACAGTAGAGCGCACCATAAAAACGCGGTGTCATGCCTATGACACCGGTTTTTTATTGAATCTAGCTATGCAAACCTAGCGCTAGCTCACGCATATTGCAGTTCATAAGGCTGAACATTCAACGCAATCTTATGCTCTCTAACAGCCCACAAATCATAAGCATTTTGCAACCTAAGCCAATGATCTGCAGAGGGCTTCTTGAAAGCCAGCTCGAGTCGCAATGCCATTTCTGGTGTAATCGCCCCTCTGCCATTTAACACCTTAGATAGGGTTTTCCTGCTGACATTAAGATGTGCAGAAACATCCGTTATGGTTAACTCCATTGGCTCAATAATGAGGCTCTTTTAAGATCTCGCCCGGATGAGCGGGGCTATGCATACTCATTAGTGATAGTCCTCGTAGTTCACAATTTCAGCATCTCGGCCATCAAACCGAAAGGTTACTCGCCAGTTGCCATTCACCATGACAGACCAAATTCCATCTCGATTGCCAGAGAGCGTATGAAGTCTCAAACCAGGAAGGTCCATATCATCAATATTTTCAGCTTGATCAAGGTTTGAAAGAATCAACTTTAAGCGATTCTTGTGCTTAGCTTGAATTCCTGCCGTGCTTCCCGTTTTGTAAAAACGTTCAAGGCCTTTGTGTTTGAAAGTTTTAATCATACACAAAACCGTAACCCAAAAGGTTACAGTTTGGAAATTGGTTTTTTAATATAACTTCGGGATTAAGATAGCAAAATATTATTAATGAAAGCTTTAACTGTTAGCTTTCATGTCATCCAGCTTCACTTTCACGGCTTCGGCCTTCTCTGTCAGTTCTGAATAGAGTCTGATGTCGCCACCGCGTTGAGCTTGCATGGCTTTTTCTAGCAGCTCGCCATATTCTTTATCGAGCTTTTTAATCGGATCGGATTTCAAAAAAGAAAACATAAATGAGCCTGTCGCTGTGGATGGATGTTATTCATACGCAGGCAATTGGAATTTAGATCCTTTTTTCCTGACAAACCAACAAAACAAAAACGCCAACCAGATGTCTCTGATTGGCGTTTTGACTAAAAGCAATAAAAGCTGTCGCGCTTACACGTCTAGGAAATCCATAATCCCTTCAGCCGCCTTACGACCTTCGTCGATTGCTGTTACCACCAAGTCGGAACCACGCACCATGTCACCACCAGCAAAGATTTTTTCGTTGGTCGTCTGGAACATAAATTTACCGTCTTTTGGCGCAACAACACGACCGCGAGCATCGGTTTCAATACCGAACTTTTCAAACCAAGGCGCCGGACTTGCTTGGAAGCCGAAGGCGATCAATACCGTATCAGCCGGAATAATCTGCTCACTGCCTTCGATGATCTCTGGACTACGACGGCCATTAGCATCGGGTTCGCCAAGTTGTGTTTCCACTACTTTCACGCCCTCTACTTTGCCATTACCTACGATCTCGACTGGCTGACGATTAAAAAGGAACTGCACACCTTCTTCTTTGGCGTTTTGCACTTCTTTACGAGAACCGGGCATGTTTTCTTGGTCACGACGGTAAGCACAAGTCACGCTCTTTGCACCTTGACGAATGGCGGTACGGTTACAGTCCATCGCCGTGTCACCACCACCCAAGACAACAACTTGCTTGCCTTTTAGATTCACGTAATCGGCTGGATCTTCTTCAAAATCTAAACAATGATTGACGTTAGAAATCAGGTAATCCAAGGCATCGTGAACACCCGGCAAATCTTCCCCTGGGAACCCGCCTTTCATGTATTTGTATGTACCCATGCCTAAAAACACAGCATCGTACTCTTCTAATACGTGTTCGAATGGTACGTCATCACCAACAGACGTTCCAAGTACAAACTCCACGCCCATTTCTTCAAAAATTTCACGACGACGCGTCATGACGCTTTTTTCCAGTTTGAATTCAGGAATACCAAAGGTCAGCAAGCCACCGATTTCAGGGTACTTATCAAATACAACTGGTTTGATGCCATTACGTACCAAGATGTCCGCACAAGCCAAACCAGCAGGGCCTGCCCCAACGATGGCAACCGTTTTGTTAACCGGTACTACGTTAGACATATCAGGACGCCAGCCCAAAGCAAACGCGGTATCCGTAATGTATTTTTCTACAGAACCGATCGTCACCGCACCAAAACCACCTTCACCAAGCGTACAAGCACCCTCACAAAGACGATCTTGTGGACAAACACGACCACACACTTCTGGCAAGGAGTTGGTTTGATGGCTCAACTCCGCCGCTTCCAAAATACTGCCTTCACTGACTAACTTGAGCCAGTTTGGAATGTAGTTATGAACGGGACACTTCCATTCACAATAAGGATTACCACACTCTAAGCAACGGTGCGCTTGGTCTTTCGCACTGGCTTCTTCAAAGGGTTTATAAATTTCGACGAATTGCGCCTTACGGGTAATTAAAGGCTTCTTTTTAGGATCTTTACGATCCACTTCGACGAATTGAAATACGTTGTTCAAGCGCTCAGACATAAGCTGCTATCTCCTTGGCCGCCTGATAACAAGCGGCACTTCTCTCAAATGGGTCAGACTGATTCATTCACAACGCTTAGCTCGACGTTTTATTCCATCGAGCCAAGCGCCACAACAGCGTGTTTTATTCCGGACGTTGACGAGTGTTTGCCAACAGCGCACCTAAGCTGGCGGCTTTTGGTTTGACTAGCCAGAACTTACCAATGTAGTCATAGAAGTTTTCTAAGATCTCATGGCCCCATTCGCTGTCAGTTTCTCGGACGTATTCTTCGATCACAGAACGAAGGTGTGAACGATACTCTTCCGTCAATTCCGTACCAATGCGGTGAATTTCCACCAATTCGTGATTGTATTTATCTACGAAGGTACGATCTAAATCGAGTACATAAGCGAAACCGCCTGTCATACCCGCACCAAAGTTATAACCTGTATTGCCAAGAACCGTTACCATACCGCCAGTCATGTATTCACAGCAGTGATCGCCTGCGCCTTCAATGACAGTATAAGCACCGGAGTTACGCACAGCGAAACGCTCACCCGCCGTACCCGCGGCAAACAATTTACCGCCCGTCGCGCCATACAAACAAGTGTTACCAATAATGGCGGAATGTTGCGATTTGAAAATCGAGCCTTTCGGAGAACGAATCACCAACTTGCCGCCCGTCATACCTTTACCCACGTAATCGTTAGCATCACCTTCTAGGTACATATGCAAACCACCCGCGTTCCATACCCCAAAACTTTGACCGGCTGTGCCTTTCAATTTCAAGGTAATAGGCGTATCAGACATACCTTGGTTGCCATAACGTTTCGCAATCTCACCAGACAAACGAGCGCCAATAGAACGGTCACAGTTAGTAACATCAAAAGAGAACTCACCGCCTTCTTTTTCTTCAACGACGTCTTTCACCGTATCCCACATTTTTAACGCCAATAGGCCTTTGTCGTGTGGTGGGTTAAAAGGCGTCACACAATATTGCGCTTTGTCCGCTGGAATCGCATCGTTTTTCAAAATAGGTGATAAGTCTAAATTGCGTTGCTTATCTGTTTCGCCAGGTAGGATGGTTAACAGATCAGTGCGGCCAATCAAGTCTTGCAGACTTGCCACACCCAGCTTCGCCAACCATAAGCGTGTATCTTCAGCCATAAAGCGGAAGAAGTTTTTAATCATCTCGACCGTGCCGATAAAATGATCATCACGCAAACCTTGGTCCTGTGTTGCCACACCCGTCGCACAGTTGTTCAAGTGACAGATACGCAGGAATTTACAGCCCATCGCCACCATTGGCGTGGTACCAAAACCAAAGCTTTCTGCACCCAAAATGGCGGCTTTAACGACGTCTAGACCCGTTTTCAAACCACCGTCTGTTTGCAGGCGAATTTTGCCACGTAGGTCGTTAGAACGAAGCGCTTGTTGCGCTTCTGCTAAACCTAGTTCCCATGGTGAAGCCCGCATGACGAATAGAGGTAATGGGCGATGCCGCCGTACCACCGTCGTAACCAGAAATGGTGATCAAATCCGCGTAAGCTTTCGCGACACCAGCGGCAATCGTACCCACACCCGGTTCAGAAACCAATTTCACAGAGATTAGCGCATCTGGATTCACTTGTTTCAAGTCGAAAATCAGCTGAGCCAAATCCTCGATAGAATAAATATCGTGATGTGGCGGTGGTGAAATCAAGGTCACACCCGGTACGGCATAACGTAGACGAGCAATTAAGCCGTTCACTTTTCCGCCTGGTAACTGACCACCTTCACCTGGTTTCGCCCCTTGTGCCACTTTAATTTGTAGCACTTCTGCGTTGACCAAATATTCTGGTGTTACACCAAAACGACCTGAGGCGATTTGCTTGATCTTAGAGCGACGCTCTGTACCGTGACGAGCTGGATCTTCACCACCCTCACCAGAGTTAGAACGACAGCCCAATTCATTCATTGCTTGCGCTAGGGCTTCATGGGCTTCTGGTGACAAAGCACCTAAAGACATACCCGCGGAATCGAAGCGAGGTAAAATCTCTTCGATGGACTCAACGCTGTCTAATGGAATCGCCTTTGCTTTATCCGATAACGTAAACAAATCACGTAACATAGAGGCAGGACGATTATTCACCAGCTCAGTGTACTTAGTGAAATCCTCGAAACGACCACTACCCACCGCCGTTTGCAAGTTACGCACCACATCAGGGTTAAAGGCATGGTATTCCGCATCATGTACGTATTTTAAATAACCACCTTGCTGAATCGGTTTGCGCAATTTCCAAGCGTTATTGGCAATCGTTTGTTGATCTTGTTGGAAATCTTCAAAGCGAGCGCCTTTAATCCGGCTGGCAACGCCTTTGAAACAAAGATCGACCACTTTCGTGTCCAAACCAACAGCTTCAAACAACTGCGCGCCACGGTAAGAGGCAATGGTAGAAATCCCCATTTTAGAGATAATCTTCATCAAACCTTTGTTAATGCCTTTACGGTATTTCACGTGGCAAGCAATTGGGTCACCCAAGACTTCGCCTTTATCAATCATGTCGTTAATCAAACGATAAGAAAGATACGGATAAACCGCTGTCGCACCAAAGCCCAACAACACGGCAAATTGATGAGGGTCACGAGCAAAGCCTGTGTCGGCAATAATGTTAGAATCGCAGCGTAGACCTTGCTTAGACAAATAATGATGCACCGCACCAACGGCCATAGGCGAAGGAATAGGTAGATGGCCTTTCACGATCTCACGGTCGGTCAATACCACAATCACAGCGCCATTACGGACCACGTCTGCCGCCTTCAATTGCAAGTCTTTAATCGCTTGCTCAAGAGACACTTCTTCTGGATTGTAATTGGTGTTTAAACGAACCAAACGGAAACGGTGGTCATCTAATGCCAACAAACGGCTGTATTTACGAGCCGATAAGATAGGCGAAGACAAGATAATACGGTTTGCGTGTTTTGGTGTTTCTTCAAACAGGTTACGCTCTACACCAATACACGTTTCTAGCGACATCACCACAGATTCACGCAGCGGATCGATAGGTGGGTTCGTCACTTGGGCAAACTTCTGACGGAAGTAATCTGTCACTGGACGCGTCTGACTGGACATCACCGCCATTGGCGTGTCATCACCCATAGAGCCAACGGCTTCATGACCGCTTTCTGCTAATGGACGGAAAATTTGCTCACGCTCTTCATAAGATACTTGGAACATTTTCTGATACGTCAGCATTTCTTCTTTGGTAAAAGGAACGAACTCAAGAGACGATTCTTCCAACAAAGATTCGATACGAATGGCTTCCTGCTTCAACCATTTTTTATATGGGTGCATAGACTTAAGACGATTGTCGATGTCATCCGTGTGCAATACTTTGCCATTTTGTGTATCGATCACCAGCATTTGGCCAGGACCTACACGGCCTTTCGACACAACATCTTCTGATTTGTAGCCATATGTGCCCACTTCAGAAGCCAGTGTAATAAAGCCGTTTTTCGTCACTACCCAACGAGCAGGACGCAGACCATTACGGTCAAGCATACAAATAGCGTGACGACCATCGGTCATTACTAAGCCCGCTGGGCCGTCCCACGGATCCATGTGCATAGAGTTGTACTGATAAAAAGCACGCAACTCTGGATCCATGTTTTCTACGTTCTGCCACGCCGGTGGAATGATCAAACGTGCCGCACGGAAAATATCTACGCCACCAGTCACCAAGACTTCCAACATGTTATCCATGGAAGACGAGTCAGAACCGGTTAAGTTCACAATCGGTTGAAGATCTTGTAATTCAGGGATCAGCGGCGTGCGTAGCTTGCTGCTACGAGCCAAAGCCCAATTACGGTTACCTTCAATAGTATTGATCTCACCGTTGTGCGCCAACATACGGAAAGGTTGCGCCAATGGCCACTTAGGTAAGGTATTAGTAGAGAAACGTTGGTGGAAAACACAAATCGCGGTTTGCATTTTTTCGTTGCCCAAATCTTTATAAAAGAAAGGCAAATCCACTGGCATCATCAAGCCTTTGTACGCCAACACTTTGTCGGACAAAGAACAGATGTAGAAGTTTTCGTATTGCGCTAAAGCAATCTCAGTTTGACGACGAGCCACAAACAAACGGGTTGCGAAGGTACGAGCATCCATACGGTTGCTATCAACAAATACTTGCTCGATACGCGGCAAGCAATCCATCGCGATAACACCAAGACAAGACGCATCGATCGGCACTTCACGCCAACCGACGACGTTCAAACCTTCATCGGTAAGCTTCTTCGTTAACGTTTCACGTTGCTCACTCGCAAGCGCCTCATCTTGGTCAAGAAACACCATGCCGATACCGTAAAGATCCGACAAGGTGTGATTGAATAAAGCCTGTGCTTCACCACGTAAAAATAGATCAGGCTTTTGGATAAGAAGACCACAACCATCACCCGTTTTGCCATCGGCAGCAATGCCGCCACGGTGTGTCATACATGTCAAAGACTCAATAGCGGTCTTGAGCAATTCGTGGCTAGTATTGCCTTCCATATGCGCAATTAAGCCAAAGCCACAGTTGTCTTTGAACTCGCCAGGACGATAAAGGCCTGCATTCATACACCAACTCCCACAGTTAAAACGTAAAAATAATTATTAGATAAATTCGACGATCAGATGGCTGGGTTAAAAATCGCAAGTATAAACTCACTCACGTCGAGAATGACTATCATCTACCCAAAATACCACCCAAATGGACGATCATACTACCCTGACACCGAGCACTACTCAAACGAGCACAAGCCTGCTTTATGTTATTTTGGCGTTTTTTATAGGGTGTTTAGCGGCAAATAATGCGGACTTAGAGAATTATCTATGGCTGGAGTTTTTCCAAACAGAAAATTCCACTGTTCATTGATGTTTTTCAGAGAATTACAGTGATTTTTACTAAATTAAGGGGGTTACTATACAAAAGCCTCACAAAAAGGAGGATTGATGAGGTTTTCTGTCCTGTCATCAGAAGAAAATGCGGAATTCTCAATAAAAAAAACGCAAATCGCTAATACTACTTGGCTTTCTTAATATCCTCTTGAATTCCTCGGGCACTGCGCGCCCAAGGATTAAGGTCACGAATATCTTTCGGAAGAGACTCTGCAACCGCTATGGCTTCGCTGCGATTGCGGTAAGAGCCATACACCACAACATACCAATCCTTACCATTGTGCCTTGACTTAAAGTACCCAAAAGCATCGACACCTCCTTGATCGCGGATAAAATCCTGTACAGTGCCTTTATTATGCGTTCCTAGTAGCTGTAACGTATAACGACTGGGGCTTTGCGATAACCACCATTCGGTTTTATCAAAACGGTCTGGCGTGGGCTTGACACTCGCTGTCTCTGTTTTAGGTGCCGTTTGCACGGGTACAGCCTGAACAGGTGCCGCCGCCGCTGTGACCAGAGGAGCTTCGCCACGAATTGGTGCCGTAGGTAATGCGGGCACTAACATAGAAGGTGAATTCGTTGATACCTCATTCGACATGCTAATAGGAGGCAATGAAGTGTCTTCAGGGATAGGCGGAAGAATAACATCGCCTTCTTGGCCAATTTTGCGCTGCATAGCGTCAATACGAGCAATAGTCTCAGCAGATGATTGCCCTTGCCGCGGACTCAAAGGAATGACGTTACTCGTTCTGTCTGCCGTTGCACTGGGTGTCGATGACTTATCAGAAAACAACACCGCAACAAGAATACCCAGCATCACAACGGACAGCAATGCCATGTGGGCCAATGGGAATCCCATCGCAAGGTTAAATTTCATTCCCGATTTAATGGCTTTATTGCCATTGCCCATCATCGCTTGCGCTATCTGATTGATACGACCAGGATAGCCGCCAGACTCTTGATGAATCTGCTTAATCTGCTTGTCGTTAAAGGGCAGATTGATTCCGCCGCCAACCGCACGAACACGATGTAATAAATAAGAGCGCGTTTGCTCTAAAGAATAAGGTGCCAGAGTAAAGGAATGGCTCAACTGTTCATAACGAGACCGCTGAAAAGCATCTAAGTTACGCGACAGAGGATACTCACTAAACAGCACAACATGAGGAACCGTCTGATTTTCCGTTGCCAATGACATCATATCAAGCAACATACTCACCGCGTCGGTATTAAGTTCTTGAGCATTATCAATTAACACTAATGCCGCTTGGCCTTTTACATCCAAATCATGGGAAAACTTTAACAGAGGCCCGAATGTTGTTTCGTTCGGGGGTTGCGTAAAATGACCAGCAAAGCCCGAATATATGGCCTGCAATAGCTGCCCCGCGGTCATGAGCATGGAGGCTTTCACGTGACTAATGATAGTGGTGTCATCTTGATGTCGGGCAAATTCCATCAAGAAGCGACTTTTGCCGCTACCTTGCGGTCCTTGAACCACAGACAACAAGCTACTGTAGCGACTCAAATGCTCAAGTAAGGCCAATTGCTGATTGCCTTCTTCGGAAGCAAAATAGACAGACGCATCTTTCGAGCCAAAGGGATCCCTCAGCGTGGCTTTTGGCGGCTGATTAAGCGCATCCTCTAGATCAAACTGAAAGTCTGGCTTAGACATAATCGTCCTTCAACAATAAATACCCAACAAGATTAAGCAAGATTCGCTTGTTTACTTGCTTCAAGTGCATCCAAAAGACAAGCATTGAAATCTTCCATGGGAAAGTCAGATGTAACGATCGCTTCCCCTAATGCACTCAGCAATACCAAACGTAGGCTACCATCCAATACTTTCTTATCCAATGACATGCGTGCAATGAAACACTCAAGTGTCATACTCATAGGCGGCAATACAGGTAAATTTGCCGCTTGGAAAAGTGCCACAGAACGACTCACGTCCTGTTCGGTTAAGTTACCCATGCGCCAAGAAAGATCGATGGCTAACATGCTTCCAGCTGCAACCGCTTCTCCGTGCAACCAATTGCCATAGCCCATTTCCGTTTCTATTGCATGACCGAACGTGTGACCTAGGTTTAAGATAGCACGAATTCCACCTTCTCTCTCGTCTTGCGCCACAACGGTGGCCTTCGCTAAACAGGAACGATAAATAGCATCGCTAATTTTATCGTTGTCCAATGCCATCAACTGAGACATTTCTTGTTCCAACCAATCAAAAAATGGCCTATCACAAATCAAACCATATTTAATGACTTCGGCCATGCCCGCTGACAACTCGCGCTGAGGCAGGCTTGATAAGGTTTCTGTATCAATAATCACGGCTTGAGGCTGATAAAACGCCCCTATCATATTTTTACCTAAGGGATGATTTACACCGGTTTTCCCGCCGACGGAAGAATCCACTTGCGATAATAAAGTCGTTGGCACTTGAATAAAAGGCACACCACGTTGATACGTTGCGGCGGCAAACCCCGCCATGTCCCCAACAACACCACCACCTAGGGCGATAATCGTTGTCGTACGATTATGCTTTGCCTCTAACAAGGCCGACATAATCAGGCCATAAGTTTCCAACGTTTTATAAGCTTCGCCATCGGGCAAAACACACGTATCCACTTTATAGTTCGCTGATAACATAGAAACCATATCATCTAAATACAAAGGGGCAATGGTTTCATTGGTCACTATCATGACTTGTTTACCATGAATAGCATCATCAAAAAGCGACTTTTGCTGGCGAATCCCTCTACCAATAAAAATAGGGTAACTACGATCGCCAAGATCAACGTTTAACGTACGCATCAGGATACTGTAATCTCCATCTTCAGATGACGCCGAATCGCATCCAACACCTTGTTGGCGACAGATCTAGGGTGGCGTGCATCAGTTTCAATAATCAGATTCGCTACCTCACGATATAGAGGATCGCGCACTTCAAATAGTTTTTTTAATGTCGCTTTCGGATCACCGGTTTGCAAAAGCGGGCGGTGAGTGCTTTTAGACGTTCGGTAAAGCTGTTGTGCAACGGATGCATAGAGATACACCACCAAAGCGTTTTCGCGAAGAATCTCTCGATTTTCTTCGCGCATCACGATACCGCCACCGGTTGCCAACACACAATCACCTGTATCCGACTCGGCTATAGAAGCCAATGCTTGGGTTTCACGCTTACGAAAGCCGTCTTCCCCCTCACGCTCAAAGATCCAAGGAATGTCTGCACCAGCATTGTCTTCTATGACCTTATCTAAGTCATAAAACTCTTTGCCCATCGATTGGGAAATCAAACGACCTATGGTCGTTTTTCCTGCGCCCATCGGGCCTACTAAAATAATATTGGGGGCTTTTATCATTGTATTCAATTACGTCGGAATTAAGCAGATTTAGACTGCGGCCTAGTTAACTGACATTTGTAGCAGCTTTGGTGTAATAAATACAAGTAATTCAACCTTTTCTTGCTGTTCTGAACGCCTTTTAAACAACTCACCCAATAATGGAATATCACTAAAGAAAGGCACTCGACTTTCAGATTCAAAACTTTCTTCCCGAAAAATCCCTCCCAGAACAAGCGTCTCCTGATTTTTCACCACCACTTGTGTTTTTAGTCGATTGGTTTTTAGACTGGGAACACCGTTAACTAAATCGCCTACCGAGTCTTGGTGAATATTAAGGGATAACAAGATGTGCTCACCTTCTTTGACGAAGGGCGTCACCTCTAACATGAGTGCCGCTTGACGAAACTCTATACTGACTTTGTCGTCACTCACTGCCTGATAAGGCACCTCTGTTCCTGATTCAATCCTAGCAGGCTGCCCCTCTGAGGTCACAATCTTTGGTTTTGATACGACATTTGCCAAGCCTTCGCTTTCCATCATGTCTAAGGTAAATGCCAATAACCCAGAGCCTCCCATGCTTGAAAAGTCTAGATTTGTCGTTGGCACTAACGCGCCTAAATCAATTGCACCGCCTAATGAAGATCGGACACCATCTGACAACTTAGCTTGCCAGTTCACACCAAACTGTGATTGCGCTGTACGACTGACTTGTGCGATTTGAGCACTGATTTCAATTTGCCGCAACGGCGCATCCAACCATGCCAGTGTTTCTTCTATTCCCTCAGGCGCATCACAAGAATGGGTAATAATGGAATTGGTTCTATCATCTACAACTAAAGATAACGCTGGATATAAGACCTGTAAGTGCTGACCAACGATGTCGGCTTTGGCGTGTTTTATCACCCAATACTCTTTCTGGCAAACCACGCTAGAATGATTCGTATCAATGGATGATGACTCATTAGGCATCAGAATAGCCACTCGCCCTTGCCATTGCAGTTTTAAATTTGGCTGTTGAGCAATCGACTCCATCACATCTTTCCAACTTGCATCTTTAATCGAGAGTGTTAACAGGTCATCAATCTCAGGGCTAATCACCACACTTTCATTCATTTGCGATGCCAGCCAAGGCAATACTTCTTGCAGTGGGCGCGATTCAAAATACACATCCATTGCCAAGGCAGAGTGTGATACGCAAAGTAAACCGAGAAGGAAGCGAGACAACCCCTTATTCATATTGATCTCTCTCCTCTCGAACCTGCAGTCGTTGTATCGATCCATCCCTGGCCACCAGAGTAATTTGATCGAAAGATACTGCATTCACTGTCATACCAGCTTCAGGCAACCAACTTCCCCGCGTTATCCAATAACGATGGTTTTTATAGTTCAGCATGGCTGACGCTGCCGCACCTACTCGCATCGTCGATACCAGTCGCCAATCATCTTTGTTGAAGCGCCTTGTGCGTAATTGAGTCGGCAACCAATTGTGATATTCTCGATTCTGCTTAGGAACACCAAGACCAAACCGCAACCGACCTTGCCAATTACCCAGCTGTGTTCTTTGCCAAGACACAGTGTGCAAAACCAAAGGCAGCTGCGTCTCAACTTGCTCCAACACGCTTTGCCATGCAATCAACGACGCGGTTCCCTCAATAAGCCATTGCGTGGGCCTATCAATTTCTGTTGCCACCACGCGTTGTTGAACCCAAGAAGTATCAGGAAAATGTATTTGTCGCAGATAATTAGCCTGCTTTTGCCATTGTCGCCATTCATTCTCGGCTTGATTATTGAGTCTTGTGTGATGACTCACGTCGTCATGCAAATTCGACAAAAGGGGATACCAAACCGCCATTTGCAACAATATGAATAACAGAACAATGGAACGAGTGATTTCGAAAGAAAAGAAAGCGCTACTTTTCAAATACGCTAATAGAGACATCTACCACGTCCTTATGTGCTCTTACCAAAGACGAATCAGATTGCTGCTGCGCAACCTCCCAAAACCAATCGGGGTATTGTTGCTGCCAACGAGAGAGCAACACGTCTAAATCTTGCTCTAACAATGTCATTTCAAAAGACATCCCCTCTGACTCACTATTTACCCTCTCAAGACGAACGGAATCGGGTAGAGCCTGAATTAGGGCCAATACAGATTCCGTCATCCCTCCCACTTCTTGCTCTGAAGACCAGGCGGATTGAGCCGCTAATGTCTGCTGACGAGCTAGGATCATCTGTGCAGATTCATCTTGTAAATAAAATGAATACAGCACCGCCGCACAATGCAGTAAAACGCTTATTCCACCTAACACAACCCAAAGGCGGCGAGTCTCGTTGCTGCTTTACTTTATTAGGCTGATAAGGCAATAGTGCGTGCTGCGAACAATGAGTTCCAGGAGCGATCATGAGACGGTATCCCCAACCACTGACTTTGCGACATTAATAAACAAGATTTCGCAGTAGACTGAAAAGGTAAACAAAGTTGCTCTGCCCACTCCGCTGCACAGGCAAATACACGCAATTGGCGATCTCCAACGGACTCTTCTAAGCACTGGTAATTAAACACTAAGGTTTCTGGTGGCAGAAAGCTTGTCTCAACAGCGTGACTCAACGCCGCTAAAGGCAATAACGACGAAGGAACAGAATGTTCCAGAGAGCATTGAGAGATCGAAAGCCAGTCATCAGGAATCAAAACAACAATACGAGAGCAAGTAGGAATACTATCAAATGATAAGGCTTGTTGAATCAATACCAGATGCGAAGAGTCTATCGTCACGCAATCCTCTAAAGCGCGGGATGTCAACCATTTAGCAGACTCACTGGGGGTATGGAAAGTGCAATTTTCGGCCGAATATATGGCCACAGAATAGGCAGACATGAGCGTCATCATTCATCCTTGAAATAATCAGCAACAGGGCGTAATTTTTATTTGGCATCCTGACCAAATTTTTAACAAGATAACACGATTTGATGCAAAGTTAACCACCTATTCTGTAATCATCTTAGGTATAATGGGGACTTTCCATCCAGCATCCATTGGATTTATATGGCTAAGGCACTAAAAATACTCTTTATTCTCGGCCTCTTTGGCACCCTTTGTGCGGTCGGTATCACCTATGCAATCTATTACAGTGTAAAGGATCGTATTCCTACAGTTGAAGAGACTCAAAGACATTGAACTAAGAATTCCATTACGTATCTATACCGCCGACAACTTACTAATTGGTGAGTTTGGTGAGCAACGTCGCACACCTATCAGCTACTCAGAGATCCCACCCAATCTAGAGCATGCTATTTTAGCGGCCGAGGACACCAATTTTTATCACCATCCAGGCGTTGATATCCTTGGCTTAGGTCGAGCGGTCATGCAACTGATCACCACAGGACAAATTCAAAGTGGTGGTAGCACCATCACGATGCAGGTGGCTAGAAACTATTTCCTATCATTTGAGCAAACTTTCACCCGCAAATTCACCGAAATCTTCATTTCTTTAAAAATGGAGCGCGAACTGTCAAAGCACGACATTCTTGAGTTGTACGTCAATAAAATCTACTTAGGAAATCGCGCCTATGGGTTTGAGGCCGCCGCTCAGGTGTATTATGGCAAAAACCTAAACGAACTGGATCTTGCTCAGCTGGCCATGATAGCTGGTCTGCCAAAAGCACCATCGCGTTTTAACCCTGTGGTGAACCCTTCCCGTGCATTGATTCGTCGTAACTGGATATTGCAGCGCATGTTGTCACTTGGAATGATAGACAAAGACGCCTATCAAAATGCCGTAGAATCTCCTATTACCGCTAAGAACTATGGGGTTATGCCTGATATTGAAGCCGGGTATATTGCTGAAATGGTTCGCTCAGAGCTATACAACACATTCGGCGACGATCTGTACAGTACGGGTATGACTGTCTACACGACCATTGATTCAAAACGACAAAAAGCCGCAAACGACGCTATTTTCAATGGCGTACTTGATTACGATATGCGCCACGGCTACCGAGGCCCTCTTGAAAAACGTACCGACCTAATTAATGCCCCGCTAGAAGAGCAGAAAAAAGCCTTACAAGACATAGGAAGGTTTAAAAACTGGCAAACGGCATTGGTGCTGTCCACCACCAACACAACGGCAGACGTTCGTCTTGCTAACGGTGAACGCGCAACCCTACCATGGGAGGCCGTTAAATGGGCAAGATCCTATATAAACGAGGACTCACAAGGCCCATCACCATCCAAAGTGACCGATGTGCTCGTGCCTGGTGATATTGTGCGCTTACGCCCAGACAACCAACTTGAATGGCTACTAGCGCAAAAGCCCGCTGTTCAAAGTGCCCTTATTTCTCTTAACAGTAAGGATGGTGCCATTCAGGCTCTCGTCGGCGGTTTTAACTTTTTTGAAAATAAATTCAACCGAGTGACTCAGTCTAAACGCCAACCTGGTTCTAATTTTAAACCCTTCATTTACGCCAGTGCTTTGGATCGCGGCTATACGGCCGCCAGCATTATCAATGATGCGCCTGTAGTCTTTAATGATAAAAACTTAGAGTCCGCATGGCGTCCAACCAATGATGGTGGTAAGTTTTACGGCCCCACACGATTACGTGAAGCGCTGTATCGCTCACAAAATATTGTCTCTGTGCGTTTACTTGAAGAGACTCGGCATTCGTCCTACTCTCAACTTCTTACGTCGGTTTGGTTTTGATCCAGATGAGTTACCTTACAACCTTTCTCTATCTTTAGGCAGTGCCAACCTATCACCTCTACAAATAGCAACAGGGTATGCTGTTTTCTCAAATGGTGGTTATCAGGTACAACCCTACCTAATTAACAAAGTCATCGATCGAAATAACAATGTCTTATTTCAAGCAAGCCCAGCTACAGTCTGTGTGACCTGTACACCGCTTGAAAAGACGACAGATGATAAACCTCAAATGGGATTATTTAATACGCCAGAGGGTATTGTTAGCCTTCCTATGGCACCACAAGTGCTTGACCCAGAGGTAAATTACATAACCTACGACATGATGCGAGATGTTATTAAGCTCGGCACAGGTCGACGCGCTAGAGTATTAGAGCGCGACGACTTAGCTGGAAAAACTGGGACTACAAACGATGGGCGCGACGCTTGGTTCTCCGGTTTTAATGGTGAGCTGGTCACTTCTGTATGGAGTGGTTTTGATAACTCATCGCCCCTAGGTCGTGGAGAATGGGGTGGCTCTGTTTCGCTTCCAGCATGGATAGATTATATGAGAGATGCTTTACAGGGCACCCCACTGTCTTTCGTGAGCAAACCCTCTTCCTTAGTAACCGTTCGCATTGATCCGAATACTGGAGAGCGCGCTTTACCTGGTCAATCTAATGCAATTTTTGAGATTTTTAGAAAAGACCACGTACCGCCACAGCGCAATCTAAACTTGCCAACATTAAACAGTAATCGTGACAGCGAATCACGAGAAGAGAAGCAAGAAACCAATGCATTAGAAAACTTGTTCTAACATAGGTTTATTCCCTATAAAAATGCCAGCCCAGTGCTGGCATTTTTATCTCTTTGAACGCTCTAGCTCCACTTGGGCTGAGGAGCTTGGTAAGCTTTCACGGCCGCTAGCAGGGTTTCTGGCGTGCTCTCTTTGATAATCATATCAATGTAAGACTGCTTCACAAAGCCTGCCTGCTGCATGCTGTCTACCATAGTAAATAGGGGATCATAAAAGCCATTTAAATTATAAAAGACACAAGGTTTGCTATGCAGGCCAAGTTGCCCCCAGGTCCACACTTCAAACATTTCCTCCAAGGTCCCCACCCCACCCGGAAGCGCCACAAACACATCAGCCAATTCGCTCATTTTAGCTTTACGCTCATGCATATTGGCTACCACATAGAGTTCAGTTAATCCTGTATGAGCGATTTCCTTGGACTCGAGATGGGACGGAATCACACCAATGACCCTTCCACCAGCTTGCAAGGCTGCATTCGCTATCACCCCCATTAAGCCAACATTTCCTCCGCCGTAAACAATGTCTATCCCTTGCCCAGCAAGATACACGGCCAACGCTTTTACGCCATTGGCATATTCGGGGGAATTACCCGCAGCGGAGCCACAATATATTGCAACTTTCATGACACAACTCCTATTTAATCCAAGCTATTCCTGCTTATTGATCAATGAAAATACCGTATTAATAATATTTAGTCATAAAAAAAGCGGCTCTTTTTTAAAGAGCCGCCTGGTAACAGATCAAGATTCGATTAAGCACCGAAGTGATTAAGATTCTCTAGTGGATAAAAATCTGGGTATGGCAGCATTGCCACACCAGAATCTACCGCAGCACGAGCCACCGCGGCAGACACCACATTAAGCAAACGAGAATCCATTGGTTTTGGCAGGATATATTCTTTGCCAAAGCTCAATGGTGCGCCACCGTAAGCTGCAACCACATCCGCAGGTGCTTCTTCTTTCGCAAGATCTTTCAGAGCATGCACAGCCGCAACTTTCATTTCTTCGTTGATTTTAGTCGCACGAACGTCTAAAGCACCACGGAAGATGAAAGGGAAACCAAGTACGTTGTTTACTTGGTTAGGATAATCTGAACGACCTGTTGCCATGATCAAATCATCACGCGTTGCACGAGCAAGCTCTGGATTAATTTCTGGATCTGGGTTTGAACAAGCAAAAACGATCGGATTCGCCGCCATTTTCGCAAGCTGTTCTGCAGACAATAAATCTGGACCAGATACACCGATGAATACGTCAGCACCATCGATTGCATCATCCAAATTACGTTTATCCGTATCAATCGCAAACATGGCTTTAAATTGGTTCAAGTCAGTACGACCAGAGTGAATAACGCCATTACGGTCAAGAACGAAGATGTTTTCGCGCTGTGCACCACACGCAATGATTAACTTCATGCATGCAGTTGCGGCAGCACCCGCACCAAGACAAACGATTTTAGCGTCAGCAATGTCTTTACCTTGAAGCTCAAGCGCATTCAAAAGACCAGCCGCGGTAACAATCGCTGTACCATGTTGGTCATCGTGGAAAACCGGAATAGAACAACGCTCGATCAATTGACGTTCAATTTCAAAACACTCAGGTGCTTTGATGTCTTCTAAGTTGATACCGCCGTATGTGTTGGCAATACGAGCCACAGTATCAATGAATGCCTGTGGACTTTCAGATTCCACTTCCACATCAACGGAGTTAATACCAGCAAAGCGCTTAAACAATAAACCTTTACCTTCCATTACTGGCTTACTTGCCAATGGGCCTAGATTGCCTAATCCGAGGATCGCAGAACCATCAGAGATCACGGCAACCAAGTTGCCTTTACCGGTATAACGGTAAGCCGCTTCTGGGTCTTTTGCGATTTCACGACAAGGCTCAGCCACACCTGGGCTATAAGCGAGAGAAAGATCACGAGCGGTTGCTGTTGGTTTCGTAATAGTAACGCTAAGTTTGCCTGGAACTGGATATTGGTGATAATCCAACGCTGCTTGCTTTATATCTTCTGCCATTATGATGTTTCCGTCTATTTGGTGTTATTAATTAGTTTTATCATAGCCAAACTGGGCCTTGTCCCCAAGCCTACAAAAGCTTCGAAAGTGGCACCTTATAATTCTGTGTCGCCAGAATAATCGATATACTCATTACTTTAAAGCGTAAAACCATAGGAATATTCTATCAATCAATGCTTGTTAGAAACGTTGATTTCACGCAAATCATTCGGATGTCTTACTGACAAAACCCAAGATTTAAAGTCTGAATATCGGCTTTTCCTTTGATGTTGCCAACCACGTACCTCTATGTCCTTGCCTTCAAACGCAAATACTGTTTGAGCAGACCAATAGTCGATAGTATTAGGTGGCAAATTGATCACTAGATCCTGATCGGTTTCTAGCCACCAACCTCCTCGGTTCTGAGTAATGGAAGTGATGTTAACACGAGAGATTGCAAAGCCAGCTTTTGGCTGCCATTGCAAATTTTGCTGCCATAATCCCTTATGCGCATTGCGAGCTGAGTCTTCAGCGGCCTCAAAACAATCTTGATAGGCTAAGTTAGGAGGAATCGCAATACGATAACCAAGTCCTTCGGATAGTAACTGACTCGTCAGTGAAATACGATCTTTATCGAAAAGGTAGTACAAATAACGACCGTATCTATCTTGATCATTTTTGGACTCTTGAAGGTAGACAAATTGATCGAGGCGAGAACGAAGAAACTGCATCGCCTCAACGGCAAAAGGCTCATGATTGCCTTTTTTGTGATCCAGTTCTGGGGTATCAATACCCACTAATCGCACTTTTCGGCCATCCGTCAAATGTACGGTATCGCCGTCAACGACTCTTTTAATCTGAGCCTTCTCAAGCTTTCCTGTTGCCACACAGGTATCATCACCATGGGCGGCAAAGGACAAAAACAAAAAAAGCGCCAAGCAAACTTGGCGCTTTCTTAATGGGATCACTATCATGCCACCAATTACTTAGTAGTACGACGTGCTCCGAAACGCTTGTTGAAGCGATCAACACGGCCACCAGTATCAACCATTTTTTGTTGACCTGTGTAGAAAGGGTGGCAGTTGCTGCATACGTCAACGTGCATGTCTTTACCAAGCGTTGAATGTAGGTTTAGCGTGTTACCACAAGTACAAGTTGCTGTAATTGCAGAGTAATTTGGGTGAATATCTTTTTTCATTGTATATACCTTTGGGTTTAATGTGCCGCCACTTGGTCGATCATTAATGGGCTATTGCCGCGCCAAGCACCGCACGTTTTTTTGTACAGACATTGTACAGTATTGCGCAAGAGTGGCGTATTTTAGGGATCTATTGCAGAATCAGCAACCTTTTTATCGTGCTTTGCTGATAAAATTGTCACTCGCACCAACCCACTACTCTGACGTACACTTACGCATTAATAAAAATGCTATCTTTTGCTTTACTGAACAAGGCCTAATCTAACGCATGTCTGAAGTGCTTCTCACACTCTCCCCATACATAAAAGTCGCGTTACCTGTGCCAATGCGTACCTTATTCGACTACAAAGTGCCCAAAGCTATTGCCCTGCGGCATGAGCTAAAACCGGGCATGAGAGTCAAGGTCCCCTTTGGCAAAAGTAGTCGTCTTGGAGTGATTGTCGCTGTTAGTGACCACAGCGAGTGGGACCCCGATCAGATTAAGCCGCTCACCTCACTACATGATAAAAGCCCTGTTATTAGCGCCGAATTAATGGCCCTGTGTGAGTGGGCAGCACGTTATTATCATCACCCCATTGGTGATGTCATCTTTCATGCGCTGCCTATTCTATTGCGCAAAGGTGAAAATGCCGAGTTTAGGACAGAAAATTGGTGGTTCACGACAGAAAAAGGACAAACCACCTCTCTGGAACAACTCAGTCGTGCACCACGCCAACAAGACTTTTTAAAAGCTGTGCAACAACACCCTAATGGCTTAAGTCAGCATGCCGCCTCAGTATTAGACCTTGCCCCTAATGCTGCCAAGATTCTGGAGGAAAAAGGGCTATTGCGCAAAGAACCTCGTTCTTTTAACAAAGGCGGAGAAAGACATGCCCATGTGACACAAATACCTCCGACACTGAACATGGAGCAAATGCGGGCAACAGAGCATATATTGGATTATCGTCACCAATTCCATGTCGCGTTATTGGACGGTGTGACGGGGAGCGGTAAAACCGAAGTTTTTTTACGAGTAATGGAGCGCCTGATCGACGAGGGAAAACAAATTCTGGTGATGGTGCCAGAAATAGGCCTAACGCCACAAACACTAAAACGCTTTGAGAACCGTTTCAACACCGATATTGTGCTGATGCACTCTAACATGAGCGATAGAGAACGTTTGGATGCTTGGCTCTTGGCAGCAAGCGGCCACGCTAAGATCATCATCGGCACAAGATCCGCGGCTTTTATCCCTGCCCCAAACCTTGGCCTAATCGTTATTGATGAAGAACACGATACCTCATACAAACAGCATGAAGGCTTTCGTTATCACGCACGAGATCTTGCGATTAAACGCGCTCAAGCACTGAATATTCCCGTCTTACTTGCTTCGGCCACACCGTCATATGAGAGTTTAACCAACGCCCTGCAAAAACGCTTTGCTTGGCTTAAACTACGTCAGCGAGCTGGTAACGCACACATACCTAAAATGGAAAGAGTAGACTTACGGGGAAAGAGCTTAGTGCATGGCTTCAGCGAACAAGCACTCGTAAGTATGAAACAATGCCTAGAACGCAAAGAACAAGTACTGGTATTTTTAAACCGTCGCGGTTACGCCCCCACTCTAATGTGTCACCAGTGTGGCTGGATTGCCGCCTGCGATCATTGCGATGTTAACCTCACCGTACACAAACGTGCTAATAAGCTGCATTGTCACCATTGTGATACGCAAAAAGCACTCATTCATACTTGCCCTGAATGCCAGTCGGAAGAGTTATTTACCGTTGGGGAAGGTACAGAGCAAATTGAAACACAGCTCAGCACACTGTTTAAAGAAGTACCTATTTTGCGTATTGACCGTGACAGCACTCAACGTAAATCGGCTATGGCAAAACTTACCCAAAAAATCCATGAGCATGACCAAGCCATTCTCATTGGAACGCAAATGCTCGCCAAAGGACATCATTTCCCTAACGTCACTCTTGTCATCATTATGGACGCAGATGCTGGGTTATTCTCTTCTGATTTTCGAGGTATGGAGCGCACTGCTCAGCTTATTACGCAGGTCGCTGGCCGCGCTGGCCGCGCCAAAAAGCCAGGCCATGTATTATTGCAAACCTATCACCCCGATCATACTGCGATTGAATGCCTATGTAATCTTGGTTACGAACACTTTGCCATTGATGGATTGGCCGAGCGTAAATCTTTATCACTTCCGCCCTTTTATCATCAAGTCATCATTCGCGCCGAATCCGGCAATGAACAGGAAGCCATGCAACTCTTGTCCACCATGCGAAACGATTTAGAGCCATATTTCTCTAAAGACGTATTTCTTGTCGGCCCCTATGCCGCCATCATTGTTCGCAAAGCAGGACAACATCGGGCATTAATTTCTCTAAAATCGGCACAGCGAGCGCCACTTCATCA
Source organism: Marinomonas rhodophyticola (assembly GCF_026113935.1). GTDB lineage: Bacteria > Pseudomonadota > Gammaproteobacteria > Pseudomonadales > Marinomonadaceae > Marinomonas > Marinomonas rhodophyticola. The sequence continues at coordinate 425,619 of NZ_JAPEUL010000006.1, forward strand.
AGCCACCCAAATGATGACCGAATGGCTAGAGCAATCAACCAAACAACATAGAATTCGCTTTGCAATTGATGTCGATCCACTGGAAACTTACTGATCTTGGCCGCATAATGTGCGCAACTCACACTGAACCCTATTTACTTATGCCAAAGCTAAAAGCCAAAAGCCCAAATTATGTTTAATCCTGTTCAAATTGCAGCAAAAGGAAGTCGCCCAAAAAAAGGGGCGACTCGTCGAACACCACCCCCACAGCAACGCAAAACCACTTGGTGGCTTTGGCTTCTTGTGCCCATTATAGTCATCGCTTTCATTTATGGCCTAACGCAACTAAACCAAGTCGCACCCACAACAAAACCAACACCAATAGAAGTCCCCCAAGGCGATTCCAAAACCAGCCCCTACACCGGCGCCTAAGAAAGTAGAAGAAAAAGTCAGTGTTGCTCCGAAAAAAGACACGTTTGAGTTCTATCAAATATTACAAGACAGCAAGGTTGATACCAGCCACGTCGATGCTTATCAGTCTACCCCTAGGGGGGAGCAAGATTATTACTACATGCTTCAAGCCGCCTCATTTAGAAATCTTGAAGATGCGGATCGCCTGCGCGCTCAACTCATCTTGTCTGGTTTGGTCGAAGCCAGCGTTCGCAAAACCATGGATAAGGACGACCAGGCTTGGTATAGAGTGATTCTTGGTCCTTATGATTCACGTTCAAAAATGAATCGTGCAGAGGATAAACTCGTCTCTTTGTCAATCTCTCCTTACTCTTATAAAATTAAAAAAGAGTAAGCTTTAAAATCGGCATAAATTGCATACAGAACATGAAAGCTTGTTCTGTATGCAATCCTCGCTTGAAATCTTCCCGCTCGCCCCCATTTCGTTAGAATCGAAACGGGAGTAGACCATGACAACGATTCTTACTGTACGCAAAGGCAATCAAGTCGTCGTAGGCGGCGATGGACAAGTATCTTTAGGCAACACTGTGATGAAAGGCAACGCTCGTAAAGTGCGCCGTCTCTATCGTGGTGAAGTAATTGCTGGCTTTGCTGGCGGTACGGCGGATGCGTTCACCCTATTCGAACGCTTTGAAGGCCAACTTGAAAAACACCAAGGCCACTTAGTACGGGCTGCAGTAGACCTTGCTAAAGACTGGCGTTCTGACCGAGCGTTACGCAAATTAGAAGCCATGCTGATTGTCGCTAACAAAGAAAGTACTCTAATCATTACTGGTACGGGCGATGTGGTTGAACCACAACATGGTGCATTGGCTATTGGCTCTGGCGGCAACTTCGCTGAAGCCGCGGCTCGAGCCTTAATTGATAACACGGATTTATCAGCCAAAGAAATCGTTGAGAAAAGCCTCAATATCGCTGCTGATATTTGTGTGTTCACAAATCACAGCCTAACCATAGAAGAAATTACCATCGACCCGCAGCTTGAAGATAAGTCTAAATAATTCTCTATCAACCAAGAGCATTACAGACAGTAAAGCGACGCAGCTAACATCACACAATACATTTAAAAGAGAATTAATAATGAGCAGCATGACCCCAAGAGAGACGGTTAACGCCCTAGACAACCACATTATTGGTCAGCAAAAAGCAAAACGTGCGGTCGCCATCGCACTACGAAACCGCTGGCGTCGCATGCAACTTCCTGAAGACATGCGAGCAGAAGTCACACCCAAAAACATCTTAATGATAGGCCCAACGGGGGTAGGTAAAACAGAAATCGCTCGCCGATTAGCTAAGCTTGCCAACGCACCTTTCATCAAGATTGAAGCCACAAAATTCACTGAAGTGGGCTATGTTGGTCGTGATGTAGAGTCGATTATTCGTGATTTGGTTGAAATGGCAATTAAAATGCTTCGCGAACAAGAAACGGCAAAGCTACGCCATAAAGCCGAAGATGCCGCAGAAGACCGTATTCTTGATGTGTTGTTGCCCCCCGCTCGCGGCGGTGATCCTGAATTACAAGACAATAGCACTCGTCAGACTTTCCGTAAAAAACTACGGGAAGGCCAACTGGACGACAAAGAAATCGATATCGATGTATCCGATTCACCAATGGGTGTTGAAATTATGACTCCACCAGGCATGGAGGAAATGACCAGCCAGCTACAAAACTTATTTTCCAGCTTTGGTTCACAAAAAACCAAAAAGCGTAAAATGAAAGTCAAAGATGCTATGCGCCAAGTTCGTGACGAAGAAGCGGCAAAGCTCGTTAATGAAGAAGAACTGAAAGCTCGCGCAGTAGAAGCCGTCGAGCAAAATGGTATTGTCTTCTTAGATGAAATCGATAAAGTCGCTAAAAGCTCAGAACGCTCCGGCGGAGAAGTCTCTCGCGAAGGCGTACAGCGCGATTTATTGCCTTTAGTCGAAGGTTGCACCGTCAGCACCAAATACGGCATGATCAAAACCGATCACATCCTATTCATTGCGTCTGGCGCCTTCCATTTGTCTAAACCATCAGACTTGATTCCAGAATTGCAAGGCCGTTTACCCATTCGAGTTGAACTGGATGCGCTAACAGTAGACGATTTCAAACGTATTTTAGTCGAACCAAGCATGTCATTGACGAAACAATATGTGGCGCTTGCTAAAACGGAAAATATCAACCTGAACTTCACTGAAGAAGGTATTCACCGCATAGCTGAAATTGCTTTCCAAGTGAACGAGCGTACGGAAAACATTGGGGCGCGTCGCTTACATACGGTACTTGAACGCTTACTTGAAGAAGTGTCTTATTCCGCCAGCGACATGCCAGATGATCAAACCGTCGACATCACAGCGGCTTATGTTGATGAACAACTAGGGGAAATCGCTAAAAATGAAGATTTGAGCCAATATATTCTATAATTGGAATCATCTCTCTTAAAAAATAGCCCTTATTTCACGCCCCTTCTTGGAAGGGGCTTATAGGAAAAAGACTGTGTCTAAACCCGTCCCAACGAACATCAACTACCATAAAAAATCACGAGAGCTGGCGCTCACCTTTGCTGATGGACATAGCTTTCGCCTAAGTGCTGAATTCTTAAGGGTTCACTCACCTTCCGCGGAAGTACGCGGTCACGGCATGCAAATGCCCATTTTGCAATACGGGAAAAAAGACGTTGCCATCAATAATATTGAAGTCGCTGGCAATTATGCGCTAAAGATCTCCTTCAACGATGGTCACGACACTGGCCTCTATACTTGGGAATATCTCTACAATATTGGCAAAAATCACGATGAACTCTGGCAAATGTACCTAGATCGCCTTGAAAAAGAAGGTAAGACGCGGGACACTTCCGTCATTCAAATCCACCAGCTTTAATTTTTATATCACTCTGCCATTGACCATCGGAGCGTTTTTTTATGAGTTCTCTCAGTTTATCGGCGCTTAGTGCCATCGAAAAAGCGATCAATCTAGCGCTCAAACAGGACACACCGTCACAAGACCGCTTGAGTAAACTGGCAGGACAACAGGTTTTTCTTTATGTAGAAGACTTTTCTTTCATATTACAAATGCACATCCTTGAACAAGGGGTAATGCTGCATCAACCAGACAGCTTAGATGAAATCGAATTAGACCCGCGGTTAGATACACTGGTGCAAGGACCCAGTTCAGCCTATCGTAAATTATTGGATGGCGATGGTTTCTTTGACGGTGACCTACGCATTCAAGGCAATGCTCAAGCCCTCATGACACTGCATAAAGTGATGGAAAACTTCGAATTCGATTGGGAAGGATTGCTGGCGGATCACATCGGCGATTTGCCCGCCGCAACCCTAGCACGCCTACTTCGTGCTCAATGGTCTTGGAGCAAAGAATTCACCACCAATATGAGAATGCAACTGGTTCAACATCTACAAACTGACAGTCAGCTACTGCCCAGCAAAATTGAATTTGACCACTTCGTCAATGAAATAGAACGCTTCGGCACCTTAATTGATCGTGCCGAAGCTAGATTAAGGATCTTAACAAAATAAAAAATGATTTAAATACATATACTTGTTGATTACTTAGGGAAGTTTAATGTCTTCAATACTTAATAATCTTACCAATTTTGAATGGTGGTTTAATGGTCTTTTTTTACGCTATTAGCTTTCACTTCTAAATTATATTTTTATATAACTCCTAGATTTAAAAGATTTTTTAGAAACCGTTCAGCCAAAGAGTTAAAGGCAATTAGGTTAATTAGACACGACAATGTAAAGGTATTAAGAGAAGTCTTTCATGAAAAATGTTTATTCCTGATTTTTATACTTGGGGCCATGGTCTACATATACAGTTTTGTAGCAAATAATATATTTTCCGATATAGAAATATATAATCAAGATAAGATGACCCATAAATTAAATATCATTTTCACGCTATCTATCCCTGTATACATCCTTGAAATCATGTATATAAGAAGAAGGTCTTATGTAAAGAACCTTTTTAAATATCGAGATAGACTAAAAAAATAAGACCTATAGCTTTGCTCGACTAAAATACACACCAACAATTGTCACAACAAAACCGATAATCTGAATCGTGGTCATGGATTCGCTGAATAAGAAATAACTTTCTACTGCCGCCAATGGGGGCGCTAATAGCAGCATAGTGGAAACCTGTGAGGCTCGCACTTTTCTCAATAACCACACCATTAAAAAAACACCGCCACCAGATAACACCAGCACGCCCCAGATAACGAGTAAGAAGGACTCCAGCTGCACGGCAAACAAGGTTTCACCAAGTAACAGCATAAAGCCAATCGAGACGACACTGGCCGCGAGGTTTTGTATCGCCATGGAGCTGAAAATATCAGACGATGAAATAGACATTTTTTGATAAGTCACACCCAGTGACAAGGCAAATATCGCGGCGCAAGCCAACGTAAACGTCAGCAGAGTCACGCCACCATGGCTCATATCTAACTCTAGCGCGGGGCTGATGACCAATACTAGGCCTACCATGCCGACCAACATTCCAAGAATACCTTTGAAGGACGTTTTTTCTCTGATTAGTAAGAAAGCTAACAGGGTCACCAATGCCGGCTGTAACGCACCAATCAGCGCCATGATGCCAGCAGGCAAGCCTTTAGCGATAGCCACATAGGCAAAGCCCAAATAAAAGCCATTCATTAGCATGCCAGCAATAATATGCTTAGGTAATTCTTGCCAAGCAGGAAAACGTCTACGCTGCCACAAGGCAATAGCAAGGAAGAGTAAACCCGCTAAAACAAAACGGATGCTCAGAAAAACGTTAGGGTCGATCAGGCCAACAATTAACTTACCGGTGATAAATCCCGTAGACCAAATAAGAACTAAGAGTACATATAGCAAGGCCATTTCAATTCCCTTTAAAATTTAGATAAGGTTTTTCGCCGTCACCTTACAGTTGGGCAGACAATGAAAAGCCAACGTTTCTAGAAACACTTTTTAACTTCTTCACTACTCATTCCAGACCCAATCAAAAAATGCAACTTGGCAAAAGCGGCTTCGTAAGTCATATCTTTACCAGAAATAACGCCCGCTTTAACCAAGGCAGAGCCAGCGGCATACGCTCCAGCCGCCACACTTCCTGCGCCACATTGGCTCACGTTCACAATCACGACGCCACGGTCGGTCGCGGTTTTCAATAAAGCCAAAAGAGTGGGATCTTTATCAGGAGCGTTACCAGCGCCGTAGCTTAATAATACCGCCCCTTTTACCGAATCATTTAATAAACCTTGCCAATGAGCCGCTTGCACGCCTGGAAAAACCGGCAGTATAGTGACCGCACTGTCTGCCATATCTGGAATATGTATCACCATGGGCGGTTTCACGGCCTCTGTTAAACGCCACCGCCAATCAATGCCTAACACACCTCGCTCAGGGCAGTTGGGCGAACTAAAAGCTTGCCAGTCACTGGTATGCGCTTTATGAAGCCCGATCCCCTTCTATCAAGCGACCTGCAAAAAACAAGAAGACACCTTGCACGCCTTCCTCACACGCTGAAATCGCGCCCATGATATTAATCATCGCATCGGTGCGCACTTTATACATAGGTACTTGCGAGCCAGTCACTATGATAGGTTTGTCGCTATTAGCAAACATAAAAGATAACGCCGCCGAGGTATACGCCATGGTGTCTGTGCCATGCAATACAATAAAGGCGTCAAAATCATGCCATTTGCTTTCAATATCACGGGCGATGGTTTGCCAGTCTGTCGGGGTGGCATTGGAGGAGTCAATCAAACTTGGATAACCTTCAATGACAAACTCATGATTAAGCTCGTCGGCTTCATTAAGATGTTGAGCAAGATGATCAGCAAACGCTGCATCGGGTATTAAACCTTGACCCGAAGGTACCATACCTATCGTGCCACCTGTGTAGGCTATATAAATTCTCATCTGCTGACTGTTCCTCTTTACGAATCCTATTTTGCGTGCGAATTATGTCGCTTAAGACATAAAAGGCGCTGTTCAGTTGAAAAGCGCCTTTATTGTGTTCATTACCACCGTAGAGAATTTACATACGCTCTAACGTTTCAATCCCTAATAAGGACAAGCCAAGCTTCAGGGTAGACGCGGTATTCAACGCCAACTGTAAACGACTGTGTTTCACCTCTTCCTCGGCATTGATAATAGGACAAGCTTCGTAGAAGGTCATAAAGACACCGGCTAAATCGTATAAATAAGCACATAAGAAATGTGGCATACCATCATTCGCCACTTGCTGAATGGCTTCTTCAAACTGGCATAACTTCACTGCCAAAGCACGTTCTTGCGGCTCATCAATCGTAATGTCACCAGTCAAGCTAGCCACATCAACTTCAGAGCGTTTAACGATGCTTGCGACGCGAGAATAAGCGTACAGCAAATAAGGCGCCGTGTTGCCTTCAAAGCTCAACATGCTGTCCCAGTTAAACACATAATCGCTGGTACGGTTCTTCGATAAATCCGCGTATTTCACTGACGCAATACCGACCACACGACCAATGTTGCGCAGCTCTTCTTCGTCCATTTCTGGATTCTTCGATGCCACCAATTGATAGGCGCGCTCTTGGGCTTCTTCCAATAAAGAAGACAGTTTCGCTACGCCACCAGAGCGAGTTTTGAAGGGTTTGCCATCGCTGCCCATTACCGTACCAAACGGCATGTGTTCCAATTGTGTTTCTGGCTTCACAAAACCCGCTTTGCGAGACAAGGTGAAAATTTGCTGGAAATGCAAAGATTGGCGCGCATCCACAAAATACAACACACGGTTTGCATTCAAGGTATGTTGACGAAAACGCACAGCGGCTAAATCCGTTGTCGCATACAAAAAGCCACCGCCAGTTTTTTGCACGATAATTGGCGTGATCTCACCTTCTTTATTAGCGAACTCTTCCATGAAAACACACTGTGCACCATTGGATTCTTGCAGCAAATCTTGTTCTTTCAGCTCATTAACAACATTAGCTAGGTCATCGTTATAAGCGCTTTCTGGCATTACATGCTGACGCTCCAAAGACACACCAAGCATTTTGTACGTCTCTTCACAGTGCGTCAGAGAGATATTTATAAACTCATCCCAAAGTGCCAAACACTCTTCATTTCCAGACTGCAACGCCACCACTAATTCACGAGAGCGAGTAGCAAAAGCTTCATCCTCATCGAAACAGGTTTTCGCAGCGCGGTAAAAGGTTTCTAGATCAGAAAGCGCCATGCTGATGGTGGCATTTTCAGAACGTAAACGTTCCATGTAAGCCAACAACATACCAAACTGCGTGCCCCAATCACCCACGTGGTTTTGACGCACCACATGATGACCAAAAAACTCTAGCGTACGAACAACAGCATCACCAATGACCGTTGAACGAAGGTGTCCAACGTGCATTTCTTTTGCAAGGTTTGGAGACGAATAATCCACCACAACCGTTTCTGGTGCATCAACAGGATTTACATCAAGGCGGTCGCTGGTACGCAATTGCGCTAACTCTTTACTCAACCAAGCATTTTTCAAAAATATATTGATAAAACCCGGTCCAGCGATTTCAACCTTATCGGCAAGATCCGATAGATCCAACTTATCTAATGTGGCTTGGGCAAAATCACGCGGATTCATTTTTAACGCTTTTGCGGCGCCCATAATACCGTTTGCTTGGTAATCACCAAATTGTACTTTCGCGGATTGACGCACTAAAGCTGGCGCCGAATCAGAAGCACCAGACGCCACCATAGCCGCTTGAATGCGTTGATTTAAAAGAGTTTGAATATTCACAAGGAGACCTTTAAACAGTAAATACACCGCTCATTTAAGCGGCATACTAGAATCACACAGCCCTCGGACTGTCACCAATCAGAGGGCTGAATTCAAAAAAATAATGGTAGCAATAATAACCGATTTTCACGCTTTTAGCGAAAGAACAGCTTACAAGCTTGGTTGTTATTTTCATCTTGATAAGGATAGCCAAGCTCGTCTAGGAAATGCGTTACGTCGGTTTCTTCACCCACCGCTTGCAAACCGACTAAAACGCGACCATAAGCATCGCCATGATTACGATAATGAAACATGGATATATTCCATTGACCACCGAGTGTATTTAAAAATTTCAACAAGGCACCCGGACGTTCTGGAAACTCAAAACTGTACAGTAACTCACCTTTATCGCTGCGCAAATGCCCACCAATCATATGACGAACATGCACTTTAGCGGTTTCATCGTCTGTCAAATCAACGATTTCATAGTCTTTCAAGTCGGCCAATAACTCCTTACGACTATGAGGACTACCACCTAACGCCACACCAACGAAGATAACGGCTTCTTGATCATCGCCGTAGCGATAGTTAAATTCAGTGATATTACGGCCAACCAAAGCTTGGCAAAAATCCTTAAAGCTGCCTGGATGCTCAGGAATTTTTACCGCAATGATGGCTTCACGCTTTTCACCTAATTCAGCGCGTTCAGAGACATGGCGTAAGCGATCAAAATTCACGTTCGCACCACTGTTGATCGCAATCAGCGTTTGTCCTTTCGCGTCTTCACGCTCGATATACTTTTTAAGCCAGCTAAGGCGCAAGCACCAGCAGGTTCTGTGATCGCACGTGTGTCGTCATAAATGTCTTTAATCGCGGCACACATTTCGTCGGTGGTCACAGTGATCACTTCGTCGACAGTGTCTTTGGCGATCGCAAAGGTGTTTTGTCCGATTTCAGCCACCGCCACGCCTTCAGCAAAAATACCTACAGTCGCTAAGCGAGTTGGCTTGCCTTTCTCCATAGCAATTTTTAAACACGCCGCATCTTCTGGCTCAACACCGATGATTTTGATGTCTGGACGCAAATATTTCACATAAGCCGCCACGCCAGCGATCAAACCACCACCACCGACAGGAATAAAAATCGCGTCAATATTACCTTCATGTTGATGAAGGATTTCCATACCAATCGTGCCTTGGCCTGCGATCGTGTCCAAGTCATCAAATGGATGCACGTACACTTGACCTGTTTGTGCCATGATTTCACGAGATTTTGCCGAGGCTTCATCAAACGCATCACCAAACAAAACCACTTCTGCACCATGATTACGTACCGCACTGACTTTTACTTCAGGTGTGGTGGCTGGCATAACGATCGTTGCCTGAATGCCAAGTTTCTTCGCCGCCAAAGCCAAGCCTTGAGCGTGATTACCCGCTGACGCAGCAATCACCCCACGAGTCCGTTCTTCGGGTGTTAACTGACAAATTTTGTTGTATGCCCCACGAATTTTGAACGAGAAAACAGGCTGCAAATCTTCTCGCTTCAAAATAATCTCGTTGCCCAATCGATTTGATAATTGATTGGCACGAGACAGTGGTGTTTCTACGGCAACGTCATAAACGCGCGCCTGTAGAATCTTTTTGATCATGGTATGAGGCATAGTGTTTCCTAAACGAATATAAATCGACAACACGATGTTCTTAACGACATCTACGCTGACTGCTAGTCAAAAAAACCGAGTAGGAAATATACTCTTTCACTTCTCTTGGCGCAAAGACAGATGTCCTCTAAATCCACATTAAAAAGATATAAAATCGATAAATAGCCTGATCTGGCGGGGTAACAATCACACTTGGAAGCGCCTATAATATTTCCACCATCAGAGGTGGCTTAGCTTTTAAAATAAGCCAGACCCCCCTAATAAAACTATAACAGAAGGTGAACACCACCATGACACAAGACGAATTAAAACAAGCAGTTGCTAAAGCAGCCGTGGATTACATTTTGCCCATGCTAGAAGCAGACACTATAGTTGGTGTTGGCACAGGCTCTACCGCAAACTTGTTTATTGACGAACTAGCCAAATACAAAAACCGTTTTGACGGTACAGTGGCCAGTTCTGAAGCCACTGCAGAGCGCTTAAAAAAACATGGCATTCCTGTGTATGATTTGAACAGTGTTGACAGCATACGAGTGTATGTTGATGGTGCGGATGAATCAGATGAACATTTACACTTAATCAAAGGCGGCGGTGCCGCGTTGACTCGCGAAAAAATCGTCGTCGCATGCAGCGATGAGTTTATCTGTATTGCTGATGAATCCAAACTGGTAAACGTACTTGGTGATTTCCCTCTTCCTATTGAGATCATTCCGATGGCACGCGGTCACGTAGCGCGCGAATTGGTAAAATTAGGCGGTGATCCGGTTTATCGTGAAGGCGTTGTTACTGACAACGGCAACCACATTCTTGATGTCTACAATTTAAAAATTCTTGATCCTATTGCACTGGAAAAAAGCATTGATGGCATTGTTGGTGTCGTGACGAATGGCTTGTTCGCAAAACGTTCTGCAGACGTTTTATTGTTAGGCACAAAAGATGGCATCAAAACCATAAAGAAATAATGTCATGACATTCAAAGCCTCGAAAAAAGATCGAGGCTTTGAATAATGACAATGGGATTAAAACAGGCCGTTAAAACCAACGACTTCTTCGCATCAGCACAAACTGACCACCGCCCAACACCACCAAAGCCGCGCAGAACAACCAAAAGGCCGCATTACTGTCAGTGCCAGGCATACCACCAATATTAATACCGAATAACCCAGTCAAAAAACCCAATGGCATAAAGATTCCTGACAAAATCGACAAAACATACATGCGAGCATTCATTTTCTCGGCTTGTAAATTGGCAAACTCTTCTTGCATCAACAAACAGCGCTCACGCAATGACTCTAACCCTTCGACATAGCGAGTAATATCGTTCGCAGCTTCTTGTACGCGAGCTATTTGCTCTACGCTCATCCAAGATACGGCTTCTTGAGAGAGCTTGTTAATCGCTTCTTTCTGCGGCACTAAAAAACGTCTAAGACGAATCGTCTCGAGACGACGCTGAACAAGTGAATCTCGTTGTCCAGACTCAATCCCTTCACCAATGCTTTCTTCTAAATCAGCCAGCTCGTCTTCCAAATCAGTAATGACTTTTGCCATTCTATCCGTTAAGGTTTCCGTCAATGTCGCAACCACATCCGCCGTATTAGTCGGCCCTTCATTGTTATTAAGATCCTTCACAACGCCCTGCACCGACAATAACTTACGTCTTCGACTTGATACAATAAAATGTGGGGTTACCCAAAGACGTAAAGACACCATATCTGATGGATTTGATTCCGGGTTTAAATTAACCCCTCTCAGCGTCAACAATAGGCCTTTTCCCATTCTGACCGTTCGAGGTCGTGTCTCTTCTGCAAACAAAGCCTCTACCGCTGTTTCTGGAATACCCTCCACACTTGACAGCCACGTATAGCCTTCTTCTTCATAACAATCTAAATGCACCCATCGACAGCCTTGCTCAGGTAAAATCTTAGGCAAATCTGAAAGTGGCAACGACTTAGCACCACCTTGACCATCAAGCTCAAGATTGTGTACAACAAACGCAGACATATCTATTCCTCTCAACATTTTTCGTAGATTATCGGAAAACGTTGGTTTTCCCTATTTATTTTGCCTTCCAATTCCTAGCTTGGCTGACACTCATAGCCTAGAGTGGCATAATTTAAGCCACTTCAAATAACAAGGAAATGCCATACCATGCAAAACTTATCTGATGTTTTAGCATCCAGCGCAACACCGAAAACATTACAAACTGTGTTAACGGTAACAACCAACACCTGCATTGCCATATCCGATGCGCTAAAACAGGGTTCACTAGCAGGTATTTTAGGCATGGCTGGCAATGAAAATGTTCAAGGTGAAGAACAAAAGAAGCTAGATGTCATTTCAAACGACATGCTTAAAGACGCTCTCACCGCTTGCCCTGCCGTGAGAGCCATTGCTTCGGAAGAAGAAGACTACATAGTACCAGCCAATACCGATGGCGAATACTTCATCGCCTTTGATCCATTGGACGGTTCGTCTAACATCGATATCAATGCCATGGTTGGTACTATCTTTTCAATCTATCGCCAAACCGGTGACCAACCTGCAACCGAAGCGGATTTCTTGATTCCTGGTAAAGAACAAGTCGCGGCAGGTTACGTTCTGTATGGCCCATCAACCATGTTGGTTCTAACAACAGGCAATGGCGTTAATATGTTCACCTACGATCCAACCAAACACGTCTTCATATTAACCCACGAAAACGTTCAGGTGGCACAAGACACACAAGAATTTGCCATTAATATGTCGAATCAACGCTTCTGGTCTGCCAGCATGCAAAACTACGTTAATGACCTAGTGAAAGGCAAAGATGGCATACGCGGTAAGAACTTCAACATGCGCTGGGTAGCCGCTATGGTGGGTGACGTACACCGCATCCTTTGTCGCGGCGGTATCTTCATCTATCCTTGGGATAACAAAGATCCATCTAAAGCAGGCAAGCTACGTCTAATGTATGAAGCTAACCCAATGGCCATGCTTCTAGAACAAGCTGGCGGTAAAGCCCATACCCACACTCAACGCATTCTGGACATTCAGCCAGAAGCCATTCACCAACGTGTCGCCGTCATTCTTGGCGCTGCAAACGAAGTGGATAAGTGCCTAAGTTATTAACAAAATAAAAGTATTGAGCCATACTAGACTTAATGTGGATAGGTTAGTTGCAACAAAAAAGGGCAAACGGAAACGTTTGCCCTTTCAATTCATAACATAAATTTATGCGCTTAACTTAGCCGCAATTTCAGCAACATGTTTACCTTGGAATCGCGCCATCGCAATCTCTTTGTCTGACGGCATACGACTACCATCAGCACCAGCAATGGTTCCAGCCCCCAGCGGTGAGCCACCTTTGACTTCACTTATATCCGCCAATTCTGGACAAGAATAAGGTAATCCCACAACGACAAAACCATGATGAAATAAAGTCGTATGAAAAGACTGTACAGTGGTTTCATTGCCGCCACCCGTACCAGTGGAAGTAAAGACACTGCCCACTTTACCAACGAGCTTGCCTTGAGTCACAAACCGCCAGTCATATCTAGGAAGTTACGCATTTGAGACGCCATATTACCGAAGCGGGTTGGCGAGCCAAAAATAACAGCATCATAATCCGCCAACTCTTCAGGCTTAGCAACGGGAGCTTGCTGATCCAACTTGATACCCGCATTCTTCGCCACATCTTCCGGCATCAACTCAGGCACGCGCTTAACATCGACATGCGCACCGCCACTACGAGCACCTTCGGCCACCTCTTGCGCCATTTTTTCGATGTGACCATAGCTTGAATAGTAAAGAACCAATACTTTTGTCATCTCAAACTCCTTCCTTTATTTAAAATGTCATTTCATTGTAGACCTGATTTCCAAAAATTAAAGGGAATAGTTAGAGTTCAAACTTATTTGAACTTTATTTGGACATTAATGAAGACTATCTTCAAAAACCAACCTAACAAGACAAACATAAGTGAATTGGTGAGCAAATAGAGAAGCGAGTAATAAGGGACAACCTATTCTGATAGATGGCACAGGCAATCTCTTTTAATGACGCGCCCAGATAGACAAATAAGGCGTTCTCTTTTGATGACCCGCGCAGACGCGTCGGAGTATGAAACAGGCACAAACTGAGTACGAGAGGGTAAGCCATTACTACGTGGCATGAATTCAGATAGACGACATAAGGCGCGCTCTTTTGATGACCCGCGCAGACGCGTCGAAGAATGAGACAGGCGCAAGCGGGGCACAAAAGAGCAAGCCATTGCTGCAGGAGTAAACCATTACTGCGTGCACGTGAAGACGGCTAACCGTAGACGAAAAAAAGCCCTGACAGCATCAGCTATCAGGGCCTTCTTAATATAAAGCTTGACGACGACCTACTCTCACATGGGATCTCCCACACTACCATCGGCGATGGCGCTTTTCACTTCTGAGTTCGGGATGGGATCAGGTGGTTCAACGCCTCTATGATCGTCAAGCAATTCGTTTTGCGTTTTGTTCTGGCTGGACTCTTTTCGTCTCACCACAACACGCGAATACGTGCTTGGATCTTTAACAATTCATTTTGAAATAGTGATAACCAAGTATCAAACCGATGCTCATCATTGCTGATGCTTTATCGTAATCTGTGTCTGTGATTGTAGCGTTTCCGCTTTAAAAACCACTTTGGTGTTATATGGTCAAGCCTCACGAGCAATTAGTATTGGTTAGCTCAATGCCTCACAGCACTTACACACCCAACCTATCAACGTCCTAGTCTCGAACGGCTCTTTAGGGAACTTATGTTCCAGTGAGATCTTATCTTAAGGGAGGCTTCCCGCTTAGATGCTTTCAGCGGTTATCCCGTCCGAACATAGCTACCCGGCAATGCCACTGGCGTGACAACCGGAACACCAGAGGTTCGTCCACTCCGGTCCTCTCGTACTAGGAGCAGCTCCTCTCAAATCTCAAACGTCCACGGCAGATAGGGACCGAACTGTCTCACGACGTTCTAAACCCAGCTCGCGTACCACTTTAAATGGCGAACAGCCATACCCTTGGGACCGGCTTCAGCCCCAGGATGTGATGAGCCGACATCGAGGTGCCAAACACCGCCGTCGATGTGAACTCTTGGGCGGTATCAGCCTGTTATCCCCGGAGTACCTTTTATCCGTTGAGCGATGGCCCTTCCATACAGAACCACCGGATCACTAAGACCTACTTTCGTACCTGCTCGACGTGTCTGTCTCGCAGTTAAGCGTGCTTTTGCCTTTACACTCTATGCATGATTTCCGACCATGCTGAGCACACCTTCGTGCTCCTCCGTTACTCTTTGGGAGGAGACCGCCCCAGTCAAACTACCCACCACACAGTGTCCTCGATCCGGATTACGGACCTGAGTTAGAACCTCAAACATACCAGGGTGGTATTTCAAGAGTGGCTCCACGGTAACTGGCGTCACCGCTTCAAAGCCTCCCACCTATCCTACACAAGTAGGTTCAAAGTTCACTGTGAAGCTATAGTAAAGGTTCACGGGGTCTTTCCGTCTAGCCGCGGATACACAGCATCTTCACTGCGATTTCAATTTCACTGAGTCTCGGGTGGAGACAGTGTGGCCATCGTTACGCCATTCGTGCAGGTCGGAACTTACCCGACAAGGAATTTCGCTACCTTAGGACCGTTATAGTTACGGCCGCCGTTTACTTGGGCTTCGATCAAGAGCTTCGCTTGCGCTAACCCCATCAATTAACCTTCAAGCACCGGGCAGGCGTCACACCCTATACGTCCACTTTCGTGTTTGCAGAGTGCTGTGTTTTTAATAAACAGTCGCAGCCACTGGTATCTTCGACCGACTAGTGCTTACGGAGCAAGTCCTTCACACCGGCCGGCGTACCTTCTCCCGAAGTTACGGTACCATTTTGCCTAGTTCCTTCACCCGAGTTCTCTCAAGCGCCTTGGTATTCTCTACCTGACCACCTGTGTCGGTTTGGGGTACGGTTCCTGCATATCTGAAGCTTAGAAGTTTTTCCTGGAAGCATGGCATCAACCACTTCGCCCAAAGAGGGGCTCGTCATCAGTTCTCGGTCTTAAAAGGGCTCGGATTTGCCTAAGCCCTAAACCTACCGCCTTAAACACAGACAACCATCGCTGTGCTGGCCTAGCCTTCTCCGTCTCTCCATCGCAATATGCACGAGTACAGGAATATTAACCTGTTTCCCATCGACTACGCATTTCTGCCTCGCCTTAGGGGCCGACTCACCCTGCCCTGATTAACATGGGACAGGAAACCTTGGTCTTCCGGCGGGGAAGTTTTTCACTCCCTTATCGTTACTCATGTCAACATTCGCACTTCTGATACCTCCAGCCTGCCTTACAGCTTGACCTTCAACGGCTTACAGAACGCTCCTCTACCATGCCTAGTAAACTAAGCATCCGTAGCTTCGGTGTACAGTTTTAGCCCCGTTATATCTTCCGCGCAGGCCGACTCGACTAGTGAGCTATTACGCTTTCTTTAAAGGATGGCTGCTTCTAAGCCAACCTCCTAGCTGTCTAAGCCTTCCCACATCGTTTCCCACTTAACTGTAACTTTGGGACCTTAGCTGACGGTCTGGGTTGTTTCCCTTTCCACGACGGACGTTAGCACCCGCCGTGTGTCTCCCGTAATTGCACTCATTGGTATTCGGAGTTTGCATGGGGTTGGTAAGTCGGGATGACCCCCTAGCCCAAACAGTGCTCTACCCCCAATGGTGAGATACGAGGCGCTACCTAAATAGCTTTCGAGGAGAACCAGCTATCTCCGAGCTTGATTAGCCTTTCACTCCTATCCACAAGTCATCCCCAGCCTTTTCAACGGATGTGGGTTCGGTCCTCCAGTTGATGTTACTCAACCTTCAACCTGCTCATGGATAGATCGCCCGGTTTCGGGTCTATTCCCAGCAACTAAACGCCCTATTAAGACTCGGTTTCCCTACGGCTCCACTACATGTTTAACCTTGCTACTGAAAATAAGTCGTTGACCCATTATACAAAAGGTACGCAGTCACGGAACAAGTCCGCTCCCACTGCTTGTACGTACACGGTTTCAGGATCTATTTCACTCCCCTCACAGGGGTTCTTTTCGCCTTTCCCTCACGGTACTGGTTCACTATCGGTCAGTCAGGAGTATTTAGCCTTGGAGGATGGTCCCCCCATATTCAGACAGGATAACACGTGTCCCGTCCTACTCGTTTTCATGATTAAGGTGTTTTCGTATACGGGGCTATCACCCTCTATCGCGGCACTTTCCAGAGCCTTCTACTAACACCAAAACCACTTAAGGGCTAATCCCCTTTCGCTCGCCGCTACTTAGGGAATCTCGGTTGATTTCTTTTCCTAAGGGTACTTAGATGTTTCAGTTCCCCTCGTTCGCCTCCTCACAGCTATGTATTCACTGTGGGATACTCTACAAGTAGAGTGGGTTCCCCCATTCGGACATGTTCGGATCAAAGCCTGTTTATCGACTCCCCGAACCTTTTCGCAGATTACCACGTCCTTCATCGCCTCTGACTGCCAAGGCATCCACCGTGCACGCTTGGTCACTTGACCATATAACCCAAAATAGTTTCGGATCACATACCAAAGGGCTTTTGTACCCCTCTGGATTTACGATTTAGAAAGTCATCTAGGTTAAAGATGCTTTCCACCGGTTTGACGCTTGATTATCGTCTATTTCAAAATTCGAATTGTTAAAGAGCAAGTTTAGTGCAAAGCACTAAGTCAGAGACTAAACCATCACTTGCGTGACGCTTTGTTTAGTGTCTTGCTTAAAGCTTTGTCGCTAAGCTTTCTAAACTAGATACTGTATCTCGCCAATGAATAATCATTAACTCATACCATCAGATAATTTGTGTGAACGCTCACCAGAGGTTTCTATCGTTTAAGGAGGTGATCCAGCCCCAGGTTCCCCTAGGGCTACCTTGTTACGACTTCACCCCAGTCATTGACCACTCCGTGGTAAGCGTCCTCCTTACGGTTAGACTACCTACTTCTGGAGCAATCAACTCCCATGGTGTGACGGGCGGTGTGTACAAGGCCGGGAACGTATTCACCGTGACATTCTGATTCACGATTACTAGCGATTCCGACTTCATGGAGTCGAGTTGCAGACTCCAATCCGGACTACGACGTACTTTCTGGGATTCGCTTACTCTCGCAAGTTCGCAGCCCTCTGTATACGCCATTGTAGCACGTGTGTAGCCCTACTCGTAAGGGCCATGATGACTTGACGTCGTCCCCACCTTCCTCCGGTTTGTCACCGGCAGTCTCCTTAAAGTTCTCGGCATTACCCGCTAGCAAGTAAGGATAAGGGTTGCGCTCGTTACGGGACTTAACCCAACATTTCACAACACGAGCTGACGACAGCCATGCAGCACCTGTCTCAGAGTTCCCGAAGGCACAAACACATCTCTGCGTTCTTCTCTGGATGTCAAGAGTAGGTAAGGTTCTTCGCGTTGCGTCGAATTAAACCACATGCTCCACCGCTTGTGCGGTACCCCCGTCAATTCATTTGAGTTTTAACCTTGCGGCCGTACTCCCCAGGCGGTCTACTTATTGCGTTAGCTGCGCCACTAAGTCATTACAACCCAACGGCTAGTAGACATCGTTTACGGCGTGGACTACCAGGGTATCTAATCCTGTTTGCTCCCCACGCTTTCGCACCTCAGTGTCAGTATTAGTCCAGGGTGTCGCCTTCGCCACTGATGTTCCTTCCTATATCTACGCATTTCACCGCTACACAGGAAATTCCACACCCCTCTACCATACTCTAGCCTGCCAGTATCGGGTGCCATTCCAAGGTTGAGTACTGGGATTTCACATCCGACTTAACAAACCACCTACGCGCGCTTTACGCCCAGTAATTCCGATTAACGCTTGCACCCTCTGTATTACCGCGGCTGCTGGCACAGAGTTAGCCGGTGCTTCTTCTGGGGCTAACGTCAAGATAATTGGGTATTAACCAATCACCCTTCCTCACCCCTGAAAGTGCTTTACAACCCTAAGGCCTTCTTCACACACGCGGCATGGCTGGATCAGGCTTGCGCCCATTGTCCAATATTCCCCACTGCTGCCTCCCGTAGGAGTCTGGGCCGTGTCTCAGTCCCAGTGTGACTGGTCATCCTCTCAGACCAGTTAGAGATCGTCGCCTTGGTAGGCCTTTACCCTACCAACTAGCTAATCTCACGCAGGCTCATCTAATAGCGGAAGGCTCCGAAAAGTCCCCTCCTTTCCCCCTCAGGGCGTATGCGGTATTAGCATGCGTTTCCACATGTTGTCCCCCTCTACTAGGTAGATTCCTACGCGTTACTCACCCGTCCGCCGCTCGTCACCCAAGAAACAAGTTTCTCCGTGCTACCGCTCGACTTGCATGTGTTAAGCCTGCCGCCAGCGTTCAATCTGAGCCATGATCAAACTCTTCAGTTAAAAAGTTTGCTTACTCAAAATCTATTACACTAACAATAACTTAATCATTTCATCATCCCGAAGAACAACGAAACAACATAAAGCGAATTGACGTGTTAGACGTTTCGCAAGACTTCAATTTTTTTGACCATCTCGAATCAGTTAAAAACCAATCCGGATAATCTTCTGAAGCCTCCAGCGAGCGCCCACACAAATTATCTGATTATCTATTTTAAAGAGCGTCTGATACTTCGTTCAACTTACTTACCTTAGTAAGTGCAAACTCTTGTTTGCGTCGTTGTCCGTGTCAGTGGGTGCGTATAATACGCATCAGAATTTTCTATGCAAGGACTTTTGGTTTTTCTTTCAGTTTTTTTAAATAAAATCAAAACCGTTCAAATAACCACCAAAAAGCCGCTTTTTTGGTTATAAAGCAACCAAACAACATAAGTGTTTGTGTGAGCCTTACGTCAGTTTAGGCATTTTTACTGGGACAGAACGAGCCACGGCCATTCCTTTTGTATCGATCGCCACTTGGTAGGCAATCACCTCAACACCTTTTTCAATCACTTCCATACACGCTTGAGCATACTTCTTATCAATATGCACCGCAGGGGTAACCGAATCGATCCCCGTGTGACTAACACAGAAGAACATCACCGCTCGATGACCTTCTGCCACCATATTGGCAAGCTCATACAAATGCTTGCGTCCTCTATCGGTAACCGCATCCGGAAAATACCCTATTCCATCTTCTTCGAGCAACGTGACGTTCTTCACTTCTACATAACACTTCTGCCCATCACCACCCGTTAATAACCAATCAATACGGCTTTTTTCGCCATACTTCACTTCGGCCTTTTGCTCAACGTAGCCCGTAAGCTCTTCTACCACTCCATTCGCAATAGCTTCACCAACCAACTTGTTTGGGTAGCCAGTATTAATACAGGCTAGATATTGCTCGTCGACTTCCACCAGCTCCCACGTATACGCGAGCTTACGCTTTGGGTTATCGCTTTTGGATAGCCACACACGGGCATTCTCTTGTTGGCAACGCTTCATTGACCCGGTATTCGGGCAATGGGCAACGACCACCTCACCGCTCGGCAATTCAATGTCCGCCAAGAAGCGCTTATAACGCTTTAGCAATCTTCCTTCTATTAAAGGGGTTGGAAACTCCAAGTAAATACTCCTATCTTTCATCTAGAAAAGAAATCCTGTCGAACACGCACAAGAAAAACACGCCTTATTCATTAAAAGCCTTCGCTCAATCACTTCGCCTACTTGCAACACTTGATAGTCCAAGTATCGCATGATCTTTCAACGCCCCCCACAATTCTCACAACGCTAAACAGCAAATAGGGATTGCCGTGCAGACAAAACAAGAACGACCTCCAATGAGAGCCTTAAACACATTTATAAAACACATTAAAGCCGGCTGATCGCAGCCAATAAACGCTCATTGAATGCGCGATCAATGACAATTGCTTTCACTTCATTAAAATTATCATAGAAATTGGGCAAGGAAATGGCATCGATTACATTAGCTGCAAAATATGGCGCGGAGTTTTTTGCAGCAGCCAATACACTTTGTGCTCCACTGGCCCCTGGTGATGTCGACAGCATAATAACGGGCTTACTTTGAAAGACTTCCATGTTGATTCGAGATGTCCAATCAAACAGATTTTTATAAGCCGAGGTATAGGACCCGTTGTATTCGGCAAAAGACATGACGATGCTATCGGTCGAACCAATGGCGTTATAAAAGTCGTGTGCTAATTGTGGAATGCCCGATTCTTTTTCTCTGTCCTCGCTGTAGATTGGCATTTCAAAGTCGTTAATGTCGATCAGCGACACATCTGCGTTGTTGATTTGTTGGGCAGCATAACAAGCCAGTTTCTTGTTGATAGAGTTTTTACTGTTGCTTGTGCTGAAGGCCAGTACTTTCATTTTAGTTTCCTTTATTGACGTTTGTAGGGAGAGTAGATTGTTTTTTCAGGGTGGCGGCGCCTGCAATGGCTAGAACTAAAGTAAAAAACCCTGCTAATAAGTAAAAATCGCTGTATCCCAATTGGGCGATAAGAACGGAGGTGACAAAAGGTGAAACAAATTGCCCAATGAAGATGCTGCTGGTCAGTACGCCAGATGCGAGTCCGCGTTTGTTGCTTGGCACAAGCTCCATGCCTTTTACCATGAAATTTGGCATTACCAATCCCATGCAAGCGCCCATGAGGCCGCAACCGAGAATAACTAAGCCGAACGATGTGGCTTGTGATAGCACAAGCATACCAAGACTCATGGCAATAAAGCCGATGAGTGCGACGCCATAGTTTTGGATTTTGACAACCAGCTTGCCAAAGAACACACCAGCTATCGCGGCGATTAATGTTCCCATTCCGATTGCCAAGCCTGATTTGCTTGGATCAGTGATGCCAATATCCGCCATAAAAAATGGAATTTGCGTTGGCAGGATATAAAACACGATTAGGTGACAGAAAATCAGAATAGAACAGCCGATGAGCGGGAGTTTCCAGTTCGTATTGGTATCATCTTGCTGGTTATCGCTTGGCTGAGTGGTTTGCTTGCTGTCGCGAATAGATAGGAATACAAGCGGCACCAACAGAATAGCAATGGCGTAGATATAAAAAGGGAGTCGTGCGCTTATGCTTGCTAAATAGCCCGCTGTGACGATAAAGAGGATACCGCCAATATTAGAAAAGGCTTGTTGCAGCCCCATAAATTGGCTTCTTTTTTGCCCAGAATAATAATCGGTTATGAGCGCCGTTATGGCGGTCATCAGTCCTGCGACACATATACCCAAAATGGCTCGACTGATAATAATGGCTTCTAAACCCAGCAGCTGTGCGCCAGCGGCACCAGCGATGGCAAAAACAATAGTCGCAATAAGGATTTGATTTCTACGACCAAACTTATCGGCTGTCCAGCCTAATATTGGCGCGAAGATCACTACAAACAAAGCCGGAATTGGTAACAGCATCTTTACCAAGAAATCAGCTGCAGGCGTTCCCGAGAATTCACTCGCCAAACCGGGTAACGCAGGAGCAATAGTAGCGTTAGACATTACTGTTAGTGTGGAAATCAGTAGCAAGCAAAGTGCTCTGGATTCTAATAGATTGGTTTTCATTAAGGCTCTCTTTTTTAGGCATAAATAGCATTTTTTCACAGCTCTCTCAGCGACTTTATTAAATGCTGAACTTGAGCTGATTTGAATTTGAGTCTATTCTGCTACCTAAACTTAAGTTTAGGTCAAGCGTCAAATGCGAAAAATAATAATGCCTGAGTGGATTTCTGTGGGTGTGTTAAGCGAAAGGACCGGCGTATCGGTGTCGGCTTTACATTTCTATGAAAGGAAAGGTTTGATAAAAAGCCAAAGAAATACATCCAACCATAGGCAATACCCAAAACATGTTATTCGTATCGTTTCTCTGATTCAGGTTGCTCAGCGGACAGGATTTTCTTTGGAAGACATTTTGTTGGAGTTTGAAGGACTACCAAATCGAACCCGCGTCACCCTAGAAGATTGGGAAGCCCTCGGTGCAAGATGGCAAAAAGAACTGGATAGGAAAATTACTCAACTGACCGAGCTGAAAAATATGATGGCGGACTGTATTGGTTGCGGCTGCCTTTCCCTTGAGCGATGTCGACTCATGAACCCATACGATAAACTAGGTGAAAAAGGCACTGGGGCACAGTTGTT
Organism: Marinomonas rhodophyticola; assembly: GCF_026113935.1. GTDB lineage: Bacteria > Pseudomonadota > Gammaproteobacteria > Pseudomonadales > Marinomonadaceae > Marinomonas > Marinomonas rhodophyticola. The sequence continues at coordinate 448,586 of NZ_JAPEUL010000006.1, forward strand.
GACGAAATGGCACAAGTAGCTTAAAAACACCTTTTTATTCACGACCTAGACCCACTCCCCCGCGGGCATAGAGACAACCTAATAATTATCGGCGATGCCTTCAGCGACACAAACCGTACAGGGAGTTTCTACTGAGCAATTGAGTAAACTCTATATGGAAGGGTTGATCAGTAATAACCAAAAACAAAAAACTCGCTTCGACGAGGCGGGTTTTTAGCGTTTCTATTGATTCAGTCAGATGTTACCTAACTGAATTATTCCCATTAGATGATGGCAATATAAAAAAACATCGAGTTCAGCATCTTGAATTATTTTTTTAATTGTCATACATTACGATACTGGTTCTATACACTATCAACTTATTTGCGCAGCAACCTGAACAGACACCCGTTCTACATTATAAATGACAACTTCTCCACCAATAGCCTGATTGGGGTCAAACAAGGCAAGATTAATCCCCTCACTAACAGAGCTACGATAAACAACGCCATCAAATCCTTTCTTTTTAATAAACTCACACAAATACTGGCTAGGAATGTAGTCTATAGCAGCACCTGAAGGCTGAACTGGCCTTGTCAACTCTTCCCCCAAACGTTCTAGAAAAGGCAAATCTGCCCGCAATTGAGCTATTTGCCTTGCGTCTTCCAAAATGAAAGGAGAAACAAGTTCACGAGGGTTGCGCAAATCCACAGCCTTAATTTCAGGAATATCAAACGTGGCTACGCAAGCGATTTCGCCTGTATGAGGTCTAACCTCAGCTACAGCTGTCTTGGGTAAAGAGCCTAAGTAAAGATAGGGTATTCCTGCAGGGTTTGCACGTCCATTTGAAGAACGCCTTTTAGGTGGAGCACCCATTTTATCTATTTGAAAAGTTCCATCCTCACTCTGGATTCGAGCACGATACCAGCGCAATGGTAACTCTTTTGCTATTAGCATATCTAAGAGGCTCTTTGAGACGTTCCTCATCTATAGTTACATCGAGAAACCAACGATTCGAGTACATCATTTCATCACGCAGTCGATCCCACTGGGCTAGACCATCGCTACTATAACTACTGGAAGGCTGAAATGTACGACGAACAATTTCACCGTTATTAAGAATTTCACTAAGTAGATCTTTTGCATGAGCTATATCCATACGATCGTGACTAAATATCAACCAATCATCTTTCATCCACTCAACTAATATTTTTCCATCGGAACTTGGCTCATAAACATTCACCAGAAGCTCAAAATACTCAGCTAAACTTGCTGGAGTAACTAATGACGTGTTAATTGAACCACAAAAATCGCAAGTTCCCTCTTTTGGCTCCAGTGTTGGAAATATCTGATCTCGTAAAACTCGATCACCAAAACATTCAGGGCAACAGAAACGCTCAGCCATAGCTACCTCACTTCAAATAGTTAGCAAGCGTTTCAATGTGATGCTTCATAGAAAGCTTCTTCACATAACCTAGACCTGGGAAGTGACCTTTAGCATGAAGAACTCTGAACTCCTCAATTGCTTTGCCTTCAAAAATACCCGAGCTACCGCTATCTAACTTAGTGATTAGCTTATGGAGTGCTTGAGCAAATTTTCCTGCAGGGTCTGTAGGAGTATCCTTTGTATCTGAAACAAAATGATAAATATACATCACGTCATCCTTTTCGCGATCAATAAAAGTAAGGTGAATTGCTACTGCATAGGCTGGTCCACCACCTTCAGTATATGCATCACCAACCATCAGGAAATCCCCGAAACCTCTCATACCTAACTCAAGGTAAGTGGCATGAAGCTCAGAAAAAGTCTCTACTTCTGGGTAATCTGCATTACGCTGACGGTTGAAACCATCACGAATCAAAATGCGTCGACTTTCAGAAAAATGTTTTCGGTATAGTAACTTTGCATAATCATCAATAAATATATTGGTTATCTCATGCATACGCCCTTCAAGCCTAGCAGCTAAAGCTTTTGGCTCAGTAAACCCCATATGGACTAGTACTGGATTGTGAGGCACGTGCCTCTCAAAGCAAGAAAAAGCATCATCAACCGATATACCATTACGTAGAAGAATCCCTGCTGATATATTCGTTGAGCCAGAAAACTCATCCTCAAGAAAGCTAGTTATATTAGCGCCATCATCTTGATGATCCCCATGATGAGGATTAACTATTACTATAGCTTTACCACCTGCATCATGAATCGCTTCTAGCGCTCTTTTCAGACCATTCAATGACTCACGAACAGGTTCAATCACAGGTATAAAGTCTTTTTCAGCTAAAAGCCCAGCCATTTCACGAATCGTTATTAGCTCATATTGCTTTCCACGAAAATATGGGTAGTACATACGTCGATTAACTCCATGTCATTGCCGCATGTAGCGGGGTTTCTGTCGCATTGATCAACCTTATTTGATCCGAGCGTCGCACAGATACAGATAACGCAGCTGTCTGTAAGGATTTCGGTAAGCTTTCAACAAAGTCTCTAAGAGAAGCAAGTTCTCGCGTTCGTTTTAGCGTTTTTACCATTTCAAAATGCAAAGTAGCTGGGTCGAGTCTCAGAAAACAGCTCTCGTAGTACGGCATGTCTTTGGGTATTAGGAACATCAGGGACCTTTACTCCTAAATGTTCAAGGATCTCAATACTTTCAGTGATACGCAAAGACTCAAATACTGTACGAGGACAGACTCTTTCAGGACTATTCTTGGCCTCACGTATAGTCTTTATTTGATATCGCTTAGTAAGACACATAATTCCAATATCATCCGATACGGTTTCAATAATGCCATCGATATGGTCTTCACTAGATATAACATTAACTTTTGCAAATACGCGCTTATAGTTCTCTATTTGATTTTCAAGCCGAGTCAGCGAATCTCGCTCAGACTTTATTTCATAAACGGTTGCTGTACCGTTTAAAATCACAAGGTCGGCTTTACAATTACCAGCTCGAAACTCGTTAAGCATTGAGGCTGTACGAAGTGAATGGGTTCCAAGAAGCACTTTTTGACTCACTGCTGCTCGATATATGTACTCATCACGATGCCCAACAACTTTAAGTATATTAAACGCAAAATCAAACGCTTCACCGACCGTTGCGTTAAGACCCAACTGATCAACTAATTCAGTTTCTCTAAGCAAACGAGAGAATAATGTTGACTGCCCCTTTCTTGCCATCTCCCGAAAGACAGTAGCTGAAAAAAACCTCGTCAAAGCTGAAAATTGAGTTGCTTTATTGATCTTCATCCAAACACCAGAAAAACGCCTTTACACAAAATATATCAACCTTAGGAAGAGCCATTAGCCCTACTTAAGCCCATGACTTCAGACGATCTTCATCCTTTCAATCAAATTAAATATTACACTTCATACTAGCATTCAAGTTCAATTTAAGCGATGAAAAAGACAGCCACTCCCATTTCAAGTTCTTAATTTTAGGTCATTGTCACAACTCTTCTTTTCTTCAGGCAATAAAAAAACCCGCTTCGACGAGGCGGGTTTTTAGGTGTTTCTATTGATTCAGTCAGATATTACTTAACTGAATTATTCCCACTCGATGGTAGCCGGTGGTTTAGAAGACACGTCGTAGGTCACGCGGGAAATGTGTTCGATCTCGTTGATGATTCGACCAGACACTTTTTCTAGCAGTTCGTACGGTAGGTGTGCCCAACGTGCGGTCATGAAGTCGATGGTTTCTACAGCACGTAGCGCAACCACGTATTCGTAACGGCGACCATCGCCCACTACGCCGACAGATTTCACCGGTAGGAAGACAGCGAAGGCTTGGCTGGTTTTTTCGTACCAACCGGATTTACGCAGCTCTTCGATGAAGATAGCGTCAGCGCGACGAAGGATGTCGGCGTATTCTTTTTTCACTTCGCCAAGGATACGAACACCAAGACCAGGTCCTGGGAATGGGTGACGGTAAACCATGTCGTATGGCAAGCCAAGTTCAAGACCAAGCTTACGCACTTCGTCTTTGAACAATTCACGAAGTGGCTCTACCAATTGGAACTTCATGTCTTCTGGCAAGCCACCCACGTTGTGGTGAGATTTGATAACGTGCGCTTTACCTGTTTTAGACGCTGCAGATTCAATCACGTCTGGGTAAATCGTCCCTTGTGCTAGGAAGTCCACATCGGTCAATTTCGCCGCTTCGGTATCGAAGATGTCGATGAAGGTGTTGCCGATGATTTTACGTTTTTTCTCGGGATCCGCTTCGCCCGCTAATTTACCAAGGAACAAGTCTTCCGCGTCAACGCGGATGACTTTGACACCCATGTTGTCGGCGAACATTTTCATGACTTGGTCGCCTTCGTTCAAGCGTAGCAAGCCGTTGTCGACGAATACACAAGTCAGTTGGTCGCCAATGGCTTTGTGAAGCAATGCCGCTACCACAGAGGAATCTACCCCTCCAGAAAGCGCCAATAGTACTTTGCGGTCGCCTACTTGCTCTTGCATGCGTTCAATGGCGTCTTGAGCAATGTTCGCAGGTGTCCAAAGGGTGTCACAACCACAAATATCCACAACAAAACGAGATAGGATACGACCACCTTGTAACGTATGGGTTACTTCTGGGTGGAATTGCACACCGTAGAATTTCTTCGCTTCGTGCGCCATAGCAGCGATTGGGCAGCTTTCGGTAGACGCCATAAGAGTGAACTCTTCTGGCATTTTGATGACTTTATCACCGTGGCTCATCCATACGTCTAGCAAGGCAACGCCGTTGTTAGCCACATGGTCTTGGATGTCGTCGAACAATGATGGGCCTTCGTGCTTGCGAATTTGTGCGTAACCGAATTCACGAATGTCAGAGCCTTGAACTTTACCGCCCAACTGCTCAGCCATGGTTTGCATGCCGTAGCAGATACCAAAAACTGGCACGCCCATTGTAAAGACCACTTCCGGTGCGCGTGGCGGCTCGGCTCTGGCACGGATTCAGGGCCACCAGCAAGGATGATGCCTTTTGGGTTGAAGTCGATCACTTCTTGATCTTCCATATCAAAAGCGCGAACTTCACAGTACACACCAATTTCGCGAACACGACGCGCAATCAGCTGAGTATACTGAGAGCCGAAATCAAGAATAAGAATTTTATGAGCGTGGATATCTTGCGACATTGTTAGCCATTCCTTTCACTCTGCCAATAAAGAATCAAATGCTTTGCGACAGACGTAATTAATAAGTAATTGGAGCGATAAATAAAGATGGGGCGTGTTGTACGCCCCATCTCAGTGTCAAATTATCTCGCGATTAACCCACGTGATAATTTGGCGCTTCTTTTGTAATCGTTACATCATGAACATGACTTTCACGAATACCTGCGCCTGTAATTTTTGAGAACTGCGCTTTAGTACGCATTGTCTCAATATCTGGTGAGCCAGTGTAGCCCATTGAAGAGCGAACACCGCCCATCAATTGATGAACAACCGCAGCCATTGGTCCTTTGGAAGGCACACGACCTTCAATCCCTTCCGGTACAAGCTTCTCAACGCTGCTTGAATCTTGGAAATAGCGATCGCTTGAACCCTGAGATTGAGACATCGCACCAAGCGAGTCCCATACCACGGTACGCCTTAAAAGAACGACCTTGGAACAAAACAACCTCACCTGGAGCCTCGTCCGTACCAGCAAGAATACCGCCAACCATAATAACACTGGCGCCTGCTGCAATGGCTTTACTAATGTCGCCAGAAAAACGCACACCGCCATCGGCGATCACTGGAATACCACGAGGATTCATTACTTCAGCGACATTCGCCACGGCGCTGATTTGTGGCACGCCCACACCTGTAACAATACGAGTGGTACAGATAGAGCCTGGACCGATACCGACTTTCACGCCATCCGCACCAGCGTCAGCAAGGGCGATTGCCGCTTCGGCTGTCGCAATGTTGCCACCGATCACTTGAATATGAGGGAAGTTTTCTTTTACCCAACGAACACGATCGATCACGCCTTTAGAATGACCGTGCGCTGTATCGACAACGATGATGTCAACGCCTGCATCAGACAGGGCTTTCACGCGATCCGCGGTATCCGCACCCGTACCAACCGCGGCACCAACACGCAAACGACCTTGGTCATCTTTACAAGCGTTCGGGAAGGTGGTGGCTTTATTGAAATCCGTTACCGTTACCATACCACGCAATTCAAACTGCTCGTTCACAATCAACACTTTCTCAATGCGATTTTCATGCAACAATTTGCGGATAGAACCAGAAGATGCCCCTTCCAGCGCAGTAACAAGGCGATCTTTTGGTGTCATAATGTCAGCGACTTTTTTGTCGTAATCTTTGACAAAGCGCACATCACGACTCGTTACGATACCAACCAAGTCTGAACCTTGAACAACAGGTACACTTGAGATGCTATTCGCTGCTGTCAATTCCATTAGCTCTTTAACGCTGGCTTCTGGATTGATGGTAACAAGATCACGGACGATACCGCTTTCGAATTTTTTCACACGACGCACTTCACGAGCTTGCTCTTCAATGGTCAAGTTTTTGTGCACAATGCCTATGCCACCTTCTTGAGCCAGAGCAATCGCCATGCGATGTTCAGTAACGGTATCCATCGCCGAAGAAATAAGCGGAATATTCAGCTCAATGTCTTTAGTGATTTTCGTTTTAAGGCTAACATCCTTAGGAAGAACTTCGGAATAGCCAGGGATAAGCAATACGTCGTCAAACGTTAAAGCTTCTTGCACGATTCGTAACATAATGGGGAGTTTCCAATGCCAACAAGGGTGTTAAGATGGCAAGTAATTCTACTCCAATAGTTGCACTCGGTAAATCAAAACCACGAGAGATTGATGAAAAATTTTACAACTTCGGCTTCACAAGAAACAGCTTTTACCGTCTCACAGCTAAATAGACAGATACAACAGTTACTTGAAGCAAGCTTACCGTGGATTCTTGTAGAAGGAGAAATTTCCAATCTCGCCAAACCAAGCTCGGGTCATTGGTACTTTTCCCTCAAGGATGACAAAGCGCAAATTCGCTGCGCCATGTTCAAAGGCAAAAATGCCGCGGTACGCTTCAAGCCCAAAGATGGCGACATGGTTCGCTTACGCGCGCGCGTCACGTTTTATGGCCCACGAGGTGACTGTCAGCTCAGTGTTGAAGGCATGGAGTCTGCTGGCGAAGGCGCACTTCAACAAGCGTTTGAGCGTCTAAAGAACAGTTTACAAGCCGAAGGCCTGTTTGCACCTGAGCACAAAAAGCCACTCCCCACCAAACCAGAGCGTGTCGCCATTATCACCTCACCAGTCGGTGCCGCTGTGCGCGATATGATCATCGCCTTTCGTCGACGTTTTCCCTTAACCGAACTCACCATTCTACCCTCTTTGGTACAAGGCCAAGAGGCTGCCAGAAACATCCTGAAACAGCTACAACGTGCCGATGGCAGCGGCCACTTTGATGCTATTATTCTCGGTCGCGGTGGCGGTTCATTAGAAGATTTATGGAGCTTCAATGACGAAGCCTTAGCGCGCGCTATCTTTGCCGCCAACACGCCGATTGTGTCGGCTGTGGGCCATGAGACAGACTTCACCATTGCGGATTTTGTCGCCGACGTCCGTGCCGCCACACCAACGGCGGCAGCGGAATTATTAAGCCCTGATCGCCATCAATTAATTCGTCAAATAGAGCAACAAGAGAAGCAATTGGCTCGGCGCATGTCTCACATCCTTGAGCAATGCCAACAACAACTCGACTTCATGACCAAACGTATTCGCCACCCAAAAGAGCGAATCGAGCAACAACAAAATCAACTAGAACAGCTGAAACGTCGTTTGCAGCAGAGCATGCAACGTAAAATAGTAGAGCAACAAACGAAAACCGCTCATTTAGCTCACCGTTTGGAGAAAAATAGCCCTACGCGCCGTATCGATCAGAACAGACAAAAGCTCAAAGACATCGACGCTCGCCTTGTTCGTGCGCTCAATAACACCTTGACCAACAAGCAAACCGCCTTTGCTCGTATCATCGACAAGTTAAACCTCGTCAGCCCACTGAATACCTTGGCTAGAGGCTACGCCATTGCCTCCAAAGACAAGCAAGTGATTCGCTCCATTAAGGACGTTGAAAAAGGTGATGCTATTTCAGTAAGAGTTCAGGATGGGATCATTTCTTGTACCGTAGGCGAAAGTGAACAACCCAAAACCAATCAAGTTCGATAATGTATCGCGCTTGATTGTACCGCCAAAACATTGGTTTTTTTCTTCTAAGACCCCAATACCAGCACAAAACATGACTTCGCCACTACTTTCTTAAAAAACACTAACTCTCCATCTGTGCCCTAAAATGGACACCCTAAGCTTTCTAAAAAAAGCAAAGAAGTTTTAATAAATGAATAATTGTGCAAAAACTCATCCTTCCCTAGTATCGATCGGAGAGTTACTAGCAAGATAAAAATACAACGGAGCCACATTAAATGTCGGACACTTATAAGATGGAGCGCGCGACAGCCTCTGCAAAAAAATCAACAGATAAAAAATTACTTAAACTCATTATTGCCTCCTCTATTGGCAACGCATTGGAATGGTTTGACTTAATCGTCTATGCCTTCTTTGCCCGCACTATTTCAAAATTGTTCTTTCCTACCGATAACGAAACACTGTCACTCATGCTCGCGCTCTTCACATTCGCGATGTCATATCTCATTCGCCCTATTGGTGCGATTGTGATTGGTAACTACGCAGACAAAATAGGGCGAAAAGCAGCAATGCTATTAACCATTTGGCTAATGATGGCAGGAACTTTTCTAATTGCTGCAATGCCAACCTACGAAACTATTGGCTTATTGGCACCATTAGGGATTTTACTCGCTCGATTATTGCAAGGTTTTTCGGCTGGCGGGGAATTTGGTAGCGCCACAGCGATGCTGGTTGAACATTACCCTGAACGTAAAGGCTTTATCTCTAGCTTCATGTTTGCAAGCCAAGGATTAAGTGGTTTGTTAGGAGCAGGATTTGGGTTGTTACTAACAACCACATTAACCACGGATCAGTTAGAAAACTGGGGCTGGCGCATTCCTTTCATCTTTGGTTTATTGATTGGTCCTGTGGGTTTATACATCCGCCGACACATTGAAGAAACGGGTGAATTTACCGCTTCAAAAGAAGAGAAAGTGCCATTAATAGAATTGTTTGCGAATAACAAACTCGGCATCCTATTCAATATCGGCGCCATGATACTGTCTACATCTGTAACCTATTCGATTATTTTCATGCCGACTTATGCCACAAAATATCTAGGCTTAAGTAACTCCATTGGTTACGGTGGCACTCTAATCAGCTACACGGTGCTAATGTTGTTAACACCGTTTGTTGGGATTTTGTCAGACCGTATTGGCCGGACTCGTTTAATGATTTTTGCTGGTGTGCTGTTCTTTATTACGGTTTGGCCTGCGTTCTTCGTTTTGTCTCACCACCCAACATTAATCATGCTTGCCAGTGTTCTATTTTGGTTAAGTGTCTTGAAATCCATGTACTTTGGTGGCTTGCCCGCTCTGATGTCTGAGATGTTCCCTACTCGTGTTCGTGCAACAGGGATGGCTCTGAGTTACAACATCAGTACAACAGTGTTTGGGAGCTTTACTCCATTCTTACTCGTCTGGACTATCAGTGCCACGGGAGATCAATTGGCGCCAAGTTATTACCTATTGCTGACTAGCTTAATCAGTTTGCTCGCCTTACTTGGCATCCGTAGACACTTCAAAATCAACTAAATAGAAGTTCTTATCTGACCATAAAAAAAACGCTGCCTTACGCAGCGTTTTTTTATTTTAAATTTTCATCGATGACATCAAACTAAGAAATTCACTCCTACCACAAACAGCAGTAAAGCAAATAGTCGTCTTAACATTATAGGATTCAAATGGTGTGCTAGTTGAGCACCAACACGAGCAGAAAACATACTCATCAAGGCAATACCTACTAACGCAGGTAAATACACAAAGCCGATACTGTTAGGTGGCAACTCTAAATGATTCCAACCAATAACCACAAAGGAAATAGCTCCCGAGAAAGCAATGGGTAAACCGCATGCCGCAGAAGTTGCTACCGCCTTCTTAATATCAACCCCTTTCCAAGATAAAAATGGCACCATTACAGAACCACCACCAATGCCAAAAATTGCCGACACCCAACCAATAACTACGCCAGCCATAGACATCACCGATTTAGTTAAGCCAGAGCCTTGGTCTTTAGGACGCCAATTCGCCGCCATTTGTAATGACATCAGTAAGCAAAACACACCAATAATTTGCTGAAGATTCTCACCCGGAATATACGACGCAGTCACCCCTCCCAACGCACTACCAAATAAAATCCCAGCACCAAGCCAGATAACCATTTGCCACGCTACTGCGCCTTTTTTATGGTGCGCTATCACCGAGTTAATCGAGGTAAAGAAAATAGCACTGAGTGACGTTCCTACTGCCAGATGCGTCAACACTTCAGCCGATATGCCTTGCAAGGTAAAACTGAATACCAACACAGGTACAATGATCAAGCCGCCACCTATGCCAAACAGCCCTGCCAATAGCCCAGAGCAGGCCCCTAATACTAAATACAAAAGAAAATCTATCATACAGTTTATTCGCAAAAATCAGGTCATCATAACCAATACAAAGAAAAACGGTGGCCTCTTTGAGCCACCGTTTCAGACACTAAAAGCCTCTCAATTACTCAGGCCAATGTTCGCCTAAATCCCAAAATAATCCAGTAACCGCTAAAAGCCCTTGCTCAACAACACTTTCTAGAAGATGCTCATCAGGCGCATGCTGTTTACAAGATGGATAAGAATGAGGCATCCACACAGTTGGTAATTCTAATACATCTGCGAAACAATGATTTGGAATAGTACCACCTAAGTTAGGCAAAACAGTCACCGTTTGGTCTAACGAGGTTTCCATAGAACGCTTAACAAAGCCAACCCAAGGATGAGCCGGATCTAAGCGCGTCGCATTGTAACCACCTTCAAAAATCACCTTAACATCCCCTAGCCCTTTCTCATCTAAAAAGTCTGATAGGTTAGCAACCAAATTCTGCCAGTCGGTTCCCGGTACAATACGCAAGTGACATACCGCCTCAGCGACGTCAGGAATCGCACCAATAGGCTTTTGGATATCTCCAGCACCAAGAGCGATTACTTCGAGAGTATTACAACCAAACAATCTCTCACCTGCAGTAAGCTCTTTCTCACCCCATTGGTCATTCAACATCGGATCACCAGCATAGCCACCCACCGTTAATTCACGCATCATTTCAGCCGCCAAACCACTTGGTAAAGGCGCACGTAAGCACTCAGCAATTATTCGACCATTCGCTGTCATCATACTAGAAAGAGCGTGCTGTAAGCGTGTCACCGGATTGGTAATAACGCCCCCCAATTACCTGAATGACGTGCACCATTGCCAGTTTCACACCGTAGTCGAAATTGGCAAACGCCACGAGAACCTAAAAAAATAGTCGGTGTCTGAGCATTTAACCTAGGACCATCAGACGCTAAAAACAAGTCGGCTTTTAGCGCTTCTTTTTGCTCACGACAAAACAGTTCTAATCCTTTAGAGCCAACTTCTTCACTCATCTCAAATAGGATTTTAATGTTGTAACCCAACTTACCTTCACGAGCATTTAATACCGACTCCAGTGCGAGCAGGTTAATCGTGTGCTGACCTTTATTATCTGCCGTACCACGTCCGTAAATTTTCTCGCCAATCTGAGACAATTTCCAAGGATGAGTACCTTCTTGCCATAATTCCGCCTGCCCATTAGTGACATCACCATGACCATAAGTTAATAGTGTCGGTAAAGATTCACCCTCCATGCGTTTAGCAATTAATAGCGGCGGGCAAGACTCTATTGGATTCGCGAAGATCTCACACTCAAACCCCAATTTCACTAACGTTGGCTGAATTTCATCGGTTAAATACGTCATTAATTCAGCACTGGCACTTGGGTTTTGACTTTCACTAGCAAACGCCACACGACGCGTTAATGTTGCGATAAACTGACCATTTTCAATGGTCGCAATAGCCTGTTGTAACGCGGCTTGTCGACCATTTTGGCTGGTTGCTTGGGACATAATCTCTCCAAAATGCACGAATTTATTATGGCATTTAGCTTAAGATGTAATAAGCTTTACAACAATTATCAATTACACAACAAAACCTTCTATAAAATAGAAATCTTATGAATGACATCTCGTTAAAGTACTTTCACGCTGTTGCAAAAACGGGTTCCTTGTCTGCGGCTTCGGAAGAACTCCACGTCGCGGTTTCGGCAATCAGCCGACAAATAACTCAGTTAGAAGAAAAACTTCAGCTAACATTGTTTGAACGTAAAGCGCGTGGCATGACGCTCACACCAGCTGGTGAAGTGCTATATACCTATTCGTTGCGTAATACGTTGGAATTTAAAAACGTGATGTCGGAAATGAGGGGAATTAGCAATATCCAGCAGCAGTCTATCGCACTGGCTTGTCCAGAAGGCATGGCTTGGGACTTTCTCCCGCATGTCATCGCAAAATTCCGCTTGGAATACCCAAGTGCTCGCTTTTCACTACAAGTTGTCGACTCAAGCAGAGCAACTCAACTGGTTAGAGAAGGCCGAGTAGATGCTGCGTTTACCTTCAATTTGCAACCTGAGCAAGGCGTTGAAGTGTCGCTGCAAGTGCCTTCTCCGATCGTCGCCTTATTATCCAAAAATCACCCGCTAGCCAGCCAGCAAGACATTAGCGTAAGGGATTTAACCGAATACCCTATTGCTACATCCGGATCAGGAACAACACTCAGTTACTTATTTGATATAGCTTGTCATATTGAAGGAGTACAAATCATTCCAGCCTTGTCTAGCGACTCTGCGGGTTCTATTTATACCTTTGCGAGCGAAAGCGAAAATGCCATTGCTCTCTGTGGGGAACTAACCGTTGCGAGACGAGCAAAGCGAGATGGTCTAGTTATACGGCCAATGCGCGAACCAGCGTTAGCTCAGCGCAGCCTTCAAGTGCAAATTATGTCGAGAAGAAAATTACCCACTATCGTGAGGTATTTTCTCACTCACCTAACCGAGTCACTTAAAAACCAAAGCGAGCGCCACGCATAAGTAAATTTAAACCAAACCTGATTAACTAGGCTCGGTTTAAATTATATGCTTGCATCAAGTCACTTTGAACAGCTCGACTTTGTCTTTTAGGTGTCTCATCTCTTCGCCAATGGCATTGGTTGCCGCTCGGCTTTGATGAAATAGTTCGACTGTCTGTTCACTTTGCGCGGCCAACATGGATAAATGCTGATTAATGTCTGCAACCGACGCATTTTGAATGCCGGCCCGCTCTGCCACCTGTTCATTCATATCAAACAATTGCTGCAAGAAAGCATCAAGGGCCATAACTTTTTCGGAGACCAGCTGTTGACTGCCAAGCGTCTGAATGCTTTTTTCACACGCCACGTCCATCTGTGAGGTAACCTGCGTCGATGCGGCTCGCAACTGTGAAATAATACTCTGTATCTCATTGGTCGATTCGCTCGTGCGCTGAGACAGCATGCGAACTTCATCCGACACAACAGCGAATCCTCGACCATGTTCGCCAGCACGAGCCGCTTCTATGGCCGCATTTAGAGCAAGCAAATTAGTCTGCTCAGAAATAGAACTAATAACGTTCAACACGGAAACAATCTTTTCTATATTTTCATTCAGCTCAGTCAGGCTGGTTTTACTTTGCATCATATCGACTTCTAAAGCTTGCAAAAACACCAAGCTACTCTGAACTTCTTTGTTAGCCTGCTGAAGCTCCGCATTACTTTGATCAGACAACTCTCCCGCTCTTGTTGCCAAATCTTTGACCTGAGCGCTCTGCTCAGTAATATCCTGAGTCGCAGAAGCAATTTGTCCTATAGACTGTTTCTCTGCTTCCGACGCTTTAGAAAGCTCATCAACTTGCTGGTTCAAACCTTCAATTGCACCATCTGTCGTTTTAACAGCATCGTTCACCGCCATTAATGAGCCCTTTAAAGTCCGCAGCAAGGAGTTAACTGCGCCAGCCAAAGCACCGATTTCCGCTTTATCAGAACTCTTGATCTGATAATTAAGATCTAAATTATCAGACACATAACGAACGTCCTTACCAATCGCCACAATAGGACGAGTCAAAGAACCAATCACAAAATGAAGAATGAGCAATGAAATCAAAATAAAGACAACAGAGTAGAGAAACGCCTTCTGGAGCTGTTTATAAATCGGTGCCATGATCTGCTGTTTCGGCACCACGAGCATAATAAACCTGTCTAATACTGGTACCCATAATGACCCCAGATAATAAACCTGTTCGTTAATCATCACATCATCAATAACTAGGTCGATTTTATTGTTCAACAAACTAGAAATATGACTTTTCTCGATCCTATCCATAAAGGAAGAATCACCTTTTGCTTGGATCACACCATTGCTTGTTACCAACATAGCGCGTCCCTGCGGACCTACCTTGAGCTTCTGAACCATATTAATCAGCTTGTCCGCTTTAATTCCAAGCCCTGCTACTGAATAGGGTTTATTGGTATTTGGATCCACAGCATTACTACGATAATTGATAAACAGCATTTGATTTTCATACTGTAAATTCAACTCATAATCATGGCCTGTGGCCAAAAAATTCGGATAAAACTCTTTGTAAGGATAATCTGGCAACAGCGTTCTAAAAAAGTTTTTCTCATAGCCAAAATATTCCAAACCATTTGGGCCATTTAAAACATAAAATGTCGAGTCACTGCCCGCGATGTCTTTCACGGATTTCAGCTTAGCTTCTATAAAAGAAATCTGATTATCTGCTGCGCCTTTGCGAACCCAGTCTTCAACAAAATTGTCGTTTGTCATGAGATGAGAGGCAGTAATTAACGGCGTAATTTCAGTACTAATTTGTGAGGCTAGATTACTTAGATGGGTGGGTAATACTTCTTTTTTTAACTGTTCTAACTCTGTATCTAGCGTGGAAAGTGCTTGAGTACTTACTGAGACCACCGTACTGGCAACCAGCAACACTGCAAGAACAGAGAACATGCGACTTCTAACGGATAGACTTTGCCACTTCATAATAACATCCTTATTATGTTTTTTATTGTAGAGTTATCGTCAGATACTACACCGCAGTTAATGACAAAAACAAAACAATTTTCACACTGAAAGTAACAAAATGATTAAAAAATACTGACCTTAATCAAAGAATCTATGTAAAACGATTAAGCTCGTTCTACAACCCATATCGCTCTATTTTCTTAATCAGCCCTTGTCGTGAAATACCCAGTTGTTTGGCGGCTTGGGTGCGGTTGCCTTGGCTTTTTTCTAAGGCTTGGTTAATCAGTCGAATCTCAAGGTCGCGGACTTGTTCATCTAATGAGGCGTCGCTCGTTGGTAAGCTTGCCATGGTTTGACGAACAGACTCACCACTTGGATATAACAGCTGGATATCTTCCATGGTGATTCGACCTTGCGGGCAAATAGACGCGACGCTTTCTAGGGCGTTCTTCAACTCTCGAACATTGCCCGGCCATGATTGATCTCGGAACCATTGCACGGCTTCAGGACTGAGCTGTAATTGCTTGGTTTGCTGACTTTGCAAACGCTGCAGAAATGACTGTAGCAATACGGGAACGTCTTCTAGACGCTCCGCCAGCGCTTGGGTTTCAATATTGACGCCTTTGATTCGGTAATACAGGTCCTCTCGGAAGCTACCTTCTCGGACTTTTTCAAGTAAGTCGGCGTTGGTTGCGGAAATCACACGGATGTCGATGTATTTCTGTTCTCGGCCACCGACAGGGAAGAAGGTGCCCTCTTGCAGCACTCGCAGCAGTTTCACCTGCATCGCCAACGGCATTTCGCCGATCTCATCCAAGAACAAGGTGCCGCCATCGGCCAAACTCAATAGGCCAATTTTGTCTTTTTCCGCCCCAGTAAACGCGCCTTTCACGTAACCGAACAGTTCGCTTTCTAATAAATCCGCAGGAATCGCGCCGCAATGCACAGAAACAAACGGCTTGGCTGCGCGATGACTCAAGTCGTGCAAGGTGCGCGAAATGACTTCTTTACCCGTACCCGATGGCCCCGTGACCAAAACACGCACATCCGTCGGTGCGATTCGCTCCACCAACGCCCTGACCTTTTGTGAACTCATCGAATGACCAATATACGCAGACGCACCTTGGGAAGAATGACTAACTTGCTTTAGCTGAGTTAATTCTCGCTCTAAGGTGGTTTTGGTGATGGCTCGGCGCACCACCACCGCCAACATATCTGGATCAATGGGCTTAGCAATAAAATCCCATGCGCCAAGTTCAATGGCTTTTAGGGCCAAATCCCGATCCGCGTGGCCAGTAATAATAATCACCGGACGACCCGCAAAATCGTCCATCGCATCCAAGGTCACTTGCGGATCAAAATGCGGCGGCATAGACAAGTCTAATAGCACCAAATCCGCATCAAACAACGCCAATGCACCTCGGGCGTCGTCTAAACTACCCGCGGTTTTGACCTGGTAATCTTGCTTCGCCAACCAACGGCTCGCCAATTCACGAAATGCAGGTTCATCGTCGACCAGTAATATTTTATTTTGAGTCATGGAATTCTCTGTTTAAAATCGCAACGCCAGAAAAGTGGCGAGGTAAAATAAGCTCGAAGGTCACAGGCCAAGCCGAATCAGAACGGTGTCTAATCTTCCCGCCATGGGCATCAACAATACGACGCACAATCGCTAACCCAAGACCACTGCCACCCGCTCGCTTAGTCACAAATGGCTGAAATAAAACTTCACCTTGCAGGCTTGGGTCGATGGCTGGCCCGTTATTATGCACTTGGATGACAATCTGTTGATCTTCTTCTTTGGCTTCAATCAATAATTTGCCCTCTGGCATATTGCGCAAAAAAGACACGGCATTATCGATGAGATTAATAAACACCTGTTGAAGTCGTTGCGGGTCAGCATCCAACTCAATCGCTTCATCGATATCAAGTTCAAACGCCACACCTTCTAGCTGAGCTTGCGCCAGAATACTCGCTATTAAAGAACGTAAAGGCGTGGCGACAACTTGCAACGTCAAGCCACCGGAATACACCAACATATCGCTCACCAAACGATCCGCGCGTTTTAGCTGAGTCTGAATATGTTGACGCGTTTCAGCTGGCGCGTCATAGGCTGCCATGGAAATAATGTTCAGAGGATTGCGTAACTCGTGGGCCATGGCCGCCGACAAACTGCCCAGCTCAACCAAATGCTGCTCATCCATGCGTTTTCGTTCCGCCACCGCTAAGGCCAACAACCGCTCAAGCAAGCCACAGCTAGTCGAAAATAAAGAGGCAAACACCTCCGCTGTCAAACGCATCCCAGGGCTGGCATCCTCCCAACCGATCAAAACAAAGTGCCAATCCGACTCGGATCGAGACACTCGTATTGCTAAAACATCGTCTTGCTTTTTCATTGGGTAAGCAGAACGTTGCAATTGAATCGCCACACTGCGTCTTATCTGCAGAGAAAGTAAACGCTCACCAATGGCGATCAATTGCGACCAGTCTTGGGCGTCTTTTAATTGTGTTGACCAGGTATCCAATATCGCTTCATTCAAGGAGGCGCCAGGATAAATAAGCCGCGATACCAAACGACTCAACGGCTGATAAATGACCGCAGCGACAACCAAGATCAACAAGGAATACAGCCACAACTGCCAACTTGGCACATTGGCTAACGCCTGCAAACCAAGGCGTCCAGATACCACGCTGATTACTGCGATCACACAGAGAATCACCAACATCATGGCCACCCAAAGCAAGGCACGATTGGCAAAGGCATTGACTGACAAAATTTGATAGCGCACCACCGCATAAACCAACAACAGCAAATAGGTTGGCAGCAAGAGCATGGGATACGGAAACCAGCTAATGCCAAAGGAAGGAAACACAAAACTGGTCGCTAACAATAACCCCCAAGCGCCAACGCCGAACATGGCTAGAATGGAGCGTTTCTTGTTACCAGAATGCCGATACCAACCAAACAACAGCACACCATGAGCCAAGATACCAATCAACACGGTGTAGGCGAGGTTCCAGGCCCCAGCTTCAGTAAAAATGAAAAATGAACGTGTCTCTAAGGTGCTAATCGCATCGCCCGCACCAATCCACCAGCTCTGTAACACGACCGCGAAGCTGGTAAGATAGAACCAAGGCACGACCTGATATAGGCGTTCTAACATAGGCTCTTTAGCCGGGCCTGAATTGACAAAACGGATGGCAAAATGTAAGAAAAAAGTCGGCATTAATGGATTAGCAAGAATGATATGAATACCAATTTGCTCATAGCCTTGAAATAAAACCACATGCCCAAAACACCAAATAGCCATCATGATGGCAAAGCCAGCCAACGCTTGTAGGTCACTTTGCTTTCGTGCGCGCCACAATAGCCAAACGGCGACCAATACACCACATACACTGTTCACCAGCATGGCGACTTCAAACATCAAGGAAAGCGTCAAAATCGTAAACCTCGTTTACATCTGTAAATGGAAAAATCGTAAACCTTTTTGACACAGCAAGCAAAGAAATAAAAATTCCCTTTAAAATCAAAAGCATAAATATCACTAATAGTTGGCCTGTCCTTTGCTATGACTAAGGCAACCTTTGATTTACATCAAATATTTATCAACTAACAGGACCAACACCATGAACACTGGCTTTTTAATGACCGAAATCATTGCGCTTTTTAGCATTGTAGGATTAGCAATACTGCCTTTGGCTGTACAACAAATACGCACGCTAAGCGTTAAAAACAACGTTTAACTACCTAACGCTTATTTATTGCTAAGGGAGCCATTATGGACCTCGACGTCGCCATCTTATCTCGCATACAGTTTGCCTTTACGGTGAGCTTTCATATCATTTTCCCCAGCATTACCATTGGTTTGGCGACGCTGATTGCCATTTGGGAAGGTCTGTGGCTTAAAACACACAACCCTTATTACTTACAGTTGGCAAAATTTTGGATCAAACCCTTCGCCATTACCTTCGGTATGGGGGTGGTGTCCGGTATCGTCTTGTCCTACGAGTTTGGTACCAACTTTTCCAAGTTCTCAGAAATGACCTGGGCAGTACTTGGGCCATTGATGGCGTATGAAGTACTAACGGCTTTTTTCATGGAAGCTGGCTTTCTTGGTGTCATGTTGTTTGGCTGGCAACGTGTTGGTCGGAAGCTGCACTTTTTCTCAACCATCGTCGTCATGGTAGGGACGTGGATTTCCGCCTTTTGGATCATCGTCGCCAACTCTTGGATGCAAACTCCCACAGGGCACAAAATCGTCGATGGCAAGTTTGAAGTGGAAAGCTGGATGGCAGTGATTTTCAATCCATCCATGCCCTATCGCCTCACACACATGTTAGTTGCGTCATTAATTACCGCCACTTTTGTTGTAGCCGGCATCTGTGCCTACTACTTATTGAAAAAGAAACACATTCCGTTCGCGAAAAAAGGCTTATCCATGTGCATGTGGTTCGCCTTGGTACTCACTCCACTACAAGCATGGATCGGCGATATGCACGGTTTGAACGTAAAAGAACATCAGCCAATCAAATTGGCGGCCATGGAAGGGATTTGGCCAGCACAAGAAGAAAACGTGCCACTGCTGCTGTTTGCCATGCCCAATATGAAAACGGAATCGAACGATTATGAGACTCGGCATCCCCAACCTCGGCAGCCTGATCCTAACTCACTCGTGGGATGGCGCAGTGCAAGGTCTAAAGGCGGTACCGCCTGAAGACAGACCCAATGTACCGTTAGTATTTTGGTCTTTCCGTGTCATGGTTGGCATTGGTTTTGGCATGATGGGTATTGCGGCGCTTGCTCTCTTGTTACGTCGTAAAGGTCGCTTATATGAAAACAAAGCATTCTTGTCTCTCGTGACACTATTTACACCTATGGGTGTCATTGCGGTACTAGCAGGTTGGTATGTAGTCGAAATTGGTCGTCAACCTTGGATTGTCTATAACTTGGTAAGAACGTCCGAAATTGTGTCGCCACTGCCTGCAGAACGCGTGCTGTTTACCTTGACCATGTTTGTGATCATTTACAGCTTACTAATTGGTGTTTATCTCTACTTCATGGGCAAGCTGATTAAGAAGGGGCCGCCATCAATGGAAGCCTTAGAGCAGCAGCTTATTGGTATGAAAGCGCCTGGCTACGCATTGGCTTGGGTGAAGTCGCTAACATCGAAAGAACAACAATCGACAGATCTGAAAACAAAAGATCAACCAACAATAGAACAAGGAGATAAATGATGGATTTGGCGCTTTTCTACTTCCTTGTCTTAGGCTTTGCCATCTTTATGTACGTGTTACTTGATGGCTTCGACCTCGGGATTGGCATTCTCTACCCTTGGTTCAACCAAGAGGGCGAGCGCGACCATTTAATGCGTTCTATTTCACATGTTTGGGATGGCAACGAAACCTGGTTAGTCTTTGGTGGTGTGGTGTTGTTTGCGGCGTTTCCTGCCGCTTATGCAGGCATTACCTCAACCTTTTATCTGCCCATCATGCTGATGCTGTTTGCTTTAATCTTTCGCGGTGTGGCGTTCGAATATCGGTTTAAGTCCGATACGTCTCGACCTTATTGGGATTTCGCCTTTAGCGCGGGTTCTGCTATCGCAGCATTTTGCCAAGGCATGCTGCTAGGCTCCATCGTTCAAGGCGTACCTGCCGGTGTCGACAGTTTATCTAGTCTGCATTGGCTAACGCCCTTTTCTATCCTAACAGGCTTTTCTGTCATGGCGGGTTATGCGCTGTTAGCCGCTTGTTATTTGTTTATGAAGAGTCGCGGACGTATTCAAGAACACGCGGCGAAATTAGGTAAACAACTCTTACTGATCACTATTTTAGCCATGGTAATAGTGAGTTTGTGGACCGTGGCAACCCAGATAGACATTCGTCAGCGTTGGTTTTCTGGTTTGAATTTCCTGTGGTTATCGCCCTTACCTATTATCACCTTGGTGGTCGCGGTTTTGGCATGGCGAGATTTAAACAGGCATTCGAATGACGTCGTTCATCATGAAGGTCGACCATTTTGGTATGCTGCAACGCTATTCTTATTGGGCTTTGCTGGTCTTGTGGTCGGTTTATTCCCGTACCTCATACCAAGGCAACTCACCTTTATGGAAGCAGCATCGCCAGACAGCAGCTTGCTCTTCTTGCTACCCGGTATATGCATCTTCGTGCCATTGATCTGCGCCTATACTTTATGGGGTTATCGCGTCTTTGCTGGCAAGGTGGAAGATTATCAGGAGGGTTACTAATGTCACTAAAAAGCCTAAAAGAAAAGACCGCCAAGCTTAAATCGTGGCAATGGTTTTTGCTCCTCTATGGCATCGGCTTCATTGCTATATTAACCATGTCTTACGGCATTAAACTGCTGATGACGGGGTTGCCTTAACAAGCCATAGTGACTAAGAAATCATAAAAAAGCGCATATTTCAGTTATAGGAATATGCGCTTTTTAGTATCCGTTGTTTCGTTTTCTAAGCCATTAAACTTCAGCTTTCATGGTATTGGGCTTTGTTTGAATGCTTGCTTTGAACAGCAATCCAGCAAACAGTACAATACCGATAACGCGAGCGCCCAATACAGCGATAGACGTGTCCGTTGCTGCTGCAGGCCAAGCGATTAACACGGCTGCAACCACATACAATAAACGAGTCAGCCAGGATAAATGCTCACGTAACCAACCAGAAAAGCCAATGCTCATGGACGCTGTCGCCAAGGTCGCAAAAGTAATCGCGGCAACCACACTGGACATTGTGCCAATCAACAAAACCCCGGCATGGTGACAAACAAAAATGGCACGAGCAGTTTAACAAAGCCCAAGCGCATAGACTCCACCGCGGTTTCATTTGCATCAGCACCAGAAATCGTCGCGGCAGCATAAGCGGCCAAAGCAACAGGGGGCGTGATAGCAGACACCAATCCAAAGTAGAAGATAAACATATGCGCCGATAACGCTTCCATACCAAGTTGTGTCATCGCAGGCGCCACTAATACCGCCAACAAGAGGTACGCAGCGGAGGTCGGCAAGCCCATCCCTAGAACAAAAGACGCCAGAGCAGTCAGTAATAACACCGCCCATAAGTTGCCATCGCCCAATTCAATGATCAAACCAGACAACATCAAACCCATGCCAGTGAGATTTAATACCCCAATGATTACACCCGCCGCCGCCACTGCCGCAACAATAGGTAAAGTCGAAGTTAAGGTTTCCTTACAGGCAGAAATAAGGTCAAACATATTAATACGTGTTTCTTTCTTCCAAGGACAAACCGCTAACCCCGCTAAAATTCCCATCACAGCCGCTTGTGTCGGCGATTTACCTGAGACCATCAAACCAATCAACACCACCAGCGGAAGCAAAAGATAACTTTTTGTTTTTAGAGTGGTCAGCAACAGCTGTAAACCAGCCCCCGTATCTCTTGCTAAGTTAAGGCGTCCAGCCTCAAGACGCACAGCAATCATCAAAGCAAAAATATAAAGAAGCGCTGGTACCAAAGCGGCTAACGCGACTTCCGCATAAGGAATACCGATCATTTCCGCCATTAAAAAGGCGGCAGCCCCCATAACTGGCGGCATAATTTGCTCCGGCGGAAGACGCTGCCGCTTCAATCGCTCCAGCCAATTTTGCGCTGTAACCAACACGCTTCATTAGCGGGATAGTAAAGGTTCCTGTGGTCACTACGTTGGCGACAGCACTGCCATTAAGAGAGCCCCAGTAAAGCACTAGATAAAGCCGCTGATAATCCAGGTCCCCCTTGAACACGCCCCGTTACGCCCCGCGCAATGTCAACAAACACTTCGCCCGTACCAATTTTGGTTAAAATCGCACCAAACAAACCGAAGAGAAAAATATACTCAACCGCCACCCCCATTGGTACACCAAAAACGCCTTCTGTAGAAAGCATTAAAGTAGACGTCAAACGGCTAAGATCATAACCACTGTGTCCATACTTTCCTGGTATCGCATCACCAAAATACGCGTACAAAAATGCCAGCGTCATTAAAATAATGAGTGCCCGACCTACTGCAATACGAACAAAAACAAACACCACCGCAATGAGCGCCATAAAGATCCAGCGGTCTTGACCAACCGACATGGCGCCACGCATGACAATATCAATGTAGTTATGCCACAAATAAGGTCCCGGAATTAACGCCAATAGAGTCAATAGATAAAACGCGCCACGACCCGCGACACTTTTATATCTCAGCGCATAAAACAGCATGGCAGCCGCTGCGACTAAAGAGAAAAACGACGATCTCAATAGCAACGCGGTAATGCCACCATAATACGCGCCGTAAAGTACAAGACCGGCGATTCCAGCGGCGATCACACTAAACAATAAAGAGACTGCTAGACGTTCCTTGCCACCCGCAAATTTTGATTCAAGGAGCAAGCTTTGAAAGCCATTGCTGGAACCTGAGTTCAACATAGTGACGCTCCTATTTACCGCTTACTTCGTCATAATATTTTTTCGCACCGAGGTGCAATGCAACTGGCGTTCGTTTCGCTGTTTCTAACGAAATAGCCTTTGCTTGTGGATGAATCTGACTAAGTTCATCTAGATGAGAAAAAATAGTTTTGGTGATGTTATAAATCTTGCTCTGATCTTCTTTACCACTAGTAAACAAGATCGCAGGATCATTAATCATCATCACTTGTGAGGTCTGATCAGGGTAAACACCAGCTGGCAAAGAGTAGGCCTGATAGAAAGGATATTTCTGAATCAAACTATCTAGTTGTTCAACATTCGCAGACAAAAGCTTCATATCGGTCTGTGAATCCAGGTCAATCAAAGATGACGTTGGCGCTCCGGCTAAAACAACCGCTGCGTCCACTTGACCATTTACCAAGGCTTTTACGCCTTCGGTGTAAGAGAGAAAACGAGGCGTAACCTCATCAAAAACACCATATTCTTGTAACAAACGCGTGGCCAAGACAGCAGCATTACTGCCTGGAGGCCCCATGCTAACCCGTTTGCCTTTTAGCTGCTCAAAAGACTCGACACCTGTCCCGGAAATCGTCGCAACTTGCAGTACCGCCGGATACAAATAAGCAATACCAGCAACATCCAATGGACCGCTTACTTTAAATGGGCCTTCACCATTTTTAGCTTCAAATAGGGTAGAAGAAGAGGAAAGACCTAGTGTCATCTGACCTGCTGCAACACGGTGATTGTTCTCAACAGACGCTCCAGTGACTTCAGCTCGTGCCGTGGTATTTTCCATATGTTTATTGAGCGTTTCAGAAATACCCGCACCAATCACATAAAACAAACCTCCAGTGCCGCCCGTTCCAATAGACACACGCTCTGACGCTTGCACAGGGTTGTTAACTAGGGTTGCGCATAGAGCACTCGCTATAAGCAGTTTTTTAAACATAGTATTCTCCACTTTATTTTTGTTTTATTACTATTTTTTTAAAGTTCGTAGAACACTCTAGCGAGGAAACCTTTCATGAACCTTTCACGGGCCTTGAATAAGCCATTAAATAAATATTTGCTTACGGCATGGGTGCAGACAGCATAGCATTGTCCCACTCACGATAAATGAGCTTCTGTTTGGCATCGTCTGTTTGAATTAGTAACTCTAGGCCAAGGGGAATCGGCCGGAAAATGCCATGTGGTAACTTACTCAGCTCATCACGACTGTATGGGCCGTTTACCCGAGTACTGATTGGCGTAATACCGGACTGATTTGCCAAGATATGCTGCCCTTCTGGGGATAATAGAAGATCGATAAAACGCTTCGCCAATATCGGCTGTTGGGCGTCACGAGAGATAAATGCCGTGCGCCTAATGATCGTCGTATAATCTGTTGGCATGAGGGTTTTGATCCACGGATATTGTTGACTCCATTGATAGGAGTAGGCGCCAACAAGATTGTAGGCAATAAAAATTTGACCTTTCAACAAAGCATTGAGCATCGCAGAGGTATCCGTATAAAGCCGAGCTTGGTGCGTTCCAAACGCCTCTAATAGACGTCCATAACTACGAGATTGCTGCCCATCATAAGCCCACGCCAGATACCCTAGACCCGACCGCTGAATATCAAATAAACCAATTTTATCGTCTAGGAGATGATTTTTATTACGAATCAAATTCAATAATTGTTCACGACTTTGCGGCATCGTCTCGGCGGCTAAAATATCGGTATTAATCGCTGTTACAATAGGTTCATAGGTAAAACTAAACAATTCATGACGCCAATGAGAATCCTGCGGCAAGCCTTCAAGCGATGGCGATTCATAGGCCAGCGCATAACCATCATTGGCCAATTTGAATTGCAAATCCATCGCTGGACTCAGCATGACATCTGGCCGTGACGTTGGCTGAGAAAGAAACTGCTCGTAAAGATAACGTGTATTGGCTTCAGTATAGTGAATAGACACATCTGGATATTTATTTTGATACGCTTTGAATAAAGGCGTAATGGCCTGACGATTCAACGCACCATACACCGACAAGACAGCGCCTTGCGGTTTGGTATGGGAGTTCGCACTGGGAAAAATAACATGCGAGCTTTGTGGTGTTCCATCCGCAAACACTAGGCTGTTCACCAACCACAAAAGTACCGCCAACACGCCACTCAACCATCCCCTAGTGCTCATAAGAAAGTCCTTTTCGTTGCGGGAAAATAACTTCCACAATCAATCCGGTTGGCTGGTTATCTTTTAAATGGAACCTGGCGTCATGGTGCTCTGCGACTTCCTTAGCAATTGATAAACCAATCCCAGAACCTGAAGCAAAGTTATCGGGACTGCGATAAAAATACTCGAAAATATGTTCTTTGTCCTGATCCGGCACCCCCACACCTTGATCACGAATCTGCAACAGGATGGACGCTTCAGACAGTTCGTTGGTGAGCATCAACGCGACTTCAACAGTGCCACCCTTAGGGCTGTATTTAATGGCATTCTCAATAATATTTTGCAGCATTTGTTTAAGGGCAAATTCATCACCATTGATCGTGACTTGAATATCCCCCACATATTCAATTTCAACTTGTCGCTCTAACGCCCAAACCACCAGCTCACGGCATGTTTCTTTAATCACATGATCCAGAGATACAGGACTAAAGGGGTGACTTTGATAACGATGTGTCAGCGTCGCTCGACTTAGTAACTGGTTTACCGTATCAGCCAACACGTTACTACTTTCTAAAATATGCTGTAGTTGCTTTTGACGTAACACCTCATCCGTTTCATCTATAGCGTTTTGCGCCTGTGAATTTAAACCCGCCAAAGGGGTTCGTATTTGATGCGCGGCTTCCGCCGTAAAACGCTTTAAACGACTAAGTGTGTTGTCTAATTGCGCCATAAAGTAATTAATACTTTTTAACAAAGGCGCAATTTCACTGGGCACATTGGTTTCTAATGGCGATAGCTCTTGAGGCGAACGCTCTGTAATGGCTTGCTTAATTGCTTGTAATGGTTGCAATACTCGCCAGATGACAAAAAACAATAAGAGCAAGGTGATAAAGAAAAACAAAGTCACAAATTGCAGTGCCATTTGGCTGATTTCTGTGGCGCTTGCACGGCGAGCGTCCAATGTTTGCCCAACAATAATAAACACATCGTTCACGCTGTCTGCTTCTAACAAACGTTTTCCCAAGGCAACAAAGCGCACCCTTTCACCGCGATATATGGCTTCATAATAAATCGGAAGAAATTTTTCTTTTTCTCTGGACTGCTGCAGAAGTTGGGTAAACGGAATATCAGGAAGATCTTTATAGCCTGTTAACACCTGATATTGCCCATCCAAGATGGCATAAAACGCACGATCAGCGGTAGACAAAGCCAAGGTCTCAAACGCAGAAACGGGCAAATCAATAAAAACCTGCGAGTCCAAAATCGTAATATTTTCAGCCATCTGCAAAGCCGAACCATATAACAACCGATCATAGGATTCTTTTGCTGTTCGATTGGCATAAATATGCGCACTCCAAAGAGCTACCGCGTTAATGACGATCAATACCGTCGCCACCATCAGGATCAATTGCCGACGAATCGATGCAGTCGCTTTAGCCATGATGCTTTTCCAGCAAATACCCTAAACCACGAATAGTCCGGATAGAGATATCACTGTCTTGCAAAGATTTGCGCAAACGCGCCACATAAATCTCAATCACACTTGGATTCGGGTTTTCATTAAAACTGTAAATATGCTCAATCAGCACTTCTTTACTTAACACTCTTCCAGTATGACTAATAAACACCTCTAACAAACGAAACTCTCGTTGCTTTAACTCGATAAGCTGACCGGCAACGGTGACAGTGCAAGCTTGTAAGTCTAAACAAACATTACCGTATTCTATGTTGTTTTGCGCTTGCCCTTGGCTGCGGCGTAACAAAGCACGGCAACGGGCTTCTAACTCACCAAAATCCACCGGCTTGGTCATATAGTCGTCTGCGCCTAAGTCCAATAAAGCTATGCGGTCTTTTATTTCATTTCTCGCCGTTAGGACAATCACGGGGGTATTCGAATGTTTTTTACGCAACGTATGTAAAATGTGACTGCCCGTCATATCGGGTAAATTAAGATCCAAGAGCATCAAATCGTATTCTTGCAAAGCCAACATTTGATTAGCTTGTAGCCCTGTTTGGGCAAGATCAAGACCATGCCCCATACGACTGATTCTTTGGCTGATGGCTTCGCCTAAAATACGATCATCTTCCACGACTAAAATACGCATACTACTGAGACTCTTATTGTCTGCTTTATTGTTATTGATAAATGGTCAATTGGGGGAACAATTTAGCCTATATTAGCGTACGAAAGAATGGGCTATCTTTTCTATTAATAGACAAAGTGAAAAATGAATACCCACGTATTTTTTTAAGCTATACCAGAGTCATGCTATCTGTGTCCTTGATTCTTTTGTTATCTGTCCATGGGCAAAGGCCGCCAAAACACGTAAAGTGATTAGCTTATTTTCGCCTCACTCTATTGTACGGTTAAGGACTTACCATGATTCGCAAAGATATGTTTTTGGCGCTGATTATCATCGTCGCGTGGGGCTTTAACTTTATCGTCATGCGTTGGGGCTTAGACGAACTCACGCCAATGATGTTAGGTGGGTTGCGCTTCCTCGTCATTGGCATGATTGGTTGCTTCTTTTTCTCTCGACCGAATACGCCGCTGCTTTGGTGTATTGGCTATGCCCTATCGTTAAACTTCGGACAGTTTGCATTTTTATTCAGTGCCATCTCATTTGGCATGCCCGCAGGACTCGCCTCTTTAGTATTGCAATCTCAGGCCATTTTCACACTGCTCTTTGCTATTTTGTTATTAAAAGAAACCGTACGCCCTTATCAAGTGCTCGCTATTGGCATAGCTATTGGCGGCTTGGCGATCATTGGATTAGACAATGAAAACTCGACCATGACAGCACTGGGCTTCGGTCTAACATTAGCCGCTGGCTCAAGCTGGGCGTTGGGCAATATTTTCACCAAGATCATCAGTAAAAAAGGCTACGACGCTAACCTCAACCTGATTGTTTGGTCTAGCTGGGTGCCGCCTGTGCCCTTCTTTTTGTGCGCTTACTTCATCGATGGTGGTGACGTGATGTGGAGTAATATCATCAATTTAAATCTAAAAACCTTGGGCACATTAGCTTATCTATCTTTATTTGCTACGCTGGCAGGATACGGTTTATGGAGCTATTTGTTGTCTCGCTACCCAGCAGCAACTGTCGCACCGCTCACTTTAGGCGTGCCTGTTGTGGGATTAACTTCTGCGGAAATTTTTCTATCCGAAACGGTTAGCGCTATGCAATGGGTAGGAATTTTAGTGGTATTGCTTGGCTTGATGCTCAATACGTTTGGCGGTCGCTGGCTAAAAAGACTTAGCCAGCGAAGCGTTTAGAGAGGTCAGTGCTTAATTAATCCTTTCGCTCTTGTTGTGCGTCTATCTTATCGGCAAGGCGCGCAACTTGGGCTTGTAGCTCCGAAATCTGAGTGACCAAAGCTTGATGATGGTTTTCTTGGTTTTCATGTTCTTCTTGCGCAGTTTCGCGGGTCATCACGTCCAGCACCACACCCACCATCATGTTTAGGAACACAAATGCGGTTAAGAAAATGAAGATGATGTAGAAGATCCAACTAAACGGATACACTTCCATTGTCTCGTACATGACATCCGTCCAATCTTCGAACGTTGCAACACGAAATAACGTCAGCATAGAGATCGCAATATCACCCCAAAGCGTTTCATTCACATGGTGAAAAAAGATCGAACCGACGGCAGCAAAAATATAAAAGATGATGAACATCAACAGGGCAATATAGCCCATTTTGGGAATGGCTTTGAGCAAAGCATTAATCAAGAAACGCAGATCTGGAATGATCGATACCAACCGTAATACACGAAAAACTCGCAGCAACCGAGCGACAAGAATCATTTCTGTATCGGAAATTGGCACCAAACTACCCAGTACAATGACCGTATCGAATACGTTCCAAGGGTCTCTAAAAAAGCGTCGCTTATCATCACAAGCGATAAAACGCAAAGAAAGCTCAACCAAAAAGAAAACGGTAATGAAGTTGTCTAAGTAATTAATGGCGGTATCAATACCGTAAGGTAAAGAATAGGTTTTTGCTCCCACCGTTAAAGCGGCCACAACGATAATGCTGATAATAAAACCTTGGAACCATGCACTACGCTCAACGCGCTTCATCACAGTGAACCAACTTCCAGAACGACTCGTTTCCATGCTTTTCTACACCTAATATGCAAAAGTCTCGACAATAAATACCTGAATCAAAGACAGGCGACGCCATATTAAGTTCATATCAGCCGGAATAAAAGCATAAGCGACTAAAGACCACCAAACACCCTAGCTAAGTGCGTTTTACTCGCACCACTTTCATGATTTCGACCGGAATGCCTGCCACCATTTCTTGAGTAGGATAGTAAGTCAGATTGACACGTGCACCACGCAGAGTGCGATATTTGCCTTGGCGCTTAAAACGAAAAGGGACGTCATAACCTTCAATCATTAAGGTATGAAGCACCCAATCTTCTTGGGGGCGCTGGGCATGAGATTTTACTTTCAGTGCTTCGGAATGAATGAGCTTATCGTTGTTCTTTAATAACGATTCAGAGTCGGATTTCACAAGGAGTTTCCTCTTCTTTAAAGATGAAAGCTTCTTAGTATGACACAAATATCCGAAACCCTGAAAAATTGATTATTTTTCACTCAAACTTATGATGTAGTGCGTTGCTCTTCCACTTTATCGGGCAATGTATCGTGCGCAACAAATTGACTCATTGCCAAGGCGGCTTCTCTGTTTTCAAAGCGCACGACGGCTTTTTGTAAAATTAAACTGTTTGGGTAAGTCACCACGTCACCAGACAAACGATGAATGATGACATGAAAAGACGATATTTCTGTAATTTGCCCTAATATTTCATCGTCTTTGTCCACCACTTTCACCCAATCCCCCACTCGGTAGGGAAAGCCAAAGAAGATAATCAAGCTAGCGGTAATATTGCTTAAAATAGACCACTGAGCAAACAAAGCAACACCGACCACAGCAAACACAGACGAAAAAAAGATCGCAAGTTGACCGTAACCAATACCAAGCACCAAACATACCAGTAAAACAAAAATCGCAGTAAAGCCAAGGTTTAACATTTTCGACACATAGGTTATGCGAACTTCATTAGCGTATTTCTTCTGCCCCAGCAAGGTAACACTGGACTTTAAAATCCGAGAAACAATGACATACGCCACGATCAACAAAGCAATTAGACCAATTTGCACCATCATGCTTTCTCTCCTAAAACGAGACTATAAAACATAAAATAATACGCAAGGGACAATCCCCACACTCATTAGATTACTAATCAACACGATCGACGCCACTTTATGAGGTTCTTGCTGGTAAAGTTCAGCGACCATATAATTCAAAATAGCAGGCGGTAAACAGGCAAATATTAATAAATAGGCGAAATTTTCCGCCGACATACCAACAAGATAATACCAAATAACCGCAATAATCAGCCCACTCAATGGGCATAAGAAACCACTAAGTACACCCAGTTTCCACTCACTGAAGTCCACATTCGTCATGCGAACGCCAAGAGCAAACAGCATTAGAGGAATGGCTATTTGCCCCATCATATCCACAGAGACCTTTACCGCAGGCATGACAGTCCATCCTTGTAAGCTCCAGATCAAGCCTAATATCGTCGCAATGATCATCGGCATTTTCAGCACATTGAGAAGATTGGATTTCGGGTTAAGCAAATACATACCAACGGTAAAATGCAGTAGGTTTTCCGTTAAAAACAGTACAACCGCAATAGGTAAGGCTGACTCACCGAAAGCCAAAACAATCAGAGGGATGCCTAAATTACCGCTGTTGTTAAACATCATCGGAGGCACTAAAGTTTTAGGCGAAATTTTTAGCCACCGACAAAGAGGCCAAACAAGGAGTCCCAGACCCTAACACAACGGCCGTCGCGGCAAGAATCAAATCAACATATTGAGCGATATGAAACTCTTTTGACGCCATTACCGAAAAGATCAGCGCTGGACAAAATACACTGATATTAAGACGATTCGCCACCGTCATGTCGGTGGGGCGTACACGCGCATAAAAAAACGCCACTAACACGATACTGGCCAAAGGAAAAACAGTATTAAATATTTGAGAGAATAACGTTGATGTGTCCATTAATGGCCTCTTTCACGAAGGCCGATAGCTTAACTCTCTTGCTCAAAAAGACCAAGTTTCGATACTGATTTAAAGACGCTATTCGTTTTTTTCAACCAATACAGAAGGGATCAAAATAAAACGTTGGAGAACCTCTTTGCCTTTTAGCAAATCCATACCAATTTCGATGGCTTTTTCGGCCATTGGTACAGGACGCTGAATAGCCGTTGCAATCCAGGGGTTGCCCGCTTGTTTAATAATATCCACCGCAAAAGGCGCACCGTCGATGGAAGCCAATAAAAACTCATTACGATTGGCCTGCTGGGCTGCACGAAGCGCACCAAATGCCGTCGGATCATTGATAGTAAATACTGCATCAATGTGCTGATACTCTTCCATTAAGTAGGTCATGGCTTCCATCCCACCTTCCACACTGCCAGTACCATTCATTCGATCACTTAGCAGGGTAATATTGGGGTATTTATTCAGCGCAGATTTACAGCCAGCCACCCTTTCAATGACAGAAGAAACTAACACACCATTGATGATGACAAAGTTACCCTGATAACCAATTTTTTCAGCCAGCTTTTCGCAAGCGATAACACCAGCCTGAACATTGTCCGTGGTAATGGTCGCATCAGCCCCTTGGGCATTAACATCCACAGCGATCACTTTAATACCAGCTCGCTGAGCCTTTGCTACAACGGCGGCCACCTTGTATTCATCCGCAGCCGTTAGAACAATTAAATCAACTTTCTGTTCGATAAAATCATTAATCTGACCGATTTGTCTTTGCCAATCATAAGCATCTGAGCGAATAAGCATTTTGACGGGGCTCCCCCGCCAACTCCTCAGCTTTCAGCGTCGCAGTATCGACCAACTGAACAAAATAAGGATTGCCTAAATCTGCCACACTAATACCAATGGATTTAAGCGGCTGAGGCTCTGAGGATTGCGAAGACAGCGGAGAAAAAAGCAAAACAAGAACAATAAAAACAGCCAGTGCGCTGGGGATAAGACGATTAGTCTTCAAAAGCGGTCGTCCTTTCAGACTATAGATGCTTGATTTCATTAGACTCATTTTACTTCCCCAAGATTAAGACATGCTAATGATGACGTCCCCATAACCCAGCACATCAAATAAAGCATAAAAAGCCGCTATTTTGCCCCATCAGAGAGAAGAAACAAAATAACGGCTGCCTTTTTTCTTATGCGGCTTCGTTTGACGTTTTCACATCCATCGCACCCGTCATGATGGCCACCGCATCCGACATGCTATGGGATTGAGGCGTAACAATCGCAGCTCGCTTACCCAAACGATGGATATGGATGCGATCAGCCACTTCGAATACGTGTGGCATATTGTGGCTAATCAAAATAATCGGCAATCCGCGATCTCGAACCTCTTTGATTAAGTTCAATACCCGACGCGACTCTTTCACGCCAAGTGCTGCCGTCGGTTCATCCATGATCACCACTTTGCTGCCAAATAAAGCGGAACGTGCCACTGCAACGCCTTGACGTTGACCACCAGACAGTGACTCAACTGCTTGGCTGATGTTTTGTATTGTCATCAAACCTAGCTCGGTCATTTTAGCTTGAGCACGGCGTTCCATTTCTTTTTTATCAAGCATACGAAAGACAGAGCCTCAAAATACCTGGCTTACGCAGTTCACGGCCTAGGTATAAATTGTCCGCAATGTTTAATGCTGGTGATACAGCTAAATTTTGATAAACAGTTTCGATGCCTAACGCACGGGCCTCCATTGGCGAAGCAAAGTGTACCAGCTTACCATCTAACAAAATTTCCCCTTCATCGGGAACCAAAGCACCGGATAGAGCCTTAATTAATGACGATTTACCCGCACCGTTGTCTCCAATGACGGCTAAGATTTCGCCTGGGTACAATTCAAAGTCAGCATGATCAATCGCTGTCACGCTACCATAGCGCTTCACTAAACCCTTTGTTTGCAACACGGGTGTTTTATCGTATTGAGCTACCATTATGCTGTCCCTCTTCGAATCCACTGATCAATGGCAACGGCCGAAATAATCAATATACCGACTGTAAACTCTTGCCATAACACATCGACACCCGCCAGTGCCAAACCATTGCGAAATACACCGACGACCAAAGCACCTATCAATGTGCCGTAAATAGAGCCTCGCCCACCAAATAAACTACAACCACCGATAACGACCGCAGTAATACTGTCTAGGTTGGTCATGGTACCCGCTTGTGGGCTTACTGAACCAATTCGACCAATCAATACCCAAGCACCGATAGCACAAACCACACCAGCCAGCACATATACGGACATTAAAATACGATTAGTCCGAATACCTGCGAGTTTTGCCGCTTCTGGGTCATCCCCTGTGGCATAAACATGACGTCCCCACGCGGTCCAATTTAAGGCATACCAAATCAAAAAGAAGATGCCTAACATTAATAAAGAACCGTAAGTGAGTCTTGCGCCAAAAAAGTCAATCGTTTGGCCAGTCCACTGCAACAGCGGTGCAATATTACTGATGTCTTGGGAGCGAATTGTTTCACTTTTTGAATACCAAAGATTCAACGCAAAAAATACGTTCCAAGAACCCAACGTTGCAATAAAAGGTGGGATTTTTAAGCGTGTAATCAATAAACCATTGATAAAGCCCGCTAACGCACCAACAGCAATACCAATCAAAATAGATAAACTAGGATCAATACCATGGTTCACTGCCATCCGCCCCATGACAACGGAAGTCAGCACCATGATGGCACCAACGGATAGATCAATACCCGCGGTTAAAATAATCAATGTCTGCGCGACACCAATCACACCGATAATGGTCACTTGTTGTAATATCAAAGACAAGTTGAATGGGTGTAAAAAGCGATCACCAACAATGATGCTAAAACTGATAACGGCCAACAGCAGCACAATCAAAGGTGCAGCGATTGGATAATGATGAAGAAACTTTTTAAAGCGCTGCAATGGTGTTTCGTTGCGCTCAAACTGCGCAACATAAGCACTGGCTTGATCGGCAACTTTATCATGATCAAGCACTGCTGTTGACGGCTTTGTGTCAGTAGAACTCATAGATTACTCCAGACAAGAAAAGGGCCGTTAGCCCAACTACTCGGCTAACGGCAAATAAGGGCACCTTCTCGCCCATCTATCACAAGAGATTGATTAGCCCCAGCACATGCTCAAGCCAGTTTGAGAAGTAACAGATTGCACGCCTTTCACTGGTTCATCGGTGATCAATTGAACACCTGTGTCGAAGAAATCGAGACCATTAGAGGCAGAAGGACGCGAACCTGATTTGGCAAACTCAACGATCGCCGTTACGCCTTGAGAGGCCATTTGAAGAGGGAATTGCATTGAAGTCGCGCCAATCACGCCATCTTTGATGTTACGAACACCTGGACAACCGCCATCTACCGATACAATCAAAACATCTTTTTCAAGACCGAATGATTTCAAGGCTTCATAAGCGCCTGCCGCAGCAGGTTCGTTGATGGTATAAACTAAATTAACACCTGGATCTTTTTGCAATAAGTTTTCCATTGCACGACGACCACCTTCTTCCGAGCCTTGTGTGACATCATTGCCCACAATGCGTGGATCGGTTTCATCACCCATGCGGTTTGGATCTTTAATATCAATACCGAAGCCTTTTAAGAAACCTTGATCACGTGCAACGTCTACCGTGATCTGACTAGTACTCAAGTCAAGCAAGGCAATTTTCGCATCTTTGGCTTTATCACCCATTTTTTCTTTTGCCCACATACCGATCATTTCGCCAGCTTTAAAGTTATCTGTCGCAAAGGTCATGTCGGCTGCACTAGCAGGGCTAAGAGGTGTATCTAACGCAATAACCAGCAAACCAGCATCACGTGCTTTTTGAATAGTCGGAACGATACCAGCTGTATCACTTGGGGTAATAAGAATGCCTTTTGCGCCGGCAGCAATTAGGTTTTCAACCGCTTGAACTTGCGTTTCATTATCGCCGTCATAACGACCAGCAAAAGTACGTAGTTCAACACCGAGTCTCATCCGCTTTTTGCTGAGCGCCTTCTTTCATTTTAACGAAGAATGGGTTGGTATTGGTTTTGGTGATAAGACCAATAATTGGGGTTTCAGCCATAGCTACAGTAGAAAGAGTGCCAGCAGCAACAAGACACGCCAATTTTTTATACGGAATGAATTTCATTATTTTATAACTCCAGTTTTTGTTTTTATTATTGGCAGCAATGCCATTAAAACAGATCCAGCCCCGACTCTGTTTCTAATAAAATACTATGAAGATAAAAAACTAATGGATAATTTCATTGTTTAATCTTTTTTTGTAATATTTGTAACAATTTAATATTTAATCTGAAATAATCTACTTAACTCTTTGATTGTAAAAGGTTTTGGTATAAATAAATCTTCATCTTTTAGTTGATATTTTTGTTTCAATTCGTCTTTTGGCAAACCAGACATCAGCAATATCGGCCCAGTAAAGCTATGCGACTGCAGGCGAATGTTATGCGCTAACTCCACACCACTCATAGCGCCTGATAAATTCACGTCGGACACAATGGCGTCAGGCACCATTGCTTTACTCAGTCCCCTCATTACAGCTTCCGCGCACTCAAAGCTCTGCACCATAAAGCCCATTTTTTCCAACTGTTCGCGCATGACTCGACATACTTCTTCGTCATCTTCCACCAACCAAACAAGACTGTGTTCAGGCAGGAAAATAGTTTGTTGTTGGGTGTCATTGTCACGTTCTACTAGGTCGATTGGCGATATTTGCTGAGGTAAAAAGAGACAAACTCGAGTCCATTTGCCTTTTTCTGACGTCACCTTTATTTCCCCACCACTTTGTTTCACAAAGCCATAGATCATACTGAAATCCCAAACCACTTCCCTTGCCTACAGGCTTGGTGGTAAAGAAAGGTTCGAAAATTCGCCCAATGACCTCTTCAGAAATCCCTTCTCCGGAATCTTCTACCCGAATACGAATGGCCGGAACATCACTGTCGGGCAGGGTACAAAGTTTGGTAGAAAAAGCCAAACGACCACCATCAGGCATGGCACTGGCACTATTTAAAGACAGATTTAACAAGGCATTTTCCAACTGCGAAGGATCAATCAGACTCACCACACCAGGACACTGCAACTCACTTTCGACGATAATATGCGAACCCACACTGTATTCCACCAAATCCAACATCCCTTCGATTAAGTCATCAATGGCAATGGGGACGGGGAACAGTTGTTGGCGACGACTAAACGCTAATAGCCGCTGTACAAGGTTGCTGCTTTTCTCAGAGACGACCAGCGCACGCTCTATATATCGCGCTTGATCAGATGTCTGCGGACGAGAATCTGACAACATTTGCAAATTGCCCATAATCGCCGCAAGAAGATTATTAAAGTCATGGGCAACACCGCCTGTTAGTTGCCCCAACATCTCCATTTTTTGTGCTTGGCGCAACTGACTCTCAACGCTTTTACGCTCAGTTAAGTCCGTGTATAAGGTAACAAAACCGCCTTCAGGCATAGGCTTAGAGCGAAACTCGATAATTTTTCCTGAATCGAAATGGCGTTCAAAACGTTGAAAACGCAAATGACGAGAAACGTTGACCTCTTCCATATGAACTTGTTGATTTTCTAAATTCAAGTTTTTATGCTGGCCTCGGTTAATCAAGTTTTGTACCTCATCAATCGACATACCCACGCTTAGATCATCGTCCAACAAATCAAACAATTTCTGATAGCCCGAGTTCCAAGCCACCAAGGTACCTTTCGCTGAAAACACACTCAACCCATCGTTCATGTTATCAAAGATGGTTTCAAGCAAACGTTTTTGCTCTGATAGCTCGGCAGTGACTTCCAAACGCCTTAGTGCATCACGACGAAAGACTTCAAAGGTATCTGCTAACGTACCAATTTCATCGTTTCGACGTATCCCAGGTGTGCTTTGAATCCACACGGCCCAATGACAACTGTTCCATATTATTAGTGACAACGCCTAAATCTTTGGTCATACGCTGGCTATACCAATACAAACGTGTCAAACCTAGCAATAGAAAGACCGAAATACCGATAATCCAATTTTGACCTCTGTCGACAAACGAAGACACCTCTTGTCGCTGACGACTTACCTTTTTTTGCAAGCCACCAACAAAGTCACTGACCTGCTTACTGAGCTGTTCCGATTTCGCACGAATCGAAATCAACAAATAATTTTTACGCTCCTGAATCTGGTTCAAGCGCCGATGAGCCATTAATAGATCATCGGCGATGCTTGCAACTTGCTCATTCTGCTCCGAGAGTTTTAAATTGTTCAGTATGCTTTCTGGCACCAAACTCGGCGACTCTAATAACTGCAGTAACCAAACCAACCCCTGCTGGCTGTTTACCGTAGCGGCGTTATCTTCATTGAGTGGTAACTGACGAATTCGAAACTGCTGCGCCAAACTGTCTTCACGTAAGTACAATTCTTCCCGCACCAAAGCAACCAGCTCTTCCAAAGTGGTTTGTAAATCATCTAACCGCTCATCGATATCACGCTGAAAAACAGAGTCAGCTAAACTGTCTGCGACACCACGTAGCTCTAAGATACGCCGATGAATACGCTCAGACTCAGTTTGCAATTGAAAAGGTCGACCAGGGCTCGCCGTATAAGGGGCGATAGCAGCCAACTGAGCAACACCTTCCGCTAAGGTTAAAGACGTACTAATTTCCGGTAAAGTTTCGGACTCAAACTCAGATAAAGACGCTTCACTGACACGCATGGATTGCCAGCCAATGCCCACCATAAAAAAAGCGACCAAACTAATAGCAAATATAGATAAAGACGCTTTTTTGGCGAATACTAGTAAAGCGCATTTACTGAATCCGCACTGGGCCTTGAAAAAAATAACCAAGCCCCCGTTGAGTCTTGATGAATTCGGGGGTTTTCGGATTGACCTCTATTTTTCGTCGCAGGCGAAGAATCAATACATCAACAGTACGATCAAAGACCTCTGTCTCCAAGCCTCGACTTTGCTCTATTAGTTGCTCACGAGAAAAAATACGATCTGGATGACGCGCCAACACCTCTAACAAAGAAAATTCACCCAGCGTCAAAGTCACTAACTTCCCATCTTTATCCTGTAAAAGACGGGCGGTTAAATCCAACACCCAGCCCCCAAAAATCAAACAATCATGATCTTGGTTAATGGCACTGCCCACGGTCGGAGGGGCTTGATAGGCTCGGCGTAACAGCGCGTGAATTCGAGCGGTCAGCTCGCGCAAATTAAAGGGTTTCATCATGTAATCATCCGCCGCTAGCTCTAACCCCAAAATGCGGTCGGTTTCATCTCCCTTTCCAGTTAGCATCATAATTGGCATAACAAAGCGCTCGCGAATATCACGGGCAAGATTCAAACCATCCTCTTCCCTGAGGTATAAATCCATCAATACCAAGTCCACAGGTTCCGCATCCAAATGCAACCACATCTGACGGCCGTTCTCTGCTTCTAATACTCGATAACCTTTTTGTGACAAGGCGTCACACAGTAACTGACGAATGTCTTGATCATCATCTACTACCAATAAGGTCTTTTTATTTTGCTCTGTCATTGTTGGGGGATCCATTATCCTTGCTAATCACGCGAAAAAAACCATTATAGCCATAC
This sequence comes from Marinomonas rhodophyticola, assembly GCF_026113935.1. GTDB lineage: Bacteria > Pseudomonadota > Gammaproteobacteria > Pseudomonadales > Marinomonadaceae > Marinomonas > Marinomonas rhodophyticola. Next base: position 487,962 of record NZ_JAPEUL010000006.1, read on the forward strand.
TATTAGACACCTTTTTAACACAGTATTGGCAAGCATCGTTATCATGCACCGTCTCTATTCATCTCATGGTAAAGTTATTACTAAACTAACAAAAGAGAAAGTGACTCGTGCAGCACAAACCTATACCTGATAAGAACATACATCTCGCTTTTTTAGATCCTGAGCAATCCATTCAGGTTAATCAAGGTGAATCTATCTTGAATGCTTTACTCTGTGCAAATATTGCAATCAAACAAGCATGCACCAATGGCGTCTGTGGTGTTTGTCTAACACCGTTACTGTCTGGTGAAATAGATTACGCGGATCGACAACCACATGGCTTAAACGAAAAAGAAAAACAAAATGGCTACTTCCTACCTTGCATCGCCACCTGCAAAACGGACATCGCCATCGGAAGGCCTAAAGTGAGACTGCGTTAATAGGCCAAAAGCGTTATCATATTGATAGCAAATTAACGAGCCATCTTATGTCTAATGAACTGCCTATTTACCACCTTATTCCCCAGCTAAAACACCAACTCGAATATCACCACGAAGCGATATTAGAAGCCGCTCCGGTGCCGGTAAAACCACAGTGGTTCCATTGGCTTTAATGAATGAGGCTTGGCTCAAAGGGCGCAAAATTATCATGTTAGAACCAAGACGTTTAGCAGCGAAAACCGCAGCAAAACGCCTTGCGGACAGTTTGCAAGAAGCACTCGGACAGCGTATTGGTTATCGAATTCGCCATGAAGGCAAAGAAAGTCCACTCACGCAAGTTTTGGTGGTCACCGAAGGTGTATTAACGCGCATGTTGCACGATGACCCAAGCCTAGATGACATTGCTTTGGTGATTTTCGACGAGTTCCACGAGCGCAATTTACATTCGGATTTAGCCTTTGCTTTGTGCCTACAAGCACGCGAATTATATCGTGACCAAGATCCGCTTAAGCTCTTGGTTATGTCTGCGACGCTCGATACCGACGCGCTCGAAACGCGACTTGGTTGCCCAACCCTGACTAGTCAAGGCCGAAGTTTTCCAATCACGACACATTATGGCAATAAATCCCTTAAAACCTTTCAGGTCACCGACGAAGTCGTGCGCCTTACTTGCCAAGCCTTTTATGAAGAAACCGGTAGCATTTTGGTCTTTCTTCCGGGTCAAAAAGAAATCCGACAAGCTGCCAGCCAATTACAACAGCACTTAGGCCATGAAGCCTATTTAAGAATCTTGCCCTTGTATGGCGAACTCAGCTTAAAAGAACAAGAAACTGTCATTGAACCCACGACAGCTCCCCATCGCAAAATTGTACTGGCGACAGCCATTGCACAAACCAGCTTAACCATTGATGGCATTCGCGTAGTCATTGACAGTGGTCTTAGTCGTGAAGCACGCTTTGATGCCAATACAGCGATCACACGATTACATACACGTCGCGCAACACAAGCGGAAACCACTCAACGCATGGGTCGAGCTGGGCGTACCGAAGCCGGCGTTTGCTATCGTTGGTGGAGCGAAGCACAACAACATCAGCTAGCTTCTCAGGCTCAACCACAAATAGAAATCAGCGACTTGAGTAGCCTGGTAATGGATTTAGCCAAATGGGGCGTGCAAGAACGTTTGGAATTGGATTGGATGACACCGCCACCGAACAGCCATTGGCAACAGGCGATTGACTTGCTAACCAACCTGCAAGCTCTTGAGCAACCTCAAACATCACAACCGTCTTTAGAATTAAGCCAACTCGGCGAGCAAATGAGTCGCCTTGGAATCGAACCTAGACTGGCTCGATTGCTGTTGGATGGTAAGCAAAACAATCGAAGCGATTCGGCCAGTGCCATCTGCACTATTTTGTCAGAGGGCGATCCTCTGTCCAACCACCATAGCGATTTATCGGATCGACTCGATTGGATATCTGGGTCACGTCAGGTCCACAGCAAACGCCCAAGACAACACTATTTAAACGCTCAGCAACAGTGGCAAAAGCGCAGTCAACAAATCAGCACACAACCAGCCTCAGACAATGAGCAAAAAGATATCGCTTTTTTATTGATTCGAGCGTTTACGGACCGTATTGCGCAACGTATAGATCAAGGCCATGACAAAGCTCGCTACAAACTGACTAATGGTCGCATGGCCAGTCTATCGTCTCTCGATCCTTGCGCCCAAAGTGAATGGCTCATCGCATTAGATATCGGAGGGCATAATGGGCAAGAAGAAGATCGTATTTTTCTCGCTTACCCCATTCAGCTTTCCATGCTGACACAAGATTTTGACGACTTATTCACCGTTAAACATCATCTTGCTTGGTCAAAAAAAGAGGAACGTCTACTCAGTGAGTCACAACATTGGATTGGCAAATTGTGTGTGCATAAACAAAAGCTCAATAAATCTTCTGAAGCCGATATTGGCCAAGCTATTTGCCACTACATTCGCCAAGAAGGCCTTTGCGTCCTGCCTTGGAACGACACCAGCGAGCAACTGCGAGCACGTTTACAATTCGCCTTCATGCATGACAAACAAAACCTCTGGCCAGATTGCTCAGATGATGCGTTATTGAAAGATGTAGAGGAATGGCTCGGTCCGTATCTTGGCAAAGTGACGAATCAACAAGCTATGAATAAGTTGGTATTAAACGATATTTTGTTAAGTCGATTAGATTGGAACCAACAGCAATTGCTTAATCAAAAAGTCCCCACGCATATCACTGTGCCATCGGGATCCAGTCATGCCATTGATTATGGTGAGCTACAGCCAACACTAAGAGTCAAACTACAAGAAATGTTCGGCTACACCAGCAGTCCCACTGTACTGAATCAGATAATACGTATCGAACTGCTTTCACCTGGACAACGCCCTCTTGCAGTAACACAAGATTTGGCGTTTTTCTGGCGCGAAGTGTACCCAGAAGTACGCAAGGAAATGCGCGGCAGATACCCTAAACACCCTTGGCCAGAAGATCCTATGACCGCTCAAGCTACGGCAAAAACCAACCGTGCATTAAGATCGTCTTAATTGACTTAACGCCTGCTCAGTCAATTGCTGACTGAAGGGCGTATTTTTCGGATGAGTGGGCGACCAGCCCATAATAAAGCGATGAAAGTCTGCCCACGCAATAGAAAATAAGTTTTGCCATTCTTCAATTACCGCTTGGGCAAAGGCCTGCGACTCACCTTGCGCCATCAACTCTCGTCCCAACTCTGAAAAATAATACTCCAATAGGTAATCTATATTTTCGATCAGCTCAAACTCAGATAAAGCACTGCCTAAAAGATACGCTAAATCCTGCACTCCCACACCACCGCCAACGTATTGGAAATCCACTGCAGCTACTTGATTATCAAGTGGAGAAAAACAAAAATTAGCCACCTTGGCATCCCCATGAACTAGGGTTTTAAAACTCGCCTGATCAAGACAATTTGCCAAAGCGGCAGCAGACGATTTTAAATCACCATCGTCCATGGCGGACCACTCTTCATGACGAGTCTCAATATGCCAATAGGTCCCTCTGCTCCAAAGATCAGGCGGCCAGTCTAAAGGGGGTGTTTGATAAACAAAGCCTGCATGAAACGCTGCAAGCCAATTAATACAAGAAAGTAAATGATCTCTATTGTTGGCATCATATCGATCTGAATAACCAGCAGCGTCTAAGTCTTCCAATAAGGTCAATCGTTGACCTGTATGTTCATTATAAAAATCGCCATAACAAAACGCGATACGAGCGGATCTATGGCAACGAGAGGCCCAGTTTCGATACCAATTTTGTTCCACTTCATAGGAGCGAACCTTACGTTGATGACTGTGATCCGAATGCCAACCTCTAGGATGATTCACCGCTACAGGCAATAAACAGTGCTTCGCAACAACAAAAGAAATGCATTCGTTCCCTGTTAATGAATAACGAGCCAACTCACCATAACCACTCCACAAAGACTGAATCCGCTCTTCACGTTGCACTATATGGGCTTTGCATTGGCGTTTAATAAATACTTCTGGAGTCATAAATTTTTTCGTATGAGTTATTGAGACAAAATTAAACCTATTTGAACGAATAACACAGAATTTAAAAAGAGGTATTACAGAATGAGGAAATGACTTTAGAAAAGGAATTTTCCGCTGCATCCTTGCAGCAATAGCCTACCTTGAAAGGAGACAGAGCCTTCATCCTGAAGGCTTTAGGCAAGTCCATCGCCCTCTGTCTGTTAATAACCTTAACGTCGTAAGGCGTCGCATGCAAGTATAAATCGAAAAAAATTGATTTTTATTAAAAAGCACACCAACAAAAAGCTCCACACGATACATCCTACCTTGTCTGGCGAACACCAACCATTCATTCGCGTTGACGCGTTGAGCGTGCGAAACAGGCGCAAGCGAAGCGAATACCAGGGTGATATATAGTTAAAACCCTGTAGATACTCTGTTTAAGCACAAGCTTTTTTATGTTCTTCACTGAATAATTTTGATGAATCAAAAGGCGTGTTTGATTTAAAACACGCCTAGACTCCAGTCAGCATTTTGCGCATTACGGCACACATAGCTTGGATCTTTTTCTTACCTCGCGCGATTAACGCTTGGTAAAACGCCTTTGCGTTTGGGTCATGACGAACAGCTGACATCGCTGGCATAAATAGCGCACAGCGCAGATAAGTATTACCCGCTTTACTCAGCCTACCTGGACGGTTGAGGCTGCTGCCAGATTGATTAAGTCGTACATCTAAACCGGCATAGCGACTAACCTGATTAGCCTTAAGTGTTTCGGGTAAAATAATCAGCTCTCCTAGCAGGGTAATAGCAGAGACTTCTCCAATACCCTTAGCCGTTAAAATATTATTAAATTGCTGCGCGATGTCAGCATCGCTTTTAATCATTTCTATAGCAGCCGTACGCAAACGCTGAATACGATTTTCTAAAGATGCAATACCCTCTTGCTCATCAAGAATAACTACGTAAGACGTTCCTTCATAAGATGTCATGGCATGTAAGCGGTTTTTTGCTTTAGTACAGTCACCTGTTAAACGATTGATTTGTCTTGATATATCTCGTAATTTTAGTTTGTCTTTATGAGGAGGTGTCCACTTTTCAGGTGTCATGCGTTGTGCATATTCCGCTAGCAAGGCAGCGTCAATACCATCTGTTTTACTGTGCGCTAACTTCATCTGAGCAAAGTGATTAAAGCTCTTGGGATTAATCACACTAATAGATATTTTGGCGTCATGAAGAGCAACGGCTAAGTCTAAATAATAGATCCCTGTGGCCTCCATTACGATCAATTTCGGATGATGCTTTTGTAAAAATTCGATCAGTGTTGCTCTACCGCCAGGTGTTTGTTGAAACGTTTTTACGGAACTATTTTTATCATTCTGACGTACGACGAGATCAACGGTTTTTGCCGCGATATCAATACCTACAAATGTACTCATGATTTGCGTACTCGTTAATTTAGTTAGATAATAATTATCGGTCCCTGACCTCGTACTTTTTACCACTCAACCTTGTAATACGAAGTCACCTTTGGGTGCTTCTTGATACTCTTCGAGATGAGTAAATGAGGCGGGGGCCACTCTACAAACGAGGTCAGTAAACTGCCTCAAGGTCGGCACGGCCTCCCGATAATAACTAAAGAATACACCTCAATAGCCATTAAGATCATCATACAAGGTCGGTCTTCAGGCCGTCAAAAGCGAAGCGAATACCAAGGTGATGGTGATGCACCTCGGCCCATTTCCTTGAGACGAAAAAAAGCCCTGACAGCGTTAGCTATCAGGGCCTTCTTAATATAAAGCTTGACGACGACCTACTCTCACATGCGTGTCTTTGATAAAGAGTCCCCACACGTACGTGGGAAGGATCATGCTACGTCCCTGAAACGAAAAAACCCCACCCTACTGAGTAGGGCGGGGTTTCTCTTAATATAAAGCTTGACGACGACCTACTCTCACATGGGATCTCCCACACTACCATCGGCGATGGCGCTTTTCACTTCTGAGTTCGGGATGGGATCAGGTGGTTCAACGCCTCTATGATCGTCAAGCAATTCGTTTTGCGTTTTGTTCTGGCTGGACTCTTTTCGTCTCACCACAACACGCGAATACGTGCTTGGATCTTTAACAATTCATTTTGAAATAGTGATAACCAAGTATCAAACCGATGCTCATCATTGCTGATGCTTTATCGTAATCTGTGTCTGTGATTGTAGCGTTTCCGCTTTAAAAACCACTTTGGTGTTATATGGTCAAGCCTCACGAGCAATTAGTATTGGTTAGCTCAATGCCTCACAGCACTTACACACCCAACCTATCAACGTCCTAGTCTCGAACGGCTCTTTAGGGAACTTATGTTCCAGTGAGATCTTATCTTAAGGGAGGCTTCCCGCTTAGATGCTTTCAGCGGTTATCCCGTCCGAACATAGCTACCCGGCAATGCCACTGGCGTGACAACCGGAACACCAGAGGTTCGTCCACTCCGGTCCTCTCGTACTAGGAGCAGCTCCTCTCAAATCTCAAACGTCCACGGCAGATAGGGACCGAACTGTCTCACGACGTTCTAAACCCAGCTCGCGTACCACTTTAAATGGCGAACAGCCATACCCTTGGGACCGGCTTCAGCCCCAGGATGTGATGAGCCGACATCGAGGTGCCAAACACCGCCGTCGATGTGAACTCTTGGGCGGTATCAGCCTGTTATCCCCGGAGTACCTTTTATCCGTTGAGCGATGGCCCTTCCATACAGAACCACCGGATCACTAAGACCTACTTTCGTACCTGCTCGACGTGTCTGTCTCGCAGTTAAGCGTGCTTTTGCCTTTACACTCTATGCATGATTTCCGACCATGCTGAGCACACCTTCGTGCTCCTCCGTTACTCTTTGGGAGGAGACCGCCCCAGTCAAACTACCCACCACACAGTGTCCTCGATCCGGATTACGGACCTGAGTTAGAACCTCAAACATACCAGGGTGGTATTTCAAGAGTGGCTCCACGGTAACTGGCGTCACCGCTTCAAAGCCTCCCACCTATCCTACACAAGTAGGTTCAAAGTTCACTGTGAAGCTATAGTAAAGGTTCACGGGGTCTTTCCGTCTAGCCGCGGATACACAGCATCTTCACTGCGATTTCAATTTCACTGAGTCTCGGGTGGAGACAGTGTGGCCATCGTTACGCCATTCGTGCAGGTCGGAACTTACCCGACAAGGAATTTCGCTACCTTAGGACCGTTATAGTTACGGCCGCCGTTTACTTGGGCTTCGATCAAGAGCTTCGCTTGCGCTAACCCCATCAATTAACCTTCAAGCACCGGGCAGGCGTCACACCCTATACGTCCACTTTCGTGTTTGCAGAGTGCTGTGTTTTTAATAAACAGTCGCAGCCACCTGGTATCTTCGACCGACTAGTGCTTACGGAGCAAGTCCTTCACACCGGCCGGCGTACCTTCTCCCGAAGTTACGGTACCATTTTGCCTAGTTCCTTCACCCGAGTTCTCTCAAGCGCCTTGGTATTCTCTACCTGACCACCTGTGTCGGTTTGGGGTACGGTTCCTGCATATCTGAAGCTTAGAAGTTTTTCCTGGAAGCATGGCATCAACCACTTCGCCCAAAAGAGGCTTCGTCATCAGTTCTCGGTCTTAAAAGGTACCGGATTTGCCTAAGCCCTAAACCTACCGCCTTAAACACAGACAACCATCGCTGTGCTGGCCTAGCCTTCTCCGTCTCTCCATCGCAATATGCACGAGTACAGGAATATTAACCTGTTTCCCATCGACTACGCATTTCTGCCTCGCCTTAGGGGCCGACTCACCCTGCCCTGATTAACATGGGACAGGAAACCTTGGTCTTCCGGCGGGGAAGTTTTTCACTCCCCTTATCGTTACTCATGTCAACATTCGCACTTCTGATACCTCCAGCCTGCCTTACAGCTTGACCTTCAACGGCTTACAGAACGCTCCTCTACCATGCCTAGTAAACTAAGCATCCGTAGCTTCGGTGTACAGTTTTAGCCCCGTTATATCTTCCGCGCAGGCCGACTCGACTAGTGAGCTATTACGCTTTCTTTAAAGGATGGCTGCTTCTAAGCCAACCTCCTAGCTGTCTAAGCCTTCCCACATCGTTTCCCACTTAACTGTAACTTTGGGACCTTAGCTGACGGTCTGGGTTGTTTCCCTTTCCACGACGGACGTTAGCACCCGCCGTGTGTCTCCCGTAATTGCACTCATTGGTATTCGGAGTTTGCATGGGGTTGGTAAGTCGGGATGACCCCCTAGCCCAAACAGTGCTCTACCCCCAATGGTGAGATACGAGGCGCTACCTAAATAGCTTTCGAGGAGAACCAGCTATCTCCGAGCTTGATTAGCCTTTCACTCCTATCCACAAGTCATCCCCAGCCTTTTCAACGGATGTGGGTTCGGTCCTCCAGTTGATGTTACTCAACCTTCAACCTGCTCATGGATAGATCGCCCGGTTTCGGGTCTATTCCCAGCAACTAAACGCCCTATTAAGACTCGGTTTCCCTACGGCTCCACTACATGTTTAACCTTGCTACTGAAAATAAGTCGTTGACCCATTATACAAAAGGTACGCAGTCACGGAACAAGTCCGCTCCCACTGCTTGTACGTACACGGTTTCAGGATCTATTTCACTCCCCTCACAGGGGTTCTTTTCGCCTTTCCCTCACGGTACTGGTTCACTATCGGTCAGTCAGGAGTATTTAGCCTTGGAGGATGGTCCCCCCATATTCAGACAGGATAACACGTGTCCCGTCCTACTCGTTTTCATGATTAAGGTGTTTTCGTATACGGGGCTATCACCCTCTATCGCGGCACTTTCCAGAGCCTTCTACTAACACCAAAACCACTTAAGGGCTAATCCCCTTTCGCTCGCCGCTACTTAGGGAATCTCGGTTGATTTCTTTTCCTAAGGGTACTTAGATGTTTCAGTTCCCCTCGTTCGCCTCCTCACAGCTATGTATTCACTGTGGGATACTCTACAAGTAGAGTGGGTTCCCCCATTCGGACATGTTCGGATCAAAGCCTGTTTATCGACTCCCCGAACCTTTTCGCAGATTACCACGTCCTTCATCGCCTCTGACTGCCAAGGCATCCACCGTGCACGCTTGGTCACTTGACCATATAACCCAAAATAGTTTCGGATCACATACCAAAGGGCTTTTGTACCCCTCTGGATTTACGATTTAGAAAGTCATCTAGGTTAAAGATGCTTTCCACCGGTTTGACGCTTGATTATCGTCTATTTCAAAATTCGAATTGTTAAAGAGCAAGTTTAGTGCAAAGCACTAAGTCAGAGACTAAAAATCACCCAACACACGAATGCATAAGATGTTTAGCGTCTTGCTTAGAACTCTCTTCTAATCTTTTACACAGAATGATCAGTAAATGGTGGAGCTATGCGGGATCGAACCGCAGACCTCCTGCGTGCAAAGCAGGCGCTCTCCCAGCTGAGCTATAGCCCCATTACTTACTAGATCGTATTTGGTTAATCGAAGAACATATCTTCAATTAAATACCAGAATTTCAAGAACAAGGCTTTTAAGGCCGACGTTTACTTGCTA
>NZ_JAPEUL010000007.1 GCF_026113935.1 Marinomonas rhodophyticola
CCTACACTTGGTTCAGGTTTTTGTAGGTCGTGGCTTTAGCTCGACAAGACGTGATGTGTTGTCGCGAGCTTTTTTGACGGCCTGAAGACCGACCTACAGGGGTTTAACTATATATCACCCTGGTATTCGCTTCGCTTGCGCCTGTTTCGTAGGCTCACAACGTGGCAGAGCGATTCCAACCTAAGGCAATTGTTATATATTTTTTCAAAATTTTGATTTATATAGTTTTTGTCGATCGTGGCTTTAGCCCGACGCAGCATGAGATGCCTTTTTGTCGAGACCGAGACATATTATCTTATCCAAGATAACTGACTATCTTCTGCCTACAACATAGCAACAGTGGTTTTGCAGTTTAGTTAGCGAACTTGTAAATCTTGGTTCTGTGGGTCTCTTGAGGGAGGCCTAATCATGATCAGGCATGCTCTATAGCTTGCGAATGTTTTATACACATAACACTTAACGTAACTCTAAATTTAACTATGTAATAGCTAATGGTGATACTTTTGAAGTCAAGTAGCATTTATGTTTTTTGAAATTATTATTCTTCAATTTTTAACCTATAAAACCATTAAATACAATGAGATAGGATCGACTTTTGGAGATTTAAGGGCATTCTTTGTGCTGTTTTATTAAAAATTGTTCAAAACTTGATTGACCCAGCGACTGAAAGCGGACTACAATCAGTTTCGTTTAAAAGAGTTGGCAATATTTATGTCCAGAGTTGCGAATATTACGTCATGTATGTTCGGTCCTGTTAAGTCATAAGTAATACCGAGTTTTTTTAGCACTATAACGTAGGCGACTAGCGCCTGCGTATAAATTAACTTAACCTACAGGATAAACAGACATGTCTGACGTAGTAACTGGTACAGTAAAATTTTTCAACGAAACTAAAGGTTTCGGTTTCATCACTCAGGATTCTGGTCCTGATGTTTTTGTTCATTTCTCTGCAATCAACACTTCTGGTTTCAAAACTTTGGCTGAAGGCCAAAAAGTTGAATTCCAAGTAGCTCAAGGCAAAAAAGGCCCAGAAGCTCAAAACGTTACACCTTTATAAGGTAACGTTGCTGAGGTTATACTCAGCAGTGCGAATGCTAAAAAGCGACTTCTAAGTCGCTTTTTTTGTTTTTGTAGGCTGAACTTTTTAAGTACAGTATTGATTTGAACTATTGATTTTAGAAACGTGAGGTGACGTTTTATGGCTGTTAAGTCATTGCAAGAGCAGTTATTGGGTGTTGGATTTCGTTGATAAAAAGAAAGTTAAAAAGCTAAAAGCTGAGACGCTTCAACAGAAGCAAAAAATTAAAAAAGGCAAGATGCTTGCCACTGATGATACTGAGCGACAGGAGTCTCTAAAGCAACAAAGACTTGAGAAAGCAGAGAAAGATAGAGCATTAAATTTAGAGCGCCAAAAACTTGCTGAGCATAAGGCAATTCAAGGTCAGATTAGACAGATGATAGAGCAAAACCGTATTCGGAAAGAGGACGGTGACATTGCCTATCATTTTACAGACAGTAAAAAAGTGAAGCAGTTATATATAAGCCAGTCAATGCATGATGATTTAAGTCGGGGTCGTTTGGCTATTGTTAAGCTTGAACAGCAGTATGAGATTGTCCCTGAGCCTGTGGCTGTCAAGATTAATGAGCGTGATGCTTCTTACGTACTTGTTTGTAATAACCGTGTTGAAAGTGTTGATGATGACCCTTACGCTGACTTTAAAATTCCTGATGATTTAATGTGGTAACAGCGTTTTTTTCCTCTAAGAGGGTTTTTTTGCCCTCTTTGCCCTTATTTTTCCGGTCCTTATTCATCTTAATTTTCTCTTAAAGCAAGATTTCCCTTCTGTATTGACGAAAAATTTTCGAACTGATTTGATTTTTTTGTTTCTTCATATGCACATTATCTCGCGCTTTTTTATAAATCATTGTTATTTAATGGTTTTTTAATTTGTCTGGTATGAAATAGTGATGGGAAATCCTTTTTATATGTAATATTTCACAAAAATAGCACACATAGCGGATACTTGATGCAATTAGCTTGCACTAGGTTGTCAATTTCTGTGGAAAGTTTAGATTGTTTGACTGTTGCTTGCACATATCAAGCGCCTACAAGAAAAAGCGTACAAACATTTAAAAGGGAAACGAGAATGAAAAAATCGATTATTGCTATTGCTGTATCTAGCGCAGCTCTTGCGTCTGTATCTGCTTATGCTGCTGAAGGTTCTACAGTAGATGTTTACGGTAACATTCAATACGCCTATGCAGATAAAGATGCTGGCGGCAACTTTGAAGATAACGGTTCTACTATTGGTTTAAAAGGCGAGACTAAAATCAATGATGATTTGACCGCTTTCTTCAAGTACGAACTAGAATTTGATGCAGACCAAAAATCGGGTGCTGAAGACAATGGTAAAGCTGACTTAGACCAAGCTTTTGTTGGCTTGCAAGGTAACTTTGGTAAAGTTCAAATTGGTTCATTCGACACAATCTACAACAATGCGATTCAAGATGCGGTTGATCAATATGAATACCTAGGCTTTACAAATGCGGCAAAAACGTCTGAAGGCGATACCATTGCTTACTTCTCTCCTTCTGTAAACGGTTTTGAAGTGCAAGCGGCGGTGCAAGTTAAAGGCGACGCAAGCGAAGGTCAAGCTACGAATGCTAATTATGACAAATCTTCTTCTATGATGGTTGTTAAGTATTCTACTGGTATCGTGTCTGCTGCATTGGGTTACGATACTCGTGACAATACTGCTGATGCAGAAGCGACTACAGGCCTAGCTATTACAGTGACTCCTTTGGAAAACTTGTCTGTTACAGCTAAATACGAAACCACAGAAGATACTCGAGACATTCTTGGTTTAGCAGCACGTTACGGTTACGGTGCTGGTGATGTGTACGCTTCTTACCAAAATGTTGATCCTGATGCAGCAGGTTCTGATGACTTCAATGAATACGCGGCAGGCGTGACTTACAGCCTAGCATCAAATATCTATGTGTTTGGTGAAGTTGGTAAGTTTGAAAGTGCTACTAGCAGCGACACTGATACTCAAACAGCTGTTGGTGTTTACTACGGTTTCTAAGATCTTCTCATAGACGATTTTATTTACTCTAAGGCTCCTTCCTACCCAATAAGGTGGGAGCCTTATGTTAAGTACGATCATTCAAGGTTCCATATATCTCTCTTGTAGGCGGATTGTTGGAACATTTTTGGCACCAGGTGGCAGCACCCGGTGCTTTTTTTTGCTTTGTATTTGTAGCTTAATGAATTTACGAAAAACTTGATTGTTATTTGACCAAACCGTTACACTTATTTTTCAATTATTTGGTGGCGGTTAATCATGCTTAATATGAACTTTGCTCAAGCGGTATTTATTGAAACAGATAAGGTCGATTGGGTTGCCAGTCCTATGTCTGGTGTTCATAGAAAACCATTAGCTAGAGAAGAGGCTGAACGTGGCCATGCGACTAGCTTGGTCCGCTACGATGCTGGTTCAGTTTTTCGGCCACATCCACATCCTCTAGGAGAAGAGATCCTTGTCCTAAAAGGTATTTTTTCTGATGAAAAAGGCGATTTTAAAGCCGGCAGTTACTTTCGTAATCCACCAGGTAGTAGCCATGCCCCACACAGTATTGATGGTTGTCTTTTGTTAGTGAAGTTGCACCAGTTTCAAACTTCAGATCTTAATCAGGTATATATTAGTACGCCTAAGATTTGGTCTTCTACAGCGTCTGAAATATTCCCTCTTTATCAATTTGGTAATGAGCGGGTTTGGCTTGTTCGTATTCAGAATAGTGAGAATCTGTTAAGTGAATTAGACTTATCTGATTCGGTTGAGTTATTTATGATATCGGGCCAAGCTAATTACGACGGCTTGTTAATCTCCTCAGAGGGGTGGTTGCGAGAGCCTAATTTTTTGCTGAGCCATTGGCGTGTCGAATCCGATTGTTTTATTTGGATTAAATCAGGACATTTTTAGTTTTTATTAAGCGGTATATTGGGGTTTCTGTGAAGCATATTGTACCCGAACAAAAGCGAGTATTTTTACCTGTAGTAGACAGCAATCAGCTGTTTCCTGTCGGCCGAGTTTATTGTGTTGGTCGTAATTATGCGGAGCATTCTAAAGAAATGGGAGACGATCCAGAAAGAGATCCACCTTTCTTTTTCAAGAAGGATGCATCGTGTGTCGTGCCTGTTACTTATTCAAATGTTACGCCTATCTCTTACCCGATGGCCACGTCACAGTTTGAATATGAAGTTGAGTTAGTTGTTGCTATCGGTAAAGGTGGTCGCCATTTAACGATGCAGCAAGCGAATGATGCCATTTTAGGTTATGCCGTTGGGTTAGACATGACTCGTCGTGATTTACAAGCACAAGCCAAAAAGAAAAGTCGTCCATGGGAGGTAGGTAAATCTTTTGATGAGTCCGCTCCGATAGGTCCTATTTCCTTAAAAAATGCTCAACTTACTGGTGATATATCAAAAGCGGAAATTGGCTTAAAAGTAAACGGGGGTACCAAGCAAATTAGTCATATTTCTAATTTAACTTGGTCTATTGAAGAAGTGATTTGCAAAATATCTGAGGTCTTTGAGTTACGTCCAGGTGATTTAATTATGACAGGCACACCCGAGAATGTCGGTGCTGTTGTTATGGGTGACATCATGCAGGCTTGGGTTACACATTTGGGAGAAATCCGAGTAAGTATTACTGATTAAATACAGTAAACTTTTCTAATAGGCTTGATGCTGCTGGGTGTTTGTATTCGGTTAGCAAGTGAATGGCTACTTCAGCAGTGCATAAGCCTATATTTTTTTGATTACGACGCTTTTGGTACAAAGATGTGATGCCTTTAATTTCGTAATGTGCGAATGCTTTTAAGTAAGGCGATTGGTTGTATATTTTCTTAGCTTGTTGCCAAGTGCCATCAATAATAATGATGTTGTCGACTGTTAGTGTCAGGTCAATTAAAGATGTCTGTTGCTGGTTTTCACATGGATATACCAGTATGGTGTTAGCGGGTGGTAGAGCTAATATTGCTGTGCTTGGATCCACTCTGGACCACACAATAATTTCGCACTCGCTTTCTAACGTCTCTTTTACTATTTTGCCTGTTCCAGATGTTTTTTTTAGTTCTTCACTGTGTGTCAGTAGCCAAATCTTCATGTTTATTTTTGCTTCAATTGAGTGAGTGCGAATGCTTTGGTTATTATACTGCTACTGACATGAACAAAAAATAAAAAAGCCTAACGCCAATTTTACAGTGTGGCGTCAGGCTTTTTTGAATGGTAGAAGGTTATTCTTTACCAATAGAGCCTATTTTATGGATGGCTAAATCCGCTCCGTTAAACTCATCTTCCTCACTTAGTCTTAGGCCGCTCACCGCCTTGACTATTCCATATACGATGAATCCACTCAGTGTTGCTATTATAATACCACCTAAGCTTCCTAGCAGCTGAGAGATAAGACTTACGCCACCTAGTCCACCAAGTGCTTCGGAACCAAAGATACCGGCTGCAATGCCCCCCAAGCTCCGCAGACGCCATGAAGTGGCCAAACGCCAAGTACATCGTCAGTATGCTTAAATTTCTGCTGAATAACGGTAAACAAGATTGTGAAGATCATCCCCGCAATGGCCCCCGTGGCTAGCGCCCCAATGGGGTGCATGATGTCGGAGCCTGCGCATACGGCGACTAAGCCTGCTAGTGGGCCGTTGTGTATGAAGCCTGGGTCATTTTTTCCAAATAGCATAGCAGCGATGATTCCTCCTACCATCGCCATCAAGGAATTAACCGCAACTAGTCCACTAATGCCTTCTAATGTTTGAGCAGACATGACGTTAAAGCCAAACCAACCTATGCATAAGATCCAAGCTCCTAACGCTAAAAAGGGGATGTTTGATGGTGCAAAGGCGACAAGTTTGCCATTTCTAAAACGTCCTTTTCGAGTGCCTAGTAATAAAATGGCCGTTAAGGCGACCCAGCCCCCAAATGCGTGGACAACAACAGACCCAGCAAAATCATGAAAGCGGCTCACCATATTGTGTTTCTAGCCAGCCCTGTATTCCATAATTACCATTCCAAACTATGCCTTCAAAGAGTGGGTAGGCGACACCAACAATCACAGCGGCAGAGATTAGCATGGGATAAAATTTTGCTCGTTCAGCCACGCCACCAGATATGATGGCAGGGATAGCGGCTGCAAAAGTCATTAAAAAGAAAAACTTCACGAGACTGTAACCGTGTTCCTGAGACAGCACTGCGGCGCTGTCAAAGAAGTTAACCCCATAGGCTATTTGATAGCCGATAAAGAAATAAACAAGGGCTGATATGGCGAAATCAGTCATTATTTTGACTAAGGCGTTGACTTGGTTTTTATGGCGAACGGTACCGACTTCTAAAAAAGCAAACCCAGCGTGCATGGCAAATACCATGATAGCTCCGAGTAAGATGAAGAGGGTGTTTGAGCTAGATACTAGCATTTCTACTGCACTATTTGAGGGTGTCACGGATTACTCCTAATGGTTTTTCTGCACCAAAATGGTTTTGTTTGTTTGTTTTTTTGCCCAATAGTTGGGCTATTTTATGTATTTTCTTTGTTAAAAATCCGTTTGCTCCATTTTCTAGCAATAAATGTTCCATTTTTGCTTTTTTTTGGTGCTTTCTTTTGCTTTTGTGTATTAGTGCACCATTGTGGTGTTTGAGTGGGGTTATTATTGCTTCAAGAGAGATTTTTATTGACTCTGGTTATCTATGGGGAATATTACTTTTTTTAACAATACTTGCTTTTCATCTGCTTTCTATTTTACTTTCTAAGACATATTATATTTAGAAGTGTGTTTTTTATGCTAACGCGAATTAATATACTTAACGTTAAGTCCTTGCTTATTTAAGCTTAGTTATAAAGACTGCTCATTAAGAGCAGCAAAAATAAAATGAGGTTGTTATGTCAGGTCAATTAGTATCAGGTATTGTTAAATGGTTTAATGACGAAAAAGGATTTGGTTTCATTGCTCGTGAAGGCGGTCCTGATGTTTTTGTTCATTTTCGTTCTATAAATGGCAATGGTCGTCGTACTCTACAAGAAGGTCAGAAAGTGACATTTGAAGTGACTCAAGGCCAGAAAGGTCCTCAAGCTGAGAATGTTACACCAGTGTAACTGGTGCTTTAATTGGCTAAAAACCATGCGTTTAACTGCTTATTTTAGGTAAGATGTTAATGATGAGCATGGTTTTTTTATGTCTATTGTTTTTCATTTATAGGAGGGTGTTTTGTTACCTGTGTTGTACTCGTTTCGGCGTTGCCCTTACGCTATTAGAGTCAGATATACACTTGCTTTTTTAAACGTGTCTGTCTATCTGCGAGAAGTGATTTTAAAGGCAAAACCGGACGCACTCTTATCATTAGGTGGTCGATCCACCGTCCCTCAGTTGATTGATGTTGATGGTGCGAGATATGCGGAGAGTTCCGATATTATTTTTTGGGCGCTTTCGAAGTCCAGTATAAAAAATAGATCTCAGCAGTTGTGGCCATCAGAAATAAAGCAAAGAAATAACATGCAGGCGTGGATTGCTTATAATGACCACTTTTTTAAATATTGGCTTGATCGTTATAAATACGCAGATAGGTATCCTGATTTTTCGGAAGTATATTACCGCTCTAAGGGGGAAATATTCTTACAAAGACTAGAAAATCGTTTAAAAAAGCGAAGTTATTTGTTTGGGGAGAGCGAAACCTTGCCTGACATTATGATTTTTCCATTTGTTCGTCAGTTTGTGGCCGTAAACCAAAGTTGGTTTGATATTTCTCAATATAATAACGTAAAAGTCTGGCTGGCCAGATTTATCAATTCTGCTTTGTTTCAATCTGTCGTAATGATTAAACACTCGGCTTGGCAAGCGGGGCAGGCGGAAGTGCCTTTCCCCGCTTAAACCGTAAGCTTTACTCTATCAAGCCAAAGGTTACCCAGTATAAGAAGCTAGGATCAGCATCATTAGGTTGTTGTATTGGAACGAACTGACCTTGCTTGCTAATATAGGAAGAATTGGGGAAGTTTTGTTTTAACACGGAAAAATTGGTTTCAGCTAGATCGGTTTTTTCCAAGTCATTATAAGACTGTACGCTTATTGCTAGAGCCTCTTCCACAGACTGTGAACTTGGATAATTTTGAATGACCTCTTGGCTACGACGGAGTGCAGAAAGCGGTGCTTTTCTTTTTAGGTAGTAGTGAGCCACTTGTAATTCATGACGAGCGACCATTTCACGTAAATAGTACATACGCGCTTTTCCGTCTGGTGCATAGGCGCTGTTTGGAAAACGAGAGGTAAAATCCGCTAATTCGTTGAAGGCCTTAGACAGTTCTTTCGAGTCTCTTTCACTGGGGTCTAAGTTTAAGTAGCGAGACATTAGACTTTCTGCCCCCTTGTAAGTAGATAAGGCACGCATGTAGTAAGCGTAATCAATCGAATCATGCTCAGGGTGGTTTTTGATAAAGCGTTCCGCTGCCGCGTGAGCAGCAATGAAGTCGCTTGCTTCCATTTGGGCATAGATGAGATCTAATTCTGCGCGTGTGCTGAATTCGCCAAATGGATAGCGTGAATCCAAGTCTTTGAGGTGTTTTATTGCAGTGGATGGCAAGTTTTCTTTCAGTGCCTGTTGCGCTTTATCATAATAAACGCGTTCAGGCAGGTCTGGTTCTTGTACTTGCTTACTTGAACAAGCCACAATTAATAAAGAAAAACCAACTATTCCAGAGAATCGGAGCAACGAGTGATGAAATCCCATGTATAATCAAAACCTTGATATGGTAGTAGATTAGCCTCAATCGGCATTTTGTAGCGTTAAATTGCGAAAGATGATGAAGTGCAAGGCGCTACACGTTTTTTCACTTTCAGACTCTATGATAAATTTAATGAGCTGAAAACAACAGATTAAAGTACATTGTATGGCAGAGCGCATAGTAAAAGAAGCCCAAGTTCCTTTCGATTTGGGTGGTAATCGATTTGATCAGATCGCAACAGAGCTGTTTAGTGACTATTCTCGCTCACGAATTCAGAGCTGGATTAAAGAAGGTGCCTTAACGGTTGATGGTAAACTGACTAAACCGAAAGAAAAATTGTTTGGTGGTGAGTTGGTGTCATTGGACATAGTGATCGAAGCTCAAGAAGAGCATGAAGCGCAAGAAATGGCGCTAGATGTCGTTTATGAAGATGACGACATTATGATCATCAACAAGCCTGCTGGATTGGTTGTGCATCCAGCTGTGGGTAATCGCGATGGTACCTTGATGAATGCGATCCTTCACCATGCGCCTGAAACAGCTCATCTGCCTCGCGCGGGTATTGTACATCGCTTAGATAAAGAAACCACAGGGTTGATGGTCGTGGCTAAAACATTGGCAGCGCAGACCGATTTGGTTATGCAGCTGCAAGAACGCAGCATGGGACGTGAATATGAAGCCGTTTCGATTGGCGTGATGACCGGTGGTGGCGTTGTTGATCAGCCTATCGGCCGTCACCCACACAATCGTCAAAAACAAGCGGTTGAGCCTGTTAATGGTAAGGAAGCTGTGACCCATTATCGCTTGGTGGAACGTTTTAAAAACCATACGCATATTCGCTTGAAGTTGGAAACGGGTCGTACCCATCAAATTCGTGTGCACATGGCATTTATTCAGTATCCATTGGTCGGTGATCCTCAATATGGTGGTCGTCTAAAAATGCCAAAGGCTTGTTCCCCTGAATTACAAGACGAGTTGAGACACTTTCGTCGTCAGGCGTTGCATGCAAAAAAACTCGAGCTTGCTCATCCTATTACCAGGAAATGGATGGAATGGGAAATTGATTTACCCGACGATATGAAAAAATTGTTGGATGCGCTTCGAAAAGATACGGTGGAGTCCGGTAGTAACGATTCTGAGTATTTTTAATGCGATACGATTAAAAAAAGGCAGCCTAGGCTGCCTTTTTATTTAAAAGATAGTGGTTTTAAACAAAGCGGTTTTGGAGATTTTTATGGTGTCTCATAGTGATTCTTTCATTTGTCCAAATTGGCCTGCGCCTTCTTCGGTACGGGCTTATGTGTCGACTCGCATGGGTGGTGTGAGTGAACGGCCATTTAATGAGCTTAACCTCGGGGCGCATGTTGGTGACGACATGAATCATGTGACCGAAAATCGTCGTTTGTTTGCGAATGCCATCGGCATGCCTCAGTCGGTTCAATGGCTCAATCAAATCCACGGCACTGATGTTGTGTGCTTGCCTTGTCGTGATTTGCCTGACAGTGGTGATGCCGCGGTGTCTGAGCAACTGAATCAGGTGTGTGCGGTTTTAACGGCAGATTGCTTGCCAGTCTTTTTTTGTGATAAAGCAGGTACAAAAGTAGCGGTTGCCCATGCTGGCTGGCGCGGTTTATGCGCTGGAATTTTAGAGACAACGTTAAAACAGTTTGATGAACCAGAAAATGTCTTAGTGTGGTTGGGGCCTGCCATTGGTCCTAATGCGTTTGAAGTGGGCGATGATGTTCGTGAGGCATTTATGGCTGAGCGGCAAGAGGCGCAATTGGCTTTTGTGGCGACAAAGAAAGGCAAATGGCTTTGTAACTTATACCTGCTTGCAAGGCAGCGATTACTGGCCAAAGGCGTGGTTGATATCTCTGGTGGTCAGTATTGTACCTTGACTGACAAAGATCGTTTTTATTCGTATCGCCGTGACGGAAAAACCGGACGTATGGTGTCTGTTATCTGGCTAGAGAATAAATAAAGTAAGTTTTATTGACCGGTGTCAAAAAAATGACACCCGTCTATTGAAAAGCGACTAAGCGCACTTATTAAGTGGGAAGTGTCTGTGTTTTATTATTTTTGGTCAGGAGGTTCCTATGCGAATCGATCGTTTAACCAGTAAATTACAACTTGCTCTTTCTGATGCGCAATCTATCGCGCTTGGCCACGATCATTCTTATATCGAGTCATTGCATTTAATGATGGCATTGCTCGATCAGCAAGGCGGCAGTACTCGACCGATTTTGCAGCAAGCGGGGGTTCAGGTTGCTAAGTTTCGTGAGGGTTTAAATAATCTTTTGACTAAGCTGGCGACGGTCAAAGATCATGATGGCAACGTGCAAATGTCACCAGAGTTAGGGCGTTTGCTAAACTTGGCCGATAAAGAAGCGCAAAAACGTAAAGACCAATATATTTCTTCCGAATTGGTTTTGATGGCAATGTTTGACGGTAAGGATGACTTAGCAAAGGCACTTAAAACGACTGGTGTTACAAAAGCCGATATTGCTACCGTGATTGATCAGGTGCGCGGTGGGGAGTCAGTGAATGATCCAAATGCCGAAGAAAGTCGCCAAGCATTGGATAAATATACGGTTGATCTCACCGCAAGAGCGGCACAAGGTAAGCTTGACCCTGTTATAGGTAGAGACGATGAAATACGTCGAACAATTCAGGTTTTACAGCGTCGCCGTAAGAATAACCCCGTTTTGATTGGTGAACCTGGGGTGGGAAAAACCGCCATTGTAGAAGGTACTCGCTCAACGAATTATTAATGGTGAAGTGCCTGAGGGGCTAAAGAATAAGCGGGTATTATCACTTGATATGGGCGCTTTAATTGCTGGGGCGAAGTATCGTGGAGAGTTTGAAGAGCGTCTAAAGGCTTTGCTGAATGAGCTTTCTAAGCAAGAAGGTCAGGTGATTTTATTTATTGATGAAATTCATACCATGGTTGGCGCAGGCAAATCGGAAGGTTCGATGGATGCTGGCAATATGCTCAAGCCAGCCCTTGCACGTGGTGAATTGCATTGTGTTGGTGCGACAACACTTAATGAATATCGTCAATACATTGAAAAAGATGCTGCGTTAGAGCGCCGCTTTCAAAAAGTGCTGGTGGAAGAGCCTAGCGTACTCGATTCTGTCGCTATTTTGCGTGGTTTGAAGGAGCGTTACGAAGTTCATCATGGTGTTGATATTACCGATTCGGCCATTATTGCCGCTGCCAAGCTGTCGCAACGTTACATTACAGACCGCCAGTTACCAGACAAAGCGATCGATTTGATTGATGAAGCTGCAAGCCGTATTCGTATGGAGATGGATTCAAAGCCTGAAGATATGGATCGTTTAGAGCGTCGTTTGATTCAATTGAAAATTGAAAAAGAAGCGCTTAAGAAAGAAAAAGACAAGGCGTCTAAGCTAAGACTTGATGAATTGGACAGTGAAATAAACACCCTGCAAAAGCAGTTTTCTGACTTAGAGGAAATCTGGAATGCAGAAAAAGCAGCAGTTCAAGGTGCGCAAAAGCTTAAAGAGGATTTAGAAGCGGTTCGCCATGAAATGGAAGAGGCGCGTCGTAGTGGTAATTTGGCGAAAATGTCTGAGTTGCAATACGGTGTGATTCCTATGCTTGAGACGGAAATAGAAAAAGCCAGTCAAGCAGAAGAAAACACCGCGACGCGTCTATTGAAGCGACGCGTTACGGAAGAAGAGATCGCTACCGTTGTGTCTCGTTGGACTGGAATCCCTGTGGATAAGATGCTGGAGGGAGAGCGGGATAAACTGTTGAGAATGGAAGACGCACTCCATGAATCTGTCATGGGGCAGAATGAAGCCGTCTCAGCCGTCTCTAACGCGGTTCGCCGTTCCCGATCAGGCTTAGCGGACCCGAATAGACCAAACGGCTCTTTTCTTTTCCTAGGCCCCACAGGCGTTGGTAAAACAGAACTTTGTAAGTCTTTGGCGAGGTTTTTGTTTGATACCGAGCAGGCAATGGTGCGTATCGATATGTCGGAGTTTATGGAGAAGCACTCTGTTGCTCGTTTGATTGGGGCACCACCGGGTTATGTTGGGTATGAGGAGGGAGGTTATCTAACGGAAGCGGTTAGGCGTCGACCTTACTCCGTTCTGCTGCTTGATGAGGTGGAAAAGGCACATCCTGATGTGTTTAATATTCTTCTCCAAGTATTAGACGATGGTCGTTTAACGGATGGCCAAGGTCGCACGGTAGACTTTAAAAATACCGTTATTGTTATGACCTCTAATTTGGCTTCGGATTTGATTCAGGAGTATCAATCTGCAGATCAATATGAAGAAATTAAAGCCAAAGTGATGGAAGTGGTTGGCATGCATTTTCGGCCAGAGTTTATCAACCGAATTGATGAGGCCGTGGTGTTTCATCCGCTGATGAAATCTCAAATTAAAGGCATTGCAACGGTCCAACTTTCTCATTTGAATGAGCGATTGGCAGAGATGGGGATGTCTTTAGTGTTAACAGAGGCCGCATCAGATCAATTGGTTGAGGTGGGCTATGATCCGATCTACGGGGCTCGCCCATTAAAACGTGCCATACAGCGATGGATTGAAAACCCTTTGGCAAATGAGTTGTTGGCCGGACATTTTGTTACTGGAGATCGTATTGTGGCGGATGTCTCTAACGGTGAAATTACTTTCTCAAAAGTCAGTTAGCTTTCGAGGCGTCAGGTTCATATATAAAGCAGAAAAGCCCGCTAAAGTATCGCGGGCTTTTCGTTTTTTTGGAGATTAGCTCTTAAAATCAGTGCTTAAAAATCGACGAAAGCACCAATGAACACACCTGTAAACTCAACATCAAAACTTGAGTTGTCGATGTCGTCAATATCTTCACTTACTTTGCGGTAACCTGCTTCGATACCAGTGAAGTAAAATGGCTGATATTTAACCTTGAAAGTTGAGTCTGTGATGCTAGCATCGCTACCGCCACCACTTTTGAATTCACCACCTACGGATAGGCTTGTTCCTGGAAATGTCACATAAGCTGATAAGTAGCCAAGTGGGTAAGAGTCGCTTACATCCGTTGAACCAATAGAGCCATCGATACTGCGTAGTGTAAGACCAGCATCTAGATCTAACCACAAAAGACCGTCTAAGAATTCGTAGTATAGCGTGTAGTCATTATAAGACGTGTCTATTTTAGTATTAGAGCTATAAAATTTGCCTTCTAGATCTTGGTGTTGGATGCGAAAATTCGGGATAAGTGGAATGGGGTGTTCTACTGCGACACCGTAGTAGGTATTGAAATCTTCGCCATCATTAGTGATGTACGAGCCTGCTTCTGCTGTTAAACCAAGTACATCAGCGTGGGCAGCGCTTGCTAGCAAAGCAGTCGAGAGTAAAAGAGCTGATTTCATAATTAGTTTCCATATATCATCATGTATAGTAAATTTTGTCTGATTATAAGTTGAAGAGAGACAAAAACCAATGAAATAAGGAGAAGATATGGAGTAATGTGTAGAATATTTACAATAGATGGCTGGGGTAGCTGGATTCGAACCAACGCATGACGGGATCAAAACCCGTTGCCTTACCGCTTGGCGATACCCCAATATGTCGAATTATGGTGGCTATAACTAGATTCGAACTAGTGACCCCATCATTATGAGTGATGTGCTCTAACCAACTGAGCTATATAGCCTTGCATATATGTTTTTGCTAAGAAGCATCGATGGCTGGGGTAGCTGGATTCGAACCAACGCATGACGGGATCAAAACCCGTTGCCTTACCGCTTGGCGATACCCCAACATATCGAATTATGGTGGCTATAACTAGATTCGAACTAGTGACCCCATCATTATGAGTGATGTGCTCTAACCAACTGAGCTATATAGCCATTTGTCTGTTGGCTGGGGTAGCTGGATTCGAACCAACGCATGACGGGATCAAAACCCGTTGCCTTACCGCTTGGCGATACCCCAACAGACTAACAAAAAAACAGTTTACATAAAATGATCGACTGCCTCTGTGGCGCGATATTATTCATATAACTTGTTAATGGGTCAAGTCTTTTTCTTAAAATGTTTTATTATCTCTTAAACATTAAAGCGGAAATGCATCACATCGCCGTCTTTTACGACGTAATCTTTCCCTTCTAAGCGCCATTTTCCAGCTTCTTTGGCACCACTTTCACCCTTATATTGAATGAAATCATTGTAACTGATTACTTCAGCACGGATGAAACCTTTTTCAAAGTCTGTGTGGATCACACCTGCAGCTTGTGGGCCTGTTGCGCCTTTTTTGATGGTCCAAGCACGGACTTCTTTGACGCCTGCTGTAAAGTAGGTCTGAAGGCCTAGTAATTCATAGCCGGCGCGAATGACTCGATCCAATCCAGGCTCTTCCATACCCATTTCATCTAGGAATTCTTGCATCTCTTCTGCGTCTAGCTCAGAGATTTCTGCTTCAAGCTGATTACAGATAGGAACGACCATGGCACCTTCTGCCTCTGCAATGGCGCGTACTTGGTCAAGATGTGGATTATTTTCAAAGCCATCTTCTGCTACGTTTGCGATGTACATGGTTGGTTTTGTGGTTAAGAGATGAAGTGAGCGAACTTCTTTTTTCTCTTCATCAGACATGTCCATAGCGCGAACGGGCAAGCCATTTTCTAAATGTTCTTTGATGCGCTCAAGAAATGCTTTATGGGCGATGGCATCTTTGTTGCCACTTTTCGCATTTTTGGCTGTACGGAAAAGTTGTTTTTCGATGGATTCGATATCGGCAAAGATTAACTCAAGATTGATGACTTCAATATCTAGTTTTGGGTTAACGTGATTTGAAACGTGAATAACATTGTCGTCTTCAAAGCAACGAACAACGTGAGCAATGGCATCGGTTTCACGAATGTTGGCAAGGAACTTGTTGCCAAGGCCTTCGCCTTTTGAAGCGCCTTCTACTAGGCCTGCAATGTCAACAAACTCCATCGTTGTTGCCAATACACGCTCTGGTTTCACTATGGCAGCTAAAGCGTCTAGACGTGGGTCTGGCATGGCAACCACACCAGCATTTGGCTCTATGGTACAGAAGGGGAAGTTTTCTGCGCCAATACCTGCTTTGGTTAATGCATTAAATAGAGTCGATTTACCAACGTTAGGTAGCCCAACGATGCCGCAATTAAAACCCATAGTGAGATTCCTAATAATTAAATGATTATGCTTTGAAGCTATGAAGCTGATTCATGACGGCATTTAACTTGCCGCATACAATGTCATCAACATAACGTAATGATTCGTCGATTGTTTGTTCTATTTTTGCATAGTCGTCTGGCGCCGCTTTTTTTAACACGTAATTGGCGACTTGGCTTGCATGGCCAGGATGCCCTATGCCAATTCTTAGGCGGCCGAATTCTCTATTATTTGACAGCTTTGCAATAATATCTTTTAGTCCGTTGTGCCCACCATGTCCACCACCTTGCTTTAATTTAACTGTGCCCTGGGGAATATCAAGTTCATCGTGAATCACAAGGATTTCTTCAGGAGGGATTTTATAGAATTGACATACGGCCTGAACCGCTTTACCGCTTAAATTCATATAGGTGGTGGGAATCAGGAGATAGCACTCTTCACCAGCTATATAAACTTTACCAAATTGGCCAAAAAACTTTTTTCTAGGCGAAGAGCGCATTGGCTCTGACGAGCCAATGCCTCAATCCACTGAGCGCCTGCATTGTGGCGAGTATTCTCGTACTCGCTGCCTGGATTTCCCAAGCCGACTAATAATCTAAAACCTGCCACAATGCTGCCTTCAATGATCTTAACGTTTAGACTTACCGATACGAGCGATAGGTTGGTCATGATCTTCGCCTTTAAGCAAAGACACAAGCTCTACGCCTTCTGGAAGGATAACATCAGACAAGTGGAAAATTTGATCAAGTTGGCCTTTGATCACGTCTACAACCAATACTTCAGGAAGGTTAGCTGGCAAACAACGCACTTCAGCTAGCTTAGATTCGATAGTCAAACGACCACCTTGGCTCTTAACACCTTCACTTTGTGCCGCGTTGATGAAGCTTAAAGGAACACGAGTAGTGATCACTTTGTCAGCTTGAGCGCGTTGTAGGTCCATGTGCATTATAGCACCGCTTGATGGGTGGCGTTGCAATGCTTTAACAAGAACTTGTTCAGTTTTACCTTCAACTGTTACTTCAACTAGGCCAGTTAAGAAGCCTGGAGTAGCAACGGCTTTAAGTAGCTCGTTGTCTTTGAAAGAGATAGATACTGGAGCAGTATCACCGCCATAAATAACAGCTGGCACTAGGCCTTCGTTACGAAGGCGGCGGCTCGCACCTTTACCTTCTTGAGTACGTGCTGCGGCATTAATAGATAATGACATGGTATTTTCCTAATAATTAATAAAGTTTGTGCCCAGAAATGCGACCCGTTCCGAGCGTTAGTGTTTGGCTTAGGCCCCAAACATGGCGCTGATAGACTCTTCATTGCATACGCGACGAACAGCCTCCGCCATAATGTCAGACATCGACAATTGGCGTATTTGAGGGCAATTAAGCGCCTCTTGTGTCAATGGGATGGTATCAGTCACGACCAACTCATCAAGCACGGAATTTCGGATGTTTTCAATGGCTTTGCCAGACAGTACTGGGTGAGTACAGTAAGCCAATACTTTTGCGGCACCGTGTTCTTTTAGCGCTTTAGCGGCAGCGCATAATGTGCCACCTGTGTCACACATGTCATCCACTAAAACACAAGTTTTGCCTTCTACGTCACCGATCAAGTGCATGATTTGGGCTTCGTTAGCGCGAGGGCGTCGCTTGTCTATGATGGCTAAATCCGCATCATCTAGTAATTTTGCAAAAGCGCGAGCACGAACAACACCGCCAACATCAGGAGAAACCACCGTAATGTTTTCATGGCCTTGGCGCTGCAAATCGTCAAGCAGCAAAGGTGTGGCGTAGACGTTATCAACTGGGATATCGAAAAATCCTTGGATTTGGTCTGCGTGTAAATCCACCGTTAACACACGGTTGATGCCCACGGCAGAAATCATGTCGGCAACCACTTTTGCTGTAATAGGTACCCGTGCAGAACGCACACGACGATCTTGGCGAGCATAACCAAAATATGGAATAACGGCTGTTACTCGAGTCGCAGAGGCGCGACGTAAAGCGTCGGCCATGACGATCAATTCCATTAAATTGTCATTGCTAGGGGCGCATGTCGATTGAATAATAAAAACGTCTTTACCTCGAACGTTTTCATTGATCTCGACCGTAATTTCACCGTCGCTAAATTTACCTACGGTCGCGTTGCCAATAGGTAACCCTAGGCGGCGTACCACCCTGCGAGCGAGTTCAGGGTTTGCATTACCGGTAAAAACCATCAACTTGGACACTGTATATACCCTTTGTATTTTATAGCGATGACTATTGATTAGCCAAGAAAAGACTGGCTGGGAAAAGTGTGTTTATACAGGCACACTAGCTCCTATTTTGCTCAATCCACTGGTTTAGCACATCGTGTGTTGGAGAAGTGTTACAGCCACGGCAAATCCAACTTTGCCACTTTGTCGGTGTAGACGATCTTACTCGCTCAGCGTCGTGCATATTATCGAAGGCGAGAAAGAGACAAGCGCCTGTCCCTGTTAGCTTTGCGTCACCATGGTCTTTCAACCACGAATACGCTTCACTTACTTCAGGATAGTGCTTTATCACCACGTCCAAGCAATCATTATGCCCACCCAGCTTCAAGGCGTGCGATATTCTGAGGGGAGGGGTGTCTCTTGTCAAATATTTATCGGTAAAAATTTGACCAGTTGAGACATGGCAATTGGGCTTAACAAGCAAAAAATAGGGCGTATCTAGCTCGACTTTTTGCAGTTTTTCTCCAACCCCTTCAGCAAAGGCTGAAAAACCCATAACAAATACCGGGATGTCGGCACCTAGTTTGACACCAAGTATCGCTAGTTCTTCTAATGATAAATGGCATTCCCAAAGGACATTTAAAGCCAGTAAAGTTGTGGCTGCGTTTGAGCTGCCACCGCCGATTCCTCCTCCCATAGGTAATTGTTTTGTCAGAGTAATATCTATACCGAAAGAGGGATCTTTTTTATATGGTGTGAGCAATTTTGCTGCCTTATAAACAAGGTTATCTTCGGTAGGTAATTGCTCAATAATAGGTGAAATAGTGATCTGGTTGTTGTGTGTTAAGGCAAAGTCGAGTGTGTCACATAAATCAATAAACTGAAATACGGTTTGCAGCTCATGGTAGCCGTCTTCTCGTCGCCCTGTAATGTGTAAAAATAAATTTAATTTCGCAGGAGAAGGTAGTTGCATTTTTAGTTACTGAATAGTCCATTGATTGATAATTAAATTGACCCTAAAAGGCGGATTCGATACCTGCATTCTTTGAGGTAAGGATAAACCGTCGATTTTTGTAAAGTTATTATAGGTGATTAACCAGCCATCTTGTTGAATAGTGTTGGGCAATTTGCTGATTGGGTCTTGAGATATGCGTGATGGTGAATTGGGTGCCGCCAGACCTCTAATCCAATAAGTAACCTGCTCAACTGGGAACTCCCAACCAAGTTCTTGTTGTAACAAGGTAGCAGGGTCAGTGCCTGTTACGACCGTATCTTCGTAGGCCAAGGTGACAACACCATCTTGATTTTTGTCTAGCTTAGTGGCCCCTTGGCCAAAGGGTCCTACAATACTTAGGGCGAAAGTCTTTGGGTCTTTTTGCCAATTAAAATTACCTGACACTGCGTCTTCTTTAGTTCGTATACCCACTCGACCGGATGTTTCCCATTTTGAAATAGCGGCCACACTATCCGGTGGCGGTATAACCGGTCCTGTTGGTCTGGAGCTACAGGCACTGATAAGGATAGTAAGAGCGAAAAGGCTGAGTAAGCGATAGTTCATGATGGTGTATCCTGTTGTGATTCTTCAAGTAGTGACGGTGAAAGTCGCTTAATTGTATCAAGTAAAAGTGGTGTATCTGGTGATGCCTCTAAAGCGGTTTTCCAAATTTCTAGGGCTTCCTTGTAATGTCTTTGCTTCCATAATGATTCACCATAGTGTGCGGCAATTTCAGCATCAGGTAAAATAGACCATGCTTTTTTTAGATAGTAAGAAGATTGCTCTAATTCGCCTTTCAGGAAAAAGCCCCAGCCAAGACTGTCAATAATGGCAGGATCGCTGTCCGCTTTTTCATAAGCAGATTCTATATAAATCATGGCTTCATCAATGCGCTGTGTACGGACCAGTAACGTGTAACCAAGAGCGTTAAGGTATTGAGGGTTTTCAGGGTCTTTTTCTAATAGCGTTTTAAGTTCGCTTTCTGTCACATCCCATTGACCAAGCGCGTCTGCCAATAATGCTTTTTGATAGCGCAATGCATCAGAGTCCGGAAATAAAAGCAGTGCTTCGCTGAGTAATTCATAGGATAAATGAGTGTTTCCATTCTCTTCGTGAATTTGACTGATTGCAGCAATTTGCTCAGGAATATCTTCTCGGTGTGTTCGATTTAACACCATAGTGTTGATGTCTGCTTCCTTGCCTTGTTCGTAAAGCCATAATGCTATTTGGTTGGTCGCATTTGTGCGTAAGGTTCCCCCACCTTTTGCATGACATTTATGGCTTGCGAGTTTTTCCCTAGCTGAGCAAGCGCAATGGCCCTTAAAAATTCAACCTGATCAGATAAGCCGAGCTGTTCTTTGGGAAGATTGTTCGCAATGTTGATGGCTAATTGCGGCTTTTCATACTCTAGTAAAGTGCGCATTAAGTTGATGCCAACTTGTAGCTTTTCTGGTGTCTCCAAATTGGCTTGCTGAAATGTATCGACGGCGCTTTTAGTCTGATTATTGTCAACAAGGAAATCCATCAAAGGTACTAATATTCTGCTGTTCTGCGGGAAACGCTGAGCAGCCGCTTGTAACGTTTTAACGGCGTTATCAATTTGCCCTAGGTTTTTTTGACTGAATGCCAGTATCAAATAGAGTGCTTCGGTTTTTTCACTGTTGACACGGATTAGTAAACGCTCTGCGGTTTCAATGGCTGCTTCATATTCACCAGATAGTAATAATATGTGCGCATGGCTTAGCTGCACATATTGGTTGTTTTTTGACTCGGGCGGTAGTTCTGCTATGGCTGCTTCTATGGTACTTACTTGATCGTTGTCGCGAACGTTATCTTCAAGGTAGGCTGGAAGAAAACGCAAAGAAACCTTATATCTTATGGCGTTTGTTAGAAGTGTCGCGACCTCTTCTGTACGATTTCCTTTGATCAACACTTGTAGTTTTAGTGCATAGGCGGCTTCTGCTGTAGGCGCTTCGGAGAGCCATAAATTTGCACTTCGCTCTATATTTAGGTCATTTTGTGAAACAACAGCGATGTAGGTGAGTCTCTTAATTAGTGCAGTGTCACCTGATTGTTGGGCCAGTTCATAAAAAGGCTCAAAAGCTTTATTTGGGCCTTCCCGTTGTAGAATAAACTCCGCATTCAGCAATTCTTTTATCTTACTGTTACTTGAGTCTGTTTCGTCAGAGGCTGATTGTGTATTTAAGGGGGTAGAGGATTGTTGTATTGTGTTGTAACTACAGGCACTTATCAAAGGAAGACCAATAAGCGCCAAAAGGGTAAAGAGCTTTTTTGTGTATGATGCTGTTTGTGTATGGCCTAAAACAGAAGGCATGTGTTTTCTCGATGCTAAATTCATATAACCCTTATGGTATCGCTAGCGACTCGTTATGTTAGTCATAACTATAAACTAATCCTATTACTTTTATTGCTTATATGGGGTGCGCAAAAAGTGAATTTCTCGTATAATATGTCTTCTTTATGTAAAGAGTCATGTTAGGGCAATGGATGCTCCTGTCATTACCTTAAATCTCGATCTTTGAGAAGAGCCTTTAATGCCGCTAATTACCGTAGGTGTCAATCACAAAACCGCGCCCGTTTCGATACGCGAGCGTGTGGCTTTTGCGCCTGAAAAAATGATCGATGCCTTGTCTTCCTTGATCTCTGAGAAGAGAGCTAATGAAGCTGTTATTGTCTCGACCTGTAATCGAACAGAACTCTACTGTTCTGTTGAAGATTTTAGTAAGGTTGATGACGTCATCGCATGGCTTAGTGAATATCATGGTATTGCTTTGCCTGAGTTGCAGCAATATTGCTATACACATGCAAATGATGACAGTGTACGCCACATTATGCGAGTGGCTTCGGAACCGACTCTCTTATTCTTGGTGAGCCGCAGATTCTTGGTCAGGTGAAGTCTGCTTATGCCGTATCGCAGGAAGGGGCTTGCATAGGGCCTGAATTAGAGTCCTTATTTCAGCGTACCTTTTCGGTTGCTAAACGTGTTCGTACCGATACCGCGATTGGTGAAAATCCCGTGTCTATTGCCTTTGCGGCTGTGAGTTTGGCTCAACGTATTTTTGCGGATATCAGAAACAGTACCGCATTATTGATTGGGGCTGGACAAACCATTGAGCTGGTCGCAAGACACCTTAAAGAAAATGGTATCAAGCGTATTATAGTGGCCAACCGAACCTTGGCTCGAGCACAGGTTCTAGCAAATGAGCTGAATGCAGAAGCCATTATGCTAGGAGAGATTGGGGATTACTTGTCGCAAGCGGATATAGTGATTTCTTCTACGGCTAGCCAATTACCTATTATTGGTAAAGGTATGGTTGAGCGTGCTACGTCAAAGCGTCGACATTCTCCTATGCTGTTAATTGACATCGCCGTCCCTAGGGACATTGAGCCAGAAGTGGACGAGGTTAACGATGCCTACCTCTACACGGTGGATGATCTTCATTCAGTGATTGAAGAAAACGTCAGAGCAAGGCAAGATGCAGCGAAAGCGGCAGAACAAATGATTGAAGAAGGCGTCGAGTCTTATCGTCGTGTGGTGGAATCCAGAAAAGTCTCTGATTTGATTGTTAATTTTAGGCAATCTGCTGAAGCGATTAAAAATACAGAATTAGAAAAAGCACTCAAGGGTCTTGAGATGGGACAGTCACCAGAGCAGGTGTTGAATAAACTCGCTCATGGTTTAATGAATAAGCTCATTCATGCTCCGACGCGCTATTTGCGTGATGCTGGCGCAGAGGCCGATCAACACGCATTAACCATTGCCTCAAATGTATTGGGCATTTACGAAGAAAAAGATAACTAAAAAATGAAAGAATCCATTAAGTTAAAGTTAGAAAGTTTATCCGATCGTTATGACGAACTGTCAGCGCTATTAGGCGTGGCAGAAGTGATCATGGATCAAGACTTGTTTCGCGCTTATTCAAAAGAGTATGCGGAACTTGAGCCGGTGGTGAAATGTTTTAATGACTTTCAGCAAATAGACGAAAACATCGCTGAAGCGGAGTTGATGATGACAGACTCCGACCCAGATATTAAAGAAATGGGTGTGGAAGAGTACAAAGCTGGACAAGCACAAAAAGAGGCATTGCAACTGGTTTTGCAAAAACTGCTGTTGCCTAAAGATCCAAATGATTCACGTAACGTTTTTTTAGAGGTGCGTGCTGGTACGGGTGGTGACGAAGCATCAATTTTCTCGGGTGATTTGTTCCGCATGTATTCACGTTATGCAGAAACTCAAGGCTGGAAAGTGGAAATCGTCAGCGCCAGCGATGGTGAGCATGGTGGTTATAAAGAGGTCATTGCTCGTATTGTGGGCGATGGCGCTTATTCTAAGCTGAAATTTGAGTCCGGCGCTCATCGTGTACAACGTGTTCCTGCGACGGAGTCTCAAGGTCGTATCCATACCTCTGCTTGTACTGTTGCTGTGATGCCTGAGATGGACGAGGTCGATGATATTATTATCAATAAATCAGACCTACGTATTGATACATTCCGTGCTTCAGGAGCGGGTGGTCAGCACGTTAACAAAACGGACTCAGCGATTCGTCTGACGCACATACCAACCGGTGTGGTGGTAGAATGCCAAGAAGAGCGTTCGCAACATAAAAACCGCGCAAAGGCTATGTCATTGCTGGCGTCTCGTTTATTGGCTGCTGAACAAGAAAAAGCTGCCAGCGAGCAATCTGAAACCCGTAAATCCTTAGTGGGAACGGGTGACCGTTCGGAACGTATTCGTACCTATAACTACCCTCAAGGGCGTGTTACGGATCATCGTATCAATTTAACGCTCTATAAATTAGACGAAATCGTGGCAGGTGACTTGGATTCGTTGATTAACCCGTTAGTCAACGAATTCCAAGCTGAGCAGCTCGCTGCGCTAAGTGGTGATAATTAATCGGTGGCGTAATGAGTCCCCACTGTTTCTAACTTAAGGTAATCATCGCTCATGCGAATTGATGAACTACTAAAAGGCGCTTATGAGCGCCTTACTTTTGTCTCTGATACAGCTCAGTTGGATGCCCAGCTATTGCTAGCTCATGTGTTGAAGGTATCGACATCGTATTTTTATACTTGGCCAGATAAGACGGTAGAGTCTGCTAATATTGAGCGATTTGATGTTTTATTGGTGCGTCGAGAGCGTGGTGAAGTCCCATTGCTTATTTACTTGGACATCAAGCATTTTGGACTGTAGACCTAGAAGTCGCGCCCTGTACTCTGATTCCTCGTGCCGATACGGAAAGGCTAGTCGAAGTCGCTTTGTCTGTACTGGATATTAACAAAGCAAATCGAATTCTAGATCTTGGTACAGGCACGGGGGCGATTGCTTTAGCGTTGGCGGCTGAATTACCTAACGCAAATGTAGTTGGTGTGGACTTGATCGAAGACGCGGTCGCCCTAGCTAAGCGTAATGCATCACGCAATCACATTAGCAATGTAAGATTTGTTCAGAGTAGCTGGTTTGATGTTTTGGATACGAGTGAGTCATTCGACTTGATTGTATCGAATCCGCCCTACATTGACTCTAATGATGAGCATTTGTCACAAGGCGATGTGCGTTTTGAGCCAAAAAGTGCCTTAGTGGCAGATAAACAGGGTATGGCTGACATTGAGCACATCATTCAGCAGGCACCTGATTATATGGCACCAAATGCTTATCTAGTGTTCGAGCATGGTTATGATCAAGCTTTAGCCGTTCAGCAGCGATTGCGCGAAGCAGGGTTTGTCTCAATAAAAAGCTTCCAAGATCTTGGTGGGAATGACCGAGTCACGATAGGCCAATATAAATAACGAAGTGAGTGCTTACTGTATTGCACACACTTCGTTTGTTGGGTCGCTATTTTTTTGGTTGCGCGCTTTCAGGGCGAATAAATACAGGGCTGTCTTTGGTTGACTGTTGTGGATCGTAGCGGTAACCCGCAAGGTCAAATGCCTTGAGCTCATCCAACGTCTCACAACGGTTTTCGATCAGATAGCGAGCCATCAAACCGCGAGCCTTTTTGGCGTAAAAGCTAATAACCTTAAATTTGCCATTTTTTTCATCAAGAAAGTTTGGCGTAATGAGCGGGGAAATCAGCTTTTTCTTATTAACCGCTTTAAAGTACTCGTTTGAAGCCAGATTGACCAGCAACTCGTCTTTATCAAGTAGGTCATTGATCTTATTCACTAAGATGTCCCCCCAAAATTGATAAAGATTCTCACCTCTAGGGTTTTTTAGGCTGGTGCCCATTTCCAGGCGATAAGCTTGCATGAGATCCAATGGTTTCAACAGCCCATATAGACCGCTTAAAATACGTAAAGATTGTTGTGCGTATGCCATGTCGTTCTCATTTAAAGAATAAGCGTCGAGTCCGGTGTAGACATCGCCCATAAAGGTATAGATAGCAGGTCGGCTATTGTCTTGTGTGTGTTCTTGTTGCCACTCTTGATAGCGCGATACATTTAAGGTGGCTAGTTTATCGCTAAGCTTCATCAGTGAAGCGATATCCGCAGGTGAATAGGGTTTGATGGTATTTATGAGTGTTTGAGACTCGTCTAGCAGCTCTGGTTGGCTGAATAGATCAATACTGGGGGTTGAGGTCAGATCCAGTGTTTTAGCGGGGGATATTAAAAACTTCATAAGGATTCCATTTGCTTCATCATTGCGTTTGTTAAAGATTATCCATAGAGTGCCGATAAATATCCAGACAATGCGCTAATAGAGAGAATTTATGAAGAATAATCTGATACCATTCCCTTCCCCTCGTCGTGGTGGTGACGAAAAAGAGGTTTCTCTTGCCTCCAGTGATGAGTTAATGGCTCTTAGGGCTGCGTTTGATGAAGCACGTGCTGATTGGGTGTTGGAGCTTGCTGAGTTGCCTGAAAATAATAAAATCTACAGTGGCTCAAAAAAATAATGAGATAAACTTTTGTTGTTTTTATTCTGGGCTGCCCAATAAGGGGTTTAACCCATGTTAGTGTTCCTTGTTCGTCACTCCCTGCCTTGTATGTTTGTGTTTGCTATACTGGGTTTCTTGCTTCCCACTGTATCGTTAGCGTTTTTCCCTTTCTTACCTATCGTGCTGTTTACGCTGATGTCTCTAACCTTATTAGGGATGAAGCAGAATGAATTAATTAAACGGTTAAGCAGTCGTCAAATATGGCTCTACGCTGTGTTGCATTCAGCTGTGTGTATGGGGGTTGTCAGTGTGATTGGCTGGTGGCTGTCACTTGATGCGGATCTCTTGTTGGCGATGGTTGCTGTTGCTGCGACGGGCTCTTTGTTTGCTACGCCAGCCATTGTAAGAGCGCTAGGTTTCGACAGTATGCAGGCGATGGCCATGACAATTGCAACGACATTGGTTTTACCCATCTCTATTTTTATTGCCTTAGTGTTTTTCCAAACACAAAGTGTTGCATTAGATTGGACAAATTATTTTGTTCGCTTAGTGGTGTTTATATTTGGCCCTATGTTGTTTTCTTTTTTAGTTCATCGATTTTGCCCTGAAATAGCACTCAATCAATTTCTTATGAAAATATCGCCTTATACTATTTTGTTGGTATTTGCGTTTCCTTTTGGGCTTGTAGGGAGTTTCCGTGTCTTATTTGATCATGATCCTATGCTGGCACTGAATTATTTCATTATAGCGAGTGCTTTGTGCGCTTTGTTTTTTGCTCTGTCTTATTTTGTGTATAGAAAACAAGGCAAGGCGATAGCATTAACCGCTGCGATTACATCTGGGAACAGGAACGTGTTACTGACTTACAGTATTGCAGGAATACTCTTGGGGCCTGCCTTTCTTCCCCTCGCTGGGGCCTTACAAATACCTACATATTTGTTACCAGTCTTTACTCGCTGGTTAAATAAAACCTTACTAAAATAAAATTGAAGATTCTATTTTCTAGTCTTATTTAGACTCTCGCCTACAATTAAAAATACATACGCCCAGAGGGTTTGCTTAAGGATAATGGTGCAATGCGTAAAAATACTCCCGTTACGAATCAAGAAAAGACGTTTTCCAAAGAGGAAAAGCTGGTTTCCACCACTGATTTACAGGGCAATATTGTTCATTGTAATGAGGCTTTTATTAGAATCAGCGGTTTTGAAAAAAAGGAATTAATTGGTAGTCCTCACAATATTGTACGCCACCCTGATATGCCTGAAGAAGCATTTCGAGTCATGTGGGAAACGTTAAAACAAGGAAAAGCTTGGATGGGACTGGTCAAAAACCGCTGTAAAAACGGGGATTTTTATTGGGTTGATGCCTACGTTACACCTGTGACTGATTCTGGAAAAGTAGTGGGATATGAGTCCGTAAGAACGGTTCCTAAACGCGAAGATGTTGCAAGAGCTGAGAAGGTATATAAACGCATTACCCTTGGAAAGCGTGTCATGCCAAGCGTATTTACTTCTTGGAAATTTGTTTTACCTGTTATCAGTCTTGTGGTCGCAGGGGCTTTCGCGAGCGTTAATATTGCCTATGGTG
The DNA here is from genome assembly GCF_026113935.1 of Marinomonas rhodophyticola. GTDB lineage: Bacteria > Pseudomonadota > Gammaproteobacteria > Pseudomonadales > Marinomonadaceae > Marinomonas > Marinomonas rhodophyticola. The sequence goes on from NZ_JAPEUL010000007.1 coordinate 27,601, forward strand.
CTATTGTGTTAGGCGTTGCGAGTTTACTTGCCAACGGTCTATTTTGGTTTGACTATTCTCGGTTGCAGGCGGTATTGAGGAAACGTCTATCGACATCGTTTTTGCACCCTTTGGCTGGGGTGACTTACTCTGACCGAACGCTGGATATTGCAACATTAGACGTTGGTGTGAAAAGTTTGTTGTCTAGGATGGATGCAATACGTACACGTTTTGAGGATGAGTCTTCGAAAGTATCTGAACAGTCTAAAATTGGTTTGCAGCTTACTCTTGAGACAACAAAAGGCATGGTTAGTCAGCAACACGAAACACAGGATGTTGCTGCTGCGATGCAGCAAATGACCACGACAATTAATGATGTTGCCCAGCATGTTCAGATGACAGCAGACAGCGCGAAGTCTTCTTTTGAATCGGCAAAGGTTGGCCAAAAAGTTGTGCAAGAAACGCGCCTTTCGATTCGGCAATTAAGTGAAACCGTGACGGATATTAGCGCCACCGTACAGGAGCTTGCCAATCACTCCGAGAAAATAGCTCAAGTGGCACAAATGATCGATCAGATTGCCGAGCAAACTAACTTATTAGCGTTGAATGCAGCCATAGAAGCGGCTCGTGCTGGTGAGCATGGGCGTGGTTTTGCCGTCGTCGCGGATGAGGTTCGTCAGTTAGCACAAAGAACCCAAGGATCGACAAAAGATATTCATCATATTATAGAAACGTTACGTAGTGGCGCTCAAAATTCGGTAGTCATTGCGAATCAAGGCAAGCAAGACGCCGTAGAAGGCTTAGGCAAGATAACAGAAATGGAACTTTCGTTTGAAAGCATTGTTGGAGCGGTATCCAATATTAGCGATATGGCGATGCAAATGTCAGCAGCAGTAGAAGAGCAGGCTCATGTTTCAGAGGATATTAATCGTCAGGTAGTACGTATTTCTGATTTGGCAATAGAAAGCTCAGAGAAATCTAATTTATCCAGTGAAAGTATTCGTGAATTGTTGAATGTCGCTGAAAATATGCACGAATTAGTTGTCCGGTTTAAATAATATAAGAGTAATATGCTAAAAAAACGCGATTATTGTATTAATCGCGTTTTTTATTGCAGGTATTTTATTAACGTTAAGGAAGTGGCAGCGGTTTTAGCTGATTACTGGCATACCGTAAGTTAATCATCATTAATTCTTGGCTTGCCTTGGTATCTCCCATCGCTTTTAGCAAACGGCTTAATTCTGCCAGCGCTTCGCTTTGTGTATTCAATGACAACGCCTGTTCGTAGTAATCTCTCGCTTTACCCCATAACATCATAGATTGACTTAGGCGGCCGCAAACAAGATATAAATTGGCACTGGCAGGCTCTTTTTTGAGCCAGTTTTCACAGTTACTTAATAATTTTTTTATGCTGTCCTGTTTGATATTACCGTATTCATAAACGAGGCTCTTCAGACCATTTATGATTTAAGCTATGACGAATAAAGCTTTCGGCCTTTGTGTCATCACCAAAATGAATTAAGGTTTGAGCGTATAATTGTCGCATTCTATCGTCTTGCGATAAGGTGTCTAGTTTGTTCCATAGACTTTCCACTTCAGCCACTAATTCGTTTTTATTTTGCCCTAGCTTGTTGCGGAATTTGATTTTATCAAGCAGAGCCAAAAAAGCATTTCGTTCTAGTTCTAGCATATTGTCGTCGTCAAAAATGCCGTCTTTTTTGAGTGTGGGTGTCAGAGACAGTAAGGCATCCCAGTCTTTGAGTTGGGTATATACCGTGACGAGCATTTTTAAGACTTGCTTGTGCTTTGGTTTTAGCTTTTGCAAACGCAAAAGAGAGGCGAGTGCCCCTTCATAGTGCTGCTGCTTTATTTGAATTTGGCTTTGTGCAAAGCCAATTGCAAACTCCGCTTCAGGTGTGGATTGATGTGCTAAACGCAATAAAGCCTTGGAACGTTCTGGTTCGTCTTGTTCGCTGGCAGCGTAGGCGGCACTGATATAATTTATTAATGGGTAAGGTACTTTTTCAGCGCTGTTGGTCAGTAATTTCTCGGCTTTATTCCAGTTTCCTCCCACCAGTTCTAGCATGCCTCGAATCGTGTTTCGAGACGCTCTTTTTTGCGCTAAATTACCGGTGACTTTGGCTAAGGAGTTACTGGGTCTTAGCAGAATAAATAAAATTCGCTTTATCCAGCTCATAACAAATAGCGTGATGACCATAGCGGTAATCAAAACCCATAAGCTGGTTTCAATGGTAACGCCGTTATAAGCGATAAGGACATAACCACTGTCTTGACGCATTAGCAGCCCTAAGACACTGCCTATCGCCATCATGATAACCAGTAGAAAGAGAAGTTTTCTCATAACTTGTCTCCGGATTCAATTGGCGTTGTGATGGGGGACTTCTACCCCTGTTTGAGACTGTGTGTTTTCAGCTGAAGAGTCATTATTTCCGCGTTGATTCCACGCTTTCATTAATGCTTTCATGGTTATTAATGAGTCTCTCGGCAAGGGTAAATCAGGGGATGGATTTAACTCTTGTAGTGCCGTTAAGTTAGCCAGAAATGAAACGACATTGTTAGATTGGGTGTCAAAGTGCTCTGTGGTGGCGTTGGCAACACGAGACAATGCCTGTTGGTAAATAACGGGTTCACCTTTTATGAGGGCGACTTGAGCGATGTCCAATTGCAGCTGAATGCCTGTCACAAGTTGCTGGTATTGTGCAGGAGGAAGTAGTGCGGTGATGGGTTTGTGATGGTAGTTAATCACCACTAAGGAGCGAATAGACTGCCAAAAGCTACTCAATGCAGAGGCGATTTTTCCTGTTGCTGTGTCGATAGCTGAATTATCTGTGGCACTGTTTTCTGCCGCATTGGCTTGCCACTCTTTCGATGGCTCCCGCTGAGGCAAGGTTTTCACATTGTCGTACAAAGCATTCAGTTTGAGATAAGCACCTTCTAGGTCAAATTGACTGAGAGACTTTAAGGCTTGAATGTCTTTGGCAAGGGCTTTGCGTGTTGCAAAAACAATAGGGTCTTCTAATTCATTAAGAATGTCGTCCGCGTTGCTAAGCAGTGTGACGGCACCATTGTTGTCTGACTCAAGTAATAGGCGCTGATTGGCAAGACGAATCAGATATTCTGCTTCTGCTAATTTCCAATCTTCTTTGGTGGTGTTATTAATTTGGTTTAGCTTACTCTCAAACGAGGTCAGTTTGTCATCTTGTTGCCGTTGTGTCGCAGAGAATTGCTCTGTCTGTTTTTGGATGCTTTGTTCTGACTGAGAAACCTGCTCAATAAGCTGATTAAGTTGCGCTTTATTAACCGTGTTTGTGCTGATTGTATTTTCTAGGTTGGATTGAGACGCCACCAACATAGCGATTTCATTTTGCAGCGTGCTTTGTGTGCTTTGATAATACAGCCATCCGCTTGTCGCCAAAGCAATAAGCGAAATGCCGAGCGAGACGGAGGCAAACACAGTGTTTGAAGACAAGGGTTGCGTGCTTGTGTCAGAGGGCGTTTTCGTTTCACTGGACGCAGATTCTGTCTCGGCCGTTGTCTGAATAGCTTCAATAGCGCCGTCTACCTGTTGATCTTGCTTGTTGTTTTCAGTCATTCTATTTTCCTATGTGAAATTCCGTCGCTTTGATCAAGCTATTATCGTCAGCGCCATCTGCGCATGAGGCATGTATCCAGCCCATTTCTTTTGCTTGCTGATTTACTCTACTACTCGGTGTCAATATAGGGAGCGTTTTCCACTCAGGCTTATGTTTTGTTGCGTATTCTGAAAGGTGATGTAAGCCTTCTCCACTGGTTACCCATATTAAATGTATATCGGGCAACATGAAGAAAGTTTGAGCCGTGTAGTGTGGCTTTTTTCTTTCATAGAGTGACAGATAATGGACTTTTGCCCCTCTTTCTTCCAGTTTATCACCTAATTCTGGCCGACCACCGAGACCTCGAATAATTAGTACTTTTTGGTCTTTCATTTTGGCCGGTTTCAGCCATTCAAGTAAGGCTTCTGTTGTATGTCCGGATTCGAAATAGCTGGAATCCCGGCTTCCAGAAGCGCTTGCGTTGTGCCTTGTCCGATGCCAATCCAATGTACGCCGACAGGTAACATGGGCCAACAGGTATCCAGCCAATCCGCTGCCAGTCGTGCCGCATTTTTACTGACAAAAATGACATATTGAAACGTATCAATATCAAAAATCTGTGACCGTATGGCCGCTCGTTGTTGCGCGTCTTCTATGGGCGCTATGTCCAGCATAGGTAAAGGAACCGCTGTCCAGCCATGGGTAACAATACGCTCACAGCTAAGCGTGTTTTCTGGTTCTGGTCGAGTGATAAGAATATGACAGTCTTGCACCAATGTTTCGCCTATTTCATCTATTTATATAAGGCGTCAAGAATGACGTCAGCGCCACGTGCCAGTAAGTCGTCAGCTAATTGTACGCCAAGTGACTTGGCATCGTCTTTGTGACCACGGATTTCGCCTTCAATCATGGTTTTACCATCGGGGCTACCCACTAATCCCCTTAGCCAAATAATGTCATCCTCTAAGACGGCAAAACAAGCAATAGGGGCTTGGCAACCACCATTGAGACGTTCGTTTACGGCGCGCTCTGCGGTAACACGAATGGCCGTTTCTTCATGTTGTAAAGGAGTAAGTAATTGAATGGTCTGCACATCGTCAGAACGGCACTCTATGCCCATGGCACCTTGTCCACCTGCTGGCAAACTGACTTCTGCAGGAATTCTTTGGCGAATTCGGTCAAACATTTCTAAGCGCACCAATCCCGCTGTGGCCAAAATAATGGCATCGTACTCGCCATCATCCATTTTTCTTAGACGCGTATTCACATTGCCACGCAGGTCTTTGATAATTAGGTCTGGGCGGTTCATGCGCAACTGACAAGAGCGGCGTAAGCTTGATGTGCCAACAACAGCACCTTGTGGCAGTTCTTCTAGAGAGGCGACTTTATTAGATACAAAGGCATCGCTTGGGTCTTCGCGTTCGCAGATGACAGCTAAGCCTAGTCCTTCAGGAAAAGCCATGGGAACGTCTTTCATAGAGTGCACTGCAATGTCGGCGCGGCCGTCCATAAGAGCGCTTTCGAGTTCTTTGACAAAGAGGCCTTTGCCGCCAATTTTGGAAAGTGGAGAGTCTAAAATCTGATCGCCTTTTGTCGTCATACCAAGCAACTCAACTGTCATCTCTGGGTAGAGGCTTTCTAGTTGCGCCTTGACGTTATTGGCTTGCCAAAGGGCTAGCTGGCTTTCTCTGGTCGCGATCACAATTTTATCTTTCACTGCATCTCCTCATGACGTGTCGATGGATAAATATCTTAACATTGTTTGTGCTAATGATACTCGCTAAGGCGTACTCCGTCATCTTTCAATGCTTTATAAGTCGAAGCGCTTAATGTACTCTTGGCAACTGTTTGAATTTGTGTGGGAACCAACCGAATGACTGATACTAATAAAACCACGAACCAGCAATGGGGTGGTCGTTTTTCTGAACCTGTCGATGCTTTTGTGGCACGTTTTACCGCGTCCGTTGAGTTTGATCAACGTATGGCGAAACAGGATATTCAAGGGTCGATTGCCCATGGCAAAATGCTCGCGAGCGTTGGCGTTTTAACCGCAGAAGAACGAGATCAGATCATTCAGGGATTGACTGAAATCGAGGGCGAAATTGCCCGAGGTGAGTTTGAATGGTCAGTTGAGCTTGAAGATGTTCACATGAATATTGAAGCGCGTTTGACACAAAAAATTGGTATTACAGGCAAAAAACTCCACACCGGTCGCTCTCGTAATGACCAAGTGGCGACGGACATTCGTCTTTACATGCGTGACGAAGTGGATTTCTTACTTGAGGAAATTACTCGTTTACAACAAGGTATTTTGAGCCTAGCGGAAAAAGAAGCACACACTATTATGCCTGGCTTCACGCATTTACAGACAGCACAGCCAGTGACTTTTGGTCACCATTTAATGGCTTGGTACGAAATGATGCAGCGTGATTACGAGCGTTTGGTGGATTGTCGTAAGCGTATTAATATTTTGCCACTTGGTGCGGCCGCGCTGGCTGGTACGACTTATCCCATTGACCGCCATATGACAGCAGAATTGTTAGGATTTGAACGTCCGACTTATAACTCTTTAGATTCGGTAAGCGATCGAGATTTTGCCATCGAATTCACCGCCACGGCTTCCATTATCATGATGCACATGTCTCGTTGGGCAGAAGAAATGGTGATGTGGGTGTCGGCTCAGTTTAACTTTATTTATCTGCCAGACCGTTTCTGCACGGGACTCATCTATCATGCCGCAGAAGAAAAACCCGGACGTGCCAGAATTGGTGCGTGGTAAAACAGGTCGTGTTTATGGACATTTAATGGGCCTGTTAACCCTGATGAAGTCACAATGCTTGGCTTACAACAAAGACAATCAAGAAGACAAAGAGCCATTATTTGATACCGTCGATACGCTAAAAGGTTCTTTACGTGCCTTTGCGGATATGATCCCTGCCATTGAATCTCGTAAAGAGCACATGTACGAAGCGGCGCGTCGTGGATTTTCGACAGCAACCGATTTGGCTGATTACTTAGTTCGTCATGGCGTGGCGTTCCGCGATGCTCATGAAGTGGTCGGTAAAGCCGTCGGTTACGGTGTAAAAACGGGCAAAGATTTGTCTGAAATGACTTTGGAAGAACTGCAGTCTTTCGGTAGCATGATTGAAGCGGACGTGTTTGACGTCTTGACGCTTGAAGGCTCCGTTGCCGCTCGTAATCACATCGGTGGAACCGCCCCTGCGCAAGTACTGCAAGCGGTTGAACGCGCCAAAGTGGATCTTGCGACAAGATAAATACGCCTCAGGTGTTGCTCTAAGTCGTAAATGATGTAGACATGTGAACAAAAAAGCGAGCTTCGGTTCGCTTTTTTGTTTTTGTAGGTGGGCCTTTAGAGCAATAACTTCAGATAGAGCAGGTTCGGATCGTCATCTTGGACGCTGGCAAGCAGGGATTGATTTACTTGAGAACTTTAGTGTTTAGTGTCCACTGTATGGAAGTAAAAAGACTCGTTAGCTTGATGCATGATCTTTTCGTCGTCTGCAAAAGAAAAGGTGCGCATCGGCACACCTTTTTGATTCTACTTTATATTGTGAAATTAAGCGCTGTGACATTAAACCAGATTAAGCAAAACGAAATTTTTTGATTTGATCGCTCAAGGCGTCTGTCATGTCAGTGATCATTTTACTGCTCTGCGAAACTTGACGAGAGTCTTCCAAAACTTTTTCTGAGACGGTTCGGATTCCCATTAAACTGTGGTTTATTTCTTCTGCCACAGCACCTTGTTGTTCCGCCGCGGAGGCAATTTGCATGCTACGGCCTGAAACATCATCAATTTGCTCTAAGATGGTCTTGAGGTTCTCAACGGCAACACCTAGGCTCTCTGCGCCTTGGCCTGCTTGTTGGGTGCTGGCAGACATGGAGGATGAAGCGGATTTCGATTGCTCTTGCAGCTTTTCGATAATGGCTCGGATTTCAACCGTTGATCCTTGAGTACGACTAGCAAGAGTACGGACTTCATCCGCGACGACTGCAAAGCCGCGTCCAGTTTCGCCCGCACGAGCTGCTTCAATGGCGGCGTTTAATGCTAATAAATTGGTTTGCTCTGAAATGGCGCCAATCACACCGAGCACAGAATCAATGTCGTTTGTTTGTGCGAGTAATTGGTTAATGACCTCGTTTGCACTGATCATTTTTTGCGTCAAATCTTGAATATTGTTGTTGGTTGTATTGATGTCTCGATTGCTTTTTAGCGTTGTATTATGTGCTGATTGAGACAGGTCGGCCGTATCTTTAGCGTGTTGTGCCACTTGATTAATCGACTGAGACATTTCATTCATGGCAGAAGAAAGTTGCTCAACTTCGAGGAATTGTTGATTCATGCCTTGTTGCGTGTGCATAGAATTACTGTGCATAGTGACACAAACCGTTTGTAGTTCAACAATGGCATGGGCCACTCTTGTTAATGTGGTGTTTAGTGATGCAGAGACGGTATTGGCAGCGCTGGCCAGTAAGCCAATTTCATCACCACGGGCCAAATTCAGCTGCTTGGTCATATCGCCCTCAGCAATATGTTGCAGGTGAGTCGTCACCAGTTTTAGTGGGCGAGTAATGTTTCTCACCGTAATCACGCTTAATATCAAGGCGAGTAGAATTAAGCTTGATTCAATGACCGCAGACTGAGTAAATGTCGACCAAAAATCCGACTTTACATCACTGTAAAAAACACCACTACCAATCAGCCACCCCCAAGGTTGATAACCTTTGACATAGGATACTTTTTCTTCTGGTGTTGTCACATTAGGACCTATGTAGGCATATTCCACATAGCCTTCGTTCTGTTTTTTAACCACATCAACCATGGCTTGCCACTGATGTTTGCCATTGGGGTCGGTCACATTCTTCATGTTTTTGCCGTTTAAATCAGGCTTTAAAGGGTGCATGACTAAGTTTGTATCCATGTCATTTACCCAAAAGTATCCACCGTCACCAAAACGCAATGCAGATAAGGCTGCTAAGGCTTGTTTTTTGGCTTCTTCTTCACCTAGGATCGGGGCTTGTGTTGCATAGTAGACGAGTAATGAATGGGCGTTACTTACTTGTTCTTTAACTTGCAGTTTACGATTGTCGAGTTGCTCCTTATACAAACCGCTATATGCGATACCTTCAAATACAATCAGAAGAGCCACCAGCGTACTGATCAATATCCACAATTTCTGACTTACTTTAAGATTGGTAAGAGTCATATTGTTTCATCCTAGTCATATGTTTTTGAATTACATGGGGATTCAAGCAAGATATTAGCCAAGGTGTGTGACTGGCTGATGAAAAATGAATACTGAGTTAAATGGCCTGTTTGGGCCTTACTTTTTATGATTTGCAAACTCTTAACATCTATATCGCAGCAGTAAAAATGCTTCTCAATGCCTTGTTTTAGTGCGTGATGACATTTGTGGTTTTATGGCGCATTATTATTTAATGCTTGACGCTCATTGGGATAATTTCGACTTATTCATCCTGATTTACCTATTTTTACTTACCTATTTTCAAAGGCCCAACCATGCAATCTGTTGATGAGTTAATCGCGTTACGTAAAACCCTTCATCAGAACCCTGAGCTATCTAATCAAGAGCAAGCCACGGCGGTTCGAATTTTCAATGAGTTTCAAGCTTTCTTGCCAGATGAAGTTATTACCGATCTCGGCGGAACGGGGCTAGCGTTTGTCTTCAATGGGGCTGAAAGTGGACCGACGACTTTGATCCGTAGTGAGGCTCGATGCACTGCCCATCCAAGAAACCAACAGTTTTGCGCATCGCTCACAAGTGAAAGGCGTTTCTCATAAATGCGGTCACGATGGACATATGAGTATCGTAACGGCGTTGGGTGCGGAGTTGGCGAAACATCGTCCTAAGAAGGGACGTGTTGTGCTGTGTTTTCAACCGGCAGAAGAAACCGGTATGGGAGCGATTCAAGTCGTAAACGATGCGCGTTTTGCGGCTGTCATTCCTGATTATGCATTTGCTCTGCATAATTACCCTGGCTTAGAGCTGGGCAAGGTTGCGGTACGAGCGGGGACGTTTAATTGTGCGTCTCGGGGCATGATTATCCATCTAAAAGGCAAAACTTCCCACGCGGCGCATCCTGAAAATGGTGTCAGTCCTGCCAATGCCATGTGCCAAATTATCCAAGAGCTAAACTCACTGCCAGCAAAGATTTCGCATCAAGCAGGCGTTGGTCGAAACTGGGTAACGGTTATCCACGCCAAATTAGGCGAAATTGCCTTTGGTACAGCACCGGGCGATGCGGTGGTCATGGTGACGTTGCGCAGTGAAAGCAATGAAGGCATGCAAACTTTAATAGAAGAAGCCGAGCAATTTTCTCAAGCCGTGGCAAAGAGTGAAAACCTAAGCATTTCGTTTGAATACGATGATGTGTTTCAAGCCAGCGTTAACTCTCAACTAGGTTGTGATTTAGTGGTCAATGCGTGTGAAACAACGCAAACGCCTTTTGTACTATTGGATGAGCCGATGCGTTGGTCAGAAGACTTTGGTCAGTTTACCGCGACAGCAAAAGAAGGCGCCATGTTTGCCTTAGGCGCTGGGCAAGCAAGCCCACAATTGCACAACCCTGACTACGACTTTCCTGATGGTTTGATTCCCGTGGGTCGAGATCTATTTTTGGATATTATTCATCAAATAAATGGTTTGGAGGTTTTTAGCATGATCGTGTTTCGACCGGCTGCTGTAGAAGAACTTGCCGATGTGAAAGCGTTACTTTGGGATCAAGGTCCTAATAAATGGAATTACTTAACCGAAGAGAGTGTTGAGACTGAATTCGCTCTGGTTGAGCAAGGTTCGGCGATGGTTATGGTTGCCGTGGATAATGAGCAGATTGTCGGCTTTGCTGTGTTGATGGACGGTGAGGTGAGTCCCGATTATTTAGCTAAATATTACGCTTTGGATGACATTTGTTATATCGGTGATGTTGTGGTTTCTAGTGCGTATTCTGGTCAAGGTATTGCTACGAAATTGCTTGAGTGCTGTATAGAAAGCTCCAAAGAAAAGCGAGCTAGTGTTGTATTAATTGAGCGACACGAAGAGAACTTAGCCTCTGCTGGCATGATGAGAAAAGCCGGTTTCCAAGTTGTTGACACCTTTTCTGATCCAGGCAAACGATCCGTAGGCTCAAGAAAAACAGCTATTTTAGAATACAAATTAGAGTAGTCGTTGTCTAAGGTTGGGTAGGTTCACACTAAGTCTCATTATTCAAAAAGCAACCGCCCAAGGATGTTGAATTGCGTTAAATCTTAATCATTTCCTGAACTCTACACCTTACTTTGTGTCTCATGTCTTTCCAAAGTCATCATGGGACAAATTCAATAAAAAGGGTATGTAATGGATGTTTTGCTCAATCTACTCGACGAATATGGGCACCTTGCTTATGTTTTGCTTTTTTATATTGCTCGATGAAGAGCGGTGCTTTGCCATTATTTGCAGGGATGGCTGCGCAATATGGGTACTTAGATTTATCGTTGGTGATGTTGGTGGTGTTTTGTGGTGGCTACCTAGGGGATGAGTTGCGTTTTTACTGGGTGCGACGCTATGGCGAAGGCTTTATTATTACTCGACCTAGGCTGGCTAAACTCGCCAGTAATGCAAAGCTTTTGCTTGATCGTTATGGGCTAATTTACATGTTTATCTATCGTTACCCAAAGGGCATGAGAACGATTGGCGCCATACCCGTGGCCTTGACCGAGATAAAATGGATTAAGTTTACTTGCCTCAATGCCGCATCCGCGGCCCTGTGGACAGCCATATTAACCGGAGCTGGCTTCCTTTTTGGTCGAACGTTAGAAAACCTTGTCAGCCAGCAGTGGGGCATGTTTAGTGTTGTGCTGTTATTTATCTTTGTTGCATTGTCGTATTTGGGGTGGCGGACAGTAAAAATGCCAGCTGCGTCTAAGTAAACTTGTCATACCAAGTTTACTTACTTTGTCGCTCGGGTAATATCTTGATACGCTTGGAATTGTGATAAATACACTCTGCCATTGAGGTGTTGCAGGAATCCGCTGCATTCAAGGTGATCCATCACTGGGCCTTTCACCTCCGAAAGCGAGAGTGTAATGTTCAAGCTTTTCAATTGCAGGTTAAGAGCTTCTAGCATTTCTAAGGCGCTGAAATCAATTTCATTCACCGCGCTGCATTGAATCACCACATGATTAATCTCTTTGCGTTGGCTTATGGTGTCGATGATGTGATCTTCCAAAAAGGTCGCGTTGGCAAAGAACAGGCTTTCGTCTGGTCGCAAACAAAGCAGCTGAGGTGAGGTTTCTACCTCATAGCGTTTTACGTTACGAAAGTGCTCTGAACCCTTGATTAAGCCAACTTCGGCCACGTGCGGTTTGGATGTGCGATACAAATGCAAGGCAATGGACAGCGCTACGCCAGAAGCTACGCCAACTTCCACACCCAGCAACAAAGTAATCACAATAGTCGCGAGCACGGCATAGAAATCACTGCGAGAAAACAGCCAGGTTTTTTTCAAGATAGAGAAATCGATCAGGGTTGTGACGGCCACAATGATGGTTGCCGCGAGTGTGGCTTTGGGCAAAAAGTACAGCATGGGCGTTAAGAATAAAGACGCGATCATAATGCCGAGCGCTGTCATGATGCTGGCAAGTTGAGTCACCGCGCCGGCATCGAAGTTCACTACAGAACGCGAAAATCCACCTGTCACCGGAAAACCACCAGATACACCCGATGCGATGTTGGCCGCACCTAAACCGATGAGTTCTTGGTTGGGTTTGACTTTTTCACGTCGTTTAGCGCCTAACGTTTTGCCAACTGAAATGGACTCGACGTAGCCAATGATCGAAATCATCAACGCAGGCAAAGCCAGTGCTTTGATCAATTCCAGCGATGGCAAGGTGAATACCAAATTCGGTAACCCAGCCGGAATGTGGCCTGTAATGGCGACACCATGGGATTGCAGATCATACAGATAGACAACCGCAAGGCTAGAAAGCACGCCAAGAATCGGTGCGGTTTTCGCCAATGATGCCGCGGATGCTTCGGGAACCTTTAGCATGATCAAAAAGCGTTTCGCGTGACGACGAGCCAACAGCAAAAAGGCGATGACAGAAACGCCAATCACAAAGGTCATGGGTTTAAATTGACCGATGTTTTCCAGCATAGACAGCAATTGCATAACAACATTATCACCATGGGCTTGGATGCCCAGAATGTGCTTTAACTGGCTGAGCGCAATGATGATTCCTGAAGCGGAAATAAAGCCAGAAATCACGGAGTGAGACAGCAGGTTAGTGACCATGCCGAGCTTCATGACGCCCATAATAATCAACATGGCGCCAGACAATAGTGCGAGAGTGATCGCGCCCGTTAAATAGCTAGCCGTGCCTTGTTCAGCAATCACCGCAAGAGATGTCGCCGTCATGAGTGACGCCACGGCAACTGGGCCAACCGACAATGATGTGCTGGTGCCAAACAAAGCGTACAAAACCAAAGGTAAGATACTGGAATATAAGCCGACTTCTGGTGGCACCCCAGCCAACATGGCGTAAGCCAGTGACTGAGGGATCAGCAACATGGTGACGATAAACGCCGCCGTGGCATCTTGGCTAAACTGCCCACGGTGATAGGTTTTTAGCCAAGACAGAGCGGGAATGAAACGTTCAATAATCATTGTGAGCTCTCGTTATTTGCGCATGGTTGGTTTAACAAACCATTCATAGCCTTTAAGCATGCCGTGCCAGTAGAAAGGAGGTAGCAAGTCTTCTTTCAGCACCCAAGCGAGATAGGTCGGTTTGGTACCATCGTTAAGCCATTTTGGAAAGGTGGGTAATAGCTTTCCGCCATAACCAAATTCCGCCAAAACAATTTTACCGCGCTCAACCGTGAGCGGGCAGGAACCATAGCCGTCGTAGAGGGCGTGTATTGTCTTTCCGTCTATAGCGTCGGCAATATTTTGTGCTACGACAGGCGCTTGCTTACGAGCCGCCGCCATGGTTTTGGCATTGGGTGTGTTACTGACATCACCCAATGACCAAATGTTTTTGAACGTGACGTGTTGAAGGGTTTCTTTATCCACATCGACCCAACCCGCTGCGTCGACCAATGGACTATTACGGATGAAGTCTGGTGCCGTCTGTGGTGGGCAAACATGCAGCATATCGAACTCGGTCTCCACGATGCTTTTCTCACCATCTTTGTTTGTGGTGGCAAAATAGGCGCGTTTATTTGGACCGTCCACTTTGACTAGGTTGTGAGTGAAGTGAGTATTTACTTGGTATTTCTGAATATAACTTTCCAACGCGGGAACGTAATTGGCAATGCCAAATAATACCGCACCAGCGTTGTAAAACGAGACATGGATGTCTTTCAGTTTGTCGTTCTTTAGCCAATGATCACAAGACAAATACATGGCTTTTTGTGGCGCGCCTGCGCATTTAATCGGCATGGGCGGTTGGCTGAATACGGCTTTACCGCCGTTTAGGTTTTTCACCAATTCCCATGTGTAAGGCGCCAAGTCGTAACGATAGTTCGAGGTCACGCCGTTGCTGCCTAATGTCGCGGATAAACCTTCAATGGCGTCCCAGTTAAGCTTGATGCCGGCCGCGACGACTAAGTACTGATAAGCGATTTTTTGGCCGTTTTCGAGCACGACGTGGTTTTCATCCGGCAAGAAAGCTTTTACCGCTTCTTTCAGCCATTTTGTATGGGCTGGAATCACATCCGCCATGTTACGGCGTGTGCTGGCCGCTTTAAAAACACCACCGCCAACCAATGTCCAACCTAGGTTGATAAAAATGACTTTCAGCTGGATCAATCAAACAAATTTTCAAGCTAGGTTTGCGTTTTAATAAACTGGCGGCGGTGGCAATCCCCGCTGAGCCTGCACCGACTACGACCACATCGTATTGGGCTGTTGCTTTGTTGTCTTGAGCAATAGACGCTGTTTCAGGAAAAGATTCTTGCGCCGCTTGCCAAATTTGGCTTGAGCGATTACCTGTGCGGCAATAGGCATGGACATTTTCATCACTTTTCAAGGCCAATCTGAATGCCTCTACATCGGATGGCTGCATTTGTCCGCCAGCAAACGGAATGTGTTCGGTTTTGATGTTTTTCGTTTTTGCGTAAGCGGCAACATCGGCAAAAGACAGTTGACCTTCTTCTTCGTCATTTGGGCGGTTACAAATGATAAGCGTGACACCGGATTCTGCTAAAGCGTCTACATCGTCTAAACGGATTTGCTCAGATACGGAATAATGGTCTGTGATTATTTTGCGTAACATGGTGGTTCTCTCTTTTATCATGTCACCGACTAACGTGAGGTGACTTATTGTTTTTGTTGATGATAGTTACGATTTATTTAAACGCATTCAATGGAACCTTTAAGTAAGACAAACCGTTCTCTTCTGGCTCCGGCATGTGGCCTGCTCGCATATTGATTTGCAGAGAAGGCAAAATCAGGCGAGGCATGGCCAGTGTTTTGTCGCGGGTTTCACGTAGAGTAACGAAGGCTTCTTTGCTCATACCCTGTTTGACATGAATGTTTTGTTCTTTTTGTATTTTTACTGTGGTTTGGTATTCCAGCGCGCGACCATTCGGGCAATAGTCATGACACATGAAAATGCGATGATCTTCTGGTAACGCTAAGATTTTTTGAACAGAATCGAATAAAACCTCTGCATTGCCGCCGGGAAAATCGGCACGAGCCGTACCAGCATCAGGCATAAATAAAGTATCGCCAACAAAGACGGCATCCCCTAAAACATGGGTGAAGCAGGCTGGTGTATGGCCTGGTGTGTGCATGGCAACACATTGCATACCACCCACCATGTAGCGTTCGCCGTCATGGAACAGATGATCGAATTGGGAGCCATCGTGAAGGAAATCTGTATTTTCATTAAATACCTTAGCAAAGGTGTCTTGTACTATGGTGATGTGTTCGCCAATGCCAATTTTACCGCCCACTTTACTTTGTATGTAAGGTGCCGCAGATAAGTGGTCTGCATGAACATGGGTTTCAATTAACCATTCCACTGTCAATTGGTTGTGAGTGACATAGTCAATAATCTCATCAGCGCTCTTATGAGAAGTGCCACCTGATGCGTAATCAAAGTCTAAAACACTGTCGACAATCGCGCAGCTGGATGAATTAGGGTCTTTTACAACATAGGAAAAGGTGCTGGAATCCTTGTCAAAAAAAGTCGTTACCTTAGGCTGTAGAATAGGATTTGTGGTCATTTTTTTGCCTCACTGTGTTGTTTTGTGCCGAGTAGATGGTCCACTTAACGGCTCGTTAATCTAGTTAAGGCAGAAAGTGTGCCAATACTTTTATAATTTATTAAAGTATTGATATTTATTGTTTTTTTAATTTTTATTGGTTTTGCTTATAGAATTAGCTTTGACTAATGTATTGGGTTTTGTCATATTTGTCTTTTAATTTTGCCAAATATGACAACGCCTGTATGAACATTATCGCTTCAGATTCACCCATTTATGAAGGGCTAGCAAACATGCTAGAGGGCTATGATTGCCCAGCCATTTTGGTTTCTGTCGATTACCAAATTCTTGCCATCAATCAGCTCTATCGAGAAGAGTTTGGGGACGTTCCGTTACAAAAAAAACGCCGCTGTTTTGAGGTTTCCCATGGTTATAGTGTGCCTTGTGATGAAGCGGGGGAAGATTGTCCTCTTTCCGCTACTTTACAGTCTGGTCATAAAGAGCGTGTTTTGCATATCCATCAAACCCCAAGAGGCAAAGAACACGTCGCAGTTGAAATGCTGCCAATTCATGATAGCCAAGGGAAACTCTTGTTCTTTGTTGAGCTATTGCGTGCTATTTCAGTGGCGAGTACGGGAAAGGCAAACAACAAGTTAGTGGGGGCAAGTAAATCGTTTAACCAGATGCTGGAGAAGGTTACTAGAGTGAGTCCAAGCGATGCGTCGGTGCTGCTATTGGGTGAATCTGGTAGTGGTAAAGAACTGGTGGCAAACGCGATTCATCAGGGTAGTAGTCGGGCAGGGAATGCTTTGGTGACTTTAGAATGCTCAGGTCTGACGGATTCGCTATTTGAAAGTGAATTGTTTGGTCACATCAAAGGCTCTTTTACGGGGGCGCATAGTAGTCGTACTGGGTTGGTTGAGCTTGCCAATGGTGGCACATTGTTTTTGGATGAGATCGGCGATGTGCCCTTGTCTATGCAGGTTAAATTATTGCGTCTGATCGAAACGCGATCGTTTCGCCCCGTAGGTTCTTCTACTATTAAACACAGCCATTTTCGTTTGGTGTGCGCGACCCATAAAAACCTCGCACAAATGGTAAAGGCAGGAGAGTTTCGCCAAGACTTGTATTATCGTATTAATGTGTTTCCTATCTATGTGCCCTCATTACGTGAACGGCAGGATGATTTGGCGTTGTTGATATCAACGTTGTTAAAACGCCTAAGCGAGCGAAAAGAGTACCATTTAACCGACTCAGCGTTGCAAATTTTAAAGCGTCATGACTTCCCCGGAAACATTCGTGAGCTGAGTAATATTCTAAACCGAGCGATTCTATTGAGCGACACCAACCTTATTGATCGGCACACGATCCAAGAGAGCTTGAATATTGATCATGAACTGCATCAGCAAAGTGATCGAACAAGTTCAACCCAGGAGCCTCAATTCTTCTGCTAACACTAAAATGGCGTGGGTGGACTTAAAAACAGCGGAACAGCGTTATCTTTCAGACCTTATGGCGTTTTATGATAACGACAAGGAGAAAGTTGCCAAGATTGCCGGAATCAGCCTACGTTCTTTGTATCGGAAATTGGAGTAAGTAGACCGTTCTAAAATATTATGGCATAAAGTATCAAAAGCTGAGTTAAATTTATTAAATAAGATACTTATAGTTGAGTCAGCGTTGCCTTGAATCCTTACTATAAAGACTCATAAGGTTAAAACAGTAAGGTGATAAGCATGAGTAAAGTATTTATTATGGCGGCAGCGTTAAGCAGCTTAGTGTCAATGAATAGCAATGCATTTGAGCTAACAAGTCAAGATATTCAAGAGGGGAAGAAAATACCACAAGCGTTTGAGTTTAATGGTTTTGGTTGTTCAGGATCGAATAAATCCCCACAACTGCAGTGGACAGATGTGCCAAAAGGTACAAAGAGTTTTGCTATTACCGCATACGATCCGGACGCACCGTCTGGAAGTGGTTGGTGGCATTGGTCAGCGTTTAATATCCCGGCTTCTGTTACGTCCTTGGCTCAAGGGGCAGATTTAACTAAGCTTGGTGCAACGGAGCTGAAGTCAGATTATGGTAGTGTTGGCTTTGGCGGTGTTTGTCCTCCACGAGGCGATAATATGCACCGTTATCAGTTTACTGTTTGGGCGTTACCAGTAGAAAAACTGGATTTAAGTGCTGACGTATCTGCTGCATTAGCTGGCTTTACCGTTCGTAGCATGGCAATTGGCAAAGCTATGTTAGTCGCACCTTATAATCGTTAATCAAACATCTATTAGGAGTAAAAATGCGCCCCACATTTAAAGTCAGTCAAGTGTATGGTTTACAAACACAGCGACTGCGCAATGTGGCCATTCTTACTCCTAGTCTTTTCAAAATTCGTTCAGGACGGAAGCGTTTGTTTTGGCAGGATGATGTGTTGGATTTTGATGCCTCAACATTATTGCTAACGAAAGCAGGGCAACAACTGACGTTTGAAAATGAGCCAACCAAAGAACGTTTCTTGTCAGTGCAGATGAGTTTTTTATTGCCGCCTGCAGAAGACATGATAGAGACGAGTATCAAGATGGCTGATAATGAATGCTCGCCACGCTTCAAGCCTAATCGTTCAGTGATGGCAAGTCTCGATTTTTTGCTGGAATTAGATACACAAAGTGTGAGTGAAACGTCTCAGGCGTATTGGTTAAATGGCTTTTATCAACAATTGGCTGAAGCGGGCAAGCTTCATCTTATCTTTGAAGGACATTCTGTTTCTTTTGAGCAAAAAATCACGGAGTTTTTACAACAAGCACCATGGCAAGATTATCAATTGGATCAAGTCGCTACGCATTTTTCGATGAGTCGGGCGACCTTGATTCGCCGTTTGAAAGAAGAAAATACGCAGTTTAGAACTTTGTTAACTCGAGTGCGTATGAATCATGCGATTAGCCTGATGCAACAAGGTTACCGCCAGCAAATAGACATTGCGGTGCGCTGTGGTTATCAGTCGCAAGAACGTTTTAGTCAGCGCTTTTATAAGTCGTTTGGGATTACGCCAGGTCAATATATAAAAACACTTTAAGACGTCTCTTTAAATTAAAAGTTACCCCAGTTTCTTCTTGAAGCGTAATGACGCAATGAGGATTCCGCCGATAGTAAAGAGCCTCTAGCCATAATGCGTCTTTGCCTAATAAAAGCAGGCTGGCATCTCGTAATGCAATGGCGCGGATCATACGCATAAAGTGAGTGACAGGCAGGGCTTCGGCAATCCATTGGGCGGCGACTGGCATGGCATCGTAAGGAAACATAAATCCTGATAGTAATATCGATGGCAGTAGAATAAATATCGTCATCTGCATTGCCTGCAATTGCGTTTTGGCAATGGTGGAAAGTACCAATCCAAGGGTTAAGCTGGCAAAGATAAACAGAATGGAGCCACCAAGCAGTGACAGTAAACTGCCTTGAATCGGCACTGAAAACACCCAATGCCCCACGCTTAAAATAATGGCGACTTGTAATAGCCCGACTAAAACATAAGGCGCTATTTTTCCTATCATCAGTTCCATTGGGCGTACTGGCGTGGTGATGAGAAATTCCATATTGCCATGTTCGTGTTCCCGAACGATGGCCGCCGAGGTAAATAAAATCATCGTCATGGTCAAAATCACCGCTACCAAGCCTGGCACGATATTCACCACGGTTCTTTGTTCTGGGTTGAAGTATTGCACGACTTCAAAGCTGGGCGAGGTACGTATAGCCGTATGGTTGGCCACTTCGTCTAAGGGCATATCGCGTAAGGCTCTAATGGTTGAGGCAATGACGGTATCTGAGCCATCAACTATCCATTGCCCTATTGGCTGAGTGAGTGGTGAATCTATTTGTTTATGATCGTAGAGCGGATGATTGAATAGACGGCGTGTCATATCGGCGGGTAAATACAGTACGGCTCTGATCTCGCCTTTGGTAATGGCGACTTCGGCGTCTTTTATGGAGCGATAACGGGCAATAAAATCGACGGATTGCGTCGCTACCAGTGCGTGTTCCACGGCTCGACTTTCCGAGGTCTGACTGAGGTCGACAAGGCCAACGGGTATGTGTCTGGCATCGGTGTTAATCGCATAACCAAACAGCATGAGTTGTACCAGAGGTATCATGATGATCATGCCAAAGGTCATTCTGTCTCGGGAGAGCTGCTTTAATTCTTTGACGAAAATGGCATACACTCTAATCCACATACTAATCCCCATGACGTCCTCCGGTGCAGGTAACAAACACGTCTTCAAGGCTAGGGCGAGCTAATATTGTTTCTCGGCTATCACTAAGTTCAGAGATAAAGCCCAGAGGATCTAGTACTTTTTTCTTTACCAATACTCTAAGATGAGCACCAATTTGTGCCGCAGAGAGAATTTCTGGGTGCTGGGTTAGTGTCTGTTTGAGTTGTCTTAATTTATTACCGCTGACTTCCACCACGGTGGCAGGCATGGCGTCCATTAGAGCTTGAGGTGAGCCGTCTGCGCGTTTATTCCCGTCTTCCATAATCGCCAAAGCATGGCAGCGTTCAGCTTCATCCATGTAATGGGTGGACACTAGAATAGTGGTGCCAGCGGCGCAGAGATCGAACAATCTTTCCCAGAACTCTCGACGGTTTTCAGGGTCGACTGCTGACGTTGGCTCGTCTAGAAAGAGTAATTCTGGAGAATGGAGCGTGGCGCAGGCCAAAGCAAGGCGCTGTTTTTGTCCACCGCTCATGGAACCTGCAAACTGCTTGGTTTGTTTTTCTAAATCGTATAAAGCCAGTAATTCTTCGAGGCGGGCTTTTTTGCGCTTTCCCGCAAAACCATAAATAGCACCGACAAAATTGAGGTTCTCTCGCACGGTTAGGTTGTCGTACAAGGAAAATTTCTGCGTCATGTAGCCGATGCGTTTCTTAAGGGATTCTTCATGACCTAACAGCGGTTTGCCTAAAATAGTGACGTCACCTTCGCTGGCTTCTAATAACCCAGTGAGCAGGCGAATGCTGGTGGATTTTCCGCAACCATTGGGACCAAGAAAGCCATAAATGCTGCCTTTAGGGATGTTTAAATCCAGTTTATTTACCGCAATGTTATCGCCAAAACGTTTGGTTAATCCTTTGGCTTCAATGGCGTATTCTACTTGATCTGATCCGCTGAAAATCATGGTAAACGCACCTCAACAGCAAGTCCTGTAGGTAGCTTGTCCGCATCAATTAGATCAATATCGGTCAGATACATCAGACGAGCTCTGTCTCGTTCGTTGAGCGCATAAAAGGGAGTGTAAGCGGGTTGTGAGCGGATATTTCGCACACGACCTTGAATAGGCGATTCGATACCATCAGCAAACACCTCAATTGCGTCGCCAGCTTTGATCTTGGTTAACGCGCTGGCAGGCAAATAAACTCTTGCATAAGGATGACCAGAAGACAGCAAGCTAATTAACTGAGTGCCTGCGGTAACACGATCTCCTTCGTGCCAAGGCAGTGTGTCAATCGTACCATCAATTGGCGCTTTGATGGTGAGGTCTTCACGGGCTTTGGTTTGCCATTCAAGGGCGGCCTTTGCGGCTTGCACCTTGGCATTGGATTGGGCAATGTCTTCTTCACGGGCGCCATTTTTTAACTCTAACCATTGATCATGAGCTTGCTGTGCTTTGGCTTTACTACTGTCTCTGTTAGCTTTCGCAGCATCAAAATCGGCTTTGCCAACGACTTTGCTTTTATAGAGTTTGTCGTAACGTTGGAACTTTAGCTCCGCTTCTTTACTGGCGGCTTGAGTGGCTTCTAGTGCGGCTAATGATGCACTTAATTGTTCTGGGCGTGTGCCAGCAGTAAGCTCACTGAGGGCGGCATTGGCTTGAGCAAGCTCGGCTTCGCGCTGCGCTACAAGTGAGTCGGCACTGCGAGTGTCTAAGCGTAACAATGTGTCGCCTTGGGAGACTTGTTGTCCTTCGTTGACCTTTACTAAAACAATTTGTTCTGCCGCTGGGGCCGATAAGGTGATTCTATCGCGTTCAATATTGCCCATGGCGTAAGTTGACTCTTCTGACTGGCAAGCGGTAAGCAAAGTCAGCACAAGTACGGATAGTAGACTATGGCGTGTTTTCATTTTTGCTCACCTTTGGTGTCGTTGGATGATAGCTGTGGTGATGGAAAGGTGAAAAGTCCTTGTTCTAACAATGTTTGATTGTGATCCGCTAGATTTAATAACCAGTCTTCTTTGAGTTCGACCCCAAGTTGTTGCTGAAGGTATTTTGGCGCTAATACAGGAAAAATCATTAAGCTGACAAAGCTCAGGCGAATCCATGCTGGATTAAGGTTGGGATTAATTTGCTTTTGCTTTTCAAACGCCTCGATCCATTTTTCTGATCGTTTCAAGATGTTGTCGATAATGCCCGTCAAAATACCAAACGCTTCGGGGTTATCTTGTTGGTTTATCACCTGCAAAATCAATTTTGGTAGCATGGGGTTTTTGGCAATCATGCGATAGTAGGTTTGCATCAATAACAATGGATTAGGCGGTGTATTGGGGTCAATATCGGCTTGGAATTGTTCGATAATCGGAGCCAAGGTTTCTTGTATTGTTGCTTCGAATAAACCTGCTTTTGAACCGAAGTAATAGCGAATCATCGCCGCATCCACGCCTGCCGAAAGCGCTATTTTTCGCGTTGATACTTTATCAAAACCCTGTTCAGAGAAGCAGCGTTTGGCGGCGGCAATCAAACTGCTGCGAGCGGAATCTTGATCGCTATTAGACTGCTTGGGACGTCCCATTTTAGTGGTCATGCAAAGGTCTCTATTAATTCATCTAGTGATGAATATAGGCCATATATCCACAATAGGTTACTAAGATAATTCCTCATAGATTGAATCAATGAGGAATTATCTTAGTAGGTGCCGATCCTCTAAGGTTTACTAGAGAAATTTGGCTGTGTTTTTTTAAGTTAATTGAACTAGATCAATACTGGTAGTCTTCAATGTCTAGGTTTGTCCGATATCGAAGTCAAACCATTATTTATTCATTGTAATGACGACCTTTCCTTTTGCACGCCCTTGAGCAAGATATGCCAGCGCATCTTTTGTTTGTTCAAACGGAAACACCTTATCGATCACTGGTTTAATGTGTTCAGCTTCGAGCAGTTTGCTGATTTCACTCAGTTGAGCGCCATTTGGGCGAACAAATAGAAAGGAATAATCCACTTTTTGCTTTTTCGAAAGTTTATTAATTTTTCGACTCATCAAACCAAATACAAAGGTTAAAATCCCATTCAGTTTTCGAACTCGGGCAAAAGGCGCATCCAACGGACCAACAAGAGAAAGGATCTTGCTCCCTGGCTTAAGGATGCCAATAGATTTCTCAATCGCGTCACCTTTGGTCGTCCCTAACACGAGATCGTAGTTGTGCAGTACTTTGTCAAACTCTTGTTTCTTATAATCAACTACAGTGTCCGCACCCAATTTACGAACGAAATCAACATTCCCAGTACTTGTCGTCGTTGCCACTGTTGCGCCAAGGTATTTTGCTAACTGGATGGCAAAAGTACCAATACCACCCGAGCCTGCAGGAATAAACACTTTCTGACCCGCTTTAAGATTGCCGCGCTCTTTCAAGGCTTGCCAAGAGGTTAGACCGACCATTGGGATTGAAGCCGCTTGTACGAAGTCAAGATTTGTTGGTTTCAGCGCCGCTGTGTTTTCAGGCACCACAGCAAACTCTGCAAGCGAGCCAATACCCAGATCAAATATACTGGCAAATACCGCATCGCCTGGCTTAAAGCGTGTTACTTGGCTACCCACTTCCGTCACAACACCTGCTAAATCGCTGCCCAGCGTTGCGGGCAATTGAAAGTGCAAAACCGGCTTAAATGTGCCTGTTGGAATGATGTTGTCAATGGGATTTAAACCTACGGCATGAACCTGAACGAGCATTTCATTGGGTTTGATTTTGGGTTTAATGACGTCGCTAAACTCAATGATGGGGGATGATTTACTGTACTTTTTAAGGGTAAGTGCTTTCATTTTTGTATTCTCGAATGATTGATAATCTTATGTTTCTTGCCCGATGTACGCCAAGCGTAAATGAACGCTAGCCCTAAAATAGCTTCTATTAAAACGGCAGCCAGAATCTTGTCGCTCGCATGACCCACTGAAAGCTCATAAACGCCAAGTAAGATCAGGACTGTACAGATTGTTATCATTCCCTGAATAAGAGCCATTCGGGCCGCTGAATGCTCGGTATTTCTTGCCATAAAAAACATAACAGCAACCCCAAGATAAAATACGGCTCCACGGCGACTAACAAGTCCTGCGCCGCCCCATTGAGTTAGCATTTGCTCAGGGAAAAACATCCATGCGACTGCTAAGACCAGAAACAAAAAGGACGTCAGTATTGCTACATGTCGAAAGGTCATTGCCTTATCCCCTTGTATCAAGCTTTAAGCTTTTACGAATGCCTTTATCTAATACTGAGGCTGGGGCGAAGCGACGTAGAAATTTAAACAAGCGAGCGGTTTTGCCTGCTGTATAGCGTAATTTTGGCTGTGACGCTTGAGCCGCCTCGAGTATGACACTGGCAGCGACTTCAGGTTCATCAGCGGTAGCCATGGCTTCGCTGACAACGCCGACTAGCTTCGCTCGAATCCCATCGTACTCGCTAATTTTTGAATCGAGTTCAATATTATTTGTTTCAAATTTGGTTTTCACATAAGCCGGCTCAATCACGGACACTCTGATGCCTTGTGTGCGTAGTTCATGATCTAATGCTTCAGAGTACCCCTCAACAGCATGCTTACTGGCACAATAAAGTGCTGCATAAGGAACAGGAACGACACCAAGAATTGAGCCAATATTGATAATTCTACCTCTGCCTTGACGACGCATATGTGGCACGACAGCACGTGTCATTCTGACAACACCATGAAAGTTGGTGTCGAACATGGCTTTAGATTGCTCTATGGAACTCTCTTCTGCTGCCGCAGGAGAGAAACCAAAACCCGCATTATTGACTAAAAGATCGATGCGTCCTTCAAGCCGAATCAGTTCCGCAACGGCCGCTTCGACAGAGGAATCGTCTGTTACATCCAGTGCCAGCATAGGAAAGCCAGTTTGATTCGATATTGCCCCACGACGGCTAGTGCCATAGACGCGGTAGCCTGCCGTTAGCAATTTTTTGGCCGTGGCCTCGCCAATGCCTGATGACGCGCCCGTCACCAACGCGACAAGTTTATTGGTCATTATGTAACTCCTTAAGCAAGTTGTTTTTCAATGTCTTTGTGAGGCAATGAATCAAGGTTTTATGGCTGTTTATGCTGTTTTATAACGCGCAGCGGCATTTGACATCTCGATGTCAGAAAGCAACCCTTGTCGCGCCTTGTCTAGATCATTCCAACGAGTCTCTTTATGCAGTGGTGGAATGGTGACCAGCTCTCGGCGATCAAAGCCAACCAAAGCCGCATCAACCAGTTCATTCACTTCCATCATTGGCGAAGAGTTGCTGATATCGATGCCTGCGCGATCCCAGATTTCGGTATAAGTGCCCGCTGGCAGTAGCGCTTGCACGTAAATGCCTTTAGAGGACAATTCTAGATTCATCCCTTGAGATAAGAACAAAACGAATGCCTTGCTCGCACCGTAGACAGTCATTTGGTATTCAGGCGCAAGACCTACAACAGAAGACACATTGACGATAGAACCTTTGCCTGCTTTGACGAGTCGTGGCGTTACCGCATTAGCAAGTCTGGTTAACGCCGTGATGTTTAATGCGATCAGCTTTTCAATTGAATCTGGTGTTTGTTCAACAAAGCGACCAGATTGGGCAATACCCGCGTTGTTAATTAATGTGTCGATGCGATCGTCTTCTTGTAGGCGTTTTTCGACAAGAGCAAGATCACTGGATTTGGTTAGGTCTGCTGGCAATACATTGACATTGACGTTGTATTCTTGGCGTAAACGAGTTGCCAGTGTTTCAAGTTTTGCACCATCACGGGCAACGATAACCAAATCGTGACCACGACGCGCAAAGCGATCCGCATAGACAGCGCCAATACCAGTAGAAGCGCCAGTGATAAGAACGGTAGAATTTGTCATGATATTTTTCTCTTTAAATAATTTTCTGAATAATGTTTAAAAAGCGGCGACACACAAACAGCATGTCGCCACGTTATTCGCTCAGCGTCAGCGTTATTACGCGTTCGCCAGTGTTGGGTAATCGGTATAGCCTTTGGCACCACCGCCATAAAGCGTTGAACCATCTAGTTCGTTTAGCGCGGCGCCTGTTTCTAATCGTTCAACAAGATCAGGGTTGGAAATAAAAGGGCGTCCAAGGGCAAACAAATCCACCTTGCCTTCTGCTAGCTGAGCAGAAGCCAGCTCAGTGTTATAACCGTTGTTGCCCATGTAAGTGTTTTTGAAGCGTTGGCGCAGAGAATCATAGTCAAACGGGGCGATATCACGTGGGCCACCTGTTGCGCCTTCCACAACATGAAGGTACACAATGCCAAGCGCATTCAACTTATCTGCCACATAATCGTACTGTTCTTGTGGATTGCTGATGGAAATAGCGTTTGCTGGTGAAACGGGAGAAATACGCACGCCGGTGCGATCCGCGCCAATTTCTTTACTAACCGCTTCCGTCACTTCTAAAAGCAATCGTGCGCGATTTTCAACAGAACCACCGTAGGAATCAGTACGCTGATTCGCGCCATCTTTTAGAAACTGTTCCAACAGGTAACCATTGGCACTGTGGATTTCCACACCATCAAACCCTGCTTTCATGGCATTGGCCGCCGCTTGGCGGAAGTCTTCAACAATGGCGGGGATTTCATCAATGTCTAATGCACGAGGTTCAGACGTATCGGCGAAGCCATTATTGACGAACACTTTGGTTTCCGCACGAATGGCAGAAGGCGCGACAGGTGCATCACCATTTGGTTGCAAATCCACATGAGAAATACGACCAACGTGCCATAGTTGAACAAAAATCTTTCCGCCCTTGGCGTGTACCGCATCGGTCACTTTTCGCCATCCATCGATTTGGTCCTGAGTGAATAATCCAGGTGTGTCTTGGTAGCCTTGCGCTTGTGCTGAGATTTGAGTGGCTTCCGTGATGATTAAACCAGCGGATGCACGCTGCCCATAATAGGTCGCAGCCAATTCACTCGGTACTAAACCTGCACCAGCACGGTTGCGCGTCAATGGTGCCATGACGAAGCGATTAGATAACGTGAGTGAGCCAAGGGTATAGGGTTGAAATAGTGTGTGATCAGTCATTTTTTTCGTTTTCCGTTTTTCATCTGTGGAGAATTTGTTAATGATGACGATCGTAATCTAAAATGTCAATACTTTGATTATGATCATAATCAAAGTATACTGAGTCATGATTTTTGCAATGAGGTGTAGTAGAGATGAAAGTGACAAAGGCGCAGGTTCAAGAAAATCGAGAGCATATCGTTAAGACGGCTTCGGTGTTGTTTCGCGAACGTGGTTACGACGGTGTGGGTATCGCAGAGACTCATGTCTACGGCAGGGTTTACTCACGGCGGTTTTTACAAACATTTTAAATCGAAAGCGGATTTGATGGCGGAGGCGGCGGCTTTTAGTTTTGCGAAGTCAGCTGCAGAAACGTCCGATTTAGATATGGCGACTTTTGCAAAGCAATATTTGTCCCGAAAGCATCGTGATTCGTTTGGTAATGGCTGTACTATGGCGGCTCTTTGTACAGATGCGGGGCGTCAATCGGAGTCCATTAAAGAAACATTTTTGGCTGGAATTGAAGGCCAGCTGGAAACTTTGGCAAATGGAGAAGAGGCAACTGGAGAAGACCGAGTAAGAAGAATCAATGCCATTGCTCAAGCCGTTGGGGCGCTTATATTATCGCGCGCTTGCCCTGATGACTCTCCATTGGCGGATGAAATTCTACAGGTGTGTTTAGAACAAATTTTGAGTCAGCATGGGGCGTAGAATAAAACGATAGGCGATGTTGTTTCTATGGTCTAGTGGTTGAATTCATAAAATGATACAAGCTTGGCGAGATGATTGATCATTGCCAAGCCTATGTGTTCTTTAGTTAAAAGACTCAAGCAAACTGGAATTGTTTGATTTTTCGGCTCAGTTCGTTGGTCATTTGTGCAATCATGGCGCTGCCTTCCGACACCTGTTGAGAGTCCTCTAATACTTTTTCGGATACTTCTCGAATGCCCATGATGTTGCGATTAATTTCTTCCGCCACGGTGCCTTGTTGTTCTGCTGCGGAGGCGATTTGATGGCTGCGAGCCGATACATCGTCCACTTGTCTTAACATATTTTGTAAGTTCTCGGCGGCCACGTGCATTCTGTCAGCACCCCGCTCAGCTTGGCGTGTGCTGGTGGCCATAGATGTGGACGCTTCTTTGGATTGATGTTGAAGCTTTTCGATAATCGAGCGGATTTCGACAGTTGATCCTTGAGTGCGGCTGGCCAGTGAGCGAACTTCATCAGCCACAACCGCAAAGCCGCGGCCCAGTTCTCCGGCTCGTGCCGCTTCAATGGCGGCATTCAAGGCCAGAAGGTTGGTTTGTTCTGAAATATCACCTATAACACCCAAAACAGAGTCGATATCGCTTGTTTGCTCAAGTAGTTTAACAATGACGTCGTTTGCACCTTCTATGTTCTTGGTTAAACTTTGGATGTCTTCGTTAGTCGCATCCAAATCCTGACTACTTTGGCGTGTGATAGTTTGCACCATTTGGGTTGCATCAGCGGTATCTTTGGCATGTTGCGCTACGTCTCGAATGGAGTAAGACATTTCATTCATGGCGGTGGCAAGCAATTCGACCTCTTGGAATTGGTTATCCATACCTTGTTTCGTATGCAGGCTATTGCCTTGCAGTTGTACGCAGACAGCTTGTAATTCTGTAATAGCGTGATCCACTTCCAGTAATGTGTCATTTAATGAGTTGGATACATGATTGGCTGCATTAGCTAACATACCAATTTCATCGTCTCGTTGCATATCCAGCTGTTTTGTTAAATCGCCATCAGAGATGTGTTGTAAATGTTCTGTTACCGTTTTTAATGGACGGGTGATGTTGCGAACAATGGTTACACTGCTGATAAGGGCGATTAATATTAGAATGAGTCTCGATACTGGCTGATTGCTTGATAGTAGCCCAGAAAATATCCGTTACACTGCTATACAATACGCCGCTACCAATAACCCATCCCCAAGGTTGATAGCCTTTAACATAAGACACCTTGTCTTCTGAATGCGAGACCTGTGGTCCTTTATAAGCGTATTCTACATAACCTTCACCGTGCTTTTTTACCTCAGCCACCATGGCTTGCCAGTGCGTAAAGCCATTCGCGTCCGTGACGTCCGCCATGTTTTTGCCTTCGTCTTGAGGTTTATAAGGATGCATGAGCAGTTTGGTTTGCATGTCATTCACCCAAAAGTACCCATCATCGCCAAAACGCAATGCAGATAAGGCGGCTAGAGCGGATTGTTTGGCTTTATCTTCGCCAATAACAGAGGCTTGGTCACCGTAGTATTTGACGAGAGAGTAAGCACTGTCTACTTGCTCTTTGACTTGCAGTTGTCTTGCGTTTAAGAGTTCACTGTGCAGTTCACTGTAGGCAATGGCACTAAAGACGATAAGTAATGTGACTAAGGTGCTAATAAGCCCCCAAAGTTTGTAGCTTACTTTTATTGAGCTGAGCTTCATATGACATCCCTTCAAGGTGTTAGTTTGTTTTATAAGCAGAGATTATGGGCCTGAGTCATGAAAAGAATTGTGATCGAAATCAATACAAAGGCACTTTGCTTAACATTTCTCCAATATCCCCAGCACTATGATATTTTCCTATTGAGTAAATGCTTATGAATTCCTATGGCATCATTATTGCTTAATTTGCTCTACGATAGATCAAATTGGCAGGACTTCTTCCTGTTAGGCAAAGGCGCCTGAATCTGCAGCAATGAAGCTGTTGTGGATTCAGGCGCTTTTTTTGTACTGCATTGGGGAGACAGGAATATGAAGTGGCTTACTTATCCGGCATTTTTGCTGTTGCACACACTGGGTATCATCGGCATGCTTCGAGCATTATTGGTCATTACCCTAATCTGTGGTGCTATTCGATTCGTAATACCGTCGCAGTCTGTGGAGTGGCTGTGGGTTGTGGTGGTGTATTTAGCGATGGCCAGCCTGTGGCTTATTTTACAGGAGATCGGTCAGTTGCAACGTTACTGTGAAACAACTGCTCCGCATCGCCACAAAGACCTTGTACACGCGGGGCAATGGCGGCTTCTTCAGTCGGTGAGTCGCGGGTTTCAGCAGTGGCTGAACCATGAGCAGCGTCAACAACAACTATTGCAACAGCGTTTGGATGAAATATCCCATTCATCTCATGAGACTCGAACAAAGTGCCGCTTTAGTCACTCGTAATGCCGAAGGGCAAAGTGATTCGGCCACGGTTGCGGCAGCGGCCGTTGAAGAATTGAATGTGAGCATTGTGCAAGTAGCGTCATTGGCTGCGGATTCACGGCAGAGTAGCGTAGTTGCTAGTGAGCAACTGGCTGATGGCATTGCGCAGCTCACCAATCTGGTGCAACAGCTGTCTGATATGGCGCAGCAAGCGACCATCACCGATGTGCTTATCCGCCAACTGAGTAGCAATTCGCACACCATCAATGAAATGTCTGGCACCATTCGTAGTATTGCAGACCAGACTAACTTACTGGCTCTGAATGCCGCCATCGAAGCCGCGCGTGCGGGCGAAAGTGGCCGTGGCTTTGCCGTGGTAGCCGATGAAGTGCGGCGTTTGGCCATGCACAGTCAAGAGTCAGCCACGGAAATCAGTCGCAACATTGAATCCGTTCAGCGCCATATTCAACAGGCCGCGGTTCAGGTGTCTGATTTGGCAGAATTGGCGAACCAAAATGCGGAGCGCTCAGAAAAGGTGCGCACTTTGCTTACCCAGGTCCAGCAGCACACGCAGCAACTAACAACGCAAGTTGATCAAGTGGCAAGTAGTACCGAACAGCAGGGGCAAGCGGTAGCCGAAATTGCTGAACTGGCCGATCGCGTTCGTCGCGGTAATGCTGCCAATCTGCACGCTGCCGATCAAGCCCGCACCATTGCCCATCATCTGGCTCATTTGACAGGATAATTTGTATGAACAGTATCGACTATGCACTCCCGCTCTTGTTCACTGTTTTTATCATCATGGCGTTGCTGTTTTATGGCTTACACTGGCGTCTGCAACTAAAAAAACGCTTACATATCCAACTGAACATTCGTCAATTGACGTTACTAAGGGTGCTGATAGCCGAGTTTCAGCGTCATCGTGGTCTGAGTAATGGTGTGCTGTGTGGCGACGCCAGCTTAAATGAGGATCTTGTTCGTACTCGAGAAAAGCTGGATCAGCATATTCTCACGGCGCAAGAGTTTGATGGCACTCATCAGAAAGCTTGGAGCGGTTTGATTGATCATTGGTCACGTATGCGCGAAGGAAGAACGAGTGATCAAGCTAATAATCTCATTCAGCATCATCTCATTATTCGTAACAGCATCTTTTTGATGGAAGATGTGGCTAACGAAATCGATTTGACGAAAGGTCTACCAGAATTGAGCTATTTGTCTTGTATCTGGCGTGAGGTGATTCAGGCGGCCGAATGGGCGGGGCAAGCGCGTGCCCTGGGAACAGGGATCGCGGCGGCCGGACACAGTAGTGTCGAACAGCGCGTAAGAATGCATTTTCTCTATCAAAAAATTGAATTGTTGGCGGATCAGGCTTTTACCACATTGCAGCACCATGCTAAAGAGCATCCGCAGATGACGGCGTTTCGTTTGTCGCATGGCGAGCAAGTGGTAACAGATTTTCTGCGTTGTATAAAGCAGGAGCTACTCGGTTCAGAAGTCCCAACGATTACCGCTAAAACCTATTTTCAGCATGCTACACAGGCCATCGATGAATTGTTGGCTTTGGTGGATAAGGCATTGGAGCAGCTGCAACAATATGGAAAAGAATGATAATGCTTACGTCCTTGCAAGGCATTTTGCTACTATCTTAGGAACGATGATTTTCATAAGGAAGCGTTATGCAATATTCGGTTCTTATTACAGGTTGTTCGTCAGGTATTGGCTTAGAGGCCGCCAAAATGCTTCAAGAGCGTGATTTTCTGGTGGTGGCGAGTTGTCGCAAACAAGAAGACATCGCCGCGTTACAGGCACAGGGCATTAAACATGTTGTACAGCTGGATTTAGCTGACTCGGCTTCAATAGAAAAGGGCTTGCAAGAAACCTTAGCCATTACTCACGGTGAGCTTTTTGCCTTGTTTAACAACGGCGCTTACGGTCAGCCTGGTGCGGTGGAAGATTTGCCTGTGGAGGCGTTGCGTGCGCAGTTCGAATGTAATGTCTTCGGTACGCATGAACTGACAACCAAGGTACTGAAAGTGATGCTGGCTCAAGGATACGGACGCATTGTCAATAACAGTTCGGTACTTGGCTTGGTGGCCGCGCCGTTCCGCGGAGCTTACAATGCCAGTAAGTTTGCCTTAGAGGGTTTGACCGATACCTTGCGTTTAGAATTATTTGATACGCCGATCAAGGTGAGTTTGATCGAACCCGGTCCGATAGAAAGCCGCTTTCGAGCCAATGCGTTGCTGGCGTTGCAAAACAATATCGATATGGAAAACAGCCGCCATAAAAAGGGTTATGAAGACGCAATAGCAAGGTTAAGTAAAGAAGGCGTGACGTCATCACAAACTTTGCCTGCCAGTGCGGTGGTGAATAAGCTGATTCATGCCTTGGAATCAACGCGCCCAAAAGCTCGCTATTATGTGACTATGCCAACGTATGGCGCGGTGTTGATGAAACGCATACTCCCAACCTGTTTGTTGGATTGGGTGATGCGTCGTCAAGGTGCGTGAGGAAGTGTTTTAAGCCAGTCGGACATGGCAGACAGATAAGTAGTGCGAGCCGTCTCATGGGATAGATACAAGTCATGAAAGCCTTGTGCAATACTTACTTGAGTGAGATTTGTGAAGGTTTTCTTGGCAGCTTGTACCATGCTCTCAACATCCAAAACACCATCGCCTTGCTGGACGTCTTCGACTGTCAGTTTACCTATGGTACTGGCAGCCGAGTGGCATAACAGTGTCGGGATTTTGATCCGCTGATTGGCTAGATTGCGCTGCGCATGAATGACTTCTCTTAGCCAATGAAAAGACAAATCAAAACCTTGGGCAGGTTTCCAATCTAATCGGTAATCCCACTCGCCACCAAAAACACAATGTATGGTTTTCGCGTAGAGAGAGATTTTTTTAGCGCGTAAATACGAAAACGGTAGCAAAGAAACCAATACGCGAATAGGCCAGCTAACGCGATTGAGTATCTTAGGTGGAAAGGGTAAGGCAAGAAATGGGCTATTGAGCATCAGGCCAATTACTTTAGGAAACGCCTTGTTGTAATGGCTTTCGCGTTCGGGCAAAGCATAAGGTTGCGCCAGATAAGTGGACACTACTAAGCCACCAGTGGAATGTCCGAGTATGACAACCTGATTGACACCATCTTGTTTCATTGTCGCTAGGGCAATGTCCAAATCTTGACCGTACTGTTCAAGCGACTCACACCAATTTGGTGGGGTTGAGGGGCGAATAGAGCGTCCGTAGCCCTGCAGATCGAGTGCGTAAAAACGATAGCCCAAATTGATAAAGTGCTCTGCTAAACCAGTTTGAAAAAAATAATCCGTATAACCATGCACATACAAAATGGCGTTGGTCGCGTCAGGATTACCAATATGGTGAATGAGTGTCGTGTGGACTTGAGTTTTGGGGCCTGCGAAAGAAAAAGTGCGAGCACGGAAATTGGCACCCAATAGGTCTTCACCATCGTTAACTTGTTGCCAGTCTTGTCCTATTGGTGTGCTCATGGTGCTGGTCTCGAGTGGTTAATTAAACAGGTTGTCACCAAGTTGGTCGATGGTTAGCTTGGCTTTACGCAAGGTTATCTCAATGCACTCATCACGATTTGGCATTAAATCTGAACGAATAAAGTTATGTGTTTTTTGTTCTTCACCTTCTCCTTTGGTGATGGTGGCGGCGACGCGATATTGCCCACCGTCTTTCATCGGAGCGGGTATAATTGAAAACCCCTTGTGTTCTATTGCGTCTTCCGTTTTTTCAGGGGCGCTTTCGCCTCCAGCAAATAGCCCTTTTAGGCTAGATAAGATACCCATGGATGTTCTCTCCTACTGATTTTGCTCTATTTTTCGGGGATTTGTTGTAATAGTCAAATCTCGACGTATGATTTATTTTTCAACGTTAACAGAATTACCACAGGATAAGTATTCTGTCGAAGGAAAGTCCCATTATAATGTGTTGCTAGCGTTTACGTTTAATCAGGATATGGGTTTGAGCAAAATCATGAGCACTATTACTCAAGTAGCGACCTTGGCAGGGGTTTCTAAAGCAACCGTTTCTCGCGTGTTAAGCGGTGTGACGCCGGTTAAAGAAGAAACTCGAGCTCGAGTGTTGGCCGCGATTGAAACCTT
Organism: Marinomonas rhodophyticola; assembly: GCF_026113935.1. Taxonomy (GTDB): domain Bacteria; phylum Pseudomonadota; class Gammaproteobacteria; order Pseudomonadales; family Marinomonadaceae; genus Marinomonas; species Marinomonas rhodophyticola. The sequence goes on from NZ_JAPEUL010000007.1 coordinate 61,923, forward strand.
ATCTTATAGCCCAAATCAGGCCGCTCGATCGTTAGCGAGTAACAAAACCTATACCATAGGTTTGGTAGCATCGCGCATTGATACAGCCTATTACGGACCTGCCGCGAGTGGGGTTGAAAGAGCATTACGCGGTGGTGACCGTCATGTCATTATTGCGAGTGGTAATGGTTCTTTGGAAGGGGAACGAGAGGCGGTTGACTTCCTAATCAAACGACAAGTAGACGCGCTGGTATTAGTGACGAACTTTTTATCAGAAGAGGAAGTTGCACAGATTAATGAACGCTGTCCCGTGTTTGTGTTGAACCAGCAATTTCCTGGCGGAGAAGGGCATAGTATTGCATTTGATAACTTTGCAGGGGGCGAAATGGCTACCCAATACCTTATTGATAAAGGGCATCAAAAGATTGCCACGGTGACGGGGCCACTGTGGAAGCATGATGCTTATCAGCGTTATTTAGGCTGTCAAAAAGCACTGCAAAATGCCGATCTTCCTCTACATTGTCAGTATGAAGGTAATTTCAGTGCAAATTCTGGCATGACTCAGATGGCCTCTATTCTAGCGCTTAAAGATCGGCCCACAGCGATCTTTTTTGCTAATGATATTATGGCGATGGGGGCGCTTCATGTGTGCGCAGAACAAGGTATCAAAGTCCCCGATGATATCGCTATTATAGGATTTGATGATCTTGATATGTCCAAATATTATGCGCCTAGCATAACGACCATAAAACTGCCTTTGTACGATATGGCGGAAGCTGCTGCCTATCTGCTTTTAAATACCATTTACGCTACCAAACATCCGATCAAACATATCTTTTCCCCCGAGTTTCGTTGTTCGCCAGTCGGCGTGATAATAATCTTCTGTTAGTCAAAAAATGCGTAAAAAATATTGACGAGGTTATTTTATTGGCTAATATTTGTTCATGAAAGCGGTTTCATTTCAAGTTTTACCGTTTCAGCTTAAGTCTCTTGAGAGGGAGATTTGAGGACAAAAACCCAATAGAGGATAAAAATAATATGATGGGTAAAAAACTGTTTACTGCCACATTAGGGGCAGGTTTTATGAGTGTATCGGTGCAAGCCGCAGATTTAGAGGTGATTCATTGGTGGACATCGGGCGGGGAACAAAAAGCCGTGACAGTGTTAGCGGAAGAGTTCGATAAACTGGGCAATGATAAGTGGGTCGATACTGCCGTCGCGCTGGGAGAAAATGCACGAGCATTAACTATGCAGCGTATTTTAGGTGGTGATGCCCCAGTGTGCCGCACAATTCAATACCTCTCGTCAGTTCGAAGAATTGATTGAAGAGGGTCTGCTTCTTGATCTCACTCCGGTAGCTGAAAAAGAAGGTTGGACCAGCTTTATTCGTCCTTCTAGTATTTTAAATCCCTGTATGAAAGACGGCGGCATTTATTGTGTGCCAGTCAATATACATTCTGCACAGTGGCTTTGGACAAATAAGAAAGTTTTTGCCGAGGTGGGGGTGAAAGAACCCAACACATGGGAAGAGTTTTTGAGTGTTGCTCCTAAAATTCGTGAGGCAGGTTACATTCCTTTAGCCTTTGGTGGTCAAGGCTGGCAGGAACGCCACGTCTTTGATGTGGTACTGATTGGGGTGACAGATGAAGCCTTTTGGAATCGTCTGTGGAAAGACAAAAGTGTGGACGCTGCGGGAAGCGCGCAAATGCGTAAAGTCTTCGAGACTTTTGGTGCTCTAAGGCAATTTACCGATGCGGGAGCACCGGGTCGAAATTGGAATGATGCCACCAACATGGTGATCACGGGCAAAGCAGCGGCGCAGGTCATGGGCGACTGGGCACGTGGTGAATTCGCCGCAGCGGATAAGGTTGCTGAGGTGGATTACGGTTGTATTCCTGGTCCCTCCAAACGCCCTTATCTTACTCTGGGGGGCGATGCGTTTATTTTTCCAAAATCTTCCGATAAAAATCTTGAAGCAGCGCAAATGAAGTTGGCTTCGATGATGTTAAGCCCTTACATTCAAGCAAAATTCAATAACACCAAAGGGTCTTTGCCAGTGCGTGCGGATGTCGATTTAAGTGTGGCAGATGCGTGTATGAAAAAAGGCTTAGCCCTGTTGGATGACCCTAAGGCGTCCATCACGCCAGCGAATGCCTATATTACGGAAGATACCAATGGGCAGATACAAGATTTAGTCTCCACTTTTTGGAATGGTTCCCAGTATGTCTGTCGACAATGCCCTGGCTGTTTTTAAAGGCATTATTGAAGACGCTGAGTAATCGCTTGCGTCGATGAATGATCACCCGTTTTTTCTGCAACGCCATGCTTAGCAGGTGGTACTGGTGGTCAATTCTTGCGTTCCAAAAGGAGTATAAACTATGACTACTTCAACAAAAGTATCGATACCGCGACGCGCTAAACGCGTGCAAATTTCGTCTTTGCTGGCCAGTACGCCGATGGCGATTGTGGCGATTGGTGTGTTCGTTGTGTGTGTTGGTTATTCCGTGATGTTGTCATTCACAAAATCACGTCTGTTTCCCAACTTTAACTGGGTTGGGTTAGATCAATATGAACGCCTGTGGGGGACCTCCCGTTGGGTCGTGTCTGTCGAAAATTTATTGATTTACGGTGTATTGTTTATTGCTTTTTGTCTCATTTCTGGCTTTTTTATGGCGGTCTTTCTTGATCAGAAAGTGCGTTTTGAAAGCGGTTTTCGCACTTTATTCCTTTATCCCTATGCCATGTCTTTGGTGGTGACCGGCCTAGTCTGGCAATGGATGATGGAGCCTTCTCTGGGGATTCAAAATGTCGTTCAGCGTATGGGGTGGGAGTCCTTTGAGTTTGCCCCCTTGGTTGATCCTCAGTACGCCATTTATGGGGTGCTGATCGCGGCGGTATGGCAATCTTCTGGTCTGGTTATGGCGTTAATGCTAGCCGGTTTACGCGGTATCGATGGGGAAATCTGGAAAGCGGCGCGTGTGGATGGCATACCGACATGGCGAACCTATTTGTTTATTGTTCTACCCATGATGCGACCTGTGATGATCACGTCTGTGGTGTTACTGGCCGTGGGTGTGGTGCGGGTTTATGACCTGATTGTTGCACAAACCGGCGGTGGCCCGGGTATGTCGACAGAGATGCCTGCCAAGTTTGTGATTGATCACATTACTGCCCGTGGCAATGTGGGCTTGGGGATGGCGGCGGCGACCATGATGCTACTTCCTGTGCTGTTGGTCATTGGTCCTTGGATTTATCGCGAATATGTTCGTCCAACGAAGCATTAGGAGTCGATCATGGAACAGATTCAGTTAACGAGCCACAGGGGCCTAAACCAAAGCAAACCTCTGTTTCTCGGGTTGGGGTGTATGTGTTTTTAGTGAGCGCGGCGATTTTCTTTTGTATTCCTTTGTACGTGATGTTGATTACATCGTTAAAAGGCATGCCAGAAATTCGTTTAGGAGAGCTTTTTGCGCTACCGGAGCGACCCAAGCTTCGCGGCTTGGGTAAAAGCTTGGAGTGAAGCGTGCTCCGGTGTCGAATGCAATGGTATTCAAACGGGGTTTTGGAACTCGGTAAAGATCACTATTCCGAGCGTCGCCATCTCTATCATTCTTGGGTCTATTAATGGCTATGCCTTGTCGTTTTGGCGTTTTAAAGGTTCAAACCTGCTGTTTGGCTTATTGCTATTTGGTGCATTTGTGCCTTTTCAGGTGGTGATTTTTCCGCTGATTATCTTTCTTCGGGAGGTAGGGTTATACGGTTCATTAACGGGAATTATTTTGATCCACACTATTTTCGGCATGCCGATCATGACCTTGTTGTTCCGTAATTACTTTGCCTCGTTGCCAGATGAATTGTTCAAAGCAGCACGAGTCGATGGGGCAAACTTTTGGCAGATCTTTTTTCAAATCATGATGCCACTCTCTATTCCAGTGACCGTGGTGGCGGTGATTCTGCAAACCACAGGGATTTGGAATGATTATTTATTGGGGCTGATTTTTGCGGGTCGAGACAATTTACCAATGACGGTGCAGTTGAACAACATTGTGGCCACCACTTTTGGGGTGCGTGAGTACAACGTGAACATGGCAGCGACCATTCTGACAGCAATCGTGCCGTTGGCGATTTACTTGTTGTCCGGTAAATATTTTGTGCGTGGCATCGCCGCTGGCGCGGTTAAGGGGTAAGTGATGAACAGTGTCTCAATTAAAAAATTGGATCTTAAGTATCAAGATGCGCATGTGTTAAAGCATCTAAATCTAGACATTCAAAAGGGCGAATTTTTGGTGCTCTTGGGGTCATCCGGTTGCGGTAAATCCACCTTGCTCAATTGCATTGCGGGTTTATTGGATATTACGGCCGGTCAAATTTGGATTAATGATCGCAATGTGACCTGGGAAGAACCCAAAGATCGCGGTATAGGCATGGTGTTTCAATCTTATGCCTTGTATCCGCAAATGACCGTGGAAAAGAATTTATCCTTTGGTCTAAAAGTGAAAGGCATGGCGAAAGAGGAGATTCGCCAACGCGTGGACCGTGCGGCGAAAATCCTGCAAATAGAGCCACTATTGCAGCGTAAACCGTCTGAACTATCGGGTGGACAGCGTCAACGTGTCGCGATAGGACGAGCCTTAGTGCGAGATGTAGAGGTGTTTTTATTTGATGAGCCTTTGTCGAATCTGGACGCCAAGTTGCGTGCAGATTTGCGGGTAGAAATTAAGCGCCTGCATCAAAAATTAAAAAACACCATGGTGTATGTAACGCACGATCAAGTAGAGGCGCTTACGTTGGCGGATCGTATTGCCATTATGAAAGACGGTGAGATTCAGCAACTGAGTACACCAGCCAATATTTACCATAAGCCCTGTAATCTCTTTGTAGCGCAGTTTATTGGCTCGCCAAGCATGAATTTGTTGGAAGGCCGCATCGTAGGCGAAAATTTTGTCTATCAAGATTATCGTGTTCACTTAATGGGCTATGAATTTATCGATCAAGGCGATCACGACACGTCTGCGTATTTAGGCATTCGTCCTGAGCATTTGGCGCTTGAAGTCCCGTGAGGGTTATGTGCAATTGGCCACGGCCACGATAGATATCTTGGAACCAATGGGCGATGAAACCATCGTGTGGTTTGATTTTATGAACCGCAAGTGGTCCGTTAAAGTCCATGGCGATCATCAACTGACATGGGGCGCTGACATCGACATTTATCTCGATCCTAAGAAAGCCCACCTGTTCTCTAAGCAAAGTGAAGTACGGCTTTAACGTCACCAATCGTAAACATAACAATAAAAAGGAAGACACATGAACGAATTTTCATTTCAGCTTTACAGCGCTCGCAATACACCGTCTCTTGATGACGTGTTCGCTCTTTTACACCAAGCAGGTTATCAGCAGGTGGAAGGATATGGTGGTTTATACGCGCAGTTGGATGAGTTGAAGCACTTATTAGCCAAACATGATCTGACCATGCCAACTGGACACTTTGATTTGGGTATGTTGGAAAACAACATCGCCCAAGCGTTATACATTGCGAAAACCTTGAATATGCACACCATTATTTGCCCTTTCATCATGCCAGAGAAACGTCCCGACAGCGCGCAAGGCTGGTTTGAATTAGGGCAGCGTTTAGAGGCGATCAGAGAAAGAACGGTGAACGCGGGATTTGAATTTGCTTGGCACAATCACCACTTTGAGTTTGAACCTTTGGCCGATGGTAGATTGCCGATGACTTGTATCCTCGAAGGTGGTCCAAATATCAAATGGGAAATGGATGTGTCATGGGTGGTCAAAGGTGGGCAAGATCCCGTTGAGTGGATGACGAAATATCGAGATCGTATTTGTGCCGTGCATTTAAAAGACATTGCGCCAGAAGGGGAGTGTTTAGATGAAGACGGTTGGGCGGATTTTACTCATGGCACTTTGCCATGGAAAGAATGGTGGCCTGTGGTGCGTTCCACTCCGGCGAATGCCTTTGTGATGGAGCATGATAACCCTAACGATTTATCACGTTTTGCCACTCGTGCGTTAAGCGGTGCAAAAGCCTTAGTAAAAGGAGCAGCAGCATGAAAACCATTTTGAATGTCGGTCTAATTGGCTGTGGCAATATTTCGGACAGTTATTTGTCTTTAGCACCACAATTTCGTGGTTTCAAAATAGTCGCTTGTGCGGATTTAAACGCTGAATTAGCGGCAGCCAAAGCACAGAAATATGGCATTGAATCGCGCAGTGTGGATGCTTTATTAGCGTCTGAAGATATTGATATTGTTGTTAATTTAACCATTCCAGCTGCGCACTGTGCGGTAAGTATGCAAGCACTGGAAGCGAGTAAGCATGTTTACTCGGAGAAGCCTTTGGTTTTGAGCCTAGAAGAAGGGCAAAAAATGAAAGCGCTTTCACTAAAAAAAGGACTCAAAGTGGGCAGTGCGCCCGATACCTTTATGGGCGGTTCTCACCAGTTTGCTCGACATTTATTAGACAGGGGAGAGATTGGTGAGGTGTATTCGGGTACCTGCCATGTGATGAGTGCAGGCATGGAAAGTTGGCATCCTAACCCGGATTTTTTCTTTAAAGCGGGTGGTGGCCCAATCTTAGATTTAGGGCCGTATTACATTGCCAATTTGATCCAGCTGTTAGGGCCAGTAGCGTCTGTGATTGCCAAAACGTCGATTCCACGTAAGCAACGTAAAATCACCAGTCAGCCAAGGTCTGGCGAGATGATAGAGGTTGAAACACCGACAACGATTCATGGCATTCTGACCTTCCAAAATGGCGCGGTTATTACCTTGGGTGCCAGTTGGGATGTGCACGCTCATCAGCACTCCCATATGGAGTTATATGGCAGCAAGGGTTCTATGTATTTGCCCGACCCTAATTTTTTTGGTGGGAAAGTGTCGTTGATCCAAGAAGGCCGTGAAACCCCTGTGGCAATGTGGAATCACCCATTTGGGACGCCAAATCAAATCCATGGCGAGTTAGCTAAGGCAAATTATCGCACGGCGGGTTTAGCGGAAATGGTGATGGCCATTCATATGGGTCGCGATCACATGTGTTCGCTCGACCGAGCGTTACACGGTGTCGAGGTGATGACGGCTATTTTAGCGTCAGGTGAGAGCGGTCAAGCCATCAATATGACGACTCATTGTGATCGCCCTCGCGCACTTGACCCTGAGGCAGCTAAAGCCTTGCTTGCAGCTTGTTTTTAGGAGGACATTATGAAGACGATAAAAGGACCGGCGATTTTTTTGGCGCAGTTTGTCGGTGATGACGCGCCTTTTAATAGTTTCGATACGATTTGTGGCTGGGTGGCTTCTTTGGGTTACAAGGGGGTACAAGTCCCCACTTGGGACAAACGCCTGATGGATTTAGAACGTGCCGCAAACAGCCAAGAGTATTGTAACGAACTGATCGCAACGGCGGCAAAACATGGCGTGGTGATATCAGAGTTATCAACGCATTTACAAGGTCAACTGGTGGCAGTGCATCCTGCTTATGACGAAGCGTTTGATGGCTTTGCCGATCCGAGTGTGCGGGGGAATCCGAGAACTCGACAGGCTTGGGCCGTTGAACAATTAAAAATGGCCGCTAAGGCGTCAAAACGTCTTGGTCTTAATGCTCATGCGACCTTTTCCGGCGCATTAGCATGGCCGTATTTTTACCCTTGGCCACAGCGCCCAGCGGGCTTAGTTAAAGAAGCGTTTGCAGAGTTGGGTCGACGTTGGAAGCCCATTCTAGATGCTTTTGATGCGGCTGGCGTGGATCTTTGTTATGAAATTCATCCCGGTGAAGACCTTCACGATGGCGTGACTTTTGAGCGTTTTCTAGAGGAAGTCGGTCATCATCCTAGGGCGAATATTCTCTATGATCCGAGCCATTTCGTGCTACAGCATTTGGACTACTTGGCCTTTATTGATCATTACCATGAGCGCATCAAGATGTTCCATGTCAAAGACGCGGAGCTAAATTTGAATGGTAAATGCGGTGTCTATGGTGGTTTTCAAAACTGGGTCGATCGTCCGGGGCGTTTTCGTTCTATTGGTGATGGTCAGGTGGATTTCAAAGCGATTTTCGCCAAGCTTACCGCCTATGATTTTGCGGGTTGGGCGGTATTGGAGTGGGAATGTTGTTTGAAGCATCCTGAAGACGGTGCCCGTGAAGGCGCGCAACATATCCAAGACTTTATTATCCGTGTGACGGACAAAGCCTTTGATGATTTTGCTGACAGTGGCGTTGACGCGCAAGCGAATCGCCGCATGCTGGGATTGGAGTAATACCATGAGTGAAATAACAAAACGTCGCTTACGTCTTGGTATGGTAGGTGGTGGTGAAGGGGCATTTATCGGTGAAGTACATCGCTTTGCGGCGCGTCTAGATGACCATTATGAGCTGGTGGCGGGGGCGTTATCGAGTCAGCATGACAAGGCTGAGCGTTCGGCCAAGGCGCTTGGTATTGCGCGGTCCTACGTGGATTTTGAAGCCATGGCGCAACAAGAAAGCGAGCGTGAAGACGGCATTGAAGTGGTGTCTATTGTGACCCCCAATCATTTGCATGCACCGGTGGCAATGGCGTTTCTACAACGAGACATTCATGTCATTTGCGATAAACCTCTCACAGCAACCCTTGCTGAGGCAAAAGCGTTGTCTCAAGTGGCAGAAGCAAGTCAAGCGCAGTTTTTATTAACTCATAATTATTCTGCCTATCCCATGGTGCGCGAAGCACGTGCCATGGTGAAAGAAGGCAAGCTAGGTAACATTCGTTCTATTCAAGTGGAATATGCGCAGGATTGGTTAACGCATTCATTAGAGCAAACGGGCAACAAGCAAGCGGTTTGGCGTTCGGACCCGGCGCAAGCGGGGTTGGCTGGCTGTGTAGGGGACATTGGTAGTCATGCCTATCAGCTAGCCTGTTTTGTGGCGAATACACAGGCAAAAGAAGTGTTAGCGGACTTATCCAGTTGGGTTGACGGAAGATTGTTGGATGATGAAGCGAATATTCTGCTGCGTTTTGAAAATGGCGCAAAAGGGCATCTTTGGGCCAGCCAAGTCGCACCTGGCAATGAGAATGCGTTGACGCTACGGGTTTATGGCGATCAAGCGGGGATAGAGTGGCATCAGGAGACGCCGAATGAATTGATATATTCTGTGTTAGGAGAACCAAGCCAACGTCTTAGACGCGGCAATGGTTATTTGAGTGACGCGGCGGCGTCGGTGTCGCGTATTCCTTCCGGTCATCCCGAAGGTTATTTAGAGGCGTTCGCGAATCTATATTGTGAATTTGCCGAGCAACTGCTGACCGCCACGACTAATCCCCATTTACCTACTCTGGCGACCGGGTTGCACGGCATGCGCTTTATCACGGCCAGTGTGTATTCGAGCCAAAACAATGGTCTCTGGGTTCCGATTGGTCATTAGGTTTATATGCGGCTTTTCTTAGCTTGCTGTATACTCTCAGTTACATTGCTAATTGAGTCATAGGAACACATTAATATGGTCGGAACACAAGTAAATAACCCTTTGCATGGCGTGAAACTGGAGAAGATAGTGACGGATCTAGTGGCGCATTATGGTTGGGAAGAGCTGGCGATTCGCATCAATATTAATTGTTTTAAAAGTGACCCATCGGTTAAGTCGAGTTTGAAGTTTTTGCGTAAAACGCCGTGGGCGAGAGACAAAGTGGAGGCGCTCTTTCTAGAGACATTTCATTAGAAGCACACTTTGTTTCGGCCTTCGCGCTTGGCTTGATAAAGTTTTTCGTCTGCAGCCCGAAGAAAGTCATTGAACTCCTGTTCGGGTTGCAGTGAACTGATGCCGATACTAACAGTAAGCTTGATGTCTTCTTGGTGGCTATGGAAGGTTTCATCCTCGATCGCTTGCCTTATTTTTTCCGCTTCTTCACTCACTTGTTGATGATCCATGTTTTTCAATAAGATAATAAACTCTTCACCGCCTAGGCGGTAGACTTCTTGGACTTGCTTAGATTGGCCAAGGATGTTCGCTACTGTGATCAGCACGGCGTCACCAATATCATGGCCGAATTTGTCATTGATGTTTTTGAAACGATCAATGTCAATGAGTAGCATATGTATATGGATAAACTGCTTTTGGATGAGAGCAAAGTCGTTTTCGAGTGCGTGACGATTACACACTCCCGTTAAAGCATCTTGTAAGGCAAGAGAGTGCAGAAAAGAACTGACTTTTCGACGTTGTACTTCGTAGAGATGGCACACCAGCCAGATGGCAATGTAGACCAAGCTAAAATTAAACAAAGTTCGATAGGGCATGTAGAGGTTGGTGTCTGCACGTGTAAACAATATTGCTGCCGATAGCGCCATTACAAGCGCACTGAAGTAAAAGCCTTTTCTTAAACCAAATAAACTGTAATACCAGATGGGTAACGCCATACACCAAAAAATAGAAGCCCGCAACCAGATCCATCATCGATGCTGAGAGTAAAATATTAACGGTTAATATCACCATTAAGGCGTATCTATGCCAAGATCTGTATTGCTGTTTCAAGGAAGCGTAAAAACAATAACCACCAAATAGCGCAGCAAAAAGCTGAATAACCCCAAGGTCTAGCTTTTGCATTAACAGCATATTGAGCAAAAAATAAACACTGTGCAGTGCACAGAGAAGGGCGCTGAGCCATTTATGTAATACTTCTGGAGGGACTGAAGTGTGTGGGTACTGCCTAGCACTCATGGATAGACTCGTTCAAAAAAGTAGAATTGACAAAGCACTAAATGGCCTCAGTAATACTCATCGATCCATAATGAACTAAATTACGCCCTTTATTTTTTGCCGAGTAAAGGTTTTTATCTGCGGTACGTAAAAATTCTCGGAAAGTCTGTCCTTTTTTAAGCTGAGCGATACCAATGCTGACTGTGATTTTGATATTTTGTTGGTACGTCCTAAATACCGCATTTTCAACACTTTTACGGATGGACTCGGCAAAGTCGAAAGCTTGTGTAGCGGAATGGCCTTTAAGAACAATAAGAAACTCTTCCCCACCAATACGATAAACATTGTGGCTTTGAATACAATCTTGCAGTAATTCGGCAATTTCAACCAATACTTGGTCGCCAATATCATGCCCAAATTCATCGTTTACGCTTTTAAAATGATCGATATCAAGGATTAATAAGCGTGTTTCTTCTTGTTTCGTTTGAAACGAGTCGTCTGATTGTTTATTGAACCCGTCAAAAAAATCTTTAACGCATGGCGATTTTGTGTGCCAGTTAGAGGGTCTTGAAAAGCCATCTTGTAGAGTAATAAGCTACTTTTTGTGTACTGAGTTTCGTATAAATAGCAAATGGCATAAGAAAAGAAATAGGCAAGTACGAAGTTAAGAACCGAACGATATGGAATATAATTTTCTGTTTCAGATTTTACAAATAGCATCATCAGTATGGGAAACGACAAGAGTATGGTGAAGACTAATCCCTGTTTGGCTCCAACTAATAAGCAGTACAAGGGCGGTAATAGTAGCAGCCAGTAGATGGATCCAGCTCTTAAATCAGCCAAGTAAAAGGTGGAGAATGTTGTCACGGTCAGTGAAAGGATCAGTGAAAAACGGTGCCATTTTTCGATCTTTTTTTGGTGGGCAGCGGCAAAAAAATAAAGACTCAAGGCTCCGAAAATACCATCCACCATACCGATGATGATTTGGTTTAACAGGGCAATGTTCAGAAAACAGAAGAAAAACATGAGACCGCTACTGGTTAGACTTAACCATTTGTGCAGGGTGTCTCTGGTTTCCAACAGTAAGAAGTTTGTTTGAGTCGTCATATTGCCATTTTCTGCATATAAAATAATCAGTAAAGGATTTTGAGCGACATATTCTCTCTCAAAAATATAGACGAGTTAGATTTATTTAAGTAACAATTTGTTACCGATCGGGGTGAACTCATTGGCAGCATGAATCAAAGATTGCGCAGTTAACATTTCAACACCATACACTTCGACTTTGGTGTGATATTTGTCTCTGAGAGTTTTAGCAAGAATGTCAAAATCGCCATCGCCAGACAACAAAACCAATACATCACTATCTTTGCCATACTCTATGCCATCAATAGCGATACCCACATCCCAATCGCCTTTGGCAGAGCCATCAGAGCGCTGGATAAACGGCTTTAATTTTACCTCGAAGCCAATGGCTCTAAGAATGTTTTGAAACTGACGCTGTTTGTCATCTCCTCTATCTATGGCATAGGCGATGGCTTTAGTGACATTTCTTCCTTCCGTCGCCTGTTGCCAAAAAGCGTTGTAGTCAAAAGAGCGCCCAAAGGCTTGTCTTGTTGTGTAATAGACATTTTGAACATCGACTAAAATAGTCACATTGGTCATGGTATTCCTATGGCTGTATGAGTAAAAAAGAGAAGAAAGTAACACGTTACAAGTATTTGTATTGAAAAGAAATCATAAAACGAGATAGGGCAGGGGCGATAAATCTAAAAATATCCCCACTATGCTCATTAGACTCATTTTTATTGAATAACGGAGTGACGCATTATGTCTGGATTTGACCCCGATCATCAGTTTGGGTCCCTTACGCCAAGGGAAGAGAACGCCAAAAGCAATGTGGTGATCGCTTATATTTTTATGCTGTTAGGTATCTTTACTGGTATATTTTGGCTGATTGGTGCTATCTGGGCCATGGTAAAAGTAAGCGACGCTCGCAGCACAAAGTTTGAAGACCATTACGCCAATATTATCAGTACTTTTTGGTGGGGGATTTTCTGGGGGATTATTGGGGTAGTACTCGCCTTATTTTTTATTGGTTACATTATCTTATTTGCTGTCTGGGTTTGGTCGATTTTTAGAATGGTAAAAGGGATTGCCAGAGCCACATCGAATCAGTCATACCGTGACATGTTCAATCCCTTTTAAGCTAAGCGAATCATTGGTGGCTTTGTATGGTGATTCGGCTATTTTTATAAAGCGAGCCTTCGTTTGCCAATAAGGTCAGCTCTTTCACACTGGTGGGAGTAGAAGGCAACAAAGACAGGGTTAGTTGCTTAGGGGTCTCTATAAAAGTTTGTAAAGACGTTGCAATCTGTTTGGCTTCTGGTGAGTTGGCAGGCGCGAATCCTACGGTTTGACTGGCTAATAGCAAGGCATCTTCTAGGTTGATCCGATTTTTTTGATTAGAAGAAGATAGAGAAAACAAGCGATGGATTAAACCAGACTCTTCGTATTTTATATCTAAAGAACGCAATTCAATGGCTTCACCATAAATAATCGGTAGCGCTTCTGGTTGACCCAATGCGAAAGAGGCGAGTATGTCAGAACGAAGGTCTGATAGCGTAAAATGCTGATCTAAAAGTCGAATGTTAGACATTAACGTTAGCTTGCCTGCATCCTTTATATCTAGTTTGAGTTCAGAGACAATGCCTTCGTCTTGAATCGTTGAAGAAAAAGAGCCTTTACCCAATAGCGTGTTCATTCCTGCTGAACGCATTAATGTGCCCGTTTTTCTTGATAGGCTATCAATGGGGCTTTCCTGTATCCAAAAATCTATGTCTAAGTTCGGATGTTTAACAAGGTAGCTATTGAAGGAAATACGCGCGAAGATAAGGAGTGGTGAATCTTCAGCGCCAACTTTAACGCCTTCAAGCGACGGTGTTAGAGTGAAAGGGTTAAAATAGACTTGCTGATAATGCACAAACTCTGTCAGTCCAGAGTGTTCTAATTGTTCCTGGATTTTTTGTTCGGCGTATTGTGCTCCGAAGCGCTGAACCGCATACAGCCCTAGTATTGCAAAACAAGACAGTAAGATAAAATACGTTAGGAACTTGCCTAAAATAGTTTGAAACTTTGAAGTTCTATTCAATGTCATAGTCCAGTCAGAAAGTTAACGGGCGAAGCGGGTCAACCAATCCATGATAGTGATTTGTCGTTAGGCAAGATTCTAACGGAAAATGCGTATCATGGACAAAATTTACTCTTATTTATTCACAAGGAGTGCGTTATTTCATCTTTGATTCCCTCACAAGAGGATTTATGGTTTCTGCCGTTAGGTGGTACGGGCGAGATCGGCATGAACATGAATCTGTATGGCCATGATGGTCAATGGTTAATGGTTGATTGTGGCGTGTCATTTAATGAACCGTTGACCCCTGATGATCTGCGCACATCCGAAATAGTGTGTGCTGATCCGCGTTTTATTAGCGAGCAGAAAGAGCGTTTGGTTGGCATCGTTATTACGCACGCCCATGAAGATCATGTGGGCGCTTTGCCATTTTTGTGGCGACGTTTCAAATGTCCCGTTTATACCACTGCGTTTACGGCCGAAGTGTTGCGACGTAAATTGGTTCAAGTGGGCTTAACGGATCAAGTCCCCATTATTGAAGTGGCAGAAAATGAGAGCAAAAAAATCGGTGTATTCAACGTCAAATGGTTGGGGCTGACTCACTCGATACCAGAACCTTTCGGTATGACGATAGCAACGTCAGCGGGCAAGGTATTTCATACAGGGGATTGGAAGATTGATAAAAAGCCCCTGTTGGGTGACGCTTTCTCCCCCACTGCATTTAAAGCCTTGGCTAAAGATAATATTCTTGCCATGGTCTGTGATTCAACGAATGCTTTAAAAGAAGGCTTTTCGCCCTCTGAAAGTGATTGTTACGATGGCTTGCTAAACACCATCGCCGCAGAAAAGAACCGCGTGGTAGTCGGGTGTTTCAGTAGTAACGTGGCACGTTTGGTCGCACTGGGTCGCGTGGCAAAAGAAACTGGTCGTTATCTTGCCTTAATAGGACGCTCTCTCACCAACATGGTCAGTGCCGCACGTGTCACAGGGCATTGGCCGGATGACTTGCCTATTATCGAGGCGGCTCATCTTGGTTATTTGCCAAAAGAAGAAGTATTGGCGGTGGTGACTGGAAGTCAAGGTGAGCCAAGAGCCACCTTAAATCGTTTGGCAGCAGACAATTGTTTTGATCTAAGCTTGGACGCGGATGACTTGGTGATTTTCAGCGCCATGCGTATTCCTGGTAATGAACAAGCGATCGATAGATTAGTGGCGCAATTCAAGGGGCGAAAAATACGCACATTACAGGCCCATGAAACAAACTTAATGATCCATGTAAGTGGTCATCCATGCCGTGAAGAGCTTAAGCAACTTTATGCTTGGGTTCAGCCACAAATTGCCATTCCAGTCCATGGCGAGCCAAAACATTTGGACGCCAATGCAGACGTGGCGAGACTTAGCCATGTTCCTCAACAGCTTGTTGGTCGCAATGGCGATTTGTATCAACTAGCGCCAAGCGTTAGTGTACGTCGTCAGCAAGTAAAAGTGGGACGTATTGCATTGCTTAGATAGAAGGTGCCTGATTATATTTTCGTGCTGATATCGTGCCAATTATAAAAAAGTTTCTGCCTGGCCTTGGCTTTCGAAAATAGAGGCACCTTGTTCTACCAATAGATTTTTTAGGTTCTTGACGGGCAGAGATAAGTAACTGTCTTTGCGGCTAATGACATTATATTGCCTTTGCATGTTTAGCTCTTTGATTGGGACTTCTTTTAGGTATTGTCCTGATGTATCTGGAAAGCTTAAATTACGTCTTGATATGAAGCTGAGTAGATCTGTTTGCATGATGACGGATGGAATCATCAAGAGTAAATTGGTTTCAATCTGTACTTCTGGTTTGGGTAAGCCGTTTAATTCAAAGGCTCGGTCTAACCATTGCCTACTCATAACAGATGGCGGCGCTAACACCCATTTATGCTGACTGAGTTTATTTAAACTAACTTTTTCTTGAAATACTTTGTGGGAACTATTGGCTACAACAACCATGGTGTCTTGGTAGAAAGGTATCCACTCAAAGTTTTCGTGTAAATCAGCGTTTAGTCCAATCACTAAATCAATTTCGCGTTTTTCTAGTTGTTCATATAGAACGTCTGTTTGTCCTATTACGGCTTTCAACTGCACATCAGGAAAGTTTTTTGTCAGTATTTTGGTGATCGGTAATATGAGGTGGTGTGCTGCGGTAGGCACCACGCCAAGTCTAATTTGTCCATGCTCGTTACTATCGAACTCCTTAATTTCCTTAACGATATCGTTGGCGTTGTTGAGTATTTTGTGGGACCTAAGGAGCAGCAGTTCCCCAGAAGGGCTGAGTTTTATGTTTCTTCCATTTTTAATAAATAGTTGTGTATTTAGGCTTCTTTCTAGGCGACGAATGCTTTCTGTTAAGGCGGGTTGTGTTTTGTGGAGCTGAGCAGCGGCCTTGCCAACATGACCTAATGTCGCAATACATTGAAAGTAATAAAGGTCTCGTAAATCTAATTGATCAAATATATTTATCATTTATTAAAAAATAACGATTAGTATTTATCGATGATATCTAATATTAATTCTTTAAGACAGCTTAAAGAGATATTTCTCTTTACTGTTAAACTTATAAAAATAATGTTTAAAAAGGTCACACCATTATGTCATTGCTTAAAACTGTCCTCACAGGAGCAGTCATTTCGTCTATGTTTGTCTCCTTAGGCGCTAATGCTGTAGATTATCCAACACATCCTATCACTATGGTTGTTCCTTACGGCGCTGGCGGAACTACGGATATTTCTGCCCGTAAGCTTTCCAGTTTGGCGGAAGCCGAATTAGGGCAACCTATCGTTATTGAGAACCGCCCAGGTGGCAGTGGTACTAACGCTATGCGTGCTGTTACTAAAGCCAAAAAAGATGGTTATACGCTGATCGCAACAACCTCTTCTCCTTTGTTTGTTACACCTGCTGTTCGTCCTGTTGGCTATGACTCTGTTAAAGATTTTACACCAATCCTCAATTACTCAGGCCCATATCATGGTGTGTTAGTGCAAGCTGATAGTCCGTACCAATCTTTTGATGAATTAATGGCCGCTGCTAAGTCTGGCACATCTATTAGCTATGGTACGGCTGGCGCTATGGGCGGACCGCATCTGTCCTTTGAATTAATTGCCCGTGAAACCAGAGCCAAACTTAAACATGTCCCTTTTAACGGTGCGGGATCGGCAACAGCCGCATTGCTTGGTGGTCATGTTGATGTGGCACTAGTACCTGCTTATCGGGATCTGGTCTTAGATTCAAAGCTCAGATTGTTAGGTGTGTTAGATGATAGTCGTGACCCAGACTTTGCATCCGTTCCAACTCTAAAAGAGGCTGGATATGATGTCGAGTTTCCGTCTGTGGTTGGTGTGATGGCACCAGCTGGAACAGATCCTAAAATCGTAGCCAAGCTTGAAGCGACGTTTACGAAAGTAGCTAACTCTGACGAATTTAAAGAGTTTATGACGAAGTTAAATCAGCCAGTTAGGGTGATGACGGGTAAGAAACTCGGGGAAACCATTAAGATGAACCTTGAGAATTTTCGTGAAGTTGCTAAAGAGTTGAGTCAGAAGTAATGAATTTGTACATGTCAAAGCTATTGGCAAGAAGTGGATTGCAGTCTCTTATTTGTCTGATGTTAGCTGTTTTCGCTGGGGTTGGACTTTGCTTGCTTGATTCACAAGTGCAAGTCTTTGGCTTTGGTGATTCCTTATTCGATGCGCGGTTTTTCCGCGCATCGTGCTTGTTTTCATTTTGGTTTTAGCTTTGTTGTCAGGCATGGCTAGAGCGAAAAAATGGATGAGCCAATTGGCTCTCTTGTTGGATGGGGACGGGTGTTTCTTGTTGTTGGGGTTATTAGCTTGGTATTATGGTTTATGCTGAGTGTTGGTTTTTTACTTAGCTCATTTGTGGTCGCTAGTGTGACAGCGTTTATCCTTGGTGAGCGAGATATTAAGCTATGTGTCGGCCTCCCTCTTCTTATTGCTGCAATCATAACCTTTGGTGCCCAATATGGGCTGATCATTCCTTTACCATAATCCTGTAAGTGGAGTTTTCTTAACATGTTACTTGATGCTTTGAATGCATTAATGGATATCTGGGTATTGGTTGCGGCTGTTGTCGGAATAGTAACGGGTATTATTATTGGCGCGATTCCAGGACTTGGGCCGACAATGGCCATAGCTCTTTTGATTCCAGTTACTTTTACTATGCCTCCCATACCAGCGATTACCTTGTTACTTGGAGTCTATCAAGGCGCCATCTTTGGTGGTTCCATCTCTGCTATTTTGTTAAATGTACCAGGCACACCTTCTTCTGCTGCGACCGCCATTGATGGCCATGCTATGGCCAAAAGAGGTGAGGGCGGACGTGCTTTACGTATTGCGCTTTATGCCAGTGTAGCGGGCAATATATTTAGTTGTCTTGTTTTGATTGTATTGGCGGAGCCACTTGCCTCCATGGCTTTGAACTTTGGCCCAGCTGAAATGGCCGCGCTGATGTTTTTTGCCCTTCTTGTCATTGTCTTGTTTGGTGGTGGGGTTCGTTTAGATGCGGCCTTGATGGTGTTACTAGGCGTGTTTGCTGGCATCGTAGGGTTAGACCCAATTGAAGGTACACCACGTTTTACCTTTGATAGTTTTGCGATGGAGAACGGTTTGCAGCTAATTCCTGTATTGGTTGGGCTGTTTGCTATGTCGGAGGTGTTTCTGAAGTTATTTGAGCGTCGCAGTGCAAATCAAGGGGACATGGACATACCGGAAATCTTGCCAAGCAAGGTGCGCTTTATTGATATGTGGCGCATGCGTGCAACCTTGCTTTGGTCTTCAGTAATAGGAACCTTTGTGGGAATTTTGCCTGGGATAGGTTCAACGGTACCTGCATTTATGAGCTATAGCTTAGCACGAGACTCGTTCAAAGGAACCGAATAAATTTGGTGAAGGGGCGGACGAAGGTGTTGCGGCTCCAGAAGCAGCCAATAATGCGGTTACGGGTGGTGCGCTGATACCAACATTGGCTTTGGGTATTCCAGGTGATGCAGTGACAGCGGTTATTCTTGGGGCTTTTATGTTGCAAGGGTTGGCGCCAGGACCATTTTTATTCCGTGATTATGGGATTGAAGTGTATGCCATCTTCGAAGCTCTGATCTTGTCTTCAATTCCAACCATTATATTTGGTTTGTTGCTGTTTAAAATTGCCGTGCATGTAATACGAATTCAGCCACGCCATTTGTTTCCAACCATCACCATATTGGCTTTATTGGGCGCCTTTTCCGTGAATAATAGTCTAGTTGATGTTTGGGTTATGTTAGGGGCAGGTTTTGTTGGATTCCTATTGCGTCGAGGTGGTTTTCCATTGCCTCCTCTTCTTATAGGTTTGATTCTTGGTACACCTCTTGAACGGAGTGTTCGTCAGGCATTGCTAACGAGTAATGGTAGTTTGGATATTTTCTGGCACTCAAATATTGCTTTATCAATATTTGGTTTAACCACAATCTGTATAGTGATCAGTGTGGCGATTTCAGTATTTAAAAATAAGCCTCAAAAAGGATCGTCTGATGTCTGATGCTGATTTCATCCTATGCGATAGCCACATGCATGTTTTTAGTCATGACGAAGTGATCCAATCTTCCAAGTATGTCGCACCTGCTAAAGATCTGTCTGATTTCATTGTAGAGGCAACCACAAAAGACATTGGTCGAGCCGTGGTAATACAAGCTTCTATCGATGGGACGGATAATTCTAGGTTACTGGAGACGCTGTTACATCACGATCAGTTGTCGTTACGTGGTGTCGCTATGATTGATGAGCAAAGCGGCGATCTTGAGACACTTGCCCATGCCGGAGTGCGGGCGCTGAGGATTCAGGATAGGACACGGCTTGGTATTAATGATCTAGACCGCTTGCCAGAGCTTGCTGCAAAAGGGGCTGAAGTAGATTGGCATGT
This sequence comes from Marinomonas rhodophyticola, assembly GCF_026113935.1. Lineage (GTDB taxonomy): Bacteria > Pseudomonadota > Gammaproteobacteria > Pseudomonadales > Marinomonadaceae > Marinomonas > Marinomonas rhodophyticola. The sequence goes on from NZ_JAPEUL010000007.1 coordinate 81,658, forward strand.
GGAGATTAATACCGAACCAGCTCGTTACGAACGCTTGAGATCACTTTTGAACACGCTTCCTACTGGTCAATCGGTCATACTCGATCATTTTGGACATTGCGATCCGTATAACCTCGAGCAACGCATTCAGCTATGTCGTTTGCTAGATACGGGGCGCGTATGGATCAAGCTGGCGCCGACTCGGGTGAGTCAGCAAGTTGGTCACTACCAAGATTTAACCTCCATCGTTCAGACTTTAGCGGGACAGTATACGGAACGTTGTCTGTGGGGCAGTGACTGGCCTCATGTGATGACGGCGGAACCCTTGCCAAAAACCACTGATATGCTGAATTTTTATAAAGATGTGCTGACGACTGAGCAGTTTGTTGCCTGTTTTAGTCGCAATCCAGCAAGGCTTTATCGATTTTAGTCAGCTGAAAGCGCGGTTGCGTTTAAAGGAATCGAATGTCTCATTCTTCTAATTCAACTTATCAAGACAAAATGTTGGAAGCTTGGCAGCAACGAATGTTGGTTAACTCGCCAAACCCTAATCCTAATAAAGAATGGCTGTCACAAGTGGAAGAAGCGCCATTATTTCCTGAATTAGCGATTGTCGATGCGCATCATCATCTATGGGATCGTTCTGGTTTTCGGTATTTATTGGAAGAATACGCGGATGACATTGGTTTTAGTGGCCGCAATGTGGTGGCTTCTGTCTTTGTGCAATGCCGCTCCATGTATCGCCAAGATGGGCCAGAAATGATGAGGCCTGTTGGGGAAGTGGAATTTGTCCGTGGCATAGCAGCGCAAGCTCGCAGTGGATATTACGGCAAAACAAAGGTTGCGGCGGCCATTGTGGGTGGTGCTGATTTGTTATTAGGGCGAGAAGTCGCGTCCGTATTGGATGCCATGCAAGAGGCCGGAGGGCGTTTGTTTAAAGGGGTGCGAACGCCAGTTGCCGCCCACCCTGACCCTGTTATTCGCTCCAACCCTGTGCCAGTGTCCGAAGGGCTTATGCTCACAAAGGCGTTTATTGCAGGGGCGGAGCAGTTAGTACAGCGAGGCCTGTTATTGGATTTGTGGGTGTATCAAACCCAGCTGATGGAAGTGGCTAGGCTAGCACAAGCCCTGCCTAACCTACGGATTGTCATCAACCATGCGGGTGGCCCGTTAGGTCTTGGAGCTTATCAATTTGATCGAGAGCGCCACTTTGCTGATTGGCGAGCCGCTCTTACTGCATTGGCGGATTGCCCTAATGTGTTTATTAAATTAGGTGGGTTCGGTATGCCGATAATGGGATTCGAACTCTACTCAAAATCGCAGCCACCCACTTCTGCTGAGTTGGCTCGTTGTATCTCTCCTTATATCAATACCTGTATTGAGCTGTTTGGTTATGAGCGTTGTATGTTTGAGAGTAATTTTCCTGTTGATAAAGGCAGTTATTCCTATGGCGTGCTGTGGAATGCATTTTGTCGAGTAGCTGAATACTGGACTGCTCAAGATCGCGATCAAGTGTTTCATGCAACGGCAAGTCGCCTGTATCAAATCGATAGGGAAAAGTGACTCAAAAAGTGTTTTGTAACAAGGTAAAACTGCAAAAAAAGGCGTGAATGAAGTCATTTATAGCCTAGTTATTCACATAAAATAAATCTAAAAGGTGAAAAATGAAAAAACGGAAACCAACCTCAATAATCTCTGCAATAGTATTGGCCACCTCGCTCTCTGCATCTTTGAGTGTTGCGAGCGAATACCCTGAAAAATCGGTGGAAGTGATGGTGGGCTATTCTGCTGGCGGTGGAACCGATGTCATGGCACGAACCATTGCTACGCATTTGGAGAGTTATCTTGGCAAAGACGCGGCATTGGTGGTGAAAAATTACCCTGGTGCAGGTGGTCAAATCGGTTTCACAAAAGTGGCGACAGCAGATGCCGATGGTTATACCTTGAGTACGATGAATCTACCGGCGGCATTGGCTCTAACCTATGACCGCAAGGCTGATTACAATGCTGACAGTTTTACTTGGTTGGCGAATCTTGTCTCCGACCCTAATACCTTGGTGGTTAGTAAAGACTCTGGCATCACTTCGGTTGAGCAGTTAATTCAAGTTGCGCAGAAAAAGCAGGGGGCGATGACAGTCGGCTTGGCCGCATTGGGGGGAACGATCATTTTTCAGCAATCCAATTTGCTAAAGCTGCTAACATTAAGTTAACACATGTTCCTTTTAAAGGGGCCGCCATGGCTCGTACTTCGATCATGGGTGAGCATGTGGATATGGGAACCATGGCATTTAGTCAAACGGTGGGTTTTGATGACGAGCTACGTGTATTGGCAATCCTGTCTGATAAGCGTTTGCCTCAAGCACCAAATGTTCCAACAGCTAAGGAACTTGGTTACAACGTGGTCATGGGGTCGTACCGTGGCTTGGTAGCTCCTGCTGGTTTACCAGAAGCTACCCTGAAAAAGTTAAAAGTAGCGCTTGATAAACTTTCAGAGGACCCTGATTTTCTTGAGGATATGAAGAACCGCGGCACGCCTGTTCAGTACAATAGTGGTGTTGCTTATGAATTTTTAGCGCAAGAGCAAAATGAAATCGCTAAAAAGATTTGGCAAGAAACGCCTTGGAAATAATTAACCGTTAAAGCTAGACGAGGGGTTTTATCTAAAGCCCTCGTTGTGCAATTCAGCTCTTTTTTAAGCTGTCCCTTTGACTCGAGGAATGCCATGCGAGCCGCACTGTTCGGCTAGATGATTGTGTAATTCTTCGATAATAACTTTTCGAGGGTTATTGATGCGCTCCACAATGCCTATTTTTCGTGAAATCTGAGGGGAGCCAAACTCAATTTTTTTTAGGCTGGCCATTTCTGGTTCCTGAAGAAACATATGTGGAACAATGGTGATGCCTAAGCCGCTACGAACACAGGTTATGAGAGCATTGATAGTATCCACTTCTGCGACATCACTGGTAATGACTCCCAAAGATGAAAGTTCCGTATCAATCACATTTGCTAAGGGAACGGCGCTTTTAAAGCGAATGAAAGGGTACTCATTGAGCATTTCTTTCAGTGGAAGTACTTCCATGTCTTCTGGTAAAACCACCCAAAGCGGTTCATCTAAAAATGGTTGCCAATTTAAATGCTGAGGAATGCTAATGTGCTCAGCGATGATAGCGGCGTCCAAATGTCCTGATGCCACATCCGACACTAATTGTGAAGACAGTCCGATACGCAGGTTTGTTTTTAAATCTGGGTATTTTGAACGCATTTTGACCATAGCACCCGGTACGACATTGACCGCGCTTGAGCGCACAGAGCCAATCATCAAGGTCCCAGAGATTAAATCTCCTCGTAAAGAGAGTTTAGTGTCCTCTTCCAATCGTATGATCTTGTTTGCCATCTCAACCACTTGCAAGCCTTGTGGTGTGAAAGTGGGTGGCCGAGTGCTTCGATCAAATAACTCTGTTCTAAGTTCTTGTTCTAAAGAAACAACTTGTTGTCCAACCGCCGCGGCCGTCAAATTTACTTTCTCTGCAGCTTGAGAAAAAGTGCCGTACTTGTGGATAGCAAGCAAAGTTTTCAGATGTCTTGTGTTCATATATAAAGAAAATCTTTATTAAATGTAAATAATTATTCGATATATTAAAGCAAATCTTTTTTGTAGTCTATTTGTATAAATTTTAAAGCGTTTTTACATAACGTTCTGACGTTTTCTCTAATAGCTTTTCTATACGATGATAAAAACAATATGACAAAGAAAAATATTCTTGTTACAGGTCCTAGCTTGGCGCCTAGTGCGATAAAATTTTTAGAGGAAAAGGGTTATAGCCCTATTCATACTCCTCCTTATGCGGACAGCGAAGTGATTGCTGGTCTACTCCGTGAAACGCAAGCGGTCGGTATTATCTCCCGGATGGGACGACTAGATGCTGATACTCTCGATGCGGGTCTTCCTCACTTAAAAGTCATTGCCAAACATGGTGTCGGTGTAGACAACATCGATATTGAAGCCGCTGCGCAACGCAACATTCCTGTAGTGGTGGCAACGGGGGCAAATGCCGTATCGGTAGCTGAACATACCATCGCCTTAATGTTTTCTACCGTTAAACGCGTGTTGTCTCTTGATAGTAGTCTTCGTGCTGGCCGCTGGGAAAAGCCTGGGTTCTCTGGGGTTGAGCTGGCGAATAAAAACATGGGCTTGTTCGGCATGGGAGCGATTGCTCAAGCGACAGCCAAAATGGCGAAAGGCTTTGGTTTGAACTTATTTGGTTATGACCCATACGCGAGTGATACCGTGTTTGCAGAGTATGGCGTTACTCGTTGCGACAGTATCGAAGCTTTGTTGGCGAAGAGCCATGTGTTAAGTCTACATTGCCCTCTAACCGAGCAAACTCGCGAGATTATTAATGCCGAAAATATTGCTCGTATGCCAAAGGGCAGTTACATCGTGAATACCGCTCGTGGTGGTTTGATTGATGAAGCGGCCTTAGTTGTAGCCATTCAATCAGGTCATCTTGCTGGTGCAGGACTTGATACCTTTGCGGTAGAGCCACCAACAGCTGATCACCCATTCCTAAAAGAAGACACTATAGTTGTGACCCCACATATTGGTGGCGTAACCACGGAAGGTAGTACTCGTGTCAGTGAAGATGCCGTTGCTGGTGTCGTGGCTATTGTTGAAGGTGAGCGCCTACCTGCACATCGCATTATTAACCGCAAATTGTTAGCAGACCCAGCACAGTTTGTGCAGCAAGGAGAATAAAAAATGTCCATTGGTTTTCAAATATTAAAACGCCAACGCAAAGCGTCAGAGGAAATGATTAAAGCCTTTACAGGCCTTCCTGTAGCAAACGTTTCAGACTCAATGAATCGTGTTTTTGCGGCGGGTCCGACACTTCGTCCAATGCACGCGTCTGGTGCCATGATTGGTTCCGCAATTACGGTCAAATCTCGTCCTGGCGATAACTTGATGCTGCATAAAGCCATTGATATGGCAGAACCAGGTGATGTGATTGTTGTGGATGCGGGTGGTGATTTAAGTAATGCCTTAATGGGTGAACTTATGTTGGCACATGCCATTAACCGTGGTGTTGCTGGTTTTGTTTTGAACGGTGCTATTCGTGATTTGGATGCTTTCGTGGCAACCAACCTACCTACATTCGCAGCAGGTGTAACCCACCGTGGGCCGTACAAAGATGGTCCTGGCGAAATCAATGTGCCGATCAGTATTGATGGCATGGTAATTAACCCAGGCGACATCGTGATTGGTGATTGTGATGGTGTTTTAGCGGTGCCACTTGAGCACGCTGAAGCGATTCTAGCCAGCACAATGGAAAAACAAGACAAAGAAGTGAAGCAAATGGCCGCAATCAAAGCGGGTACGAATGATCGTAGCTGGGTTGATGTTGCTCTAAAAGAAAAAGGCTGCAAATTCCCAGAATAAGCAGCAAGTATTTAGCCAGTCGTTTGTATTTAAATGGCTGGTTATCGACGTGTTTGAACTTTAGTCGAGGTTCAAACATACAGGGGGATCGCTCCTAATTAAATTTATAAATCTCGGAGAAGACGCATGTTCAATTATAAAAAGAAAGTTGCGCTTATGGGTGCATTGTTATTCGCATCGGGTGCTGCATTGGCTGATTACCCAGAAAAACCTATCACATTAATCGTTGGTTTTTCTGCGGGTGGTGGCACTGATGTGATGGCCCGTAATATTGCCCCGTACATTGAAAAATATCTTGGAAATGATGCCAGTATTGTCGTTAAAAACGTTCCTGGTGCTAGTGGACAGATTGGTATTACCGAAGTCGCACATTCAGATCCAGATGGTTACACCATAGGTACGTATAATCTTCCAGGTATGATGGCGCGCACATTAGATAGAGAGGCTAAATATTCAGTAGACAGTTTTACTTACCTTGCCAATATCGTTAGCGATCCAAACGTTATCGTGACGTCTAAAAAATCTGGGATTACCAATGCCAATGAATTTATCGAAGCGGCTAAAAAAGCGCCTAAATCTATTACCGTTGGCATGTCAAGTCTAGGGGGTGATGATCATCTTGGTCTAACTAAGTTTCAAAATATCACCGATACAGAATACACCATCATTCCTTTTAAAGGCTCTTCTGGAGCACGTACCGCGGTAATGGGTGGACATGTTGCGGCTGCCGTTTTGAATATTTCTGAAGTGGCGGCTTTTAAAGATGAGTTGAATGTTATTGGTGTTGCTCAGGCAAAACGTTCTGAATTTGCTCCAGATGTTGAAACCTTTAAAGAACAAGGCGTGGAGTTTTTCAACGGCGCATTGCGTGGTTTTGTTGCACCGGCAGGTTTACCAAAAGAGGTAGAGTTAAAACTTCTAGAGGCGTTTAACCGTGCCGCTAACGATCCTGAATTGTTGGCGAAAATGAAGGCAACCGCGAACCCTGTTGAGGCGTCTATCGGATCTGATTTTAAACAGTTAAATGATGAATTGTATAAATTGGCGAAACAAGTGTGGGAAACCACGCCTTGGAAATAACGTACAGAGTGCGGAGGATTGCCTCCGCACCATAATTTACCTAATAGGTAGTGGCTTGTGATGAATAATAACAATACAAATCCATTGTTGCGGCCGATGATAGTAATTGCATTTTGCATTTTTATCGCATCAGCTGCGTTCCTCCTTCCAGCGTTGGAACTGACAGGTAATGCTTCCTTGTTACCCGTTGCTATGCTTATTGCGCTGATGGTGTTGTCGGTTATTTTAGTTATAACAGATATTAAAAAGGCTAGAACGAATAAAGCGCTTACTAAACCTGCTCTTCAATCCCCAGGACGTGTATTTGGTGCACTACTATCGGTTTTTGTATTCGTCGTCAGTGTCGATCTTTTCGGATTTTATTTCGCTACCGCTATTTTTGTTCCTGTGGCAGCGTATCTTTTTGGTTGTCGAAGTCTAAAAGTTTTGGTGGTTGCTGATGTGATCGTTGTAGCCGGTATTTATTTAATCTTTGGCATGGCGATGGCTAAAGATTTTCCTATGGGCTCCATTTGGTAGAGGTGACAGATTATGTATATGGATCTAATTTCAGCTCTTCCGAGCGTACTCACGTTTGATAATTTTTTTGCCGTTGTTATTGGTGTGCTATCTGGTATTGCTGTAGGGGCTATGCCAGGCCTTAGTGCAACGATGGCTATCTCTGTTTTGGTGCCTTTTACATTTGGCCTAGATCCATTAGTGGCATTGGGATTGATGGCCGGTATTTACAATGGTGCTATGTACGGTGGTGCGATTCCAGCCGTATTACTGCGTATACCAGGCACACCTGCTGCGGTAGCGACCAGCTTTGATGGATACCCTATGGCTCAACAAGGTCGTGGCGGTTTTGCTTTACAGGTTGCGGTAGTTTCTTCCGCCATTGGTGGTATTGCTAGTGCTCTAGCTTTGATGTTGCTTGCACCACCACTGGCAAAAGTCACATTACTATTTGGGCCATCAGAAGTATTTTGGATCGCTGTGTTCGGTCTATGCAGTATTATCTTTTTGCTAGGTGAAAGCCCAATAAAAGGTTTGATTAGTGCTTGTTTCGGTATTTTTGTCTCCATGGTGGGGGCTGATCCTATTACCAGTGAAGACCGTTTTACTTTCGGGCAGCTTGAGTTGCTAGATGGTATCAACATGGTTATCTTGTTGGTTGGTCTTTATGCTATGCCGCCGGTAATAGATTTGCTTGAGCAGCCATTAGAAACGAAAGAAGCGGGTAAAGCGCTAAAAACAGAGTCCTTGTTACGTAGCTTGCCGAAGATGTTCCGCTTTTGGAAAACTTGGCTTCGTTCCTCTTTCATTGGAATCTGGATTGGTATTTTGCCAGGTGCTGGCGGTTCAATGGCAGCCTTCATGGCTTACAATGAAGCACGCCGTACCAGCAACAATCCAAGCGAGTGGGGACAAGGTGAACCTGAAGGCGTTGCCGCAGCTGAAACGGCGAATAATGCTGATACGGCATCGGCACTTATTCCTGCATTAACGCTAGGTATTCCTGGTACTGCAGTAGCTGCAGTCATGCTCGGTGGTCTATTAGTGCATGGTTTGCAACCTGGACCAATGTTATTCCGCGATAATCCGGATATTGTTTTCGGTTTTATGTGGCAGTTCTTGTTCGGCGCTATTTTGTTGATTTTCCTTGGAGGATCATTAGCAACCAATAGCTTCTCCCATCTATTAAAACTTCCTCGTCCAGTATTGGGATCTATCATCATTGTGTTGATGTTTATCGGAGTGTATTCGATTAACGAACGGATGTTCGATGTCTACCTAATGTTGGGATTTGGCTTAATTGGCTATGTCATGGACAAGTTCAAATTTCCATTACCTCCTGTGGTATTGGGTTTGATCTTAGGTGGCTTTGCTGAAGAAAACCTACGCTTAACTCTGTTGATTGGTCAGGGGCAATGGTCTGCATTATTTGCTAACACTACAAGCTTAGTGTTGGTGGCTATGACTATTGCGGTTGTGGTTGGCCCTATGATCAAACGCCGTCTTGTCAAAAATCGTCAATCTAAGGGGTAATGAACATTGAACTGGTAAGGGCTAGCTTCTAAGTGAGGTAGCCCTTTCTTTAGTAAGTGGTCAAGCACCTTTCCTAGTTTTGTTAACAATAATAAATAGAGCGAAAATGCTACGGAGACTTATATGACTTTAAAAATGATTGTTGCCAGTGCCATTATGGCTTGTACAGTTGTCGTACATGCAACTAGTTGGACTGGTTATACTTATTCTTCAGTATCTACGACGGCAGCGGTGAAAGGTATGTACCGTATTAGTGAGCGCGTTGCTGCCGAAACCAATGGTGATGTAGATATCAAAATTCACCTTGGTAAAACCTTGCAAATTAAATCCTCTGATATTACTCAAGCAGTAGGTGACGGTATTGTTGATTTCGCCGCGGATTTCTTCTTTTCTGGTAACGTACCGATTGCTCGGGTACTGAATCTGCCAATGTTAATTAATAATGATCAAGAGTGGCAAAAAGCCTACGCAGCTATGCAACCTATGCTTGAAGACGCCTTTGCACGGCAAGATGTTGTGTTGTTAGGGGGCTACCGTTATCCACAACAGGTCTTTTTTACCACTTTTCCGGTTAATCAACTGAGTGACATCAAAGGTCATAAAATCCGTGTAACTTCCCCTGAGCAAGGTCACTTTGTTGAGGCCTTTGGTGGTTTACCTATCACGCTTTCTGGTAGTGAAGTACCAACTGCGCTTGAACGTGGTGTGATTGATGGGGTGTTAACGGCCAGTGCTGGTGGGGCGAAGAAGTGGCATGAATTTTTGCCAAACAATTATCGCTTTGCGGTGAACTATGGTAACTCCATGATCATTGCGAACATAGATTCGTTTGAAGATTTAGATAAGAAAGATCAAGCAACACTTCGTGCCATTGTTTCTGAAGAAGGCGAGAATATCTCAGCTGAATTCATTGAAGATGAAAAAGCACAAATGGCTTTTCAGCAATCGAAAGGTATGACCATCGCCATGCCTGCTGAGAGCGATGCTAAAAAGGCCAATGATTTACTTCGCCCTTACTGGTTTGAGTGGGCAAAAGACAATGGTCCTGAATACGAAGAAGCATTGGCATTAGTCCTAAAAGCGATTGGTAAGTAATTATGCACTCTGAGCAACCTTTGAAAGGTGTGGCGCCCGCTGCACCTCTTTTTAATTTTTTGGGTAAAAGCATCGGCGTACTTTCATCCGTTATGTTGTGTGCGTTAGTCACTTTTGTGTCATTAGAAGTTTTCTTGCGATCGGCATTTGGCTACTCACTTGGTTTTGTTGAAGAAGTGACGGGGTATTTAGTGGTTGCACTCACCTTATTTGGGGCGGCAATGGCTGTGCGAGCAAATTCTTTATTCCAAGTACAAGTGGTGTTTGATGTTTTACCGCTTAAGTTAAGAAGGTTGCTTGGCACGCTATTCACTCTCGTTGCCATTGTTATTTGTGTTGTGTTGGCTTGGAAAACCTTTAGCTTAGTCGAAAGCTCTTTTGGTCGTGGGAAGTTTGCGCCAACCGTATTGCGTACGCCTTTATGGATACCACAAACGCTTTTACCTTTAGGTTTTATTGTCATTGGGGTGTTCCTAATGGAGCATCTCCTTATTCTGTTACGCATGAAAGAAGGCCATAACTAATGGAAGGCATTTTAATATTTGGTCTTCTTGTAGGACTTATTATTGGTGGGATGTGGGTGCAGTTTGCTGTTGCCAGTGCTGGGCTTGCATACCTGTGGGCAATAAAGGGCTTTGCTGGTTGGAAAGCTTTAGGCATAGTAAGTTGGAATTCTGCGAATAGCTTTACTCTTGCTGCTATTCCCTTATTTATTTTAATGGCGGAAATCTTATTAGGGTCAGGATTAAGTTCTCGACTTTACAACGGTGTTTCGCCATTCGTGCGTCGCTTACCCGGTGGTTTGTTGCATACTAATATTGCTGGTAGCGGTATATTCGCTGCCATTTCAGGAGGTAGTGCACCAACAGCGGCGGCGATGTCAACTGTCGCGTTACCAGAGTTGTCATCACGTGGCTATAACGTCCGTTTGGTTTCTGGATCTTTGGCAGCAGGGGGGACCTTAGGGATTTTGATTCCGCCTTCGATCACAATGATCATTTATTCAACCTTTACTGAAACATCCATCGCGCAACTATTTTCCGCAGGTTTATTGCCAGGGATTTTGTTGGCTGTGTTTTATATGGGCTTGATTATGATTCGTTGCATTATGAATCCAAGCTTTGCGCCAGCTGATAAAAGTACGTTAACTTTTAAAGAGCTTTATACCGCCGCGCTGGATGTGCTGCCGTTCTTAATGCTGATCTTTATTGTTTTGGGCAGTATTTATGGTGGTATTGCCACACCAACAGAAGCAGGAGCAGTAGGCGTTTTGGGTGCCATGTTAATTGCGGGCATATACAAACGTTTGAATCTTGCTCTGCTGCAGAATGCGCTATCCCGCACGATCAAAATGAGCGGTAATATCCTGTTCATCGTTTTCACTTCGATGATTTTTGCTTACGCCACAGCCTTGTCTGGAGCGGGTGAAACCTTGGTGAACTACTTACAAGATGCTGATGTTTCACGTATTGCGTTTCTCATTATTGTTATGGTGATCTTTGCTATCTTAGGTTGCTTTATGGAAGGTCTAGGGATGATAGCGATTATTGTACCCGTGATTTTCCCTGCTTTGATCGCATTGGATATTAACCTTATTTGGTTCGGTGTGTTTGTTGTTATTTTGGTAGAGCTGGGGCAGCTCACGCCACCATTGGGGGTGATCTTGTTTGTGGTCGCCAGTTCATCCGAAAAGGTAAAAGTAGAAGATGTCGTTCTAGGGACGCTGCCATTTTTTATTGTGATAGTAGGGTTTCTTTTCCTATTAATGGCGTTTCCTGAGATTGCTTTGTATTTACCCTCATTAACAACAGGTTGATAACATGACGTATCCTCTTCCAGAACCCGCGGTATTTGATGCCGAAGTTTTTACTCAGTTACCTGAATCCTTACGTCGTCCAAATGTGACTTCTTATTGGGCGGCTCGTAATAAACGTGGTGCTACGGTAGATAGTTTCATTGAAGGTCCATCATTTGATCGAGATGGAAATTTATATTTTGTTGATATTCCGTTTGGACGCATTATGCGGGCAGATCTCGCTGGAAATGTTTCGCAAATTGCGGAATACGATGGTCAGCCTAACGGCTTAAAAATCCACAAAGATGGCCGCATTTTTATCGCTGATTTTCAGAATGGCATCATGCAACTTGATCCGAAGACGGGGGACGTTAAGTCTGTCTTGAAGGACTGTGATTCTGAAGGTTTTAAAGGCTGCAATGATTTGCACTTTGGCCCTGATGGTACCCTTTACTTTACGGATCAAGGCCAGACGGGACTGCATGACCCCACTGGTCGAGTATATCGCTGGCAGCCTGATACAGGTGAGTTGACTTGTCTAATTGATACGGCTCCTAGTCCAAATGGCTTGGTATTAGATGTAAACAGTCATGTTTTATATTTGGCGGTAACACGAGCGAATGCTGTATGGCGTTTACCTTTGTCGGAAAGTGGTCGTGTTAACAAAGCAGGCTTATTTTTGCAGTTTAATGGTGGCTGGGCAGGTCCAGATGGTTTAGCTTTGACAGCACAAAATGGTGTCGTTGTTTGTCAAACTGGCATGGGCTTGGTTTGGGTTCACGATAATCTTGGTCGTCCAATTGCCATTGTTCGATCTCCGAAAGGTTTGGGGACGACTAACTGTGCTTTCGGCGGCAAAGATTTACGAACTTTGTTTATTACTGAATCAGATACAGGAACTATCCTGAAAGTGGAGTTTCCACAAGAGTTGAATATTTCAGGACACCCCCTGTATTCAGGTTATATGGGCAGTTAATCATGTGAGCGGTGTGATTTGTACGGGCAAATAACCGTCAAATTGGCCGCTCATGTAGTTGAGCCACCCGTAGGTGATGTTTGGTTTTCATCAAAGATTAAACGTCGGCGCAAATACGGTTTTACCCGGTTTCCATGGGATCTCTTTGGCGAGCCTTGGCACCAAATAACCTGGTAGTTCTGCGGCGACTTTTCCCATGAGTCGCTGGGCATCTTCGATATGGATATCAAAATGCGCTGCACCTTCTACAGGGTCTAGTGTGAACATGTAGTAGGGCAGAATGCCGGCTGCAAAGACCGTTTCACTTAGATTCACTTGGGCTTCTACTGAGTCGTTGATGCCTTTTAATAGGACACCTTGGTTAAGTAAGGTGACCCCCGCTTGCTTGAGCTTAGCCGCCGCTAGAGTGAGCTCATGGTCGACTTCATTGGCATGATTGATGTGCCACACCATCACAATATCGAGCCGAGAGGCTTGAATCCAGTCAATCATCTCTGTGCAGACACGCTCAGGAATCACCACAGGTAAACGGGAATGAATACGCAGTCGTTTGATTTGCGGCAAAGCTTCGAGTTTGCGTACTTTGTTAGCGAGCAGTGCGTCTTTCATCATCAAAGGGTCGCCACCACTTAGGATGATCTCGTTGATTTCAGGGTGATGTTTGACGTAGTCAATGACCGATTGCCATTCTGCCTGGGCCAACTGATTGTCGCCATAAGGAAAGTGACGACGGAAGCAATAGCGGCAATTGACTGCACAGGTCCCTGTAGTGATGACTAACAAGCGACGCTTGTATTTATGCACGATGGCTTTTTGCGGGTTATGATCGGCTTCTTCAAGTGGGTCTTTCGTGTATCCGATGACTTTTTGCATTTCAGCAGCGCTGGGTAGAATCTGCAATAGCAGGGGATCCTGAGGATTACCATATTCCATGCGAGACAAATAAGGGCGAGGCACCAATAATTTGAAACTCTGGTGTGCCTCTACGCCTTGTTGAGCAAGACTTTTTGGCAAGCCTAAATGCTCAACCAGCTCGGGTAATGAGGTGAGCGCCTGTGATAGGTGTTGGGACCAGCTTAAATTCTGATTAGTTTGAATGGGTATCACGTCAAATATCTGCAAAATTATGTTCTTTTGGGTTATGATTGCGCCAACTTATTTTGGCCAATTAGGCCAGTGGCTCTCAGAGATCTTTGCAAACTCTCTTTTTATTGCCCATTAGGGCGTTGAAAAGATGCTAAAAAGAAGTTTGCAGAGATCTTGGGACTGACATGATACGCCAGTCAGAGCTTTTTCTCTAAAAATATACTGTGAGGATGTATGGCTAATATTTCTACCAGCGAAATGCGCAGCGGTTCTAAAGTAATGGTCGACGGTGATCCATGTGCGATTATTGACAACGAACACGTTAAACCAGGAAAAGGCCAAGCCTTTAACCGCATTAAGCTGCGTAACCTAAAAACCGGTCGTGTTTGGGAACGTACTTTTAAATCTGGCGACAGCTTAGAAACCGCGGATGTAATGGACACCGATATGGAGTACTTGTACACCGATGGTGAGTTCTGGCACTTCATGGCAGTAGACGGTTCTTTCGAACAACACGCGGCGGATGAAACCGCTGTGGGAGAGGCTATGAAATGGCTTAAAGAGCAAGAAAAATACGTTGTTACATTGTACAACGGTGCGCCATTGGCTGTGTCTGCGCCTAACTTCATTGAGCTTGAAGTAAAAGAAACGGATCCAGGTGTCAAAGGCGATACGGCTAACGGTGGCTCTAAACCAGCTACTTTAGTAACCGGTGCGGTTGTAAAAGTGCCGTTATTTATCAATATTGGTGAAGTATTGCGTATTGATACGCGTACAGGTGAATACGTTTCTCGCGCCACCGGTAAGTAATTCCTAATTTAGCGCCATCAACATAAAAAAACCTCCGACGGGAAACTATCGGAGGTTTTTTTATGTTGAGTGTTAAGAATATTATTGTTTTGTTTTATGTAAAATAAACCAATAAGCTGATAATGTTTAGTTCCTTAAGTATTTTCATTTTGAGGCTTCTGCGTGACGTTGCAAAGAATTCACACCTTCCGAAGTCGAATCACTATATTAACGGGAGGATTGTTACTGTCTCTCAGTTTAGTACTGGTTACCTCTTCTTATTATGTGGCGTCGACACGCCTCTCTAATGCCAGTGGCGAGTATCTGGTTGGCATTAGCCAGTCTATTTCGAACATGCTTACGGCGAATTTAATAGAGCGTGAGCGAGAGATCATTTTGCTTAGTAAGCGGCTTTCCTTATACCAAAGTGACAACCTGAGTGAATTACAGCAGACCATTGACCAAATAAAAAACTCTTATAAACATTATGCTTGGATAGGCTTTGCCAATGCCGATGGGGTTGTATTGGCGTCGAGTGATGGTTTATTGAAAGGGGCGGATGTTAGTCAACGTCCTTGGTTCATCAATGGACGATCTGGTCCTTTTATTGGAGACCTCCATAAAGCATTATTATTAGAAAGTTTGTTACCAAAACCGGAAGATGGTTCAGCCATTCGTTTTGTGGATTTTTCAGCGCCTGTAATCAATGAAGATGGTAAATTAGAAGGCGTTGTGGCCACCCATGCGAATTGGCTCTGGGCAAAAGAAGTGCTGTCTTCTTCTTTTACTGAAGCGTCTAAAACAAAAGAAATTGACATGTACATTGTTAATAATGATGGTGATGTCTTGTATCCAGACAATCATCTAGGTGATATTTCTGTTCCTACAACATTACCTAAAGATGGCCAATTTGAATCACTTATTTGGCAGGATGGAAAAGATTATCTCACCAGCACAGCGTTTGTTGACTCACCTGAATCGACACATCTGGGCTGGCGTATTGTGGTTCGTCAACCTGTCGCTATCGCCATGTCAACGGTTAACGAGTTGCATAAGCTATTACTAACGCTCGGTATTATATCAACTCTATTTTGTATGATTTTGGCGTATCGGTTAGCTGGGATGTTGAGTTTTCCTTTGGAGCGATTGGCTGGAACGGCAAAGCGTATTCAACAAGGTGATAAAAATGTTACCTTTCAAGAAGATAATCAGTTGCATGAAGTCACCAGTTTGAGCCGTTCACTACAAGACATGATGTTGTCGTTATTGGATCGTGAGCAGACACTGTTGCAATTGAACAGTACTTTAGAAGCTAAAGTACAATCTAGAACGGCGCAATTAGAAGCAACCAATCAATCTTTAAAGGCAATTGTGCGTCAGGATCGCCTTACTCAAGTATATAACCGATTAGCATTAGACGAAGAACTGATAAAGCATTATGAATTAGCACGAGAATCAGGTAACCAATTTGCGATTATCATGGTGGATGCGGACCATTTTAAAAAGATAAATGATCAATATGGACACACTATCGGCGATAAAGTACTTAAGAGAATGGCCGCGGTATTGAAAAATTTGGTTGATAATAGCGGAATAGTTGCACGATTTGGTGGAGAAGAATTTACCGTTTTACTGCCTAATACAGATGTTGAAAACGCTCAGAAAATGGCTGAAATACTGCGCGAACATATAGAAAAAACAGAGATGGCAGATGGTTTATACATTACTGCGAGCTTTGGTGTTGCCATGTACAGCGCAGATGATGACCATTATGAGCAAGTATTAAATCGTGCGGATGCAGCACTGTATAAGGCTAAAGAAACAGGGCGAAACAAAGTTGTTTTTAGTTATTGATGTTGTTCATCCTTACTTGATGGCAAAACGCCTCGATATGTTTGTATCGAGGCGTTTTGATTGTTTTGGGAAAAGGTCATCCACATAAGGGTAAGGTGACGCGTTTGCCCCTCTCTTGAGCAAGTGACTATTTAGTAGAAATTACTTTATCAACTGATAAGGCACCTGCACCGCTGAATAGCAAAGATACAGCGATCACCAAAAGCGTTAACGCGTATTCATAACCGTTGTTTGCCATGAACAAGCCATTTGAAAAATGCACAGAGAAAATGGCTATAAGCATAGTAAAAGCAACCACCGCAGCCGCTGGGCGAACCAGCAAACCGATAACGAGTGCTAAGCCGCCAAAGAATTCGGCGCTACCGGCTAAAAGTGCCATCAAGTAACCCGGCTCTAAACCGATAGAGGCCATCCACTGACCAGTGCCCTCCAAACCATAACCGCCAAAAGACCCAAACAATTTTTGTGCGCCATGTGCCATTAGGATTAAACCTACGGGAATACGCAGAATGGTGCTAGCGATGCCAGACGTTGTGTTAGTAGTTTTTTGAATGAAAGATGCCATATTTATTTACCTCGGTGTGAGTGATGCTCTGCTTAAGTTGTGTGTACTATATATAAAAAAAGAAATAGAGTAACGGAGCTTTTTGAGGT
Organism: Marinomonas rhodophyticola; assembly: GCF_026113935.1. Classification (GTDB taxonomy): domain Bacteria; phylum Pseudomonadota; class Gammaproteobacteria; order Pseudomonadales; family Marinomonadaceae; genus Marinomonas; species Marinomonas rhodophyticola. The sequence goes on from NZ_JAPEUL010000007.1 coordinate 98,434, forward strand.
AATTGATCAAAAAAATTGAACATTCACTGAAATGCTGCCTCGGATGCGCTTTTTATTGGTAAATCTCCCTATTTGGTTTAGTTATAAGCAAAAAAGTAGCAGAACTTTCCGTGGTTAGAGTGATAGCGTGTTGATACCTTTCAATAACAATAAGCAGGATAAAACATGTCTCAAACATTAACAGGGAAAGTCGCCGTAGTGACGGGTGGCGCATCCGGAATCGGTCTTGCTAGTGCCGAAGCCATGATGGCCGAAGGCGCACAGGTAGTTATTGTTGACCGAGATGAGTCGGCACTAAAGGCGTTGCAAGACAAACATGGCAGTGCGGTTGTGACCTTAGTGGTGGATTTATTGGATCCTGCCGCGTGCGCAGCCTTGATACCAAACATTTTAGCAAAAACCAACGTCATTGATATTTTTCACGCTAATGCGGGCTTGTATGTGGGCGGAGATCTTGTTGATGCCGAAAATGATGCGATAGATCGTATGCTCAATTTAAACATTAACGTGGTGATGAAAAATGTCCGTGATGTTTTGCCGCATATGATGGAACGAGGCGTGGGCGATATATTAGTCACCAGCTCTTTGGCGGGGCACTATCCGACGCCTTGGGAGCCGGTTTATGCGTCATCGAAGTGGGCGATGAATTGCTTCGTGCAAACCGTACGTCGTCAAGTGGGTCAGCATGGTATTCGTGTTGGCTCGGTATCGCCTGGTCCAGTGATCACGTCGTTATTATCTGATTGGCCAGCAGAGAAACTTGCAGAGGCGAAAGCGAAAGGCAGCTTGATGGATGCCAGCGATGTGGCAGAAGCTTTGATCTTTATGTTAACGCGTCCTCGTCATGTGACGATTCGGGATGTGGTGATGTTGCCGTCGCAATTTGACCTATAACTCGCCATTCGGCTTATGACACTGATCTAAAAGAAAAAGGGAATGACCCACTTGGTCATTCCCTTTTTCGTTTTTACGAAACCGCATGCGAGAAAGTTACAGCTTAACGATCAATTTGCCGGTATTTTTCCCTTCAAATAACAGGTTAATGCCAGTGGTGGCGCTTTCAATGCCTTCAATCACATGAGACTCGATATTTTAATTCGCCTTTGCCTAACATAGCGCCCAGTGCTTGGCCGTATTCTGGAATACGATGGAAATGGTCCGGCATGGTGAAGCCTTGAATAGACAAGCGGCGTTTAATAATGCCGACCCAGCTTGGTCCAGGCGCTGGTTCTGCTTTTTGGTAGTCTGCAATCATACCACATACGGCAATACGTCCATGGGCATTCATGCGTTCAAAAATTGGTCCCTGCGCGGCACCGCCAGTGTTTTCGAAGAACAGGTCAATGCCATTTGGTGTGGCTTGGGTCAGTTGTTCGACAAAATCGGCGTCTTTGTAATTAATCGCATGATCAAAGCCCAGCTCTTTGGTCAACCATTGGCATTTTTCATCCGAACCTGCGACACCAACCACGGTTAAACCAAGGTTTTTCGCCATTTGACCAACAAGAGAACCGACAGATCCTGCCGCGGCAGTGACGATCAGCGTTTGCCCCGCTTCTGGTTTAAGTACTTCAAACACACCGTGATAGGCGGTAATGCCGGGTAGAGCAATAACAGATAAAATCGCTTCGGCAGGCAATTCTTTTGGAATGACGTTTAAACCATTGCCATCACTAATGGCATATTCTGTTAACCCCATTAGCCCCATGACACGAGCACCAACGGGGAATTTTTCATTATTGGAGGCAACCACTTCACCTATGCCACTGGCGCGCATGGTATCGCCTAATTTAACGGGTGGAATATAGCTGTTTTCATCTGGAGATCCATCCAACCACGCATAGCCGGATCGAGAGAAAGATGGGACAGCTTTACCAAGACTTCGCCTGCTGCTGGGCTTGGGATATCTTGAGTGACCATGTCAAAGATATCGGGTGTTATTTCTAATTCAGGGCGTTTTATTAATTTTACGGAACGATATGACATTGTAACGACTCCTTTTCCTAACCAAGTTAGAACCATGTTTTGGGGTGTTTTTCTTGAACTAAAGGTTAGGATTGAAGGAGTAAATGTGCAATTGCTCCAATCTTATTAAGTCTTTGCTTTTATTAAACGGTTGATTATTTCGCATAAGCTGATCAATTGTTGATAAGTACTGTGTTTATCCCCAGTATTTTCCAACGGCCAACCGCAGTTGATGCGGAAGCAATCGTGGTAGAAGTCATGGGTACTGAAGCACGCGCCGCTGCGGATGTCGATGCCCTGTTTATTGGCTTCTTTTTCAAGCTGTACCGCATTTAGGCTGGGGATTTGCACCCACAGTACGATACCGCCTTGTGGTGCGCTGATTTTGGCTTGTTCAGGTAAATGCTCAATCAAACATTGCTGATAATGGTGGATGTGTTGGTTCAAAACCGTACGAATTTTATTCACATGAGAGCGATATTCGCCAGTGTTAATAAACTCCGCCATGCAGGACTGTATCAGCCCGTTCACCCCAAAGCTGGTTAAGGCGTGTTGTTTGAGATAAGGCGTTAAATATCGTCCCGGAATGCACCAACCAAGTCGCAGGCCTGCCGCTAAGGTTTTTGAAAAAGACCCGCACCAAATCACATAACCTTCCTTGTCCCAATATTTGGCGGGTAGTGTTTGCTGTTTTTGGTGGCTTAATTCGAAATACACATCGTCTTCTATCATAGGCGTTTTGTATTGTGCAGCGAGTTTGGCTAAAGCTTGTTTTTGCTCAACGGGCAGCGTCATACCCGTTGGATTCATATTTGAGGTGCTAAACAGTGAGGCTTTAATCAATCCTTCTTGCATTAAGGTTTCTAGATGGTCCAAATCCAAGCCTTGGTCACTAATAGGAATTTCAATTACGTTGCGAGACAGGGCGCTGAGCAAATCGAGTAAACCACTAAAACAGGGCGAACTAATGGCAATGGTGTCGCCTTCTTTGGTCACGCTTTCTATCGCCAGTCTTACCGCATCGATACAGCCATTGGTAATGACAAAGTCTGCGGCTGAAAAGGCGAGATTGTGATGACGAAAATGCTCGGCTAGCGCACTTCTTAACCCCTTGTCGCCTTGTGTCTCTGGATATTGAAACAGATGTTTTTCGGCTCTTTGGGTGACACGTTTAATGCTGCGTTGCAGTGCGACGCTCGGTTGTAACTCTGGCGCAATCATTGAGGTACCGAGCGGACTAAAAAGCGCCGAGGCTGGGTTATAGCCATTGAGTGGCGCGAAGCGTTTTGGGTCCCGTTGTTCAATACTTCTGATGTCTAGGCTGGGGAATGTTGTGGCTTCGAGTTGATTGGCAACAAAATAGCCAGACTGAGGCTGCGCATAAATCCAACCAGTTTGCTGCAGGTAATCGTAGGTTTTAGTCGCTGTTGTCATGCTCACTTGATGCTGCTTTGCCATGGTTCGTAACGCTGGCAAACGACTTCCGGCAGGCAGTCGTTGTGCTTGTATGTCGTCGATATAATGCTGAGCAAGTGTTTCGTAAAGCGCCATAACCTCTCCAAAAGTGTTTCCCTTCTCTAAATTGTACTCTTATTTTTATGAAAAATTGAATCTGTGTTCTTTTTTGTTTCCTAGTGATACTAGCGGCAATGTTGAGTCAGTGTGGTGCTTCTTCTCGAAACTAGCGCTTACCGCATCGAAACATGGTGTTTATTGGAATGTTGCGATACGCATAATTTACTAGAAAATTTAGGAACGAATGATGAAACTACGAGACTTTGGGTTGCTGTTTGCCTTGATGGCGTTATGGGGATTGAATTTCAGTGTGATCAAGCTGGGTGTGAACAGTGTTCATCCTTTAGTGCTCACTGCGTTAAGATTCAGCTTTGCGGTTTTTCCGCTGATCTTTTTTATTAAAAAGCCAGATGCGCCGTGGCGTTATTTGATCGCTTATGGTTTATCTTTTGGTGTCGGCGTATGGGGATTAACGACCTTATCAATTGGTGCGGGTGTTTCGGCTGGAATGGCGTCTTTGTTATTGGATATGAGTGTTGTCAGTAGCTTGCTGGTGGGTTGGCTATTTTTAAACGAAACCATTACTCGCAATAAGCTACTGGGCGCTGGATTGGCATTACTTGGATTGGCTTTGATTATGCAAGCTGATGGTGGCTCGGTGACAGGTAAAGGTTTGGTGTTGGTATTGATGGCGTCGGTTTTTTGGAGTGTGAATGGCTTGATTGTAAAGCGCGCAAACACCAAAGCGATTTTTGCTTTTAACATCTGGGGAATGGTGTTTGCACCTTTGCCTCTATTGTTTCTGGCAGTAATTTCTGAAGGTGCACACGTGATTACTGAATTGCCGAATCAATTTACATCTTGGACGTTATTTTCGGTGCTGTTCCAAGCTTACCCGACAACATTATTGGGTTACTGGTTTTGGAATAAAATGATCATGACATACTCGGTTTCGAGTGTCGCGCCGATGACATTATTAGTACCTGTGTTTGGTATCTTAGGTGGCTATTGGTTTTACAATGAGCCTATTGAACCGAGTCAGGTAATAGCGGCGGTGTTGATTTTATTGGGGTTGTTTGTGGGGCAAATGGCAATGCCGAAATTGAGTTTCTTGAAAAGACTGAGAGGTGATTCATGCAAGAAATCCACTATGTTTTGATATTAATTGGTGCTTTTGTCGCTATGGCTAGTCCTGGGCCTGCGACCTTGTCGATTGCATCGACATCAATGAATCAAGGGCGATTGCAAGGTTTAGCGTTGGCATCTGGAATACTAACAGGCTCGGTATTTTGGTCTTGTTCAGCGGCCTTTGGTTTAGGTGCTGTGCTGTACGCGAATGTCTGGCTATTCGAAAGCTTACGGTATGTTGGCGCAGTCTATTTATTATTCTTAGCGTACAAATCTTGCCGTTCAGCAATGACGAATAAATCGGATACGAGCAAAATGTTGGCCACGCTAGAAACCAAACCAATGTCTTCGCGCGCTGCTTATTTTCGTGGTTTAGCCATTCATTTAACCAATCCTAAAGCTATTTTGTTTTTAGGATCGCTATTCGCTATGGGAATGCCGAGTTCGGTTTCCACCCAAGGTTTGTTGTCTGTGATTGTCCTATTAACGATTCAAAGTGCCTGCATAAATTTGGGCTACGCTGTGTTGTTTTCGAACCCAAGAATTCGCCAAGGCTATTTCAAAATGAAACGCGGCTTTGATGCTGCCTTCGCGCTGATGTTTGGCACAGCGGGCATTAAAATATTGTTGAGTAAAGTGAATATGTAACACCGTATTTGTTATCATGTACTTTATTTTTCAGAGTGCTTTTCTATGTACGACGCTTCTTTGTGGCAACCCAGCGCGGATCTCTCGATTTTGCAAAAGCGTGCGCAGTTACTAAAAGCCATTCGCGCTTTTTTCGATTCTCGTGAAGTGATGGAGGTGGATACTCAGTGTCTGTCTCTGGGCAGTATTACGGATCCACACATTGAAGTATTAACCAGTCACACGCGTTCCCAAGGTCAAGATCTGACCTATTACCTACAAACCTCGCCGGAGTTCGCGATGAAGCGGTTATTGTGCGCGGGTTCTGGTTCTATTTATCAATTAGGGAAGGTGTTTCGCGCGGAAGAAATCGGCCGCCGCCACAGCATTGAATTTACTATGTTAGAATGGTACCGAGTCGGTTTTGATCATTGGCAGTTGATGGATGAGATCCAAAATCTGCTGTCTGTGTTATTGGGTGATGCTTCGTTGACTTGTGAACGACTCAGTTATCAAATGGCATTTTTACGTCACACGGGATTGGATCCTTTCACCGCGACATTGTTCCAGTTACAAGAATGTGCTCATGAACACACAGAATACGGCTTACAGGAAGATGATCGCGATACCTTGCTTGAGTTACTTTTTTCTAGTGTAGTTGAGCCTGCTATTGGTAAATACGTCCCTTGTTTTATTCACAGTTATCCCGCTTCGCAGGCGGCACTTGCCAAAACTCATTTTGATGAAAAAGGGCAGTTGGTCGCAGCGCGATTTGAACTTTATTGGCAAGGAATGGAGCTGGCAAATGGCTATCATGAACTAACCGATGCTAAAGAGCAGGCAAGACGTTTTGCAGAAGACAAAGCAACACGTCAGGAAATGCGTTTGTCGCCCCGACAGTTTGATGAACGATTGATTACGGCTTTAGGTAAAGGTTTACCGGATTGTGCGGGCGTGGCGTTAGGTGTGGATCGTTTGTTGATGTTAATGTGTCATAAGTCACATATTGCTGAGGTCTTGCCCTTTGCTCACGCGAGAGCCTAATCATGTTGCGACAAGCTGAGAGCGCTAATAACAATAAGGTATTTTAGGTGAGAGTCTTGAAAGAACAGTACGCTTTTAGAATGAGATGGCTTTTTTCATCTAAGCAGTTAATTTGGCTTTATCTAAGTGCTTTTTTGATTGTCGTTTTGTTGATTTGGAAAGGTGGCGAAGCTCTACGTAACCAGCAAATTAAAGCCTTACGTATCGACTCTTTCGAGCAATTGAATCAGCTTGCTAGTGTGCTTGAGAGTGCCATTGCTAAGTATCAGCACATGCCAACTCTGTTGGCCTCGAACGATAGGGTAAAAAAGGCGCTGCGTGATGGCCTGGAATCTGACATTAATCAGCTTAATCGTGAACTTGAGCAAATCAACCGCATCACCGAAGCCTCAGACAGCTATATTTTAAACACAGATGGCTTAACCATTGCGGCGTCGAATTATCGAGAAGAGACCAGCTTTGTTGGCGGCAATTTCTCTTTCCGTCCTTATTTTAAAGACGCTATTCAAGGCAAACCAGGGCGTTATTATGCGCTTGGCACCACGTCTAACCGTCGTGGTTATTATTTTTCTTATCCTGTTTATGAAGGCAGTTCGATCATTGGTATTGCAGTTGTTAAAGTAGATTTAACGCAATTTGAAAAACGTTTTACCAACCAAAACTTCGAGTTTTTACTGTTAGATCCCGACAATATTGTGTTCAGTAGCTCTCGTCCTAATTGGCTGTATCGAGTGTTAGGGGAGCTATCCCACATTGAGTTACAACGTATTGCTGATTCACAGCGTTACTTTGGACAGTCGATTGAAAAGCTAGCCATCGTTTACCAAAAGCCGTTTGATGAAAAGTCACAGATTGTTGATGTGTTGGAAAACACCGTAACGGACGGTAAAGAGGAATTGCAGCGGCTATCTTTTTTAAGAATGAGTCGTCCTATTCGGTTGTTGGATTTCCAAATATCCATTTTGGCGCCGCTGAAAATTATCAACGAGGAAATTTCTCTATGGCGGACGATTTTCGCGGGTGGCGTCACTATTACGGCCTTATTGTTTGGTCTGGCAATGCTGCGTCGTCGAATGCTCAGAGAACGTTCCGATGCCAATGAAATGACACGCCATAACCAAGCGTACATTCGTGAAGTCATCCAAAATACGCAAGCGGGCTTGGTGACCTTGGATGAACATCACAAAATAGAATCTTTTAATCCGGCGGTAGAAAAGTTAGTAGGTCGCCCATTAGCTCCCTTAGTCGGGCAGCCACTGGGGAGATTATTTCAACCTGATGAACAAGATTCTACCGTACTCTCTTCTCATGTAGACTTTTGGGATGCTGCTAATGATTTGGGTATTAAAGTGCTGACTCGGGAAGGACATTTATGCTACTCCGATCAGACCGTTCCTGTGGAAATGACCTTGTGTAAAATGCAGTTACCAAATCGGTTGAGTTATTTGGTCACTTTTCATGATATGACCGAGCGTAAACGGTACGAGCAAGACATTACCCAAGCGCGAATAGAATTAGAAGAGCGAGTAAAAGAACGTACTGTTGAATTAGAGGGGGCCAATACTCGATTGCGACATGAGATAGAAGAGCATAAAGGTACGCAACGGGAGTTGATTCAAACCGCGAAGTTAGCGGTATTAGGACAATTAAGTGCCGGGCTAAATCATGAGTTGAACCAGCCTTTGACGGCGATTCGAGCCTTTGCCGGAAACGGTTTGAAGTTTTTAGATCGTGGTCAATACGAACAAGCCCACACGAATTTGCAGCACATTAGTCAATTAGGTCATCACATGGGAGATATTATCGCGCGTTTTAAAGTCTTTGCGCGCAAAGGTGATGTTCATCAAGGGCCTATTGCTGTGCAAACTGCGATAATGGGCGCATTGAAAATTATGGGTCCACGTTACAAAGAAGTGGGTATCGAGTTGTTGGTGACAGAAGATCAGGGCTTTATCGTCAATGGTGATATGGTTTTTTTAGAGCAAGTCTTAGTGAATTTATTAGCCAATGCCGCTGATGCGATCTTAGAGGCATCGGACAGCCCAAAATGTGTTTGTATCGAGCAAACATGCGAGGAAAACCAAGTTGTTATTTGCGTTCAAGATTCGGGTAACGGTTTGAGTGATGAGGCGATTCGACACCTGTTCGAGTCCTTTTTACGTCTAAATCGTCCGGTTTAGGATTGGGATTAGGCTTGTCGATTAGCCAACGTATTGTTGAAGCAATGGGTGGGCAAATTAGTGCCAAAAATCGAGACTCAGGAGGCGCTGAGTTTTGTGTTAGGCTACCTCGTTTTAATCACCAATCGTCCCAGTCTCTTCCTAGAGAGTGTAAAGAGGAAATCTAATGCCGGACAGCAAGCAAGTACTTTTAATTGATGATGAGCAAGCGGTTCGTATGGCCATTTCTCAGACCTTGCAGCTTGAAGATTTTCAAGTTCTTGAGTTTGCTTCGGCACAAGGTGTGGTGGAAAGGTTGTCTTTAGATTGGTCTGGCGTGATTGTTAGTGATATTAACCTGCCGGGCAAAAGTGGCTTGGAATTGTTTGAAGAAGTTAAAAAGATTGACGCAGAAATCCCTTTTATTTTGATCACAGGTCACGGTGATATTAGCATGGCGGTGAGTGCTATTCGTGATGGCGCTTATGATTTTATTGAAAAGCCCTTTTCCAATGAAGATTTCCTTGAGGTGGTACGTCGCGCTTCAGAAAAACGTCGCTTAACTTTAGAAAACCGTAATTTACGTTTAGAACTGGTGGCGCAGAATGCCCCTGGCCCACGGATTATCGGCAATACACCGGGAATACATCGCTTGCGTCAGGCGCTATTGCATGTGGCGGATACCGGTGCGGATATTTTGATTCAAGGAGAAACGGGTACAGGCAAAGAATTGGTAGCGCGTTACATTCATGAACACAGTTCTCGTCGAGGTCGAACATTTGTGGCAATCAACTGTGGTGCTGTGCCGGATTCGATTATGGAGTCAGAACTCTTTGGTCATGAAAAAGGTGCCTTTACCGACGCTAAAGCCCAACGTATTGGTAAACTTGAGCATGCTAATGGCGGCACGCTTTTCTTAGATGAAATTGAAAGCATGCCCATGTCTATGCAAATTCGTTTATTGCGGGTTTTGGAAGAGCGTCGCTTAGAGCGTTTGGGTTCTAACACAGCGATTGATCTGGACCTGCGCATTTTAGCCGCCACTAAAGTGGATTTAAAACAACTGAGCGAAAGTGGAACGTTTCGTGAAGACTTGTATTACCGGCTTAATGTTGTGCGTGTTGACATTCCTCCTCTACGGGAGCGCAAAGATGATATTTCTCTGTTGTGGCAACATTTCTGTCTGGTCGCTATTGCGCAATACAAACGTGAATCGGAACCACTGTCTGCTGCGCGTATGCACAGTTTGTTAAGTTATGATTGGCCAGGAAATGTGCGGGAGCTACGTAACCTTGCTGAGCGTTATGTGCTGATGGGTGAGGCGGGTTCGTTTGAGTTTGACCAGATCATTATCAATGAAAACAATCCTGGTGTAATGACGCTACCAGAACAGATAGAACGCTTTGAAAAAACCTTATTGGAACAAGAACTGCTGCGTCAAAAAGGCTCCATCAAAGATACTATGGATGCGCTTGGGCTACCGCGCAAAACCCTCTACGATAAAATGCGTAAATACGGTTTGGATAAAGATATTTATAAACAATAATAGACGCTTTGGTATAGTCTATATTACTAAGACTAATGGGCTTGTTGAGATTTCTACGGCCCATTTTGTTATTCTATCAGCCGCCCCATTTTGCTGACTTTTTTGCCGATTGTATGACTTTATCTGCGCTATTGTTTGAGCAAGTATCGCCACCTATCTTTTTCTTCTTGTTCTTGTTTCTGGAATGACCTCTTTTTTTACGGCGAGCTTTGGTGCTGGTGGTGGGGTGATGTTACTAGGGGTAATGGCGCAGGTCTTGCCACCGCAATTCATTATTCCTCTGCATGGTGTCGCGCAGTTAGGATCGAACGCTGGACGCGCTGCCATGAGTTGGCGGCATATTGATTGGAAGCTGATAGGGGCTTTTTTACCTGGTGCCTTGCTGGGAGCTTTTATTGGCAGCTTGGTTTTAGTAGCGTTACCCGCCGCCATCATGTATTTGACCATTGCCTTATTTATTCTGTATCTGTGTTGGGGACCTAAGTTGCCTAAGATGGTGTTGGGAACATGGGGAAGCATGATTGCGGGTAGTGTGACGACCTTTATTACGCTTTTTGCTGGAGCAACAGGGCCTTTAGTCGCAGCGTTTGTTAAACAAATTCACGCGGATCGCTTTCGGACTGTGGCAACGTTTGCCATGGCGATGTCGTTACAGCATATTTTAAAGGTCGCCGTGTTTGAAGCTGCTGGTTTTCCTCTTGGTGCGTGGTTACCTCTATTAGCTTGTATGATTCTGAGTGGCGCTTTGGGTACTTGGATCGGGCTGAAATTACTAAAACGCATGCCTGATCGTTATTTTCATCGTATTTTTAATCTAGTGTTGACGCTCATGGCGTTAAGGTTAATCTGGCAGTCCTTTGCCTTAATGATATAACGAGCTTAGTGCTAATCTCCTGGTGCTCAATCTCCCAGTACTAGGCCTTCTCGTCTTGGGTCGGCGCCGCCGAGCAAGGTATTATTATCGATGACGATTCCTTGTATCCCAGAGTTCAAATCTTGTATCGATACTTTGAAGCCCATATCGGTAAGGGGGTTTTCTAACGCCGTCGCTTGAGTACCCTTTTCAAGATTGAAGGTGCCAAATTGATTAAGCATATTAGGCAGTGAAATCGCTTCTTGTATGTCCATTCCCCATTCAAGGTGTGCGATCAATGTTTTAGCCACGTAACCTATTATGCGAGAACCGCCGGGAGAACCAACGACCAAGTAAGGTTTATCATCTTTCATGACTATGGTAGGAGACATGGAAGAACGAGGGCGTTTACCAGGTTCCAAACGGTTGGCAATGGGATAGCCATCTTGGTAGGTTTTAAAAGAAAAATCGGTTAATTCGTTGTTTAGCAAAAAGCCGTTTGCCATCAGATGGGAGCCAAAACCATTTTCAATGGTGGTTGTGACGGAGACCGCGTTGCCTTCTTTGTCGACAATAGAAATATGACTGGTTGAAGGCAACTCAAGCGATATATCGTCTGCTTGTTTAATAGGGTGTCGCCATTCAGGCTCCCCAGCAGACACAGAGGTTAAGGCTTTTCCTGGGGTGATTAATTTCGCCCGTTCGGCAAGGTAGCTTTTATCTAATAAACCTTGTGGCATGGGCACAAAATCAGTGTCTGCTATGTAACGGCCACGATCGGCAAAGGCAAGACGAGAGGCATCGCCGATAATCTGCCACGCTTCAGGCGAATTGGCCCCTAATTTAGCAAGATCAAATTGCTCGGTAATCCCCAATATTTGCCCAACCGTTAAGGCGCCGGAACTTGGTGGTCCCATGCCGCAAATGTCATACTCTTTGTAAGGCAAGCACACTGGAGCACGCTCTTTTACGCGATAGCTGGTAAAGTCTTTTTCTGATAACACACCGGGATTATCTAAAGCCCCGCGCACTTGAGAAATAATATTTTGGGCAATTTGTCCATTATAAAACTCATCAGCACCATAGGTGGCTAAGGTCCGTAAAGTTGTATAGTACTGGGTGTTTTGTAAACGGCTACCTGCTTCGACAGGTGTATCATCAAGATTAAAGAAATACGCTTTGGTTTCTGGGTAGCGTGATAAGCGCTCTGCACTTTCTTTGATGGCACCGGCTAAGCGTGGTGAGACAATAAAGCCTTCTTGAGCGAGTTTTTCCGCTGGGGCCAGCAGATCAGCCCATGGCATTTTGCCATAGCGAGTGTGAAGTTCTCCCATCAGTTTGACTGTACCAGGAGTTCCGACAGAACGACCACCTACAACCGCGTCGTAGAATGCAAGTGGTTTACCGTTTTCATCTTGAAAAAGCTCTGGTGTCGCTTCTTGTGGTGCAGTTTCTCGACCATCAAAGGTGGTGAGTTTTTTATTTGCCGCATCATAATAAACGACAAACGCGCCGCCGCCCAAGCCTGAAGATTGTACTGACTAGCCCTAGTACCATTTGTACAGCAACCAATGCATCAATTGCTGAGCCTCCTGCTTTTAGTACGTCGTAACCCGCTTTACTTGCCTCTGGATTGGCTGTGGCGACCATGAACTCTTTCGCTTTGGTCAGTGTTTTCTCTTCTATTCCACTGGCGCTCTCCGGGGCCATTGGGTCGACTGCCTGTGCCTCAGCAAGCAGGTCTTGGCTTGCTATAAAAAGAGGGATTGAGCATAAGATGTGTAACCAGCGTTTCTTAGGCGTCATAAAAATCCTTATTGATGAGAATGAAAGATAAATAGCGTATTTTCATCAGAACAAAAAAATTCAACTTAGTGAAGCCATAAAATCAATAGTGCTGTGATTTTAGCGAAAAGAAAGCGAAATGTTCGCGTATCTACGAGTCTGTAAAGCAAAAAAAACGCCCCGAAGGGCGCTAAACTTTGTAAGCTTTTCGCGTACATTACGAAGTACGCTGAGAAATTCAGAGAGGTTTATTGAATAATCTCTGGTCCCATTATGCTGTATGGCAGAGCGGTAGACAGTGCTGGAATGTAAGTGACCATTATCAAGAATACCATCAAGACCAACACGAACGGCATAGCGGCTTTTACTACGCGAGCTAAACTCATGCCGGTGATACTCGAGGTCACAAATAGGTTTAGACCAATAGGTGGCGTGATCATACCGATTTCCATGTTTACCACCATGATGATACCTAGATGAATAGGGTCTACGCCTAGCTCCATCGCAATCGGGAAGACGATAGGGGCCACGATAACCAATAGGCCTGACGGCTCCATGAACTGACCACCAATTAACAACAAGATGTTAACGGCGATTAGGAAGGTAAACCAGTTAAAGCCAACGTCGAGCATCCACTCAGTGATGGCTTGCGGAATACGTTCTGCTGATAAGGTGTGGGCAAACAACAAGGCGTTAGCGATGATAAACATCAGCATCACAGTTGTTTTTGTGCCTTCAAGCATGACTTTACGAGATTCTTCACCGAACAAAGAAGGGAAAAAACCACGTAGCATCATAGACAAGTTACGTCCCCAAATTGGCGTTCCAGCGGCCAAACAAGCTCCGACTGATTCTTCCAATTTGCTGGAGCGTTTGTAGACATAAAAAATCGCGATGATAACGGACATAATCGCGCCCCAAAGTGCCCGGTCACCACCTGTCACGGTTTCACTGCTTGCGAACGCAAAGAAAGACATGATTTCCCACACTAGGAAGAAAGATACCCCATAGACCATGCCGTTAAAGCCAACACGTGCATGAGGAGCGTCTTCGTCGTTCGTCCACGTTTTACCTTTCAATGGTCCCATGTCGCGATAAACAAACAAAGCGATAAACATGGAATAAACAGCAGCCACAACAGCGGCTTCTGTTGGTGTAAAGACACCACCGTAAATACCACCCATGATAATCACAACTAGGAATAAGCCCCAGCCTGCTTCTTTGCCACCTTTAACGATATGACTGAAGCCTTTCCATTCTTCTGCTGGTAGATTTTTTATGCGAGCGACTACATAAATTGCCAGCATCAGCATACCGCCTGCGATTAGGCCTGGAATCACCCCTGCTAAGAACATACGTCCAACAGAAACGTTAACAGACGCCGCATAAACCACCATAACGATAGAGGGCGGAATCAAAATCCCTAATGTACCCGCGTTGGCAATAATACCGGCCGCAAAGTCTTTTGAGTAACCCACTTGTACCATGCCTGCGATGGCAATGGTACCAATGGCAACCACTGTGGCTGGAGAAGAGCCAGATAAGGCTGCGAACATCATACAAGCCAATACCGACGCCATGGCTAAACCACCGCGGAAGTGACCAACGCTGGCGATTGCAAAGTTGATGAGTCGCTTAGCCACGCCCCCCGTCGACATATAAGACGAGGCAATGATGAAAAACGGGATAGCCAACAAGGTATAATGCTGACCAACCCCAAACAGAGAAATTGCTACGGATGACAGTGAATCGTGTGAGAAAAAAGCAATAAATAGTATGGACGATAAGCCCAATGAGATACCAACCGGCAAGCCGATAAACAGCAGGACGATTACCAATAAAAAGAGAATAAGTGATTCCACAATGAAGCTCCTGCGCTAGTCTTTCAAGACGTTTTGGTTTTCTTTAACAAGATCTTGTGCCTCATGGCCACTGATCAGCATGCTGCGTTTGTCTCGCGCAATATCAATAAATGCTTGTAAAGAACGATAAGAAAGTAACGCTAAACTGATAGGCAGAACAACCAGCACAAGCCAACGATGTACGCGAGGTCGCAAACCAAATAACTCTTGTACGAACTCTGGATAACGCAACTCCTCAGAGCCTATGCCAATTTTGAACATCTTCAACCAGTATTCGATAGCGCCACCGCTAACATTGACGCCAAGCATTGCCAACCAAGTTGAATCAAGCAGGATTAAGCCATATAGCATCGCAGCTGCAGCACCGATTAAAGACAAAGTTTTTGCTGTACGCTTAGGAACAGCATTCAGCACAATGTCGACACCAAGGTGAAGATTGGTTTTGATGCCGTAACTCATGCCTAATAAAATGAGCCAAGAGAAAGCCACCATATTAAATTCTAACGCAGCATCCCAGCCGGTATTAAACCCATAACGAGCAATGACCTGGCCAAAAGAGACAGCCATAATAGACGAAATCACTAGGACCAAAAGGTTTTCTTCTGCTCGTTCCATGACTTTGGGGAAGCGTTTTTCTAGTACCCAAAGAATGAATATAAAAATAAGTAAATAAAGGTGCGGCCAATATGCCATGGGGGTCTCCTAGTATTAAGTGGACCAGTACAAAATAGTAAGCAGTGTGTTGGTGTGCTTTGCGTCAGCGTTGGCTAGCGATAGGTATTTAAAAGTACGCAACACAACCACAAAAGCTGACCCGTTAGGGTCAGCTGGATTGCTGGAAAAAAGTGATTATGCGCCGGCAGCAGCGTCGATCAAATCTTTACCAATGTAGCTTTCAAATTGTTGCCAAACAGGTTTCATCGTGTTCACCCACTCTTGGCGTTGCTCAGGCGTTAAGTAGTTAATTTTACCGCCAGCTTTAACGATATTATCGCGATTTTCTTCTTCTGCCGCTTTCACACTTAGGTTTGCTTCTTGAGTGACTTCGTCCGCAATTTGCACGAATTGCTCACGGTCTTCAGGAGAAAGGCTCTTTAGGAATTCAGAGGACGTCATAAATAAGTAAGCAAGCAACTGATGGTTTGTATCGGTTGTGCTGTCTTGTACTTCATAGAACTTTTGTGTGTAGATATTTGACCAAGTGTTCTCTTGACCATCTACAACACCAGTTTGTAACGCGCCGTATACTTCTGAAAATGCCATCGCTTGTGGTGATGCGCCCATTGCCGCAATCATTTGCTTCGCAACATCAGAGGTTTGTACACGGAACTTCATGCCTTTCGCGTCGCTAGGAACCAATAGAGGCTTCTTAGCGGAGAAATATTTCATGCCTGACATCCAGTAACCCAAACCAACAAAACCCGCATACTCGTCCATTTCGGTTAATAGCGCTTTGCCTTCTTTGGTTTTTGTAAAGCGAATGGCATGGTCCATGTCTTTAAAAATAAACGGAAGATCGAATACACCGTATTTGTCTGTATAAGAACCGAATTTAGAAAGAGAAGGGGCAAGCAGTTGTACGTCGCCTAATAGTAGGGCTTCCAATTCTTTAGAGTCACCAAATAGTGTGGAGTTCGGGAAAACTTCAACACACAATTTGCCATTCATTTCTTTGTTTACGCGGTCTGCGAAATTATTTGCAGCAACCACTTTAGGGTGAGTTGTACCGCCAGTTACATGGCTGAATTTTACAACGCGTTCACCTGGATCGCAGTTTGCAATTGCAGTACTAGCAGAAAGTGCAAGTGCCAAAGAGGTAAGAGCAAGGCTGATTTTTTTCATTGTTATGAGACTCCAAAAACTGAATTATTATTGTTTACCTGGTTTTTAGCCTGATATTCATCTCACTTTTTACGTAAGAAACAGGCAGAGCAAAACAGGTGACGCTAACCATACTCTTTACACAATCTATGCCAAGTCTTTATTTTTTTGTAGGCTAATGATTTTTATGGTTATTTTATTTTATTTTGGATATTTTTATTACTGTGAAGTCATTAAGTAGGTGGAATTACGCACATGATAGAAAAACGAATGGGTGGAATATCGCCTATTTTTAAAACAGTTTCTTTTGTAAAAGGCTTTTGAAGCTTTGGTGCATGGCTTTTTTGCCTGATAATTGCGCATTTTGCAGCGTTGGTTTGGTTTCACGTCCTAACGCCACTTCTAGAGCCAGTTTTTCGGTTGGGTTATTAGGGCTGAGTAGACCCTTAAGGGTAAGAAACAGCATTGCTTTTAGAAAAACGGCACGAATGCTATCGAATGGACGATGGTGCTCTACAAATAGCACAATATCCTGTAAATCCTGTTCTGATAGTTGGGCTAAAGCGGGAAGGTTTTCCCGTAAGTCACATTTTGGGGTCAAAATAAGCATGATCAAATTCGTTGCTAGGTCAGAATACTGCAGCAATAAATTAAGTAAGAAATGTTCAATGAAGCGAGTCCCGCCAAGCAATGGCTAGCTTACTGGCTTGTTCTGTTATTGGCTTTACCATCATTAAAGAATAGCAGCCACTGGCCTTGTCTTTTGCTGTGCCGAGACGAACTGGAACATAGCCATTTTTGAGCCAAAAAGACACCACATCATAGCTTGCGGCAAAGCTAGTGCAAAGAAAGTCACAACCTTCACTGGCGCTATTTTCCACATAAGTAAGTAATTGACTGGCTAGGCCTTTGTTTTGCTGAGTTTGCTCTGTGGCGATACGACTAATGCGCCAATAGCGGTATTGTCCTGCGTTATTAATGCCTTCATGGGCTAGTAAAGATTGCGCTACTAAATGGCCTCTCGGTCGACGTTTTCCTTGCATGACCTCTTGGCTAAGTGCGGCTGGTAAATCCCCTTCTTCGGTAATAATGGCAACACTTTGGACTTGGTCTTTATCGAGCAAAAGGTAAGTTGACACAGAAGGGTCGTCTAATATCCAGCGCAGGTTATCAGGTGATGTTTGATAGTGAGCGCTTACCAGTAGGTTAAAGGTATCAGCGAGCTTGTCTGAGTGCGTTAACCAATTTTCACCAGTGAGGCGTTTGAATTCTGTTGCTGGTTTGGTTGTGTTTTCATCAATACTATCGATAGTGTGTGAGTCGGTAGCGGCTAGAAAAAAGCAATCATTGATCCAATTTTCCAGTGGGTCATTTCCCCCCATCGAATGGGCTGATTTAATGTGAGCTCCTGTAGCGCTAAGTTTTGTGTGGTTTTTTGCACGGATAAGTCGTGACAAAACCGTATGCCAAAACCTTTGCCAGCGCCTTCATAGCCATAATTCGTTGTGCTAAATAAGCAATGTGTGGCTTTTTTATTTAAGGCCATGAGCATAGGTAAAGGAATCATGGCTGCTTCGTCGATAAAGAGAAAATCCCACTCAGTAGGGGCATTGATGAGGGCATCAGGCGCGAAAAAAGGCAGTTCATACTCTATGCCGATTTGGCTCAGAGTGCTTTCGAAACGAGATCGCAGAGAGAGGATCGCCTCTTGGTTCGGCGCGGTAATGGCTACACGTCTGCCACGTCCTAACAGCTTGGCTAAGCTGTCGCCTAATAAGGTCGATTTTCCTCGACCTCGGGGAGCAATTAATACATAGGATTTGGCCAGTTCTGCCAATAAACACGACTGAGCTTCCGCTTGTTCTTGGGTTAGCGGCGCGTTAGGTTCTATTGGTTTTAAAGCCGGTAACGGGTTTACGCTATGTTTTTTGTTCTTACTAGAGCGTAATAGTGTAAAAGGTGATGTCTCGTCTTGTAATTTATTCAGCAGGTAATGCTTAAAATACGATGTGACCTGTTCTGGTTCATAAGGCCAAGGTAAATATCTCGATAAGTCTTGATCTGCCATTGACAACCACTCGTCATTAGGCAGTGCAATGGCAAAGAGGCCATTGCCTCGAACCGTACCAGACAAAATAGCCAATGCACTCGCCGATACACCATGAGTCAAATCCACCAAAATAGCCTCATGACTGCGACCAAGCTGCTGGAGAGCTTGTTTAAAGGAGCAGGTTATAAAAGGGGTGGTAGAAGACAGGAGTGCCGTATCGTACTGGCTAACATCATACGCCGCGACCAAGGGAGTAGAAAAATGTTTACTAAGAGTCAGAAAGTCAGACAACACCTCGTTGGGCGAGCCTTTTAAGAGAAAACAATGGCGATGGTGGTCAGACATATCAATAAAATTTCCTTGTGGTCGCATTATCATACTGTGACCACAAGGCAGAGCCAATGAATGTTTGCAGGATAAATACGCTTACGCGATGACAAATAAATCCATGAAGCGGTTTACCGCAGTGTTTTCAAGGGCTTTTTGATCCTTGCAAAGGGCAAAAATGTTTTGGCATTGATGACTTGGGAAGCGCGTTGCTAGGTTGTTTTTAAACTTC
The DNA here is from genome assembly GCF_026113935.1 of Marinomonas rhodophyticola. Taxonomy (GTDB): domain Bacteria; phylum Pseudomonadota; class Gammaproteobacteria; order Pseudomonadales; family Marinomonadaceae; genus Marinomonas; species Marinomonas rhodophyticola. The sequence continues at coordinate 117,348 of NZ_JAPEUL010000007.1, forward strand.
TGCTCTAATAACGGGATGCCTTCTTCACGACGACGACGGTGTCCGACTGGGTATTCTACCACCACTTCTTCGGTGCTACTGCCATCTTTAAAGAACACCTGAATGGCATTGGCAATCGAACGTTTGTCGGCTTCTAGATATTCGGCTGTGAAGCGTTTGTCTTCGACGATTTCCATTTTGTTACGCAGCTCATCGATGATGGGATTGGCCGCATGAAAGTCATCCTCGTAATGTTCAGCGATCAAGTTACCAAAGGCCAGTGGCACAGCAGCCATGTATTGCAAGCAATGATCGCGGTCGGCGGCATTCGCCAAAGGACCGGATTTGGAAATAATACGAATCGCCGATTCATGAGTACGAATCACGATCTTGTCGATGTCGGCTAAACGGTCTTTCACCAAAGGATGCAAGGTCACCGCGGCTTCGGCTGCTGTTTGGGCATGGAATTCGGCTGGGAATGAGATCTTAAACAAGACGTTTTCCATCACATAAGTGCCGTAATCTTGCGAGAAAGAAAACTGACGTTTGTCATTCGGCTTAATGGCTTGGTCTTTGTTGGTTTTTGAGAAAGATACGTCATAAAAGCCCCATTGATCAGCCGTTAGTACACCAGGAATGCCCATTTCACCTCGCATCGACATGTCCGCTAAGCGCACCGCGCGGGACGTGGCATCACCCGCTGCCCAAGATTTACGTGAGCCAGCGTTTGGCGCATGACGATAAGTACGTAAAGCCGAGCCATCGACCCAAGCTTGAGAAATTGCCGCCATGATTTGCTCCCTGTCGCCTCCCATCATTTTGGTAACGACCGCCGTAGAAGCGACTCGTACTAAGAGCACGTGGCACAGACCAACACGATTGAACGAGTTTTCAAGCGCAATAACACCTTGTATTTCATGGGCCATGACCATGGCTTCTAGCACTTCGCGCATGGTCATTGGGCTGTCGCCCTTTGATAGTCGAACTTGTGACAGATGATCGGCTACCGACAAAATGCCACCTAAGTTATCGGAAGGATGCCCCCATTCTGCTGCTAACCAAGTGTCGTTGTAATCTAACCAGCGAATAATACAACCAATGTCCCACGCCGCTTTTACTGGATCGAGAGACAAAGACGTGCCCGGTACACGAGCACCATTTGGTACGACAGTACCTTGTACAATTGGGCCAAGGTGCTTGGTACATTCTGGGAAGCGTAGGGCGAGTAAGCCGCAGCCGAGCGTATCCATTAAACAGTTACGGGCTGTGTCGAGGGCTTCTTGGCTTTCTACTTTAAAGTTCAGTACATAATCTGCGATGTCTTGAATGACTTGGTCGTAATCCGGGCGGTTGTTTAAATCTACGTTAGCACTCATTTCTTTTCCTTAATCGTTAAATTTTAATGCTGATGTTGGCTCAATGACGGTCGTCGATGTCTATCCACTCAGAATGATCTGGTCCAATATAATCGGCGCTGGGACGAATAATGCGGTTGTTCGACCGTTGTTCCATTACGTGAGCTGCCCAGCCAGTCACGCGGGAGCATACGAAAATCGGTGTGAACAACTTGGTTGGAATTCCCATAAAGCGATAGGCGCTGGCGTGAAAAAAATCGGCGTTACAGAAGAGTTTTTTCTCGCGCCACATCACGGCTTCGCAACGTTCTGACACAGCATATAAATGGTCGTCGCCGACGTCTTCGCTGAGCTTTTTGGCCCACTTTTTAATGATGTCATTGCGTGGATCGCGCTCACTGTAAATAGCGTGACCAAAGCCCATGACTTTTTCTTTATTGGCGAGTTTTTGCATCAAGGCCGCTTCGGCATCGTCTGGGGTTTTCCATGGTTCTATCATGTCCATCGCGGCTTCATTTGCACCACCGTGAAGGGGGCCGCGTAAGCTACCAATACCGCCAGTGACGCAAGAATACATATCAGACAAGGTGGAAGCACAAACGCGGGCGGTAAAGGTGGACGCGTTGAATTCGTGCTCTGCGTACAAGATCAAAGACGCATTCATCACTTGCGTATGAAGAGCACTTGGCTCTTTGTCATGCAGCATAGTGAGGAAATGACCAGCCAAAGAAGGCACGTTGGCATTGTGTGTATTAACGCGTACGCCATCGTGGGTGAAACGATACCAATAAACGACCATAGCCGGCAGCGTCGCGACCAATCGATCCGCGGTATGCAGCGCTAGCGAAGGTTGCTTTTCAAACGGCAGCTCGAGACTCTAGATTACCTAAAAAGGAGCAGCCAGTGCGCATCACATCCATTGGGTGTGCACTGGCCGGGATAAGTTCTAAGACCGCTTTTAGTTCTTCAGGCAAACTGCGTAAACTCATCAGTCTTTGCTCGTAATCGTGCAGTTGTGTGCGATTAGGTAATTTGCCGTACAGCAAGAGATACGCGACCTCTTCAAAACTCGCTTTGTCCGCTAAGACATCAATGTCGTAGCCGCGATAGGTTAATCCGGAGGCCGCTTTGCCAACGGTACAGAGTGCGGTTTCGCCTGCGCTTTGACCACGTAGGCCGGCGCCAGAAAGTACTTTAGCCATTTTTCTACTCCTTTCATTTATTGTTATTTCTTGGAGAAAAGTGCGTCTAATTTGTCTTCGTATTCATGGTAGTTGAGAAACTCATAAAGCTCATTACGGGTTTGCATACTGTCGACCACATTGCGCTGGTGACCGTCATGTAATAAATGTTGGTACACGTTAAGTGCGGCTTTGTTCATGGCACGAAACGCACTCAGCGGATAAAGCACCAAATCTACGCCAGCACTGGCCAATTCCTCTTTGCTGAACAGCGGCGTTGCGCCAAATTCGGTGATGTTTGCCAAGACAGGTACTTTTACGGCAGCGACAAATTCTTTGTATTGGCCCAAGGTGATCATGGCTTCTGGGAAAATCATATCGGCACCGGCTTCAACACAAGCAATGGCTCGCTCGATGGCCGATTCCATGCCTTCCACCGCCAAGGCATCAGTGCGCGCCATGATGACAAAGTTGCTATCCACACGAGCGTCTACGCAGGCTTTCACGCGATCGACCATTTCGTCTTGGCTGACAATGGCTTTGTTGGGGCGATGACCACAGCGCTTTTGCTGAACTTGATCTTCAATATGCACGGCCGCCGCGCCCGCTTTTTCCATTTGTTGAATGGTTCTGGTGATGTTGAAAGCGCCACCAAAGCCAGTATCGATATCGACTAATAAGGGCAAGTTTGACGCTGAGGTAATGCGACGAACGTCCTCTAAGACATCGTGTAAATCTGTCATGCCAAGATCTGGCAAACCATAAGAAGCGTTCGCAACCCCGCCGCCTGATAAGTAAATGGCATGATGTCCCGTTTGTTCTGCCATCATAGCGCAATAGGCATTTACGGCTCCTACCACTTGCAAAGGTGATTGAGTGGCAACCGCGTGCCTAAAACGGGCGCCTGCTGAAAGTCTTGTCATGCTTGTCTCCTCTTATTCTTGTTAATGTTTGGCTAACGTGAGGCTGCCGATGCCGCTTGGTGCATCGCTTGTTCGAGTAATTTACTGGCGCGGCTAATGTGGCGACGCATCAATAGTTCAGCCAGATCGCCTTCGTGATTGGCAATCGCGTCGAGAATGGCTTTGTGCTCGCGCAATGCTTGGCGTGGATCACTGCGTTGATCCGACGTATGGCGGCGATACATACGAATCACCGCATACAGTTCTTCTGTTAATAAACGAATCAGCTTGGCGTTGCCGCTGGCGTGGATGATGCGAAGGTGGAAGTCATCATTGCCGCCTTGTTGCACATAGTGTTCGTCTTGGTTGGCATCAAGGTGGGCTTGGTGTTTATCGAGTAATGCGTACAGACTGTGTATTTCATCCGCTGGCATCATGGTGGCCGCCAATCGTGCCGCCATGCCTTCTAGCGCCTCGCGCATGGTGAAGGTATCCAGCATGTCTTGTGTATTCAGTTGGATAACACGAGCACCCACATTGGCGGTGCGTGTTACTAGACCAAGCCCTTCTAATTTTACAATGGCTTCTCTGAGCGGGCCGCGAGAAATGCCATATTGCTTGGCAAGTTCTGGTTCTGAGATTTTGCTGCCTTGGGGAATGTGACCCTGCACTATGGCATTGGTGAGTTGCTGAGCGATGTCTTCAGACAGGGTGGCGGACTTGATAGAAATAAGGTTGTTCATAAAAGACAAATCGCTTTATTGTTGACAATATGTCTATTTATAGTGGGTTGTTTGGGTTTTATCAAGTTAGATTGTCGACAATTTTTCGTTTTTTCTCTTATCCTTTGGTCGTATGTCGCTTCTTTTTAATCTGTGTCATAGGTTGATAACGTGATGTTTATTAAGCATTTTTAGGTATTTTTTAATGGTATGCTGGGCGGGAGATAAAAAGCTGCTAGAGTTTAGTTGTCGACATAACTGTTGATTTATCGGAAAAACAGATAGGGTAAAACCATGAAAAAAATTAAAAATGAAGCCGCGTTAAGTAAAAAAGCCATCCAAGTGGGTGAGAACTACGCGTTGAAACGTGGTTACAATGGCTTTTCCGCGACCATGTCAGCGAATGAAAAAACCGAGGCCATTTATCGTTTACTGGTACTGGATAAGTTGATCGTAGGTTTGCCTGCTGACAAAGAGGATCTGCCTAGTATGAAGCATAAACTGGCGTTGTGGATTCAAAAGCATTTACCAAAAGATGATCCATTGCTTAAGTAGATTTTTTATTCAGCGAGGCTTTATTTTAAATATGTTATAACATATCATTTTTTATTTTGGTTGTTTATAACATTGGAGAATAGAGCCGTGAGTTTGAATTTACAGAAGATCCCACAATCGGTTGATTTAAAAGATGCTGTGTTAACACTTATTGATGGTGGGTCTGTAAATGAAAATGCGACCGACAAAATACCAAGTTTATTTGGCGTGGTGAAATCGACTCATCAAGACGTGCTGGCAGACATTTATCAAAACAATATCAGTATGGCGATATGGCAGCGTCAACTCGGTATTTTATCGCGGTATGCGCAGTCAGTATTAATATTAACCCCTAATTTAACGCTTAAACTTCAGGGCGATTCCCAGTATATGGTCGCTTTGATGGCACGTCTTTTACCGGATGCACCAGGTAAAAAGGAATTTATAGAGGACGTGTCATTATTGACCGACATGTTTGCTTGTTTGTTTGATCTCAAAGAAGTGGGGCTGCGTCTGAGTGTGCTGTCTAGTGCGATGTGTCCACGTTTCCACGTAGATAAAATTCCTTGCCGTCTTGTTTCTACTTATATCGGTGCGGGCAGTGAATGGTTGCACGATGCTCATGTGGTCAGAGACAAATTAGGTCGTGGTGGTCATATCAAAGACTATAACAGCGGGTTACACGAGCAGGGTCGTATTAATCAGTTAAACGTGGGGGATGTCGCGGTAATGAAAGGAGACGAGTGGCCAACGTCTTTAGGGCGCGGAGTCGTACATCGTTCACCTTCAGCAAGCGCTGAAGATAAACGACTGTTTTTAAGTTTGGATATAATTTGACTTCACCACTCAATAGTTTGGTTATTCCAGTCAAGATACGCGGCTTTGTTGTCCATTGTGATGCCTTCCATAATAGACAGCAATTGCGTAGCGACAAACTCCGCTGTAAAAAGTTTGTCTTGTGGGACAGAGCGCTGAAAAGGTTTGGATAGCGGCGTGTCTGTTGTGCCAGGGTGAAAAGCGATTAGCTTAACATTCTTAGCTCTTCTGGCGTATTCCACGGAACTGGTTTGAATCAGCATATTCAATGCTGCTTTTGACGCTCGATAACTGTACCAACCACCGGTTTTATTATCTGAGATACTACCTATCCGGGCGCTAAATAGGGCCACTTGAGTTGGTTGTTCCCCTTGTAGAATAGGCAGTAGTTTACTTAGCCAAAGCATAGGAATGATGGTGTTTACATGAAAAACAGCCTCCAGTTGCGATGCACTGATTTCTTCTAATTTTCTTTCTGGCATTATGCTTTCGTCATGCAGCATACCATTACAGATCAATACCTTAGTGATTTTTCCCGCATGGAGTGCCAAGCGTTTGCAAATTTGATTAATACTGCTTTCACTATAATCTGATTCTAACCACAGGGTTTTAGCGTTGTTTGATGTTTTGGGTAGGCAACGGCTGACAGCAAACACGCCAAGGCAATGTTGGTCAGTTTCAAATTTTTGTATGCTAGCTTGAGCAATAGCACTGCTTGCGCCAACCACAAGTGCGTAGAAAGAAGACATATCAAGACTCCGACAATAGACGTCGATTAATCAAAGGTCACAGCGATCTTTTAAACAGCTAGCGCAACGCGGTTTACCTGTAATAAAGGAAGAAATTTGATGGCGGTAACGGGCAAAAAACTTATAACCTAGATCAGCAAAAAAACGAATCAATGGCCAGCGAAGTATTTGTATCCACTGGTGCTTTTCAACCAGTTTCCAAGCAAGACAAGTGACGTCTAAACCGGTAATAATTTTTCCATCGGCAAGTTGTCCATGTAGCAATTTATCCGCCTTGATTGGATCAATGTGTGGAAACTTTTTCTTAAAATTGTCGTTATGAATGTCTTCTAACTGCAGTCTATTGTGAATGTCCAGAGACCGTAATGTTTGCATTTCAGCAGCACAAAGTGGGCAGTATCCATCATAGAAAATTGTAAGCATACATCATTACTCAATAGTGTCATCATTAAGTAACAATACGCAGCAAGGAGTGGGTTAGATCACATTTATTAGAATTATATTAATAGTGCGGATATAAGACGAGCAGATGCATGATGCATACCACGGAGGTTAAACCAAAATGCATAGACATGTAGGGTTTGTTTGCGTTGGACGGTTTTAACCAACGAGCTTCAACCCAATAAATGCTGACAAAACCAAGCAAAAGCAAGGCAACAGACAGCTCCGGCGTATTCATGAGCAAAGAAACCCAAGAGACCAATAAGATCACATTACAAGAAACAAGTAGCTTTCTGCCATGCTTGCTTTCAGGAAGTTCTATGATACGACCCCAAATAATACCACTCAACAAGCTCAGAACAACGGCACCGTAAGTCGCAAACAAGGTCACGCCTGCTTTGCCAAAAAGAGAGGTATTGGCAAGGCTAAAATAGGTCGCTAACACAAAAGGAAGTATGCTCAACGTAGCCACTGTCATCACTACGGGCTTATAAGAACGCATGTCTATACCTACACTAAATAAATAAGAATATGTAAACAATACGCATTATCTAACAAAATGGACTTTAAAACAGTAATTAATTTCCTTGTTTTGTTCTATTTTTTGGCATAAAAGTGTAAATTTTCTCCTGTTTTGTGTCTTGCAAAAGTGATTGTTTCTTTGTTTTGCGTTAGCAAAGACTTATTCACACCTTGCGTCGAATCGCCATTGAGCAGAATACGGTCAAAGAGTACAATGGACGGCTATTATGTCTTGAACGTGGTACCACTTTGGTTCTCATGTCCTTATTAAACAAATTTGCTTAAGGTGTGTTTAGAAATGCCAGCTAAAACAATGGATGAACTCGTCTCCCTGTGTAAACGTCGCGGATTTATTTTCCAAGGCAGTGAAATCTACGGTGGTATGCAAGGTGCTTACGATTACGGTCCGCTAGGTATTGAGTTGAAAAACAACCTAAAAGCCGCTTGGTGGCGTTCAATGGTGTATGAGCGCGATGATGTTGAAGGCTTAGATGCGGCGATCATCCAAAATAAACATGTTTACAAATATTCTGGTCACGAAGATACCTTCACAGACCCAATGGTTGATTGCCACGAGTGTAAATCTCGTATGCGCGCCGATCACATGAAAGACATCAAGGTGTGTGACAATTGTGGCTCAACCAATGTGACCCCACCACGTGATTTTAACCTGATGTTTAAAACCAACGTTGGTCCAATGGTGAACGAAGAGTCTTATACTTATCTTCGTCCTGAAACGGCACAAGGTATTTTTACCAATTTTAAAAATGTGGTGGACTCTACTTCTCGTACCTTACCATTTGGTATTGCGCAGATTGGGAAATCCTTCCGTAACGAAATTACGCCACGTAACTTCATTTTCCGTGTTCGTGAATTCGAACAAATGGAGCTGGAATTCTTCTGTAAGCCTGGCGAAGATGAAAAATGGCATGAATTCTGGGTTAATGCTCGTAAACAATGGTGGTTGGATCAAGGTCTGACAGAAGAGAATATCCAGTTTGAATATGTAACTGGGGATGACCTAGCGCATTACTCTAAATCGACTGTGGATATTTTGTACAAGTTTCCACATGGCTTTGAAGAGCTGGAAGGCGTTGCCAACCGTACTGACTACGATTTGGGTTCACACACGAAAGCGCAAGAAGAATTTGGTTTGTCTGCTAAAGTGAAGAAAAACGAGCATTCAACGTCTAAGTTGGCGATTCGTGATCTGGATGAAAACAAATGGGAAGTGCCTTTCTGCATCGAGCCTTCTGCCGGCCTTGACCGCGGTCTATTGGCTGTTATGACAGAAGCTTATACAGAAGAAGAATTACCAAACGGCACGTCTCGTACGGTACTTAAGTTCAAACCGCATCTAGCGCCGATCAAAGTGGCTATCATGCCGCTTAAAAAGAACAAGCCAGAAATCGTTGCCCTTGCTAAAGAATTGAAAAACAAGCTGCAGAAGCTTGGCTTGGGTCGTATTCTTTATGAAAACACGGGTAACGTAGGTAAAGGTTACCGTCGTCATGACGAAGTAGGCACGCCAATCTGTGTGACGGTTGATTTCGATTCTATTGAGAAAGAAGGCGCACCAGTGACGGTTCGTGATCGTGACACGATGGAGCAAATTGTTGTTAACGCAGCGGACTTGCCAGCGTACGTGATTAACTATTTCATCAATCAAAACTAATTTTTGCTGGTGACCTAAAGAACCACGATTCTCATTTCAGAGTCGTGGTTTTTTTATGTTTGGGGGGAGCTTTTGTCAAAATACAAACAAAAAAAGACCGCAAACAGAGTGCAGTCTTTGCGTGCGAATAAGCACTAAGGGAAAAATTGACTTTTATTTGATGCTAAAAACGGCTTGTTAATCCCATGTAATAAGTACGTGGACTGCCATCGCCATGATCGTCACCCGTTCTAACAATAGTGCCAGTTAGGTTTTCAACGCCAGCTCGCAAACTAACACTCTTATTAACTTCGAAAGTCGTACCGACGTCCAATGTGGTGTAGGCTTTTGCAAAACGTATTTCATCTTCAGTATTGTAGGCTTGCTTGCCTAAGTACTGCACTTTGGCAAAAGTATTCCATTGCTCATTCACATCCCAGTACAGACCAACATTAGCCGTTACTTCTGGAACCAATAATAATGGCTCATTATTGTCTTTTCTTTCTGATTCAATAATATAAGTCAAGTTACCTTTTAGGGTGACTGTGCTAACGACCGGTGCGGCAAAAGTGGTTTCAATGCCACTGGTTGTTGCTGCACCGACGTTTCGTTGAATGGTGTACCACTGACCATCAATGATTCCATATAAATTATTTTGGATTAGATCGTCAATGTCGGTATAGAAATAGGTTACGTCAAGTTGATAACCTGCATCTTCAAAGATGAAGCCGACTTCGTAGTTGGTGCTAACCTCAGGCTCTAGGTCTGGGTTACCTAACATAGTACAGCCACCACCAGTGTAGCCCAATGCTACCAATGAGGTGCAACCGTTGCCGCGTGAGAACGTTCCAGAACTAGGTGAGCGCTCAAGTAACGTCGGTGCTCTAAACCCTTGCGAAATCCCCCCTTTCACTGTCCAAATATTGGAAGGATGATAGACCAAATAGGCTCTAGGACTGAGATGTGCATCAAAGCCGTCTGTTTTGTCGAGTCGTGCTCCCAACGTCAGTGTTAAGTTATCCTTCAAATACAATTGATCTTCCGCAAACAATGAGCCAGACCAGCCGTCTGGGTTTAGTTCGGGGGTAATGGGGTTACCATCTTTATCTTCGCTTAAGTTGCCAATGATCGAACGGTTATAAATATCTTCGGTTTTGTATTGCAGACCAAGGGTTAGATCCTGATCTACGCCTAACGACATTGGGATATTGGTTTTTGCGTCAAGTACGGTTTCGTTGGCCTCAGAATCACCAGTACTGTATCCACCACGTCCATTTGGTAACGATTGGTCGTTATTATTGTATTGATTATGGTACAAGTTGATGGTGTTTTTTACGCTTCCTAAATACCCTTCATACCCAATTCCGTAGCCATGATGTTCTAGTTCACCGACACGATATTGTTCGTACTCCGCATCTGGCGCAGAGTCCGATTCTTGCAAACCGTAGTTAAAGTCAAATTTTAGTGTGTGCTTCTTATTGACTTGCCAATTCAATGCTGTATTTACACTATTATTCTCAAAACCAGAACTTCCTCGCGCATTGGTATCCGCATCTCGTTCAGTTTTATTTAACCCAATTTTTAGTCCCACACTGTCGCTTAGTGGTCCTGCCATGTTTGCTCCCAATTGGGTGGTATCACCGAACGAGCCACTGTCAGGTTTTTGATAGTTTGTAGATACTGATCCTCCCCATTTCGCTGGAATTTTACGAGTAATGATGTTTACAACACCGCCCATGGCTTCTGAACCATACAGTGTCGACATAGGTCCACGAACTATCTCTATGCGTTCTATCATCTCAGGCGATATCCAGTCTAGATCTTGCCCTACAAGATCGGCACGATAACCTGTTAGTGATGAACCTCCAACACGTTTGCCATCAACCATAATTAAAGTGTATTGGCTTGGCATACCGCGAAACGAAATTTTAGAGCCTGCTCCTGCATTGCTGTAGCCACCTGTAATGCCTGGTAGTTCACCGAGTAGTTCAGACAGACTTGTGGCTGGTGTTCTCTCTATGTCTTCACGAGTAATAATGCTGATAGAGGCGGGTGCATCTTTTATATCAATATCATTCCCAGATGCTGTCACAACTAGCTGGTCTAGGTTGACGGAATCTTCCGCAAGCAGTATGGAAGAATGAGCGGCAGCACTAATTAGAGTAGCTAAGACAGTAAGTTTATAATGACGAGGTGAAGGGGCCATTGTGAACATTTTCTCCTTGGTTATGGACGAACTTATTTCGTATCATATTGTCAGTAAATTGTAGTGAGAATCTTTATCATTTGTATTATCTAGCAATATTGCTTTGTTGTGGTGATACGTGTTGTTCCTCTTTTTGCAACATTGCAGATGTTGAAAGTCGTGATACATTCCGTGGAAAATATAAGGTGCGTTAACAATGAAATTTAAAGGACGTCAATGGGTTATGTCATACGCAAGATTAGGAGAGCATGAATGTACGATCTTAATGAAGTGAAGACTTTTGTGTCTGTCATGGAAACGGGCAGTTTAAAAGACAGTGCTCATAAGCTTGGGGTGTCAAAATCTACTTTGAGTCGTCGTATAAGTAATTTAGAAAGTGCCTTAAACCAACCCTTATTACGCCGCCAAGCGAATCGGCTTATCGCCAATGAGGCGGGGCTTAAATTTTTGCCTTTCGCGCGAAAAATGCTAAATGTGGCTGATGAAGGCCATAAAGCGGTTGAAGAATTAAAAGAAGAAGTTAGTGGGTCATTAGTTGTTTATGTACACACTACTTTAGTGCGAGGCTGGTTTTCAGCATTGATGTTTGATTTCTTGGAGGAATTTCCTCAGGTTAATATAGATGTCCGTACAGGCAATCAGCTATACCAAGAGATAAAAAGCAACGACGTGTGTGTGTGGGTTGGTGAACCTGCAAACGATCAATTACGTTCTGAACGGATTGGACAGTTAAGCCAAGGCTTGTACGCCAGTGCCAATTATTTAGAACGAATTGGCATGCTGAACCACCCTAGTGAGCTGAGCCAGCATGCTTGGGTTGATACGCTAAAAAGCGAGCAAAATAGCATAGTGTTGGAGCATGAAACTCAAGGCGACGTGTCTTTTGATTTGCCTAAATCACGACTTACCGTGGATCAATACATATTGCATGCCGAGGCTATCATTCGAGGTAAAGGCGTAGGCTTACTACCACATTACTTTGCTGAAAAACATTTGGCTCGCCATCCTGAGGTATTTGTACCTTGCTTGCCAGAGTGGAAAGGTAAGTCACAGCCAGTCTACCTGCAATACCCTTTCGGCCATTTACCAAGGAAAATGCACGCTTTGATTCAATATTTAAGAGATGAAGCCAAAGCGTTTTATTGATTCCAATGTATTTGTCTTGTTATCGCTCAGACTTCCACCAGAGTGTTAGCGGTGGAAGTTTGTTGATCGAAAAAATGTGTCCAAACTGAGGTGTGCTTAATATCACATTTCGGTTCGCAGACTCAGTCACCACACGATCAAATGGATCATGCCAAGTGTGGAATGCGAGGTCAAACGTGCCATTATGAATGGGCATCATAACTTTTCCTTTCAGATCGATATGCGCTTGAACGCTTTCTTCTGGCTTCATATGGATGTCAGCCCAGTCTGCATCGTACGCACCAGTTTCTATCATGGTGAGGTCAAAGGGGCCATACTTGTCGCCCGTTTCCTTAAAGCCCTGAAAATAACCAGAGTCACCGCTAAAGAAAATACTGTCTTGTGGTGTTTTAATCACCCAAGCCCCCCATAAAGTCGCATTACCATCGCCCATGCCACGGCCAGAGAAATGCTGAGTGGGTGTGAAGACGACTAAGCCTTGGCTTGTTTTCAGCTCTTGCCACCAATCAAACGTAGTGATTGTGTTGGCCTGAATGCCCCAATTTATGAGATCACCATCCACGCCTTTTGGTACTAAAAACTGTTGTGTTTTGGTGCGTAAAATCTTGATGCTCGCCTTATCCAGATGATCGTAATGGTTATGAGAAATCAATACTTTATCAATAGGCGGTAAGTCTTCTAGACTGATAGGGGGCTGGTGGAATCGTTTGGGGCCAGCAAACTGAAAGGGTGATGCTCGATCCGAGAAAACAGGATCAATTAGCCAGTACTCACCATATATCTTTAATAAAATAGAAGAGTGCCCAAGCTTAACTAGGTGCAAGGTGTCATTGCTTAGTGCGTCCAAATCGGCTCGACTTACGCGGCTAACTGGAATGTTGATATCTGGCGTCGTATTCACTTTCTTTTCCGTGAAAAAACGCACCCATAGGGCAGCAGTATCGCTAAACGTCATAGGCTGGCGCGGTGCCGTATTATGAAATTTAGCGTCTTTATAAGGTGCAGAAGTGACCTCTGTAATAGGAGGAACTTTAGATTTAATATTCAGATTAACGATATAAATCACTAGAGCGAGCGCAATAACCAAGGCAACAAAGAGTTTGATCACAAACATAGATAATCACTTTTGGGTTAGATGGTAGCTTATAATTTGGGCGGATGGATAAAACACAATCATAGAATTGTGCCAATAATAAGCAAGTATTGAGACTTCAGGTCTGTATGGTAGTTGAGTAAACTGAACCAAACTTTTGATTAAGCTAGAAAGGAGCCAATGTGATTCACATTGAAAAAATGACGACTCGGCATTTAGCTGATGTTCTATTGCTAAGCGTTGCAGACGAACAGCAGAGATTTGTTGGCAGTATCGAGGAAATATTAAAAAGCGCTAATGCGCAAATTCGTCCTCATGTGATCCTTGTAGAGGGGATCGTTGTTGGCTTTTTTTAATTGATACCATTTATGCAAAACACTTTGATTTTGCTAAAAAACACAGTCTAGGACTGCGTAGTTTTTTTATCAGTAAAGAGTTCCAAGGCAGAGGCTTCGCCAAGCAAGCCATCTCGGCATTGCCCCATTATCTTAAAGAAGCTTTTCCAACGTATTCGATTATTTACTTAACCGTAAACTGCCAAAACCCTGTTGCCAAAGAACTTTATTTAAAGGGCGGCTTTGAAGATACCAACAACCTTTACCATGGTGGGCCAGCGAGCCTACAGCATATTATGATGAAAGCGATTGAATCCAGCATTGGAGCTGAGAGCGAATGAAAAACATGTCTATACAACCCATTTCGCAAACTATGTGGGATGAAATACTCCAGATCCAAGCCGAAGCTTACTCAGAAATCGAACCTGAAAGCCTAGAAGTATTACAGAGTAAATGGCAACAATCGCCAGCGTGTTGTTTTGCCTACCTTGAAGAAAAAAGAGCGCTAGAAGAACAAAATGGGCCAGAAGATAAAGAAGAAGCACAAGGCATATTGGGGTACTTATTGGCTCATGCTTGGCACAGTGAAACGCCGCCCAAACTCTATCAAACTTTATCGGAAAGCAGCCATGGCTCGATCTTATTTTTGCATGACTTAGCGCTGTCAAAACGGGCTTTGGGTAGGGGCATTGGTTCTCAAATGGTCAAACATTTATTGGAAACAGCTACTCTATTAGGGTTTAACAGCGTTTTACTGGTTTCCGTGCAAGACTCAGTACCATTTTGGCAGAAGCACGGCTTTAATGAAGTAACGAATCAACAGGCCAGCGACAGCTACGGTGAAGACGCCAAAATCATGAGGAGACGGTTGACTTAAAAAAGGCGTTTGTCATCAAGTCTCTCTTGCTTATCTGATAATAGAGTGGATCTTCTTATTCTCTTATAAGGAACACAGACGCTAATTCACATTAGAGTCTGCGCAGTCCCCACATGAGATATAGGCCACCGATAATAGACGCCACCATGCCGGCTGGAATTTCCTGAGGATAAAGCCATTGCCTGCCGAGCCAATCAGACAGCAGCATTAGAGCCCACCCACAAGTGCTGACGCAATAAGATGTTCTTTCGCTTTGCTGAAACCGAGTAGACGAGCCAAGTGAGGAGCCATCAGACCAATAAAACTGAGGGGGCCAACAACCAATGTGGCGGCAACAGTTAAGCAAGCGGCAAGAAGCAGTAATAAGAGTCTTGCGCGAGACACCTTCATGCCTAATGATTGGGCTGTAGATTGACCAAGTGGCAAAATATCTAACCATTTACTCACTACAAAGCCAAGTCCAACAAAGACAAGCGTCGCGACAGCCAAAGGCAATAGGGTATTCGTTGTTACGTAATAAGTTGAGCCGGATAACCAAGCAAGAAACGCATAACTACGGGGATCACCACCCGCCAAAATAAGCGTTTGTACCGCATTCATTAACGCCGTGATGGCCACACCAGTCAGCAGCACTTGCTCTGGTTGAAAGCCAGATTTGTGGTTCAACAGTATGATCAAGCCCATGGTTAAGAGAGCACCAATCAAACCGCCCAAGTAAAGCCCTATTGTGCTGGAAGCAAGACCTGCATAAATAGTAACAATAAGGCCAATCGCAATACCAGAGCTAATGCCAATGACTTCAGGGCTGGCCATTGGGTTACCACTTAAACGTTGAATAATCGTACCAGCAACCGCCAGCATGATGCCTGCTAACAGGGCTGCAACCAATCGCGGAATCCGCCACTCCAACATCGACCAATCGCCATTGAGAACTAACCATTGCCAACCATCGGTTTGCACTGACAGCGTGGCAAACAAACAAAAGCCAATTACTAAGGCGCTACCAGTCCACAAAATGGATGACCTGTTGAGTCGACTAATATGATGGTGGTGTCGTGTTAGTACGGTTTGTGTTTGATGACGAATGGCTAATTTGGGCAGCAACCACAGCATTAATGGGGCGCCTAGCGCAGCGGTTGCCGCGCCTGTTTGTATTACCATGCCCAGCATGCCAGGGAGTAATTGAATCAGTAAATCGGTTAGGGTTAACAGCAACGCCCCGAGAATCATGGATATGACGAGCTTAGGGACCAATCGACGTACACCCATTAAGCGCGTAATGGCGGGGGCGGCAAGACCGATAAAGCCAATAATGCCGACACTGGCAACCACCCAAGAGGTGAGTAACACCGCCAGACCAAGGCAGATAAAGCGTAATTTGGTCAATGACACGCCTAAGCTTTTTGCACCAGATTCAGTCAGTTCTAATAAACTCAAAGGCTTTAGAAACACAAAAGCAATAAGTACGGCAGTCAAAATGCGTGGCCATAGATACTGGACATTTCCCCATCCCGTTTGCGCTAAAGAGCCAGCGCCCCAGATCATTAAGCCGGAGAGTTTTTCTTGGTTTAACATGAGCAAAACAGTGCTGAAGGCACTGAAATACAAATTGATAACCAATCCCGCAATCACTACGATGGTGGGTGATAAAGCACGCTGCCATGACAAAGCAAACACCAATCCCATAGACACAATGCCGCCTATTAAAGCCACCAAACTGTGTGAAAAACTAATCAGCCAAGGCGCGTAAAGTGTCGCGAGCATCAAGCTAAAGCTAGCACCGCTTGCGATGCCAAGGGTCGAAGGTGATGCGATTGGGTTGCGCAGTACCTGTTGCATCAGCACGCCTGCAACCGCCAAGGCCGCACCACAAAGTAGAGTGCTGAATACGCGAGGCCACCAGGTTAATGTCAATTCGACAGAGAGACTAGATTGCCAATTCGTTGTAAACGGGTTGATAAATTGACTATGTAACGCCCCAAGATTCGCCAAATGGGAACCCATTAATACAGCGGTTAAGACAATGAGTGTGAGTATTAGAGTCGTCGGAAGAGCGCGCATTATTTTGCTTCCTCATTAAGAGCAGAGGTTAATAAGGTAGCAAAACGTACCGTAGAGGGGATGGCGCCAAAGCTCCATACCGCTGGAATGGTCAACACTGGGTGACCTGATTGTTTTACTACATATTGCCAAAATGCATCCTGTTGCAAATGCTGTTTTACCCCTGCTGGTAAGGGTTCTATCACGACAATCTGTGCTTTTAGGCCAATGAGTTTGTCGATACTGACTAAAGAAAATCCCCAGCTATTGGTATCGCCTTGCCAAGCGTTTTTCAAACCGATTTTATCGACGGCTATTTTATACATGCTATTGTTGCCGAAGACTCGAACATGACGGGCATCCATAAATTGCACCAACAATAACGGTGCTGCCTCCATAGGGACTTGTTTCGACAATGTGGCTAAAGTGTCTCGAGCCGATTGAATTAGGGTGTCAGCTGCGTCTTCTCTGTGTGTGTGTTTGGCAATGATTCGGGTATAGGTTTCTAGCGCTTGCCAAGAGACCTCGTCTTTTTTGTACAAGGTAATGTTCTTGATGGGAGCGATTCGAGACAGTTGTTGTGTCAGTGATTGAAACATGGGGGAAATAAAAATTTGATCAGGTTTTAATTCCGACAGTCGCTCCATATTAGGTTGGGTACGAAGACCTAGATCGACGGTGCCTTCAGGAATCTCTGGTGCTTTTACCCAAGCGTTGTAATCGGCTATTTGCGCTGCGCCAATAGGTTTAACTCCCAAAGCCAACAGTGTTTCGGTTTGCGTCCAGTCAATGACGACCACTCTTAGGTCCTGTTCTTGAGCAAGGGAAATAGGAGACGCCAAAGTGATGACTAACATCAACAGATAAGAAAAAATTCGTTTCATGACATTCCACTTAGCTAATAGGGCATGGCAACCGGATACCCTGCAGGGTGATTCAGGATGTGCATGTGTATACCGTAAATATCTTGCAATGTCTGAGGGGTAAAAAGACTCTCGACAGAGCCAGAAGCAATCATTTTTCCACTATGAAGTGCCACGATATGGTCGCAGAAGCGTGCAGCCATATTAATATCATGAATAACAATAATGACACCTAGGTTTAGTTCTCGGCTGAGCTTTTTGATCAGCTTTAGCATGTCTACCTGATGGGCAATGTCTAAGGCAGAAAGAGGTTCATCGAGCAATAAATATTGCGAGCGTTGTGCCAAAAGCATTGCCAACCAAAGACGCTGGCGTTCACCACCAGATAAGGTGTCGACCAAGCGATCTGCATAATCCATTGTGTCAGTTAATGCCATAGCTTCGTCTATATATTGCTTGTCTTGCTTGTTTAAGCGGTCCAGTAAGCCGTGCCAAGGGTAACGACCAAAACTGACGAGATCTTTGCCTGATAAACTGTCCGTTGTGGGCGTTTGCTGAGGCAGATAAGCAACCTGCTGGGCGAATTTTTTAGGCGACCAAGCTACAATAGCTTGATCATTCAAGAAAAGTTGACCACTTGTCGGTTTTTGCTGCTGGGCGAGTAATTTAAGCAGTGTGGATTTACCAGAACCATTGTGTCCCACTAATGCGTAAACCTTTCCAGCTTCAAAAGTCATTGAAACATCTGTTAGCAATACTCGGCCATCAACGCTAAACCCTAGTTTTTTCGACTCTATCATGCTACCAATCCGTCATGTTTTATATTGTGCGTCGTCTATTTTAAGGCGATACATTTTATAGGTTGGTAATATTAATACAAATCATTTCTATTTGTTGTGGTTTTATTGCATGCATCGTCGCTTTTCGTAGGCCGGATGAATCGAGGAACGAAGATGTAATCCGGCGATGAAAGATTAGCCGAGGTACGAGGCGCTTTACTTGAAAATGAAAGTGATGGTTGAAGATTAACGTGACGTACACCAACGCCTCCGTGTACGAAATTACCAAAATCATGAAGCGAGCGCTTTAACGCGTTCGTAAAAGCGTTCGTATTGTTCTTAATTCACTCGACCATAAAAGGTTTTGCTTGCCGCTTCTGATAGGGCAATTCCAGTGTTGTGAATTATAGGCGAGAACCGCCAGCATACGAGTGGTATTACCTTGTGTTGGTGTGACTCGGTGAATGGCATTTCGACCACGGAAAAGCACCAAAGCGCCAGTTCGATTGCTAATTCTTTGACTTTTTTCTGTCCCGCGAGAACCTCACTGACTCCGCTGTAATTCATCTCGCCAGCATCAGCATCACGCATGTTTTCAATGTATTCAAACACACCGCCACCCTCAGGCTTTTGAATTAACAAAGTAATGGCAAATGACGAGTTATCGAAGTGCCAACCTAACTCTTGGCCTTCGCTGGCGTAATGCAAATTGATAGAAGAAAGATTATCAGCGTAGTTATACAGTGCATCTTCTTCCAACACACTGGCAAGAAAGGCTCGAAATACTTCCGAATTATAAAGCTGGCGTAGTGGTGAATCGTCATCGATTTGATCGTCCGTGATGCAGCCTTTGGACGAAATGACCTGCTTGTTTCTCGCATGATCTGCGTCATAATTTGGATCGACATTCGTTAAGTAAACGTTATGGGTGGACTTGGTATACCAAGCGAGATCTTTTTTCGCCTCGCCTTCCTTAATAACAGCTCGAATTGCCTTATGATTGAGGAAGTCAGGCAAAACCAACGCCCCGTTTTCTGCCAACGTCTTTTTACAATTCTCTCTAAAGCCATTATCTTCAATAGGGTAAGTGGTCTCATTAATAATATTGCATAACGACATTAGTGTTCCCCTTTAGGTTTTGATCTTTTATATTGCCAGCGGTACCCTCTAGATTAGTGACGTTAGCAACACAGTTAAATCAATATTTTATACACCTATCATTCATTTTTACTTAACAATAATGTTAATAAGTGATCCCGTTTTGCACAGCCTTCATTCTACGAGAGCATCATGTTAAAACTGCCTAACCTGAACGGCTTAATCACCTTTATAAACGCAGCGCACACTGGCAACTTTGCGAAAACGGCAAAAGCCTTGTGTATAACGCCAGCGGCCGTCAGCCAACAAATAAAACAGCTGGAATCTCATCTAGACACAACACTGTTTGAACGCTCAAAACTTGGTGTGGAACTGACTCAAGCAGGTCAGCAATACTTATACTTTGCCAACCAAGCGATTGAAAGCCTGCAACGTGGACAAGCCAGCTTAGACCAATTAAAGCAGCAAACGATTTTTACCTTACACACATTACCGTCAGTGGCGAGCTTGTGGTTAATGCCCAAAGTACTGCGCATAATGGAACAACACCCAGACCTAGAAATACGAGTGGAAGCCAGCCATGCAGCGGTCGACTTCAACTTGAGCCGCTGTGATGCAAGCATCAGCTTTGGTAAACAAGACAAATCACTAAACCACGATTTTTTATTCCAAGACGAAGTACACCTCGTCGCCAGTCCATCACTCGTTAACGGAATAGCACAGGGGGATTTAGACGCATTACTGGAAAAACCAATGATCCATATAGACTGGGGCGACGAGAATCCATATCTACCCAACTGGCAAGACTGGCTAACTGCCGCAGGTTACCACAACCGAAAATCCAACAAAGGCCCACAATTCAACCTCTCCAGCATGGCGATCGACGCCGCCATACAAGGCAAAGGCCTACTACTCGGCCAAGGACTTTTCATCCAAAATGCACTGAAAACAGGGCAACTCATCACACTAAGCCCAATCACACTGCCACTAAGAAAAGCCTACTACCTCATCTATCCAGATAGAACCAAGAATAAAGACGGAGCAATGGGATTGATAGAGTGGTTGAAAGAGGCTGATTTCTAAGATTAAGGTGTTGGCATTGTTGGTGAACTTTAATAGAAAGGGCATTTAATTAGCATGAATTAGTCCGTTCTAATAAAAAGCAAGTTGACCAAGCTCTTAGTACTGGTTAGCTTTTATAGAACATATTTTAAGCATGGATAGTTCATGGAAAACCAAGATAAGAACGAAGCAAATATTTCTGTAGATTTAACTTTCGATCAAGTGATAGAAGAGTCTCACTACATTCGAGGCCTTTTTTACAGATAAAGACAGTGTGAAGCTGTTAGCTGAGTGGTTACATGAAGATTATGGAATTAACAAAGCCGCCTCACGACTTGCTTTAAAATATATTATTCCTTTTGTACTAAACAGACTATCTCAACTTGGTAAAGTGGTAGCTCAGTCTTGGATAAATAAATTACATGATAATTTATCCCACAGACCCTTGTATGAAAAATTGAGCCGCACGTTACTCGATACCTTGAAAACTCATACAGATAAGACTTATCAAAGCGCTATGCAGGTAGCCGATTCTGAACAGTTAAAGCTGCTACAAGCAACACCAAGTTGGATTCAACTTAATGCTGAACAACAAGGTCTAGTGCATCTACTTTTGGCACAAGAAAAAAACCATCAGCAACAACTTGGTATTAGTAATGATCTACATCACCTCATTGATTTGCTTTCATTTGATTTAGATTTGAAGTCCGTTGAGCAGCTCAAATCCCAAGCTGAAAACGTAGAAAAAGGCAGTGCTATTTGGTTGACCTACTTTAAGCAACATTCCGATTTAATTGGCCGTGATGCTCAGCTGAATCGACTCGACGAATTTTATGATCAAGAAACCATGTTTAGCTGGTGGGCCATATCTGGTGCAGGCGGCATAGGTAAAAGTCGTTTAGCTTTAGAATCCATTGCTCGTCATGATTACCTTTGGGATGCGGGTTTTTTACACGCCTCAAAACTCGATGTACCTGATGCTTTGCATAAATGGATGCCGTTACAACCCACGATTATAGTTATTGATTATGCGGCTTCATATAGTAAACAAATTGCTAATTGGTTAGACCATATAATTCGACATAAAGACAATTATCTCTGTCCTGTGCGAATTTTAATATTAGAAAGGGAATACAAAAAACAAGATTGGTGGGAGCACCTAACCACAGGGTCTAGCGCAGCCTTAGTCCGCAAAAATGCTTTTTATACACAAGCTGATCCACTTGAACTTATGCCGTTGAACAAAACGGACCAACAAACAGCGCTCGCCAGTTTTTTATCTAGCTTAGATGCTAATGGCAAACTTCCTGAAAAAGACAGCGCGATTTGGGAAACAATCCATGAACTCACCACAAAAGGCAGTCCATTATTTTTAGGCATGGTTGCCATCGTATTGGCGCATAATGAACTTGCGGATATTCGTCAATGGCAACATCTAGACCTTCTGGACAATATATACAGTAGAGAAAAGCAAGCATGGCAACGCCAATTAGCAGACCTATCTAAACAGCAGCAAGAGCAAACCATTAACCTATTAGCCTTTTCTACTTTCATTGGTGGCTTTGATTGGGACAATCATAAAGAGGAAAGTATCCAAACTTTGCTTGCTTGCGAGTTAATCGACTCAAAAAGAGATATAACAAAAGTTCGCCAAAGAATGACATTACTAACCGGTCATGAAGCAGGTTATCTCCAGCCTGACCTAATTGGAGAATACTTCCTTTTACATCATGATTTATTTGAAGACGACGATGTACTAAAGCATGCCTTCTCACTCTCCCAAAACATCACTCTACAAAACCTCATTCGTTGTGCAACCGATTACCCTGAAAATAAAAAATCTTTTATATGGTGGAAAAAATTATTATCTACAGCCAAAGAAAAAGATAAAACTGAGATATTATATGAAACTGCTTTTCGCATAGTAAGTAGACTAATCATAAAAGCAATTTATAAAGTTTCATTGGATGTTTGGTTGCCAGCCCTTAAAAAAATAGATGATAAGAAAATTCATGCTCGTGTCCTAACTACCATAGGGAGGGTTTATTATTGGATGTCTAATTACGGAATGGCATCTGATTACTGGAAACGATCCTTATCAATTCAAAAAGAAATCGGTGATAAAAAAGGAGAAGGTGCAACTTTAAATAATATATCGTTGATATTCCAAATGAAAAGTGAATATGAAACAGCATTACAGTATCAAAAAGACTCATTGGCTATTCAAAAAGAAATTGGTGATGAGACTGGGGTTGGTATAACTCTAAACAATATGGCAATTAATGCAAAAGCTCAAGGTGATTACGACTTGGCAATGAACTATTTACAGGAGTCTATAGTTACTCCCATGGACAAGTTAGGTGAAAGTGTAACTCTAAATAGTATGGCTGCTATCGCTCATGCCAGAGGTAATAGTGATGTAGCACTAGAACTCCTCGAGAAGTCTTTGAAGACTTTAGATGGAGTTGGGAATAAGCTAGGGATCGGCTCAATATTAAATAACATTTCACAAATTTATAGTATCAGAGGAGATGTTGATACTGCATTAATTTATTTGAAAAAATCCTTAATGATAAGAGAGGAAATTAAGGATATATTTGGGTTGGGGACAACACTAAATAATATTGCTAATGTTTATCAAGCCAGAGGAGAATATGATATGGCATTGAAATGTTTGCATAGATCTTTGGTGATAAGGAATGAGATTAATGATAGATTAGGAAAAGGAGTGACATTAAATAATATGGCATCTGTCTATAATAGCAAAGGTGATTATAGTGCTTCATTATGTTATTCGAAAGAGGCTTTATGTATTCAAAGGGAGGTTGGGGATAAAGAAGGTATTTGTGCAACTTTATTTAATTTAGGACATTTTTATTATCAAAATAGCCAAAAAGAAGATGCTATAACTGCTTGGCTAGAAGTTTATCAAATAGCTTCATCAATGGGGTTGAAACAAGCATTGGATTCGCTAGAAGAATTGGCTAATTATTTGAATTTATCTGGGGGAGTGTATGCATGGAAAGCATTATTAGATAAAAGAAATAGTCAAAGTTAGAATAGTGGAACGTTTAAATTCTAGTTGTTGCTTGTTAGGTCTTGTTTTTTCTATATCTGGGTTAGCTATTTCTTGATCTGACCCCACGGCATTGGATGAAACCCACCAAAGCCGATCTACACTTTCTGAACTCATACCACGGAAGAACGAACTTCGACGCAATCCTGATTGCGCGACCCTATGGAGTTTCAGGGGCAGTTAAAGATATCCTTTCTCACAACAGCGAAAACAATCTATGCCTTACGATATAACGAGCGTAGGAAGCAATCATGCACCTATGAAAAGAATCAGGCATTAAAGATCTTAAAGAGACCTTTTGGTTACTTTTGCGGCTCTGGGCAAAAGTTAAACGCCCAGCAGGGCGGAATAAAGGCTGTGATTACAAAGCGTTCGAATGGAAACAGTCAAAACCATAACCCCTCCCTAACCCTCCCCTTGAAGAAAGGGGAGGGAACAAAACCGCTATATACGTCAAATGACGTATACGCCTAAGTCATTTCGCGCATACCTTTCCAACGGTGTTTTTTTAATACTGGCTTTGCGGATTTGAGGTGTTAACACCTCGTCTAAAAAATCAACAATATTATAAATCACAATAGGACGGCTCCAACTATGAAAATCAAAACGCTTACTTCTGCGATTGTGCTCTCTGGTGCAACGCTTATTGCGCTTCCTTCACTGGCGGCAGACACAATCAAGGTCGGTGTGTTGCACTCCTTGTCTGGCACCATGGCGATTTCTGAAACCACGCTAAAAGACACTGTCTTGATGATGGTGGATGAGCAAAACAAAAAGGGTGGTTTGTTAGGTAAGAAGATCGAAGCTGTGGTGGTTGACCCAGCATCAAACTGGCCATTGTTTGCAGAGAAAGGACGCGAGTTATTAACCAAAGACAAAGTGGATGTGATTTTTGGTAGTTGGACATCGGTTTCTCGTAAATCGGTATTGCCAGTATTGGAAGAGTTGAACGGTTTGATGTTCTACCCAGTTCAGTACGAAGGCGAAGAGTCGTCTAAAAACGTGTTCTACACAGGGGCTGCGCCAAACCAACAGGCGATTCCTGCGGTGGATTATTTGATGAATGATCTTGGCGTAGAGCGTTTTGTGCTAGCCGGAACTGACTATGTTTATCCTCGTACCACCAACAAAATTCTTGAAGCCTATCTAAAAGGCAAAGGCGTTGCTGAACAAGACATCATGATCAACTACACGCCATTTGGTCATTCGGATTGGCAATCGATAGTGTCGGATATCAAAAAATTCGGCAGTGAAGGTAAGAAAACAGCCGTGGTTTCTACCATCAATGGTGATGCCAACGTGCCTTTTTACAAAGAGTTGGGTAACCAAGGTGTGTCTTCTGAAGACATCCCAGTGGTGGCGTTCTCTGTGGGTGAAGAAGAGCTTTCTGGTTTAGACACGAAACCATTAGTTGGTCACTTGGCGGCTTGGAACTACTTCCAAAGTGTGGAAACACCAGAAAACGAAGCTTTTATCAAAGCATGGCATGAGTACACCAAGAATCCTGACCGTGTCACCA
This sequence comes from Marinomonas rhodophyticola, assembly GCF_026113935.1. Taxonomy (GTDB): domain Bacteria; phylum Pseudomonadota; class Gammaproteobacteria; order Pseudomonadales; family Marinomonadaceae; genus Marinomonas; species Marinomonas rhodophyticola. Next base: position 142,297 of record NZ_JAPEUL010000007.1, read on the forward strand.
ATGACCCAATGGAAGCGACTTACATCGGTTTCAAAATGTGGGCTAACGCCGTAACGAAAGCCGGTACCACAGACGTTGATGCGGTGGAACAAGCCATGATAGGACAAACCGTGCCTAACTTAACGGGCGGTGTGGCGGTGATGAATAAAAACCACCACTTGAGTAAGCCGGTACTGATTGGCGAGATCCAAGACGACGGTCAATTTGAAGTGGTTTGGGAAACCGATGGCGTGGTGGCGGGTGATGCTTGGTCTGATTTCTTGCCAGGTTCTAAAGACCTGATTTCAGATTGGACGGCGCCAATCAAGTGCGGCAACTACAACACCAAAACTAAGACATGTTCTGGTCAGAATTACTAATTTGACCCATTCCCAGGGGTAACCTCGACTCTCTGTCTAGCAGGCTAATAAGCGAGTTAGCCAGAGAGTCACTTTTTACCTTCGAGCAAGCTTCTGATTTCTTTCTTAGCGTTGTGTTTCTGAATGCTAGCGTAATAAACCTACGACACTTGGAGTATGACCTTGAGACGTATCACCTTGAGACATTGCATTGCGCTTTGTTGCTGTCTTTTTGGGCTATTTTCCCTTTCTACTCATGCGGCTGAACCGACTTCTTTGGATCCTTTGCTGGCAGAGTTGGGCGAAGCCAAAATCAAAGATATGGAGCCTATTCTAGTCAGAATCGAAGCCGTATCCGATGAAACCGTTCTACCGCTTTTGCGTACTTTATTAAACGGTAACTTGTATTACATCAAGGCAGAAAAAAAGGTCATTGGTGAATTCGAAACCAACGGCGAAACCTATTACAAAGACGTATTTACTGATGAAATTAACGCTGGCATTAATAAGCGTGATGTTGAAAAAATCCGTGTGAACAATAACTTACGTGGCTATTTGCGTAATGCTATTGCCCGTATTCAGCTGACGTCCAAATCGCCAAGCGTTCGAGAAAGTGCAGTACGTTCCTTATTGTCTAATCTCGATCAAGATACAGTCGCGACGTTAGAGCGCTTGTATTCCAATGAAACCCATAAAAAAGTCAAAGAAGCTATGGCGTTAGCATTGGCAATGCATACCGCCTCGCAAACGCAATTGGCGCCGTCTAATCGCATTGCGGCGATTGACACCCTGTCTACCAGCTTAGAAAGCGATGTACGAAATCTACTAACGCAATTGACTCGTGACGACAATGCCGCGGTGGTAAGTGCGGCAAATATTGCCTTAGAAAAAATTGCGCAACGGGTGAATCGTTTTGCCTTTGTCGATCAGTTATTTTTTGGTTTGAGTCTTGGTTCAGTATTGCTGTTAGCCTCTATTGGTTTGGCGATTACCTTTGGGGTGATGGGCGTGATCAATATGGCCCATGGCGAAATGATTATGCTGGGCGCTTACACGACCTACGTGGTGCAGTTAATCATGCCGAATTACATCGATTATTCGATTTGGGTGGCGATCCCAGCGGCCTTTTTGGTGTCTGGCTTGATGGGCGTATTGATTGAACGCTTAGTGATTTGCCGTTTGCATGGCCGACCACTAGAAACCTTGCTCGCGACCTTTGGTATCAGTCTGATTTTGCAGCAATTGGTGCGGACGATTTTCTCGCCGCTTAACCGTCAAGTGTCTACGCCTAGCTGGATGAGCGGTTCTTGGGAAATAAACCCTGTGCTGTCTTTAACGTGGAACCGTTTGTACATTCTGGCCTTTGCCTTGTTGGTGTTCATCGTCTTGGTGATTGTATTGAAGAAAACCTCTCTTGGTCTAAACGTGCGTGCGGTATCGCAAAATCGCAACATGGCCAAAGCCATGGGGGTGAAAACCCATTGGGTGGATGCAATGACCTTCGGTCTGGGTTCTGGTATCGCGGGTATTGCCGGTGTGGCTTTGAGCCAATTAACCAACGTTGGGCCAAATTTAGGCCAGTCTTACATTATCGATTCTTTCATGGTGGTGGTGTTTGGTGGCGTTGGTAACTTGCTGGGCACTTTGGTAGCAGCCTTTACTTTGGGTATCGCGACGAAGTTTCTTGAACCAACTACGGGCGCGGTTCTCGCAGCGATTCTGGTGTTGGTGTTTATTATTCTCTTTATCCAAAAACGTCCTAAGGGACTCTTTCCACAAAAAGGGAGGGCGGCAGAATGACACGTCTTACAGCTTGGTTTTCTGAAGGGCGCTCGACGGGCAAACACACTTTGCCATTTGTGGTGATTTTATTAGGTGTGACGATTTTGGCGTCGGCCGCGAATCTGTTTTTACCCGCTGATTCGGCTTTCTATGTCAGCACTTACACCATTACTTTGCTGGGTAAATATTTGTGCTACGCCATGTTGGCGTTAGCGGTGGATATTATTTGGGGATATTGCGGTATTTTGAGTTTAGGCCACGGGGCGTTTTTCGCCTTAGGCGGTTACGCGATGGGCATGTATTTAATGCGTCAAATCGGGGATCGCGGGGTGTACGGTAATCCTTTACTGCCTGACTTTATGGTGTTTTTGGATTGGAAAGAGTTGCCATGGTTTTGGTTGGGCATGGATCAGTTCTGGTTCGCTATGTTAATGGCGGTGCTGGTGCCAGGGTTGTTGGCTTTTGTGTTTGGTTGGTTGGCGTTTCGCTCTCGTGTTACCGGCGTGTATCTTTCCATCATGACGCAAGCCTTAACTTATGCCTTGTTGCTGGCGTTCTTCCGCAACGAAATGGGCTTTGGCGGCAACAATGGTCTGACCGATTTTAAAGAAATCCTTGGCTTTAATTTGCAAGCGGATAGCACACGCGTTGCGTTGTTTTTGATCACCGCGATTCTACTGGCGGTGATCTTCGTGGTCAGTCAGAAAATCTTGTCCTCTCGTCTCGGTAAGGTGGTGTTGGCGATTCGTGACTCGGAATCTCGCTCACGTTTTATTGGTTATCGTACCGATAGATACAAAGTGTGGCTGTTTGTTTATTCCGCTGTGATTGCTGGCATTGCAGGCGCCTTGTATGTACCACAAGTCGGCATTATCAACCCTGGCGAGTTTTCCCCTATCAACTCTATCGAGATGGTGATTTGGGTAGCGGTGGGTGGTCGTGGCACCTTGATTGGTGCGGTGATTGGGGCCTTATTGGTGAACTACGCGAAAACCCGTTTTACCGCGATTATGCCTGATGCTTGGTTGTTCGCCTTGGGTGCCATGTTTGTGCTGGTGACCTTGTATTTACCAAAAGGCTTGATGGGCTTGTATGGGCAGCTAAAGGCCAAGCGAAATACTGTTATGAATAAGGAGTCGCAAGCATGAGCACTTTAGATAGTACGCGTGAATTTTTCCGCCGTGATCAGGTTTGGCCTTTTCTGGCGCCAGAACAAGCCGCTGTTAATGTCGACAATCAGGTGATTCTGTATGTAGAAGGTTTGAATCTGAGCTTCGATGGCTTTAAGGCTTTAAATAATCTCAACCTTTATGTGAACGATGGCGAATTACGTTGTTTGATCGGTGCCAATGGTGCGGGCAAAACCACCTTGATGGATGTGATTACCGGTAAAACTCAGTGTGATTCCGGCACAGTGTTCTTTGGGCAAAACCACAACTTATTGAACAAAGACGAAGCCGAAATTGCTCAGCTTGGCATCGGTCGTAAATTTCAAAAGCCAACCGTATTTGAAGAGCAAACCGTGTTCGACAATTTGGAGTTGTCCCTTAAAACCGACAAGCGCGTTTTGCCGACCTTGTTCTCGCGTTTAACACCGACACAAATCGACCGCATTGATGAGGTATTAAAAACCATAGGTTTGGCTAAGCATAGATTCATGCTGGCGGGTGCCTTGTCTCACGGTCAAAAACAATGGTTAGAAATCGGCATGCTGCTCGCGGCCGATCCAAGGCTGTTATTGATCGATGAACCCGTGGCGGGCATGACAGCACAAGAAACCGAACGTACGGCGGAGTTGTTAACGTCTTTAGCTGGAGAGCGAACGGTGATTGTCGTGGAACACGATATGGAGTTTGTGCGCAGCATTGCGCGCACGGTAACGGTATTGCACCAAGGTTCTGTGTTGGCCGAAGGCACGATGGATCAGATACAAAGTAATAAAGACGTGATTGAAGTGTACCTTGGTGAAGAAGCCGCAAGCGAGAAAGCGCAAACAAGAACCAAAGCGCAAAAAGGAGCGTCAGAATGATTTCAATTAACAAGGTTGATCAACTTTACGGTGGCACGCAAATTCTTTGGGGCTTGGATTTAGAGATAGTCCCTGGCTCCATTACTTGCATCATGGGACGCAACGGTGTGGGTAAAACCACCTTGCTAAAAGCCATCATGGGCTTATTGCCGATCACAAAAGGCGAGATCACCATGGAAGGCGACGTACTGAATAAACAAAGCGCTGAAAAACGTGCGTATTCGGGAATTGGCTACGTTCCCCAAGGGCGAGACATTTTCCCCATGCTCACCGTGGAAGAAAATTTGCGCATTGGTTTGCCAGTGCGAAGTAAACGTACCAAAGACAGTCCGAAAGAAATCCCAGAGAAAATCTTCGAACTTTTCCCTGTATTGAAAGACATGTTGCATCGTCGTGGTGGTGATTTATCTGGCGGGCAGCAACAGCAGCTTGCGATCGGCCGTGCCTTGGTATTAGAACCAAAAGTCTTGATTTTGGACGAGCCAAACGAAGGCATTCAGCCCAACATTGTTAAACAGATCGGCGATGTGATTTTAAAGCTGAACGAAGAAGAAGGTTTGACCGTTATCTTGGTGGAACAAAAGCTCGGTTTCGCCCGTCGTGTGGGTAAAGAATTTCGTTTGATGGAAAAGGGACGCATTGTGGCGGCGGATAAAATGGAGAACCTTAACGACACGCTGATAAAACAATACTTGGCGGTCTGATTTTTGCATTCGCTCAATGCGCAGAGTTGTTTGGCAAAACAAAATTTTAATCCAGTAGACCAGCCGTCAGGATGACGGTAAAGGCCCAACCGGCACAGGGATGTGCCGTATGGGCCAGGTCGGAGGATGAATTTTGTTGGAGCCACTATACAACCAAGAAAACAATGTCTGTCGCCATGTGTGAAGACGCTTATAGGGCATCAATGAATAATAAACATAATCTTGCTTTGGCAGAACAATACGACCAAAAGCCGCTGCCAGAAACAAACATGCCAGTGACGGGACAAGCTTCACACTGGCATGCGTTTCTGACCTTAGGCTTTTGTCAAACCACTCGCGGTACCGTGTTGAAAACCTGCGATCACAAAGGGCCTTTGTACGTACAAAAGCCTTTTTATCCTGAAGGTCGAGACACGGCGCACGTGTATTTATTGCATCCACCGGGCGGATTGGTGTCGGGTGATCGCCTCACGATTACGGCAAACTTAGCCGAAAATACTCACGTTTTAATCACTACGCCAGGAGCTGGTCGTGTCTATCGTGCTCGTAAAGACAAGACTCTACAGCATCAAATTACCCAGTTGAACGTCGCTGAAAACAGCTTAATGGAATGGTTACCGCAAGAAACCATTCTTTATCCGAATGCCCATACTCGCCTTGAAAACTGCATTGACCTTGCGGATAACGCTAAGTTCATTGGTTGGGAAATCACTTGCTTTGGTTTGCCAGCCAATAAAGAAGATTTTGGCGAAGGCCACGCAGAGCAAGGCTTTCAGATCCGTCAGAACGGTCGTCTTAAAGTACGAGAACGCTTGGTGATAGACGATAACAGCCGAGCCATTTTTACCGCCAAAGCCGGACTGGATGGCAAGCCAATCAATGGTTTGATGATCGCTGGGCCGTTTGATTCAGCCAATCAGGACGATTTGATCGATTCTTTACGTCAGCATTGTACCCAACATGGGTCACTAAGTGGCGTAAGCATGGTCGGCGAGTACATCTTAGTTCGTAGCCTTCATGATGATTCAGAACAAGTAAAACAGCTATTTATTCAGTGCTGGCGCGATATTCGTCCCGCATTAATCAACAAAGAATCCAATGAACCGAGAATTTGGTCGACCTAAAACGGGGCGTGTGATCCATTTTGGTTCATATAAATCTATTTAAGAGTGACATGAAGAGGCATTAAATAAAAATGGAACTACTCCCAAGAGAAAAAGACAAGCTGCTGGTATTTACCGCCGCCTTGCTTGCCGAACGTCGTTTGAATCGCGGTCTTAAATTGAATTACCCCGAAGCCATGGCGTACATCACCATGGAAATTATCGAGGGCGCTCGCGATGGTAAAACCGTGGCGGAGTTGATGGCTTATGGCAAAACGGTATTAAGCGCGGAACAAGTGATGGATGGCGTAGTGGAGTTAATCCATGAAGTGCAGGTGGAAGCGACGTTTCCTGATGGGACTAAGCTAGTCACTGTTCATAATCCCATTAATTAATGACTACTCGTTACGTCATTAAAAGTATGTGTTCTTGTTTAAAAGGAAAACATCATGATTCCAGGTGAAATACAGGTTGCCGCGGGTGATATTGAACTCAATGTGGGCCGCAAAACGGTGAAAGTTCGTGTCGAAAATACCGGTGATCGTCCTGTGCAAATTGGCTCCCATTATCATTTTTACGAAGTGAATCCTGCTTTGTCTTTTGATCGTGCAGTGACGAAAGGCTTTCGTTTGAATATCGCGTCTGGCACCGCGGTGCGTTTTGAACTCGGCCAAGGCCGAGAAGTGGAGTTGGTCGAATACGCGGGCACGAAAACCATTTATGGCTTCCGTGGTGACGTCATGGGCACATTGGCTGGAGCAGAATAATGGCGACGATGGACAGACAAAGTTACGCGCAAATGTTCGGTCCAACCACGGGCGACCGCGTGCGTTTAGGCGATACCGATATTTGGATTCAGGTGGAAAAAGATTTCACCGTGTATGGCGACGAAGTGAAATTCGGCGGCGGCAAGGTCATACGCGACGGTATGGGACAAAGCCAAGTGACCAATGATGTTGCTGTAGATTTGGTGATTACCAATGCCTTGGTGTTGGATCATTGGGGCATTGTGAAGGGCGACGTTGGCATCAAAGACGGCCGCATTTTTAAAGTCGGCAAAGCGGGCAACCCAGATGTGCAAGATAACGTCGATATTGTGGTTGGGCCGGGAACAGAAGTGATCGCTGGCGAAGGGTCTATTTTGACTGCGGGGGGCATTGATGCGCACATTCACTTTATTTGTCCGCAGCAAATTGAAGAGGCTTTGACCTCTGGCGTCACCACCATGATTGGCGGTGGTACAGGGCCTGCAACAGGAACCAAAGCGACCACTTGTACACCTGGGCCTTGGTATCTTGGCAAGATGTTACAAGCCACCGACAGCATGCCGATGAACTTGGGCTTTTTGGGCAAAGGCAACGCCAGTCTGCCAGAAGCCTTAGAAGAACAGCTAGAGGCGGGCGCTTGTGGTCTGAAACTGCACGAAGATTGGGGTACCACGCCCGCGTCGATTGATTGTTGTTTGAGTGTCGCGGAAAAATACGACGTACAAGTGGCGATTCACACCGATACCTTGAATGAATCCGGCTTTGTCGATAGCACCATTGATGCCTTTAAAGATCGCGTAATTCACACCTACCATACCGAAGGCGCGGGCGGCGGTCATGCGCCGGATATTATTCGTGCGGCGGGTAATCCGAATGTTTTACCATCGTCGACTAATCCAACGCGCCCTTATACTCGCAACACGGTAGACGAGCATTTAGACATGCTGATGGTGTGTCACCATTTGGACAGCAATATTCCAGAAGACGTGGCCTTTGCCGATTCGCGTATTCGCAAAGAAACCATTGCTGCGGAAGACATTCTTCATGATCGTGGCGCGTTCAGTATGATTTCGTCCGATTCCCAAGCCATGGGGCGAGTAGGCGAAGTCGTGACGCGTACGTGGCAAACGGCTCACAAGATGAAGCAGCAGTTTGGCTTATTGCCAGAAGACCAAGAGCTTGGTGCGGACAACTTTCGGAGCTCGTCGCTACATTGCCAAGTACACCATTAACCCAGCGATTGCCCATGGAATTAGTCATGAAGTGGGTTCGATTGAACCAGGCAAACTGGCGGATTTGGTGTTGTGGAAGCCCGCCTTTTTTGCGGTGAAGCCTTCGATGATTATCAAGGGTGGCATGATCGCCAGCGCGCCAATGGGTGACCCAAATGCCTCTATTCCGACACCTCAGCCAGTGCATTATCGTCCTATGTTTGGTTCGTTCGGTAAGGCTGCTGCGGCGACGTCTGTGACCTTTGTTTCTCAGGCAGCACTGAACAATGGCCTGAAAGAATCACTCGGTTTGGATCGTACTTTGGTGGCCTGTAAAAACACACGCAATATTTCCAAGCTTGACATGATTCACAACGACTGGCTGCCGAACATTACCGTCGATCCGCAAACCTATGAAGTGCGCGCCGATGGCGAATTATTAACTTGTGAGCCTGCGGAAGTCTTGCCCTTGGCTCAGCTTTATACTCTCTTTTAGAGACGTTTATTTTAGGAACATACCATGCTAGATATTTACGAAAGATTAGGCACCCATTGTCACGACCCAGTCCACACCACAGTAACCTTAACTCACGAACAGCGTGATCGTGGGCGTTTGAAACTGATAGGTGACAATAACGAAGAAGTTCGCGTTTTCCTTGAGCGTGGTAAACCGCTGTTAGTCGGTGAATTTTTGAAATCGGAATGCGGCAAGATAGTGCAAGTGAATGGCGCGGTGGAAGACGTGGCTCATGCTAGCTGTGAAGATTGGGAAGCTTTTTCCAAAGCCTGTTACCACTTGGGCAATCGCCACACCAAAATTCAAATTGGCGAACGCTGGCTGCGCATCAAGCCTGACCATGTATTAGAAGACATGCTGCACATGCTTGGCTTGATTGTCACTCATGAAGAAGCCGTGTTCGTCCCAGAATCTGGAGCTTACAGTCATGGACATAGCCACCACTGACATCAGCTTATTACGGTTTTTGCAATTAAGCAGCGTCGCTTTGCCCGTAGGTGGTTTTGCCTTTTCCCAAGGCATGGAATACGCCATTGATCAAGGCTGGGTGAAAAACAAAGCCGAGGTATCCGATTGGATTGGTTTACAGCTGCAGCAATCTGTGGCGCGAATCGACTTGCCCGTATTGCAGCGTTGCATGGTGGCGGCAAAACTCAATGATGCCGAGCGACTGTTTGAGCTAAATGACTTGGTTTTGGCCTGCCGAGAAACCAAAGAGCTGCGTTTAAACGACACCGCCATGGGTGAAGCCTTGTTTCGTTTAATGGGCAGTTTGCAAATAGACACGCCGTTTAAGCGTTTAGATGAAATGAGTTTTGTCACCTTGTTTGCCATTGCTGCGAGTCATTGGAACCTGAAAGCGGATCTTGCGTCGTTGGGCTTTGCTTGGTCTTGGTTAGAAAATCAAATCGCCGCCGCGACCAAGCTAGTTCCCCTTGGGCAAACCCAAGCACAAGAATTGTTAGGGGAATTACAGACAGACATTCGACAGGCCATTGTCTTGTCGTTAACGATTGAGGAAGACCGCATTGGCGCTGGGTTACCTGCTATTGCCATTGCCAGTGCTCAGCACGAAACACAATATTCGCGGCTGTTTCGGTCTTAGGTGAAGCGGTCAATTTAGACTTATCAACCCTAACGAGGGATTGGGTTTTGTAGGTCGCGGCTTTAGCCCGACAAGACGTGAAGTGTTGTGGTGAGTTTTTTGTCGGCATAAATGCCGACCTACAAGTGATTGGTCTAACCATAAGATTTCTAATGTATTTTTAAAAGGAACCTAGTATGAAAAAACAAACGTTACGAATTGGTGTGGGTGGTCCAGTAGGATCAGGTAAAACGGCGTTGCTGCGTTCTTTATGCAGCGCGATGCGCGATCATTACAACATTGCCGTAGTGACCAATGATATTTACACCCAAGAAGACGCGAAGTTCTTAACTCAGCATGAAGCCTTGGATGCGGATCGTATTATCGGTGTCGAGACCGGCGGTTGCCCACATACGGCGATTCGTGAAGATGCATCGATGAACCTAGCGGCAATTGATCAATTATTAGAACGTCATGGTGCCTTGGATCTGGTGTTTGTAGAAAGTGGTGGCGATAACTTAAGTGCGACTTTTAGTCCTGAATTGTCGGATTTGACTCTCTATGTGATTGACGTGTCTGCAGGGGATAAGATTCCTCGTAAAGGTGGCCCAGGTATTACCAAATCCGATTTGTTGATTATTAACAAAACCGACTTAGCCCCTTTGGTTGGTGCTTCTTTAGATATCATGGCACATGATGCCAAGATTCAACGGGGCGAGCGTCCGTTTATTTTTTCGAATCTTAAAAAAGCCCAAGGCTTGGACGACATCATTAAATTTATTGTGTCGGAAGGCATGTTGGAAGCAAAAGAGTTACCAGCGGCGAAAGCGGTTGTTTAGTTCAGATTGATTCAGTATTTGGAGAAAGATTATGAAGGCATTGAAAACAAAAGGGTTATTGGTAGCGGCTTTGCTATTGGCGTCAGGTGCTGTTCTGGCTCATCCAGGGCATGAACAGGCTTCTAGCTTTATGACGGGTTTTGCTCACCCAATGGGTGGTTTGGACCATCTTTTAGCTATGGTGGCGATTGGTCTTTGGGCGGCGAGCATAGGTGGTCGCGCTTTGTGGGCGATTCCGGCCGCGTTTGTTATGACTATGTTGTTAGGTGGTGGCTTAGCCGTGGCCGGTTTGACTGTGCCATTTGTTGAGCAAGGAATTCTGTTGTCTGTCATCGTATTGGGGGCTTTGGTGTTGTTTGCTAAGCGTTTACCAACGACGGTTTGCGTGGCAATTGCCGGTGGTTTTGCGTTGTTTCACGGTGCCGCTCACGGAATGGAAATGCCGTTGAATGCTAATGGTCTGCAATATGCGCTGGGCTTTGCTTTGGCAACGGCTGGCTTGCATGTGGTTGGTCTGGGTTTTGGTCAGTTAATGGCGAAAATCGGCACGCCTTTGGCGACGCGTATTAGTGGTTCTGTGATTGCTGTTGCAGGCTTGGTGCTTGCTCTTGTATAAGCCTATGAGCGGTATGTTATGGCCTAAGCGTGAGACTCTATGACGGCGGCGCAAAAGATCTTTAAAGTGCGACGCCACTATAATAAGTGGGTCGCTGACCAAACCATGGAAGATTACGCTCTGCGTTATACCTCTAGGTATGATAGTAGCTCCAAACAAGGTCACAGTCACACCATGAGCATCGAGCGCGTCGGTCATACGGCGCTCGGTGCCACGGCGTTTTTGGCTCTAGAGGGATTGGCCGCTGTTATTACTCTGGCGTACGGTTTTACCAATGCAGTGGCGGCGATTCTCATTGTGTTGGCGGTATTTTTTATCACCGGTTTCCCCATTGCTTATTATTCCGCTAAGCATGGTTTGGACATAGATTTATTGACCCGAGGTGCCGGTTTCGGCTATCTCGGATCGACCATTACTTCGCTGATTTACGCATCGTTCACCTTTATTTTTTTCGCTATTGAAGCGGCTATTTTGGCCTCGGCGATGGAAGTTCTGTTAGGCATTCCCTTGGCATTGGGTTATGCGCTCTCGGCCATTTTTGTTATTCCCATTGTGACACACGGTATTCGCGCTATCAGTCGTTTTCAAAACGGCACCCAATGGGTTTGGTTAGTGTTACAGGTCGCGGCTATCGGTGTGGTAGTTACGCAAGAATACCAAAACTTTGAAGGCTGGACGCAATACGCGCCAGTGGATGTACCGAACAGTACGCATTTTGATTGGGTTTTGTTTGGTGCGGCGGCATCTGTGTTGTTTGCCTTGATGGCGCAGATTGGCGAGCAGGTCGATTATTTACGGTTTTTTCCAATTAAGACCCAACAAAACCGCCGCCGCTGGTGGTTTTGGCTGATTTTAGCGGGTCCAGGTTGGGTGTTTATTGGCGCAATTAAAATGCTATTGGAGCTCGTTTTTGGCTTATTTGGCCATTTCCGATGGTGCTACTGACATCCAAGCTACTGATCCAACTTATTTGTATCAGCGCATCTTTTTCTTTTTAACCACGTCGCCTACTACTGCTTTGATTTTAGCGGCGGTGTTTGTGTTTATCTGTCAGATGAAAATCAATTTAACCAACGCCTATGCGGGTTCCATTGCTTGGTCGAATTTCTTTTCACGCTTAACGCATTCCCATCCGGGGCGTGTAGTTTGGTTGGTGTTTAACGTGACCATTGCCTTATTGCTGATGGAATTAGGCATTTATCAAGCCTTGGGTGCGATTTTAGGCGTGTTTGCCATCGCCGCGGTGAGCTGGCTGGGCAGTTTGTCGGCGGATTTATTGATCAATAAGCCCTTGGGACTAAGCCCTAACTATGTCGAGTTCAAACGCGCGCACCTATACGACATTAATCCGGTCGGAACTGGGTCGATGTTGATCGCAACTACGTTAGGGTTAGTGAGTTATTTAGGTGTCTTTGGCGACGTGGCGAAAAGCTTATGCCACTTTATTTCGTTGGGTTCTTGTTTCGTCTTTGTGCCGCTAATCGCTTGGATCACCAAGGGCAAATACTACCTTGCGCGCCAAAGCCCTGAGCTGATTCCGATGATAGAGTTAGCAAAGCAGCGCAACCCTAAATATGTCACCTTGACCTGCGGGATTTGTGAGAATGCGTTCGAAACGGAAGACATGAGTTTTTGTTCGGCCTACATGCAGCCGATTTGTTCTTTGTGTTGTTCCTTGGATGTGCGCTGTTTAGATAGCTGCAAGCCGCAGGCAAGTATTGGTCAGCAGAGCGATTATTTCTTAAAGTTGTTTTTACCCAAAGGTTTGGTGAAAGCTCTGAGTTCGCGTTTTGGTCGTTTTGCGTCTTTGTTGTTGGTGATTAATATCATTAACGCGGCACTGATGATGCTGATTTATCGGCAGATGGCACCGAGTTCGTTGAGTGAAGAAGCTTTGTTAAAAGACACCATGTTGGCGCTGTTTTTTACCTTGTTGATTGTATCTGGCGTGTTGTCATGGTTATTTGTGTTGGCTCATGAAAGTCGCGTGGTGGCGCAGAAAGAGTCGAACCGTCAAACGCGAAAATTGATTCGTGAGATTGATGCTCACCAAGAAACCGACAAAGCCTTACAGCATGCCAAAGAGCAAGCCGAACGAGCAAATGAGGCGAAAAGTCGTTATCTCACCGGTATTAGTCACGAATTACGTACGCCACTGCAATCTATTATTGGTTATGCACAACTTTTATCTGAGAAAGCCAATACGCCCTCTGGACATCAGAATGGTTTGGATATTATTCATCGCAGCGGGTTGTATTTGGCAGATTTGATCGAAGGTTTGTTGGATATCTCTAAGATAGAAGCGGGGCGTTTTGACCTGTATCGCAATACGGTGGATTTGCCCAAACTGATCGACCAACTCAACAGTATGTTTGCTATGCAGGCGCGCAGTAAAGGGGTGCAATTTCAGGCAAAAATTCTGGCGCCTTTACCACAACATGTTATTACGGATGAAAAGCGCTTACGACAGATTTTGATCAATTTGTTGTCAAATGCAGTGAAATATACGCCAAAAGGTTCGGTTTTGTTTGAAGTGAATTATCGTAATCAAGTAGCGGAATTTATCATTCGAGATACGGGCATTGGTATAAAAGAAGGCCATTTAAAACGTATTTTCGATCCTTTTGAGCGAGTCCGTGATGTTAGCACTGGGAATTTACCCGGTACGGGCTTGGGATTGACCATAGTGAAGTTATTGACTGAAATTATGGGAGGAGATTTGCAAGCGCGTTCCGTGATTGGAGAAGGGAGTGAGTTTCGAGTGAGCTTGATGTTGCCTTGGGTTAGTCAAGGAGATGGCTCTGCTTATGAATACAAACGTATCGTGAGTTATCGGGGTTATCAGCGCACCTTGATGGTGGTGGATGATGATCCTGTAGTACGTGGTTTATTATCGGATATTCTTGTACCGCTTGGTTTTAATGTGTTGGAAGCTGCCGATGCTGAAAGCTGTTTGGATGAGCTGGAATCCTGCTCGCCAGATTTATTTGTCCTAGATGTGTCGATGCCCGGAATGGATGGCTTGAGCTTGGCTAAGCTGTTACGGGATCGCGCTTACAGTGCGCCGATTATTATGCTGTCCGCTGATGCTAAAGAGAATCAGCGCAAGCCAGATGAGCAAGCGGCGTTTAATCAATATTTGGTTAAACCGGTGAACAACAGTGCCTTATTGGATGCTATCAAACACTGGCTAGTATTGGAGTGGGTGTATCAAGAAACAGAATTGGATACCTTAGCACTAACGGCTCTTAAGAAGACGGTTAGCGGTAACGAAGAACCTTACCAAGACGTGCTAGAAGATCCATCCGTTGCCACGATTCCAGACCATGAAAGTGTTCGAGAGCTGATGGCGTTTGCTGAAATGGGTTATAAAAAAGGCGTGCGTGGCGTGTTGGATCAGCTGGCCAAAAAAGACGTGATTGCCCAGACTCATTTACAGCAATTGGAAAGTTTGTATCAAGGTTTTCAGTTTGATGCGATTGCTCAATATATACAAACAAACTCACAGTTAATGTGTGAGGTCAGTGAGAAACCGAATGATGAACCCCAGTAGTAAAAGTGACATTGTCTTAGTGGTCGACGATTCGCCTGATGCGTTGAGTCTGATTCATGACACTTTGGAAGCGGCTCATATGGATGTTTTGGTCGCTCTGGAGGGACGACAGGCGTTAACCATTGCGAAACGGATTCGACCTGACATCATTTTGCTTGATGCCATCATGCCAAATATGGACGGTTTTGACACCTGTCGAGCATTAAAAGCCGACCAAAGTTTGGCGTCGATTCCGGTTATCTTTATGACGGGATTAAGCGACACGGACGATATTGTGCGCGGTTTAGAAGCAGGTGGGGTAGATTATCTCACCAAGCCGATTCAGCCCAATGAACTGATTGCTCGTATGCGGGTACATTTGTCGAATGCACGCTTGAGCAACAACGCGCAATCGGCCCTTGATAGCATGGGGCAATATTTAATGACAACCAATCACGCTGGTGAAATTACTTGGGCCACACCACAAACTTACGCGTTACTTGCCAAAGCGCGGGCTAATAGTGAGTGGCAAAGCACACACTTAGCATTGCAAATACGTCTTTGGTTGGCTCATCAACCTGTGATAGGTAACCTGTTGAAACTCAGCGATTTGGACTATCCGCTAGCGCTGAAAATGATGGGCGTCACGGAACAGAAAGAAGTGTTGTTAAGATTGGAAGATGGTGATAAACCCACAGGCCCTGCGCTATTAAAGAAAGAGCTGGATCTTACCGATCGGGAGTCAGAAGTGTTGCACTGGATTGCCAATGGTAAAACCAACCGCGAAATCGCGGAAATTCTCGATATGAATTCACGAACGGTCAACAAACACCTAGAACAAATCTTCCCCAAGCTCGGTGTCGAAAACCGTACTTCCGCCGCAGGGGTGGCATTGCGCATTTTATCGGCCGATCGTTAATAAATATCTTTTGAAAATAGCTTGGTCATTCAGACTTAACTTAAGGTAAGCATTTACATATTTTATCCGTATAAAAATTACTCTATGCTGGTTTTTTATTGCATCGTAAAAGGTGTTTATCGTATGTCTATTCAGTACAAGGTTAATCAGTCTATTACCTCTGCTCAATTCATTGAGCCTCTTGTCTAAAACCTCCCTTGGTGCGCGTCGTCCCATTGATAATACTGAGACCATTGAAGCCATGTTAAAACACGCTAATCTGCTGATTACCGCATGGCAGGGTGAGGCGCTTGTTGGTGTGGCGCGTTCGGTGACAGATTTTGCCTTTTGCTGCTATTTATCAGACTTAGCGGTGGATGAATCTGTACAGGCATCGGGGATCGGTAAAACCCTGATTCGAATGACCAAGGAAGCCTTACAGCCCAAGTGCTCTTTGATTTTATTGTCTGCGCCGCAAGCCGTAGCGTATTACCCTAAAATTGGCTTTACCCAACACAACAGTGCATGGGTGCTGACGAATATTGATGACTTAAAATAAGGAGTCTATTAGGCAAGTAACCAACTGAATTATATAGGGTTTTGTAGGTCGTGGCTTCAGCCCGACAAAACGTGATTTGTCGTCACGAGTTTTTTTGTCGGCCTAAAGGCTCGACCTACAAGCAAGCTATCCTCTTGAAGAAAGGCTGCTTAGATCTGGAATTGACCCACTTCATTGTCTACTTGTTGTGCAAGTAGGCTAAGCCGTTTCGATTGTTCCACACCGGTTTGGCTTTCTGAGGCTAAGTCCGCAGCGACTTGACGAATGATCTCGCTGTTTTGGCTGATTTCATTGGTGACAGCGGTTTGCTCTTCTGCGGCAGTGGCGATTTGTGTCGCCATGTCAGAAATACTAACAATGGCGTTAGCGATTTCTTCTAGACTTTGTGTGGCGGCATCGGCATCGGCTACGCTGGTTTGAGCTTTTGCACTGCTGTTTTGCATCGACACAACAGCTCTCGATGTTTGTTCTTGCAGTAACTCGATCATTTTTTGAATTTCTTCCGTCGAGGCATGGGTGCGCTGTGACAAGGTACGAACTTCGTCGGCGACCACAGCAAAGCCACGACCATGTTCACCGGCACGTGCGGCTTCAATGGCGGCGTTTAATGCCAATAAGTTGGTCTGCTCCGCAATGCCTATAATGGTAGCGAGAATGCCGCTGATTTGTTGGGCATGCTTATCTAGATCGGCTATCTGTTGTGTAGCGGCGCTGACTTCGTTGGCCAGTTCATAGGTAGAATGACGGCTTTTTTGTACTTGCGCACTGCCTTTATTTCCCAGTTCCACAGAGTGACCCGCGGCTTTAGCGGTTTGCTCTGCATTGCCAGCGATCTCGTGGGTTGCCGCTGCCATTTCAGTTACTGCAGACGCCACCATGTCGATTTCTTGTTGCTGAGTCGCCACACGCGAGGCGCTTTGTGTTGAAGAATTCGATACTTTGTGTGCTTCGTCTGCCACATCTTTGGACAGCGTTTTTAGTCGTTCAACCACACCGTGCATATGGCCCACAAAATCGTTAAAGCCTTGTGCCAATACACCAATTTCATCGTCGCGTTTTACTGGGATGCGAGCGCGTAAATCGCCTTTACCTTTAGAGATATCTTGTAACGCATTAGAAACTCGATTTAGGTCACTAAAGAGGACTTTGAACAACCAGTATAAAAAGCAAATAAAACCGATTAAGAGAAGTAAAGCGGTGACGATTTGGCGAATCAAGACTTTATAGACAGGTGCCATTAGTTCACTTTTGTCCATAGTAAAGATCAATGACCAATCCGTGCCTGGAATGGCTTGTCCATAAGCAAATACCTCTTTTCCATTTAGGGTTTCTTCCGCTAACTTGTCTTCCTTGATCAAATTAGACAGAAGTTTAGGGGCAAAAATCGAAGAGATAGACTCGGCTTTTTTCATCACCATGTCTCTGTCTGGATGGGCAATAATGTCGTTGTTCGACGCCACCATCATGGCAAAGCCTGACCACTGGGACGTTAAGCTCGCCAACTTGTTTAGACAGCTGATCCAAACTGAGGTTAGCGCCAACCATGCCAAATGTTTGTCCATTTCGGTTAACAGGATTCGTTAGAATTATCACTAAATCTTTGGTGGTGGAGCTGAGATTTGGTCCAAGTATGCTGGCTTTACCTTTGCTCATGGCCTCTCGGTACCAGTGTTGTTCGCGGGGATCATAGTCAGGTCGTTTGGCATCGAGTGCGGGATCTTGGCGATACATATTGCCGTCGTTGTTGCCGTAATAAGTTAGCGCAAATTGGCCGCTATCGAAGGCTTGTTTGATCGCGATATAGGGCGATTGTTCTGGTGCGCGTTCTAAGGTATTGGCAAGCGAGGTGGCAATGACTTTACGGCTATTTAACCATTCACTGGTATTGTCACCATAGGCACCAGCAAAGTGACGCACGTCTTTCAATAAAGAGTCACGCATTTGCTGGGTGAGCGACAAGGTCGTTTCGGTAATGAGGTAAGCTGTCGTTATGACGACCGCTAAAATACTGACACTCAATAAACGAGTGCGCAGAGAAAGAGTCATTCAGATATCTCCAATAAAAAAAGGGCGTAGCATTGTAGTAATGCTTACGCCCAAAGAGGTTTAAGGTACGCTAAAGCACGAAGGTGATTAGCAGGTTAAATAATAAAGCGGCGGCAAATCCCAATGGTGCGGCACGGAATAGGAGTTGTGGAAAGAGCTTGGTGCGGCTTTCCTCTGTTGGGCAAGCGCCCAGCATCAAACTACCACCTGAAGAGAAAGGCGAAATTGCCGTGGCTTGTGCACCGACAACAATACAGATGAACAGCATCATAGGATCCAATGACAAGCTTTGTGCAATGGACGGTACGATTGGGAAAAGCGCAGGTGTTACGACGCCTAAGGTACTGGCAAACAGAGACATAAATGCGGCAACAATCCCAAATACAACAGGAACAAATACCGCAGGGATAGAGGTGCCAATCCACGAGGCAAGGTCGTCGATGGTGCCGGCTTTGATAGCAACCGAGATCAACATACCCACACCACAAATCATAATAAGCGTAGACCAAGGCACAGAAGCAATGGCTTTGCGTTCATCGCCTAGTTTCAACAACAGCGCAATGACAGAGAACACACTGGCAATTAAGCCAATGTCCATTTTTGAATTGATGAAGCTAATCGTCTGATTATCAGGGAATACTAGGTGTGAAATTGGCGCAAGCAATACTAAGCCCATCATAACCAGCGTTAGTATGAGTGTTTGGCGTTGTTCTTTATTAAACGCCGTGGGCGCTTCTATTTGAAAGCCGCCTTTGGCGATCGTGCTACGGTGTTTGGTGAAGAAAATCAGCGCCGTAATCACGATGAAAGGTATGATAGCTGAGCTTAGAAAAATACCAATAGAGTTGATAAAGGCTTGGTTTTCTGTGATACCGGCGTTTGTCATGATACCGCGGAAAATAATGCCGCTCTGACTAGACATAAAGTTCGCCCCCGTTAGTGCCCCATAACCTACCGACATCGAGCCAATTACCATACTCATGCCAGTACGCTGGCAAAGCAGTAGGGTAATAGGCGCCATAAAGGCTAATACCGTGTAGTAGCCTGCGCCCAAAGCCGAAATAATCGTTGTGGTAATGAAAATGGCGTAAGGCAACAGATGGGGGAAATGGCGGCAACGATACATGAGATGCTCGGCCAGCTTTTCCAAGGTGCCATTGATGATGGCGAAGCTATAAAACAAAGACACAGAGAAGATAATAAAGAAGATCTTCAGAGGCCACATTTTAATGATGTCGTTTGGGCTTAGTCCCAGTGCAAAGCTGCCAATCAAGTAGGCAAAGGCAATGGCAAACAGTCCGATATTAATACGAGTTTTATAGCCGAGAATGATGGAGAGTAGTATGGCTCCAACAACAAGTAGACTCATTTTGATGGTTCCTTTTCACACTGCCTGGTTGGCAATTAAAATTTAAATAGCTTGCTTGGGTTCGTTATCAGGATCTGCTTGCGTTCATCCATGTTTGGCAGTAATGCTTCCATAAACTGGTATTGTTCTGGGTAATCGGTTTGTGATTCGAACTGGGTATGTGGCCAGTCACTGCCCCACAATAAAAGTTCTGAGTGTCCATAAGCTGAGCGCAAAGTGGCTAACATGGTTTGTGCTTGCTCGAGGTTGGCATCACAGCGATAGGCTGCTGATACCTTAGTCCAGATAGGCGCACCGCTGCTTAATAAATCTAAGAAGTCTTGATGGGCAGGATTGGATACTTGAATGCCCGTTGAAGTCCGTCCAAAGTGATCGACAATAATCTCTACGCCTGATTCTAAAATAGCCGGTAGAAAACTGGCTAAATCGTCGATTTCTCGCTGAATTTCTACCACCCAGTTGCGCTGTGCCAATTTACTGAAAAAGCTCTGCCACAGCGGTGCTGTGTAATCTTCCAGCGGCTTTTTAATAAGATTAAGACGAATGCCAACCACGCCGGCTGCGTTCAAATCGTCCAGCTCTGTATCACTGATGCTAGGATCGACAACTGCAATGCCTTTTAACTGTGTTGCGTGTTCGCGCAGCGCAGCCAGCATAAAGTGGTTGTCTGTGCCCAAAAAGCTTGGTTGAACCAACACGCCATGAGACACATTGTGTTTGGCTAAGTGATCTAAAAAATCTTCGGCCAGTGCATTGTATTCTGGTGCATATCGACGCTGTTCGGCCATAGGAAGGTCAGTGCGAAATAGATGCGCATGAGTATCGATGCCTGTTATTAATGGTGATAGATGCGTTATTTGAGAATCGTGTTTTGTCATTTTTTATTATTCAATGTGAAAGATTAGTGTAATTTTTTGTAATTCATATATATGAATATATGTCTATATGATTGGTAAGTCAACAATCGTGGATCTTCTGTTACCTGAGTATTAGAATAGGCCCTACTAAAAAGAGGCTCACCAATTAAGGGACTCGCTAACAAACGCTTATAAATAAGAGATGATAATGACTTTTTTCAAGCATGGGCGGGATAAACGTTTGCCGCTGTATCAACAGGTACGTGATGAATTGCTAGAGAACATCAGCGCGGGGATTTGGTTGCCGGAGAAGCCTATCCCGACAGAAAGTGAATTAACCAAAAGCTATGGCGTAGCCATTGGTACGATCCGTAAGGCCGTGGATACGCTAGTGAATGATGGTTTGCTTTATCGAAGCCAAGGTCGTGGTACTTTTGTGCGTCGACCAGATTTCAACGCTTCGTTGTTTCGATTTTTTCGTCAGATGTCTGCGGATGGACGTTTTGTCATGCCGAAAAGTCAGCTGTTATCAAAAACCATGAAACAACCGTCTAAGCACATTGCTGATGCGTTAAACCTTAAGATAAAGGATCGCGCCATTTGCCTTGAACGTCTGCGCTTTTTGGAAGATCGCGTGGTGCTAACGGAAGAAATTTGGCTGCCTGCGTCGTTATTTAGCCGTCTGATTGATCTCGAATTGTCCGAGTTTGGTAATTTGCTTTATCCATTTTATGAGCAAGAATGCGGTCAGCTTATCGCGTCAGCAAAAGAAACCTTAACGATCCAATCGGCCAATACCCGCATTGCAGGAGCATTAAACATCGCTGAAAACAGCCCCGTTGCGGTGATTGAACGAGTGGCTTATGGTTACGATAAAACGCCCTTGGAGTACCGCATTTCCCATGGTGCTGCAGAGACGTTTTGTTATCAAATAGAGATTACTTAAACCGTTAAGATAGTGCTTGACCAACGCCGCTTGCTAACGCTTACTACTCGTTATGTTATGCCGTGCAAATGAGCGGTATTTTGTAATGAATAGAAGGACTTTAAGGCGTTAATATGAAGATTACTGATTTACCCTTTGGTGTTACCGATTGGCAAGGCGTGGAGAAAACCACCCACAAAGGTGAAAGTGGCTTTGCCTACTGGCAGACCAAACAATTTGGCGATATTCGTGTACGGATCGTGACTTATTCGGCGGGTTATTTAGCCGACCATTGGTGTACCAAAGGTCACATTCTTTTTTGTATGAGTGGCGAGCTGAAAACAGTCTTAAAAGATGGCCGTACTTTTGTTCTGTCTGCAGGCATGAGCTATCAAGTGGCCGACGATGCCGAACCGCATCGTTCTTCCACAACAGAAGGCGCAACCCTGTTTATTGTTGACTGATAGTTGTAGATTGAGCACGACTAATAGATTGAAAAAAGCAAAACCACGTAGGTGATTTTGCTTTTATACTTTATGCTCCTCAATCGCTTAATTGGCTGTTATAGAAGACACAAAACGTTGCCGAAAAGCGCTGGGCGTTAGCCCCATAATTTTTTGAAAGGCTTTACGGCAACTTCCCACATCGTCATACCCTACTTGCAAAGCGATGCTTTCGAACGGCAGTGTCGTTTCCTCCAACTTGTCGCAAGCGGCTTGAATACGAAGTCGCTGCACATATTCATTTGGGTTGAATTCAGTGCATTTGGCAAAACGTCTTAAAAAGGTTCTCGGTGTGAGTTTGGCGAGAGCGGCCATGCTTTCGGTGCGTTGCAGTTCGGCAAAATGCCCTTGTAAATGATGTTGAACCGCCAGAATCGCCGCATCGCCATGGTCGAAATTTGGCTGGAATTGCTGATAATAGCGTTGTTCTCTTTTGCCGGTATCAATGACTAACGTTTTGCCTAGCTGACGAACAATATTGGCATTCATCAAGGCTTGTACCAGCTCCATCGCCAAATCCACCCAAGACATCATGCCACCGGCGCTGATCACATCGCCTTGGTTAATCAATATCTTCGACGTGTCCATTGCTTGTTGAGGAAAACGTTCTTTAAACAAACCTTCTAGCGCCCAGTGTGTTGTCATCAGTCGTTTATCCGTAATGCCTGTGTAAGCCAAGAAAAACGCTCCAGCGCAGGCACTGCAAAGCATGGCACCTTGTCGATGTTGTGCGATTAAAAAATCATTGATGCTGGCATTTTTCTCGCTGTAACTGGCTTTCTCCAAACTGGGAGGCAATAACACCGCGTGATAAGGTTGTTGGGTTGCTTGTTTGTTGAGCAGGTTGGCTTCATACAAAATATGCGTTGTGATGCGAACTTCTAAGCCTGCTTCTTCACAGGCTTCATTGGCAAGCTCGAACGTCTCGGCAAAACCATAAACCGCCGACAAGAGACAATGAGGATAAGCAAGCACAGCGATTTGATAATGTTTCAAGGGAAATACTCATTTTGTCAATTTTGGCTTTTAATATGGCAAATTTGACACTGTAATGGAACCCATCGTTTTGCGATGCTAGGGTTCTTGATAACGATCTTTGCAAACAACAGAATAGGAGTCGACCATGAGCCGCACCGCATTATTAGTCATCGATGTACAAAACGATTATTTCGACAATGGAAGCTTTCCTTTATGGAACACAAAGCAGGCTTTAAAAGAAATCCTTAACGCCATTCAAACCGCGAAAGAGCAAGATGCCGCTGTAGTCCTGGTGCAACATGTGGCTGAAAGTGAATCACCACTATTTGCTGAAGGCAGCGAAGGGGTTAAATTACATCAAGCCATTTTAGACGCTGCACCAGATGCGCCTATCGTCACAAAAACACACGCTGATGCGTTTCAAGAGACAAACCTGACGCAAGTGCTAGAAGAACTGGAAGTAGACCGCTTGGTTATCTGCGGCATGATGACGCAAAACTGCGTGACACACACGGCGATTTCAGATGCTGCTGATCCTTACCAAGTCAGCATCCTGCCAGACGCTTGTACCACCCGTGAAGAACTGCTGCATTTTATTGCCCTAGAAGCGATTCAAGCAAAAGTGACCTATACCGATATTCAGCACGCTTTTGAGCGAGTTTAAATCAGTCGCTAACGATAAATAAAAAACGAGTAAAACGCATAAAACTAGAGGGCTGAGTAATTGGTTGGTTAAAAAACGTCAGATAATCAACCACTTTCGAAAAATTATTACATATAAATGGCATCGACTTCTTGGCAAGCGGCAATCATGTCGATATAATCTGCAACGCTTTTAGGGCCTGTAGCTCAGTTGGTTAGAGCATCCGACTCATAATCGGCAGGTCCCCAGTTCAAGTCTGGGCAGGCCCACCATATAAAATAAGCCCCGATAGGTTAGTGAAAACTGACTTATCGGGGCTTTTTTATTGCCTGCGATTTGTGGGGCTTTAGCCAATGATGTTCTCTCTAAGTTAGGTCTGTTTCTTCAGTTCTAGTTGGTTTGCCCGATGATGTTTTTTAATACTGTGGGTATTAAAATGTCCTCCAAGATAAACTGTTTGGTAAGATCTCGCGTTTTTTGTTTAGTGCTGTGAGTGCTGGCGTTAGAGTTTTAGACCGAGTGGTCGTGTTTTTATCTGACCAGCGCTACGCTCTTGATTTGCGCCCAGAGTGTCTTTCCTGTCACCAAGACTAAGTGATCAACGGATCGGTAGGTCAGCCTTGCAATAAGCGTGTTTTGCTCTGTCTGTAAGCGGACTAACGCCATGGCTGGGTCTTTGTCGGCAACAATATCTAGCACGGTGACGAGCAGTTTGTTTAATATACTGGAGTCGTCATGGGGCGAGAGCGTTAGGCTGACGTCGGTAGCGAGTATGCGTACTCGAATGGTTTTTCCTATGTCGTCGCCATTGTTGCGAATCCATAATTCGCTTCCAGCGCAATTGACCTTTGATAAGTGCCAGCGATTGTCTTGTTCAATAATCTGGCCTTGCCAGAGGACGCTGGTGTCATTATTCATTAGCAGTGGCGATTTAAGCTGTGCAAACACCTCCTCGATCGCGCCTTGTGTTGCGACCTTTCCATCCTGCATTAGCACCACGTGATCCGCCAGACGCATGACTTCTTCGACCGAATGGCTGACGTATAAAATCGGTGTTTTAAGGGTGGATTTAAGCTTTTCGAGGTAAGGCAAAATCTCTTGTTTTCTGGCGTTATCTAACGAAGCCAACGGTTCATCCATGAGTAACAATGTCGGTTGAATCAATAATGCGCGCGCAATGGCAACCCGTTGTTTTTCTCCGCCAGACAGCTGTTGTGAATTATTCGCCAGTACGGATTCGATGCCCATTAAGTCGATGATTTGGTCATATAAACCCGCTGGTAAGGGAATGCCGCTGCGTTTAATGGCGTACTCTAAATTGCCCTTCGCGGTTAGGTGAGGAAAGAGGCTCGGTTCTTGAAACACATAACCTAATGGTCGTTTATGAGTCGGCAAGAAAACAGTGTCGCTTTGCCATGTTTCGCCCTTCATCACAAAATGCCCTTGCTGTGCTCGTTCTAGCCCTGCAATACAGCGTAGCAGGGTGGTTTTGCCTGAGCCTGACTCGCCAAAAATCGCCGTTACGCCACTGTCTGGAAGGATGAGGTCGACATTTAAGGCAAAGCGAGAGTGTGGGTGTTGTAAGTGAAATTTGGCGTACAGCCCTTGTTCTGTCTTGTTTGTTTTTTCTAGGCTGTTGGTGTTTTGTGTAGTCGTACTTTGTTTCAGCATTGTTATTTCGCTCCCCATAGAGTGTTTTTCCGTTGGAAGCTATACAGGCTGAGCAACACCAGAAAAGAAAAAATGATCATGATGGCGGCGAGTTTATGAGCTTGATCATATTCCAAGGCCTCAACGTGGTCGTAGATTTGCACAGACACAACGCGAGTTTGACCAGGGATATTGCCACCTATCATTAAGACAACGCCAAATTCGCCGACCGTATGGGTAAAACCTAAGATGGCTGCGGTAATAAAACCCGGTTTGGCGAGTGGTAAAACAATGGTAAAAAATCGATCCCAACTGTTGGCGCGTAAGGTAGCGGCGACTTCTAGTGGACGCTCTCCAATGGCTTCAATGGCGTTTTGTATGGGCTGTACGACAAAGGGCAGGGAATAAAATACCGAGGCTACGATCAGTCCCCAGAAGGTAAAAGGCAGGGTGCCGATGCCGAGTTCTTGAGTTAATTGACCAATGAAACCGTTTGGACCCATAGCGATCAGTAGATAAAAGCCTAATACGGTGGGAGGTAATACCAGAGGTAAGGCAACAATGGCACTGATTGGCCCTTTCAAACGTGAGTGGGTACGTGCCAGCCACCAAGCGATTGGCGTGCCAATTAGTAATAGAATAATCGTGACCGTGGTCGCCACTCTAATAGTGAGCCAAATGGCTTCTAAGTCTGACGCAGAAAGCATGTTGTGATGTTATTCCGTTTTATAGCCGTAGGAGTGAATGATGCGACGGGCTTTGTCACTGCGTAAATAGTCAAGTAAATCTTGTGCAGCAGCGCTGCTTGCGGCGCTTTTTAATAAGACGGCATCTTGGCGTATTGGACTGTATTGATTCGCGGGGATGATCCAGCTTGAGCCTGATTTAATATGCCCTTGGCTCATAATTTGTGACAATGCCACGAATCCTAGGTCTGTATTCCCTGTGCTAACAAATTGATAGGTTTGCGAAATGTTTTCGCCCATGACCCATTTTGGTTGGGTGGCCGTGGTTAGACCAAGACCTTCCAGCACTTCCATGGCGGCCACGCCATAAGGCGCCAGTTTTGGGTTGGCTAATGCGACTTTATTAAAGTCACCGTTTTTTAAACGGTCCTCATTATTATGAATGAAATCCGCTTTGGCTGACCACAAGGCCAGCGCACCAATGGCGTAAGTAAAACGACTGTTTGGAACGACCAGTCCGGCTTTCTCTAAAGCATCCGGTTTGTTTTGGTCGGCGGATAAAAACACCTGAAAAGGCGCGCCGTGTTGAATTTGAGCGACGAATTTACCTGAGGAGCCAAAGGTGAGTGCCACTTTGTTGCCTGACTCTGCCTCGTATTGTTTGGCAATGTCTTTCATGGCGTCTGTGAAATTGGAAGCGACAGCAACATACACTATTTCCGCGTAGAGGGAAGGGCTGACCAGTAAGCCGCCAAACAGTAGAGCGCTGAATAGACGCAAGAAGCGCATGAAGGCATCCTTATCGAATTGTCGTGGATAGGGCTGATATTGATGCGTTGTATATTGCGTTATACAGTCAGGTGGCGCAAGTCTGCGGTATTTTCTATTTATCTTCTCTCTGTTTATTTTCTAAATAGGCACTCGATATCGATGTCGTCTATTTGGCTGTCTGGTAAAAATTTCTGTGCGTATTTTAAATAGGTTTTACTGGTTAAAAAGAAACGGAACATCTGTAGGTCAAGGTGACCTTCTTGGCACATTTTGTACATGATATCGATGGTAACACTGATGGGGTTGCCTGTTTTGTAGGGGCGATCTGACGCTGTGAGTGCTTCGAATACATCGGCGATCATCAGTACTCTGTCTGGAATACTCAGTTGTTCTGCGCTGAGTTTGCGTGGGTAGCCTTGGCCGTCCATTCTTTCGTGGTGAGTGGAAGCGTAATGAGGGACTCGACTGAGCCTCGGGTGGAAAGGGCAGACTTTCAAGCATGGTGATGGTGCTGATGATGTGTTCATTGATTTTAAATCGATCTTCTTTGGTCAGTGTGCCTTTGGGTATGGTGAGATTGTAGATCTCACCTTGGTTATATTGGTGTTCTGGTACAGCCATTTTTATGCCTAATAATGGATCAAATGTCATTTCTTTGAAACGTGGAATAATGTGCTCAGGTTTATCCGATAATAGATTTTCTGTTATGCCTTGCTGTGCTCTCTCTTCATGATTTAGATCGACTGTTTGGGTTTGTGTGGTTCGCATGGTTTCTTCTGCGGGCGATAAGCCTAAGCGGTCGCTAAAGTGTCGTGTCCATGTCTGTGTGCCAATGTCTCTGACTTTTTGTTGGTCTGCTTCACTCATGAACTCGCTACCAAGGTTGGCTTTGGCAATAAAAGCAAATTGTTCCTGTAAGGCGGTTTGACGTTCTTGCCAGACTTTTAAAGCCGCCTCTGGGTTTTGTTTTTCCATGTGCACTGCATGTAAATACGCTATTTCGGCATCCCGCCATAGGACCTCAAAACGAGTGCGGATTTCATGAATACGATTATAGAGGCATTCCAGTTTGGAGTCCTTGTCCATAATGTGTTCAGGCATGGTGATTTTTCCGCAATCGTGCAGCCAAGCCGCAATGCGAAACTCTAAGCGTTCATTGGCATTGGCGAATTGGAAATCTTTATAAGTGGCTCTCTTGGGTTTGTTCCAGGGCCTCAGACAGCATTAATCCCAGTTCTGGTACTCGATAACAATGACCGCCTGTATGAGCCGATTTATTATCAATAGCTGTAGCAATCAGGCGGATTAAGGCCTCTAAAAATTCTTTTAAGCTCTCCTCATGTTGTTTGATATCTTGTGACATGGCGACAAAGGCGTTAGACAGTTGCCAGATTTCTTTGATGTGTGAATCGGTGAATGTGACATCGTCAAATTGACGTTGTTTTATCTTCTCGGTTTCGCGTTGTAATTGTCTAATAGGGCGCACGATGGGAGCGCTGAATAGCCAGATAATAGGCAATAGAACGACCATGACCAGAGCACTAAACAGTGCGGAATGGAGTGCTTCTTCGGTGGCGTGTTGAAACAATAGGTCTTTAGGCAAAAGCATGGCTAGGTATTGTCGATTCAATATGTCATTACCGATGGCGGTGACAAACACATAATATTGCTGATTGTCTTCTTTTTCGATCAGCATGGGTTGTTGTGCATTTGGGTCATTGGCTAGGTCGATTAAACGTTTGAGGGAAGTACCAAGGTAATCCTGTAAAGATGGAATAGGAGGTGTTTTGTCTGAGTCATGGAGTCTACTATTTGAGGCGAGAATGTTGCCATTTTGGTTAAACAAGACCGCTTGCTCTTGGCCATTTAAAAACGTTGATGAAGACAACGTCAGTTGATCTGATAGGGAAGAGAGCAGTATGTCTAAGCCAACGACCTGTTCGGTATTGCGGATTCTTTTGGCATAGGTCTGCCCCGATATTTGTAAGTGCTGAAAAAGATAGGGATCCGTTTTATATATGTGGTTTTGCTCTGATGCCACAAACCATGGTCGTTTTGTGGGGAAGAAATGGCTGTTTTCAGTCTTTTGATGATTTAAACGCAAGGTATCAGAATAGTAATAAGTGCGGCGTAGCCGTTGTTCTCCGAGGCCTGAAATATCGACCGCGGCCCAACGGTCATCCGTTTGAGCCTCCCATTCGTTGTCTTATGTCTTTGGCTGAGTCCAAGTTAACGATTTGAAAAAAGTTCTCTTGTTTGTCACCAATATAAAGGCTGTATAGCTCTGGCCGTTCTCGTAAAAATGCGCTTAATAGGCTAGTTTTGTCTTCAATAGTGGCGCCTGATAAGTCTGAAACGATGAGTTCTGCTAGTAGGTTAACGGTTTGTGTGGCGTCTTTCTCTAGGCCGTGAACACTATCTCTCATATGAGCTGACAGTAAATTCATATTAGACAGCATGTGAGTAACGGCTATATTTTTACTGGCATTGTATTGTAGCGAAATAGCGATACCTGCGGTAATCACAATGGCCATCAGGAACATATTGGCAACGAGTATTTTGATAGGGAAGCGTCTGAACGTAGGCTTTTTAATCGTCACTATTTTCTTCCATGGTCTATGGGTTGAGTTGGTGTAAACGGGACGCTGTCGTCTTTTAATAGAAGTTGAACTTGAGGTTTTTTGCAAATGTTTAGCTAGTATAATGGACGTTTTTTACGGGTTTATGAAAAGAAAGGTTTCTTATTCGTTTTTCTTATATAAGTTAATGATTTTTCCGTCTTATCCATTTGGTCAGCATTTTGTTAAGATGGCCCTAACGTATCGATTTTCTGTTTCTAGGTAGCAGGAAAGACGATGTTCTATAAGTGATTTTTTAAGGTTTTCCTCCATGTTGTATCCCATTCTTAACTTAGCGGTGTTCGCTTTGTTAATCGCGTTGTTGTTTAAATTACAAAAAGCCAAAAAGACCTTATCCACGCAAGTATTTACTGGTTTGGGTTTGGGTGTGGTGTTTGGTGCGGCGTTGCAATTCATCTATGGTGTTGACAGTGCAGCTAATAATGAGACGTTAGAGTACGTGAGCATTGTTGGCTATGGCTATGTTAGCTTGCTAAAGATGATCATTATGCCGTTGATTTTGGTGTCGATTATTGGTGCCATTGTGAAGGTAAAAGACACGGAGCTCTTTGGGCAAAATGTCTGGCTCTATCATTGGTATTTTGCTGGCGACGACAGCAGTGTCGGCTTTAATCGGCGTGTTTGTGAGTAACCTATTTGGTTTGTCTGCAGAAGGTATCGTACAAGGCGCTCGTGAAATGGCACGAGGCGCGGCGTTAGAAACTCGTTTAGAAGGGTTGGCTAGTGTATCCTTTGCTGACATGATTACCTCTTTCTTTCCAGGTAATCCTTTTGCTGATTTAGCGGGAAGTCGTCCTACTTCTACTATTGCTGTGGTTATTTTTGCTGCTTTTGTGGGTGTGGCTGGTGTGACTGTTGCGCGTAAAGAGCCAGAGTTAGGAGCAAGTTTCGAACGTTTTGTTGATGTAGCTCAATCTATCGTTAGAACCTTGGTGCGTATGGTGCTAAGCCTTACGCCATACGGTATTCTTGCTTTGATGACCAAGGTGGTTGCTGGGTCCAATGTGTCTGATATTTTGACCTTGTTAAACTTTGTCGTAGCGTCTTATGTGGGCTTGGCACTTATTTTAGTGATGCATCTATGCTTGTTGGCGTTTAACGGCATTTCACCCCTTCGTTACTTTAAGAAAGTTCTACCGGTATTGTTGTTTGCTTTTACGTCTCGCTCAAGTGCAGGAACGATTCCGCTGAATATCGATACTCAGGTGAAGCGTCTTGGAAACGGTGAAGGTGAATCGAATTTTTCGGCTTCATTTGGTGCCACTATGGGGCAAAATGGTTGCGCAGGTTTGTATCCAGCCATGCTCGCTGTGATGATTGCACCAACAGTGGGGATTAACCCATTAGATCCGAGTTTCATTATTTCATTGATTGCTATTGTGACTATCAGCTCATTTGGTATCGCAGGTATTGGTGGGGGCGCGACATTTGCAGCCTTGATCGTGCTGTCTGCCTTAGATATGCCAGTTGCGTTAGCTGGTTTATTAATATCTATCGAACCTTTGATCGATATGGGGCGTACTGCTGTGAACGTTAATGGTGCAATGACAGCTGGGACTATTACGTCGAAGTGGTTAGGACATTCAGACGCAGGTTTGTTTGCACGCGATGAAGAGCCAGAGTTAGAGCTGAAAAACAGTTAGTTCCATTTCAGACTGTAAAGCATAAAAAACCACCTAAGCGGTGGTTTTTTTATGCTGTTTACTTAGTTTTTACGCGATGAGTAACGACTAATTGTCGCTGCTTGGTTTGCGGTTACGGCGAGCAGGGGCTAGCGGTTTACTGCGCAGTCCTGGACCTGGTGTCACTTCGGCTTTCGGCGCTGGGCGACGATTACCTGACTTGGGCGCATTGCCTTGTCTTGCGCCACCTTGTTGATCGCGTGGTGCTTTGGGTTTTTTCGGCTTGTTTGGTTTAATTGGACGTGTATCTAGTGTTGTATCTGGCAACATGTGCGTTGGTATGAAGTCGTCTTCGTAACGGCGTTCAATAAGCTTCTGAGTCAAACGCTCAATAGCGCGTAATTGATCTAACTCGTCAGCAGCAACTAATGAAATCGCTTTTCCTGTCGCGCCAGCGCGTCCTGTACGGCCAATACGGTGAACGTAATCTTCTGCTACATCTGGTAAGTCAAAGTTGACCACGTGAGGCAGTTGTTCAATATCCAATCCACGTGCCGCGATGTCTGTCGCCACAAGAATGCGAATGCGGCCTTCTTTAAAGTCAGATAGGCTTCGAGTACGTGCGCCTTGGCTTTTGTTGCCGTGAATGGCGCTGGCACGAATGCCAGCGTCTTCGAGTTGTTTGGTGATCTTATTGGCGCCGTGTTTGGTGCGTGAGAACACCAAGGCTTGGTCCCAACGTCCCTCGGAAATCAATTGAATCAATAGTTCCGTTTTGCGTTTCTTATCGACAGGGTGCAACCACTGTTCAACAGACACGGCCGTGGCATTGCGCGGCGTCACAGAAATCTCGATAGGGTTGTTTACCAAGCCCTTAGCAAGTTGACGAATTTCAGGTGAAAAGGTCGCAGAAAACAAAAGGTTCTGGCGTTTCTTCGGCAGAATCGCAAGGATTTTTTTAATGTCATGAATAAAGCCCATGTCGAGCATGCGATCTGCTTCATCCAATACCAGTATTTCGAGCTTGTCGAATTTCACCGCGTTTTGGTTGTATAGATCCATCATACGACCAGGCGTAGCGATCAAAATGTCCGCGCCGCGACGCAGTGCCATCATTTGTGGATTGATCTTCACGCCACCAAAAACCACAGTAGATTTTAGAGCAAGATGACGTCCGTAATCTTTTACACTTTCCGCCACTTGGGCTGCCAGTTCTCGCGTTGGTGTTAAGACCAATGCACGAACTTGATTGCCTTGTGCGTGTTCGCCTTTGCTAAGCAGTTCAAGCAAGGGTAAGGTAAATCCAGCTGTTTTACCTGTGCCGGTTTGAGCTGCGGCCATCACATCTTGACCTTCAAGGATAGCGGGTATAGCCTGAGCTTGTATTGCAGATGGCTCAGTATAGCCTTGGTCTTCAATGGCTTTTAAGATGGGGGCAGAAAGCCCAAGTTTGTTGAAACTCATAGATGTTCTCATGTTATATCAAAGGCAGGCGCAAAGCTGAATGGTCAGGTTATGCAAGAATTGTGCGAAGCTTACCTTATATCTGATGCACATGCTATGTACTATCAAGTCAAACTCTTCTAACGTCCACTGAGACCGCTAATTGTTGGGAGCCGCCGCCCTCAAAAATGACGCCTTGCAATGGCGTGACATCCGAATAGTCTCTGCCCCATGCGGTAACGATATGCTGTTCATTTGGCATTAGATCGTTCGTAGGATCAAATTCTACCCAGCCAAAATCCGGTGTGAATATTGCGAACCAAGCGTGAGAAGCGTCTGCACCGACCAGTTTTTCTTGCCCCGGTGGGGGCAAGGTTTCTAAGTAACCACTCATGTAGCGAGCTGGAATGCCAACCGAGCGCAAGCAGCCGATGGCTAAATGGGCAAAGTCTTGACACACACCACTGCGTTGCTTTAGCACTTGTTCGAGAGGAGTGGCAACGGTTGTGGTGCTAGGGTCGAATTTAAATTCGCTGAAAATTTTGTGAGTAAACGCCATCGCGGCTTGTAAAACAGGCTCATTATCGGCAAATGTGCTTTGAGCGTACGCTTTTAAATCCTCTGAACGGCGAATTTGTGGTGAATCTAATAAGTATTCTTTCGCCATCCGCAGTTCTGGCGTGTTGGGTGCGTTTAACATGGCCCGTAACTCACCGCAACTGAGCGTACTTTGTGTTTGCCATTCGAGCACGTTAAGTGACGTGATTTCAAAGTCGGTTGTGACGTCAATTACCAGTTTTTTATGTGCTTCTTGAATCGAAAAATAGAAAGTTTGATTACCAAAATAATCCTCCCCATCGTTTTGATACACGGGGGGCGGATTAATCTGTATTTTCTGATGAAGACAGCGTTGGTTTCGGGTGTCGCGCGGCAGTAGATGTGCCATGTTATAGCACAAGCTGACAGGCGCACCGTAAGTGTATTCTGTAATATGGCGAACGCGATATCTCATAGGCGAGTTCCTTTGATTGCGTCGGTCAATGATTGAGGGCCAGCAGTATGATCAAAATACTTGTCACTAATGAGTACCGTGAATTGCTCTAGTTGTTCTAGAAGCTCGGTCATTAAGGCTTCTAATTTGACACGGCTTTGTGCTTTTTCATCGACTTTAGCAAGGTCTTCTAAATCGGCAAGTTGAATGTCGTTTAACGACTTGATGATAATTTTATGCTCAGGGCTGGCCCGGCAGTTGCACTGTTGTTACGTGGTAATTCGATAATGTACTTGCGTAATTGATCTACTTGATACAATAAAGAGCGTGGGTTGGTGCCGTCAATCATCAGCAAATCCAGTCCGTAGGCAACCCGGGCTCTGTTACGGTAGCGGCGACGGAAGGAAATAAGGGCTTCCACACTTAATAAAACCGATTCTAAAATTTGTTGCTGAGGTGCTGACGGTAGTGGTTTGGTCAGGGCGGAACGAAGCAGGGTTGCGGTTTGAAGCGCGCGCTCTGTGCGGCGACCAATTTCTTGGAAAGTCCAATCGAGACCACGCAACATACTTTCATGATTTAAACCAGACAATGCTAATAGTGAGGTAACAAGGCTGTCTAGAGATTCTTCTGGTGCAGAAGGTAAGCCATTGGTGTAGGCGCGATCCAATTCATGAATGTGATCACGCAACTCGTTAATAATGATACGAGTGTCCGCAGACAGCATTTCTTTGACTTGTTCACTGCAGCTAAGCATGGCTTGTAGGTTGGCTTTTACGGAACCTGCTCTACTGCCATCGGTGATAATAGATACTAATTCGGCTTCAGGGTGAGCAAGCATGTCATCATCAGCTTCCATGAAACCCGGTAAACAGCTGGTTTGCGTAGAGGCCATTTCCAGCAAAGTGCGTTGGCTTTCTTTGGGGAGAGGATCTACGCCGTTCATTTGCTTAAAAATGGTACGCAGCAAACGCATGCTGATTTCAGCACGTTCGGCGTAGCGTCCCATCCAGAATAAGTTTTCAATTACTCGACTAGGTAGGTTGGACTGTAATGCTTCATCGTGTAGAAGAACCTGTTCGATTTGATGAGAGGTTTGTTCTTCTGGCTCGGCTGCCAGTATCCAAGTGTCTTTACTTTTTGAGCGACTAATATTCGAGACAATGGCTTCTTGAGACGATTCGCCAGTGCGTGATAACCCTCCGGGCATCACCGTGTATCCCGTTGGGTTAGACACAGTAAAAGCACGCAAAATACTCGGACGAGCTTGTATTTTGCCGTCTAACCAAATGGGGGACATGGACCCGGGACATAGCTTTGCGCCACATAAAAGTGAGGATGTTTTTTGATCTTTTCTATCAGGCTAAGCTTTTGTTTTTCTGTCAGCGTGTGACCATAGGCACTGCTACTGTCATGGCGACGAATGGCCGGTTTAATAATTAAACTTTGTATGTTGGCAAGGACGTAATGGAAATCGTCATGGTCACCGCACCACCATGTCGCCACGGAAGGAATAGTTAGTTGCTCTCCCATCAAGAATTCACTGATGGCCGGTAAAAATTTAATTAAAGCAGGAGCTTCTAAAATGCCACTGCCTAACGGGTTGGCTAACACGACGTTGCCTGCTCTAACTACTTCTAGTAAGCCTGGTACGCCAAGAAAGGAGTCTGCTCTTAGTTCTGCTTGATCGCAATAGGCGTCATCTACACGACGTAAGATAACATCGACACGTGCCAAGCCGTTGAGCGACTTCATCCATACAGCGCCATTACGTACCGTTAAGTCACTGCCTTGAACAAGGGAAAAGCCTAGGTAGTTTGCAAGATACGCTTGTTCGAAATAGGTACTGCTTAATGCTCCAGGGCTGAGTACAACGATACGTGGCGTGTCTGTCCATTGGCTTGCTAACGACGATAACATGCTTTTGAAAGATAAAAAGAAGCCAGCAAGTCGACGTACTTGGCTGTCTCGGAAACTGTTAGGAATCACACGTGAGACGACAGCACGGTTTTCCAACGCATAACCCGCACCATTAGGTGCTTGGGTTCTGTCCCCAATGGCTTGAAACTGTCCACTTGGATCACGTACCAAATCTACTGCGTGTAGCAATAGTTGGTGAGCACCAGGTACAGTTACGCCATGGCATTGGCGTAAAAAGCCCGGATGACTAAAAATGATTTCAGAAGGAATGATGCCGTTTTTCAGTAACTCTTGTGAACCATAAAGATCTTTTAATAAGAGATCGAACAAGGTTGAGCGCTGTGCTAAACCTTGTTCGATAGTAAGCCATTCTTCGGTTTGAATAATATTCGGAATAAGATCCAGCGACCAAACACTGGGAGTGAGTGGGTCGCTGCTTAAATTATAGGTGGCGCCATCTTCACGAAGGATACGCTGGGCACGACGCTGTCTATCCAGCATTTCCTCATTGGTAAGACTTTCCATGTGACTCATGATGGATTCCCAATGAGGGCGAGGTTGGCGATCTTCCGTGAAGGCCTCATCATAAGCATGCATAGGAGTATCATAGGCGGAAGATAACGTCGGTTTCTCATCGATTACCGACGTTAAAAAAGTACCTGTTTGAAATTGCATAATGTGCTTGAGCCTAAAAAAATTAATTATTAGAGAACATTATACTGCTTCCTTAGATCTAATGTATGCGGATATTCATTCATTGGCTCTTCTGCTGGTGGTGACATGGCACGAGGCACGTCGCCATTCGGGTAAAAAGAGCGCAATGCACTGAAGGCTGGCGGTGGAGATAGCGTGCCTTGAGTGAAGCCATGATCCCAGAAACGGTTAACGCGACGGGCTTCCGCTTCATTGCTATTGACCGGTACATTGTCATAGGTGCGTCCACCGGGTGAGACACATGGTACGTACAACCGCCCACAGATAAACCATTCCATGTATCGATCAAATCAAATATGAGTGGCGTATCGGTTCCGAGTGTTGGGTGCAACGCAGATGGTGGCGCCCAAGCCTTGTAACGTACAGCACCCACATATTCGCCTTTACGACCTGTAGCGCGAATCGGCACGCGACGGCCATTACAGCTCAGTACATAGCGTCCATCGGTTAAGCCAGATAACTTCACCTGTAAACGTTCAACAGAAGAATCTACATAACGAGCGGTGCCCGAGCCGGTAATTTCTTCCCCTAGAACGTGCCAAGGCTCAATTGCCCAACGAAGCTCGATTTCCATGTCATCGATTTTTTGACGACCATAATGAGGGAAACGAAACTCTTCAAACGGTGCTAACCATTCTAATTTGAATGGGAAACCATGGCGCTGAAGATCTTCGACCACTTCTTTGACGTCTTGCCAAACAAAATGTGGCAGCATGAATTTGTCATGCAAGCTGGTGCCCCAACGAACCAAAGGTTTTTTGTACGGTTCTTTCCAGAAACGTGCGACTAAACAGCGCAACAACAGCATTTGCACGAGAGACATGTGCGGATGCGGCGGCATTTCAAAGCCACGGAATTCCAATAAACCTTGTCTACCACTGGCGCTGCCCGCTGCGTAAAGTTTATCGATACAAAATTCAGAGCGATGTGTGTTACCTGTGATATCGACCAGCAAGTTACGCATCAAGCGATCTACTAACCAAGGTTCTTCAACAAAACCAGAAGGCATGTTTTGGAAAGCGATTTCCATTTCATACAAGGCTTCATCGCGACCTTCATCTGGACGTGGTGCTTGACTGGTTGGGCCTATGAACATACCAGAGAAAAGATAAGACAAGCCAGGATGATGCTGCCAGAAGGTGACCAAACTTTGCAGTAACTCAGGGCGACGTAGCAGCGGACTGTCTGCCGGTGTACGGCCACCAAGCGTTACGTGATTACCACCGCCTGTGCCAGTATGACGACCATCCAGCATGAACTTCTCTGCACCTAGGCGAGAAAGATAGGCTTGGTGATACAGGGTTTCGGTATTGTGAACCAACTCTTTCCAGCTGGCTGCGGGGTGAATATTCACCTCGATAACGCCTGGGTCAGGAGTGATCAGAAATTTTTGCAGGCGTGGATCTTTTGGTGGTTCATAACCTTCGATCACAATAGGCAAATCCAGCGTTTTTGCTACGTCTTCAAGCTGTCCAAGTACATCAACAAAATGCTCAAGATGCGTCATTGGCGGCATGAAAATATGCAAGCGGCCATCACGCGGTTCGATACACAAGGTAGTGCGAATCACGTTTTTCAACGTTTTTTCTGGCGCTAAAGCAGGCTCGACAGCTGGTTTTTTAGCAAAATGCTGTTTGGCTACGCTGTCTAATACTGGGTTGTCTTTTTTGTTCGCCAAAGGTTGGCGAGGATCAAAGGGGTCTCGCTCAGGAATACGATCTTCTTCGGCTTGCGCTGGCAAAGAATTCAGTGGTAAACGATAACCCATTGGGCTGTCGCCAGGAATCAAGGTGATCACATCACTGCGCATTGGCCAGAGGGAGCTGTTCCAGCTATTTTGATAGCTATCAAACTCCAGCGGTAAGATAAAGCCTGTTGTCGTACTTAATCCTCGGCTCAGTAGCTTAGCGAGACGGCGTCGTTCTAAATCGTCTTTTAAATCGGCTTTGGTTGGATCCGCGTCCACAGGAAGGGATTGTTCCATCCATAAATAGTAAAGCGTGTCTTCATAAGTGCTTTGTAGATATTGCTTATCTAGGGCGAGCTTTTCACACAACAATTCCCCAAAGGCTTGCGCGTCTTTGATGGTGTGTTTGTAGTCTTTGTCTACGCGAGCCAAATATTTGGGGTCATTCCATAAGGCTTGGCCGTCGGTGCGCCAGAAACAACCCAGCGCCCAACGTGGCACTTCTTCACCCGGATACCATTTGCCTTGCCCATAATGGAGTAGGCCGTTAGCACCGAATTCTTGCTTCATTTTGATCAGTAAGTCTTTGGCTAACTTAAGTTTTTCTGCGCCCAATGCACCAGTGTTCCATTGTTCTGAATCCATGTCATCAATGGAGACAAAGGTTGGTTCACCGCCCATTGTTAAACGAACGTCGCCATCTTCAAGCTCTTTGTCGACCGCAAAACCAAGTGCCTTGATGGTTTCCCATTCACCTTCAGCGTACGGTTTGGTTACGCGCGGATCTTCGTGGATTCGCGTCACAATGTTGCTGTAACTAAATTCGCATTCACATTTATCTACAAAGCCGGTAATGGGCGCAGCGGATGCTGGCTCTGGTGTACAAGCTAGAGGAATGTGACCTTCGCCAGCAAATAAGCCAGAGGTTGGATCTAAGCCAACCCAGCCAGCGCCTGGCAAGAAAACTTCACACCAAGCATGTAAGTCGGTGAAATCTTCTTCTGGTCCGGATGGGCCATCGAGTGCTTTTACATCGGCCGTGAGCTGTACTAAATAGCCTGAGGCAAATCGAGCGGCTAAGCCTAAACTGCGCAGTATTTGAACCAGTAACCAAGAGGTATCACGGCAAGAACCTTTCTTTAAGGTTAGTGTTTCTTCGCAAGTTTGAACACCTGGCTCTAAACGAATTCCATAGCCAATTTCGGCCGCTAAACGGCTGTTGATGGAAACAAGAAAGTCATTAATTGGCACACTTTTGCGATCAACAGTGGATAGCCATTTGTCTAATAATGGACAGGATTCAGTAACTTGCAAATAGGGATTCAAGTTCTTTTTTGAGTTCTTTTTTATAAGCAAACGGAAAGGTTTCCGCGTAGCTTTCAACAAAGAAATCAAACGGATTGATGACCGTCATGTCAGCAATCACTTCCACATAAAACTCTAATTTATTGGTTTTTTCAGGAAATACCAAGCGAGTTTGAAAGTTACCAAATGGGTCTTGTTGCACATTG
Organism: Marinomonas rhodophyticola; assembly: GCF_026113935.1. Taxonomy (GTDB): domain Bacteria; phylum Pseudomonadota; class Gammaproteobacteria; order Pseudomonadales; family Marinomonadaceae; genus Marinomonas; species Marinomonas rhodophyticola. The sequence goes on from NZ_JAPEUL010000007.1 coordinate 181,231, forward strand.
ATAAAATGCGTTTCAGGCAAGACTTTCAGAGAGTAGGCGTGAATTTTAGTGCGCGAATGGGCCGCAGGCTTTAGTCGTAAAACGTGGGGGGCCACGTTTACAAAGCGGTCAAACTCATAAGTAGTCTTGTGCTGTATTGCGACTCTAATGGTCATGCAGCGTCTCCTTGCCGAAAATGAAACCAGTTTTCGGTGATCTGGTGATTTATTTCAATGATGGCGATCTGTAGATCATTCAAATGATTGTGGAAATCCTCATCCAAATCTTCCGAACTAACCAGTGGATAATCGAATTCAAGAATTTTATCCACTTTGGCGGTAAGTAACCCTGCTCGTGGCAACTTTGTTGCGGCTTCGCCTATTTGTTTAAAGCAATACGCTAAGGTGCGTGGGAAGCAGGGATCGTTCATCAAAAACGTGGCGGCTTTTGCACCATTGATGGATGTTCTTACGGTGCGGCGATAATCCAAATAAGCACTCTGCGATTTGAGCACTTTTGACCAGGTCACTTGCCCGAGTTGTGTTCTCGCTTCCGGTTCGGATTTCAGCATCAGCGAAACGGCCGCATCAAGAATACGAGTGCCCATGTCAGCACGTTCTAAATAGCGTCCCATAATAAGAAAGTGCCAGCCAGAATCACGGCTCATGGCGCCAGCAAAGAGGCCGATGATTTTTTGGCAGCCCTCGATGATGGTATTTAAGAACAGATGACGTTCCGAACGGTTAATGCCTTGTTTAATGTTTTGCTGAGCATACAGATCGAGTTCGTTAATCAATTCCCATGTTTCTTTGGGTACCACATCGCGGGTTGTGCGAATGTTTTCGCGGACCATTTTTAATGATGACAGCATAGAGCTGGCATTTGTGTCATCCGCTAACAGGAATTTCACTACGTTGCGTTCGTCTTTTACTTTGTAGCGTTGTTCGAAAATTTCTTCGCCACTTAAAATCTCAATAAGATTGTACCAAGATACTTCTATGTCTTTTGGAAGATCGAAAAGTAGATCGTCATACACACTGACCAAACGGGCGGTGTTTTCAACGCGCTCCAAGTATCGGGCGCTCCAATATAAGCGTTCTGCGACTCTAGATAACATGATTACTGCCCCTTTGTTTCTACGATCCAAGTATCTTTACTACCACCACCTTGTGACGAATTAACGACCAAGGAACCTTTTTTCATGGCCACACGTGTGAGGCCGCCAGTGGTGACGTAGGTCTCCTTGGCTTGCAGGATAAAAGGACGCAGATCTAAGTGGCGAGGTTCTAAGACACCTTTGGAAACCAGTGTTGGTGCGGTGGATAATTTTAGTGTTGGCTGAGCAATATAATTACGAGGGTTTTTCGTAATCAATTCGGCAAACAAGGCTTGTTCTTTTTTGGTGGAATGTGGGCCAACTAGCATACCGTAGCCGCCGGATTCGTTGGCTGGTTTAACGACTAATTTATCAAGATTTTCTAACACATAAGCCCGCTGTTCTGGGTCATCGCACAAGAAGGTTTTGACATTCTTTAGAATTGGCTCTTCGTTTAGGTAGTAGCGGATAATTGCAGGTACATACGCGTATACGACTTTGTCATCGGCCACACCGGCGCCTGGTGCGTTAGCCAATGCCACATTGCCTGCTCGCCATGCGCGCATCAAACCTGCCACACCCAACACAGATTCAGGATCAAAGGCTTCAGGGTCGATAAATAAGTCGTCTATGCGACGATAAATGACATCCACACGTTCTGGACCGTCGATGGTTTTCATATAAACACAATCGTCGCTGTCGACAAACAGATCGCTGCCTTCGACCAACTCTGCTCCCATTTGCTGTGCCAAGAAAGCATGTTCAAAATAAGCGGAATTATAGATACCCGGTGTGAGTACAACGATTTCTGGGTTTTCTATGTTTCTGGGTGATAAAGCGGCTAAGGTGTCAAACAGTTGTGAGGTATAAGAGTCAACTGGCAGGATGGATTCGTTTTCAAACAATTCTGGCAGTACGCGTTTAGTAATAGCACGATTTTCTAACATGTAAGACACACCAGAAGGTACCCTTAGGTTGTCTTCTAATACAAAGAAGTCACCGTTTTCATCACGTACTAAATCCGTACCACAGATATGTGCCCAAACGCCATAGGCTGGCGATACGCCGACGCATTCAGGTCGAAAGTTTTTTGAGTCTTTAATAATGTGTTCTGGGATAATGCCGTCTTTGATGACGTTTTGATCGTGGTAGAGGTCGTTGATAAAAAGGTTTAGGGCGGTGAGTCGTTGTTTTAATCCTGCTTCTGCGATTTTCCAGTCTGAGGCTTCAATGGTTCGGGGAATGATGTCAAAGGGCCATGCTCTATCTATATTGCCTTCTTCTGTGTAGACCGTGAAGCTGATACCCATCTCTTGTATCGTCGCTTCGGCGGTGAGACGTCTTTTTTCGAGTTCATCTTCTGAGAGACTGTCTAGATATCCCAAGAGTTGTTTTGCTGGAGATCTTGGGGCGCCCTTGTCATCTATTAACTCATCAAAAAAATTAGATGACTGATAATGGCTCGTTAGTTTTTCCATGTATACCTCGTTCTCTTTATCAAGCCGGAGGTGGGTGCTTTAAATTTGCACATGATTGTGTGCCTTTTTTGTGCATCCGCCCCACATTGGGGAGACTTCTTCACTTTATAAGGTTAGACCCAGTGATATCGTTGTCTTTTTGTTAGGTCACGCATAGTGTTTTCGCACTACTGAGGGAATAAAGCAAGGATCGAGCCATAGTATTTGAAATTTTTTTTTGCCCGTTAGGTTTTATTAAGCATGATATAGATCGGTTTTATTCCGCTTGAAATTCGCTAAGATGGCGCTCTGTAATTCATATAAATTTGTTATTTATAAAAAAAGGAAAGGTGTGTGGATCAGCTGAGTCATGTTGTGATTGCTGGGGCGGGGATTGGTGGTTTGTGTGCTGCATTGGCTCTGACTAAGCAGGGGAGGCAAGTGGTGGTCTGTGAGCAGGCCGCTACGCTTAGTGAAGTGGGGGCAGGTTTACAGATAAGCCCTAACGCCTTGAAAGTGTTACGACATTTGGGTTTAGAGGATGAATTACGACCTTTTGCTTTTGTGCCGGAATATGCAGCGATCCGTGACTATAAAACGGGTGAATACTATCTTAAATCACCTCTAGGGACTTCGGCAGAAAGTCGTTATGGCGCGCCTTATTGGCACTTGCATCGCGCAGATTTACACCGAGTTCTTGTAGAAGCTTGTTTACAAGCGGGTGTGGAGTTGGTCCTAAATGCTGCGGTGGTTAGTTATCGCGAGAACCTCGAGCGTCAGCCAGTCAGTTTGTTGCTCGAAGATGGTCGTGTGTTCAGCGCTGATTTGTTAATTGGTGCAGATGGTATTCGTTCAAAAGTACGCGAGCAAATGTTAGGGCAAGAGCGTCCAACTTTTATGGGGCAAGTTGCTTGGCGTGGGGTGATTCCAGTGAGTGATCTGACTGTTGATGTGAAGCCTGATGCCTGTGTGTGGGCAGGACCAGGCCGTCATTTTGTCAGTTATTACCTGCGTGGCGGTGATTATGTGAATTTTGTCGCTGTGGAAGAGCGAAGTGATTGGTTGTCAGAGTCATGGCGCGAAGAGGGTAATGTTGACGAGTTAAAGCGAGCGTTTGCTGGCTGGCATCCCGAAGTAAGCGAATTACTTCAATCTGCACGCAGCACGTTTTTATGGGCATTAAATGGTCGTGAGCCATTGTCAACCTGGCATCAAGGTCGAGTTGTTTTATTAGGTGATGCTTGTCATCCAATGTTGCCTTTTATGGCGCAAGGCGCGGCGATGGCGATTGAAGATGGTTATGTTTTGGCAAAATGCCTGTCTCGCCATAGCTTGAAAGATGCTTTGTTTCAATATGAACACTTACGCAAACCCAGAGCGACTAAAATTCAGCAAATGTCGAAAGCTAATGCCGGCTTATATCACATGCATGGGGACGTGCTTGGTAGGATGAAATTGACTGCGCTCCAAGTCGCTGGCCGATTTGTTCCTAATGTTATCCAATCTAAGTTAGATACCGTGTATGGTTATGATGTCACTGAAGTTTGAGATGGATTTGATGATAAATATGTAAGAAAAAAGTCTATTTTGTTGTTTTATGCACTACACTTTTACTTTGAGTTGTAATCATTTATTGTAATTAAGCCGCTGACGGTTGTTTTGTCGTGTAGCTTATTTTTTTATGAATTAAACAATGAATTTAAACGCGAAGGGATTGTGTCCTATGATTGTTCTCTCGGTACTCTTTTGGGCTATTGGTTTAGCTTTGCTAGTGGGTGGTGGCTGGCTAGTGTCACTTGGTGGCAGTCTCTATTATGTTATTGCTGGTGTGGCATTTATTGCCGTTGCTTTATTGTTAAAAAAACGCAGTAAATCCGCCAATTTTTTATATGCTTTGTTGTTAATTGGTACCTTGATTTGGTCGATTACTGAGTCAGGTTTAAGCTGGTGGCCTCTTGCAACGCGTATGGGGCTTTTCTTAGTTCTCGCTATTCCGCTCTTACTCATGGCGTATTTTAAACACCGTGGTGGTAGTCGTTTTTTACTTCCCGTTTGGATCGCGACGGCTTTAGTGACGCTATCTCCTTTGTTCATGGCGTCACCAACAACACTCGAAGGTCAAATGACACGTTCTGTCACTATGTCTGATGCCGATATGGGGGATGTCAATCAGGGAGAGTGGAACGCCTATGGACGTAGTAATTTGGGGCAGCGTTTTTCTCCTCTAAGTCAAATTACGCCAGACAATGCAAATCAGCTTCAGTTAGCGTGGCAATATCAGACTGGTGATAAAAAAGGGCCAAAGGATATTGGCGAGACAACGTACGAAGCAACTCCGCTAAAATTGGCGAATGCCCTTTATGTTTGTACTCCACATAACTGGCTTGTGGCATTGGATGCCGATACCGGAGAGGAGCAATGGGTATACGATGCAAAAGTGCCTGCTGACAGTCAGCGTCAACACCAGACTTGTCGCGGTGTGTCTTACTTACCACCGTCTAATGTGGATACGCTTCCACCTGTACAAAAAGCGTCTGTTCCTGCAGAAAGTCTAAATAGTATGCAGTGTGACGCCCAATTGTTCTTACCAACGTCCGATGCGCGTCTTATAGCCGTAGATCCAACGACGGGGGACCGTTGTGCGAACTTTGCTGACAATGGTGTCTTGGATTTAATGCACAACATGCCGTTTAAACAGTCAGGTTATTATTACTCTACGTCGCCACCATTGGTTGCTGGTGGCGTGGTGATTGTTGCAGGGTCCGTCAATGATAACTACGATATTAATTCTCCCTCTGGTGTGATTCGCGCTTACGATGTAAAAACGGGGGCATTAAAGTGGAACTGGGATTCTGGAAACCCTGATGATACAGCGCCAATTGGCACGGATGATGTGTATGCGACGAGGCTCGCCAAATAGTTGGTCGGTGGCCAGTGCGGATGAAAAATTAGGATTAGCGTATTTCCCCATGGGTAATCGTACGCCGGATCAGTTGGGCATGTACCGTAGTCCAGCAGAAGAAAAATACGCTACCTCTGTGGTGGCGTTAAGTTTAGAAACCGGCCAAGTGTCTTGGGTGCAACAGTTTGTTCACCATGATTTGTGGGACATGGACACACCTGCGCAACCTTCTTTATTGGATTTAGATACCCCATCAGGCAAGCAGCCTGCTTTGGTTGTTCCGACAAAGCAGGGGGATGTGTATGTGTTGAATCGAGCCACTGGTGAACCGATTTTTCCAATAACCGAAGAGCCAGCACCGCAAGGCGCGATTCCTGGTGACTATACGGCGCCAACTCAGCCCACTTCAGCACTGTCTTTTAAACCAGCCGATTTAACCGAAGCGGATATGTGGGGGGCGACACCGTTAGATCAGTTATTGTGTCGTATTGAATTTAAACAGCTGCGTTATGAAGGGCGTTATACGCCACCTTCAGAGCAAGGGTCTATTGTCTATCCTGGCAATTTTGGTGTGTTTAATTGGGGCAGCATTGCAGTTGATCCGAAGCGTCAACAAATGTTCGGGATGCCTTTGTATCTCGCGTTTACATCGACTCTAGTACCAAAAGCGGACTTAGATTTGAGTGAAACAAACAAAGGTGAACAAGGCGTGAACTCTAACGATGGTGCCAATTTTGCCGTTCAGTTAAAACCTTTTTTATCTCCTTTGGGCGTTCCTTGTCAGCAACCACCATGGGGTTATGTGGCTGGTGCCGATCTTAAAACTGGCAAGACTGTTTGGAAGCACAAAAACGGTACCATTGAAGATATGACACCATTGAAGCTGCCAATAGAAATGGGTATGCCCGGCATTGGTGGCCCAGTAATTACTGATGGTGGGGTTGTCTTTATGGCCGCGGCGGTTGATAACTACTTGCGAGCCTATGACATGGCTACGGGCGAGGAGTTATGGAAAGGCCGTTTACCTGCCGGTGGGCAAGCTACACCCATGACTTACTTGAACAGCAAGGGGGAGCAGATGGTGGTTCAGGTAGCTGGCGGGCACGGGTCTATTGGTACAACCATTGGCGACTATGTGGTTGCATACAAACTTAAAAAATAGCTTTTTCGCTATCACTTTTTTCGATTGTTAGCCGTATTTAATGACGACTTAGCCCAGTGTGAATGAGTCAAATGGATGACTGGTTGATACTGGGCTTTTTATGTCAAAAGCATATATCTGTTTGGTATAATGAATTTTAAATTTAATCTTTTTTGTTATAATGTTTGGTAACAACGACATCGCGATTTATTATTAGTCTCATGCATGACTTTTTACTATCATTCGCGCCTTCTTCCCTAAGATCACAAGTCACAGGGCTAACTCAATCTGGAATCCTCAGACGATATGACTTCTAAATCTCCTTTGGCACTGTTGCCACTGTTACTTTTTCTTATTCTTTTTGTTGGTAGTGGCCTTTGGTATCAGTCCGAAGGTGTAGACTTTGCCTTTTATCAGATCTCTGCCCCCGTCGCGATTTTGCCTGCGATAGCCTTGGCTATATTGTTGGGTAAAGGGCATTTTAATCAGCGTATTGAAACTTTTATTAATGGTGTGGGTGATAACACCATTATTACTATGATCCTGATTTATTTGTTGGCTGGTGCCTTTGCTAGTGTCGCAAAAAGTGTGGGTGGTGTGGATGCCACCGTCAATTTCGGTTTAAGTGTCGTGCCTCCAGCCTTATTGTTGCCGGGTTTATTTGTGATTACCGCGTTTGTGGCGACTTCGATGGGAACGTCCATGGGAACGATCGCCGCGATTGCTCCCATCGCGATTGGTGTAGCGGAAGCGGCAGATTTACCTTTGTTACTGACGGTTGGTACTGTGATTGGCGGCGCTATGTTTGGTGACAATTTGTCGATTATTTCAGATACCACCATCGCGGCGACGAGAACGCAAGGCTGTGATATGCGTGATAAATTCCGCATGAATTTTAAGATTGCCTTACCTGCAGCATTGGTGACATTAGTGTGGTTGTTTTTCCAAGGCAGTCATGCGCAGATCGCTGATATTCAAGATTATGATCTCATTCGAGTTTTGCCTTATGTTGTAGTACTAGGCCTAGCAATCGCTGGTGTGAACGTCATGTTGGTTTTGTTCAGCGGGATTATTTTGGCGGGGGGGATTGGTTTGACTATGGAGGCCGATTACACAGTGGCTTCTTGGTCTTCTGATATTTATGCTGGTTACACTGGTATGCAGGAAATTTTGATTCTTTCGCTATTGATTGGTGGTCTTGCCGCTTTAATGAAATCTCAAGGTGGTTTAGCATGGCTAGTGGGTGCGATTGAGCGTATTAGTCGTATACTAGGTGCCAAAGCTGGCTCAACACGAGCGGGAGAATTGAGCATCAGTGCTGCCGTCGCGTTAACCAATTTATGCACGGCGAACAATACGGTGTCTATTTTAATCAACGGTTCTGTCGCAAAAAATATCGCTGAACGCTACAATGTGGATCCAAGACGCAGTGCCAGCTTGCTCGATATTTTCTCATGTGTGGTACAAGGTGTTTTACCTTATGGTGCGCAAATATTGCTAGCCTCTTCTTTGGCGGCGGTTTCTCCTTTTGCTTTGATTGGTTATGTTCAGTACAGCTGGTTGTTGGCTGTTGCTGCTTTGATTTCTATTGTGATCGCTTGGCCTAAAGGCGCAAAATAGACTTTCTTAAAGGGTAAATAATCCTTTTCAAAGCCCGCTAATCTAGTCTTTTTGTACTAGGTGTGCGGGCTTTTTTGTGTTGTCTAATGTTAGTACGTTTTATTTTATAAGGAAGATGTTTGAAACAGGTTACTCATATAAAAGCTGAGCTTATTTTGGTATTTGTGACCATTCTTGCTGGTTTTGGCTGGATATTTTCGAAAGAAGCATTGGCCGGTTTGCCACCGCTGTTTTTTATGGGTGTGCGTTTTATTATTGCCGGTTTCGTATTATTTTTAGCAGGGCAAAAATATTTTCGAGGTCTAGACTGGCAAGACGTTAAGCAGGCCAGTTTGGTCGGCATGGTAATGGGCATTACCATGATGTTTTGGGTAACGGGATTGGATCAAGGTTCTAATCTTGGTGTGGGCGCTTTTATTACCAGTCTTGGTGTGGTGCTCGTTCCCGTAGTTGCACGGTTTATGTTTGGCGCTAGGCCGCCTTTGAGCATTTGGGTTGCTCTGCCAGTGGCGATTATTGGACTTGGTTTTTTGGCACTCAATAACGGTTTAGACTTTGAATTTGCGCATTTGTATTTTTTGGGGGCTGCCCTAGGGTCAGCTTTACAATTGAACTTATTGTCGCGTTTTTCAATGCGTATGCACGCATTAGTTCTGACGGCTATTCAATTAAGTGTGGCAGGGTGTTTGCTACTGTTTCTTTCTTTGTTAACAGAAACCTTACCACACAGCATTAGTATTGAGGTCGCAGGTTGGTTTTTGGCAAGTACCTTGATTGCTAGCAGTTTACGATTTTTATTGCAGACTTATGGGATGAGTTTGACGCCTGTCAGTCATGCTGCGGTGATTATGAATTTAGAGCCTGTATGGACCGCTATTTTCGCTGTATTTTGGTTTAGCGAGTCTATGGGGGGCGGTCAGGTGATTGGTTGTTTACTGATCTTTATTGCCATGATAGTGAGCCGTTGGCCACAAATTAGAGCAATTTTTAAACCTCATTAATTAAATGTTGTCAGGTAAAATAATATCCAATGTTTGGCGATAAATTTGTTGCATTTCCTCATTGAAAGGTCTTGTTTGGAAATCCCAGCGGACCAGTAATCCTTCTGTCAGTGTCACTAGCATTTCAATTCGTGCAATAGCCTCGCTTTTGGTGATGGTTGGATAGCGTGATTGTAAAATACCCACAGCTCTGTTTTGTAAGCGGTTGTGGGATTCTACGTAGATTTCAGCAATGACAGGGTTTCGAGTGGCTTCGGCTTGAATTTCTGCATGCATCACTCTCATGTTATGAGTTTCTTGATTTTCCTCAGAAAAATGACGATTTAACCAATCTTTTTTGTCCAGAAAAGAGGCCATAAACTGTAATCGTTTTTGTGTAAACTGTTCGACGAGACTCACGAATAATGTCGTCTTTGTGGGCAAAATAGCGGTAAATTTGCCCTACACTTAATCCTGCGGATTTAGCAATTTCGCTCATACTTGCTTTATGGAAGCCTTTTGTTAGTGCGTGTTGTTCCGTGGCATCAATAATGCATTGTTTCCGTTGGGCGCTGTCATAGGGTAATTTATTAGTTCTCATTTATTTGCACGTTTTGTCATATATTAGGTATATAGCTTATATTATAGTGCTAGCGAATGATCATTCTCAATGTTTCAAAAGGAAGTCTCCTCAATGTTGTCTAGATTTAAATATGCTTCAAGTGTGCTGCTTGTTCTGTTGTTGGCTGGTTGTCAGGAGGAGGCGCCTAAGTCTGCTGTTGCACCATCCCCACCGAAAGTTCAAGTGGGTATTGTGACTATCGAACCCCAAAAGATAGATTTAATCACGGAACTGCCTGGCCGAACTACGTCTAGCTTGGTTGCGGAGATTCGCCCACAAGTGGGGGGTATCGTAAAAAAGCGTTTTTTGAAGAAGGTCAAGATGTTAAGACTGGAGATTTGCTTTATGAGCTAGATGATTCCACTTATATTTCTTCCTACAAGCAAGCACAGGCTGATTTAGAATCTGCCAACGCCAGCCTAAAGTCCGCGCAGCTAAAATATGAGCGTTACACGCAATTGCGCAAGCAAAATAACGTGTCTCAGCAAGATCTTGATGATGCGCAAGTAGCTTTTTTAGAAGCAACAGCTAAACAAAAAGGCTCAGAAGCCGCACTAGAAAGTGCCAAAATTAATCTCGATTATACCAAAATTCGTTCGCCTATTGATGGCCGCATCGGTATTTCGCAAGTAACGGTTGGCGCATTGGTAACAGGCAGTCAAGCGACGGTAATGACGACAGTACGTTCATTGGATCCAATCTTTGTTGACTTGGCGCAAACCAGTTTGGATCAGCTTAAACAGCGCACTTTTTTGGCATTAGATGATGTTGAAAAGGGTTCTAATAAGGTTGCTTTGTTGTTGGAAGATGGCACCAAATATCAAGATCAAGGTACATTAAAAGCACGAGAAGTCAGTGTGGATGAATCGACAGGCAGTGTCACACTTCGTGCGGAGTTTCCTAACCCTGACAACTTGTTGCTTCCTGGCATGTTTGTGCGTGGTTTGATCCATGAATTGACTCATAATGCTGCACTTTTGGTACCACAGCAGGGCGTTTCTAGAGATGTAAAAGGCAATCCCATTGCGTATGTGGTCAATGCGAACAATGTAATAGAAAGCCGAATTCTGACTGTAGAAAGAACAGTAGATAACCAGTGGTTAGTCACGGAAGGTATTAAGGCGGGTGATAAAGTCGTTGTTGAAGGGTCGTCAAAAATCAGATCGGGAAGTGAGGTGACCACGGTAAATATGAAGCGTGATAGTCAAACTGGCGCGATTGTTGCCGACAACTCGAATGGCTCTTCAGCCCAAGGGAACTAATCTATGTTTGCGCAATTTTTTATTAATCGTCCGGTCTTCGCATGGGTTATCTCCATTGCGATCATGTTGGCAGGCCTTGCGTCCATTTTGAACCTGCCGATTGCTCAATATCCAAACGTAGCGCCACCTACTATTAGTATTTCGGCGACTTATTCTGGTGCTTCTGCTGAAACGGTTGAGAACAGTGTGACGCAAATACTGGAGCAACAGCTTACCGGCTTAGACGGCTTGTTGTATTTTTCTTCCTCAAGCAGTTCTAGCGGTCGTACCAGTATCAATGTGACCTTTGAGCAAGGTACGGATGCGGATATTGCTCAAGTTCAAGTGCAAAACAAAATACAGCAAATCACCTCGAATCTGCCCGATTCAGTGCAGCAAAATGGCGTGACTGTAAAAAAATCGAACTCAGATTTTTTGCTGGTTGCGGCCATTTATGATGAAACAGACCAAGACACTGCGAATGATATTTCGGATTTTTTGGTTTCGACAGTTCAAGATCCCGTTTCCCGTGTGAATGGGGTCGGTAGTATTCAGGTGTTTGGTGCGGAATATGCCATGCGCATATGGTTAGACCCGCTGAAATTAGCGTCTTATAAACTAATGCCTTCTGACATATCGTCTGCCATTAGTGCCCAAAATACTCAAGTCGCAGCGGGTAGCCTAGGAGCTTACCCTATTGTGCAAGGGCAAGAATTAAACGTTACCGTCACGGCACAGTCTAAGTTGCAAACAGTTGAGCAATTTAACAATATTATTCTAGCGTATGATGATAGCGGTGCTACGGTTCGTTTAAGTGATGTGGCTCGAGTCGAATTAGGCAGTGAGTCTTATGGCTATATTCCACGTTTGAACGGTCATCCGGCTTCAGGTATGGCGGTTATGCTGGCTCCTGGAGCGAATGCGCTGTCTACTTCTGAGGCGGTTAAAAAAGTATTAAATGGTTTGTCTGGTAGTTTACCAGATGGCTATAAGCTTTCGTATCCGGTTGATAATACTAGCTTTATTCGTATCTCTATTGAAGAGGTAGTGAAAACACTGTTTGAAGCTATTTTGTTAGTTGTTATCGTCATGTTCATTTTTTTGCAGAATTGGCGTGCAACATTAATACCGGCGATTGCCGTGCCTGTTGTTCTTTTGGGTACATTTGGTATTTTAGAACTATTTGGCTTCTCCATTAATACACTCACTATGTTTGGTATTGTTTTGTCCATCGGTTTGCTGGTGGACGATGCGATCGTTGTGGTTGAGAACGTCGAACGAGTAATGGAAGAAGATAAATTGTCTCCCAAAGAGGCAACGATAAAATCGATGAAAGAGATTACCAGTGCCTTGATTGGTATTGCGGTTGTCTTGTCTGCGGTGTTTTTGCCTATGGCCTTCTTTAGTGGTTCCACTGGGGTGATTTATCGCCAGTTCTCCATCACTATCGTTGCGGCAATGACTTTGTCTGTTTTGGTTGCATTAACCTTGACGCCAGCTCTATGTGCCACCTTCTTAAAAGCTAATCATGAAACAGCTAAAAAAGGTTTAGGTGCTTGGTTTAACCGTAATTTTGATCGTGCAACAGGGAAATATTTTAGTGGTGTTAATCGCATTATTAAGAAGCCTGTTCGTTGGATGCTAGGTTACGGCATTATTGTGGCTGGCTTAAGTGGTTTAATGATGACCTTACCGTCTGGTTTCTTGCCAACGGAAGATCAGGGCCGTGTCATGGTGATGGTGTCTTTGCCTGAAGGTGCCTCCATGTCTCGTACTGACAAAGTGATGCGAGAAGTGGAAAGCTACTTTTTGGAAAAAGAAAAAAATAATGTAAGCGCCATCTTCACTATTTCTGGTTTTAACTTTATGGGCAGCGGACAAAATGCCGGTATGGCATTTGTTGCCTTAAAAGATTGGAGCGAGCGTGTTGGACCAGAAAACAGTGCTGGTGCGATTGTTGGCCGTTCATACGGTGCGTTTGCTGGGCTGCGAGATGCGAGAATTTTTTCGTTGATACCGCCATCTATTCAAGGGTTAGGGCAAAGTAGTGGTTTCACTTTCCAGCTACAAGCAACGGGTAACACTGACCGAGCCACCTTATTGGAAATGCGTGATGCGCTATTGCAAAACGCCAACACTAGCCCTCTGTTGATCGGTGTTCGTCTTGGTTCTGATTCAGAGGCACCACAGCTGCATATTGATATTGACCAAGAAAAAGCCTCGGCACTCGGTTTGTCTTTGTCGGACATCAGCTCAACATTAAGTAGCGCATGGGCAGGCTCTTATGTAAATGACTTCATTGATCGTGGACGAGTCAAAACTGTTTATATGCAAGGTGATGCGCAATACCGTTCTTCCCCTGAGGATCTACAACATTGGTATGTACGTGGTAGTGGTAACACCATGACGCCGTTTTCGGCATTTGCTAAGAGTGAATGGACTTACGGACCAAAAAGTTTAACGCGTTTCAATGGATTAGCTTCTTATGAAATCCAAGGTTCAGGAGCCGATGGGGTGAGTTCGGGGGCCGCAATGGATGAGTTGCAGCGTATTTCTGACGATTTGCCAGCTGGTGTAACTGGCGCGTGGAGTGGTCTGTCTTATCAAGAGCGATTATCAAGCGGACAAACTCAAATACTCTATGGGATTTCTATCCTAGTTGTGTTTTTGTGTCTTGCGGCTCTATATGAAAGTTGGACAGTGCCATTCTCGGTGATATTGGTGATACCGCTTGGTGTCATTGGGTCGGCAGCAGCAGCGCATTTACGTGGTTTGGAAAACGATGTGTATTTCCAAGTGGCTCTGTTAACGACCATTGGTCTATCGTCGAAAAACGCGATATTGATCGTTGAGTTTGCGGAAGCGGCTTACCGTCGAGGGTTGAACGTATGGGATGCAGCTGCTCAAGCGGCTCGTTTACGGTTACGTCCGATTATTATGACGTCGATGGCATTCATGGTAGGAACACTGCCGTTGGCCTTGTCTTCTGGCGCTGGCGCCAACAGTCGAATCTCGATTGGTTCGGGTATTGTGGGTGGTACATTAACCGCAACTGTGTTGGCGATTTTCTTTGTGCCACTGTTCTTTGTTGTGGTGCGACGTATTTTTCCTAAGCGTCCTGATGGTTTGGTTGAGTCAAAGAATATCGATTGATTTTTTGACTGTATAAACAAAAAGGAGTCCAATGCGGACTCCTTTTTTATTGCTTAACGGGTAGTCATAGCGATTGTTTAGATGAGACGCTTACGCACGTTTACCACTAGAATTTCGGCTAGAATTACGATAATGAAAATCGCTAATAACGATACAGCAACTCGGTCCCATTGGAACAAGTTCATTGAGTCATCTAGTACTACACCGATACCGCCCGCGCCCACTAACCCAAGTACCGCAGACTCTCGGACATTAATGTCCCAACGAAAAAGGACGATACTAAAAAAAGCGGGTAAGACTTGTGGCCAATAACCTTTTAGTAAAATAGACAGCCAAGATGCCCCAGTGGCTTTTAGCGCTTCAATGGGTCCCATGTTAACTTCTTCGAGTGCCTCTCCTAAAAGTTTGCCAACAAAACCTATGGAGCGGAAGGCAATAGCCAATACGCCAGCGATGACTCCAGGGCCAAAGATAGAGACAAACAAGAGCGCCCAAACTAAAGAGTTTACCGAGCGCGAAGACACCAGAAAAAACTTTGAAATCCAGTGACACCAAGTTGAGCTTACGATGTTGCTGGCATTCATAAGGGCTAAAGGAATGGCAAAAATCAACGTAATTAAGGTTCCCAGTGTGGCAATGTTGAGGGTTTCAATCATGGCGTCATGAACCGTGACTGGATAGTAGGCGAAATCCATGGGCCACATGCGAGAAAACATATCTGCCATTTGTTCTGGTGCATCCAGTAGGAACTCGGGAATTACCTCGACAGATTGAATGGACTGGATAAAAGCTATTACCAAAACCAAATAGACAGCATAGCGAGAGAGTTTCTGCTTTAGCGTAAAACGTTGCCAATGATGATCAATAGCGTTCATAAAAATGCTCCTAAGTCAGGTTAGCGAAAAATGCGTCGAACGATGTTGGATAGAAACTCGCCAAACATGATTAGAGCGATAATGACGATTAAAATGGCCGCCACAAAGTCATAATCAAAGCGCTGGAAGGCCGAGAATAAAGTTCCTCCTAATCCGCCCGCGCCGACAATGCCGACCATGGTGGAGTTACGCAAATTCGAGTCGAGCTGATAGGTTGAAAAGCCAATAAAACGCGCAAATACTTGTGGCATGACGGAAAATAAAATGATGCTGGTAAAACCGGCACCGGTCGCTCGAATGGCTTCCACCTGTTTGAGAGAAATCTCTTCAATCGCTTCAGCAAACAGTTTGGCAATAAAGCCAATTGACGCAACGACGAGGGTGAGAATGCCTGCTAGCGCGCCAAAGCCAACACTTTTGACGAACAAAATAGCAATGATAACGGGATGAAAAGTGCGACAAAGGGCAATCAAAGCCCGTACAGGCGTACTGATCCAGCTTGGCATTAAATTACGTGCGGCAAATAATCCGAGGAATAATGAAATGAAAATGCCGCAAATACTTGAAATAATAGCAATTTCTAAACTTTCTATGAGGCCGCTTAAGAGTAGCGACCAACGACCAAAGTTGGGTGGCACCATGCGTGCTAATAATTCACTGGCGTGCCCTAAACCATCACTAATTCGCCCCAAGCTCAGATCCATTGCATTGAAGGAGTAGATGACATAACAGATGACCAGTAGCCAAAGTGAGCTTACTAGCCAGTTATGCTTAAACGGATTTTCTCTGTCTATATTTACTTGTGAGTGAGTTGAGTTTACGCCAGCCATGATTCACCTCCATAGATTTGTTTTAGGTGCTCGTCAGTGATGCCTTCTGGTGGGCCATCGTACACTACCACGCCATTACTCATACCTATCATGCGTTTCGCAAAGCGGCTAGCTAGCTTAACGTCGTGAATATTCACTAAAGCGGGAATATTTTTTTCTTGTGAAAAACGCTCTAACAATTCCATGATTTCGACTGCCGTTTTAGGATCAAGCGATGAGGTCGGTTCATCCGCAAGCAAGATACGAGGGTTTTGCATTACGGCTCGGGCAATACCGACACGTTGACGTTGACCGCCAGATAAACTGTCAGCACGTTTACTCGCATGTTCGGTTAAACCAACGGCATCGAGTAATTCAAAGGCGGTATTGATATCTTGTTGGCTAAATTTGCGGCGCCACGCTTGCCATGCAGACATATAACCGAGCCTTCCAGTTAAGACGTTTTCAATCACAGTGAGGCGCTCAACAAGATTGTACTCTTGGAACACCATGCCAACTTGACGGCGTAGTTTGCGTAGCTGAGCACCTTTGGCTAAGCAAAGGTCGGCGTTATCAAACAAGATCTTTCCTTCCGTGGGATCAATTAATCGGTTGATACAACGTAATAGAGTACTTTTTCCTGTCCCAGACGGGCCGATAATGGCCACAATCCCAGGTTCCGTAATGTGAATATCTATGCCTTTTAAAATGGGGTTGCCAGGTGTGTATTCTTTTTTTAAGTTGAGAATTTCAAGGAAGTTTGAGTGCTCAGTAGAGCTTTGGGTGACAGACATAATCGTTTCCTACAGGCGAAGAGGGCTAACAACCTGATGCTTTAGGTTGTTAGCATGTATTAAGTGAATTTTTAATCGATTAAGCGAGTAGTCGCTGCTTATTGGCTTTTGCTGGCAGCTTCTTTGGCGCGTTTGTCGGCAGCGGCTTTAGCGGCATCGGCTTCCGCCAGCTGCTTAAGTCCTGTTTTGGTATAGGCGGTACCAGAAGAGTGGGCAATATCGCGGATGACCTGCCAATCTTCTTTATAAGTAATTGGGAAGAAGCGATCAGCGCCACCAAAGGTTTTTTGCATTTCAGCGGGGAAGCGGAAGGTGAAAAAGGCGTGTTTAATTTTTTCAACCAGTTCTGGGTTCAAATCGTAAGCATACCCAAACGAAGAGGTTGGAAAACGGGGGCTGGTATAAATAATACGGAAGTCCTCTTCATTGATACGTTTGGCATCAATCATACGTTTTAGAACGTCAGAAGCAACCGGAGCGGCATCGTAATCGCCTGACAATACGCCCATAACAGACTGGTCGTGTTTGCCTGAGTATTTGACTTCATAGTCTTGATCTGGTGTCAGCCCTAGCGCTGGAAAGATCGCTCGTGGAGCAAGGTTTCCCGAGTTTGACGATGCCGATGTATGGGCAACGACCTTGCCTTTTAAATCCGCCATTTTCATGATGCTACTGTCTTTGCGGACAATAGTGACTAGGTTGTAGCCTTGAAAGGCTTCCTCGGTGCCTTTTACGGCAATAGGAACAAGACCGCCTAAATTAACCGCGTAACCTGTTGGACCTGTTGAGAAACCTGCAATGTGTAAACGACCTGAGCGCAAAGCTTCCACTTCGGCCGCATTGGAGTGAACCGTGTAATACACGACTTTTTTACCCGTCACTTCACTAAGGTATTTTTGGAAGTCACTGAATGCGTCTTTGTAAACTGCAGGATCTTCTACCGGCGTGTAGGTAAACACTAAAGTACTAGGATCGCGCCATTGGCTTTGATCTTTTGGAAGATCAGCGACGAGGTCGTAGTTTTCATCACAGAACTTATCATCCAGTACGCCACGATAGCTGCAATCATCGGCTAAAGCGACACTGCTTCCTATCAAGAGTGAGCTAGAGAGCATTAAACCAGTCAGTAATTTAATAGACATTATTGTTTTCCTCGAGATGTATTTTTTATTGTTATCACCGGTCGGGAGGTTCCGTTGTCGGAGATGAGTCAATCCTGTGGGTTCACTGGATTGACTGCCTTGTCGGCGCATAAAATATAGCAAGGCTGGTGCCAATAGTGAAAAAACTATATAAAACATAGGGTTGTGTGTTTATTAGGCTTATATTTTTTAGGTGTTGGGACTTTAGAGTCTCATTGGAAATAAAAAATGGGTCATTCTTGTCCTTCATCTTCGAACGCTTTAAAGTGTTGTTTATCTAATTGGTGTTTTTTCATTTTGCGATACAGTGTCTTGCGTGACATATCCAACAGTTCGGCCGCTTCGTTTAATTGGCCGTTTGTGACTCTTAGTCCTTCTTCGATAATGTGGCGTTCAAATTGCTCCATGCGTTCTTCGTAACTGCCGTTACTATCGTCTTCGCGTTTAATGGAGGCGAGGGAGGTTTCACTGATACCGAGCACAAAACGATCGGCGGCATTTTTTAGTTCACGTACATTGCCTGGCCACGGGTGTTGAATTAAGTATTCTAAGTACGCAGATGTGATCAGAGGTAGAGGGCGAGAAAAATGCTCGGCGGCTTTGTGGGCGTAATGATGGAAAAGGGGAAGGATGTCTTCAGGACGATCTCTGAGAGGTGGAATGGTGAGACTGGCAACGTTAAGGCGGTAAAACAGGTCTTTACGGAATTTTCCCTCTTCGCCTAATTGGGCAAGGTTGTCCTTACTGGCAGCGATGACGGTCAGCTCAACGGGAATGGGCAGGGTACTACCAACGCGTTCAATCGTGCGTTCTTGTAACACTCTTAATAATTTTATCTGTGCGGGTAGTGGCATGGTTTCTATTTCATCAAGAAACAAGGTGCCCCCATTGGCGGCTTCTATTTTGCCAATGTGACGTTTATTAGCGCCTGTGAAGGCACCAGCTTCGTGACCAAATAGCTCGCTTTCAATCAGGCTTTCGCTGATGCCACCACAGTTGATGGCAATGAATCGGCCTTTGTTTCTAAGACTAAATTGATGCAAAGCTCGGGCAACGACGTCTTTACCACAGCCCGTTTCACCGTAAATAATGGTGTCGATATTGGCTTGAGCCAAAGAAGATATATGTTGACGAATGCTCTTGATGGCCGCTGATTCTCCAATAATGAGGGCTTCTAAGCCTGTTTGTTGGGCAATATTTTGCTTTAGTTTCCGGTTTTCTAATACTAACTGCCTTTTCTCCACTGCGCGCTGCAGTTGGTTGATCAGTAGTGCAGGTTGCAGTGGTTTTTCGAGAAAATCGTAAGCACCTTCTTTCATGGCTTCTATCGCCATCGGAATATCCCCATGACCACTCATCAGGATAACGGGCAGCTCGCTGTCCAGCGTTTGAATACGAGCCAGAAGACTTAAGCCATCCATTTTAGGCATTCTTACATCACTTAAAATGACAGCGGCCGTCTGATGATTTAACGTGGAAATGGCTTTGTCGGCGCTTAAATAACTGCTGATCTGGAAACCTTCTAGCTCAAGCATTTCGGTTAGTGCTTCGATAATGGCTTGATCGTCGTCGATAATGATAACTTTGTTTGTGTTGTTCATTTATTTCTCTGCCTTGTTTAATACTAAGGTAAAGCAGCTGCCTTTTTCGGGAGCGGATACCACTTTAATTTGACCACCAAAATCTTGCACTATGTTATAGCTGATGGATAAGCCTAGTCCGAGGCCTTGCCCTACGTCTTTTTGGGTAAAAAACGGATCGAATATTTGCTCAATTTTGTCTGCTTCTATGCCTATGCCCGTATCACTCACCTCGACCATGACTCTATCGTTGAGTTCGTACACCGCAATGTTTAATTGTTTGACCGATGCGCTAGACAAGGCATCAACGGCATTGCTAATAAGATTAACCATTACTTGCTCAAGACGAATTGGTTCGGCTAATACGTGCAGCGACAGTTTGCTTGGCTGATAATTGAGTATGCTGTTTTGCTCATCAATCTGGCTAGACATCAATTCGATAGCATCTTCTATGACGGTTGCCAAACAGACAGGAGTGAGTTCTGTGCCCGCAACGCGTGCAAACGCTTTAAGGTGTTTGGTGATGCGGGTGATCTTGGTGAGTAGTTGGCCAATTTTATCAAGGCTATTTTGTGCTTTATCCAATTGGTTTTTTTCTATGTGACGCCCCGCCGTATGAAGGTGGCTTGCGATGGCGGTTAAGGGTTGGTTTATTTCATGGGTAATGCCCACACCAAGTTGGCCTAGTGCAGCGAGTTTTCCAGCTTGTACCAGTTCATTTTGGGTCGCCTTTAATTGTGCTTCGGCGGCCACTCGCTCTTCGATTTCGGCGGCGAGCCTTTGATTAGTTCGTTCAACCTCAATGGCCGTTTGTTGAAAGTATTGCAGATCCCTAGCCATACTAGACACTTCATCATTACCAGCTATACGGATTTGTGTGTCTAGCTGTGAGCTGGCAATAGCACGCATGTTTTTCTGTAATTCTACAATGCGTTGTAGCACATTGCGCCGGACATAAAACCAAGAGATGGCACAGGCAATGCTCAAGCTAATAAGAGACAACAGTAAAATATTACGAATACTGCTGTTGATGGATTTAATGGCACCTTCTAAAGAACCACGAATACTGGTGTTGGTATAATTAGTATATTGGTTGATTTGGGCGGCCAATTGTTGAATATGTCGTTGACTGTTTTCAAGTAAAAAGCTTTGTTGATACAGTAAATCCAATTCTTCGTTTTTGAGTTGAAAAAGTTCGCCTTGCCGAGAGCCTCATGTTTAAAAGCGCTAGTAAGTTTTGCGCTAAAGGCGGTGAGACTTGTGGCAGTAATGTCAGATATTGAGCGATTTCCCCCCAGCTTTTCCAGCCGTAAAAAGGTGTAATCAAGTTCGTTGAATGACGCATCGTTGCTGATTTTTTCCATTAAACCTGAGAAGTAATGAAGTCGATGAATGACTTGTTCTAACTCGGCACTGCGTTCTAGCTGATTCAGTTGCTGAATTAGGGCTTCAAACAAAGGAAAGATAAGTAAAGACGATTGTGCTAATTCGCGTCTTATGACTTCGCGACGTTCAACGCTTTGGTTTAGTAACGTGAGGCTGTTTTGGATCTGGGTGATGAGTTCCAAAAAGTATCGATTGTAATCCGGTAAGTTGCGCATTAAAGCATCCATCTCACTAATAGCAAGACTGAGTGCTGCCATGGTTTGCTCTCTAGATATGGCGGCATCGCTAGTGACCAGAAGTGGCGCCGTTGCGACAATGAGACGACTTTTATCGTTTAGTCTAGCGGCGGCATCTAGGCCCGGAATGTCTTGGTATTTCAGTAGTAAAAGACGATCACTTAGTTGCAAATAGGTATTGGTTGACAAGCCACTTGCGACAATTGTAATAGAGGAAATCAGCACAAAGGCGAGAAAAAGCCGACCACCAATGCCGATATTGCGAAGCCAAAGTAATGTGGGAATACCCATTAGTCACTTGTCCTGTTATTTTTATAATTGGATGACACGTTCGTACGATTCTTGTGTCGGTTAGTACAATGAAAAATTAATGCCAACTTTTAGCCCGTGTACTCAGGGGGATTGAGTGATACTGAGGACAATAATGTCCCATTTAAAGTATTTGGGAATTAATCTCATCGGAATATATCATGATACTGATGATTGGGAATGAGCTGTTTTGGAAATGATATGATTTTGACTTTGGCATACAGTGAAAAAGCGTTTGCGATTGAAAATAGTCTGGATGAAACGGAGAGGCAGCGTGCTGCTTCATTTCGTTTTGCGTATTTACGTGATGCTTATGTGTTTGCCCATGCCTTTAAACGTCGCGTTTTGAGTTATTATTTTCCACTCAAAAAAACATCAGAGTGGTCCTTTTATCGAACGTCGTCTGGTAAGCCTTTTATACAAGAAAATATTGCCTTTAATTTGAGTCACAGCGCGGAGTCGGTGGCAGTAGCGTTGGCTCAGTCTAGCGATGAATGCGCTATCGGGGTGGACGTAGAATGTTACAAAGATATGGATGATCTTGAGAGCATGATTGATATGGTATGTCATCTGGATGAGAAAAGTCTGCTGGAGGTATGTGCAGACAGGCAAGCGAGTTTTTTTGCCTTTGGACAGCCAAAGAAGCGTTATTAAAAGCCAATGGCAGCGGCTTAGTTGATAATTTGAGTCAGATTAACTGTGCCCCGAGTTTGCTGAATAGGGAGCCGTATGGCTTGCCTTGGCAAGGTGATCAATATCGCTTGCAAAGCTTTCATTTTCCTTGGGGGGTGATTTCTCTTGCCTGGCGAGAAAGGCTCAGTGTGTCTGATATTCAACTGGTTGATTGGACATCTGGAGCGCCTATTACTGAAGTGAATGGAATGAAAAATTAACAAATTGTCATATTAGTTCTCGTTAATGGCGACGGCTAAGTATCTTGCTTTAAGCATGTGTGGTTTAAATAGTCATGAATTCCATCGTCATTGATTGTTTATAACTTCGAGATCAGCGAAAATAGCGCCAAACGTAATCACGATTAACATGACGGGGTTGGCAAGCGCTGATTATGCTGTGCTGGTCTTTAAGAAGATGAGAGCAACGCCCGCGTATAACCTAAAAGAATTTTTTAATGGCAAACCAGAATTTTCTCAACGAAGTAAACGAACGAAGAACTTTTGCGATCATATCGCACCCTGACGCCGGTAAAACCACCATAACGGAAAAGCTTTTGTTGCTTGGTCAGCTTATTCAAACGGCGGGTTCGGTAAAAGGCCGTAAAGGCGACAAACATGCGACATCTGACTGGATGGCGATGGAGAAGCAGCGCGGTATCTCTATTACCTCTTCTGTGATGCAGTTCCCATATAAAGACCGTATCGTCAATTTACTTGATACGCCTGGGCACGAAGATTTCTCTGAGGATACCTATCGTACGCTTACCGCGGTTGACTCGGTCTTGATGATTATCGACGGCGCAAAAGGGGTAGAGGATCGCACTATCAAATTGATGGACGTTTGTCGTCTTCGCGATACGCCTATTCTGACTTTCATCAACAAGATGGACCGAGATATTCGTGATCCGATTGAGCTGTTAGACGAAGTGGAAGATGTTCTAAAAATTGCCGCCGCCCCTATTACTTGGCCGATCGGTATGAGCGATTTTTTCAAAGGGGTTTATAACCTTTACACTGACACGATTCATGTATTTGTACGTGGTCGTGGTCATACGCTGATGGATGATATTCGCATCGAAGGGCTGCAATCGGATGAAGCCAAGGCTTTGTTGGGGGATGATTGGGAAGCGTATGTAGATGAGATCGAACTGGTGCGTGGTGCAAGCCATGAATTTGATCATGCAGCTTATTTAGCGGGTGAGTTAACACCTGTTTTCTTCGGTACAGCTTTATCTAACTTCGGTGTTCGTGAAATGTTGGATGGGTTTGTTGAGTGGGCGCCTTCACCAATTGATCGTGAGACCAACAGCCGAAAAGTATCGGCTACGGAAGAGAAGTTTTCAGGGTTTATTTTTAAAATTCAAGCCAACATGGATCCGAAGCACCGTGACCGTATTGCGTTCATGCGAGTGTGTTCTGGAACCTATAGTCGCGGTATGAAGATGCGTCATTGCCGTATCGGTAAAGACATTAAAGTGACGGACGCGGTGTCTTTTACTGCGGGTGATCGTGAAGGGGTTGAAGAGGCCTTTTCTGGTGATATCATTGGTTTGCATAACCATGGCACGATTCAAATTGGCGATACTTTTACGGAAGGCGAAGACTTAAAATTCACCGGGATTCCCCATTTTGCGCCTGAACTTTTCCGTCGAGTCCGTTTAAAAGACCCTATGAAAATGAAAGCCTTGCAAAAAGGCCTTCAGCAGCTTTCTGAAGAAGGGTCGACTCAGTTGTTTATGCCACAACGTAATAACGAATTAATCGTGGGGGCCGTGGGGCAGTTACAATACGAAGTAGTGGCCTACCGCTTGCAGGATGAGTACAAAGTAGAATGTATTTATGAGGCGGTCAACGTTAACACCGCGCGCTGGGTAGATTGCGACGACGCTAAGAAATTTGAAGAGTTTAAAAATAAGTGTCGTGATTATCTGGCTGTTGATGGCGGTGGGCATTTGACTTACCTGGCTCCAACGCGAGTAAATTTAATGATGGCAGAAGAAAAGTGGCCTCAGGTTCGTTTCCGTTCAACTCGAGAACATTGATCAATACTTGACTAAATTACTAGGTTAAGCGGATAATCTGATCATCGGTAATTGTTATAGTGGTGTCAAAATGAGCATGGTTGAATCGATTGATCCTATCGAATTTACAGACGCAGCGGCTGCAAAGCTGCAATCTTTGATCGAAGAAGAAGAGAATGATCGGCTCATGTTACGTGTTTATGTGACGGGTGGCGGTTGTTCAGGCTTTCAGTATGGTTTTACGTTTGATGAAGAGCATCAAGAAGACGATACAGAAGTGAAGCGTAACGGTGTGACTTTGGTCGTTGATCCGTTGAGTTTTCAATATCTTGTTGGATCAGAAGTAGATTACAAAGAGAATTTAGAAGGCTCACGCTTTGTCGTGCAAAATCCTAACGCGACGTCCACTTGCGGTTGCGGAGCCAGCTTTAGTATTTAGCTTTAATCGGCCACACACAGACTAAAGATGAAAAATACACCCTTTATGCCTAGCCGTATAAAGGGTTTTTTATTGTTGTTTTGTGATGTTGTGTCACGTTTTTGGTTTTTCTATTTGCTTGTGAGGCCAGCATATTTCAAACCGCGTACCGCCTTGTGCTGTTGGGTGGCAGCTTGCCTCGCCATTATGCGCTCGCGCAATAGCAGCAACCACGGCTAAACCTAAACCACTTCCCGTTGCGTTACTGTCAGATGAGCGTCTGAATGCGGTGAATACATGTGGCGCTAAGGCTTCAGCAATACCAGGGCCTTCGTCTTCTACAGATAAGGTCAAGGAATGTTGTGTTTTTCGTGTTTGAATCTTAATGCAACCTGGTACAGCATGTTTGATGACATTGGTAAGCAGTGCAATGAGTGCTTGTCTGATTCTGGCTGGATCACAAGAAGCATCGTTTACAGCGAGATCTAGTTCTACATATTGTTGTGTTGAAGCGAGAGCGTCTTTCATAAATTCGACAACGGCATTGATTTCCGTACTTAAATTAACCTCTTGTAATCTTAAATTTAGGTGACCACTTTCTTCTAGGCTGACGACTCGTAAATCTTCCACGAGATTTTTTAGTCCATCCACCTGCACTAATAAACTGCGCAGTTGATGATTGTCTGAGGTAAATACGCCGTCAAGCATGCCTTGTAAACGACCATACAAAATCGTAACAGGCGTTCGTAATTCGTGGGCAATGGCCGCGTTCCAAAATCTCTGCTCGTTGGTCATTCGCTCTAATCTCTCGGCGAGTAAATTAAAATCACGAATAAGCTGATTTGTTTCATTTTGTGCATTATTAAACGACGCGGCTCTCGCTGACAAATCGCCTTCTGCGAGAAGGCGAATGCCTCTCGTAACGGAGTTAAGAGGGGATAAAATATGACGCGCCAAATTGATGGCAACGGCCACGGTAATGCTGAGTGATAAGATGGTTGTTCCTGCGAGCCAGATGAGTTCTGGGCCGGAAGGAATATAGCTGTCTACAAAAATATAATCTGGCCAAAATGTATCCATGAAATAGTAAAAAAGGTACGCGGTAAAGAACACAAGCAATATCGCAAGTAAGGTGATAGCCATCATTGAGGCAATGATTTTGCCACTTAATCCAACTATTTTCATTTTCGATCCCAAAAGCGGTAGCCAATGCCTCTGACGCCAACAGGAATGTCATGGACGCCAACCTGTTCCAATTTTTTTCGTAGTTTACTGATATGACTGTCCACGGTACGCTCTAATGTATCGCCTTCAGGTAAACAATTCTCCAGAAGTTCTGTTCGACTGTAAGCACGTTTTGGCGTGCGGGCCATTAGTGTTAATAGTTTAAATTCGGTCAAGGTTAGCGTGATGTCTTTGTGTTGTGTTTCTTGCTTTACTGACACCGAATAATTTTCTATATCAATGTGTAATGGACCTATTTGAAGTATTTGTTGTGCTGGCGACTCTTTTACCATGGTTCGGCGTAATACGGCTTGGGTTCTTGCGACTACCTCTGCAGGGTTAAATGGTTTAACAACATAATCATCAGCGCCAGTACGCAGTCCCATGAGTTTATCTATGTCTTGATCCATGGCAGTCAGCATGATGACAGGCGTATTACCGCGATGGCGAATTTCAGATAATACACGCCAGCCATCCAGTTTTGGCATTTGGACATCCAGTAAAATAATATCGGGTTTATAATCTAAG
Organism: Marinomonas rhodophyticola; assembly: GCF_026113935.1. Taxonomy (GTDB): domain Bacteria; phylum Pseudomonadota; class Gammaproteobacteria; order Pseudomonadales; family Marinomonadaceae; genus Marinomonas; species Marinomonas rhodophyticola. The sequence goes on from NZ_JAPEUL010000007.1 coordinate 207,418, forward strand.
TGAAGTTCAAGTGCTTGAAGGCCATTGGCTGCATGTAGGGTGCGCATGCCAGATTTTTCTAAATAGGCGGTCAAAATTTCTGCAATACCCAGTTCGTCTTCTGCAATTAGTACGGTGGCTTTGCTATCCGAGTCCCATTGCTGAATCTGTCATCAGATTATTCATAAAAAGTATTCATCTCCATCAAATCTACACACATTCTCGGTCATAGCTCCATTGAGTAAAAGTAGAATTTAGATTATTCAATGTTTGCTTACCTTAAATGGTAAAGGATTTTCGATGAAGTTTGACCTTAGTAGTACCCGCTATGGAATGATTGCTGTGTTAGCTTTTATTCTTATCGCCTGCGATCAGTCACAATCAGATGAAGAGGTTTTGATTCCACCACCTTTAGTATCGACAATGTCTTTAACGCCTGAGTCACTAACCGTGAGGGATACATTACCAGGCCGAGTATCACCGGTGCGTAGCGCTGAGATTCGAGTCTCAGGTCGGTGGTATTGTTCAGAAAAAGCTCTTTGAGCAAGGGCGCGAAGTGAAGGCAGGTCAACCTTTGTATCAAATTAATCCCGAGCCTTTTTTGGCTGAGGTTGATACTGCCGTTGCAGGTCTAAAGCGTGCAGAAGTGGCATTAGCGCATGCTCAGGCGCAAATGCTTAGAGTGAGTTCATTGCTTAAGTCCCATTCAATTAGTCGTCAAGTTTACGATGACGAGGTGTTTAAACGAGATCAGGCGTTAGCGGAAGTTGCGCAAGCTCGAGCAATGCTGGAGCGCCGTAAGCTTGACTTAAAATTTGCTACGGTAGAGGCGCCTATATCAGGCCGAATCGATCAGACTTTAGTGTCTGAGGGCTCTTTGGTGAGTAGCACTGATAGTAGTCCAATGGCTCGTATTCAGCAGATCGATCAGGTTTATCTGGATTTACGACGCCCAGCCTCTTCATTGGAATCTTTACAAAAAGCACTCACCACACAGCACTCTGAAAATGGTTTGCCGGTATCGGTTTTGCGTTCTAACGGTGAACCTTACGGTATAACAGGACGTGTTTTATTCTCCGGTATCAGTGTGGATTCTGGTACGGGAGATGTGTTGCTGCGTGTGCTTGTGGACAACCAAAATCAACTGCTTTTGCCTGGCATGTTTGTACAAGCCAGAGCGGATCGTAGTTACTACGACAGTGCTTTGATGCTGCCTCAGCAGGCAATAGTGCATTTTGAGGGAAAGTCTCAAGTATGGGTTATTGATGCTAATCGTCGGAGTTCATCTTGTGCCAGTCGAACTCGGAGAGTTGGTTGATAGACATTATCGATTGAAGGCAGGTCTAACCGCTGGGCAAAAGGTGGTAATAGAGGGTATGGATCGACTTAATGATGGCATGGACGTTCGCGAACAAGAGTGGCAGTTAAATAAGTCCGTTTCTGGTGTTGACCACTAAAATTACAGGAAAATGTCGTTATGGCTCAGTTTTTTATTCACCGCCCAGTGTTTGCTTGGGTGATTGCTTTGTTTATTATTTTGGGTGGCGTGTTGGCTATTCCGCAATTGCCAATTGCTCGTTACCCATCTATTGCGCCTCCATCGGTCAGTATCTCTGCAAGTTATCCGGGCGCAGATGCTCAGACGATGAATGATGCTGTGCTCAGTTTAATTGAGCGTGAGCTTTCAGGTGTTAAGAATGTTTTGTATTTTGAGTCTTCAGCAGATGGTTCTGGATCCGCCGCGATTAGCGTGACGTTTACGCCTGGGACGAACCCTGAGTTGGCCCAGGTTGATGTGCAAAATAAAATTAAGGCCGTCGAGGCTCGTTTGCCACAAGTGGTTCGTCAAAATGGCTTGAGTGTCGAATCTGCAACCTCTAGTTTTCTGATGATTGTTGGCCTTAAATCTGATGATGGACGTTTTAGCGAGACGTCGTTGAGTGATTATATGGCACGAAACCTAATGGAGGAGTTTCGTCGCATCGACGGTGTTGGTAATGTGCAGTTGTTTGGTTCTGAACAAGCGTTGAGGGTTTGGGTAGATCCAAATAAGTTAACGTCTTATGGTTTGACTATGGCGGATCTCACGACAGCCATTACGCAGCAAAATACACAAATTGCTCCCGGTAGCATTGGAGCGTCACCTACAGTAGCTGGTCAGCGAGTGACCGTTCCGCTAACGGTTCAGGGGCAATTGAGCTCGCCTGAAGCGTTTGCCAATATTGTGGTGAAGGCGGACTTCAGATGGTTCAAAAATTGTCTTGAGTGATGTGGCGCGCGTTGAAATAGGTGCCCAGTCATACGGTTTTAGTAACCGTGAAAATGGCAAAGTGGCAACGTCTGCCGCCATTCAATTAGCGCCAGGTGCTAACGCTGTGAGTACGTCAAATAAGGTGCTTGCTCGTCTGCAAGAGCTAGAGCCTACTATGCCTGCTGGCATGAGTTATTCTATCCCTTTTAATACTGCTCCCTTTGTGAAAGTGTCGATTGAAAAAGTGATTTACACCTTGCTTGAGGCGATGACGCTGGTATTTCTCGTGATGTTTTTGTTCTTACAAAATATCCGTTATACCTTAATCCTGGCCATTGTTGCACCAATCGCTCTGTTGGGTACTTTTTCGATTATGTTGTTGGCGGGCTTTTCGATTAACGTCTTGACTATGTTTGGCATGGTGCTGGCCATCGGTATTATTGTCGATGATGCTATCGTTGTGGTGGAAAACGTTGAGCGGATTATGACGGAAGAAGGGTTGAGTCCGAAGGATGCGACAGTCAAGGCAATGAGGCAGATAACGGGTGCGGTAGTCAGTATTACCTTGGTGCTAACCGCTGTCTTTATTCCTATGGCCTTTGCTAGCGGCTCAGTGGGCGTTATCTATCAGCAATTTGCGCTGTCCATGGCGGTGTCTATTTTGTTTTCTGCATTTTTAGCTCTGACTCTGACTCCGGCGCTGTGTGCCACATTGCTTAAACCTCATGCCCAACAACATCTTGATAAAACGGGATTCTTTGGCTGGTTTAATCGAATGTTTGATGGCATGACAACAGGGTATGTCTCTTGTGTCGGTAAGTTGGTGATACGAACTGGACGGATGATGATGATCTTTGTGGTTATTGTCGGGATCTTGGTGATGGCTTTACGGCATTTGCCAACGTCATTTCTACCGGAGGAAGATCAAGGATATTTTATGACAACCATCCAATTACCCGCTGACGCGACAACAGAACGTACGCTGGATGTGGTGGAAGTGTTTGAAGAGTATATCGCTTCGCGTCCTTCTATTGTGTCAAACCTGTCCATTTTGGGTTTTGGGTTTTCAGGCTCTGGCTCAAATGCCGCGATGGCCTTCACTGTTTTAAAAGATTGGAAGGACAGAGAAGGTACAACGTTACAAGAAGAGGTAATGCTTGCGCAGCAGGCCATGTCCAATATCGCTGAAGGCTCTGTGATGACGTCAATGCCTCCAACAATAGATGAGCTAGATACGAGTTCAGGCTTTTCAATGCGCTTACAGGATCGTGCGAATCGAGGTTATGACGCGTTAAAAGAGGCAGAAGCCAAACTGCTTGCATTGGCAGCGAAAAGTAACATTGTGACGGGTGTCTATTCTGATGGTTTACCTTCGGGGGCGAGTATTCGGCTAGATATTGATCGTCTTAAAGCAGAGGCAATGGGGGTATCGTTTAGTAATATTAGTGACACTCTTTCTACTGCGATGGGGTCTGCCTATGTAGGGGATTTTCCTAATGCTGGACGAATGCAGCAGGTTATTCTTCAAGCTGATGTTTCTGCACGAATGCAGATTGATGATGTGCTTAAATTGTACGTACGAAACAGTAACGGTGGAATGGTGCCCTTATCGGAGGTGGTGACTCCCGTTTGGATAGAAACACCTTCACAGTTGGCTCGTTATCAAGGTTTTCCAGCTGCACGCATATCGGGAGCTGCGGCGACGGGTTTTTCAAGTGGCGCAGCGATGCAGGAAATGGAGCGTTTAGTGGCCCAATTGCCAGCTGGTTTTGCTGTCGCTTGGAGTGGGCAGTCACTTCAAGAGCGTCAATCCTCATCTCAAGCGCCTTTGTTAATGGCGCTATCCATGTTGGTTGTATTTCTTGTGTTGGCCGCATTGTATGAAAGTTGGTCAATTCCTCTTTCTGTTATGTTGGTTGTGCCGCTGGGTTTGCTTGGGGCCGTGATCGCGGTATTGCTTCGAGATATGCCGAATGATGTTTTCTTTAAGGTTGGTATGATTACCGTTATTGGTTTGTCTGCTAAAAATGCGATTTTAATTGTTGAGTTTGCTAAGCAATTACGTGAACAAGGTAGGGGGCTTGCTGAGTCTGCTATCATGGCGGCACGTCTTAGGTTACGCCCGATTCTGATGACATCTCTTGCTTTTGGTTTGGGGGTGATTCCTTTGGTTATCGCTTCAGGTGCCAGTGCTGAAACACAACATGCAATTGGAACGGGAGTGTTGGGTGGAATCATTAGTGCGACAGTGTTAGCAATCTTTTTTGTTCCAGTGTTCTTTGTCTTTGTTATGGGGATTCAAGAACGTGTTAGACGTTGGCGGTTATCTTATTAATTTATTAGCATATTGATTCGTAAAAAAATAAGCTCTTCATGCGCACGGTATGGAGGGCTTTTTTATGGCTAAAATACTACGCCTTTGTATAAAGGTTGTTGGCCTGTCTTGCTCGCTCTTCTTCGGTAATGGGATTTCCTTCTATGGGAGGGTAGTGCCCCACAAATAATAAGCCTATTTTGCTGTCTCCTAGAACCGCGGGCGTCAAAACCTGATTTTTTGCCCGCCAAATTCGCAAACCAAACGCTTGAGGGGAGGTGTTGCTCTCGCTTATTTTACCTTGGTTTAGGTGTGGGTAAAGCGCTGACAGCTGATCTTGTTCGCCATCTTGATCTAATAATATGTGGTAATGCGTGATTTGTTGGTCAAGGAATTCCGGTGAATAGGGCGTGCGTAAAATGGGCAGCCAACTTTCTTGCGCAAAGGTATGAAAAAAGATAGGAGTTTCTGGGGACCCGTTGTGAGGCGACATTAGGACCGTCATTTCGACAGGAATGCCATATAGCGGCTTAACTGGAATGTGAAAGATAAGTTGTTTTGCTGGTGGTCGCTGGGGAACTTCTGGTGCTATGTAGTCATCCGCTCTTTTGATTTTTTCTGTATTCAGTGGTGGAACTTGTAAAAATATCTTCCACTCTTTTGAGTCCAAATTAAGCTCTTCCGGGGAATGCAGGTTAAGGGCGGAATTCATGATGTGGCTTAATACGTGCTCAATGAGATTGGCAAAAATACTGGTTGACGCTGTGAGTGGGTTTTTTGTCTGGCTATCTAAATGAATTTCTTTGACTTGATGAGCAGCAGAGCTTAGGTCAACAGAGTCTTTATTGCTGATGATGGGGCGATATTTGTTTCTCGAGATCAACTTTCTTTCGTTGGTCTGGGTGCTGGCTCTATTGAGTGCCTCTATAAATATCATGATCCGACTCCTTTGTTGGCTGTCAAAGGTATCGGCCATTTTTATGAAGAGTTTAGAGATAGTCTGTTTTTTGAGCAAAAAAGACTATCTCAGTCTACGTTACTAACGAAGTAAGTTGGACAATTTAGGATTTGGCTTGAGCGCAGCACGGTAAAAGAGTGCCACTTTGCCAATCGTTTGTACTGTTTCAGATTTCATTATTTTATTGATTTCTTCAATCAGTGCTGTACGTACTTCACGATCTGTAATGCTAATGCGTATTTTAATCAGCTCGTGATCTTCAAGGGCGCGATCAATCTCAGTAAGAACGGATTCTGTTAGGCCATTGCCCGCAATCATAACCACTGGATTAAGTGCGTGTCCGATTAGGCGATATTGCTTTTTTTGGGCGTTTGTAAGACTCATAGTAAAATTTTCTCATATTAGTTGATCCTCTTTATTGGAGGCTGAAGAGGTTAAGCGATATTATAGCGGAATATTGACTGATTTAGGTATGATGAAAACGTGGCAAGATCAAAAAGTAGTAATAATTGGATGAAGGAACATTTTGACGATCCGTATGTCAAAAAATCGCAACAAGATGGTTATCGCTCCAGAGCCAGTTATAAACTGATAGAAATTAACGATAAGGACAAGTTGTTTCGACCCACGATGCGTGTCGTTGACCTAGGTGCGGCACCAGGTGGCTGGTCTCAGGTGGCAGCGAAACTGGTAGGAGATAAAGGAACGATTGTTGCCTCAGATATATTGGAAATGGCGCCCTTGCCAGGTGTGCGTTTTGTTCAAGGTGATTTTACTGAGCAAGAAGTATACGAAGCGATTTTAAGGGAAATCGGAGATGAAAAAGCAGATCTTGTAATTTCCGATATGGCCCCCAATATGAGTGGGAACAGTTCTACTGATCAGCCACAAGCTATGTATCTTGTAGAGCTTGCTTTGGATATGGCATCTCAAGTGCTGCGTCCGGGCGGAAATTTTCTAGTGAAGGTGTTTCAGGGGGAGGGGTTTGAAGAATACCTCAAAGCCATGCGGACTCAATTTGATTCTGTTGTAACACGTAAGCCGGATGCCTCGCGAGCAAGAAGTCGCGAAGTTTACTTATTAGGAAGACAATATAAGGGTTAATAGGGTATGTTCTGGTATTATTACCAGAGATATTAAAAATAACCTTTAAGAGGTGTGCTCTTGAACGATATGCTGAAAAATATACTGTTGTGGTTAGTAATAGCTGCTGTACTGCTAACTGTGTTTAATAATTTTAATACAACGGCCGACACGAACCGGATTTCCTATTCCGAATTCGTAAAAGAGGTGCAAGATGGTCGTATTGCGAAAGTAGTGGTGGATGGTTATACCATTAGCGGTAGCAGAACAAGCGGTGATACCTTTGACACTGTGCGTCCTGCGGCAGCTGATCCAAAGATAATGGATGATCTGTTGAGTAATAATGTCATTGTAGAAGGGCGCATGCCTGAGCAGCAAAGCATTTGGACTCAATTGTTGGTAGCCAGTTTCCCAATTCTTCTGATACTTGCGATTTTCATGTTCTTCATGCGTCAGATGCAAGGCGGTGCTGGTGGCAAGGGTGGCCCTATGTCTTTTGGTAAATCCAAAGCACGCCTTTTACCAGAAGATCAAATTAAAACCACTTTTGCTGATGTAGCTGGTTGCGATGAAGCGAAAGAGGACACTGAAGAGCTTGTTGATTTCTTGCGTGAGCCAAGTAAATTTCAGCGCCTAGGTGGAAAAATTCCTCGTGGTATCCTGATGTGTGGACCTCCAGGAACAGGTAAAACTTTGTTGGCTAAAGCAATTGCCGGCGAAGCAAAAGTGCCGTTCTTTACTATTTCAGGTTCTGACTTCGTTGAAATGTTTGTTGGTGTTGGTGCATCTCGTGTTCGTGACATGTTTGAGCAAGCTAAAAAGCATGCGCCATGCATTATCTTTATCGACGAGATCGATGCTGTTGGTCGTAATCGTGGTTCCGGTATGGGTGGTGGTAACGATGAGCGTGAGCAAACATTAAACCAGCTATTGGTTGAAATGGATGGCTTCGAAGGTAATGAAGGTATTATCGTTATTGCGGCAACAAACCGTCCTGACGTATTAGATCCTGCTTTATTGCGTCCAGGTCGTTTCGATCGTCAAGTGCAAGTGGGCTTGCCTGATATTCGTGGTCGTGAGCAGATTTTGAAAGTGCATTTGCGTAAAGTGCCTTGTGATGACGATGTTGAGCCAAAAAACATCGCTCGTGGAACGCCTGGTTTCTCTGGTGCTGACTTGGCGAACTTGGTTAACGAAGCAGCATTGTTTGCGGCTCGCTCTAATCGTCGCTTAGTGAACATGGAGCAACTTGAGCTTGCGAAAGACAAGATCCTCATGGGCGCAGAGCGCAAAACCATGGTGATGAGTGACAAAGAGAAGCTGAATACCGCATATCATGAGGCCGGTCATACTATTATTGGTTATCTAATGCCAGAGCATGACCCAGTGTACAAGGTGTCTATTATCCCTCGTGGTCGTGCACTTGGTGTCACCATGTATTTACCAGAAGAAGATAAATACAGTATCAGTAAGCGTGGTCTTGAAAGTCAGGTTTGCAGTTTGTATGGTGGTCGTATTGCAGAAGAGATGATCCATGGTTTTGATGGTGTCTCTACTGGTGCCTCAAATGACATTGAGCGAGCCACTAGTATAGCTCGTAACATGGTGACTAAATGGGGGTTGTCTGAAAAATTAGGCCCATTTGCTTACGAAGAAGATGATCATAGTGGTAGCTATATCAGTGGTCCTACAGGCAGCAAGGCGAATTATTTCTCTCCTGAAACGGGTAAGATTATTGATGCTGAGGTTCAAGATATTATTACTCGTTGCTATGCAAAGGCGACGCAGATATTAGAAGAGAACCGCGATAAGCTAGATGTCATGGCGGAAGCTTTGATGCAATATGAAACAATTGATGCGAAGCAGATTAAAGAAATTATGGATGGTAATAAGCCTTCCGCTCCTGAGGGTTGGTCAGACCCTAGTGCGAATTCGCCAAAAGGTGATGACGCAAAAGCGGTGAAGGAGGATGGTGTTACTGAGTCTTCTGAAGAAGAATCGTCCAATCTTGATGATTCTACTGGGACAGTATCTCCTAAACCTACGGGTGAGTGATTTTTCCTTGTTAATCTGCTGATATGGATTTTTCATGTCGTTAATGTCGTTCGGGGACAAGTCGTTAGACTTGTCCCTTCCTCATGTAATGGGGATCTTAAATGTGACACCCGATTCTTTTTCTGATGGCGGTGTCTTTCATTCCCTTGATGCGGCCCTGCGTCAATCTGAAAAAATGATTGCCGAAGGTGCTAGTATTATCGATGTCGGTGGTGAGTCAACTCGCCCTGGTGCTGCTCCCGTCAGTATCCAGCAAGAAATGGATCGCGTCTTACCTGCTATAGAGGCGATAAAGAAACGCTTTGATATTATAGTCTCTGTTGATACCAGTACCACACAAGTGATTCGAGAGGCTGCCCGTTTAGGGGTTGGTCTGATTAATGATGTTCGTGCTCTTGAACGTGATGGTGCCTTGCAAGCTGTTGCTGAAACGGTCTTGCCTGTTTGTTTGATGCACATGAAAGGGGTGCCACAAACCATGCAGCAGCAACCGGATTACGCTTCGGTCGTTGATGATGTGATGCAATATCTGCTGTCTAGAGTGGTAGAGTGTGAGCATGTGGGGATTGATCGTTCTCGTCTCATTTTGGATCCGGGTATTGGGTTTGGAAAAACACTGTTTCATAATTTATCCTTGCTGAATCGGACATCTCAGTTTAAAGAGATGGGGTTTGAGGTCCTGATTGGTCTTTCGAGAAAAACCATGATAGGGGATGTGTTGAATTTACCAGTTGATGAGCGTTTGTATGGCACAATGGGGGCAAATGCTTCCGCCTATTCAAAAGGTGCTCGTATATTTAGGGTTCATGATGTTAGGCCACACGTTGAAATGTTGGCGCTAATGTCTCGTATTGAGAGAGATTTGATGCGTAAGTATTTTGGAACAGATGGCATTCGTGGCAAAGTTGGAACCACCCCAATTACGCCTGAGTTTATGCTCAAACTTGGTTGGGCGGCTGGGCAGGTTTTTAAAGAAAATGATAAGAAAATCCTGATCGGTAAAGACACTCGAATCTCAGGTTACATGTTTGAGTCAGCGCTTGAGTCCGGTATTGTTGCCGCGGGTGCTGATGTCCGTTTGGTTGGGCCTATGCCAACGCCTGCAATAGCCTATCTGACACGAACATTTCGCGCCAGTGCGGGGATTGTGATTAGTGCTTCCCATAATCCTTATACCGACAATGGCATTAAGTTTTTTTCGGCAGAAGGTGGGAAAATTTCTGACGAAATAGAAGAGCGCATTGAGTATTTCATGGAACAGCCGATGGTTGTGGTGGAGTCTAGTCTTATCGGTCGTGCCAAACGCATTGATGATGCAGCTGGGCGTTACATAGAATATTGCAAAGGCACTTTTCCAATCGGTTTGCAGTTAAGTGGGCTAAAGATTGTTGTCGATTGTGCGGATGGTGCTACTTATCATGTCGCTCCCCGAGTATTTTCAGAACTAGGGGCTGAAGTTATTTCTATTGGTGTTAACCCTGACGGACTAAATATCAATGAGTTTAGCGGGGCGACAAAACCAGAGTTGTTACGCAAAAACGTTTTAGCTGAGGAGGCAGATCTTGGTATCGCTTTGGATGGCGATGGCGATCGTTTGATCCTAGTAGATCGTCATGGGGTGGTTCGTGATGGCGATGATATTTTGTATATCATTGCGAATCATTTAATGCGAACAGGGCGTTTTAGTGGCGGTGTTGTTGGTACATTGATGAGTAATTTTGGTCTTGAGTTGGCGTTCTCTGAAACGGGTATCGGTTTTAGTCGAGCGGCGGTGGGGGACCGATATGTGAATGAAAAGTTGATGCAGCATGGCTGGGTGTTAGGTGGTGAGCCTTCTGGGCATATCGTTTGTCGCTCTATTACAACGACTGGTGACGGTATTATTGCGGCCCTCCAAGTACTTCGGGCCATGGTGGAAGAAGGTAAGTCCCTTGATGAGCTTTTGGTCGGTCTTGTAAAATTCCCGCAGAAATTAAAAAACATACGTGTCGCGAAGCGTTTTGTGCCAAATGAAGAGCCTGCTTTACAGAAAGCCATTGCCGTCGCTAATGAGCGTTTGAATGGTCTTGGTCGAGTATTGCTTCGGGCTTCGGGGACAGAGCCTTTGATTCGTGTCATGGTAGAGGGCCGAGACGATCAAACAGTGGATGAGCTTGTTGATTATTTGGTCGAGGAAGTGAATTCTGTTGTTTCAGCAAAAGCGAGTCTCATAAAGCAAAATTTATGAGCTGAATAGTAATAAATGACTTGAAACTAAAGCGTCCATTCCATAGAATGGGCGCCTCGAATTTAGGGGTTAGAATATGATTCGTCAAAAGATAGTAGCTGGTAATTGGAAAATGAATGGCTCAAAAGAGTCCATATCCTTACTGATTAACGGTTTGCTTGAGATGGAAGGTTCTGACTCTGAGGTTGTTGTTGCACCATCTTTTCCCTACTTGTCTCAAGTTGAGAGTTTGATTTCTGGCAGTGCCATCGTGCTAGCGGCTCAAAATGTTAGTCAAGAAGTAAAAGGCGCCTTTACGGGAGAAGTATCCGCTTCTATGTTGGGTGATTTCGGGGTTAAGTATGTTTTACTTGGTCACTCTGAGAGACGTTCTCTTTATGGTGAGATAGATGCGTTAGTTGCATCAAAAGTAAAGGCAGTATTAGATTTTGGCTTGGTTCCTATGTTTTGTGTCGGAGAGACGCTGGCAGAACGCGAAGCAGGCAAGACGCTTGAAGTATGTGAACGACAAATTCAAGCGGTCATTGATGTTGTTGGTATTGCTGCGTTCGAAGGTTTGGTTATAGCCTACGAACCTGTGTGGGCAATAGGCACCGGTTTGTCAGCCAGTGCAGAGCAGGCACAAGAAGTTCATAAAGCAATCAGAGATTTTTTAGCTCAATCGTCAGAATCTGTTTCTCAGAAAGTGCAGATTTTGTATGGTGGAAGTGTTAAGGCATCAACCAGCTCGGCTTTATTTCAAATGCCTGATGTAGATGGTGCTCTTGTTGGTGGTGCATCGCTTGATGCAAAAGAATTTATAGCAATAGTAAAAGCGGCAGGTTAATTAATGGAAGCACTTATTTTAGTTTTGCATGTACTGGCGGCAGTAGTGATTATTGCGTTGGTCTTGTTGCAGCAAGGTAAAGGTGCGGACGCTGGTGCCTCTTTTGGTGGTGGTGCGTCCCAGACTGTATTTGGTAGCCAAGGTGGCGGTAGCTTTTTTGGAAAGATGACGGCGTTTTTTGCATTGATTTTCTTTCTGACTAGCTTTGGTCTGGCTTACTATGCAAGTGAGCAGGCAAAAAGCGTTTCTGGTGCACTTGATTTTGTTCCTTCAGCACCTCAAGTTGAAGAAACGGTTGGTCTGCCTGATTTAGGTAATAGTAAAAACACAATATCTGATATTCCAGTGACTGAGTGATTTTAGTCTCTGTAATACTTAGTTAGTTTAGTGTTTGGTTAAGCGTTTTGCGGATGTGGCGGAATTGGTAGACGCGCCATCTTGAGGGGGTGGTGAGCAACGCTCGTGGGGGTTCGATTCCCCCCATCCGCACCAATATTGAATTGGTATCATATTTTGTGTATGATGTCGTCATATTGATGCAGAGCAATCTGGTTTGTTGAGTTGAGAGTTTCTTTAAACGAGTTATTCTTCTCATGGTTTTCCTAATTTAGGTATCCGCAGCAGTTTGTTCTTAGTATTTGGTGTCAGGATTGATAGCCTTCTTTTTTAGAAGGATGCTCTTTCAATGCTTCATTGAGTAGAGTACTAAGAACCCCTATATGGGGTTTTTTGTTATCTGCACCGTGCACTATATTTTAATGAAAATGGGCCTTGAGCTCGTTTTTTGTTTCTGCGTTTTACAAAATTGGTTTTCGGAGAAAACGATTGTCAGCAAAATATACGATTTTAGAAGAACTTATTCGACCAGTCGTTGAAGGTTTGGGATTAGAGTTTTGGGGGATGGAGTACTTGTCTTTAGGTAAGGATTCTGTGCTTCGTATTTATATCGAGACTGACGCTGAAAAGGGGATTGATGTTGAAGATTGTGCCCGCGTTAGTCGTCAAGTAAGTTCTATTTTAGATGTTGAAGATCCTATTACTGGGGAATATAGCCTAGAGGTATCGTCACCAGGTTTAGATCGGCCTTTATTCAGTTTGGCTCAGTATCAGGCGTATATCGGTTCTATTGTTTCTTTGCGTTTACGAGTGCCTTTTGATGGGAGGCGTAAATTTAAAGGGCAACTAATGGGGATCGAAAGCGAAGATATTGTTATTCGTGTAGATCAAGAAGAATACCTATTGCCTATCGAATTGATTGATAAGGCAAATGTTGTTCCACAATTTTAAAATTAACCTTGAAGAGAGGCTAAAAGGATGAGCAAAGAAATTCTTTTGGTAGTGGAAGCCGTTTCCAACGAGAAAGATGTTCCGAAACAAGTTATTTTCGAAGCCGTTGAAATTGCTTTAGCAAGTGCTGCCAAGCGTCGTTTTGAAGAAGACGCATTAATTCGTGTTTCCATTGATCAGCGTACAGGTGATTATAAAACGTACCGTCAGTGGCACATTGTTGCCGATGAAGAATATTCTGCGCCAGCTTCAGAGCTGACAATAGACGATTCTGAAGAGCAAAATCTTGGCTTGGGTATCGGTGAAATATACGAAGAAGAAGTCGAGTCTGAAGCATTTGGTCGTATTGCCGCGCAAACAGCAAAACAAGTTATTGTGCAAAAAGTGCGCGAAGCGGAACGTGCAAAAATGGTTGCGCTGTACACTGAAAAAGTAGGCAAGCTTGTTCACGGTCAAGTTAAAAAAGTGACACGCGATAGCCTGATTATCGATCTAGGTGAGAACGCCGAAGCGTCTTTACCAAAAGATCAACTTATTGCTCGTGAGAGCTTCAGAATGAATGATCGAATTCGCGCTTTATTGCTTGAGATTCGTGAAGATAATCGTGGATCGCAATTAATCCTTTCTCGTAATGCCCCCGCTTTCATGATCGAGCTATTTCGTCTTGAAGTGCCAGAGATTGCAGAAGAAGTTATTGAGATTCGTGGTGCCGCACGAGATCCTGGGTTGCGTGCAAAAATTGCCGTCAAAACAAATGATCGTCGCATCGATCCAATTGGTGCGTGCGTTGGTATGCGTGGCGCGCGCGTTCAAGCGGTATCAAATGAGATGAACGGCGAGCGTGTTGATATTGTGCTTTGGGATGATAACCCAGCTCAATTGGTTATCAACGCAATGGCACCTGCTGAAGTCGACTCTATTGTGATTGACGAAGATGCGCACTCTATGGATGTCGCTGTTAAATCAGACAACCTAGCGCAAGCTATTGGTCGTAATGGTCAGAACGTTCGCTTGGCTTCTACTTTGACTGGTTGGTCTTTAAACGTTATGACCAGCGAAGATGCGGAAGCGAAGCAACAAGAAGAGTCTCAGAAACTGATTGATATTTTTGTTTCTGGTTTGGACATTGACGACGATTTGGCCATTCAAATGGTTGAAGAGGGATTCACTTCTTTGGAAGAAGTGGCCTATATCCCGATGGAAGAAATGTTAGACATCGACGGATTTGATGAAGATTTGGCAAATGAACTACGTTCACGAGCAAAAGAGTCCTTGTTAAACCGAGCTTTACAAGCTGAAGAGCAATTAGATGATGCTAAACCGGCTGCTGACTTGTTAGCAATGGAAGGTATGGATAATCATCTTGCTCTAGTGTTGGCTTCTATGGGAGTGATCACCATGGAAGATCTAGCAGAGCAATCGGTTGATGAATTGCTAGACGTTGAAGGTATGACAGAAGCGCGCGCGGCGAGTCTTATATTGACAGCTCGTGCACCTTGGTTTGCTGAATCTGAATAAAATCTGAGTACATAAGGGGGAACTTAATGACAGTTCAAACCGTAAAGATATTATCCGAGCTGGTTAATACACCAGTCGATAAGCTACTAGCTCAGATGAAAGACGCTGGCCTGCCTCAAACGAGTGCAGGTCAAGAAGTCTCTGAAGTTGAAAAGCAAGCGTTACTGAATTATTTAAAACGTCAGCATGGCGAAGACGGCGGTAGTAGCCAAAGAATTACTCTGCAACGAAAGACAACAAGTACGTTGTCGCGTGATGGCGGAAAAGCGGTTAATATTGCAGTGAAGAAAAAACGCACGTACGTTAAGCGTGATGATTCAGACAGCGAGTCTCAAAAGCAAGAAGAGTTGTTGCTTGCCCAACGCCTTGCTGAAGAGCAAGAACGTTTGGCTGCTGAAGAGCAGGCCCGTTTAGAAGCTGAGCGTAAGATTGAAGAAGAGAAGGCGGCCAAAGCAAAAGCTGAAGCCGAAGCAAAAGCGCGTCAAGACGCAGCGGCAAAAGCCGCCGTAGCGGATGCTGACGCGGTAAATTATACGGAGCAGTATGTTTCCGATATAGGAGCGGCAGAACCCGTGGAATCACCGAAGCAGCCTAAAGCAGCGAAAAAAATGTCTCAACCAGCAATGGACAGTAAAAAATCATCGGTTGCGCCAAAAGGCAAAAAAGGCCCAGTGAGACATGACAACGATAAAGACAAACCTCGTGGTCGTATTAATCCAGATAACAAGCGCACATCACGCGTAAATGTCAATGACGAAGATGAATTCACTCGTCGCGGCAAGTTAGGTCGTAAAAATAAGAAGCCTGCAAAACAAGAGCATGGTTTCCAAAAGCCAACGGCTAAAATGATTCATGAAGTTGCTTTGCCAGAAAGTATCACTGTGGCAGATCTTGCTGAAAAAATGGCAGTGAAAGGCGCAGAAGTTATCAAGGTCATGTTTAAAATGGGCGCAATGGCAACCATTAACCAAACGATTGATCGCGATACAGCAACGCTTGTTGTTGAGGAAATGGGTCATACGGTTAAGCTGATCGACGAAAACGCTGTTGAAAATGACATGATCGAAGCCATTGACTACGAAGGTGAGGCGATTAAACGCGCACCAGTCGTTACCGTGATGGGCCATGTTGACCATGGTAAAACGTCTTTGCTTGATTATATTCGTACTACTCGCGTTGCTGCGGGTGAGTCTGGCGGTATCACACAGCATATCGGTGCTTATCACGTTGAAACACCACACGGTATGATTAGTTTCTTAGATACGCCTGGACACGCGGCATTTACTTCTATGCGTGCCCGTGGTGCGAAAGCAACAGACATCGTTATTCTAGTGTGTGCTGCAGATGATGGCGTTATGCCTCAGACAATAGAAGCCATTCAGCATGCTCGCGCTGCTGGTGTACCTATTGTTGTTGCAATGACTAAGATTGACAAAGAAGGCGCGGATTTAGATCGCGTTAAAAATGAATTGGTCGCACAAGCTGTCATTCCTGAGGAGTGGGGTGGTGACGTACAGTTCGTTGGCGTGTCTGCTAAGACTGGTGAGGGTATTGAAGCACTCTTAGAAGCCGTACTATTGCAATCAGAAGTACTTGAATTAACTGCAGTTCCTAGCGCACCAGCTAAAGGTGTGGTTGTTGAAGCACGTTTGGATCGTGGTCGTGGTTCTGTTGCCACTTTACTCGTTCAAAACGGTACTTTGAAGAAAGGCGACATCGTGTTGGCTGGTCTTCAAATGGGTCGTGTGCGTGCTTTGTTGGACGAAACTGGTAAGACGATTGATTCTGCAGGCCCATCTATTCCAGTTGAGATTCTTGGTCTTGACGGAACGCCAGAAGCTGGTGAAGAGTTTATCGTGGTGGCGGATGAGCGCAAAGCGCGTGAAGTAGCTAACTTCCGTCAAGGTAAATACCGTGAAGTGCGTTTTGCCCGTCAACATTCTGCTAAATTGGAGAATCTATTCTCTGAGATGGGCAAAGACGAAGTGCGTACTTTGAACATTGTTATCAAAGCGGATGTTCGTGGTTCTCTTGAAGCCTTGATTAAATCATTGACTGACATGAACACCGACGAAGTGAAAGTAAACGTTGTCTCTAGCGGCGTTGGCGGTATCACTGAAACAGATGCTACTCTGGCGCTAGCGTCCGATGCGGTTATTTTCGGTTTCAATGTGCGTGCGGACAACTCTGCTAAGCAATTCATTGAACGTGAAACTATTGATCTTCGTTACTACAGTGTTATCTATAACATTATTGACGATGTTAAATCTGCATTGTCGGGTATGTTGTCTCCAGACCTTCGCGAAGAAATCAAAGGTACTGCTGAAGTACGTGATGTATTCCGTTCGCCTAAGTTTGGTCTGATTGCTGGCTGTATGGTGGTAGAAGGTACCGTTTATCGTAGCAAGCAAATCCGTGTATTACGCGATGATGTGGTTATATACGAAGGTGAACTTGAATCTCTGCGTCGATTTAAAGATGCTGTTAATGAAGTTAGCCGTGGCATGGAATGCGGTATCGGTGTTAAAAACTACACTGACGTAAAAGTAGGCGATAAGATCGAGGTTTTTGAAACTATCGAAGTTGCTCGTACGTTATAATAGGACAAGATCATGGCAGGCGAATTTAGTCGTACTAGTCGGATCGGTGACCAGCTCCAAAAGGAGCTGGCGTCCTTGATCCAGTTTGAAGTAAAAGATCCTCGTTTAGGATTGGTTACTGTCAACGAAGTGCGTGTAGCAAAAGATTTAGGCTATGCGGATATTTATTACACCGTACTAGGTAAAGATGATCAGCCAGAAGTATTGGCTGAGAACCAAGCTGCGCTGGATAGTGCAAAAGGGTTCTTGCGTCGTCGTTTAGCACAAGAAGTAAAACTTCGTGTTATGCCACATTTGCGTTTCCACTACGACCAGAGTGTTGTTAATGGTTCGCGTATGTCCGCTCTGATTGACGAAGCCATTCGTGATGATGAGACAAAAAACGGTAACGAAGACGAGTAATAAGTTCGTATGGTTAAAGCAAAATGGCGTTCGGTAGACGGCATCGTCCTACTGAACAAGCCGATAGGTTTAAGTTCGAACCAAGCTCTACAGCGTGTCCGTCGCCTTTATCAGGCGGCAAAAGCGGGACATACTGGTGCGCTAGACCCTTTGGCAACAGGAATGTTGCCACTGTGTCTTGGTGAAGCGACGAAATTCTCGCAATATCTATTGGATGCAAATAAGCGCTATTTAACGTGTATTCAGTTGGGGAAGCGAACCACAACGGGCGATCGTGAAGGAGATGTGTTAACCGAAGAGTTGATTCCGACCCTAACCGATGATTCGCTTGAGGCAATTTTAGATAGATTTCGTGGTGATATTGAGCAAATACCGCCTATGTATTCCGCTTTGAAGCATGAAGGCCGACCTCTTTACGAGTATGCTCGTCAGGGCATTGTTATTGAGAGAAAACGTCGACGCGTCACGGTTTCAAATTTAACCCTTATTTCCAGAACAGAAGACACGCTAACGCTTGATATTCAATGTTCGAAGGGGACGTATATTCGAACCATTGGTGAGGATATTGGAGAAGCATTGGGCTGTGGTGCTCACCTTCATTCATTGCATCGTATTTCGACGGCAGGATACTCGCCTGAAAATATGATGACGTTGGAAGAGTTTGAGTCCATTGCAGAGCAAGGTTATGACGCGTTGGATTCTCATTTGATCTCCATGGATACCGCTGTAGAACACTTCGAAAAAGTGGATTTAGTTGAAGCGGACACTTTGGATATGATGTTTGGTCGGACCATTTCTAGTCCTATTTCATTAGAGCATGAAACTGTGGTGAGGATGTACGATCAAAAATCTCAGCGTTTTTTGGGACTTGGACAGATAAAAGGAGTGTCTATTCGTCCTTATCGATTGGTAAATACTAGCGAGTTCTCTTTATAAATAGCAGTGAGTTCTGCTAAAAAAAGTGCTAAACTTGCTGGCCTAGGATGACTGAAAATATGCTCGGCTATCCTTTACTTTCAATAGCATATTAATTTGGAGATTAAGATTATGGCATTGTCTGCAGAAGCTAAAGCAGCATTGGTTAAAGAGTTTCAAGTAGCGGAAGGTGATACAGGTTCTCCTGAGGTTCAAGTTGCATTGTTGACTAAGAACATTGAAGGTCTACAGGGTCACTTCCAAGCTCATAAACACGACCACCATTCTCGTCGCGGTCTAATCCGCATGGTAAACCAACGTCGTAAGTTGTTGGATTACCTTAAGCGTAAAGATGCAACTCGTTACACTAGTTTGATCAAAAAACTAGGTCTGCGTCGCTAAGACTGAGAAAGGGCCATAAATTATTATGGCCCTTTTTTTATTGGTCTCCCAAGGGACAGCCTGTACTTCATATGCACTTTTCTTCTGCTAGACGAAGAAGCAAAAAGAGTTCATATGAGTACTGGCTTAAAAAGAGGTCTTTGGGAGAAGAAATTTTTTTAATAAAAGGAATACGCGTGAGTATTACGACAAAAACTTTCCAGTTCGGTAATGATACCGTAACGCTAGAAACAGGCCGCATTGCTCGTCAAGCAACGGGCGCCGTACTTTGTACAATTGGTGATGCACAAGTGTTAGCAACGGTTGTTGGTGCGAAAACAGCCACACCTGGTCAAAACTTTTTTCCATTGTCTGTACATTATCAAGAGCGAGCTTATGCTGTTGGTAAAATTCCAGGTGGTTTTTTAAAGCGCGAAGGTCGTCCTTCTGAAAAAGAAACCCTGACTTCTCGTTTGATCGACCGTCCAATTCGTCCATTGTTCCCTAAAGGTTTCATGAACGAAGTTCAAGTTGTTTGTACCGTTATGTCTACGAACACTAATCTAGACGCTGATATCGCAGCTATGATCGCAACGTCTGCTGCTTTGACTATTTCTGGTATCCCATTCAATGGTCCTATCGGTGCGGCTCGTGTTGGTTTTAATGACGAGTCTGGTTACATGCTTAACCCAAATTACTCTGATCTAGAAGGTTCATTGCTAGACATGGTGGTAGCAGGGACAAAAGACGCCGTATTGATGGTGGAATCTGAAGCGCAGGAATTGACCGAAGATGAAATGTTAGGCGCGGTTCTTTATGCGCATAAAGAAATGCAAACCGCGATTTCTGCCATCACTGAATTCGCAGCTGAGTGTGCTAAGCCTCGTTGGGATTGGCAAGCAGAAGAGGCTAATGTTTCTTTGGCTGACGCTCTTCAATCTGGTTACGCGGCTCAAATCGAAGAAGCGTATGGAATCAGTGAGAAAATGGCTCGTTACGCACAATTAGGTGTTGTTCGTGATGCTGCTGTTGCTGCCTTAGTGACTGAAGGCGGTGAGTTTTCTGAAGCGGACGTAACAGGCGCTTTCTCTAAATTAGAAAAACGTATTGTACGTCGTCGCGTTATTGACGGTAAGCCACGTATTGATGGCCGAGACAACAAAACGGTTCGTCCTATCAATGTTGAAGTGGGTATTTTAAACAAAACTCACGGTTCTGCATTGTTCACTCGTGGTGAAACCCAAGCCATTGCAACTTGTACGCTAGGTACGAGCCGTGATTCTCAAATGACAGACGGTTTGACTGGCGAAAGCAAAGACAGTTTCATGTTGCATTACAACTTCCCTCCATATTCTGTAGGTGAATGTGGTCGTATGGGCGGTGTTGGTCGTCGTGAAATTGGTCACGGCCGTTTGGCTCGTCGCGGTGTTCAAGCCGTATTGCCTTCTGAAGACGAATTCCCATACACTATTCGCGTCGTATCTGAGATCACTGAATCTAATGGTTCAAGCTCTATGGCGTCTGTATGTGGTGCGTCTTTGTCTATGATGGACGCTGGTGTACCTTTGAAAGCACCAGTTGCGGGTATCGCAATGGGTCTTATTAAAGAAGATGACGGCTTTGCTGTATTGACTGATATCTTGGGTGACGAAGATCACCTTGGCGATATGGACTTTAAAGTAGCGGGTACTGCAGAAGGTATCACTGCACTTCAAATGGACATTAAAATCGAAGGGATCAACGAAGAGATTATGGACATTGCCTTGAGCCAAGCGCTTGAAGCTCGTACTCATATTCTTCGTGAAATGGCAAAAGTAATTGGTTACGCTCGTCCAGAAGTGTCTCCAAATGCGCCATCTATGGCGACGATTAAAATTGATCCAGAGAAAATTCGTGACGTTATCGGTAAAGGTGGTGCAACAATCCGTTCTATCACTGAGCAGACAGGTGCTTCTATCGATCTAGATGACGATGGTACTGTTCGTATTTACGCCGCTGATAAAGCGTCTTCTGATGCCGCATTGCTGAAGATTCATGAGATCACTGCTGAAGCTGAAGTTGATAAGCTTTACAAAGGTAAAGTGGTTCGCTTAGCGGAATTTGGTGCATTCGTAAATATCTTACCTGGTAAAGATGGTTTGGTTCATATCTCTCAAATCGCTGAAGAGCGTATTCGTGCGGTGACCGACTTCCTTTCTGAAGGACAAGATGTCATCGTTAAAGTACTAGATGTTGATGCTCGTGGTCGTATCAAATTATCTATGAAAGACGTTACGGCAGAAGAAAAAGCCGCTTACACAGAGTAATTTTGTGTGACGGATTGATTAAAAAGGTGCTATTTATTAGCGCCTTTTTTTGTTTTTAATGTTATGTATAGACTAAAATGACAGCATTGTATGGCTGATATTAGTGCTCTATTTGTTGATTGTCTTAGTGAAAATAAAGGAAAAGATCATGATGTTTAAAGTGGTAGGGTTATTAGTGGCGAGTCTTGCGTTGATAGCATGTAGCAAAGATGCGGTGAATACCCCTGTATCGGCGATTCCTGACTGTGTTTTTGCCGATGGCTCTAACCAGCCTGCGCCTGATTGGGTGTGTGGGGCCCTATTGATGGCGTGGCTTTATCGGCTGTTGGATATAGTGAAAAATCCGCTGCAGGGGTGAATTATATGAAGCAGATGGCAGCCACAGCAGCACGAGTTGAATTAGCTCAAGTGCTGAGTATTGATCTGCAAAATATGGTTAAGCAATACGTCGAGACAACGGGGGCTGGCGATTCTGAAACGGTAGACCGTGTGAACAGTGTTGTTACCAAGCAAATTACTGAGCAGCAATTAATCGGCTCAAAAATCATCCGTCAAATGCCAACGCCATCTGGTGGTTTAGTTGTATTAGTGGGGCTGGATCCCGCTCAAGCTCAAGGTGTTGCAGAGAGTATTTTGCGTTCTTCAATGCGAAATGAAGCAGCATTGTTTCAAAAGCTTGAGTCTGAAAAAAGCTTTGATGAACTTGCAGCTGAAATTGCCAAGCGACACGCAAAATAAGGAATAAAAAACACAGTGATGTCGTTAAGTGGACTCACTGTGTTTTTGATAATTGCTAAGACATTATTTCTTCATCAAAAATGGGGGTTGGTTTTTTGTTGCTATCCACAGCAACAAAGTTGAAATGCCCCGTGACCGCTTTTGTGCGTTTGTCGCTGTCGAGTTGTTCTAGAAAAATAGACACTTCTACTTTCAGTGATGTTCTTCCAACATGAACGACGCGAGCAATGAGTTCGACTAAAATACCTGATGGGATGGGGTGTTTAAAGTCAACCTGTTCTGTTGAAATGGTGACCATGGTTTTTCTGGCAAAACGAGTGGCAGCGATATAGGCGACTTCATCCATCCACTGTAGGGCGATGCCACCAAATAAGGTATCGTAATGGTTTGTTGTGGCTGGAAATACCATTTTGGCAACACGTGTCTCCGATATTTCTTCTCGTTTTTGGATGAGTAGTTTATTCATGTTAGTAAAAACCTTTGTTTCAATGATTCTGTTGAGTGGCATTATACTCGTAGGAATGAGTGGTTGTGATACGCGTTTTCAAGGCGAGGATGTTTTATCTCAATATGCAGCAGGTTTAAATCGCTCGCAGTATGTGTCGGTGTCTTCTCCTGCAATTCAAATGCCAGCAAGCCTGCCGTCGCCTCGTCATCGTCAACAAAATCTGACACAATTTGATATTGGTTTATTGGATTATTTGTCTTTACAGCAATGTGATGTTGGTTTTGTCGCAGGAAGAAAGAACAGCATATTAGGTAAAGTGATGCCTGACAGTCAGCGGTTTTTATATGAGCTGGACATTATCCGAGCCATTGAATCGTGTGATATTAAGAACGACACTTTGGCTGAGGAGTTGCATTATATAGCGCAACAGAAACGCCTAGAATTGACGATGGCGTTTGGAAATGCGCTTTTTAATGGTGCGGAAAGTGAGGCTTTTTTTAGCTTATCCAATGGCTTTTTACCGCTGAATTCCTCAACCGCAGATCAGCAAGAATTAATGAACGCCCTTAATCGATTGGTTGTCATAGGTGAGAATCTTGAACGCTTGCCTGTTATTGATGCCAAAGTTTTTGAGGGCGATTTAAAGACTCTTATGGACAGTGAATATGCAGGTAGGTTGTTATATACGATCGTTCGAATAACGGATTACTTAAATCTCATTGCTGGCGAGATTGCTGGTCTTGATCAACAAATGTGTGGTGCGCCAATGGTGTTTTTTAAACAGCAATTTGAAACGCATTATGTAGATATTGTTCAGCCTTATATGGGGCGCATTAATCGTAGTGCGTATCAGGTTTTACCGCTTTTAAATAAGCTATTTGAGTTAAGTGCACCATTGAGTAATGATATGCATGTTTTTTCTCATCAGTTCTCATTAGTGGCTTCAGATAGCCGTTGGCAACATTATCAACAAGCGTCTCAAAGGCATGCACAGCAATGGAGTGCGCTTTTTGGATTGTGCTCCATGTCTATTGGGAGCGAATCTTAAAGGCGGGTATTGAGTTGTCTTTCCAAACTTTCTACGGCGTCATATTGGTAAGCTGGGCCTTCAGCTAAAGGTTCGAAGCTTAATGCTTTTAGTAAAGCTATGTTGGCAATTGGATTCTCTCCAATGCTTTGCGAAAATTGCATTGGGCGCGTTACTGCATGAGGTTGGTGTTGGCTCAACTTATCAGCCGTATCAATCAATGACGGCCCTGGCTGGCTGAATAGGCTCATTAATAAGGCAAAATTGGCATTGCCAGAAACCGGTTGTCCCGCTCGACTACTTTGGGTTACCTGTGTTTCAACAATGTCTCTTATATTCATTTATTTACCTATTAAATTCGCTACGATACGCTATCGGCACGGAGTGATTTTTCTTAAGAAAACAAAGAATTAATTAGAATAACGAAGCGTTTTTCTTTGGCTGATGGTTAATTGGGGTTTTTTATGCTGTTGAGATGGCAAATTTTCTTCAACGTATAGCTCAAATTGTGTAAGCATCGTACTATAATGCATTGCAGATCAATAATGTTTTAGGATCTGCTGCTTTCTATTCAGAGAAGTGGGCCGCTTACTGTTGGTGCGGTGGGGCATAATGCATGCATGATATTAACGAACTGATCGACAATGTTAGACGCAATGAAGAAATTGCACGCAAGTTCTTTGAGATAGAGCGCTGTATTCTTTCGATTGGTCGTTGTGACCAGTTTGTTTCTACCTTAACAAAAGAAGTGCAAAAGCAATTTAATGTGCCCTATGTATGGGTGAACTTAATCAATGAAGCGCCCTTGTCCCATCTCATAGAAAGCCTAGAGAAAATGCCTGATTTACGTGATCGGGTATTGTTTACTAGACGTCGATCTATGATTGATATTATTAAAGCCAGTAATAAAACGGTATTAGTAAATACAAATCTGAGTCGTTGTTGGGAGATCATTCCGACTGTTTATCGTGATATTATTTCTTCTGTGGCAATTTCTCCGCTGACGATTGACGGTGAGTTAGTTGGTCTGTTTTGTCAGGCCGACTCGGACAGCACTCGTTATGATGCGATGACCAAAGACACTTTTTTACTTGACCAGCTTGCCATCAAAATTTCAATCTGTCTCAGTAACGTGACAGCAAGAGAGAAGCTTGAGTATTTAGCTACTCGGGATCCGTTAACCGGCCTATTAAATCGTCGGCAGCTTGAGTTGATGTTGGAGCGTGAGTTTGCTCGGTCTAAGTTACAAGAGCGTGATCTGACGGTTGTATTTATCGATTGCGATGCTTTTAAGTCGATCAATGATACCTTGGGACATAATTGTGGCGATGAGGTGTTAGAATACATTGCCAAGCGGTTGTTAAAATATGTTCATAAGCAAGGGTTGGCGTTTCGTTTTGCTGGCGATGAATTTGTGTTTGTGATGCTTGGTAAAAGTTATGAGCAATCCATTATGGTTGCTGAATCCATTCAGGAATACCTTCAATCTAATCCATTAAGGTATAAATCGAATCTTGTGCCGATTACGATCAGTTATGGTGGCGCCAGTGTAATGTCTGATAGGCCAAATAACTACAAGCACCTGCTAAAAATAGCGGATGAGCGTCTTTATGATTATAAAAATAACCGTAAAAGATTAGTGCCGACTAAGGTATTTAAATTTTTAAACAGACTCAGGTAGAATTGTAATTTTATTACATTCTGGCGACTGTTTTTTCAGGGTTGCGGTATTTTTCCCCTCAATTTTGTTGTAAAATTTCAAAAAAATTAAATAGGGTTCGTCTATGTCCCATGCTTTAATCGCCGATCTTGGTGGAACGAATGCACGTTTTGCTTTGGTTCCTATCCATCAGTATGAGCCTCTTGAAATTAGAGTGCTCCCTTGTAAGAATTATGCCAATTTTTTCGACGCTGCGGCCGATTATATAGAGCATTGTAGTGTTGATATGGAAAATATTGACGCTGTCGTTCTTGCCATTGCAGGTCCTGTCAATCAAGCGGTTATACGCTTTTCTAACAATCCTTGGCATTTTACTCGTGCCGAAGTGCAATCTTATTTTGGTGACGATAAACCCGTTGCCTTGCTCAATGACTTTGATGCTGTGGGTTACAGCTTAGAGGTTTTACCTAAAAGCGATATGGTGGTGTTGGGTGAAAACGCCACAGTGGATCCAAAAGCACCATGCTGGGTAGTAGGAGCGGGAACTGGGTTAGGTATTTCTTGTGTTGTACCTCAAGACAACGGCCCTAATATGGTGTTGCCTGGGGAGGGTGGACATGTGGATTTGTCTGCTTGTAATGACCTCGAAGACGATATTTTGAAATTCTTACGCACTCGTCATAAACGCGTGTCGGCGGAGCGTGTGCTATCGGGAATGGGTCTTGAAAATATATACGAGGCTATGGCGCAGCGACAAGGGATTGAAAAACGTTTAACAGCACCTGAAATTGGTGATGCCTTAAAGGAAGGTAACGACCCTATAGCCAAAGCTGCACTAGAACAGTTCTTTGTGTTTCTTGGGCGAGTGATTGGTGATCTTGTCCTATCGGTTGAGTCCCGTGGTGGTGTTTATATTGCAGGGGGGATTGTGCCACGTTATGTTAATGAAATCCTGAAAAGTGGTTTTCGTGACGCAATGCAAGATAAGGGGCGCATGAAAGAATTTGTCTCACCTATTCCGACGTTTGTCGTAATGTCTGAATACCCAGGGCTGATGGGATGTGCTTGTTATGCGTCTCATCTTGTGTCGAAAGCCTAAATAGTTGGAGAAAGAATATGAAGGCCAGTTTAAAAGCCTGTGATGTTGTAATTTTCGGTGGCGGTGGTGATCTTGCAATGCGTAAGTTATTGCCTGCTTTGTACCATTTGGATATGGATGGTTTGCTTGCTCCAACGACACGTATTATTGGTGCTTCGAGACGAGAAGTAAGTACAGCGGAATACCAGACAAAAATTCGAGCCGCGCTTGATGAGTTTGTGCCTTCCAGTGTTGGTGATGAAAAAACATGGCCGCGTTTTAAAGAGCGTTTGAGTTATGTGTCAGTCGATGCACAAGAAGCGTCGGATTTTTCACGATTAAATGATCACCAAGTGGGTGGTGATAATCGTGATGTTGTTTTTTACCTTGCAACGTCACCAGATTTATTTGGTTCGATTTGTTCTTCGTTAGCGGCCCACGGTTTGAATGCAGAGCGTATGCGTGTTGTTCTAGAAAAGCCGCTTGGTCGAGATTTGGCATCTTCTCGTGCAATTAACGATGAAGTAATGAAGAACTTCAATGAGCAGCAGGCCTTCCGTATCGATCACTATCTTGGCAAAGAGACAGTGCAAAACTTATTAGCGATACGTTTTGGTAACACTCTGTTTGAACCTTTATGGGATAGTGCGCATATTGATAATGTGCAGATTACCGTTTCTGAAACGGTGGGTGTAGAAGGGCGTTGGGGTTATTACGATAATGCCTGTGGCTATGCGTGATATGGTGCAAAATCACCTGATCCAGCTATTGTGCTTGGTTGCGATGGAGCCACCAGGTCGAATGGACGCTGACTCCGTGCGCGATGAAAAAATCAAGGTATTGAAAGCATTGCGTCCTATTGCTGGAGCAAATGCTTATACCAAGACCGTTCGTGGTCAATATGCGAAGGGTATGATCAAAGGCAAAGAGGTAAAAGGGTATTTCGATGAAGAAGGCAGTAATCCTGACTCTCGAACAGAAACCTTTGTTGCTTTGCGTGCGGATATTGATAACTGGCGTTGGGCTGGCGTGCCTTTTTATCTTAGAACGGGTAAACGCTTAGGTCAGCGTTATTCTGAAATTGTTATTCAATACAAAGCGGTGCCACATAGTATCTTTAGTGACGAAAGCAACCGTCAATTGCAACGTAACCAGTTGATCATTCGTCTTCAGCCAGAAGAGAAAATCTCTTTAACTGTAATGAATAAGGTTCCAGGCGTGAGTGAGGGCATGCTTCTTCAGCCTGTTGATTTGAACTTGAGTTTGACTGAAGCTTTTAATGATAAGCGTAGTCCGGAAGCTTACGAGCGATTATTGCTTGATGTTATGCGCAACGATGCGACTTTGTTTATGCGCTACGATGAAGTAGAGGCGGCTTGGAAATGGGTGGACGGTATTATGTCTGCATGGAACCAAACCAGTGAGCGTCCAAAAGAATACGCTTCCGGCTCTTGGGGGCCTGCAGCCTCGATGGCATTGCCGATCAAAGACGGCCGTAATTGGCATGATTATTAAGTCTTAATAAAAGGAAAATAAAATGACTACTTCATATACCGCTGAACAGGTAATGACAGCCACTTCTGTTGTTCCTGTCATCGTTGTTGATAGTGTTGAGCAAGCGGTTGCATTGGGTAAGGCCCTTGTTGCCGGTGGCGTGCCTGTTTTAGAAGTAACCTTGCGTACGCCTGCTGCCCTAGAGGCTATTACGGCACTTCGTAAGGAAGTACCAGAGGCGATTGTTGGAGCAGGGACAGTTTGTTCACGTGCACAATATATTCAAGCCATTGAAGCTGGCTCTCAGTTTATTATTAGCCCAGGGATGACGCCAGATCTATTGGCGGTGGGTAAAGAGTACGATGTACCTTACTTACCAGCCGTAGCGACTATCTCTGATATTTTGCTTGGTATGGAATACGGCTATGACCGTTTTAAATTCTTCCCTGCTGAAGTGAATGGTGGGGTGAAAGCGCTGAAAGCATTTGGTGGTCCATTGCCACAGATTAAGTTTTGCCCGACGGGTGGTATTGGTGCGGATAACTTCCGTGAATATCTAGCTTTACCAAATGTGCTATGTGTGGGTGGTTCTTGGATTGTACCAACTGATTTAGTGCGTGCCGGTAAGTGGGATGAGATTACCGAGTTGGCGAAATCCGTTGCTTAGGTTCTGAGTGATTTAATGCGCTGGTAGCAATATGAAAAGGGGAAGAGCATTTGCTCTTCCCCTTTTTTCGACCTAAAAACTCATAAATTCTCTTCAGCAAATTCGGCAAGTCGGCTTCTTTCTATACCATTGACGTGCATGATGCTGGCGTATTTAAAGGATTTTGTTTTCTCCACTAGGTAAGTTAATCCTGAGGTTAGTGGGGTGATGTACTTGTTATCAATTTGTGCCAAATTGCCTAGCACGATAATTTTTGAGTTGCTGCCGACTCGCGTCACGATGGATTTGAGTTGGAATTGTGTTAGTCCTTGTGCTTCGTCGATGATGATCAAAGCATTATTAAACGATCGGCCACGCATAAAGTTCAAAGATTTAAATTGAATGTTGGCTTTTTGTTTTACGTAGTCAATGCTGCTAAAAGAATGTTCGTCAGCACCATGCAAAATTTCTAAGTTATCGTCAAAGGCTGCCAACCATGGTGCCATTTTTTCTTCTTCTGTGCCTGGTAAGAAACCTATGTCTTCTGCCATGGGGGGCGTGGATCTAGCAACGATAATCTTATTAAAGCGTTTTTCCTCCATGGTGACTTGTAGTCCATAAGCTAGGGCTAATAGTGTTTTACCTGAGCCAGCAGGTCCTGTCATTACCATAAGATCTGAGTTGTCATGGCGCAATAAGTAAAATGCCATGGCTTGCTCTAGATTGCGGGGTAGAATGCCCCAGAAGTTTTGATTCATCAGATGCTGTTTATTGATATCGAGTAGGTAGACGTGTTCTTGGTCAAGGTTGACCACAAAGCCAATGAAGTCTTCATCGTCAATGACAAACATATTGAAATAGATATTGGGTAGATGGCTTTTATTAATCACATGGACCGTGTGGCGGCCATGAGCTTCTGTTTTAACGCTTTCAATGGTGGACCAAAAACTGCCTGAAAACTGAATATAGCCCTTACTCATTAGATCTAGATCGTCAAGAACCTTATCTTTACGATAGTCTTCGACTCGTTCTAGTCCTGAGCCTTTTGCCTTGATGCGCATGTTGATGTCTTTTGTCACAAGGCAAACAGAGGAGCGAGGGTGTGTTGCTTGTAAGCTTAAGCCAACATTGATGATGCGATTATCATTGGCGTGATCATGGTTGCCATTTAAAAATGGGATATTATCGGTTAGGGTGATTTGTTGGTCTGGATAGATGGCCAAAGAGCCTTCGACGCGTTTAGATTGCTCCTGATCTGTTTCATTATTGATAATGCGAATGGGGACGCCAGCTTGTAGGTCTCGAGGGGAGGCATCACCCACTATTTTGTCGATGGTGTTGATAGCTACTCGAGCTTCTCTACTAACGTCTTTGTCTCTCCTATCTTTGATAACATCTAATTCTTCTAGGACGGTCATAGGAATGACGACTTTGTGTTCGGCAAAAGCATAAATTGCCAATGGATCGTGCAATAGCACATTCGTGTCGAGAACGTAGATTTTTTCCATAGAATATTACTCCTGCAATGAACATGAAGCTTGCTTTTGAATAGGGAAGAAACGAACGAAACGCCTAGTGCTTAGATAATAATTGAAGAATTGAGTGTTTGGTTTAGTGAAAAGTAACAGGGTGAACCGTAATTTGGTAAGTGTTGTTTGATTGGCAGTTTGATTCACCAAAGAAGGCTGGAGCATTGTATTGAAATGATGGCGATTATGGTTTTGTGGCAAGTTGAACCTCACTGTCTTTATCCATACTCTAATTAGAGTGTATGACAGTTTTGTTGCTTATGCTTGTTCTAATAGGCTTTTTTAGCAATTTTTAGTTATAAAAAAACCGCTGTTTATGGCAGCGGTTTTTTTGTGCTCGATTTATCAATCGTCTAAGAAGCTTCTTAGGTGCTCTGAGCGACTAGGGTGGCGTAGTTTACGTAGTGCTTTGGCTTCGATTTGACGGATACGTTCACGCGTCACGTCAAATTGCTTACCGACCTCTTCAAGAGTATGGTCTGTATTCATGTCGATACCAAAACGCATGCGCAACACTTTGGCCTCACGTGCTGTTAAACCAGCAAGTACCATAGTGGTTGACTCGCGCAAACCTTCTATTGTTGCTATATCAATAGGGGATTCTGCACCATCGTCCTCAATGAAATCACCTAAGTGAGAGTCTTCATCATCACCGATCGGTGTTTCCATCGAAATCGGTTCTTTAGCGATCTTCAGTACTTTGCGAATTTTGTCTTCTGGCATATCCATGCGAGCTGCCAACTCTTCAGGTGTTGCTTCACGTCCCATTTCTTGTAGCATCTGACGAGAGATACGATTTAATTTATTAATCGTTTCGATCATGTGTACAGGAATACGGATAGTGCGAGCTTGGTCAGCAATCGAGCGAGTGATTGCTTGACGAATCCACCAAGTTGCATAAGTTGAGAACTTATAGCCACGGCGGTATTCGAATTTATCCACTGCTTTCATTAAGCCGATGTTGCCTTCTTGAATAAGATCCAAGAATTGTAAACCACGGTTAGTGTATTTTTTCGCAATAGAAATAACCAGACGCAAGTTGGCCTCAACCATTTCTTTTTTCGCACGGCGAGCACGAGTTTCACCGATTGAAATACGACGGTTAATTTCTTTTAGTTCTGCAATTGTTAAACCTGTTTCTTTAGAAACAGCGCGTAGTTTACGCTGACTGCGCATAAACTCAGCTTCGTTCTCTTCCAGTGCAGCAGCGTAATCGGCACCAGAAGCAATTTGTTCTTTCAGCCAATCAGGATTGGTTTCATTGCTTGGAAAACGCTTTAAAAATTCGGTTCTTGGCATGCCAGATTTGCGCACACACACTTGCATGATAAGGCGTTCTTGGTCACGGATTTTTTCCATGCGTGAACGTACGCGATCAATCAGCTCATCAAACATTTTTGGAACAAGCTTAATAGGAGCAAAACTAATGCTTAGCTCTTCTTGCTTATTTTTTACGTCAGGATCTTGTCTGTCGCGTGTTTCCAATAGCACTTTTAATTCATTGTAAATACGTGTGATATCATTAAAACGTAACGCTGTTTCTTCAGGATCAGGACCGTTATCCGTTTCTTCTTCGCTTGTCTCTGAATCATCATCGTCTTCGTCACTGTCGACAGTATCTTCATCGATTAATGGTTCATCGTTAATAGAGTCTTCGAAAATAGGTTCTTCGCCATCGCCATCGATAAAGCCACTAAAAATATCACTTAGACGGCCTTCTTCTTCCTGTACTTTCGCATAGGCGTCAAGCAGTACATCTACAGCGCCAGGGAAGTAAGAGATAGCAGCCATCACTTCGCGAGTACCTTCTTCGATACGTTTTGCGATGGCAATCTCACCGGCACGAGTCAATAGTTCGACCGTACCCATTTCGCGCATATACATACGGACTGGGTCAGTGGTTCTAGTAATATCACCTTCTACTGCGGCCAAAGCGGCAGCGGCTTCTTCCGCGGCGGCTTCATCGGTCGCATCACCTTCTTCCATGAGAAGGCTATCTTTATCGGGTGCAACTTCGGAAACCGTAATGCCCATGTCGTTGATCATGGCAATGATTTCTTCTACTTGCTCCGGGTCTGAAAGGTCATCAGGGAGGTGGTCATTAACTTCGGCAAAAGTTAAGTAACCTTGTTCTTTACCCTTGGTGATCAGCTCTTTGAGACGTGACTGTTGAGTGTCTGGCATTCGACAACCTATCGTTAGAAATTCATTTGGGAGTTTAGCAAGCCGCGGATTATAACAAAATCAATCGCTTTTATCCACCGAATCCTTTCTTTTGTGAGTGAAAATTAAGCAACATTTATGACTTTTTTTGTCTAATCAAATCCATTAAATTTCGTAATTCCTGCTTACTGCTACTGTCCTTTATGGATTCGTTTCCTTTGCTTTTCAACCGTGCAATGCTGCTATTTAATCCAAGATTTTTCTCTAATGTCACAACCATATCGAGTACTTCTTGCTGTGCATTGGTTATTTTTAGCTTTGTTATCGCATCTTTGTGGTTTAATAATGCGTAAATGGATGATATTGCGAATTTATCTGTTAAATCTCCCAATAGGTGTCCTGTGTTTTTGTGAGGATGTTTTGTGAAATATCTCCATATTTTGCAGAAAACTTGTAGCTCATCATTGGCTTGATTTATCACGGGGTCAGGCAAGTCGATCTCTTTTGCTATGTGAGGATGCAGTAGGAGGCATAGAGAGGCCTGTTTTATCCGACTTAGGCTAGGTGCAGCTGGGGGAAGTGCTGGCTCGTCATTGTAAAACTTCCCTTTAGAAAAAGGTTTTTTCCCAAAAGGTTTTTTAAATGAACCTTGTGTTGTTGGTTGGTTTTTTGGTGTTGTGTAATCGGGCTGATGAAAATCATCATAGTGGTTGTGCGACGGTTCGTAATCGTAGTGGCTTAAGTCTGGTGTGTCGCCATTATAATGGTGTGTTTGTTGTGTATGGTCTGGGTGGGGCTGAGATTGCTCTTCCGTTGGGGTGAACTGGCGTCGAGATTTAAAAACGGTATTGCCCAGTGTTTCGCTGTCGATACCAGATTGATCGCTCAATTGGCGAATTAATACTGAGCGAAAGGTGAGGCTCTTTAGGGATTTGCTTAATCATTTCCATGGCGTTGCGAGCGAATTGTGCTTCGCCTTCTTCATCGCCTAAGGTTACCTGGTTTCTGGCGTGATCAAACAGTACATGTGATAACGAAGACGCATCTTCTAGGCGACGATTAAAGGCGTCTTTGCCTTCTTTTCTGATCAGTGAGTCTGGGTCTTCACCCTCAGGTAAAAATAAAAAGCGTACTTGTTTTTCATCTTGCATAACCGGTAAGGAGGCTTCTAAGCCTCGAATGGCAGCCGCGCGGCCAGCTTTGTCGCCATCAAAGCAAAGTACTATCTTGCTAACCAGTTTAAAGAGTTTGCGTATGTGCTGACTATTGACGGATGTTCCTAGCGTAGCAACGGCGTTGGTAATGCCGTGTTGCGCCAACACTATGACATCCATGTAGCCTTCAACCACAAGAATTTGGTCGAGTACGGGGGTGTTCTGCTTCGCCTCAAATAGTCCGTAGAGCCTCTTGGCTTTTTTGAAAAACAGGGGTCTCTGGCGAGTTGAGATATTTGGGTTTTTCATCGCCAAATGCTCGTCCGCCAAAGGCAATCACACGGCCTCGTGAATCGCGAATGGGAAAAATGATCCGGTCGCGAAAGCGATCATAGTAGTGGCCCGGTTGGTCTTTTTTCTCAATCAGCATGCCGCCTAATAAAAGCTGTTCTTGGCTCTCTGCGCGGGTACCTACTTTCTTAAGAAGATTGTCCCATCCGGCAGGTGCGTAGCCCAAGCCAAATACTTTAGCGATTTGACCAGATAGTCCACGCTCTTTCGACAAGTAGTCTGTGGCTTTTTTCTTGTCAGGGTGTTGAGTGAGTTGTTGCTGATAAAACTGCGAGCTTTCGGATAGGCGTTTAAGTAATTCTGCGTTTTGTTCGTATCTGTCTGGTGCACCTTGTTCTCTTGGCACTTCCATGCCCGCGTCTTTTGCCAGTACTTCAATGGCATCGACAAAGTCTAAATGGTCATGTTCCATGACAAAGGAAATAGCATTACCACCTGCGCCGCAACCAAAACAATAATAGAACTGTTTGTTTGGATTGAGACTAAAGGAAGGGCTTTTTTCGTTATGAAATGGGCACAGTGCACTGTAATTTTGTCCGGTTTTTTTTAGGCTAATGCGAGACGCAACCACATCGGTCAGGTCGGTTCGAGCCAAAAGCTCGTCAATAAACTGATCAGGGATACGTCCCGCCATTATGTTAGCCTAATTGTGCTTTAACTTGTTTGCTGATTTGTGCCATATCGGCACGACCTTGAACTTGTGGTTTTACAATGGCCATAACTGCGCCCATTTGTTGCATGGAAGTTGCGCCCGTTTCTGCAATGGCTGCTTTTACAATCTCACCGACTTCATCGTCGGTCAATGGTGTTGGTAAAAACTCGCTAATGATGGCCATTTCTTCTTGTTCAATCGCAGCAAGGTCTTCGCGACCGCCGTCGATAAACTGTTGGTTTGAGTCTTTGCGTTGCTTGTTCATTTTGTCAAGAACGGCTAATACACGAGCATCATCTAGTTCAATGCGTTCATCTACTTCGATCTTTTTGCATTCGGATAGGATGGTGCGAATGACAGTGACACGTTGCTTTTCTTTGGCGCGCATCGCCTCTTTTAATGTGTCTGAAATGTGTTTTTTTAGGTCTGACATGGGATCCTCTTACTTTCGGTAGATTGCTGTCGAGTAGGCTGATAGGCAAAAAAAACGGCTAGTTGGTTAACTAGCCGTTTTTTATAAGCCTAAAAGTTAGAAACGTCTAGGCAAACATTTGTTTATAGCAAATTGCCAAACGGCAGATTGGCCTAGTACAAACGTTGGAATTTCTTTTGCTCACGAGAAACTTTCTTCGCGTGGCGTTTTACAGCGGCAGCTGCAGCGCGTTTACGAAGCGTTGTTGGTTTTTCGTAGCATTCACGACGACGAACTTCAGCCAAAACGCCTGCTTTTTCACAAGAGCGTTTGAAGCGACGTAGAGCGATGTCAAATGGTTCGTTATCTTTTACTTTTACTGCTGGCATGTTATTACCTTTAATAATATTTTTTTAAAGTTTAAGTATTCACAAAAACGGCGTGAATCATACCCGTATTTAATGGGCTTTCAAAGCGCGCTTTTGTTGAACAGAGTGTGGTCATAAATAGACCGATTTTTCTAGGCTTAGTAAAAGCCTAACCCTGAACAGACTATGATCGCGTCTGTAATGGTATTCATTCTTTTAGAGGGTGCTTGGTTCGCCATTTGCTTACATTTGAAGCTATGTGCCAAGCTAGAAAAATCACCTGCCTTTTATTTTAAACATTTAAAACGCGCGCATTATAATGCTTTTGCCTAGCTGTGTCTAATTTTCATTTGAGGGATCTGTAAAGGAAGTTGCTCTTTGCTCTGCAATGGAACGGGTAGATAAGGTACAATGTGCTTAATTTATTGATGAGATTGCTCTAATGAAAGTATTGGGATTAGAAACCTCTTGCGATGAGACGGGAATCGCCATTTACGATACCGAAAATGGGTTGTTGGCTCACAAGATTTATTCTCAAATCGCACAGCATGCAGAGTATGGCGGTGTGGTACCTGAGTTGGCTTCCCGTGATCATGTCCGTAAAACATTGCCGCTTATCGATGAGGTATTACACGCTGCGGGAATAAAAAAATCGGAACTGGATGCGATTGCTTATACCAGTGGTCCTGGCTTGGTTGGTGCTTTGATGGCTGGCGCGACGATTGGTCATTCTTTGGCGTATGCGCTAGGGATTCCAGCTTTGGGAGTGCATCATATGGAAGGGCACCTTTTAGCACCAATGCTAGAAGAGTCGCAACCTGAGATGCCTTTTATTGCTTTGCTCGTTTCGGGTGGCCACACTCAGTTGGTGCGTGTTGATGCGATCGGTGAATACCGTCTGTTAGGTCAATCTCTTGATGATGCGGCAGGAGAGGCTTTTGATAAAGCCGCTAAGATGATTGGCCTACCTTATCCAGGAGGGCCATACATTGCGGCGTTAGCGAAACGTGGTAATGCGGAATCTGGGTTGATATTCCCGCGCCCGATGACAGATCGTCCTGGTTTGGATTTCAGTTTCAGTGGTTTGAAAACGGCGTTTTTAACGGCGGTGCATGATGCATTAGATCATGATCGCTGTGATGAGCAGTTCAAAGCGGATGCTGCTTTGGCGTTTGAAACCGCTGTAGTCGATACCTTGGTCATAAAGTGTCGTCGAGCGCTGGAAGCAGAAGGTTTGAAACGATTGATTATCGCCGGTGGCGTGAGCGCGAATCAGAGATTACGTGAGCAGCTTGAAAGCCAACTGAAAAAAATCAAAGCCAGTGTGTTTTATGCCAGGCCAGAATTTTGTACCGATAATGGTGCCATGATCGCTTATGCTGGTGCTCAGCGTTTGGTCAATGGTCAATCTTCTGCGCTTAGTTTGTCGATACGCGCCCGTTGGCCTTTATCAGAATTGTCGCCTCTAAAGGAGTCTTAATGTGACCGACCTAGTGTTTATTGAGGGTTTAAAAACGCAAGCTGTGATCGGTGTGTACGATTGGGAAAAAAAGATCCAGCAAGATTTGGTGTTTGACTTGGAAATGGAGCACGACAATCGTGTTCCGGCAGAGACGGATGATCTTGCGAAGACACTGGATTACGAGGCAATCTCCAATTATATTTTAGCGTTTTGTGCCGAACGTCAATTTGAGTTAATTGAAACCTTGGCCGAGCACTTGGTTTCTGAATTGATCGGACAGTTTAAATTAAACGCTATCACGCTAACATTACGAAAGCCTGGAGCGGTGTCAGCAGCTCAAGCCGTAGGTGTGAAAATTCACAGAAAGTCTACGGTCACTTATTGAGACGTTATGTGTTAATTGATTAAAGGGGATAGGGTTTTGTCGAGAGCCTCTGTACGGGCTTTTTTCAACGCTTGACCCAGCTCTGCGCCATTTAAGCCTTGTTTGATGAATGGGGCGGCATTGATGGTCGCTATGGTATTTCGCAATGATTGCCAGTCATGAATGTCGCTGTTCGTCAAATGGCTCAGAACCTCAATCAGTAAAACATAAGGTTGGGGTTTTTTTATGGCATTAACGCAAACTAACCAGTTTTCCCATGCGATGGAATCCATAGGTATGCGTTGATTTTCTATGAATGAGCGTGTTTGCTCTGCCAGTATTTTGAATTGATTTGGGCTGCGGATGCGCTCATGTAATTGGGTGAGATTTGCAAGTGGCGTGTTTTTGCATAACATTGCCCAGCGCTGGGCGGGTGTTATGTCCTTTTGGCTTAGGCCCTCGGTAAGGTTCAGGTCTTCCTCCCATACTAACTCAGGAAAAAGCTTATCTAGAGCGTTTACTTCCTTTAATACCGAGAAAAAAATATTGGCATGGTGGGTATTAAGGGCTTTTTCTAGTTCTTTCCATACCCGTTCTGCACTTAAACTAGCCAGCTCTCCCGAGGCGCTAATGGTTTGCATTAACAAGATAGTTTCGGGGGCAATAGTAAAGCCAAAGTGATGGAAACGTGCGGCAAAGCGAGCAACTCGCAATACTCGAAGCGGGTCTTCAACAAAAGCATCTGAAACGTGACGTAATACGCGATCTTGTAAATCCTGTTGCCCGTGAAAGGGATCAATTAAGGCGCCATCCTTATCTTGTGCTATGGCATTGATGGTAAGATCTCTGCGCTCTAAATCTTCTTCGAGGCTGATATCAGGAGAAAAATCACAAATAAAACCTGTATAGCCTTGCCCTTGTTTTCTTTCTTTGCGAGCAAGGGCGTATTCCTCTTTACTTTTTGGGTGCAAGAAAACAGGGAATTGTTTGCCTACTTGTTGATAGCCTTGTTGCTCAAGTTGCTCTGGGGTGGCGCCCGTGACAACCCAGTCATGATCTATAACTGGCAGTGCTAAAAGTGCGTCTCTAACAGCACCGCCAACGAGATAGACTTGATACTTGGCTGTCATGGTTAGTTAGCTACCTGTTTCGCATTGTTCTGGGAACATGGCGCTCCATTGACTAAAACCACCATTTAGTGAATAGACTTCCTTGAAGCCTTGTGATGCTAGGTATTCTGCAGCGCCTTTACTACTATTGCCGTGGTAGCAGCAGACAATGACAGGTTGATCTTTTGCGGCACGATCAATAAAGTCTTGAACATTATCATTGGTTAAACTGATTGCGTTTGTTATGTGACTGTTATGGAAACTGGTCAGATCGCGAATATCAACAATAGTGGCATTGTTTTCCATAATTGGCAGTGCATCTGAAATATCAATACAATGAAAAGTCATGAATTCTTCCGATTAAGTGTGCAAGGTGTACTAAAGCGCTGTTTATCTTCTAAGCGCAACGCTGTCA
Source organism: Marinomonas rhodophyticola (assembly GCF_026113935.1). Lineage (GTDB taxonomy): Bacteria > Pseudomonadota > Gammaproteobacteria > Pseudomonadales > Marinomonadaceae > Marinomonas > Marinomonas rhodophyticola. The sequence continues at coordinate 245,590 of NZ_JAPEUL010000007.1, forward strand.
GACTTCCGCCCCAGACGCAGCCTGTGTCTAATGCATGGATGCGTTCTAATTGGGTTTTTCCTTCTAAAGCGGCCCAATGACCAAAAACAATATGGCAGTCCTCGGGGACTTTTGAGGGATAATTAAACCAAGGAGCGAAGCCTTTCTCAGCCGTGTTAATGCCTTCTTTAGATTTAAGATCAAGCTTACTGTTTTCATCGCAAAAACGCATGCGAGTTAAGTAGTTGGTGATCGCACGAAGACGATCTAAGCCCGTCAGTTCATCACTCCAAGTGTCTGGAGTATTACCATACATGGTCGCAAAAAAATCATCAACACTGTCTGATTTGAGTTTTTTTTCGACTTCCTTGGCGAGAGATTGAGTTTTTGCTAGATCCCAGCAAGGCGGGATTCCCGCGTGTGTCATAACGGTATTGAGTTGTTCGTCGTAATGAAATAAGGGTTGTTGGCGAAGCCAGTTCATTAAGTCATCACGATCACTAGCCGTCAGAATTTCAGCTAATGTATCACCTCGTTTTAACTTACCATAGCCATGGGAAACCGCTAGCAAATGCAGGTCATGATTACCTAGAACAATGGTGGCGTTGCTGCCCAGTGATTTTATGAAGCGAAGCGTTTCTAGAGATTCTTCACCGCGATTGATCAGATCACCAGCAAACCAGAGCTTGTCTAGTTGTGGCTGGTAGTTAATTTGTTCCAAAAGCTGCACTAGCGGTGTAAGACAGCCTTGTAAATCACCAATAACATAGGTTGCCATAAGTCGCCTCAGTGAACCTGATTGGGTACGGACAGGGTGAAAGGATGAATAGGGGCTTCAAACTCTGTGCCATCATCAGCCAGAAATTGATAACTACCTTGCATGCTACCAACGACCGTGTCCATCACCGTGCCGCTGGTGTAATGAAAAGACTCTCCTGGCGCTAAGTGCGGATATTCTCCAATGACACCGCTGCCTTTCACTTCTTGTACCTGTTCATTGCCATTGGTAATAATCCAGTGGCGGGTCTGAAGCTTGGCTGGCTCTGTTCCGCAGTTTTTGATTGAAATGTGATAGGCAAATACGTAACGGGATTCATTAGGTGTGGATTGGCTTGCGAGATATTCTGTGCGAACAGAAACCGCGACGTCATATTTCTGCATTTACCCTTCCTTTTTGAGGATGTAGTTGGTGATTCGAACGAAGTCTTCTACGTCAAGCCTTTCAGGACGCAAGGTGGGGTCAATATTGAGTGCCGAAAAATCATCGGTGTCTAATACCCCTTTGTAATTGTTGCGTAGGGTTTTGCGGCGTTGTTGAAAGCCTATTCTGACCATGTCTTCTAGCATTTTTATGTCATTAACTGGGTAAGGTAATGATTTGTGTGGCGTCATTCTCACAATCGCAGAATCGACTTTTGGTGCTGGGTCAAATGATTCAGGCCCAACAATAAAGAGTGATTCGACGGAGCAGTAATACTGCGCCATTACGCTTAGGCGTCCATAAAGGCTATCACCAGGGCGCGCGGCTAAACGATCAACCACTTCTTTTTGTAGCATGAAGTGCATGTCTTCAATGGCGTTGGCTTGGCTTAATAAGTGAAAAATAAGCGGCGTTGAAATGTTGTAAGGCAAGTTGCCTACAACACGAATGGCTTGTTCTGGCGTGCTCAGTGAGGCAAAGTCAAATTTCATGGCATCCGCTTCATGAACGGTAAGCTCGGGAAAGCGGAATAAGTTTACCTTCAAAATAGGGATTAGATCACGGTCAAGTTCAACCACATCCATGCGCTCAGTGACACTGATTATGCCTTCCGTTAAGGCGCCTTTGCCCGGCCCAATCTCGACGATGCGCTGACCTTTTTTGGGGCCAATGCATGCCACAATGCGTCGAATTACGCCGTGATCATGAAGGAAGTTTTGGCCGAATCTTTTTCTGGCTTTATGGGGTTGCTGTTTGCTCATTTAGAAAACTTTTTCGCGTTATTTGCCATGTTAATAGCATGTTGAATGGCCACTTTAAGGCTGCCGTTGTTTGCTTTGCCTGTGCCAGCCAAATCAATGGCTGTGCCGTGGTCGACAGATGTTCGAATAATAGGTAAGCCTAATGTGATATTGACGGCATTACCAAAACCTGAATATTTTAACACAGGTAAGCCTTGATCGTGATACATAGCCAAGGCGCAGTCGGCATCATTTAGGTATTTTGGGGTAAACAGGGTGTCTGCTGGAAGAGGACTCACAAGATCTAAGCCTTCTTGGCGCAGTTTATCGAGTGTTGGGATAATTACGTCAATTTCTTCTCTGCCAAGGTGGCCATCTTCACCCGCGTGGGGGTTTAAGCCACAGACTAAGATCTTTGGTTTTGTAATCCCGAATTTCTCTTGCAGGTCTTGATTCAGTGCGTTGATGACAAGACTGATACTTTGCTCTGTAATGGCAGCAGACACATCTTTTAGTGGTAGGTGAGTGGTGACGAGTGCCACTTTCATTGCTTCTGTTGCTAGCATCATCACCACATGTGGTGACTTACACTGAGCCTGAAAGAATTCGGTATGCCCAGAAAAATGCACACCCGTTTCGCATAAGATGCCTTTGTGAACCGGAGGGGTGACAATGGCATCAAATTCTTTTCGTAGACAACCTTCCCCAGCTTGCTTGAGTGTTTCTAAAACATAGGGGGCGTTTTCAATATCAAGCACGCCTGCAATCGTCTGTTTCGCTTGCTGAATTGGCAAGACGCTAATCATGCCTTGTTGATGTGCACTTACTTCATGTGAGTGACTGAGTGTTCGAGTGTCGACAGTTAGACCCAGTGTTGACGCTCTATCTTTCAGCAATTGTGGATCAGCAAGAATAATTAAACGAGCAGGAAATGCCTGCTCGTTTAAGGCGCTTAGAATAATGTCAGGGCCGATTCCTGCCGGTTCACCAGAGGTGATGGCAATAATAGGGAGTGACTCTACCGGATTATTCGCCATGTTTTTCTCTTATTTTTTGATGTCAATAAAGGCATCTGCGCGTAGCTCGTCAAGCCAGTTACTAAGCACGACATCTTGTTTTTGAGCGGTTAAGGCGCGCTCAGCATTACTACGTTTTACTTTGTCGCTGATATCTGCTTCACGACGACCTTCGACTTGCAAAATATGCCAGCCGAATTGTGTGCGGAAAGGTTTGCTGATGTCACCGATGCTAGTTTGATTCATCATATTCTCAAATTCAGGGACCATGGTGCCCGGTGTTACCCAGCCTAAATCACCACCTTGCAAGGTAGAGCCTTGATCTTCGCTGTGTTCTTTCGCAAGTTGCGTGAAATCTGCACCATTTTCTAGCTTATTATAAAGGTCATCGGCTAATGCTTTGGTTTGCTCTATATTGCGAATTTCATTAGCACGGACCAAAATGTGACGTACTTTAGTTTGTTGTTGCAGGGTAACATCAGGGGAACGTTTTTCGATCAGCCAAAGCAAATGAAAGCCCGCATTACTTTGTAATGGTCCAATAAGAGGGCCATTATCGGCCTCTAAGGCACGAACAAATAACGGCGGTAGTTGATTTAGCGGACGCCAACCTAAATCCCCTCCTTCAATAGCAAATTGCCCGTCAGAGTTTTCAACTGCTTGCTGAATGAAATCTTCTTCGGTATTGATTTTTTGTCTAATAGACTGAATTTTGGCTTCTGCTTCTTCTGGGTTACTCGCTCTGATAAGTAAGTGACGCAGACGAACTTGTTCTTTTTCTTTGGTAATGCTGGTATCTGAGCTTAAATAATCGTTAATTTCTTGCTCAGAAATCACAATACGCTTTTTTAAAATTTCTCGTTTGACATTATTGATTAGAATTTCTTGCTCAATTTGCTCGCGATAGCGTGAGTAGTTAATACCCTTGCTAGCGAGTACATCTTTTAAGCCTTGCAAATCTAAGTTCATATTTTGAGCGACTCCAAGTATGGCGTTATCCACATCTGTGCTAGAGACACGCATGCCGATTTTGCGCGCGTAGTTTACCTGCAGAGCTTCGTCAATCATCTGGTTTTGAATTTGACGGTGAATGTTATCTGTCATCACTCCGCCAGGCACTCGGTCTTTGACAATTTGAAAGCGATTTTGAATATCACTTTCTAAAATAGGTTTTGAGTCTACAATGGCTGAAATGCCATCAATCTTCGTCGGTTCAGCATGTAATGTTTGCAACGGTAGCAATGTCACGAACATAAAAGAGAAAAAAGAAAACAACTTCATGATTAATATCCAACTTTTCCTTGGTTCCAATAACTGTCAGCAATGTTAGTTTCGCTATTAGCACGACCCGCACTGCTTAAGCCACGTAAAATAAATTGTAAAAAGACGCCACGATCGTATTGATTGTCATCATTGAGCCAGTGTTGATAGCTCATCGAAACCTTTATACAGCAGTTTTCATAACCTAGTCCTGCGATTTCTTTAGTGCCATCCTCTCTTAAGAAATCATAAGTGTATTGTGTGAACATTGACCAATTTTGGTTGATTGGAAAAATTGTCCCTACGCTTGCTTGTTTGGCATCATCATCTGGATCAGTATTGTTAATTGTATACAAATAACTAAGATTGATTTTGACATCATCAACTGGTGTTAGTGATGCAACGATTTGTGCTAAGTTTACCTTGCTGTTGTCTAGGTTGTAATTCAAATTCCCTGTTAAACTAAAACGATCAGTATTGTAGTTAGTCGAAGTGAGTAAATCGCTGCGCTTTGAGTCATCAATTGCATTGTTTTCATCCGTGTTGCCAGTAATACCAACATAACGATCTTTCAAATAAAAGATCTGACCGGCTTTAAATGCCCATCTTTCATTATTGTTTGCATCATATAGACGACTTTCTAGACCAAATGTTACTTGCTCTGTATCGCCGATTCTATCATTGCCATTGAAGCGATTGTGGCTGAAGGCTTGAGAATAGGTCATCGTTGGTACGCTTGCATCAAAGTCAGGAATAAAATCTTGATCTTTATAAGGCGAGTTTAAATAACTTAATTGTGGTTCCAGTGTTTGTCTCCACGGGCTATTGTCTAGAATTAAGCGGCGTTCAAACACTACAGAAGAGTCTATGTATCCAGTAATGTGACTAATGGACTCTTCGCTGTCAGATGTTGTTGTGTAATTGTGGATGTCATAGTCACGGTACTGTATTAAAAGTCCTGGCGTTAAACTTCCCCATCCATTGCTGATGTTCGCTTTTGTGTCTTGATTCAAAACGATTCGTTTGCCATCAAAATTATTTTCGTCTGGATCGTAAAAATCCGTGTATTGGGCATCAATTCTATAATCTAAATTACTTGTCGATAATCGATAGGAGCTATCAACCCTGGGTAACCATTCGAAAGGTTTATCAACCGTATTATCTGGTGTTTGGTAAGTTAAGTAAGTCACCTTATTTAAGAGGTTGCCATTATTAGCGCTCACATAAACACTTCGTTGGTAATGATCTTTTTCACCAATGGATGTGCTGTTTGCCTCTGGGTATTTGTTTTCTGTTGGATTGTCTTCTAGCAAGAAGCCTGTACTAAAATAGGTGTTTATTTTTTGTGCGGTTGTGAGTTTGAGTAGGGTTTGCTCACCTTCGTCATTATCAAAAAAAGTGGACTGCTCATACATTGTCTCACCATAAGGGCTTAGGTGACGTAACTCTAGATCGAGTCCTTCGCCTTTTTTTTGAATAACCTGTGGTGTGATAGTGGCATCATAGTTCGGTGCAATGTTCCAGTAAAAAGGCGCTGATAGGCTTAGACCATCTGATCCTGAGAACCCAAAGCTAGGAAACAAAAAGCCTGTTTGACGAGTGTTATCAATTGGAAAACGCAACCAAGGGAAATAAAAAATAGGCAGTCCAGCCACACGAATTTGTACATGTTCTGCAGTACCAAAGCCACTTTTCGTATCAATCTTAATGGAGCTTCCATAAAGCTGCCAGCTCTCTTCAGTGGGTTCACAGGTAGTAAAAAAGCCTTCTTTTATAAAAATGACGCCATCTTGACTCCGTGAGAGTAGCTTAGCTTCGCCACGCGTTTTGGACTGATGGCTAAGGAACTTGGCGTCGCTAAATTCTGTTGGAGAGCTGTTATTATTTGTTATGTAGGCGCGTGAACTGCGGATCAGCTGATCGTTACTACGTAGAGTAACATTTCCATTAGCTTGATAATATTCATTTGGTATGCCTTCAATTTTGTCAGCAGACAAAGTGGTTTCTGGCTGGCGTATTTCGGCCTCACCTTGAAGATGAATCACGCCGTTTTCGTCACGGACTATTAGATCTGCGGTGAGGTCGGTTCCTTGAATATCGTTTGCTTGCCAGCTATTGATATAGGATCCTTGACAGTATCGACTGAGTTGAGATTGCTGTTCTTTCGTTAAGGATTCTCTTGGTATCCAATCCCATTGGTCCACTTGTCCGTATGCCATTGGCAATACGAAAAGACTTTGAAAAAATAAGGCGTATGTTCGTAAATGCTTAACCATGCAGGGTATACTTGCTACCAAAAGTTATTGTCCGAAATCGGATACTGCCCATAAGCGGGTCCATGTTGAGAGACAAATGATAATCTAAGCAGGCCCATAGGGGCTACCGATTCTGGAGAAATATCTTTATGTGGAAGATTGTTTGTGCAATTTTGGGTTATATTTTAGCCGGTTTTATCGGGGCTTTACTGGGATTTTGTGTGGGGGGCGTGATAGACAAAGCCCAGACTGGCGGTGCTTTCAGTCGAATTCGTAGTCGAGCCGATGTACGGCTGCAGCAGGAAACTTTTTTTCGCACATTATTTCTTTTAATGGGGCGATTGGCTAAGTCTGATGGTCAAGTAACAGAAGCAGAAATCCAGTTGGCTCAATCTGTTATGCAGCGTTTAAGGTTGTCGCCAGCGGCTCAGGATCAGGCTAAGCGATTGTTTAATGAGGGAAAGTCTGAAAATTTCGACCTCGCTTCAGTACTAAATACCTTCAAGCAGGTGGTTGGCCCTGGTGATTTAACTCGCACACTTTTAGAGGTGTTGCTGGTGTCGGCTTACGCTGATGGCCATTTTAGTTTGGAGGAGAAAGCCTTTGTTTCTCAAGTTTGTTCGTACCTTGGGGTGTCGGTTGCAGAATTTGAAGCGTTGCATATTCAAGTAAAACAGCAAGCTCACTTCAGTCAAGGTTTTCAGTCATCCTCAAATAGCATGGGATCGAAAGATTTATTAAAAGCGGCCTATGAGGCGCTGGGTGTGACGCCTGAGATGACGGATGCCGAGATTAAAAAGGCGTATCGTCGTTTAATGAGCCAGCACCATCCCGACAAATTGAGTTCAAAAGGCCTGCCAGATGAAATGATTGAGCTGGCGAAAGAGCGTACTCAAGAAATTCAAGCGGCATATGAAATGGTTAAGAAAGCGCGCAAATAACACTTTATGAATTATTTTTTTAGTGATCAATTGTTAATAGGGCTTTCGTAAAAGAGCCCTTTTTTTACGCTGGGTAATGTTTTTTGTTGATTTATTTGATCGGTGTTTTGTTTTAAAAAGCCTCGAACTCGCTGTATAAGCAGTTGTTTGCTGTCTTTTCCGGTGACTCTATCTGGTAAAGCATCAAGTTGAATAAAGTCCCCCCGTTTTTCTGCTCTTTGGTTGGCGGCTTGTTTGCGCCACATCGCAAATTGATCACTTCTTGTTGAGCTAACATAATAGTCCAAAATAGGCTGGGGGACTTGGCGAATTTTTTGAGCCATTTCGTAGCTAGATGAGCCTGCTGGTGATTCAATGTCAATGAGAATTAAAGCGTTACCCGCGCCTTGGTTCGCGGCTAAAAAACTCAGTGCGTAACTTGCGCCAGTTCCATAGCCAAGAAAACTAAATTGTTCGATGTTTTGCGTCTTTGCGTAAGCGATAGCGGCGTCTATTCTGCCAAAAACCACAGCTTGGTTAGGCAGCTCAGCGGATGTTGGTTGTGTGTTGTCGGCGATTGATGCATCGTTTGGTGTTGATGTATTGATTTTTATTGGGTCTGCGCGCTTGATAATGTCTGGAACGTCAATGGATAAGGTGCACCAGCTGTATTCAGGTAGGGCATTACGCAATGGCGCTATCGCATCAGGCCAATCGGGATGTTCGTTGTCTGAGTGTAGTAGGAGAATGCAGCCTTGCGTGTCGCTGGTCATTGATCTTCTGTAAAGGGTAAGAAAAGGCTCACTGTTCGCCTCTAATGTTAATATTTGGTGATTTAGTTGCCTCAACATTAAAGACGTTTTTAGCGCATTAAGGCGTGATGCTTGTGGCTGAGGGATAGCATATTCAGCGTTGTTTTGTGTTGAAGTGTTTGGCGCAGGAGTGCTTTCATTTGTCGTGCTTTCTGTTGGCGTGGCAGTTTTTTCTTGTGTGCCATTGGTCGCGGCTTGTGGCTCTTCTGCTAAAACAGGGAGGTTTTTGCTCAAGAAAAGAAGTGTAATGATGGCGTGGCTTAGCGCGTTAAATTTCTTCATTGTTTTCAATACTTCTTTTAAGTGTCTTGGTAAAATGCAGTGTAAATTTTCATTATGAGACCTTTATTGTGTCACTGCTGGAGTCAGATATGAATGATTTTATCATTGCCCCTTCTATCCTTTCTGCCGATTTTGCTCGATTGGGCGAAGAAGTTGACAATGTGTTAGAGGCCGGAGCCGATATCATACACTTTGACGTGATGGACAATCATTACGTTCCCAATTTAACGATTGGCCCTATGGTCTGTAAAGCGTTGCGTAAACATGGTGTGACCGCGGATATTGATGTTCATTTGATGGTGAAACCAGTGGATCGTATGATTGGTGATTTTATTGAAGCTGGGGCTTCCTTTATTACTTTTCATCCAGAAGCCAGCGAGCACATAGATCGATCCTTACAGATGATTCGAGACGGTGGTTGCAAAGCGGGTTTAGTGTTTAACCCTGCTACCCCCTTACATTATTTAAAACATGTCATGGACAAGATCGACATGGTCTTATTGATGTCTGTCAATCCAGGTTTTGGTGGACAGTCTTTTATCCCTGGAACGCTAGACAAGCTTCGTGAAGCACGAGCATTGATAGACGCTAGCGGTTATGACATTCGCCTTGAGGTGGATGGTGGTGTTAGTGAAAAGAACATTGCTGAGATTGCTCGTGCTGGTGCGGATACTTTTGTGGCAGGGTCGGCTATTTTTGGTAAGTCTGACTATAAGTCAGTCATTGATAGCATGCGCAAAGAATTAGCGAGCGTTCGTCAATGAAAACACCTAAGTATTTTTCCGATTGGTTTGAAGGGTGGCCTGAACTGGTGTGTCTGGATTTGGATGGCACCCTAGTTGATAGTGTGCCGGATATCGCCGACGCTGTTGATGCGTTTTTAGCGGAATTGGGTGCCCCTTTAGCGGGCGAGGGTCGCGTACGGGGCTGGGTGGGCTTTGGCTCGGCCAAGTTGATTGAGCAGGCCTTGGATTGGGCTGGTATAGACAAAGCTAAGCACGAAGAAGCGTATCGAGTTTTCTTATTGCATTATCATGCACACCTGACGGATAAAACGACCCTTTATCCTAATGTAAAAGCTTTGTTGAAAGCGCTGAAACATCATAATGTGCCCGTTGCGTTAATTACCAATAAGCCAAGTGTGTTTGTTAAACCTATGTTGGATCATTTTGAGTTAACGGAGCAATTTGGTTGGCTGTTAGGTGGCGACACATTAGAAGAGAAAAAACCCTCCGCTTTGCCTTTGTTGCATTGCAGTGAGTCGATTGAAGCCTTGCCAGAAAATTGCTTGATGATAGGCGATTCCATTACCGATTTTAAAGCTGCGAGCAACGCCGGGTTTAAGTGTGCTTTGGTAACTTATGGTTATCATCAAGGTGAAGATTTGGCTGCGTTAGGTGCGGATGCGATTATTGATGATTTGGCGGAGTTACTGGTCTAGACTCGCTGTGAAACAAAGTACGCATTAAAAAATGCCAAGTTATTTAACTTGGCATTTTTTGTGGCAATCATTTTTCAACTTCGGTTGATAAAGGTTCTGGTGATCCTGATTGTTCAGGCAATAGTGTCATTTTACTGTCTTTTGCCATATGGAGAGTGTGTGTGGGGAACGCAACTTCCGCACCGTGTGCTTCTATGATCTGCATCGCTTGAAATAAAACATCTTGTTTGACGTTGTGGTAGGTTCTCCAATCTACCGTTTTAGTATAGGCGTAAATAAAGAAGTCTAAAGATGAAGGGCCAAACTGATTAAAATTCACCATATAAGTTTGGTTTGTATCTAGATCTTCGTGATTGGCGACCATATTTTTTATGTCAGCCAAAATAGTGGGTAAAAGATGAAAATCGCTATAACGCACGCCAATTGTTTCATTAATACGGCGATGGGTCATACGTGAAGGGTTTTCGACCGAAATAGTTGAAAATGTGGCATTTGGTACATACAGCGGGCGTTTATCAAAGGTACGGATGCGCGTCTGTCGCCAGCCTATGTGTTCGACTGTGCCTTCAATATTCTGATCTGGTGAGCGAATCCAGTCGCCGATAGCAAAAGGACGATCTAAATACACCATTAATCCACCAAAGAAGTTGGCTAGTAAGTCTTTTGCCGCAAAACCCACCGCTATACCACCAATGCCACCAAACGCTAATACACCAGAAATGCTATAGCCTAAGGTTTGCAAGATGACGAGGGCCGAGGTAATAACCACGGAAGCGCGTAATAATTTACTGATAGCGCTGGCGGTGGTGTAGTCAACCTTAGTGGCCACTTTATCTGAGTTAGTAAGGGTTCTTTCACTCTCAGAAACACAGCGTAGAATAAACCAAGTAAGAATAACAATAACGCCAATTTCTCGGATTGACTTAATCAGCGAAGACAACCCAGGATCCATCTCTGAACCAGATATCTCAGCGGCAACGCTTAGGCCTACTAACCATATGAATACTCCGACGGGTTTTTGTGCAGCGTGAATCAGTACGTTATCCCAGGGGGTTTTTGTACGTTCTAGTTGTTTGTCTATACGCGTCAAAATATGATTCGCAACAAAGTTGGCGATGAGTGTGCCAAATACCACAAAAAAGACTCGGACCACCCAGTGCATTTGGGTATCTCCAAGGCCTAAATAAATTTGCATTGTTTCCCAGTTCATTTTTTTCTTAGTCTCTTTGTCGTATGAGTTGTTTAGTGGATTAGAGTAACAGCAAAGTACCCAGCCCTAAGAAGGCGACGAAACCTGCAATATCCGTTACCGTAGTTAAAATAACGGAACCAGATAACGCAGGGTCAATACGTAGTTTGTCTAGCAAAACAGGTATTAGTACACCAGAAAGTGCTGCCATAAGAATATTGACAATAATAGCGAGGCCGATAACGGCACCGAGCATCGGACTTTCGAACCACCAAAGAGTGACCACTCCGATGACAATAGCCCATAATATACCGTTCAGTCCGCCAACTTTTAACTCTTTTGACAGCAATGACTTCAAGTTGCTACGGGTGATTTGTCCAAGTGCTAAGCCTCGTACAATAAGGGTCAGTGTCTGGCTACCGGCGATGCCACCCATTGAGGCAACAACAGGCATCAATACCGCTAGTGCAACTACTTGCTGTAATGTGGCTTCAAACAAACCAATAAAAGCGGAAGCCAAAAAAGCGGTCAGGAGATTAATGCCCAGCCAGATGCCGCGAGTTGCCGCACTGCGTTTGACTGGTGCGAATAGATCAGATTCTTCGTTAAGACCGGCTGTCGACATTTGTTGAGCTTCGTTTTCTAGACGCCATGTTTCCATGGCCAGCCCAGCATGAAAACGGCCTAATAAAATGTGATTGTCGTCCACAACAGGAAGTGCTGACAAGGAGGAGCGCTCTAGTTGTTCTGCGGCTTTGGTTAGCTCTGTATCAGCATGAATAAAGGAGCATTCCTCATCAATAAGTCCGGAGATAGGCTCATGCCCTTGCGCCTTAAATAGCTGGTCAAATTTGACGCACCCTACCCAGCGACCAGTTCGATTCACGAGATACACCATGTCTGTGTAGGCAGGGGTATTCTTTTTCAGTAGTCTTAGTGCTTCTGATACTCGAATGGATTGAGAGGCAATGAGCAGTTCGTGGTCTATCCAGCGGCCAACTACATCGTCATCGTAGACAATACCTTGTTGGTAATATTCTCGTTGCTTATTGTCCATTTGCTTAAGGGCAATATCAACGAGGCGATCAGGAAGGGAGTCTGTTATTTCAAGTAGGTCTTCCGCGTCTACATCGGTGAATAAGGTTTCAATTTCGGTATCGTCTAAGCCTTTTAGGAGTAATTGACGAGATTCTCCGCGCATTTCAACGAGAATATCAAGGCGGTTTGCCTGCTTAATATTTGCCCATGCTTGTTTACGTTGTGCCAGAGGAATAGACTCAAGCGCTAAAGCAACGTCATCGGGGGTTAGTTCGGAAATGGCCTTATTAATTGACTCGGGAGAATGCTCGTCATGAATGAGGGTTTCGATGAGATCGGTGACTTGGCTGTGCACTGGACATCCTTAAAACACAAAATAATTGTGGTAAAGATAACATGCTTTCAGCTTTGTCGCATAACCGTATGCATATGAAGCAAAGCTTTATAAATCAGCGATGGCGTATCGCATCCTTCCTATGGGAGACACGGTGTTCATGACAGTGTAGAATTTGGCGCATTTTACATTACGATATTTTATTATTGCTTTTAGGCGCGTCTCTTCTTTATGTTATTGATGATCGACAATTACGACTCTTTTACTTATAACCTAGTGCAATACTTTCGTGAGTTGGGTGCAGATGTGCAGGTGTTTCGTAATGATGAAATTAGTCTTGAAGATATTGAGCGTCTTGCTCCGTCTCATCTGGTGATTTCACCCGGTCCCTGTACGCCTAACGAAGCGGGTATATCTTTAGCGGCGATTGCGAGGTTCGCAGGCAAGATTCCCATATTGGGTATTTGCTTAGGTCATCAAAGTATTGGTCAAGTCTTTGGTGGCGAAGTGATTCGTGCTAAAAATGTTATGCATGGTAAAACTTCATATATTTATCATCAAAATACGTCGCTATTTAAGGGGTTGCCGAATCCTCAAACAGCCACACGTTATCATTCGTTGGTAATATCTGCAGACTCTTTGCCAGATTGTCTGGAAGTGACGGCGTGGAGTCAAACGGCAGCGGGTGAAAGAGAAGAGATTATGGGTATTCGACACAAAACGCTTGCCGTAGAAGGGGTGCAATTTCATCCTGAGTCGATTTTGACCGAAGCAGGCCATGCTTTATTGGCCAATTTCTTAACACGATAATTTTAATACGATAGGAGAGGCTGGTGGATATTCAAAAGGCGATTGCCGCTGTTGTTGAGCGCCAAGATCTAAATGGTGCTGAGATGCGCATAGTAATGAATGACATCATGACGGGAAAAGCCACGCCAGCACAGATAGGTGGTTTTCTTATAGGCCTAAGAATGAAAGGTGAGTCGGTCGAAGAAATTACGGCGGCAGCACAAGTCATGCGAGAGCTGTCCAGTAAAGTGGAGTTAAATCTTGATGGTGTTGTGGATACCTGTGGTACGGGGGACGGCGGTAATTTATTCAACGTATCGACGGCGTCTGCTTTTGTAGTTGCCGCTGCTGGCGGTAAAGTGGCAAAACACGGAGGTCGATCCGTGTCTTCTAAATCAGGTAGTGCGGACGTGTTGGAACAGGCTGGTATTTACCTTGGCCTAGATGCGGTGCAAGTATGCCGATGTGTTGAAGAAATTGGCTTAGGCTTTATGTTTGCGCCGAATCATCATTCAGCGATGAAGTATGCCGTTGGCCCTCGTAAAGAAATGGCCACTCGTACTATTTTTAATTTACTGGCACCTTTAACCAATCCAGCGAATGCTAAACGTCAAGTGATGGGCGTATTTCATCAAAAATGGGTGCGACCTATCGCGGAAGTATTAAAAGCGTTAGGCAGTGAACATGTGATGGTGGTTCATTCAGAAGATGGCCTAGATGAAATTAGTATTGCGGCGCCCACCTATGTTGCTGAGTTGAAAAATGGGGTGATTTTAGAATACAAAATTTCCCCTGAAGATTTTGGTATTCCTCTGCAGTCTATTGATACCATTCAAGCGGCCGATGCCACAGAAAGCCTTGTTTTGGTGAAGACGGCGTTAGATGGTAAAGGAAAAATTAATCCTGCTCGAGATATTGTTGCTTTAAATGCTCGGGGCAGCGATCTACGTCTCAGGTATTGCAGATACTTTAGCTGAAGGAGTAAACATTGCCGAAGATGTGATTGGTGGTGGTACAGCGAAGGTCAAAATGTCTGAATTGGCTAGTTTTACTCGTTGTTTTATGGTTCTCAATTCACTGTAAATAGAGAGGAGCAGTAATCCATGCAAATAGAAACTCCGACCATTTTAAAGAAAATAGTCGCTCGTAAATACGAAGAAATTCAGGAGCGTAAATCCCACACACCATACGGAAACTTAGAAGTGGCAGCGTCAGTGGCGAATGTCCATAATGCGCCTCGTGGTTTTGCTCATGCCTTAAAGCACCAAATTGCCATTGGTAAGGCCGCTGTTATTGCTGAAGTGAAACAAGCGTCTCCGAGCAAGGGGATCTTACGTAACCCCTTTATTCCTGCCGATATTGCAAAGTCCTATGCAAAAGGCGGTGCAGCTTGTTTGTCAGTTTTAACAGACAGTGATTTTTTTAAAGGCCACGAAGAGTTTTTAGTACAAGCTCGGGCCGCTTGTAAATTGCCTGTTATTCGCAAGGACTTTATTGTTGATGAATATCAAGTTCTTGAAGCTAGGGCGATTGGTGCTGACTGTATTTTACTGATTGCTGCTTGTTTAAGTGGTCAAAAGTTACGTGAATTGGATCAAATGGCGCGTGATTTGGGTATGGATGTTTTGGTTGAGGTGCATAATCGTTCCGAGTTAGATTTGGCGTTAGAGCATACTCAGACGGAATTGCTTGGTATTAATAATCGGGACCTTCATACCTTTGAACTGAGTTTAGATCATACATTTGAGTTAATGCGTGATGTCCCCTCTGATCGACTTATCGTCACTGAGAGTGGTATTCACACTCGTGATGACGTTGCCTTGATGCGTCAAAAAGGGATTCATGCGTTTTTGGTTGGTGAAGCGTTTATGCGTGCTGATGATCCGGGTAAAAAATTAGCTGAGCTGTTTCAATCATAGTGTCGACAGTTTTAGTCATGGCTGAATAATATAAGGTTAAAATATGAAAGCGAATGTGAGTTGGCAAGAAGATGTGCATTTTACTGCCGAAACAGGCTCTGGCTTTAAGGTGGAAATTGACGGTAATCAAGTGGCTGGGCCAAGACCTATGGAGCTGTTGTTGGCAGGGCTTGGTGGTTGCACTTCCTATGATGTGGTGAGTATTTTAAAGAAGTCTCGCCAGGATGTTGTTTCCTGCGTTGCGCAGATTGATGCTGATCGTGCTGATACTGTGCCGGCCGTGTTTACTGAAATTCGAGTGCATTTTGTTGTGACTGGCCGTAATTTGAAAGAAAGCGTAGTTGCCCGTGCGGTTAAACTATCCGCAGAAGAGTATTGTTCTGCTTCTCTTATGCTTGAGAGAGGTGGGGTGAAAATCGTTCATAGTTTTGAAGTGATCGACGTAGAATAAGCCATTATGCCAGACATAAAAAAAGCGCTTATAAGCGCTTTTTTTATGTCTGGCTTTTCTTGGTATATAGAAAAGTGGTGTCCTCACCAGGACTCGAACCTGGAATAGCTGCTTAGGAGGCGGCCGGTATATCCCGTTTACCTATGAGGACGTATTTTTAAGAAGGTTTTATACCTTATTTTTGCCTGAAACACAAATTCGAACCCAGTATAGTATTGATTCGTATGACTTTTTAAGCTCTGCCTAGTGTGTGTTTACTGCTGATAGGGCGAGTTGATCCTCTGGCTGTATAGACTTTGTTCTTACTATTGTGGCCTTGGAGGAGTTCGAAGAGATGTTTATTGCGTTTTTGCAGCGTATTTAAAATACGAGCGTTAGTATTGTTTTTGGTTTTGCATTGTCTTAATAGAGTGTCGCACTCTTGCATGAGAAGGCGAACATTATCCATAGAGCTATCTTGTAAGCTAAGCCACTTTTTAAACGCTTCTTCGGTAGGATTTTTTCGGTCAACAATATCGAATTTAATAAGGACGTTAACTCTTTTTTCATTGAGCTGATTCATTTCATCAAGCAGTGTCTGCTTTTGCTCTGATAAGCTAAGAATGGTTTGGCTGTTTACTTCACCATAAGCGAGGCGTTCATCATCAAGAAGCAAAGAGAGCTTTTCTAATATCTCTTTGCTTCTGACAAATATAGGGGCAATGGGAATCATAAGACAGACCGTTTAAAGACCGTATTAAATATACAGTCTAGAATAGCGAGTCCATAGAAGCCATATTATTCGCTAGCTTCTGCGTATCGATTTTGTATTCACCAGCCGCTATTGCTTTTTTAATCTGTTCTACTTTTGCCATGTCGACGTCTGGTAAATTGTTAATTTTAGATTGTTGATTTTGCAAAGTTTGTGCCGTACCGCTTAGTCTAACGGTATCTTCTGCTAACGTACCACCTTGCACTGTGCTTTGTTTTCCTGTCGCACTACCAGTCGAATCGTCTTTTTGCGATCGCTCACTTTTGTTGATTGTGCTCTGGTTTGATAGACCTGTAAAATGTATTGCCATTGGGTTTTCCGCCCTTTTATGATTTGCCTGTCTATATTGTCGGCTGGGTCTACAGAAACTTTAATGAAAAGCCCAGAAAAAAGCATTTAGTAAGTCGCCGATCATTCTGTACTCAATAGTTTACAAGAACCTCACTGTCAGTTACAACTTTGGCGTATATAATTCGTTCAGAGCTGGTGTTTTTGACACGTATTTGTTGTCCCTTTACGCCATTTTCCAATGCAACGCCATTCATTCTAACTATAATGGTACCACTGCTTGCTGTAATTAGGACAATATCGCCTTTTTTTACCAGTGTTGGTTGGTTGATAAGAGTGTCGGTTATGAAGGTGTTGATACGAAGGTTGCGTGAAGCGATGAGGCCATAGGGTGGGTTCTTTTTGGTAAAAACCTGTCCTCTAAGGGTTGATATATCAACGTCACCGATATCTGTGTTGGATTGGTCAATAACCTGTCCACGGTTAATCGGTGTTGTGGTCTTTATCGCGGGAATTAGAATTTCTTGTGTAACGGGTATGTAGGATTTCCACGTAGGTGAATCACAGCTGATTTCATAGTTCGTGCGTTTGACGGCTTCAGGTCTTTGGTTGCTAATTTGAATTGCGTCATCTTCGCATTCGGATAGATAATTGAGAGCCGCGAGATTATTTAAGGTAATGTTGATCGTCGCTTCAGGGTATATTTGTGATAGCCGAGGAATTTCTACTCGATCTATGAAGTGGTTAATTTGTTCTTCTGTGGATAAGGCGAATACTAGGCCTGTTTGGAAACAAATGAAGGCTACGCTTAGCCTTATTATTCGCATGATTCACTCTCTTTGTTTATGATTAGGTTATAAATAAGATAGTTAGTAAAATAGTAAAAATCACTTTATCATTGGATGATGCATTTTAACAATTTTGAGGTGATACCTCATTATAATGTTTACACATTTTGGAGGCGTTTATGGCTGGAGTTCTGGATACTGTTAACCAACGTACACAGCTTGTAGGAGAAAACCGACTTGAATTGCTGTTGTTTCGCTTAAATGGTAAGCAAATTTATGGCATTAACGTCTTTAAAGTCAAAGAAGTGCTTCAATGCCCTAAGTTAACGACCATGCCTCATAGTTCACCGGTAGTGAGAGGCGTTGCCCATATTCGTGGTGGCACTATACCTATTTTGGATTTAGGGTTAGCGACTGGGGCGGTTCCCAATGGAAAACATTAGTCAGTGTTTTGTGATTATCACCGAGTACAACCGTCGTATTCAAGGTTTTCTAGTGCGTGGTGTAGAGCGTATTGTCAACATGAACTGGAGCGATATTCAGCCGCCACCAAAAGGTTTGTCAAATGACAATTATTTAACCGCCGTTTGTCAGGTTGATAAAGAGATGGTTGAGATTATTGATGTTGAGCAAATCCTTTCCGAAGTGGCGCCTACTCGCCAAGATATCTCTGAAGGTATTGTCAATGCAGGTGTCACAGAAAATGCGCAGAAACATCATATACTCATAGTTGATGATTCTTCTGTGGCACGTAAGCAGATTAAGCGTTGTATGGAGCAAGTCGGTTTTGCAACAACGGTTCTTTGTGATGGGCGAGAAGCGCTTACTTATCTTCAAAACATGGTGGCGGAAGGTAAGGATGTGACGAAAGAGTTTTCTATGGTGATTTCTGATATAGAAATGCCAGAGATGGATGGATACACGTTAACGACTTCAATTCGTAATGATAGCCGTCTACAAGACTTATTTATTCTTCTTCATACATCATTAAGTGGTGTTTTTAACGAATCAATGGTTAAGAAAGTTGGGGCAGATGGTTTCTTGGCGAAATTTCAGCCAGATGAGCTGGCTCGATTAGCAATAGAAACAGTGCAGGTTCAGTCTGAATAATGGTTGGGCTGGACGCTTTGTCTAGCCTTAAATGGAACCTGTAAAATATGGAGTTTTAATGCTCAGTAGTACAAATGCAATTACACCTAATGGCTATATTAGGTTCAGGGACTATCTGCAGAAAGCTTGTGGCATTTCGCTGAGTGATAACAAGCAATATCTGGTTGCCAGTCGTCTGGGAAAAGTGCTGGAGAGAGAAGGCTTTTCTAAGATTGAGCAACTTGTTGATGCCTTGGAAAAATATGGGAGCTCTAAACTAAAAGAAGAAGTCATTAATGCGATGACAACGAACGAAACGCTTTGGTTTAGAGATATTCACCCGTTTACAATTTTAAAAGATAGGGTGTTGCCTGAAATGACATCAGGCCCTCTTAGAATTTGGTCGGCAGCCTCATCAACAGGTCAAGAGCCTTATTCTATCAGTATGGTGATAGACGAATTTAAATCGGCTCGTCCTGGTGTGTTAAAAGCAGGTGAAAAAATAGTAGCGACCGATATTTGTACGAATATCCTTCAGCACGCTAAGCAGGGTGAATACGATAGCTTGGCTATTGCACGTGGTCTTGGGCCGGACTTACAAAGACGCTATTTTGATAAGATAAATGACCTAACATGGAAGATCAAACCGCATTTAAGCGCTCGGGTTGAGTTTAAGTATTTGAATCTTATTGAATCCTTCTCTACTTTGGGTAAGTTTGACGTGATTTTTTGTCGAAATGTGCTGATCTATTTTACTGTTGATCTTAAGTTGGATATTTTGAAGAGAATGCACGCTTGCTTGAAGCCTGGAGGGTATTTGTTTCTTGGTGGTTCAGAAGCACTCAGTGGTCTGTCAGACTATTTTGAAATAGTGCAGTGTCACCCAGTGGATAGTCTACAAGGCCAAATCTTTATAGTATTTCCGTTTACATTTATTTCTATTCTGTATTTAAGAGCCCCATCCGAGTAATCGATGGGCTTTTTTGTTTCTGTATTATGTCTTTTAGTGATTGCCGCTTTTTGCCGTTTGTTTATTTTTATTTTTTAAGTATATGAATTTAAAGGGTTTTTGTTTTTGGCATTATAATTGCTTTATATCGATCAAGTTAATAAATTATTTTTGAGGGTCGAATGGCTATATCTTTTGCAAGTGCATTTGCCGGGCATGATAAAACGCTTGAGTTTCGCAGCGCAAGAGCGGCGGTTCTGGCAAATAACATCGCCAATGCTGATACGCCAAATTATAAAGCCAGAGATATTTCATTCGATTCACTATTTAATGCAGAGAGTAATAAGTTGAAACTGGCTGGTACAAATTCTCGTCACATATCAGGCGAGAGTACTGCTGGAGAGTCGGATGAGTTGCTTTTTCGCAATGCGAGTCAGCCGTCATTAGACGGTAACACAGTTGATATGCAAAGAGAGCAAGCAGAGTATGCGCAAAACTCATTGCAATTCGATACGAGTTTTATGTTCTTGGATAGAAAAATTAGCGGTATGAAAAAAGCGCTTACTGGGAATTAATAGCCATGTCATTGAGTAATATTTTTACTATTTCTGGGTCTGCGATGAGCGCCCAAACGGTTCGTTTGAATACGATTGCAAGTAATATGGCAAACGTAGACAGTGCCGCCAGTTCAGCGGATCAAACATATCGTGCTCGCAAGCCCGTATTTTCAGAAATGATGAATGACAGTATGCGCGAAAACGGCTGGGGCAATGTTAATACCGATAACAGTGGTGCAGGTGTCGGAGTGAAGGTGGACGGCATAGTGGAGTCAAACGCGCCGTTGCAGCCAAGGTATGAACCAGATCACCCGATGGCGAATGAAGAGGGCTATGTTTTTTACCCTAACGTAAATCCGATGGAAGAAATGGCGGATATGATGTCAGCTTCCAGATCCTTTCAGACAAACGTAGAAATTATGAACTCAGCGAAAAGTATGATGCAAAAAATGCTCACGCTTGGTCAGTCATAGGAGCTGATAGATGGCAAATATATCTGATAGCAAAGGTCTTGGTGGGTTAATTTCCCAATATGGCACAGACGCTGCTAAATCCAAGGCTGGCATTGAAAAGCCAGATGTATCAAAAACAGAAGAGGCGGGAGCATTAGCCGATCAAAATGTGTTTTTGAAGCTATACATTGAGCAGCTCAAAGGTCAAGACCCGACGTCTCCGCAAGATGCGAATGACATGGTGGCGCAAATGTCTCAGTTTAGTTCTTTGGAGAGGTTGACGAGTATTTCGGATCAATTAGAAAGCATGGCCACTTCGCTCACCTCCAATCAGGCGCTTAGTGCGTCTACACTGGTGGGTAAGTCTATTCTTATGGACGGAAGTAAAGTGAAAGTAACCGACGGTCTTGAAACGGTTCAGTTAAGAACAGTAATACCAGAGAACTCCAAAGCCGCAACACTGAAAATATACGATGCTGATAATCGTTTAGTTCGCACTGCTGCGCTGGATTCAGGGGAATTTAAATGGGACAAGTTAGGTGATGACGGAAATCCCTTGCCGCCTGGTGAATATCGTTTTGCCGCATCTTCAACGGATGAGAAGGGCGAAGTATCGTCAATGACGACTCAGCTTCCAGCGCGCATCCAGGGTGTCACCATTAATGGCGAGAACGGTACGGTTTTAAACGTGGAAAACCACGGCAAGATCAAACTTACGAATGAATTAGAAATATTAGGGTAATTGGAGAGCATCATGGGATTCAATACTGCACTGTCTGGCATTAAAGCTTCTGCTGATTATTTAAGTGTGACAGGTAATAACATTGCCAACGCCGATACGACAGGCTTTAAAAAGTCACGTATTGAATTTGACGACCTATATAACACGAGTGTTCTTGGTGCTGGGAGTGGTAATACTATTGGCTCCGGTGTCAGTGTGAGTAAGGTTTCTCAAGAGTTTTCCGCTGGCAACATATCTTATACGGATAACAACCTTGACCTTGCCGTTGATGGTAGTGGTTTCTTTATTTTAGATTCCGGTATTGCTCAATCCTACACCCGTGCTGGTAACTTTAAGCTTGATGAAGATGGCTTTTTGGTCACTAATAACGGCAGTAATGTTTTGGGGTTTAATGCGGTTGATGGTGTTGTTGGTGGTAATTTGGAAGACTTAAAGGTACCAACGGATAGGATCCCACCAGAGCCAACCACAGCAATGGAGTTAAAGGTAAATTTAAACTCAGAAAATGATGATGTTCCGGCATTTATTCGAGCTGATTTTGACCCATTGAATCCAGATACCTATAACTTTACGCAAACTCAGGGTATTGCCGATGGGAACGGACAAAGTCATATAGTGACTTACTATTATTCAAAAAGTGAGTTGCCGAACACCTATAAAGTTCATGCGACAGTGGATGGTAATTTGACAGATGAAACAGGTGCAGCGTTCCTAGGTGAAACGTTTGCTACTTTTAACTCTGCAGAAGGCGGTACGGATTATAACGGTGATGGTGTAGAAGAGCAGCCATTTGAGCTTCTATATCTTGGTGCTGCAGCGCCTGGTGAAGCAGAGATCGCTGCGGCAACAAAAACACCTTTAGCCGTTGCTGGCACATTAGGAGGTGTGGCGATTGCTTCAACTCTTGCGCCAGAAGAGGTGCGAGAACCTATCGCGGTGGCCCGAGAAGTGTTTGATCCATTAAGTCCTGAAACGTACAATTATGGTAATACCAGAACGGTTTTTGACTCTTTGGGCGAACCGCACACTATGGGTTATTATTTTATTAAGCAGGGAGAAAATAATACCTACGAACTTCGAGTCACTCTGGATGGAAAGGAAAGTTATGTAGATCCATTTAGTGGTGCAGATACACGCTTTTTAGAGAAAAATACAACCGTCTCTTTTGACCCTGCAGGTAACTTGTTGGGAGTGTATCGTGGGCTTCCACCTTTTGGTGTTCCGCAGCCGATTACATTAGAAGTTATGGGATTGGATCCGACCAATCGTGGTCAAATTACACCATTAGACTTAAAGGGTTCGACGCAGTTTGCTTTAAATAATACAGACAGTTTTGAACAAAATGGTTTTTCAGCTGGTGAGTTGCAAGGTGTGTCATTCGATAGTGATGGCTTTTTGATGGCCAATTATACCAACCAGCAAACGGCAACTCTTGGCCAGATCGCCTTGGCAACATTTGACAGTACTGACGGTCTTATGCCGTCTGGACACACTACTTGGTTGGCAAGCAAGGGTTCTGGCCCTGCTGATATAGGGCGCCCCAATACGGGAACGTTCGGAAAAATTCAAGGGGGGCGTTAGAAGAGTCTAACGTTGATTTAACGTCTGAGCTTGTTGCGCTTATTGAGGCGCAGCGTAATTATCAAGCAAACAGTAAAACATTAGAAACCGAAAATACGGTAACACAGACGATTATTAACCTCCGCTAGTTTTCTGGAGAGAGAAGATTTGGTGCCGGAACGGCTTTGCTGTTCCGGCTTTTTTTTGCCTTTTTTATGTTCTTTATAAGTTGGTACGATTTTTGATAGTAGTTAATCATGTGATGTGAATTTTTGAGGAGTATCGCGGTGGATAAGGCCTTATATTTGGCAATGAGTGGTGGTGTACAAACCATGAACGCTCAAACAATACACGCTAACAACTTGGCAAATGTCAGTACAACAGGTTTTCGTTCTGATTTCGAACAGGCCCGTTCTATGCAGGTCTATGGGGATTATTATCCTAGCCGTGTGTATGCAATGACCGAAAATCCAGCGACACGATATACTCAAGGTGACATGATTCAAACGGGTAGAAATTTAGATGTTGCGGTGGCAGGCGATGGCTTTATTGCTGTATACGATGAGAGTGGTCAGGAAGCCTATACTCGAGCTGGCGACTTGCAAATTAATGCCGCTGGACAATTGGTAACAGGACGAGGTTTGCCTGTTGCCGGTGTGGGTGGTCCTATTTTTTTACCACCGTTTAGCAGTATTAACATTACCGCAGACGGTTCTATTTCTATTGTGCCTCAAGGCGGGGCCGAGAATGAAGTGGCGGTACTTAACCAGATTAAGTTGGTTAATCCAGACCCACAGAACTTACGCAAAGAAGAAGACGGTTTAATACATTCTCGGGATGGGCAAGAATTTGATCCTGATCCAAACGTCCAGTTAGCGAGTGGATTTATTGAAGGTAGTAACGTGAATGCTGTTGAAGAGATGACACACATTATGAACCTTGCGCGACGCTTTGAAATGAATGTGAAAATGATGGATACGATTCGAGATAATGCAGATTCTTCTGCTCGAATTTTACAGCGCTCGGCTTAAGTATCATCAATTTATAACGAATAACGGAATGTAAAAGAGGCAATTATGAATTCAGCATTGTGGGTCAGTAAAACGGGTTTAAGTGCCATGGATAAGCAGTTAAACGTTGTCGCCAACAACTTGGCAAACGTTTCAACGACGGCGTTTAAAAAAGACAGGGCGGTATTTGAAGATCTCATGTACAAAACCGTTCGTGCACCTGGTGGTCTGAGTGCTCAGAATGCGGAATTACCATCAGGCCTGCAATTAGGTACAGGGGTAAAAGTAGGCGCGACCCAAAAAGACTTTTCTAATGGCGATTACAATATGACGGATAGGCAGCTTGATATTGCCATCCAAGGTAAAGGCTTCTTACAAGTATTACAGCCCGATGGTACCATCGCGTATACGCGCGATGGTAGCCTTCAACTTAACAGTCAAGGCCAGCTCGTGTCATCTGGTGGTTTGGTTATTGAGCCAGGGATCCAAATCGATCCAGGTGCAGTTGAAATCATGATTGCCGAAGATGGTATTGTCTCAGTGCGAAACAGTGGTGATGCCGACGCTCAGCAAGTTGGCGCAATTAATATCGCTGGTTTTATCAATCCAACAGGGCTTAACTCTGCTTGGGCAAAATTTATTTACGGAAACCAATGCGAGCGGTCCACCGATCGTTGGTGTTCCTGGTACAGATTCGTTGGGAACGATAGCACAAGGCATGTTAGAAGCATCAAATGTGAATTCCATTGAAGAGCTAGTGAACATGATTACCACCCAGCGAGCTTATGAAATGAATTCGAAAGTGATTGCGTCGGCCGACGGTATGATGAGTTTTGCAATACAGCAATTATAGTAACGTGTGGAATATGATGAAGATTAAATTTGCCTTCTTAGTGTTGTTCAGTGCTTGCTTGTCAGGTTGCCTTTCTTGGGATGTGAATGAGCAAGCTGTTGCCAATGCCGCGGCCGCAGGTGTGGTGGCGGCAGTGACTGATGCCGTCGTTGATGCTGTAACGGATGAGGAAGACCCCCCAGAAGAGCCTGCAGAGGTGCCGCGTAAAGGGTATGTACCGGACCCGAACGATCCTCTGAATGGACCAGAAATCAGTCAATCGATTCAGTCTGATGACCCTTATTATGCGCCAGTTTATCCGAATGGTATGACGCCCTCCCAAGCACCAACAGGCGGTATTTATCAGACAAGTATGGGCGATGTGTTTTTTGGTGATCAAAAGGCCAGCAAGGTTGGTGACATATTAACAATTAATTTGAATGAAACGACAACGTCAACGAAGGCCAATGCGGCTACGGTGTCTAAATCGTCTTCAGCTACAATTGAAAACCCAACAGTATTAGGCCAAGAGCTGAAAGTAGATACCACCTTGCCGCAACAGGGGACGGATTTCACAGGTAATGCTTCTGCTAATCAAAATAACAGCTTAAGTGGGACCATTTCAGTTACTGTTTTTCGAACCTATCCAAACGGTCTTTTGGCAGTACGTGGTGAAAAATGGCTGCGTTTAAATCAAGGGGATGAGTATATTCGTTTCTCAGGTATTGTGCGTCGGCAAGATATTTCCCCAAATAATACCGTGGATTCCGAACGTGTTGCTGATGCAAGAATTACCTATTCCGGTACTGGAGATGTGGCGGCTGGAAGTGAACAAGGTTGGGTAAGTCGTTTGCTTAATTCTAGCGACATGCCTTATTAATTTAATGATTCTAACAGCAGAGAGATTGGTTTCTCTCAATAGGTGATGTGATGAAGTACGCAGCGCTAATTGTCTTATATTTCTTGTCCTTTTCAGTTCAAGCTGATCGGTTGAAAGACATTGCCAGTGTTCAAGGCGTTCGAGAAAACCAATTATTTGGTTATGGCTTGGTTATTGGTCTAAATGGCACGGGTGACAGCACACCGTTTACCAATCAAAGCTTCGCTAGCATGTTGTCACGTTTTGGTGTGACGTTGCCAGAAGGGGTCAGCGCGACGTCGAAAAATGTCGCGGCGGTGTCTTTAACCGCCACATTGCCTGCTTTTTCAAAACCAGGACAAAAAATTGACGTGACAGCATCGTCGATAGGTAACGCCAGTGCGCTACGTGGTGGGACGCTATTATTATCTACCCTAAAAGGGGCTGACGGTGAAGTGTATGCTATTGCTCAAGGTAATCTAATTGTTGGTGGTTTAGGCACAAATGGTACGGATGGCTCTCGAACCTCTGTCAATGTTCCTACGGTGGGTCGTATACCAAACGGTGCGAGTGTAGAGCGCATGGTGCCAAGTAGTTTTAATACGGGTGATACCTTGACGTTTAACTTAAATCGTCCAGACTTTACAACGGCTAAGCATGTTTCAGATAAAATTAATGATCTTCTCGGGCCTGGTGTTGCTACGACTTTAGACGCAACGTCAATACGAGTATCTGCGCCAAGAGATTCGAGTCAGCGTGTGACGTTTTTATCGATTCTGGAAAATCTTGAAGTGGATGTGGCTGAGGAGCGGGCGCGGATTGTAGTGAATTCTCGCACCGGAACCATTATTATTGGACAGCACGTGAAAGTCTCTCCCGCCGCAATTACCCACGGTAGTCTGACTGTGACAATAAGAGAAACGCCACCTGTGGTTGGGCAAGATGGAACGGTAACGGGTGGGGAGACGATTATCTCGCCTCGCGAGGGTATTGAGATTGCTCCTAATAGCGGTCGTATGTTTGTCTTTGACCCTGGTGCTTCATTGAATGATATCGTTCGAGCTGTCAACCAGGTTGGCGCAGCGCCTGGGGATGTGATGGCAATTCTGGAAAGTTTAAAGCAAGCTGGCGCAATTAATGCGGATTTGGTTGTGATATAGGTGATCAGTTTTTATGATGAATTCAGTGCCTCCTAAACAAGATTTTTTTGCTGATTTCTCGACGTTAACCGCGTTAAAAACGAAAGCTCAGCAAGACCCTGATGCCGCACTGGAAGTGGTTGCTCAACAGTTTGAGTCCATCTTTATCAATATGTTACTTAAAAATATGCGCAGCACGAATGAGGCAATTGGCAGCGATCTTTTTTCAAGTGCTCAAACTAAGCAGTATCAAGAGATGATGGATGCCCAGATGTCTCAAAGTTTAGCCAAGTCCGGTGGCATTGGTTTATCGGAAGCGCTTATTCGTCAATACCAAACACAGCAGCAAGGGGGAGTCAGTTCTCCTGGGGCAAAAGAGCGAGGCGATACAGACTTTCTTAATCAGGTGGCTAAGCAAGATCTGGCTAGGATTCAGGCTCTGGCTCATCGTGCTTCCACAGAATTTATTGAATCTGTGCAGCAAGAAGCGAAGCAACAATCACAGAACGTCACTCAAGTTACAGAACGCTCAAATCAACCTTCGCCATCGGCTATTTCCGTTGTATTTGACTCTCCAGATGAATTTGTTGAGCACCTGTGGCCTCATGCTCAGCGTGCGGCACAAAAGTTAGGTGTTAACCCGAAGGCAGTGCTTGCGCAGGCGGCTTTGGAAACGGGGTGGGGGAAATACCCTATTGCCAAAGAGAACGGTACGGCGAGTTTTAATTTGTTCGGCATCAAGGCAGACAGTCGCTGGCAAGGGAGATCGCGCTGTGGTCAATACATTAGAATTTCGTGATGGCGTAGCAAAACGAGAAAAGGCCGCGTTTAGAGCATATGACTCTTTTTCTCAGAGTTTTGAAGATTATGCAGATTTCCTCTCATCAAGTGAGCGGTATAAAGATGCCCTTAAAGCTGGAGATGACGCATCAATGTTTGCCGCTTCTCTGCAAAAAGGTGGTTATGCAACAGATCCTAAGTACTCCGATAAAATAGATAGCATCCTTTCTAGTAAGTGGTTCAAAGGCTTACCGCAATAAAATGACGCAATTATTATCTTTGGTAAAGTTTTTGCATAGATAGCCGATAACACGAAAGGTTATCTTCGACAAACGCACTAGGGGTGTGAGCTATGAAGCTCAAATTTATATTCAATTGGTTTATCTGGACTACAGTCCAGTAATGCCCGTATTAATACGACAGGGCAGAATACGGCCAATGTGGATACTGAGGGCTATAGCCGTCAAAGAACGGATACCGCTAGCTCGCCCCTCGGTGGTGTTGTCATTCGTGATACAGCTCGTCTTGTTGACAATTTTGTGAGTGCACAAGTGCGAGCGGACACATCGGACTTCTCTTATCATGATACTTATCATTCCTTGATGACAATGTCAGATAGCTTGCTTGCCGAAGACAGCGTTTCTTTAACGGGTTATTTGAATAAGACATTCAGCGCACTGCAAAATGCAAACAATGATCCAACCTCGTCATCCCTTAGGGAGCTTGCTTACTCTAGTTTAAACAATCTGGTGAGCCAGTATAAAACCTTGTCAGGTTTGGTAAAAGATCAGGAAAATTTGGTTGACGAACAGTTGTCATCGTCATTGACTGATGTCAATGCCATCACCACTAAAATCTCGGATTTAAACAGTAAAATCTTACGAGAAGAAGGTCTGTCCTCTTCGTCTGCGAATGAACTACGAGATCAACAGGAATTGTTGGCAAAAGATCTCTCTAAATATTTAGACATCAATGCTCAGTTCAATGATAAAGGCTTAATGACGATTCAATTGATGAATGGTCAGCCTTTGGTCATGGATCAAAATCCAACGGAACTGAAAGTGATTCAAAATTCGTTAAATCCCAAAAGAATGGATTTTGTATTGAGTTTTGGTGATTACAATGTTGGTTTAAAAACCGAAAGCTTAGGGGGGAGCGTTGGTGGCATGGTAGATTTTCGCTCCGAGTTTAGCGAATACGCAGATCGTACTTTAGGGCAGCATGCTATCGCGATTGCGGATGCTATGAATACTCAGAATGCGAAGGGATTGGATGCTAATGGTGAATTTGGCCGAGATTTATTTTCTTTGGGTCGGATAGATATATATTCTAGTAAAGACAATATCCAGAAATTACCTAATTTTTCGGTACGAGTCTCTTCTGGAGAAGCGTCCAAAATCACCACAGATACTTATGAGACTCAGTAGAACCGATGATAATCGTTTTGCTATTACAAAATACGATTTAAATGATAAAGCTGTGGGGCAATCGACCGTGTTTGATTTGGCGAATATGACTCCGGATCGTCATGGGTATTACAAAATAGAAGAACTGGGTCTTGATATTCGTGTAGGTGATCTGAATGCTTTTGATCAAGACGATGTGTTTCGTTTTACGCCAACAGCTGGCGCCGCTGCTAATCTGAGTCTGCACGCAAAAAATGGGGATGCACTTGCGTTGAGTGCACCTGTAGGGGCGACGACCAGTTCAGATAACTTATCTGATGCGAGAATATCTGTGTCTTCTGTGTCGAATACAAAGCCAGATTCTTCTGCATTTGCAGCCGATGGTTCGCTTTATCCCAGTGCGCCTCATCAGATTTATTTTACTTCTCCTAGTTCTTATGTGGTTCGTGATGCATCAGGGACTGAGATTGCATCTGTGAATAATGTTTTTCAGTACAGTAATTTACTAGAGCAGGCAGGGCTGGCAAAAGAGGCGGGGTTTGATGTGTCAATTTCATCCATGCCTCAGCAGGGGGATGAGTTTTCTATTAGTACGGAGGATGTGGGGCCATCAGATAATGTCAACGGCTTGGCGTTAATTAATCTACAGAACCAAGCATTAGTCGAAGGTAAAGCCAGCCTAACAAAAGCGTTTGCGGGCTTTATTTCGTATGTTGGAACTAAGACGGCTGAATCCGCTGGGCATGCAAAATCCAGTGAAGTGATTATGAATGATAGTATCAATCGTCGAGACAGATTGTCGGCAGTGAGCCTTGATGAAGAAGCGGTGAATCTTATGAAGTACCAGCAATCTTATTCTGCCTCAGCTCAGGTGGTGACGGCTGCACGTACAACGTTTGAAACGCTATTAGGGATCATGAGGTAGATTTATGCGAGTGACGAATAATCTCATTTATAGTCAGTCCAGCAGAGCGATTGGTCAAGCGAACGAAAAAATTCTGAATGCGCAAGAAAAGATTTCTGCGCAAACCGATATTGTTAGGCCGAGTGATAACCCAGTCGGTGCCAGCCAAATATTGATGTATGAAGGTAGTAACAATAGTCTAAAGATATATGATGAATCGATAAAAATGGCGACTAGTCATCTAGAATATCAAGAAGTGGCTTTAGAAAGTCTGAACGATTCTTTAGACGATGTTCGTACGCTTTTCATGCAGGCACAAAACGATATCAATACTCAAGCGGATGTAGATGCAATAGTACAAG
Source organism: Marinomonas rhodophyticola (assembly GCF_026113935.1). GTDB lineage: Bacteria > Pseudomonadota > Gammaproteobacteria > Pseudomonadales > Marinomonadaceae > Marinomonas > Marinomonas rhodophyticola. Next base: position 275,684 of record NZ_JAPEUL010000007.1, read on the forward strand.
AAATAGCCTTAATTACGGGTTCAATGGCAGAGCTGATGAATTCAAAGAGTGCTGATGGTAACTATATTTTTGCGGGAACTGATACACAAGGTCCACCTTTCATATTAAATAGTGATGGCCGTTATGAGTGGGCAGGGAATGAGGGTCAAAAATTTGCCCAAATCTCGGAAGATATGAAAATTCCCGTTTCAGACTCTGGGAAAAAGTTGTTTCAAGATGTTTGGACCAGTCGAACCTTTTCATCTCAGGTGTCAGCTGGCGATGTGTCCCTTACAGCCAAAGTAAAACACCATGGCGACTTTAATCAATTTGTTGAAGACTATTATGACCCTCAAAACCCTACTGCTAATCAATATCGTTTGACTACGCAGCCAATCCTTGCTGAAGGTGCAGTAGCTGACCCTATAGAAGCCTCTACAGGATCAGACACCAAAGCAGATGAGGATCGTCGTCGAGCGTTTGATGGTACACCTGGTTCTTATAGCATTACCAATAGCCTCGGAGAGGTTGTGTCTTCTGGATCTTATACTGCTGGGAAACCTATTGCCTTTGCTGGTATGACATTTTTGCTAAAGGGGGCACCAGGCGCAGTGGTTGATATCTCTTTGGATAAACCAAGAAGAGACAATGTATTGAACGAAATAAACGATAGTTTGGCGGTATTGAGTGATTTATCGTCTAGTAACGATGAGCGTCAAATGGCTTTTTTTGATGCGACGGTCAGTATTAATAATGCGCAAAGAAAAGTCAGTGAAGGTCGATCTTCTGTAGGCGCTAGATTGAATATTTTGCAAGACAGGACTGGTTTTAGCTCAGCGAATCAGTTATCAAACAATGTTGCGCAAGACCGTATTGGCGGTTTAGATATTGCAGCGGCGGCAACGGAGCTAACCATGAAAGAGTCTGCGCTTAGTGCTTCACAAAAGGTGTTTACTCGCATGAATAACCTTTCCCTTTTTAATAAGATGTAATCACCAAGGTATGATATAAAAATGTCAGCATTTAAAATTGAGTCTTGTTTTGGGGCTGATATTTATGTTGGGTATTTCGACATGGAAGAAATACTGGAAATTTTAGGGATTAAAGATCAAGTTGTTAGCAGTAAGCGGGTTCAAAGCTTAATAAAAATGCATGGAAGAAAAGACCGCATTATCAGTGTTGCGATGCGCCAAGTAACTTTTGATGTGCTGCGTCCTGCGTTAGATTCTGAATATTTACCTTACGATCCATATTTCGCTTATGACAAGTTGCTAAGTACTCGCCGTGAAAGGCTATATGATGCACAAGAGCGATTTCTTCTCCTATGTTTGTCCATTGCTTATGGTCGATCTGTAAAAGGGCTAAAAAAGCTCAATCCCGACTTAAATACTAAAGAGTTACGTATCAAACATACGAAAGGGCAAAGCTTGTTTCGCTATTTTCGACAAGAACTAAACGAACAGACCCGTGAATACATTCTTAGTTATAAAGCGCGTATGGATAACAGTGCTGATGGTTCGGTCAAAGAGAGTAGCAGTGCTACGGTTGAGTTAGAGCCAAAAAATACGCTTTCTGGTAGTAATAAAAAGATTCCCTTCGAACATAAGTTTATTCCCACGTCATTTGATGATGAGACGGTCACAGCGCTTAAGTTGTTTCAAGATGGGTACTCGCTGTTGTCATCGCAAGTTGAGCGTTTTAAGCGTGGCGAGCAATTAGATATGTTGGAGTTAGTGAAATTTTGCCGTCGATTAATACAATCTCATACCCGCAATAATTTCTCTTTAATGGCGATACGTCATATAAAAGACGCCTCTATTTATTTAGAGCAACATGCCATGGGGATGGCTGTTCTGGGCATCCACTTTGCGAAAGCCATGAAATTATCGAGTGCGTATGTCGAGGTTATTTCTCTCGGAGCACTTTTGTTTGATTTAGGACGTTTTCGTTTACCAATGGCCATGGTATCTAAAACAACAAAAATGACGGACGGTGAGTTTGATCTGTTTCGTAAGCATATCCAATTTGGCGAACAAATTTTACAAAAATGTGAAGGTGTTCCTAAAGCCGTTTATCAGATGCTATTAGATCACCATGAAAAAATTGATGGCTCAGGCTATCCTGCTGGTAAGCAGGGGGATGAAATTTCTGTTTACGGTAAAATAGCTGCGATTATAGATGCATATGATGCCATGACATCAGAACAGCCGCACAAGCCCTCGATGGGGCCTATCAAGGCGTGTCAGCAGATGCAAAAGGAATCAGGATTGGCATTTGACAGGCAATTGCTCGCGGTGTTTTTAAAAAGTATCGGTTCTGTTCCTGTCGGTTCCTGTGTGCAATTGTCTAATGGGCGAATAGGATTCGTTCTGACGCTTAATAAATCCTTTCAGCCATCGCTCATCCGACAGGTGTACAGCATAACAAATAGATCTTTTGTGGCTGCTTCAGATATCGAGCTTAATAAGTCTGCTAATCTCAGAACCGAAGTGACAATTGAAAAAGAGGTTGATCCTCAAGCTTTTGGATTGCAGTTTATCAATCATATCTCATAATACCGTTCACCGTTCACCGTTCACCGTTCACCGTTCACCGTTCACCGTTCACCGTTCACCGTTCACCGTTCACCGTTCACCGTTCACCGTTCACCGTTCACCGTTCACCGTTCACCGTTCACCGTTCACTGCTTAAGAAAAAATTAGAGTTCAAATGTTTTCAATCTTCTTTTTTTATGATTGTGCTCTTTTAGCATTATTTTGATGTTTTAGTGCTTTTATTTTTAAAGTTATTTGCTCTGAGTTCGATAACTGTGGGTACTGCTTTTTTTGAGTGTAGAAAATGTAAACAATTCAAAAAAAGTATAAAAAAATATTAAAGATCAGACCTAATGTGTCGATAACCTTAATAAGAGACAAAAACCAAATAACTAATTAAATCAAAAGGTTGTCTCGTTAAAAAAATGTTTTTAGGAGAGAAAAAATGGCTTTATACGTAAATACAAATGTGTCCTCGCTGAATGCTCAGCGTATGCTAACCAACTCTAGTCGAGAACTTGATACCTCTTACGAGCGTTTATCATCAGGTCGTCGAATTAACAGCGCTGCAGACGATGCCGCTGGTCTTCAAATTTCAGATCGTTTGACATCACAGATTAATGGTTTGAATCAATCTGTTCGAAACGCAAACGATGGTATTTCTTTGGCTCAAACTGCTGAAGGTGCGTTGGACGAAACAACGAGTATGTTACAACGTATGCGTACTTTGTCTATCCAAGCGGCCAACGGTTCAAACACAGACAAAGATCGTGTCGCACTACAGCAAGAAATGGCGCAATTATCTGAAGAGATAAACCGTATTGCATCAACCACAACATTCGGTGGTGAAAACTTACTTGACGGTACTTATCAAGGTTTGTTCCAAGTGGGTGCTGATGCTAACCAGACAATCAGTTTTACTCTGGAGTTTGGTGGTGCGAATAATTCCATTGATTATCAAGGAAATAATGGCTTCACCATGTCTGGTTTATCAAGCCAAGCATCATCGCAAGTGAGTGTATCAACCGCTTCTGTCTCTACGGTCGTCAATGCGCAGAGTATGATAGGTATTATTGATACGATGATTTCAGCGGTAGATTTTAAGCGGGCAGAATTAGGTGCGGTACAAAACCGTTTTAGTTCAACTATAACGAACTTAAGCAATATTTCTGAAAACGTGTCCGCAGCACGTGCTCGTGTTCGTGATGCCGATTTCGCTCAAGAGACAGCAAACTTAACCAGTGCGCAAATTCTTCAGCAAGCGAGTAGTACTATCCTTGCTCAGGCTAATCAGCGTCCTCAAGCAGCACTTTCTCTATTAGGTAATTAATTGAAATAAATGGCATTGCGTGAGGCGGCACAAGATTGTCGCTTTTACAAAGTATTCGAGTCTTTTCTCGGATTATGGGCAACTTCTCTCTCCTAGAGGTGCCTTTTAAGCCGAGGTGATTTTTTCACCTGGCTTTTTTTTGCCCAAATAATGCGATGTGTCAGCATTTTGGTGGGTTAGGAGTGCGCAGGCTTATGTCACAGGCAGTTAATGAACAATGTTGCGAAGGGGAAATGATCCCTTTGGGTTCTGGATTGGCTTTGAGATGGGCTTCATTAGCAAAATGAAATTTAGACTATTCGCCCTTTAGTGAGTGTTTTCTAAAGAATTTTACTGTTACGGCAGGACATCAAGATAAATTTTACGTCGTATTTTTATGAGGTGAATGATGGTTTTTACAGAGGGGTTAACTGCTTTTAGGTGGATGGCATTGCTGCGTAAGCGATGATTTGGCTGGGATTCCTCAGAAGTCAGTTAATGCATGAGGTTATGTGGAAAAAATTACGAGACTGAAATGTTAATAACACAGGTGTGGTGCGCTGATTATTCGGTATTTATTGGCCAAGCTGCTCAGATGGTTACTCAAAACTCTGCGAAGTTGAAGTTGGGTTAATGGAAGGTAGTTACTTTGTTCCTCATGTTTTTGCCTCTCCAAGAGGTGGTGTTGGAGTGATGCTGTGGCATAGCCACGTCTTATTTTGAGGTATTTACTGGTGGCGTCGGCTCGGGATCCTCTATGTAAAAACAGCTGTGTCTATTGTTTCGCAAAACGAAGGTGGATCAATTTATGAGGCAAAAAACGCTGAATGAGTTCTTAAATGGATATTAGGTGTTCGTCATTAGGCATTGGGTCTTAGAAATCCCCGCGCTCTAAATATGGCGTTTCGACATACTGGTACGGCACAGCTACGTCTTTTTTTAGCTGAGTATGGGGTGGTGAGCATATAGATATTGGTGGTTCGGATCCGTGGTCACCTTGTTGGCATTCTGGCTGTTATTTGTAAGCCCGTGGGTATAGCGATCCGTTTTCAAAAAGGTGCTAAGGGGGACTGATTATTGGGTCTTTAAATATAAAAAATCAAAATGATGGCATGGCACTACTGCGTCTTTTTTTTGGGGGGGTTGTTGAATGTCCGTTTTGAACATAAATGGTCGCTGTTTTCTACAACGAGGGGAGGGAGGCTGTCGTGCGTAAATCGATAATACGTTCAACGAAAAGCAGAGAAAAAAGGGTCTCACTTGGGCTATTTTTGTGAGCCATTTTTTGTCGGTTTTTATAGGCAGTTTTCGTCGTTTAAAGGCGGGGTTTTGCCACTTTTTGTGTGCTGCTAAATATGATGTATGAGCTGCGAGAGTGTTGTTTCTGCTCGCCTCAAATTTTGTCACGGCAACGTAAGGTTCATGGGCATTTTTAGTGTATTTAATGACCGATTTTGATGAATAACGCTTTTTTTAAAGAAAAAGTGTAAAAAAATTTAATTGTTTTTTAGTGATTTAAAACAATTAGTTAGGCAGTTATTTGCCGCTGTAAGGGAATGTTTTATCCACTATGAGGAGAAAATGTTCCGAATTTGACTAAAGGTTTTCAAAGTCTTGCCGAAAACCTTATACGATCTGCTTTATTTTGCAGGATTTAATAAAACCTAGGAGGCTATAATGGCTCTTTATGTAAATACTAATACTTCATCTTTAAGTGCACAGCGCCAGCTAATGGGCTCTGCTAAATCTTTGGATACATCTTTTGAACGTTTGTCTTCTGGTTTGCGTATCAACAGCGCTTCTGATGATGCGGCAGGTCTACTTATCTCCAACCGTTTAACCTCTCAGGTAAATGGTTTGAATCAGTCTGTTCGTAACGCTAATGACGGTATTTCTTTGGCTCAAACAGCAGAGGGTGCATTGGATGAAACGACGAATATGTTGCAACGTATGCGTACGCTATCTATCCAAGCGTCAAACGGCTCTAACTCAGATAAAGACCGTGCAGCCATTCAACAGGAAGTAAGTCAACTTTCTACTGAAATAAACCGTATCGCTTCCGATACTACTTTTGGTGGTGAGAATTTATTAGATGGTACCTACACTGGTATCTTCCAGGTGGGTGCAGACTCTAACCAAACGATTAGTTTTAACCTAACCGACGGTGGTGTTAATAACACAATCGATTACGCTGGAAATGGTGGTTTCACTATGTCTGGTTTGTCGAGCAGTTCTACTACAGCGCAGGTGAGCGTGTCTACGGCTTCGGTTTCTACTGTAGCGAATGCTCAGAGTATGATTGATACACTAGATACTATGATTGCTGCGGTTGACTCGAAGCGTGCTGAGTTGGGTGCGGTCCAAAACCGTTTTGGTTCAACAATCAGCAACTTGAGTAACATCACAGAAAACGTATCATCTGCACGTGCTCGTGTTCGTGATGCTGACTTTGCGGCAGAAACGGCGGAGCTAACAAGCTCTCAAATTCTTCAGCAAGCAAGTTCATCTATTTTGGCTCAAGCGAACCAACGTCCACAAACGGCTTTGTCTCTTTTAGGCTAAGTTTAGTGGTAGCGGAAAGCTGGGACTTTGTCCGGCTTTTGTCTATTTGGAGGAACTCTGATATGTCTATTAATGCCAGTGATTTTTCTAAGCAGGGTCTCAACTATTCCTTGAAGCCGGATCAGCGTACAGTGGAGGATTTTGCTGCATTGCGCCAAGCAAATGCTAAAGTTGTACAGAATGCGGCCGAGACAAACAAAAGTGATAGAGAAAATAGACATTCTCATTCCTCGAATTTGTCGGCCCCTGTTGAGCCAAGCGATCTGAAGGCAATGAATCAAAAATTGTCTCAATTAAATGTACATTTAACCTTTGAAATGACAGAAGACCGAGCGCAAAATATTGTGAAGGTATTGGATCAGTCAACGGGGGATGTGGTTCGTCAAATTCCAACAGAAGAGTTTCTCAAAATGTCGGAAAGAATTGATGCTATCATGAGCCAGTTAAGTGATATCAAAGGAACCTTGGTAAACAGTGAGGTTTGATTAGATCATAGATAATGCGAAGCGTTAGGAGATGAAGTTATGTCGGTAGGCTCATTAGGTGCAGGGTCTGGTATAGATTTAGAATCCCTTGTAAATCAAATGGTGAGTGCTCAAAAAGACGTCAAGGTTAAACTTTATCAAGATAAAATCAATGATTATGAAGCAGAACTGTCTGCTCTTGGTAAAGTTGGTTCGGCCATTGATAACTTTAAATCTTCCGTTAAGGCGCTGAATGATGATGAGGCTCTTTACTGGTCGAGATGCCAAAATAGACCAAAAAGAAGGAGAAGAAGTTATTGCTATCACCACAGATAGTACGGCTTCTAATGGTTCCTACGCAATTGATGTGAATCAATTGGCGAAAGGCAGTCGCGTGATGTCGGCTCCTGGGGTTTTTTCTTCCGCTGATGATGTGGTCTCTAACGAGGAAGCACAGCTCATTTTTAAAGCTGGCAGCCATGAATTTTCCATAAATGTTGCTGCCGGTACAACTTTATCCGAACTACGCAACCAAATTAATACGTCAGAAGATAACTTTGGCGTGTCGGCTAATCTTGTTGATGATGGTAGTGGTAATTTATTTTTTACCTTAACCTCTTCTATTCAAGGGGCTGGTAACACTCTAAAGATATCCAACACCGCCGTTGCTCGAGATGAAGACGGTAATATCATTAAAGATAACCCTACAATTGAAGAAAGCGATGACACTAGCTCGGAAGATGCGTCGACCGATGAAATCGATGAATTAGACCTAGAAGGTGACGATGTCGATTTCGCCAATGACGGTCCTATTCCTGCAGATGAAGAAAAAAATCGCTTAGCGGCGGATGATGAGTCCAGCCCTGACTCTGACGAGCTTGATAAAGCAGACTCCAATTTATCACCATTTGCTTCCGGTATTACATTAGACAGCGTGTCGACAGAGGGCGCGTTTGCTGGCTTATACACACCTTTGGGTGAAGAAGCGCGTGATGCTGTGATTACCGTTGATGGTATTCAAATCCGAAACGATACCAATACTTTTGATGAAGCCGTTGCCGGATTATCAATAGAGGCGCTAGCGCCAACGAATAAGACCACGAAAGTGGATATCAGTTTTGACCAAAAAACAGTGCAAGAAACGATCGAGCAATTCATTTCTTCCTATAATGAGATGGTCGGTTTGTTAAACGCCAGCTCTCAGAAAGGCGCGGTGCTGAACGGTAACAGTATGATTCGAAACCTCCAGGCGTCTTTGTCGACTCAGTTAATGAGTGGTCATGGTGATTCATCGACCTTTACATCCATTTTTGATTTAGGCGTAAAAATGGACAACCAAGGCCAATTAAGTTTCGATAGTACCAAGTTTAATAATGCTATGAAGCGTGGCTACAGCGAGATAGCGCCGTTGATGTCTGGTGATAATGGTTTGGCTCAGTCATTGGAGAACCTGTTAGATAACTATACAGGACCACGTGGTATGACAAATACATTAAAGGATTCCATAAGTCGGTCGATAGATAGTACAGAAGAGACATTAGAAGCGTATGAAAGTCGTATGGCGAAATACGAAGAGTCGCTTCGTACTAAGTTTACTAGTTTGGATTCTCGCCTAGCGGAGATGAACGCGCAGGGTGGATATCTAAACTCTGTCTTAGCGAAAATGTAAAACGGTTTAAATTGTGTAAGTTAATAAATGGGGTTGTATATGTACAAGAGTAAAGGGATCCAAGCCTACAGAAAGGACTCAATTAAGTCCGATTTAGCGTCGGCTGACCCTCACCGTGTCATTCAGCTCTTAATGCAAGGCGCGCTTGAAAAGCTTGCCTTAGGAAAAGGCTGTATTGAGCGTCGTGACTGGGAAGGAAAGGCGGCAGCATTGACTCGTGCGAGTGAAATTATTAATGCATTAAGAGATGCATTAGATCGCGATGTTAATCCAGAGCTCGTTGATAACCTTGAGTCTCTTTACGAGTACATGATAGTCCGTATTACTGAAGCCAGTATTGCTAAAGATACCAGCATTCTTGATCAGGTAATGGGTCTTCTTCTGCAAATTAAAGGCGCTTGGGATCAAATATCCAACGCTGATAAAGAAGCGGCTTATCATGGTCAAAATGAAGCTAGGGTAGGCGCAGTGTAATGTTTGATATGTCTCACTTAATAACCTTGAGTGCCGCATTAGAACAAAGTATCACCGATAGAGACATAGATCAGATTCAGCAGTTATGCGAAGACAATAATCGTTTTATTCTCACCATAGAGCCGCTTGATGATCCGGCTGCCAATGAAAAAATAAGACACTTTATATTGGTACATCAATCGGCTATTCGGCTCATCCGTGATGTGCGCTCAGAAATGCAAAAACAACTTTATCAAACTCATAAGACCCGTAAGGGTGTAAATAAGTACAAAGGCGTGAAACATGCAGAATGAGGAGAATTTCTCGTCTCTTGGTCAGGCAGAAGCGTTTGTTTCTATGTTTGAAAGGGGTGCGGCTCGCCTCAAAGAGAATGATCAAGAGTTAACAGACCGTTACCTAAGAAACATGAATATGTTTGCTCAGGTCATGCCTCATATCTTTGAATCTTTTCAAAACTATCAGCCCAAAAAACGCCATATCTACATGGAAGAAAGCGGTGAGCTTAACCTTTACCGTGAAGATATTGGTGTACCGCTTTTTTCCAATGTGCCAAGAACTCAAGCGGCAGAAAAAGTAAAACGGGCTTTTTTGAAACCTAACAAAACGCTGTTAAATTTAGAGCGTACGGCGAATCATCCCAGTCGTCACGTATATTACAGCAATAAAATTTTAGATAAGGTTGAACATCAATCAGAAGGGCTAACAGCACAAGAAGGCTGGCCGGAATTCGTCGGTTCGACCATTTTGTTTGGTATAGAGTTCGGCTATCAACTTGAAATATTGCTTGCCGAACGTCAGATCAAACACCTGTATCTTTATGAACACGATTTGGACTTTTTTTACTATTCGTTGTTTGCCATTGAGTGGCGAGATATTTTAGAAGTGTGTAACCAAGATGGCCGCACTATTCATTTCTTCTTAGGCGTCAGCCCTGAAGAGTTTACTGAGAAATATTTGCGTCAGTTGGAAGAAAATGGTTTTTTCATGGCGCCAGAGACCTTCTTGCATGTTGGTTATACTAGCCCTGAAAATGATCAGGCCATCGATCATTTCAAAAAACAGTACGCCCGCCAAGTAATGGGCTGGGGCTTTTTTGATGATGCCTTAATTGGCATTGCGCAAGGTCTAAAATCCTTGCCGAAAACCAAAGTGGCTCATTTCCAAGGCCGCGATGCTTTGCCTAAATGGGTGTCCAATATTCCTGTCTTTATTTTGGGTAATGGGCCTTCCCTTGACCAAGGCATCGAACTGGTTAAAGAAGTGCGAGATCAGGTGTTAGTTATCTGTTGTGGCTCCACCATTAATACCTTGAAAAAATTGGGTGTGACGCCTGATATTCACGTGGATATTGAGCGTCTCAAGCAAACCGTAGACAAGTTCCAATTTTTGGATCAGGACTATCTGGACAAAATCTGGGCGTTGTCCGTCAATGTGATGCACCCAGGCCTGTATGACTGCTTCAAGCGCTCAGGCATGGCGATGAAACCAGGCGAGGCCATCACGTCTTTGATGCTGAACCAAGCGCGCCTGAATGGTGATAACAAAGAATACGTGCAACTTAACTACTGTAACCCTGTGGTGGCTAACCTTGCCTTGTCTTATGTGCATCTGTTTGGTTTTAACAACGTTTACTACTTGGGCGTGGACAACGGCTTTAAAGACAAAGGCAGTCACCATTCTATTCACAGTGGTTACTACAAAGATGGCAAAGAATCTGGCTTCCAAACGTTTCAAGAGGCTAAGTTAGTCGAGCGTGAAGGTAATTTCGGTGGCACTATCTATGCTACAGGTATCATGGACACGTCACGAGTGCAGCTGGAGTCTCTTACTCGGTTGCTGAATAAACGTCGTAACTTTGCCAGCTTCAATTTATCTGATGGCGCGAAAATCGAAGGGGTGACGCCTTTGCCATTAGAAGATGTGTTGATCATGGATCCAAAAATCGACCACGCCAAAGTGATCGACATCCTAGAGCAAACTTTTTTTACAGATCCGCCATCGGCTCTGCTAGATAAAGCCACAGACTCACTGATCTCGGTTGATGATTTCCGTAAGATCAGTCAGAACTTGCAACAGGGCTGGGATGAATCGGTGACCACCCGTCAACAGGTGTGTGATTTACTTTGGTCTCACCATCGTCAAATCTATTTCTTGAAGGGCAGTGTGCATCGTCACATTTACGACTTGCTGATAGGTTCCTTCACTTATTCCGCCTTCCTGATCGTACAGTTCCTGTTTAAATATCAAGATGAAGCGGAAACCGTGGCACGTGCAAAACATCTATTTGCCCCATGGTGCGAGTTCTTAGAAGAAATGCCTAGTATGTTGCAACAGGCCTCAGACTATGTGGACAAAGGCAACGACCACCTGATTACTTACTACAACGGTTAATTATGTTCGAAGCTACGTTTGAAAAAATGCCTTTTATCATTGCTGAGTTATCGGGCAACCATGACCAAAACTTCGAGCTTGCCAAAGCCATGATTCATGCTGCGGCTGAGGCGGGAGTTGATGCCATCAAGTTGCAAACTTATACCCCAGATACCATGACTCTCGATGTGCGTCATGGGGAATTTATGGTGTCAGAGAGCGACAGCTTATGGCGTGGTACCAACCTTTATGATTTGTACCAAAAAGCGTCGACCCCTTGGGAATGGCATAAACCCTTATTTGAACTGGCAGAGTCTTTAGGGCTGGTGGCGTTTAGTTCACCGTTTGACTTGAGTGCGGTGGACTTCTTGGAGTCCCTTGATGTGCCTTTGTACAAGATCGCTTCCTTTGAAATGACCGACATTCCGCTGATTCAAGCAGTAGCACGCACTGGCAAGCCCATCATCATGTCTACTGGCATGGCAAGCGAAGCGGAAATAGCGGAAGCCGTGGCGACCATCCGAGCCATTGGCAATAACCCGTTAACCTTGCTCAAATGCACCAGTACCTACCCTGCAAAAATTGAAGACACCAATTTAGTGACCATGGCGGATTTGGCGGCTAAAACAGGTTGCCCTGTGGGGTTGTCCGATCATACCCGTGGTTTGGGAGCGGCGGTGGCCGCTACGGCCTTGGGTGCGACCGTGATTGAAAAACACTTTGTGTTGGATCGCAGCGCAGGCGGAGTAGACGCAGAGTTCTCTATGGAGCCTGCCGAAATGAAAGCGCTTGTCGATGCCTGTCGCGCAGCCAAAGCCGCCTTGGGCACCGTGACCTATGGCGGTTCAGAAGCCGAGCAAGCGGCGAAGAAATATCGTCGCTCTATCTACGTAGCAACTGACCTGCCAGCGGGTACGGTACTCACTGAAGCTCATCTAAAAATCATACGCCCGTCTTTTGGCTTAGAGCCAAAGTATTGGCCTGACGTGTTGGGTAAAACCCTCGCCAGAGATGCTCAAAAAGGTCAACCACTCGCTTGGGATATGCTGGCGTGAAACTGCTCGTGCGCGCCGATGCGTCTGTCGAAATCGGCATGGGGCATCGAGTGCGCAGTCAAGCGCTGATTCATGCGTTTCACGCTCTCGGTTGGCAATGTCAGTTTGCGGTAGCGCAGCGACATGCTTCGTTTGCCAGCCCAGACGATATACTCATAGAGGATGAAGTGGCTTTTCTTGCCGTGGCTCAGCAAGCGGATTTAGTCATCCTAGACCACTATGGCTATAGTGCAGCAGACATCCGACGTTTGTATCAGCATCAGCCTAATCTGTTGGTGCTGGATGACATGAACGACCGTGGCGACTTTCCTGCCCGATGGCTATTGAATCCCCTTGAGCAAAACTATTCCACTTTGGTAGAGAAGCCGTTAACGGGTAGCCAATACGCCTTGCTGAGGCCAGCCTTTCAACAATCAAGCATCGATCAACCCCGAACTAAACGCGCCGATAAACTCTTAATTACTCTTGGTGGAACCGATCCGCTGGCGCTCACTTTGCCCATTGTGCAGAGCCTATTAACTGCGGGTTTTGCTATCGATAATCTACAAGTCTTATTGGGAGCCAATGCCAAACAGGCCGACCAAGTGGAGGCGTTTTGCGCTGCTCATCAGATTGCGGTTGAGCGAGGTGTCTCAGATGTTACGCCGTTAATGAAACGCGCGAAAATGGCCATTTCTGCCGCAGGTGGAACCCTGTTTGAATTAGCTTGCATGGGCGTGCCGACGGTTTTTGCGCAAGTAGCTGACAACCAAACGCGCTCCCTTGAACAACATATCCCTTTGGGCTGGTGCCGCGCGGTACGCTTTGATAATCAGCCTATTGCTTTGCACTCGGCTTTGGTGGAGCAACTGGTGTCTGAGCTTCGTTCACTCTGGCTGAATGATGCATGGCAAGTCCAAGCTCGTGCTACGGCAAAAAGCTTAGTCGATGGCTTGGGTGCGCAGAGAGTGGCACAAGTCATCACAGATGATCTGTCACGACTCGGCAAGCTTGAGTCGCATGATTTGCGTTAAGCGTTGCCAATCTTCCTCGGTATCTAGATCCTGAATTCGATGTCTTGGTAATAGCAGTGGCTTGGATCGTGGGCCAAATATTACTTCATCAAACCAGTCTTTTGTGCTTGCCCAATAAAACTGTCCAGCATCGTGTATGGCTTCCACTAAATCCTGTGAACGCTTGCCAATGTGTTCGGGGAACATAGGCGCTAGCTCACCATTGGTTTGAATATGCAGAGCGCGCTGAATAGGGAAGGCAAAGGTCGTAGCGGAAAAGCAAAAAGTCGTGTCGGCCTCTGCTAACTTCTGCCAACCTTGTTGTATGTCTTCGACGGTGAGCATTGGGCAAGTGGCGTAAATCAAACAGGCTTGGTCTGGCGCTCTGCCTTCCTCAATAAGATAGTTCAGCGCGTGCTGCATCACAGGGGTTGTGCCCGTCATGTGGTCGGCTAAGTCAGCAGGGCGCATAAAGGGCGTTTCTGCACCATAACGTCGCGCCACGTCAGCTATTTCAGCATCATCGGTCGATACAATGACGCGATCAAACAAGCCAGACGCCAACGCCGTTTCAATGGAATACGCAATCAGCGGCTTGCCTTCCAATGGACGAATGTTTTTCCTTGGAATGCGTTGTGAGCCACCACGAGCGGGAATGACCGCCACTCGATAAGGCCGCTGCTCAGAAAAAGAGTCATCTTTTAACCGCTGTTCGTAAGACATGGTTAGGCTCTCATGACACGATTGGCGATCAAAGCATGTTTTAAAATCAGTGCCACTCGTTCTTGTTGTGCATAAGTGAGGTCGGCAAAAAGCGGCAAACTCAGTGTGCGAGCATAATAATCTTCAGCGATAGGAAAGTCGCCATGTTTAAATCCCAACGCTTGATAATAAGGTTGCGTATGCACAGGAATGTAATGTACCTGAGTCCCAATACCAGCGTGACGTAGCACATCAAAAACGCCTTTCCTAGCGGACTTATTGTGCTCAGGTAATAAAATCGGATACAAGTGCAAGGAGGAATAGTTGTCCTCAGACTGATAGGGCAGAGTAATAGGAAAGTTTTTCAACAGAGTTTTATAGTGTTCAAATTGTTTATGACGACGTTCTATGAAGTCGTCCAAATGAGATAATTGAGCCAACCCGAGTGCAGCTTGCAGCTCTGTCATACGGTAATTAAAGCCTAATGTATGTTGTTCATAATACCAATCGCCAGGTTGTTGATTGAGTTCGTCTGGTGATTTGGTTATGCCTTGCGAAGCATGAGTGCGCATGTGTTTGGCGAGCAGTTCATTATTGGTGACAGCCATGCCACCTTCCGCTGTGGTAATGATTTTTACCGGATGAAAGCTAAAAACACAGATGTCGCTAAATTTTCCATTGCCCACATGATCGCCTTGGTAGGTGGCACCAATGGCATGAGAAGCGTCTTCAATAATGCGAAAACCATACGCTTTAGATAGGGCATAAATGGCCGCCATGTCACAGGATTGTCCAGCAAAATGTACTGGTATAACCACTTTTGGAAGCGTGCCAGTTAACTTCGCTGCCTGAAGTTTTTGGGCCAATTTGTTTGCACACATGTTGTAAGTTCGAGGATCAATATCAACAAAATCCACCAAGGCACCACAATAACGAGCGCAATTGGCCGAAGCGATAAAGGTATTCGGCGAAGTCCACACCCTATCGCCCACACCAACGCCCAACGCCAAACAGGCAAGGTGCAACGCTGAGGTGGCACTGTTTGCCGCCACACCGAAACTTGCTCCCACTTTGGCTGCGATAGCTTGCTCAAATTCACCAACACACGGTACCTGGGTTAAAAAATCAGAGCGCAGCGATTTTACAACAGCCGCAATGTCGTCTTCGCTAATGGATTGGCGACCGTAAGGAATAAAATCAGTGGGCATCATCGAAGGTTAAAATCTCTGCAATACTTAAAAAGTGTGGATTACTACCAGATTGATACTCGTATCCTGGTTCAACTAACTCACCTATTTCTCCTAAACGACTGTGGGCGAAATCCATATCGTCTTGGTAAAACTTAATGCTAGGAGCAATCACGTAATGATTTTTAAACTCATAGGTGTGGTAGGAATCATCACTTGGACACATGACTTCGTGCAGTTTCTCACCAGGGCGAATGCCCACGTCACGGGTGGGAATATTTGGTGCATAAGCTGCCGCCAAATCCAGAATACGCACGGAGGGAATCTTAGGCACAAAAATTTCACCACCATGCATGCGTTGAAAGTTTGTTAGAACGAAATCGACACCCATTGGTAGCGTGATCCAAAATCGTGTCATGTCAGGGTGTGTGATAGGAATAGAATCCGCACCATCGGCTACCAATTTTTGGAAAAAGGGCACCACAGAGCCACGTGAGCCAACCACATTGCCATAGCGAACCACAGAGAAACGTGTACGGCCTTGACCGACCATATTGTTAGCCGCCACGAACAGCTTGTCAGAGGCTAACTTAGTGGCGCCGTAAAGATTGATAGGAGCCGCGGCCTTGTCAGTGGATAACGCGATAACCTTGTCCACATTGTTCGCAATGGCCGCCGCGATAACATTTTCAGCGCCATGAATGTTGGTTTTAATGCATTCCATAGGGTTGTATTCTGCTGCTGGAACCTGCTTGAGGGCCGCCGCATGAATCACATAATCCACATCACGCATGGCTTGAGTCAAACGGTCTTTGTCTCTCACATCTCCAATGAAGTAGCGCATACAAGTGGCATCAAAATCTTGCTGCATTTCGTATTGCTTGAGTTCATCGCGGGAGTAAATAATCAAGCGTTTAGGTTGGTAATTGGCCAGTAACGTTTTGACATACTGACGACCAAATGACCCCGTGCCGCCAGTAATAAGAATGCTTTTGTTGTTAAACATGTATGAGTACCAAACCAAAATGAAAGTTACACAAGCCTAATGAAGATTGATGATGAACCAGTTTCATAGACAAAGAATCTTTTTACCGTATCGACAACTTTAGGCGAAACATTAATGAAATCAAGTGCCTCCTTTGAGGCTATCCCTTTTCAGACCATCGCAAAAACGACAGCTTCTTCGAAGGAGGTAATCTTTTAAGCGTCATTTGCTTTGCGAGCCACACAGTTCGCAATATGGTCATTCACCATGCCGGTAGCCTGCATAAAAGCATAACATGTTGTGGGACCAAGAAACTTAAATCCTCTTTTTTTCAAGTCTTTGGCGAGACGCGTCGACAGCTCTGTTACGGCGGGCACCTCAGCCAGTCCATTAACCCGATTATCAATCACCTTGTGATCACTAAAGCCCCAGTAGTATTGACTGAAAGAGCCAAACTCGTCGGCGATTTTTAAAAAGGCTTGTGCATTATTAATGGTGGCTTCTATTTTGGCTCGGTGACGAACAATCCGTTCGTCCAGTAACAATCTTTCCACATCATCGTTTGTCATTTTAGCGACTTTGCTTGGATCAAATCCATTAAAAACGGCCCGATAGCCTTCTCGTTTGCGTAAAATGGTAATCCAGCTTAGACCTGCTTGGGCGCTTTCGAGTACAATGCACTCAAACAGCGAGGGGTCATCGTATACAGGGATGCCCCATTCGGTATCGTGGTAATGAATGTACTCGGGCGATCCCAAACACCAAGTGCAACGTATATTGTCCATGTAGCGCTCCGTCTTAAGATTATCAATGAAGGAAAATCGATCCTTCTATTTCTCATTTACTGATCTGATCATATCAGAGTCGATTCAACATAGTGTTTTACTCAAAGCGAGACAGCATGAAGTTTAAACCAACATATAGTAAAAATGACGTAGAAGTTATAGCTGACGAATGCCTTTACAAAGGTTTTTTTGAAATGCGTAAACTGACCCTACGACATAAGAAATTTAATGGCGGATGGAGTCAACCCATGAGCCGCGAAATGATGGTGCGTAATGATGCCGTCTGTGTTCTTTTATTTGATCCTGTGGCCGATAAGATTTTGCTGATCGAACAATTTCGACCTACGGTACTTCGCAGCGAATCGCCTTGGTTGCTGGAGCTGGTAGCTGGCATGGTGGAAGAGGGTGAAAGTGATGAAGAAGTCGCGCGTCGTGAATCTTTAGAGGAAGCGGGTGTGACCGTAAAACGTCTCGAATACATGTTTAAATTCGTGCCTTCTCCTGGTGGTTTGGTGGAGTATTTACGCATGTATGCCGGTGAGTTTGACTCGAGCCTTGTTGACACCAGTAAGGTGCACGGTTTAGACGCTGAGAACGAAGATATTAAATTGCATCTCATCTCTGCTGATGACGCCATTGCCTTGCTGAAAGATGATGTGGAAAATGCCAGCACAATAATGGGACTGCAATGGTTTGCGTTAAATAAAAACGATCTTGTTACACGTTGGAGTGCATAAGTCGATGGCAGATGAACATAACATCTCCACAATGTCTATATTAAAACGCATGGTAATACAGCCTATAACGGGTGTGTTTTCTTTCTTTTTTATGTCCGCTAACGCGCTTTTTTGGACACTGCTGGCGCACTTGGTTGCTCCGCTATTGTTGCTGAAAAATACACAATACGAGGCGTTTGCTGAGCGGTGTTTTAATCGTCTCTATGAGGGTTGGGCGGCGGCGAACGAATGGTGGTTTCAGCATGTGCTTGGTATAAACTGGGAATTAGACGACACCATGGAGGTCGATTTCCAGCATTGGCATTTGATCATTGCCAATCATCGTTCTTGGGTGGATGTGTTTGTGATTTTTGCGCAGCTAAGAGGGCGTCGCCCTTTGCCAAGGGTGTTTATGAAGCAGGCCTTGATCTGGATGCCTTTTGTTGGCAGTGCCACGTATATCATGGGGTTTCCTTATATGAAGCGCTACAGTAAAGATACGCTAAAGAAAAAACCGCATTTAATTGGCAAAGATTTAGAGACCACACGCAAGTCCTGCGTTAGGCTATTAAAACGTCCTAACGCCATTATGAGTTTTGTGGAAGGCACACGCTTTACCGACGGCAAACATAAGCAACAAGCGTCGCCTTATGGCTGTCTTCTTAAACCAAGGGCTGGTGGCGTGAGTTTTATTCTGCAAACCATGCCACAGACCATCAAAAGTATCACTGACATCAATGTCTTGTACGAACGACCCAAGGTAACGGGTTGGGATTTGCTGTGTGGACGCATAGGTAAAGTCAGAGTGGTAGTGCGAGACATCGCATTACCAAAGGCAATGTTAACGCCAGAATATAACGCGGCAGGCAAAGACAGAGAGCACTTTTTTGCGTGGTTTAATCTATACTGGCAAGATAAAGACACACGTTTGAGTCGTCAACTCGAGGCATTAAGGCATCCTTCGAATCTCGGTACAGAAGCTGATTTTTCCATAAAAAATGCCCCGTAATGATGGCAAATCTGATAACAAACGATGATAAAGGCAAAATGATAGAGAAAATGTCAAAACAGTACGTACCAGACTTGGTCAGTTTACAGATGTTAGGCGAACTGAATTATCGTCGCTTAGGTAAACTCATGCGTGGCCAAGAGGAAATGGATGCTTGGCACTTTTCGATTCACAGCGTGGGGAACCAAGAAAGCCGCTTGTCTCTCACCTTGGGCAAAGAAAGCCGATTTACCACTGAGATAGGGTTAGAGTTTGGCCCTGAGATTGAAAAAAAGCTGTTATTTGAAGCCAGATTATCCATGACAATACGCCTTTATCATGATGTCGCTATTGCAGAAATCACGGATGGACATAGGCAATATCAAGGGGCTTATCCATACCCTAACGATGCTATGCTGCACCGAGATGAAAAGTTTCGCTTGAATCAACAGTTAGCGGATTTGTTGGAACTGTGCTTGAAGCATGGGCATAGACTGAATAACACTTTGTCTTTTCAGTTCGCCTAATATTGACGTATTTAGGAAATCCTTTGACTAATTTACTCTACATACACGGTTTTAATAGTTCAGAGCGCTCCCATAAAGCCACCGTATTAGTCGATGCGGCTACGGCAATGGGGCGACCAAATGCGGTTATTTCTCCCCGTTTGTCTTGGCAACCCGCGCAAGCAATTAAACAGCTTGAAGCCATTATTGAAGCCAAACAGGACGATGGAATCACGTTAATTGGCAGCTCACTTGGTGGTTTTTACGCGGCTTACTTAGCGGAAAAATATCGTCTTAAAGCAATATTAGTAAATCCAGCAGTACAAGCGCCCCTCTTATTAAAAGATTATCTTGGTCCACAAACCAACCCTTATACCCAAGAAAAATACGAACTGACAGAGGCTCATATGCGAGAACTGGAACAGTTAGTCGTTGCGGAACCCACCGCATCGTTATATTGGCTGATGGTGCAAGAGGGCGATGAAGTATTGGACTACAAAGAAGCACTCAATGTTTTTTCTAAAACAGCACGCTTAACACACGAAGCAAAAGGTGACCACAGCTTTACTGAATTTGAGCGGTTTTCCTCAGAAATTCTGCGGTTTGCACAAATTATAACCGAGTAAACCATGGCTCTTGTTGGACTATTTCACACCACGTAAAACCAGTGATAGACTCTAACGAATCTAATTTACACTCGCACGCGCTCTAGTATTTTGACACTATGGCGCACGATCAACTTGGAAGCAAAAACACGCATGTCTGCAAAAGAATATAACGCCGGATCGATAGAAGTTCTTAGTGGCTTAGAACCTGTTCAAAAACGTCCTGGAATGTACACAGATACCTCGCGGCCGAACCATTTAGGGCAAGAAGTTATCGATAACTCAGTTGACGAAGCCTTGGCTGGTCATGCAGACCGCATTGAAGTGATTTTATACAAAGATGGCTCCTTGAGCGTAGAAGACAATGGCCGAGGTATGCCGGTGGATATTCACCCAGAGGAAGGCATATCCGGTGTTGAATTGATTCTTACCAAACTGCACGCTGGTGGCAAATTCTCGGGTGACAATTACCAATTTTCAGGCGGTTTACACGGAGTTGGTGTCTCTGTGGTGAACGCGTTATCAACCTCTTTAGAGGTGTGGGTAAGACGCAACGGCATTCAGTACCACATAGGTTTTGAAAACGGTTTTAAAACCTCAGAGCTAAAAGAAATTGGCACTGTGGGTAAGAAAAACACCGGAACCAAGGTGAAATTTACCGCGGACAGTAAATACTTTGATAGTCCTAAGTTTTCGGTTTCCCGTTTGAAACATCTTTTAAAAGCCAAAGCCGTATTGTGTTCAGGCTTGCATGTTGTCTTTATTGACCAAAGTGGCGCAGAAGAAGTCCGTGAAGAATGGTTTTATCAAGACGGCTTAAAAGATTATCTTGCACAAGCAAACAACGGTTTTGTCCTATTACCGGATGAGCCTTTCATTGGCGGTGTAACGGAAAAGACACAAGGCGTTGACTGGGCGGTACAATGGTTGCCAGAAGGCGGTGAATTGGTAACAGAAAGCTATGTCAACTTAATTCCAACCGCACAAGGTGGCACACACGTCAATGGTCTTCGAACAGGGCTGTTAGAAGCCATTCGGGAATTCTGTGACTTTCACAACCTCTTGCCTCGTGGTGTTAAGCTTACCGCAGAAGACGTATGGGATCGCTGTAGCTATGTGTTGTCAGCAAAGATTCAAGAGCCGCAGTTTTCTGGTCAAACCAAGGAGAGGTTATCGTCTCGTCAAATCGTTGCCTTTATTTCGGCCACACTCAAAGACGCCTTTAGTCTATGGCTGAATTCGAATGTTGAAGACGGTAAAAAGATTGCCGATATCGTCATCAATAGTGCGCAGAAGCGCCTAAAAGACAGCAAAAAAGTCGTGCGCAAACGAATTACGCAAGGCCCAGCCTTACCGGGTAAATTGGCCGACTGTTCAGGACAAGATTCATCACGAAGTGAGCTTTTTAGTGGAAGGGGATTCAGCGGGCGGTTCTGCCAAACAAGCCCGTGAAAAAGACTTCCAAGCTATTTTGCCACTGCGTGGTAAAATTCTGAACTCATGGGAAGTAGACTCCAATCAGGTACTGGCTTCGCAAGAAATTCACGATATTTCCGTGGCGCTTGGGGTGGACCCAGGCGATGACGATTTGAGTGGCTTACGCTATGGCAAAGTCTGTATTCTTGCCGATGCTGACTCGGACGGTTTACACATCGCCACCTTGATTTGCGCCTTGTTTGTACGACATTTTCCGGCTTTGGTGAACAGTGGACATGTCTTCGTTGCTATGCCGCCCTTGTACCGAATCGACATCGGCAAAGAAGTGTATTACGCCCTAGATGACGAAGAAAAAGACATCACCTTGCACAAAATAGCCGCGGAAAACAAACGTGGTACACCAAACGTACAGCGCTTTAAGGGGTTGGGTGAGATGAACCCAGCACAATTACGTGAAACTACTATGGCGCCAGACACCCGTCGTTTGATCCAACTTACTATGGAAGACAAACCAGATACCGACGAACTACTGGACAAATTGCTATCGAAAAAACGCGCTGGTGATCGCAAAAACTGGCTAGAAACCTATGGTAACTTGGCGATTATTGATTAATGAATCGATAATTTCTTGCTTTGGCCAAGACAAGCTAAAATATATGTATAGCTCAACTAAATGGAAACGAATAAATGTCTGAAGAGATAAACGATGATGTCATCAGCGAAGAAGTTCTGTACGAAAAAATAGACCACTATTTATTGACGTTTGGAACCGATCGTTCGCTGATGTGTGTGTCGGAGTTAGATGGCTTTTTAACTGCGTTGGGTTGTTCTGTACAAGAATTAGAGCCGGATGTCTGGTTGAACGCCATTTGGGGAGCAGATGAAGATCAGCCTGTTTGGGAGTCCACTGAACAGGAAGATGAGTTTCTCAGTCTCGTGTTGATCATGTACATGGAAACGATGAACAGCTTGTTGTTTGGGGATTTTTACCCTGTGTATCTAGAGCAAGAAGTGGATGGTGAATACAGCATCTTGGTTGAAGAATGGTGTGTTGGCTTCATTCGCGGTGCCAAACTGATAGGAATGGGTATCGGCGGCGACAGAGAATTTTTTGATGAAGCGATGGCGCCAGTGCGACTATTTGGTACAGAAGCGGGCTGGGATAAATTGGAAGCCATGGTGGAAGAAGAAGTGACTTTTTGGCGGGATATGTTAGAACCATCCATTTTGCGCTTGGTACAGTATTATCATCCAGATATGCAAGCGGGTAAAAAGAACTCAGAGAATCGCGTAATACACTGATTCAGTTGGTTTTTCGTACAGTATTCTTTTTTGCTAAAAACAAAAAAAGCCGTGATGAATTACATCACGGCTTTTGCTTTTTTTACAGGCGAGGAAAATTAACCCACGACCTTCGCAATGCTTTCACACAAATAATCGATGTTGTTATCACTGACACCCGCAATGCTCATACGGCCAGTATCCGCAATATAAATCGCGTATTCACTGCGCAAGGTACGCACTTGCTCTAGGGTTAAACCAGAATAAGAGAACATACCGCGCTGATCTTTGATGAAGCTAAAGTCTTTACTCGCACCAGAAGCCGCCAATTTTGCGACCAGCTTTTCACGCAAACCGTTAATGCGATCACGCATCGCTGCCACTTCTAGTTCCCATTCTGCTTTCAGCTCAGGATTGCTCATAATGGTATAAACCACTGCCGCACCGTGAGCGGGTGGCATAGAGTAGTTGGCACGAATGGCCTGACCAATGATAGAAAACGCCGCATTGGCTTCATCTGCAGACGCTGCAATCACACTCAAACCACCACAACGCTCGCGGTAAATACCAAAGTTTTTCGAGAAAGAGTTCGCGATCAACATATCTTGAACATTGGCCGCCATATAACGCAAGCCTGCCAAATCTTCATCCAAACCATCACCAAAGCCTTGGTACGCCGCATCAACCAACGCCAATAGACCGCGTTTGTTAACGAACTCCGTTAGGACTTTCCAATGATCGAATTGCAAGTCGATGCCGGTTGGGTTGTGGCAGCACGCATGCAGCAACAACACATCGCCTTCTTTTACTTCGGCTTCTAGGGTGGCCATCATGTCGTCAAAGCGCAAACCGTTTGTTGCTGGATCGTAGTAAGGGTAGTTTTTCACCTCAACGCCAGCAGAGTCAAAAATCGACTTGTGGTTACCCCAAGTTGGGTCACTTACCCAAAGGCGCGCGCCTTTTAAGTTAGCACTGATAAAGTCAGCCGCCACTTTTAATGCGCCAGTGCCACCAGGCGTTTGCGTTGAGCGAACACGACCAGATGCGATCAGTGGATTGCCTTCACCCAAAATCAAATCTTTGATAATGGCTTCAAACTCAGTAGCACCATAAATGCCTAGATAGCTTTTAGAATCTTCTTGTTCAAGCAAAATGGCTTCGGCTTTTTTTACCGTATTAAGAATCGGCGTATGGCCGTTATCGTCTTTATAGACACCCACACCCAAATCGATTTTCTTTGGATTGGTATCTTGCTTATGGGCCATAATAAGGGCTAAAAGAGGGTCGCCAGAAACAGCTTTAAGATGCTTGAACATAATAATTACGGGGTCCTTATATACGTCACAGGGAAATCACTGTGGCTAGAATCATTGCTTAAATAGCCTCTTCATTTTGCCGTTTTTATGACAAAATACAATGCAACAGTGAGGGAAATTTCCCCAATACTGTCAAGAAAAAAAGACACTGAGTTTTCCTCCTGCACCGAGCCTGTTTATGACCTCTTTCCAACGGCGTTTTCAATCTTTAGACACTTGGTTAAAAACGCACCAAGCCCTTTGGCAATTTGATACATTTCACCAATTCAAAACCCCTTGGCGTGATGATTATCCAGCTTTAGCCGATTACCTAGAAAACCATGGACAGCAACCAATCGATGACACCTTTTACGCTGAAGTATTTCGTCTTTGTCCTGAGCTTCAGACGCCATTTGACGAAAAAACACAGGGAAAAAATACCTTACCGACGAAGCGAACACTTACTAACGACTTTCCTGCTTATGTATCCGCGGGGATAAAAGGCCGCAAATGGTCGCAGATCCAAGCCTTTGTTGCACACACGCCGCACGCCAATAACTATCTAGAGTGGTGCGCTGGCAAAGGCCACTTGGGCAAACTCTTGGCTTTTGAAGATCACCACCCAGTCCACAGCCTAGAATGGCAGAAATCACTCTGTGAAGCGGGAGAACAAGAAGCCAAGCGGTTAAAAATTCCACAAACTTTCACTCATGCCGATGTGCTAAAAGGTGAAGGTCAAGAGGCGTTAGCGAACGCTCACTGCGCTGTAGCGCTTCATGCTTGTGGGGATTTGCACCGAGAACTGATCAAACAAGCTGTTGCTGCCCATACTGCTTCGCTGTGTATTTCTCCTTGCTGCTATCACCTAACACAAGACGAGTATTATCAGCCGCTGTCACAGACCGCCCAACAATCCGCACTGACACTACGCCAAGCCGACCTCAAACTCGCCGTCAAAGAAGTCGCCACCGCAGGCGCCCGTGAGCAACGCCTCAAACAGCTCGAACTGACTTACCGACTCGGCTTCGACGCATGGCAACGAACCGCCCGCCAGCAAGACGACTACCTACCGGTTCCTTCCATACAAAAAAACCGCTTAAACCAAGGCTTCCACACTTTTTGCCAGTGGGCCGCCGAGCAAAAAGGGCTAACGGACTTAACCTCTAAAACCTCTTTTGAAAACTTCGAAGCCACCGGCCAATCTCGTTACCAACAAATTCAAAAACTCGAAGCCATTAGCCAACTCTTTCGACCCGCCCTCGAACATTGGCTTGTCCTCGACCGTGCCATGTACCTAGAAGAGCACGGCTACCACGTCGAGATAGGAAAATTCTGCGAGAAAAGCCTCACCCCAAGAAACTGGATGATCAGGGCTACGCAGACGTAAGAGGCTTTTGTGATATAGTGTTTAGCGAGGTGCTTTCTTTTAGAACGGTGCTATATGTACCGTCAACGAACACGCATGGATGCAGATAACATTGACCATTGGGAGAGGGTGTTATGATCAAAAAAACGCAACTTAGCCTACAAGACCAAACCTCAGAATTCTTACTTTATACCGCCCCGAATGGAGACGTAAAAGTAGAAGTATTGCTCAGTGGTGAAACCATTTGGTTAACACAGGAGCGGATAGCAGAGCTGTTTGGGGTACAACGTCCGGCTATCTCTAAGCATTTAAAAAATATTTTTGAAAGCGGTGAGCTGCAAGAGGAACTGGTTATTTCCATTTTGGAACATACCACTGCTCATGGTGCCATGGCGGATAAAACGCAAACTAAACCTGTGAGATATTACAACTTAGATGCCGTGATCTCGGTCGGCTATCGGGTTAACTCAACGCAAGCCACCCAATTTCGTATCTGGGCAACTCAACTCATTAAAGACTACATCATCAAAGGCTTTGCTATGGATGATGAACGTCTTAAAAACGGTCGCTTTTTTGGCAAGGATTACTTTAAAGAATTACTGGAACGAGTTCGCTCCATTCGAGCCAGTGAGCGACGTGTTTATCAGCAGATAACCGATATTTTTGCTGAATGCAGTATTGATTACGACCCACGTTCAGAAACAACGCACTTGTTCTATGCCCATGTGCAAGATAAGTTTCACTTTGCTATTACAGGGCATACGGCGGCAGAAATTATTTCACTGAAAGCCGATGCCAGCCAACCCTTGATGGGCATGATGACGTATAAAAACGCCCCTTCAGGTCGAGTGCTTAAATCCGATACAACCATCGCGAAAAACTACCTAAGTGAAGATGAAATCAAAAAATTAGAGCGCACAGTTTCCGCCTTTTTTGACTACATAGAAGGCATCATTGAGCGCCGCAATACCTTTACCATGGAAGCCTTTGCGGAAAGCGTTAATAAATTTTTAGCCTTCAACGAGTATCAAGTGTTAGAAGGTTACGGCCAAGTATCGCGTCAAGCCGCAGAGCAAAAAGCCCATATTGAGTATGAACAGTTTAATAAACAACAAAAAATAGAATCAGATTTTGACCGTGAAGTGAAGCAATTACTGAGCAATAAAAAAAGGACGTAGATAAATCTGCATAGGCAGGGCGCTAATCAACAAGCAAACACACAGCGACACATTTATTGATCTGACTACAAAAACACCACAATTGTGATTTGGCGATCAAACAAAACTGCGTTACATTGCTAGACCGTCAAATGTAAAGGAATGCTCAGAATGGAAGTGGCGCAACGTTATTGGATGATAGAACTACTGGCTTTTTGGGAAGGGCAGATTAACACCACCCCTTTAATCAAGAGCTTCGGCCTATCGCGGCAAAGTGTCAGCCAGCTTCTTAAACAATATCAGGCCAATTTTCCAAACTCGCTAGACTATGATGCCAAACGAAAAGCCTATCAAATAACAGACCACTTCAAACCGCATTACATTGACCAAACCGTGGATGAATACTTTGATTGGCTAAATTACGGCAAAATCCCCACTTTTTCGAATACCGCCACGCACTCCGCTCAACACAGAATAGAAGCCCTAGCACGCTTCGTTTCGCCACAAGTCATGCGGCCGTTATTAAAAGCCGTCAGAGACAAAACCGCCGTAGATTGCGAATACCTCTCTGTTTCCAGCAGCGACCCACAAGGTCGGCTACTCTATCCCCATAGCTTTGTAAAAACTGCAGGACGCTGGCACGTTCGTGCTTACTGCGACATGCGACAACACTACCTCGACTTCGTCTTGAGCCGCTTTCAACATGTCGACTACGATGGCAAAGCCAGCGAACATACCGAGCAACAAGACACACTGTGGAACACCCCAGTCAGCCTCATTCTAGCCCCTGATTCGCGCCTCACCGACAAACAAAAACGCGTCTTGGAAAACGACTATGGCATGACGGATGGACAGCTCAACGTCACCACCCGCGCCGCTCTTGTTAAATACACCCTAGACGACTTGCAAATCAAAACCAAAATGCTCGAAGCCAACCCCCAAGCCCAACAACTGGTGTGTGTTAACTATACCGACATAAAACAATGGTTATTTGACTGATAAACACCATAAAACGCTGACATAGGGCAAAACCTGTCAAATGACTTTACGTGTGTAAATGAACAGTGTTGTGGGAGGACGGGAAATCAATCAAAGTATTGGAATTGAAGGAAGGAGAACCATAGTGAGTGAGAAAAAATTGGCTATTAAAGAGGCTCTTTCTCTTATTTCGAAGTATTGGGGAAAGGCTCGATCTTCATCCGATGAGGGGGATCCTTATCACTTGCTTCCTTTTCATTGCTTGGATGTGACCGCTGTCGCTGCTTATTGGTGGGATCATAGCTTTGTTATGCGAAACCGATTTGTACAAGGCAATGATTTACCTGAGGAACAAGTTAGAGCCTGGGTGCTATTTTTTATTGCTTTGCATGATCTTGGAAAATTCGATATTCGTTTTCAATGTAAGGCAGATAGTGTGTGGATATTACTAAACCCTGATGATAAACCTGTTCAACGCCCTTCTTATACGGCGTGTAAGGGTTTTGATCATGGACGTGCCGGCTTATATTGGTTTGTTGAAGATTCTCAGCCAACGTCTAGTATGGCGATGGGTAGTTTAGATTTTTTATTAAGTGCTCCTTTAGAGCACCCATATCAAGAGTGGTTTAGTTGGTTAGAAGCCGTGACAGGGCACCATGGCTATATTGTGAGAAGGGAAAACGTCAACAACCTTATGCTTGCTGAATATCCACAGCTTGCAGAGCGAGATAAATTAGCTCGACAGGCATGGTTAAAGGTTTTAGAAGCGCTTTTCTTAGAGCCAGTTGGCTTGTCTCTTGAATATATTCCACCTGCTCCATCGTCTTTACTTGCTGCTTTTTGCTCTATTTCCGATTGGTTAGGGTCTTGGATCTCAGAAGATACATTCCTTTATCGGGCATCGCCTTGCGACAGTTTAGGAGCATTGCGAGACTATTTTCAGGAAAAATATAAACGAGATGCAGCCTTAGTGATAGCACGCAGTGGCTTGATAAAAGAAAGCCGACCCTATGGGGGCGTGGCGAGTTTATTAAAGCAAGGTTATGAACCTAGACAGCTTCAGGTATTGGTGGATCATTTACCCATAGCATCTGGTTTAACTCAGGTTGAAGGTCCGACGGGGTCGGGCAAAACGGAACTTGCTTTAGCCTACGCATGGCGGTTATTAGAGGCTGGACTGGCAGACAGTATTGTTTTTGCTTTACCCACTCAAGCGACAGCAAACGCTATGCTAAGTCGTTTGGGGTCATTGGCAGATAAGCTGTTTGACCAGCCAAATATAATCTTAGCGCACGGTAATTCTCGTTTTAATGAGGAATTTAAAGCGATTAAGCAACGAGGCGGTAATGTTCAACAGCAAGAAGAAGCATGGGCACAGTGTTGTGAATGGTTAACACAAAGCCGTAAACGTGTATTTCTAGGTCAAATCGGGGTATGCACCATAGATCAGGTATTGGTGTCCGTATTACCAGTGAGGCATCGTTTTATTCGTGGATTTGTGGGACGAAGCATTCTTATTGTGGACGAGGTACATGCCTATTCAACTTATATGTATGGCCTGCTAGAAGAAGTGCTTAAACAACAGGCGCGAGCAGGTGGCAGTGCAATATTGCTATCGGCAACCTTACCAAAACATCAAAAGCGCCAGCTAATGGCGACTTATGGCGAGGTGGAGCTAGAAATTCCAGAAGCTTATCCATTAGTGAGCTGGAAAGGGAGTGATAAAGCTCGGTTTTGGGATTTAGAGAAAACGCCAGAGCACCAACCTAATCCTATTTCTCTAACACTTGAGCCTTATTATTCAGAGCAGCTTATACCCACCCATGAGCTATTAGAGCGAATGGTAGATGCTGTCGAGCAAGAAGGTGCTCAAGTGTGCTTAATTTGCAATTTAGTTGATGTTGCACAGCAAGTTTATGAGCAGCTTAAAGCACTGACTCATCATGAGGTCATTCTCTTCCACTCGCGTTTTACATTGATCGACCGGCAGGCAATAGAGGAAAAAGTACTGTCTTACTTTGGGCCTGATGGAAACCGTAGTGTAGGGCGCATTCTGGTATCCACACAGGTTGTAGAACAATCCCTTGATCTTGATTTCGACTGGCAAATTACTCAACTCTGTCCTGTGGACCTACTGTTTCAGAGATTTGGCAGGGTCCATAGACATAAACGAGACAATCGCCCGAAAAGCTTTCCTGAACCTAAAGCCACTGTCTTACTGCCAAAAGAAGAGAGTTATGGTGGCAGTGGCGTAATTTATTCCAATACAGTGGTTATGTGGCGAACTCAGCAACATATCGAAGCGCTTGGGCAATCGTCTTTGCAATTCCCTCCTGCCTACCGTGATTGGATCGAACCTATCTATCAAAAGGAATTAAAGGGTGATGAGCCTGAATGGGTGCGTCTAGGTTATGAAGAATTTAAAAAGAAAGAATTCATTAATAGAGGGTTAGCTCGGCAGATGTTGGAATGGGCGAAAGAGGCAGTGCCACATAAAGATGATGAGGCTAATATTCGTGCAGTTACCCGCGATGGTGACATGAGCTTACCTGTTATTCCTTATATTGAGACAGCACAAGGTAAGCAACTATTAGATGGTAAAGTGCTAGAGCGGATTCCAGAGTTCGAAAAACAAGAAGCTCAAATCTTAAATCGTGTCAATGTTCCCTCCACATGGAAGGATCTGTTTTTACAAAAAGCGGATGAAGAGGGGCTGATTTGGTTGCCGGGTCAGAGATTGGGTGATGTCTTTGAATTTAAAGGTAAAAAAGGTGTGAAATTTGTTTATTCACAGGAGAAAGGATTGGAGAAGCAACAATGAACCTACTTTTAGATAACTGGATTCCCGTTCGGCCTCTAGCCGGAGGCGAGCCGGAAAAAATAACTTTGCAACAGCTTTTCTGTGGGCAAGTAAGGTGGATACTGTGCTTGCCAAGAGATGATATGGAATTGGCTGCATTGCAATTGCTAATTTGCCTAGTGCAGGTCACTTGGCTGCCTAAATATAAGGGCGAATTTTTGGCGCGAGTTAGGGATGTGCTAAATGAGTCAGACTTTCAGCAAGGCGTAGCGCAATGGGGAGAAACTTTCCGCTTAGATCACCCAGAATATCCTTTTATGCAGGTAAAAGGTGTAGCGGCCAAAGAGCCAACGGGTATGGATAAGCTGATGGCGGGGTTAACTGGAGCTACAAACAGCGCTTTTGTTAATGAACCAAATCAGGCGGAAAGCCTATGCGGTGGTTGTGCAGCGATTGCGCTTTTTAACCAAGCCAATAATGCGCCTAGCTTTGGTGGTGGTTTTAAAAGTGGTCTGCGCGGTGGGTCCCCTGTTACAACGTTGATCAAAGGGAGCGACCTGCGCACGACAGTATGGCTCAATGTCTTAACAGAAGAACATTTGGATTCTTCTATGCCTGATTGGCGAGAATTGACTGACCAAGCACCCACTTGGCTACAGCTTATTGTTGCAGGTGAGAAGATACCAGCGATAAAGATTGGGTTGCTGAGAGGTTTGTTTTGGCAACCAGATCATATTGAATTATGTCCACCTGTAGGTGAAGGTCAGTGCTCAACCTGTGGTGCTTATAGCATTCAGCGCTACAGTGGTTTTCTAAAAGCGAAATTTAATTTTACTGTAGACGGTGTTTGGCCCCATCCGCATTCTCCTCGTGTATTGCAGATCAAAAAAGGCCAACAAGAAGAGAAGTTTTTGGCCTTTACTACTTCTGCACCTTCTTGGACTCAGATCAGTCGAATGCTGGTGGCACAGCAGGTAGAGAAAGGGCAAGAAGGTCATAAAACAGCGTCTGTTTTACAACAAATGCAGCAGATTTGGCCAGGACATCGTCTGCATCTGATTGTTGGCGGTTATCGTAATAATCAAGCATCTATTTTAGAACGTCGCCACGAAGTCTTATCTTTTAATCAAGGCTGGGAAAAGCACCCAGATACCATTCTCGCAGTGGTGCAGATAGGTTTGGGTTATAAAACCGCGTTGCGTAAAGCTCTATTCTTATTCGCCGAAGGGGTTAGAAATAGCGAGATAAAAGGCGCGGGTGTTGCCGTACAGGAGGTCGCTGAGCAGCAATTCTATCGTCAGAGTGACCCCGTTATTACAAGTTTGCTGGCTAGCTTAGATTTTGATCAGAGTGAACAAATCCTCGCTTATTTAAGGCTGCAACTGCGTGATATTTGCCTGCAACTTTTTCAGCAGACGACAGCTCCTTATTACCATCATCCTAAACTGGTTGCCTCCATGGCAATCGCCCGTCGTAATTTGCATAAGTCTCTTTCAGAACTTCAACCTCAAGGAGAGAAACATGACCCTCAAGAAGCTTGATGCCATGGCACTCTTTAACGCTTGGCAAACACTGGACTCAGGAGCCAGTGCCCAATTAAGACGTGTCACCAAACCGGATGAGCTACAAGATATTCCGGCGTTTTACCGCTTGGTTCAGCCATTTGGCTGGCAGGAAAAAGACAATCAACGCCAGTTACTGAGCATGGTGTTTTGCTTGAGTTCGGGTAAAAACGTGGTGAAAAATACTGCTGAAAAAGTCAGCTTAGGCAGGGCCTTGGCTAAGACTGGCGCCATTAATGAACGTCGAGTTTTTCAGCTTATCCGAGCAGATTATCCCAATGATTTGGTACAGCTTCGCCGCTTACTGATTCATGCTCAGCCTACTCTAAATTGGGACGATTTTGCTCAACAATTGCAGTACTGGGGCGCGAAGGCTAAGCGCCAGTTACTGGAAGACTTTGTGCTTGCTACACCAAAAAAAGATTAACTCTAGAAGGACTCAATCATGACTAACTTTATTAATTTCCATGTGCTTATTTCCCATAGCCCAGCCTGTTTAAACCGTGATGATATGAATATGCAAAAGGATGCTGTTTTTGGTGGTAAGCGACGTGTACGTATCTCCAGCCAAAGCCTTAAACGCGCTTTTCGTAAAAGTGACTATTACGCAAATCATTTTGGTAGCTCTAGTATTAGAACAAGACAGCTAGCTCTACTTGCAGAAGAGCTAGGATCGAGGCTGGAAATAGAAAATGAAGAGGATAAAGACTGGATACATAAAACTATTAAGGCTTTTACAAGTCAGTCGGCGACATCATCAGCTAATGATGAAAGCAATGAAGAAGAGGAAAGTGTTGTTAGTACAAAAAAAGTAGCTGTGGCTCCATGGTCATTAGAAGAGTTTAAGGAATTAATGTCTTTGGTGAAGACAGCTTACCAAACACCTTTAACAGAAAAAGAAGAAGCCAGCTTGGCTCAAAATATTAATAAAGAGCATGCTCGTAAGCCTACACAGAAGAAACCAAGAAAATCGGATGATGAGATAAAAGATGACTTCTATCTTAAAAAAGTGGCTGGGTTGGTGAAAGATAATATAAAAGTACTTTCTCAAGCATGTGGACAAACATTAGATATTGCCTTATCTGGTCGTATGGCGACGTCTGGTTTAATGACAAACATTGATGGTGCTTTATCATTAGCACATTCTATTACGACTCATACAGTAAATTCCGATATTGACTGGTTTACCGCTGTGGATGATTTGCAGCCACTTGGCTCGGGTCATCTTGACACCCAAGAGTTTTCAGCGGGGGTGTTTTATCGCTATGCCAGTTTAAATATTAGCCAGCTACAAGAAAACCTTGGTAATGCGGATAGGGCAAAAGCACTGGATATTGCGTCCCATTTGGCGCATCTGCTCGCTACAGAAACGCCTAACGCAAAACAGCGCAGCTTTGCAGCCTTTAACCCAGCTGATTTAGTGATGGTTTCCTTCTCTGATTTTCCAATGTCACTAGCCAATGCGTTCGAGCAACCTGTAAAACAAGATTCTCAAGGTGGATATTTATCTCCTTCGATTAAAAGCTTGAATGGCTACTGGGAAAAGGTTGCTAAAGGCTATGGATTAAATGGTGCGACGGCACAGTTCCAAATTTCAGTTAACGACGTGCCAGAAGGGATTACATCACTCGATACTCTTGCATCACTGAAAGAATGGATCCGTAACAATGGCGAGGTGTAATGATGGGGCAATATCTGATATTAAGGCTTTCTGGCCCCATGCAAGCGTGGGGACAGCCAAGTTTTGAAGGAACGCGCCCAAGTGCTGCGTTCCCCACTCGTAGTGGCTTATTGGGTCTTTTAGGTGCTTGTCTTGGGATTCGTCGTAATGATCGTAAAGCCCTGCAAGAACTGAGTAATGGGGTGCGTTTTGCTATACGGTGCGAGCAAAAAAATATCGAAGGGAAGGTGATCAAGGTTACTAAGCTAACGGATTACCATACGGTAAAAGACGCTCGTGAAAGTTACCAAGGTTTAAAAAGCCACGAAACCATACAAACATGGCGAGAATACTTATGTGATGCGACGTTTACTCTTGCAGTGTGGACGGTTGAGTCTTCTACTGTTTCATTAGAGCAATTGGCGCTAGCGGTTAAAAAACCTGTCTTCACACCTTATCTTGGTCGCCGGAGCTGTCCGTTGTCTGAGCCTCTTTATTTATCAGAAGTCGAGGCAGAAAAACCGCTGGATGCATTAAACCTTCATCCTCCCATTGAAGGTATCGTTTATAGCGAAATAGCAAATACAGAATATGATGGGCGAGTTTCAGTTCGAGACGAGCCTATTATTAATTTGCCTAGACAATTCGCAACACGTGAATGGTTTATTGTTCAAGGAGGGATCGGAAATGTATCTAAGTAAAGTCATGGTTAACTGGAAATGGGTCGAGAATCCTTACAAGTTACATAAAGCATTATGGCAACTGTTTCCTGATAGAGATGGTCAAAAGCGTGATTTTCAATTTCGAGTTGAGCAATACCAAAAAGGAATTGGTGCATTGGTTTTGTTGCAATCAGAGCAAGAGCCAATAAATGCTGATGTTGCCATGATTATGGCAAGCAAGTCTTTTAAGCCAAACATCGAAACAGGCTCAATTATACGTTTTAAGTTGCGAGCAAACCCTGTGAAAACGATCAAGGATAAATATGGTCGATTAACAAAAAAAGGGGAGCCAAAAAGTTGTCGAGTTCCTTTACTTAAAGAAGAAGATCAAATCAATTGGTTGCAACGAAAGCTTGAAGGAAAAGCGACTTTGCAATCTATTCAAGTACAAGTAGAAAAGCCTCTGTATTTCTATAAAGAATCTGAAGACCGCCGTGGTCAGATTAAGCCTGTTTGTTTTGAAGGAGTGCTATCTATTGATAATGCCGAGGCATTTTCACAAATGCTTCAAACAGGTATTGGGGCGGCTAAAGGAATGGGGTGCGGGATGCTATCACTGGCCCCTGCGGGATAAATATTCTCCCAATGTCATTGAATCTAATGACATTGGCATTGTTTTAAACCCGTCGAATCCAACGGGTTTAAAAATTTACCTGAGCCTTAATTGGCGAGCCACAAATAGTAATGAGCTAAACCATACAAGGAGCCAAGTATGAGTAGTTTTATTGCACTGAATCCGATTCCGATTAAGAATCGGGTGTCGATGATTTTTCTGCAATACGGTCAGTTGGATGTGAAAGACGGGGCGTTTGTGCTGATTGATGTGAATGGTGTGCGCACCCATATTCCAGTGGGTTCGGTGGCGTGCATTATGCTGGAGCCGGGCACGCGGGTGTCTCATGCGGCGGTGAAGTTGGCAGCAACTGTGGGGACATTACTAGTTTGGGTCGGCGAAGCGGGTGTGCGTTTGTATGCATCAGGGCAACCGGGTGGTGCTCGTTCGGATCGTCTGCTTTATCAAGCTAAGCTTGCCTTAGACGATGACTTACGCCTAAAAGTCGTGCGTAAAATGTTCGAGCTGCGTTTTGGCGAAGCGCCGCCTAGTCGCCGCTCGGTGGAGCAACTACGCGGTATCGAAGGCGCACGAGTCAAAGAAACCTATAAGTTACTTGCTAAGCGTTACGGTGTGGATTGGCAAGGCCGCCGTTATGACCCGAAGGATTGGGAAAAGGGTGATACCGTCAACCAATGCATCAGTGCGGCTACCTCATGTCTATACGGCATTACCGAAGCGGCCATCCTTGCCGCAGGTTACGCACCTGCTATTGGCTTTGTCCATACAGGTAAGCCCCTATCTTTTGTTTATGATATTGCCGACATTATCAAGTTTGATGCAGTGGTTCCTAAAGCCTTTGAAATCGCTGCCAAGGGGACTCATCAGCCTGATAAAGATGTGCGTATTGCCTGCCGAGATATTTTCCGCAGCGCCAAAGTGCTGGATAAGCTGATTCCATTAATTGAAGAGGTCCTTGCAGCAGGCGAGATAGCACCACCCGAACCACCAAAGGATAGCCAACCTCCCGCGATTCCAGAACCAGAGTCCTTGGCTGATAGTGGTCATCGGAGTCATTAGCGGAGAAACATCATGAGCATGTTGGTAGTGGTAACGGAAAACGTACCGGATAGGCTAAGAGGGCGTTTAGCCATCTGGTTATTAGAGATTCGTGCCGGTGTTTATATCGGCGATACCTCACGCAAAATCCGTGAAATGATCTGGGAGCAAATCAATGTTTTAGCGGAACAGGGCAATGTTGTAATGGCTTGGGCGACCAATACCGAATCAGGATTTGAGTTTCAAACTTATGGCGAAAATAGACGGATTCCTGTTGATTTAGATGGATTGAGACTGGTCTCCTTTTTACCAAAAGATAACTAACTTATTGATCTTAAAAAAATTTTGGTGGAACGGTTTGTTCTAAAAAAGAAATAAATAAAAGTTTTTAAAATCAATTGGTTACAGTTCTTTAAAAATTCAAAAAAGAGAAAAACTCTTGGTGGATTTTTTGCTAAAGAATTTTTCTTTGCAAAACAATCGTCTACACTAAGAGCGTTCCCCATGCACATGGGGATTAACCGCCATCAAAGTGGCCGAAGTTTCTCAGATTGAAGCGTTCCCCATGCACATGGGGATTAACCGTTTCAATATCTTGTATTTCTAGATTGCGAGACGCGTTCCCCATGCACATGGGGATTAACCGACAGGGGAAACGGATCAAAATGATGTCAATCAGCGTTCCCCATGCACATGGGGATTAACCGTGGAAATTTGATCGCGTGAAATCTGCGGTAGAGCGTTCCCCATGCACATGGGGATTAACCGGATTAAGAAATGAACTAGAAGGTCAAGATGCAGCGTTCCCCATGCACATGGGGATTAACCGCCATTTATGGCGGAGCTGATTTTGACACAGCTGCGTTCCCCATGCACATGGGGATTAACCGCACGGTTTATGCGGCGGTGGGCGCGGCACTGGGCGTTCCCCATGCACATGGGGATTAACCGCGGATATGGCATTTATTACCATTGCGGGTCAGGCGTTCCCCATGCACATGGGGATTAACCGTATAGCCTCTATAAAAATTGAATCTATTGATTGCGTTCCCCATGCACATGGGGATTAACCGTAAGCCATTTATTTGAGGAGTAACCTTTATTAGCGTTCCCCATGCACATGGGGATTAACCGCCAAAGGCAAGAACAGCACAACCGAAATCGAAGCGTTCCCCATGCACATGGGGATTAACCGACCGCGCTAAATTCGTTTAAAGAATGGATAGAGCGTTCCCCATGCACATGGGGATTAACCGTCAATACAGATGCCGTGGCAGAGCAGTTGTTTGCGTTCCCCATGCACATGGGGATTAACCGCACAAACTTGCCGCCTTGGAGACGCTAGACAAGCGTTCCCCATGCACATGGGGATTAACCAGTATTGTCCCTTCCCAATCGCTCAGCATGAGCGCGTTCCCCATGCACATGGGGATTAACCGCGAAACAGCGCGGGTAACATTCCGCGAGCGTGGCGTTCCCCATGCACATGGGGATTAACCGCCATTAGAAAAAACAATGGCGCAGATGCTAGCGCGTTCCCCATGCACATGGGGATTAACCGCGCAGTATTTCAAACATCAACAGATAAAGTATGCGTTCCCCATGCACATGGGGATTAACCGAGCTGTTGAAAATATTTTGAATAAACCTGCAAGCGTTCCCCATGCACATGGGGATTAACCGTCGGTAACGGGCTGGCTTGATCCTGCCAATCCGCGTTCCCCATGCACATGGGGATTAACCGCGCCAGCTAGTCAAAGACAGCTTTGAATTGAAGCGTTCCCCATGCACATGGGGATTAACCGATGCAGGTTTGTTTTTTGTTGGTTACACAAACGCGTTCCCCATGCACATGGGGATTAACCGAGGTTCGATAGATTGTGAAATAGACATGAAGGCGCGTTCCCCATGCACATGGGGATTAACCGGAAACCGCTATCCGCTCTGGCATGTACAGTTTGCGCGTTCCCCATGCACATGGGGATTAACCGTTCTAAATTAGTTTCGATTGGCAGCATGTTTAGCGTTCCCCATGCACATGGGGATTAACCGATGATGCTTTTTCCGCGCACGATCACCAACTAGCGTTCCCCATGCACATGGGGATTAACCGTATCAGATATTGAGGCAGCCACTGCAACTGGGGCGTTCCCCATGCACATGGGGATTAACCGCGGCGGTGTTTGATTCTGACGGTAATATGATAGCGTTCCCCATGCACATGGGGATTAACCGGCGGATATAATCAGCAACCGCCCCAAGGTGGAGCGTTCCCCATGCACATGGGGATTAACCGTGATGATACCCGCGACAGATTGACGCGCTTAGGCGTTCCCCATGCACATGGGGATTAACCGATTGGCACGATTTAATGCTTGAGCGTAGTTTGGCGTTCCCCATGCACATGGGGATTAACCGCATTTTGTTGAAATCGTGTACTCATTTGTGTAGCGTTCCCCATGCACATGGGGATTAACCGACAGTGTTGGGCTGGTTGAATTGACGCTCTTCGCGTTCCCCATGCACATGGGGATTAACCGAAGAAACAGATATTAATGCAATAGCTAACTCAGCGTTCCCCATGCACATGGGGATTAACCGAATCCGCCACCAAAGTAGAAGGCGATTATCGTGCGTTCCCCATGCACATGGGGATTAACCGTTATAAAGCGGCTTGCCTTGATCGTGTTTGGCGCGTTCCCCATGCACATGGGGATTAACCGCCAACGCTAAAGCAGAAGGCGTCATAACACAAGCGTTCCCCATGCACATGGGGATTAACCGGTCTTAAATCTTCCCCGCAGGGCGAAGCCCTCGCGTTCCCCATGCACATGGGGATTAACCGCACCTAGAAAGCATTTCTCGCAAACTAGATTGGCGTTCCCCATGCACATGGGGATTAACCGCTGTTGCCCAACACTAGGCAGCACATGCAGAGGCGTTCCCCATGCACATGGGGATTAACCAAGCACTGTTATTGTGACAGAGGGTAGAGATGCGCGTTCCCCATGCACATGGGGATTAACCGCTGAAATTGATGCGGCCATGGCTCGTGGGGAAGCGTTCCCCATGCACATGGGG
This sequence comes from Marinomonas rhodophyticola, assembly GCF_026113935.1. Classification (GTDB taxonomy): domain Bacteria; phylum Pseudomonadota; class Gammaproteobacteria; order Pseudomonadales; family Marinomonadaceae; genus Marinomonas; species Marinomonas rhodophyticola. Next base: position 314,517 of record NZ_JAPEUL010000007.1, read on the forward strand.
ATTAACCGGGCTTTTAGTACTTGCTTTAATTTCACCACTTGCGTTCCCCATGCACATGGGGATTAACCGCCATACCTGCATTAAACAGCCTACTCAAATAAGCGTTCCCCATGCACATGGGGATTAACCGTAGATATAAGGAAAATGCAAAAAAAATAAAGGGCGTTCCCCATGCACATGGGGATTAACCGCTCTATAGCCCATAAGCGGATGATCGCTCTCAGCGTTCCCCATGCACATGGGGATTAACCGTTCCGCCTCGCCCCGAACGATGAAAACTTGTTGCGTTCCCCATGCACATGGGGATTAACCGATCCAGCACCAAACATAATTCTAGTATCTTTAGCGTTCCCCATGCACATGGGGATTAACCGGACTTTGGCCAGCCTTTCGCTCCGTGCCTGTGGCGTTCCCCATGCACATGGGGATTAACCGGTTCTGCGACTTACGCAAAAGGTGGTGATCCGGCGTTCCCCATGCACATGGGGATTAACCGGCTTAGATAAACTAAACCCCTCTTTCGAGGGGGCGTTCCCCATGCACATGGGGATTAACCGTGATACCGCTGGAAACTCGGGTGTTTTTACTGGCGTTCCCCATGCACATGGGGATTAACCGGCGGGACGGTTACGAGCAACAAGGATCTTACTGCGTTCCCCATGCACATGGGGATTAACCGGCGAGGCTGCGAAAATGATTAGAGACAATTCAGCGTTCCCCATGCACATGGGGATTAACCGCCTTGGCTGCAAAGTCAGTTACTAGATATACTGCGTTCCCCATGCACATGGGGATTAACCGCATTCAAATTTAGCTTCTACATTGCCGACACGGCGTTCCCCATGCACATGGGGATTAACCGTGACTATATTCATAGTTATTGTGAACTAACATGCGTTCCCCATGCACATGGGGATTAACCGCCCTCATTGCGAGGGCTTTTGTTACTTAAACCGCGTTCCCCATGCACATGGGGATTAACCGAACTAACGGGAAATATGCGGGAAGCGCAATCGGCGTTCCCCATGCACATGGGGATTAACCGTTGCTACTATTGAACAAATTAAGGCCGTATATGCGTTCCCCATGCACATGGGGATTAACCGCTTTCAGAAAACGCTATCAAACAGATTATCCCGCGTTCCCCATGCACATGGGGATTAACCGACCGTGACATTGTTGAGCTTGATGAGCTTGGAGCGTTCCCCATGCACATGGGGATTAACCGCAAAAAGATAACCGTCAATGCAGATGGTTCCGGCGTTCCCCATGCACATGGGGATTAACCTCAACTAATTCAAAAATGGCCTGAGTGTAAAGAGCGTTCCCCATGCACATGGGGATTAACCGCTGGCCAGCACCATACGCAAGCTCTTGGAATCGCGTTCCCCATGCACATGGGGATTAACCGCGTCAGTAGTTGAACCTTGCTGCAAGAAGTTTGCGTTCCCCATGCACATGGGGATTAACCGGTTGCTTTGATGAACGCTTATGCGCCATTCAAGCGTTCCCCATGCACATGGGGATTAACCGCGTGCTTTAGATACTGGAAAGATAATGGTGAAGCGTTCCCCATGCACATGGGGATTAACCGCGAACCAAAATGACGAATATTACCGCATTCTGGCGTTCCCCATGCACATGGGGATTAACCGGTTGTCTAAAAACTCTTCGGCAATGTCGGGTTGCGTTCCCCATGCACATGGGGATTAACCGGCGAGATAGAACCTTGTCTATCTCGATACGCTGCGTTCCCCATGCACATGGGGATTAACCGCCGAGACGGCGAGCGTTATCAATCAAGAGTTGGCGTTCCCCATGCACATGGGGATTAACCGGTTCGGCGGTGGGTTATATCGTCAAATACATTGCGTTCCCCATGCACATGGGGATTAACCGGTTTCCGCCTTGATAGATGACCCGTGTGTCAGGCGTTCCCCATGCACATGGGGATTAACCGCGTCTGCATTTTTGCGACAAGGTTATTACTGAGCGTTCCCCATGCACATGGGGATTAACCGTATTTAATTGACGGTAAAACGGTCGTCCTAGAGCGTTCCCCATGCACATGGGGATTAACCGCGATCCGAAGCCAGAAACCGGATCAAGCAACGGCGTTCCCCATGCACATGGGGATTAACCGTCATTTTTTGGGTACATACCGAGGAAAATACAGCGTTCCCCATGCACATGGGGATTAACCGATAACATTTCACAATCTGTTAGCTATTTCACAGCGTTCCCCATGCACATGGGGATTAACCGCGCTCATGCTCGTCTCTACCGATCGCATTGCAGCGTTCCCCATGCACATGGGGATTAACCGATTATTAATTTGCGTTTCATGGTCTACCTCTTGCGTTCCCCATGCACATGGGGATTAACCGGCGAGCTTACACGCCTGGCATTTGAAGATCGCGCGTTCCCCATGCACATGGGGATTAACCGCGTTTATTGATCCATTACAGTTATCCCACTGCGCGTTCCCCATGCACATGGGGATTAACCGGCGGCATTGGCGGTTGAGCTGGGTGATAGATCGCGTTCCCCATGCACATGGGGATTAACCGTGAATACGTCATCACCATCATTGTCGGATTTAGCGTTCCCCATGCACATGGGGATTAACCGACGATCTATTCTGGTTGTTGGGTTCGCGCACAGCGTTCCCCATGCACATGGGGATTAACCGGAATATCACCTGGTGCAATTACAGTTAACATGGCGTTCCCCATGCACATGGGGATTAACCGTCCGTTTTATTTGACTTGTGAAATGGCACAACGCGTTCCCCATGCACATGGGGATTAACCGACTAAACAAGACATTGACAGAATGAAAAAACAGCGTTCCCCATGCACATGGGGATTAACCGTATTTGACGGTTGGCTGGGTGCGTACTGTGGCCGCGTTCCCCATGCACATGGGGATTAACCGGTATCGCGTGAAGACGTGGAAGCCGAAAAAGAGCGTTCCCCATGCACATGGGGATTAACCGCCACTATGGTCGTAGTAAGTAACTCTTGGCGTGCGTTCCCCATGCACATGGGGATTAACCGTTGGATGGTGTGGACGATAGTCCTTTATCAGGGCGTTCCCCATGCACATGGGGATTAACCGCCAGCAATCAACGTCAGGCCGCGCCACAACAAGCGTTCCCCATGCACATGGGGATTAACCGGGCGCATTGCCATTGCCGACGGTGCCACTGGTGCGTTCCCCATGCACATGGGGATTAACCGGTTGGTTGTGTTGACATCGGTGCGGCTGAACAGCGTTCCCCATGCACATGGGGATTAACCGCATCTACTATGCAGCGCAATACCTAACAAAGCGCGTTCCCCATGCACATGGGGATTAACCGGATTTAGATAGTTGACGCGACGCGCCAATACTGCGTTCCCCATGCACATGGGGATTAACCGCAAATCTTGCCTAGTGATGCTCTCAGGCTTGTGCGTTCCCCATGCACATGGGGATTAACCGGTACTTTACAATGGTTTCACCGACCTACGAACGCGTTCCCCATGCACATGGGGATTAACCGGTCCAGCATAGATTGTAGAACCACACCGAAAGGCGTTCCCCATGCACATGGGGATTAACCGCTCGAAAAAGAGTCAATGGCATGGGAAAAACAGCGTTCCCCATGCACATGGGGATTAACCGCGGCCGCGCTCACAGGTCGAACGCCAAAAGAAGCGTTCCCCATGCACATGGGGATTAACCGCGGATGGTGGCCAAAAGTTGGGTATTAAACCCGCGTTCCCCATGCACATGGGGATTAACCGCTCAAAAGAGCCGACTCGCCCTCTGTATCCTCGCGTTCCCCATGCACATGGGGATTAACCGCCTAACCAACTTACCTTTAGACGACATTTCAAGCGTTCCCCATGCACATGGGGATTAACCGCGTTAACGCGCCGATGATGTCAGTAGGTGTAGGCGTTCCCCATGCACATGGGGATTAACCGAAAATAAAAAACAGGATAAGAACGAAGAAAAAGCGTTCCCCATGCACATGGGGATTAACCGGCACTCGATTCATTTTCCATTGGTTATAGAGTGCGTTCCCCATGCACATGGGGATTAACCGCGGCTAAGTGCTGAAAAGAAGTAGCAAAATAGGCGTTCCCCATGCACATGGGGATTAACCGACAACATAAAAACCAGTGGCATGTGCTCCTAAGCGTTCCCCATGCACATGGGGATTAACCGTACTGAGTAGTGAAGATTGAGTTTATGACTTCGCGTTCCCCATGCACATGGGGATTAACCGGTAGTTATCATGGCTAGTCGTACAATCATCACGCGTTCCCCATGCACATGGGGATTAACCGGTGTCTATTATGCGTTTTGGTTATGCGCGGGTGCGTTCCCCATGCACATGGGGATTAACCGTATCAATCTCTATATGGTGGCGGATCGAACGGGCGTTCCCCATGCACATGGGGATTAACCGTCTTTGGAAGCCGAGGAAGCCGCCGAAAGCGCGCGTTCCCCATGCACATGGGGATTAACCGGCGATTTGCCTGTTGAGGTTTTGCACCGCCTACGCGTTCCCCATGCACATGGGGATTAACCGACTTAGCAACCTTTATTTGCTATTATTTATCTGCGTTCCCCATGCACATGGGGATTAACCGGCCTTGATAGGCTTTGGCGCGGTGCTAAAGACGCGTTCCCCATGCACATGGGGATTAACCGTCGTATAGATGTTGAGTCCCATGTAACCATTTGCGTTCCCCATGCACATGGGGATTAACCGTTATCTAAAGGTTCGAGTTCGCCATTGTGGTGGCGTTCCCCATGCACATGGGGATTAACCGCGGATATCTAGAAGAGATTGAGTCTGGACGCTGCGTTCCCCATGCACATGGGGATTAACCGCGTTAATTTATATGCCCAAGAGATCAACGATGGCGTTCCCCATGCACATGGGGATTAACCGATTTATTAGGTCTCCGACATCCTCATTTTTAGGCGTTCCCCATGCACATGGGGATTAACCGCAGGGCGCTTGGCTATTGCGCAGTATGTGAAAGCGTTCCCCATGCACATGGGGATTAACCGTGACACTTACGCCATTGGTGAGATTGGGGCGCGCGTTCCCCATGCACATGGGGATTAACCGCAGGGCGCTTGGCTATTGCGCAGTATGTGAAAGCGTTCCCCATGCACATGGGGATTAACCGTGACACTTACGCCATTGGTGAGATTGGGGCGCGCGTTCCCCATGCACATGGGGATTAACCGCAGGGCGCTTGGCTATTGCGCAGTATGTGAAAGCGTTCCCCATGCACATGGGGATTAACCGTGACACTTACGCCATTGGTGAGATTGGGGCGCGCGTTCCCCATGCACATGGGGATTAACCGGTTTTTCCAGACGACACAGAAAGCACCATTAAGCGTTCCCCATGCACATGGGGATTAACCGCCGCCAGCGACTAGAACCAGCTTGTTCATTATGCGTTCCCCATGCACATGGGGATTAACCGGTCTCATAATCACTATATGGGTCAAACAATGCGCGTTCCCCATGCACATGGGGATTAACCGCGTTTCGGATGCTGAAAGAACGCATCGGCTATGCGTTCCCCATGCACATGGGGATTAACCGCCATCTTGTATCGATGGCGCGTAAGCTAACGGGCGTTCCCCATGCACATGGGGATTAACCGCAGCCACATCGCCTTGAAACTCCCACGTCAATGCGTTCCCCATGCACATGGGGATTAACCGTCTAAAGAGGTAGCGTTTTTAGCTTTATCTAGGCGTTCCCCATGCACATGGGGATTAACCGAGCTTGATATGAAGTTGCTTCGACATAGCCTAGCGTTCCCCATGCACATGGGGATTAACCGTATCTCATTGCTATCATATTCCAACCTTCCTAGCGTTCCCCATGCACATGGGGATTAACCGGAATCTTACTTCCTGCACTATCTTCTAAATACGCGTTCCCCATGCACATGGGGATTAACCGAGGTCAGGACAAGTTACTATGCAGCCGCTTAGAGCGTTCCCCATGCACATGGGGATTAACCGCGGTCGAAGTGTCAGCGGGTGCCATGTACCAGGCGTTCCCCATGCACATGGGGATTAACCGCGTTTACGGCTACGCTGGCTGGCAATGTGCTTGCGTTCCCCATGCACATGGGGATTAACCGCAGCAAGCAAAGGTTGGCGGGGTTGTCGGAAGGCGTTCCCCATGCACATGGGGATTAACCGATCTGGTGAATGACCTAATTTGTCAGTCAAATGCGTTCCCCGAGCACACGGGGATAAACCGCGAATGGTAAACATATGCACCAATCGGCCCCGGCGTTCCCCGAGCACATGGGGATTAACCGAATTGTCATTTCCCTGTAAACTCGGCTGGCTGGCGTTCCCCATGCACATGGGGATTAACCGTTGGTTGGACAGGTACACACGCAGCAGACCAAGCGTTCCCCATGCACATGGGGATTAACCGGCCAACTCGGCAGAGCAATGGATCAATGGCGCGCGTTCCCCATGCACATGGGGATTAACCGCAACTCTTCCAACTTCCAGCCGTTTGGGTTGTGCGTTCCCTATGCACATGGGGATTAACCGAAATCGGAACGACTCACCTTGCTTTCGACTACGCGTTCCCCATGCACGTGGGGATTAACCGATAAACGTGTTTGGCTGAGGGAAACGACCAACGCGTTCTCCATGCACGTGGGGATTAACCGTTCTAATTGGTGCGGCTGCTCAAGGTCTAGGTGTGTTCCCCATGAACGTGGGGATTAACCGTGCCGCTTGATATTCTTCTTGCGAGTCAAAACGTGTTCCCCATGAACGTGGGGATTAACCGCTGATGTCAACGGTAATCGGAAATTGACCCAGTAAAGGAGTGGTCTCGCCAGTGGCACTCAAGCTGCCGTGTGGATTGAAGTATTAGTTGGTAGGTGATTAGGCGCTGGGTTGTTGTTCCGCCTTATAAGGTGATGGTTTATGCGTATAGTAACTGATGCTTATTTATTCTTTGTTTCTTGGATTTTAATTATGGCGAGTTCGCCACAGTTAAAATATCAGCAGACTGGGTAATTGTTTTTCAATGATGATAGAGCGGATAAACAGGAATGACGGGAGAATATTTCTGTCGTGGGATTGTGAGTATGAGGAGTTGGATCATCTATTGTTTTAATGTCATCGAATTCAATGATTTAGTTTTGGTCGTTAAGTCTGTTGTTGGCAGATTACGGTCGTGCTCTCCTCATGCTGCCCTACAGTGTGGTTTATGACGGTTGGGTGTGTTTTGGGGCAACAGGCCTCTGTGGCAGATTACTGTCGTTCCTCCCTAACGCTGTCCTACGGTGTGGTTGGATGTTAAAGGGAATGGGTTTTTGCAGTTGTTAGATGATTCGATTATATTGTATGAGTCGAACGATTTATTTGGAGATGATGATGAATACTATTTCTGCCAATGAGGCTAAAACTCATTTTGGTGATTTATTACTAAATGCTCAAAAATCTCCTGTTCAAATCAGTAAAAATGGTAAGCCAGTTGCTGTTGTTATTTCCGTTGATGATTATGAGAGTATCGAAGCGTTAAAATTGCATTTATTGCAAAATAAAGCCGCTCAAGCAATGAAAGATATATCAAAGGGAGATCTGATTGCTGGTGAAGCGTTTTTCAGTGAGCTTGAAGAAGGGCTTTATGATTAATGTCTGTCACTTATTATTTAACACCTGATGCAAAGTCAGACTTAGTTGGAATTCATCGTTTTACGTTAGCAAACTGGGGAATCACTCAGTCTAAACAGTATTTGTTTGGGATTAGGCAAACGATTAGATTGCTTGCCGAATCACCTTCTCTTGGTAAGAGTCGGCCGGAGATCCGAGAAAATGTTTTCAGTTTTCCCTACGGTAGCCACGTTATTTATTATGTTGAAGGTAAAAATCAAATTGTTGTCTTTGCCGTTTTGCATAAAAGTATGGTGCCGTTTATTCATCTTATTGAGAGAAAATTCATCTAAACTCCCCTCCGTTTTATAGGCCGCTGTGGCAGATTACGGTCGTGCCTCCCTCATGCTGCTCTACGATTTTGTGGGTTTTATTTGGTGGGGAGCCCAATTAAGGAAGTGTTTCCTGCGAGCCTAGTACGGTGATTTTGTCAAAGGCACTAATAAAGGTGAGAACGTATTCATTGATAGGTGCTTTGCCAGACTGTTTGGTTTCCTTTATTTATTGATAAGGGTTATCATTATTATTTGTATGTTGGTATCTACCTCCTAATACTTTTCTTTTATTTGGTGTTTTGGGGATCGGTACTTTTTGTACTTAATAAGTGAGTTTTGTTCCTAGAATAGGTAGAGGGTTTGCAGTGTCGATATTGAAGCATGAGCGTATTCAGGTTCCTTTAAAACAGCGTGTTGCGAGGGTCATTAAGTTAGCCGATTTGTCATCCACATTACGGCGAGTGACTCTGCAGGGAGAGGATTTACAAGGATTTGGTTTTCATCCGTTGGCACCAGAAGCTCATGTGAAGCTTTTTTCCTGCTGGGGCTGATGATGTGCTTCGTATGCCTGAGGTATTGGAAGATGGCAATGCGGATTGGCAAGGTGCGGCTGAAGGGCGTTTTTCAGCGTTTCGTGATTATACTATTCGTGCGTTTGATGCCGATTTATTAACCATTGATATAGATTTTGTGTTGCATGACGTCGGAGTGGGTGGGCCTTGGGCGAAGCAGGCAAAAGTGGGAGACTTGTTGGGGATATTTGGGCCAAGATCTGTGAAGTTGCCTCCTCTTGATGCTGTGAAATATGTGTTTTTTGTTGATGAAACAAGCCTTCCAGCCTTAGCTCGTTGGTTAGAAATTTTGCCTGAGTCCGCCAATGTTGATGCTTGGATAGAAGTGGATTCAGTGAACAGTGAGATTTCATTACCGGCACATGCTGGTGCTAATTTGCATTGGCTTCATCGCAATAATGAACAAGAAAGCCATTCATATGGTCGTTTATTGTTGGATGCGTTAGATAATATGCCAAGTGATTGGGCATGTGGAAACTCTTGGGTATGGGCTGCCACGGAAGCACATGCGATTGTTCAGTTGAAACGTAAGCTGATAAATATTGATGCCCTTAATAAGGATCATTTGGATTTGATAGCCTATTGGAAGCATGTTTAAAAAAGAAGGGTGAATCGTGCGATATTGAGAATGCCTCACGATTTATTTTTCATTGTTCATTTTGAGTTTAACCCTGTGAGAATCTACAGGGTTAAACGGTGACGCAATATAACTTCCCCAAGTGTCACACTTTACGTTTAATCAAGCCAGGTCAAACAGTAGGGCTTTGACGCGTTTTTTGCTCAGTCTTTCGAAGTTTATTTCGGTTATGTCTTCGATTTTCGCGCCGTCGCCTGGATGCATGGTGATGCCGTTGCCTAGGGAGAGTTCGCCTTCGATGAGGTGAACGTAGTAGCGACGGTGGTTGTCTGCTTGCCAGGTGGCGGTTTGTTGATCTTCAAGGATCAGTTGGATGAGTTGCATGTTTTGTTTTATGTGCAGCGTGCCATCTTTGCCATCGGGTGTGATGATGGTGGTGAAGCCTTGTGCTTGGCTAAATTCTTTTTGTTGGTAGCCGGGTTGTCCGCCCAGTTGGTTTGGTTGTATCCAAATTTGTAGGAATTTGAGCATGTCTTTTTTGGATGCGTTAAATTCGCTGTGATAAATGCCTTTGCCTGCGGACATCAGTTGGTATTCGCCTGCGGGCAGTTCTTTTACGTTGCCTGCGCTGTCTTTGTGGGCGATGGTTCCTTCCAGTACTAAGCTGAGTATTTCCATGTCTCTATGACCATGCGTTTCAAAGCCGGCGCCGGGTGTGACGGTGTCGTCGTTGATGACGCGTAGGTGCGAAAAGCCCATGTGTTGTGGGTCGTAGTAATTGCCAAAGGAAAAGGTATGGTGGCTGTTCAGCCAGCCGAAGTTGGCGTGTCCACGGTCTTTTGCGTTGCGTAGTGTGATCATTGTTTGTCTCCTGATTTTTTCTCGCAAGTCTTAATGAAGTGCGGTGTATGAAGTGAGTGTAGTGGGTGGTAAAAAGAAAGAAAATTGGAAGGTTTTGAGCTAGTATTTCAAAAAATTTGAATGAAGGTTGGGCTATGGCGTACGCGGTCACGTTGGAAGCATTGCGCGTTTTGGAGGCGATTCATCAGTTGGGCAGTTTTGCCGCGGCGGCGGAGGCGTTGTTCAAGGTACCGTCGGCATTGACCTATACGGTGAAAAAGCTGGAAGAGGATTTGGGGGTGGCGTTGTTTGACCGATCTCGGCAAAAAGCGGTGCTGACGCCGGCGGGGCATTTGGTGTTGGAGCAAGGTCGCGCGATTTTAGAAGCGGCGATGCGTTTAGAAGATTCGATCAAGCAGTTTGAGTCTGGCTGGGAGCCTAAGCTTAGAATTGCCCGTGATACGGTGCTTTTGGAGTCGCCTTTGATGTCGGTGGTGGGGGAGTTTTTGTCGCAGAGTCGGCCTGTTGAGCTGACGTTGTCAGAAGAGGCGGTTGGCGGTGGTTGGGATGCGTTGCAAGACGATCGGGTCGATTTGGTGATTGGGGCGACGGGGGAGTTGCCAAAAGGTAGTGTGCATATTCGTGCTATTGGTGAGATCGAGTTTGTGTTTGCCGTGTCGCCCACGCATCCGTTGGCTCTGACCGACGGGACTATTACGGCAGCCCAGTTGCGTCAATATCCGGCGATTGTGGTGGCGGACAGTTCAAAAATTTTGCCAGCGCGCAGTAGTGGGGTTTTTGAGAGTCGTCAGGTGCTTAGGGTCGATACTATGCGCAGTAAAATTCAGGCGCAATGTTTGGGCTTGGGGGTGGGGTATTTGCCGAAACATCGTATCGTCGATGAACTGAACTCTGGGCGTTTGGTGTTACGTCAATGTGAGTTACCAAGGCCCAATCAGATGGCGTATTTGGCGTGGCGAAAAGACGAACCTGGGCGAGGTTTGTCGTGGTTTGTTGAGCGTTTGGCGATACAGGATTGGCAGCTTTTGCCGGTGTAATTATGGCGGTTATCTGGTGATCGTCTTGTTTGACGATTTAAAGGGGTGTGTGTGTTTTCTCTTTCTCTTTCGGTTCTTCCGGTCTTTTTGTTGTTGGTGGCGGGAGCCGTGTGTCAGCGTTGGCGTTTTCCTATGGAGGGGTTTTGGCAGGGCGTTGATAAGTTGTCTTATTGGGTGCTGTTTCCGGCTTTGTTGTTTCATAAAACCTCGCAGATAGACTTTTCTAATCCTTTGTTGCCTAAGTACGCTTTTATTTTGTTGTTTGCGTTGTTGGTGACCGCGGTATTTGTGTTTGTTAGCACTTGGTTGATGAAGGTGGTGGCGCCGACGGCGTCGTCTATGCTGCAAGCGGGGGTGCGTTTTAACACGTTTGTGATGTTGGCGTTGGCTGGCAGTGTGTATGGCAACGAAGGGTTGGTGTTGGCGGCGTTGGGGGCGTCGGTGTTGATTCCTTCTATCAATGTTTTTTTGGTGGTGTCCATGACGTTAATGCATGGGCCGTCTTCAGCGGATCGTTCGTCGTCAACCTCCTTACCACGTTTGTTAAGTGGTGCTTTGATTCGCAATCCGTTAATCGTCTCTATCGTGTTGGGTAGTGGCCTGAATTTGCTTGGTTTAACGCCCATTATTTTGCTGTCTGATGTGGTGGGGATGGTGTCTCAGGCGGCGCTGCCATTGGTGTTGTTGGCGGTGGGGGCAAGTGTGCGCTTTGAGACCATTCGGTCTGTTGGGATGACGTTTGTGATGTCGTCGGTGGCGCGGTTTGTGGTGTTTCCTCTGGTGATCGGCCTGATGTGCTGGTGGTTGGAAGTGCGAGGGTTGCCGGCTTTGGTGGCGGTGTTGTTTGGTGTGGTGCCCACAGCGACGTCGGCGTATGCGCTTGCTCGTCAGTTGGGGGGCGATGCCGATAGAATGGCGGCTTATATCACCATGCAAACCTTGCTTTCTGTGGTGACTGTGCCAGTTAGTATTTGGTTAAGTCAGTTGTATTTGGCGTAAGGCTTACGAGTAGGAGGAGTAAAAAAGCATCTTGTTACCTTTTTTCATATCAATATTGATATGCAGTTTGCTGTAACTTGCATTTGAAAGCGCAGGAAGTGAGTTATATTCTCAATGGCAGAGTATGGCTTGGTTGGTGTCTCCGCTGGGTTGTTCTCAGTACTGATCACAACAAAAATAAAAGGAATCTAGTATGCAATCTCTTTCTACTCGTCATCCGTTACCTTGGCTTAGTGCGTTTAAACGTAAAGCGGTGGTGACGACCTTCTCTGTGTTGCTTCCGGTGTTGTCCGCTTCGGCGATGGCAGCAGATTTAACTCTTGGTTTTTCGCAAATTGGTTCGGAAAGTGGTTGGCGGACTTCTGAGACGGAGTCGATTAAGGCGGAAGCCGAACGCCGTGGCTACGATCTGAAATTCTCTGATGCGCAACAAAAGCAAGAAAACCAAATCAAGGCGGTGCGTTCTTTTATCGCACAGGGTGTTGATGGTATTTTGCTGGCGCCTGTGGTGGAAACGGGCTGGGATCAAGTGTTAAAAGAAGCACAACGGGCTAACATCCCGGTTGTGTTGATTGACCGTGGTGTGGCGGCAGATCCAAGTTTGTACCTAACCAAAGTGGCATCTGACTTTAAAGAAGAGGGCGCGTTGGCGGCTTCTTGGTTGGCAGCACAGACCAATGGTCGTTGTAATATTGTTGAGCTGCAAGGTTCGGTGGGATCGTCTGCGGCGATCGATCGTAAGACAGGGTTTGACTCTGTTATCAGTAACTTCCCAAATATGACCATTATTCGCTCTCAGTCTGGCAACTTTACTCGCGCTGGCGGTAAAGAGGTTATGGAAAGTTTCTTGAAAGCCGAAGGCGGTGCGAAGAATATTTGTGCCCTGTTTGCTCACAATGACGACATGGCATTGGGTGCAATTTTGGCGATGAAAGAAGCGGGTATCAAGCCAAGTAAAGACATTATTGTCGTGTCTATTGATGCGGTGCCAGATATCTTTAAAGCCATGGCCGATGGCGAGGCGAATGCAACTATCGAGTTAAACCCTCATCTTGGTGGTCCTGCCTTTGATGCGATTCTAGCGCATCAAAAAGGAGAAAATGTCGATAAGTGGATCAAGGCAAATGGCCCACTTTACCTTCCAGACACAGCGGCTGCGGAATACGCGAAGCGTAAATAATATCGTGACGTACCTAGGTACTAAAACCTGATAACTCGTTGAAATTTTACGATTTGTTGGAATAGGTCTAGGTACGTTGTGCTCTTGTTGATTTATGTTAGCGAAAACGGAGACCGCGGATCATGTCACATTTAGTCAAGACAACGTCGGTAGTGGAAGAGGCACAAGGTGCCGCTCGTCCTTTACTTGAAATCAATCATTTATCCAAATCATTTACTGGCGTTCAAGCTCTTAACGGCGTGTCTTTGCAGGTTCAATCGGGTGAGATTCGAGCGTTATTGGGTGAGAACGGCGCAGGTAAATCAACGCTGATCAAGGTGCTGACAGGGGTTTATCCACGAGACAGCGGCGAGATTTTTTTAGATGGCCGTTTAATGAACGCATCGGATAGCGGCCATGCTCAGCGTTTGGGGATCAGTACGGTTTATCAAGAGGTGAATCTCATCCCAACCATGTCGGTGATGGAAAACCTCACGCTGCAACATCAAGAAAAAACCTTTGGTCTGATTAGCTGGAAGAAAGCCGAAATCCGCGCCAGAGCCTTATTAGCTCAAGTGGGTTTAGACATAGATCCATTGCGTCAACTGGATACGTATTCGATTGCCATTCAGCAGTTGGTGGCGATTGCGCGGGCGTTAAGTACGCAAGCCAAAATGTTGATTTTAGATGAACCAACCGCCAGTTTGGACAGCGATGAAATCCAGCAGTTGTTTACTCTGATGAGGCGTCTAAAGGCTGAAGGGTTGGGGATTATCTTTGTTACACATTTCTTGGATCAGGTGTATAGCATTACCGATAGCATCACTGTGTTACGCAATGGCGAGTGTGTGGGTACGTTCCAAACAGCTGAGCTGACGCGTTCCGAGCTGGTCAGTCACATGGTGGGGAAATCGTTAGAAGATCTTACGCCAACGGCCCATGATCACTCGATTCAACGAGAGCGTGCCGATTTATTACAGCTTAAAAATGTCGGCAAACAGCGTTACCTGCAGCCGTTGGATTTGCGTATTGCGGCAGGGGAAATTGTGGGGGTGGCAGGCTTGTTAGGTTCTGGCCGTACTGAGTTATGTGAATTGGCATACGGTTCGGTGAAGGCCGATCAAGGCGATGTGACGCTGGGTAAACATTCGCTGACAAAATCATCTTTACGTCGGGCGATTCAAGTGGGCATGGGTTATTGTCCAGAAGATCGTAAGCAAGACGGTATCGTGGCGGAATTGAGTGTCCGAGAAAACATGATTTTGGCTTTGCAAGCGAGCAGAGGTTGGTGGTCGCCCATTTCTATGGCGGAGCAGCAACATTTGGTTGAAGACATGATCCAGCGTTTGGCGATCAAGACATCGGATATGGATAAGCCTATTGGTGAGTTAAGTGGCGGTAATCAGCAAAAAGTGATTCTGGCTCGCTGGTTGATTACGCATCCTGCGTTGTTGATTTTAGACGAACCAACGCGGGGCATTGATATTGGCGCTCATCACGAGATTATTCAAATTATCAAAGAGCTGTGTGAACAGGGCATGGGGTTGCTGGTGGCGTCTTCCGAACTGGAAGAATTGGTGTTGTTTGCCCATCGTGTGGTGGTGATGAAAGACCACCATAAAATAGCCGAACTTCACGGAGAGGATGTGTCTGAACAGGCCATATTGCGTCAAATCGCCAGTTAATGTGTTGTTGAAAGCGTCTGTTGCGCTGGTTCTATTTGTGTCTCAATCAATCTCTTTATTAGTAAGTATTCAAAGTAGTTGTTCCTATGAAAAAGAATCATTTTCTGCATAAGCATCAAAAAACACTCGCGCCCTTATTGTCGCTGGTGCTGATTATTTTGGTTACGGCGTCGGTTACACCGGGGTTTCTGAGCATTCAGGTTGTGGATGGTCATTTGTTTGGCAGTCTGGTGGATATTTTGCACCGCGGTACGCCCACGGCATTGGTGGCCTTAGGTATGGCGGTGGTCATTGGTACGCGTGGTATTGATCTTTCTGTCGGTGCGGTGATCGCGATTTCTGGCGCGGTGACGGCGGTGTTGACGGTGAATACCGATTGGCCTGTTTGGCTGGTGATTATGTGTGCCTTAGGTGTTGGCATGTTGTGTGGATTGTGGAATGGGATTTTGGTGTCGGTGTTTTCCATTCAGCCCATTGTTGCTACGTTAATTTTAATGGTGGCGGGCCGTGGTATTGCACAGATGATTACCGAAGGGCAAATCGTTACCTTCCATTCCGAGGTGTTGGATGCCATTGGTAATGGTTATTTTTTGGCGTTTCCGATTCGGGTGTGGATTGCGATTGGCATGATTGTGTTGACCTTGGTGGTGATGCGGAAAACCGCACTGGGTTTGTTTATTGAAGCGGTTGGGGCGAATGTCAGAGCCAGTCGTTTGGTGGGAATTGAGGCGCGCTTGCTCGTGATGTCGGCGTATGTTTTTTCTGGTCTGTGTGCGGCCTTGAGCGGCATTATTCTAGCGGCTGATATTCGTGGGGCAGACGCCAATAACGCCGGTCTGTGGTTGGAGCTGGATGCGATTTTGGCGGTGGTATTGGCTGGTGCTTCGTTAGCGGGTGGGCGTATTTATTTATTATTGACGATTGTCGGAGTGTTGATTATTCAAACCTTAACCACCGCCATTCTGACCAGTGGCTTGCCAGCGCAATACAATTTGGTGGTTAAAGCGACCATTATTTTGGCTGTTTTGCTGATTCAGTCACCGAAAACGCGGCAATGGGTTTCTGGTTTTTTCCTGAAAAAACAGAAGGTTGTTAAAGGGAGTACCACACCATGATCAATGAACGTAATTTGCCTATTTTAGCGACTTTGCTGGTGTTCATTCTGTTGTATGGTTATGGCGTGTATGAATACAAGGGGTTTCGTGACACCTTGGTGTTTTCCAATCTACTGACGGATAACGCGTTTTTGATCATTACCGCCATTGGCATGACCTTTGTCATTCTCTCTGGGGGCATTGATTTGTCCGTGGAGCTCAATGATTGCGTTTGTGGGCGTATTGATGGCGTATCTTATTTCCACGGCTGGTATGCATCCTTTATTTGCCATCGCCATCGCATTATTGGTTGGTGTGGCGTTTGGTACGCTGATGGGGATCATTATTGCGTTTTTCGAGATTCAAGCCTTTATCGTGACCTTGGCGGGGATGTTTTTATTTCGTGGTTTGGCGTATTTGATTAACCTAGATGCGGTGCCCATCAGTCATCCGTTTATTACGGGGTTGTCTGATGTCTATTTACCCTTGCCAGGGCGGGGTGGACTGACTTTTATCGCTATGGCTATGTTGGTGTTATTGGTCATCGGTATCCTCATTGCCCGTCGCACGCGTTTTGGTATGAGTGTTTATGCCTTGGGCGGAGACAGCCATTCGGCGGCTTTGTTGGGGGTGCCAGTAAAAAAGACCATTATTAAGATCTACGCCCTAAGTGGTTTTTACAGTGCTATGTCTGGGGTGATTTTTGCGATTTACACCGGTTCTGCGTACCCGTTAGCGGCGGTTGGGGTGGAGCTGGATGCGATCGCGGCGGTGGTGATTGGTGGAACCTTGTTAACGGGTGGTGTGGGTTATGTGTTTGGTACGTTTTTAGGCGGCATGATTCAAGGCATTATTCAGACGCTAATTACTTTTGATGGCTCGCTAAACAGCTGGTGGACAAAACTGGCGGTGGGTGGTTTGTTACTGTTCTTTATCTTGCTGCAAAAAGGCATTGTGATGTGGGTGAAAAAACGCTCAGCAGCCTAGGGTTTGGTTTTGTAGATACTCTGTTTAAGCGCAAGCTTTTTTATGCTCATCACTGAATAATTTTGAGGAGTCATAGGGTGTGTTTAATTTTAAACACGCCCATATCCCTGTTAACATTTTACGCATAACTGCGCACATGGCTTGTATCTTTTTCTTACCTCGTGCGACTAATGCCTCGTAAAACGCTTTTACATTTGGGTCATGACGTACAGCCGACATGGCAGGCATAAAGAGCGCGCTACGCAAATAAGCATTTCCAGCCTTACTGAGTCTACCTGGACGGTTGAGACTGCTACCAGATTGGTTAAGTCGGACATCCAAACCTGCATAGCGACTAACCTGATTGGCCTTAAGTGTTTCAGGTAAAATAATCAGCTCTCCTAGCATCGCAATAGCAGAGACTTCTCCAATGCCCTTAGCCGCTAGAATATTATTAAATTGCTGTGCTATTTCAGTATCGCTTTTAATCATTTCTAGGGCTGCCATTCGCAAGCGTTGAATACGACTTTCTAGGTACGCAATGCCATCTTGCTCATCATGGATGACTAGATCAGAGGTGTCTTCATAAGATTTCATAGCATGTAAGCGGTTCTTCGCTTTGGTGCAATCATCTGTTAAACGATTGATCTGCCTTGATATATCTCGTATTTTTAATTTATTTTTCTGGGGAGGCGTCCACTTTTCAGGTGCCATTCGTTGTGCATATTCAGCCAGTAAGCCAGCATCAATATTATCAGTTTTGCTGTGTTCTAGTTTTATTTGAGCGAAGTGGTTAAAGCTTTTAGGGTTAATCACACTGATAGGTATGTCGGCATCATGAAGCGCGACAGCTAAATCCAAATAATAGATTCCAGTGGCTTCCATAACGACAGATTGCGGCGCATGTTGTTGCAGGAGAGTAAGTATTTCTGTTCGCCCATTTGGCGTCTGCTCAAAGGTTTTTACTAGACTATTTTTATTGTCATGGCGTATGACAAGGTCAACGGTTTTTGCTGCGATATCAATACCTACAAATGTGCTCATAATTTGCGTACTCGCTAATTTGGTTGGATAATAATTATCGGTTCCCGACCTCGCACTTTTTTACCGCTCAACCTTGTAACGCGAAGTCACTTAAGTGTGCTTCTTGATACTCTTCGAGATGAGTAAATGAGGCGGGAGCCACTCTACACGCGAGGTCAGTACACTGCCTCAAGGTCGCCGCGGCCTCCCGATAATGGTTAAATAATACACCTCAATAACCATTAAATTCATCATACAAGGTCGTGGCTTTAGCCCGACAAGACGTCATGTGTTGTGATGAGCTTTTGTCGGCATAAATGCACGACCTACAGTTTGATCTTGTAGGTCGTGGCTTTAGCCCGACAACACTGGTTTTTTATTTCTGCTTTATTTTGGTGCAAAGCGTGTTGTGAGTGACATTACACAGCGGTCGGGTCTTTGTAGATGTTTTGGTAGCAGTAGTTAGTGGCTTCAACAAAGCCGTCTACACTACCGCAGTCAAAACGTTTGCCTTTGAATTTATAAGCTAATACACAGCCTTCTTTTGCCTGTTGTAGTATGGCGTCAGTGATTTGTACTTCGCCGTTACGACCTGGTGGTGTGTTACGAATTTTGTCGAAAATATCGGGGGTAAGAATGTAGCGGCCGATAATGGCAAGATTCGATGGGGCGTCTTCTTTGGCGGGTTTTTCCACCATGTCAGTAACGCGATATAAGCCTTCCATCATAGATTCACCTTGGATTACGCCGTACTTGTGTACTTCGTCTTCAGGGACTTCTTCGATGGCAACGATGGTGCAACGGAATTGGTTATAAAGTTTAACCATTTGTGCCATGACGCCATCGTCTTCGCCGAAACAAAGGTCGTCTGCTAACACGACGCCAAAGGCTTCGTCACCGATCAGTGGTTCGCCGGTAAGGATGGCATGGCCTAGACCTAACATGTTGTTTTGACGAGTAAAAGAGAAGTTGACGTTATCGATCAGGTAACGAATCTCATCCAAATATTTTTCTTTGCTGGTGCCTGCAATTTGGTGCTCAAGCTCATAGCTGATGTCGAAATGGTCCGCAATGGCACGTTTACCACGACCTGTTACAAAGGTGACGTTGTCCAAACCTGCTTTGACTGCTTCTTCTACGCCGTATTGAACCAAGGGTTTGTTCACAATCGGAAGCATTTCTTTTGGCATGGATTTGGTGGCAGGCAAAAAGCGAGTGCCATAGCCAGCGACAGGGAATAGACATTTGCGAATCATAATTTTTCCTTAAAATGTTGTTGTAAAATGGCGGCCCAAAAAATGGCTGTCCAGAAGTAATGCATGCCAGCCTGTTTCGATAGATGCCTGCATTCCTGCATTATAGAGCATCTCGCGTGACAGCTCGTATCACCTTGGTTAACCGATCTAATACAGGTGAATTAAGTTTGTACCAATGCCAGTAAAGTGGCAAGGCCAGTCGCTTGTTTGGCAGCAAGGATACCAGTTTCTTGCTTTTTATTTTCTGTTTAATTTGAATACTAGGTACTAAAGCACAGACTGTGCCACTCATAACCAATTCAACAAAGCCATGGGAAGACGGGTACCAATGGCTGTGGCTAATGTCTGTTGCTACGTTCAAGCATTCGTTTTGATATCGAGTCTCAGAGTTCATCGTATTCGTCATAAATCAGAGAGGGAGATTTTAGAACCGCTGTAGCGCTAAGGTCACCTTTTAAATGCTCTTCAATGAAGCTTGGTGTGGCGACCAGCTCATAATACATATTGCCAAGAAAAATAGAATCCCCACCTGCGACTGGTGTGCCGATTTGACTGACGCAGGCGACCACTTCGCCGGTTTGTAAGAGAGCGCGAGTTTTAGCTTGATCGGCGGCTTTGATGTGCAGTTTGGTTTTATCTGATGCCGAGAATTGGCAGACAACGTCTGTAAACCAGGTTGCGAGTACATCATTGTTTACCGCGATATTGATAGGTTGTGTGGCCTGTTGACCTTGAATGGCTTCTTGCAAGCCTTCTTCGAGCATGGTGACTTTGTTGAAATGCGCCAGCAGCTGTTCACCAAGCGGCGTGGCAACCACAGGTCTGGCACGAATTAATAGTGGCCGTCCGCATTCTTGCTCCAAACGTTTGATGTTCTGAGACACCGCGGACTGAGTAAGGTGAAGGTATTCAGCGGCTTTATCAAAGCTTTGAAACTTTAGGACAGCGTGAAGGCTGGAGAGTGCTTTATAATCCAACATTAATTTTACTAATGTAATTTAAGTTTAATTAATTTTAATTTAGTCTTTGTCATGTTTAATATCAAGCGCTATCGAGAGTACAGGCAGTAGGGTAACGCGATGTTAGCATTTTTGAGTGGGGCAATTACCGGTGGCGGCTTGATCGTCGCGGTAGGCGCGCAGAATAGTTTTTTATTAGAGCAAGCATTGAAGCGGCATTATGCGTTTCCGATTGCGCTGTTGTTTATCGTAAGTGACGCCATTTCCATTGCCCTTGGTGCGTTTGGCTTGGGCTTGATTTTGCAAAGTCACGATTGGCTTTTAACGGTATCTCGTTGGGCTGGCGTGGCATTCCTGGTGTGGTTTGCCTTGGGGAAATGGCGTGCTTCTTTCCAAGAGGAACATTTGATTCTGAAACAGTACAGTATGCGTCTCGCGTTATGGCCTTTGGTGATGATGGGCTTTGCTGTCACTTGGCTGAATCCGCATTTTTATTTAGACACCATGATCTTAATGGGCAGCTTGGCAAATCAATGGCAAGGGGAAAAATGGGAGTTCGTATTGGGTGGGATAGTGGCGTCCGTATTGTGGTTTCTATCTCTGGCCTTTGTTGGCAAGCTTTGCGCTAAGTGGCTCGAGAAAGCGTCATTCTGGCGCTGGTTTAACCGCGTTAATGCGATTTTAATTTGGAGTATCGCATTAAAAATAGCCACACAACCCTTGTCCTAGTTGAACAAGGGTTGCGTATGATAAAAGTATCAAGTCGCTACAGTTTGATTTCCACTTCGTGGCTTTTCTCTTCATGGTTCGATGAAGAATCGGCTTCGGCAAGCATTTCCGCGGTTGCCACAGAAGACACGGTCAAGGCGACAGGGATTTGATCCCCTTGCTCTTCGATGTTCATGGCAGGTTGGTAGTTGATTCGATACAAGGCCACCAATGCAACACTTAGGTTCATTGCGGCAACAAACCAGAACAAAGCATCAAGACGAACCCAATCCATAAATATGGCCGCCAGCAATGGCCCTGTCATACCGCCAACACCGTTTAGTAGGATAATGCCGCTACTGGCTGACAAGATTTGTTCTGGTCGCAGCTGATCGTTAATGTGCGATGAGGCCAAGGAATACATGGGAAAAGTGAAAGCCCCAATGAAAAACATCCCTACCATCATGACGACCTGACTGTTGAGTGTGCTGCCAAGTGGCACAATAAACGCCGCAATCGCACCAACAATGGCCACCCAAAGAATCGTTACACGTCGATCTTGGCGGTCAGATAATCGCCCAATAGGCCATTGTAAGAGCATCCCCCCAACATAACTGGCACCAATGAACAGGGATATTTGCCCCACATTCATACCGCTCGTCTTAGCGTAAAGCGCCCCTAAGCCTAGCAACGCGCCAGAAGTCACCCCTGCAATGGTTACCCCCGTCACCCCCAAGGGCGCCGTTTTGATTAACCCCATAATATTGAGTTTTTCAGGGATGCTAATCGTCGGAGACGGTGTGCGTACTAATAGCAAAGGCACCAAGGCCAATGAAATTAATACCGATGATAAAATAAATAAGCCATAGCCGCTTGGTGAGGCCAAGTTAAGCAACACTTGTCCAAGTGTCTGGCTCGCCCATAGCTCAATAATATAAATCGAAAACAAACGACCACGGGTTTTATTGGTCGCAATGTCGTTTAACCAGCTTTCCGTTACGATAAACAGCGCGGCATAACACAAGCCAGTACACATCCGCATCAACATCCAGAACCAAGGATTGACAATGACTGACTGCATTAAAATGGTAATGGATGCCAAAGAGGCAACCGCAGCAAACACACGGATGTGACCAACATTCTTGATCCAATTCGGCACCAACAACGAACCGATAATGAAACCTAGATAATAAGCCGACATGATTAACCCCGTTGCCGAGGTATTAAAGGATTCGATAGAGGCCCGAATACCAATCAATGAGCTTTGCAAGGCGCTCGCCATGGTCAAAATGGCAATACCGAAGAGCAGGCTCCAGATCGGAAACAGGGTTTGCTTTAACATGCAGTGTCCTTATTGAGCTGAGCGTGTTTTTAATAAAAATATCTTAATAATCGGGGGTGATCATTATTTGCGCCGACTATACCAAGAGAATCTTTGAATGCAATCAATAATGTCCCTAGTAAAAGATAGCAAAGAAAGCGAGCATTTTCAGAACGTATTATGGCATTTGTGTTATTGGAATTATGGAGATCAATTTTTATGCCAATATATTTACTATAGGATAATTTTATGACAATTAAGTATTCGTCATACAGGTTGCCATGCGAGCAGGTTTCAGCGATAACATAATAAGTAACTATTACTTTTCATTTTGTGAGTACGACTTAGTTTATAGAGCGGTTTATTCCCCGTTTATGAGAGGATCTGAATTATGAAAACCTATCAAGAATGGCAAGCGTTACGATCAAACCTTGTTTTGCCGAATCAAGCGTATATCAATGGGGCGTTTGTGGCCGCGCAGAGTGGCGAGACTTTTGATTGCATTAATCCGACCGATGAGTCTTTATTGGCTCAAGTAGCCAGTTGCGATAGCGCAGATGTCGATTTAGCTGTGACGGCAGCGCAAGCCAGTTTTCGATCTGGTGTGTGGTCTGATATGGCACCAGGAAAGCGCAAGCGAGTGTTGCAAAAATGGGCAGATTTGCTTGAGCATCATCAAGATGAATTGGCGCTGATAGATACTCTAGATATGGGAAAGTCCATCAGTGAGATGGTGAATATTGATGTGCCTGATTCGTTAGACTGTTTACGTTGGTCTGCCGAGTGCATTGATAAATTGTACGGTGAAATTGCCCCCACGAATTCACAAAATCTTGCACTCATCAGTCGTGAGCCATTGGGGGTTGTGGCGATTATTACGCCTTGGAACTATCCTCTAATGATGGTGATGTGGAAAATTGCACCAGCGTTGGCGGCGGGTAACAGTATTATTTTAAAGCCGTCTGAGAAGTCGCCATTAAGTGCATTAAGAATTGCGCAGTTAGCCACGCAGGCTGGTGTACCTGATGGGGTGTTTAATGTGTTACCCGGTTTTGGACATACCGCAGGTAAGGCACTGGCGTTGCATCATGGAGTAGGCACTTTAGCGTTTACCGGTTCTAGTCGTGTGGCGGGCATGTTAATGCAGTACGCGGGTCAATCGAATATGAAACGTGTTTGGTTGGAGGCAGGAGGGAAATCCCCCTGTTTGGTGTTTGATGACTGTAATGACATTAAAGCCGCTGCAAAAGGCGCAGCCACGGCCATTTTTACCAATCAGGGCGAAGTGTGTATCGCCTGTTCGCGTTTGTATGTTCATAGCCGTATTAAAGACGTTTTTATGGCAGAGCTTTTGAATGCGGCCCGTGAGTATGTGCCTGGAGATCCATTAAATCCGAGCACCAAAATGGGGCCGTTGGTAGACAAAAACCAATTTGAAACCGTGTCTCAGTTTATTCAGAGTGCGATAGACGAGGGGGCTAAGCTTGAATTAGGCGGTGTGCCTGAATATCAAACTGGCCAAGGGTTCTTTATGCCACCAACGATTTTTTCACAGGCGAATCACCAGATGCGCTTTGTGCAAGAGGAAATTTTTGGCCCAGTCCTTGCTGTAATGAGCTTTGATACAGAAGAAGAAGCCATTGCATTAGCGAATGATTCTAAATATGGCTTGGGGGCAGCTCTTTGGACGAATGACTTATCGCGGGCGCATCGTGTGAGTAGACGCTTAGAAGCTGGTATGGTGTGGGTCAATACTTGGGGCGATGGCGATACAACGGTGCCTTTTGGTGGTGTCAAAGCCTCTGGAAATGGCCGAGATAAATCGTGGCATGCGTTAGAGAAATATACCGAGATTAAGAATACTTGGATTCGTCTTTGATGTTTAAAGGAGTACTTCATTTATGTCCGCGCCTACTCATGTGAACTCGTATTACGCTGATTCTGCCAACGATAAAGTGCTGCGCCCGAAACTGAGTGGTGAGCAACGTTTTGATGTGTGTGTTATCGGTGCTGGATTTACCGGTATTTCCACGGCTTTGAGCCTCGCCGAAAAAGGTAAAAAGGTGGTGGTTTTGGAAGGTAGCCGTATCGGTTTTGGCGCTTCGGGCCGCAATGGCGGTCAAATTGTGAATAGCTTTAACCGTGATATCGATTACATCACTCAGCATTATGGTGAGGATATTGGTCAAAAAATGGCTGCGATGGCGTTTTCTGGGCAAGCTTTGATTCGTCAGCGTGTTGAGCGATACGGTATCGATTGTGACCTCAAGCCTGGCAATATCTTCGCGGCCTGCAACGCTAAGCAATTTGAGGCGCTAAAAGCTAAAAAAGCACTGTGGGAAGCGAATGGCCATGAGGGATTGACGTTATTATCGGCAACAGGCATTCAAGACCACATCGGTTCAGAACGTTATGTTGGTGGTCTGTTGGACAAACACGGTGGTCATATTCAGCCGTTGAATTTGGTGCTAGGACAAGCGAAAGCGTTTGAATCGTTAGGTGGTGTTATTTATGAAGATTCGAAGGTGGTTCGAATTGAGCACGGAAAGCCGATTAAAGCCATTACCGCAGACGGTGTCGTTATCGCCAATACGCTTGTGGTAGCGGGTAATGCCTATGTGTTTGGTTTGCTTCCTGACGTGGAGAAGAAAGCCATGCCTTGTGGTACTCAAGTGATTGCGACGGAACCGCTCTCTGAGGCATTACAAAAACAACTTTTACCGACAGATCACTGTGTCGAAGATGGTAATTATTTATTGGATTATTACCGTTTGTCCGCAGATGGACGTTTGATTTATGGTGGTGGCACGACCTATGGTGCCCGTGAACCTGCAAAAATAGAAGCCATTATCGGTCGTAAAATGCTCAAAACTTATCCCATGCTCAAGGATGTGAAAATTGAGTTTGCTTGGACGGGGAATTTTTTGTTGACCATGATGCGTATGCCACAAGTTGGGCTGATTGGCGACAATCTTTATTACGCTCAAGGTTACTCTGGCCATGGGGTAACGAACTCGCATTTGATGGGGGAAATTCTGGCGGATGCGATAGAAGGCGATACATCACGTTTTGATGTGTTTGCCAGCATGCCACAATACCCTTTCCCAGGGGGGCGTTTTTTACGCGTCCCTTATACCGCCATGGGGGCCATGTATTACAGCCTGAGAGACAAATTAGGTATCTAACATTTTTTCAGCAACTGGTTTTTTTGAATTCTCCCGTTATTTAAAGCGTATTTTTTAGAAGAGTATGTTGTATGTCGGAAATGTATGAAGGGAATAAAGAGTTTGATTTATTTATTGCAGATTTAAACGGCAATCTTCGAGGTAAACGAATCCCGGCAAGTGGGCTTGAAAGTGTCATGACCCAAGGTGTTAAATTGCCTCAATCGGTGATCGGTTTTGACAATTGGGGAGACGATGTTTTAGGTAATGGTTTGGTTTTTGAAACAGGCGATACGGATGGTATTTGTTTACCAGTATACGATGAGCCAACATCTGTGCCTTGGGCTGAGTCGCCCCGTGGACAAGTATTGGCGATGATGCACAATATGGACGGTTCGCCTTTTTATCCTGATCCGCGTCAGACATTGTTGCGTATCGTTGAGCGCTATAAAGCACTAGGGTTAACGCCTGTTGTAGCGACTGAGTTGGAGTTTTATTTGCTGGATGGCGAGTCAGAATTTAAACGTCGCCCAGAGGGTCTCATTATCAACGAGGGTAATGGTCGTCGTTTGAGTGAAATTGACTGTTATTCCATTGATGAAATGGATGGCTTAGAAGGTTTTTTTACCGAGGTGCGTGAGGCGTGTGAGGCCCAAGATATTCCTGCTGATACCATTGTGTCTGAATTAGGGCCTGGACAGTTCGAAATTAATATGCAACACACCAATGACGCAGTATTATCCGCCGATCATGCGATACTCTTTAAACGCCTGATTAAAGGCGTAGCCAGACGCAACGATTTAGGGGCGACTTTTATGGCAAAGCCTTATGCCAATAAGAGCGGCAGTGGGATGCATGTCCACTTTAGTTTATTGGATGAGGCCGGTAATAACGTATTTGATAGTGGTGATGAAGACGGTTCGTTGATGATGCGCTATGCGGTCGCAGGTTTATTGAACCATATGTCTGAGTCCATGCTGATATTTGCACCACATATGAATTCTTATCGTCGTTTTCAGAATGGGGGTCCATGCGCCAACTTTCGCCAGTTGGGGTTATGAAAATAGGACGGTGGCGGTGCGCATTCCAGACAGTGAATGCGAAGCTCGCCGTATTGAGCATCGAGTGGCTGGAGCGGATGCGAATCCGTATCTTGTGCTCGCGGCGATATTGGGAGCAGCATTACATGGTATTGAGACCAAGATGCTGCCACCTCAGCCGATAGAGGGAGACGCTTATTCGCTCTCTGAGCGTTATGAAGCACTTCCTAATCGTTGGGAAATGGCAACGGAAGCCTTTCAGGACAGCGCATTTATGCGGGAGTATCTTGGAGAAACCTTTGTCAGAGTGTTTACTGCGGTAAAGGAACAAGAGCAGGAAAAAATTTATGGACGTATTTCTGATGTGGAATACGAAGCATATCTATAAAAAGGTTGTAATAGGCTTCGGCCAATTTTATTAGCTGATTGGGAGATCCCTCAATGAAAAAGAAGACACTTGGTTTAATGCTCGCATGCGCAGCTGGTTCTGCAACGGTTTCTGCAGAGCAGGTGGTTAATATATACAACTGGTCTGATTACATGGCGCCAGGTACGTTAGAGCAATTCACTGCCGAGACCGGCATTAAGGTGAATTATGATGTGTATGATAGTAACGAAGCATTAGAAGCCAAAATGATGGCAGGTGGTTCTGGTTACGATGTGGTAATGCCATCGAATTCTTTTTTTGAGCGCCAAGTGAAAGCAGGTGTTTACCAGACGATAGACAAGAGTAAGTTGAGTAATGTGGGCAACCTAGATGAGACTTTACTTAAGCAAATCGAAAAACATGATGCGGGTAATCAGCACAATATTCCTTACGCATGGGGAACCATTGGTATTGGCTACAATACGAAAATGATTGAAGAGCGATTAGGCACCACGGAGTTGGATTCTTGGGATGTACTGTTTAACCCAGCTATTGCGGCAAAGCTGAAAGATTGTGGTATTGCTGTATTGGATTCGCCGGCCGAAATTATGTCTATTGTGCATAATTACCGTGGTGTGGATCCTAACTCAGAGGATGGGGATGAATTAACGGCGTCTGCGAAATTAATGTCTGAAGCGCGCCAAAACATCAAATACTTCCACTCTAGTACCTATATTTCCGATTTAGCCAACGGCGAAATCTGTGTGGCGGTAGGTTACAACGGTGACATTCTGCAATCACAAGGGCGTGCAGAAGAAGCCGGTCAAGGTATCGAGATCAATTATTCGATCCCGAAAGAAGGAACCTTGGTATGGTTTGATTTGATGGCTGTGCCAGCAGATGCTCCACACCCAGAAGCCGCGTTGGCGTTTATTGATTATATTTTACGCCCTGAAGTAGCTGCGTCTATCTCTAACTATGTGTATTATGCCGTGCCAAATAAAGCCGCTGAGCCACTGTTAGATGAAGCGATTCTATCAAATAAGGGCATCTATCCTACCCAAGCGGTGAAGGATAAGCTTTATGTGCAAGTGGCTCATACAGCGCGTTTTGATCGTTCTTTAACGCGTGCATGGACTAACATTAAAACAGGTCGTTAATCGACATATCGGCGGAGCTTTCTGGCTCCGCTATTTTTTCGCTCATTTTGATAGGTCGTAGGTTATGTCTGCTTTTCCCAATCCCTCTGTTGTACAGACGAAATCTGTGCCGACGTGGCGTCAACAAGACGCAAAACCTTTTGTGCAAATTGAACAAATTACCAAACAATTTGGTCAGTTTACCGCGGTGAATTCTGTGTCTTTGGATATTTATCGAAATGAGCTATTTTGCTTATTGGGCGGTTCTGGTTCAGGGAAAAGTACCTTATTGCGTATGCTGGCTGGGTTTGAAGAGCCAACATCGGGCCGTATTTTAATCGACGGCGTCGATATGACGGGCATTCCACCTTGGGAGCGTCCAGTCAATATGATGTTCCAGTCTTATGCCTTGTTTCCGCATCTATCGGTCGAAGCCAATGTGGCATTTGGCTTAAAACGTGAGGGTATAAAAAGCCCAGAAGTGAATAGACGGGTGGGCGAAATTTTGGAGATGGTACAACTAGGCCATTTGGCCAAGCGCAAACCTCATATGTTGTCCGGTGGTCAGCGTCAACGTGTGGCTTTGGCTCGAGCCTTGGTAAAACGCCCAAAGTTGTTGCTATTGGATGAACCGTTGGGCGCGCTGGATAAGAAGTTGCGAGAAGAAACGCAGTTCGAATTGATGCGTTTACAAGATGAATTAGGCATTACCTTTGTGGTGGTGACCCATGACCAAGAAGAAGCGATGACCTTGGCAACGCGTATTGGTGTCATGAACAATGGCGAAATAGTTCAGACCGCTGAGCCTCATGAAGTCTATGAATACCCTAAGAGTCGTTTTGTTGCGGAATTTATCGGTAATGTGAATCTTTTTGACGGCGTTGTCGTGGAAGATGAGCGAGACAGTGTGTCGATTCAAAGTCCAGATTTAGACGCCTTGTTGCAAGTGGATCACGGTATTAGCTGTGCGCCCAATCAAGAGGTCAGTGTGGCGATCCGGCCAGAAAAAATTCATATTAGTCGTGAGCCAATGGACATCGAGTTAAACGGTGCGACAGGCATTATTTCTGATGTGGCCTACATGGGAAGCCAATCTGTTTTCAAGGTGCGTCTTGCTTCTGGTAAAGAACTGCGTATCACTCAGCCTAACGTTTCTCGTGAGATGGGTAGCCGTTTAACTTGGGAAGACAATGTGTATCTTTCCTGGGACCCAGATAGCTGCGTGGTATTGATGTCATGATGAGTGAGACAACAATAGACAAGAAAAAACACCGTTTGACTTGGCGCTTGTCTGAGCTTCGCCTCGGACGTGCGGCGGTTATTTTGGTTCCTATGTTGTGGTTGGCGGCGTTTTTCTTTATCCCCTTCTTGGTGGTATTTAAAATATCACTCGCAGAAGCGGTCATTGCCATTCCACCGTATTCGCCGTTATTACAATGGGACTCGAGCAGTGCGTATCTTACTTTTAAGATTAATTTTGGTAATTATCTGTACCTATTCGAGTCGCGTTTCTATTTAGATGCGTATTTAAGTTCGTTAAAAATTGCCGCCATCTCGACGTTTTTTGCTTTGTTGATTGGTTTTCCGATTGCCTATTTGATTGCGCGTAGCGGCCCCACGATGCGGATTACATTACTGGCTCTGGTCATTTTGCCGTTTTGGACGTCCTTCTTATTGCGTGTTTATGCTTGGATGGTACTGCTTAGAAAAGATGGCTTGGTGAATGATGTCTTGATGGTGATAGGTATCATTGATCAACCTTTGCAAATATTGCAGACCGATTTTGCGGTGTATTTGGGTATTGTCTATACCTATTTGCCTTTTATGATTTTGCCTCTTTATACCTCGTTAGAAAAGATGGACCTGAATCTAATCGATGCGGCTCAGGATTTGGGGGCGAAACCGTACCAATCCTTTTTCTTGGTCACTTTGCCGTTGGCGAAGACGGGGATTATTGCGGGTTGTTTACTGGTGTTTATTCCTGCGGTTGGTGAATATGTGATTCCTGCTTTGTTGGGCGGGTCAGATACCCTGATGATTGGCCGTGTGTTATGGGATGAATTCTTCCAAAATCGTGATTGGCCTATGGCGTCGGCTGTTGCCGTGATGATGCTGATTGTCTTGGTGGGACCGATTATGTTTATTCGTAATAGCAATAAGGAGGCCGAATGAAACAGGGCAATTCTTTGACCTTGAAAGTCATGTCTGGTGCGGGCTTTGTGTTTTTGTATGCGCCAATTATTGCCTTGATTGTGTACAGCTTTAATGAGTCTAAATTGGTGACAGTTTGGGGTGGATGGTCATTAAAGTGGTACGTGGAGCTGTTTCGTAATGAACAGATCATGAGCGCGGCGTGGGCCAGTTTAAAAATTGCCTTTATCAGTGCCACACTGGCGTCTGTATTGGGTACTTTAGCGGGCTTTGTTTTGAGTCGAATGCGCAAGTTTGTTGGTAAAGCCATGCTAACGGGTTGGGTGACTGCGCCTCTGGTGATGCCTGAAGTCATTACAGGTTTGTCTCTGTTGCTGTTGTTTGTATCATTGGAAAACATGTTTGGTTGGCCTGCAGGACGTGGCGTCATGACCATAGTGATTGCTCACACGACTTTTTGTTTGGCCTATGTGGCCGTGGTGGTGCAATCTCGCCTGGCAACGTTAGATGAAACCCTAGAAGAAGCGGCCATGGATTTAGGAGCGAAACCGACATCGTTGTTTTTCCTGATCACGTTGCCTTTGATTGCGCCAGCGATAATTTCTGGTTGGTTGCTGTCTTTTACCCTGTCACTGGATGATCTGGTCATTGCCAGCTTTGTGTCGGGTCCGGGTAACAGTACCTTGCCGATGGTGATTTTTTCAAAAGTACGTCTAGGTGTGACACCCGAGGTGAACGCATTGGCAACATTAATGATTGTCGCTGTGTCGATCGCGGTGATTGCTGCGATAGTGATTTTGCACAGACAGAGTCGTTATAACGAGGTCAATAAGTAGTATGCAGCTTTGTATTGAGAAATCGTTGTTTAAGGACAAATAAATGAAAATAGGTATTCTTGCGGCAGGTATCACCCCAGATTCTTTATTGGGTGAATTTCCCTCTTATGCGAATATGTTTGCTGAGCAGATCGGGAAAAAGCAAAGGGATTTCGACTTTGTCACTTACGATGTGCGCCTAGGTGTCTTTCCTCACGGTGCACAAGAATGTGATGCTTGGCTGATTACCGGGTCTAAAGCCGATGCGTACGCAGATGACCCTTGGATTCTGCGTTTATGTGATCTTATCCAAGACATTGATCAGTTGCAGCGACCTCTAGTGGGTATTTGCTTTGGTCATCAAGTTATTGCTCGGGCATTGGGTGGTCGTGTTGAGAAGTATCAAGGCGGTTGGGGAGTGGGTGTGCATCACTATACTGTCTGTGAGCCTTTACCTGTGTTGCCTGAGGCAGAAGAATTGGCTTTGTGCGCGTTTCATCAAGATCAGGTGGTGGAAAAGCCTGCGCGAGCGCGGGTCATTTTGCGTTCTGATTTTTGTGAAAACGCAGGCCTGCTATATGATCAGCATATTTTGACGTTCCAGGGCCATCCCGAATTTTCTAAGGTGTATGAAAAAGCCCTGATTGATTTATACGATGGTCAGCAGTTAACGCACGAGCAAGCATTGCTTGCCCGTGAGTCTCTTGTCAGCAGGGATATTCAATCGTCACAATTAATGACCTGGATTGGTCAGTTTTTAAAGCAGTAGAGTGAAGACGACTCCCGTTTCAAGGAGTTTGTCCAGCGTCGAATAATACAGCATGCCAGCGACCAGTCCTGGCCAACGCAATAGAGTGCCGCCAGGAAATTTTTCATCGGCAGGCGCTCAAACGCGTCTATGCCTTCTAATGAACCCTGTACGGCTTTAGCAAACAGCGCGCCTGCATAGGTGGCAAGCGCCACTCCATGTCCAGAATAGCCTTGAGCGACAAACACATTGGCTTCTTGTCTAGCGATGTGTGGCATACGATTGAGTGTGATGGCTAAAGTGCCTCCCCAAGCATAATCAATAGTATGATTCACCAATTCAGGATACACATTAAGCATGTGCTTTTTGACGAAGCCAGCAATGTCGTTTGGAAAGCGTTGACGATAATTCTCACCGCCACCCCACAGTAAACGGTTGTCGGCTGATAGTCTAAAATAATCCACCACAAATTGAGAATTCGCGACAGCCAAACGTTCTGGATTGATGCGATTGGCAATGTCATCGCTCAACGGCTCGGTCGCTATGATGAAATTGTTAATCGGCATGATTTTTTTCGCGGCTGAGTGATTGAGTTTGCCTAAATAGCCGTTGCAGGCGAAGAGTAAGTAGCGGCAGCGTATTTTACCTTGTTCGGTCACCACTTCGGGTCTTTCTCCTGTTTGATAGGACAGGACTGCGGTGTTTTCATAAAGCGTGGCGCCATGTTGTGTGGCCGCCTTGGCCATCCCTAAGACAAAATTAAGTGGGTGGAGGTGCGCGCCGTCTCGATAGAGTTCACCGCCATAAAAGTGTTCAGTGCCAAGCAATGCCGATACTTCTGGCGCGTTGAGATAGTCCACGTCTTGGTAAGCTAATTGTGTATGTTTGTATTCAACTTCGCTTTTAAAGTCTTCAGCGTGGCGGCGTTTGCTGGCGACGTGTAAAACGCCATCGCTTAAATCACATTCTATGTTATGACGTTTGATCAGGTCTTTGACTAGGGCGACGGAATCGACAGAGCTTTGCCAAAGCTGATCGGCTATCTGTTTGCCAACGTGCTTGACCATGGTCTCGTGGCTCATGTTATGGCCTTGACACAGTTGCCCACCATTGCGACCTGACGCGCCCCAGCCGATTTTGTTGGCTTCGACTAGGCTGACATTAAAGCCAGCTTCGGCAAGGTGTAACGCCGCAGATACCCCCGTGAAACCACCACCGATAATGCAAATATCCGCCTCTTGCTCGCCGTGTAAAGTGGGGTAATCTGTCTGTTGATTGGCGCTCGCCGCGTAGTAGGTTGCTTCGTGTGTGTTCAAACGTTGAGACCCTATGAAAACAAACAGCAATAAAGGCTTGTTAAGTTAATGCGTTGTTTTGGTATGACTATTTTGTGTGAGTGTTTTAGTCTGTTAACAAAATAGTGCCAGTTTAGTGTGAATGATAGAGCAATAGAGTAAGATCGCAATACGTAATATTTTGGCTCCGTATCCTAAAAAGGCAGGTAGCATAAGGTGAGTTATGACAGAGTTTGAAGCTTTTTTGAAAGAACATTCTATTACTGAAATCGAATCGACGTTGGCGGACATGACCGGTAACGCCCGTGGTAAGTTTTATCCAACGTATAAGTTTTTAGCAGAATTATTTGGACGTATCCCAGAAACCATACTCGTGCAAAGTGTGACGGGGGATTGGGCGGATAACCATTATGAGCTGGTGGACGCCAGTGACCGAGATATGGAGCTACATCCGGACCCAAATACTTTCCGTTTAGTGCCTTGGGCAGATGAACCGACAGCGCAGATTATTAATGACTGTTATGATAAAAGCGGTCAGTTGCACCCTTTGTCGAGTCGTACCATTTTGCGCAACATTCTGGCTTTGTACGCAAAAGAGGGGATCACACCGGTTATTGCCCCTGAGGTGGAGTTTTATTTGATCGATCCCAATACCGATCCAGATTACGAATTAAAGCCTGCTGTAGGACGTTCAGGCAAACGAGAAACCTCACGTCGCTCTTATAGTATCGACGCCGTGAACGAGTTTAATCCTGTTATTGATACGCTTTACAGTTATTGTGAAGCTCAGGGTTTGGATGTGGATACGCTGATTCATGAGTCAGGTGCCGCGCAGATGGAGATCAACTTTATTCATGGTGACCCATTGGATTTGGCTGACCAGGTGTTTGTCTTTAAGCGTACGTTACGAGAAGCTGCGATGAAGCACGGCATGTACGCAACTTTTATGGCCAAACCTATGCAACACGAGCCGGGCAGTGCCATGCATATTCATCAAAGTCTGGTCGACAGCAAGACGGGCAAAAATTTGTTTGATAACAACGGCAGCCCAAGCGAATTGTTTTATAACTATTTAGGGGGGCTGCAAAAATACACCCCGAATGCGATTAGTTTTTTTGCTCCTAATGTGAATTCTTATCGTCGTTTTTCCCCTGAAATGGCGGCGCCGATTAACATGCAATGGGGGGTTGATAATCGTACTGCTGGGCTGCGAATTCCGTTTTCTGCACCGGAAGGTACGCGCATTGAAAACCGTTTTCCTGGCGCCGATTGCAATCCTTACTTGGCGATTGCGGCAACCTTGGCTTGTGGTTATCTTGGTATTAAACAGCAATTACAGCCAACTGAACCGGTAGAAGGTAAAACACCGCCTTCGGAAGAAGTTGAGATTGCACGAACATTGGAGGAAGGTTTGCGCTTACTTGAGGAATGCCAACCACTTTGTGACATTATGGGCGAGCATTTTGTCAAAGCCTTCATGGGAGTCAAACGCAGTGAGTTTGAAACCTTCAACCGAGTGATCAGCTCTTGGGAACGGGAACATCTTCTGCTGAACGTCTGATGATTTGAATGGTGATTGAAATAAAAAGGCCAGATGTTGAACATCTGGCCTTTTTATTTCGCGTGTTATTTGTATTCCATCAACAGCGAATCATTACGCTGCCACTTCTTCACGTCCAAAGTGTTTACCCAATAGAGCGTGGTAAAAATTATGGTCGTTGAGGATACCGATGCATTGGTCTTTGTCTTCCAATACCATGAACATGTTTGAGTGGTAACGCAGTTCTACCGCATCTCGCATGGCGATGTTGGCTGGTACGATGAAAACGGTGTTTTCAGGCACATTGGCGAGGATGGTTTCGGGTGTCCAGCGGGCGGTTGGTATATCGCCTTTTGGTCCTTGTACCGACGCTAATTTGCCATTTTCCAGAGTCAGCCAAATGTCGTCACTGACAGAAATACGATCCTCTTTGACGGCTAATTGAGCCAGTGGTGTCATTAAAGAATTGCCACACAGTACATTGAGCGGGTTGGTGTGGGCAACAAACCTTTCCACATAGTCAGTAGCTGGATTTAGTACGATCTGCTCTGGTGTGTCTTCCTGAATGATTTTAGCGGACTCCATGATGGCGATTTTACTGCCAATTTTGAGGGCTTCGTCTAAATCGTGGCTAACAAAGATGATGGTTTTATTGAGACATTTTTGTAGCTCAATCAACTCGTCTTGCAGCTGGGAGCGAATTAAGGGATCCAGCGCTGAAAACGGCTCGTCCATTAACAATACATCGGTATCCATGGCAAAGGCGCGTGCTAGGCCTACGCGCTGGCGCATACCACCTGATAATTCGTCTGGTTTTTTGTCCGCCCATTTGTCCAGGCTGACCATTTTCAGCTGTTCGCGAGCTTTTTTTAGCCGCTCTGCTTTAGGCATGCCTTGCATTTCTAAGCCGAAGGCCACGTTTTCTAACACGGTAAGCCATGGCATTAGGGCAAAGCTTTGAAATACCATGGACACTCGACGAGTACGCATGTGTCGTAGTGTGGCATCGTCGCATTTTGCCATATCGACCATGGTGTCGCCGTCTCTTACAAGGCAACGACCACGGGCAATTTTATTTAACCCGTTAACAGCACGTAACAGGGTGGATTTGCCCGATCCAGACAGACCCATCAGGACACAGATCTCTCCTTCATTGACTTCGATGTTAGCGTTTTGTACTCCAACAACGTCACCTGTCATGCCAAGAATTTGATCTCTGGTATGACCTTTATCCATAAGCGGAAGTGTTTTTGCTTTATTGTCACCAAAGACGATGTCGACGTTTTCAATTTTTACAACAGACATAAATTATCCCTCGTTTTTCGTTGCTGGTGATTTACAAATGCGGTCTAGCATGATGGCGACCAATACAATGGCAACACCCGCTTCGAAACCTTGGGAAATGTTCACCGTGTTTAATGCTCTAATGACGGGTTTTCCGAGGCCGTCTGCACCTACAAGAGCCGCTACTACCACCATTGAAAGTGACAGCATGATACATTGAGTGATACCGGCCATGATGTTGGGCATAGCAGCGGGTAGTTCGACTTTGTAAAGTAGCTTTGACTTTGTGCAACCAAACGCTAATCCCGCTTCAATTAATTCACTAGGGACTTTACTAACGCCTAAGTAGGTCAAACGGATCGGCGCAGCGATGGCGAAGATAATGGTGGAGATTAAGCCTGGTACGTAGCCTAGACCAAACAGAATCAGTGTCGGAATAAGGTAGACAAACGTAGGGATTGTCTGCATCAAGTCGAGAACCGGACGTAGCATGGTGTATAACCAAGGACGGTGCGCGGCAGCAATACCAATAGGTACACCAATTAAGACACTGATGGTGGTGGCCGTCACAACTAGAACAAGGGTTTGAATTGTTTCTACCCAGTAACCCATGTTAATGATCAATAAAAAAGAGGCGGCAATAAACACCAGCAAACCAATATTGCGATGTAGGAACCATACGCCGATAAGGATGACCGCGATCACCGCCAGTGGATGAGCCCATAGAATCGAGTCTACTAGCGTGTAGATGATGGTCTCAAGTGTAATAGAAATGAAGTCAAAGAATACGGAAGCTGCTGAAACTAGCCAATCGACAAAGCTTTCCATCCAAGCGCCAAGAGGGATTTTATTATCCGTCAGCCAATTCATATATGTGTTCTCCCGATAGTTCGATGAAGCACCCTACGCAGAGTGTGTGTTGCGTAGGGTGTGAGTAAGTGCTGGTACAAAAAAAGATTACAGACCTAGGTGTGATTTTACTGCGCTTAAGCCGTTATCACCGGAGGTTGTTGTGACGCCTTCAAGCCAGGTGTTAAGCACATCTGGGTTGGCTTTAAGCCATTCTTTGGCCGCGATATCAGGTTTCTTGCCATCGTCTAAAATGGCGCCCATGATTTCGTTTTCCATTGGCAAAGAAAAGGTTAGGTTAGTGAGAAGTTTACCGACATTTGGGCACTCTTGAAGGTAGCCCTTGCGAACGTTGGTGTGCACATTGGCACCGCCAAAATTAGGGCCAAAGAAATCGTCTCCACCTGATAAGTATTCCATTTCAAAGTTGGCGTTCATGGGGTGTGGTGCCCAACCTAAAAAGGCAATCCATTTATCGCGGCGTGCATTACGGCTGACCTGAGAAAGCATGCCGGCTTCACTGGATTCAACCAGTTGGAAATCGCCTAGGTTGAAAGCATTCGAATCAATCATGTCTTGGATAATACGGTTGCCGTCGTTGCCAGGTTCGATGCCGTAGATCCGGCCTGAAAATTCTTTGCGGTGTTTTGCAATATCAGAAAAGTCGGTAACACCAGCGTCGTAGGCAGATTTGCTGACGGCTAGGGTGTATTTTGCACCAACCAAATTTGGGCCTAAATCTTCCACCGTGCCTGCTTGTAGGTAGGGTTCGATGTCCGCTTGCATGGTTGGCATCCAGTTGCCTAGAAATATATCAATATCGCCATTGGCTAGTGATGTATAAGTAACTGGAACAGACAGTAATTGCGTTTTTGTCTCGTAGCCTAGGCCTTTGCTGATTTCACTAACAACGGCCGTTGTTGCCGTAATGTCTGTCCAGCCAACATCGGAAAAACGAACTGTGGAGCATTCCGCTGCCATGGTTAATCCAGAAAAACTGGCGATACTAATGGCAATTGTGGTCTTTTTTAGCTTATTCATACCCATACCCTCTTTCTATTGAACTCAAAATCAATGAGCAAATACAGTGCCTAGTGTTGGCACTGAGCGTGAACTCCTAAAAGCGTTTAGCAGCGTGTTGGTTTGTAGGCTGCCTAAAAATATGATGATAATGTTGTATACGCTGTGTTTTATTTGGCTTGAAGTGCCTAACAAAGCGATTTTTATCTGGTGTTGTCAGGCGTTATCTTGAAACACCAAATCTAAGTAATCTTGTATTTGTTCAGCCGATTCTTGTTTGTTGATACCACCGGCTAATGAACCTCGTAGCCACATGCCATCAATGAGTGCGGCGACGGTGAGAGCGATGCCACGGGCTTTTTTCACATCAAACTCTTCTCTTAACACGCACACGAGCGAAGACTGTAGTCGTCTAGAATAAACATTCTGCAATCGGTACAAAGACGGTGTGTGCATGGCTGATGCCCAAAACCCCATCCACGCTTTGACAACTTGAGGATGTGTTTGAGACTGACTAAAACTGGCTCTAACAATCGCCATTACTTTACTTTTAGCTGATTTGTTTTTCGTTTTTGTGACTTCTTTGGATAAAATTTCAAAAAACTCACGAATCAGACTTCGCATGGTTGCTTCATAGAGACCATCTTTACCACCAAAGTAGTGGTTGATGATGGCTGGAGAAACTCCCGCTTTTTTACCAATAACACTGACGGTTGCACCTGCAAAACCGTACTTGTCTATGGCTTTTATGGCTGCCTCGATGAGCTGAGGTTTACGTATTTCAGGCATTCCAACTTTTGGCATTATGGATCCTTTTTTATTAAACAGCCGTTTAATGAAAACTATACTAGGCTGATTGTGTAATTTAGGTCAACCCTTGACAAATCAAAAACTTAGTTCTCTAAGTAATTTAAAATATTGATTTATAAGGATATTAAGGCTTTTAAAAATTTTTTAGTCTTTTTTGTCTGGTATTATGTCGGTTTAAGATAAGAAATGAGGATTTTTTACCTTATTTCGTTTTTAAAGAGTCAGCTTGATTTTGTATTTTTTCATTTCCTTTGAGGTTATTTATGGCTGGAATTAACGGCTAAGATTGTGTTAATTATAAAGCTAAATGAATGATGGGAGTGTAATTTAATGGATGTCTCTTTGTCGGTATTTGATACCCTAATTGACCGATCAGATATGAGCAGTGATAAGTGGGCTAAATACCCTAAAAATGTGATTCCTATGTGGGTTGCAGACATGGATTTTGACGCTCCAGATTGTGTTAAAGAATCATTAAATCAAAGGGTTAACGAAGGTGTATATGGCTATACGCATACGCCAAAAGCGTTAGTCACTGCCATCCAGTCACATTTAAAATACCGCTATGATTGGTCCGTTTCTGGTGCGCATCTAGTGCATTTACCTGGCTTAGTTTGTGCATTGCATCTGAGTGTTCGTGTCTTCTCCGAAGAAGGTGATGGCATCGTTGTTCCAGGGCCTGTTTATTATCATTTAACTAAGGCACCATTGACGGCAAAACGTGAATTGCTCAGTGTCGACATGCAGGCTGAAAATGGTCGTTGGGTGCCGAACATGACGCAATTTGAGGATGCCTGCGCCCATCCCAAAAGTAAAATGATCCTTTTGTGTAACCCCCATAATCCAGGCGGAAGTGTCTATACCAAGGCTGAATTATTACGTATTCATGCTCTGGCAGAAAAATATGATCTTATCGTCGTAAGCGATGAAATTCATTGCGATTTGATTTTAGATGATGTCCCTCATGTACCTTTTGCTAGTTTGAATCAAGATGCCGCGAATCGAACCATAACCTTAATGGCGCCAAGCAAGACGTTTAATCTTGCTGGTTTAGGCTATGCTTTTGCGGTGATTGAAAACCCCTCGTTAAGACACGCTTTTAATCAGGAAAAGGCCGGTTTGATCCCATCGCCTAACATGTTGGGCTTGACCGCGGCTATTGCCGCTTATGAAGATGGGCGCGCTTGGCACCAGTCATTGTTGAAGTATTTGAAAACTAATCGTGACTTTTTGGCCAAAAGAATTGCCGCGACGCCTATGAAAATGCTGCATTTAGAGGCGACTTATCTTGCATGGATCGATGTTTCCGCTTTGTCATTGGATAACCCGCATCAGTTTTTTTGGACGCTGGAGTCGGGGTATCCGATGGTAAAGATTTTGGTAATCCTAATTATGTTCGCCTAAATTTTGGTTGTCCCCAATCTGTTCTTGATAAAGCCATGACTCGTATTGAAGAAGCATTAATCGCGCAAGGTTTTATGTGATCGATTTTAGTTTGCGTTTTGGTGTCTTTCTTGCGGTGTTTAGTGCCTTATTAATATGGCAATGGCGTTGCCCAAGAGGAATGTTGCTGCAATGGCGTCAACGCTGGCGCCATAATCTCTTTTTGTTAGGGATTGGTGCGTTGTGTGTCAGAGTGGTACAGCCTGTGCTGTTGTCAATCGTCGCAGTCATGAATCAATACGTTGGCGTATTGTCTGTCTTTGAGCTGCCGTTTTGGTTGATCGTTTTACTGAGTATTTTGGTACTGGATTGTCTGATTTATTGGCAGCATAGACTCTTTCATCAGGTGTCTTTTTTGTGGCGCATCCATAGGGTGCACCATTCTGACCCTGAATTAGACATTAGCTCTGCGGTGCGTTTTCATCCCATTGAGATTCTTTTGTCTTTGTGTATTAAAGCCGTCGCAATTTGGCTGTTTGGTATACCATTAGAAGCCGTATTGATATTCGATATTTTATTGAATGCATCGGCGATGTTTAACCATACGAATGCGAGGTTGCCAGTCAGTATTGAAAGCGCGGTGCAGCGATTATTCGTGACGCCAGACATGCATCGTATTCATCATTCAAGGGTAGATCTTGAAGCAAACAGTAATTTTGGTTTTTTCTTGAGCATTTGGGATGTGCTTTTTTTAAGCAAAAGAGCACAAGCGTTAGATGGAGACGAACACTTAAAAATAGGATTGCCTAGTACGAAAACATATCAACCTACATCGTTTAAAGAAGTATTGCTGATGCCTTTTAAGACGTTCAAAAGGCACCGTTAATGACCCGATAGAGTCAAGCTGAATAGACCAAAGCTGTTAGGGAGTCTTATGCGTTATCATGAAGTGAATTTTATCGAAATGCGTGTGATTGGTTGTCTTTTGGAAAAAGAGATTACCACGCCAGATCAATACCCTCTTAGTTTGAATGCCTTAGTCAATGCCTGTAATCAAAAGTCGAATCGTGAGCCGGTGACTCAATTATCCGAGTCCGTGGTGCAAGATGCCGTAAACGCCTTAGTGGATCGTGGTTTGGTAACGGAAATGACAGGTTCACACAGTCGTGTGAGCAAATATCAACACAGGTTTTGTAATACGGAATTTTCTGATTTGCAGTTATCGTCAGCCGAAACCGCTATTATTTGTTTGCTTTTTTTACGAGGAGCCCCAGACACCGGGTGAGTTACGCTCGCGAAGTGGACGTTTACATAGCTTTCAGTCTCTTGATGAAGTGACATCGGCATTGCAGTCTTTGCAAACCAAAACGGGCGGTCCTTATGTATGCCAGTTGCCGAGAGAGCCAGGCAAGCGTGAGCAACGTTATCAAGAGTGCTTTTGTAATGAATCTGAACGCCCTCAAGCTGATGTGTCGGTTTCTAATGAGGAATATACTCAGCAATTGAAAGAGCGGATACTTGAGTTAGAGGCGCAGGTAGAGAAATTAAACGAACGCATTCAAGAGCTTGAAAATGCCAGTGGACTCTAGTGCTTTTTGAGGTCAAACTTATAGGACTTTAGCACTATGGTTGTACTTGCCAATATTGTGTTCAAAATAAACGCGTTTTGGCGTCGTTCTTGACGTCAAGAGAATGTCTCTTAGTGAGAGTTGGAATGCTAATGCTGTTGATTATGGCGGTGGGGAGAATCCTATGAAGAAAGTACGCTGGGGTATTATTGGTACAGGTCAAATCGCGCATGTGTTTGCGGGTGATTTTTGTCATGTCAAAGCGGGCGAACTTCGTGCTGTGGCTTCTCGTGATAAGGCATCTGCTGACGCGTTTTCAGATGA
This sequence comes from Marinomonas rhodophyticola, assembly GCF_026113935.1. Lineage (GTDB taxonomy): Bacteria > Pseudomonadota > Gammaproteobacteria > Pseudomonadales > Marinomonadaceae > Marinomonas > Marinomonas rhodophyticola. The sequence continues at coordinate 356,221 of NZ_JAPEUL010000007.1, forward strand.
ATTTGATATTGAGTTGGCTTTTGTTGATTATTTTTCATTGATCAATAGCAATGAGGTGGATGTCATATACATAGCAACGCCTCATGTGTATCACTATGATTTGACAAAAGCCTGTATTCTAGCTGGTAAGGCTGTGTTGTGTGAAAAGCCTTTTACACTGAATGAGGCGCAGTCTAGAGAGCTTTATGATTTGGCTTTAGAGCATGATGTTTTTGTCATGGAAGCCATGTGGACACGCTTTAATCCCGTCATTGAACAGGTTGTAGAGTGGGTTGAAGAGGGGGAAATAGGTAATTTAAATAGCATCCAAGCCAGCTTTAATTTTATCGGTCCTACCGATCCAAATCATCGTTTGCTGAATTTAGAACTGGGCGGCGGTGCTCTACTGGACATTGGCATCTATCCTGTTTTCTTAGCACAGTTGTTTTTTGGTAAGCCCGATTTTGTGCAAAATCAGGCGGTGATTGGCGATACAAATGTCGACTTGTTTGAACAGATCTTACTGGGTTGGGAAGGGGGGCAGCTTGCCTCACTGGACGTCTCTCTGATCTCTCATAATCCAAACCGAGCCATCTTGTCAGGTTCAAAAGGGTACATTGAAATTGATTCTGAGTGGTTTAGAGCAAAGTCTTGCCGTATTGTGACTGCGGATAATAAAGAGCGTGCTGTGGAATTTGACTTCCCTGGTAATGGCTATCAGTTTGAGGTAGATGAGGTAAATCGTTGCCTAGCGGAAGGAGTAATTCAAAGCCCTAATCACAGTTGGCAGGACAGTTTAGAATTGATTGCGACGTTGGATGAGATTCGTCAGGACATTGGTTTGTATTATCCTGGAGAAACGAATCCATGTGACGATCATCATCATGATGATGAGGATTTGCATGACCATCATCACGAGCACTGTCATCACAAGCATTAAAAGTGTGTGTTAAATAAAAAGGGGCTCTTTCCTGCGTCAGAAAGAGCCCCTTTTAGTGTCTGTGTATTAGTATTAGTTAAGGTGTTTGTTTAATGTAGGCAACAAGACTTTAAACAAACGAGGCGCTGCACATAGTACATCACCTTTGTCGATACTGGGTGAACCATCAAAACCGGCGAACAAACAACCCGCTTCTTTTGCAATGAATAGCGGTGCTTGCATTTCCCATTCTTGAAGTTTAATACCCCAAGCCGCATCCAGACGGCCAGCGGCAACGTTAGCAAGCATCAATGCTGGGCAATCTTGCATAACAGCACGAGCGCCTTGTTCTGCTATTTCAGTTAGTACCGCAAATTGACCAGACAGATAAGGCATAAGGCGATCTGTGGCAGGAAATTGAGCCGCTACCGTTACTTTTTCTAAAGTGCGTGCAGAGCTGCTACGAATGCGTGAATTGTTTAGGTAAGCACCACGACCTTTACTGGCGTAAAATTCGTCTTTGGTGTGAGGATTGAGCACGAGAGCGTGCTCCACTTTACCGGCAACTAAGTAGCTCATTGTAATCACGTTACCTGTTAGGCCGCGTGAGAATAAGTGCTGTCCTTGGATGGCATCAATGATCCATTCGCCTTCGTTACCATTTTGTACAGTGCCTTGCAGGCGAGTGGTAATGGTATCCGCTGGGTAAGCTTTTTCTAGGTGGTAAACAATGCTGCGTTCTGCGCCTGAGCAAACGGTTTGATAAACTTGTTCAGCGGATTGGCCTTGTTCTTTATCAAACAGTAGTTTCTCTTGCGAGTGAACTATGTATTCGGCAGCGGCACGAGCTGCTTTGAGTGCGACATTGATTCTAGGTTGCATAATTTACCGTCAGTTATTTCGTCATTAAAATGCACATACCGCCAATAAAGACGATAAGTTGCCAAATAAAGTGTTAAAGAGCGGGCGTCTAGGGGCTATCTGTTCACTTCAAGCCAATCAATGGCTTAAACGACGTGAGCGATATCATCGAGCGCCTGTAAATAAGAGCGCGAATTCTAGCGTAACAGTATGCTTTTTGCCAGTGATATTTTGGTTAAAAACTGAACGGTTTGCGGCTTTGTGACAAATATCTGTTAAGATACGCCGCATTGTTTGATGGCTATCACTGGTAACTTATAAAATGCAAAATACAGTAAGAATTGTCCTTGTTAATACTTCGCACCCTGGCAACATCGGTGCCGCTGCTCGTGCCATGAAAAATATGGGGTTAGCGGATCTTTATCTTGTTGCCCCAAAGGTGTATCCGAGTGAAGAGGCCATTAGCCGCGCAGCGGGTGCGACGGACATTTTAGACAATGCCGTTGTGGTGGAAACACTAGAAGAAGCTTTGGCCGACTGCCAATTGGTCATTGGCACCAGTGCTCGTGAACGAAATATTCCTTGGCCTTTGGTTGACCCAAGACAGGCGGCAGATTTGGTGTTTGATGAAGGTTTGCTCACCGCGTTTGTTTTTGGTCGTGAGGATCGTGGATTAACCAATGAAGAATTGCAGCGTTGCAATTATCACGTGCATATTCCTTCGGTTGAGACCTTTAGCTCATTAAATTTAGGTGCCGCGGTACAGGTCATTGCTTACGAGTTACGCATGAAGAGCTTATTGATGAAAGATGCGCCTGTGGTTGCGAGTAAATGGGATGTGCCAGCGGCCAATGTGGAGCAAATTGATTACTTGCTTGAGCATCTAGAAAAAGTATTGCTGCAGACCGAGTTTCTTGACCCAGAGATGCCGATGCAAGTCATGACGCGCTTTCGCCGTTTATTTCAGCGCTCGCGTTTGGACCAACAGGAACTGGGTATGCTTAGAGGGATGTTGACGTCAATGGAAAAGAAAATGAAGTAATGGCTACTGTGCTGACAAGACGTTGTTGAGAGCTGGTGCCAACTTTTTAAGTTACATAAAAAAAACGCTGACTTATTGCTAAGTCAGCGTTTTTTAATCGGAAAATAGCCTTACGCTTTGCGTTCCGGACGACCTTTTTCTTGCCAGTACGTGTGGAATTTTTGACCTGGTTCTGCGTCTACTCGCTCATAAGTATGGGCGCCAAAGTAATCGCGCTGTGCTTGCAATAAATTAGCCGGTAGCACCTCTGAGCGGTAGCCATCAAAATAAGCCAATGCCGAGAAGAAAGAGGGGGTTGGAACACCAGATTGCGCCGCAAGGACAACCGCTTTACGCAGACCAGACTGTTTCTTAGCCATAGCGTCGGCGAAGTAATCGCTTAGTAGCAGGTTTTCAAGCTCATGATTGTGATCAAATGCGTCGGCAATTTTCTGTAGGAAAGAGGCTCGAATAATGCAGCCACCGCGCCAGATTTTGGCGATATCACTGAAATTGAGCGTCCAGTCGTATTCTTTTTGAGCCGCGCGCATGATTTGGAAACCTTGTGCGTAAGCGCAAATTTTTGCGCAATATAGGGCTTCTTCAATCGCTTTTTCCACCTCTTCCGCGACAATGTCGCCGCTTTCTACATCGGCGGTTAATATGCCGGCTGCATGTTCGCGTTCACTGGTTAAGGTACTCAGTGCTCGGGCATAAACGGATTCACTGATAATGCCAGCTGGAACGCCCATTTGAGTTGCGCTGATCGATGTCCAACGGCCAGTGCCTTTTTGCCCAGCACTGTCGAGAATCATGTCAACAAGGGGGGCGCCTGTTTTATGGTCATATTGCTGTAGAATATCGGCGCTTATTTCAACAAGGTAGCTGTTCAATACACCCTTATTCCATTTTTCAAATAACTTGCCAATTTCTTCTGGCTCGTAACCAAGTAAAGAACGTAGCAAGTGATAAGCTTCACAAATAAGCTGCATGTCAGCATATTCAATGCCATTGTGAACCATTTTAACGTAGTGGCCAGCGCCATTTGGTCCTAAGTAAGCGGTACATGGTTCGCCTTCGGTCACAGGCTTGCCTGGTGTGTTGCTTTCAATTGGCTTGCCATTTTCATCGACTTTGGCTGCAACGGCTTCCCACATAGGTTGTAGGTATTTCCAAGAGTCAGCGTCACCGCCTGGCATTAATGATGGGCCAAAGCGAGCACCCACTTCACCGCCTGATACGGCCGTGCCAAAGAATTTAAATTTTTCTTTGTACTCTGATTCACGACGAATGGTGTCTGTCCATTGACTGTTTCCGCAGTCTACAACGATATCATCCGCTTCTAGTCCTGCATCAATTAGGCTTTGGCAAACAATATCAACTGGTTTTCCTGCCGGAACTAAAACCACAATCACACGAGGTTTGACTAGGTTTGACAGCATGTCTTCCATGCTGGTACAGCCAATGATTCGGGCTTCTTTGGAAGATTCAGGGCGTTCAGCCGCTTCGGTGTCTAAAACGTCTTGTATTTTATGCGTGTCAAGATCAAAGCCTGCAACTCGGTAGCCATGGTCAGCTAAATTTAAGGCCAAGTTTTTACCCATGACACCCAGGCCGACAAACCCAATATTGCAGTTCTGATTTGTTTTTAACATAAATATTGATCAACCTTTTGGACAATTGGAGGGGAATTGAAGAAATAATCTTACCACGAAGCAGTCGTATTCAGGACATATTAGAGGTAAGAAAAATTCAAATAATTGTGTTTTTTTGATGTTTTTTAATAGAAACCTTACATTTTGGGTGGCCTTTTATTCCTAATCCGCTTCTTATTTAAGGACTTTTTTACAACGTTGATGATTGGTAAGAACTTTCCTGTTAAGTAGGAAGGCAACAAAAAAGAAAGAAAACTACAAAAATATTAGGCTGTATGAGGGGCTTAAGGATAGGTTGATGCTATTTTAATACGAAATTTTTATAAAAATCCTTATTTATCATTTGGTTATGAGTTTTTTGAAAATTTCAAAATGGTAATAAAATAACATATTGTTATAACAATATTTTTTTAGATTGTTTTGTTACTATCCTTATCACAGTAAAAAACTTTCGCATAATAATAAATATGACCAGACAATCTTTATAGTTCAGAGGATCTAGCAACATGAACTCCGCATCAGACGTAATAACTATTCACACAAATCTAACGACGCCGCAGTTGGTTGAAAAAGCCTTGCAGAATGGCGAAGGTGTGCTTGCCGATAATGGCGCGCTTGTTGTTGAAACAGGCGCTCGTACTGGTCGTTCTCCTATGGATCGTTTTATCGTAGAAGAGGCGTCCAGCAAAGATAGTATTCATTGGGGGCCTGTTAACCGACCCTTCCCAGAGGTGAAGTTCGCTCCTTTGTGGGACAGGGTGGCTGCTTACTTGGATGGAAAAGAGTCATTTGTGTCGAATATTCATGTCGGTGCGGGGGATGAATATTATCTACCAGTTATTATGCGTACTGAGACCGCTTGGCATCAGCTGTTTGGGCGTAATCTATTTATTCGCCCCGATATTTATAACCCATCAGGCAAGGGTGAATGGCAAATTTTGAATGCGCCAAACTTTGTTTGTGAGCCGGAACGTGATGGCACGAATTCTGATGGTTGTGTGATTTTGAACTTTGCTGAGCGCAAAGTGCTGATTGCCGGTATGCGTTATGCTGGTGAAATGAAAAAAGCCATGTTCTCTGTGCAAAACTACCTGTTGCCAGCTTATGATGTATTGCCAATGCATTGTGCGGCTAACGTCGGTACTGAAGATGATGTTACTTTGTTCTTTGGTTTATCTGGAACGGGGAAAACGACCTTGTCTGCTGATCCAGAGCGCTTTCTAATCGGCGATGATGAACACGGTTGGGGCAAAGATACGGTGTTCAATATTGAAGGCGGTTGCTACGCCAAAACCATCGATCTTTCACAAAAAAATGAGCCAATTATTTGGGATGCGATTAAATTTGGTACTATCGTTGAAAACGTGGTGCTAGATCCTAAAACTCGTGTGGCGGATTATGCAGATACTTCTTTGACTCAAAATGGTCGTGCTGGCTACCCACGTGAGCACATTGAGAAACGTGCTGCCGACAATCGTGCTGGTGAACCTAATGCCATTATCTTTTTAACGTGTGACTTAACTGGTGTTTTACCTCCTGTTTCTATTTTGACGAAAGAGGCGGCTGCCTACCACTTTTTGAGTGGTTACACCGCACTGGTTGGTTCCACTGAAATGGGGGCTGGTACAGGCATTAAGTCAACTTTCTCCACTTGTTTTGGAGCGCCTTTCTTCCCACGTTCTGCCGACGTATATGCGGATCTTTTGATTAAGCGTATTGAGGAGTTTGGTAGTAAGGTTTACCTAGTCAATACTGGTTGGACCGGTGGCGCACATGGTAAAGGTGGCAAACGCTTTAGCATTCCAACGACCCGTGCAGTGATTGCTGCGATTCAGTCCGGTGTTTTGGTTGATGCAGAAACAGAGCATCTGGCGGATGTCAATCTTGATGTGCCAACTCAAGTGCCAGGTGTGGATAGTATTTTGTTAAATCCACGTAAAACATGGTCGGATCAGGCGGCTTATGAGGCGCAAGCTAAGCATCTAATTTCTCAATTTGTTGAAAACTTCAAAAAGTTTGATTCAGTCTCTGAGTCTATTGTGAAGGCGGGTCCCTCTCTTTAAAGTGCTTTCCCGTTATATTTTAAAAAGCCGCGCTAAATGCGCGGCTTTTTTATGTCTGATTGCTTTATAATTTAGCACTTGCCTTCTGAATTCATGTAATCTTTTGTGTATGTTGATTGATAGCCATTGTCACTTTGATTTTGATGTATTTGATGCGTCTCGCGATGTATTAATGTTGCGCTGTCTTGAACAAGGCGTGGCGGGTTTTTTGGTTCCAGCAACAACCTATGCAAGCTGGTCAAAATTAGAGTCTCTGATTGAGTCTTATCCATCATGGCGTGCAGCTTACGGGTTGCACCCTTATTTTTTGAAAGAGGCTTTGTTAAGTCAGATAGATTTACTTGGTGAGCAGTGTGAAAAAAGTAAGGTGGTAGCTGTGGGTGAGATAGGCTTAGATTGTTGGCCTAATGCGGTTGATATGAGCACTCAGATGGATTTTTTCTCTCGCCAGTTACATGTTGCTAAATTATTGAAATTACCAGTTATTTTGCACGCTAGGAAAAGTTATGATCTAGTGTTTAAATGCTTGCGTGATGCTGAATTTAAAGAAGGCGGAGTAGTTCACGCTTTTAATGGTAGCCTTGAACAGGCTAAGCGTTTTTTAGGATTGGGTTTTGTGTTGGGAATTGGCGGTACTATTACCTATCCAAGAGCTAAAAAGGCGCATAGGGTATTGGCCTCATTGGATGGTCGAGATTTTATTCTTGAAACTGATTCGCCTGATATGCCGATTCAGGGGTTTCAGGGACAAGCAAATACACCTCTTTCGATTCCTTTGATTGCACAGAGTGCTGCAATAATAAGAGATGAGAGCATCGAACAGATTACAGCTCAGACATATGATAATCTACTTAGGGTTTTTCCTAAGTGGCGTGAGGACTTACTTTGAATAACATACAAGATATTAATGCCCCTATTCGTATTCTACTATTAGGCAGTAATACTGAGGTGGGATTATCTTTATTATCGCTTTCTGCAGGCAAAAATGAGTTTGAATGGTTATGTCCAGAAGAGTCATTGTTGCTGGATGTAACAAGGAGGGCGGAATTAGATGCTATGACGTTTGATGTTGTCATCGATGCGTTAAGTCTTCGTCATGCGCTGCAAAGTGATTATACAAAATTTCAATCTACATTACGCTATTTAAGTGAGCAGGGTAGAGCGTCATTGATAATGATTAGTAGCGCGCGAGTGTTTTCGGGCAACAAGGATGTTCCTTACTCTGAAGTCGATGTGCCAGACAGCTCAGACCCTTACGCCTTAGCGCTAATTGAAGCCGAGAAAATTGTTTTGAGTCATCCTGAGAACATTGTACTACGCACTGGGTGGTTGTTTAGCGGAAAAGGGGATGACTTCGTTTGCAGAACCCTTGGACTTATTCAAGATGGCGTTAATCTTGCTTATAAAGATGATTTGATCGGCAGTCCAACGCCCGTGTCCGACTTGGTTCGAGTCATTTTATCTGTGGTGAAGCAAGGTCACTATGGTGCGAAAAATAAAGGTGTATACCACTATTGCTGTGCTGAGGAGATCAGTTGGGTGGGCTTAGTCGAGGCTATTGTTGCGACATCGAGCCAGTTTGATCCAAAAGCGCAAGTGGAAGTGGAAGCGATCAGTGATGCATTCCCAGAAGTACAGGACATGGTGGTGATGAAACGACAATCATTGTCTTGTCGAAAAATATTTAATCATTTTGGTATAAAGCAGCGCCCATGGCGATCAAAGTTACGCAATTTAGTCAAAGAATTATACCAGGCTGGCAGTCAAAGTTAGTTGTTTATCCATTTAAGCAAACGGAATCATAGGGGATGACGTGTACAAAATAAATTATAAAGCAGTTGTGTTGGCTTTTATTCTGCAAGTGCTTGCCGGCGTGGTTTGGTATGCTTCAACGCCTGTTAAATTCTTAGGTCGACCTGTATGGGAGGATGTATCCACACAGCCTTCTATTGGGATGATCTTGCTGTTTGTGTCTTCATGTTTTACTTGCCTATTTTTTACCGCTTGGGTACTTGCAAGGGTCAAGGGGGTTTCAGGGAGTGGTCGGTTTTTTTTAGTAATAGGTATGTGGTTATTTATCGTGCTGCCGAATCATTTTTTTATAAGTATGCAGCTTCACTTAGATGAATCTGAGGTGTTGTATTTATTGTCTTATGGTGCTGTTAATAGCGTCATAGCGGCAATCATATTGCCACTATGGCGCTCTTCTCGATCAATATTTAAAAACTAGAGATCGATAAACTAATATAGACTGCTTTCCGGCCAAATCAGCCATAAGCTAAATGCGCTGATTATGCCGCTAATGACAACTTGACTGGCCATAATGTGACTGATTTTGTTTGTAAATAACAGAACCAGTGGTGTGACGAATAGGCTGGCACTTAGCATTAGCATAACCTCTAAAGGAATATCGGCAAGGACATGACTTTGCGTAATCAACCCGCCTAATATTAAAAGCGCTGGAACAAAGGCGTTGTTTTGAGCGTGTTTTGTTAAATAACCGACAATAACATAAGCCAACATTGCTGCAGCGAACGCTCCTAGTAATTGCCCAATCAGCAAACTACCTCCAATGGACACCACTGGAGCAGCACATCCAGCCACAATCATTAAGCCGATAGGTAGAAGATGGTTATGTAAACTGCGTGTTTCATTTTGATATGGTTTTTGTGTTTTGTGGGAAATAAGGTAATAACACATGACGATCAGCGAGGAGATTACTGCCCAACTTAAGCTCATCATAAAGCCTGTATGCTTTAGCACAGGATTTAGTAAAAAGAAAAACGATAGTCCAGACAGAAGAAAAAGAGCGCTGTTCGTAATGGCTGGGGTTTTTATTAGACTGAGGCAAAGTAATAATATTATGCCAATGAGTATGGTTACTGCGTAATAATCAAGCGCTTGATTCGGAGGAAAACTCAGGCCTGAATGAATCAGGCTGAGTCCTACTACGAATCCACCGAGATAACCAAGGTAAGATGATGCACGTAACAATTTACCAGCGACAAGACTGATTATGAGTGCGGCGATAAAAGGGTAAACCGCCGTATGTAATAACATCAGGAGGTTTGTATTGCTGGCTTCTTGGTACATGTTTGTCTGCTTCCTTAGCTAATTACTGGCGGATGCCTTCTACATAAACATCGATTTCTGTTTTATCAGAAACACCAGGAATAAAGTAAGTGATGCCAAAATCGCTGCGGTTGATTTCAGCACTCGCTTCAAAACCTGCACGATAACCACCCCATGGATCGCTGCCTTCACCAATCTTATCTACATCAAAGCTAACGGTTTTGGTTACGCCATGAAGGGTTAGTTCGCCAGTTAACGTTTCGCCATCAAAGGATGTACTTTTGAATGTGAGTGTTGGGAATTGTTTGACGTTAAGGAAGTCTGGGCTGCGAAGATGTTTGTCGCGAGCTTCATGGTTGGTGTCAATGCTATCTGTGTTGATAGTAAAGTTAGCGCTGCCAGATTTACCATCGTCAGAATAAGAGAAATCGCCCTCAAAGCTGTTAAAGCGTCCTACAGTAGTGCTTACACCCAAGTGGCCAACTTCGAAAGTAACGGCAGAGTGAGCTGGGTCGATTTTATAATCGGCTGCCATCGTCATGCTTGATGCAAGAGCAAGTGCACTGATAGTGAGTAATTTCATTCTGATTTTCCTTGTGTCTAGTTTGAAAGATGGTATTAGTCTAAAGTGTTTTTATTAATAAATAATCCAACCAAAAAACAATTCAATATTAACTAAAAAGAAATGATAATGATGGAACTTTCAGTTTAATTGGTGAATGAATGGATAAATTGCAAGCAATGAAGGTTTTTTGTCGAGTCTGTGAGGCAGAGAGCTTTAAGTTGGCCAGTGATTCGTTGGGTATTTCTCGCCCGATGGTGACACGTTATATTAATTTCATTGAGGAAGAGTTAGGCACTAAGCTGCTACAGCGAAATACACGCAATATAAGTATTACTCATGCTGGTCATAAGTACTATCAGCATTGCATCACCATACTAGATGCTATTGAAGAAGCGGAAAACGAAATAGGTGAGTTGACACAAAAGCCAAAAGGTCTATTAAAGCTAAGTGTGCCAATGGACTTTGGTTTATCTCATGTCGTGCCTTTATTGGATCGATTTAGCCGTTTGTATCCTCAAATTGAGTTGGATATTGACTTTACCGATAAGCGTGTCGATATGACGGAGTCTGGTGTCGATATCGCTATTCGAGGAGGGGATCTTGGTGGCGATCAATTTGTTGCCCGGCCGTTGTGTCTTTTAACGGGGTATGTTTGCGCCTCACCCAGTTACATCTTGGAAAAAGGCGAGCTGAAAGATTTAGAGGATTTAAAGCACCATTCATGCCTTCTTTATAATAATGCGCAGATGCCTGATCGTTGGTCGTTGACAGATGGTGAGGGTGTGTCTCGAACGGTAAGTGTTTCTGGTGCGTTAAGGGCAAATAATGGCAGTGCATTGACACGCTTTGCGTTGGCAGGATTAGGCGTTATTTATCAGCCCGATTTTTTAGTGGCAAAATATATTGAGTCAGGTGAGTTGGTTAATTTGTTGCCAGATTACAAAGGCTATGAGTTTAACTTTTACGCTATTTATCCGCAAAGAAAGTTAATGTCTAGAAAAACACGACTATTGTTGGCTTTTTTACAACAAGAGTTAACCAACACAAAATTCTAGTTGTGTTGGTTAACTCGACTGTTAATAAGCGCTTAGCTTAGATCACCAAATTCATTTTCTATGTTTAGATCGACCGGTATGTCGTATCCTGGTAAACGAATTTCTTTGTCTGTAATTTCTAACTCTTCACCGCCTAGTACGTTGAAGCCAAACTTATAGATAGGTAAGGTTTCCCCTCGAATTGTCGCTTGGTTGTACTCTTCTGCCGCATTAACAACATCTGCTTTTTTAGTTTGGTAAGCATCAAGTTGTTCTGCAGTGTAGCGTTTACTTAGCATCTTCATTGCTTGATTGGGTGATAACAAAACAGCTGTTGCGTTGTTACCTCCGAATCCTTTTGAGTTTAATAAAGCGGCATCAAAATAGTCTTTTCCGTAAGCTTCGTGTTTTAGCTGAAACTTTAAGCCATCCTGATATACATCATCAGCAATTTCATGTGACGTTGTAATACCTGGCAAAATGCCATCTTTCCATACACCTAATGAGAGGTGAAGTTGATCACCACCAGCTGTTCCTTGGGAGTGACCGAGAAAAGCTTTCATGGCAACAACGGGTATGCCTGTTGCGCCAAAGCTGGTTGCCGCTTTACTAAGTACATGAGATTCTGTGATGCGGTTTTGTGGTGTACTTGTGCCGTGCGCTTGAATAAAGGTGCGTTGCGTTAAACCATCATTACCAATGATATTTTGCAAGTATGCCATGGCTTTGCTCATGGTTAAATAATTGCCAATACCTAGAGTGCTGAGATGGACTTTTTATGTCCGTCAGCATAAGAAAAAACAGCTGGGATAGCGCCAAATATTTGTGCTCCAAGTTCAATGGCGAGTTCATCGTCCATTAACAGGGTCCATTGGCTGGATTCTCCGATCGTAAAACCACAGTTTTGAGCAAATGGTCGACAACTACGAGTGTGGTCCGGTTCTTCTTGGTTGGTAATTTGATCCAGAGCCAAGAGTGCGGTGTCTTCCGCCAGCGCTCCCATGGTTCTAAAGCCTTCGATAATCTCAGGGGTGATAGGTGCATCACTGCCACCAACCATAGCAACGCGGAACTTGCCCGATTTAATACCATCAATGGCTTTTTCTAAGTTGAAGAAATAGGTGGCACAAGCACCAATAGCTGTCCCTACATTACCTACACTACCTAGTATGTAGGCGTTAACAAAGTCAGCTGGCATTTGAGCGTAACCAAGAGGTAAATGTTTGGAAGTGGTACGTTTGCCCATTAAGGCTGATTTTAACATGCCGCCAAATCCAAGGTCGTCCATTTGACCAATGGAGTTCGCCGCATAGACGGCCATCTGATCGGGAGCCACTTTACTGCGGATGATTTCCCAGTCAATCCCACTGCTTTTGATGGCGTCAGAAGCGCCATATACCGTCATTTGTAAACCGCGTGGATGGTTTCGGCTTTGGTATAATCTGGATGGATCAAAGCCTGTTGGCAGCTGACCTGCTGCTTTTACGGACAATGGTCTGGTGTCCTTTATAAAGGTTTCCAAATTACCATCGACGACGACTTCACTCAAACTGTCAGATATTTCAGTCACCTGCCAATTGGTCGGTCGATCACTAGGAAGAGATCTTGTTTTAATGGTAAAACTTAGTTTCTCTTCTGATTGATTGGCTTGTAATACCGTCGATTTGTGTAACACCACATGATCTACGTCGAATAGGCTTGGGTGAATGCGACGAATCAGAGTACGTGCTAGTAGTGACTCACCAATACTATCAATCAGTGCAGCAGCGTCTAACGCTTCACCACTTTTTGTGTGCCAAAGTCCATTTTTATGCTCCGCCATCTCCGTGATGGTCGCAAGATCTAATAACACATCCTGCTGGATTGAATTTGGCAGAAGATCAAAGACAATTCGACGATATGCTTGATGAGATGAGGTACGACCAGCCGAATTGATTCCGCCAAAGCCAACAATAACAGGTAAACGGGCCAATTGAATTTCCTCGTTTGATGAGTGGGTGAAATATTACGATATTGTAATGAAGGGGGGATGCTTAGCCACCCCGCGTATGATAATTTCGTAACAATAAATTGCATTTTATTACATATAGGCCTGTTTAGGCTGAGAGCTTTGTAGGATTTATTGTGGCTCTGCTGTCTGTTGGGAGCGATTGAAACGCCACAACTTGTTATAATTAATTAAACCTTCTATTTCTTCAACATACGCTTGGCCACGTTCTGAATAACGTTGTAAACCATGCACTAGAGCTAAGCCTGTAATTTCTTCGTTGTTGTCACGCAATTCGGCGCGCGCTGCGCGCAACTCTTTATAGGCTGCGTTTGTATTTAGGTTGTCTATGTATGCAAAGACAGACTCACGGGCGTCGTTAAACTTGCGAACTTCATGATCCGCATCGCTGTCCCTTGATTCTGGCACTAGGCCACACCCCTTGCGAAAACACCATTGTCCAAAATAGTTATTTCCTTCTGTTGCAAAGCGGGAAGTACCCCAAGCGGATTCATTTGCGGCCTGGGCTAATACTAAGGAAACAGGAATAATATCGAGTCGATTCAGCAGAACTTTGAGATCTTCTTTTGAATAACTATCAAGCTTTTTGAGTTTAAGATCTTGTCGAAGAGAGGAGATCCACTTTCTGTTTTTATTTGACAACTTCTTGCTGCTGTTGAGCAAATCGGTTAAACGTTCACGGTCCTTTAAAATAAGGTTGTTTTTTTCATTTACAAACGGAGATAAGTAGTCAAAAAATGCGCTCTTACGTTCACTGATGTCTGTGATGGTTGCAAAGTCTGGGCGGCTGGTTTCTATGGGGTGTGATTTAAAGTAGCTTTTTTCGTTAGAGGTTGCTTCTTCCGCGTCTTGATGTGGCTCGCTTGATTCTGGTTTTTCTTCTTTATAGTAGCGTTCTGTATCACTTTTAAAAGGACCTGCTTTTATCCACAGAATAAATATCAGTGCAAAGGAGATAGTCCACAGTATTCTTTTTTCCATAAGCCACAACTCTCAAGTATTTATATTTTCTAGCAAGCGCTACTTATGTCTGTAATGGCTGGCTAAAGCGAATAAAAAGTGAGCGTATTATCCTTAAAAAGCACTCACTTTAATAGACTTTAACTTAGGCTTCTTGAATTTGCCTTAATTCCCTTTTTAGTCCTCTAACTCTCAATTAAAGAGTGTAGCAGGTCCGGCAGGAACAAGCTGGGTAGGATTGATGGTTGTATGGCTGAAGTAATAATGGCGTTTGATATGCTGTAAATTGACCGTGCTCGCAATATTGGGCACCTCGTAAAGACGTTTCAAATACGCATTAAGATGTGGGTAGTCTAAAATGCGCTTTATATTGCATTTAAAGTGGCCAAAATAGACCGCATCAAAACGAATGAGTGTGGTAAAGAGTCGCCAATCCGCTTCAGTTTGTTCATCCCCAAGCAAATAAAGGCGATCTGAAAGACGTATTTCCAAAAAGTCCAGCGTGTCAAACAGAGGTGTTAATGCCTCCTCGTAAGCGTCTTGAGTTGTAGCAAAGCCGCATTTATACACCCCATTGTTCACTGTGTTGTAAATACGTTCGTTGATCTCATCTATCTCTGCTGCTTTTTCAGTGGGATAAAAATCGAGAGTATTCCCAGTGATATCATTAAATGCATGGTTAAAGATACGGATAATGTCTGCCGATTCGTTAGACACTATGGTTTGGCGCTCTTTGTCCCATAAAATTGGAACAGTTACTCTACCGCTGTAATTAGGATCTGCTTTGGTATAGAGCTGATGAGCAAAATCAAAGTGATACAGTGGATCGCCCATTGTTACATTTGGGTCGTCAAAATGATGATCGTGCTTAAACTCCCAGCCATTTTCGAGCATGTCTGGGTGCACGCAGCTGATACTAATAATCTCTTCTAGTTGCTTAAGTTTGATGAATGCTAAAGTACGGTGCGCCCAAGGACAAGCGAGGGAAATGTACAGGTGGTAGCGTCCCTTTTGAACAGGAAAATGACAAGTATCATTTGAGTTGTACGCATTTTCTGGGTGAATCCAATTTCTGAAAGCCGATTCGCTGCGAACAAATTTACCTTGGTTTGCTTTTGTGTCGTACCACTGATCAACCCATTTTCCGTCGACAAGTAATCCCATTGTTTTTTCCTTTAATTTAGAATTCACATTATTATTGATGAAAACGAATCGTTTTCGGGGCAATATATTGGTCGTATTTAATCGAATGATTCGATGGGTTTGATTTCTCTATGTCCGAACGTTTAAGTTCATTGTTAGTGCCTTGCTTCATTCTTCTAGTAAGTATTTATGCTAGTTTGTATGTCGGGTTGCTGCCACCTTTGTGGTTTAGTTTGCTGCCTTTATTGCCGTTTATCTTATCCGGTGTTGCGATTCTTCTTGCTTGGCATTTTAACAAAGGCCGAGTGTTGATCCTTATCCTGTTACTGCTGATTCCTAAGTTATACGGGGATTTTGATCAACAGGCCTCATTGACAGCGTATTTGGTGGTGTCGTGTTTTTGCATTGCCTTGCTAAGTTTTGTGCCAGAAAGGGGCTTTTTTAATCGTTTTGCGATAAATCGCATTCTGTTTGTGTTTATGTTGGTTTGCTGGTGCTATGCGATAGAACGTAGTTGGGTATCTTTTGCTTTTTTAGATAGTTCTTTTTTTGGCACCAATGTGAGTTGGTCGACAATTTTGCTCTGGTGTGTATTGGTCGTTAGTTTGTCAGCGATAGGTCTGGCTTGGTGGTTGAGTGGTGAGGTATTTCGGGCCAGTGGGTTAGTAAGTATCGTCAGTCTGCTGATTATTAGCCACTTTGTTTCATCAAGTGTTCAGTTTGATGCTTTATTGTCTGCGCAGTTTCTGTTGTGGATTTGGTTTTTGCTGATGGAAAGCCACCGAATGGCGTATTTAGACGATATGACTAAGTTACCAGGTCGGCGTGCATTAAATGAGCAACTTGTTGGTTTGCCTAAGCAATACGCCATTGCGATGGTTGATGTGGATCATTTTAAGTCATTTAATGACACTTATGGCCATGATATGGGTGATAAAGTGCTGAAAAGTGTGGCGTCTGTATTAAAGCAACATGCTAGCCCTGGTCGCGCATTTCGTTATGGTGGGGAAGAGTTTACGATTGTATTCCGAGGTCGACATCTTGGGAATGTTGAACATGTTTTAGAATTGGTGCGTAAGAATATTGAATCTACTCTTGTTAAAGTGTTTGACCCTAAAAAGAAAAAAGATGTGGAGGTTAATGTAACCGCCAGTCTTGGAGTTGCTTTTGCGGGCCAAGGTGAGTCGCCGGATTCGGTGCTAAAACGAGCCGATGACGCCTTGTATCAATCAAAAAAGAAAGGAAGAAACCGTGTTTCCAAGTCCTCTTTGCCGAGGAAAATACCGTAACCTAAAATAATTGATCAATCGGTCAATTATTTTCATTCCACCTATTGCGCCCTAATGTCACTTGTTTAATAATGAATCTACTTATTCATAAGTGACTGTATGTGGCTTTAATCTTCATACTGTCACTTAAGGTTGCTTTCATGAGTAATCTTAAAGAACATTGAGATGCGCATTTTTATTGTGCCTCGATTACAGTGCCAACGTGGTGTAGCAGTTAGCCCAGTGACGAATGCCTATAGTCATGACGGTCTCTGCTACGAGGGGAAATGGGGAGCTTCGGCTCCCTTTTTTTATGCTGATTTTTCTTATCGCTTCGTGTCAATTCTAAAGGATGTTATTCTTTCGCTGGTATCGCTCAGGATGATAAGTCGATATCTATTACTTTTCCCCTTTAGTAAAAAATACATTGTGAGGCCACACGTTGAGTGAAGAAAAACGACCAAAAGATCAGTTAAAAGCGCATATTCGCGCTCAAAACCAAGCACTTATTTTGGAAACGTCTGAGCGTGTTTTTGCGCGACAGGGGCTTGCGAAAACAACGACGCAAATGATCGCTGATGAAGCGGGACTCCCTAAAGCTAATGTTCATTATTACTATCGTTCTAAAAAAGATTTATTAGAAGCTGTGTTGGAGCGCATTTTGCGCTTATGGTTGGATTCTGTCAGTGAATTTAATCTTGAAGAAGGTCCCAAACGCAATTTAACGCGTTATATTAGCGAAAAAATAGATCAATCTCGTATCAACAAAAACGCCTCGAAAATTTTTGCTATGGCGCTGATTGGTGAAGAGCATTTTGTTTTAGATTATTTACGAAATTTATTTGTTACTGAGTTGAAGCGAGAGAAAGCTACCATTCAAGCATGGGTGGATAAGGGGTTAATGGCGCCAGTATCGACGGAGCATCTTTTTATCAGTATTTGGGCGATGACGCAGACTTATGCCGATTTTGATGCGCAAGTGAAAATAATGCTGCAGAAAGACGAGCTAGAAGAAAGCGACTTTGATGAAGCGAAACAGTTTATTACTCGGATGGTATTGGCTGGTTGTGGTGTGGTTGAGCATTAATTGAGGGCAGGTTATGACATTAGAAAGTGGGATTACGTTCTTTTTGGCCATCTTTATTTTTAGCATTACCCCAGGCCCTGGTGTGTTTGCTATTTTGGCTAGAAGCATGTCTAAAGGGGCGCGTGCCAGTATTTCCTTGAGCGCTGGAATGGTGTTGAGTGATATTGTCTATTTGGTGATGGCTTGCTTTGGTTTGGCAGCCATAGCGTCTGCTTGGGAAGATCTTTTTTTAGTGATTCGTTATGCCGGTGCGGCGTACCTGATGTATTTAGGTTGGAAAATGTGGGTATCGCCAGTGGCAACAGCCTCTTCAGAAAATGATGTGCATGCAGAAACAAATCAAGTCGCAAGTTTTATTCAGGGCTTTATGATTTCGGCATCTAATCCCAAAGTGATTTTATTTTATGTGGCTTTTTTACCGACCTTTATGGACCTGACTGTATTGAGCGGCTTTGATATTGTATTGGCTTCGGTGCTGGCTTCGGCTGGACTTATGCTGGGGTTGACCATTATTTCTGTGAGCGCTTCACAGGCGCGGCGCTTTATGAAATCGGAGCGCTCAATGAAGGTATTAAACAGAACGGCGGGGGGGATCATGGCCAGTGCTGGTGCGTTTCTTGCGCTAAAAAACTAGCCCTTTTTCTATAGTCAAACAACGGCTGTTGTTCAAAGCAATAGCCGTCGTTTAAAACAGTATAGGCCGCCTATTTTAGGTCAATAAGGCGGCCTATTGTTTTATACGGGTTGCTAACGGTTAGCGAGTGCCGTAAATACGGTCGCCAGCATCGCCAACACCTGGACGAATATAAGCATGTTCGTCAAGGCCACGATCGATCGAGCCTATGTACATAGCAACATCAGGGTGTGCCGCTTTAAATGCTTGAATGCCTTCTGGTGCCGCAAACAAACAGATAAAACGAATGTCAGTGGCACCCATTTCCTTCATTTTTTCGATCGCCATGATTGCAGAGTTGCCGGTTGCGAGCATAGGGTCGACCACAATAATGGTACGTTCGTTAACGGAATGTGGCATTTTTAGATAGTATTCAACCGGTTGTTTTGTTTCTGGGTCACGATATAAGCCAACGTGCCCAACTCGAGCGGAAGGCGACAGTTTCAATACTCCCTCTGCTAATCCGTTTCCTGCTCTCATTATCGTCACGATACACAGCTTTTTGCCTTTTAAAACTGGGCACATGGCTTTTTCAAGAGGGGTTTCTATTTCGACATCAGTCGTTTCTAAATCGCGTGTTGCTTCGTAGCCTATGAGTGTGCCGAGTTCTTCTACCAGCATTCGGAATTCACGTGTGCTGGTGTTTTTGTCGCGAAGACTAGTGAGTTTGTGCTTCACAAAAGGATGTTTGATCACAAATATATCGTTGTAAGCCTTAAGGAGTTCATCGCGGGTCATTAGCCTTTCCTTTTTTGATCACTTTGGAAGTGTGAGATTGATCGAGTTGTGTATAAGTCATGGGGGCTATAATAACACTAAGTTGGTATTGACCAAATAACTAATCCTGTCTACACGGTTAGTTATTCATGAAGTAAGTAAGGATTGGGAAAAGTAAGGGATGGTGTTGTTTTCAGAAATATTGTCATTACATATGAGATAACCCAGTAAGAAGTAGCGAATGTCTATTTTTGAAGTTTGAACCTTTAGATTCATTGAGAAATATATTATGAACGATGACGAACAATATTCAGATGCGCAAGAAGGAAATGAGGTTATATCAGAAGAGGAGAGTGTGGTGATCAGTGATCCACGAGGTCTTGCACTTCCTGATGATGTGTTGCCTGAGACGCTTTTTATTTTACCTATTTCAAGTCGTCCTTTTTTTCCGGCGCAGGTTCAGCCTGTTATGGTTGACGCAGAGCAGTGGGAAAACACACTAGAGCGTATTGCGGAGCATCCTCAGGCTGCTGTGGGTTTGGTCTATGCGGACAAAAAAGCCAAAAAAGCGCCTTCTGTTGACGAGTTTCGTGCAATTGGTTGCGTCGCTAGAGTGCACCGAGCAGAAAAGCAAAATGATAAGTTAACGTTTTTGGCACAAGGCGTGAAGCGTTTTGAGGTGATTGAATGGCTGAGTGAAGAAGCGCCTTATCTTGCACGTGTGCGTTATATCAATGATGTGAAGTCAAACGATGACGAGTCGAAGGCTTATTCTATTGCCATACTGGATGCGATAAAGCAGCTGATTCGTTTGAATCCATTATTTAGTGAAGATCTACGACAATATTTGGGGCGATTCTCGTTTAATGAATCGGGATTGCTAGCGGATTTTGCCGCATCGATTACCTCTGCAGAAGCGGAAGATTTGTATGACGTATTAGCGACCATTTCCATTCCTGCTCGTATGCATTTGTCCCTTACATTGCTAAGGAAAGAGTTAGAAATTGCTCGCCTTCAGAACGAAATAAGCGCTGAAGTGAACGATAAGATTAGTAAACATCAGCGAGACTTTTTTCTAAAAGAGCAGCTGAAAGTCATTCAGAAAGAGTTAGGCATTTCGAAAGATGATCGCACCTCAGATGTGGAAACATTTCAGGCTCGGTTGGAAGGAAAAACCTTATCGAAAGCCGTGAATGATAAGATTCAAGAAGAACTACATAAGCTCAGCATTCTTGAGACCGGTTCGCCTGAATACGGTGTAACGCGCAATTATTTAGATTGGGCGACGTCATTACCTTGGGGAGTGCATTCAAAAGATAACCTAGATATTGCCTTAGCCCGTGATGTACTAGAGTCTCATCATGCGGGTCTGGGAGATATAAAGGATCGCATTGTAGAGTTCTTAGCTCTTGGTGCGCATCGCGGTGAAATGGGCGGCTCTATTTTGTTGTTAGTGGATCCTCCAGGGGTTGGTAAAACGTCAATTGGTAAATCGATCGCTGAGTCGTTGAATCGTAAGTTTTATCGTTTTAGTCTTGGTGGCATGAGAGACGAAGCGGAGATAAAAGGCCATCGACGCACCTATATTGGCGCATTGCCAGGCAAGTTTGTACAAGCCTTGAAGGATGTGGAGGTTGAAAACCCTGTCATCATGTTGGATGAGATCGACAAGATTGGCTCTTCTTTTCAAGGCGATCCGGCTTCATCTTTATTAGAAGCGTTGGACCCTGAGCAAAATAGTGAGTTCTTAGATCATTATTTAGATATGCGTATCGATTTGTCGAAAGCCTTGTTTATATGTACCGCTAACCAGCTTGACACCATTCCACCTCCTTTATTGGATCGAATGGATGTTATTCGCCTGTCTGGTTATATAGGCGATGAAAAACTGGCGATTGCCAAGCAGCATTTATGGCCAAAATTGCTAAAGAAAAACAAGCTGCTTAAAAAACAGTTAAACATTACCGATGCGGCCTTGCGTCATATTATCGAGCATTATGCCCGTGAAGCAGGGGTTCGAGGCTTAGATAAATTGCTGCAAAAGGTATTGCGTAAATGCGTGGTCGAGCTGATGACGGGCGAAAAAGAGCGCATTAATATCGGCGTGAAAGATGTCGAAACGCTGTTGGGAATGCCATATTTTAGACCTGAGAAAACCTTGCAAGGGGTAGGTGTGGTGACAGGTTTAGCCTGGACTTCCATGGGGGGAGCGACCTTACCGATTGAAGCCAACAAGGTACATGAATTAACGCGAGGCTTGAAACTCACAGGCAAGCTGGGTGATGTGATGAAGGAATCAGCCGAAATTGCTTATTCGTACGTATTTTCTCATACGAAGAGTTATCAAAAAGCCCCTGAGTTTTTTGATAAGAGCCTTGTGCATTTGCATGTGCCTGAAGGGGCAACGCCAAAAGACGGCCCAAGTGCGGGTATTTCGATGGCGACAGCTTTGCTATCTTTGGCCAAAGGCGAACCCGTGCGTCGAGGATTGGCGATGACGGGCGAGTTGACGTTAACAGGTCAAGTGCTCGCTGTTGGCGGTATCCGTGAAAAAATCATTGCCGCTAAGCGCAGCAAAATTAGTGAAGTGATTTTGCCTGAGCCTCAATCGTCGTGATTTTGAGGAGCTACCTGAATCCGTTAAAGATGGCATGACGGTGCATTTTGCTGAGCGTTTTGCTGATGTTGAAAAGATCGTTTTTAATCGCTCAAATAATCATCTTCATTAAGTTATTCACAAAGTAAGCATTTTCTCAAAACCTCATACATGAGAAAATATGGAACCGGACGAGCGGGTGCTTGTCCGGTTTTTTATTATTTGTCGTATCGTTTGGCGTTGCTTTGGTGATGCTGCATAGTAGATACGCCATTTTTAGGGGAAACGAATGCCTGGTTCGGCAAAGCTTACGCAAGGTTCAACATTTAAGCATGTAGTTAGCATGTCTGTTACTGGTGCGTTAGGCTTGATGTGTATGTTTTTGGTAGACCTTGTCGATATGCTGTTCCTTTCTATGTTGGGGGAGAAAGAAGCGGTAGCGGCGGTGGGTTTTGCCAGTACTATCATGTTTTTTACCATTTCCTTGAGTATTGCTGTGTCGATTTCGGCGACTGCATTAGTATCTAAAGCCATTGGTGAAGGAAATATCGAATTAGCTAAGCGTCGAGCCGTTAATGTATTGGCGTTTGGTATTCTATTTTCGTCAGGTGTTGTCTGGTTTTTATGGCCAAATATTCCTCATATTTTGTTGTACATTGGTGCAACGGGCCGAACTCTTGATTTAGCGACAGACTATTTGCAAATTCTAGTGATCGGTATGCCTGCTGTTATGATTGGCATGATAGGTTCTGGAATCATGCGTGCCTTAGGGGATGCACGTCGTGCGATGTACGCTACTCTTGTGGGTGGATTGGTTAATGCCGTGTTAGACCCTATCTTTATTTTTGCTTTTGGACTAGGGGTGCAAGGTGCCGCTATTGCCTCGTTGATTGCGCGCTTTTCTATGGTGGCGGTGTCTTATTATGGCGTGGTATATATCCATAAAATGTTGGGTGAGTTCGATCTAATAGATTTTTTCAAGGACGTTAAGTCCATTTCTGTGATTGCCGTTCCTGCGATGTTAACCAATATGTCGTCTCCGTTAGCAAACGCGATTGTCATGGAGCATACTTCGTCATTTGGCGATGATGCGGTAGCTGCTGTGGCAGTGATAGGGCGTATTATTCCCGTTGTTTTTGGTGGGGTGTTTGCTTTATCCGGGGCGGTAGGGCCGATATTAGGACAAAATTACGGTGCTGGCCGTTTTGATCGAATGCACAGTACGATTAGTAGCGCTGTTGTTTATGCTTTTGGTTATTGTTTGTTGCTGTGTGTTGTGTTGTATCAGATGCAGGATTGGCTGGTAGCTACTTTCAATGCCACACAAGGCAGTGCTGATATTATTCGTTTTTTTGCGACTTTTGTTTCTTTTAGTTTTTTCTTTCAAAGTTTGTTATTTATTGCGATTGCTGTTTTTAATAATCTGGGTAAGCCCTTAAATAGCACGTTGCTGAACTTCGGTCGCGCGACGCTTGGAACTTGGCCGCTCATTACGGTGTTTTCTCTTTTTATGGGAGCAGAAGGGATATTGTTTGGGCAAGCTATTGGTTCGGTGATTTTTGGCTGTTTGGGTTTCTATATGGCAAGAAATTACATCACTGAGCTGGAAGAGAAGGAAGCTAAAGAAATCCTACCAAGTAATCATCTTAGCTTCGATGAGATTATTTGACCCGTTATACTTTTATCGCCCAGAGTAAAAATTCTTGGTTGCCATCCCCGCCTTTTATTGGGCTTTCAATATAGCATTTTACTTCAAAACCGAGCGATTTAATAAAGGCTTTCATGTCGTGTTCAAGCTGATCGACACGGGGTTTGTTTTTGACGATTCCACCTTTGCCAATAAATTCTTTTCCTACCTCAAATTGTGGCTTTACTAGAGTAATAATATGGCCATTTTTAGTCAGTAAATCTGGCAGTCTAGGCAAAATCTTAGTTTGTGAGATAAAAGAGACGTCCATGACAACAAGATTAAAACCATGTTGAGGAAAGTGTCCCTGTAAATCTGCTACTGATAAGTCACGTGCGTTGATGCCTTCTAAGCAGACAATCTGTTGATGGTTGCGTAGTCTAGGGTCTAATTGGTCGTGACCCACTTCAACTCCGACCACTTTTGCCGCGCCGTGTTGAATAGCACAGTCACTAAAGCCTCCGGTAGATTGGCCGATATCTAGGACATGAAAGCCTTCGATGTTTAATTGAGTGTGCAGTAAAGCGCCTTCAAGCTTTAATGCCCCGCGAGAAACATACTTATCGGCTTCATCCTCAGTAAGGCTAAGTTCGATATCCGAGGAGAGTTTTAAGCTAGGTTTGGTGACTTTTATCCACTGTGTGTTTTGTTTGTATGATACTCGTCCTTCACTGATAAAGGTTTGTGCCTGTGAGCGCGATTTGGCTAGGCCTTGCTCCGTGAGAATTAGGTCGATACGTAACATAGAAACACTCAATAGTAAGATAACGGTCGTAAATATTAGCAAAAATTACAGAATCAAAGTAGATTTAAACCAATAGAAAAGGTCTGTTTTATGACCGTGGATGACTGTCTGAGGAAAAGCCTGTGTTATTAAAAACGTTAATAAATACAAATGAACTGGCCATACTGCTTGGGCTGCCGGATGTGGTTGTTTTAGATTGTCGGTTTTATTTGACCGATCACACGAAAGGTAGGTCTGAGTATAATAAAGGGCACATTCCTGGTGCTATTTTTGTGGATGTTCATCATGAATTGGCTTCGCCAGAAACCACGTTGACTGGCCGACACCCTTTGCCAGAGGAAATGGTTTTTTCTAAGCAGTTGCAAGATTGGGGCATTGATATGAACTCTCAAGTCATCGTTTATGATGATATGGGAGGCGCCATTGCCGCTCGTGCTTGGTGGATGCTCAGTCAGCAAAATGTGGATGTTAGAGTCTTGAATGGTGGCTTTCCTGCATGGTGTAAACAAGGTAAAGACGTCTCTGTGACACCCAGTATTGCTACACCAACATCCAATCAAATAAAGGTGTCATTTCCTTGGGCTATTAGTGAGCAAGCCATTGTGGAAAATTTTGAAACCAATCAATTTCAGTTAGTGGACGCGAGGGCAGCAGATCGTTTTAATGGCGAAAATGAAACGATAGACCCTGTTGCTGGCCATATCCCAGGTGCGATAAACCGTCCTTTCTCCGATAATTTAGACCCTGAGGGGTACTTTAAACCCGCTGAGCAGTTGCATGTCGAGTGGCAAGATTGGTTGTCTGATAATGGTGATGCTTATGTGTATTATTGTGGATCTGGGGTAACTGCCTGCCATAATGTTTTGGCTTTGAATCATGCAGGGATAGAAGCAAGACAAGTGTACGTGGGATCATGGAGTCAATGGTCTAAGAGAATGCTGAGAGCGTTAGCGACTTGATTGGAGTTAAACTTAGCCTCTGTTAAATAGAGGCTAAGCTGTTTGCAAGACTATTGCGCTTAGTTTGGTGTTGCGCCAGCCATAAAAATTTGCACTTGTTGGTGTGTTTCACCCCAGATGTGTGACTTAATGGCGTGCAAAAAACGTTCTGCTTCTTTTAATGTGACAATACCGTCCATTAATTTGATGCCAATGCCTTCTTGGGTAAAGAAAAAATACCAAGTGTGCTTGTCTACAATTGCTTCACCTTCTCCGTTATTGTAACAGACTTGCTCAAATGGATAATCGCTGGGAATAAAGCAGGAAAGCTCTTTTCCTGCCGCGCCATAGTTGAGATCCGGGATGTAGCCTTGACGATCGACCAGTTCAAATTTCATGTGGAACTCCTTGTTTTTTTATTGATATTAGCCTTGGTGTTCTCTATTCGCTGACTTTATTGATGTAATTCACAAAAAAAGCATGATTTGGCATTTTTAATTATGGTGCAAGCTGTAAAATAGCGTCTTTTGAATACAAATTCTATCTTTATAGTGAAGGGTAAACGCAATGAAAATAGCAGTGGCAGGAACAGGGTACGTTGGCATTTCTAATGCTCTGTTATTAGCGAAGCACAATCAGGTTGTTGCTTTAGACATTGTTGCCGCTAAAGTGGATATGCTCAACAATAAACAATCCCCGATTGAAGATCGTGATATTGAACGTTATTTAATTGAAGAGACGCTTGATTTTGCTGCGACCCTTGATAAGGAGGAAGCATATCTTGGTGCAGACTATGTGATCATCGCGACCCCCACTGATTATGACCCTGAGACCAATTATTTTAATACACGCCATGTTGAGTCTGTTATTCAAGACGTTATTCGCATTAACCCCAAAGCAATTATGGTGGTGAAATCAACCGTTCCGGTTGGCTTTACGAAATCTGCAAGCGAGCGTTTTGCAACGAGTAACCTGTTGTTTTCGCCTGAGTTTCTGCGAGAAGGTAAAGCCTTACACGATAACTTATACCCTTCTCGCATTATTGTCGGTGAAGTGTCTGATCGAGCCTCAGGTGTTTGCTAATCTTTTGGTTCAGGGCGCAGACAAAGAAAATATTGATGTGTTGCTAACGGGGTCGACAGAAGCGGAAGCGATTAAGCTATTTGCCAACACTTATCTAGCTATGAGAGTGGCATTTTTTAACGAGTTAGACAGTTATGCAGAATCTCACCATTTAGACAGTCGTCAAATAATCGAGGGCGTTGGGTTAGATCCCCGTATAGGAAGCCATTACAACAATCCCTCCTTTGGCTATGGCGGCTATTGTTTGCCAAAAGACACTAAGCAACTGCTTGCTAATTACGATAAAGTGCCTAATAACTTAGTGCGTGCCATTGTTGACGCGAATGCGACTCGAAAAGATTTTGTTGCTGAGTCCATTTTGAAAGGTAATCCTAAAGTGGTTGGTATTTACCGATTGGTCATGAAAGTTGGTTCAGATAATTTCAGAGCATCAGCGATTCAGGGCGTTATGAAGCGTATTAAAGCCAAGGGGGTTGAGGTCGTTGTGTATGAACCCGCCCTTGCCGAAGATCGATTTTTCAATTCAAAAGTGATAAAAAATCTAGAAGAGTTTAAAGCGCTCTCCGATATTATTGTTGCGAACAGAATGACTGATGATGTGCTTGATGTGAAAGAAAAAGTCTATACACGTGATTTATTTGGTGTGGATTCTTGATTAGATTTCTGATTTACATTATCAATTTTCATTTTTAGGTATGATCATGGCGACCAGTAGTAAGCGTTCTGTTTTTAGCTGTTTTATAATCATAAATATATTTTTTTCTGTTCTTATATCTATACGATATTTTTCATTTTTGCCTGAGTTTCCAACGGATGTATTAGGGGCTTCATTTATTTTTACTAGCTTAATAGGGCAGATGGCGCTATTAGGTGGTATATTAGGTTTTTTTCTTTCTTCTTCGTTTTTTTACCTAGAAAGATTTTTTATTTTATAGTGAGTCTTTTGGCTTCTGTTGCATTATTTGTATTGCTAATAGATACCTTTGTTTTTGCTCAATATCGTTTCCATATTAATGAGGTGGTTCTTAAACTCGTCTTTTCTGGCGATGTAGTCGATTTTTCTCTTCTTACTTGGTTCGTCGTTATAGTAAGTTTTCTTGTTATATTTCTTATCGAGTATTTTTTACTGCATTTCCTCACTAAAGATATAGGTAAAAGCGTTAAAAAAAGATATTTCGTTTCTGTATTTATTGTGTGTTTTTTAGCAAGTAACTTCATTCATATATGGGCAGCGGCAAATGCTTATCAGCCAGTCACTATAAGTAAAAGCTATCTGCCTTTATTTCAGCCAGCTACTGCAAATGGGTTTATGCGTAAGCATGGTTGGATTGATGAAGAAGCATTGGCTCAGCAAAAAGAGTTATCTTTAAAAGTCAGCAGTAATCTTAATTATCCAAGAGAAGTGCTCAGTACTATTTCTGTAGATAAGCCAGTGAATATTTTATTCTTGGTAGTCGATTCGTGGCGTTTTGATACCTTTAACGCAGATAATACGCCGAACTTATGGTCATATGCTCAAAATGGCGTTTCTTTTTCGAACCATATGTCTACAGGGAATGCCACTCGAACGGGGATTTTTGGTTTGTTTTATGGTTTGCCTGGTACATATTGGCAGGCAGTATTATCAAATCAAAAGTCGCCTGTTTTAATGGACAGGCTTCAAGAATTGGATTATCAAATGGGAATATTTGCTTCTGCGTCTCTTACAGACCCAGAGTTTAATAGGACTGTTTTTTCTAAAATAAATAATTTGCGGCTCAGATCTGAAGGTGAATCTCCAGCTGAAAGAGATCAGGGGTTGACCGAAGATTGGTTGCGCTGGTATCAAGCGAGAGATAAATCCAAACCGACTTTTTCGTTTCTTTTTTACGACGCTCCGCATGGCTACGATTTTCCGAATGATTATGATAAACAATACACGCCAATGCTAAATACGGTGAATTATCTGGCTCTTAATAACGATACAGATCCAACCCTTTTTATGAATCGTTATAAAACCAGTGTGCGTTATGTAGATGAGTTGGCTAAAAAAGTATTGGATGAGCTGAAAGAGAGTGGTGATGCAGAGAATACTCTTGTCGTTATTACTGGTGATCATGCTCAAGAACTCAATGATAATAAATTGAATTATTGGGGGCATAATAGCAATTTTACAGCGGCACAGATTCATGTTCCATTTATCATTGTTGGGCCTGATTTTTCCTCTGCCGACTCTAGTGATGTTCAGGTTTTAACTAGTCACGAAGATCTAGTGCCAACCTTAATGAAAAACTATCTTGGCGTGAATAGTCCTATAGATAGTTATTCAGAAGGATTAGACCTTTTGCATGATAAGACCAGAAGAGAGTGGGTGTTATCATCAAGCTATTCTGGCTATGCAATGATTACTAAAGACAGTATTTTAGAAGTTGGAGCAGGCGGTCAATATAAAGTTTATGATCTATCTAACCGCGTAAAAAAAGAGGCTGAACCAAACTATATTTATTTGAAAGATGCATTAGAAAGTATCAGCCGATT
Source organism: Marinomonas rhodophyticola (assembly GCF_026113935.1). GTDB lineage: Bacteria > Pseudomonadota > Gammaproteobacteria > Pseudomonadales > Marinomonadaceae > Marinomonas > Marinomonas rhodophyticola. Next base: position 384,812 of record NZ_JAPEUL010000007.1, read on the forward strand.
TAAGAAGTAATAGAGCGTTAATAACAGCTAAAGAGAATTCTCTTTAGCTGTTATTTTATGATAAAGAGATGAATAACTTTCTGCCATTCTTTGTGGTGTATAGTTTTCGAGTTGTTTTTTTGCGCCTTCAACTAATTTCGCTTGAAGAATCTTATCGCTAGAAAGTCTAATGATGGCCTCCTTTAATGCCAAACTATCATTTGGAGGAACTAGGATGCCTGTCTCATTATTAATAACAATATCTGGGATACCACCAACATTAGAGGCAATGATAGGCACATTGGCATCCATCACATCTAACAAAGTTGATCCTAGGCCTTCATTGCGAGAGGGGAAAGCGAAGAGGTCGAAGTAAGGTAAATAATCACCAATCTTGGCTTTAAATCCCATCCACGTAATGTTTGTCATTCCTTTGGACAAAGACTCAAGCTCTTCTTTGTCGGCACCATCACCAAAAAAACAATCTGCAGGTTAGGATGGCTTTTTTCTAATAAAGCTGCGGCTTCAATGAGTACCTTTTGTCCTTTGTGTTTATCAACTAAAGCACCTACATGACCCACAATGGTTTTTCCAGGAAAGGCGCTACGAAACAACTCGCCTTCTTTATGATTGGTTTCTAAGTGGGCAAGCGTGCTTGGAATCTGATAAACCTCTCCCCATTGTTTATCGCGAATGTGGTTGGCAATAAGTGTTGATATGCCAACTAGTGCAGATGCATTTTGGTAAGTCTTTTGGTTTAGCCATTTATCTTTTACAGCCGTATCTACTCGCCGAGTAATGATATAAGGCGTACTTTTTAATAGCTTATGCACATAAGCCCAATGAACCGCTTTCGCCTCATGAGCGTGAACAATGTCGACCTTAGGGGTAGTGTAGTGCCCTGAGAGCTGATGATTTGCGGTAACGAAAGATAAATTGTCTATATCAGCCAGTCTATCGCGCAGAGGGGAGTCTTTACGACAAGCCAGTAGTTGTTGGGTATTAAAGTGCTTAGATAACGCTCTAATAAGCAGTTCAGTTTGCCTTTCTCCACCGCGGAAACCCTTGGCGAGATTGACATGGAGTACAGTTAGCGTTTTGCTCAAGGTGTATCGCCTGTTTTATTACCAAATATTTTTGAAGTCGTCTTGTTGAGTGACGCTTGGATCGCGTTGATATTCCAGTAGTTTTGCGTATTTTAAATAGCTATTCACCGCTGCACTTAAGGCAACGGTCATTCCATCAACACCACCCATAAAGCCTCGTTGAAAAATATATTTACGAATAAAGGCATTTAAGCCATGAGTGAAAGGAGATAAAGCATTTGCTCTCTTACCCTTGGCGTACATTATTTTTGCTGCTCTACCGCTGAAATTACGGCCTGGCTTGGCAAATAATTCGCCGATGTTCTTAAAGGAGTAATGGACAATATCCGCATCAATATTTTTGACATTTTTTGTTTGCACACTGGCGTGCTGTTTTACATCTGCGAAGCGGGTTTTGCTTGTATTGTATAAACGTATGCAGCGGTCTGGATACCATCCACAATGTTTGATCCAGCGATCACCTATCATGTTTTGTCTACGAAACGAATACGCCTCAAAAGTGGCTGACTCTAAGTCGAGTTGTTGGATGGCTTCTGTCATCTCAGGGGTAAGGCGTTCATCAGCATCTAAGCTTAATACCCAAACATTTTTAGTATGATTTAGCGCAACATTTTTTTGGATGCCGTCGCCTAGGTAGGGTTGATGCACAATGGTCGCTCCTAACTCTTGAGCGATGGTAACGGTATTATCTGTGCTGCCAGAGTCAACCACGATAATCTCATCGCATACAGTTTGCATGGATTTGATGCACGCTGCGATATTTTTTTCTTCATTTAAGGTGATGATATTACCTGAAATTTTCATACTTAGCTCTTTAGCAGTGTCACCGCATGATCTATTACGGCTTGTGGTTGGATAGTTTTTATACCTTGCCCTTCTTGTGGAAGTATTTTTATCGATTTTGGATGATATAGAAACCACTCTGTATTTGGTTCTCTGAAGAGTCCAATATAGGGTTTTTGCATACATTGCGCTATATGAGAAGGGCCGCAATCATTTGCGATTGTCAAATCGCATTCATCCACTAATTTTGCGATGTCTTTGATGGGGATGTTTATATACAAAGAAAAGCGGTTATCAGAGCGTATGAGTTTTTCCACAAACACAATTTCATCTTTCTCGTCAGGCCCTAGTAATACATTGATATGGCAGCTTTTATTGACTGACTGTGCAATTGATTTGCTCGCTGATACGAAGTTTTCGATCCCCCACTTTTTTATTTCTCCGGCACCACCACCGGGCATAATAAGGATGTTTAGTTCTGCTTTTTTTGTCTCTAATTTGGAGTCCTTTATTAAAGAAAAAATGGTGCGGAAAGATGTTCTAATAGTGCTTGTTCATCTTTAATAAAGATCTTCAGATAGGCGCTTGCCCTGTATTCACTAGTACATAATACATTGTGAGTGTTTGATGTCAGACGTGCGAGAGAGTCATTTTTGACCAGATCAAATAGATTCCCTTTTCCCAGAATCTTATGCAGCATGACGGGGAGGCGATTGCTTGGTCTTAAATTAAGTAAATTATCACAGCTGCAAAGCTTTTTTATTTCTTCTATTTTGCTGTTTGAATGAATGCACTCTTCTATCCATGGTAGTTGTTGATAAACCCATGAAACATTGCTTTTTGATAAAAGCGTCAGAGGCACTTGTTTTCCATGATGAAGGAAAAAAAGTACAAAACAGGTAGGCTGGTTATTTGAGCGCCAAAGTGTGGTCTGTTTCTAAGTAGTACAAGATTCATGGGGAAATGACTGCCCTTATCACTCTATCTGGAGTGAGTTGAGTCTGACAGTTCGTGTGCCCTAATGGGCAAGTCCGTTTAAAACAAGGTGAGCATTCTAGGTGAAGGTTATGAATGGTCTTGTTTTCCGTCAGAGGTGGGGTGAACGCTTCGCTAGTCGAGCCATAGATGCCGTGAACTTCTGTTCCTACCGCAGCCGCGATGTGCATCAAACCAGAATCATTGCTCACCGCTTTTTCTGCGGCGGCAAGTAGGTCTATCGCATCGACTAATTGTGTTTTACCGCATAAATTATGGGCAAATTCGCCTAATCCTCTTGTTATAATTTCGCCATCCGAGGCGTCTTTCGGGCCACCTAAAACCCAAATTTGGTAACCCGAGTCAATGGCGCTTTTCGCTAATTCGTGAAAGTAGGCAATGGGCCATTGTTTTGAAGGGCCAAACTCCGCCCCAGCCATCAGCGCAATGGCTGGTCTATCTGATAAATGGTGCTGTTGATAAAGACTTTTCTGGTTTTCTGAATTAACACTTAAAGCAGGAGACGGAATATCCACAGGTGGATACGCCTGCTCTTTTGGTAGACCGAGAGAGGTAAAGCGCTTTACGGTTTGATTTAAAATATTTTTATCGAGCTTGCGACGCTCGTTGAGTAACACATAACGCTGTTCACCAGTAAAGCCAACACGATGTGGCACTTTGGCAAAAAAAGGCACTAAAGCTGACTTCCATGAACGAGGCATAATAATGGCATGGTCATAATGTTCTGCACGCAGGGTATAACCAAGGTTACGGCGTGTGCTGATGCCCCATTCACCATGACTTGTTGGCAGGGTGATGGCATGTCTTACTTCTGGCATACGCGCTAAGATAGGAGAAGACCAACTGGGGCCTATGACATCAATAATCGCTTCTTCATCACGTTGTTTTAGCGTGATGAAGAGACTTTGTGCCATCACCATGTCACCCACCCAAGATGGGCCAACTATTAAATATTTAGCCATGTGTATCGAGCCAACCCAAATAGTCTTGCACACCTTGTGCTAAGCCACGAAAATTACCTTTGTAGCCTGCGTCACGAAGTTTACTGATATCTGCTTGAGTAAAGCTTTGATAAGCGCCTTTCAAGTGTTCCGGGAAAGGGATGTATTCAATTTCGCCTTTTTTATAATGGGCGATAACCGTTTCCGCTATGGTGCGGAATGGTTCTGCTTTGCCTGTGCCTAGATTGAAAATTCCAGATTTTTCCGGATTTTCTAGAAACCAAAGTTTGGTATTTACGAGATCTTCAACATAAATAAAATCTCGGCTTTGACCGCCCGCCTCGTAGCCATCGTAGGCGCCAAATAATTTCGGATTTTCGCCTGCCAGTACCTGATTGCGAAGATGAAAAGCCACACTGGCCATACTGCCTTTGTGTTGTTCACGAGGACCATAGACATTGAAGTAACGGAAACCCACTATTTGGCTTTTCGCTTTCGGTAACACTGCGCGAATGTATTGGTCAAATTGAAATTTAGAGTAGGCGTACATATTAAGCGGTTTTTCGTTTTCGCGAGATTCTTGGAAAACGGGGCCAGAGCCGTAAACTGAAGCAGAGGATGCATAAGAGAATGCGGCTTCATGCTTTAGGCAAAAATCTAATACTGCTTTTGAATACTGGTAATTGACGTCCATCACATATTTGCCGTTCCATTCGGTGGTTGCTGAGCAAGCACCTTCATGAAAAACGGCAATCGGGTTAATGCCTAAGGTGTCATTTTTAATGGCATCTAAAAAATCGTACATATCCATGTAATCGGCAATATCAAGGTCAGATAGATTCAGACACTTTTTCCCATCTGTCAGGTCGTCGACGAGAAGGATGTTTTTGATGCCTTTGTTATTTAGGGCTTTAATGATATTACTGCCAATGAATCCAGCACCACCAGTGACTATATACATAACTTATGTCCTATTTTGTCTTTATTAAGTATGTCTTTAAAACCAGACTTTTACTTAAAAAGAATCTTCTAAATCATTATTTGCTTTTGCCCATGCTATCACTTCTGTAAGGCCTAGAAAAATATGATAGCTGCTCGTGCCTGGGAGTGGAAAGTCTTTTGGCGTATTATCGGCATTAAGGTATTCGTTCCAGCGCCCATTTGGCTGTAAATAGTGTTGTTGCATAAAGTCGAGCGCTTTTTCTAAACGATTTATTTTTTCTTCTTTTCCGATGGGCATAACCGTGACGGCTTTCAGGTATTCAGTGATCGGCCAAATACGTTTTTCTTTGTCGATAGGGTGGTAGTCGTTGCCGTCGATCTGGTTGTAAATCCCCCCATTGTTTGCAAGTCCATGGCGGCTAGCTGTTAGCCAGAGTTGCTGTGCAAGGTCTGTATAGTCTGAATTAGGTAAAATTTTATTGGCTTGATAAAGCAACCATACCCACTCAAAGTGATGGCCAGGTTCTACCAGATGTCCCGTCGTTGGGTGTAACTGCCAGTCTGTGTTGAAAAACTCACGCAGTGTTTTGGACTTTTTATCATAAAAATGCGCTAAGGCTAAGGCAAGAAGGGATTGTATTGTTGCCTTATAGTCAGCATCTTGAGTGACTTCAAAGGCAGCAATATAGCCTTCTAAAAGGTGCATGTGTGGGTTTTGGCGACGAGTCTGTTCAACATCGACAGGAAAAGATTCATAAAAGCCGCCGGATTCAGCCTGCATATTGTTTAAGAGAAACTGATGTGTTTCTTTCATGTAAGAAAGCGCTCTGTCATCGTTTGTCACTTTGTAGTAGTGGCTAAAGGACAGTAGAACAAAGGCGAGGGCATAGGCATCAGAGTGTTGATCTTTAATGGATAAATCGTCATTTAAAGCGAAAATCCAACGACCATCAATGAAGTATCGAGAAGTAATAAAATTAAACAGTGGCCCTAACAATGCTTGCCAATCTTTGGTGTGATGATTTTGGCAGGCATGGCTAAAAGTATAAAGTTGGCGGCATTGAGTGAGTAAGCGAATACGGTTAATGGAGTTTATTGTCCAGTCATGATTCATGCTTTCATAGCTAAAACCCTGTTCTTTATCGATGCCATGACGCGACCAATTCTTCAATAGCCCATCAAACAAAAAAGATTGGCTAGATAGTAGAGCGGAATTCAGCATTGTGTAAAAGCCTTATTTCGTGTGTTTTAGGTATGTCCAACTTATTGAGGGAGTATGATAAGATGAGTGTCTCTAAAAATCGATTATTATGTGGCTATGAACTCTTCGTATCTAAATTTTAAAGATAAACACATCCTAGTTGTTGGGGATGTCATGTTGGATCGTTATTGGCATGGTGGTACCTCACGTATATCGCCGGAAGCGCCGGTACAAGTCGTAAAGGTTTCCAACATTGAAGATCGTCCAGGTGGTGCGGCTAACGTTGCGCTGGGTCTGGCTAAGTTAGGGGTGTCAGTAACCTTGGTGGGGGTGGTCGGTAACGATGAAAATGCCGATGTTTTAACCCGATGCTTGGAAAAAGTGGGCGTGACATGTCGATTTATTCGCTCGGAAACCTTGCCTACCATTACGAAACTACGAGTAATGAGCCGCCATCAACAACTTATTCGTTTGGATTTCGAAGAGCGTGAGGACAATCTTTCGCAGAATGAGGCTTTGGCAAAAGTGGTTGAAGAATGTTTGCCAGAATCTGACGCTGTCATTTTTTCTGATTATGCAAAAGGCTGTTTAGCAGACGTTCAGAACCTGATAAAACTGTCCAATGCAGCAAAGGTCCCCAGTTTTGTGGATCCCAAAGGAGATGATTTTTCCATTTATCAAGGTGCTACTCTGGTTAAGCCAAACCTTCTTGAATTTGAAACCATCGTGGGTAAATGCCATTCAACAAAAGAGTTAGAAGAAAAAGCTAAGGCACTGCGTGAAAAATTTGGCTGGAAGGCGCTACTAGTTACTCGAGGTGAAGAAGGGCTAATCTTATTGAGCGAAGGTAAGCCGCCTTTTTCGTTGGCCACGGCCGCCAAAGAGGTGTTTGATGTTACCGGAGCGGGTGATACCGTGGTGGCGGTATTGACCGCCGTGTATGTGACCAGTAAGCGTTTTATTGACGCGGTTGAGTACGCTAATCAAGCCGCGGGTTATGTGGTTGGTAAGCTTGGTACGGCTTCGATTAGCGCAGACCAACTTGAAGCGATCATGTTTCAACGCTCACACAGCACAAACTTTGGTGTACTTTCGCCAGAAGAGCTACTTGAGCAAATCAAGTTGGCGCAAATGAATGGTGAGAAGATTGTTTTTACCAATGGCTGTTTTGATATTCTTCACCCAGGGCACATTGCCTATATGAAACAAGCTAAGGCGCTAGGCGACAGGTTGGTCGTCGCGGTCAACACGGATGCGTCTGTTAAACGACTAAAAGGTGAGAAACGCCCAATTAACCATTTAGAACATCGTATGGCGGTACTGGAAGGCGTCGGCGCGATTGATTGGGTTACTTGGTTTGATGAAGATACTCCAAAAGAAATTATTGAAAAACTGACTCCTGATGTATTGGTGAAGGGCGGCGATTATACCATCGAGACCATTGTTGGTGCAGACCACGTTCTTGCTAATGGGGGCGAAGTAAAAGTCTTGACCTTTGTCGACGGCTATTCAACCACTGCAATTATCAAAAAAGCGAACCTGTAAATGCAAGAAAAAGAAAATGTTGAAGCGGACATGTCTACGCAAAAGGCTCCTGTTTCAGGTGTGAAAATCTACTTTCGCTTGCTCGGTTACGTGCGTCCGTCTTGGATGTATTTACTGTTGAGTGTGATTGGTTATGTCATTTACGCCGCTATGGAGCCCGCGTTGGCGGCATTGTTAAAACATATTGTCGATATCGTCTCTGTGGGTAGTATTTCTGAAAGTCGTTTGTTAATTCCGCTGGCTATTTTAGGGGTTTTTATTGCGCGAGGAGTGGGGACTTTCTTAGGTAACTATTTTATGGCGAAGGTCGCTAATAATGTTGTTTTTGATTTGCGTACCGACATGTTTAACAAACTTGTGCTCTTGCCTTCGAGTTACTACCACTCTATTCCCACGGGACGTTTGTTAGCCAAGTTGACTTATGATACAGAGCAAGTCATCGGTTCTATCACGCAAGCCATACGGGTTTTATTGCGTGAAGGGTTAACGGTAGTTGGTTTGTTATGCTACATGATCTACATGAACTGGCGTTTGTCTTTGTTGTTTCTGTTGGTCGTGCCGTTAATTGGTTTAGTGGTTTCTTATGCATCAAAACGCTTTCGTAAGTTAAGTACCCGTATCCAAAATGCCATGGGTGGTGTGACAGATGTCGCCTCAGAGGCGATTAAAGGGCATGAAGTCGTCAAGATATTCGGTGGTAGTCAGTATGAAATTGAGCGTTTTCATAAAGCAGCCAATGAAAACCGTCGTTCTCAGCTAAAAATGGAAATGACCAAGTCTTTGAATATACCTATTGTGCAGTTTATTTTGGCTGTCATGATGGCAATTTTGATTTGGTTTGCATTGAGTCCCGTCTATCAGTTCGCACATGTCTCCTGGCGACTTTATTGCTTTTTTGACCGCCGCTGGGATGTTGGGAAAACCGATTCGTCAGCTGACGGACGTGAATAGCATTTTGCAAAAAGGCATTGCGGCCTCTTACAGTATTTTTGATTTTCTGGATTTGCAAGAAGAAGTTGATAAAGGCAAAACATCGGTGGAAAGTATCAAAGGGAATATTGAATGGCATTCAATGTCCTTTAAATATCCCAATGCCGAGAAGCAAACCTTGAATAAGATTACCTTGTCTTTGCCTGCAGGAAAAACGCTAGCGTTGGTGGGACGGTCTGGTAGTGGTAAGTCTACTATCGCAAATTTAATTCCACGTTTTTATGATATTGATGATGGGCTGTTAAGCATTGATGGCATCTCTATCAATGATTATAAGCTGACTGAGCTGCGATCAAATATTGCCTTGGTGAATCAGCAAGTGGTGCTTTTTAATGGCACGATTCGTGACAATATTGCTTATGGTTATTTGCAAAACACCAGTGATAAAGAAGTAATAGAAGCCGCTAAAGCTGCTAATGCTTGGGATTTTATTCAGGAGCTTGATCATGGTTTAGATACTATGGTCGGAGAAAATGGCGTTCTGTTATCTGGGGGGCAACGCCAGCGCATTGCCATCGCGCGGGCTATTTTGAAAAATGCGCCGATTCTTATTTTGGATGAAGCTACGTCGGCATTGGATACAGAGTCTGAGCGAGCGATTCAGACAGCGTTGGATGGCCTGATGGCGAACCGCACGACCATTGCCATTGCGCATCGCCTATCGACCATCGAGAATGCTGATATTATCGCGGTTGTGGATCATGGAGAAATTATTGAACAAGGTTCTCATAGTGAGTTATTGGCGATGAATGGCGCTTACGCTCAGCTTCATAACCAGCAATTTAGTGAGACGCCTGTTTAATTATGTGGTTTTATCGAATCGCTTTGCTGTTATTAACGCCGGTTGTATTGTTGAAAATTCGGCGTTTTAAAAAAAGCTATGCGGATTATCGGGCGAAAGAAGCATTTGGTATCTGGCCTTCTGTCGAGGCTGATTTATGGATCCATTGTGCGTCTGTGGGAGAAGTGCTGGCGGTTCGGCCACTGGTACTTCAATGGCGTGAAAAATTTCCCACTCATCGTCTTTTAATGACAACAATGACGCCAACAGGGGCGGAACAAGTGGCGAAGGCTTTTCCTTTCGCGGAGCATCGTTACTTGCCGATGGATTGGCGTTGCAGTGTTAAAAGTGCATTGAATAAAATTGCCTGCAAGCATTTATTGATTGTCGAAACCGAGCTTTGGCCAAATTTATTGCAGCTAGCCAAGCGGCAAGGTTTGCGAGTTGAGGTGGTCAATGCACGCTTGAGTGATCGCTCTTTTCAGCGTTATCAGAAGTTTCCTTTTGTTTCGCGTCCTTTGTTTGCGCTGCCTGATTGTTTCTTGGCTCACGCTCAAGCTGATGCTTTGCGTTTTGAAGCGTTAGGGGCAAAAAAAGTCTTGGTAACTGGCAGCATTAAATTTGATCTGGTTGTTCCTCCTGAAGTGATGCAGGCGAATTGGCGTCGTCGACTTGGTTCGCGGTTTGTTTGGGTAGGCGGGAGCACTCATCAAGGGGAAGATGAAGCGCTATTGCGTATCCATAAAACCCTTATGCAGAAATTTTCTAATGCGTTGTTGTTGCTCGTCCCTCGTCATCCTGAACGGTTTGAGGCGGTGTATGCCTTGGCCAAACAGTCTTTTGAGCGGGTCGCTCTTCGTAGTCAAATACCACCAGATCAATGGTCTGACTTCGATGTTGTGATTGGCGATTCGATGGGGGAGCTGATGTATTATTATCAGGCTGCCGACTTAGCCTTTGTTGGCGGAAGTCTGATTAAACGAGGAGGGCACAATCCGATTGAGCCTGCTCTGCTGGGTAAGGCTGTTTTGGTGGGGCCTTATACGTTTAATTTTTTGGACATCACAGAACAGCTTTTACAAGTGAATGGTGCTGTTCGTTGTCACGATGAAGCGCAATTAGAAAGTGTGGTGGTGGATCTTGCTGGGCAGTCGTCACAACGTTATCGACTTGGGCAGACTGCGTTGCGTTTTGCCGAAAAAAATCAAGGGGCTGTGACGCGAGTGCTTACGGAAATAGACTTCCGCTGAACGACTCTTTACAATAATGACTCTTTATCTCATGGGGTGCTTTGGTTGTTAAAGGCTAGAGCTGAGAAGCGGATTGACCGCTAACCCACTGAACCTGATCCAGATCATGCTGGCGTAGGAATTGAGGTAGCAAGCTAAGCAATCGTATCTTGCCGTTTCTCCTGTACGCCGCTCACTTATTTTTAGGAGCGACACCTTGAATACATTTTCATTTAAAACTCTTTTTTCGGCTGCCATCGTCAGTTGTGGCGTTATTTTCTCGCCCCTGATGTTGGCTAAAGATACCCTTAATGTATATACCTACGATTCGTTTGCTTCGGATTGGGGCCGGCACCAAAGATTAAAGCCAATTTTGAGAAGACATGTGATTGTGAGGTGAATTTTGTCGCCTTAGATTCTTCAGTTGGGATTTTGTCTCGAGTGCAGCTAGAAGGGCGGTCTTCGCAAGCAGATGTTCTGCTGGGGCTGGATTTGAATTTGATGGAAGCAGCCAAGAAAAGCGGATTATTACTAGAACATTCTGTCGATACGTCTAACGTTACTGTCCCAGGAGGCTGGTCAGATAAAATTTTTGTGCCCTTTGATCAAGGCCACTTTGCTTTTATCTATAACTCTGACACGCTACAGAACCCGCCGACTAGTCTGAAGGATGTGGTGGATAATAAGAATTTGCGAGTGATTTACCAGGATCCGAGAACCAGTACACCAGGTCTTGGATTATTGTTATGGATGAAGTCAGTTTACGGTGAAGACGCTGCTGATGCGTGGGCGCGTTTAGCGGGTCATACGGTAACGGTGACGAAAAGCTGGTCTGATGCCTATAGTTTGTTTTTAAAGGGCGAAGCCGATTTGGTACTGAGTTATACCACATCCCCTGCTTATCATATTGTTGCGGAAGGCGAAACTAAGTACCGGGCTGCAATGGCCAGTGAAGGGCTGTATCCTCAGATTGAAGTAGCCGCTATGATGAAAAATGCCCCTAATTCTGCTCTGGCGCAAGAGTTTATGCACTTTATCCTTCAGCCAGGTTTTCAATCTACGGTAGCGACTGGAAATTGGATGTTACCAGTGATTGAGTTGGATGAAACCTTGCCTGCTGCTTTTGACAGCGCGTTAAAGCCTAGTAAAAACTTAGTGTTGTCCGCAAAAGATGTGGCTGAACACCGTGGCGCTTGGGTGGATGAGTGGCTAAACGCCACGACGCGATAACAGGCGTTATATCGTTGTCTTTTCGATCTATGAAAGGATTATTACCGGCGCTATTAGGCGTCGGTTTTTTCCTATTGATGGGAGTTGTCTGCTTGGCGGCTCTTTTGCGTTATAGCGAATTACACTCTTGGTTTGGCTATTTGCAGCAGCCTTATCTTTGGCGAGTTGTGCGTTTTTCTTTATGGCAAGCCCTGCTAAGCAGTGGTATTAGTTTGCTCATTGCCATTCCTGTTGCTTCTTGTCTTATGCACCGACGATTTTATGGGCGAGCTGCACTCTTGCAGTTGTTTTCTGTGTCGATGGTGGTGCCAACCATAGTGGCCATCTTGGGATTGGTCGTAGTGTATGGCCGTTCAGGTTGGTTAAGTCAGTTTTTGGGTATTCAAGTTTCCTTGTATGGTTTAACTGGTATTTTATTGGCGCATGTGTTTTTCAATATTCCTTTGGCTGTGCGTCTTTTGTTGCAAGGGTATGATTTGATTCCTGCAGGTCAGTGGCGTCAGGCTACGCAGTTGGGCTTTTCTCGTTGGACAGCCTTTCGTTGGATTGAATGGCATTACATGAAAAAAGTCTTACCAGGAGCGTTTGTGCTTATTTTTATGTTGTGCTTTTCAAGCTTTGCTGTGGTGTTGAGCCTAGGCGGTGGGCCTAAGTTTAGCACCTTGGAGGTGGCTATTTATCAAGCTCTCAGGTTTGATTTTGACCTCAATAAAGCCAGTTTTTTAGCTTTGCTGCAGGTGATGATATGTTCGCTCTTCGCGTTGTTTGTATACCGTATAGCACCTGTTAATCGCCAAGATGTGAGCTTATTGGCGCTGACTCGTTATCCACTCAAAGATTCTTATTGGGCAAGGTTTGCCGATAGTATGGCCTTGCTGTGTGTGTTTGTGCTGGTAATTCCACCTTTTTTGGCTATTTTGGGTCCTATTTTTTCGCCTTTATTTTTTGAAACTTTGCAGTCTCCTGCGCTTTGGCGGGCGGTGTTGGTGTCATTACAGATTGCGCTTCCTGCCGCCTTGGTGAGTTTAGTGCTCGGTCTCTGCTTTGCTGTGCTTGCGCGGTTTTGCATGGGGCGTCCATATTTGGCTTTTTTACCAAATAAAATTGAACACTTGGGTAATATGATCTTAATGGTACCAGGGCTGGTAATAGCCACAGGCCTGTTTCTGGCGTTACGAGATATTGGTTGGGGGCTGCAGTCGAGCTACTGGATTGTCGTGTGGGTGAATGCGGTAATGGCGTTGCCATTTGTGCTGCGCGCTTTAATGCCAGTGATGTATCAACAAGAGCGGCGCTTTAGGAATGTCTATCTGAGCTTAGGTATTCAGTCTTGGTCGCGGTGGCGACTTGAGTGGCCCTTAGTTCGCGTGAATGTGGCTCAAGCTTTAGGTTATGCGCTGTTACTGTCTTTGGGAGACATGGGAGTGATTGCTTTGTTCGGCAGTCAGGGATTGGTGTCTTTGCCCTTGTATCTTTTTCAACTCATTGGTTCCTATCGTTTGGAAGAAGGTTCCTGTGTGGCGGTGGTGTTGATTTTACTTTGCTTGATGCTGTTTTATTGCTCATCTCGCTTTGTAGGCGGAAAAATGGGTGGTGTACATGTTAAAAATTAACCTTCAATATGATTGGGAGCGTTTTCATGCAAATTATTGTGTGAATATTGAGCTGGGTATGACCACCTTACTAGGAGGCAGTGGTGAAGGGAAAAGTACGCTTTTGCATCTGCTGGGAGGGTATTTAGAGGGACGTGGTGAGCTGTATTTTCATGAGGAGTCTCTATTGTCTTTACCGGCTTATGAACGTCCTATTTCTACTTTGTTTCAGAGTGATAATCTCTTTCCGCAGTTGACCGTTTGGCAGAATGTCGCCATTGGTGTGTCGCCTTCGCTGAATTTAACGCCAGAGCAAAAGGAAAAAGTGAGTTGGGCGTTGGAAAAAACACAGCTTGTTGATAAGATGAAACGTTTTCCTCAGGCATTGTCAGGTGGCCAAGCCCAGCGAGTCGCGATTGCTCGGGCCTCTCGTTAGAAAGAAACCTATTTTATTGTTGGATGAGCCTTTTAGTGCCTTGGACTCCCGCTTTGCGGGAAGAAATGCTTTATTTGGTTAATGAGGTTACTGAGGAGTTAGGGTTAACGACCTTGCTGATTTCCCATTTGCCTCAAGAGGCTTGCTTGGTGGGAGGGCGTGTTATTTTGATCGAGCAGGGTGAAGTGATTGCTCATGAACCTGTGTCCGTATTGTCTCAAATTGAACCTCATGTGCTTTTTTCTAATTATCTTGGTGTCGGCGTATCTAGTCGCTCGACAATCTAGTTTGGTTCAGTTAAATAGTCATCCCGCTTCACGTTTATAGAAAGAGCGATTTAGTGTTAGATGATAATGAGTTGTTGAAGAAAGGTATCATAATGACAATCGCTTATGCGTTTGTTATGTCGCTTACCGCATTGGCTGCCAAGCAGGCTCAAACCATGATTCCGGTATCAACTTTAGTATTTTGGCAAAGTCTCTTTTGCGCCCTCATATTATTACCGCAGATGCACGGACGTTGGCAAAAGCGTTCTTTTGTGGTGTGGAAAATTCATTTTCTACGTAGTTTTGGTGGCTTTGTGGGCTTTCTTTTTTACTACTGGGCATTGAATCACATCCCCCTTGTTGAAGCGTCTTTATTACGTACATGCGCGCCTTTGTGTGTGCCGTTTGTGGTATGGATGCTGCATCGGATTCGCATTCCGAAGGCGCGCTGGTTGCCCTTGATTATTGGGTTTATTGGGGTGGCTTTTGTTATTCAGCCAACACCGGATCATTTGAACCCGTGGCATCTTGTCGGTTTTATATCGGCTCTTGGGTTGGCGCTGTCCATGGTGACGACGCGTATGTTGTCTCAGCAGGTTTCTGGACAAGAAACGTTATTTGTGTATTTTTTTGTGTCGACGGTGTTGTCACTGCCTTTGGTATGGTTACAAGGTGAGTCATTGGTTTTGCCTTTAGAGGTTTGGCCTTTAGTGGCAGCTGTTACTGTCACCTTGTATGTTGGCATGTATCTTTATAATTTGGCTTACACCTATGCGCCAGCCAGTATCGTCTCACCAGTAAGTTATGTTGGTGTGGTATTCAGCGGCTTTTGGGGCTGGGTTATTTGGGACCATGTGCCTGATATTTACGCCATTTTGGGGATGCTGTTCATTTTTTCGAGCATCATGATTAGCACCCGAATGGCGAAGAATAGAGGTTAAGATATTTTTGTCTTATTGGGGTGTTTGTGATTTGGTTATTTTTTTATTTAGCATGGTTGCGACAAAAATCCCTGAAAAAATGAGTAGAATGCCGACATAGTGGAAGCTTAGTAGGTTTTCACCCAAAAAGATAACGGATAGAACAATACTAAAAACAGGCAGTAAATGAATGAAGTGCCCTGCTGTGGCAGCGCCCAGTTTTTGTACGCCAGTATTCCAGCATAGAAATGCGCCGATAGAGGCAAACAGTCCCATGTAAAAAATGGCTCCCCAGTTACTTACACTAAGATCAGTAAGTGAGCCGTGACCGAAGAGAAAAAATAGCGGCGCTTGAATAAACGTGCCAATTAGTGCGGTGCACGCGAAAAAGCCAATCAGAGACATGTCTTTTGGTCGCTTTACAATCAGTACGGAATAAATTGCCCAGCTGATGGCGGCTGTGATAATCCACAGGTCGCCTGGTGAAAAACTGAGATGTAAAAAGGTCTCCAAACTGCCACGACTGACGATGGTGATGGCGCCTAGTGTAGAGATTAAAATGCCAGTGTTTTGGCGCCAAGAGGTTTTGCTGCCCAATAGTATGCGCGCGGTGATTAAAATCATCACTGGCATAATGGAGTTGAGTAGTACAGCATTGGTTACTGTGGTTGAGGTGAGTCCGATATACAAAAATAAATTGTAATTGCAGATACCAAGCCAACCAAATAGTGCCAGTAATTGCCAGTTATTCATGATGATGTGACGTTCTAACCGGAGTTTTTTGTAAGCAAAAGGCAAAATGATTAAGCAAGCGAGGGACCAGCGTAAAAATGAAATGGAAAAGGGATCTATGCCGCTTGAGACAGTAATACGCCCTAAAATGTAATTGCCTGACCAGAAAAAAATGGGCAAAAGTAAATAAGCAAACGCTGGCATGGAGAGTCCTATGTAGATTGTTTGGTTTTTTTCGCTACGTTTTGTACAAACAGCCCAACAAGAATGCACGCTAGACCAATGATAGTGGAATTTAGGATGGGTTCTCCTGCAAATTGTGACAACCAAATAATGGACAGCAAAGGGGATAAAAAGATGAGGTTAGCGACTTGGCTGGCGTTTGTTGTTAATTTCATTGCTTTGTTCCATAAAACAAAACTTAATCCCATTTCAAACAAACCAATATAAATGGCGCCCCACAAGCCATTGTTATCCCACTGCGTTAGCTCTCCAGTGATACCCGCAAAAATAAGTATTAATGGCAATGCAAAGGCGAAGTTTAGCGTAATACCTATTAGGCTAGGACGGTTATCTTTTGTGTTTAGTAGCCAATAAAGTGCCCAAATAATAGTGCTAAATAGAGCGAATGCGACACCAGAAGCATTGGAAAATTCTAATGAGCCAATCTGCCCACGGGTTGAAATATATAAGACACCAAAATAGCAGGCTCCAGCGGCGAGATAGTCTGCAGGTTTAAGTCGCTGCTTGAGAATGGGCACGGCCATAAAGCTTAACATGATTGCCCAAGTATAGTTGATGGCCTGTGCCTCCTGAGCGGGAAGGGTGTTGTAGGCTTGCAGTAATATTAAGTAATAAAGAAATGGGTTAATAGCACCAAAAAACAAAGATGACTTCCACGTTTGTTTTGCTATGGTCATTAACGACTTTATTTCGCCTTTATACATAATTAGGCTAACTAAAAAGAGCAGCGATATTAGATTGGCGACGAGCAGAAGCTGTGTTGGGGAAAAATGTCTAAGAGACAGTGAAAAGGCTGTTGCAACCGTTGACCAGAGTAAAACAGCGCCAAGCCCAAAGAGCATGGCTTGGCTATTGTTGGAAAGTTTGCTCATCAGGTTTATTCCGAAGCCTTTGTTTGTGGTAAAGCGTTTTAGTTCGCGGTTTCAAGTTGCGGCTGTTTTAGAAGGACAGGCTAACACCCGCTAACACAGAAGTAATGGTGTTATCTTCTACGATAGGACTTTTTAGAATGTCTTTATCGAATCGTGTATGACTGATACCAAGCATGAGGTTAAGGCTTTTAAACACGGGGTAGATCCCTCTTACTCCATAGCGAATGGAAGAAATAGCATCTGTATCATAGGCATCAATTGCACCGCCTGTTCTCGCTGATTCTGCTTGAGATACACCAAATAGGTGGTTGCTCATTTTACTGTCCATATACCGATAAGCGATGGATGGGATCACTGTCCAAGCGCCAGCAGCAATAGGGTATCCCGCCGATATTTGTGCGTAGTAGCCATCATGTTCGCCGCTTATATCCTGCGCTATCTTTGTGGTAACTGGACCTAGCTGATAGGATGCAAATGCCATAATACTGGCGTCCCTATCATCGAGCTGCCTAATATTGGCATTATTTGAGTCATCGGGATCGAATCCTGTGCTTTCGTAAGATAAGCCCACTGACATGTTTTGGGCCGACTGTTTGGGTAGAAAACGATAGCCGATTTCAGGTAGGCGAAGGAAGAAGTGTTCGCCTTCATAACTAAAGTTAGGTAAAAAAGTAGACTCAGAATCCGTGTCTTTATAGAGGGAATCTGACTTGACTGCAATGATGCCCAAATTGGTGTCGGCCTGAGCAAAGACTGGAATAGCCAATAGCAGTGTTAAGCATACTTTTTTCATGAAAACTATGTCCGTCAAAAAGAGTTAAGTAAAAGGGCGCAAACAAAAATCCATTTGATTTTATGGTCTTTGATTAGAGCTGTAAAACATTTTCGTAGAGTGCGTATTTATTGCTTTTTTGGGTTTACATGGCGCCACCGAAAGCGACTTTTTTATGGTTTTCAGAGTTGGTGTGTTGATTTCGTTTACTTATTGTCCACTCGTGCTATATAATGCGCGTCCCTGTAAATCAATACTCCTTGTCTCACAGCTTTATCACAGGGGAAGCAAGCGTGGAGACTAAGAACCCATAAGGAGCTTAAATGCGTCATTATGAAATCGTCTTTCTGGTTCACCCAGATCAAAGCGAGCAAGTACCAGCAATGGTAGAGCGTTACACTAACCTAATCACTGAAGATGGTGGTCAAGTTCACCGTTTTGAAGATTGGGGCCGTCGTCAACTTGCTTACCCAATTAACAAAATTCACAAAGCACACTATGTTCTAATGAACATTGAGTGTTCTGACAGTGTTTTGTCTGAACTAAACGACACTTTCCGCTACAACGATGCCATCATCCGTAACTTGGTGATTCGTCGTAAAGATGCGGTAACTGACGTATCTCCTATTAAAGCTTCTGAAGGTCGTGAAGATCGTCGTTCTGCTCCTCAACGTGAAGAGCGTCACCACGACAATTCTGACGAAGTATCTGAAGAATCTGAAGATTAATCTATTTTTATTAGGAGACACTCATGGCTCGTTTTTTCCGTCGTCGTAAGTTCTGCCGTTTTACAGCAGAAGGCGTTAAAGAGATCGATTACAAAGATCTAGACACACTGAAAGGTTACATCACTGAAACTGGTAAAATCGTTCCTAGCCGTATTACTGGCACTAAGGCTCGTTACCAGCGTCAGCTAGCGACTGCAATTAAACGCGCTCGCTACATTGCTTTGCTTCCTTACACTGATAGCCATTTTAATTAATAGGCTAAAGAAGCGCTTTATATGAGTGGTTTAGCAAATTGGGTAATGAAAAAACGTCTTAATGCCATAATAGGTGTTATGGTGTTTGGTCTAATTCCTATGATGTTTTGGCTGGCCGCTGCAATCCTTGGATTGGTGGTGCTTCGCAAAGGTGTAAAAGAAGGAATACCTGTATTAGCTTGGGGATGTTTACCAGCGTTTGTGCTGTGGATATACCAAGGCGATGCAACGGCACTTATGGTATTAGTCGATGTGATGTTGTTGGCCTATTTGCTTAGATCAACCATGTCATGGAGTTGGGTGTTATTAGCTGGCAGCTTTTTAGCGGTCGTTAGCACTCTGCTTCAGCCTCTTTTGATGGCTGATGTTTTGAATTTGGCTGTTGCCTTGGTTCAAAAAGTATTGGTTTCGGAAGGTGTTGAAGTTCCCGATAAAGATATGATCTTTAACCAAGCGGTGATGGCTGTGTCCATCTTCCAAGTGGTGATTGCCGTGATTTCGCTGTTTTTGGCGAGAAAGTGGCAAGCAGGATCTATAATCCTGGCGGTTTACGCGCAGAATTTCATCAATTGAGGCTGCCGATCGCGTTTAGTTTGGTGTTGGGTGGAATGATTCTTGTAGGGGAATCCTTAGGTGGGTCCTTTGCTATTCTGTCTCAAGCTGCTATTCCTGCATTAGTGTTGCTTGGGCTTGCTTTAGTACATGGTGTTTTAGCAAAAAAAGAAATTGGGGTTGTTGGACTGATCGCATTTTACCTTGTGGGATTTTTTGTTTTGAATGTGTATTTCGCGAACGTGTTAGTCGCACTTTGTGTGATTGATAGTTTTGTGAATATTCGTTCTAGAATCCAAGGTAAGGCGTCCAACTCAAGTGATAGCTAATGATTAATTAGAGGTGATCGAGATGGAAGTTATTCTACTCGACAAAGTAAACAAGCTAGGCGGTATTGGTGACGTTGCAGTTGTTAAACCAGGCTATGCTCGTAACTTTTTGATTCCAAACAAAAAAGCTGTAATGGCTACTAAAGCTAACTTGGCTAGCTTTGAAGAGCGCCGTGTTGAACTTGAAGCTCAAGCAGCAGAGCGTAAAGCGGCTGCTGAAGCTCGTGCTCAATTGCTAGAAGGTAAAACTTTCACTATCGCTGCGAATGCTGGTGACGAAGGTAAGCTTTTTGGTTCTATCGGTACTCGTGACATCGCTGATGCTATTTCTGCGCAAGTAGCAGTAGAGAAAGCGGAAATCCGTCTGCCAGAAGGCGCGATTCGTCACACAGGTTCTTTCGAAGTAGACGTTCAACTTCACGCTGAAGTGATTGTAACGGTTACTTTGTCTGTAATCGCTGAGTAATTTGTTTCGATAAATTACTTAAGAGAGATGCGAATCTTTCTTGAATAAGAGAAGGGTGTCTTGCTATTGCAAGATGCCCTTTTTTTATTAGCGTGATAAGCTAATCTTCCTGTTTTTTCTGTCTCTGTATGGGTGTTTTGCGTGCAACTAAATGATTCTGAAGTCGCTTCTATTAAATTACCGCCATATTCCATTGAAGCTGAGCGTTCTGTTGTTGGTGGCTTGATGCTTGATCCCCAAGCTTGGGAAAGAGTCTCTGAGTTGGTTATTGCGGATGATTTTTATCGTCCAGAGCATAAGTTAATTTTTACTGTTATTGCACGCTTAGCCGATGAATCTGAACCGATTGATGTGGTGACCATTGGTGAGCGCCTTGATAAGCGCGGTGACTTAGAGTCTATTGGTGGCATGGCTTATCTTATCGAGGTGGCTGAAGCGACTCCTAGTGCTTCGAATATAGCAGCCTATGCCGATATTGTGCGAGAACGCTCCATCTTACGTCGCCTTATCTCTACGACCAATGATATTTCAGCGCGTGCGTTTCATCCAGAAGGTATGACGGCAGCTGAGGTATTGGATGAGGCTGAGCGGAAGATATTTCAGATCGCGGAAGGCGGTGAGAAAAAAGGTGGGCCACGAATTGCCGCGGATATCTTGAGTGCTACGGTGGATAAAATTGATGAGCTTTATCATCAAGATGGCGCAATTACAGGCTTGAGCACAGGTTTTACGGATTTAGATGCGATGACAGCGGGTTTGCAGCCCGCAGATTTGATTATCGTTGCAGGTCGCCCATCCATGGGTAAGACGACTTTTGCTATGAATTTGGTGGAAAATGCTGCCATGATCAGTGATAAGCCTGTTATCGTGTTCAGTTTGGAGATGCCTGCGGAATCATTGATGATGCGTATGCTTTCTTCTCTTGGGCGAATTGATCAGACACGTATGCGTTCTGGTCAGTTGGTTCAAGAGGACTGGGATAAGTTGATGTCAGCGGTAAAAATGCTCAAAGACCGCAAGCTATTTATCGATGATACGGGTGGTATCAGTCCAACGGAAATGCGTTCTCGTGTGCGCCGTATTGCTCGAGAGCATGGTGGCGTCGCCATGATCATGGTCGATTATCTTCAGTTGATGCAAATTCCAGGTTTTACTGAAGGTCGTACGAATGAGATCTCAGAGATTTCTCGATCTCTTAAAGCTATAGCCAAGGAAATGGATTGTCCAATGGTTGCGCTTTCTCAACTTAACCGTAGCTTGGAGAACCGTCCTAATAAACGCCCAGTAAACTCAGATTTGCGTGAATCTGGGGCGATCGAGCAGGATGCGGATGTGATTTCTTTTGTTTATCGTGATGAGGTATATCACGAAGACACGCCTCATAAAGGTATTGCGGAAATTATTATAGGTAAGCAGCGTAATGGTCCAATAGGTACTTGTCGATTGGCGTTTGTGGGTAAATATACTCGATTTGAGGATTTAGCACCGGATGCGTATCGAGATTTTGATGACGAGTAAGTCATTATTGGTGTACTTTTAAGCTATCTACAAAGAATCATAAATCACACAATATGTGATAAAAATAATTACTATAAAATCGAGAGTTGTTTATGCGAAAAATGCCAGTAACAAATAAAGAAAATGATTTTCCTGAAAGCTATGTTCTAGTTTCCAGCACCGATGTGAAAGGACGTATTACCTTTGTTAATGATGTTTTCTGCGAGGTGGCTGGTTATGAGCGCGAAGCGCTGATTGGTAAGGCTCATAATATCATTCGTCACCCTGATGTTCCTGCGGCTGTTTTTGCTGATATGTGGTCAAACTTGAAGCAAGGCAAAAGCTGGATGGGGTTGGTGAAAAATCGTTGCGAGAACGGTGATCACTATTGGGTGAGTGCGCATGTGAGTCCGCTGTTGGATGGCAGTAAGGTAGTGGGTTATGAGTCCGTGCGTCGCAAGGCGACTCGGGATGAGATTCGGCATGCTCAATCAGTTTACGATCGTCTTAATGTCGGTAAGGGCTTGGTGCCAATGTCGACTAAGATGATGGCATATCTCGCCAATTCTGCTTGGCCTCTAATGTCTTGTTTTGTGCTGTTGGCTTTACTTGGATGGTTGTCAAATGGTCTTGAACTAAAATTAGCCGGATCCGTTTTGGCTATATTGGGCATTTGGCTGATTTATCATCAAAGCCAATCGTTGAATGCGGTGGTGTCAGGGCTATCTTCTGAGGCGCACAACCCGATAGGGCAATATCTGTACTGCAAAACGGTTGGCGCAAAAGCGGCCATCAAGTTTGCTAAAATTCACCAAGAGGCTGCCGGAAATACCTTCCGATACCGTCTTAAAGAAGGTGCTCAGCAGCTTCGTAAGCGAGCGTCTGAAGCGAAAGCCAGTGTGACAGCGAATTTAGGTAATTTTAATAAGCAACGTAATACTTTCCAAGATGTAGTCGCGGCAAGTTCTCAATTGTTGTCTAGTGTGACACATGTTGCAGAGCATGTTCATGTGGCGGTTGAGGCAACGGAGTCTGTTGGTGAGTTGTCCCGAGGTAGCCGCTTGCTTGCCCAGCAAACTGGCGCAACCATGCGTCAGGTTTACCAAGACATATCTGATGCGAAAAAAGTGGTGGCGGTGCTGGCAGAGCGCAGTGATAGCATTAATGAAGTGGTGAATTCTATTAGTGGTATTGCGGAACAAACCAACTTGTTGGCTCTTAATGCGGCCATTGAGTCAGCTCGTGCTGGTGAGGCTGGGCGTGGTTTCGCCGTCGTAGCGGATGAAGTTCGTGCTTTGGCGATAAGAACTCAGAATGCAACACAAAGTATCCATAGCATGACAGAAGAGCTGAAGAAAAATACTGCGGACGTGACCAGTACCATTGATAAAGGGACGACGGTTGCCCAGCAAGGGGTTGATAGTGTTAACGATGTTGCGCAAAAAATGAGTGATATCGAAGCGGCTATTAAGCGTGTTGTTGAAATGACAGCACAAATTAATGTTTCTTCAGAAGAGCAGGCAAGTGTAGCACGTGACCTTAACGATAAAATGCAAGAAGTAGATGCGCTGAGTATTAACAGTATTGAAAGGGCAGAAAATATCGTGATCAACATTAGCCATATTGAAGAAGAGGCGTATGAGCAGGGAAATCTTGCAGAACGCATGAAGCAGTAAGTCGCAAAAAAGAATATTTTGTAGATCGTGCCTTTAGGCCGGCAATGCTTGATTCCTTGAATTAGCTTTTGTCGGCATAAATGCCGACCTACAACTCATTATTTAACCTTCTGGTCCGGTGGTTTAGCAAGGTTCTTCATTTACTACTTGGTAGATGGCTTTAGCCAATGTTTGCACTTGTTGCTGGCTAATAACATAAGGCGGCATTAGGTAGATGAGTTTGCCAAAAGGCCGTATCCATACACCAAGTTCGACGAATTTTGGTTGTATTTTGTGTAAGTTAACTGAGTTTTTCAATTCAACAACGCCAATGCCGCCAAAGCACCGCACCTCTTCAACTTGTTCAAGCTTTGCGCAAGGGGCAAGAGCGGTCTTCATCCAGTTTTCGAGTTGAGTGATCTTTTCTGGAATATTGTATCTCATCAGCAGGGAGAGGCTGGCATTCGCAGCGGAGCAGGCGAGAGGATTACCCATGAAGGTCGGGCCGTGCATAAAGACGCCGTCATTTTCGCTGATACCCAGGGCAACTTTGTCGTTTGTTAGGGTGGCTGCTAACGTCATATACCCCCCGTTAGCGCTTTACCGACGCACATGATATCTGGGCAAATGCTGGTGTGATTTGTGGCGAAAAGTTTTCCTGTTCTGCCAAATCCTGTTGCGATTTCATCAAATATTAGAAGGATGTCGAATTCGTCACACAGAGCGCGTATGTGGTTTAGATATTCTGGATTATAGAAGCGCATTCCCCGGCATTTTGCACGACGGAGCTCGATGATGAAGCCTGCTAGCTGATTGTGGTTTGCTTCAAACATGGCTCTTATTTCGTGTAAATATTCTGGTTTGACAGGGGTTTCTAGTCCGGTGGGGGGCAGAGATAAAGAACTGTTGTGTCAGTGCACCACTGAATAAATGGTGCATACCATTATCAGGGTCGCAGACGGACATGGCGGCAAACGTGTCTCCATGGTAGCCACTTTTTGGCGTGACAAAAAATTGTTTGCTTGGTTTTCCTTGAGCATTCCAGTATTGGATGGCCATTTTTAGTGCCACTTCAACGGAAACTGAACCTGAATCAGAGAAGAAAACCCGTTGTAGATCGCTAGGACTGATGGCAATGAGTGTTTCGGCAAGGTCAATAGCGGGCTTGTGAGTGAGTCCACCGAACATGACGTGGGAGAGTTGTGTCAGTTGTTGCTGAATAGCTGTGTTGATTCTAGGATGATTGTAGCCGTGAATAACACTCCACCAAGATGACATGCCATCAATTAATGTACGTCCATCACTCAGTGTAATTTCACAGCCGACCGCCTTTTTGACCAAAAAGTGTGGGCTGGGGTTGCTCATGGATGTGTACGGATGCCAGAGAAGTTGTTTGTCTAAATCCAAGTATTCTTGATCTGTTTTCATAAGGTCCACCTTGCTTTGTTCTGCGCATACTAAAGCAAAGCTAGGTCGGATGGCTAGATTGTCATAGTGGTGGCGGCTTAATGTGTTTTGTCGGGTGTTCGAGCGATAACCCAGACATCAACGCGCTCTGCCCCTGCTTTTAATAATAATGTGGTGCAGTTTTCTATTGTACTTCCCGTCGTCATGACATCATCGAATAGTGCGACATGCCCACTGATAGGGGCGTCAATCTCATAGCTGCTTTGAGGGCTTGTTAAGCGCTCTTTGCGACTAAGCGAATGTTGAGCTTGGGTGTTTTTTACTTTTTTTAGTGGATTGTTTTTTGGGATGATGGGGCATTTTTTTCCTAGGTGCTGTTTGAGATTTTTTGCTAACTGGTTGGCCATCGTGTTTGTTTGGCAAAATCCACGCTCTTTAATTCGACTTGGATGGCTGGGTACATAGAGGATTTGATCTGGCCAGCTTTCGGCTGCATATGACTTAATAAGATGCTTACTTAGCAAATAGGTGAGAGGTCGAACGTAGTGGGTTCCTTGATGAAACTTAATGCTATGAATCAATGCTTTTATAATCCCCTCGAAGCGATAAGGTGCGATGCACTGTTGGTATGTTGGAGAAGCAGTTTGGCAGCTTCCACATAGAATGTTGGTGTGGTGAGTGGGTCGTTTGCAGCGGTGGCAGTGAATTGCGTTGAGTGGGAAGCCTTCTTGGCAGGCTTGGCATACGGTATTTTTACATTTTGTGTTACAAAGATAGCACTGATTTAAAAATATACTGCAGTAAACCTCTGTTATTTTTTCGGTTGACAGTTTTTTCCAGTCCATTAGTATTGCTCCATTACTTTTTATGGATCGAGGATACTATGTCTTTAAGTACGTCTACAAATGTGTCTGTAGCGAATATGTCTGCCAGTAATATCAGTGCACTGCGTTTTGACTGGACTCATGCTGAAATAAAAGCCTTATTTGATTTGCCTTTTATGGATTTGATGTTTCGTGCTCAGACGATCCATAGAGAAAACTTTGCGCCTAACGAAGTGCAAGTCAGTACGCTGTTGTCTATTAAAACTGGCGCTTGTCCGGAAGATTGTAAATATTGCCCACAAAGCGGTCATTACAATACAGAGCTTGAAAAAGAAAAGTTAATGGAAGTGCAAAAGGTGCTTGAAGAAGCCGCGTTGGCAAAAGAAAAAGGCGCAAGCCGTTTTTGCATGGGAGCGGCGTGGAAGCATCCATCAGAAAAAGACTTTCCATATGTGCTTGAAATGATCAAAGGTGTTAAATCGTTAGGGTTAGAGTCCTGCGTTACTTTAGGGTCGTTAAACGATGATCAGGCCAAGCGTTTGTCGGAAGTAGGGCTTGACTACTACAACCACAACTTAGACACGTCGGCTGAGTTTTACGATAGCATAATCACCACACGAACTTATCAAGACCGTCTTGATACTTTATCTCGTGTCCGTGACTCCGGCATTAAGCTTTGCTGTGGTGGTATTATGGGCATGGGGGAAGAGCAAAAAGATCGTGTCGGTTTGTTGCGTCAACTTTCTCAAATGTCTCCGCATCCTGAAAGTGTGCCAATTAATATGCTGGTCAAGGTAGAGGGAACACCGTTAGAAAACGTTGAGGATTTGGACACTTTCGAGTTTATTCGCACCATCGCGGTGGCGCGTATTTTGATGCCAAAGTCCCATGTGCGCTTGTCAGCAGGCCGTCAAGGAATGAATGAACAGACCCAAGCCTTGTGCTTCATGGCAGGGGCAAATTCCATTTTTTATGGCGAGAAATTGCTAACGACAGGTAACCCAGAAGCCGATAAAGATATGGCTTTGTTTGCCACTTTAGGGATCAACCCTGAGAAACGTGAGGCTCATTCTGATGAGGCGGTTGTAGAAGCCATTGCAGCACAAGTTGTGAAGCAAGAAGAGTCCAAGCTGTTTTATGAAGCCAGTGTTTAATACACCGGATTGGGTGTTGGCAGCGCTTGCGGAGCGTCGCCAACACAATCTGATGCGTCGTACTATGACGCTGGACAGTGCACAAACGCCCCATACTTGTATTAATAACCAAGCTTATACTGCTTTTTGTTCTAACGACTATCTTGGATTGGCAGATCATCCTGATGTTATTCAGGCTTTGCATCTTGGTGCGCTAAAGTATGGTGTTGGTGGTGGGTCATCGCATTTGGTGTGTGGGCATTTAGCGCCTCATCAAGCGCTTGAAGACGCCTTAGCGGATTGGCTGGGTTACGATCGAGTGATGCTGTTTAGTACGGGGTATATGGCGAACCTAGGCGTGATATCGGCGCTGGCGGATAAAAACCGTCCAGTATTACAAGATAAGCTCAATCATGCTTCTTTGATTGACGGTGCGATGTTGGCGCAGGCCTCGCTGCGTCGTTATTTGCATGGCGATGTGGTGAGCGCGGAAAGGCTATTGGCAAAATCTGCCATGCCAGGTCTATTGGTCACAGACGGTGTATTTAGTATGGATGGCGATATAGCGCCGTTGCTTGAACTGTCTAGATTAGCGCGTAAGCATGAATGGATGTTTATGGTGGATGATGCTCATGGCTTGGGCTGCCTGGGGGAACAGGGTAAAGGTTGTTTATCTCTGTCGGGTTTGAATGCCAATAGTCTACCTATCTTGGTGGGTACCTTTGGTAAAGCGTTTGGCACCGCTGGCGCGTTCGTGGCGACGTCTCATGATTATGCGGAGTATTTGACGCAGTTTGCTCGGCCTTATGTGTATACCACATCGATGTCGCCAGCCATTGCGAGTGCGACGTTGGCGTCGTTGCAGATTATTCAGTCAGCAGAAGGTCAGGATAGGCGCGAGAGGTTAGCTCGACATATTGAGTATTTTCATCAAAGGATTCAGTCGCTTCCAGTTGAATTAATGCCTTCCAATACGGCCATTCAGCCAATTATTGTGGGCGACAGTAAAACCGCGCTTGATATTAGCGAGCAGTTAAAAGCACTTGGGGTTTGGTGTACGGCGATTCGCCCGCCGACTGTGCCAGCTGGTCGTGCGCGTTTACGAATTACCTTAAGCGCCGCCCACTCTGATAGTGATTTAGTGTTATTATGTGACTCACTCGAAAAAGTGTTAACCGCGACACTTTGAAATGCAAGACGTTTAAATCCAAAGTAACAGAGGGGCAGCATGCGAGCACGTATTGAAACAGAGGCGTTTGGAGACGCGTCTAATCAAGCTATTTTTATGGTATCTGGTTGGGCTATGCCGAAAGAAGTAATGCGTTCGTTTGCTTTACGTCTAAGTCAGCGTTTTTATGTTGTTGTTGCTAATTTACCTGGTATTTCGCTGGACGAGCAGTGGATTTCTCGCTCCCGCATTGGCCCTAATTACGATATTGATGCGTTATCTGAGCAATTAATTGATGTCGCACCAAAAGAGTCGTGGTGGATTGGTTGGTCTTTAGGTGGCATGGTATCTGCCTATGTCGCTGCTCGTCGCTCTAGTTGTGTGGTGGGTTTGATTACCTTGTCGTCTTCGCCGAGTTTTATTAAGCGAGAGGGCTGGGAAAATGCGATGTCTGTCGAGGACTTCGATACCTTTGCAAGCTTGGTTGAACAATCACCGGAAGAGGGTCTAAAGCGTTTTGTGATGTTGCAAGCCAAGGGCGCCGATAATGAACGGGCTTTGGTGAAACAACTACAGGCATTTTTACCCGTGAAAACCTTGAGCCGACCGGCTTTAATTGGTGGTCTTCGGTTGCTAAAAGGGCTTGATGTGCGCCGTGAGTGGTCGCTTTTAGATCGTCCTAATTTACACATACTTGGTGGTAAGGATGTGTTGGTTTCGAGCAAGTCATTTGAACAACAAGCTGATGTAAACCCTTTGCAGCACTGTGTTGTACTGTCCAATTGTGCGCATCAGTCTTTTCTTGAAGATGAAGAGGCGTGTGTACGTCATATAGAAAACTTTATCGATGCTAATAACCCCTGATATATCGACGCTTAGCTATAAGCGGCAATTGGCTAAGCGTTTTGATCGTGCTTCGCAATCTTATGATTCTTATGCGGATTTTCAAAAAATTGTTCTCAATCGACTTTTGGCCATGTTGCCTCTCAGTCAGGCGGATGTCGTATTGGATCTTGGTACGGGAACCGGTCAGGCGTTGGCGGCTTTATCAGAGCAATTAACGCCTAAATGCACGATAGCGCTTGATCTGGCACCACAGATGTTGGCTGTTGCGAGAGAGGGCGCGACCTCTTTGTCAAATATCCATTACGTTTGTGCGGACGCTGAGCGATTGCCACTTCAGGATCAGTCTTGTGACTTGGTTTTTTCGAGTCTGGCTATTCAGTGGTGCCTTAGCCCCGTGGATCTGTTTGCAGAGCTTTATCGTGTCGTAAAGCCTGGTGGCTATGTGGTTTTCTCAACACTTTCGCAAGGTTCTATGCCAGAGATTACTAAAGCTTGGTGTGGCCTAGATGATAAAAAGCATATTCATGACTATATGTCATCAGATGCGCTTGTAGCGTGTGTTAAAGCGTCAGGGTTGAACCTTTTGTCTTCTCCGTTATCTGATATTTTAATGTGGTTTGATTCACCAGAGGCGGCGGTTTATTCGTTAAAAAAAGTGGGGGCAAGTCTGATTGCAGAGGCTGCTAATGCCTCTGTCTCACCCAGTAAGTGGAAAGCATTTTTGCGCGAATATGAAAAGCAGCGTCGTGAGTTTGGTATCCCACTGAGTTATCAAGTCTCGTTTGTTGTGGCGCATCGGCCTATTAGAATTCAGGAGTAGTGAGTGAAAAAGCGTTTTTTTGTAACGGGTATTGATACCGATGCAGGTAAGACTTATGTCACGGTGGGGTTGCTGGAGGCGGCAAAACGGGCTGGCCTTAAGTCAATAGGATTAAAGCCGATTGCAGCCGGGGCTGAGTTTGTCGAAGATCGCTTGCGAAATAGTGATGCATTGCTGATGCAGCAGGCGAGTAGTGTTAATTTGTCTTATGAGCAAATAAATCCTGTGGTGTTAGAGGCTGCGATTGCACCTCATATTGCAGCGATGAAAGAGGGGCGGCTGGTAACGGCTTCTCGATTAGAGGGGTTTATAAAAGGTACATTGCTGACTCCCCATGATTTTGCTTTGATTGAGGGAGCGGGTGGTTGGAGAGTGCCTTTAAATGATAGGGAGTTTTTGTCCGATCTGGCTAAGTCGTTGCGTTTTCCTGTCATTCTGGTTGTTAATATGAAGCTTGGTTGTTTGAATCATGCTATTTTGACTGCGGAAGCAATTGTCCGTGATGGGTTGTCTTTGGCTGGTTGGGTTGCAAACTCTGGTAAAGAAAAAATGCCTGGTTTTGAAGAGAATCTTGCTAGCCTTACCAGTATGTTATCGGCGCCTTTATTAGGGGTGTTATCTTGGTACGAGAATCCACTTGATTCGCAGCAAGCGTTTGATGAAATGCTGTCAAAATTATAAAATTTTCATGGTAAGAATTTGCGATGCAACTTGTAAATGGGTGATGAAAACACATTATCATAAGTGCATTCTTTGGGGTTGAGGTGATGGTGTGAAGGCTTGGTTATGTGGTTTAGATGACGAAGAAATTTCGAGTGTTTCCAGTATCTTAACCTTTATTGGTATTGAACACAGTACGTCGTTGACAGCGTTTCACTTACCTGATTTTGTCGTATTAGGAAAGGCAATATCGTCTTTTGAATTGGATGAAATGGTACCCGTGATTTCTTTGAATGAATCTATGGAGGTTGAGGGGGATTATAATGTCTGGTTTTGCCCTTTACCTTGGCGGTCAAAAACGTTGTCGTCTGTTTTAAAAGAAATTAAACAGTTGCATACGTTTCCTCAGGCCTCAGGGGTGAATTTGAATTTACATGTTCGTCATCTAGAGGCATTGCTGATTCGTCAAGCTTTGGTGTCCACTCAAGGAGTGGTGTCTAAAGCGGCTCAAAATCTTCAAATACAACGCACCACTCTTATTGAAAAAATGCGTCGCTATAATATTGATAAATCGGAGTTTTAGTGACAAAGGATGAAGAAATTGCGGAATTAAAAGCCGCGTTTAAAGCGTTTTCCGAGTCTTCAGATGTGTTGGCTAAGTCTTATCTAGATCTTCAACAGGAAGTGGTCCGGTTGTACGAACAACTGGAAAGGTCAGAGCAGGATAAGCGCCAAGAGCAGGATAAGAACCGTATTCTTGTATTGCAGTTTCAGCAGCTGTTTGAATCGATGCCGGTTGGCGTTTTATTACTAAACGAAGATGGCATGGTGGTCATGGCGAACCCTGTCGCAGACCGATTGTTCAATCTCCCTTTGGTTGGTAAAGCTTGGGGAACCATTGTTCCAATGAGCTTTCGTCCGCAAAAAGACGATGGTCATGATGTGAGTATGGTGACAGGGCGTCGTGTTCGTGTGGAGACCGCTTCATTGGGGAATGTACCAGGGCAGTTGGTGATTCTGGTTGATTTGACGGAAGCGTATTTGTTGCAGAAGAAGCTGAGCCACCATGAAAGATTGTCTAATATGGGCAAAATGGTTGCTGCGTTAGCTCATCAAATTAGAACACCACTCTCTTCAGCAACCTTGTACGCTGGCCATTTACAAAAGCCGGATCTTCCTCCTGTTATGCGCCAAACTTTTGCGAATAAACTGGCGGATAGATTGGCGAATATTGAAAAACAAATTCGGGACATGTTGATCTTTTCACGCAGTGAAATAAAGTTAGATGAAACGGTAGCTGTTGATGACTTTATTAAGGAGCTGATCCAGCATTGCGAAGAAATTTGTGATCTCAAAAACATGCGTCTCGAAGCGGAAGGTTGTGACTTTTTGGTGACAGATTGTATTCAATGCAATAAAGAAACATTATTAGGGGCGCTGCTTAATTTATTGAACAATGCGATTGATGCTCAGTCAGAAGGGGATTTGGTGCGATTGCATTGGCATCATCATGAAGGCTATGTGACACTGACCTTTAAAGATCGTGGTATCGGTATGTCAAAAGCGCATTTAGAGCATGTGCAAGAAGGCTTTGTCACCACGAAACAGCATGGGACAGGGTTGGGGTTGATGGTTGTGAAAGCCATCGCAAGAAGCCTCATCATGGGAAATTTGAAATAGACAGTATAGAGGGTGCTGGCACGACAGCCAGTTTGACGCTTCCTCTTGTAAGGGTATGAAATGTCTGATGTTAAGTTATTGATAGTAGAAGATGACAAAGGGCTTGCTGAGGCGCTGGAAGACACGCTCATGCTGGCAAGCTATCAGTGTAAAATGGTGTACAGTGCGGAAGAGGCGATTATAGCCCTCAAGCATAATACATTTGATATGGTCGTCTCAGATATTAATTTACCTGGAATGGATGGTTACGGATTATTACGCCACGTTATTGACGCTTACCCAGAATTGCCCATTATGTTGATGACGGCATATGGTGATATTGCTCATGCCGTGGAGGCGATGCGCGATGGTGCAGTAGACTATCTGTTAAAGCCATTTCAAGAGGAAGAGCTACTTAATGCTATTGCGAAGTACACAGTAAAAGTGGCGACATCATCAACGCCTAGGCCCATTGCGAAAGATCCGGCAAGTATTGCCTTGTTAGAATTGGCTAAACGTGTCGCTGTTACCGATTCAACTGTTTTAATTTGCGGTGAAAGTGGGACAGGTAAAGAAGTGCTCGCGCATTATATTCATCAGCATTCTAACCGTCCTAATGCACCTTTCGTTGCTATTAACTGCGCTGCTATCCCCGAGAATATGCTGGAGGCGATTCTTTTTGGTTACGAAAAAGGGGCTTATACGGGGGCGGTTTCCTCTCAGGCGGGTAAGTTCGAACAAGCCAATGGCGGTACTTTATTGCTAGATGAAATCACTGAAATGGATGTGGGATTACAAGCGAAACTGTTGCGGGTTTTACAAGAGCAGGAGGTTGAGCGTCTTGGTGGGAAAAAATCGATTCCTTTAGATGTAAGAATCATTGCCACGACAAACCGTGATTTGGCGGAGTATGTTCGCGAAGGGGGATTTAGGGAAGATTTGTACTATCGTTTGAATGTGTTTCCACTGCGTTGGTTACCGATTCGCGAGCGTAAAGGTGATATTTTACCGATAGCACAGCATTTGCTGGCCAAGCATGCGGCTAAAATGCGAATTAACGGTGCGATCTTAAAGCCGTCAGCCCAAAGTAAATTAGAAGCGCATCCTTGGCCTGGTAATGTTCGAGAATTGGATAATGTTATTCAACGAGCCTTGATCTTAAGCCCAAATGCACAAATTAATGAAGATCACATTGCTTTTGATATGATGAGTTTGGCACCAGCGATGAGTGTGTCGGAGGTAGAAGAAGACAGTGCGGCCTCTATTCTTGGAAAAGGTGTGCAACAACATGAGTTTCGTATCATTGCCCAAGCCTTGCTTGATGCGCATGGAAAACGTAAAGTTGTGGCAGATAAATTAGGAATCAGCCCTAGAACTTTACGCTATAAAATCGCCAAAATGCGTGAAAGCGGTATAGATGTCGATTGATTTTTGTGTCTTGTTTTCATTCGCTTTATGCTAAGCTGTGTATTAGCGTTATGTTAAGTTATATAAATGTGATTTTTTAGGTGAATAACATGATTTCTGGTCGACCAGACATTAATCAGGTGTTGTCCCAAATGAGGGATATGCGGTCGCAGGTTCAGGCGCCTAGTTCTCCTGTGTCTAACATTGCCAAGGTGGGCGGTGAAGAGGGAAGCGGACAAACAGTTGAGCGAGCCGATTTCGCAGAAATGCTGAAAAATGCCGTTAACAATGTAAACGCTTTGCAAAAAGAATCTACACAATTAGCCCAATCTTATGAGCGCGGTGACGAAGGGGTTGATTTACCTCAAGTTATGATTGGTCTACAAAAATCGAGTGTGTCATTTGAAGCAATGACTCAGGTGCGTAATAAACTTGTAGACGCGTATGAAAAAATCATGAATATGCCTATTTAGGCGTAATAAACCGCTTGGCGCTTTTTAATGGATAATGTCCCTGCAGAACAATCGGAGCAAAAGCTCTACTTAGAGTTAGTTACCGGCTTTAACAAGCTGACCGTTATACGTCAGCTGGCATTAATGGTCGGTTTAGCTGCATCTATCGCAATTGGCTTGGCGGCGGTTTTATGGAGTAACGGACCAGACTATAAGCCTGTTTTAAGCAGCATTACTGATTATAATGCCGATCAGATCGTCGAAATTCTCAGTGTTAACAACATTCCTTTCAAACTAGATCAGAATACAGGTGCTTTGCTTGTTGAGGCCGATTACTACCATCAGGCGCGACTAAAACTCGCCGGTTCAGGTATTGTTTCCGATAACATTGTCGGTATGGAAATAATGGATCAAGAGCAAGGACTTGGTACCTCACAATTTGTCGAAACGACCCGTTACAGACGAGGTTTAGAAGGTGAATTGAGTCGTACTATCTCTAGCCTGCAGAGTATCAAAAGTGCTCGTGTACATTTGGCGATTCCAAAAGAGTCGGTATTTGTGCGCGATACGCGTAAGCCTTCCGCATCGGTTTTTCTAGAGCTTTACCCTGGACGACGTTTAGATCGCAGCCAAGTGGAAGCGATAGTGAATTTGGTGGCGTCGAGTATTTCCCAGTTAAGCGATAAGGATGTCACCGTTGTTGATCAACGTGGCACGTTATTGACGGAAAAAGATACGGATTCTGAGTTGTCTGTGGCGGGTAAGCAGTTTGATTACGCTCGAAAAGTAGAAGATGTCCTATTGCAACGGGTGAACAACATTCTTGGTCCAGTGATTGGTCAAGGACGTTTTAAAGCAGAAGTGTCGGCTGATGTTGATTTTACGGCAGTAGAAAAGACAGATGAGCAGTACAACCCAGACCTTTTGGCCCTGCGTAGTGAACAAACATTAAGAGAAAATCGCGGTGCAGGTGCAAATACGGGAGGTATTCCAGGCGCATTGACTAATCAGCCTCCTGGTGCTGTCTCTGTTCCTGAAGCCGTTGATGAAAACGGCGCACCGATAGGTGGAAATTCCACTGGGACAAACAGGCAATCTCGCGAAGAAACCACACGTAATTTTGAGCTTGATAGAAGTATTAGTTATACAAAACGTCAGCAAGGTATGGTGAGACGGCTGTCAGTGGCGGTTGTCGTGGATGATTTGGTCAGCCTGAACCCTGATACGTCTGCGGTTGTGAGAACGCCGTGGAGCGATGATGAACTTGGGCGTTTAACGTTATTAGTGCGTGATGCCGTTGGTTACGATCCCTCTCGGGGCGACAGTGTGAGTGTTATTAATTCTCCCTTTGCTCTGCCTGACCCAGAGGAACCAGAGATTGAGTTGCCGTTTTATCAGCAGGCGTGGTTCTTGAGTTTAATTCAGCCTACTTTGGTTGGTATATTTGTGCTTGTATTGCTGTTGGTCGTGGTTCGTCCAATCTTGAAAGCCCTTAGCGACCAAAATAAGATTGCGGTTACCGAAGACACTGAAGCGGCTATTTTTTCTGATGAGACGGATGAGATTTCAGATGATCAAGTCTCTCTTGTTAGTGCAGAAGATATATTGGTGCCCGGCTCTCCTGAGAAAATTGATCGCCAGTTAAATGCGATTCGTGGTTTGATAGCAGAAGAGCCAGAGCGTGTGGCTCAAGTGGTTAAACAATGGGTAATGGAAAGTAAATGAGTGAAAACCAAGGCGCAGAGTTAAGTTCCGTTCAAAAGGCAGCCGTACTTCTGATGTCGCTGGGGGAGTCGGACGCTGCGCAAATTTTGAAGCATATGGGGCCAAAAGAAGTCCAGAAGATTGGTCAAACGATGGCGCAGCTCTCCAATATCCAGCGCCATCAGGTTGAAAAAGTCTTGGATGATTTTCTGGTGTTAGTGGGAGACCAAACGGGGTTAGGTTTGGGAGCGGATGGGTACATTCGAAATATGCTTCGCGAGGCGTTGGGTGAAGAGAAAGCGGGCAGTTTGATTGATCGAATTTTGCTTGGTGGTAATACGACGGGTTTGGATACCCTCAAATGGATGGAATCGCGAGCTGTTGCGGATGTTATTCGTTATGAGCATCCGCAAATTCAGGCAATTGTTATTTCTTATTTAGACCCTGATCAAGCGGCTGATATCCTTGCCAATTTTGATGAGCGAGTTCGTTTAGACATAGTGTTACGTGTGGCGGCTTTGGAAACAGTGCAGCCCGCTGCTTTGCAAGAGTTAAACAATATACTGGAACGCCAGTTCTCCGGAAATAATTCTACACAGTCAACCACTATTGGTGGTGTCCGCACCGCTGCCAATATTATGAACTTTATCGATAGCTCGGTAGAATCTGAACTCATGGAGTCTATTCGTGATGTGGATGAAGATTTGGCGAATACTATTCAGGATTTGATGTTCGTCTTTGATAACTTATTAGACGTGGATGACCGCGGTATTCAAGTAATTCTGCGAGAGGTAGAGTCTGAAACCCTGATTTTAGCGCTTAAAGGGGCTGATCCAGACATGCAAGATAAAATCTTTAAGAACATGTCATCTCGTGCGGCCGATATGTTGAGGGATGATTTAGAAGCAAAAGGTCCTGTACGGGTCAGTGAAGTGGAAGTGGCTCAAAAAGAAATATTGGCCGTGGCCAGACGCCTTGCTGAGAACGGGGAGATAGTCCTCGGTGGCGGCGGTGAGCAGATGGTTTAGTTAGGTTATGTCTGATAAACAGGAAAAAAGTGAGCGTAAGCTGACAGCTTATGAGCGCTGGGAGCTTCCCCATTTAGAGAATAACGCGCCGCGTGAGCATTCTGGTCCTGCTATTCTTATTCAAAAAGACACCATGGTGACCACGGAGGAAGTGGATCAGGATTCTTTGGTGTATGAGCCTCTTACGGCTTCGCAGTTAGAAGAAATTCGCAGTGCGGCTTATGATGAAGGTTTTATCCAAGGGGAAGAAGAAGGTCATAAAAAAGGCCATTCTGATGGATTTGCGAAAGGGGAAGTCGATGGCTTTGAAAAAGGTCATGAGGAAGGCCGGCTTTTAGGTATTGAAGAGGGAAAGGCTCAGGCTCGAGAAGTAGCCGAAGCGCAATTAGAGTCTATTGAAGCGTTATTAGCGAATATTGTAAAAGAAATTACATCGCCTTTAGAGGAAAGTCGTACCGCTGTTGAAGATGTCTTATATCATTCTATGGCGAGAATAGTTGAAAACGTTTGCCTTGCAAAAATGCAGCAAGAAGGGCATAAGGTTTTAAAAGAGCAGTTGACCCGAGTGTTTGATGAAATTGGTGAATATGAAGGCCGTGTACGGCTGAGATTGCACTCAAATGATATTGTGGTTCTAGAAGAACTAGGCGTGAAAAGTAGACTCACCTTGCAAGTCGAAGCCGATGACTCTCTTGTTAGTGGCAGCTTTGTCATTGACTCTAAATCTTTTCATATTGATGGACGGCTTGAACAAAGGCTAGAAGCCGTTTGGGAAGAACTTCGTCACCTTTCATTACTTGATAGCTAGTTGTCATGCCAACCCTTACCGAACGTCTTAGTAAACTCAGTAGTGTGTCTGTGTCCGCGTTACCTCCGCAGCTTGAAGGGAAGGTTACCCGTATGGTTGGCTTGACCATGGAGGCGGTAGGCTGTGTGGTTGCTTTAGGCGATCGTTGTTCTGTTCAAGTTCGAAAAGATCGCTGGGTCGAATCAGAAGTGGTTGGCTTTACCGGTGACCTGACTTACCTAATGCCGACAGAAGCCATTGAAGGGATATCGCCCGGGGCACGAGTTCGTCCTTTGCTTGGGGACAGTAGAATGCCAGTGGGGGATGAGTTATTAGGTCGCGTTGTGAATGGATTAGGCAAGCCACTAGATGGTAAAGGGCCTATTAAAACCAAAGATTCTGTGACACTGCATGGCACTGTTATTAATCCATTGCAACGTAAGCCAATCAGTGAACCTTTAGATGTTGGTATTAAAGCTATTAATAGCTTGCTCACTGTAGGTAAAGGACAAAGGTTAGGTCTGTTTGCAGGCAGTGGCGTCGGTAAGAGTATGTTGCTTGGTATGATGACAAAATTTACCGAAGCAGACATTACCGTTGTTGGTCTCATAGGGGAGCGGGGACGAGAAGTTAAAGAGTTTATTGATCAGATTCTTGGTGAAGAGGGGTTGGCTCGTTCTGTAGTCGTGGCTTCTCCAGCGGATGATTCAGCTCTTATGCGATTGCGTGCTGCTATGTTAGCTACCCGTATTGCGGAATATTATCGAGATCAAGGTAAGAATGTGTTGTTATTGATGGATTCTTTGACGCGATATGCCCAAGCGCAGCGAGAAATAGCCTTATCCGTTGGGGAGCCACCTGCGACAAAAGGTTATCCACCTTCCGTATTTTCTAAATTGCCTCAGCTGGTAGAACGTGCTGGTAATGGCTGCGAAGGTGGTGGTTCAGTGACGGCATTTTATACCGTTCTAACGGAGGGAGATGATCAACAAGACCCTATTGCAGATGCTTCTAGGGCTATTTTGGATGGTCACATAGTGTTGTCTAGGCGTCTGGCAGAAGAAGGTCATTATCCTGCTATCGATATTGAGGCGTCGATCTCTCGAGCCATGCCTCATATCGTTAGCCAAGATCATTTGTACGGTGCTATGAGGGTGAAGCAGCTTTATTCTAAGTTCCAGCAAAATCAGGATCTTATTTCCGTAGGAGCGTATGCCAGAGGCAGTGATCCAGACTTGGATCAAGCGATTATACAAATGCCTGAAATTCGTCTTTTTTTACAGCAGTCTCTAACAGAAAGTTTTACCATTGATCAGAGTCTGGGTGCGTTAGTCGCTGCGATGACAAAAGGGCAGTAGACGAACACTTATAAAAACGTCTACCATTCTTTTTATTAACAAGTATTCTTTTGTAATCACTGAAATCATCCTTGTCTACTTGCTTTGGTTACGTTTATCACTTGCTCAACGATCTCTATACAGGGGGAGGGAATGAAGAAATCCCGTAGGATGCAAATTTTGGTTGATCTTGCTAAACGCAAAGAGGATGTCGCTGCCCAGCAGCTTGCTCGTGATAAAGCAAAAGTGCAGCATGATCTTAAAAAATTGAATGAGTTAAAAGATTACGCTGGGCAATATGAGTCAGAACGTAACCTCCTTGGGTTGAGTCCATACCTGACGACAAATTATCAGCATTTCGTTGACCGTGTTCAGCAGGCCATAGTTCAACAAGAAGCTGCCGTAGGTCGAGCGGAGCAGCAAGCGGATATGAGTATGCGTCGTTGGTTGCAAACTCGTACTAAAACAAAAAGTATGGATTGGTTAAAAGAAAAAAGCCACAAAGTAGAGTTGGCTGTTGAGGCAAAACAAGAACAACGTCAAAGTGACGAATTTGCCATGCGGCGTTTTTTGGACTCTATGTAACGAATGTTCAAACCTTATTTACATAACCGCTTAGTCTATTGCTAGAGTAAAATATGGCGCGACAGGATAATGGAATCATCGATTTGTCTTTGCCGATTTCGGAAATAGAAAAGGCGTTGTACAACTATGCCCATTCTCCTGAGCAAGGTTTAGAAGCGCTTCATTTAGCGCTTTTGTCTTTTCAAAAAAATACTCAGGTTAGTATTTCTTATGCAGACTATCACCACCGACTTTCTTCTTTTATTTCTGCAATTGAGCATCTTTTAGTTTCAGGTTCGCCGTATGTATCGCGTTACCATAAGGCTTTCTTCTCTTCGGCTGACGCGCTTGTTCAGGTGGCGATTGCATGTCAGTTAGGTGGGGGGCGTTCAGAGCAACTGTATTATTTATTGTCCATTGAGCGTTCCTGCTGGCAGGAAGTCGTGTCCGTTCTCAATAAAGAAACAGTTTTGCCTAGTTACGTGAATTATCTGGCTCGACTAGGTGCTAGTCAATCTGAATCTATTAGCGTGGATGCCTATTTAATGGATCTTGCTCGTGTAGGGCAGGTTTCTTTTGATTTGGATACGGTCAACGATGGAAACGTAAATGGCCTATTTAGGTTAGTCAGTGCGCAGTCGCTGGAATGGCTTCAGATGAAATACCCTCAATTACAATGGCAAGTAGCGTCAGTTAATGAGGATATGTCTTTAAGAACTTTATGCGAATTAAGTTTTTTGCCGATTTTTCAACATTCATCAATGCGGCGGGATGCCCGTTATCGGTTATTGGGTGAGTATGAAAAGACATTTGAGCGTCTATTTTATCAGCCTTTTAACAGACTATTCGCATCTGACGATTGTATTTTTGAGTCACCGGATCGTTTGGTGCCTATTCCGCATGACTGCTCCCAGTTTAAACTTGATGATAATGCCAAATACTTTCCGTTACGCCATGGTGGAATCTTTTATATCGGGTCCTGTTTACCAGAGCAGAGGTATTCAGAAATGGCCTATCTAAGTCGATTAGGGCGTGATTTTTTATCATGTTTTTTGTACGAACTCGATACCAGCTTCGGGTGTTTTGTATTTGATCGTGAAGAATGCCTTGGCACTTATGCGGTTACTGAGCACCAGTTACGTCGTCATGAGGCATTGTTATTGTTTCGTGTGACCGCTGGTATTGAGGCTGAGGTGGTGTTGACGGCATGTTTATTGACTTCTGTTGATGTCGCATTTTGTTTATTGCCTCAGTGCATTGATCAAGTCTTGGTGGTTAGGCAAGGAGGACAATACTTTGCCGTACCTTATACTGCGATACGTGATGTAGAAGGTGTGTGTTCTATTATGTCAACACCACGAGCTTGGGTAAAAAATGTTTGGCTTAGTCGAGTGAATCGTCCGCTGATAGAGCCTTGGTTGTTCCGTTCGGATCGTCTGCCTACCACATCGATTGGGTCTGGAAAAGATAAATCACTGGGCTTTTCTAAGAATGGTTATTATTTTGGTAAGGTCTGTGGCAGGATGTTTTGGGTAGACGCGGAGTTGGTATTGGCGATATTGCCGTATCAGCCGCCTTTTTCTGCTGTTTATATTGATAATGATAAATTCAGTTGGAAATCTTTTATTATTCATGAAGGTCATTGTTTTGATAAAGTGCTCTCGAGAGATTTTGTAAGTGATGGGGGCGGGTCGGCAGGTGGGAAAGGAGGTTTCTCCATGATCCTTGGCGGTATGGGGGAGTCCATTGTGTTGCCTTTTGAGTTTTGTGACTGGGGGGCTTCATTGCCCAATGCTCATTATGTTCGAGAGTTTGCTTCGTTTTTGGAACTGTTTTGTTGTAGCGATGAGAAACGTCATTTGATGTCCTTACAAGAGGATGCGGTGATGATTGATAAAAAGAATTTTTTGTCTTTTGTTGCTGGCTTATCAGCTTCTTTATCATTAGTTTAAAAGTGATTATAGATTATGAATACACGACATTTACCGTTTGGTGCGCCACGAAAAGAACTGATTAGTGGTTTGCAGAAAGGCGTTGTTATTGTGTTGTTTGTGTTGCTATCGACTTTTGCTGGCATGTATTTTCTGGTGAATGGCAATGTAGAACGACAGAATGTCCAGCAAGGAAGGCTAGGTGAATTATTAGGGTTGGTGCATAGCGCAGAGGAGCATTGGCTGCAATGGCTATTAGTTGAAGACCGCCAAACTCATGACTCTAATAATGATTCTTTGTACTCTCCTAGCTATTTGCATCAGATGTTGGTCAGCGAATATAAGTTGATTGAGCTTAATCTTAAGCGTTTTGAGTCTACGCTTGGAGCGGATATTGCGTCATCTCTTGCGTTATTAGATACGTTATCGCAAAGAGAGTTAAACACGTCTTCTTTGACGAATGAAGAGCGGAGTGAGATTTATCGTGCTTTTGAAACCTTAGAGGAAATCAGTGATGGCTTGCTACAAGTTCGTGTTGATGTTGAGTATGAGCGTCGGGTGTTTGCTGATCAGTTAATTTGGATGCATGTTGTGCTCTTCTCTGTGCTTGCCATGTCTATTTTAGCATTGTCTATTCGATTTGGCCGTCAGTTGCGTTCTGGTTTTTCTGCTTTGCATTACGTGGTTGATCATCGAAAGCGCGGGCATGCTTCCGTGTTTCCTTCCCGTAATGTGGTTGATGAATTTACCGATTTAAGCCATTTGGTGGATAACGAATTGGCATCACGAGATTTCGATATCAAGCAAAAAAGTGACAATCTCAACTTAATCGAAAAAGCATTGGCCGAAGTTGATGAACCGTTTTTGGTCACCAACCAACAGGGAGATATTGCTTGGTTAAGCGCAGGAGCTGAGCGACTGTGGTTCCGCAATACAGCGGTGTTTGAGTCTTTGTTTGGTATCGATGCTGGTTTAGATGATCCGACAGGAGAACGTATTACGGATTCGATTTTATTGTCTGATGTGGCATTAAAGTTAAACTTACAAGGTGGCGTGTACTGGTTAAGCGTTGTTTCTTTTGTATCTGATAGCGCGGTTGAGGTGGAAGACTTGCAACGTTTTATTGCTATTCGCTCAAAATCAGACACCGCAGAACTGGATATCTTGCACCACAGTTTGAAATTACTTGAGCAAGATGTATGGGATGCGCCTATTCGCGTATTGCGCCAAGAGTCTCCTTATGCAGGTTTTGCGATCTCTTTGGAGACGATGCGTCAAAAAGTGACGTCACTGTTCGATCTCCTTAATGCCGCCACAGTGCGAACACATTCCGTTGAAAAAATTACTAAATTACAACAAATAGCATCCCTAATTGACGAAGAAACAGATCACAATGAAGTATCAGTGAAAGAGCTAGTTTCGGTGGATTCCTCCTCTCTTGAAGGTGTGAAGGTTGAGCTGAATACTATTGCTTGGCTTTCGGGGCAAGTTAGAGACTCTTTTATATTGGGTTATGAATTGGTCTTGCAGCGTCTAGCGTTAGTTGAGAAAGACCTATCATCCGATGTGTTTCTGTTAGGCGAGGTTGATCGTTATCTAAATGAAGTGCGTGCAGGAGTATTAAATAGTCTTGCTGCAACGGAAGGTGAAAGCGAAGCAGTTCGTCGTCGCTTTGCTGTAGATATAGAGCACGATATTAGTCAGGTTCAAGAGCAAATTGAAGGTATGAAGTCTATGGCTGCCTCAACTTTGTCTCTGCTGGAGTCAGATCGAAGCGTAGGCATAGCTCGTTTAGAGAGAGCCAGAGAATCTGTTTCTGAGATGATTGAGCGCATTCATGTTGTAATGGCGAAAATGCCGCCTGATGTATCCATTGATGATGAAGATACATCAACAAAAAAATCTAATGATGAGTGGAATGGCTTGTAATATCTTCCACTCTTACTTAAGGAGTAGGCTGTGGTTGAAAGTTTTTTTGATAAAAAAACAGGGTGCTTGACCATTAAGATTGATGGTCGATTTGATTACAGCTGCCATAAAATGTTCAAGGAAGCCTTTGCGAGCGTCACTACAGCCACATCTTATGATGTAAATTTAGCAGATGTGGTCTACTTAGACAGTTCTGCCCTTGGTATGTTGTTGTTACTAAGAGATCATGCTGGTGGGGATAAGGCTCAAGTTCGTTTGCTTTATGCCAATGGCGCGGTGATTGATATTCTTAAAATTGCAAACTTTCATCGCCTTTTTAATATTACCGAGTAGTGTTGTATGGAGCAAATTTTAACCATATTGATTGCTGATGATAATCCGTCTGATCGTATTCTGTTAAAAGCGATTTTGAGTCAATTTGGGCATAAAGTAGTGTCTGCTGTCGATGGGCAAGATGCAATTGATAAATTTGATCCTCATACTATTCAGTTAGTATGTTTAGACATTAAGATGCCTCATAAAGATGGTTGGGAAGCTGCCTTTGAGATTCAGCGTATTGCTGGTGATGTTTTTGTTCCTATTATTTTTCTTTCTGGTGTGTCTGATCCTATTGCCTTGTCTAATTGTTTGAGAATTGGGGGAACAGACTTTATTTCCAAACCTTATAGTCCTGCTCTTATAACCGCAAAGTTAAATGCCATTGTGCGTTTATTGGTTATGCAAAAAAAGCTTGAAGAACAACGCGATGCGATGCGTACATACAATGAACAATTGCTTAATGACCAAGACATCGCAAAGGTCGTTTATGAAAATATAACGCATTCGAATTGTTTGAAAGACCCTGCTTTATCTACTTTCCATTATGGAACTCATACTTTTAATGGCGATGTTATTTTAGCGGCTTATAAACCTAATGGTGGAATGCACCTATTACTGGGGGATTTTACCGGTCACGGACTGTCTGCCGCCATTGGTGCATTACCCCTCGCTGATATTTTCTTTGATTGGACAAAGAAAGGGTTTCTGATGCGTCAGATTATTCCGGAAATAAATGCGCGTCTTAAACGTATTTTGCCTGCTAATATGTTCTGCAGTGCTGTATTTATTGATATCAAGGTCAACGATAAAAGTATTGAAATTTGGAATGGTGGTTTGCCTGACGTGTTGTTTTTTTCTGAAAAAGCGAGTCAGCCAATCCGTTTTCCCTCAAAAAATTTGCCTCTGGGGGTATTGTCTCCAGATGCCTTTGAATGCCAAATCGATCCCATCTCTTTTCGCCCAGGAGATAGATTGATGGCATTTTCTGATGGTGTTTATGAAGCCCAAGATGCATCTGGACAGATGTTTTGTCATTCTATTCTCAATCCACTTTATCAAGGACATATTGACGCTGATCATTCAGTAAATTGGCTGATTGAGCAGTTAGAGCAAGAAGGG
Source organism: Marinomonas rhodophyticola (assembly GCF_026113935.1). Taxonomy (GTDB): domain Bacteria; phylum Pseudomonadota; class Gammaproteobacteria; order Pseudomonadales; family Marinomonadaceae; genus Marinomonas; species Marinomonas rhodophyticola. Next base: position 428,942 of record NZ_JAPEUL010000007.1, read on the forward strand.
GTATTGAAAAACCCTCATGATGATATGTCCTGTCTTAGTGTCCGTCTTGATGCCAATATTGGGATTGACTCTTCAGAACGAGAGTATTCATTAGCGCATCATGAAGCGCCCGCAGATTTTTCCTTTGAGTATGTTTTAAACGCCCATTCTCTGAGGAACACAGACCCGTTGCCTTATGTGTTGCAAATACTGACAACAGTGCCAGGATTAAGCAGCTTTTCAAGTCAGATATTTATGATTTTATCTGAATTATACTCAAATGCACTTGAGCATGGTGTTTTGCAGCTTAACTCGGAAAAGAAGAGTTCAAGCGATGGTTTTTCAGAATATTATGAGGAACGTGAAAGTCGTTTGGCTAAATTGACTAATGGCTACGTTAAGATTTCAGTGAAAGTAACGTCGGATAATCATCGCCGAGCACTTGTTTTGTATGTAGAAGACAGTGGCTCAGGGTTTGATTTTAAGCGCGTGAATTTCGATATATCCAATACGGAGTTATTGTATAATCGTGGCTTGGCCTTATTGGATCAGCTTTGTTCTAAGTTGGAGTTTTCCAAGGGAGGGCGAGCTGTGACCGCTTATTATGATTGGCAAGTGGGTTTGGATAGTTAAACAAGATTGGTCATTAAATTGGCCTTGCAATTGCATACCATTCTCCATTGTCGGAGAAAAATATGCGCACAGATTCAAATACAGTATTATCTTTATCGTCAAGTATACCACCTAAAAAAGCAGCCTTAGCTAAAGCTTCCTCAGAAAGCGGTGTGGCTTTTTCGAAGGATTTGCATAATGCCAAAGAAGCTCATAATGCAAAAAAAGAGGTGGTAGCGAATGGTTCGTCTGTATCCAATGGGGGCACCAGCGGCACCCGCTACTGAATCTTCTTCAGTTAAGACTTCTGCTGTTGCTGCTGAGGCGTCTCCTACCGAGGCCTCTTCCTCAGTTGCTGCTGAGGCGTCTGCTGCTGAGGCTTCTTCCCCAATTGCTGCAGAGGCTTCTTCTACTGAAGTTTCCTTAGTTAAGCCCACTTCAAGTTCTAGCATCGAAACTTCACCAGTCGTGAATGGTGAAAGCAAAGTGGCGAACTCAGCTCTCACATCTTCTTCAGATGAAACTGTTGTAGTGACAAACTCATCGATCAAAGGTGGCAAAGATTTGCAGCTCGATGGTGAGAATTTACCGACTAAAAGTTCCATGGTATCTGCGCAAAGTCAAGTTGAGCCTCCAGTTGAATTAAAAACGAACCTAAAAGAAGGTGCCAACGTAACAGCCTCATTGCAACTTGGTGATGGCTCCACAGAAGCTGTTGGTTCTATGGCAAAGGAAAATAAAGTTGCTGATCAGGCGGGGGTATTGAGTACACTGGGTGGCACGGCTGGAATGTTAATGAATAGTACAAATAAACAAGTAGCGTCGGTTCCATTAGATAAAGCGAACATGCCACTTGTTGATGCTGATAATAGTGTTCCTGATACGTCTTTAGAGCAGGATAATGGTGAGTTATCTTGGGTGCTGTCTCAAATGGATGCGTCGGCTCTTAAGGCTGTACCAAAAGAGGCAGCCGAGAGTGCGGTATTAGATGTGGGGAAAACAGCCTCAGCGGCCCTAGCGGCAGGCGTGTTGGTCAATGCGGCTAATAAAGAAAGTCGAGTTGACGTCGTTCCATCTGCTTTATTAGGCTCTGCTACTGATGCCCCTTTATCTTCCGAGGTCGTGACAGATTCAGCAGAGACTTTGCTTGGAGAGGATGGTGTGTTAATCAATGAGCCAATTGAATTGCGTAAGAAAGAACAGGAAGCGATGATAGGTCGCATGTCTGCGCAGCTAGATGGTAAGGCTATAGATGATGCTACAGGTGGTCTAAATAGTTCTTTGCAAAATAATGTTAATCGAGCTGCTGTGGGAGTAGCCGCTGCCACGGTTGTCGCACAAAATCCGCAGCAAAATTTAGCTATGAGTGTGCCGCCAGGACATCCTGGATGGGCTGGGGAAATGACGCAAAAAGTGGCTTGGATTGCCCGTGATGGTGGTCATACTGCACACATTCGATTGGATCCTCCTGAGCTTGGTAGTCTTACCGTTAAGATATCAGTAGACAGTGATTCTAATACTCAAGTGAGTTTCATTGCTGCGACGCCACAGGCTAGGGATCTACTGGAGGGGCAAATGGCGCGTCTCCGTGAAATGCTAGCACAACAGGGCATGGATTTAAGCAGGGCGGATGTTGATGTATCACAGCAAGATACGTCGGGTGCGCAAGAGCGTGGAGGCTACCGAAATAGTGGCGTGAATCAGGGGGGGCTGGTTGCCAATGAGGACCTTGATAACGAATTAGTGGCGAATCATGTTTCTTATGTCTCAGCATCGGGTATTGACTACTATGCATAAACTTACGAGAAATTGATGGTGCTGCGTATGATTCTTTGTAGAATAGAGTGCTGTTCGAGAATAAGGATGCTATAAGCGTTCGTTTTATAGAAAGAATTTGATATAGCTAAGGTTTGTTGATATGGCTGAAGATGGTTTAGATATTGGTGCAGAAGAAGGGAAGTCGGGCGGTAAGAAAAAACTGATTATTATTGTTGCTCTTCTTCTCGTCTTAATTGGTGGTGGCGCTGCGGCTTACTTTTTTATTGAGTGGGCCTAGCGCTAGTGGTGACTCCGCTGAGTCAGAAACCGCCGCCCTAGCGAATGAGCCATCCATTTATTTGGATTTGGCACCTGCTTTTACCATAGATTTCATGGTTGAAGGTCGTCAGCGATATGTTCAACTCAACATGAGTGTTAAGTCAAAAAATGCGGCCCAAATCGACGCGGTAACCTTACATATGCCGCTGATCCGCAACAGTCTTGTTTTGCTGTTTTCCAGTCAGTCATTTGACGAATTGCAAACCGCTGAGGGTAAGGTTGCTCTAAAAGCGGCGGCTCTTGATGCCATCAACGGTATTCTAGAGCAAGAAACAGGACAGGGTGGTATTGATGCCGTATTATTTACTAACTTTGTGATGCAATAAGATTATGTCAGCTCAAGACTTATTATCCCAAGATGAAATCGATGCGCTTTTACATGGTGCCGATGAAAAGCCTGCGGAAGAGGATAATCGAGATGCCAATGGTGTGGCATCTTACGATATTACCAGTCAAGAGCGCATTGTGCGTGGGCGCATGCCCACCCTGGAGATGATCAACGAACGCTTTGCACGTTATACTCGTATTAGTTTGTTTAATATGTTGCGACGTACGGCGGATGTATCCTCTGGCGGTCTTCAGGTTATGAAGTTTGGTGAATATGTTCATACGCTCTATGTACCAACCAGTTTGAATTTGGTGAAATTTCGTCCTTTAAGAAGTACGGCACTTTTTATACTGGATGCTAAGCTAGTGTTTAAATTGGTTGATAATTTTTTTGGCGGTGATGGTCGACACGCTAAAATCGAAGGACGAGAATTCACACCCACTGAAATTCGCATTGTACAGTTGATGCTTGAGCAGGTTTTTAAGGATCTAACCGAGGCTTGGGCGCCTGTGCTAAAGTTAGAGCTGGAATACATTAGTTCAGAAGTGAATCCGGCGATGGCAAATATCGTAAGCCCAAGTGAAGTCGTCGTGGTATCTACTTTTCACATAGAATTAGATGGCGGTGGTGGTGAGTTACACATTACGTTACCTTATTCGATGATTGAACCGGTGCGAGAGTTACTTGATGCGGGGGTGCAGAGTGATGTCGATGAAAAAGATGATCGGTGGGGGAAATCGCTCGAGCAAGATGTAAAAGAGATTGATGTTAATTTATCGGTCAATGTCGCCAATCGGAAAATTTCACTTGGTGAGGTACTAAAATTTAAAGCAGGTGATATCATTCCGATAGAAATGCCAGAGTTTGTCACCGTTAGGGCCAATGGTGTGCCAACGTTCAAAGGCAAATTGGGCATAAGCAATGAGCGTTATTCAGTGCAAATGATAGAAAGTTTTAAAACGAAGGTAGCGAAATAACATGGCAGAAGAACAGAACCCAGATGCAGCAGGGATGGATGACGATTTAGCGGATGAATGGGCGGCAGCTATGTCGGAGTCTGGTGACGCTAATGGTGGTGAAGAACTTGAGGATGAATGGGCCGCTGCTATGTCTGAGCAAAAAGTTGAGCCAGTTAAGTTAGAAACATTATCAAATCCTTCCGTACCAACTGGTGGTGTTGGCTCAGACCTTGATTTGATTATGGATATTCCTGTTGTTCTCTCTATGGAGTTGGGGAATACAGAAATTGCTATTCGTAACTTAATGCAATTGACGCAGGGTTCTGTTGTTGAGCTGGATCGATTTGCTGGTGAACCGTTGGATGTGCTGGTGAACGGTACTTTGATTGCGCACGGAGAGGTAGTGGTGGTGAATGATAAGTATGGCATTCGTTTGACGGATGTTGTGGTACCTAGTGAGCGAATTCGACGACTTAAGTAGTAGCAATTGATTTTTCTTTTCTTATTCGATGTGTTTTTGTTGCCATGTTTTCTATGGCTTTCTCCCTCTTTATGCAGCAGGCATGCAAGAAGTGTCTGTTGCCTCCTCTATCTGGAAAGTGGTTATATCTTTGATCTTTGTGATCGCCTTTATCCCAGCATGTCTTTGGTTGATGAAGCGTTTTCAGTTTGCCCAGATGAAGTTGGGACAATCTGAAATAAAGATCATTAATGTACAATCGCTGGGTACAAAAGAAAAATTGATGCTGGTCGAGGTTGAAGGTGAGCGTTTATTGATTGGTGTGACGTCTCAATCAATAACACACTTGAAAAGCTTTGCGCCTAAAGCAAAATCCTTTGCCTCTGTGATGGACGAAGTCGATAAAGAAAACACAGCTGACAATAAAAGTACTGGAGACAGTCAATGATTCGTTATGTACTACTCTTATTGTTAACGTTTCCGGTATTGTCTTGGGCGGAAGTGGGATTGCCTGCGGTAAAAGTGGTGACCAATCCAGACGGTAGTCAAGATTACACTGTGTCATTGCAAATTCTATTTATCATGACGGCATTAACGCTTTTGCCTGCCGCCTTGATGATGATGACTTCTTTTACCCGTATCGTGGTTGTGTTGGCTATTTTGCGTCAAGCGATTGGTTTACAGCAGACACCGTCTAACCAAATTATGATAGGTATGGCGCTGTTTTTAACGCTTTTCATCATGACGCCGACATTAGATAAAGTGAATGAAGTTGCTTTACAGCCTTATTTAAAAGAAGAAATGACTTCTATTCAAGCTGTCGAGGCCGCATCCATTCCTGTCCGTGATTTTATGCTTGCACAAACAAGAGAGGATGATATTTCACTTTTTGTGAAGCTGGCTGGCCGAGAAGGCACAATTCAATCCATGGAGGAGCTTCCTTTCACTATATTGATGCCTGCTTTTGTGACCAGTGAGTTGAAAACGGCCTTTCAGATTGGTTTTATGATTTTTATTCCTTTTTTAATTGTCGATATGGTCGTAGCAAGTGTGTTGATGGCAATGGGTATGATGATGTTATCGCCGATTATTATTTCTTTGCCTTTTAAAATCATGCTCTTTGTGATGGTTGACGGTTGGTCTATGATTATGGGGACTTTAGCGGCGAGTTTTGGGATTTAATTATGGATCCTCAAGTAGTACTAGATTTATATGGGCAAGGTTTTTATTTAATTGTTCTTATTGTCGGTGTGGTGATGATGCCAAGCTTACTTGTGGGCTTAATTGTCAGTGTGTTTCAGGCCGCAACACAGATTAACGAGCAAACTTTGTCTTTTTTACCCCGATTAATTGTGACCATTTTGGTTATTATGCAATTAGGTCCATGGATCTTAATGAAGCTGATGGACTTCACGACCAGTTTATTCATTAATATTCCTATGATAATAGGCTGATGTTAGAGATTTATCCTGATCAGCTGCTCAATTTAACGATTAGTTTTCTTTTGCCATTTTTTCGTATTGGCGCCTTTTTTATGGCACTTCCTTTGTTTGGCAGTCGCCTAGTCAGTCCTAGAGTGCGTATTGCGTTTTCATTCGTTGTTGCCATCATTATTACTCCTGTCATCGAAGTACCTAACTACGATCCTATTTCGCCTGCTTATATTGTTTTGATTGCTGAGCAGTTGGTGATTGGTTTTGTACTGGGTTTTGTTGTGACTATCTTGTTTCAATTGTTTTCCCTTGCGGGTCAGTTGGCAGCAATGAAGGCGGGATTAGGCTTTGCTATGTCTAATGATCCTGCGAACGGTATTTCTGTTGCCACACTTGGACAGTATTATTTGTCGATGGTTGCGCTGGCCTTTTTGGGTACGAACGGGCATTTAGTGATGATAGAGTATCTAGCAGAGAGTTTTACTTACTGGCCGATTGGTGGTGGCTTTGATAGCCAGCGCTATTGGCAGCTGGTGTTGTTAGGTGGGTGGATGTTTGAAAAAGCCTTGCTTATTGTGATGCCTTTGGCTATTGCTGTATTGGTGATTAACTTGTCGTTTGGGGTCGTGGCTAAGGCTTCTCCTCAATTGAATATTTTTGCACTGGGTTTTCCTATTATCATGTTATTTTCGTTGTTCTTTTTCTGGATTATGTTGGATGATTTTTTGAATATCTATTTGTTGTTTTTTGCAGAGATGATTGACTGGATGAAAACGACATGGGGGATCCAGATAAATGGCTGAGAACGAAGATGGCAGCGAAAAACCGAAGGTGCCAGTAGTAAGAAGCTTCAGGATGCACGTGATAAGGGGAACATTGCTCGGTCGAAAGATTTAAGTTCGGCTCTGCTATTAATTGTCGCAGCAGTAACCTTATATGGAACTGGCACTTTACTGGTTCGGGATTTGGCGGTTATTTTTGACTTTAATTTTTTGGTTGAGCGAGATGATGTATTCGATCTGAGTCGGATGATTTTTCATCTCTATGAGTCTGTTGTGGCTATGATGGACTCAATGATTCTGCTTATGTCTGTTTTAGCGGTTGCTGGTATTATAGGGAGTATTGCCTTGGGTGGGTCTCAATTTTTCTTGGGAGCCTTTATTGCCCAAACTCAGTAAGATGAGTTCTCAATAGCTGGCTTAAAAAGAATGTTTTCTGTGCAATCATTGGTGGAGCTTTTAAAGGCGATTGCTAAGGTGACGTTAGTCGGTATTGTGTCTTATTTAGTGCTTGTCTATTTTTTACCAGAGACACTAGGGCTTACTTTTCAGTCAGTTGAATTATCGATTGCTCACGGCATTGATATCGTTATTTGGTCTTTTATTTTCGTGAGTCTCGCCTTGGCATTAATTGCGGCGATTGATGTGCCTTTTCAAGTTTGGTCTCATAAAGAAAAGCTTAAAATGACCAAGCAGGAAGTGAAGGACGAGTTTAAGCAACAGGAAGGTGACCCTTTGGTCAGAGGGCGTATCCGTCAGATGCAGCGGCAAGCCGCCATGAACCGGATGATGTCGGATGTGCCAAATGCGGATGTTATTATCACCAACCCGACACACTTTTCGGTGGCGTTAAAATACGATCAGGCGGGGGGCGTGCGCCGATACTATTGGCCAAAGGTGGTGATTTTATTGCGTTGAAAATTCGTGAAGTGGGCAATCACTATGATATCCCTGTGATACAATCTCCAGCATTGACGCGGGCAATTTATCATCACACCGAAATCGGGGATGAAATACCGCAAGGTTTGTTTAAAGTGGTGGCTCAGTTATTGGCGTATGTATATCAATTGCGTAATGCTCGCACTGGTGCTCCAAGGCCTGAATCAATGCCAAATTTAGATGTGCCTGATGAGTTTCAGTGGGATGGTCGTTAATTATGTTTTGTTGTTTTTTTGTAGGGATGTTGTGTGAACTTTGATCGTGGTCGGCTTACAGGCCAAGTTCAAGGGATTTTTAGTGGGAATCTAGGGATTCCTATATTGTTGTTATCGCTTTTGGCGATGATGATTTTACCCATCCCCGCTTTTCTGCTAGATGTGCTGTTTACCTTCAATATTGCCTTGGCCATCGTCGTGTTGTTGGTGGCTGTGTATTCCCTTCGTCCTTTGGATTTTGCTGTTTTTCCAACAGTTTTGCTGGTTTCAACGCTTATGCGGTTGGCATTAAACGTAGCCTCTACGCGTGTGGTGCTGCTGGATGGTCATGAAGGTGGTGATGCGGCTGGTAAGGTTATTCAGGCATTTGGTGAAGTGGTAATTGGCGGTAATTACGTCGTTGGTTTTGTGGTCTTTGCTATTTTGATGATCATCAACTTCGCTGTAGTAACAAAAGGTGCGGGTCGTATCTCTGAGGTGAGTGCGCGTTTCACTTTGGACGCCATGCCTGGTAAGCAAATGGCCATTGACGCGGATTTGAACGCAGGCATGATTGATGCTGAGCAGGCAAAACAGCGACGGATGGAGATCGCTTCTGAGGCTGAGTTCTATGGCTCTATGGACGGTGCCTCAAAATTCGTAAAAGGGGATGCCGTTGCCGGTTTGTTGATACTAGGGATTAATATTGTCGGCGGTTTGTCTATCGGTATGGCGCAGCATGGCCTTTCGTTCAGAGAAGCTGTTGAGCTGTATTCACTGTTGACCATTGGTGATGGTTTGGTTGCGCAACTGCCTTCATTGATGCTATCTACTGCTGCCGCTATTATGGTGACTCGTGTTAATGAGTCTGGTGATATGGACTCGCAAGTTGTCCGTCAGATGTTTGGTTCATCCAAAGCTTTGTATGTCGCGGCAGGTGTTATGACGATTATGGGGGTTGTGCCGGGTATGCCGCACTTTTCCTTCTTATCTTTAGCGGCATGTTTAGGGGGCTTGGCTTACTTTCTTGAATACAATAAGAAGAAAAAGTCCAAGCAAGGACCAAAAAACTCTGGTAAGACATCGGCAGATAATCCTATGCCTGCTGAAGCGAAAGATTTGAGTTGGGATGATGTTGCACCAGTGGATATGTTGGGGCTGGAGGTTGGTTATCGACTGATTCCTTTGGTTGATAAAACCCAGGGTGGTGAGTTGTTGGCGCGTATTAAAGGTGTGCGCAGAAAGCTTTCTCAGGATTTAGGTTTTTTAGTACCAAGCGTACACATTCGTGATAATTTGGATTTAATGCCAAATGCGTATCGAGTGACACTCATGGGGGTGAGTTTGGCTGAAGCGGAGGTGCATCCTGATAAAGATTTGGCTATTGATCCTGGTCAGGTGTTTGGCAAGATTGATGGGATTGCTGGCAAAGATCCATCGTTTGGACTGGATGCTGTCTGGATTGATCCCAAGAAGAGAGATCAAGCTCAAACATACGGTTATACGGTTGTAGATGTGAGTACGGTTGTGGCGACGCATATTAACCAAATTATGCATAAACATGCCTACGAATTGATTGGTCATGATGAAGTCCAGCAGTTGCTTAGCTTGCTAAAACAATATAATCCTAAGTTAGCAGAAGAGCTTGTGCCTAATACAGTGCCCTTGAGTGTGCTGTTAAAAGTCTTGCAGAATTTGTTGATTGAAGGGGTGCCGCTAAGGGATATGCGTACCATTGCAGAAGCTATTATGGGGGTTCAGCCTAAAACACAAGATCCGATGATTTTGACGGCTGCTGTACGAGTATCCCTATCGCGTTTGATTATCCAGACATTGGCTGATGGGGTTGAGGAAATCCCTGTTCTAACCTTAGAGCCGCAATTGGAAAAAATGCTGATGCAGACGGTTCAACAAAGCCAGCAGTCTGGTATAAAAAACGAAGAAGCGCTTATTTTAGAACCCAAAATGGCTGAGCAGTTACAAGCGTCGTTGCGACAATCTGCTGAGCAGCAGGAGGCGATGGGGAATACGCCTATTTTGATCGTATCTGCGCCCATACGACCAATGTTGGCGCGTTTTATGCGTTATGGTATGGTCAATATGTCTGTTCTTTCCTATCAAGAAGTGCCTGACCATAAACGTATAACCGTGGTAGGGGTCATTGGTCAATAAAAACTAGCTATTGACGTGATGTATTGTGTCTATATTTATTTGGATCTTTCGGGTAAGCTATGGATTTGTAAGAAAAATACACTGTAAGGATTAAGTTATTCATGCAAATTAGGCGGTTTCGAGCACCTGACATGCGGCAAGCGATACGGAAGGTTCGCGATGCTGTTGGCCCTGATGCGGTCATTTTGTCAAATCAGCGTCTGCCTACTGGCGAGATAGAAATTGTCGCCGCTTTGGATTATGACGGCTCTTTGCCTTCGAGTATGACCTCGAAGCGCTCAACATCGCCTCGCCCTAATAAATATGTTGATCCTAGTGCGGATTATTTAGAGCGTATAGAAAAAGCCAAGCTGCAGACTCCGCCTGCAGAGAATACTCCTCCTCAAGAGATAAAACGTCCAGTAACACAGTTTGAAATGCCACCTTTATCGAGTGATAAAGAAGACCCAGTGTTAGAAGAGACCTTGTCCATACACAATAACGATAGCGCGAAACAATTGCGTGATATGGAATTGGAGTTAAAAAATGTACGAGCTATGCTGGAACAACGTCAGCAAAGTGAAGCCCGAGCTGAATCAAAAGAAAACGCCATAGAGTCACGAGCGCGAGAAAAGCTAAAAGGTTTAGGCTTGTCAGAGTTTGTTGTGTCTAGATTAATTGACGATATTGATTTAAAGGGGCGAGAAGACGATTGGAATCGTTTGCTTGCGCATTTAGCTGATTATATTCCTGTTCGTTCAAGTTCTTCAGAGCTTAAAGGGTGTATTGCCTTTATGGGGCCGACTGGGGTTGGTAAAACAACGTCCATAGGTAAAATTGCTGCTCAACATGTTTTGAAGTATGGAACAGAGGGGGTGGTTTTGATTACCACCGATTCCTACAGGATTGCTGCCCATGAGCAGCTAAGAACTTTTGGTCGTATTTTAAATGTCCCCGTAGAAGTGGTTAATGAATATTCAGATTTAAATGAAGTGTTAGCGAAGTACGCTCATTACTCTTTGGTGCTTGTTGATACGGCAGGTATGAATCCAAGAGACTCCAATCTAGAGCGACAGCTACTGATGATGAAGCGTGCTAGAGCAAGTCTAAAAAAATTGTTGGTATTGCCTTGTACAAGTCAGAGACAAGTCTTGAAGACAGTGGTTGATGTTTATTCACAAATTCAGTTAGATGGCTGTGTTTTGAGTAAGTTAGACGAATCTGCTTCACTTGGTGAAGCAATTAGTGTAGTTATTGAGGAAGGTCTGCCTGTTGTCTATATAGCGGATGGTCAAAGAATTCCGGATGATATTGAGCCTGCTAGGGCGCATAATTTGATTAGTAGAGCGGTTTATACTGCAGAACATTACAATCAGCTTTATGGGTCACTAAAGTATGGTAGTTAGTAAAATTTTGTTATTACTGAAAGCGTTGCGCCAAACTATGTAGTACAGTTAGTTAGCGCAACTAACTTAAATGGTAAAGGTTGCTTAGACTATTTTATGCAGACCAAAAATGGATATGACACATACTCTAAAAAAGCGACGCTTTCGATTGATGCGATTGTTGAGCAGTATGGGTATTTGGTAAAAAAATTGCTTACCACTTATTGGCGCGTCTACCTGATAGTGTAGATATTGACGATTTAATTCAAGCTGGCATGATGGGGCTAATTGAAGCATATAAGCGTTTTGAGTCAACCAAGGGTGCAAGCTTTGAAACCTATGCTGGTATCCGAATTCGTGGTTCTATAATGGACGAAGTGCGAAAAAGCGATTGGAGCTCCTCGTTCAGTTCGACGAAATGGTAGGGCAGTGGCTCATGCGATTAAAGAGTTAGAAGCCAAACTCGGTCGTGAAGTGTCTGATATGGAAGTGTCAGCTCACATGGATATAAGCATTGAGGAATATCATGAAATGATTCAATCCTCTATGTCGACGCAGTTGTTTAGCTATGAAGAAATGCTAGACTCTGATACAAATAATTTGGAAAGTGTAGAGCCGGAAGTTGAAAATGCGCCTTATTCGTTAGTTGAAGAGGGTGGTTTTCAAAATCAATTAGCGCAAGAAATTGATAATCTACCGGAGAGAGAAAAGTTGGTTTTGTCTCTTTATTATAATGAAGAACTTAACTTGAAAGAAATTGGTGCTGTGTTAGGTGTCAGTGAATCAAGAGTGAGTCAAATTCATAGTCAAGCGGCTATGAGGTTGAGAGACTCGGTTAAGTGATTGGCGAGATTAATTATGAGTTGTGAAATATTACCTTTGGGGTGTGGAGGTTGCATTGGATAAAAACATGAAGATCCTGATTGTTGATGACTTCTCGACAATGAGACGAATCATTAAAAACTTACTGCGGGATTTAGGGTTTACCAATACAGTCGAAGCAGATGATGGAACGACAGCCTTGCCTATACTTCAAGGTGGGACAATTGACTTTCTTGTGACTGATTGGAATATGCCAGGCATGACAGGAATTGAATTGCTTCGTGCGGTTCGGGCTGATGAAAAACTGAAAAGCATTCCTGTTCTTATGGTAACGGCAGAAGCGAAGCGTGATCAGATTATTGCTGCGGCTCAGGCTGGAGTGAATGGTTACGTGGTTAAACCGTTTACCGCAGTGGCTCTCAAAGAAAAAATTGAGAAGATATTCGAACGCATAGACGCTGCTAAATAGGGAATTTAGATGTCAAATGTATTGGGATCTGGGCTAGTGGAATTTGAAAACCTAGTAAAAGACGGTGCGGTAGAGCTCTTGAACCACATTGAAGTCGGTGACTTTAGTGGGGCGATTAAAATAATTCAAGAGTTGAGCGAGGCTCGTCATAATAGCTTTTATAACGAAGTGGGTTGTTTAACTCGAAGTCTGCATGATGCTATTCGTGATTTTCAAATTGATTCAATGGATCTGGTCGTTGGTGAAGGTGGGCACGATGCAGCCACTAAAATTACTGATGCATCAGATCGATTAAATTATGTTATTGAAACGACTAGTGCAGCTGCTAATAAAACCATGGATATGGTTGACAGTAGTGTTCCTGTGGCCAGTGAGCTACAAAATCAGGCTAGAGAGCTGAGAAAAGACTGGAGTCGGTTGATTCAACGCGATTTAACGCCACAAGAGTTTAGAGACTTATACAAGCGTATTGATGTGTTTTTATCGTATGCTGATGAAAGTGCCACCACCTTGCATTCAAACCTCAACACAATTCTTCTAGAGCAAGGTTATCAAGACCTAACTGGTCAAGTTATCGCTAGAGTGAATGATTTAATTCGCGATGTAGAAGACAAACTTGTGCATCTCGTTGCTGTTGCTGGACGCGTTGATAGTATCTCCGGAATTGAACACAAAGAGAAAAAGTCTGAACACGATGACACTCGTGGACATGGCCCAGCTATTAATAAACAAAACAACCCTGAAGTACTGAATAGTCAAGACGAAGTAGACGACTTGCTATCAAGTCTTGGTTTCTAGAAGGAGCTGAGGATGAGTTTCGAGGTCGATGAAGAGATTCTACAAGATTTTTTGGTAGAAGCTGGTGAAATTCTAGAACAGCTTTCCGAACAGTTAGTAGATTTAGAGCAAAACCCTAATGATAAACAGCTACTAAATGCGATTTTTCGTGGCTTTCATACCGTTAAAGGCGGTGCTGGGTTTTTACAATTAACGGCATTGGTTGATTGTTGTCATTATGCTGAAAACGTTTTTGATATTTTAAGAAACGGTCAGCGTAAAATTGACTCAGATTTAATGGATATTGTTCTACAAGCACTTGATGCTGTGAACGAAATGTTTGACGCGGTACGTGCTGGCGCGGAGCCAGAGCGTGCGTCTCCAGAACTTATTGCTGCGTTGAGCGTATATGCAAAACCTCCAACAGCGGAAGAGCTTGCCGGGAAAGAAGAGACGGATGAGCTTGATGAAGTTGAAGATATTGCTGAAGAGCAAGATGAAATAGAAGAAGAGGACGACGAAAACACGTCGTCAAGTTCTGATGAATCTGTGGATATTTCTGATGATGAGTTTGAGTCATTGTTAGATGCGCTTGGTGACACTTCTGCAGATGAGGCTACTGATAAAGGTCAGTCTGACTCAAAAACTGACGATGAAATTACAGAAGACGAATTTGATGCTTTGTTAAATCAGCTTCATGGAAGTGGTGCGCCTGGAATAAACGACAGTCAAGATAAAACAGAGCAATCAAATGCACCTTCAGACGAAATCACAGAGGATGAGTTTGAAGAATTGCTTGATAAACTTCATGGTGAAAGTGGTTCTCCAAGCAAAAAATCTGAAAGTGCTGATAAAACAAAAGCAGGGGCGGATAAGTCTGCTAAAGACGAGTCAGCTGGTGCTGAATCAGACTTGATTACTGAAGACGAGTTCGAATCACTTTTGGATAGTCTTCAAGGTAAAGATAAAGCAACGAAACCTAGTTCATCTGCGCCTAAAGCTGAGCCGAAAGAGGTTCCAGCCGCTAAGCCTAAAGCGAAAGCTGCGCCAAAATCTATACCTAAACCAGAACCCAAAGTGTCTGATCCACATGATTCAGAAATGGATGGTGTGAAAGAGAAAACAGCGAACTCGCCTGTTACTCAAGAAGCCACTGTTCGTGTTGATACTAAGCGTTTAGACGATATCATGAACATGGTGGGTGAGCTGGTATTGGTTCGTAACCGACTTGTCAGATTGGGTCTTCAAAGTGAAGACGAGTCGATGGGTAAAGCCGTTGCCAATTTAGATGTGGTGACGGGCGACTTGCAAAATGCAGTAATGAAAACGCGCATGCAACCGATCAAAAAGGTGTTTGGTCGATTCCCTCGAGTGGTTCGAGACCTTGCTCGTAATATGAAGAAAGAAGTTAACCTTGTTCTTCGTGGTGAGGAAACTGATTTAGACAAAAATTTGGTTGAAGCGTTAGCGGATCCTTTGGTTCACTTGGTGCGAAACTCAGTGGATCATGGGGTTGAGGCACCAGATGTCCGAGAGGCAAGTGGCAAACCTCGAATGGGGACAGTTATTCTATCTGCTGAGCAAGAAGGTGATCACATTCTGTTGTCTATCGAAGATGATGGCGCAGGTATGGATCCGAGTTTATTGCGTAGAAAAGCGGTTGAAAAAGGATTAATGGAAGCCGACGCAGCAGAAAGATTGTCTGATGAAGAAGCTTTTAATTTGATCTTTGCGCCAGGTTTCTCTACAAAAGTAGAAATAACCGATGTGTCCGGACGTGGTGTTGGGATGGATGTGGTGAAAACCAAAATATCTCAGCTTAATGGTACCTTAGACATTAAGTCGGTACTTGGTCAAGGCTCTCGTTTTATCATCAAAGTACCTTTAACCTTGGCAATTATGCCTACCTTAATGGTGACCTTGTCTGATCAGGCCTTTGCGTTCCCGTTGGTAAGTGTGAATGAAATATTCCACCTTAATTTGAAAAAAACTAACGTCGTAGATGGTCAGCAAGTTGTTGTTATTAGAGGTAAAACTCTTCCTATATTCCATCTGAAGAGCTGGTTGATTAAGGGGAGTAGTAAGGATAATTTACCCTCTGAAGCTCATGTTGTTGTTGTACAAGTGGGTATGAGTGAGGTTGGGTTTGTTGTTGATCAATTAGTTGGCCAAGAAGAAGTTGTTATAAAGCCATTAGGAAAAATGTTGCAAGGTACTGCTGGTATGGCAGGCGCAACAATTACTGGTGATGGTCGTATTGCATTGATTCTGGATGTGCCTAGTATGCTCAAGTGTTACGCATCTAGGTAGTAGGTTTTTCATTTAGGGGATGTGATATGCCTGTTAAGGTGCTGGTTGTTGATGATTCTGGTTTCTTTCGACGTCGTTTAGTAGAGATATTTGAAGCTGATCCCAGATTAACTGTTGTCGGTACTGCAAATAATGGAAGAGAGGCGATAGACAAAGTTCAATCCTTATCGCCTGATGTAGTTACGATGGATTACGAGATGCCTGTCTTAGACGGTATCGCAGCAGTCGCCAATATAATGAAACTCAAACCGACGCCGGTGCTGATGTTTTCCTCTTTAACCCATGAGGGTGCCAAAGTCACTTTGGATGCTCTAGAGGCTGGCGCTGTTGATTTTATGCCAAAGAATTTCGAGGATATTTCTCGTGATTCTGCCGTGGTTAAACGTGCTCTGGTTGAGCGAGTGTTATTGGTAGCTAGAACCCGTTTTTCTGGCAACAGAGAGCCGGTTGCTGCTTTAGCGCCTAGGGAGGCACCTAAGCCAATCGTTACTGATCGTGGGGTTATTATACCTCGTGTCAGGAAACGGGTGAGTTTAGTGGCCATCGGTACGTCTACCGGAGGTCCGATGGCGCTTCAGGCCGTATTGACAAAATTGCCTAAAGATTTTGCTGCTCCTTTGGTTTTGGTTCAGCATATGCCTGCGGCTTTTACTGGCGCTTTTGCAGAGCGACTGAATAACATCTGCCAAATTACCGTGAAAGAAGCTCAGGATGGAGATCGTTTACAGGCTGGTGTTGCTTTGCTAGCGCCGGGTGGTAAACAAATGATGATCGACCCTCGTAATGGTGGTTGTGTTCGAATCTTAGATGGTGATGAGCGGCTTAATTATAAGCCTTCTGTTGATGTTACTTTCGGTTCAGCGTCCAAATGTTATCCAGGAAAAGTTCTATCTGTGGTGATGACAGGAATGGGGGTTGATGGTCGTGAAGGGGACTCGTATGCTAAAAAATTCGGGTTCAAGAGTTTGGATTCAAAGCGAAGAGTCTTGTGTCATTTACGGCATGCCAATGGCAGTAGAGAAGGCAAATTTAGCGGATGAAATCATAGATTTAAATCATATTGGTGAACGTATTGCACGTGAGGTCAGTTAGTGGATTTCGTCACCTTAGCTGGTCTTCTCATTGCGTTCAGTTCTGTATTTCTAGCTAACTGGTTAGGAGGAGGAGAGGTTATTCTCCTTCTCAATCTTCCCTCAGCAATTATAGTGATTGTTGGTAGTATTGGGGCATCATTAATTCAAAGCAGTATTCAAGAGGCTACTCGCGCGCTTGTTTTGCTTAAATGGAGTCTCTTCCCACCCGTTTACGATTTTAATTCCGCTAGAGCGACTTTAAACAATCTCGCCCATAAAGCCAGAAGGTTGTCATTATTGGCGTTAGAGTCTGATATTGATGCCATGGGAAATCGTTTCTCATCCCGCGCTTTGCAAATGGCAATCGATGGAACAGATCCTGAACTGCTAGCGGATCGGTTAAATGATGACGCCGTGCGTATTTACGATAAACGCATGAAAAGTGTTTCTTTCATAGAATCAATTGGAGGTTATGCTCCTACATTAGGGATCATGGGGTCTGTGTTAGGTTTGATCCAAGCTATGGCAAACTTAGACAGTCCTGAAGCTCTAGGGCACGGTATTGCAGTGGCTTTTGTGTCGACACTTTACGGACAAGGGTTTGCAAACTTGGTTATTTTTCCTATTGCCAAAAAGCTGACCGGCTATATTGAAAAAGAGTTGTTATATCATCAGTTACTGATCGATGGTATCTGTGGCATTGCGATAGGCAAACACCCCTATCGACTAGAGCTTGAGCTGAATACGTATGAGTGACACTCCTGTTCGACCATCAAGGCGTCGTCGAATGGCGGTTAAATCGTCAAGCTCTGGTGCGCAAGGTCGAGATCGTTGGATACTGTCGTATGCCGATTTTATTACTTTGTTGTTTGCCTTTTTTGTTGCCTTGTATTCTATTTCATTGAAAAACTCAGGGGATGAACAGCGCCTAAAAGAGACACTTCAGGGTGTGTTTGATGCTGTACAAAAGTCAGTAAAGCCCATCAATATTGGCGAGCCTATTGTTGGCGAGCCTAAAGATATTGAAGTGATAGAGGCCAAACCGATTCCAGCTGCGCCACCCACGATTGAAGAAAATACGTCCTCAGCGGTTTATGCGCTTCTGAGTCAAGTGGTGGAAAACCAGTTTTCGGGATTGCATGCTTCCGGTCAAATTTCTGTTAGCGAATCTGCCGATTGGGTAAGCTTAGAGCTAAAATCTGGTTTGCTGTTTGGACAAGGAGAATACGATTTAACGAATGAAGCGGTTGCTTTGCTGATCTTAGTGGCGAATGTTCTAAAAGCTTACCCATCAGTAATACTAGTAGAGGGTAACACTGATGACTTGCCGGTTAATTCAAGGCGTTTAGTTTCGAATTGGCATTTGTCGAGTTTACGCTCTTCCTCCGTTGTGGATGAATTAGTTTACAGGGGCGTGGATCCAAAAATGATCGCGCCAATTGGTTTTTCAAGTGAACATCCTAAGGTAAGAAATACTAATGATTTTGCTCGTCAACAAAATCGTCGAGTCATTTTACGAATTAGTAAACGTGGGGCGGATAATCTACATGATTACTTGTTTCAATAGCGTATTACTGTATATGATTGCAAGGAATTCGTAAGCAAAATAATCGCATAGGGTAGCAGGGGAGTCAGAGTGCACATTTGGGCAGTGGCGAATCAAAAAGGTGGCGTTGGAAAAACGACCACAGTAGTGTCTTTGGCTGGATTGTTAGCAGACGCAGGCCATCGAGTGTTAATGATTGATCTAGATCCTCATGGATCCTTGACCAGTTATTTTCGCTTTGATCCAGACTCTATAGAAAAGAGTGCCTATAATCTCTTTCAAACACCTAACAAGATTCCAGCAGATCTGCCCGCTTCCTTGATTCTAGAAACTGGCCATCCAAATTTATCTTTATTACCAGCGTCTACGGCTTTAGCCACGCTAGAACGTCACGCACAAGCGCAGGGTGGGATGGGGCTGGTTGTCTCGAAAACTCTCGCGATTTTATGGGACCATTATGATTATGTGCTAATTGATAGCCCTCCAGTCCTTGGTGTGTTAATGATTAATGCGTTAGCGGCCTGTCAACAACTAGTAATACCCGTACAAACTGAGTTTTTGGCGATTAAAGGGTTAGAGAGAATGGTTAGAACTCTGACGATGATAAACCGTGCACGAAAAAGGCCGGTGCCATTTTTGATTGTTCCCACTTTATTTGACCGACGCACTCAGGCATCTAACAAAAGCCTGCGTAGCCTAAAAGACACTTATGAAGAGCTAGTGTGGCACTCTGTTATTCCTGTAGATACCAAATTAAGGGATGCGAGTACTGCTGGTATAGCGCCTTCTGCATTGGATCCTAATGCACGAGGAATAAAGGCTTACGCTAGCCTAATGGATTCTTTGCTGACCCCAGCGAGATAGTAATCGTTATGAAAGAAACAAAAAGTAAAGAACAAGCTCTTATTGGGCCGCAATTAGCAGTACAGCGTTATCTTGACGATTTGCTGCAGGAGGCGACGACTGAGCAAGCGGATGATCAAGAGGTTATTGAAGATCAATATACTGCTGAAGAGTTGGATGGATCTGAAGAGACAAAAGAAGATTTTGAAGAGCCAGAAGAACTAGAAGCTTTTGATGAGTCAGAAGAGGCACAAGGGGCAAAAGCTTCGGATTATGGATTAAGTGAAGGTGAGCTTTCGTCTTTAGATGCTTCATTCAAAGATTTTGAAGAAGCTATATCATCGCAAGTGAGTGGGTTGTCAGGCGCTGCTGAAGAAGCACATCTGCCTCAGTCAGAGCCAGAATTAGAACTAGAGACAGAATTAGAGCCAGAGCCAGAACCTGTTAAGAAGGTTTCTAGGACAGATCCTTTACCTTGGGCAACAGGTCGGTTTGAATGCCTACTTTTTTATGTTGGTGGATTAAAAATGGCGGTGCCCTTGGTTGAATTAGGTGGCATTTTCCAAAGTAGTAAGGATAAATTAACTTCTATATTTGGGCAGCCCAACTGGTTTATGGGAGTGGCAAATGTGGGGGAGTTTAATCTTAGAACCGTAGACACCGCGCTTTGGGTCATGCCTAATCATTATCAGGGTGAGATGAAAGAGAATTTTAAGTTTGTAATACAGCTTGATCGTTCTAATTGGGGTGTGGCGTGTGAACGTGTTGCTGAGGCGATCACGTTAGAGCCATCACAAGTTAAGTGGCGAAGTGATAGAAGTAAACGACCTTGGTTGGCAGGTACCGTGATTGACCATATGTGTGCCATACTTGATGTACAAGGTTTTATAGAATTGTTAGATGACCCAAATAATGGGTTTAGAAGAGCAGTAAAATAATTTTATTGATCATTTTTTGATCTTTGGAGACAGATAATGGCGACTAGCATAGCGTTAAAAAGCGGAAATCACACAGACGACCCTATGTTGCAATGGGTAACATTTCGCCTAGAGCATGAAATTTATGGTGTAAATGTCATGCAGGTGAAAGAGGTATTGCGCTATTCTGAGATTGCGCCTGTGCCTGGTGCGCCAAGTTTTGTCTTGGGTATTATTCACCTACGTGGCACCGTAGTGACGGTGATAGATACATGCCAGCGATTTGGTTTACCTTCTGGTGAGATTACAGATGCAACACGCATTATGATCCTTGAGGTAGAGGGTCATGTGATTGGTATTTTGGTGGATGCGGTGTCAGAAGTGGTGTATCTACGTCAGTCTGAAATTGAGCCTTCTCCTAGTGTTGGTAATGATGAATCCTCTAAGTTTATTCAAGGGGTTTGTCATAAGAACAATATCTTATTAATTCTAGTAGATCTTGATAAGCTTCTATCGGAAGATGAATGGTCTGAAGTTGGCACAATGTGAGTATTAAGGTAGTTGTACTAGATGGAATCTCAGTGGTTATTTAACCTTCTCCTGACGCTTCAGTTTGTGATCTTAATTGCTGTTGTCGTGTGGGCTTTTCGGTTGTCAAAGCAAGTAAAGCGAATGAAGCAGCAGCATACTGAAGCGGAGCTGAATCAAAAAAAACAGGTTCAGGTGCTCGCATCGGGATCGATTGGTATGGGACGGCGCTTGGTAGCTATTGAGAAAAAACTAAATCTAGCGGTGGAAAAGCAGTCTGAAATTTTGTCAAAAGAAGGCGGTGTTTCTTACAATCGCGCCATGGAACTTTTGGAAATGGGGGCAACGATTGATGACTTGGTGTCTAAGTGTGGTCTGATTCGAGCAGAGGCTGAGTTGATTAGCCTTTTGAAGCAAGAGTCACGAAGAAATTCAGATTACCACTGATGATCTCTGATTTTGTGCGCAAAGGCGATGACTTCTGCCACGGCTAAATATAACGACTCTGGTATTTCTTCGCCTAATTCCAAAGTGCTGAGCAATTCAACAAGCTCAGGACTTTGGTGCAGCAGAACGTTGTTTTCTTTGGCGACGGCCATTATTTTCTCTGCAAGCAAACCATTCCCTTTTGCCACCACGGTTGGTGCTGTGCTGAAGTCATATTTTAGAGCGACGGCTTTTTGCATTATGTCCTCACATCGATTAATGATTGAGTGTTGTTAATATGACTCTTTTCTTTTTCAAGTTTTGCTTGGAACGCTTCCAGTCTTTCGACTTCAATATCTTTGTCTTTTAATTGCTGTTTCAAACTAGGGATGTTCTGGCGTAATTTTTGTACGGTATCTGATTCTTCTGCCGCAAACAGTATTCCAACCTTGTTTGCTTGAACACTGGCTCTTGCATCAAAACGTCCTGTTTCTTCAAAATCAAATTTCAGTTTCACGAGCCAGCGTCTATCTTGTTTTGCTTGTTCTTCTGTTGCGGCGTCTTTGTCTATTTCCATTTGCACAAAGCTGGGTGTTTGACCGTTTTTGATCGGCAACTCTATGTGCAATGGATAGCTTGGACCATTAATCTGATTTTGATCTGAAACGTGCCGTAATTGATTGGTGGTTATTCGCTCAATGGCACTGGCAATGTGTTCGGTTGGAACGCCAGTAAGACGCAATGCTGCTGAGTTTTCTTGGGCGTCTTTTAGCTGCATTAGATTGAGTTTTAAATCGGCAGGTATTTGTGTCTTGCTATCATTCGCTAGCAAGGACTCTGAAAAAAGGCCGCTGGTCTGAATGGCCTGTTTCATGGCTTCTGGTGACGTGGTTAACGTTCCTAACGTGGGCATATTTTGCATCAATTGCTTGAGTGCTTGTTGTGTCTGTGGCGGTAAGTTAGCAGAGGATGTTTCGTTTAGCGCATGTAATTGTCTGACAAGTTGTGACATATCCCCAAAAGATAACTGCTTCGGTAGGCTGTGTTTAAGTGCTTCAACTTGAATGGAGTTAGGAGCCGGATGATTTTTTGCTGGCAGCACTTGCATATTGTTATTGGCATCGACCATGACGCGAACGACATCGCCTTTTTTAACGGTGTTTGGCTCACAATGGGAAACTCGGTGTTACCATCTGAGACAGTGGCTAATATAGGTGAGGTGTGACTGGTAATCGTCGTGTTTGATGGCGACGTTACACTCGCCTGAATGTGTGGTGTAGCATTAGCCTGATAGGGAGTTGCTTGTAAGGGTGGTATTGGACCTTGGGCTTGAGTAGTCGTTGCACTGGGTGCCACGGCTGTCACGGTTAAGTTGACAACGCGTGAGGCCAGCATAAGGTTATCAGCTTGTCGGATTTGTGGAATGTTTGGGTTATTGGTGGCTATCTTACTTGTTTGAGTATCGAGGGGCATCGTTAGCGAGGCTTGCAGACCGTTGCTTTTATGTAATTTGGCATTCTGAATGTTGTTAACATCAATGGGAGTGCCTGTATTTACCAGGGTGAAGGGGTGTTGTGCGCTGGTTGCATGTAATAATTGTGCGGGTTTTCCTTGAAAATTAAGCGACTCACTGCCTTGAAACTTGATCAAACTGAGATTTTCTATGAGTTTGATTTCACTGCTTAATTTCGCAATGGTCCCCGTACTGCCTAATACATTGTTACCGCTGCTCGCCCCGTTGCTCTGCTTGCCTGAAGATGCATTAAGCATAGATTGGATGTCAGAGATCATGTAGCCTGCCTGTTGATTTACATAGCTGATTGATTTGTGCTTTTAGAAACGATTCTCATATAATGTTTAAACACTTTAGTATAGCTAAGCTGTATAGTAAAAACCGTGTCACACAAATAATGTTAACCTTTACCTACATATCGGCCGAATTGGAAATATCTTTTGCAATCTTTTGCTTCATTAACCATATCAGACCTTTGGATTGAACGTGCTGAAAGGGACTTGTGTAAAGGGCTTTCTTTTAGTGTCCAGTCTGGTGACGTCGTACGAATCCTAGGGGAAAATGGGGCGGGTAAGAGTTCTTTGTTAAAAGTCATCGTTGGCGCTCTTTCTCCTGAAGAAGGGCGGATAGCGTATTCGGGCGAAGATGTCACCTTAGACAGAAGTACATTGCAGCAAGATGCCCTCTATATTGGTCATTCGGTTGGTGTTAAACAACGGCTCAGTGTGGCTGAAAATATTCGTTGGTATTGCCCTGACGTTTGCACAAATGTTTTACACGAGGCATTAAAATCGCTGGAGCTTATCGATTACATGGATACACCGGTTAAAAAGCTGTCTGCCGGACAAACTCGTCGTGTTGCATTGGCGCGTTTATGGTTGAGCCAAAAAACACTTTGGCTGCTAGACGAACCCTTTGCTTCTTTGGACGTGAGAGGGGCTGAGCTGTTAGAAGAGCGTATTCGACAGCATGCTTTGGCAGGTGGGATGGTGCTATTAACAAGCCATCAGAATTTGCTGTCCCTCGCTTCCCGTGACGTGATGTTGTTGCCATGACGTATTCTTCTTTCTTAAAAGCTGAGTTTTTGGTGTTGTGGCGTCGCAAACAAGATGTCTTCAATGCTCTGTTGTTTTTTATTATTGTGGTTGTTCTATTTCCGATCGGTGTTAATTCGTCACCTGAATTTTTAGCCCCAGCAGCGGCTGGTATTATCTGGTGTGCCACGGTATTGGCTGTCTTAATGGCGTTAGAAAGCACATTCAAAGAAGATCATCGAGATGGCTCTTTGGAGCAGCTAGTCGTTAGCGGACTTTCTTTACCGTTATTGATCGTATTAAAAATCATCGCACAATGGTTGGTGGTTATGCTGCCCTTGCTTATCACGATGCCTTTGTTAGCGGAAATGCTGTACTTGCCAAGCTCCGGTTTTTGGGCGTTGATCGTCACCTTGTTGGTTGGCTCGCCGAGCTTATTTTTCATTGGCGTGATTGGTGGAGCATTAACGGTGTCGATAAAACAAGGTGCTATGTTGGTGATGTTGCTAATATTGCCGTTTTATTTGCCAGTGATTATTTTCTCGACGTTAGCGGTCAAAGCGGCGCAGGCAGGTTTGCCGTACTCTGGTTTCTTGGCGATGTTGTTGGCGATGTCTTTGTTGTCTTTAGTTATATCGCCTTTTATGACGGCGATTGCCGTCAAAGCGAGTGTGAACGCATGAACTGGGCATGGTTTCACAAATTGGGTTCGCCAAAGTGGTTTTATTCTTGGTCTAAAGCGTGGGCTTTACCTGTTTTCTGTTTTGGCTGTTTGTGTCTTGTAATTGGCTTAGTGTGGGGGCTGGCTTTTGCGCCCGCCGATTATCAGCAAGGCAACAGTTTTCGCATTATTTACATTCATGTGCCAGTGGCGATGTTGGCGCAATCTTGTTACTTGGCGATGGGGATTGCAGGTGTTGTTTTTCTTGTCTGGCAGATGAAAATGTCGCCCATTTTTATCAAGGCAATGGCGCCAGTTGGTGCCATTATGGCATTGATTGCTTTGGTGTCTGGGGCCATTTGGGGTAAGCCTACTTGGGGTACTTGGTGGGTTTGGGATGCTAGACTGACTTCTGTGTTGGTGCTGTTTTTGCTTTATATGGGCATTATTGCTTTGCAAAATACCATAGATGATGTGCTATTAGCCAACAAAGCCGCAGCGGTTATTAGTGTTGTTGGGCTAATTAACTTACCCATTATTAAATATTCCGTGGTGTTGTTAGAGACCTTACATCAAGGGCCGACGTTTACCTTGACGAAAAAGCCTGAAATGCCTGCAGAAATGTGGTTGCCGTTACTCTTTTCTGTCATTGGGTTGTACTGTTTTGTAGCTGAACTCGTTCTGTGGCGAATGCAGTCAGAAATATTGCTACGTGAACATAGGTCCAGTTGGGTCAAGCAAGAGGTAACAGAGAATGACCTTTGATAGTCTGTCAGCGTTTTTGATGATGGGAACCCACGGCGTGTATGTTTGGTCGGCTTATGGCTTCAGTACGTTGGCGTTAGCATGGTTGGTTTGGAGCACGTTGTCGACACGTCGAAAAACACACGACACCTTACGCAAACGTTTTAAAAGGAGCGTGTCTCGCTAATGCATCCGATCAGAAAAAAACGCTTACTCGTCATAACCATTCTTGTCTTGATACTGAGCGCTGTGGTGGGTTTGGTGATGTACGCCTTGCAACAAAATATCAATTTATTCTTCTCTCCGTCCCAGATCGTGATGGGAGAAGCCCCGCGAAATACCAATATTCGCGCAGGTGGCATGGTGGTAAAAGGCAGTGTAAAACGCCATTCTGATACCTTGGCGGTTGCGTTTGACGTGACCGATTTTCAGCACAAAGTGACCATTGAGTATCGTGGTATTCTGCCAGACTTATTTCGAGAGGGTCAGGGCATTGTGGCTTTGGGGAGATTGAACGAAGAGGGAGTATTTGAAGCAATCGAAGTGTTGGCAAAGCATGATGAGAAATACATGCC
Organism: Marinomonas rhodophyticola; assembly: GCF_026113935.1. Taxonomy (GTDB): domain Bacteria; phylum Pseudomonadota; class Gammaproteobacteria; order Pseudomonadales; family Marinomonadaceae; genus Marinomonas; species Marinomonas rhodophyticola. The sequence goes on from NZ_JAPEUL010000007.1 coordinate 454,496, forward strand.
TCCTGAAGTATCAGAGGCATTGAAAAATGCCCAAAGTTCGATGGATGAGAATCATGCGCCCACGCAATCTACTTATTAATTTAGGCTGAATATGTTTCCTGAGATTGGTCAGTTTTCACTGATATTGTCGTTGTTTTTTGCCCTGTCGCTGGCTTTTTTGCCCTTAATTGGCTATCGGAAAGGCAATCGTTTCTTATTGCAAAGTGCGCAACCGCTTACTTTTATTATGTCGGCTTTGGTGTTGGTAAGCTTTGTTATCTTGAGCGCGTCTTTTTTGATGGACGATTTTTCGGTGCTGTATGTGAGTCAGAACTCGAATAGCCAGTTACCCGTTTGGTATAAGTTCAGTGCTTTGTGGGGCGGCCATGAAGGGTCATTATTGCTTTGGGTGCTGGTTTTGTCTGGCTGGTGCTCCGCGGTAGCGATAAAGGTACGAACCTTACCGGAAGATGTCGGTCCGGTTGTTTTGTCTGTGTTAGGCATGATCTGTGTTGGCTTTTTATCCTTTTTACTCTTTACCTCTTCGCCTTTTGCGCGTTTATTGCCAGATGTGCCTGCCGATGGCGGGGATCTGAATCCACTGCTGCAAGATTTTGGTCTGATTGTGCATCCGCCTGTTTTGTATATGGGGTATGTCGGTTTCTCTGTGGCCTTTGCCTTTGCTGTCGCGGCTTTGATTACGGGGAATTTAAATGCATCTTGGGCGCGTTGGGCAAGACCTTGGACGGCCGCAGCGTGGGCGTTTCTGACACTGGGCATTACTTTAGGCAGCTGGTGGGCTTATTACGAATTAGGCTGGGGTGGTTGGTGGTTTTGGGATCCTGTGGAAAACGCCTCTTTTATGCCTTGGTTGGCGGGAACGGCTTTGTTGCATTCTCTTGCGGTGACGGAAAAACGTGGTGTGTTTAAAAGCTGGACTGTCTTGCTGGCGATTTTTACGTTTAGCCTCTCCTTGCTTGGGGCATTTTTGGTTCGCTCCGGCGTCCTCACCTCGGTGCATTCTTTTGCTGCAGATCCTACGCGCGGCATGTTTATTCTTGCTTTGCTTGTGGTGTTTGTTGGCGGTAGTTTGTTGTTGTATGCCATCCGAGCGGCAGAGGTGCGTTCCAGTGTGTCTTTTGGTGCGACAGGACGAGAAGCCTGGTTGCTGCTCAATAACATCCTATTAACCGTTTTAACCTTAACGGTTTTATTGGGGACTTTATATCCCTTGATCTTTGATGCGTTAGGCTTGGGAAAAATTTCTGTTGGCGCGCCGTACTTCAACAGTGTCTTCACGCCGATTGCGTTGTTGCTGATAGTGTTTATGGCGGTTGGACCTCTTTCTAAATGGCATCATACGCCGTTTAATGTGTTTTTTAAGGTGTGTTCTGTTGCTGCCGTTGTCGCTGTTTTGTCGGCTAGTTTGGTGGTTTATTGTTATGAGTTTGGTTTTACCGTTTGGCTCAGTTTGGCGGTGGCATTTTGGGTGGTATGTTTATCCTTCTCTGATTGGTTTGGTAAGGTCTCTGCCGGAACGAAAGGCATTATTCCCCGTGCTCGACAATTGCCAAGAAATTACTACGGTATGTTATTGGCGCATCTTGGTATGGTCGTGACCTTGGTGGGCATTGTTTTGGTCAGTGTTAACAGTCAGGAATCTATGTTGCGATTATCCCCTGGGGACCGAGCAAGGGTAGCAGGTTATGAATTTCACTTTGACCAAATGGAGCAAGTAAAAGGGCCAAATTATGTGGCAAGCAAAGGGCAATTTACCGCTTATTATGCGAATAAAGTGGTTGCCGTGCTGCACCCGGAAAAGCGCTTTTTTACCACCCGCAAGCAGGTCATGACGGAAGCGGCTCTGGACGCGGGTTTTACGCGTGACTTATATGTTTCTTTAGGGGAAAGGTTGGATGACTCTGCCTGGGGCGTACGAATTTACGTGAAGTCTTTTGTACGCTGGATCTGGCTTGGTGGTTTGATGATGATGGCGGGTGGATTGTTGGCCGCATTGGATAAACGCTATCGAAAACGGACGCGAGGCTAACCATGCGTAAACTGTTATTTTTTATACCTCTGGCGGTTTTTTTGATACTTGGCGTGGTGCTTTATTTGCAGCTTGGTAAAGACACTCAATATATGCCTTCTGCTTTGGTTGGTAAAAAAGTGCCTGCCTTTACGTTGGTATCATTGCAAGACGATCAGGTGTATACCCATCAGGATTTGCCGACGGCGCCTTATTTGATTAATTTCTGGGGCACTTGGTGTCCTGCATGCCATGTTGAACACCCTTTTTTAATGGCATTGGCCGATTCTGGTGTGACAATTATTGGTATCGATTACAAAGATAAGAAAGACCTTGCGGAGCAATGGTTAGGACAAAAAGGGAACCCTTATCAAATCGTATTAATGGATGAAATGGGGCGCTTTGGTATGGATATGGGGGTGACAGGTGCGCCAGAGACTTTTGTGGTGGATGGCTCTGGGGTGGTGGTTTATCGACATCAAGGTGTGGTCAACGCCGAAAATTGGCCTGACATTAAAGGCTATATGAAATGAGGTGTATTAAGGGGATTTTTTTGCTCTGTGGAATGTGGCTGTCTTTGTCTGCGGTTGCTCAAGAAGAAATGACGTTTCGTACAGAGTTGAACAAAACACGTTATCAAAGTTTGGTCGAAGAGTTACGTTGTCCAAAATGTCAGAATCAAAATTTGGCTGATTCAGGCTCTGGCATTGCGGTGGATCTTCGTGAACAAGTCTACCAGATGATAGAGCAAGGCAAGACAGATCAAGAAATAGTGGATTACATGGTGGCCCGTTATGGTGAGTTTGTGTTGTATCGTCCGCAGCATTCAACGGCCACTTTTTGCTTTGGTATGGACTCTTTATTCTGCTAGGGATAGGGCTATTGGCTTTTATTTCTGTGGTGATGACGAATCGTAAACGACAAGGTCGAGCCTCTATGATAGCCGCGTATTTGGTGATGATCATACTGATTGTCTTAAGTCTGTTTTATCTGTTTAGTTCGATTGCGCATGGTTTGGCTAAGTACTCTGCAGAAGAAGATAAAAGCCGGCTGTCATTTTTTGAGGTGCGTCGAAAAGAAATCGCAGAAGAGGAAGAGGCTGGGCGATTGACCCCTGACGAGTCAGCGCAACTGTTAGTTGATGTTGATAGTGAAACAAACTCGATAGACAGTCAAAAAAACCTTTGCTTCAGGCCAATGTCACCTTTGCCCGTTGGGTCATGCTTGGCGCGACCGCAATGACGGTACTCGGTAGTGTGAGTCTCTATCAATGGATTGGTTATGCGAAAGAAGTGGCTTTTACACAAGATTTGCACATGCAGCGGCTGAGTCCTCAAAAATCACAGATTTCTTGCAATATCGCACTGAACGTTACGACAGAGCAGAAGATTGGTACTACTTAGCTACGGAGTATATGCGGGCTGAACAATATGCTATGGCGGTGGACGCGTTTGAAACAGCATTGGAAAAGTTGCCCAAAAATGCCGAAGGGCGTGTGGCTTTATTGGTGGAATACGCGCAGGCGATTTTTTATGCGAATGGGAATCAAAGTTCGCCTAAAATGCAGGCCGTGGTTAGTGCTATTTTGCAACAAGATCCAACCCAAGCTATTGCCCTGGATTTAAAGGGCGTGGCGGACTTTGCTCAACAAAACTATCTAGGTGCCATACTGTCATGGCAAGAAGCGATCCGCTACAGCGCCCATTCTAGAGAGCGTCTTGCCTTGTTGTCAGCCATTAACAAGGCAAGAGAATTGGGGCGTATTGACTATCAGCAAGTGGCGCCCATTATTACGGATCAGTTGGCCGTAAAAGTTGAATGGGATACCGCTCAGTACGAGTGGCACCAGGACGATGTATTATTAGTTTATGCGGTTTTAAATGGTCAGAAAATGCCGTTGGCGATCCAAAGAGTATTTCCTGAGGATTTGGAGCAACCAATTTTGTTAACGAACCTAGATGCAATGACGCCAACAGCCTCGTTGGCTCAAGTACAAACAGTGGATTTGGTGGTGAAATTATCAAATATTAATGACAATGATCTGACAAAAGGACGAATTATCGGTATAAAGCATAATCTACTGGTAAATAGTAGAGAGATTTTCGTAATCAAGGTGGCCTTGTAATTGAATCCTAAGGCGCTTCGTTTGATAATACAGTCAACTTTAATTGATGCTATTCGGAATGTGTAATGGAATTTAGCTTGCGTGAATGGCTAATCTTGATTGGGGTCGTCATCATTGTTGTGATCCTCATAGATGGATTTCGTCGATATAAAAAAGGTCAAGAGCATGCTCAAACAGGTGGTTATGCTGATGCCGATGAATCAAATGATGCATTGGTTAGACAACGAGCCACCATGGGATACGGGAAAATGTCGTCTAGAGTGAGTCGACCCGCCGCCGATCCTATTACCAATGCGTTTGAAAATGCTCGTAAAACGGCTAAGTCACCTTTAACCGAGGTTCCTCATAAGGTCGATTCGGGTCCAGAATTGGATAGGGGTGAGGACTTACATCTTGATGAGTTAGCGTCGTTAGTACCTGAACGAGATTTTGGGGACTCAGCTGTGTCTGAGCAAAATTACTCAGATGATGGCTTTTATGAGCACGATGATCTCAATCTTGATTACACGTCAGAGACACATCATCGCAGCGAATATGATAGCGATGAGGACTATGAGCGTAGTTATTCAGAAATAGATATTGATCAAATAACACCCAGTCATTTGGTGGATGACGTTGTCGATAAACAAGACAAAAGTATTGTTGAGATTGAAGAAGTCATCGTCATTAACGTGTTTGCTCCAGAAGGGCAAAGTTTTTCCGGAATAGAGCTGCTTCAACTTATTTTAAATTGCGGCATGCGCTATGGTGAAATGGATATCTTCCATCGTCATGAAGACGGATTTGATCGTGGTCGAATACAGTTTAGTATGGCGAATGCCATTGAGCCAGGCACCTTTAATTTAGAAACCATGGGGGAAAGTGATTGTCCTGGTGTGAGTTTCTTTATGGGTTTACCTGGGCCTAAAAATAGTATGAAGGCGTTCGATTTTATGCTGGAAACCGCTCAAGCCTTGGTGCGTAACCTAGGTGGTGAATTGCGCGATGAACGACGCTCACCAATGAGTGATCAAACCATCGCACATTGTCGACAACGAATACGTGATTTTGAGCGCCGTCGGTTAATGCGCAATAAGCAGTAAGACAAACCAAGGCCCCGAGGGGCCTTGTTTTTTTGCCGTTAATATTTAATACAAGTCAAAAGAAATCGAGTTAATTGATATATGAGCCAAGAGACAAACATGACGCATCAGCAGATGCTGGAGTTGATTCAGCAACTTAATGATTACAGCTATGCCTATCATGTAAAAGACGAACCCATCGTCCCTGATGCAGTATATGACCGTGATTATCGCCAGCTTCAGGATATAGAGGCCAAACACCCAGATTGGATTCAAGCAGATTCTCCCACTCAGCGTGTCGGTGAAAAGCCCGACAGTGGTTTTGCCAATGTCGCTCATACTGTGCCCATGTTGTCTTTGGACAATGCTTTCGACAATGAGTCCTTGTCAGATTTCGATCAGCGTATTCGTAAACTGCTCAAAGTGTCGTCTATTACCTATTGCTGTGAGCCTAAATTAGATGGCTTAGCGATTAGTTTGCGTTATGAAAACGGCCGTTTAGTAAGGGGGTGACCCGTGGTGATGGTTTGTCTGGTGAAGACATTACCTCAAATATTAAAACGATTTATTCCGTGCCACTGAAGTTACGCACGCAAACACCGCCTACTGTTCTAGAGGTGCGCGGTGAAATCTATATGCCGAAACAGGGCTTTGAAAAGCTCAATGCTTTAGCGATAGAGCAGGGGGAGAAAACCTTTGTTAACCCACGTAACGCGGCGGCAGGCAGTTTACGCCAACTTGATCCTAAGATTACTGCCACTCGTCCTTTAGTGATGTGTGCTTATTCGATTGGCTATGTGGAAGGTTGGGATCAGCCTAAAAGCCATTACGAGGGGTTGCTACAGTTGAACGAGTGGGGCTTTCGTACCAATGACCTGATGGCAAAAGCAGAAGGGGCACAAGGTTGTATTGATTATTACGAGATGCTGAATGAAAAGCGTGCTGATTTGTCATACGACATTGATGGTATTGTTTATAAAGTCGATCAAATCGCTCAGCAGAATCAATTGGGCTTTATTGCCCGTGCACCACGCTGGGCGATTGCTAGGAAGTTTCCTGCGCAAGAGGAAATGACCCGAGTACTCGGAGTGGACTTTCAAGTGGGTCGCACGGGAGCAATTACCCCGGTGGCACGATTAGAGCCAGTGTTTGTTGGCGGTGTAACGGTTTCTAATGCCACCTTGCACAATAAAGATGAGATAGCGCGATTGGGAGTCAAAGTGAACGATTATGTGATTGTTCATCGCGCTGGCGACGTGGGTGTCACCTTAAAAGCTAATGTTTCAAATAGGAAATCTGTCACTGATAGGTTGGTTGAACAACATTGCTCTAATTCCAAATATTTCGTAAATGCTTGTTCTGCTTTTGCTAGTTGAGGTGGTTTTAAATGGTAAATGTTTCTTTTACTAATGAGCAATTGTTAGTTCTCAATGATTGGAATGATAAAATTGATCCTCAGAAATTGGTTTGTTTATTTAATGAGCCAGAGTTAGAAGAGCAAGATTTAGTTTCAGTATTAGGTGCTGCCAATGCACTTTATAGGTCTGGTGCACCAGTTATCAGTGATAATCAATATGACCTTTACATTTCCATGTTAAGAAATATTAATCATCTTCATCCGTATTTAAATAAAGTAGAGCCAGAAGTACTAGCTGAAGCAAAGACTGTCGAATTACCGCAAAGGATGCTATCGACAGAAAAAGCTTATTCCATTAAAGATATTGAAAAGTGGCTCAAAAGAATTTCAAAAGCGGCTCAAGAAATTGAAGTGTCTGAACAAGATATACAAATACGTATTACGCCTAAGTTAGATGGGTACGCAGCATATGATGATGGAGAGACGCTTTACACCAGGGGGGATGGTTTTAGAGGGCAAGACATCACGAGAGCTTTTAAGCGCGGCTTAAAAGTCGCTGCATCTGGTGGCCGTGGTTTAGGCCCAGGTGAAATAGTCATTAAGAAGAGTTACTTTGACGACGTGCTTAGTGAAATATTTGAGAATTCAAGAAATCTGCAAGCTGCGATTATTGCAGAAAAAAAAGTAGATGAGGACGTACAGAAAGCGATCAATGAAGGTGCTTGTGTCTTTTATCCATTTGCATTACTCCCGAATAAAGTCATTGGTTTTTCAGAAGTTATTGAAAACTTTGAAGTCATAATTGAAGAAATTTGGAATGCCGTTGATTTTGATATTGATGGCGTTATTTTAGAAACCACTCATGACGCTATTAAACAACGCATGGGTGCAACAAGACGTAATCATAGATGGCAGATTGCATTTAAAGTAAATGAAGAGTCTGTGGACGTTGAAGTAATTAATGTCATTCCTCAAACCTCAAGAACAGGCCGAATTTCACCTGTGGCGGAGTTGGTGCCAACAAGAATAAGTGGCGCAACGATCAGTCGAGTGACTGTGCATCATTACAATATGGTGAAAACTAATGGCGTTGGTCCTGGGGCCATTGTGCAAATCGTTAGAAGTGGTTTGGTGATACCAAAAATTGAAAAAGTCTTAAAGCCAGTAGAGGTAACATTACCAGAAACGTGCCCGAGCTGTCAGACGCCGCTTTTATGGGAATCAGACCATTTAATCTGTCCAAATAAAACGGATTGCCCAGCACAAACTGAAAATACCTTAATTCATTTTTTTAAAACCTTAGGGAATAATGACGGGTTCGGTCCAAAGGTGATTGAAAAACTCAGTAACTGTGGTATAAAACGCATACATGAGATATATGGCATTAAAGTCCATCAGTTTGTTATTTATGGATTTGGCGACAAAACGGCTCAGAACTTATCTGACCAATTGCAGGCTAGTCGAGAGATTGAAGTGGAAGATTGGCGTTTTCTTTCCGCTTTTGGTGTTAGTAGATTAGGAGGCGGAAATTGTGAGAAATTACTTAAGCATCACTCCATTACTGAGCTGTTTGACCTATCTGCCGAAGAGATGATCAAGATTGATGGTTTTGCTCAGGTTAGTGCAGACGCCATCGTAGAAGGGTTAGCGAACATTAAAAAAGAGTTTTTTAAAGTGTATGAACTCGGTTTTAATTTGTCTATCACTCCAAAAGAATCAGAGAATGAAAATTTAGACTCGCCAATTGCAGGAACTGTGATTGTTTTTACTGGTTCTATGCAACAAGGTTCCCGAGGAGACATGGAGAAACAAGCTAAATCTTTAGGTGCGAAAGTTGCTAAATCTGTAACAGGAAAAACTACTTATTTAGTGACCGGTGAAAAGGTTGGAGAGACAAAAATCAATGCGGCTATAGATAAAGGTGTTAAAGTGCTTTCAGAACAAGAGTACTTAGATCTGATAGGTTAAATGTCGCTAATAAAGAAATTAATATATATTTACCATGTGAAAATTGGTGTTACATGCATAATAGAATAATTGATTCTGCAGATCTATTCTAATGTATGTAGATGAATTACGTTTGTTGATGAGCTTCCGAATTTCACTAGCACACAATAGTGTCTAAACCATTTATAAAGATAGGAGATCGAGATATGGTAAATCATTTTCATAGCCTGCTTGCAAGCAAAACTAAACCCTCTTTGTTAAGTAACTTGAATTTGACCAAAAACGAAGAGGATGTTTTGGTTCTTGCTGCGAAAGATATTAGAAAAGCGATCATTTCTGGATTTAAAGATATTCGCGAAAAGTTCAAAAGAGAAAAAATTGAGATAGAAGTTCCAAGACCAAAATTTGCTATTCAGGGTTCATTTGCATATGGAACTTTAAACGATCCAGCGAATCCACCGGAGCAACAAGTTGATATTGATCTAGGTATGTATTTGCCATTTTCAGCGCTAGGTAATGGGCAAGAACCAAAAACGGCAACTACATTTTACTTCAACTCTGTTACATCGATTCTCAATGCTTTTATACAATCTAATAATAATGGTTGGCAAATACTTTCAGGTGAGAAAGAAAAAGATACTTGTGTCAGGGTGATAGTGAATAACAAATCACATATTGATATTCCTTTGTTTGCAGTACCAGAGAGTGAATTTAACAATGTGATTGAAGATAGGCAATTGACGGAGGCAAAATTAGAAGTTGCATTACTTACTATTGATGAAGAACTTGATATGGAATCTTATCAAGTTAAAGCAGTTGACCCAAATGTAATCCATATGGCTCACAGAAAAGATGGATGGTTGCCATCAGATGCCTTAGTGGTAAGTAGGTGGATTACACATCAGTTCAATTTAAAAGGTCCAATGATCCGCCCAGTTAATAGGTTTCTTAAAGCGTGGCGTGATATCGAATGGCCTGATGGCGATGGTCCAAGTTCTATATTTTTGCTTCTACACAGTATAAAAAGCTATCCTGATAATTCCAACGGAATGAATCATTGTCAGGTATTCAAAGAGGTTGTCGATAGACTTCCGCAAGTCTTTGATAGTCCGTTGTTAATACCTTGTCCAACCTCTTCTGATAAAAATAATAAAAATGACCTGCGAACTTCTATATCTGATGAAAATAAGCACATTTACAAACAAAAGTTCGAAAGTTTTACTAGGCAATATAATCTAGCTAAAAATACAAATCCTCCTGAAGCCAACAATATACTTATAGATTTGTTTGGAGAGAGATTTCCTCGAGATCCATCTCGGATTGTTGTTAATGATGAGCCAGATAATAAGGTTCGAGAAATTACAGGCACTGAACCAGAAATTCATCCACTTCGTACAACAGAGAGAAGCACCTCAGGTTAAACATGGAAGGAATAGAGCGATATCTTAATTCTCAAAAATTTTATGCTTTTCAAGCTGTTGGAACACCTGAAAAGCCTTGTTTTGAGGGGTGTATCAATGTTGGGGGTTGGAGGCTTCAACTGGAACTTCGATTTCACGAAGGAAAATACGATTTCCCAAAAGCCTACTTAAGTGAATGGATGTTTAGCCCAGAGCTTCGCCAAGTATTCGGTTTTCGACATATAAATACAAATGGGCATGTTTGTTATGTTGATGAAAGTCGAGTTTGGTGGGATTCAAGTATGGCTGTTGAATTGGTAGCCGGTCTATTAGAAGACATTAAAACTCTGTTACATGAAAACCTGTTAGCCGCCTCTGAGGATGATGTAATTGCACGTGATTTTTTGGGCTATTGGGATGGGGAAGAGAGTCTATATGTCGGTACTAGCCCACAAAATTTTATGGAATTTAGGCTTTTTTCACAACGACATAGTAGAAATCAATGGCTTTTCGAAAAAGATCAAACGCCATGGATTGATTTCGAAGAAAATGACATCAATGTTAAATGGTTTGCTTTTCGTTTACCTTCACCACCCTCAAATCTAAGTGAAACTGATTGGCCTCCAACTACTATTGGTCAAGCATTAACCTGGATTGAGAATAATACAGCAGGAGCGGTTCATAATTTCCTAAATAAAATAGGTATGAAATTATTTTCCAAAGGAAAAAAAAGATGCTAAGTTTGGTACTGAAATTGGCATAATACTTACTTGGCCACGAGAGAATGGAGTCACTGAAATTGGTGCTGGCCTTAGTTTTAAGATTTCATCGACAATAACTAATGCGCTAATTCAACATCGATTTAATAACGCAACGTTCATGTTAAGAAACAGTAAGGCTGAGATTAAAAGGTTTTCTCTAAACCAAGCTGATCCAAAATATATTCAAGAAAGAAATATCATCAACTCTACGCCAACCCTTAAGGATAAAACGATTATACTGGTTGGGGCTGGAACAATAGGAGGATATCTATCGAAGCTTTTGTGTGCTCATGGAGCTGGTTGGGGGCGTTCAGGTAAGCTACTAGTAATCGATCCTGATATTTTAAGTATAGAGAATATAGGGCGACATTTGTTGGGAGCAGATAGCCTTGGTCTTTATAAAGCTGAAGCCTTAAGTTATCGGTTGAAAATGGATTTCCCTCATCTTCAAATAAATTCATATGCACAGTCAATTACTGAGTCTTGGAAGTTATTTTCAAATGATTGTATTGTTGTCGACGCCACTGGTTCACAAACAGTAAGTATTGCTATTCCCGATTACCTTAAACGACAAAATCTAACTCCGGTCTTACTACACAGTTGGGTGCATGGACACGGAGCAGCTACTGTAGCTTTTTTGAACAATCGAAAAGAGCGTTCTTCAGCTTGCTTTCGCTGTTTATGGCAGATAAAGCAAAACAAGTACTCCCCCCGATTTCCAATAAGCAAAGGGTTTATAGAGGACACTCCAAATTTTGTCGGCTGCCATCAAAGCTATCATGCATACGCCTCGACAGTGTCAATGATCGCAGCAACTCAGGCAATGGAGTTACTGCACGATTACCTTTCCAACACAGTTGATAATACTTTGCGATTTAATATTATTCGTCACGATCAATGTGAAAAACGCCCAAATACTACTCCAGATAAAAGTATAAGTTGCCCAATATGCAATCGTTAAATCGTTTTGTTCTTCATGGTGGCCGACTATGGAGTATGAATAATGGTGGATACGTATATATTGATCAAAAGGTGCTTGAAACAATCGATCAATATCGACAGATTGAAACCAAAGTGCCTGAATCTGGGGGATTTTTATGTGGTTATTATAAAGGGGTTAACTTGCATGTTATAGATTTAACTGTTCCGCAACCGAAAGATATTCAAAGACGCTGTGCTTTTCAACGGCTAGATCCAAAACATGTTGATCAAGCAAGAGACTTGTACATAAACTCAGGAGGGAAAATAAACTGTCTTGGTGAGTGGCACACACATCCAGAAAAAAATCCAACACCTTCTTATATTGATAGACAAGGCTGGAATATTTTTAATAGGAATCGACCCACTCAACCTGCAATCTTCCTTATTGCTGGCACGCAAGAAGTTTGGATTGGGGCAGTTAAATACTAATACTTATGTAAATGGTTAAATACTTCATAGCTTTATTCGATTGATTTCTTCATTTTTACATTTTGAGATAGTTTGATATTAAGAAAGAGATAGCTTATTTATTATGTTTTAAAAAGTGTTTTTCAATTTTTTTGGAGGTAGGTATGTGGAAGGTTTTTCCAAAATTTGGAATTGCAAAGGGCTTGATGTTTATTATCTGTAGTCTAGTCACTATAGGTGTAGTATGGATTACAAGAGGCTGGTCTGGCGTTGCTGATTTTTTCAACGGAGATGGTCTTGATATAGTTACACGCTTAACACTACCTATACTAATTGTATTTATAGCCTTTACCTGGTTTATGGGAACATATGTATGGAGAGCTATATGGAAAATACCGTATCTTGGCTCTACATTGCTTAATCAAAAGGTATGTCCAGATTTAAATGGCACTTGGGTTGGAGAAACAGTTTCAACTTTTAAAGATGATGAGGGCAACCCCTACAAAAAAATGGTTACATTAGTCGCTAAGGCGTCATTTTTTAACTTTGATATTAAGTTGGTTTCTCTTGATAAATATCAGCGCAGTACTGTTGTTCAGAGCGAGATTTATAAAGATCAAAGAAATGGTTCTTTTTATCTTAGCTATATCTTTGAATCAGTTGTAGATCAGCCAGTTGAAACTGATGACTCAAAGTTCGATGGTGCCGCAAAATTGCATGTGCGATTTGATGACAACCAAATTACTTTAGTTGGTGTCTACTGGACAAATAGGTGTTGGCAGAAAGGTATGCAGACAGCTGGTACGATAATTTTGGTTAAAAAATGATCTTTTTTTATGGCGTTTTAGCTTATAAATTGCTTCGTTTAGAAGCATGTTCCTAAAATTTTAAATTTGCAAACAGGGCTTTAAGCGCTCGCTTACCTATTAAGGATAACATATAACACAGCCTATTTTTTCGAAATTAATAATGTGAAATTTACCAAAAGCTATCGTTAACTGTGTGCCAGTATTTCTAATAATTCGTATGGAGACGTATCAATGTCAGAATCAAAAGTACCTAGAGGAATAAAGCTTCGATTTGTCGAGATTAGTAATTTCCGTAGACTTGGCAAAGTCCAGTTGAACATTGATCAAAAAACCACAATATTGGTCGGTGCGAATAATAGCGGAAAGACTTCAATTCTTGCGGCGCTTCGTCATTTTCTTGCAGGTGGGTCTCCCTTCAGTGCTTTTGACATAAGCATATCACAGTGGTCAAAGATACGGACTCTTGGCAAAATTTGGGAAGCGCTGTCAGAAGATCCTTCAACAGTTGCCGAGTCAGAAGAATGGAAAGAGCACCTCCGTATACTGCTTGATACAATGCCAGTGTTAGACCTTTGGTTCGATGCAGATGTTGGAATGTATCATTACGTAGCTCCATTTCTTTCTAAATTCAGCTGGAAAGGAGGCGCTGTAGGTGTTCGCCTGCGACTAGAGCCAGTAACAAGTATAGAAGAGCTACAGCAGTTGGCATGGGCTTACTGTAATGCACGTTCACCGATAAAGGATATGGGGGAAGACTCATTAGCATGGCCCATCGACCTTCTTGATTTCTGGCTGCGTGAGCCTTTAAAACTTGGTCAAGTACGCGCATACAAGCTAGACTCCGACAATAATCCTATTACTGAATTGCCTCTCTATGAGACACAGACATTAGATGCCGATACTATTCCAATTGAGCGTAAGCACTTATCAAGGTTGATCCGTGTTGATTTTATTGCTGCTCAGCGAGGACTTGGAAGTGAAGAAGCCGACTCACGGTCTGCCTCAGGGCCGCACCAAGTAGGTATGTTTTCAAACCAACTAATTAAGTTTGCCCGACAACACTTAAACGTTGCTAGCTCAGGACATGGTCAGCGTGTAGACCTTATCAAGGCTGTGGCATTGGCTCAGAAAGAATTAGATAATAAGATTCATGCAGCCATCGCTGACTCTGTTGAGGAAGTGAAAGATCTCGGCTATCCAGGTTTGCATGATCCCCAAGAGATTCGCTTCCGTACTCGTATACAGACAGCTGATTTGCTTGATCATGGGACAGCAGTCCAGTACAGCATGCTAAAAGAGTCAAGTGACGAGCTCTTACCTGAACATTCTATCGGGCTAGGTTACCAGAATCTTCAATCACTTAGCTATCAGCTAGTTTCTTTTAGAGCTGCTCGGCTCAATCCTGAAAAAGGGTCTCCTGTCGCTGTTCACATAGTTATGATTGAGGAGCCTGAGGCGCACCTCCATGTTCAGGTGCAGCGTATATTTCCGAGCAACGCGCATAAATTAATCAGCCCTACAGAAAAAGAAGCCTTGAGCCTAAAAAGTCAATTAATCATAAGTACTCATTCAAGCCATTTAGCTCATGCAGAAAATTTTGATAGGCTCCGATATATTCGCCGTACAGCCAAGAGCGCTGATATACCTATGCCGTCGACAGAGGTTATTAACCTCGCCGATGTGTTTGGTGATGACAAGAAGACACGCCAGTTTGCTGAACGCTATTTCCGTGTACAACACACGGACTTGTTGTTTGCCAACGCAGCTATTTTTGTTGAGGGTGTTGCAGAACGAATGCTGGTACCACTCTTCATTGAACGTGACTTCAAAGAGCTGAACGGTCGTTATGTGTCCTTTCTGGATATTGGCGGGAGCCATGCCCACCGACTCAAACCACTTATCGAAAAGCTTCGTATCCCTACAGTTATCATTACAGACATTGACCCGTCCAAAGAAAAAGAAGGCAAGCCCAAGAAAAATGATGAACCAACTATAAAACTCGTCGCAGTTGCAAACACTGGGCAAACTGGGCTTCAGTGCGGTAACCAAACCTTGCGTGGCTGGCACCCTAAACTAAAACAACTCGACGATTTCAAGTCTCCGACAAACGCTCAGTTGGTGTGGAGTGAAATTGAAGATTGCCCAGTGCGTTTCGCTTGGCAGTTACCTATCACAGAAGCTGATAACAGCTGGCCTAGCACATTTGAAGATTCGCTGATCCTGACGAATTTATCTTGGTTCAAAAGTCTAATGGATGAAAAGCTAGATGAGAATGGAATGGAGATTGATACGCCTAAAGGGGCTCTTGGCTCTGTTGCAAAAAGAGCTGCTAAAGCTGCAAGCTCTAAAGATCTTCTAATTGAGCTTCACAGCCTTATGCACAGCTCTTTTAACAAAGGTGACTTCTCTGCCAGCATCTTTGAGTTAGTGTCCTCAGGTGAGGATATCGAGTGTCCTAGGTACATTACTGATGCCTTAGCTTGGTTGCAAGCAGAACTTGAACCAAGAAAAGGAGCTATGTAATGAGCATACATACAACTGTTGATGACAATGATCGTGATGCTGGAGTTGTTGATGAAATTTGCGGCTATCTAACTGGGGAGCCTCCCCGAAGCTACTTTCTTTTTGCGGGGGCAGGTTCTGGGAAGACTCGAACTCTAATAGAGGTACTTCGTCGTGTGACAGGAGTTGTGAAACACGAAAAAGGGGAGCTGCTGGCTAGACGTTTGCGTATGTACTGGCGCTCAATACGAGTGATCACTTATACGAAAAACGCTGTAGCTGTTATTAATGGGCGACTAGGAGATAATGACTTAGTAAGAGTATCCACCATTCATGCATTTTGTTGGGAGCTTATCAGTGGGTTCAATGATGATATTCGAACCGCTCTAATTTCAATAAAAGAAGCTCAGCTTGAAAAGGAGACGACGGAAGCGCTTGCAAAGCCGCGTGGTATTACTCAAGCAAAACAGCGTGATCTGGATGAAATAAAAGAGGCAATACAGGCATTTAGAGAAACTGATGTATTTATTTATCATCCAGACCGCGAGACGTATGGTCATGGTGCACTTGCCCATAATCACGTTATTGACGTAGCTGCTTGGCTTTTAAAAAATAGACCTACCCTCTACATGATCCTCAAAGACCGATATCCTATCGTACTTATTGATGAGTCTCAGGATACAATGAAGGGCATATTGGATACCTTGATAGGTCTCTCAGAGTCTAGTGAAAGTAACTTAATTATTGGTCTACTCGGTGACCACAGACAGCGAATCTATTCAGGTGGGCATTCCGATCTTCCGAGCTTAGTTCCTGATAGCTGGGCGACGCCGGAGCTGCAAATGAATCATCGTAGCCAACGTCGAATTGTGGACTTAATCAATACAATATGGGGAGCAAAGCTCGAGGGTCGAACTCAACCTGCGAATGGTATAAAACAGCATTCAAGAACTGATAAGTCAGACGGTCTTGTTCGAATTTACGTAGGTGATACAAAACTCTCACCAGAAGATAAAGCTCTCGGTGAACTTTGGTGCGCAGATCAAATGTGGAAGGAAAGCCGATCTGAAGCCTGGTCTCTAAGAGAATTTCAGGTGCTCGCACTTGAACATAAGCTTCTCGCAATGCGTGGTTCTTTTCTTAATGTTTTTAGTGCCATGACTTTACTAGATTTCAACGCTGCTGCACCTAGTGGGAGCGGCGAGAATAAAGGGCCTGCTGTAATACAAATATTATTAAATGAGCTTGCTGATTTAGAAGCATGTTTTGATTCCAATGGCTTCCTTGATGAGTTTAAAGTCACCGAGGTCTTTAGGCGTTACGGTTGCCTTGATGATATGCCCGAAGACTCTTTAGCGCGATCAATCCGTGTCGAAGAAATGCTTCAAGCTATTGAAACTTTCGCGGCCATTTGTGCCAACCCCATTGCGACAGTTGGAGAGGTACTTGAACCGATTTTGAAGGCAAGGTTGTTTAGCATTGATAATCGCTTAATAGTGGGGCACGCGGATAAGTCACCCTCACCTCCTGTGCCCGGTAGAGGTGAAGAAGAGTCTAAGCAAAATAGGTTACGCCGTGGCTTATGTGTACTATTCTCCTCACCTTGGAATCAGTTACAAAAGTACCGCTCATATCTCGCTGGACGCTCAATGCTTGCAACTCATCAGGTAGTCAAGGGCTCTGAATTTTCCCATGTAATGGTTGTGATGGATGATAAGTTGGCGGGAAGTCACATGTTTTCGTATGACAAAATTTTTGGTGGCGTGGAACTCAGTAAGAGCGATACCAAAAACATAGAAGAAGGTAAAGAAACGACCATAGATCGAACTCTTCGCCTGCTTTACGTTACCTGTAGTAGAGCTGAGGAGTCACTTGCTCTTGTGCTTTGGTCCTCAAACCCAAAGACATCCATTGAACGAATCAAGAGCAGTGGTTGGTTCGAAGATAGAGAAATTGAGGCAATAAAGCTGCACGAGTCTTAGTTTAAACAAAGCTTTTCTTTAGAATTGTTTATTCAATATATTTCTTTTCTCTCAGCCAATACAAAGTTTCATCTTGTAGAGAATTACTATAATCTTCGAATGAGCAAATATGTGTAAGTGAGTTAATAAGGGTTTTATTCTTACTATCAAGTTTAATTGCGATGTCTAGCATGCTAACGCTATAAGAGCTGTTGCATGCAGATGCTAAAGCTTGAGCAATTAAACTACTTGAATCACTATGTGGCTGCTCAACTAAAACTAACTTAATTTTTTCAAAAAGTTCCTGCATTGTATTCATTAGTCTTCCTCTTAGAGAATTAATTTTGTTTATTAATTAAACAATAGTAAAAGAATTAAAAATCACAAGGAAATATTGAAATGGACTTCCATTTATTTATAAAGATAGAATTTTTGTCCTGTAAGAGTCTTTACAGAAAGCCATTTTAACAGAATATGAAGCTTCTGATGCTATGTCGTGAAGCCTATCAAACGAATGTGTATGGCTTGATGACGTTGTTTTCATCGTAATAAAGTTGTTTTTTTCTGAGCCTCGAGCGAGTGTATTTGCGTCCGCGTTCTTTACTAAAGCCTGCTCTTCGAGAACTTTTATTCTCATCGAATCTTCAGGTAGGTCCTGGTTAATTCGTTCTGAATATTCAATTAGCTTTGGTTCAGCAAACGCAATCATGGAGCAGGGTTCATCTATTTTTTTGTTTATTCGTAGAATCCGTCCAAGCACTTGGCGAAAGTAAAGCTCTGTTCTCACATTGCTCAGATAAGCGCAGACCTGTAAACGTGGGATGTCTGTGCCTTCACTTACCATGCCAATAGATACAATCCAGTCAATCTCTGAACTTTGAAAGTCTCTGATGTTTTCGTGAGCATCAATTTGATCATAACTAACTACGATAGAGCCTCTCGTTAAAGTTAGTGATAATAAACTGAGATATCCGCCGCGCTTGATCAATAGATGATGCAACAACTAAACCTGCGGCACGAGTGTGTTTTTCTCTAATTCTAATCAGTTCCTCATGGGCATAGGTCATTAGCTGAGTTAGTGAGTCTTGATGAGTCAGTAGTTCGCTATATTTTAGTTTTTCAGCCTCAATTGCCTGGCGAATACTACTAAATTTATGTGTTTTAGAATCCTCCTTAACATCAATCGAGCTATTATCGAGCAATATTAAATTAGGTCTCCTACAAACCTTATCTCTAACTGCATCGCCTAACCCATATACAAAGTCTGTATCAAGCTCTTGAGGCTCTCCAGAATAGCTCTGAAGCGCTATTTTTGTACTGTCTGACCGCCAAGGAGTACCACTCAAAGTTAGAGTCAGGGGATTGCCTTCTGATATTAAAGAAACTAACAGCTGTCCCCATTGATTAGACGTGCTACTTATACCAGAAGCACAGTGATGAATTTCATCAGAGATTATTAGAACACGGTAGTTCTTAATGACATGTGCAAGTTCTTGGTAGGCGTATTGGATTCCTTGATAGGTAATAACCAAGCCCTTTGCGCCTATTCGGCCGTCAAAGCGATCATTCAATATATTGCTGAAGGTTTCTTGAATGCTGTTTTGTATGCTTACAGAGGGGGCGAAGCAAAGAACGAAATCAATGTGGTCAGCATCTAATAAGCTTTTTGCTAACGATGCAGAAAATCTTGTTTTTCCGGCACCTGGTGCAGCAACACACATAAAGTTTTGCTGGCCTTTTAGATAGACTTCTAACGCTTTAGATAAACAGTTTTTTTGCCAAGTTCTTAGTGAGAGATCTTGCATTTTATTCATGAGAGCGCATGCAATATGTTTTGAGTGCTGGTTAGTAAGCCATTCAATGTTATTGCTCGCTTTTTTGCTTCATTTTTCTTAGATGTCAATAAATCAAGTTGAGTGGGCAATATAGATTTCATCTCTTCATAGCCTTGGGCTTCTGCAATGCATAGTTCAAGTTCATACTCAAGTTCAGCCTTCCGCTTAAAGAGCATTTCTTTCTCACTCGCTACAACGGTAATGGGTATAGTTTTTTGATTCTTGGTTTCCTGCAAAATTTTCGCTTTGGCATAATGAGTACTCTTAGCACTCTTTGAGGCAACGACTAATACACCTGATTTAACTAAACGATGAATTTTCAGATAAATAGCATGTCGTGCTTTTTTCATTTCAATAGGGTTGTTCTCGCCGTATTTTTCAACATAGTGTTTGAGTACGTCATTTATAGTGGCTTTTTTTTGTACAGTTGTCTGGAAGAACTCCTCGACAACGTGAGCGATGGGCTTAGATCTCAAAATAACTATCTCGATTTGTAAAAATACGGATTATAGTCCGTGGAGATATAGTCCGCAATTAGCGATTGTATTTCATTTTTGAGATATAAAAATGAGAAACATAGCAAAAGAGGTTGGAGAGCTAATTCGGAGTCAGCGCAAAGCGCGAGGTATCTCTCAAGAAGCTTTAGCGGCAAAATCTAAGATAGACCGCAGTTATATGGGACGAATAGAGCGAGGCGAAGTGAATGTTACGTTAAAAGCTCTGTGGGACATTGCTGCATCGATGGATATTTCGACGAAACTACTGATCCCCGATTGAGAATTCAGCTGTTGCCTTTGATGTTCTGTATTAGTCTCGACTTGATCTGATCTTTCAGTTTCGATGAATAGGTTTGGACTTCATCGGACAGACAGCTATGAGCGAAGAACTGACGGTTGGAATAACTCGTTTTTGGACATAAATGAGTTAAAGCTTTCGCTTAATTAATAGTTAACGAAATAGCAAAGGTATTATAAAACCTCAAATGGGGTGACTAAATTTACTATGCCACTCCACTTGGTGGGATCGCATACTCCTGAACACCAGCGGCCGTCAACAACTCATAAAAATCTGCGACTTTGGTTCGTTGCCCTCTTTGCTGACAATAGGAAAAAATAGCCCTTTGTTTAGCGCGAGACAGTGCTACAAAAAATGTCGATAGTCCTTCCGTATCACCTTGCTTATAGGACCACCAAGCGTTGTCGTCTATCCCCATGAAAATGGTTGTATCGAATTCAAGCCCCTTGCTTTTATGAATAGTCATAAGAGGAATATGGTTCGTGCCTTCAAACTCATCTAGCAAACCTGCCCAAGAGTTCTGAGTATCAACACAGTTTGTAAAAAATTCTTCGAGTGCTGCCAGGTTTATTTCAAGTAAATTTCCTGTAGCGTAACGAGAAAAGGAGCTGCGAAGATCGTCTGAGTTAATAAATTTTATGGTTCGCTCAAACACATCGCGACCATTTTCCCATGTCAGAGGCTGTTGTATTAACATCCGTAGTGTAGAAATGAACTTTGTTAGCTCGCGTTCAACCTGTCGTAGTGCTTTTTCATCTTCCTGGTTCGTATTACGAAGAATTCGAATATCTGATGATAGTTGATTCCACGCTTGTGCATTTCGACGGACAAGTCCCAGCCTTAGCAGAGTAGAGAACAAAATGGTCAGTTCTTCAGCAAGCAAATCTTGTAATGTAGTTTGACCTATTTTCACACTCTCATTTCGTAAGCTCAGTCCATGTTGAGCGAGATAATAAGATAGTTGTTGTTCATAATCTTCTGGTTTTTGACGTACCAGAATAGCGTAGTTTCTTGGATTCAGTGACCTACCTAGCAAGTCATTTGCTATCCACTCAGCCAAATGAGCAGCCTCCTGATTTATATTGTAACTACAACAAATCCAAGCGGCATCACCAGAAATTAAATTGATATTACTTGTCTGAACCTCTCTCACTTCATGGTCAATAGCTTGTGCAATAACATGTTGTATCCTTACCAATTCAGGTGAAGAGCGGTGATTAAGGAGCAAAGAATGTCGATGTGCCGAAAAGTCAGACTCAAATTGATGAAACACATTACCTTTAGCTCCGGCCCAACCCATTATTCTTTGTTTGTAATCTCCTACTGCTGTTACCTCAGCCTCACTTGATTTAAAAACAGAAGATAGAAAATCATATTGAGCAAACGTGGTATCTTGAAACTCATCCACAAACACAATAGGGTATGATGCTCTAATAGATCTTCGAACATGATCGTTAGTGCGAACGATATATTCAGCAAGTCTATTTAGCGCCGGAAATGACACTCTGGAAGCACCGTCGGGGTAGTTTATTTGCTGACTCAACCAAAAATTTAAAAATTCCTCCTCCAACCATGACAATTTGGGATTACCTATACGCACACTTCCGATAAACTGATTCATGTTTTGGAGTCTTTGCGTAAAGCTATAGATACCTACTACGTTCCAAAAATTATTTCTGAAACTACTAATAAGCTGCTTCTCTTGCTGAAAAGATGGAAAAGAGATTTCATATCGCTTTGATGGGCGATGATGTTCAGGCAAGGCCATGCGAAATCGATCTACTAAATTCTTAGTGAATGCGTCAAAAGTCATCGAAATAAAACGATTGCTGAGTTCTTCTGAACAACGCTCTTTCACTCTATCTGAGAGATTTTTTGCGGCATCAGTCTTGAATGAAATGGCCAGAATTTTTTTGTTTGATGGACATAGGCCAGTCTCAAGCAGATATGCAGCCTTTTGCGCTAAAAACTCTGTCTTTCCGGCTCCAGGGCCAGCGATAATGCTTGTGGACTCTCGTTGCCTTAGTGCTTGCCAAGCATTTGGCTCAAGATCGTCGATCCCCTTCGGCTGCCAGTGGTCAGGTCGAATAAACTTCACCTTGCCTCCTAGTTTTGAAGGGTTGTGTGAATAAATTGAACTAAAGCTCGTAGCTCTTCTGGCGCGTTTTGAGCCAACTGATCTGGCGGAATAGAGCCAAGCACTCGAATATGCGTACTTGGTTTTCCTCTTCCTAAGAACAGATATCTGTACCAGCGCAAGTTAAGTACATCATCCGAGTATAAGTCAGGGTGCCCTTCATCTCCCATAACAGCATTGCCTGGATCACCACGCATAGATGGTCCATTAGAACTTTCATCTGGGGCAACTCGATATTGGTCAGGAAAAGCCTTCAACATTGAATAGTCAATGTCTAACGGGCTTGAAAAATAAACTTTGTGCCACCTGAGCCATTGAACCCATTGATCAATGTTATTCCAATCTGAAACCGGATCATTATCAAATGCAGCAAGGTTATGTTGGTACCCTAACGGATTGAGGTTTTGCCCAAATATCTCACTTGGGTCGATTCCATACTCTATCAATTTGGCAACTGCATTCTTAATTCTTCCCCAGCCACCGCCGTGCCGGCCCCAATCCAGATCGAGTAATGTGATAAAAGGATCTGTAAGTCTGTTAGCAAACGCCACATGTGGTTTACATGGCGGCCCCCTAATGGAACCATGGCGACAAAAGATTTATCAATTGGTATGCCCATAGCTTCTGATATAGCAGGAAGAATTACCTCCTCGGAAGCCCCCTCCCCGAGAACCACGACCCTAGCGAAATACAACTCTGGATAGGCTCTCACCGCTTGCTGGATGTACTTTGCAGCTTCATTCTCTTCTTCGGGTAAAGTCAGTTGACGAACAACAGTGGTTTTTGATTCTGTTGCTAACCTGAAGTGCCTTACTTGCGTTGGTTGGATTCTGGCGAGAATGCTCGGCGAATGGCTAGATAGTACTGCTTGTGCTCTCAAGCCATGCACTAGGCTGCTGATCTGGCTTATGATTCGAGATAGATAGTATGGGGCTAGGTTATTCTCCGGCTCCTCAAGCGCCAAAATAGTCAACGAGGGCAAGTGCAAGTCTGCACCAAGAAAATCTTCACTCTCTGGTTGGGCTAAGATCTCGGTTTCAACATCGAGAGTGGCTGAAGTCATGGCGATGTGAAACAGCGAACTTTGGCCATCACTTAGCTCACCGATGCTCCGATCCCGACCACTTTCATCTGGGTGCAGCAGTACCTCTACCTTACGAATAAATTCTTCAAAGCGGAGGTCGACCGGACGAAATTTCGGTGTACTATCAGTTCCAGCAGAGTGCAGCTCCTGCCAACGCTCTGTGAGCTTTCCGGTAACTGTACTGATCGCATTTTCACCTTCAAAAGATTCGTTCAGCTCTGTGGCCTTTTGAGTAAAAGATGACCGAACTTGTTCCGACCAGTTAATAGCCTTCCAAAGTCGACTTTTCAGAAAGACCGATACCTGAGAAACTGCTGACCGTGTAGCAGGTACGTAAATCAACTGGATTCGAGAGCGATCCGCCGGACGTACATTATGAAAATCAGCGTTGCCTGGCTCACCCCATGTAGTAACCGCGCGGAACTGGGTAGTAATATAGCCATCTATTGAGCCATCATCTTCCCATTCTGCATCCAAGCGCAAACGGCATTTCAATTTGCCACCTTCATCTGTCACGCTCATATGGTGAAAGAAGTCTGGTATCACAGAGTGATCTTCGCCATCATCATCCAATTCAGGGAATGCGATGATGGCCTCCAGCGTGAGAGTTCGACGACGTGGAATTTCCTCTTCTGAAGATGGAATATGGAAGTCCTGACGACGAATTGCCCGCTGTTCGTTGGATATGCCGAACATTCGCTGCAAGGCCTGCATCAAGACCGTTTTCCCAGCACCATTTGCTCCGACCAAGGTGGTTAGATCGGGATCGACAGCTATGCTCTGACTCTCTGGTCCGAAGCTTCTAAAGTTATGTAGATTTATTCTCTCGATATGCACAGCAGGTCTCCTCTCCTAAATACCCTCAGATTAGATGGGGCTTCTATTGCAAACTTTCAACTGACAAAGCACGGCCATGTGATCGCGTCTCGGTTACTGGATCAAAAACGGCCACCTTGGGGGGGCCGTAATAAAAGCAACGTTGAAGTCGCTTCTAAGCAGTGTTATCAGGTGAGTTATGCCCCTGACAGCTGTTTCCAGACTTTACGATAGTCATCTCCAGACATCGAAGCACTGACGTCGTATGCCAAGGTGGGAGCAGGCAAAGTCATCACACTAGCTCTCCCTTAATGGCTTTATCTAGAATTGACGGCATCAACTCCTCTAGCTCAAATGAAGCGAACAGGGGCACCACTTTCTTCTCGCTAAATATTAGAAAAAGTAGGGCAAACTGCCTAACGTGGTTTGAGAGGTTATGCGTTGCTGGCACAGTTGCCAACTGTCAGATTAGATTGAGTATTGTTAATCGAACCTGACAGATAAAGTTAAGACTTATTCAGTTTATGGGAAGATGATTACGTAGCTAACATCAGTTTCACCTTTAGAAATGTAAGCTTTCTATCATCATTTTTACAGAACTTAAATTTGCCCTTAGTAACGGTATTGAATCTTTCAAAGTAGTAATCGAAAAGCGGATCATATCTACCCGAATGAATCCAAGTATAGAACTTTGGCAGTTCATAGCCTAATTCTCTACCAAAGTTTGAACTACTTTTCACATCAGAACCAGCTTCTAAATCAACGATGTTCATTGATTGTAGATTGGTCTTAATTTCTTCTATCGTAGGTAGGAGTGATTCTTTATACGAATCAGCCAGATGCAAAAGTTCAGCATCAGTCACTTTTGCTTCAAATATCATAATCAGGTCATCAATCTCACTATTATAATACTCATTATCCAACCGCATTTCTGATTCAGTTCTTAGAACATAGAGCTGTTCTAACGGATCGGATTTAGCCTCAATGATCTGTTTTGAAAGGGCTGTCTGATACTCTTCAAACAAGCTCTGAACCTTTTCAGCAATCACTTCAAGATAGTCATAGCGAGTTGTGAGAAATTTCAATAACTCACTTATGTAGATATTCAGAGTTAAATCTTCTTCACCAATTTCTCTACTGTATAAGTGAACTGTTAAATCAGCATTGTTTAAGTGGCTCTTGAACGGCCAACTAGCAAAGCGTCTCGAGTTAGATTGATTCAACGAGACGGGGTGAGCACCGAAGCTGGCTCTTAGCGTCTTAAAGTAGGTGTTGTCATCTTCATGTTCAAATAGACGCTTAACAAAACTCTTCTTCTCACCCTTGAAGGGTTCTGTTTGTTCATTCACAAAAACTCTATGAAGTTGGGTTACTGACGCTGAGACTAGGTCAATAGATGATATGAGGGAATAGACCTGCATACACTTTACGTCTATGTTGGAATCAAACTCCGGCGCATTCTCTAAGTGTCGCACTGAAACACTGATCCAATCCATACAAGAGCAAACGAGGTTAAAGAGGTTCTTGCCGCCTTTGTCTTTGTAAATCTGATAAACGAACTTTGAGTTAGAATTAACTAAATCTCTAAAATTTGAGATTTTGTCGTCGCTTACGATACCTTTCATTTTAACCACACATATTAATTCTAGAATTGATGTAAGTTACCATCAATAAAAGGACAATTCATTAGTTATGTCTGGACTTCCCAGGCTTTATTTACTAGACACCTCTTAATGTTAAACATCTAGGAACAACCAATGAAATTAGATTTTTTTATAAAATTGGTCTACATTATTGTAGGTTAAGACTATTTTTTAATAGTATTTGTAGTGTCCGCCGTATAGGAAACTGAGATAAGGACTGGAAGTAGGGTTCTACAAAAACTAACATAAACCTACCGAAACGGTAGATACCGCTTATGGATGGAAAATTGCCATTGTTTATAATTTATTCAAGGATTGAAAAGATGACTACTCATAATTACTTTTGTCTAAAGCTTCTTCTTGCTGTTAAATCAATCACTTTTGAGGATATTTCTAAAATTCCTTTAGAGAAGCAGCATCTGATGGCTGAAAGAATTGAAGAGCTGCAAGACTATTTGGAGTCTCAATTTTATTAAAGTCAGTGGTCTAGTGTGTTCAATATGATTAAAAGAATAGCTGATGGATGGCCCATGAAATCGCCTGTAATTATGAAAAATTTTTCACTTGATACTATCAACAATGTATTTCCCAATGTAGATATTATGTCGCCAATTGGGTATTTTTCGATTGTTCGATCGAGGGTTAGTGGTGATCAATTGAAGGCGATTACAGATTTTATAGGGGAAAAAGAGTTGATTGCTCGATCAATCGGTACCACTTCAAATTTAAGTAAGCGTTATCAAACCAAACGCTTATCTTCTGCTGCGACGGACAATCTGATTGACCTGCTACGAGTTTATATCCAAGCTGCAAAAATTTATGAATCAATAGATTTGGCAAAAGAATGGATGCGTTCGTCTATTCCTGCCCTTGGAGGGGAGATTCCAGTGAACATGATCGATTCTCACTCTGGTCGTGAAGTTGTGCGCCAAGTGCTTCGACGAATGGAATTTGGAGAGTATATGTGACGAAGAGGTTGACTCGTCAATAATGCTTACTTCTCCCACGTTAAATCTGCAATTGATAAGTTCCTTTGCCCAAGGTCCCCAAGAAACCTATCCAAGACGACGAAAAGCTCAAACTCATTAACGATGTCGCCAAATCCTTAGGCATAACCGAAAGCATCGCCGTCGTATCCGCCACCGACATCATGGCCATGATCCAAACCATCCGAAACTACCAACAACAACTCGCCAGAATCCAAACCAACCCCGCATGGGTCGACCAAACCATCGAACGCGTCAAAAACGCCACAGGCCGACACTTCGGAGAGGGTTAGAACAGGGAAGAAAAAGGGGCGAAAGCCCCTTGGTGGGTTATTATGTACGTGTTGTGAAGAGTTCTCTTAGAAACTCTTCCTCAATTTTAATAATTTCAAGCCTTTTTTCTATGACATCTTTGAATTCTAAGCGTTTTTTATCAAATAATGTCATGTCTTGCGCTAACTTTAGTGTTAGCAAGCCGTGTGTTTTTTGAGTTGTATAAAGGGTTGTTAGTTTTAAAAAATCATACTGGAAGCTATCAAAGCAATACTGTAGTTTTTGGTGGTTATCATCGAATTCGTTTGTATTCTGAATTTTGGTCGTATCGTTATTGAAAACAGCGATTTTTATTATGATTGACATCAGCTCACGATGCGTATTTCGATATTGCTTAATGCTATCGCTTTTATCTTGCGCTTTTATTTGATCCATCCACACAGTTCTTGCTCTGAAGGCAAGTGCTAATAAACCTATTGTCCCAGCACCTGCCAGCATTCCACCTATATCGGCAAAGGTCACTTTGCTTGTGTCCCAGTATTTGATGTATGCCAAGGTGAAAATCGACCCTACAAACACGCCTGTCAAAATGGCTCCAACAAACTCGACTTGGTCTTTAGCTGCTTTCTTTATTGTGTTCTTGGCTGTCTTGAACATGGCGTCTTCCGTGTGTAAATAGTTGATCTCGCTACTTTACCCTAACGTTCGTCATTCCTGAAATCCCACCTCATTTTTGGTCGCAAAACCGGAAATCCTACCTGTTACAAAAATTCACTTGGTCATTCCCGCTGTCTAAAACTATACTGTATATCTATACAGTATTTTGGTGTTAATCATGCGTGTGACTTATCTTGGTGTGTCTGAGTCGGCGGCGTTTATCGCGGCCAATAGTGTGCGAATCCCTTTGTATGTGGATTCGGTGTCGGCGGGGTTTCCTTCGCCTGCTCAGGACTTTGTTGAAAAATCTTTAGACTTAAATGAGTTTTGTGTGGCGCATCCGAACGCGACGTTTTATGTGCGTGCTCAGGGTGATTCGATGATTGAGGCGGGCATTCATTCGGGTGATGTGTTGGTGGTGGATCGTTCGTTAACCGCGCGTCATGGGGATATTGTAATTGCTTGTATTCATGGGGAAATGACGGTGAAGACGTTGGAGCTGAAGCCCAATGTGTTGCTTCGCCCGAAGAATAAAGCCTACAAAGCGATTCATATTACCGAAGAGTCCGAATTGGAAATCTTCGGTGTGGTGACGGGCGTGGTTCGTAAGTACGAGCGCGGTTGATGAAGACGGTTTTTGCCTTGGTTGATTGCAATAATTTCTACGCCAGTTGCGAGAAGTTGTTTCGTCCCGATTTAAAACACACGCCTGTCGTAGTTCTGTCAAATAACGATGGCTGTATTGTTGCGCGTTCCAAAGAGGTGAAGGCGCTGGGCATTAAGATGGGCGTGCCGATGTTTCAGGTTCAGGACGAGATAAGAAAGCACGGCATTGTGTGCTTTTCGTCGAATTATGCTTTGTATGCGGATATGTCGAATCGGGTAATGACCATCTTAGAAGAGGAAGCGCCACGGCTGGAAGTGTATTCCATCGATGAAGCTTTTATGGATTTAACCGGTGTGGATCATGTGACGGATTTGCTGGCATTCGGCCAACAAGTAAAGGCCAAGGTCGATCAGTGGACGGGCATTACTGTTGGTGTCGGCATTGCGCCAACCAAAACATTAGCGAAGTTGGCTAACCATGCGGCTAAGAAATATCCAGCCACGGGATCCGTGGTGGATTTGATGTACCCAGACAGGCAAAAGCGTTTATTAGCGTTGGTTGACGTGAGTGACGTTTGGGGTGTTGGCCGTCGCACCACGGCAAAGCTAAAGAAGAGAGGAATCAACACTGCATTGGATCTGGCGAATGCTGACCCTAAATCGATTCGAAGCGAGTTTTCTGTGGTATTGGAGCGAACCATTCGAGAGTTGAATGGGGTGTCGTGTTTGGATTTGGAATTGGTCAGGCCAACAAAGCAGCAAATCATTTGCAGTCGCTCATTTGGCCATAAAGTGACAGACAAGCGCGAACTACGGGAAGCAATTGCCAAGTACACAACCAGAGCCGCCGAGAAATTACGCGGTGAAAAACGCTTTTGTCGCGTGGTGAGTGTGTTTGTTCGTACCAGTCCATTCATTCCAAACGAACCGCAGTATTCGAAAACTCTGTCTGCAGAACTGCCTAACCCAACCGACGACACGCGAGACTTATTAGAAGTGGCCGACGTGCTGTTTCGTCGCATCTATCGCTCAGGTTATCGCTACGCCAAAGGCGGTGTAATGTTGGCGGATTTTTATGAACATGGCGCTTTTCAGCAAGATTTATTCCAAGCAGATAATACAAAAATCAACTCAAAAGCATTAATGAGTGTCGTGGACAAAATCAACCACAGCGGCCTCGGCAAGGTTTTTTTGCCTCTCAAGGCGTGTCACCACAATGGTCAATGAAAAGAGAACACTTATCACCAGCGTATACGACCAGGTGGGATGAGTTACCGAAAGTGTATTGACTCGAAATGTAGAAAATGGAAATCAGCGACGAATTAAAAATTTAAATGATAGTGATGGCGGGGTGTTCCATGAATGATGAAGGTACCAATAAAAATGCCAGTAAAGAGTCAGCAGGCAAGATAATAGCAACGGTTGTATTATGGCTAGAGGAACAATGTACACAAGAGCGTTGGGACTTATCAGATGAACAGATGTGTGTTCTTCTAGGTGGTATTACGGTTTCAACTTGGAATCAATGGAAAGAGACCGCACAGATTAATGACAGCCTTCAAGTAGACCAAGACACTATTGATATACTGGCGATGCTGGTAAGTATATACAAGATGATTCACCTAAGTTCACCACCTGGCTTTAAGTATGATTTTTTCAAAAGGCCAATACATCATCCGACATTTAATGGCAAATCAGCCAGGGAGTTTATGCTAGAGAACCCTTCACTTGACGATTTCCTCAAGGTAAGAAATTATTTTCAAAGCAGAGTGTTGTTATAAAAATCTTGATCTAGTCTTGAGTGAGTCTAAAGTTGCGCCTGTTGCTGAAGTGTCGTCTTACTTCTAGCGAAAAGTGCCCAATTATAAGAAAACATATAATTTATAAGAAAAAATATAATTGCATATAATTGGAATACTAGAACAATGATGAGTCATTTTTTGTGGTTTTTTTAGGTGTTCATACTTTGGAGGTCTAGTAAAGTATGGGAAGTTCAGACTGTACTTTTAATAGCACTATTCGTAAGAAAAAAGAGGTGAGCTTATGTGGGTTGTTACTGCTAGTGACTTAAAAGCTAAGGGTGTGGCTGCTGTTGAGGCCGGTTTGTTAGAAGATGAAGAAGTGATTATATCCGTCCGAGGTAGAAATACATATGTAGTGATGGATTTGCATAAATACGCTAAGTTCAGAGAGTATGAGCTTGAGATTGCCTTACTAGAAGCTAGGACTGATATTGAGGCTGGACACTATTTTGATAGCTCTGTGAATGACCATATGCAGCAGATAAGTGAAGAACTATAGGTTCATTTATCCTGATAGCTGGTATGGACCTAGTTTTCTAGACAGTTGATCATCATTGTACTTATCAGTCATGTTAGGGGAGATATATGAGCACTATACGAAAAAATTATGCCGAAAAATGCATTGAGATTCATGATGTTGAGAGCAGTCTTGATCTTGCTATGAATGATTCAAAAGGCAGCCCAGTTGCTGTAATGAAGGACGGTAACCCCGTATTTTACTGTGTTCCTGCTGACACTTATGCCGCTATTTTAGAAGCAGTTGAAGCATCTGAAATGAGAGCGCTGAATGAAAGGGTTCATCAATTGGGTCTAAAGCTGTTTGGTGACGAAGACAGATTGACATCATGGATGAAAAACCCTGCCTTAGCCTTAAATGGTCAGTCACCCGAATCAGTGATGGGGACTAAAGAAGGAATGCAGCGGGTAAGTGACCTTTTGGGAAAAATTGTCCACGGGGTTATAGTTTAAGTAAACAGTGTAGCTATTTGATATCAAAGGTTAAGATGATGGCAAATAGCACGTCATATTTCTTGCTCGTAACGGACTCAGACCTGATTGATACTAGCTGGGCCTTGATCTATCAATGCTTTTAGTTTTCAGCTGCTGAATTAAGAGCTATTTGTCGTTTATTGAAAGCATCAAAATCGGCTGACTCATCTTCATATCGAGCAATAACATTGCTCAAAGCTTCAATGATGATCAGGTTGTCATCATAGTGTTCTATCAAGTCTTCTAAAAGTATGAGGGCTTGTTGGTGCTCATCAGAGTTAGATATACCATTCAGAATAGGCAACTGGGATACTATGGCTTTGGCCATTTGTGTTATTTCATTTGTCACTGACATTTCATTTACCTATGGTTGCTAGGATTAATTGAGGCTTGGTTGATATTTGGTTTTAGCTATCGACTAGACAACCGCTCAATCAATCTGGATCAAATCGCCCAACATCTTCAACGATATCTTTTCGGTCTGTCATAAAGTCGGGGTCCGCTTTTGTCTGGAACGGTTTACTCCCCTTTCTGTGTGTCTCTTAAGCGTCTTTACGAGATCGAACAATAAAAGACAGCTCTAACTCATTGAGTTGATCTATTAGGGCTTCAGCGAGTTCGTGATCCACATTAAGAAACAGCTCATCTGCGTGAGCTGTATGGGAATCTAGCCCTTCAAGTAGTTCTGCTTCACTTATTCGATTTTCATTTACTTCGTTTTTCGCCCGCTTAATCATAATTCTGTCTCCCTCGGCACAGACCTCGATATGTGACCAGCCATTTTTAGCCGCCATATCACGGATTATACCAATTAATTCTGCTTGGGCCTTTAGACTCAGTGCTTCCTCCTCGCTTGCAGCCACCACATTAAATATGTTTAAAAACGATATTGAGGCCATTATTGCGAGGAGCTAAAGATCGAAATTTAAATCATACGATCTTGATTAACTTCTCTAGCACCTTATCTATTAAGCTAGCTACCTGTGACACTGTTTTTAGTGTTGATACATCTTTTTGAATATTCGACCTTGCAGCAGTTACTTCTACCAATAAAGTATCTAAATCAGCGATATTAGTTTGGTTAAGTATGGAATTATTACTGATCAGAGCTATACGAAAATCGATTAACTTTTCACCTAGTTGATCGCACCTTTGATAAAGGTGTTCTAGCTCAGGGCTTGCTATGGTTGAGTTGAGATATGCTTGAAGCTCATCATACAAGGATTGAATCTCTGCTTGGGTTTTTTCATGTGTTTCGTTCATGCATGTGACCTATAGTGTATTTTGGAATTCTTTTAGTTTTTTTAGTTGTGCTTTTGTTATTTCAAATGCACTCGTCAGAGATTCTTTTGAAAACTCGCCATCTTGACTTAGTGACTTAACAAGCACGGAATTGAGATTTTGAACAGCTTTTAAAGAGCTTCGTAAGTTTTCGAATTTAACACTCAGTGCACTGATTTTCGATTTTAAGGTGTAGGCTTTTCTATAGGCCTCAATACGCTCTTCCAATGAATGGGAGAGTGTAGCGCATCTTGCTATATTGTTTAATTCACAACGATCAGGGTTGTTCAGCAGGTACAGTCGAGTTCGAAGCTCTTTCTCCATTGACACTTTTGAGATCATTTCCCAT
Source organism: Marinomonas rhodophyticola (assembly GCF_026113935.1). Lineage (GTDB taxonomy): Bacteria > Pseudomonadota > Gammaproteobacteria > Pseudomonadales > Marinomonadaceae > Marinomonas > Marinomonas rhodophyticola. The sequence continues at coordinate 487,070 of NZ_JAPEUL010000007.1, forward strand.
GACTCGAGCCTCATTACTAAGAGATTGAAATGAACTTTGTATTAAGTCATGGGAACCTATCAGAATTTCCTTTAGATTTTGGTATCTAGCTCGTTCCGTACGAGGCTCGTGCTAAAGCATTTATAGCTGTTGAGACTAACTCAATCTTTGAGTTTTCGGACGCTTGATTAGAGGAAAGCTCTGAAATTGATGAAAGGGAGGAATTAAGTTGTTCAGAATATGAATTTAATTCATCATCGTAATTATCAGAAGAGAGAATATATACGCTTTGTGAAAAAGAAAGTAGGTTCTGAAGTAACGCAACTTGTCCTTGATTATTTATCCGTTGAACTACCAAGTTATTACTGGAAATACCTTCCCTAGATGCTTGTGCTAGCATAGCGTCTATACGTGCTTCTTGAGTTTTTTCGTACTCTTTTAGGAGTGCTTCTTCAACTTCTTGTGATTGTTGGGCGTAGTTTTTAACTAAAATCAGTGACTTGTTGGATGCACAGCCAGCTAGGACAACTGATGCCACTAGAACGAGCAGTACTCTTTGATATACAAACTTCATAGATTATGAGGCTCTTTTTATTTATTGTGTATTTCTCGGAGGCTAAGCAACACAAATGCCGTAGCTTGGGAGTACATCTCGAATAACCTCCAGCCGATAGGTTTTTAATGCATCATGAAAGTATTTCCAATCTGATGTTAGGAATGACTCGGAATATGGGTATTTGAGGTCGCCGTTGACTTTTCTACCTTCGCCTCTAGCTTTATGTTTCCAGCTCGCCTCACCATCGATTTCAAAATTTAAGTCAACAGATCCAAGATTGAACTTGTCCTCTTTAAGCCACTTCAACCATTCTTTATGACGAATCTCTCCGCTATCATCAGTAATTGTAATTAGAGCGTGTTCAATAAGAGATCTTTGCTTTTGTGTTAAACCTGGTTGATTATCAATATTCATTGTGGAATCTTTCTTCACCCAGCATTGCATTGCCTTGCACATTGCATCTGCTGCCTGTAAAAATATTTCTTTATTATTTCGTTTAATTACCTCTCCCAATCCATTTTTATATTTCCAAGAAGTATAAGGGCGATCGGGAAATGAAAGAGCTGCACCGTGTCCAAGTGGCGAAGATTCGGATACTCCATAACTTACTAACTTATCTGTGACTTTTTGCAAAAGACTAGAAGAGGTAGAGTCTAATTCATCGACCCGATTGACTTCATGAATAACCCCTGCAAACTCTTGATGCGCGAATGTGTCAGCATAGACATGCATAGCGATTCCCATCATTTGAGTCGCATATGGTCGTTGCCAATGTTGAGCCACCATTTTTAACATGTCTCGAGACACTTGACTGTCTGGCTTACATATTAATCTATTTATGAAGCTCCCTTTTGGATTGTCATTTGAGGGAAGCCCAGCATTACCTGGTAAAAAATGAAATGGTATCCAAACTAAGCTGTTATCTAGTTTTTGTGTATTCCGATAGTCGAGCATTTTATGTGCAGAAACAATTCGATCGTACATTGCACCATTATCAAAATGTACTTGTGAATCATTTGTTGCTTCATCTACATATTGTGCCGAATAGGCAACCTTCTCGGCCGTATCATGATCGACACCAGCGTAACGGGCTACGACATAAGTTAGGGTATGATGTCCGTCTATTTGCATTTGACTTTCCTTATAGAAATGAGCGATAGATAATCGCAGTAATATTTATATAGCATAATACTTAGTTGATTGGCTAAGCTTTACGTCGATAACTGTCGATTTTGCCTCGGTAACGTCTTCTTCACCTCGCAGGCGTATCACTACAATGGTCAATGAAACGAGAACACCTATGGTCAGGGTATACGACGAGGTGGGATGAGTTACCAAAGTTTTTTTAATTCAAAATACAGAAAATAGAAATAGGCGATTAGTTAAAAGAAATCAAACTATTATGATTGATTGAGAGGTGTTCCATGAATGAAAACGACACTAAGGCATCAGAAGACAAAATAATAGCAAGTGTTTTTTTGTGACTAGAGAGGCAATGTCTCCAAGAATATTGGGATTTATCTGATGAACAAATATGTACCCTTCTTGGTAGTATTACTGTTCCAACTTGGTATAAATGGAAAGAAACAGCACACATAAGTGGGAGTTTTCAATTAGACCTAGAAACTATTGATAAATTGGCGCTGCTAGCGAGTATTGATAAGATGATTCGTTTGAGTGAACCAAGTGGATATAGCTATGATTTTTTCGAAAAACCAATTAATCTCCCTACTTTTAATGGTAAATCAGCTAAGGAGTTCATGCTAGAGAACCATTCAGTTGACGACTTTATGAAGGTAAGAAATCATTTTCGAAGTAGAGTGCTGTTATAAAAACTTAGCTTTCTAGGATTTTCATGTTAGTCATAATTGTACCTAAAAGTTATATCGAGGGAGAGATATGGGCACTAAACGAAAAAATCATGCCGAAAAATGCATTGATATTCATGATGTTGAGGGCAGTCTTGATCTTGTTATGAATGATTCAAAAGACAGCCCAGTTGCTGTAATGAAGGATGGTAACCCCGTATTTTACTGTGTTCCTGCTGACACCTATGCCGCTATTTTAGAAGCAGTTGAAGCATCTGAAATGATAGCGCTGAATGAAAGGGTTCATCAATTGGGCCTAAAGCTGTTTGGGGACGAAGACAAATGGACATCATGGATTAAAGCACCTGCACTAGCGTTAGGTGGTAAGTCACCAGAGTCGATTATGGTTACTAAAGAAGGAATAAATAGAGTAAGAGATCTTTTAGGGCAGATTAGCCACGGGGTTGTTGTTTAAATCAGCTGTGTAGCGATCAGATAAACTGCAAATAATTACAAGTTGGATTTTTTGCTTGTAACGAACTCAGACGTGATTAGTATTGTTTAGGCTCTGATTTTAATTTTATATATAAAATTATCAAAAACATTTTACTATTATTAATGCTTTATAATCACTTGTATCAAGGCAAAATTAATTAATTTTGGGGTTAAGTGTAGATAGTTCAGATAAAGATTTTAGTAGTAAATCAAGTGCCTCATTTTTATCAATTTCTTTAGATTCTAAAGAGTTAGTAATCTTAATCATATTTTTTATTCTAACTTTTATATGAAATGAAACTTGGTTTTCTTTGATGCTTTGTTTTGAGGTAAAGTCATTAACTTCATTAGCGAGGTGGATATATCTTGATAAAGTATCATTGGATGCATGCATAGTAATTTTACGACATGCGTTTGCAGCAACAGTTAATATATTATGAAAACTGCCAGATTCAGATAGCTTCTTGATTGATTTTGCTATGTTGAGAGTAATGAATCTGTGTCGGAAAGAATGGTTAGAAACATGTCTGAGATCGTCACAGTATTTGCTTTCGTTAATAACTTTCTTGGCATAATTTTTTAAGTACGTTGCCTTAAGTGGCTGGCCATTTCTTGAGTCAACAAATATAGCATCGTGGCTAATATCAGGAAACATACTTTCTACCATTTCAATGTGCCAAAGAAGAATTTGGATATCTTCATTCGTTGTTTGCACCTCTCGCTTTTTACCTTTGTATTTACCTTTCACAATAGGTATATTTCTAATGATAGGTTGTTTATTGCTGCTAAGTAGGCTTGATGCTGTGAGCTTGATCATGGATCTCGTAATTTGATGCACCTCGGTGATTCTAGAGCCTGTTATATCAAGCAAAGTAGTGAGAGCTTGCCACCTACTTATAAGAAATTCATTGATTTCAGGGTGGAAAGAGGTGCAATTAATGGCATCAAGCCACATCTCTACCTCATGGTCGCGAATGAAATCTCCATCAGTACTAATATGAATTAAGCCTTCAAGGCAGTGATGTGTAAGGTATGGGATTTCAATATTGCCTTTTTTTACTCTTTTTCTCTGATAGTGTACTTGATATTTTCCTGTGTTTAATTTCCCATCTGAGGCTAGCATTGCTTCTGGTTTTATATTAGATAAATAGACTATGTACTCAAGAGCTAACCTAGTGTGCTTTATTATCGTATCGTCAAATATTCCCCTTCCTTTTAGATGATCAACATATTCGTATAAAGTAGTATCGTTTACATCATAAATACTAGTGTTTTCATGCTCTAGAAAAGAACAAAATAAATTCAAATTGTATGCTTTTTTAACGACCGTACCTGCAAGAGGTTTGATGTTATATAGACTTGCACCACCTCCAATATTAGTGAGAAATGAGTTTGCATTCCAATCAAAACTTCCACCGTTAGAAATTATCATTGGAAGCTTACATTTCGATTTTTCAGCCATTCTGCCACTATTTAAGATATCCCCAAGGTTTGGTTGGTCAGCTATAACGACAATAGACATTATATAATTTCCCAAATACGTTGTTTCCCAAGTATTTTCACTTGATCTAAGATCAATTTTCTAATCGCATCATCTATTATCTGGTCCTCACTAAAGTTTTCGACTAGATGCATGTAAGCACGATATACTTCTGCAAGTGCTTTTTTAAGCTCTTCGTTTTCTTGTCTGAGTTTTTTTGTTATTTTATCAGTCGATCTATTTGTTAATATTTTTTTCTTATTATTTTTATCATTAGAAAGCCTATTGTTTGTTTTTTTAATAGAGTTTAAAAGTAAATTAAGTTGTTTTTTGTTGTGTTCAGCATGTGCAGTATTCCATGAATACGAAATAACCCCTAGATCATTGTCACTCCATTTGTGCACCGATGATTCGGATATTAAGTCCCCCTTCATATCTAGTGTTTTAAAAATATCTGTATGTGAATTAATTAAATCTAAAAGTTCAGTTTTTTTTGCCATTGAAATCGTAATAGATTTCTTTTTATTTTTAACCGCTGATGATGTTTCACCAATTATGTATTTTGTCATTTTTTAAATCCTATTTTTTAGTGAAGTAAAAGAAAATTCCCTCACCATCAATTCTTAAAAATCTAACTTCTTTCTGATATTTTTCTTTGTGCTCAGAAATCAATCTCTTGACAAGGGGTTCTATGATAATTGATATTTTTGAGGTTTTTCTAGCTTCATAAATTATTTCTTTAATATCATCATCAGCATTTATTTCCTTATTTAAAGAAGCTCCAATTTTGGCAATAGTAACTTCTGCTTCCTCAATCCATTCATCAGTTGGAGCTACTTCAGCATAGTGGAATGTTTGATCTAAGTTAGCATGCCCCATAAACCATGACAGTTCATCAAGTCCTTCTCCATCTGTAAAATTGAAATATAAAACAGCAAAGAATCTTCTGAATTGATGTGTTCTGACATACCATCTTTTACCATTAATCAATGGAGATTCAATCCAATCAAAAAAAATATCTAAACAATTATTTACGAAATCATCACTTAATGACCAATTAAGATGGCTTACTTCCTGGTCATTGGTAAAAGCAGATATTGAACGTGTATTAAGAATACGACTAAAGAGAAATGCATCACCATCATCATTAACAAAATTTCGCCTATTTTCAATTTCACAAACAAATGCAGCAAACTCCAACCCGTAATCGTATATTATGTCTGGTATTGGCCTATTTACCTCTTCAAGTTCCCATCTTTCTGAGGTTTTAGGTATCCTTAAAACTAGATCAAATAGCCCATCTATTGGTGATTGTTTGAAACAGTCACGCTTAAGTGTAAGAAGTGATTTTGATCTGGCTGAAGATACACTGGCAATCAGTATCCAAATAGAAGCTATATATAGCTTCACTGCTAGTTGTATACTTATCCCATTATTAATAGTGTTTATATTAATGTTATTTCCATTACGCCAAGAACGAATTTTTAGATTCTTAAGTGATTTTGGAATGGGAGTTTTTTCATAAGCTATACTTTGATATTTATTTAAATAATGATGGTGTTTTTTTACACAATGAGAATTGATTAATGTATTTTCAGTTTCACTCAATGCGGATATGTATTCCCTAAGCGCTGTTCCATAAGAGCGAGCAAAGTGAAGTGCCGACGATATTGAATGTAGTGCGATATTAACCGGAATTAGGGCGGTCTTATTCGATTCAACCATTTCTTCGAAGAGGTTATTTCCGCTGGAAAAAAGATCTTGAGATGCATGCCTGAATTTATATTTTTGGCTAGGGCGCGCGAGGAATAGCGAATGAAGTTTAGATATTTCGTTAGATATGGTTTTAGCTTTTGGTTCTAAATTTTGATCTATGTCGAATTCTATTGTGCAAGCATTTGAGTATAGCTTTATATAACGATTTTCTAATTTTAAATCTCTTTTTTCCAAATCTAAGTGCTTTGTTAACTTATCTTTCAAACTATATAGCTGTCTAGTTGTTAGTTTTTGTGATTTTTTCAATGAGTTCCAGTCTATTTTGTTTTTATAATCATAGTTTTTTAATATAAAATCTAAAGAGTTTTCAAAAACATTTCGTTCTACCTTAAAAGATAGTAAGTAGCTTTTAAGGTGATTAAAGCTAATTTCAGCTAAACTTCTTATAGGTTTCTTTTTATTTAATTCTTGTAATTCATTTGCATGTTTTATTAGGTGGCATGCAGTTGATAGTATATCAGCGGCTCTTTCTGGTCTTGAAATTTTTCCTTTAGTATTTAAGTAAAGTAGGCTGTTTCTTAAATCATCAAGTAAAGGTTGATTTATTTTGTCCGTTAATAACTCATTTGAAGAGGTTTCTTTAGAAAATGATAGTTTTCTAGAGTTGTTTTTTTGAAATTCTCAATGTCATAACCAGTTCTCGAAAGCTCCCAAGTATTGTCGAATACACTTTCATTAATCATCCAAGTAGGCTTTGGATAGCAATCTACTTCATTTATATTTCCGGAATAATCTGGATCATATAGCTCTTTATACGGATTGAGTCCTGTATTTTCCATCTTAATTGTCCTCTTTAATATTAAGGTTTTTCTGTGCTTGCCTAAGGAGTTGTTTCATAATGATTGGTCCTTCTGAGATTTTAGATATTGCAGCTAGACAATCATCTTTAAGGTTTTGGTCATCACCTTCTTTTGCATATTTCAATGCCAGCATTATATTTTTAAGAGATACACAAAAATATTTAAGCTCAATGGTTTCACAGTCAGACTTTTGTGTTAATAGGCTGTTATATAGAACTCCTCCCATACCTGGTGTTTCAAAAGCTTTTTTTACATGGTTTGAAAAATTCTCGATAGATATTCCAAGTGAATCTGATGGTGATTCATCATGAGCTACAGCCATGAACAAGAGTATATGTTGGAAAGATCTGATTTTTACTCTATAAACTAGTTCGGTGATGTAGTCTGGGACATATCTTGCGAGAGTTGTTTTAACGGTGTTTCCAAAGTATTGAGCGGTCTTTAGAGAGTCTCCATTGGAGTTTAAATAGATGAGAACCCCTTTAGAAAAGCGAATTTTTTTTAGTGTAGCTGAATTCAATAGTTCACATTTTAGTGCTGCCTTTGTTCTTATTTTATTAAATTCATTCTGAAAAGTTTCAGGTACTGGATTTTGAACTCCTTCCTTTGATGAGCATAACCAAAGTTCTTGTTTTGAGGTAAACTTTCTTGCTCGATCAGTCATCTCAAGAGCCATTTTTAGGCAAGTTGCAGCATCTATATCGTCTTCTAAAATATCTATTGGATTTATCAAAGAGCCATGGGCACTTCTTGTTTTGGACTGTCTGGCTCTAGGCTTTAAAGCCCTTAGTCTTACAGAGCCTTCATCGGTTACTTGTACTAGCTCTTTCCCATTAACATCCGTATTTACTTTCACCTTGTAGAGCGAATATGGATTTATTCCTAGTTCTTCAACAATAATGATTTGCATAGCAGATGCTAACCTAGTTGTTAAGCCAAGAGATTGCTTAACTTCATTAGTGCACACAAGATCATTTATATTATGGTTCACTGTACCATTTATGAAACATTCATAAAAATGATCGAAGTAAGCAATAAGATTACTTATTCTTGTTTTTTTGATTTTGAGTCGCTATTTCTTAGGAAAGGATTTGTCTCAAATTTTATTTGTTTTTTACCTCTATAACTTCTGGTTTTCAAGACTTTAAGCTCAGGATGCTTAAGAAATTCTTTTTTTCACTAATTGATATTAAGCGTTTTTGATCTTTATAATTACGATAGCCTTCAAAGACTATTTTCCTTGCTTCTTTGAGTAATAATTTTAAGTTGTATTCAATTTCAGATGACAAATCTTTTATGAAAAAAGTTGTGCTCTTGAATAACTCTTTCTCTCTTTCATCGTAAATATTAGTTGCACATAAAATTGGGTTATCTAATCTTGCTTTCTCTGTTTTTGTACATCTTCTTAGGTTGTCAGGAAAGTCTGTTTCTTTTGGTATAAGGTCATGATCACGTAAGACAATGATAGAATTTTTTACGTGCTGGAATTGTCCATAAGCAGTTTGTCTAGAGAGATTTTTCAGAAGATTATTTCGGAACTTGCGTAATGATTCTTCTATTATTATTGGATTTTCGTACCATCTAGGATGCTCAGCTGAAATAAAATTTAAAAAAATATTTAATGGTCTTCTATGTAGTTTTACATATTTGAATTGATATACATGCTCTTTAAGTCTTTGTGCTATCTCTGTTGAGCAGGTTCTTGATAGCGTATCGTAGAAAATTTCATCAGAACTAAGTGTCTTTTTTTTAACCTTACTTAAGAATTCGATTGGTAATACCTGATTCTTATACGTTTCATATGTCGAAGTTGTATTGGGCTTGTCAGGGAGGGGGGATATGCTAGCAATGGCGCCTTTTTCTATTAATGCTTTGGTTACGTTATAGAGATGGTTTAATTTGTTTAAGACCGTTAATCTTACGAAATTCTGGCAAAGATGAGTTCGAATATGTTTGAAATCTCTCAGAAGTCCTGAACTGTCATTTTTTCTTATATTCTCGCTGAGAGCTTCAATGTATGAATCTAATAGATTTATGACTTCGCGCTTTCTTACTAGGTTTAAGCTATCAGTATAGTCCTCTATAATTCTGAATGATTCATGTGACAGATGAACTGATAGTTGCTCAAGTTTAAGTTTAGTAGACAATTTAGTTACCTTTTTGAAACTTTCAATAAGTTAATTGTAGGATATAAATTAAAAATAACTTAAAAAATTCAGATATTTATGTAAAATGAAAGATGATTCAAAAGTGACACTTTGACGTGATACCGAAAGTCGTTCAGGTCGTCTTAGACAAACGTTCCGCTGACGCGACAGAGGTGGTGTTTCCAGAAACATGTCCTGTGTGTGGTTCCGACTTAGAGCAAGTAGAAGGCGAAGCTGTTATTCGCTGTACTGGCGGTTTAGTGTGTGGGGCGCAGTTAAAAGAATCCCTAAAGCATTTTGTTTCTCGCAAAGCCATGGACATTGATGGTTTGGGCGATAAGTTGATTGAACAGCTGGTGGACCAAGAACTGGTTAAAACGCCGGTGGATATTTTTACTCTCAGTGAGAAAAAAGACACTCTGTTAGCGATGGAACGCATGGGGCAGAAATCGGTCGAGAAGCTGCTTGCCTCCATTGAGACGGCAAAGAATACACAGTTTAACCGCTTTATTTATGCGCTAGGCATTCGTGAGGTAGGCGAAGCGACGGCTCGCGCCTTAACGACTTACTTCACCGCGCTGGATGATTTGATGGCGGCCGATCAAGATGCTCTGGTTGAAGTGGAGGATGTGGGACCTATCGTTGCGCAACACGTTAGGCTGTTTTTTGATCAAGAATTAAATCGAGAGACCATTAAAGGTCTGCTAGCGGCTGGGGTGGTCTGGGAGAAAAAGCAGCCAGTATCAACGGATGAATTGCCACTTTCTGGCAAAACCTACGTGGTAACCGGTTCTTTAAGTCAATTTAGTCGTGATCAAGTAAAGGATAAATTGCAGGCATTAGGTGCTAAAGTCAGTGGTTCTGTATCGGCGAAAACAGACTGCTTAGTCGCCGGTGAAAAAGCGGGTTCGAAACTCACCAAAGCCCAATCCCTTAATGTACCAATCATTGACGAAGCGGGGGTTATTGCCCTGCTGAGTCAACATGGAGCAATATAATTGGATACTTTAATACCTTACGATTCGTTGGCCCCAGACACGTTAGAAACTATTTTGGATGATATTGTTTCCCGTGATGGCACCGATTATGGTGATTATGATTTATCTGTGGCTCAGAAGCGTGAACAGGCGTTAGGATCGTTGCGAAATGGGGACGCTGTATTGCTGTTTGATACAGAAAGCGAAACCATTAAGATGATTCCGAAAAGTGAGTTGAATAACTACGATCTCTTCTAAGATCGTAGTTATTCTTAATCTGATTATTCCACGCAATCTCGAACGCAATGATTGATGTTGTGATCCATGACTCTGGATGGCTCTTCACCGGTGTTGCGCCCTACAATTTTCGCAGGTACGCCAGCAACCGTCGTATGGTGTTCGACAGGTTCTAGTACGACGCTACCCGCCCCAATTTTCGCGCCTTCCCCGACTTCAATATTGCCAAGAATCTTCGCGCCTGCGCCAATAAGTACACCGGACCGTATTTTAGGGTGACGATCGCCGTGTTCTTTCCCTGTGCCGCCTAAAGTGACGGATTGCAAAATAGAGACGTTGTCCTCAATCACACAGGTTTCACCCACTACAAGACCGGTGGCGTGGTCTAGCATGACGCCACAGCCTATGGTTGCGGCTGGGTGAATGTCGACGCTAAACACCATGGACATTTGTCCTTGTAAATACAGGGCTAAGCTTTTGCGGTTGTTCTTCCAAAGCCAATTGGCAACACGATAGGTCTGTAAAGCATGGAAGCCTTTAAAAAACAGCAGTGGGGTGGTAAACGTATCACACGCCGCATCTCGTTCTTTTATGGCCAAAATATCTTGCTCGATGCACCGGACAATGCCAGAGTGGGGATCTGCCATGGCTTCTTCAAATACTTCTCGTAATACCATAGCGGGAATTGATATGCTATCCAGCTTGCTAGCCAGCAAAAAGCTTAAAGCGGAACACAACGAATCATGGCGTAAAATAGTTGTATTGAAATAACTGGCTAAAATAGGTTCGTCTAGTGCAAGTTTTTTGGCTTCTGCTTGCAAAGATTGCCATAAATTGTCAGAAGTCACGACATGATGGATTGTTGTACTCAAGGGGTATTCACCTATATCAATTCACGTTTAGAATGTAGGTTATAAGGTTAGGGTTAAACAATACAAGGGGCAATGTGAAGATTGCTCAAAAAGATGGAGATAATATGTCTAAAAAAAATGTTGCTGATGCATTGCATATCTTTTATGAATTAAATGCCGCGTTTTCTGATGCTTATTGGGAGACCAACGATATTAATCAAAAAGATCGCTTTTTTGCGATGAAAAGCATACTGCAAGACGAGCTTGATGAATTGCATAAGCTAAGCTTACAGGATCATGTTTATCCTTATGAGCCAATTAACCCAAGCTTACTGCAGTTGAGTGATAAGTTACGTATATTGCTGCCAGAGCTTAACAAGTATGTGTTTCGCCCACAAACCTCTAGCCGATTTGTGGAGCTTATTCCAAGCGCCTGCGAGCTCTTTGAGTCGTAACCGACGGGTCACATAAGAGACCACTGCATCCAATTCATTTTGCATAGAAATGGCGTGCAGTGGTAGCGCTATGTATTTTGACTACGTTTCAAGTCGCGAATGATAAAACGACTTGGGTGCAGCTTGTGGCTAATGTTTTGCTCTAAAGGTGAGGGGGTATCCGTGATTAAGCTGGCAATAAAGCAAGCGCTCAGCGGGGTCGAAATCAGTCCCCTTGAACCATGACCAATATTTACGTATAGCTGCTTATTTGGCTCAGCGACTTTGTTAGATTTCCATTTTGCATTTTTGCTCAATCTGGAATAGTGCTGATGATAAATCTCTGCCGATTGTATCGGGCCGACAATCGGAGTGTAATCAGGCACAGCGCAACGAAATGACACCCTACCTTCGCAATCTTTGCTTGCAAATGTATCGCTTTTTAATCCAAGTAGATTTTCGAGAATAGCAAGGTTCCTATTGTGTCCCTCTTCTCGCACAGCGGTATCTTTATCTTTCAAATCATAGGTTGAGCCAAAATGGATCAGGCCCTCGAGCGGTGGTGAAACATAGCCAAATTCACACAATACTTTGTCTATATTGATTTTTTCTGCGGGTTCGCCTTTTTGTCGGCACGCATTGACAGCGTCCTTGACGTTCATTTGTGACACTTGTCCTCGGATCGCATAAATAGGCAAATGGGAAAGGTCGTTGAAGGCTTTGCTATCATTTGCTGTGCATAACACAACATGAGAAAAAACATCGGAGTGGCTGGTTGAAGCGGCTTGCCAGCCCGTTGCCGTGCCATTTTCTTGTTGTTCACTGAGGTATTGCAATTGCTTCAGTTTGGTATTGAGCCGCAGCTGAATGTTTGGGTGAGATAACAGTGTCTCACAAAGTTTTTTCGGTGCTACCCAGCCTGATAGGGGTAATAATAAGCTGTCTTTTCTGTTTGTTGCGGCGTGTAAAATGCTTTGCGGATAGAGTTGCTGGTCTAGCAATTTTTGAAAACGCTCGGCTTCTTTGTCATTTTTGGGAATTTGAATAAGGCCGCATTGATCCCAAAAAGTGCCCACCGTATCCAGTTTGTTGTAGAGTCGGGCCGCATAGAGGTAAGCCGCGAGATAAAAGCGGTTCAGATAGGTGTCTTGTGTTGTTAGTTTGGGGTATAGCATGCCTTGTGGGTTGCCCGAGGCGCCGTCCGCAATGGCGTTATCTTGTTCCCATACTTCTACTTTGATGCCTTGTTTGGCCAGTGCATAAGCGGTATTAGCGCCAGCCAATCCACTGCCAACCACTAATACTTTAGTGACCTCTGACCGCTTATCACAGCGAAGATTGAACCATGATTTACCCTGTGCCATGCGTTCAGACAATGGCGCTGTGGCGGTATTGAGTTCACCGACAGACATTTCTCTTTTTTGTCCAAAGCCTTTTACTTTGCGGACATCAAAGCCAACATTTTTTAATCCTCTGCGCACAATGCCAGCGGCGGTGAAAGTTGAGAACGTGGTGCCTTGGTGGCTAAGACGATGGATATGTTTAAACAGGTTGTCAGACCACATTTCAGGATTTTTGCTGGGGGCGAAGCCATCTAGAAACCACGCATCGACATCGGCATTTAGCGCTGCAAAACCGTCTTCAGCTTCACCAAACCAAAGTGTTAATTGGACTCGACCTTGTTCAAGCTCAATGCGATGAAAACCATGACAAACGTCAGGATAGGCGTTAATTAATGGCTGACTGAAATGCGCTATGGAAGGCCACATTTTTAATGCATCGGCCAACATGGCCTTTGTCATTGGAAACTTTTCCACCGAAATAAAATGCAGCTGTTTATCGTCGGTTGCGCTGTTTAAAAATGCTTGCCAAGCACATAAAAAATTCAGCCCTGTGCCAAAGCCCGTCTCAGCAATGACAAAGGTGTTGTTTTGCATGGACGACCAGCGATCACTCAGGTGATTATTGTTTATAAATACATGGCGCGTTTCTTCGAGACCAGACTCTTTATCAAAGTACACATCATCGAACTGGCTTGAGTGAGGCGCGCCATCGTCTCCCCAACGGATGTCAGGAGGGGAGAGTTGGTAACTAGTTAACACGCGTCACGCTCTCGATAATCACTGGGGTGGTTGGGACATCTTGGTAAGGTCCGACGGTGGATGTTGGTACGGCTGAAATAGCGTCCACTATTTCCATGCCTGAGATCACTTTACCAAATACTGTGTAGCCTGCTGCGCCACGAGTACCATGGTTTAAAAAAGCATTATCAACTTGATTAATAAAAAACTGTGATGTGGCGCTATTTGGATCTTGGGTGCGCGCCATGGCTAATGTGCCTCGATTGTTGGCCAGTTGATTGTCGCCTTCATAAGCGACGGCCTTATGCGTTGTTTTGCGCTCTAAATCGCTGGTGAACCCACCGCCTTGAACCATAAAGCCACGAATCACGCGATGAAAAATGGTACCATTATAAAAGCCTTCATCAACGTAGCGTAAAAAATTGGCGACGGTTTTAGGAGCGGCGGCGTCTTCTAGGTCGACTCGAATGGTACCTTGATTAGTAATAATATCGACTTCAGTGGCGTTGACTTGTGAGCAAAGTGCAAGCAAGGCCAAACTGGTGATAAGAGATTTACGCATGGTGCTACTTCCTTATTAAATGAGTCAGCAATAGTATAAGTTGTGTTATGGCGTGTTAAGACGCCTTGTTAATTTACCGGAGAGAAAGCAAATGCGAACTGCAACCGTTGAGATTGAGTATTGTACATTATGTCGTTGGATGTTGCGCGCCGCTTGGTTGTCTCAAGAACTGCTAACGACATTTGATGATGATATTAAAAGTGTCACCTTGATACCAACCCAAGGCGGGATTTTTAAAGTCAGAGTGAACGGTGAAGAGATTTGGTGTCGAAAAAAGAAGACGGTTTTCCTGAGGCAAAAGTATTAAAACAAAGAATGCGAGATGTAATAGATCCAGAGCGAGATCTAGGTCATTCCGATGTTAAAAAATAACCCATTTTACACAGCCCTTAGCAGAAGCAAGGTCTAAGAACGATTATGTTCCCTCCCCTGGGTCTTTGAAGGGGAGGGTTAGGGTGAGGTTTTAGGCGTTTGGAAAAACTTGTTTAAAAGGCTTTACGGTTACCCTTTCATAAACGCCTGCTGCCACATAAGGGTCGGCGTCAGCCCACGCTTTTGCTTCTTCAAGGCTGGCGAATTCAGCAACAACAACGCTACCACTAAAGCCAGCATCGCCTGGGTTGTCTGAGTCAATGGCAGGATTGGGGCCAGCTAACACTAGGCGTCCTTCGTGTTGTAGCGTTTCTAAGCGAGCCAAATGCGCTGGGCGTGCTTGCTTGCGAGCGTTAAGGCTGTTGGCCACATCTTCACCGATAATAGAGTAAAGCATTGTTATTCCTTATTTTGTAAGTGTGATGATAAGTAAATACCTTGTAGTATGATAAATACAAGGGTCATTCCTAATAAACCGAAGAGTTTAAAGTCTACCCAAATTTCTTCGCTGTAAGAAAAGGCAACATATAAATTTGCGCCACCAGAAATCATAAAAAAACCGACCCAAGCAAGGTTTAGCGTACGCCATACTTTAAAGGGAAGTTTTAATGTATCACCCATCATGCGTTGGATAATGTTCTTCTCTCCGATAAATTGGCTACCCAAAAATGCAATAGCGAAAAGGCCGTTTACAATGGTCGGTTTCCACTTAATAAAATCACCATCTCCTAATAAAATGGTTGCTCCTCCTAGCAAAACCACCAATATCAAAGACACGAGGTGCATTTTTTCTATGGTACGGTTTTTGAACCATGTAAAAGCCACTTGAATTAGGGTGGCAGGAATTAAAACAGCGGTGGCAATAATAATATCGCCTGTCATTTTGTAGGTAATGAAAAAATAATAATAGGAAGAAAGTCAAATAGTATTTTCATATAAAAACTCGGTGAATGTATACTAAAATGTATGTATGCTGTTCTAATACTAAACACCATTCCTATTAAAGAACAGTCAATCTATGCCTGAAGCAGCAAGATATCGAAAAGTCGATTTACATACACATTCCACCTGTTCGGATGGACACTTTTCTCCTACCGAATTGGTGGATTTGGCTGTTGAACAGAGTGTGTCACTGTTCGCTTTAACTGATCATGACACACTCGATGGTCTTTCCGAGGCAAGACTTCGGGCCGCTGAGCATGGATTAAGTTTTATTAATGGTGTTGAGCTGTCTACCCAGTGGAATGGCATTCCTTTGCATATGGTGGCATTAAACTTTTCTGCTGATAATCCGACATTGTTGTCTATTGTCGAAGGCAACCAAGTAATACGTCTTGATCGTGCTCGGCGGATTGCGGATTTATTAGTGAAGCAAGGTTTGCCTGATTTATTTGACGAGGCGGTTGCGCTGGCAGGGAACAGCCAATTAGGTCGGCCGCATTTTGCCTCTTTACTGGTGGAAAAAGGTTTTGTAAAAGATGCTAACAAAGCATTTGATCGTTATTTGGGGAATAAGAAATTAGGGAAGTTGCGTGATGTTTGGCCAGAGACTCGAGCAGGTATTAACCGCATTGGCAGATCAAGATATGGCACTGGTACTTGCCCATCCCAAGCGTTATCCATTGACTGTGACGAAATTGAAACGCTTATTAAGTGACTTCAAAAAGTGGGGTGGAACAGGTGTCGAGATTGTCTCAGGTAATGAGCGTCCTGACAGTGTTCGTTTGCTTGAACGCTTGACGAGAGAGTTCGACTTAAAAGCCTCCGTCGGCAGTGATTACCATGGACCATTTGGTCCTTGGATGCAGGTGGGGAAATTCACTCAGATACATGAAAGTGAAGTGGATTTAGTTTGGCAAACTTGGTCATAGATATGGGGCAATGAGTCGTTTAATGTTGATATCGTTGCTTCTAGTGCTGTTGCATCATGATAACATTCGTCAGTGATCGTATTGGCCTTATGACGATTATGGTGAGTAGTTTGATAATTTTTTAGTGGAGAACAGGTTGAGTCAATTTTTTCAAATACATCCAGAGAACCCTCAAGCGCGCCTAATTAAACAAGCTGCAGAGGTTATTCGTAATGGCGGCGTTATTGCTTATCCAACCGATTGTGGTTACTCACTCGGCTGTCATCTAGGCGATAAGGCTGCGCAGGATCGGATTCGAGCCATTCGCCGCTTAGACGATAAGCACAACTTTACCTTGGTGTGTCGTGATCTCTCTGAAATTTCAACCTATGCTCGATTTGATAACCGTTTGTATCGGTTGTTAAAAAACAATACCCCAGGGCCTTACACTTTTATTTTCAATGCGACTTCGGAAGTGCCAAGACGACTTTTACACCCGAAAAGAAAAACCATTGGTATTCGAATTCCTAAAAATAATATTGTGGCGGCATTATTAGAAGAACTGGGTGAGCCAATTATGAGTGTGTCGCTTATTTTGCCAGGGGAGAGCGATACAATGACCGACCCTTACGATATTCGCGATACGCTCGAACATGCGCTAGATTTAGTGATTGACGGCGGTTTTTGTGGGCTAGAACCAACGACCGTGGTGAAGATGGACGCGGATAATATCGAAGTAATTCGTGTCGGTGCTGGTAATCCTGCGCCATTTCAATAAATTGTTGAATATTCAGCTGTCAAGGCTGACGGTGTGTGGATTATAATGCAAAAAATGGTTAATTAAATTATCAAAACTGGGTTGCTGAGAAGCATTCCCTCTAAGAGGTTCGTAATGGACGAAAAGTTACAAAAAGTATTAGCAAGAGCGGGTCAAGGTTCACGCCGTGAAATGGAAAATCGCATTCGTGAAGGACGTGTATTGGTAAATGGCGAGGTGGCGACATTAGGCGATCGCGTGAGTACCAAAGACACGATTACCATAGATGGTTATGCGATTGTACCAACAGAAGCGGGTGAAAATCGCCGAGTTATTATTTACAACAAACCCGAAGGTGAAGTGTGTACTCGTAAAGACCCTGAAGGTCGCCCAACGGTATTTGATAAATTGCCAAAACTGCGAGGCGAACGTTGGATTGCTGTAGGTCGTTTGGATATTAATACCTCCGGCTTGCTGCTGTTCACGACAGACGGTGAATTGGCAAACAGATTGATGCATCCTTCCACTGAGATTGACCGTGAATATTTGGTGCGTGTCATGGGGGAAGTGACAGAAGAAAATCTTGCCACACTCAAAAAAGGCGTGATTTTAGACGATGGTATTGCGAAATTTACCGATATTGTTGATGGTGGCGGTGAAGGTATTAACCGTTGGTTCTATGTCTGCCTGATGGAAGGTCGTAACCGTGAGGTGCGTCGTCTATGGGAATCTCAAGGTGTGAAAGTGAACCGTTTGAAACGTGTACGCTTTGGCCCTGTTTTCTTGCCATCAAAGGCAAAAGTAGGCCGTTGGGTAGAAATGGAAGCGCCTGATGTTAACTCATTGTGTGCCATGGTAGATCTGAAATTGTCTGAGTTAAAACCTAAAACTCAACAGCAGCAGCTTGAAGTAAAACGCCACAAGAATAAAGCAACGGCCGGCGGCGCTCGTCGTGCAGCGAAAGGGTTTGATTGGCAAAGTAGCGATAAACCTGAGTTTAAGCCGAAAAAACCAGGTAAGAGATCATTTCGTTAATATAAAAAGCAGTTAGGAGTGGTAGAGGCATGGTTCGCTGGTTATTTGCATTGATTGTCATTGTGATCGTTGGTTTCTTTATTTACGTTAAACTAGGAAATAAAATGCCAGAAGACCTTGGTGTAACAGATGGTCTTTTGAAACCTTGCCCTACTTCGCCTAATTGTGTGTCGACTCAAGCGTCACCAGACGATATGGTTCACTATGTAGAGCCAATTATTTATACAGGTGATCGTAAAGCGACTCAGTTAAAAATTGAGTCCTCTATGTTGAGCAAAGGAAGAGTTCGTATTGTCAGTAGTACTCTGGGGTATGTTCATTTTGAAGTGAAAAGCCCTTTTGTGGGGTATATTGATGATGTCGAACTGTATTTTCCTGAGGGCGACAGTGTTGTACATCTTCGCTCAGCTTCTCGGGTTGGTTATTCTGATTTCGGTGTCAACCGCGAGAGAGTTAGACAAATTACAGATCTTCTAGTAAATTGATTTTAAAGTCATTAACCCCAAAGTGATAATAACTGGACGAGGATTGCCCATGAGTGTAGACGACAACAAAAACATTTTGATTGTTGAAGATGATGAGCGTTTAGCGTTGCTGACTCAAGAGTATCTACAGAAAAATGGTTTTAAGGTTGATATTGAACCGGATGGACGTAAAGCTATTTCTCGTATTATTGCTGAGCAGCCTTCATTGGTTATTCTTGATTTGATGTTGCTCGGTGCAGACGGCTTTACTGTATGCAGAAGCGTGCGTAATGACTATAAAGGTCCTATTCTCATGCTGACGGCTCGCAGTGATGATGTTGATCAAATCTTAGGGCTAGAGATTGGTGCGGATGATTATGTCTCGAAACCTGCGAAACCTCGTGTTCTTTTGGCTCGGGTTCAATCTTTGTTGCGTCGTAGTACTCAAGATGTCGATCTATCACTTGATCTTACTAAAGCCGAGCAAAACCTGATATTTGGCCCCTTGACGATTGATAATTCGCGTCGTGAGGCATGGTTGCTTGAGGAAGAGGTTGAGTTGACCAGTGCTGAGTTTGATTTACTGTGGCTATTATCCAGCAACGCCGGTCGTATTTTGAGCCGGGAAGAAATTTTTGGTGAATTGCGTGGCATTGAGTACGATGGTCAAGATCGTTCTGTGGATGTAAGAATTTCCCGTATACGCTCAAAAATAGGGGATGATCCTATACATCCTCGTCGTATTAAAACCATTCGTAGTAAAGGTTATTTATTCGTAAAAGAAGTGTAAAGCGCCATGCAGGCTGAAATGTGGCGTTTGTACCGACATCTGGTTTTTGGTGGTGTCGTTATTGTTGTCTGCTGCTATGTGGTGATGGAGTTTACACAAATCCGCTTTGGTGCATCAAAGGCAGAACAGTTACTGTGTGTTGATGCCGAGTTTAGTTCGGCTTTACTGCTGTCAGGCGTGAGTCAAAAACTTCCAGATTCGCAATTCACTTGGACGCTAGCGTCCAAAGAATTGCCCTCAATTTCTAGCATTCCTTCCTTAATCGCTAATAAAACATGGCTTAAATTTCCAGATAGCAGTTATCAGCTCACCTTTGGTGAACCGGATTCTCCGATGTTGGTTGGGCGTGTGACGCAAGGTAACCAGTTGTTTAAACTGGAGTCTTTAGTTAAGTTTTTTTGCAGACAGATCAGATCAGCCATCAAGATAAAATAGACCTGATAGAGGGCATGACTTGTCTTTCTATGAAGAAAATATCCACTGGTGTATCGGACTCTGTGACTGGTGTGGCGTTAGTTCATGGTGCATACAGTGAATATGGTTTTGTGTGGCAAGATAAAACCGCTGACGAGTCTGTGTATTTGTCTGTTGCCTATAATGATAGCCTTTCACTAACATTGGTTGTGGTTCTTGTTGTTGGTATTGGTATCACCATTATGCTGTTGTTGATTTGGCGTGAACTGGTTTCGTTGGATTTTAAACGCAAAACCTTCGAAAGCATTACTCGTCAAATTGCTCGCGGTCGAAGCAGTTTGCCAAAAGGCATTCCTGACAGCAGCGGTACCTTGAAAGAGTTGGCCTATTCTTTTGACTCTATGTCTTCTCATATACAGCGCTTGTTGAAAGTTCAACGAGAAATGATCAACGCTATTTCTCACGAGTTAAGAACGCCAATTGCCCGATTGAGGTTTGGTCTAGAGGTCATGAAGGATGAAGTCAATGACGATGTGGCGAAAACCATTGAAGCATTGGAGGGGGATGTTGAAGAGCTTAATAAATTGGTTGATGAAGTACTCACCTACGGTAAATTAGAGGGTGGATCACTGGCTCTGAACTTTAAAGAACTTTGTATTGCTCAACTTGTTGATAATATTTTGCAGCATAATCATTTGTTACTTCAGCATTTAAATGTTGAAGTGCATATTGATGAAAATGATCTCGTTTTGGCCGATGAGCATCATTTAAGCCGGTTCCTGCAGAACCTCATTTTGAATGCTTCAAAGTACGCGAACAGTAAGATTGTGATCACCTTCTCACAGGATGAAGAGCGTTGGCAGTTAGACATTGAAGACGATGGCCCTGGTATTGCGTTTGAAGACAGAGATAAAGTCTTTATTCCTTTTCAGCGTTTAGATAACAGTCGCACACGAGCGTCGGGCGGGTATGGGTTAGGTCTGGCAATCGTTCAGCGTATCGCCTTCTGGCATGGCGGTGCGGTACTGATCGATGCGAGCGAGTCTGGTGGGGCTAAGTTTAGTTTGATTTGGTCGCGTAATCAGCATCAGAAGACATTATCCTAATGCTGGATCTGCAACGAATACTGCACTTTGCCAATATTTTGCCTTGTCTTGACTGCGCCCGTGACATCGTTTGAAAGTGAAACTGGGTTTTGAGTGATGTTGTTAAAGTTCGGGCGCTAGAATTCCTTTTAAGTTTTTAAAGCAAGTCTTTGATGCCGTGGAGATGAGATCTTCCATGTAAGCATTCTCGCGCTGATCTTTTCTTATTGCCAAGTAGAGCTTGCACCAAATCCCTTCTTCACCTAATGATTTGGTAATCACGTATTGTCGATTGGTGTACTCTGTTAAGGCCCAGTTTGGCAAACAACATACACCACGTCCACTGGCGACTAACTGCATCATCATTAAGGTGAGTTCACTGTGACGGATTTTGGCTGGTGATACGTCTGCTGGGTTTAAGAAGTGTTTGAAAATGTCCAATCGTTCGGTTTCTACCGGATAGGTAATCAGGGTTTCTTTTTCAAAGTCTTCTGGTTTTAAAAATTCTTTTTTTGCCAGTGGATGGTGTCGAGATAGGGCAACCTGAGATTCATATTGAAATAACGGAATGTATTCAATATTAGGAATATCTTGGGGGTCCGAGGTGACGACTAAATCTAAATCGCCGCGGGCAAGGGCTGGCAAGGGCATAAAACCAAAAGCAGTGGAAAGATCGAGTTCCACATCTGGCCAATGTTCACGGAAATGGTCAATAGTAGGCATTAACCATTCGTAACAGCTATGGCATTCGATAGCAATGTGTAGGCGGCCACTTTCGCCCTCTGCAAAACGCTGAATATCACGTTGTGCTGAGCGAAAAGAAAGCAACACATCGTCGGCCAATTGCAATAAACGTAGTCCCGCACTGGTAAAGCGAACGGGCTTGGTTTTGCGAATAAACAGCGGACAGCCTAATTTTTCTTCAAGATCTTTGAGTTGATGCGAAAGCGCTGACTGTGTTAAGTGAACGCGTTCAGCGGCTTCAACTAAGCTGCCTGTTTCTCTGAGTGCGGTCAGTGTTTTTAAATGCCTAACTTCAATAATGCTCATAGTGATTCGCTGTTGATGAGTTTTTTCAATCTTTGAGTTCAAAAAAAGCTCGCTAACGAGAGGGCGAGCGAGCCTATTTTGTTATTGGCACAACAAAAATTCAAGTAGTGCTTTTTGTGCATGGAGACGGTTTTCGGCTTCATCCCAGACCACACTGTCAGGGTGATCAATGACATCCGCTGATACTTCTTCGCCGCGGTGAGCAGGAAGGCAGTGCATAAAGAGTGCGCCCTTATTTGCCTTAGCCATTAGTGCAGAATTGACACTGGAAGCCTGCAAAATCTTTTAAACGCTGTTCTTGTTCATCTTCTTGCCCCATCGATGCGAAAACATCGGTGACAATTAAATCCGCACCTGTTGCTGCTTCGTGGGCATCATGCAGAACTTTTACCCGGTCGCTGTGTTGTGCCACCAAATCCGCATTCGGTTCATAACCTACAGGGCATGCTACAACTAATTGGAAATCCAGCAAAACCGCCGCATTAATGTAGGAGTTGCACATATTATTGCCATCACCGACCCAGACGACTTTTTTGCCTTCGATCGAACCTCGATGTTCTTGATAAGTCTGCATGTCAGCAAGCAGTTGGCAAGGATGATAGTCATCTGTTAGTGCATTGATAACTGGCACAGAGGAATATTTAGCAAAAGTTTCAACGGTTTTATGGTCAAAGGTGCGTATCATGACAGCGTCGACCATACTGGAAATGACGCGTGCGCTGTCTTCAACAGGCTCACCGCGACCAAGTTGGGTGTCACGGGAAGAAAGAAACAATGCGTGACCACCAAACTGGGCCATGCCTGCTTCAAAGGAAACTCGAGTTCGCGTCGAGGATTTTTCAAATATCATCGCTAAAACTCGGTTTTTTAGCGGTTGAAATAGAGTGCCTTCATGATGGATTTTCTTAAGCTCAGAAGCTCTCAATAGTAACTGTTTTAACTCGTCGGAAGTTAGATCCTTCAGAGTAAGAAAATGTCTGGGCGACACGCTAGGACTCCTTGATAGTCTTTTGAAAAAGGGAATCGACCAATTTAATACACTCAGGTAGGCGAGTAAAGGGTAATTATCAAGAGAAAGTGCAAAGGAAAGCTTCGTCTTGGGGTTGTAAATATACCACTAGACCCCATAAACTGAGCCAAGTTTAATGATTTTAATCGTCTTTGATTAAGTAAGGGAAGAAGCAGGGCCTTTTCCTGATCAATTGACCGCAGCGCAGTGAGGTTTTTAGCATGAGTAATACAATCGAAACAATTAAAGAGCAAATTAGCACGAACGATATTTTGCTATACATGAAAGGCAATCCTCGTGCCCCTCAATGTGGTTTTTCATCACAGGCGGTACAGGCATTAATGTCTTGTGGCGAGCGTTTTGCGTTTGTGAACATCTTGGAAAATCCAGACATTCGTGCAGAACTACCAAAGTTTGCAAATTGGCCGACATTCCCTCAGCTTTGGGTCAAAGGTGAGTTGATTGGTGGTTGTGATATCATCGTTGAGATGGCCGCTAATGGCGAACTGCAGGCTTTAATCAAAGAGGCTGTAGGGTCTTCCGAAGAATAAGTTTTTGGGTTGCTTAGGGATCTAAGTGACAGTATCGCGTTAAACACTAGCCTTATAAATTAAGCAATAAAAAGGAGACGTATAAAGATGTCTATTTTAGTTGGTAAAAAAGCCCCAGATTTTACTGTTCCAGCTGTATTGGCAGATGGTCAAATTGTTGATTCTTTCAACTTAGCTGAAACGATCAAGGGCAAATATGCGATTGTGTTTTTCTATCCGTTAGACTTCACATTCGTATGTCCTTCAGAAATCATTGCCATGTCTCACCGTATGGATAAATTCCGTGAAATGGGCGTAGAGGTTATTGGTGTGTCTATCGACTCTCACTTTACTCACAATGCTTGGCGTAATACGCCGGTTGAGCAAGGTGGTATCGGTGCTGTTGAATACACGCTAGCGGCTGATATGGATCATGCGATTGCCAAAGCTTACGGTATCGAGTCTGAAGGTGGTGATTCTTATTACCCAGCTGGTGTTGCGATGCGAGCTTCTTTCGTAATTGACCAGAAAGGTATCGTTCGTTCACAAGTTGTAAACGATGAGCCAATTGGCCGTAATATGGATGAATTGGTTCGTATCGTCGATGCGCTTCAGTTCTTCGAAGAGCACGGTCAAGTTTGTCCAGCTGGCTGGAATAAAGGCGACAAAGGTATGACGACTTCACCTGAAGGTGTTGCTGCTTACCTTGCAGAAAGTGCTAAGTCTTTGTAATTGACTCGTTTTGCATTTTAAAAAACGCACGCTACTTTTTGTAGCGTGCGTTTTTTTATGAGCGGATTTTATTCTTCATAAAGTTCGAGTGGTAAACCATCTGGATCGGCGAAAAAAGTAAAGCGCTTACCTGTTAGTTCATCCAAGCGAATATCCTCTGTGGGCACGTCTTGGCTGTTTAAGTGATGAATGCAGGCTTCCAAGTCTTTTACCGCAAAGGCAAGGTGTCTTAAGCCCTGTGCTTCTGGTCGAGAGGGGCGCGCTGGTGGTGAAGGAAAGGAAAAAAGCTCGATTTGTTGATTGTTACTAATGGCCAAATCTAATTTATAGGACCGGCGAGCGTCTCGGTAGGTTTCATTAATAATGGGAAAGCCAAGAATTTGCGTATAAAAATGCTTTGAAACCTCATAGTTAGAGCAAATGATGGCGATATGATGAATATGAGATATCTGAAGCATAATGCTAACCTTCTTTGATAAGTTATTGTTTACTTTGTTCTTTTAGCTCATTGGCGACATCAATGACTTGTCGTCTGAACCAAATATGGCTGGCATCGTGATGCAGCAATGGGCTCCAAATCATTTTTAATTCAATTTTAGGTATTTTGAAGGGTGGCTCTAATATTACTAGGTCTGGATTTTTTCTGTTTACCATGGCGACTTTTCTGGGCAGTGTGGCAATCAGATCTTGCTCCAGAGCCAAATGCATGGCGGTATGGTAGCTTCGGGTAAATACACGAATGCTGCGTTTATGATTCAGTGCTTGCAGCGCTTCATCAACCCACCCTAGCTTTTGGACATCGGTTGGATCCATGCCGACGCCTACGCCAAAGCCTGTTTTGCTCACCCAGATATGCTGTGCCTGTAGGTAAGCGTCAATGTCGAAATGATCTTTAACGGGATTTTTTGAACTCATCATGCAGACAAAGGTGTCGAACCAGACACTTTTTTGATGGAAAGATTGGGGCAGTTCCTCAAAACGGTTGATCGCCATATCAATTTTACCCGCTTCCACATCGTGAAAGGTCACATCGCTTGGGGTCATAATGTCTAGGGTAATGCCCGGCGCGTATTCTCGTAGGCGGTTTAACAGCCGTGGAATGACCGTTGAAGCTGCGTAGTCACTGGCCATGATTCTGAACACCCGTGTACTGGTGCTCTCGTTAAAATCAGCTTCAGGTTGCAAGGCCTCTTCTAGCTCAAGTAAGACTTTGCGTACAATCGGTTGTAAGCGTAATGCTTTTTCGGTGGGCTTCATGCCCTCACTGGTACGAACGAGTAACGGGTCATTTAATAAATCGCGTAAACGTTTTAATCCATTGCTCATCGCAGGTTGGGTAATGTTTAGCTTATTTGCTGAGCGTGTGACATTGCATTCTCTGAGCAAGACATCGAGATAAATAAGAAGATTAAGATCGATTTTATTAATGTTCATACTTGTTATGTCACTCGTGATGTTTGTTTATACAGATAAATAAAGAGAGAGATAAGCAAGCATCGTACAGATATAAAAACGGCCTGCTTATCATTCTCAGAGCGTCGACAAAATTGGAGCGGCACAGCATAGGTCAATAAAACGCTGCGCATTTTGTGTTAAGGCGGTATTTTTAGGAGTCACAATCAATAAGTTCCGGTTGAGTTCCAGTGGGGTTTGGTAAAGGCGAATGAGTCCAGCGTTGAGTTCCTGTGAAATCGCCATTCTTGACAAGCAACCTAAGCCCATTTGATGAATAACCGCTTGTTTTACGGCTTCCATGTGTGCCAAAGATAATACTACATTCAGTTGAGGAATTTCAGCGGCGGTGGCTTGCTCCAAAATATTACGCGTACCGGAACCTGACTCGCGCATTACCCAACTGGCTTGTTTTAGATCTTCCCAAGAAAGATGCTCTGGACGGTCTTCTTCTGTGGAGCCAAATACCACCAGTTCATCTTTAAGCCATACTTGTGTCATGAGACTCGGCATGTTGGCAGTAGCCTTCAATAAAACCTACTTCAGCTTTGCCCGTGAGCAATTGCTGAATCACACTTTGTGTATTGCCTATGTCCAGATTAAATCGAATATTAGGATGTTGTCGTTTGAAAAGGGACATTTGTTTGGGCAGTAAATAATTGCCAACACTGACGCTGGCGGCAAGATGCAGTGAGCCACTTAATTCATCTTCGTTGCCCATGCTTTCAATTTGTTCTATTTGGCTGAGCACAGCGCGTGCTTGCGGCAGTAAGTGTCTAGCTTGAGGGGTGATTTGTAAGCGTTTACCGTGGCGACGAAAAAGTGGCCGTCCTAACAAAGCTTCAAGTTCCCTGAGGGCTTGGCTTGCTGCAGGTTGGCTAATAGAAACCAATTCAGCCGCCGCCGTAACGGATCCCGTATGTACAACGGCTTCAAATATTTGTAATTGTCTAAGTGTTATTCTCATTAGGTAATTGTAGCTCTGTTTCTATTTTGATGAGTAGTGCTATTCGCTATGTACGTTGTAAATAGGAGAAGCGATGAAAAAATCCAGACAATTGGTTGTTTATTTTACTTTTATGGTATGAAATATGCTTCGATTTTGAGTGAAATACTCAGTCTGTATTTGGTCTGTGTTATTTGCTTCCACAAGGAGCAACTTTACAACCCTTTTTTATTAACCAAAAGTTAATATCGCTCTTGTTAAGGATTTTTTATGAAAACTACCCACCGTTGGCTTTCTATTTTAGAAGGCTGTCTTTTGGTTGCCTTAGGTTTGCATATACTCAACTCGTCTGGTTTGCTGATAAGTGGCACGGCTGGTGTCGGTATGATCTTGTTAAGATTAACGGATTTGTCTTTTGGTCAGTTGTTTTTCTTACTCAATTTACCTTTTTATATATTGGCTTGGTACACACTCGGTCGAGCTTTTACGATGCGAACGTTCGTGAGCGTTAGCCTGTTGTCAATATTGACTGAGCTGATGAAGGAACATGTGTATTTGTCTATTCATCCGGCGTTATCTGGTGCATTAGGCGGCCTGTTGGTTGGATTTGGATTGATTATTTTGTTTCGCCACAATGCGTCTTTAGGTGGGCTGAATATTTTATCCGTTTACTTGGAGCGACGCTTTTCGATTCACGCTAGTAGAACGACCCTCGTTGCCGACATCCTTGTTTTGGTTGCTGCTATTGCGTTTCTTGATATCGGTCATTTGGTTTATTCTCTGCTGGCGTTCTTATTATTAAGCTCTGTTGTGGGTCGTTATCATCGGCCACCTAAATGGGCGCAAATAGCGGTAGTAGAAAGTAAGCCTTAAAAAATCTACTTGGTCTTTGTATTTAAAAAAGGCTTTATTATGGTGCAAGCAGCTTTGCTATTGTGCCAAATGGGTCTTTTAAAGAGAAATATTTTGCCTAAAAATGCTGATGTAGCCTGTTGGATGTTTTTTTATATTGCTAACGAGATGGATATTTTGTAAGAAACAGGGTTAATATTTGGGGCGTGGTTTAATTGGTTAATTATGGCATTCTAATGACGTTAATTAAGAGGCTTTTGCTCTGGTTGACGATTGAGGTAGAGCGCTCATTAGGTAATTGTCAAATTAAAAAAAAGGCATGGATAGGTATGAAGCACCCCCCAACAGTGTTAATTGTCGATGATGTACCAGAAAATTTACGCGTTCTTAAGGATGTGATGGATGCATTGGATTGCCAGATTGTCGTCGCGAATTCGGGTGAGAGAGCATTAGAGCTGTTAGAAAGAACGCAACCATGCCTTATTTTATTGGATGTTATGATGGGGGGGATCGATGGGTTTGAAACTTGCCGTCGAATTCGAGTCCACCCTTTACATAAAGATGTGCCTGTTATTTTTGTAACAGCCTTAGCTGACGATATCAGCCGAGGTTTTGCGGCAGGTGGTAACGACTATATTGGTAAACCGATTCGTATTGAGGAAGTGCGCTCCAGAGTTCAGCATCAATTGGAAAAGTTTCAATTGGTCAATGAATTAAAAGAATTAACGTCCTCATTAGAAGAAAAGGTACGAGAACGTACGGCCGATTTAAACCTTGTCAATCGAAACTTGCGTAAAGAAGTCAACGAAAGACGGTACATGCAAGATCGACTAAAATACCTAGCACAACATGACTTTGTGACCCAGCTTTACAATCGTGATGCGTTAGATGAGCACATTTCTTATCTTATATCCGGCATTCAAGCCAAAACTTCTCAATTTACACCCTATTTTATTCTTATTGATATTAATGAGTTTCGCCTAATTAACGACTCTTGCGGTTGCATTGCTGGTGATGAGTTATTACATCAATTGGCTTCTTTGATAAGTGAACTTACCGATCCTCAGCGTGATTTTTGCGCACGCTTAAGTGGCGATAAGTTTGCGATAGTAATGAGCAAGGGGGGAGTCAAGGGGTGGAGTCTTTTTTTCGCTTATTGCAGCAAGGCATCAAAAGTTTTTCGTTTGTCTGGGATGAACGTCACTTCCGAATGAGCGTGACTCAGGTGGCTATCCCAGTCACGCTTGATATGGTGTCATTTGAGCAAGTGGTGATGTTGGCGGACGAAGTGTGTTATTCAAGCAAAAAATCTGGGGTGCATTCTCGGATCGTTAAAAACGCGAAAGACCTTGCCTATGAAGAGCATCGTGGCAATTTAAACTGGGGATTACGCATCATTGATGGTCTTGAAAAAGACCTATTTGAAGTGCATTTTCAACAGGTGTGTTCTTTAATACAAGACGGTTCTCAAAAAGAAAATTGAGATATTGGTTAGACTCAAAGATGAAGAAAACGGCGGGCTAATTTACCCCAATGACTTCATTCGAGCCGCTGAGCGTTTTGGCATAGTGTCAAAGATAGACCGTTGGGTGATTAGCCACACCATGCGCCAGTTATATGAACAACCTAGTTTGTGGGAGTCGATTGATCAGGTCGCTTTGAACGTCTCTGCTTTGTCGGTACGTCAAGTCGACTTTGCTGAATTCATCGTACAAGAATTAAAGCGTTATCAATTAGCCGGCCATAAGTTTTGTTTTGAAATTACCGAAACGGAGGCGCTTAATAACTTTGCTGATGCGAGGCGCTTTATGTCTGTATTGCATGAGCATGGCTGTAGTATTGCCTTAGACGACTTTGGTACAGGGTTTTCGTCGTTTGCTTACTTAATGGATTTGCCATTTGATTTGATCAAAATAGACGGCATGTTTATTAAAGATATGCACATTAATAAAATCCATCATGGGATGGTCGATTCGATTGTAAAATTAGCCAAAATGCTGAATAAGCCTGTGGTGGCCGAGTTTGTCGAAAACCAAAAAATAGTCGATGCATTACAATTGTTGGGTGTTGAATGGGGGCAAGGCTACTTTTTTCATAAACCGGAAAAGCTTTAGGGCAAAAAGTCAGCCTATAAATCATGATGAAAGGTTAGGGGATTCTTTACATGGATATCGAGTTGCCTATGATTTTCAAAGCTTTAGTTGTTTTGTTTTTCGCGACTGTGCT
Organism: Marinomonas rhodophyticola; assembly: GCF_026113935.1. Lineage (GTDB taxonomy): Bacteria > Pseudomonadota > Gammaproteobacteria > Pseudomonadales > Marinomonadaceae > Marinomonas > Marinomonas rhodophyticola. The sequence goes on from NZ_JAPEUL010000007.1 coordinate 516,817, forward strand.
GGTGTTGGTGGCGTTACAGCTGGCTTTTCTACTGCGCTTTAAATTGCTGCAACGCCGATATTCTCGAGCTATTTTAGCCACTAATGCTGGTGTGTGGGAATGGTTTCCCGAAACTGGCCGCTTGTATGCTTCCTCCGAATTTTTTATGCAGTTGGGGTTTGAAGAAAGCCGAACCCCGAAACATCTTGACGACTGGTTGGCCTTTTTGACGCCAGAAAACCAAAGCACATTCCATTTATGGAAAGACGCACTATTAGAGCAAGAAGCTCATCTTGTCCCTAAATCCACGCGTTTACAAATTCGAAACCATCAAGATGAATGCTTTTGGATAAAAATGCGCGGCAGTGTAACGCGTAGAGACAGTCACAATAGAGCGCTAAGTGTGGCGGGGATTTTTGAGGAAATCGGTCATCTTGTTGAAACGGAAAATGCATTAATTCTGGCGCGGGAAGAAGCGAGACGTCGAGAATTAACATTATCGTCTTTACTCAATAATATTCCTGATATTGTTTGGTCCAAAGATGAGCATGGGCGTTATTTGGATTGCAACCAAGCTTTTCTAGATTTTAATCACCTGTCCGCGGATGACATTAAAGGCAAGACGGATTTGGATTTAAACCTTGACGGTAAAGGTCAGTATTATCAACGTCGGGACGATGAAGCGTTAAAAACTGGTTTAACTTTACACGAGCAAACATGGGGCGACTCTAATGATGGCAGCGCACCTCGTTTATTTGAAGTTTATCGAGTACCGGTTATCGAGCCGTCAATTCACTTCCGTGGGACTTTAGGTATTGCCACAGACATTACTGAACGTCATCTGCTTATCAATCAACTGAAATTATTCAAAAGCTTTGCCGACAATTCCGCACAAGGTTTTGCTATGGCGACGTTAGATGGAAAAATTTCCTATTTTAATGAAAAGATACGTACTCTTTTGGGGGTGAAAGAAGAAGCGAATGATGCGTTTCTACAATCTCTGAATTACCTAGAATTCTACCCGGAGGTGAGTCAAAAGTTTCTCAAAGAAACCGTGATTCCTTATGTAAAAGAGCATGGTGTCTGGCAAGGAGAGTTACAGGCCAAAAGCCTAGATGGTCACATTTTTTCGACTTACGAAACGTATTTCTTATTACGTGATGAAGACGGCAAGCCGATTTCGTTTGGTGACATCATGAGTGACATCACCGAGCAGAAACAAGTTTCTTTGCAATTGGAGCAAGCAAAAGAAGCTGCAGAGCAAGCTAACCAAGCCAAGAGCCATTTTTTGGCAAACATGAGTCACGAAATTCGCACGCCTTTAAACGCCATTATTGGTTATGCCCAGCTGATTAGCGAAGACAATCAATTAACCAGTCTTTCACGTACTCGATTTTTATCGATTGCTAGCGCAGGTGAGCGTTTACTAGCACTTATTAACGATATCCTAGACATTGCCCGTATTGAATCCGGTCGGCTTGTTTTGCATGAGCAGAAAATCAATCTATGTCGTGAAATTAGCCAAATTGGTAGATTATTTCAGGGACAGGCTCAGACGAAGGGACTGGATCTTATTGTGCAATGCGACGTTGATGATCAGCAGCTTGTGTGGATGGATCCGATCAAATTTCAGCAAATTATCACCAATTTATTGGGCAATGCCGTTAAATTTACTTCTCAAGGTTACGTTAAAGTCATCGCACGAATAGAAGATGAACGCATTCATATCATTATTGAAGACACCGGCCCTGGTATAGAAAATGAGTTAATGGAGCATTTGTTCACGCCTTTTGTTCAAGGAAAAGCGGGTGAGGCCTCCGGTGGAACGGGGCTTGGATTGGCGTTATCGACAACCTTGGTGAAACTGATGCAAGGCTCACTATCCGTAAAAAGCAGTGAAGGTATTGGAACTCAGATTATGGTGGATCTGCCTTTGGCAAAAGTCAGTAAAAATGACCTAGAGGATATCGATGAACAAAGCGCATTTTTAAACATGCGTTTGAATGAGCCGATTCGAGTTTTGGTGGCTGAGGATGATGATTGGTCGCGGGATATTTTGGTGTCTTTATTGGAGAAAGCAGGGTGCCAGATTGTTGAAGCGGCCGACGGCGAGCAGGCAATCAAAGCGTTCAGAGCGAATCCGCCAGATTTGGTCATGACAGACATACGGATGCCCAATAAGACCGGTATTGATCTATTAAAAGTGATTCAGCAAGAAGATCCGCAGCGAAAAATACCTGTTATAGCTATAACAGCATCGACATTGGTGCATGAACAGCAGGCGTTGCTCGATGAAGGCTTCTGGCAAGTGATTGCGAAACCGTATCAAATAGAATTGATTTTCAAGGCATTAGTGACGCACCTAGACGTTCGCTTTGTACCCTTTTTGGATTCTAAAGCGGTGTTTAATGGCAGAGGTTTAGACGAATCGAATCAAGAAAACGCAGGTGAGGTTGCTCCTTTGTCAGTGCAGTTATTAACGGTAGAGGATTGGCAACCATTATTGCTTGCGGCGCAAAGTGGGAATATGCAGGCAACGGAAGACGCTTTTGATACGTTATCGGCTTTACTACCAACGGCGTATCAAAAGAGGATTCGCTCGGCCATTGAACAATTTGATTTGGGGCGAGTGGAGACCTTGGTTGCGCAATACTCAGATCCATCAATAGTCCATTCAGACAAATAGTCCTCATTATATTGTTGTTACACTTATGCGTTTCGTTCAAGGCATGTTGAAACCTTTCGGTTTGACGCCAATCTAATACATGGATAAGGTCAGACAAGACAAATCATAGGGAAAACGCCTACAATAAAGGGTGATTTTTCTTTTTGACCTTAACGAACCACAACAGGTAGTTCCATGACCCGTTTAGCCTCCAGTGACTTTCCTTTTACCGCAGTAGCAGGGCAAGAGCCGCTTAAACTGGCATTGATTTTGTGTGCGATTAACCCACATATTGGTGGTGTTTTGATCAGCGGTCCACGAGGATCGGCCAAGTCTACCTTGGCTCGCGGTTTGTCTGGGGTCATGCCATCGCTAGACGGCGAACATTTAGCCCCTTTTGCGACTTTGCCACTGGGGACCAGTGAAGACCGTTTGCTTGGCGCGCTGGATTTAGAGCACGTTTTGCAAGACAAACAGGTCGCTTTTAAGCCCGGATTGTTGAGCAAAGCCCATGGCGGCGTGTTGTATGTGGACGAAGTGAATCTGCTGGCGGATCATTTGGTCGATCAACTTTTGGATGTGTCGGCCAGTGGTGTGAATCGTATTGAACGTGATGGTATCAGTCATGAACACGCAGCGCGTTTTTTATTAGTGGGTACCATGAACCCTGACGAAGGTGAATTGCGTCCACAGCTAAAAGACCGCTTTGGTTTAATGGTGGCCTTGAGCAATCAATATAGTCTTGAAGAGCGTGTACAGATCGTACGTTTGCGCGATGAGTATGACCAAGATCCCCAGGCATTTTGTGACGCTTTTAAGTATAAACAACGTAATTTAAAAAACAGTATTCGCTTAGCAAGACACGCCTTAGAACAGGTGCGTTGCTCTGACGAGTTGCGTTTGGAAGTAGCAAGGCGTTGTCATTTAGCCAATATTGATGGCGTGCGTGGCGATATTGTTTGGATTCGAGCGGCGATGACTCATGCCGCTTGGCGTGGTGCAAAAGCCGTCGTCTTGGACGATATTCAAGCTGTGGAAGAGTTGGTATTGAGACATAGACGCCAAGTTAAAACACATAATCAGTCATCGCCTCCAAGCCCACCGCCGTCTCGTCGTCCTGATAGTTCGCGTTCGTCTTCGCAAAACAAAGGTAATCAGCCACAAGGTCAAGAAAGTTCTCAAGATAATCAGACAAATGAGCACAATGGTTCCGGTGAATGGGGAAGTATGGAGCCGCACGCGCTTGCTAGTAGTGCACCGATTAACGTGGGGGTGCAAATCGAGTCAAACGGACAAAGCTCAACACTTGCTCGTGTTGATGGGGTGGCGCCGGGAAAGCGCAAAGGCAAGCAGCTGAGTGGTTATCGTCCTGATGTTGCGCACCCTGTAGAGAGTTCGTCAGCCGATGGCATTGATTGGTTTCGTAGTATTATCAGTCAGCCACAAGCTTGGCCGCCGAAAGAGCTGATTCATAAACCGGCTAAAACAGGGCAGGCCGTTTTGCACTTGGTGTTGTTAGATACCTCGGCGTCAACTTTGAGCCAAGGCGTGTTTGCTCAAGCCAAGGGGGTAATTTTAGACATTGCCAACCGTGCCTATTTGGCCCGAGAACAGATCGCTATTTTAGGTTTTGGGCAAGACGGTGTGGCGTCGATTTTGCCCAAAGTTCGTGCTCCCAAAGAAATTGCCGATTTATTGGAAGATTTGGGCGCGGGTGGTGGTACGCCGTTTCGTGTTGCCATAGAAAATGCCAGTCAGTATTTGGCCCAACAACACAAGGCAACGACGGGTTTAAACAGCCAAACTTACATATTGACCGATGGCCGCACCCAAGCGGATGTGTCAGATCTTGTTTTACAGGGCAATACGGTGTTGATCGATACTGAAAATGCGCCAGTTAAGCGTGGTCGAGGTCAAGATATTGCCCAGCATTTGGGTGCGCAATACGTATTATTGAGTTCTTTATTAGAGAACTATTAAAAAACTTTTAGAGAACTGTTAGACACTTTTAGAGACTGTTTTATGACCACTTCTGTCGTTCATTGTCCCGCGCTATTTTTGACGGCGCCCGCGTCGAATCAAGGGAAAACTACCATTACCGCGGCCTTAGCACGTTATTTTACCAATAAGGGCAAAGTGGTTCGCGTCTTCAAAACGAGTACAGATTACCTTGATCCACAAATTTTAGCGCAAGCTTCTAAGCAGCCAGTTGAACAGCTTGATATTTGGATGGCAGGGGAAGACTACTGCCAAGACAAACTGTACCAAGCGGCACAAATAGCGGATTTGATCTTGATAGAAGGCGCCATGGGCATGTTTGATGGCGAACCCTCTAGTGCCGATTTGGCGGCGCGTTTTGGTATTCCCATGGCGATTGTTATGGACGTTAAAGGCATGGCGCAAACCGCAGCAGCAGTAGCGACAGGCTTGGCAAATTTTCGTGATGACGTGCAAGTGGCCGGCTTGATTGCTAACCGATGTGGCAGCGAACGTCATGCTGAATTGATTCGCGATGCACTGCCTGCAAGCCTGCCTTTGCTTGCGACGTTAAAGCGTGATGACGAGATTACCTTGCCTGAACGCCATTTGGGTTTGGTGCAAGCGGACGAAGTGAAAGATGAACTAGAAATTCGCTTTGAAGCCGCTGTGGAATGGTTACAAAAAACGCAAGATACCGGTTTGTTAAGCTTGCCAAATGCGGTGCCTTTTTACTCTGCAAACCAAGTAGACGCTGAACAAACCATCGAGCAACACTTGTTAGGCAAAACCATCGCGGTGGCCAAAGACGCGGCCTTCAGCTTTATCTATGATGCTAACCTAATTGCGTTGAAAAGCTTAGGCGCGGAACTGGTGTTTTTCTCTCCCTTGCATGATCAAGCTTTGCCTAAGGCCGATGCCCTTTGGTTGCCGGGTGGTTATCCTGAGTTGCACAGCAAAACTCTGTCTGAGAACACCGCCATGCGTCAAGCCATTCAAGATTTTTATCAGGCAGGCAAAGGCATCTTGGCGGAATGTGGTGGCATGCTTTATAGCTTAGAGACGCTCACAGATTTAGAGGAAAACGAATACCCTATGTTGGGAATTTTAGCAGGCCAAGGCGCGATGCGGGGGAAACGTGGTTGCCAAGGTATGCAAACGGCCGTGACGCCGCAAGGGGACATTCGCGGGCACGCTCACCATAGATCTCGCAGCGCCAATACGCCTGTACCGGTCGGCTATGGTCGTCGACAAAGACACCCAGCCCCAGGGGAAGCGATTTATCAGCAGAAAGGTTTAACCGCCAGTTACTTGCATCTGTTTTTCCCGTCTAACCTTGATGCGACCGCTAAGCTCTTTTTAGCGAATTCGCAGGACTAGCGAGTTATGTGGCCAGAAAGTGCAGAATCCCCCGCGCCGCTGCGTACGGGTTTAACCACTGGAACGTGCGCGACAGCCTGTTGTGTTGCCGCCGCACAAGCACTTTTTGCGCAACAACAAGAGGCCAGCGTGAGTGTCACTTTACCCAAAGGCAAAGTGGTTGATTTGCCTATTATTGAATACCAAAAAATAGACGGTGGCATCAAAACCGCCACCATCAAAGACGCTGGAGACGACCCAGACGCGACTCATGGCGCGACCTTGTTTGTCGAACTGAGATTATCGTCAGAGCAAGGTGTGCGTTTTCATGCGGCGCAAGGCGTTGGCACAGTGACGCGAACCGGATTGCTGCTTGATGTGGGCGAAGCCGCGATCAATCCTGTGCCGCGTAAGATGATGACCGAACACTTAGAAGGCTTTGCGCAAACCTACCAATATGTTGGCGGTTTCGATGTGTCCGTTGGTGTGGTCAATGGGGAACAAATCGCGCAAAAAACCATGAATCCACGTTTAGGGATTGTAGGCGGCTTATCGATTTTAGGCACCACAGGCATAGTACGGCCTTTTTCCTGTGCGGCTTACATTGCTTCTATTCATCAAGGCATCGATGTAGCGCGAGCGAATCAATTGACACACATTGCGGCCACGACCGGTAACGCCAGTGAAGACGCGATAAAAAGCCATTATCAGCTGGATGACATGGCTTTGATTGAAATGGGTGACTTTGTCGGCGCTGTGTTAAAGCACATTAAAAAAGTCGAAGCCACCGCACCCGCTCAACTGACTAAGTTAAGTATTTGTGGGGGCTTTGGTAAAATCAGTAAGTTGGCTCAGCATCATATGGATTTAAACAGTCGAGTATCCAGCATCGACCTTGGTGCCTTGGCACAATTGGCCGCCAGTTTGGGCGCCGATGACACCTTACAAGAACGCATGGCAAACGCCAATACCAGTGTAGAGGCCTTGTCATTTGCCATGTCAGAAGGTTTGCCACTGGCTGATGCTATTTGTCAGCAAGCCTTAGACTTTGCCAGAAAATACATTCCTGTCCACATAGAACTGGAAGTCTGGGCGATTGACCGCAAAGGCCAATTTGTTGGCAAAGCGTTGGATTCCACTAGGAAAAAAAGGCACGAGCCATGAAGATTTTATTATTAGGCGGTACTGCCGATGCACGCCACTTGGCTGACGCATTACACAAAGAGGGTTTAAGCGTCATTTACAGCTTGGCGGGGTTGGTTCGCGTGCCCAAGGTGGACTGCCAATTGGTGGTCGGCGGATTTACCCAATTTGGTGGTTTGGCTCAGTATTTAACAGACCATAACATTGGCGCGATATTAGATGTGACCCATCCTTACGCGCAAACCATGAGCAGTAAAGCCGTAATAGCAGCCAAAGAAGTCGGCATTCCTTGCTGGCGTTTTCATCGTCCTGCTTGGCAACAAGAAGAGGGCGATCGTTGGCAAGATTATCAGGACGAAGCCGATTTATTGGCTCAGTTAGCGGGCTGTCGTCGGCCATTGTTAAGCGCTGGACAAATGAGCGAAGCCTTACTTGAGTGTATTTTGCAATTGCCCAGTGTCGAACGCATTGTTTGGCGAACAGCGGTTGAACCCAAGTTTTCTTTGCCAGACAACATCCATTGGATAAAAGCCATTGGGCCATTTGCCTTAGAAGACGAGCGTCAATTATTAGTGGATCATGGCATCGACGTCATCGTCAGTAAAAACAGCGGCGGTGCGGCGACCTATTCAAAGCTCGAAGCAGCGCGCGAATTATCCATTCCCGTTTTATTGCATGCTCGCCCCCTCTTGTCAGAAGCCGAGCGTGAATTTAATGACACAGAAGCATGCCTGCAAGCTTGTCTAGCTGCTTGGGGCAAGGCTTCTACCCATTTTAAGCATCAACAAAAAAGCAGCCAACAGTGACGCCTTCAGACGACTATCAATACAACTATCAATACGAAAATAACCCTCAAGCCATTGAGAGTGAGAGCTTTCGTCAGATCCGTGAGTTAACGGATTTGTCTGGCTTGAGCCAAGATCAGCAACAAGTGGTGATGCGCGTGGTGCACAGTTTGGGTTTGCCAGATGTGGCTGAGCAAGTACGCTTCAGTGCCAATGCCACTCAAGCCGGACGTGAAGCGTTAGCCAATCATTGTGCGATTTTGTGCGACGTGGAAATGGTCAAGCAAGGCGTGACCAAACGCATGATAACGCGAGAACCCTTGTGTTTTTTGAACGATGCACGTACAGCAGAATTGGCGAAAAGCAAAGGTGAAACCCGTTCTATGGCCGCGTTGAGTTTGTGGCAAAATGACCTTGCTGGCAGCGTGGTATTGATCGGTAACGCACCAACCGCCTTGTTTCGCTTGTTGGAAATGATCGAGCAAGGCGCGCCAAAACCGGCTTTGATTATTGGCATGCCGGTGGGGTTTGTCGGTGCGGCGGAATCGAAAGAGGCGCTTTGGCAGGCACACGAAAAGCTCGGTATTGAATGTATCACCTTGCTCGGGCGCATGGGCGGCAGTGCGGTCACCTCGGCCAGTTGCAATGCTTTGTTGCGTTGTAATATTGGCGAGTATTATTAATGCATTCCATGAGCCTTGGTATTCAATGCACTTGCGCCTGTTTCGCAAGCTCAACGCGTCAGCGTGAATCAAATACCAAGGTTCTTGTTATCCGTTTTTTACTCTCGTTAATCCACCTAGCTTAATTGAATGGCATTGAATGGAAGTAGGTTTATGAAACACACACAAATGCCAATCCATGTTATCGGTTTGGGCGTTAATCAAGTAGCGCATTTGGATGATGCGGCGCAAGCTGTCTTAGCGAGCTTGTCGGTGAATGATGTTGTTTTAGGTTCCCCACGTCAGCATGAAACCATTTCACACTATTCTCATCTGGCTCGTCGTGAAGATCTGCCCAAACTCAGCATGTTGAAAGACGCGTTTGCCGCTTGGCAATCTGAAGGCGTAGAACAAGTGGTCGTATTGGCCTCTGGCGATCCTTTGTATTACGGTATAGGCGCTTGGTTAATGCGCACTTTTTCTCTTGAGTCTTTGCGCTTTTACCCGAATGTTTCGAGCATTCAAATGGCGTGTCATCGTCTCGGTTTATCCTTGCAAGACGTGCAAGTGGTGAGCTTACACGGTCGTCCATTGGTGTCTTTGCGTCGTCATTTGCAGTCGAATAAAACCTTAGTATTGCTGACCGATCAATACAGCCAGCCGAAACATATCGCCGAAGAGTGCATAAAAGCAGGGCTGGATCAAAGCGAGATTACCGTGTGTGAAGCCTTGGGTTATGCGCAAGAACAAGTCCGTACTTTTGTTGCAGAATCTTTGATGGAAACCGCGTTAGAATGTGATCCGCTCAATGTGATTGTTTTAAAAACCAGCCAGCAAGCCTCACTTTATCCTAGCGCGGTTGGTATTCCCGATGCGTCTTTTGTGACAGATAAGGGCGATGGCAAAGGCATGATTACCAAGCGGGAAGTGCGCTTGGCGATTTTGTCTTACATGAATATCGAGCAAGGCGATACGGTGTGGGACATTGGCGCGGGTTGTGGTGGCGTGAGTGTGGAAATGGCCTATTGGCATCCGCGCAGTCAGATCATTGCCATTGAACATCACCCAGACCGTTTGGCCTGTTTAACGGCTAACCAAGCGCGTTTTGGTGTGGTGCAGAACTTGTCTATTATCGCAGGGAGAGCACCGGATGCGCTGGTGGATTTACTTGCTGGCAATTTGCTTGCTGGTAACAACGCACAACACGGCAAACCCAATAAAGTATTTATTGGCGGCAGCGATGGCGAGTTGAGAGCTCTGATGGCTCAAGTGTGGGAGTTGTTGCCTGTTGACGGCAGTTTAATGGTCAGCGCTGTCACCGAAGAAACTAAATACCAAGTTATGCAATTCGCCAAACAGCGTGACGACGCGCAAGATGCAGACGAACAAAGCTTGCAAGTGTCCGTTGCCAAAGGCGAACGATTGGCAGGACAGCGATTATTTCGTCCCAGTTTACCAGTCATGCTTTATCATTTTAGAAAAATGACGGCCACCACATCGGCCATCAATAGCAATCATAAGGAAAACGTACAATGAGTGCCTTGGAAGTATCGCAAAAAACAGGCCGATTCATTGGTGTGGGCGTCGGCCCCGGTGATCCAGAATTGATCACTTTAAAAGCCTTGCGCCTGATTCAGCGCGCTAGTGTGGTGAGTTATCTTGCTAACGACGAAGGCGGCTCTCAGGCGAAAACCATCGCCAGCGAAGCCTTTGCAGGCGTTACTCATGCGCAGAACGAAATTGCTATTGTGATGCCGATGTCGACGGATCGATCATTGGCAAACGAAGCGTACGATAATGGCGCAAAAGCCATTGCCAATGAATTATTACAAGGTAAAGACGTGGTTTTCTTGTGTGAAGGCGATCCGTTGTTTTTTGGCTCTTTTGCGTATTTACTAGAGCGTCTAGAAGGCGATTTCCAATGCCAAGTCGTGCCTGGTGTGTCATCTATCAACGCCGCATCGTCCGCCTTGAATCATCCGCTAACCGTGCTAAAAGAATCTTTTGCCGTCGTTAGTGGGCGCCATACTGCTGAGCAAATTGATATGGCCTTAGCACAGCACGACAGTGTGGTTATCATGAAAGCTGGGCGTGCGCGCCCGCGTATTCTCATGGCGCTGCGCAAAACCAACCGCATGCAAGATGCGAAATATCTGGAATACATTGGCCGTGAAAACGAACGTATTGTGCGCGATGTATCCACCTTAGAAGACAAGGCTGGGCCGTATTTTTCCTTGTTCGTGGTGACCAAAAGCGAGCGGGGCACAAGGTGATACGCTTTATTGCATTAACGCCCGCAGGCGAACGTCTAGCGAATGCGCTTTTGTCTAATCGTCAGCGCAATCATTGGCCCGATGCGGTCGTCAACTACAAGCCAAAACCCTTTGCTGAGTTTGTTCAAACAGCATTTAAAAACGGTGACTGGCTGGTATTTATTTGCGCCACAGGCATTGTTATGCGCACCCTCGCGCCCGTGCTGCAAGACAAGTATCAAGACCCGCCAGTGTTGGTATTGGACGAGGAAGGTAAGTTTGTCATTCCGTTGTTATCGGGTCATGAAGGTGGTGCGAACGAGTGGGGCGCGCAAGTGGCAAACTCCCTTGGCGCACAGCTGGTGATGACCACAGCGAAACCTTACTTGAATCCTATTTATACCTTGGGAATGGGCTGCGAACGCCATTGCCCTTTGGAATTTCTCGAAAGCCTCATGCTCGACTCTCTAGCGCAAAAAGGCTTAACGCCAAACCAAATCCACTCTTTAAACAGCATCGACATCAAAGCCGACGAGACCAACCTCATCGCCCTCGCAGCAAAATACCACTGGGACTTCAACACCTACAGCGCCCAACAACTCGCCCCCATGGAACCACTGCTCAGCACCAAATCTGACTATATTTTCAACACCGTCGGCGTCTATGGCGTCGCCGAATCCTCCGCGTTGTTAGCGGCTCAAATGGCAACGGGTACAGAGCCAGAGCTTATCTTAAATAAAATCAAAAACGCCAAAGCGACCTGCGCGGTGGCGAGAGGGTTTGATTCAAGGGGAGAAAATCAAAATAGTATAAAAAACAACCATTTTGATTCCTTGAATCCCCCTTGAACTCTTGACCCTTTTAATACTTACCAGCGATATTTTGTACTGAGTACGATGGATCTTGATTGACCGTAGTAACAGTAATAATCACAAGCAGAAATATATTCTTTATCTATTGCGTTGTTGATGTTGAGCTGTGCACTCCATTTATCATTAATAGTGTAGGAGGCCATTATATCCAGTAAGGTAACACTAGGGACAGTGAGGTTGCTGTTTTCTGGGTTATCTTTTGATTCGCCAACATAACGTATACCGCTACCAAAAGACCACGCTGGCATGTTAAATGCGGCGCCCTTTACACTCAACCAAGCGGATGCCATGTGTCTTGGAATCATCCCTGCTTGTTTTTTCTGATTATCTGCTGTTTTGTTCGTTTGGGCATCGGTGTAGGTGTAAGTAAGACTGAGTTTGGTATTGCTTGTAATAGCCGCCGTACCTTCTAACTCAATGCCTTGAGAGGTCACTTTACCTGCTTGTGTTGTCACATTGTTTTGAGTGACTAGTGCATTTTTTTGTGTCAAGTCGAACAATGCTAGGTTTATATAGCCATCAATGCTCTCTGGGGTATATTTTACACCAAGTTCAACTTGCTTACCTTCTAGGGGTTTATAAAGTTGGTTGGTGGTAGTGTCTATTGTTGTGAGTACGTCGAATGACTCTGCATAACTTAAATAGGGTGATAAACCATTGTCCGCTATGAACATCACGCCCGCATTGGTTGAAAATTCTTTGTCGCTACGAGATTCTTCCTTATTGCTCGTTTTGTTGTGGTTTGTGGTCTTTATGTCATCGTATCGTCCGCCAATCAGACCTATCCACTGTTGGTCGAGTTTGATTTGATATTGAGAATAGAGACTGGCTTGGGATTTTTCGATATTACGGTCAATGTTGTTCGCTGAGTTGAGCGGATTGTAATTTCCATATACAGGGTTGTAAGGGTTGATACTCCCAAAGCTATAGTTATCTTGCTCAATACCATCTGTCTCATGACGCTGAAGGTCTAAACCAATTAAGAGGGTGTTTTCAATTCGGTCTGAAGACCATTCGGCAACGGCTTGGTTGTCAAATGTTAAGCTTTCGTTGGTGCCATCGCGAAAAACAATCCCTCGACCAATAGAGGTAGTATTTACATCCGCGTTTGGAAAAGCGTAGGAGCTACGAAGGTACAAATCGTTGTAACCGTAATTGAGCTTTTGAGACAGTGTCCAAGTCTCGTTTACATCGTGTTCAAGGAGATACCCTAAAGAAGCTTGCTTGCGTTTGTATTTATCGTAATCAGGTTCACCTAAGTTGGTAGATGGCGAAATTGCGCCATTTGAAGAGCGTATAATGGTTCCCGCTGCGGGGAAGAAAGGGTTGGTTGGTGTGCCGTCATCTTCTAAAAACGTCGCTAGAATTGTAAGGCGCGTTTGCTCTGAAAGCGCTAACGTTACGCTAGGTGCTAAGTAATGGCGCGTATTTTCAGTCCCATTCAGTTGGCCGTCATTTTCCTTAAAAGCCCCTACTATTCTGTATTTCACCTTATTACCAGATTGTAATGAATCAGAAATATCAAAGGTAACAGCATGATAGTTGTTATTACCTACCTCGAGTTGGAGTTCTTTCTGAGTTACGTCTGTTGGTTTTTTCTGTACGGCATTCACAAGGCCACCTGGAGGTGCTTCGCCATATAGAATAGAGGATGGGCCTTTTAGTACTTCTATTTTTTCTAGTCCGTATGGCTCTAACAGCCAAGTGTAGTAACCATCTCGGAAGAGCCGGCTGCCGTCCAAATACGTTGCGGCATCAAACCCTCTGACTTTAAACCAATCTGTATCATTATCAGCCCCGTATGGTTGTGATAAAACGCCTGATGTATAGCGTAAAGCTTCGTCCAATTTTTGAGGCGCGTGCGTTACTAGGTCTTCTTGATTAACCACAGACAATGATTTGGGGGGTTCTTGTGCGGGGCTATCGACTTTTAATACAGAAGTGCTGACTTCTATTGTGTCAAAAGTATAACCGCTATCTGAATTTTCTTCTGCAGAAAATGCGCCACTGCTTGTGACGATTAGGATGGAGGGTAGAAATGTATTTCTAATTTGTCTATTCAGTGATGTTCTTGAGGTGTGTGACATGGTGATGGTATTCCCAGTGATTCTTTTATCGTGCTTTAGAATGTTATATAAGATTAATGCTAGTAATGCTAATGGTTTTCATTATCTCATTATTTTGATGTAGTAGTTTGTATTTTTATGCTGATATTAAATATCTTTATGCGCTTCAAAGAGGGTTTGTGCGTGGGGAGGTTTGAAAATAGAGTAGGTATTGCTGGCAAAACAGCGGAGAGGAACCGGAAATAAAAACAGATAAAAATCAATGAGTCTTACAGCTTGCTTCCCTTAAATGACATGCCTAACTTGATTATTGAAAGGGTGTGTACTTTCTTTAAAGTGTTGATTTCTTAGTGTCTGGTGCTTGTATAACATCTTGTTTTCGATGATGGTTTAATTTGATGGTTGTCCTACTGTTGGAAGAACTGTTTTCGTTTTTCGGTGTCGAATAATAATAACAATATGAGTCTGTTGATGAATCAGGACTCTGCAAAGAGAGGGCTTTCATGTCAAACGATCATATTTATGACAGCGCACCTTGGACTCCGTTTTATAGTATGGCGACCAGCGCTGACCATGTCACGGATCAACCCCAAGAAAAGCATTTTTCCAGTATCCCTGCGATGGTTGTGGCAGCGGCACAAAATTATAAAGAGCAGAAAGCGTTTACTACCTGTATGCCCAATGGCATGAATGGCCATCTTACTTACTCACAAGTCGATGAAATGTCAGATGCCTTTGCTGTTTACCTGCGTGAAACGCTGGGTCTAAAAGCGGGCGATCGGGTGGCGGTACAAATGCCAAACTGTTTGGCTTTGCCTGCTGCTGCCTTTGGTATTCTCAAGGCGGGTTGCGTGTTGGTCAATGTGAACCCTCTGTACACACGACGAGAAATGACACATCAGTTTAATGATTCTGGCGCAACCGCTCTGGTTATTATTGATATGTTTGCTGATAAGTTAGAAGATATCTTGGCGAACACCGGAGTTAAACATGTTGTCTTAACTTCTATCTCCCAATGGTTTTCGCCACTTATTCGTGGTGTTTTAAACCTGGTGCTGAAGTATTGGAATAAGGCCATTCCAAGGCATAATCTTAATGCGCAATGGTTGGACGCTGCCATTGAGGCAGGTCGCAAAACTCAGAAAGAACAAAACCTTGATGTTTCTGCTTATTGGCAAGGTCTGCAACGGGAAGAAACGGCCTTGTTGCAATACACTGGCGGCACGACAGGCGTGAGCAAAGGTGCTGTGTTAACGCACGGGAATTTACTGAGTAATCTTGAACAGGTTAACTCGGTGGCAGGCAGTCACATTGAGGCGGGTAAAGAGTGTATTTTAACCGCTTTGCCTATGTATCATATTTTCGCTTTTACGGTGAATTTATTGGCCTTTTATCACAAAGGCGCTCACAACATATTAGTTCCTAGTCCTCGTCCTATTCAAAACTGCCAACGAGCATTTGATAATTACCCCATTACTTGGATATCAGGTGTTAATACACTGTTTAACGCCTTGTTAAACGAAGAATGGTTCACGGTTTATCCTCCTAAAACGATGAAGGTCGCTTTGGCTGGTGGGGCGGCATTGCATAAATCTGTCGCAGCACGTTGGCGCTCTGTAGTGGGGACACCCATCGCAGAAGGGTATGGATTAACCGAAAGCTCTCCTGTTATTTGTTTTAATCCGATTGGTCATGAACGAGAGAACAGTATTGGTATTCCTGCGCCTTTAACTGAGGTGCGTATAGTCGATAACAACGGCGCCACGGTAGGTTTGGGAGACGCTGGGGAAATTATTGCCCGTGGTCCTCAGATCATGAAGGGCTATTGGAATCGTCCAGAGGAAACGGCACAGGTCTTAAAAGACGGTTGGTTATATACGGGGGATATCGGCACCATGTCCGAAGACGGTCATTTTCATATCGTGGATCGTAAAAAGGACATGATTTTAGTGAGCGGTTTTAATGTGTATCCCAATGAAGTCGAGGACGCGATAGCACGATTATCTCAGGTGCAAGAATCCGCCGTCATTGGTGTACCTGATGACCTAACGGGTGAAGCGGTTCATGCTTATGTGGTGTTGAGGGAATCGGGTCTGAGTGCTCAAGATATTATCAAGCACTGCAAAACAGAATTAGCGGCGTATAAAGTGCCCAAAAAAATTGTTTTCAGGGAGGATTTGCCAAAAACACCGGTTGGTAAAGTATTGCGTAAAGACGTTCGTGCCTTGGCTGTTAAAAGTGAAAAAGCAGCTTAACAATAATGATAAAAATCTGGTATCGGAGATAGGGCGATATGTTAAGTCCATTTGAAGAAAGTTTATTATCCATCATGATGGTGATCATTATGTTTGGTATGGGGGCGTCGCTAACGTTTAAAGACTTCAAGTTATCCATGCGTCATCCACAAGCGATTGGTATCGGTTTTTTATCGCAATATTTGCTTATGCCCTTTATCGCGTTTGCCCTTGCTTGGCTCCTCAATTTGTCGACGGAGCAGACGGTAGGATTGGTGCTGATGGGATGCATGCCAGGTGGCACTACATCGAATATTTTTGCGTACTTTTCCAAGAGTTTACTGAGTTTGAGTATCATGATGACGATTTGCTCAACACTGGCAGGATTCATTTTAGTGCCTATATGGATGGCGCTCTACACGCAGGGTATCGATGATGCCTTTAGGATTCCGCCGGATCAAATCGCGCGGCTGTTATTTTTACTACTTATTCCCACTTTATTAGGTATGTGGTTAAGGCGGAAAAATGCGAACGTTGGCGCGATTATTGAGCTTATGGGCGGCTTACTCGGGGCGGTAGTGATACTCTTTCTAGTGGTGACTTGGGCGCCACGTAATTGGCGATTACTGATGGAAACCAGTTGGCAAGTTTACGCCGCTGTGATTTTACTTGGCTTGGTTGGCTTTTTATTTGGTTATCTATTTTCGAGAGTGATGAAGTTGAGTACACAAAAAGCACGCACCGTTTCTTTGGAAACAGGCATTCAAAATGGACCTTTAGCCGCCCTTATTGTCATCATGACGTTTGCAGGTGAAACACAGCAGCTCATTTTGTTGATACCGGTAATGTATTCGCTTTTTATTGTATTGAATTCTACTTGGGTAACGGTTCTTTATCGCAAAATTACTTATCGTGAAGAGCAGGCAAGAGATCAAGCGAAAGTAGAACCTTCTTAATATTTTATAGATAAAGAGACAGTGTCAATCGACACTGTCTCTTTATCTTGATTGCTGCAATTTTTCCATTGTCTACCTATTCTTGTAGACAATTCACTGATCCGCAGGCTTGGTCACAGGCGGTGTGCACTTGTTCGAATCGTTGGTAGTCATTGCAAGAATATGCGGTGGCAAAGTCTATCATCGCGGTACGGCACTGTTGGGTTTTGTAGCGTAAGGGGATGTCGTTGCTTACGCCTGAGGGGCAGCTTACACGGTAACTTTCTGTTTGAAAACTGGCAGATGTGATGGAAGGTACTGTGTTATTTTGTGTGGCGGTATTTGCTTGAGCCTGTTGGCGTTGTTGCGCTTGTTGAATACCGCCAGCACGTCCATCCGTCATTATATCGGCAATGCCACTGCCGACAATGTCCACCACGGAACTTGAGTCAACGCCAGTATTGCTGGCGGCTGCCCCCACTGCGGTGAGTCCCGTTATGGCGATTACCTTACCAAAGACATTGCCTGAATCTGTTTGTTCTTGCTGTTTTGCTTGGGCGGTTTGTTGTTCTTGTTGACGGCGACGTTGATCGTCTAAAGCAACAATTTGCTGTTGGGTTCGTTCCATTAACCCCGTCACTTGTGCTGGAGTTTGCGCCGTGCTGGTTAGTGCTTGAGGGTTTGCGCCTTTAGTAATCAGAAAGTTGACCAGTTCTGGATTTCCGTATGTGTGATTTAAGTGCATGTGATAGGTATGTAAGGGCGTCCAGCCTGCGATGGGCTGATCATTCTGTATACTATAGCTGAAGGTGGCTGTGGTATTAACATTCGCACCAGCATCGATGAGTACCTTCGCCATTTCTATGGCACGTTGTCGGCTGCTGTCATCTGGTGTGTAGGTTGGCAAAAAGTAAAAGAGGCGTAGCGTCCAGTAAATAGCTGTAAAATGGTGGTCCTCCGGCTAGATTGTAATAGCGGCGATTCGCCGGTGTGCTAAAACGGCTGTTAGGATCGGTCCCTTGTGCCAATAGCCATTGCATCATTTGTGGCTTTCCTTGACTGGCAAGTGAAATGATGAGGGGAGGAATGTCTGTATTCAAGTCGGCCTGCAAATTTCCACCCATAGCCAATAAATGCTCTGCCAGTTGAGGGCTTTCACCGTAGATGGTGGCGATTTTTAAAGCGATGTTCAGTGTCGTTGGGTTGTAGTCTGCGCCAGCGCCAGCGCTTACCAAGCGTTCAAACGATGTCATGTTGCGTACCAACATGGCAGGGGTGATTTGGGCACGATTATCAATCGTCGATCCTATCGGTGGCAATGGCATTAAAGCGTAGGCGGCAGACAAGGGTGACGGTTTGGTGAAGTCGCTTTGTGGGTAGCTAATAAACAGACGATTAGGTATCGGTTGGTTGGGTTGAAACCCCTTTGCTAATGCGGCATTCAGTAACGCAGGACGTTGATCCCAGAGACCAATGATACCACCTAAAGTGATTTGCTCTGAGTTGCTTGTTGTATTAATGATCTTTACGGCTTGAGTGTCTGTGGCATCTTTTAAGCGGTCTCACCCAGTTGATAGATGGCGACGTATTGGCGAGTTTGGGCATCTAGCCCTGACATGGCACAGCCAGACAGGAATAGCATGACAAATAGCAGTATGGCCGAACTATTTATAAGACGATAGACCATATCGAGCCCCTCAGTTTTTGATATAAAAATCATAAACCAGAGGGGCTGAAAATACCACTTATCGGCTTGGCTTAATCGAAAGGGTGTTGGCTTCCAACAGGCCTTTTTGATTCGTAGTGTTATTTAGCTGCGTTGGCTTTACGAGCTTGGTGTAGTTTTTTATAGCTTTCGATTAGGCGTAGGTGCGGTTCAATACCTTCGAGTTGCATGCTGGTTTTGCTCAAACCGTAAAAACGTACCTCGCCTGTGACGGAACCCACGACGTTTTCCATTACTTCTTTGCCGAACATACGGGTAAAGTTATGCATAAAGTCGTCCAGTTCTAGGTCTTCATCTAGGGTGACTTCCAATACACAATTCATCGCTTGATAGAAGAGACCGCGTTTTGCAGTGTTGTCGTTAAACTGTAGAAATTCGCTAACCAACTCGAGAGCTTCTTCGTGTTCACCAAGCGCCAAATAGATGAGGATTTTCAGCTCCATGATGGTCAGCTGCCCCCAGACGGTATTGTCATCGAATACGATGCCAATCAGAGTGGCAATGTCTGTGTAGTTGTCCAGTTGGCTTTCTTCAAGACGATTTACTAATTTAGCGAGCTGTTTATCACTGAGTATATGCAGGTTTAAAATGTCTTCGCGATAATCCAGCGCTTTGTTGGTGTTGTCCCACACTAGGTCTTCTACTGGGTAGACTTCGGAATAATCGGGCACCAGAATCCGACACGCTGAGGCGCCTAAATCACTAAGTTCGGCCACATACACTTCTTTGCCTAGGTCCTCTAAGATGCCAAATAGGGCGTCAGCCTCTTCTTGGCTGGAGCCAGAAAAATCCCATTCACAGAAGTCGTAGTCGTGTTTGCTGCTAAAGAAGCGCCAAGAAATGACGCCTGTTGAGTCAATAAAGTGCTCGACAAAGTTTTCTGGCTCGGTCACGGCCAGACTGTTAAATGTCGGCTTGGGTATGTCGTTTAAGCCTTCAAAGCTGCGTCCTTGTAATAATTCCGTGAGGCAGCGTTCTAGGGCCACTTCCAAGCTTGGATGGGCACCAAATGAGGCAAACACGCCGCCCGTTTTTGGGTTCATCAGGGTGACATTCATCACAGGGAATTGGCCACCAAGCGAAGCGTCTTTTACCACAATAGGAAAGCCTTGTTCTTCCAATTCTTTGATGCCCGCAAGGATGCTCGGGTATTTTTCTAACACAGCCATGGGGACATCTGGCAAGACAATTTCGTCTTCAATTATTTGGCGTTTTACCGCACGCTCTAGAATTTCCGACAAGCATTGAACTTGCGCTTCTTGCTGGTTGTTGCCCGCGCTCATACCGTTACTGAGGAAGAGGTTTTCGATCAGGTTGGATGGGAAATAAACCGTTTCACCATCGGATTTACGTGTATATGGAATGGTGCAAATTCCGCGTTTTTTATTGCCAGAATTTGTGTCGATTAAGTGCGAGCCGCGAAGCTCATCGTCTGGGTTATAAATAGCCAAGCAGTAGTCATCTAAGATGCCTTCTGGTAAGGAGTCGTCTTTGGTGAGGGCAAACCATTTTTCATTTGGATAATGCACGAATTCGCTGTTAGCGACGTCGGTGCCAAAGAATTGATCATTATAGAAAAAATTGTTGTTCAAACGCTCAATGAACTCACCCAGAGCGGAACACAGCGCACTTTCTTTGGAGGCGCCTTTGCCATTGGTAAAGCACATAGGCGATGCGGCGTCACGAATATGCAAAGACCAAACATTCGGCACTATGTTGCGCCAAGAGGAAATTTCAATCTTCATGCCGAGGTCGGCGAGCATGGCGGTCATATTGGCAATGGTTTGTTCAAGCGGTAAGTCTTTACCAAGAATCACCGTGCTTGCCGTAGCGTCGAAGTTGCCCATCAACATAGCGTTAGCGTCTGCGTCTAGGTTGTCAACGGTTTCAATTTTAAACTCAGGCCCAGTCTGTACCACTTTTTTTACGGTACAACGATCAATAGAGCGCAAAATGCCTTCGCGATCTTTATCAGAAATGTCGTCTGGTAACTCGACTTGAATTTGGAAAATCTGGTTGTAGCGATCTTCTGGATCCACAATGTTATTTTGTGACAAACGGATATTATCCGTTGAGATGTCACGTGCTTTGCAGTAGACCTTGACAAAATACGCTGCACACAATGCGGAAGACGCTAAAAAATAATCAAATGGACTTGGCGCAGAGCCATCGCCTTTGTAGCGAATCGGCTGGTCGGTGATCACAGTAAAATCGTCAAACTTGGCTTCAAGTCGTAGATTGTCGAGAAAATTAACTTTGATTTCCATTGAATTGGGTGTCCGTTGAATAGGAGATGTGTGTGCAGCTGGCTGACCAGATGTTATTGAAGAATTATCGGTGATAAGTAAGGTAGAGTAAAATTAAATCGTGCAAAACTACATTGATTTAGCTTCTGACACCGGCAATTTGTTATGTCTTTAGAGTAGTGATTTCGTGATCTATCACTGGTTGAGCTAGAGCTTCTAATAGACTAAATGTGTTATATAAAAAAGCCTTATCGATGCGTGATCGATAAGGCTTTTTTACGGTAACCAATATGTAGGATACATTAACGACAGTGCTAGATGTCACATAGCAGCTTTAAAAATAGCCATCACGTCATCATGGCTTGGTTGGATTGGGTTAGTAAATCCACAAGCGTCTTTCATGGCGTTGCTGGCTAAGGTGGCGAAGTCTGCTTCTTTTGCCCCCAACTCTTGTAAGCCAGCTGGGATATTCACGCTTTGAGACAGCTTGACGATCGCCGCAATGGCTGCATCGGCACCGTCTTTATCACTCAATCCTTGCACATCGACGCCCAATGCTTTGCCGACATCTTTTAGGCGCGGCGCGGCCACTTGACTGTTATAGCGCTGCACATGAGGTAATAACACAGCATTACAAACGCCGTGTGGTAAGTCGTAGAAGCCACCCAATTGATGTGCCATAGCATGCACATAACCCAGTGATGCGTTATTAAATGCCATGCCAGCTAAAAATTGAGCATAAGCCATTTGTGTGCGAGCTTGCATATTACTGCCGTTATGAACGGCTTCGTGTAAGTTATCACGGATCAGTTCAATGGCTTTAATAGCACAAGCGTCGGTGATTGGATCGGCCGCTGTTGATACATAAGCTTCGATGGCGTGAGTAAGTGCGTCCATGCCCGTTGCGGCGGTGAGAGCGGCCGGCATACCGGCCATTAATCGTGGATCGTTTACCGACAAAATGGGCGTTACGTTGCGATCAACAATAGCCATTTTGATGTGACGCTCTTGGTCGGTAATAATACAGAAACGTGTCATTTCAGACGCTGTGCCTGCGGTAGTGTTAATGCTGATCAAGGGGAGTTGAGGTTTTTTAGAAACGTCCACTCCTTCATAGTCGCTAATGTGACCGCCGTTCGTGGCAACCAACGCAATACCTTTAGCGCAATCGTGAGCCGAACCACCTCCGAGAGAAATCACACAATCACATTGGTGAGTTTGCAGTGCCGCTAAACCAGCGTTAACGTTTTCTACCGTTGGGTTAGGTTGTACGCCATCGTACACTAAGCTTTCGATTCCATGGTCTTGTAGCAAGGCTTTGACTTCTGCGGTCACACCTAGCTGGGTCATACCCGGATCCGTCACGATCAGCGCCTGTTTAAAACCAAGACTTTCGATTTGTTCAACCGCGTCATTCAGCGCCTTTTCTCCCATGATGTTTACGGCAGGAATGTAAAATGTGCTGCTCATGGTGTTCCCCTTTTTTAAGTGTATCGGAAGTATGTTCAAACTGTCTACGACACTATTGTGGAGCTGAATGCTATGAATTGATTTGATCTAGAACACGTTATTGGCTAATTGAGCTAAATTTGTAGCCAGAGAGATTTTTTAGCTTATATTTTATGAGCACCAATGAGGTGCGATGTTATGCTAAAAAAAATCAATTTCCACTGGATTTTGGGTTAAACCCTTATGTCTTGAGCTTTTCGATATATTGCTATTTTGGTGCAATAAAATGTCTATTTATTCCATTTTTGTGCAATAAAATTTAATTTTAAACCGTATTTAAATTATATTGCGTCACCTTCAAAAGTCTGTAATATGCATATTTCTGACCAATTGGTCATAATATATTCACATTAATCACACAGTATTGAATGGGGCGAAACAAATGCGTAAAACACTTTTAGGCTTGTCTACCATGGTGCTCGCTAGTACCGGTTTTGCGGCAGATTATTCTGATGATATTCATAAGAACGATTATTCTTGGCGTCAATTTAACTTGATGTATGCCTTTGATGAGCTACCTGGTGAATCAAGTCATGACTATCTAGAAATAGAGTTTGGCGGCCGTTCTGGTATTGTTGATCTTTATGGTTATCTAGATATATTCAACGTGACGTCAAGCGACAGCAGTGATAAAGCAGATGACGATAAGATGTTTCTTAAGTTGGCGCCGCGCTTTTCTTTGGATGGTATGACAGGAAAGGATTTATCTTTCGGTGCCGTACAAGAACTTTATGTCTCAACGTTGTTTAGTTTAGACGGTGGACAAGATGGAACCAACAATTCTTTTATTGGTTTGGGGGCAGATGTGAACGTGCCTTGGTTAGGCAAAGTAGGCATGAACATTTACTCTTTGTATGATAAAAGTTTTGGTAACCGCAATGGTTGGAATGGCTATCAGTTTTCAGCAAATTGGTTTAAGCCTATTGTAAACTTTGATAATGGTTCATTTTTAGCTTACCAAGGTTATGTAGATTATCAGTTTGGTATGGACAGCGATTACGTAACAGCGACTGATGGTGGTGCAACTTTCCAAGGTTTGTACTGGCACTCTAAGCAATACGCATTGGGTTATGGCTTAAAAATTTACAAAGATGTTTACGGTATTGAAGACAGTTCTGGATTCAAATCTTCTGGTGTATCACATTACATCTCAGCGACGTATAAATTCTAATACCGCATTAGTGGTAATAAAGGGATAACGCATAAAAACCAATTATCGATTTTAAATATCGATGGTTGGTTTTTTTGTCTATTTTTTAATCTTTTTTATGTCGCGTTTTAGTGATGAAATGATTGTGTTTCATACGCTAAATTCCGTGAAATGGCAGATAAAAAGCGTTTAAAATCTTTTAATTTGCCGTCAAGTGTCTTTTTTTGTCACAAATTCGTCACTTATGATTTCTATACTTCGCTGCATCTAAGGTTGTCGCAGAAGGTGAGTTGTCATGAACATTAAAGATGTCGCTGCATTAGCAGGGGTTTCTCCCGCGACAGTCTCACGGTGCCTAAACAAGACCGCACCCTTAAGTGACGTCGTTCGGGCACGTATTGAAAAAGTGATCGAGTTGACTGGATACGATGCCAATCATTCTTCTAAGCAAGTGGATTGGAATCATAATCCAACCATAGGGGTGATGATTCCCAGTTTGCTGAATCCGGTCTTTTCGGAAATTGTGGCAGGTATTCAGCAACGAGCCTGGCATTTTGGCTACTCTGTCGTTGTGGTCGATACCCAATATGAGCGCAGCCGTGAAAAACAGGCCATTATTGATCTGATTCGCCAACGTGTTATAGGGGTGATTTTGACAACGACGTCAGTAGAAGACAACGAGGCCTTATCTTTACTGCGAGAGTTCCGCTTTCCTTTCTGCTTGGTTCATAACCAATCCTCAGATGAACCGTGTGTTTATGTTGACAACTATCAGGCTGGTTGCGATGTGGCAGAGCACCTGCTGTCTTTGGGGCATCGCAAGATTGGTATGGTCGCGGGGCGTTTTCAATCGTCCGATAGAGCAAAACAGCGCTATTTAGGATTCACTGAGCGGCTCAACAAAGAAGCCGCACTATCCTCAGCACTGTTGATGGAAGTCGATCAATATGCGTTAACCCCTTTCAATCAAACCCAATGGTCATTTTTTGATTCGCCTAGTGCTCCTACTGCGTGGTTTTGCAGTAACGATTTGTTGGCATTGAAGCTAGTAAACCATCTCAAATCCAAAGGTGTCTCTGTACCAGAGTCTGTTTCTGTGATCGGTTTTGATGGCATGGCGTTGGGGCAAATTTTGTATCCACCATTAGCCACGATCCAGGTACCGCATCATGACATGGGACTGTGTGCGGTGGACCTGTTGTTTAACGCTAAGCATAACGCGGCGTTGTCTTTAGCAAGAAAGTTAGATTACCAAACCCACTTTGTGGGGACTGTGGCTGAATGTCAGCCATCCATAATGTGAAGCGTTCTTTAAATAGAGGAGAAAGTTGGATGAGTATCTTTAAAAAAGTGTCGACATTAGCGGTTCTATCGTTGGGACTGACAACAGGAGCGTCCTACGCAGCGGATGCGATTTGTTACAACTGTCCACCGGAATGGGCGAATTGGGGTGGACAGCTTGAATTGATCAAAAAAGAGCTAGGTATTTCTATCCCAATGGATAATAAAAACTCGGGCCAGTCTTTGTCGCAATTAGTCGCAGAGGAAAACAGTCCGGTAGCGGATGTTGTTTATTATGGTGTGTCTTTTGGGATCAAAGCGGCAGAAAAGGGTGTTGTTGCATCCTATAAACCGAAAAACTGGGACAAAATTCCTCAAGGCTTGAAGGACCCTCAAGGTCGCTGGTTTGCGATCCATTCTGGCACCATTGGTTTTTTTGTTAATAAAGACGCGCTTGATGGTAGACCCGTTCCACAATCATGGAACGATCTTTTAAAGCCAGAATATAAGGGAATGGTCGCTTATCTTGATCCGACTAGTGCCTTCGTTGGTTATGCTGGTGCGGTGGCGATTAACCAGTCGTTCGGTGGCGACATGAGTAACTTTACCCCTGCGATTGATTATTTCAAAAAACTGGCTAAGAACCACCCCATCGTGCCAAAACAAACCGCCTATGCGCGTGTTATTTCGGGAGAGATTCCTATTTTGCTTGATTACGACTTCAACGCATACCGTGCCAAATACAAGGATGGCGCAAATATTCAGTTTGTCATTCCTCAAGAAGGTTCTGTTGTTGTGCCTTATGTGATGAGTGCGGTGAAGAACTCACCGCAGCCAGACAATGGCCACAAAGTATTGGATTTTGTTTTATCCGATAAAGGTCAGCAAGTCTGGGCTGAAGCTTATCTTCGCCCCGTTATCGCTTCTGCGATGACGCCTGATATTGAAGCGAAGTTCCTTCCGGCATCAGACTATGAGCGCGCGAAAACCGTCGATTTTGCCCAAATGGCAGAGGCTCAAGGTGATTTTTCTCAGCGCTATTTAAACGAAGTTCGTTAATTCCATGATGGAAAGAGCGGTACGTAGACCGCTCTTTTTTGCACTGGATCCTGTTTAAGTCACCTGGTAATGACATGTTTTTATGAAGCAAAATAAGCAATATCTTCTACTCATTATTCCCGCGCTGATTGTCAGTCTGGCATTTTTTCTATTGCCAATGGCGAAGCTGGTATGGCTTTCATTGGCTGAGCAGCATGGCATTAGCTATTGGTACATCTTGACCAAGCCGATGTATTTAAAAAGCCTTTGGTCGACCTTTCTGCTGTCTGCTGTGGTGACCATTGCTAGTTTGGTGATTGCTACTATTGTGGGGTTGTTTTTGACTCGCTATGAGTTCAAAGGCAAATCGATATTGGTCGCCATGTTGAGTTTTCCGTTGGTGTTTCCTGGTGTGGTGATTGGTTTTTTTGTCATTATGTTGGCGGGGCGACAAGGTTTATTTGCTGAACTTGGCCTTGCTTTGACGGGCGAACGCTGGACGCTTGCCTATTCTATTTCAGGTCTTTTTATTGGCTATTTGTACTTCTCCATTCCTCGTGTCGTGCTTACCGTAATGGGTGCGGCGGAGAAACTGGATCATAACTTGATTGAAGCGGGTCGCTCGTTAGGTGCCAATCGCTGGCAGTTATTGCGAGATGTGACTTTGCCTGCATTAACGCCGGGGTTGATTTCCTCTGGCTCAATTTGTTTTGCCACTTCTATGGGTGCGTTTGGTACAGCGTTTACTTTGGCGACCAACTTAAATGTATTGCCGATGACGATTTATACCGAGTTTACATTGAATGCGAACTTTGCCATGGCGGCGGCGCTGAGCTTGATCCTAGGTTTTATCACGTGGCTGTGTTTGACCATCGCGCGTCGCCAAGGTGGTTCGTCATTAGGAATGGGAGGCTGATATGAAAAAGGGTGTGTATTTTTATCTGCAGCTTACTTTCACCTTGCTTGTTTGTGCTTTCTTGATTGTGCCGATTTTTATGTCGATTACGGCAGGCCTGACCAATAACTATTTTGTTGGAATCAAGAGCGGTTTGACCTTTCGTTGGGTTGAGCAGGTGTGGGCACTGTATTCCGATACCATTTGGTTAACCATGGGAATTGCCTTGGTGACTACTTTGGTGAATCTCTGCGTAGGCGTGCCTTGTGCCTATTATTTAGCCCGAACACGCAGCAAATTATCAGCGTTTTTGGATGAATGTTTGACGCTACCCATCGCCATTCCCGGTATGGCTATTGCGCTTGGTTTGATTTCTGTTTATGGCGGTATCAGTGAGTTTCGTATGAGCTGGCTCTTTATCTTAGTTGGGCATGTGATTTTTACGTTGCCGTTCATGGTGAAGTCGGTATTGGCGGTTTTACAAAGTATCAATTTTCGCGTTTTGGAAGAAGGTGCTGCTAGTTTGGGAGCAAGCTTCTGGCAGCGTTTTTTTCATGTCATCGTGCCCAATTGCAAAACAGGTATTGTCAGTGGCGTCTTAATGACACTGACCTTGTCCGCTGGGGAATTTAACCTGACGTGGATGTTGCATACACCACTGACTAAGACCTTGCCAGTTGGTTTGGCGGATTCATATGCCTCCATGCGGTTGGAAGTCAGTTCAGCCTATACGTTGATTTTTCTAGGAATGATTTTGCCTTTATTGATCGCGGCGCAATGGCTGAATCGCAAACCTAAACGCACGGCTTAATACGAATTTAGCCGCATCTACGAATAAACAAGATGAGTAACATAATGAAAAATGTATCAACAAGTGTGGCGATCACCTTAAAGCAGGTTCAGAAAACTTTTCCAGATGGCACGCTGGCCCTGCAACCCTTGGATCTACACATTGAAAAGGGTGAAATTTTAGTTTTACTTGGGCCTTCTGGTTGTGGCAAAACCACGACGTTGCGCCTTATCGCTGGCTTAGAGTTTTGTGATCAAGGCGGCCAAATTTTGTTTGGTGAAAGAGATGTGACCAATATTGCCATCGAACAACGTCGAGTCGGCATGGTGTTTCAATCCTATGCCTTGTTTCCCAATATGAATGTGAGCGAGAACATCGCTTATGGTTTACGAGTACGCGGTGAAAGCAAAGTGTTAAAAGAGAGAAAAGTCCAAGAAATGCTGACTCTCTTTGATTTGGAGCCTTATGCCGAGCGTGGTATTGATCAACTGTCTGGGGGCAGCGTCAGCGAGTCGCTTTGGCGCGAGCCATTATTACCGAACCTGAAGTGCTCTTGCTCGATGAGCCTTTGTCTGCCTTGGATGCCTTACTGAAAAAACGCTTAAGAACGGACATTAATGCCTTGTTGAAACGTTTAGGCATCACGGCCGTCTATGTAACTCATGATCAAGAAGAAGCCATGGCGATGGGAGATCGTATTGCTATTTTGGATCACGGTGACATTGCGCAAATTGGCACAGCTGAGGAAATTTATTTGTCGCCTAAAAGCGAATTTGTCGCCAACTTTATTGGTCAGATGAATCATTTCGATGGTCTGTTGCATGGCCAAGCTCTGTCGTTTAAATCAAATTTCATTGCGTTACCTGAAGCCTTGTATTCCCCCCATAAAGAGGGCGAACGGCTGCGTTGTATGACTCGTCCTGAAGACATGCGTTTAATAGCATTTGAAGACGCTACCCTAAAAGGTGCGGTCTTTCATAGTGTGTTTTTAGGAGACAGAACACGTGTATTGGTAAGTGTTGAAGGTGTGACCGAATTGCTGCATGTAGATTGTTTTGAACGAAAACGTTACAGCAGAGGAGATCGAGTCGGTTTATTGGTTCCGCCTTTGCGCGTGGTTCTGTTGCCAACAAAGGAAACGGAGGATATGTCATGTTGATCGCACAATTGACAGATTTACATATCAAAAAAAATGGCAAAATAGCCTATCAAAAAGTGGATACCTTACAGTGCTTAAAAAATGCCGTGAGCCATATCAATGCTTTAATACCTCAACCTGATTGGGTGGTAGTAACCGGTGACTTAGGCGATTTTGGTACCCCTGAAGAATACGATGTCTTAGTGCCTGAGCTGAAAAAGCTCAAGGCGCCTGTCAAAGTGATTCCAGGGAACCATGACCACAGAGATCACCTTCGTGCTGCCTTTGAAGGATTTGCAAGTTTTGATCACCCTGAATACTGCCATTTTTCCCAATTAGTCGATGGCTACCATTTAATTGGTCTAGATTCCTCTGTTTTGGGTAAACCTTATGGGAAACTGGCGCCAGAATCGTTAGCTTGGTTGGATGCCAAGCTTTGTGAACAAAACGCATTGCCGACAATGATTTTTCTTCATCATCCGCCGATGAAGGTAGGCATTGATCATATGGATGTGCAAAAACTTCTCAATGACGATGATCTATGGCAGGTGCTTCAACATCATGAGCAAGTCAAAGGCTTGGTAGCTGGGCATTTACACCGTGCTATATACGCCACATGGAATGGCTTGCCGGTTTGGGTTGGACCATCTCATAGTCATGCCGTGACCTTGGACTTAAACCCCAATGCGCCATCGAGGTTTTCCCTTGAACCGCCTGCTATTCAGTTGTTCAAGCTTGAACTAGACAGCGTGGTTAGTCATATCAGTTACATTGAATCAGCAGAAAAGTCAGCAGGACCGTTTCCTTTTTTCGACGAGAACAACAAGCTGATTGATTGAGATCGTATCAGCTTTATTAGTTTGAGAGCTTGTCATATTGAATGACAGGCTCTCGCTTTATGACAGGTGAGTTTTTGGATTAGATATTATCTTCTCCCCACGCTGGGTAATCACTGTATCCTATTTCAGAACCGCTAAACAGCGTCGATCCGTCAAAGGAGGCAAGTGGTAGGTTTTGCTCTAAACGTCTGGGTAAATCTGGATTCGCTATAAAGTCTCTCCCAAAAGCAACTAGGTCAGCATAGCCATTTGAGATGACCCATTCCGCGCTAGGAAGGTCGTATTTACCAGCAACTATTATTAGACCACTGAAATTTTGGCGTATTGTTTGTCTAAACGATTCAGTGAACGTTGGTGCATCGTCCCAATCAGCCTCGACAAGGTGTAGATAGGCAATGCCTAGACAATTTAAGAACTCAGTGGCGTCGCTAATTGTTGGTAAAATATCTGGGCAATTCATACCTCGTGCGGTTAAAAACGGCGCTAAGCGGATGGCTGTGCGCTGTGGACCTATTTGGTCGGCCACTGCAATAACTACTTCTTTTAGGAGACGCAGACGGTTTTCTCGTGAGCCGCCATATTCGTCGTGTCGAATGTTGGAGGTGGTGCGAAGAAATTGATCGATCAAATAACCGTTTGCTCCGTGAATTTCAACACCGTCGAAACCTGCATCCATGGCATTTTGTGCCGCATGTCGAAAATCCTTGATGATGGCTGCAATTTCTTTTTTGCTTAATGCTCTAGGAGTTGGGCAATCGACCATGATTCCTCTATTGGTGGTAGGGTCTACTTTCCATATTTGTCCTTCGAATGGCACTGCGGATGGCGCCACAGGCAAATCTCCTTGGTGAAAATCTGGGTGAGACATACGGCCAACGTGCCAAAGTTGTAGAAATATTTTACCGCCTTTGGCATGAACCGCTTTCGTCACTAAGCGCCATCCTTCCACTTGTTCTGCACTGTGAATTCCAGGGTAAAAGAGTAGCCTTTTCCTTGCGGTGATATTTGTGTTGCTTCGCTAATAATAAGCGCTGCTGATGCGCGTTGTGCGTAATAGATCGCATTCATTTGATTCGGTACATCTCCAGGTTGAGTGCTTCTAGCGCGAGTCATTGGCGCCATAACAACACGATGTGGTCGTTCTTGTCCTAAAAATGTTAGCGGTGAAAAAAGTGTTGTCTGAGTGGTATTGTTCGTTGGCATTTTGGTTATCTCCTAATGAATAAATGACTATCTAAGGGAATATTATTCATCTGTTTTATATTTTTGATAATTGGTCTATTGTTTGAGCTATTATCAAATTATTTGGAATAATGATGCAGAATATTGGTGATATTAGACTGTTTGTCGAAGCGGCAAACTTAGGAGTTATCTCGGCGGCGGGTCGCAAGTTGGGATTGTCGCCAGCCGCTGCGAGTGCGCGGCTTAATAATCTTGAAACGCAATTAAAGTCTCGATTGTTTGAGCGGACAACGCGCAGCCTTCGTCTTACTGATGAAGGCAAAGCTTTTCTGTTGTATTGCCAACAAGGCTTGCAGGCGCTTGATGATGGTTTTGCTTTTCTAGAAAATCGCACTCAGGCTGTTAGTGGTCGAATTCGTATATCAGCCACATCAGACTTTGGCCGACATATGCTTACTGGCTGGCTGGATGAATTTAATGCGATTTATCCTGATGTGCAGTTCACTTTGTTACTGTCTGATTCTTTATCCAGCTTGCATCGAGAGGATATTGATTTAGCCATTCGTTTTGGCGAGCCTCAGGATAGTTTGTTTATTACCCGTAAATTAGCGAAAAATAGACGTGTATTGTGTGCCTCTCCTGATTACCTTAAAAGATTTGGCTATCCCCAATCCCCTGAGGACCTTGTTCGGTTCCCTTGTATTGTCTTAAGTTCGAATAATGGCCCGATCATTGATTGGCGCTTCACTAGCTCAGAGGAAGTAGAAAGTGTCCGGGTTTCGATGGACAATGCACGAGAAACGAATGATGGCGCGGTAGCTCGTCAGTGGGCGATGGATGGTCATGGAATTGTCCTAAAATCTATTTGGGATGTGGCGAAGGATATTCATGAAAAGCGTTTGGAAATAGTATTACCAGAATGGACCTCTGCTGAGGTTCCTGCTCATGCTTTGTATCATCGTAATCGCTATATGCCAGCGAGAGTCCGAGCGTTTCTTGATTTTCTACTTAAGCGTTTTGATGAAGAATCACAGCGTTTATTGCCTATTTAATCGTGGTGGTGTTCATGGCGAACATCTTCTGTATTGGATTCTAGCGCTTCGAGTATGGTGCAATGTTCGGCGCTTTCTGTGCCGCCACAGCACGCATCGGACAGGCGTTGTAACGATGTTTGGAAACGTATCAGTTCAGCGAGTTTTTTTCTACTTCTGAGAGTTTTGTATCCACCAGCACTTTTACATCGGCGCAGGCATTGTTGGCTTTGTCGATTTCAATCGATAACAACTCTCGGATTTCGGCAAGAGTAAAGCCAACCGATTTTGCTCGTAAGATAAACTGCAGAATCTCTTTGTCTTTTTCTGTGTAAAGACGATAGCCAGATTCAGAACGATGGGAAGGCGTCAGTAAGGCGTTTTTTTCATAGAATCGTAATGTGTCATGGTTGATTCCACAGGCTTTAGCCAGTTCACCAATTTGGTACATTTTCGTTTCTCCTGTCATTTTTCTCCTTGAGTATAACGCCTTGTCGCGCTAAAGCACGACATCACAAAAAGAGGTCGCGCCTTTAGGCTTGCTTGATGCTTATTGTCTTAGGCTGATTATGGGCCAGTTTTTGGCTTGTGCGGTGGCTGCCAAAATAGGATCAGGGTCTACTGCTACGGGGTAAAGGGCTTTTTCCAGCAGTGGGATATCATTATGGGAGTCGCTGTAGAAGTAGGTGTCTGTCATCTCGTAGCCCTGTTCTTGAATCCCATTGTAGCGCACGGGTGACTTTGCCTTCTCGAAAGGTGGGAACGCCCGTTAATTCACCAGTAATGTGACCATTTTTGATTTCAATATCAACGCCTAACGCATGTTTTACGCCTAGGTAGCGGGCAATAGGTGCCACGAGGTGAATGCCTGTGGCAGAAATAATGACCACCTCGTCGCCAGCGTCTTGGTGTTGTTGAATTAACGCTTGGGCTTTGGGCAGCGTCATAGACACCACAACATCCTGAATGAAGCGCTCAATAAAAGCCGCTATTGTTTCTGCGTTTAAGCCAAATAAAGGCGACAAGGTATAACGCATGTAATCTGCAAGGTTTAAATTGCCTGCATCATAGTCTGCCATGTAAGCATGATTGACAGCCAAAAAGTCGCTCGGAGTGGGCAGTTCATTCGCGGCCATGTATTCCGCAAACGCTTGGGCGGTATCGCCTGCGACCAGTGTGTTATCAAGGTCAAAAAATGCCAGTGCCATTGTGCTTCCTTATTGATGTGTTAAGTAAATAGGTCAGTGTGAAACGAAATTTGCTAGCCCAGTGCTACGGCGATTAGACCAATAAACGTAATGGCAACGCCGATTATTTTGGGGCCTTTTAGTGACTCTCCAAAGCCAATCACCGCGAAGAGTACACCTAGTGGAATGCTTAATTGCCGAAACGCCACCACGTAGCTGACGTTATCCACAAAGGCCATGCTTAAAATCACCAGAGAGTAGGTTCCTAACATGAGCGCCCCAGTAAACAGCGCTGCGCGCCATTGGGTTCGACTCAGAAAGGACAATTCCGTACGCTGTTTTTGCGTGCTTAATACAATGGTTATCATCCAAATAACGGAAAACGCACTTTGCAAGGCGACATAGACCAAAGCCACTTCACTGGCGCTGGCGATCGTATCGCCTGCGTCGTTGGTTAAGCCTCGCATTAGTTGTGTCGCACGATTGTCTACTAAAGAGTACCCAGCGGTCGCAAATGCCGCGACCAGGGCAAAAGCCGTCGTGCGGTTTTGATAGTTGGAGAGTTTTAAGGCTCGAAAGCTTGGTAAGGGGATAAACAAACAGCCAATTACGATGAATACGATTCCAGCTACCGCTTGCGCGGAAACGTTTTGCTGTTGACCAAGAAAAAGCTGGAAATGCACACGACGATTAAGGGTGAGGAACGAGCGATAGGGTAAGCAATCGACATATCGCCAGCTTTATACGCTTCAGCCAATCCCCATAAATAGAAAGACTGAAATAACCCTGTTAACAGCAGCAAGATCAAAATGTCGTTATTGAGGGCCAGTATCAGTGACCAGTGGTAAAACACCACTGGGGAAAAAACCACGGTGCCCGCCACCATAGTGAGAAAAAAGAATCCCAAGGTGGGGCTGGTTTTTTTCCGAAGAAATTCCAGCCCGCGTGCATAAAGGTGGAAATAAGCACCAAGATAATGGCGGTTATCGTCATGTAAAGCGACTCCTAGCGTCGGCGCCAATGCTGCGTATGTTTGAGCAATACGCTGCCTAATAGCCAATGAATCAAGCGGGCGACCATACAGGTCAGCATAATCATGACCGCCATGGCCGCCGCCGGAGCGATATCACCCGCTTCGTCCATGTTTAACACGGCCACAGAGGCCAAATTGGTATTGTATGAGTATAAAAACACCAAGGCTGATACCGTCGTCATGGCATTCACAAAAAGGTAACTGGCTATGTCGAGTACTGCGGGCATACACACCGGCAAGGAGACGCGCCAAAAAGTGAGGATTTGCGGCACTTTAAGGGATGCGGACACGGCTTCAAATTCTGTGTCGATCTGTTTGAGCGCGGTGGTCGCGGTTAAATGACAGACGGTGTAAAAGTGGCTGATAGTGCATACCACTAGAATGGTCATAGTGCCATAAATACCATTGAGCGGGTTGTCTGGTGCGTTGAAAAAGAAGATATAGGCTAGGCCTAAAACCAAACCAGGTACTGCCAACGGCAGAATGGCGAACAGATGGAAAAGCCATTTAAGCACAGCAAAACCGGCCAGTTTTGCGACTAGGTAAGATTGGAAAAAGATAAAAATGGTACCAATAATCGCCGTATAGGATGCCATTTGGATGGAGTTCCAATAGGCTGCCCAACCGCCACCGTCCATAAGGTCAAAGTTATAATTTTTCAGTGATAAGCTTAAATTATAAGGCCAAAAAGTCACCAAAGAGGCGTAAACGGCCATAGCGATAATGCTCACTATAAAGGCCGATATGAAGCACATAAGCCCGAGAAACACCTTATCAACCAAGGGACGAGCGGGTGGTGTCCACGGCACGGCTTTGGAGGTAAGCAGTGCAGACTGACGGCGTTGTAGCCAACGGTCCGTTGCAAAAGTGAGTATCGCAGGTAACAAGAGTATGACACTGACAGCGGCACCCATTTCAAAATTTTGTTGGCCAATGACTTGTTTATATATGTCGGTGGCGAGCACGTTGAATTGACCGCCAATGACTTTGGGCACACCAAAATCGGTAATCACCAGAGTAAAAATAACAAAAGCCACACTGATGATGCCGTATTTAGCAGCGGGCAGGGTGACAGTGAAAAAGTGCGCATGGGCGATGCGCCCAGTGCTTCTGCGGATTCGTATAACCTCGCGTCGGTGTTAGCGAGGGCGGTTAACATGATCATCAAGGCGTGAGGAAAGGTCCAAAAACAGGAGCCGATAATGATACCGATGGGGCCGTAAATGCTTTCTCCCATCAGTAATTCTTTGAGAATCCCTTGGTTACCAAATAAATACACCAAGCTAATCGCAGGCAGCAAAGACGGCGCTAAGATTGGCAAAACCAACAGGGTGCGAAAGGTGTTTTTTAGCGGAATGCGGGTACGACTAATGGCGTACGCAGCTAAAAAAGACAGACTGGTTACAATGATGGTCGATATTAAAGCAATCGATAACGAGTTACTGACGGAATTAAATAAGCTAGGAGTGGACACAAATTGGGCAAAGTTGGCTAAGCCGACAAATTGTCCGTCGCTGTTTTGCACACTTTTAGACAGCAGAGTATAAAGCGGCAAGACCACACAAATAAATAACCCAAGTACGCCAATGATCAATACACCGCCAAGCGACCATTCATCTAGGCTACGACGTCCAAGCCAAGGTCGTTTGGTTGTCGTGAAGGTGGCTTTATTGGTCATGGTTTGACTCATGCCGCACCCCCAAACACATGCAGACGATCCTGTGGTAACTGACACTGAACGGTTTGGCCTTGTTTTAACTGTAAGTTAGCCATTTCATTCATAGAAATATCGGCCAATATTGGGCGCTTGTGGTTGTCCAGTTTTAATAATGAACGGACCCGTGAAGCCCAAGAATTCTAGATGAATGACCTGAGCGCTGAGCGTATTGTTGTCATGTTGATTGGTTGAGAAACGCACGTCTTCTGGGCGAATTGCTAACTGCGCTTTGTCTCCTAGCATAAGGTGAGTGGATTGATCGCAATGCAGTGTTAATTGACCGGATTGCATCTGTCCCGCGCCTGTGACTTCGGCACTGAGAAAATTCATTTCACCAACAAACTCGGCGACAAAAGGGGAGTGTGGGTGGGCATAAACATTTTGTGGCGAGCCAATTTGTTCGATCACGCCTTGGTTCATCACGACGATTTGATCGGCCATGGTTAGGGCTTCTTCTTGGTCATGAGTCACCATGATGGTTGTGACGCCCAATTTTTCTTGCAGTTGTTTGATTTCTTGACGCAGATGCGCACGTACTCTGGCGTCTAAAGCAGAAAGTGGTTCGTCGAGGAGCAATAATCCGGGGGACGTGGCGAGCGCTCGGGCAAGCGCCACGCGTTGTTGTTGACCACCTGATAGTTGCGCTGGGTATTTGCTTTCGCTTCCTGACAGGCCGACGGTAGCCAATAACTCTTTGACACGAGTCTCGGCGGTCATTAACGGACACCTTTTGGGATACAAGGCCATAGGCGATGTTGTCAGCGACGGTTAAGTTGGGAAAAAGCGCATAGGACTGAAAGACAATACCGAAGTCTCGGTGTTTGATTGGGGCGTGGGTTATGTCCTTACCCGCTTGTAAGAGAACACCTGAGGTTGGCGTGTCTAAGCCAGCAATGATACGCAATAAGCTGGTTTTGCCACACCCTGAAGGACCTAAGAAACAGACAAATTCCCCTTCGGCAATATGTAATGAAACATCTTTCAATGCTTGATGAGAGCCAAAGGATTGATGAATGTTATGAAGTTCCAAATAGGCGTTACTGGATACTTTGCTAGACATAGGTCGCCCTCTATTATAATCCTTGTAAAATACGGTTGATCAAAAAAACGTCAGACCCACATGGTACCGTGCGTCTGACGGGGCTTTCTTGATCCCACTTGTTTCACTCTGTGATTGGCGTGTGGGAATTATTTTGGCTCACTTTTACTGTCATAACGCTGTTGCCATTTTGTTAAAATCGCATCGCGGTTGGCCGCTGACCAGGCAAAGTCGTTTTCAATCATTAGTGCTTCGGCATTGGCTGGGAAGTATTCGACAGGTTGTGCAATGCCTGGCATGGCCACCACAGCATAGCCTTCGTTGTACATTTCATTGGCTTTTTGAGAGGCGGCCCAATCCGCTAGAATTTTGGCTGCTTCAAGCTTGTCAGTACCTTTGATGATGGCCGTAGCTTCCATGTCCCAGCCTAGACCTTCGGTTGGAAAAACGATGTCCAGTGGTGCGCCTTCTTTTTTGGATTTGGCTGCACGAAAAGCAAACGAAATACCAATCGCGGTTTCTCCTGATGCCGCTAACTTACAAGGTTTAGATCCTGAATGCGTATAGGTGCCAATGTTGTTGTGAAGCGCATCCATGTATTCCCAGCCTTTGTCTTCACCAAACAGTTGTAACCAGCTGCTGACGTCTAGATAGCCTGTGCCCGATGAACTAGGGTTTGGCATAACGATGTGACCTTTATAGACAGGGTTTGTGAGATCTTGCCATGAAGTCGGTTTAGGTAAGCCAAGCTTTTCTGCTTCGATTGTGTTGTAGCAGATGGCGGCCATCCATGCGTCCATGCCCGTCCACATAGGATTGTCTGATGTGTCTTTAAATTTAGGGGACAGTTGATCGTAGTTTTTTGGCTTGTAACTTTCGAGCATATTTTCGTTTTTGAGCAGCATTAAGCTAGTCGCCGCTAAGCCCCAAACGACATCGGCTTGAGGGTTGGCTTTTTCTGCTAGTAGTTTAGCCGTAACTATGCCTGTTGAGTCACGTACCCAATTGATTTTGATGTCTGGATAGTCTTGATTGAAGCGAGCCGCATATTTTTTCAAATCTTCCGCTTCTACGGCAGAGTAGACAGTGAGTTCTGTTGTTGCTGCGTGAGCGGCTATGGAAACCATACCGATACCGGCGATAGCACTAAGACTTTTAATTAAGGGCTTAATAGTCATCTTCACTTCTCCATCTTTCATCATTTGACATTGACTTAAACTGGTATATACCAGATTGAGTAAGCAAAATATCAGCCAAATATGTCAAATCGATGACATAAGGGTGAATTTATTTGGCTGTGGCAAGAGAAGAAAGGCCCTTTCCATGGAAAAGGCGCTGGAAGTAGGGTGCTACAAGGTCATTCAGTCTCGGATGGCGATGTTGATCGTAACGGCATCATGCCGCCAAAACTCGTAATCCACCTCGAGTACTTGTTTGTCTGCTGTGTAGTTAATACGTTCGATATGTAGTCCTGGCTGCCCCGCTGAAATGCCCAAATCATTGGCGGCGCTGCTTGGTAACGATGTGGATTTAAAGACCAAATCCATGTCTCGATATTCCCGCTGATAGTTGTTTTTCAATAGCTGACTTAAAGACTGAGTAAGGTCTTCTTTTTCGATGTCGGGTAATAATCTTGTGTTGATGTACATTTTTTCAATCAATACGGGGCGTTGATTGATATAGCGACGGCGATGAAGATATAGAACAGGTGCGTTCTCAGGAATGTTCATTAATTGGGCAATATAGCCGTTGGCGGGTTCAATTTGTTGCATTAATTTTTCTGTATGCGGCACGAACCCTTGTTCAGTGACGTACAAATTAAAACTAAGATGACTGGATGGGTTGTATACCACAGCAGGTGGCGTTACAAACCAGCCTTTACGATTCTGTCGATAAATAAGACCTTCTGCTTCCAGATTTTGTAGCGCTTGTCGAACAGTGATGCGGGTAAGTTTGAATTGTTCCCCTATCTCTCTCTCCGATGGTAACTTGCTGCCTGATTTTAGGGTTTTTAGCTCAATCAGTTCGCGAAAGTAGCTTTGCAGTTGATAGTAGTGATGGGTGGACATGGGGCGTTCCTATGAGAAAACAGCTTTGTACGGCAGGGGTGGAAAAAGCACCGTACAAAATAGCGTTTTGATGATCATAGGTCAAAACAAAGATAATGTTTTCGGGTGAAGCCATGTTGCTCGACTTTTTACTTTTCTTTCACATTTCTTTGTCTATAGTGTTGCCCTTTCAATCTGGCCCATTTCAAAAAAAGCCAAGCATTTTTTACACTTGTTCGAGGAATAACGTAGGTCAACAACGATGGATATATTACAGAGTGGTATTTTAGGTTTGGTGGAAGGGGTAACGGAGTTTTTGCCTATCTCTTCAACGGGTCATTTGATTGTGGTCAGTCAGTGGCTGGGTATGGAGCAAACAGAGGGCAATAAAGCATTTGAGGTGATTATTCAATTGGCGGCGATTTTGGCTGTTATTGCCAATTATAAAGCGCGTTTTACACCTCGGCATTTTCGTTTGTGGTGTCAAGTTTTTGTGGCATTTTTACCGGTTGCTATGGTGGGTTTTTTGTTTCGTCACCAAATAAAAGCCCTGTTTTCCGTGTCGGTTGTGGCCACCATGTTTATTGTGGGTGGTATTGTTTTTTTAATGGTGGAAAGATGGCTTAAGCATCAATCTCCCAGTGTTGAAAACTTAGATAACTTGAGCTTTAAACAAGCTTTGTGGGTTGGTTTTGCGCAACTATTAGCGCTTATTCCTGGTACTAGTCGTGCCGGTTCTACCATAGTGGGGGCTTTATTGGTGGGTTTAAGTCGTAAAGCCAGTGCTGAGTTTTCTTTTTTACTAGCCTTACCGGTGATGATGGCGGCCTCAGGTTATGATTTACTGTCAAACTATCAGGAGTTTGCCGGCGAGCAATGGCAACCTTTGGTTTTTGGTTTTGTAGTTGCCTTTTTTAGTGCGTTTGTGGTGATGAAGTTACTTATGGCATTTTTAGAAAAGTTCACCTTTGTCGCATTTGGTTGGTATCGAATTTTGTTTGGCGTGCTGCTCTTGTTTCTTGCCCAGTGATTATATCACTCCTTACTTTGAATCAATTGGATGTGGTTTAAGATAAACATCGAACAGTGGTTTACACAGAGGCAGAGATGTTTTGTAATGCTTTAAAGTGTTTACCTTATTGAGCCTGTAAGCTGTTGGGAATGTGTGTTATGCATCGTTGTTTACCATGTGGTCTGTTGGTTTCTTTGTTGCTGAGTGGATGTGCGTCTTCCGATAACACGCCAGTTTTGCGTTCATTGGATTCGTTCAAAGGAGAATCCGCTTGTTATGACAGACAAACTGAACCCTACACCGCTGTGGTGGATACGCACTTGCATTATCGTCCGTTTGATGGCCGGGCGATTCCGTTTAATGAGGTGAATGACTACTTATCGCAGACCAGTGTTCGATTTGCTAACGTGTATGGCATCGGGCAAATGTTGCCGTCAGATTCTCTTTGTTCTAATTATTTAAAATGCCCTGGCACGCCCGTGTCGCCTACCACGCGCAATGATTTTGTCAATGCCGCCAATATGCTGGAATACAAACCAGATGATCTTCATCTGACGTTGTCTATGACCTTTACCGATTTGTCAGACCCCGAAGCTCCACCGTTGCCCTGATGACGCTTTATGAAAAGGAGTACCCAGGGTTATTTCATTGGATGGGGGAGGTGAATTTGGTGAAGCAAGCGCAATTCAATAATCGTCATAAACCCGCTACTGCACAAAATATCACCCAATGGGCCGGTTTTATGGCGGAGTTAAGAGCGAGAGATTATCCAATCACCATTCATTCAGACATTGGTAATGATGCCTCACCTACCTTATATTTGCCTTTAATGGAGCGGGCGTTAGCCTTGTACCCACATAACAAAATAGTTTGGGCGCATATGGGCTTGTCTTATGAGCAGACAGACATGAAGGCTTCTGAACACATTGCTATTTTATCGCGTTTATTGGACCAATATCCGAATTTGATGATCGACATATCATGGCGAATTTTAGAGGATTATTATTTTAGTAAGGCGGCCAATCAGCCTTTGTATGTGGCTTTTCTTAATCGTTATGCAGAGCGTATTTTGCCAGGCTCAGATTTTGTTGCCTTCCGAGGCAATAATTTTAAGGTTTACCAACAAGAATTAGAGGTCACGAGTCGCATACTTCAATATTTGGATGATAATGCATTTCGCAATATTGCGCTGGGAGAGAATTATTTCAAATTATTGAATCTTGATTATCAGGCTCCTATGGTGTGTAAACGCTAAAAAGTATTGCCGATGGTTTCTTCTGATTTGCTTTATTTATTCAATGTCTTTCGTTGTTAAATACGCTTATTTGTTTCATGCTTTTATTTCTTCACTTAGGAGGCGTTGAGTATGAAAAAGTTTTTTCTGCGGTCCCCAATCGAGGGCAGTCATTAGGCGAAGAAGTTGCTAATAGTATCAGTCATGGACTGGGGCTAGTAGCGGCGATTGTAGGTACGCCGTTTCTTATTTTAAGTGCTATTGATTACGCTGATCTGAGTTTTCTAGTTGGCGTCAGTATTTTTTCTGGCACGATGATTTTGCTCTATTTGGCATCAACACTTTATCATGCAATGCCAAAAGGTAAGGCGAAATATGTGTTTCGTGTGATAGATCATTCTGCGGTGTATTTACTGATTGCAGGCACTTATACACCGTTTACCTTGGGGGTGTTACAAGGCGTATGGGGATGGTCGCTGCTGGCAGCGGTTTGGACCTTGGCACTGGTTGGTGTGGCTCTAAAAGCCTTTGGAAAGGCATCCCATCCTGCCATTTCTACAACCTTATACGTTATTTTAGGTTGGCTTATCCTTATCGCAATTAAGCCTCTCGTTTTACTAATGGAGCCAAATGGCTTGATTTTGTTGGTACTGGGCGGTGTTCTTTATACTTTGGGTGTGGTGTTTTTTGTGATCGATTCAAAATTACATTACGGTCATTTAGTGTGGCATTTGTTTGTGGTCGCTGGAACGGTTTGTCATTATTTTGCGATTTTTTATTATGGTGCCTAGGCGCATGTTTGGCAAAGACAGGATAGCGTCTTGTTATTGATCCATTTTCGTTTGCCATCTGTGCAATGTTTTCAGTTGTTCGAGCAACAAGGATTTGTTGTTTGGTGTCAGTTCATTAAATAAGCTCAACATCATTCTTGCTTCATAAGTGAAATGAAGGTCGATTGGGTTCCCCGCATGTTTTTCCTTATCATCTTCTTGCTGTAAAAAATTGACTATGTCTTCGGGAGAATGCTCGCTGGCAGCGTATAAAATCGATGGTTTAGTATCTAACGCTATGGCCAGCTTTTGTAAGACTTTTTGTGAGGGCTGCCTTTGACCTTTTTCAATGCGTGAGACATTGCTGGTGGCCATGTCAGCCTCCAGTGCGACTTGTTC
This sequence comes from Marinomonas rhodophyticola, assembly GCF_026113935.1. Taxonomy (GTDB): domain Bacteria; phylum Pseudomonadota; class Gammaproteobacteria; order Pseudomonadales; family Marinomonadaceae; genus Marinomonas; species Marinomonas rhodophyticola. Next base: position 559,010 of record NZ_JAPEUL010000007.1, read on the forward strand.
TTGAGTCATTTTACGATGGATACGCAAAATTTTAATAACGTGGCCAATATTCATGGCAAGATTATCCGTTTAATTTTGCCTATATGGCAAAACCTGACAGGCAATTTGCTTGACACTTTTTGCCATATAGGCAATATTGGTGACAATTTGTGTCTTAAAGACAAATAAAAGACGGTATTTTGTGTTAATCGAAGCATGCAGTAGAAGGATTGACTTGTGAAAACAGAGAGGATGAATACTGGGCATGATTGGCAGGAGTTACAAGAAACGAATCATGGCTTTATTGTGTTAGACAGTAATGATTTGATTGTTTCTTGTAACGATAAAGCGCAAAAAATGCTGTCTTCTTCCCGTTTTTTTCAAAAAATGATTCTCTATTGCCTCAGGGGTGCTTTTGGTCTGAAGCCGAACTGCGCACTTATTCTGCTGCTGAATTTAAAAGTATGGCAGGAAAAAGCATCACGCTTTTGTTTACGCCTGCTCACAGCGAAACTTATGAAATAAAGGTTCAAGTGGAAGCTTTTCAATTGCTTGGTCAGCATTTTTGTAGCTTGCTTATTCAGGACGCTTGTCTTACTTCCGATGACTACGCAGGCTCCTACTTAAGTGATGGCCGTCAGCCCTTAAGTATGGCTCAGATGTTAAAAACAGATTTGCAACTGAACAAATTAGTCTTGCATTATCAGCCTCAAATTAATGTGTCGAATAATTGGCTTTATGGTGTTGAGGTGTTGGCTAGATGGCATCATGAAGAGCTTGGTCATGTTTCCCCTGACGATTTTATTGCTTTAGCAGAAAATTTTGGGTTAATTGCTGAGCTGGATTTATGGGTACTTCGTGAAGCATGCCGGCAACTGGCGTCATGGCGTAAAAACAATATACAAGTTCCTCTCATTGCAGTTAACTTTTCCCCTTATAGTTTTAACTCTCCAAATCTTGTCGATACTATTCAAAGTATTTTACAAAAAAATGGTCTTTTTTCTTCTGACCTTGTTTTAGAAATCACCGAAAGTAGAAAAATAACATTGTCTGACTCCTTTATTAATGTGATCGATGACCTTCATTCAATGGGAATTGCAATATCGTTAGATGATTTTGGTACGGGTTATTCCAACCTAAAACGATTACTGAAGTTTCCCGTATCACAGCTTAAGTTAGATAGAGCATTTGTTAGTAAGCTTCCTAGTAAATTATCTAAAGAGTTAAGTGACGTTGTCTTTTCCATTGGTCAAAAAATTGGAGCCGTATCCATTGCTGAGGGTGTTGAAACCTTACAACAATTATCTTATTTAAAAGCAATAGGATACGAAGTCATTCAGGGGTATTTATTCTCTCCGCCGTTATCTGTGTTTAATTTTGAAGAGTGGTATTTAAAAACATACTAGTTTTCAAGACTTCATAAAAAAATACAGTTTTTGTTGTTTTTTTATGTTTTTTTGGTTGTATTTAAACTTGATGAAAAAATTATAGAGGGTGAAAATGTTAAGGAATACAAATATTCGATCGCGGTTGCTGGTGAGCTTTTCATCGGCAATCATTCTGATGATTATTCTAGGTGGCGTCGGCATCTCTACGATGAATAAGATTCGATCGAATTCAGAATTGATTGAAACAAATATTCTTCCGGCCATTACAAGCTTGGGGGATATGAGTACGGATCTGATGCGAGTAAGGATCTTTACACTAAGACTGTTAACTGCAACAAGCGGAGAAAGTAAAAATGAAATATTGGCAACTATAGAAGCTATAAAAAATAATGTCGCTAAGTCTCGTACTGAATATGAGTCAACGATATTTTTAGATAGTGAAAGACGTTTGTTTGATCGATTTAAAGTCGTAGAGTCTAATTACTATAAACTTCAGTCTGAAGTTGCGAGCTTGTCTGTACAAAATAATAAAGAGGCATATATGGCTCTTGTGCCGGATATGAATCATGCTGCAGATGATATGGTGAAATTGTTACGAGAGATTGTGTCCGCTAATCAGAAAGGGGCTGATGAAGCAAGTATAGACTCGTTAAAAGCATACAATGAAGGGTTTGTTTTAATAAATATCGTTATCGTTATTTCTGTGGCTTTGGGGGTTGCGATTGCTATGGTGTTATCAAGAAGTATTAATAAACCACTTCTAGAAGCGGTAAATTCTGCCGAGATCATTGCTAAAGGGGATTTGACTCAGGCCATTGTACCAGAAGGTAAGGATGAATTGACTCGTTTAACCAATGCACTTAAAGCAATGCAGGGCAATCTACGAGAAGCCATTGTTCACATTGGTGATTCTTCTAGTCAGTTGGCTTCGGCGGCTGAAGAATTAAGCTCTGTTACGGAAAGTTCGTCGAATAGCCTGATGTTGCAAAATAACGAGATTCAATCCGCAGCGTCTGCTATAGCGCAAATGAGCCTCAGCGGTGGATGAAGTGGCTCGAACAGCACAGCAAACCTCAGAAGCTTCTGCTGATTCAGCCACATTAGCGGCAGAAGGTAAAGCACGAGTTGGTGAGACAACGGCTGTAATTCTTGATATGAATAAAGAGATGACAAACAGCACTCGAGTGATTAATCAATTGGCTGAGCAAGTGGCGTCAATTGGTCAGATTTTGGATGTGATTCGAGCTGTGGCAGAGCAGACCAACTTATTGGCCTTAAACGCGGCAATAGAAGCGGCTCGTGCGGGGGAAACGGGCCGAGGTTTCGCGGTTGTCGCCGATGAAGTCAGAAATCTTGCCCATCGTACCCAAGAGTCTACAGGTGAAATAGAGACCATGGTACGTCAGGTTCAGCTTTCGGCCAATGAGGCGGTTACGTCTATGGAAAGCACAAGCCAAAAAACTAATCAAGCACAAACCGTTGCCGCTGAAGCGTCTAAGGCATTAGAGCAAATTACCGCACGCATTATTGCTATCAGTGACAGTAACCACGTGATTGCCAGTGCGGCAGAAGAGCAGTCTAACGTGGCAAAAGAAATAGACGGTAATATCACAACCATTAGTGACTTAGCCGCTCAAACGGTTGTCGGAGCGAATCAGACCAGCGCCAGTACGGCAGAACTGACTCGACTAGCGATAGAGCTTAATGAGCTGGTGGTGAAGTTTAAAGTATAGGTTTTGTTTGTTAAGTAAGGAGCCTCTCGTTGACGAGAGCTTTTTGTTGCCTATACAGATCGACTGTTTGGTTTTTCTTGATATTGGCTGGGTTAATATCTTCTCATTGAAATCCGGTGTATATTGGTTTTTCTTACCAATTTGCAGCCACTTATGACCATTGCTCTTAAAAATATAACCGACTCCGATGTGACATGTTCGCAGTGTCAAGCATGCTGTTGTCGCATGGAGGTGATGATCATCAGTGACACTGGCGTACCTGATAGGCACATATCGGTCGATGAGTGGGGTGGTGAGACCATGCTGAAGTTGGAAGATGGTTGGTGCTCAGCGGTCGACAGAAACACGTTTCTTTGTACGATTTATGAGAATCGTCCATGGATTTGCCGCGAGTTTGAAATGGACTTCTGATGAATGTCGAGAAGAGTTTAATATCATCAAGCAATGACAGACGGTCACTGCTTGATGATAAGTTGCGACCTTAAAGTCTATACATGGCGCAAAGTTTATTACCTGATGGGTCTCTTAAATACGCCAAATACAATTTCATGGTTCCTAATGAGCGAATCCCTGGCGCGTCTTCACAGCTTACTCCGCCATTTGCTATCCCTGCCGCATGCCAAGCATTTACCGTTTCTTCAGATGTGGCTGAAAAACCAATCGTACTACCATTGCCGTGACTGGCCGCTTCGCCATTTATTGGTTTCGTAATCGCAAAGGTACCAGTATCTGTGCGATAAAAGCATCGGCCTTTGGGATCAACAAAGCCTTCGCCATAGCCAAGTGCTTTAAACGTAGCATCATAAAATGCTTTTGACGCTTGTACATCATTGGCGCCTAACATAATGTGGCTGAACATGGTGTTTTATCCTTATTTTATGACTGTTGTTCGATGATGCTTTATCTCACAGCAGTGCGTCTTATTCAAATGCTGAAAAGAGGATTTTTGATGCAGGCAATGACCATAGGTTTTAATTCAGAGTATGCAGAAGAGGCCCCCAGTCTTGAAGAAATTAATGCTTTAAGGGGATATGTTCTGTTGGAGTTTGGTGCGCCTTGGTGCGGACACTGTCAAGCGGCTCGTGACGCCATAGAAGACACAATGAAGTCAAATGCCGAGATGGCTCATATCAAGGTGTTTGATGGTAAAGGGAAACGACTTGGACGGCAATTTGGTGTTAAGCTTTGGCCCACTTTAATCCTGTTGCAGGATGGGCAAGAAGTGAAGCGCATTGTACGTTTTACGTCAAAAGATGAGGTGCGCGAGTTAATGGCGTCTTGCTTCGTTTTGTCTAAACCTTAATGTCAATGAGTCGGCCGATGGTTTTATCGGAGGCGTCGATGACTCTAGCATTGGCTTTTGCTTCTAGCTCACTGCTTTTGGCTTCCAGTAAGCCATCTTGAATGGCGGAGCCATATCTAGAGTTAGCTTGGGTGTTATTTTGACCAAGTGTTTGAGTTGATGCGTTGGCTACTTTTTGGCTGGCGAGGTCTAATCTCTCTTGGCTGCGTTGTAAGCCTTGTTGACCATAGGGGAATGAGGTGTTGTTGATTTGCATAAATAGCCTTTTTATACCTGCAGCATCATTTTTTAACTTGCACTAAATACTAGCATATAAAGAGAGTGTTTTTTAACCAGTGATTGTTTTTTTATGTGTGTGATGGATATCAGTTGTAATGGGGAGGTGTATATGGGTCATAGTATGAAAAGAGCGTTGATGGTTGGCTCATTGGTTTTAGGTATTTTATCTCCGGAAGTGGTATCAGCAAGAGCAACGGATTCTGTGTCGGTTAATGTGATTGATGCGGCCAATAAAGCACTTTTTTTTCAGGCTCTAGACAATTATCAAGTTAAACCACATTCCCTGTCTTATGCCGATAAAATGGACGTCTTGAGTCAGGTGTTACTAGGGGCTGTATACGTCGGCGGCAGTGTTGGTGAAGGGAAGCAAGGGAAATATGACCAAGATCCTTTGGTTCGTTTTGATGTATTTGATTGTACTACTTATGTTGAAACTTTGTTGGCAGGCGTTATGTCGACGTCTTCGGCTGAGTTTGATGCTAATCTCATGGCACTGCGCTACAAGGATGGCGAGGTTTCTTTTGTGTCACGTAACCATTTTCCTAGTTTGGATTGGTTTCACAACAATCAAGACAAATTACTGGATATCACGCCAGAAGTGGCAGGAGGCACCGCCCGAGTGGCGCAAACTGTTATTGATAAAGCCACTTGGTATCAGCATCTTACTGGTGAGACTTTAGGCTGTGATGCCACATCTTCTAATAAGTGCGCAACGCTGTTGGGTCAGCTAAAAGCTGAGGGCAGCGCTTTTTCACCAGAACCTGCTTACCTACCTTATGTGCCTTTGACCGCCTTGTTTGTTGGTGCTGAGAGGAGAGTAGACCAAGCTTTACTAGATCGTATTCCTTCAGGCAGTGTGATTAGTATGGTGCGTCCTGATTGGTCATTAAAACAATGGATTGGTACTAATATGAATGTATCCCATCAGGGAATTGCTATTCGTAAGCAGGGTGAGCTTTTCCTTCGACATGCCAGTTTGACACACAAAAAAGTCATGGATGAAAATTTCGCGGAGTATTTTTCTCATTACACAAGTGGGGCCTCTTCACTAAAAGGCTTTAATGTTCACGTATTACGTTATTAACATTATTTTTTGCGATTTTGCTGTTTAAAGTTGGTACTAAAGTATTTCAAATGCAGCTCTAAAGCGTCACATGAGATGGTGATCTCTCTAACCGATAAATACAGAGAGTACATGAGACAAACCAAGCTGGCACCAAAAATATAGCTCCCAGCTTGTTGGTATTCCAAATAGATCGCCATCATCGACAATACGCAAAGAAAGAAACTGATTACCCCTGCTTCCTGCATGCGACGTATCAAATAAATACGTTTACGTAGGTTAGCAATTTGCTCTTTGATATTTTCATCTTCCAGTTTGGGATCAAAGTTACGAATAATGGAGGCCAAGGTGACAAAGCGATTGGTGTAAGCCAGTAGTAATAATGAAACTGCAGGGAATAGCATGGCGGGAGTGGTTAGTGTGATAATCATGATCTACCTTCATGGGAGAGTTAAAAATATCTTATTGCATTATTTTACGGTGTCATCCGTATGTTTAGTATCGTCCATAACCCTTCTGAAAGTATAGAAAATAAGCATTGTATCGATTTAACTACCTTCTATAATGCTGCATTAATAATGTCGGAATGGCTATTTGATAGTTGGTTCCGTCTTTCTAGCAACAAGAGAGATCAAAATGAGTGATATGCTAAGTATTGGCTTGCTGATTATAGCCAGTGCCCTGTTTGCTATGTCTGAAATAGGCATGGCCGCCGCGAGGAAAATCAAACTGCGAGTGCTCGCAGATGAAGGCAACATAAAAGCCCAGGCGGTGATAAAATTACAGCAAAAGCCTGGTGCGTTTTTCGCGATGATTCAGATAGCCTTGAATGCTATTGCTATTTTAGGCGGTATTATTGGTGAGCAAACGTTAACGCCTTATATCAGGCAAGTCGTGAACTTGATTTATTCTGGGCCATTATTAGATCAAATCAGCTTTGTCTTTTCGTTTCTTTGTCTTACATCCTTGTTCATCTTATTCGCTGATTTATTGCCAAAACGTTTGGCGATTATCATGCCAGAAGCAGTGGCTATCCGCATGGTAACGCCCATGCTGTGGGTGACGTTTATACTAACGCCAGTTGTTTTTCTGTTTAACGGCTTAACCAATACCATTTTGCGTATCTTAAATGTACCGATTGAGCGCGAAGAAATCGTTACCACGGAAGACATTGTTGCCATGATGGACGCTGGGGCGGAAGATGGCAGTCTACAGCGACAAGAATATCAGTTAATCGGTAATGTGTTTGAATTAGAAACACGAAGCATTTCCAGTACCATGACGCCAAGAGATCAGATTATTTATTTTGATATTGATGACAGCAGTGAAGAGATTAGTCAGAAAATCATTGATCATCCCCATAATGATTTTTTAGTGTGTGATGGCAGTTTGGATAAAATCCAAGGCATTATAGAATCAAAAGAAATTTTACGTTTGGTATTAAAGGGTGAACCTGCGCATATTAAACCAGAAAAAATTGACAAAGATGTGTTCTATTTGCCTGAAACACTGACTCTTTCAGAGGCTCTAAATGCCTTTAAAGTCGCGCCACAAGCGTTTGCCGTTATTGTTAACGAGTACGCCACAATCGTTGGCATTGTGACAGTAAAAGATTTGCTAGGCGGCTTTATGGGTGGCTTATTAACACCTCATGACGAAGAGCAAATCGTGCAGCGTGACGCGAACTCTTGGTTAATAGAAGGGCTTACACCGATCAATGATGTGATGCGCAGTTTGGGCATTGAAGAGTTTCCAGATCGCACCCAATATGAAACCTTGGGAGGGTTCATTACTTATAGCTTGAAGCGTTTGCCTAAGCGTACTGATTTTTTTGTTCATGAAGGCTATAAGTTTGAAGTATTGGATTTGGAAGGCGTTAGGGTTGAGCAACTTTTAGTCACCAAGCTGAAATAGATCGGATTATTTTTTTGAAATATAACAAGGAAATGTCGTATGCAGTTAGTTGTGGGAACCTTATCTACTTGGTCACTTCGTGCTTTTATATGTGCTCGATTGGCCAACATTCAACCAGATCTTATATTGATAGATTTAGATAAACCTGGTTATAAAGCTGAAGTACTTAAATATTCACCAACAGGCTTGGTGCCTGCGTTGCTGGTTGATGATTTTGTTGTGTGCGATTCTTTGGCGATTGTGGAGTATTTTAATGAATGCTCAGATGGGGCATTGTATCCAAGGGAGCAATCAGAAAGAGCGCAAGCTAGAAGTCTTTGCCTGGAAATGCACTCTGGTTTTGTTAGTTTACGTTCTCACTGCCCGTTTACGCTCGAAGAAATCGAACCTTTGGCTGATTTTAATGGGGTAATACGAGAAGATATTGAGCGCATAAAGGTTATTTTTACGCAGGCTAAGGGTCCCTTTATGTTTGATAAAGCTGGAGCCGTTGATGCTTTTTTTGCGATTTTAGCTTTTCGATTAGATATTTATGGTATTTGTCTTGATGGTAAAGCTGGTGATTATCAACGTAGCTTATTGGATTGGCCTTTATTAAAAAATACAGTGGCTTCAGCTCGTCACTGGTCTAGTTGATCTCATATTAAAGCGTCTGTTTTATGCCTTTTATTGGTTAAAAAAGCCACTTTTCCTCGCTATAAGCATTCTATGTCAAGAACGTGGATCCTTATTCATCGAATGGGGAAAGAGACTTTCTTTAGCTGTTTCTGACGTATCTTTGAATTTTTCAATGCTAGCCTAATGCTTCCCAAATCATCTAAGGATAAGGAGAAGCATTATGTCTCGTTTAATTAAAAAGTTCATCAATGTGCAGGTGTTTAAACGTCATCCCACTAGACATGAGAGCGTGGAAGTAAACAGTGATTTTGATCTGGATGAATGGAAAGGCTGGGATGCTTGGGTCGATGTGAACAAATAGTGTTTCTTACAGGATATACTGATGGGCGGTCAATCTGTAGCAAACAAATAAGTATCTTTATGAGTTCATCCTAAAAAGGCAAACTGTGTAGATGGCACGAGTTTGCCTTTTTTTATTTAAAGGTCTTATCTTGAACATTAATACACTTATTTTAAAGATTGATTATAAAAAAAGGAAAGAAGAGGTGTTTTAGTGAGTGCATTTGACCATGGCTAATTAACCACGTAGTGTAAATAAGGAAAGGTAAGTGAATGTTTTTTTGTCGAGTTTCTTAACTAGAGGCAAAACAAAGAACCTCCCTTTGATCTTTTTAGACTGTTTATTCAGTCAGAAAGAGCGGTCCGTTTTTCGTCGCTATATTGGCGTTGGAAAGAAAATTTTAATTCTAAAGGAGAATGAAAAATGGCTACAACTACCAAAAGCACGACCCAAGCAAAAGCTCATGAAAAAGTAGATAACGCGGCCGAAGCAGCCCATAAAGGGGTTGATAGTGCGGCTGAGATGAAAGCGCAAAGCCAAGAGCGCATTGAAGAAGTGGCTCATCAAATCAGTGAACAAGCTCACAAAATTGCAGATACAGCTAAAAATCAATCGGAAAAAATTTCTTCTGCCGTGGGGAGTATGCCAAAGAGCATCCTGTTAAGACCATAGGTATTGCCTTTTTAGCGGGTGCTCTAGCCGCTAGTTTGTTATGCAAACGTAAATAAGTATTAGGAAAGCACACATGGAAGCACCTCACTCTGAACCACAGCAAGCTTCATCGGATCTTGATGCGGTGGCTGAAGCCCATACAAGCTGGCTAAAGAGTGTGTTAGGGCTAGGAGCGTTAGAAGCGAAATTATGGGTGGCGTCGAGCGCCCAGCTCCTTGCCTTAATGTGTGGTGTGATTTTTTTGTTGTTAACGACTTGGCTGCTCATTATTGCAAGCAGTGCCGCATTGGCTTGGAGCTATGGTTTTTCTCTTGTCGGTATTTTGTTAACGGCTACCTTGGTGACGTTTTTAAGCTCCCTAGTATTGTTATATTTGGTAAAACGCACACTCAAAAATATGGATTTTACTCGTACTTTGGATGCTATTATCCCGACGGATGAGGACTGATTATGTTTGGTATTAACCGTATGTATAAACAGCGAGATCGGCTGTATTTGCGTACTCAGATCTTGGAAAAACGCGCTAAAGTATCCCGTGATAAGGCCATCGATAATTTGCTTGGCAAAGCCACCAGCCCGGCTGGATTGTTGGCTAGTTTTGTTTTGGGGGCTACAACTCAATTGGACATTACTCGAAACGCCAGAAAAAATCTGCTTAACGGTGCCAGTAAAGAAGTATTAAGCTTTGTGATCGCGCAGCTCACAGCCTATTTAACGCTTGATACCAATAAAGCCGCCACGGAACCGCATAAGTCTGAAGCATCATCAACGACTGTTGAGGATTTTCGAACCATGTCAGAGACAGGAACAGCGTCTTCTTCTGATCAAGGTAAATAAGAAACAGTGGTGTCAAACGTTCAAAAAAACATCACTTAATCCTCGACTTTAGCTGACGAAATCTCTATATTCGCCCATCTTTGTGTTTGTCTTTTGACCCTAATTTAGTGGTCTATATAAACGTTTTTCTTTTCTCTTTGTTTAGGGCTTTTTCCTTTGATCTCCACGGCTAATATCACCATGCAATTTGGCGCAACGCCATTGTTTGAAAACATCTCGGCAAAATTCGGTAACGGTAATCGTTATGGCCTAATTGGCGCGAACGGCTGCGGTAAGTCTACATTTATGAAAATCCTCAGCGGAGCGCTAATACCGACTTCTGGTAACGTCTCTATTACCCCTGGTGAAAAAGTGGGTACCTTAAGTCAGGATCAGTTCGCTTTTGAAGAATACACGGTTGTTGACGCCGTTATTATGGGCGATGTTGCACTTTGGAAAGTCAAACAAGAGCGTGACGCGATTTATGCCAAGCCGGAAATGAGTGAAGAAGACGGCATGCGTGCGGGGGAGTTGGAAGCTGAATTTGCTGAAATGGATGGTTACAGTGCGGAAAGTCGTGCAGGTGATATTCTGTTGGAAGCAGGCATTGCGGAAGAGTTTCATTTTGGTTTAATGAGCCAAGTAGCACCAGGTTGGAAATTACGTGTCTTATTAGCGCAGGCTTTGTTCGCCAACCCCGATATTTTGCTCTTGGACGAACCAACCAACAACTTGGACATTCATACTATTAACTGGTTGGCAGGTGTATTGAATCAACGTAAATGCACCATGATTATTATTTCCCACGATCGTCACTTTTTGAACTCTGTGTGTACGCACATGGCAGACATCGATTTTGGTGAGTTGCGCATTTATCCGGGTAACTACGAATATTTCATGGAAGCGTCGTCTTTGATTCGCGAACAGTTACTAACCGAAAACGCGAAGAAAAGTGCTGAAATGGATGATTTGCAGGCTTTCGTAAACCGTTTTTCTGCGAACGCCTCGAAAGCTAAACAGGCCAGCTCTCGTGCCAAAAAGTTGGAAAAAATTGAATTAGCGGAAGTCAAACAATCCAGTCGTATGACGCCTTCTTTGAGCTTCAAACAAGACAAGAAACTCCACCGTCATGCATTGATTTTAGAAAACCTTGGTCATGGTTATGATGAGTTGCTGTTTACCGGCGGCAATATGATTTTAGAAGCTGGCTCAAGACTGGCAATTATTGGTGAAAACGGCGCGGGTAAAACCACTTTTTTACGTTGTTTGATGAATGAATTACAAGCCAAGCAAGGTGAAATTAAATGGGCCGAAAACGCGGTGATTGGGTATTGTCCACAAGACAGTACTGAGGATTTTGACTGTGACTTAACCTTGTTTGATTGGATGTCAAAATGGCGTACCGCCAAGCATGATGATCTAAAAGTGCGTGCTATGTTGGGACGTTTGTTGTTTACCGCTGATGACTTCAATAAAAAAGTCCGTGTCTGCTCTGGTGGCGAAAAAAACCGTCTGTTGTTTGGTAAGTTGATGATGATGGACTTAAATGTCTTGGTCATGGACGAACCTACGAACCACATGGATATGGAAGCTATCGAAGCGTTAAATAACGCTTTGTTAGAGTTTGATGGTACTTTGATTTTTGTTAGCCATGACAGGGCTTTTGTGTCCTCCTTGGCAAACAGAGTGATCGAAATCAAAGGGAAAAAAGTGATTGATTTCCAAGGCACCTATGATGAGTATCTTGCTCACCAAGAGTAAATGTCTTCACTGTTATTTTTAATAGAAGCCGCTTATCGAGTCATCAGTAAGCGGCTTTTTATTTATACTGCTTGAAAGTTTGTTGAGCGAAGTTTATTTATTCATTAAGAATGTTTTGTAACATGTTAGATAGGATGCTGTCGGTGAATAGTTTAGCGATAAAAAAGTACCTGTTATCAAAACCTGAATCGATTGAAGATTATCCCTTTGATGATCATACCCCTGTATTTAAAGTTCAAGGCAAAATGTTTGCTTTATTAAGTAAGTATCAGGGACGGCTATTGCTCAATCTAAAATGTGATCCTGATCATGCCATTGAGTTGCGCGATGTCTTCAGTGATGTTATTCCCGCTTATCATATGAATAAACGCCATTGGAATTCGCTTATCTTAAATGGCGATTTACCAATAGGGGAAGTTCAACGCCAGATTGATCATTCCTATGCTTTGGTGGTGAAAGGCTTGAAAAAATCAATTCGAGAAGGCTTGGAAGTGCGCCATGGTACATTGGCTTTATACCGCTGCTCTCAGCATTAAAATGGCATGGCTAACATGTTTAAGCGAGCTTTATCATTATAATGTCGTTTAATTGTCATCGTAATGTCATGTTTTGTTTATAGATTTAAGACAACTTCTCTTGCAGGGGAGAAGGCTTTTTTGTGTCAATCTACTAGACAGTATAGGGCAGTATTATGATTATTGAGCAGAAACAGAACTTAAGCTTTGATGAATTAGATGAGCTAGTGCGTCCAGCGCCAGAAGTGGTTGAGTTTGAAGAAGTGGCACATAGAATGGTGTCTCGTCGCGGCTTTTTGAGTGGTGGCGCAGCGGTTGGAGCGAGTGCATTTGTGATGGGACTCAACAACATTGGCTGCAGGTAAAGCGTTTGCTGCAGCAGAAGCCTCTGAATCTCGCTTAGCGTTCAGTATGGTCAAAGCCAATACGCTTGATACTATTACTGTGCCAGAAGGTTATAAATGGGAGGTTGTAGCATCTTGGGGAGATCCGCTGTTCAGCAATGCGCCCGCCTTTGATCCAATGACTGGTGGCACTGGTGCGTCTCAAGAATTGGCTTTTGGCGACCACAATGATGGCATGGCTTTCTTTGCAAAAGATGGCAAACAAATTATGGCCATCAACAATGAATATACCAATGAAAAAACACTTCATGCGAACCGCGCAGATGGTATGCCAATCAATGCCGATGACGTGCGTAAAAATAAAGCCGCGCATGGTGTATCAATCGTTGAAGTTGATCAACGTGGTGGAAAATGGGGCATTGTTCAAGATTCTCCTTATAACCGCCGTATCACCGCTGACACTGAAATGGATATTACGGGTCCAGCCCGCGGCCATAAGTGGCTGCAAACTTCTGAAGATCCAAAAGGTGTGGTAGCAAAAGGTACTTGGAACAACTGTGGTAATGGACAAACGCCATGGGGTACATACCTTACTTGTGAGGAAAACTTTAACGGTTACTTCTCTGCCAGCAAAGATTTCAACATGCCAGAAGCTTTTAAACGCTACGGTGTGAGTACAGAAGGCCGTTATAACTGGGCTTTGTCAGATGATCGTTTTAACTTAGACAAAGAGCCAAACGAGCCAAACCGCTTTGGTTATATTGTTGAGATTGATCCTTTAGATCCGACTTCTCGTCCTAAAAAACGTACCGCACTAGGCCGTTTCAAGCATGAGAATGCTGAGTTAACCATTGCGGCAAATGGTCACGTAGTCGTCTACCTTGGTGATGATGAGCGTGGTGAGTTCTTGTATCGTTTCGTTTCTAAACACAAATATTTAGCTGGCGGTAATAACCGTGATCTATTGGAAGAAGGTACACTGTATGTTGCCAAATTCCATGACAATAATCGCGGTGAGTGGTTGGCTCTTACGCCAAAAACAACGGGCATGACCGACGCTGAAATTGCTATTCATACGCGTATGGCGGCCTCTAAAGTCGGTGCAACGACGATGGATCGTCCTGAGTGGGTTGCCGCTCATCCGCATAAGGCAGAAGTGTACTGTTCTTTAACGAACAATAAAAACCGCGGCGTGAAACCCAATGCGGGTGGCGATGAGACGCCTGCTACTGGACCTAACCCACGCGTTAAAAATGATTTTGGTCAAATCGTGCGTTGGATGCCTATGAATGAAGACCACACCAGTGTGGAATTTAAGTGGGACTTGTTTGTCTTAGCGGGTAACCCAGCGGTATATACTGACGCGAATGCGGGTTCTAAAAACATTAATCAAGACAACATGTTTAACTCGCCAGATGGCTTGAAATTTGACTCGAAAGGTTTGTTGTGGATTCAAACAGACGGTAATTACTCAAATGAGAAAGGCTTTCAAGGTCAAGGCAATAATCAAATGTTAGTTGGTGATCCTGAGACGGGCGAGATTCGCCGTTTCCTAGTAGGGCCAAAAGAGTGTGAAATCACTGGTATTGCCTGGAATGCGAGTAAAACCACCATGTTTATTAGTGTTCAGCATCCTGGTGAAGATGGTAATTCGAATTGGCCAAATGGCGGGCAATCGGTTCCTCGTTCAAGTGTGGTTGCTATCTCCCGTGAAGATGGCGCTGTCATCGGCTAACCTTTTTTAGTGGCCTACTTGGCCACATTATCCTAGGTTTATAAACCAGCATGTGAACGCATGCTGGTTTTTTATTTGCTCGAAAGAAATCATGATATATATCAGAAAGTGCATAAATTTTTCTTATACTTTGCTTTTTCGTTAGGAATAATCTAGCAATCTTGGTAATGTGCATACTAAGTGCAAGTGTCTTTGTGTGAATATTGTTATGCGATGGTCGTGACGCATAGAAAGCTAAGTGAGTGATAATGGGTGTTGTTCTTTCTAGATCATTATTTATAAAACAAGCAATTTTAACGTTAGCCTTAGCCATCGTTCTGAGCTTGCTAAGCAGCGGTATTCAGTTTCTTGAGGGAATTCGACACCAGAAGACGCAGATTGATCAGAATTTTGATGAGCTGCTTGCTGTGGTTGAAAAGCCATTAGCAGAAGCTGTGTTTCGATTGGATGTTGATTTTGCTCAGCAGCAAATAAATAGCTTGCTGTTGACCCCTTCTATTGCCCATGTAGAAGTCAGAGACGAGCTTGGAGAATTATTTGTAGGCGCGACAGCAGCAGAGCGTCATTTTTCAATATCTCACAGCATAGCGGATTATTTTTTATCTGATTTACAGGCGTACTCGCGAAAGTTACGTCTAGAAAAACCGATTTTTCAAGCTGGACATTTAGTAGTATTGCCTGAAAAACGCTACTTGCTTGCTAAAATATTTCAAGAACACCTGTCGACACTTATTTACAATTTGTTTAAAGACGTACTATTAGCTTCTTTCATTTCATTGTTTTTCTATTTTTTGGTGACACATCCTTTAATGCGCTTAACTGAGTCATTAACGGCGCTTGAACATAACCAGAAGTTACCTTTGTCTAAGGCATTTTATCGTCATCATAGATCCGATGAGCTGGGCCATCTGCATGCCACCTTTGCGCGTTTGTGGAGCAAATTAAGTATGGCTCTGAGTGATTTAGAACGCAGCAATAGTCATACCAAGGCTATGATTGAACACGCTGCGGATGGTATTTTGCTGTTGGATGAGAACAATAACATTACCCTAGTGAACACTGCTGCAGAGTATATGCTCAAACGTAAAAGTGCGGATTTACATTCTCAGTCGCTAGAGTCATTGCATACGTCTGCTTCTTGGGCACCATTTGTTGAGATTTTGATGTCCTTGAAAGTGAACACGCCTATTACAATTGAAACGTTTTACCAGATACAACATGTTGAACTGCCTGTCGAAATACGTCTGGCAAAGTATAAGATACAAAATCAGGTCGAAACTTTACTGCTTATTCGTGATGTTTCCGAACGCAAAGAAACTGAAGCACATATTCACCATCTCGCTTATTATGATCCGATTACGAATTTGCCCAACCGTCAATATTTAGCCGATAAACTTCATGAAGTGCTACAACGTCAACAATCGAGTGTGAACTATTCGGCTGTGGTGTTCATGGATTTAGATCGTTTCAAAACGATTAATGACTCTTTGGGGCATAATGTTGGTGATCAATTGCTGTGTTGTGTTGCTGCTCAACTTTCATTCTTGAAAGAAGACAATATTGTTTTTGCTCGGATGGGGGGAGATGAGTTTGCTTTTTTACTGAATAAGATTGGCGATGATAAAGAGCAAGTAGAAAAAGCCATAAATGGCTTTGCTGATAGTGTGATGTACGCGTGTCAGCAGGTTAAAAAAGCGGGTCATCATGAGGTGCATATTACGGCCAGTCTGGGCGCCACTATTTTTGATGGCAACGAAGGCTCGGCTGAGGTGATTTTAAAGCAAGCGGATACGGCTTTATATCGGGCAAAAGAATCTGGGCGTAACACATTTGCTTTGTACAAACCTGAAATGCAGGCGATTTCAGATGCGCGGCTTGACATGGAAAAAGCCCTACATCATGCGACAGAATTTAAGTTGTTTGATTTATATTATCAGCCTCAAACCAATGATAAGAATGAGTTGATTGGTGCCGAAGCGTTGATACGTTGGAAAGATGAGAAAAAAGGCTTTATTTCCCCTGCTGAGTTTATTCCGGTGGCCGAAGAGATAGGCACTCATTGTCGAAATAGGCCATTGGGTGCTTAATGAGGCATTATCCCAAGTCGCGACTTGGTTGAAAGAGGGAAAATGGCAGCTGTCTTGGCGAATGTCGATTAATGTCAGTCCAATTCAATTCCAACAGGCAGGCTTTTTGCCAATGCTAAAAGCTCAGCTAGAAAAGCACGATGTACCAGCCAGCTGTGTGGATCTTGAAATTACTGAGAACATGTTGTTGAACGATTTGTCTTCTTGTTTGGAGAAAATGAATGCGATCAAAGCGCTCGGTGTTCATCTTTCGATTGATGATTTTGGAACGGGTTACTCGTCTCTTAAATATTTAAAATCTTTACCCATTGATCGATTAAAAATAGATCAATCCTTTGTACGTGATTTGCTGACGGATAAAAGCGATGAAGCCATTGTTCACGCTGTGATTGCCATGGCGAAAGCGCTGAATATTAGCGTGCTTGCTGAAGGAGTGGAAACCTTGCCACACTATGACAGGTTACGTGAGATTCATTGCTTTTTTTATCAAGGGTACTATTTTGGTCATCCTTTGCCACCAAGTGAATTCATTGCTGCGTTTGTTCATGATTTACCCAAACCTCCACTCTCATGACAATGGCAAAAGAGACGCATTTTTTGCCTTAATGCTAAATATATGAAGCGGCAGTAACGCTTCGTGTTTACTTTTGCTGTGTGTGCTGTATTTTCTAACCTCATATCTTGTTGTTAGGAGTACCTATGTCAGCTTTATTTCATTACGCCTTTCACGTCACTTCTTTGGAAGAAACGCGTTCTTTTTACACGCAAGTTTTAGGTTGTACAGAAGGCCGTAGCACAGACACTTGGGTAGATTTTGATTTTTATGGTCATCAGTTATCGCTGCATCTGGGTGAACCCAGCCCAACAACGAATACTGGGAAAGTAGGAGATCATCTTGTTCCTATGCCGCATTTTGGTTTGATTCTGCCATTAGATGAGTGGCAAAAACTCGCCAAACGTCTCACAGAAAGCAATGTCGCATTTGATCTGGCACCCAGCGTTCGTTTTGAAGGTTTGCCAGGTGAGCAGTGGACCATGTTTTTTAAAGATCCAAGTGGCAACGCGATTGAGTTGAAAGGATTTAAAGACTTGGCTCAGGTATACGACAAATGATCCCGTTTGTCAGTCGTATTGACTCAGCCGAGCAGGCCGTGTGGATTAATCAACTTTCAGCGGCTATGCCTGATGAGGTGATTCTGCCATTTTCAGCCTTAACATTAGAACAAAAGCAGCAGTGTGACGTTGCGATTGTTGCCAATCCTAACCCTGATGATTTGCTGGCTCTTCCTTCTTTAAAATGGGTTCACAGTGTTTGGGCGGGGGTTGAGCGCATGATCAATGAGCAGGTCTCTCCAACATTTTCTATTGTGCGCTTGGTCGATCCTACGCTGTCAAAAACAATGTCGGAAGCGGTATTGGCTTGGACATTGTTCCTTCATCGAGATATGCCAGCCTACGCAAAGCAGCAAAGCGAAGGTCTTTGGTGCCCGCGTCCTATGGTGGAGGCAAAAAATCGTCGTTTGGGGGTTCTTGGTCTGGGAGAATTAGGGCGAATGAGTGCACTGCGTCTGGTTCAGAATGGCTTTACTGTGCGAGGCTGGAGTCGCCAGCCGAAGCAAATTGAAGGAATCGAATGTTTTTCTGGTGAGGCGGGGCTAATCCATTTGTTGCAGCAAACGGATATACTGATCTGCTTGTTGCCTCTGACAACACTGACCAAAGGTTTATTGAATCAAAAACGCTTATCCAGTTTACCTGTAGGGGCGAGCATTATTAACTTTGCTCGTGGTGCCATTGTTGATGATAAGGCTTTGCTCACTCTGCTTGATCAAGGGCATTTATCCCATGCGGTTTTAGATGTTTTTATGCAAGAACCATTGCCTTTAGAGCACTCTTACTGGGGACATAAATCCGTCACTGTACTGCCACACATATCAGCACCGACTCATCCTGTTAGTGCCAGTCAGATAGTGGCTTCCAATATACAGCACTATCGTTTAACCGATTGCATTCCATCCGCGGTAGATCCAATGCGTGGATATTAGTTAGCAGGGTGGTTAAAATAAATCTAAATAGGAGCCTTTATGCCACATTGTATTCTTGAGTACAGTCAAAATTTAGAACAAGAAGTGCCGCCTGTCGACCTGCTCGAGGCTGTAAAAGCCGCCTGTATTGCATCGACGCTTTTTACAGCAGAAAACATAAAATTACGCAGTGTTCCGTATAAGAGTTTTTTGACGGCTGGACAAGAAGATGCCTTCATTCACGTCATATTAAGAATGTTATCAGGTCGGACGTTGGAACAACGCAAACAACTTTCCCATTTGGTTCTTGAAGCGTTAACACAATTTTCATTAAAAGATGTTAGCTTTTCCGTTGAAGTGTGTGAAATGGAACGCGATACCTACGCAAAAAAGGTTGTTCTGTCCCAATAACTATGGCGAGTCTGATCGCTAAAAAAGGTTTTAAAGATAATGAAAGCCATTGTGTGTTCAATGATGCTTCTACCAAGTTTACTTTGGGACTCAAGCAGATGCTCAGGAGATGGATAATAGGTCCATTATTCCATCGGACGGCAGTGTTGTAGAAGGGGCGAGTGAGGGGGATGTGCCTTATTCCCCAGAAGAGCCTGCGGTACCTGAATCTATTTCTCAACGCGCGCGAGAAGCAAATGGTCTTTTTCAGCAGCGTGAAAACAGAGAAACAGCAACCTTGAATAATCCGTTTGTTTTAACGCCACATCGGCCAAATTATTTTTTGCCCTTTGCCTATACTTCGAATCCCAATGATCGTTCTTTTTTAGGAGATGAGACGGACGAGAGTTTGGAGAGTGTGGAATTTAAGTTTCAACTCAGTGTGAAGTTTCCTGTCGTTTATGACGTGGTAGGACGCGATACCAGTTTATGGTTTGCATATACACAACAAGCCTATTGGCAAGCTTACAATAGCCATATTTCAGCGCCTTTTCGGGACACCAATCATGAGCCTGAAGCTTTTATTGTTACCAAGCCCAAGCATGGCTTTTTAGGCATCAAGCCTAGCTATATTTCATACGGTTTCAATCATCAGTCGAACGGTCAATCGGGTGATCTCTCTCGTTCGTGGAATCGTTTTTATGTGGACTTTTTATTTGAAACAGGCGATACGGCATTTTCGATTAAGCCTTGGTATCGAATTCCGGAAAGTGCTGACATTGACGACAATCCCAACATAGAAAACTATTATGGCTACGGTGAACTCAATATTATCCATGTGATTGACGATTATAGTATTGATGTTATGTTGAGGAATAACCTTAAATCCTCTGATAACAGAGGCGCGTTACAAGTGGGTTTCACGTTTCCTTTGTGGGGCAAATCCAGAGGTTATATCCAATACTTTAATGGTTATGGACAATCGCTCTTGGATTATAACCATCAGACGCAATCGATCGGTGTTGGCATTATGTTGACCAATTGGTTGTGATGTATGACCTAATGATGATTGTTTTTAATAATCAATAGACATAAAAGACCTCGCTTTGTCGGGGTATTTTTTTGTCTATTGGTTGTAAATAGGCGCTGTCATGAAGTTGTCATCTTAATGCCACAGAACGGACATTTTACTGGTCTATGTTGAAAGTAAGAGAAACCAGTGAGGGTGATTAGCATGAACATACTTCAAAATATCCACGCATTTGATGTCCAGACGTTTTCCTGGTGTATGGCGCGTAAACACAGAGCGAAGCTGACGACCATCGGGAGAGCTATTTCGTTTTCGGCTGACGGTCCGTTATACGCTCTCGGGGCATTGTTGCTCTGGTGGGCAGGATACGATGTTTTAGTGGCCGTGTTAGCCTTAGGTTTTGTCGTTGAGCGTTTGGTGTATTTTGTACTAAAGCGAGGCTTTAAGCGCAATCGGCCAGCGGATGCTCTGGATAATTTCAGCAGCTTTATTATTCCCTCAGATCAATTTTCCTTTCCATCTGGTCATACCTCTGGTGCATTTTTTATCGCTTTCTGTTTGAGTGAGTGGTTTCCTAGTTTAAATATGATGTTGTACTTTTGGGCGGCAAATGTGGGGTTATCACGTATTTTTCTGGGTGTGCATTTTCCTACAGATACGGTGATTGGCGCTTTGTTAGGCAGCGCTTGTGCTGCGCTAGCAATAGGAGTGTTAGTATGAAAATTCTGTACGGCGTGCAAGGTACAGGGAATGGTCATATCACTCGGGCAAGAGCCATGGCAGCGGAAATGCATGCTGCTGGAATCGAGGTGGATTTTGTGTTTTCAGGACGCGCGCCAGAAGATTATTTTGATATGGCCGTATTTGGCAATTACCGGACATTTCAGGGGCTTAGCTTTGTGGCACGTAATGGGCAACTAGATCTGTATGCTACCTGTCGGAATGCCAATTTTTTAACGCTGTTTCGAGACATTCGTTCTTTGGATACTCGTGGTTATGATTTAGTGATCACGGATTTTGAACCCATTGTGGCTTGGGCGGCTAAGCGTCAGGGTGTTCCTTGTGTGGGGTTTGGTCATCAATATGCCTTCAAATACGATATTCCTCGTTATAAAAAGAACGCTATTGCACAATGGATTATGTCGAATTTTGCGCCTGCCGTCACGCAGTTAGGCGCCCATTGGCATCATTTTGGTCATCCTATTTTACCACCGCTCATTCACGCACAAGCCATGGCGAATAGAGCGCATTCTGATCAAGTTTTAGTGTATCTACCCTTTGAAAACAGTGAAGCGGTTTTAGACTGGCTTGAAGGCGTACCCAATTATCAGTTTCGCTTACACTGCAAAGATATAGAGCCTGGTGTTTATGGAAACGTTGAGGTCTTTCCTTTTGGTCGAGACTTATTTCAAAAAAATTTAAGTGAATGCGAATCTGTGTTGTGTAATGCGGGGTTTGAATTGAATTCAGAGGCGTTACAGCTAGGACGACGCATTTTAGCGAAACCGTTAAAAGGACAGATAGAGCAGCATTCAAATGCGATTGCGTTGGATTTGTTAGGCATTGCTAAGACCAGCAATGTATTAAGCTCTGAGATTATTAAAGAGTGGCTAGAGACAAGTCGAGTGGTGCAAATCTCTTACCCCAATGTCGCCAAAGCAGTCGTTGCTTGGTTGCAGTCTAGCAATGATATTAGTGTTTCTGACTTGTGTGAGTCATTATGGCGGCAAACACCCAATGTACGTGGTATTGATTTTAAGTATGATAAAGACACGCAACCTATTGATGTTAAAAGCGTTACAGCCTGTCACTAATGACAGGCTGTAATTTCATCCCATTTTATTCAGTGTTTAACTGTCTTTTGTTTGCCGTCAAGCTGGCTCATTCTTTAAGCGCGAAGGTTTTGTTCAAAGAAACTGATGGTACGTTGCCACGCCAATTCTGCGTTTTTCTCATCATAGCGAGCCGTTGAATCATTATGAAAGCCATGGTTTGTTTTAGGGTAAACGTAGGCAGTGTAATTTACATTGTTGGCTTTTAACGCTTTCTCATAGTCAGGCCAGGTGTCATTCACTCGCTGATCTAATTCTGCGAAGTGAATTTGCAAAGCGGCTTTAATTTTATCTATATTGCCCTTGGCAGGCGTTCCGTAATAAGGCGCACCTGCCTGAATGGTATCCGGCATGGCCGCCGCCAATGTGTTAGTTAAATAACCACCGTAACAGAATCCGACCATACCCACTTTACCTGTGCCAAATTCGTGCTTCTTCAGTAGAGTGGCTGCGTCCATGAAATCGCCTTCAATCTTGCTACCATCTAAGGTTTTTTGCATTTCGCGGCCCGCGTCATCGTTGCCAGGATAGCCACCGAGAGGAAACAGAGCGTCAGGAGCAAAAGCAATGAAGCCAGCCTTCGCTAAGCGTCTTGCCACATCTTCGATATAAGGATTAAGACCACGATTTTCATGGGCTACTAATACAGTAGGGGCTTTATTATCGGCATTGACATTTTTGGGCATCACTAAATAGCCGCGACCTTTGCCGTGTCCATTAGGCGTATCAAATTCGACATAACTGGCGCGGATCTCAGGATCATTAAAGGACACTTGTTCCGCTAGCGCATAGTTTGGTGTCAACGCACCAGCGACAACAGAAAGGGTTAGCCCAGTCACACTGAGCGTCCCTAAGCGAGATAAGAAGGTGCGGCGGTCTATGTCGCCATGGGCGTATTCGTCGTACCAGTCAAAGGCTTCTTGCGGAATGCTGTTGCTTGATATTGGCCTAGGTGTGTTTTTTTCTGATGATAACGTCATTGCTATGTCTTCCTTACAGGTTGATGAAACTAAGCAGAACATTGTTATAGATTATTGCTGGACTAGATTACAAAAGTAGACACGGTATAGCTGTACTAATGTCTTCTTTAGAAGTGAACAAACAAAAATGGTTCAATAGACATACGTATAAAAAAAGAATCGGATGATGAAGATTGATCTTTTTTTAAAAGTATGCGTAATTAGAGTTTAGTACTCAGTAAATAGTATTTACCAATCTTCTTAATGAAGATAACTCAGTAGGAACGGATACTTATGATGCGTAAAATGCCTATTATTATTACAGGCGGCGGGCAACGTCTAGGTTTAGCCTGTGCGAAGGCGTTACTTGCGCAGGGATATGACGTCATTATTACCTATCGAAAAGTACGAGAAAGTATTGTGGCGTTAGAAGAACAGGGGGTGACTTGTATTCAAGCCGATTTTTCAACCGCATCTGGCGTTGATGAATTTGTGGCGAACATACTCAGTCGCTACTCAGCATTAGGTGGCATTATTCACAATGCGTCTGAATGGGCACCGGAGGAAGGGTGTGCAGACACTGCCTTATTAATGGAAAAAATGTGGCAAGTGCATGTATTTGCACCTTATCGTATAAATCTGGCCTTTGAAGCATTATTATGTGCAGGTTCTGAGCAAGATGGGCAAGCAGACATCATTCATATGACGGATTATGTGGTAGAGAAAGGCAGTGATAAACATATTGCCTATGCAGCGAGTAAAGCGGGTTTGGCTAATTTAACTTGCTCTTTTGCTAAACGCTTTGCGCCTAAAGTAAAAGTGAATGCGATTGCACCATCATTGTTGATGTTTAATGAAAGCGATGATGACGAATACCGTAATAAAGCATTGAATAAGTCACTGCTTCGCAAAGCGCCAGGAGAACAAGAAGGCGTCATGGCTGTGCAGTATATATTAGGCAGTCGCTATATGACAGGTCGAACCTTGTCACTTGATGGGGGACGTCATTTGGTCTAATTAACCAAATAGCACCTCTTTTTTGAACGCCTCCATGTCATGTGACAGGGTTAAGCAACTTAGGACAAATATATGAAAGCTAATACAGCTGAACAAACCAATTTACATCGTCCCGTCTTGTCTGATGCGGCGATAAAAGTACGTGATGCTCTTATCAATAGCGGTTTAGAAACCCCGATGATTGATAATGGTTTAACCAATGAAGAAAAATACCAGCGTATTAAACACTCGTTTGAAGATATTGTGACAACGCTCGGCTTAGATCTGAGTGATGATAGTTTGGCAGAAACACCACACCGAATTGCTAAAATGTATGTAAAAGAGATTTTTTCAGGTCTGGATTATGCATTGTTTCCCAAGATCACCGTCATTGAAAACAAGATGCAAGTGGATGAAATGGTCAAGGTGAGTGATATTAGTTTTACCAGCACCTGTGAACATCATTTTGTTACTATCGATGGGTTGGCGAAAGTCGCTTATTTGCCGAAAACGAAGATTATCGGTTTGTCGAAGATCAACCGTATCGTGCGCTTTTTTGCACAGCGTCCACAAGTTCAAGAACGTCTGACTCAGCAAATTTTGGTAACGTTACAAACTTTACTAGAGACCGACAATGTTGCTGTCAGTATCAGTGCTGTACATTATTGTGTAAAAGCGCGTGGTGTTATGGATGCTAGCTCTTCGACACAAACCACCGCTTTGGGTGGATTGTTCAAACGCAGTGATAAAACCCGTGGGGAGTTCCTTGCCAGATAGGTTGGCAAGATACGCTGCTAAGGCAACCGGATTCACTGAAAAGCATCATAAGTACTCAAACGAAAAGAGTCTGTTTAATACAGGCTCTTTTTTTATGTCATAAATTCAGGCAAAGTGACGCAGCACAGATAGGATAAACCTTTACATTTGAGGCTTTAAGGCATGACAGATAAGAAAACAGTGTGGTTTCCAGCGAAAGATAATGGCTGGGGGTGGGGAAAACCTAACACTTGGCAAGGTTGGCTGGTATTGGTGTTGTATATTGTTAGCGTGGCCATCGTCAGTTTCGCCGTTGATCCTAAAGAAGCGCTTCTTAAATGGGCTGTGCTGGTTGCCAGTATGACTTTCGTTCTATTGTTGGTGTATCTCTGGAAAGGGGAAGCCCCAAATTGGAAGTGGAAACCGATCGAGAAAGATAAGCGCCGATGGTACAAGTAGCAGATCTTTATCTTAAGTCAATTTAAGTGAATTTAAAGATTTTATTGAAAACACGAATCGGTTCAAATAAGCAAAAACAAATTTAAGGATAAGTTAGTGCGCACATCAGGCGTGTTATTGTTTATTGCTTACTTAGGATTTATCAGTTTAGGATTGCCGGATGCGGCCCATGGGATTAACTGGCCCTTTGTGCGAACGGCTTTTGCTGTCCCAATGGGGTGGTTAGGCTTGGTGATTGCCGCTGGAGGTATCGGTTATCTGATATCGAGTTTTTCGGTTGGTTATCTAATGAACCGCTTTGGTGTCGGTTGGTTGCTGGTGGTGAGCAGCTTGCTGGTGAGCAGTGGTTTATGCGGGTTTTATTTCAGCCCTGCTTTTTGGGTTTTTGCTTTGTTTTCTGTGGTGATTGGCATGGGGTCCGGTGCCATTGACGCAGGATTAAATGCCTATGCCGCAGAGCATTTCTCTACAAAACATATGAACTGGTTACACGCCGCATTTGGCGTAGGGGCGACCGCAGGCCCGGTTATTGTTACCAGTGTTTTAGTGAGTTTTTCGCAAAATTGGCGTCTCGGTTATGCTGTGATCGCTATCATCTTATTTACCATGACGCTGGTGTTTTTGTTTAGTCGCCACCTGTGGGAAAGTGACAAGCATGCGCCTAAAAAAGCCGAGGTTTCTTCAGAAGCTCTTGTACCTGTGACGCAACTCCAGGCTTTAAAACACCCAGTGATTCGCTTCCAGATTGTCTTTTTCTTTCTGTACTCAGGGGTAGAGGTCGGAGTGGGGCAATGGGCATTCACTGTGATGACAGAGTCTCGTGGTATTTCCCTTGCCAGCGCGGGTACTTGGGTGGCGGTATATTGGGGGGCTTTGGCATTTGGCCGCGCTATTTTTGGTTTCTTGGTTGAGCGTTTTTCGGTTGATCAGTTATTACGTCTTTGTTTGGCTGGTATGGCGTTCGGTGCGCTCTTCTTTACCTTCAGTATGACACCTTACGCTAGCTATTTGGGATTAGCGCTTATGGGATTTTGTGCCGCCCCCATCTTTCCTTGTATGATTTCGCAAACAGCTGCACGGGTTGGTAAACATTACTCAGTACACGCCATCGGTTTTCAGATGAGTGCCGCTGTCTTGGGGGCAATGACGCTACCATTTTTGAGTGGGCTAATAGGTGGACAGTTTGGGCTGACGTCATTGAGTATCAGCTTTTTAGCTTACGCTCTGGCTTTATTTGGTCTTTTTCATAGTATTTTGAAGCGTTCGCTTTCATCGTCAGTGTAGCAAGGTTACTCATTTGCTTTGTCTAAGGTGTGGCGCTTTAGCAAATCTGGAAACAGATACATCCACAGACCAACCACGGCAATCGTTCCGGCTCCACCAATAACAATGGCTGGAACCACGCCAAACCAAGCCGCTGTCACACCAGATTCGAATTCTCCTAATTGGTTTGAACTGCCAATAAACACAGAGTTGGCTGCGCTGACGCGCCCACGCATATCATCAGGTGTTTCTAATTGTACTAACGTGGAACGAATGACCACGCTGATCATGTCTGAAGCGCCTAAAAGGACCAGTGCTAGCATAGAGAGAATAAGGTTTTCAGATAAGCCAAAGATGATGGTCGCGACACCAAAGATTGCGACGGCAGCGAACATGATTTTTCCCACACTATGAGTCAAAGGGTGGCGTGCTAAATAGACGGACATTAATAACGCACCTAAAGCCGGAGCGCAGCGTAGTAAACCTAAGCCCCAAGGTCCTGTATGAAGAATGTCTTTTGCGACGATTGGCAACAATGCCGTGGCGCCACCCAGTAGCACAGCAAACATATCCAATGAGACTGATCCCAAGATGACTTTATTGCCACGTATAAAGGTTAATCCACCAAACAGATGTTCGATACTAATAGGGGATTTGCTTTTTACCGTAAAGTTATAACGTAAGAAAAACATGATAATGCAGGAGATGAGAAAACAACTCATGCTGGATAAATACAGTGTAGTCGGTCCTAAAAGATAAATGAGTCCACCCAGTGCTGGACCCGCTATAACGGATATCTCGCGTGCTGAAGCCATGGCGCTAACAGCACGTGAAAGCAGAACATTTGGGATCAGGTTGGGTAAGATCGCTTGATTTGCAGGCATTTCGAAGGCCCTTGCGGTGCCAAGAAGCGCAGCACAGGCGTAAATCATATTGGCCGAAATCGTGGCTGTAATATTGCCATACGCTAGGATGGCCACCGTCATTGCCATCGTTAAGCGTGTGCAAACACAGATAAGCCTTCGATTATAGCGATCTGCAACGTGCCCTACGACTAAGGTCAATAATAATTGCGGGAGAAATTGACACAGTCCTACTAAGCCTAGTGCCATCGGACTGTTGGTTAAGTCGTACATTTGCCAGCCAATACCGACACTCAACATTTGGAAGGCGAAAGAAGAGGCTATTTGGCCGATCCAGAAATGAAGAAAATTCGGGTGTTGAAAGAGTGACGGCATGGTGTTTGGTCGATTTTGAGTAAAAATAAAATTTAAGCATTTTTATTTCTTTCTTGATAGTCATTATTTTTATCTAAATCGTCGTTTAGCTCTAAGCGTAACCAGAAAAATAGAGAGAACTATGTTAGATTATTGGCCTATTTGTCAGGATGATAACTAGCCTCCTAATACCGATTCCCCCGACGGTTTTTTGTCAGCCTGTTTACTGCATAAGCATAAGGCTATTTGATGATAAGGATTCACATTGACTTTTTCTGATACATATTCTTTGTTTCATGAGCGTTTGTCTCGCTGGCTATTGTTGTCTTGTTTAATGGCAGTGGGAATTGGGCAATCGTTTATTTTTACCTCTTTACCCCCTATCGGTCGTGAGATTGGTCTGGCGGATGTGCGAATTAGCACACTGATTACCGCTGGGGCGGCAACCTTTGTGGTGGCGGCATTTCTATGGGGAGGAATCATTAATCGAATTGGCCGCGTACGTTCGGTGATTATTGGCATGAGTAGCTATGCCATGACTATTGGGCTGACAGGCTTTGTACTGCAAGAAGCCTTGGTTAAGCATTTATCAGCAGAGCAAACCTATTATTTAGTATTTACTTTGCGCATTGTTTTTTCGCTTGGGATTGCTGGTGTTTTACCTTCTATTCAGACCTATTTAATCGCACACACCGACGTTAAGCATCGTAGTTCTACTATTGCGATGATCGGCGCTTCTTTTAGTATTGGTATGATTTTAGGTCCAGCTTTCGCGTCTTTATTGAGTAGTTTAGGATTGACTGCGCCTTTCTATATCATTGCTTTCTTGGCGGGTAGCATCGCTTTACTGGTGGTATTTTTTGTAAAAGATACTAAGCATGTGCGTCAATTTGTGAAACCACCTAAGATCAATTGGCTTACTCAGCCTGTGATGCCATTTTTATGTATGTCTTCGTTGTCGATTCTATCGATGACGGGGGTGCAACAAATTATGAGCTTTCTGATCCAAGATAGGTTTCAGCTAGATGTGGCGCAGACGACCCATCAGTTAGGCTTTGCCATGATGACCATGTCTTGTTTTAGTATTTTGGTGCAAATGATCTTGGTGCCTAGGTTTCAGTTGGGCGTGGTGACTTTAATCTTCAGCGGTGTTGGGGTAGGAGTGCTCGCTCAGTTTGCGTTTATTTTCTTAGATTCCTACGCAGGGGTGTTGTTGGCAATGGGGTTATTTGGGGCTGGATTTGGCTTTTTATTCCCTGGGATAGTGACGGCACAAACCTTATTGGTCAAAGACAGTCAGCAAAGCCGCTTAGCCAGTATCAATGCTTCTATGCAAGGGGTTGGTGCTGCAGTAGGGCCGGTGATTTTGGCGTCACTTTATCAACTTGGTCAATTGGTTCCATTCTTTGCTTTGATGTGCAGTTTGATTTTTATGCAGGGGGTGTTCATCTACTGCCACTCTAAATTAAGGCACGTGTTTTAGATCGTGATGAGTCGGCCTTTTTATGAATGGAGTTTGCTTTGAGCGATCTGACGAGGCGACACGCCAAAGTGTTGGTGAAAGCGTCGGCTAAAATGGCTCAAACTTAAATATCCCAGCTCGTAACTCACTTCGGTGACTGAGCATTTTTCTTGTAAACGTTGGTAGGCACGACTCATTCGACGTTGATGTTGATATTCCACCGGCGTACAGCCTAGCTGGCGTTTGAAGCTTTCAAAGAAACGGCTGCGGCTCATGCAAGCCATTTTAGCCAGCTGGCAGATGTCTAGTGGTTGCGCGAGATTGTGTTCTATCCATTGAATAACGCAAGTGAGGCCATTTGCATCGGGCGAATGTTGTGTAAAACGTAATAGGGCGTCTCGACCATGATGTCTTAGAATGCGCGTGACCAGTTCACTGACTCCAAAGTCAACCAGCAAGTCTCGATCTGGATCATTACGCAGAAAATCACTGGTGAGCCGATCTATGACTTGCTGTGTTGCCTGCGTATGCAAGGTGTGAAGGTGTTGATTTGGGTCCAGTACGACGCCTGAAGGCAAAGACTCGATCATAATATCATTCATGCGATCACAAATTTGCGCGACCCTTTCTTGCGAAATGGCAATGGTTAGACACGTCGTTGGATTGTGAAACTGAGCTTCAGGGAAGTCGATAAATACTTCTTCTTTGGGAGCCAATATAAAAGATTCATGTGGAAGAAAAGGGATGTTGTCATGATGTTTAGTGTGCATGACTTTGGCACCCGTTACCATACCGCAATACAGCAGTGAATCGGCTTTCAAACTGACTTTTTGGGCTTGTTCATAGGTATCGTAAATACTGAGACTCAGAATTTGGGCCTGCAAAGCACACGCGATTTTCGACCAACTGAATGGGCGCGCGCTTATGTTTTAATAACGCTTTTTCTGTCGAGATTGAGCGACTCATTAACACACCTCTTTTGTTTTAATATTTTTATTTCAATAGTGTGGCGTGGTGAATTTTCTTTTCTCATCATCGCTCTTGCTTTACTACGGGTCAATATAAAAGCAAAACAGAAATGGATCGCGAGACAAGTTTCATGGACTCACAGGCAAGTTTTCTTCTCGCTTTCTTTCTACTCTTAATATCAATGTTAAAACCTGACATAAAAACAACAAGAATGGAGAAGCTTTATGATCTACGCTCAACCTGGTACGAACGGTAGTCTTATTACATTTGAGGCTCAGTATGGTAATTTCATTGGTGGTAAATGGGTTGCTCCAGTAAAGGGGCAATACTTTGATAACATTAGCCCTGTAAATGGCGAAGTTTTTTGCCAAATTCCTCGCTCTACTGAAGAAGATATCAACCTTGCTCTAGATGCAGCGCATGCTGCCCGCGCGGCTTGGGGTAAAACATCTGTCACTAATCGTTCCAACATATTGCTAAAAATTGCTGATCGCATTGAGCAAAACTTAGAAGCTCTTGCCGTGGCCGAAACTTGGGACAATGGTAAAGCGGTTCGTGAAACCTTAAATGCTGATATTCCTCTGGCTGCTGATCATTTTCGTTACTTTGCGGGCTGTTTGCGAGCGCAAGAAGGCAGTACCGCTGAGCTAGATGAGCATACTGTAGCTTATCATTTTCATGAGCCATTAGGGGTAGTTGGTCAAATCATTCCTTGGAACTTCCCCATCTTGATGGCAGCATGGAAACTCGCGCCAGCACTTGCTGCGGGCAACTGTGTGGTACTCAAACCGGCAGAACAAACGCCAGCGTCGATTCTAGAATTGGTTAAAGTGATTCAAGATCTGTTACCTCCAGGTGTACTGAATATTGTTAACGGCTACGGCAAAGAAGCCGGTGAAGCGCTGGCAACCAGTAAGCGCATTGCTAAGATTGCTTTTACTGGATCAACGCCAGTTGGCTCGCATATTTTAAAATGCGCGGCTGAGAACATTATTCCTTCAACTGTCGAATTAGGTGGCAAATCGCCCAATATTTATTTTGCTGACGTCATGCAGCAAGAAGACGCTTTTATCAGCAAATGTGTGGAAGGTTTGGTATTGGCTTTCTTCAACCAAGGTGAAGTCTGTACTTGTCCATCTCGGGCCTTGATTCACGAATCCATCTATGACGATTTTATGGCCTTGGTGATCGAGCGAACGAAGACCATTAAACGTGGTAATCCTTTGGATACAGATGTGCAAGTGGGAGCCTCAAGCATCAAAACAACAGTTCGACAAAATTATGAGCTACATTGATATTGGTAAGAAAGAGGGCGCAGAGTTATTAATTGGAGGGGGATTGAATCGGTTGATGGTTTAGGTAAAGGGTTTTATGTGCAGCCGACCTTATTCAAAGGCTCTAACGAAATGCGTATCTTCCAAGAAGAAATTTTTGGACCAGTCGTGAGTGTGACGACCTTTAAAGACGAAGCCGAAGCACTGGCGATTGCCAATGACAGTGAGTTTGGTTTGGGCGCTGGGGTTTGGACAAGGGATACGAACCTTGCTTATCGTATGGGGCGTAATCTTGAAGCAGGTCGTGTTTGGATGAACTGTTATCACCAGTATCCTGCCCACTCCGCTTTTGGTGGTTATAAAAAATCCGGTGTTGGTCGTGAGACGCATAAAATTGCGTTAGAGCACTATCAGCAAACGAAAAACATGTTAGTCAGCTATGATATTAATCCGCTCGGGTTCTTTTGATCTAACCTAAGACGCCGGTATAAAAGGGAAAAGCCAAAAGATACTATATGTCTTTTGGCTTTGTTTTATTGTGTAACTTGTTTAGATCTCAGCTTGGTACCAGCTGATTTGTAATGGTCCTGAAGCGCCAAAAAATTGCCTTTTTTCCGAAATTACGTACAAATATCTGCTTTCCTTCTTGTTTCCTATTGGAAACTTTGTCTCATAAGTGATAATTTCACTTTATAGAGATCTTGCGTTATATATTGTCAGGATCAATGGTCTTATCAGTATTCGTCACATAGGAAACGGTTATGGCAATCAGTTTATTTGACCTTTTTAAGGTAGGGATTGGACCTTCCAGTTCACACACTGTTGGTCCTATGGTCGCGGCCAACCAATTTGCTCATCAATTGCAAGATCGTCATTTATTATCCAAGGTCAAGCGTTTAAAGATTGATTTATATGGTTCCCTTGGCGCAACTGGAAAAGGGCACGGTACAGGAACGGCTGTGCTAATGGGGCTTGAAGGTGAGTTGCCAGACAGTATTGATCCCAGTAGTGTCAAAGAGCGAATTGAGCACATAGAAGCCTCATCTGAGCTGAATTTATTGTCAAAGCAGCCGCTTCACATTGAGGTTGCTACCGATTTAATTTATCACCGTATTGATCGTTTAGATTTTCATGCCAATGGCATGGTGTTGGTGGCGTTTGATGCCGATGAGCAGAGAGTTCATCAGGCGACCTTTTATTCGGTTGGCGGTGGTTTTATTGTGCAAGAGGACGAACAAGGGAACGTTTCGATAGTAGAAGACACAACGGAGCTTCCTTATGTCTTTCATAATGCCGAAACCCTCATTCAGCTTTGCCGCGAGCACGACAAGAGCATTGCGCAAATCATGATGGAAAACGAAAAGACATGGCGCACAGAAGAAGAAATTAAACAGGGTATTCTTTCTATTTGGGCTGTGATGCGGGCGTGTGTTCAGCAAGGTATTCGTAATGAAGGCATATTACCTGGTGGCTTAAAAGTAAAACGCAGAGCCGCCAGTTTGTATCGAGATCTTACCAGTAAAACGCGCATGGATATGATCACGCCGTCTTTAGGTGCGATGGACTGGGTTAATTTGTATGCGCTTGCAGTGAATGAAGAAAATGCCGCAGGCGGAAGAGTTGTGACGGCACCAACCAATGGTGCAGCAGGGATCATTCCAGCGGTATTACATTATTACTGGGAGTTTTGCCCTCGTTCTTGTGAGGAAGGAGTGATTAATTTTTTCCTTACAGCGGCGGCGATAGGCTTATTATTTAAAGAGAATGCGTCTATTTCTGGGGCCGAAGTGGGTTGTCAAGGTGAAGTCGGGTCAGCGTGTGCGATGGCGGCTGCTGGATTAGCCGCAGCGACAGGGGGAACGCCTGAGCAAATAGAAAATGCCGCAGAAATTGGTATGGAGCATAATTTAGGTTTGACCTGTGACCCGATTGGTGGCTTGGTTCAAGTGCCTTGTATTGAACGTAATGCAATGGCATCCATTAAAGCAATTAACTCTGCGAGTATGGCCCTACGTGGTGATGGCACCCACTATGTGTCTCTCGATAAGGTGATTCGCACTATGCGAGATACTGGGAGAGACATGAACGATAAGTACAAAGAAACATCTCGCGGTGGTTTGGCTGTTAATGTCATCGAGTGCTAATAAATAGCGGGTGTGAAAAAAA
Organism: Marinomonas rhodophyticola; assembly: GCF_026113935.1. Classification (GTDB taxonomy): domain Bacteria; phylum Pseudomonadota; class Gammaproteobacteria; order Pseudomonadales; family Marinomonadaceae; genus Marinomonas; species Marinomonas rhodophyticola. Next base: position 592,354 of record NZ_JAPEUL010000007.1, read on the forward strand.
CATCTTGTAATAAAACGGTCATATTTATGTAGTATTTTTGTCATCAGTGCCTTTTGGGGCACTTTTTTTAGCCTTGTCTAAGCAAAAGACACAGGGGTTTTTATCTGCACAAACCCAGTGTAGAATGGCGCCGATTTGATAGTTTACAGATATATGACAGGCATACCGTATTTGCCTTCATAAACAAGATGTTCGATAGGATGAATTGAGAGCCGAATTTATAACTGTGCTGGGAAGGCACCTTGTTGAATAACGTAAGGTTTACCTTAGTTTATCAAGAGTTTGGCATAGATTAATCATAAATGAAGAGCCCATATGGATCTTACAAATAACCCGAAAGAAGAATCCACTTTATTGAGTGGTCATGAGTTTATTCGAGTATTGATCGCTTTAGCTTTTGTTTTAGCGTCTGGTTTTTATGCAACCAATAATGGTGTTGGTGTTTCTAACTTGTCAATATTAGCCATTGCTGCTGCAATAGGTGCCTACATGGCTGTCAATATTGGTGCCAACGATGTGGCGAACAACGTTGGTCCTGCGGTCGGGTCAAAAGCTCTGTCTATGACTGGTGCGATTTTGATCGCCGCTGTGTTTGAGGCCGCGGGGGCGCTAATTGCTGGTGGAACCGTGGTGGGGACCATTAAGAATGGCATCATTAATCCCAATGCCATCGGCAATGCAGAAACCTTTATATGGGTCATGATGGCGGCTTTGCTTGCAGGAGCTATTTGGCTTAATTTAGCGACATACCTTGGTGCGCCAGTATCAACGACGCATTCTATTGTTGGTGGTGTGCTTGGTGCCGGTATTGCGGCTGGTGGTTGGGATATTGCTAACTGGGATAAAATGATTGCCATTGTTGCCAGCTGGGTGATTTCTCCTCTTATGGGCGGCATAATTGCTGCGCTTTTCCTTATGTATATCAAACGCTCTATTACTTATAAAAGTGATATGATTGATGCTGCAAGAAAAGTGGTTCCTTTGTTAGTCGGTATCATGGTGTGGTCTTTTTCGACCTACTTAATTCTGAAAGGTCTTAGCAAACTTTGGAAACTCGATTTTATTACGGCGGCTATGATCGCTTTGGCGATTGCTTTAACCGTGTATTTTATCGTTCGTCCTATCGTAGATAAAGCAGCTGTAGCCTTAGCCAATGACAAAGATGCGGTAAACAGTTTGTTTACTATTCCGTTAATTGTTTCGGCTGCTTTATTAAGCTTTGCTCATGGTGCCAATGATGTCGCCAATGCCATTGGGCCTTTGGCAGCGATAAATGATGCTTTGTTGACGGGAGCTGTGTCAGGTTCTGCTGCTATTCCTTTGTGGATCATGATGGTTGGCGGTATTGGTATTGCAGTTGGTTTAGCGTTGTTTGGTCCTAAATTGATTAAAACGGTGGGGTTCTGAAATCACCGAGCTGGATAAGACTAGAGCTTTTTGTGTCGCTATGGCGGCGGCTATTACGGTGATTATTGCTTCTCAACTTGGTTTGCCTGTTAGTTCTACTCATATTGCCGTAGGTGGTATTTTTGGTGTCGGGTTCTTGCGTGAATACCTGAAACAATCTTATGAGAAAAAGTTAGCTTCTATTATTTCTCACTCTGCGTCAGCGGGCCATAATGGTGAACAAACGAAAGAGTTTGTTAAGCGTTTCAAATTGGCGGATGTAGAAGAAAAGCGTATGATTCTAAAAGAGCTAAAAGCGGCACAGGCCTCTTCTCCAATCTCTTCTGAAGAGCGTAAAGGATTGAAGAAAGCGACGAAAAAAGAATTGGTCAAGCGTTCTGCTTTGTTACGTATTGCCGCGGCATGGGTTATAACTGTTCCTGCTTCAGCTTTACTCTCTGCATTGATTTTTTATATGTTACTTGGTTTTTCTATCTCCCGATAATGGAAGTGGCAACGCAACAAAAAAGATCAGTCTATCTGGTCTTTTTTTGTTTTTAATGTGCGGTCTGTGTTATATAGATAGGTTATGTGTATTTAGTGTTTTAATCTCTCGGGTAACTATTAACAAATGAAATCAAGTATGTTGGTCTTAGTGGCTGTTACCCTAATTGTTGTGTGCTGCTCTTTGCCGGCTTTGTTTCGATGGCGAAAACAGCAACGCGAGTTAAGAGAAAAACAGCTTGCTTCTTTATCTAATCGTAGTGATCGCTTACTTTATGCGTTAGAGACGCTTTCCGACCGTTACTTAGCGAAAGAAACGAAAGTATTTATCTTAGAGTATTTATTATCAGCGATAGAACAGCTCATCACAGCCAATTTTCAATCAAGTTTTGTGACTAAAAAAACGTATTTAATACGGTTATTAACAGAAGTGAAGCTTGGAAAGAGCGTTATGGTTAAAGATAGAGTGGCCAGTCAGCAGCAACTTGAACAAATCCAAAATGCGCTACAGGTAATGCTTAGGGAGTTGAGACACCTGACAGAGCAATATGGTGTGAGTCGAACCATAATTCGGCATCATATTGTACTCATACGATACGCACACGCTTTGGCTCATCGTGATTTGCTGGTTCGTCAAGCTAGGCACGATTTAGATAATGATAAAAAAGGCCGTGCACTTGAGAAATATCGTGCTGCACTGTCGGTAATTGAAAAAAATGCCACTGTTAGTGGGGCGCAAAGAGAGGCAGTTCGTCTACGAAATATGATACAAGATGTTGAAAAAGTTTTATTTGCTAAAAGAAATAAAACGGAATCCGAGCTAAAGTAAGTTGATGTATTTTACCGCTTACTTTACGAGAAAAACGGCTATTCAGCTACAACACGACTAAGGTAAATAACCTATTATATGACCGCTGTTACCATCACTGTGCTTTTGCTTGTTATCGGTGGATTTATCGCGTTTGCTATTTTTCTACAGTTGAAAGAGCAAGCTCGTATAGAAAAATTACGTAAAGTGGCCACACTGAATAATCAGTTGCGCCAAGTGCGTCGTTATTTAGATGATATGCCGCCACAATATCAACCTAAAGATATGCGTTTGTGGTTATTTTCTCGAATGATCGCTATTTATGACCAGTTACTATTACTACAACCAGACCCTAACTTATCTCGCCGACGAAATCATTTAGCTGAAGAAATGTCAGAGTTTCAGACGAGTAAACAAAATAGACGTGCTAAGCCAATAAATGATGAGTTATTGATCATTGAGGTAAAACGCTTGTTTGATTCTCTCAAATCCTTTTTGATTCAGTCTCAGAAAGAAAAAACAATCGATCAAGACAATGTTCATCGTTACAGTAAATTGTTGAACTTTTATCACTACAAGGTCAACGCGGACTACCATGGATACCTTGCCCGTAAAGCGTTTTTAAGTGGACAAATGCAATCTGCTATTGATATGTACAAGGAAGCTTTAACGCAACTCACTCCCATAAAAGATATGATAGAGGCACAGTCTACAGTACAAAAATATCAAGAGTTGTTGCAAGAGATTGAAGACGATATGGCATTGCAGAAAGCCGAAGAAGAAATTAACAAAAATATGTCTAGTGAGGCCGAAGAAGAGTTAGATGATGAATGGAGTAAATTTATAGAAGAATCCACATTTAAAAGCAAAAAGCGCTTTTAAATATTCTTTTTTAGATCTTCGTTGTGATAGATCGTGTATATCACGGTTGTTCATTTGTTCTTTTCGGCACATAAACATTTTTATTATATTCTCTTGCTAGTTATGATAAATAATGCGATTTTTCTCCTCCTCCATGCCATGTTTAATAAGGACTTTTTGTGAATTTAGCGCTGCTTTCGGCATTTGTGCCGACTTTCTTTTTTGTTTCTATTACACCAGGTATGTGCATGACATTAGCCATGACGCTGGGCATGACCATTGGTGTCAAACGAGCGCTCTGGATGATGTTGGGTGAACTTGTTGGCGTGGCAACGGTGGCTATTTTGTCAGCCATTGGGGTGGCGGCTTTGTTGCTGAACTATCCTAGTGTTTTTATGGCATTAAAGTACATTGGTGGTGCTTATTTGGCTTTTATTGGTCTGCAAATGTGGCTTTCTAAAGGCAAGATGGCGATCAAAATGGACGCTGTTGGGAGCAAGCCAGCATCACAGTTAGATTTAATATCACAAGGTTTTGTGACGGCTATTGCAAACCCGAAAGGATGGGCTTTTTTTGTCGCCTTGTTACCACCATTCTTGGATGCAAGTCGTCCATTAGCCAGTCAGCTGGCAGTGTTAATCGCCATTATTTTGACGCTTGAATTTATCTGTTTGTTAATTTATGCCGCTGGCGGTAGAACTCTAAAAGCCATACTTATGCAGAGTGGAAATGTGCGAATTATGAATCGTATTGCTGGTTCTTTGATGATTGGTGTCGGCGTTTGGCTTGCTATTGGCTAATACTGCTAATGGTTGATATCGCAAATGATTAGAGAGCTGATTGCGCCATTGTTATGATGAAGACGCCTTAGGGCGTCTTTTTGTTTGTGAGTGCGTTGTGTCTGATCCTTGGGATTTTCTTGCTCCTGTTGATTTTCTTGTCCCTGTACTTCTGCGTTTTGCAAAAGGCTTTTTGGTTGGTGCGGGTAAATGTTGTAGTGCGGAAATTGGCATTTCCCGTGATGCACTAAGCAGTTGATTTAAATTCACTTCTAAATTTGCCATAAATTCCTGATAGCTGGCTTCCCCTACGCTAATGCTATTCAGAGCTGATTCCCATTGGGCTGTCATATCAGGAGTGACCAGTTGCGCTGGTAGGCAGTCAATAAAGGCGCGTCCTGTCTGGCTAGCATGGATCTGCTTGCCTTGTCTTATCAAGAAATTTCTTTTGAAGAGTAGCTCAATGATACTTGCTCGAGTGGCTTCAGTTCCTACCCCATCGGTTTCTTTTAAAATCGCACGAATGTCTTTATTGGTAACAAAGCGACTAATGCCCGTCATGGCGGACAATAAAGTGGCGTCGGTAAATGCGGCCGGTGGTGTCGTCACTTTTGCTTGAACTTGACCTTGTGAACACCATAATTCGTCGCCTTTGGTCAGTTTGGGCAGTTCATTTTGGTTCTCATCATCAGGATCTTTTGTTCTGTTATGACTGGGCAACAATGTTTTCCAACCCAAAGCAATAGGTGTGTTGCCTTTGGCTTCAAATTGGCCTCCGGCAATGTCTAATTTGATGTAGGACGATAGGTAATCGTATTCTGGGTAAAATTGCATTAAGTATTGGCGAGCAATCAGGTTGAATACCAAAGCTTCCGTTTTCGAAAGAGATGATGCTTTATAAGCCAGAGTGGTTGGAATAATCGCATGATGAGCCGTGACTTGCTTGTCATTCCAAGCTTTGCTTTTTCGTGTCGCATCGGCTTTTTGGGCACCATCTTGCAGATCTCCTTCTGATCGTGCCAAGGCCGCAATAATAACAGGTGCATCTTTGTGCTGTTGAGTTGGCAAGTACCGACAATCTGATCGTGGATAAGTGATCATTTGATGGCGTTCATAAAGTGTTTGGCAAGTATCTAACACTTGTTGGGCGGACAATGAAAAAGCTTTTGCCGCGTCTATTTGTAGTGCTGACAGGCTGTAGGGGAGCGGTGCTGCTTGTTTTTTCTGCTTGTATTGAGCGTCTACAACAATAGCCGGTTTATTGGTAATGCGCTGGGCGACATTTTGTGCCAGAGGTAAACTGAGTACACGATTTTCTTCATCCATATAAGGCTGGCAAGCTTCGCTGGGCAGCCATTTTGCTTGGAACATAACGTTTTGCGGTGTTTGTATGCTGGCCCACACTTGATAGAAGTCTTTTGGGATGAAAGCTTCTCGCTCTTTATCTCTGGCGACAACAAGGCCCAACACAGGGGTTTGTACTCGTCCAATAGACAATACGCCTTGGTAGCCCGCTTGACGCCCCCTAATGGTGTAGGCTCGTGTTAAGTTCAAACCAAATAGCCAGTCTGCGCGTGCTCGTCCCAGCGCGGAGCGAGATAAGGCCGCGAACTCATTATTTAGGCGTAAATTATTCAATGCTTTTTTGATAGCTGAGGGCGTTAAGTCATTCACTAAAAGTCGTTGTGTGTTTTTAAGCTTTTGTGCGGGCACCTTGGTGTAGTGAAGCACTTCGTCGACGAGCAACTGTCCCTCGCGGTCAGGATCGCCAGCGTGAACTAGAGTGGTGGCTTTTTTGATTAGCTTTTTGAGTATACCAAGCTGCTTTTTAGTGTTGGTTTTTTCTTGCCACTGCCAGTCTGTGGGAATAATGGGTAAATGATCTAAATTCCATGTTTTATAAGCAGGATCATATTGGTGTGGTTCCGCTTGTTCAAGTAAATGTCCGATACACCAACTAATGCAGTCACCATTTGGTAGCCAAATACAGCCTTCTTCTTTTTTCTGCGGCGAAGGAAGGGCGGCGGCAATAGCGCGGGCAAGACTGGGTTTTTCGGCAATATAAAGGATCATAAATACACTTACTGTTTATATATACAGTAAGTGTATCGAACCGAGTTAAATGTGGCTAGAGCGAAACGATATTTTATCGTTCAAACGGTTATTTTATTGGTACAACAAGCACAGGTATTGAGCTGGTGTGAATAACCTTGTTCGCGGTTGAGCCAATGATCATTTGACTTAGGCGGCCATGTGTTCGGCTATTCATGACGATTAAGTCGGCATTTTTTTCTTTAGCAATACGCTGTATCGATTCGGCAGGAATGCCATTTACTATCATCGTTTCAGGTTTTTGCTCTAAGCTAGACAGTTCTTGTGAATATTTTTCCATAAACTCAGAAAGCAGTCTTTCCATACGCGTATCGATGTCTTTGATGGCGTCTTTGCGCATCGTGGCTCTTACTTCTTCAGACATGTAGTTATTAATCATATTGGCTGCTTGTGCATTAAGTGGTTCTACCGCGTGCATTAATATGACTTTTGCGCCATGAGTATTGGCTAAGCTTAATACGAGGCTCCATGGCCGCTTGTGTTTTGCCTTCTAGATCGCAAGCATAAATAATAGTGTTTATTTTAGGTAACATGGCAAGATCCTCTTTTTATGTACCTATAAGCTTAATCCTTTTAACTTTTGTTGCTCTGATCTGTGTCAATGATCGTGTTGCTTATTTTGTGGGCTGAATCCGACAAGCGGTTGGCTGCGTGTCGATCACTATGATTTGCAAATAAGAAACAGCTCATTGACGATAGAAATATAAAACCAATAAACAGCATTCCCCAATAATCCGTAGTTTTTTTACTGTTGGGACATTGTTTAGGGGATGGGATAAAGTTTTTGGATTTCATAACACGCTCCTCGTGAATCGCGATTTATTAGATGATAATGAATATCATTTAATAAATCTATGGGGATGATTAATAAATTTCTAAAGTGATGTTTTTGGTAGGTGATTGGTTTGAAAAACAAGCCCATGAGATCTGCTTATGTTATGATGTGCGTCCAATTTTTTAGTTAATTAATAAGAGAGAGTAAACATGTCAGAACTGTCGTTCGACTCTAACGAAGCTAAAATCGCTTACGGTATTGGTCGTCAAATTGGTGATCAACTCCGTGGTAGTGATCTTGGTGAATTGTCTCTAGCACATCTTTTCGCTGCGATTGAGGATGCCCTAAACGGCGCTGAAATGCGTGTTCCTGGTGCTGAGCTAGAAGCGGCTTTTGCTGAGTTACAGCAAAAAATGGAAGAAAAAAGCCGTGCAGCATCTGAAGAAAACGTAAAGGCCGGTGAAGACTTCCTTGCATCAAACAAGGCCAAAGACGGTGTTCAAACGACAGAGAGTGGTTTGCAATTTGAAGTACTTGAAGAAGGTACGGGGGCAACACCAAGCCGTGAATCAACTGTTCGTGTCCATTACGAAGGTCGTTTGATTGACGGACAAGTATTTGATAGTTCTATTGCTCGTGGAGAACCTATTGAGTTCCCTCTAACGGGTGTTATTGCAGGTTGGACCGAAGGTCTTCAGTTGATGAAAGAAGGCGCGAAGTACCGTCTTACTATTCCTGCTGAATTGGCTTACGGTGCTCAAGGCGCGGGCGCCATGATTCAACCTTTCTCTGTGTTGCAATTTGATGTTGAGCTGATTGCGGTTGTTTAATAAAACAGTTTAATAAAATGTAGGCCGGATGAGTCGAGGTACGAGGCGCTTACCTGTAAAAAATAGCGGCGAATGGTCTGAATCCAATGCCTGATTACGGTCGTTCCTCCCTCATCAGGCCTACAATTTAATGAATCACAACTAAATGTCGCGCTCCATGCGAATGTGCATTTTGCCGGCTTCTAAAAACACTTTGCCATCACTATGGAAATTTTGTTTTTCATAGAAGGTTTGTACATCAACTTGGGCATGCAAAAACACCTTACGAATGCCCATTTCTCTTGCCACTTTCACCGCTCGGGTTAATAGCATCTCGCCATATCCTTGGTGTCGATAGGCGGGCAATACTGCTAGTCGACCAATTTGACCATTCTCTGTTAAGCGACACGTTCCTGTGGGAACAGCGGTTGTACCAAAAGACACAAAGTGCACTGCGTCTTCATCAAGTTCGTCCCATTCATCCTTTGGCTCTATGCCTTGCTCGATGATAAAGACTTGTTTGCGTACAAAGGTGAGTTGATCTTTGCTACTGTTCCAGTCTGATGTTAAAACCTTCATGTGATTCCCTTAATAAATGTCCTTTTATTCTTCCGTCGCTGCTAATTCGATAAGTCCTTGCTGACGAATTAGAAAGCGTATAAGAGGCTCTAGATCTGTGTTTTGTGTCAAATCTAGCCCAGAAAAATCGAATTCAACTTGATGGCAAACCGCTTCAACAAAGCCTGTTAGTGCTGCGTCAACGAGTAGGTGTTCACCATTACAAAATACACGAATTTTGCCCTTATCTTCAGAGCCTTGTTGAACATAGTAGCAAAGGCGTGCATCGCCAGGGCGAATGAAAGCTTGGCCCTTTTTTGCACTATTAAAGGCGTTGTTTAGTTCTTTTTGATTCAGCGGCTCAAGGTATTCAGGGTATTTGCTCTCGCTCATGGTCTCACCAAGCCATTCCGCCAATACGTCTGGTTGATTAATCAGGCGTGCTAGCTGTGCTTGCAAATACTCAATATCGTCTTCGCTAATGTGCGCACTGTGCTGACGTTTTGGTGTTTCTGGTGCAGCGAAGCGGTCTTTGACGTTGTCGTTTTCACACAATTTATCACGCACACCCGTGAGAATGTCTTGCATGCTAGGTGCACGGAAGCCAATCGAGTAGGTCATACACTCATCGTCGAGGGCGCGTCCATTGTGAGCAAAGTTCGGTGGCAAATACAAAATATCGCCAGCTTCTAGTTCCCAATCCATGTCTGGATTAACCGGAAAGTTATCTAAAATATGTAATTTGATGTTCGGGATCGCCGAATCTTGGTATTCATTTGGCGCGAGAACTTGCCAGCGACGTTTGCCTGATACTTGCACTAAAAACACATCATATTGATCGTAATGAGGACCAACACTGCCGCCTTCAGTGGCGTAGCTGATCATGACATCGTCTAGGCGCCAGCTTGGTAAAAACTCAAATTGTTCTTTTAATGCTTGGACTTCAGGTACCCAATGATCCACGGCTTGAACCAGTAGCGTCCATTCTTTTTCAGGTAGGGTCGCAAAAGTATCTTCGGTAAAAGGACCTTGGCGCATTTCCCAAGGTCTGATTCCATTTTCGATGACAATACGAGATTCAATTTCTTCTTCCATTGCCATACCTGCGAGTTCATCTGCTTCTAATGGCAGAGTGAAATCAACAAGACCACCACGAATTAATAACGGTTTTTTTTGCCAATATTCGTCGATAAAGGTTTGGGCAGTCATGCCGCCAAGAATAGTCAATGGGGTGTTTAGGTCTGTCATAAATCGCTCATTAAAAGAACAAAAGAAGTGGTGATGATCTTAGAAGCTAATGGCTTAAAAGGCAAAAAGAGCCGATAAATCGGCCCTTTTAAATTTACTCATTAAATGTCTCAATGCTCGATTGAGATGTTTAACAGAGAAAATCAGTTACGAATCGCTTTTGCTTGTGCAACGGCATTACCGATATAAGTCGCAGGGGTTAGTTTTTTAAGGTCTGCTTTTGCTTGCTCAGGCATGTCTAGGGTGTCAACAAAGGCTTCAATTGTTGCTTGATCAATCGTTCGGCCACGAGTCAACTCTTTTAGCTTTTCGTATGGCGATTCAATGCCATAGCGGCGCATCACAGTTTGAATTGGCTCAGCCAATACTTCCCAAGCGGCATTCAAGTCTGCTTCAAGGCGAGGCGCGTTGATTTCTAACTTGCTGATGCCTTTTAGCGTAGCTTGGTAAGCGATTAAGCTGTGTGCTAGACCCACCCCTAGATTACGTAAAACGGTAGAGTCCGTTAGGTCACGTTGCCAGCGCGAGATAGGCAATTTAGCGCTCAAGTGCCCCATAATCGCATTGGCAATGCCCAAGTTACCTTCGGAGTTCTCGAAGTCGATTGGGTTAACCTTGTGCGGCATGGTGGAAGAGCCGATTTCGCCAGCAATGGTTTTTTGCTTAAAGAAGCCCATGGAAATGTAGCCCCACACATCACGGTCGAAGTCGATCAAAATGGTGTTGAAACGACAGATCGCATCGTACAACTCGGCAATGTAATCGTGTGGCTCAATTTGTGTTGTGTATGGGTTCCAAGTTAGACCCAAAGACGTCACAAAGGCTTCTGCGTGAGCTTGCCAGTCTACATCTGGGTAAGCCGAAAGGTGGGCATTGTAGTTACCCACTGCACCGTTGATTTTGCCTAAAAATTCAACGTTTTCGATTTGCTTTAATTGGCGCTTCAAACGTGCTGCCACGTTGGCCATTTCTTTACCAACGGTCGTAGGAGACGCTGTTTGGCCGTGCGTACGAGACAGCATGGACTGTTCAGCGTGCTCGATAGCTAAGTCTTCAATCGCCTTGATGACGTTTTTCAACTTTGGAGTAATGCCTTCTTCCAGCGCTTCACGCAACATCAAAGCATGAGATAAGTTGTTGATGTCCTCTGATGTACAAGCAAAGTGTACAAACTCAGAAATAGCGGCTAATTCAGCATTGTCGGCCATTTTGTTTTTAATGAAGTATTCAACGGCTTTGACATCGTGGTTCGTAGTTTTCTCAATGTCTTTAATCGCTTGAGCGTCAGCTTCACTGAAGTTGTCTGCTAACTGATCTAGAAAGGCGCTGGCGCCTTGGCTCAATGCGGGTACTTCAGTAATTTGTGGGTGCTTGGCAAGCGCCTGTAGCCAGCGAATTTCAACTATGACTCGCATACGCAGCAAACCATACTCGCTCACAGAGCGACGCAGTACGTTTGTTTTCGATCCGTAACGACCGTCGATAGGGGAAATTGCATTTAAGCTAGTTAATTCCATTGAGATAACGCCTCGGACATGGTTTTCAGGGAGCGCCTATTATAGGCAAAAGGGGGGCGTACTTCTATGGCGGTCTGAACATTTGCGAGTATTAGATAATTTTTATTAGTGTGGATGAGTTTGTGTTGATTGCAATGTAGGGGCATACACTTTCGTGTTTTTTTGTTAACCGGTCCGTTTATTTGTTAATTGGCAATGTTTTTATATTTTTTCATTTGTATGATGGTGGCCGGTGATGGGAATAGTCTTTTAATAAACTGTTTAGGAAAGTGCTGCACATGAAGATCAGTCGTATCATGAATTTGGTTATTGCAATTGTATTGATAGCGTTATCCGTTCTGTATTTTATTACCCAGAGAAGTTTGAGCCTTAATAAAGAGGTAATAAGTCATCAGGTTGTTATGTCAGGTGCTGTGTCTGTGATGAAAGATGCTCGCTATCATGTTGTACAAGTTCAGCAGTTTTTAACAGATATGGGAGCAACTCGTAGTAATGAGGCCTTACCTGAGGCGGAAGAAAGCCTCAATCAGGCGATGGAAAAACTTAAAGAGTTAGCCATTATCGTTCCAGCTTATAAAGATCGAGTGCTTCAGCTGGAAAGACAGTTAAAGCAGGTATATAAAGTCGGCCGAGAGATGGCTTCTTCCTATATAAATAGTGGTACAGAAGCGGGAAATGCGTTAATGAAAGGCGCTGGAGGGTTAGATGAGGAATCAGCGAATTTAGCTGCTTCATTAGAGAAAATAGCGGATGAGTTAACGACTGAGTTTGATAATAGTGCCAGCAGTTCAATTAAAACTCTTGAAGAGTCAGAGTTTTTATCGCTTATTAGTAGTTTGATATCAGGTGTTGTTATTGTCGGAGCAATCCTGATTTTGCGTCGACGTATACTTCCAGATTTAAATTCATTGCAGTCATCTTTGCATAATATATCTGTTGGCGCCCGTGATTTGACTGTTCGTCTTGATGCAGATGGTAAAGATGAACTTGCTTCCGTGGCACACAGCTTCAACGTATTTATTAAGGGAATTCAAGATCTTGTTATTACACAGCAAGGTCAGTCTTCACTATTATCCGTTGCTGGAGAACAAATGTTAGTGGCTTCGCATAAGACGAGTACAGGTATGCAGGAGTTACAGCGTGAGACTTCTGGTATTGCTGATGTCGTTGCTGAGATGCAAGAAACGGTTCGTCATGTTGCTAGTAGCGCTGATGCGGCAGCACAAGCGGCAAAACAGTCTGATAGTGTAGCGAAAGAGGTAGATGTTGTTGTTAACAATAGTGTTATGTCGATTCAGCAATTATCAGACGGTGTCGAAAAAACCTCAATGGTACTTCAGGCATTAGAAAAAGAAACATCGGATGTGGGAAGTATCTTAGACTCGATTCGTGGTATTGCAGACCAAACTAATTTACTTGCATTAAATGCGGCGATCGAGGCAGCACGAGCCGGAGAGCAAGGACGTGGTTTTGCCGTGGTGGCTGATGAAGTACGGACTCTTGCGCAGCGAACTCAAGACTCAACTGAACAGATTCAGGTAATGATTACACAGTTACAAAAAGGCTCTCATGATGCGGTACAAGTAATGGCGGCGAGCAAACAGCAAGCTGAGCAAAGTGTGATGCAATCATTAAAGGCAAAAGAAGCTTTGAACACCATTACTTCATCTATGGGAAGGATTTCTTCTATGGCGACTGAGATAGCTTCAGCGATGGAGTTGCAAACAGCGGCTGCCGAAAATATTGATATGCGTATTCGTTCTATTCGTGATGAGGCTGAGCTAACGAATGAAAATGCAGGGCAGTCGAATGTGGCTGCTAAGCAAGTTTTGGGACAATCGAAGGCGTTGTCTGATCTTATCTCTAGCTTTAAGGTTTAGTTTTAAGACTGGGTATGATTTGATGAAGAAATATGAGGGTTTATAAATAGGAGATAAGTCGCAATTAGGCAGTAAAGCAAATCAAATCAAATTGACAAAGAAAAGCCCGAGTAACTAAGTTACTCGGGCTTTTCTATCATTTACTTGGCTTTAACAAATAGATTTAAAGCGACGCTAACGCTTGGTTGAAGGTAGCGCTAGGACGCATGATCTTAGCGACTTCTTCTAGGTTAATGTGGTAATAACCTGTCAGACCTGCTGGTTTACCTTGAACCGCTGTCAGTTCCGCAACGATCGTCGCTTCTTTCTCAGTCAGTTCTTTCGCCAATGGCGCAAACTTCGCCGCCATTTCCGCATTGTCTGTTTGCACAGCAAGTTCTTGAGCCCCAGTACATTGCTAGGTAGAAGTGACTACCACGGTTATCGATTTCGCCAACTTTACGAGAAGGGGACTTGTTGGTGTCGAGCAATTTGCCAGTGGCTTTGTCTAGACATTTAGCAAGAGTTTTTGCTTTCTCGTTGTTTTGCTTGATGCCAAGCTCTTCGAAAGATACCGCTACTGCCAAGAATTCACCTAGAGAGTCCCAGCGAAGGTAGTTTTCTTCCATAAGCTGTTGAACGTGTTTAGGAGCAGAACCACCCGCGCCAGTTTCATACATGCCACCGCCATTTAGCATTGGGACGATGGACAACATTTTTGCAGATGTCCCCAATTCTAAGATGGGGAACAAGTCAGTTAGGTAATCACGTAAAATATTACCAGTAACAGAAATTGTATCTTTACCGCGAATAATGCGTTCCATAGAGAAACGGATCGCTTCGTTGTAAGACATAATGCGAATATCTAAACCGCTTGTGTCGTGATCTTTTAGGTAAGTTTCTACTTTTTTACGAAGCTCGTTATCGTGCGGACGAGCATCTTCTAACCAGAATACCGCTGGAGTATCAGATTGACGAGCACGAGTCACGCCTAGTTTTACCCAATCTTTAATAGCCGCGTCTTTGGTTTGACAAGCGCGCCAGATGTCGCCTTTCTCAACGTTGTGTTGCATTAGGATGTTGCCGTTTGCATCCACAACGCGCATCACGCCATCCGCTTTCATTTCGTATGTTTTGTCATGAGAGCCGTATTCTTCTGCTTTCTGAGCCATTAGGCCAACGTTTGGTACAGTACCCATTGTTACTGGGTTAAATGCACCATTGGTTTTGCAGAAGTTGATCGTTTCTTGGTAAATGCGAGCGTAAGTGCTGTCTGGAATAACGGCTTTTGCGTCGTGCGCTTTGCCATCACGGCCCCACATTTTGCCAGAGTTACGGATCATTGCAGGCATAGAAGCATCAACGATAACGTCGCTTGGCACGTGTAGGTTAGTGATACCTTTATCGGAGTCAACCATCGCTAATTCAGGACGAGTTTTGTAAACGTCTTGGATGGCTTGTTTGATTTCTTCTTGTTTCGCTTCAGGAAGGCTTTGGATCTTGTCGTATACGCTACCTAAACCGTTGTTTGGGTTAACGCCAATTTCTTTGAAAAGTTCGCCGTATTTTTCGAAAACGTCTTTATAGAAAACGGTTACTGCGTGACCAAATACGATTGGGTGAGAGACTTTCATCATGGTGGCTTTTAAATGCACAGACCACATGATGTTGTCTTCTTTCGCTTCTTGTAATGTTGCTTCAAAGAAAGCGCGAAGCTTTTTAGTGCTGATATTCATGCTGTCGATGATCTCGCCAGCAAGAAGCGGAAGTGATTTTTTCACTTCGACAGAACCGTCTTGACCAACAAACTCAATTTTAACGGTTTGAGCGGAATCCATAGTAACGGACTGCTCGGAAGAGTAAAAATCGCCTTCACGCATGTAATCAACGTGAGAAACAGAGGTCTTGCTCCATTTGCCCATTGAGTGAGGGTTTTTGCGAGCGAAGCCTTTAACAGCCGCTGGTGCTCGACGGTCAGAGTTGCCTTGACGTAGAACAGGGTTTACTGCGCTACCAAGTACTTTTGAGTAGCGTGCTTGAATGTCTTTTTCTTCGTCGGTTTGTGGGTTTTCAGGGTATTCTGGAAGACCGTAGCCTTCAGCGTTAAGTTCTTTGATTGCGGCGTTAAGTTGTGGCAAAGACGCACTAATGTTAGGCAGTTTTACGATGTTCGCTTGTGGGTCGGCGGTGAGATCCCCTAAAAACTTTAGGCCGTCTTCTGCTTGTTTGTCTGCAGGCAAACGATCCGAAAACGCAGAAATAATGCGGCTTGCTAAAGAAATATCGGTAAGTTTTAGTTCAATATCCGCTTCTTTTGCAAACGCGCCAAAGATTGGCAGCAAAGATGCTGTCGCAAGTGCTGGTGCTTCATCGGTCAACGTGTAATAGATGGTTTGTTTCGACATATAATTCCCCTAACATTTAAGGCTAGTTGCCTATTTGAATCGAAGATGACTTTTCGCCGCCATTCCCTTATTTAAATCTTCTCAACAGAAAACTGGTTTACAGATTTAAAAATTTGTGCCGTATAGTAACTTAAAAAACCACTTTTAAGATATTGGCCTTGAGATATACTCAAAATTGATTTCAGTTATCCTATGTTTGACTAAGATTTCCAATGTCTTGTCGGCCTAAAGGTGCGATCGACAAAACCAAAGAAAATCTATTGTGTATTCTGCGAAGGTTAATTCCGTGCGTCTAAGGCGTTTAATAAGGCTTTTCTCTTAAAGATTAAATGCCAGCGTTTGCCGCCCAGTTGTCGCCATAGCATGGCGGCACGGATGCCTGCCATGAGGATGGCTCGAACTTGATTGGCCACATGCGGCTGCTGCAAAAATCGACTGTCGCCTTGCACTTGGATTCGAAAAGGCAGTTTGCTTAATGTGTCTTGGTATAGGCCTGATATGGAGGCCAGCATATTTTCGTGTAAAACGCTTTCGTAGTGAGTTTTCTTTTGTTCTATCTGGGGGATACGTTGACCAATGATAGAGAGCATCTCAGGGGCTTTAGAAAGCTTGTTTTCAAGATGAATGAGGCTAAGAGCGTACCGTAGCGTATCTGGATTAACGCTGCTGCGTTCTTTTCCTAGCGCCTGTCGGGTAATTTTCCGGCCTAGTCCAAGGTTGCTTGAGCAATCCCATTGCCCACCATATATGTCTTCTGTAGAGGCAGCGCTAACCATTAAAATGCTGTCTAGTAATGGTTGTAAACTGGCGTTATCGACTTGCCCGGTTCTTGCTAAAATGGACACCAATTCCGCTGCCTGAAACACAGCGGACAGGGCGATGGTTTGCTCTTTTTCTCTACTACTCACGTTTTTTCTCTCAATAGTTACTTGTTAAAAGCGACATTGATGATGCCACCACCAAGACACACATCATTTAGGTAAAACACCACAGACTGACCTGGTGTGATGGCGCGTTGCGGCTCGACAAACGACACTTCAACACGACCATCGGCAAGCTCGGTGATGGTACAATCTTGGTCTGATTGGCGATAGCGGCACTTGGCTTTACAGGTGAGAGGGAAGGTGGGTTTTACCCTTGCAACCCAATCAAAATTATCGGCAATTAAGTGTGTTTTAAACAAGGATTCGTGTTGTCCACCTTGTGTCACTTTCAACACATTGCGCTCCAAGTCTTTTTCCACCACATACCAAGGATCGTCAGAATACTTCGCGAGACCACCAATACCCAAGCCTTGACGTTGTCCAATAGTGTGATACATCAAACCATGATGGCGGCCAATTTTATCCCCATCGAGGGTTTCTATATCACCAGGTTGAGCAGGCAGATATTGCTCTAGGAAGTCTTTGAAGCGGCGCTCGCCAATAAAACAAATGCCAGTACTGTCTTTTTTGTTGTGAGTCACTAGACCAAATTCTTCGGCTAAACGACGCACTTCAGGTTTTTCAAGTTCACCAACGGGAAAGAGGGTTTTGGCAATTTCATCTTTCCCAACAGCGTATAAAAAGTAGCTTTGATCTTTATTGCCATCTAAGCCCTTTAATAATAAAGGTTCGCCGTTTTTTTCGCCGCGGCGAACATAGTGGCCTGTGGCTATGTAGTCAGCGCCCAATGCTAAGGCGTATTCTAAAAAGGCTTTAAATTTAATTTCTTTGTTGCATAAAATATCTGGATTGGGTGTACGGCCAGCTTTGTACTCAGCAAGAAAGTGCTCGAAAACATTGTCCCAATATTCTGCGGCAAAGTTGGCCGTGTGCAGTTTGATGCCTAATTTATCCGATACCGCTTGTGCATCTGCAAGATCGTCTTTTGCGGTGCAATATTCTGTACCATCGTCTTCGTCCCAGTTCTTCATGAACAGACCTTCAACCTGATAGCCCTGCTGCATCAAGATAAGTGCAGACACAGAGGAATCAACACCGCCAGACATACCGACGATGACTTTTTTTGAATGGTTTGCGATGTTCGCAGTAGGAACTCTCTTTCATGCGTTGTTGTGTCTCGACTGTAATTTCGTAAGGCGAAGAGGCGTTGCCTCAAATGAATATAATATTTGCTATTGTATCACTTTCTTTGTGTCGGCATAGGCCGAAGAAACTGATCGGACAAAAAGCTTAAAGGAATAATGGGGTTATTCAATGAATCTTCAATGCAGGCGCGAATTAACGGACTACGATGAGGTAACTCGAGTATTTCTTCATAGCTGAACCAGTGGCTGGAAACGATGTCTTCATCAAGCGGCTCATTGCTTTCACTTACGGCTTCACAGACAAAGCACAGGCGATGAAAAGTGTCGGCCCCTTCATAAGGGGTGAAGGCATAAATACCCAGTAAGCCGATGGGTTTTACTAGCCAGCCAGACTCTTCTTTTGTCTCACGAATCACGGCGTCGATGACGCTCTCATTATTTTCGACGTGGCCCGCTGGTTGGTTTAGGACGAGTTGACCGTCTTGCCACTCTTTCACCATGAGAAAACGCTGGTCTTTTTTCACTAAGGCGGCGACGGTTAGATGAGGCAGCCTTTCTCTTTCTTTGTTCTTCAAAATGAGTCACCTCTTTCAATAAACTATCGGTTGGTGCTATGTAATTCCATTGGCCTACGGGAGTGTTTTCTAGGGTATAAGGACCAATAGCATAGCGAATGAGTCTAAGTGTAGGAAAGCCGACAGCGGCTGTCATTCGGCGGACTTGTCGGTTTTTTCCTTCGCGAATTTGCAATGACAACCAGCTAGTGGGAATGTTTTCCCTGTGTCTGACTGCTGGTATTCTTTCCCAAACATTAGGTTCCGCTATGCGTTCAGCATGAGCTGGTTTCGTCAGCCCATCTTTCAGTTCGACACCTTGTTTTAGTTTGTCTAACGCGTCGTCTGATATTTCTCCTTCCACTTGAACCCAGTAAGTTTTGGGCAGTTTGAAGTCTGGGGAGGCGATAATATGCTGCAGTGTCCCTTGATTCGTGAGCAGTAATAATCCTTCCGAGTCAAAGTCTAGCCGCCCAGCAGGGTAAAACTCTGGTATGTCGATATAGTCGGCTAGGGTAGATTTATCGCCTTCAGCAGAAAACTGGCTGAGTACTCGAAAGGGTTTGTTAAATAAAATTAAGTTGGAAGACATGGGTTCTATGTGTGTTTAAGGCGAACGGAAAGCGTAAAAAAAACGCGAAAAAACACGTATCTTACTCCTCAGGGTTAAGGAGTAAGATAGCAAATCCGTACGAGGATAGCGATGACGTTTTGTTTTAAGCTGGCTGCGCTTTTTTGTCGATGGAATGAGTATCCTCTTGTTTCGTTGTGATGGGATTAATCTCTATAGCGTGCAGACCCCTTTCTCCAGGCTCAACATTAAACGTTACTGTCTGTCCTGCTTTGAGGGTTTTATAGCCTTCGACATTGATTGCCGAATAATGAATAAATAAATCTTCATTAAAATCCTCTGAGACAATAAATCCGTAGCCTTTTGCGTTGTTAAACCACTTCACTGATCCGTGATGCATGAGTTACTCCTTACGACTCTGATCGTTGTAAAACGTCTAACCATATAGTTGCCTGCATCATCAAAAATGCGCCATGATGTTGCTGGACACCTTAAAAATTCAACTCGAATAGCGTAGATTTCTAAATAGGTGCAACTTGTTTGTGTTGGATCAATGCTAGAATTTTACCCATAAACATTGATTACACATTTAGTTACCCCAATAAAGAGCGTAGAAGCCCTTTTAGGATTTGTAAAATCCAAGTAGCTAAGTGTTGCGTATATAAGTCGTAATGCGTCAAGTTTGGCAAATTACGTAAAAAATTGTAGCCTCAGAGGCATGGGATGATTGTAGATCAACAAATTAGACTAATATCAGAAGACGAGCAGCACGGACACTCCAATATCGCGATTGCTCCTGAAGAAACAGAATTAAAACCGCCTTCCATGTATCAGGTGGTGTTGTTTAATGATGACTATACGCCAATGGATTTTGTCGTGTTTGTATTACAACGTTTTTTTCTATGGATGGGGAGAAGGCCAAGCAGGTAATGTTAGAAGTGCATACAAAAGGCAAGGGTGTTTGTGGTATTTACCCTTTTGATATTGCCGAAACTAAAGTCGCAATGGTACAACAGTTCGTGGAACAAAATGAGCACCCCTTAATGTGTGACCTACAAAAGGTCGACTGATTCAGAGTGAGGGAATAGCAATGTTAGATAAAGAACTAGAACAAACCCTGAATATGGCTTTTAAAGCGGCGCGTGACAAACGCCATGAATTTATGACGGTGGAGCATTTATTACTCGCTCTTATTCACAACGGCGCTGCTTCAAGCGTCCTAAAAGCGTGCGGTGTTAATTTAGAGACTTTAAGTCGGGAGCTTGAGGAATTTGTCAACAGTACAACACCTCTGATTCCAGAAAATGATGAAGAGCGTGAAGTACAGCCTACGCTAGGCTTTCAGCGTGTATTGCAGCGTGCCGTTTTTCATGTTCAATCATCAGGCAAACGAGAAGTCACTGGTGCTAACGTATTAGTGGCTATTTTTAGTGAACAAGAAAGCCAAACGGTTTATTTATTAAAACGCCACGGTGTGGCGCGTATTGATGTGGTTAACTACGTTGCTCATGGTATTTCTAAGTTAGGTGATTCTTCCTCGCATGAAGCGGAGCACGATGATGAAGCAGACGATTCTGTCGCGGCGCCGTTGCAAAAATTTGCGACCAACCTAAACGAAGAGGCGAAAGCAGGTAAAATCGATAAGCTAATTGGTCGAGAATATGAAGTCGAGCGGGTGATACAAACCCTTTCACGTCGCCGTAAAAATAACCCCTTGCTTGTTGGCGAATCCGGAGTCGGTAAAACAGCCATTGCTGAGGGGCTAGCAAAACGAATTGTAGATGGACAGGTTCCTGATGTGATTGCAGATGGCGTTGTTTATTCGCTTGATTTAGGCGCTTTACTCGCTGGCACAAAATATCGCGGAGATTTTGAAAAGCGTCTAAAGCAATTGCTAGGCGATTTGAAAAAACTGCCCAACGCTATTTTGTTTATCGACGAAATTCACACCATTATTGGTGCGGGGGCAGCCTCTGGTGGCGTGATGGATGCCTCCAATTTGCTTAAACCCGTGCTCAGCTCCGGTGGTTTGCGCTGTATTGGTTCCACCACTTTCCAAGAGTTTCGCGGTGTGTTTGAAAAAGATCACGCTTTGGCTCGTCGTTTTCAGAAAATCGATGTCAATGAGCCAAGCGTAGACGATACCTATCAAATTTTGAAAGGCATTATTGGGGCCTTTGAAGAGCATCATAAGGTGAAATATGAAGAGCCTGCTTTGTTGGCGGCGGCTGAATTGGCGCAGCGTTATGTGACAGATCGCCACATGCCAGACAAAGCCATTGATGTTATTGATGAGGCTGGGGCTTATCAGCGTTTGCAACCAGAAGGCAAGCGTAAGGCCATTATCACGGTTGCCGATATTGAAGACATTGTTTCTAAGATTGCTCGGGTGCCTGTAAGGGCGGTTAACTCTGATGATAGACAAGTATTGTCTAATTTAGAGCGTAACTTGAAAATGGTGGTGTTTGGACAAGATAAAGCCATTGATTCTTTGTCTTCAGCGATCAAGTTGTCGCGTGCGGGATTGAAAGCAGAGCAAAAACCAATTGGTTCTTTCCTTATGGCCGTGCCTACGGGTGTCGGTAAAACCGAAGTCACCAAGCAACTTGCTAAGCAGTTGGGCTTGGAGTTAATTCGTTTTGATATGTCGGAGTACATGGAGCGACATGCGGTGTCTCGATTGATTGGCGCGCCTCCAGGTTATGTGGGGTTTGATCAAGGCGGTTTGTTAACGGAAGCCGTAACTAAGAACCCACACAGTGTTGTGCTGTTGGATGAAATCGAAAAAGCGCATCCAGAAGTCTTTAACTTGCTATTGCAGGTAATGGATCACGGTACTTTGACCGACAATAATGGGCGTAAGGCGGATTTCCGCAATGTGATCTTGGTGATGACATCGAATGCGGGAGCAGAAGAATTAGCCCGACGTTCGATAGGCTTCTCTAGTCAAGATAACTCTACTGATGGTATGGAAGTGATTAATCGTACTTTTACGCCAGAATTTAGAAACCGTCTTGATGCGGTGATTCAGTTCCAGCAGTTAGATGAACGCATTATCTTTAATGTCGTGGATAAGTTCTTGGTGGAGCTACAGGCTCAGTTGGACCCTAAAGGTGTCTTGTTGGAGGTCTCAGACACCGCCAGAGGCTGGTTGGCAAACAAAGGCTACGATCGTCAAATGGGCGCACGTCCAATGGCTAGGGTCATTCAAGAGCATCTGAAAAAGCCGTTAGCGGATAAGATACTGTTTGGTGACCTACATGACGGCGGTCATGTTAAAGTGGCTCTGGATGAGAAAAGTGATGAACTGAAATTCGAAGTGATCAAAGAGGAAGTGGTTCATTAAACGGTCACAAAACGAATTCTGTTGATCTTGTAGATACCATCTCTCCTGACCAGCCTCAAGTTTTTATTTAACTAACTTGAGGCTGATATTCTGTTTGATTCTTAACAACGCCAAAACATATTTGTGACAGCTTTCTCATCGCTGCACCTAGCGCCTGCATTTTTGTTTTGCCTTGCTTTAGTAGTCTCGTCTTCTGCGCTTTTATATCGGTATTGTGTTGACCAGCTACGATTGCGGCCATATACAATTTCGCTCTGATATAGCCTGGCCCTTCCTTACTCAAGGTTGTTTTTCCTGCCCGTTTACCAGATTCGTTGTGCTTGGGGATCAAGCCTAAATAAGAAGCCAGCTGTTTCGCGCTCTTAAACCGCTTACACGCCAGCAAACAAACCATTATTCGGGATGTTACTTCACCAACACCATTTATGCTTTCAAGTAATTGGCGGTTCTTCTTCAATTGAGGATGCCTGTCAATATGCTCATCGATTTCATTTTTGAGTTTATCAATTTCAGCCTTTAACACTGCTATCATATCTTTGAGAGATTGAGCGACCCGAGCGGATGCGCCTGAAAATCCTACCGCTTCATAACGGTTTTCTTCACGCTGTAAATCTTGCTCTAGCGCTTCAAGTCTACGCATCATTGCCTTTAGTTCTCTTGCTTCTACCGGCTCTGGCTGCCAGCTTGAAAGTGAATGTTGTTGGTCATGACCATAGCGAGCTAGCATTGTGGCGTCTGATTTATCAGTCTTATGAACTAGCCCTAATGATTTTGCATATTGTTTTGCTTTTCCAGGGTTTACATGTAAAAGAGTAAATCCTTGAACATATAAAAAATACATCAAAGGTTCGCTATAAATACCAGTAGGCTCTGTCGTAATAACAATATTCTGAGCTTCTAGCCCTGTATTCTTTAGCACCCAGTCAACTAATTCTTGATAGCCTTGTTTTGTGTTCTTTAAGACCTTGGTTTTCTGCTTATTTTTGACCAAGTCGCGTAACCAACTAACATCTAACTTTTCTTTACCAACATCAATGCCAATAAAAGCCTTCATCTCTATCTACTCCCCTTGTACATGCAGCATCACCCTTACTTGGGGTGCTAGGATACCATTCAGTTTAATGGAGGTTAGGAAATCAGGACCAATCTACAAAACAGCATCTTTGTGCTCAGGTCGCGCACGAGCCTCACCGATTTCCCGATGCGATAAGTGCTAGCTAAACACTCATCAAGAAGAGATACAAGGTCGTGCTTTAGCGCGTCAAGGTTTTTGGTTTGGTGTTATCGGGCTTTTGGCGGCCTAAAGGCCGACCTACAGGTATTAGAGACATAAAAAAACCGGACTCAGTCCGGTTTTTTTATGTCATCGATTTAAGTAGACCGATTGAGGGTTACTTAACATTAACGAGCGCGGTACACGATACGGCCTTTTGAAAGATCGTATGGTGTTAACTCAACTTTTACCTTATCGCCAGTTAAAATACGGATATAGTTTTTACGCATTTTTCCAGAGATATGAGCAATTACAACGTGTCCGTTTTCTAATTCGACACGGAACATGGTATTAGGCAACGTATCAATGATAGTGCCCTCCATTTCTAAGCCTTCTTCTTTTGCCACAATAAGTGTCCTATGGTGTTAATACTTACATTTAGAGAGCTTTGCACGACTTAACGTCCTGCAAAGCTCTCATTTAGTAGGCGCTGCTGTTACAGTGTGTCGCGCTACTTTTGTCAGTTTAGTGCTGCTCTATATCGGTTAGGCACTAATTATCACGTGCATTAAGCAACGCCTGAATTTTGATCGAGCGTATTTTGCCTAAAAACACAGCGTAAGGCAAACCTAGTTGTGCGCTTATCGCCTCTATTTTTAGTGATTCTCTTACTTAAATGCGTTGTTTTTGTGTTTTTTGCCCCAGTTGAATGAGTACCGGGTTGGTTGTTGTGGCGGGTATGAGTTGCTCTAATTGTTTTGAAAACACTTCTCGCTCGGTTAATTTTGCACCCAGTGAAAGCAAATGCTTCGATTCGACTTGGCAATCGATGAGTTCGATATGGCATTTTTGTGCGAGTTCGCAAAAGAGCTGTAGTGCCACTTTTGATGCGTTGGGAGCCAGCGAAAACATAGATTCGCCAAAGAACATATTCCCCATCGCGATGCCGTAAAAACCACCGATAAGTGTTTCATTTTGCCATATTTCAATGGAGTGGGCGTAACCCAATTTATGCAACTTTTGATATGCTGTTTTGATATCTTTTGATATCCACGTTCCTTCTTTGTTGACCCTTAACCCCGCGCAGTTGTTGATCACGGCAGAGAAATCTTGGTTTATTGAAAAAAACCATTGCGCATCTTTTGGCTCGGCTTGTTTTATTTTTTTAAGGGCTTTTTTGAGTGATTTTGAAAGATGGAAATCGGCTGGTTTTAGCACGCATCGTTGTTTAGGATGCCACCATAAAATAGGGTCTGGATCACTGAACCATGGGAAAAAACCTTTGCTGTATAAATGGATTAGTCTCGTCGTGGATAGGTCTCCCCCAATAGCTGATAAGCCCTCAGGGTCCTGTAATGCTTTGCTTGGGTTTGGTGTGTCGTAGGGGGATTCGGTGAGTAAAACGAGTCTCTTGTGTGTCATCGGTATCTGAATCGGTGGTAGCGGTTTGCATAGGGGGAGTATTGTCCTGATGAATCTCATTTTACAACATTGCGTTATGAGTATTTATTAAAACGACCGATGAAAAAAATGTCTATGAAAAAAAACTTGAAAGCGCATAAAAAAAATTAAAGAAATAGCTTTTCGATCCGTTAAATAGTTTAAGCGAGTCGAATTAAGTAAAAAAAAATATTAGACTTGCGACTTGCTGACACAATCTCATGCTCAATTGATTGAACTGTGCATGAATAAACGAAAAAAATTGTTCGTCATTGTCTTTGTTGACTGTTTTTTGTTCAAAAAAGGCTTCAAGATGAAAAAAAAGAAAAAAGTGCAAGGAATGCTTGACCGATAATGGAAAACTTGGTTTTAATCAATGCAGTCCAGAACGGTAATTCGAAAGCATAATCGAATGCAGTGTTGGGAAATAAGATAACTTGCTTTTTTGGCAATTGTCACAAAAGTGAAATCGATCGGTTTTAAGATACATGAGTCGTTGATTTAGCAACGTTTCTTGGTTTGACGAAAATCTATCAATGGGTCTACAAGGCCACACAATATAATATAAAGGGGAATCTTGAATGAAAGCGATTAAACTTGCTTCTGTGTTTGCAGTATCTGCTGTTGCGGCTGCTGTTTCTACTGCCACTTTCGCTGCTGATGCTATCATTACTGGTGAAGCTGGTGTTGAATATACCACATACAATGGTGAATCTAAGGACACTCCAGACCTAGCTGATGGTACAGATCTTGGTGAGCTAGAGCTTCATGTTGATACAGGTATTGTGTACGCTGAGCTTGAATTTGCTACTACAGGAGCTAATGAAGCGACTAAAATCGGCATGGAAAAACTGTATGTGAAACAAGGTGCCGTATCTTTTGGTCGCTTTGACGGTACAGTAGCGACTGGTTCTTTCATGGGTATGGACGAGCTTTTCGGTGGTGTTGATTTGGTTACTGCAGCTAGCGATACTGATAACACTGGCGTTCGTTACAAGGTAACTCCTGAGTTGACAGTTGCATTAGAAGCGACTGAATCTACTGATGATGAAGATTCTGATATCGGTTTCGCTCTTTCTTACGTTAAAGACTTCGGATTTATCAAAGCGGGTATTTCTGGTGGTTCTGTAGGCGATGCTAACGCAGTAAACGTTGGTTTCCAAACTGTGTCTGGTCCTATCACTGTGTCTTTGAACTACGGTGTGGGTGAGAAAGGTACTGGTACAACTACTGACCGTGAGCAAATGACGTCTTCTATCGCTTTTGCAGCGACTGATGCTTTGACTTTGACTCTTGAATACTCTAATGAGCTAGAAAAAGAAATGGATGGTACTTACTTCATCGGTGAGTATGTATCTGGTGACTTGACTTACTACGTGAAAAACTACGCTGGTGACCTAGCTGCTGATTCTTCTACAAATGGCGCAGAGCAAACTACTGTTGGTGTAAAAACTTTCTTCTAAGATTTTTCTTTATAAAGAAAGCCTTTCTTAGTAAAAGCGAAAGCCAGCCCTTTGGGTTGGCTTTTTTTATGGTAAGCTTAGCCAACTTGTGGCTCCGCTGGATGGAGTGTGGTTTGTTTTGATTAACATAAGATAGGAAGGCACGTTTTGTCAGAAGAAATGAGTGAGTCGGTACGATCACCAATTTGGGAATTGTTTGCCAAGCAAGCAGCGTTTATTGCCGCTTTGCTAATGTTGTTTTTTTTCGCTTTGGCAACGTATTCTTATAGCCCTGAAGATGCTGGTTGGTTTTATTCTGGTAGTGGTGGTGCTATTCAAAATTCGATGGGGCCAATCGGCGCTATTATTGCGGATTTGGCGTCGGGGTTTTTTGGTTCTTTGTTTTATTCTTTACCACCGTTATTTTTTTGGGTGGCCATTATTTTATGGCGTAACCCCCATTCCTTGTTGCCGTTAAATAATGCGTTGCTTTGCACTATTGGTAGTATTCTGTATTTATCCTTTGGTTCTGTATTGTGTTTTTTGCACACGGTGGGGGAATACTCATTGCAATATGGACCGGGTGGTATATTGGGGCGCGGGCTAGGGACATTGCTCTATGGTTTTATAGGTTACGACGGCGCCACGTTGGTAAGTTTAGCCTTAGTCGTTTTATCTTTTACCCTGTTGGCTCAATTGCATTGGTTGCATTTAATGGATAGCCTTGGTGAGCGTGCTTATAAATTTGTGATGTTTGTTCGCCATAAATGGGCTGACCGTCAAGAGGCAAAGTCGACTCAACGTACCGAAATGGCCGATTTGTTTGTCGATGAGACTGAAGCTGAAGAGCCTGCTATTGTTCGTAAACGAAGAAAGGCGGCGACAGAACCGTCAAAAAATACTGTACCGTCCGATGGGCATGCCAAAACGGATCCCTTGTTTGAGGATGCTCGTATTGAGAACGAGCATTATGACGATGGCGGGCAAGATAAAAAATTCAAGTTTCGTCTGCCTGCGTTGTTTTCGCGCTCAAAAGCCGCTAATACAGAAGATGCCCCAAGTGATGCGGTGACCGTTCATGAAGAGCCAGAATTTAGTGGGCTAGATGATTTATCTATTCATGACGATGATATTCAGTTTGGTGACACGCTGTATATTGAGGAGTCGTGGGAGGATCCTAGAGAAAGTACAGCGCAACACAAGGCAATGGCTCCCAAGCAGCCAGCCGTGAGCAAGCCAGTTGCATGGGAAGATGAACAAGATGAGATGACGTTTGGTATTTCGAAAGAACAAGCTGATGCCAAGTTGTTTCAGCACGATAGTGAAGACATGATTCCGCCAGCCCATAAACCAGCGTTTCGTACGCTATCTGAAGCTAAGCAGCTGGACTCGCTGGGTGGGCCTTATGCGGATGAAGTGGAAAACAAAAGAAAGGTGGAAACCTATTCGTTGCCAGATCGTTCGGTATTGACTACGCCTAAGCCCAAGCAGGGTGGTTACTCAGAAGATGAGCTGTTGGCTTTGTCCGAACTGTTGGAGCAGCGCCTTCAGGACTTTGGGGTGAAAGCTGATGTGGTTGAAGTGAACCCAGGCCCGGTGATTACACGTTTTGAAATCCAGCCTGCACCGGGTGTAAAGGTTTCTCGTATCACCAATTTAGCGAAAGATCTTGCTCGTTCTCTGAGTGTGATGAGTGTGCGCGTGGTTGAAGTGATTGCGGGTAAATCCACCATAGGCATAGAGATTCCGAATCAGGTTCGCGACACCGTTTATTTTTCAGAGGTGATTAATTGTGAGGCCTATGATAGATCCTCCTCGCCCCTGACATTGTCATTAGGTCACGATATTTCTGGTGAGTCCCGTTGTGGTGGATCTTGCCAAAATGCCCCATGTGCTGGTTGCTGGTACGACAGGGTCAGGTAAATCGGTTGGTGTGAACGCCATGATTCTGAGTATGCTACTCAAATCCACTCCGGATGAAGTGCGTATGATCATGGTGGATCCGAAAATGTTGGAATTGTCCATTTACGAAGGCATTCCTCATCTTTTGACCCCTGTTATCACAGACATGAAAGACGCCGCTAATGGGTTGCGCTGGTCTGTCGATGAGATGGAGCGTCGTTATAAGCTGATGTCCAAGTTAGGGGTGCGAAATATTGCGGGTTATAACAAGAAGGTCCGTG
Source organism: Marinomonas rhodophyticola (assembly GCF_026113935.1). Taxonomy (GTDB): domain Bacteria; phylum Pseudomonadota; class Gammaproteobacteria; order Pseudomonadales; family Marinomonadaceae; genus Marinomonas; species Marinomonas rhodophyticola. Next base: position 620,753 of record NZ_JAPEUL010000007.1, read on the forward strand.
ATGCGATTGAAGCGGGTAAACCCATTCAAGACCCATTATGGCAGCCTGAGATGGCCATGTTTTCAGAAGACGGTGTAGCGCGTACCGTGCCCCATTTAGAGCCTTTGCCTTACATTGTTATCATCGTTGATGAGTTTGCTGACATGATGATGATAGTGGGCAAAAAAGTGGAAGAGTTGATTGCGCGGATTGCTCAAAAAGCCCGTGCGGCAGGTATTCATTTAATCTTGGCGACTCAGCGCCCTTCGGTAGATGTTATTACTGGTTTGATTAAAGCCAACATTCCAACTCGTATGGCGTTTCAGGTGTCGTCAAAAATAGACTCACGAACCATTCTTGATCAGGGTGGGGCGGATCAGCTGCTGGGTATGGGTGATATGTTGTATCTTCCTGCTGGCTTGCCAACGCCAATTCGAGTGCATGGTGCCTTTGTTTCCGATGACGAGGTGCATGCGGTTGTTGAAGAGTGGAAACAGCGAGGGGAGCCAGACTACATTCAAGATGTGGTGGTGAACCCAGAAGATCTGATGTCAGGAGAGGATAGTGAAGATAAAGACGCACTTTATGACGAAGCCGTGAAAATTGTCATTGAAACGCGTAAAGCCTCTATTTCCTCTATTCAACGTCGTCTTAAAATAGGGTACAACAGAGCGGCTAATTTGGTTGAGTCCATGGAGGCGGCGGGCTTAGTTGGACCAATGGGAACCAATGGTCAGCGTGATATTTTGATTCCAGAATAAAAGCGTCAATTTGGTGTTCTTGTATTGCGGGGTATTACCTTTTTAATGTGTTAGTGGAGAGTCATTTTGTTAAATAAAATCGTCACTGTGATTATGTTTGTTGTCATCATCGCAGCTCAAGTGGCAAGCGCTCAAGCGGAAGAGGTTGGCTCAATAGAAAGTTTGTTAGAGTCAAATCGAAACATTGAGGGTGAGTTTCGACAGGTTACTTATGATGAGAAAGGCAAGCAATTACAAGTAAGTGAAGGTGTCTTCCTGCTTGCGCAACCTAATCAATTTGTTTGGGACAGTGTCACGCCTTTTGCACAGCGTATCATCTCTGACGGTAAAACAGTTACGGTTTGGGATGTGGATTTAGAGCAGGCAACCAAGAAACCGCTATCGGGTACTGTAGGGAATTCTCCTGCAGCGCTGCTAGGACAGCCCGCAGCAGATGTTCTTCCTCATTACAATGTGACGGCGTTGGGGGATGAAAAGTTTCGTTTAACGCCAAAAGAGAATCAGGATCTCTTTCAGACACTGACTTTATCTTTTCGAAATAAAGTCATTAGTGCCATGAGTATTTTGGATTCCTTGGGTCAGACAACGGTGATTGAGTTTAAAAATGTTGAGACTCATGAAGGCGTTGCAAAAGAGAATTTCATTTTAGATTTGCCTGACAATGTGGATGTGATAGTAGAAGGCCAGTAATGAAAGATCTTTTTTCGGACATACCTGCCGAGGCATATCAGCCTTTGGCAGCGAGAATGCGACCTGTCAGTCTTGATGATTACATTGGCCAGTCGCATTTGGTCGGTCCAGGAAAGCCATTGCGAAGAATGGTTGAAACAGGTCATTGCCATTCTTTTATTCTATGGGGACCGCCTGGGGTGGGGAAAACCACCTTTGCTCAGTTGTTGTCCCACGCCCTTGATGCTCAGTTTATTGAGATTTCAGCGGTCATGTCTGGGGTCAAAGACATTCGTGCGGCGGTAGATCAGGCGAAGCAACTGCGCATGATGAACGGCACTCAAACGGTTTTATTTGTTGACGAAGTGCACCGTTTTAATAAATCCCAACAAGACGCTTTTTTGCCTTTTATTGAAGATGGCACCTTTTTGTTTATTGGTGCCACCACGGAAAATCCCGCTTTTGAATTAAATTCAGCGTTATTGTCGAGAGCACGAGTGTATCGTTTAAAAACGCCGAGTGTCGACGAAGTCAAGTGCGCTCTCCTGCGGGCGTTACAAGATCATCAGAAAGGTCTGGCTGCCAATGCTTTCTCTGGTGGCTTGCAAATAGACGATTACTTTCTGTCTGTGTTGGCTCAAGCGGCGGATGGGGATATTCGACGTGGGCTGAATTTCTTAGAGATATTGTCTGATCTTGTGGAGCTCGGAAGCAAGGTCACTCAAGAGCAGCTAGAAGATGTATTAGGCGGCAGTGTGCGTCGTTTTGATCGTAAAGGGGATGTGTTTTACGATCAAATTTCTGCTTTTCATAAGTCGGTTCGTGGCTCTTCACCAGATGGTGCTTTATATTGGATGGCACGCATGCTGGATGGCGGCTGTGACCCTTTGTATATCGCACGGCGTTTATTGGCGATCGCCTCAGAAGATATTGGCAATGCGGATCCTCGAGCCTTGCAAATTGGTTTAAATGCTTGGGCTGTTTTTGAGCGTGTGGGACCGGGTGAGGGGAATCGTGCCATTGCCCAAGCGGCGGTGTATATGGCTTGTGCTCCTAAAAGTAATGCTGTTTATAAAGCCTTTAATCAGGCCATGGCGGACGTCGCTGCGCAACCCAGTTACGAGGTGCCTGTGCATTTGCGTAATGCGCCGACCTCATTGGCAAAAAGCATGGGGCATGGTGATGAATATCGCTATGCCCATAACGAAGAGCATGCGTATGCGGCGGGTGAGAATTATTTGCCAGAGGAGTTGGCCGAGATGCGTTATTATCAACCAACTGACCGTGGTTTGGAGAAAAAAATCTCTGATAAATTGACTTGGTTGGAGGATCTAGACGCTCAAAGCCCACTGCGACGTTACGAATCTTAAGGTTTGTAGTGATCTGATTTGTTCTGATAAAAGACACGCGAGAGAGATGCACATGATGTATTTTATGATTGCTTTTGGTGGTGCTTTTGGTGCCTTGAGCCGTTATGGTATGACAAAATGGGTGAATACCTATTGGCATCATCATTTTCCCTTTGCCACCATGCTGATTAATGTATTGGGCAGTGTGCTAATGGGTGTGGCGTTTGTTCTGATAAGCGAGCGCATGCCATCACTTGAACCTTATCGACCGCTTGTTATGGTCGGATTTTTAGGGGCGTTTACGACTTTTTCGACTTTTTCGTTGGAAATTGTGTCACTTATTAATATGCAGGCTTGGCTAAGTGCCGTAAGCTATTTATTATTAAGCTGCATTTTAGGTGTGGCTGGTTTGGCGATTGGAATGACGTTAACTCGTGCATTCTGATTTCTATGGTAGATTGAAGACACCCTAATTTATTTTTATAGACTGTTTGAAGGATATTGTTGCCGAGATGTTAGACATTAAAGCCTTGCGCATTGACCCAGATGCCATTGCGGCTCAACTTAAAAAGAAAGGCTACGAGTTGGACGTGGCGACCTTTTCTTCCCTAGAGGAGCGTCGTAAAGCCATTCAAGTAGAAACGGAACAGCTGCAGCAAGCTCGCAACTCGGTATCCAAAGAAATTGGTCAGGCGATGAAGTCTGGCGACAAAGATAAGGCCGCAGAGCTAAAAGCACAAACCGCTACCTTAGGTGATGACCTTGAAGCGGCTAAGATTCAGCTGACACAGATACAAGATGCGATGGAAAGCTTCCTAGAAGGCATTCCGAATATTCCTCATGCTTCTGTGCCAGAAGGTAAGTCTGAAGACGACAACGTAGAGATTCGTCGTTGGGGTGAGCCGAAGCAGTTTGAGTTTGAGCCTAAGGATCATGTGGATCTTGGCGAAGCTATGGAAATGTTAGATTTCGAAGCGGCTGTAAAAATTACCGGTTCTCGTTTTGCTGTGATGCATTCTGATTTGGCGCGTCTACATCGTGCCTTAACACAATTCATGATCAATACTCATGTTGATCTTCATGGGTATTCAGAAGTGTATGTGCCTTATTTGGTAAATGCAGCGTCGCTAAAAGGAACAGGGCAACTGCCTAAGTTTGAAGCCGATCTGTTTAAGGTGCCCGTGGATAAAGACAGTGGGAACAATGATTTTTATTTGATCCCAACGGCAGAAGTGCCGGTCACCAATTTGGTGCGTGATGAAATTCTTAATGATGCGGATTTACACAAAAAATTTGTCGCCCATACGCCTTGTTTCCGTAGTGAGGCTGGCAGCTATGGTCGTGACACGCGTGGCATGATTCGTCAACATCAGTTTGAAAAAGTAGAGTTGGTGCACGTTTGCCGTCCAGATATGTCCGAGCAGGTGCTTGAAGAGTTGGTGGGGCATGCGGAAGTGATTTTGAAGAAGCTGGAGCTTCCTTATCGTACCGTGATTTTGTGCGGTGGTGACCTTGGTTTCTCTGCACATAAAACCTATGACATTGAAGTGTGGTTGCCAGGTCAGGGCAAGTACCGTGAAATTTCTTCTTGCTCTAATATGTGGGATTTCCAAGCACGTCGCATGCAAGCGCGCTGGCGTAACCCTGAAACCGGTAAGCCAGAATTGGCACATACCTTGAATGGTTCAGGTTTGGCGGTGGGTCGTACACTGGTTGCCGTGCTTGAAAATTACCAAAATGCCGACGGTAGCGTGCGTGTTCCTGATGTATTGGTGCCATATATGGGCGGAAAAACACTGTTAAAGAAAGCCTAATGCTTTTGTTTTAAAGTGTTTTTGTGCAGACGTGCGATCGGTTTTAAATGAAAAAGCCTCTTAGAGGCTTTTTTTATATGAAGTGGAAAACAGAAAACTATGACGGGCAAGGTCTATTTGATTGGTGCGGGTCCAGGCGATCCAGAGTTATTGACGCTGAAAGCGTATCGATTATTAAAACAAGCGGACGTGGTGCTATATGATCGCTTGGTTGGTAAAGAAATTATCGAGGCTCATTCCTGAATCTGCAGAAAAAATGTATGTTGGAAAGGCCAAGTCTTTGCACAGTCTTCCGCAAGAAGAAATTAATAGCCTACTTGCTGCTAAGGCGAAAGAAGGCCACATGGTAGTGCGTCTCAAAGGGGGTGACCCTTTTATATTTGGGCGTGGTGGTGAGGAGCTTGAGGAGTTAATTGAAGAGGGTGTGCCTTTTGAGGTAGTGCCAGGTGTGACTGCTGCGGCCGGATGCGCGGCTTACGCAGGTATTCCTTTGACTCATCGTGACTACGCGCAATCTGTGCGTTTTTTAACGGGGCATTTAAAAGACGGTACAACGGATTTGCCTTGGGAAGAATTGGTTCACCCTGCACAGACCTTGGTTATTTACATGGGCTTAACGGGCTTAAAAGACATCAGTCAATCATTGATTCGTTTTGGTATGAGTCCATCGATGCCAGTCGCGATTGTTGAGAAAGGCACGACGAGTGAGCAGCGTGTTTTTACTTCCACGATCCAAGATGTGTATGACGTATCTATAGAGAATGAAGCCAAATCTCCCGCTTTGTTGATTATCGGTGAGGTGGTGACCTTGCAGAAAAAATTAGAGTGGTACGGAAAATATTAATAGTGGCTTGATGGATTGTTGTGGGTTTTTGTAGATACCATCTCTCCTGACCAGCCTCAAGTTTTTATTTAACTAACTTGAGGCTGATATTCTGTTTGATTCTTAACAACGCCAAAACATATTTGTGACAGCTTTCTCATCGCTGCACCTAGCGCCTGCATTTTTGTTTTGCCTTGCTTTAGTAGTCTCGTCTTCTGCGCTTTTATATCGGTATTGTGTTGACCAGCTACGATTGCGGCCATATACAATTTCGCTCTGATATAGCCTGGCCCTTCCTTACTCAAGGTTGTTTTTCCTGCCCGTTTACCAGATTCGTTGTGCTTGGGGATCAAGCCTAAATAAGAAGCCAGCTGTTTCGCGCTCTTAAACCGCTTACACGCCAGTAAACAAACCATTATTCGGGATGTTACTTCACCAACACCATTTATACTTTCAAGTAACTGGCGGTTCTTCTTCAATTGAGGATGCCTGTCAATATGCTCATCGATTTCATTTTTGAGTTTATCAATTTCAGCCTTTAACACTGCTATCATATCTTTGAGAGATTGAGCGACCCGAGCGGATGCGCCTGAAAATCCTACCGCTTCATAACGGTTTTCTTCACGCTGTAAATCTTGCTCTAGCGCTTCAAGTCTACGCATCATTGCCTTTAGTTCTCTTGCTTCTACCGGCTCTGGCTGCCAGCTTGAAAGTGAATGTTGTTGGTCATGACCATAGCGAGCTAGCATTGTGGCGTCTGATTTATCAGTCTTATGAACTAGCCCTAATGATTTTGCATATTGTTTTGCTTTTCCAGGGTTTACATGTAAAAGAGTAAATCCTTGGGCATATAAAAAATACATCAACGGTTCGCTATAAATACCAGTAGGCTCTGTCGTAATAACAATATTCTGAGCTTCTAACCCTGTATTCTTTAGTACCCAATCAACTAATTCTTGATAGCCTTGTTTTGTGTTCTTTAAGACCTTGGTTTTCTGCTTATTTTTGACCACGTCGCGTAACCAACTAACATCTAACTTTTCTTTACCAACATCAATGCCAATAAAAGCCTTCATCTCTATTTACTCCCCTTGTACATGCAGCATCACCCTTACTTGGGGTGCTAGGATACCATTCAGTTTAATGGAGGTTAGGAAATCAGAGACTCAATCTACAAAACAGCATCTTTGTGCTCAGGTCGCGCACGAGACTCACCGATTTCCCGATGCGATAAGTGCTAGCTAAACACTCATCAAGAAGAGATACAAGGTCGTGCTTTAGCGCGTCAAGGTTTTTGGTTTGATGTCATCCGGCTTTTGACGGCCTAAAGGCTAACCTACATGGTTTTTTGTCGGCATAAATGCGGATCTACAAGCAATTCGCAGGTTTTGGGAGACCGGCAATTTTGGCGGCTAGCTTAGGAGGGCTGCCGGGAAATAAGGTCATTAGATAAATGCTTCGACCTTTTTCGGCCCCAAGTTTTTTGCTCACGGCTTTGACCAATGGGCGCATAGCTGGTGATACTTCATATTCTTGGTAAAAATCACGTAATACGTGAATGATTTCCCAATGGGCTTCCGTTAGTGCAATGTCAACGTCTTGTGCTAATTGATGAGCAAGTTCTGGCGTCCAATCTTGTAGATTGAGCAAGTAACCTTCTTCATCTAAAACAGCGGTTGTGTCTGTCATATTGGTTACCAACTAATGTTTGCTTCGGAGGCAAAGGTTAAATCTACCCATTCTTGATCCGATAACCCAATGCCAATCTTTGGCGATATTCCATACGCCACAGCATCACTTTGCAAATAGTAGAGTTGAGTGTTTTTTGTTTCAATGAGTGTTTGTAGGGTTGCGGTATTCTGGACAGTACGCAAAATCCCACTCTCTATTAGTAATACCTGATCATTGGCCTGTAAGCTGTTTTGCCATGTGCTTTCCAGTGGTTCAGGGTAGGTAAGTTGATTGATTTGGTGAAGTCGCATGATTAAAACCGGAAAACTTGTTGATAGTGGGAGAACATTGCTTGCCATTCTGCGTGATTAAGTGGCTGAACGCCTTGCCAAGTCTTGGTGTTGTCGAGTCCCGAATTGGCCTCGATGAAGACGTTTTCGATGTCGTAAAACTCTAGTCCTGCCAGTAGTTTGTGAAGGTTTTTGCCATGCTCTGCGGTCGGTTGTTGGTTGTCTGTTAAGAGGGCTAAAGCGGCGCCAGATAGACACAAGTCGACAGGTTGTTCAAAGGTGGCCAATACCAAGGCGAGATCAAGGCCTTCTTTGCACGCTAAGCTAGAATAAGGGCTGGTATTTAGGTGAATCAGAGTGTGTTTCATAGGTTTACCTAAATTGGATGACTTTATTGGTGGTGTTCATCAGGTCAACGAATGTGCCCAAGCCTTCCAGCTGGAAACCTTTGGCTAGGGTGTGCTGCTCTAGTTCATAACGACGGCTTTCAGTGTCGTTAATTATGCCGCGTCTTACCGCCGCGGCGATGCATAAATACAGCGGAATGTTGTGTTGCTGTGCGATGTCTTGCCAAGCTTGAGTGATATTGATTTCGTCCCTTGGTGGCTGTGCTATTTGGTTGCCAATGAGTACGGCATCTTCATAAAAAAATACACCCTTAATGCTGTTGGGATATTCTAACAAGGCGGCTTTTATAAAGCGCAGAGCGCTATGGCACGCTTTAGTTTGATAGGGGGAGCCTGTGATAAGCAGGGTGTATTGCATTAAAAAATGACCTTTTGAGTAAACTGTAAAAGCGAATTAACAGATTTTACACAGAAAAAAGGCCGCAGTCAGCGGCCTTTTCGAATGGCTCAATAGAATTACTCGTCGCGAGCCATACCAAGTAGCGACAGAATACTTAAGAACATGTTGTATAAAGACACATACAAGTTCACTGTTGCCATGATGTAGTTGGTTTCACCGCCGCGAACAATTTGGCTAGTTTGCAGCAAAATAACCGCCGCTGAGAAAAGTGCGAAACCCGCAGAAATGAAGATCTGCAGAGCAGGCATTTTTACAAAGATACCGGCGATAACAGCAAACAAGAGAACAAAGAAACCAACAGTAATGAATCCATTTAGGAAGCTAAAATCTTTCTTTGACACCAGTGCATAAGCAGATAGGCCAAGGAATGATAGTCCTGTGATGCCCAATGCACTCATGATTAAGCTAGCGCCATTAGACAAACTCAGGTAAGCGCTTAATATTGGGCCAAGAGTAAGGCCCATAAAACCAGTCAAAGCGAACACACAAAGAATACCAGCAGAGCTGTTCTTAAATTTATGTGTTAGGAAAAGCAAACCATAAAAGCCTACAAGTGTGATAATGAGGCCTGGATGGGGTAAGTTGAAAGCCATGCTCATGCCCGCAGTGAAGGCGCTGAACAAAAGGGTAAGCGACAACAGTCCGTAAGTATTGCGGAGCGTTTTGTTGGCCGCTTGTGACGAGTGTGTCGAAAGGGCTTCAGTATAACGCATGGAATTACTCCTTTAGGGTTTAAGACAATCAATAGACTTAATATGCAGCCGAAAGTTCCAAACTTCAAGCGTGATTGTTTTTTTAGAGGGTAAATACCAAAAAACACCGCAACATGGCGGTGTTTTCCAGTATTTAAAGTGACAAAGCACTTAAATGAGTATTAACAGGTCGTGTCTTACCGTATTAGTGCGTTATTGGCATTTTGTGAGTAATGCTTGATTGCTTGGTTTTGTGTTTATCAATTTGTTTTGCCAATTTATCGACCATTTCGTCTATGGCGTAAAATAATCTCTCTTCAGAAGAGGCGGCAGCAAAAATTTCTTTGCCAGGAATGTGTACTCTCGCTTCCGCTTTTTGACTCTTACTGTCTTTAAGTAAGGTAACATTAACCGAGGTTATTTGGTCGGTAAGCTTTGAGATTTTACTGAGCTTGTCATGAATATGCTCTTTTATTGCAGGGGTTACATCAACGTGGTGACCAGAAATTTTGGTAGTGTGCATACTACATTCCTCCTGAGTAACATTTGCAAAACAAATAACAGATAGGATCTAGAACGCGTGCTCTAGAACAGGTATAGCATGGTTTAATTGCTAATCTGTTATTGTCAGCATAGGCTTGCTTTTAGTTTGTGTCAAAGCTTTTCAATAGGCTGATAATGGCAATATATTAGAGTTAAGCCTAATCATTTTTAGGGATGCTTGATCACAGTTCATTGAAGGTTCTCGTGCTTATGGGAACGGCTTTTGATAGACTGTTGCGTTAGGTATGTAAAGCAAAGCGCAAAGCGAGATTTATGTTGGATAACGACTATTCATTACCGATATCATTTTCAATTGCAGCCAAGATCGGCTTAGAGGAAACGGTATTGCTGACTTTTTTGAATCAGCAAGCGTACCTAGTCAGTTCCCATGTTCTACGAATTGAAATGAGTCGACTTAGTGCCCAGTTGTCATTTTGGACTGTGCCAATGCTGATGCGTTTGCTGACTAATTTACAAATCAGTCAGCTGTTAAGTTTTCAGCGACAAGAGGAAATATTGGAAATTCATTTATCCTCGCCTCAAAAAGCCGCTCAAACGATTAAGCCAGCAGAGCCAATGGTAGAAAAAGACGATTCATTGATGAATAAAATGGACCGTTTGCACAGAGCGGCTCGAGAAAAAAGCGAAGAGTTTACACCGCAGCCTAAGAGCTATCCACCGAAGCAGCCAGTTCGGCAATATGATGCTCCATCTTCTCCGCCAGTGGTGAATGATCGTCGAGGTGTGACGGATTTTGATTTGTATTTGGAGCAGAAAGAGCGTGCTCGGCAACCAGATCAATGGCAACCTGAAGAAGCAACGTTAGAGCAAATCGGGCAGGCCGGTATTGCTCGTGAGTTTGCGCTGTCTCTGCAAACAGAGTTTTTGTTAAGGATCAAAGAGCAGCGAAAAAACGTTAGAACTTGGAACAGTGAATTTTTTAAATACGTAAAACGTCAGTGGCAATACAAACAATCGGATCGGTCTTCATATGAAGGAACCTCAGGCAGTTCAGCATTTACTAAAACCTCTCGAGAACAAGTTAGCGACGCCCTCAACAACATCCACGACACAGACTGGTGAGTACGGCTCAAGCGCCTATGCTAATAGTGGTCAAACGGCCCGCGAACCAGGTCCAACCGAGGCAGATCAGCAAACGCGAGTGTTAGTAAACATGTTGTTTGCACGCTTTAAAGCAATTTACACTCATAAATTTGCCTCTGCTTATAGCACTACAGATGAAGTGAAGTTGGCAAAGCGTGAATGGGCTATTGCCTTAAAAGGCTTTCAAGATGCCCTTGTTGGCGTATGCGGTAGAACGAACGAAAGAAGTTCACTCTTGGCCACCGACCATTGCGGATTTTTTAAAGCTGATTAATACAGCCTATAAAGCCTATGGTTTGGTTGATCCTCGTTCTGCGTACCTTGAAGCATGTGCTTGTCGTACCGATCCTTTACAGTATAAATGGAGCCATCCTGCGGTTTTTTTTGCTGGTTCAGAGGTGGGCTGGTACAAAATCAAATCTGAAGAAGAGCGCATTAGTTGGCCGCTCTTTGAGCAAAGTTATTTGAAGGTGGTTGATCGTGTGATTGCTGGGGAGCGCCTAGTGGTGCCAAAAGTCATTATGATTGAAAATCAGCAACCACTTGCAGTGAAGGATTTGGCCAGTAAAATTGCTAAGGTTTTGTCTGTCGATGAAGCGCAAATCGCGCCGTTACTGTATTACACTCAAAAAACGTATGGATCTGGTGTGCGCAATCGTTATCGTGACATCAGTCAGAAAAAGCTGTTAGAAATGGGCTATACAGAAAAGTTGCCAGAATAACGGTGCGTTTTTTCTATTTCTTATATAACATAATTTTTTATTAGCAGGATGCTATAGGCGGTTTCATTCTCGGTAAGATGGAAATCGACACAAGGCGTAGGAAAGTTTGGTGAGGTTGTTATGTTGAAGGTATTGATTGTTGACGACCATGATGTGGTGAGCCAAGGCATTAGTCGTGTATTACAGGATGTAAAGGGTGTTGAAGTGGTTGGTGTGGTGCATTGTGGTGAAGAGGCCATTATTCATGCCAAAAAATGGTTGCCAGACATCGTCTTAATGGACGTGCATATGCCGGGAATTGGCGGCTTAGGGGCGACAAAAGAGATAAAGCGTCTTCTGCCTAAAACCAAGATCATTGCGTTGTCCGCATTGGATGACAACTTATACCCCGTAAAATTACTTGAAGCTGGGGCCTCTGGCTATTTAACGAAAGGTACCAACACCTCCGAGTTGCTCGAAGCCATTCAAATTGTGTCCAGAGGTGAGCACTATATTTCCAAGGGTATCGCCCAAAAAATGGCGTTGTCTAAATTCTCGATCGATGGTCAAGGGTCTCCTTTGGGGCAGCTATCAGACAGAGAGTTGCAGGTGGCGCAAATGATTGTGGATTGCAAAAAATCCAATGAAATCGCTGAGCATTTAAACGTGAGTCCTAAAACCGTAAGTACCTACCGTACTCGTATTTTTGCAAAGCTGAATATTGAAAGCGATGTTGAACTGATTCATTTAGCAGTACGTTATAATGTGCTTGGTATGGGCTAGGCGAAAACGAGGTTTGTTTGAGCCATTCAGAATTTGATCCTAAACACTTTGTCAGCAATTTAACCACTCGGCCAGGCGTGTATCGCATGTACGATGTAAAAGGTGAGTTGCTTTATGTTGGCAAAGCTAAAAATCTTAAGAACCGTGTGGCGAGCTATTTTCGCGTGACGGGGTTAACCACCAAAACCATGGCTCTGGTGAGTCGTATCCACACCATTGAGATAGCGGTTACCAAAAGCGAAACGGAAGCGTTGTTGCTTGAGCAAACGCTGATTAAACAGCATCGTCCACCGTACAACATTTTACTCCGTGACGATAAATCTTATCCCTATATTCTGCTATCCAATCATCCTCATCCGGCGTTGTTGTTTCGGCGCGGCGATAAAACGGATAAAGGAACGTTATTTGGTCCCTTTCCGAGCGGCAGTGCGGTAAAAGAAAGTTTGATCACCATGCAAAAGGTGTTCAAGGTGCGTCAGTGCGAGGACAGTACTTACTCGAATCGATCTCGGCCATGTCTACAGTATCAAATTAAGCGTTGCTCCGGACCTTGTGTTGGGTTAATCAGTGATGAAGAGTATGAGCTGGACGTGCGTCACGCTCGCATGTTTTTGCAGGGAAAAGACCAAGAGTTAACGGCAGAAATTTCTACCCAGATGAGTGCGGCTGCAGCCGACATGGAGTTCGAACGCGCCGCTGAGCTACGTGACCAAATCATTCAGCTTAAACACATTCAAGAGCAGCAGCATGTCTATGGACAAACGGGCGAGGCTGACGTGATTGCTTCGATTATTCAGCCGGGTGGTTTGTGTGTTCATGTGATGATGGTGCGCAAAGGTAAAGTGGTTGGGAGTAAAAGTTATTACCCCAAAATGCCCATTGAAATCACCGAAGGCGAATTATTGTCGTCTTTTATTGCACAATTTTATCTTGGTGGTATTCAAGAGTTACCGAAGACGCTTATCATAAGCCATGAGTTAGAGGATGGTGATGCGTTGGTAGAAGGCATTTTTGAAACCACGCAGAAAAAAATCGAAGTGTTAAGCAATGTCAGAGGGCAGCGTGCTCGTTGGTTGGATTTGGCGAAGCTGAATGCCGAGCAAGGCTTGCAAGCTCGATTGTCGGATAAGCGTAATCATTTTAGCCGTATTACGGCGTTGCAAAAGCTATTGGGCTTTTCCGAACCGCCAAAACACATGGAATGCTTTGATATTAGTCACTCTAGTGGTGAGGCAACGGTGGCATCTTGTGTCGTGTTTGGGCCAGATGGGCCGGACAAAAAGCGATATCGCTCCTTTAACATCGAAGGGGTTGAGCCAGGTGATGATTATGGCGCGATGAAACAAGCCTTAACTCGTCGTTACAAACGAGTGAAGACTGGTGAGCTTGAAGCGCCAGATGTCTTGCTTATCGACGGTGGTAAAGGTCAGTTGACGCAAGCAGAAAATGTATTGAAAGAGTTGGGTTTGGTGAACATATTTTTGTTGGGTGTCGCCAAAGGAGACACTCGCAAGCCAGGCCTTGAAACCTTGTATATTGGTTCAAAAGAGGATGAGGTGGTTTTGCCGCCTGATTCAGCGGCGCTGCATTTGATTCAGCATATACGTGATGAAGCGCATCGGTTTGCTGTAAAAAGTCATCGTCGTAGGCGAGATAAGAAACGTCGTCACTCGGTGTTGGAGGATATTCCTGGTATTGGGCCAAATCGCCGTAAAGAGCTGCTGACGGCGTTTGGGGGGTATCAAGAATTGTTATCGGCAAGTCAGGAAGATATTGCTAAGGTGAAAGGGATTAGTGTCAAAAAAGCAGAAGAAATTTACCTCCATCTTCATAAAAGTTAGGGGTGCTAAAATAATTAGGAATAAGATGAACATACCGAATATATTAACGTCCGTGCGGATCTTTATGATTCCGATTCTTGTGGTAATTTATTATTTGCCGTGGGAAGGGCGCTATTACACCTGCGCGATGATTTTTGCCTTGGCAGCTATTACGGATTGGTTAGACGGTTACCTAGCAAGAAAACTGGATCAAACCACCGCGTTTGGCGCTTTTTTTGACCCCGTTGCCGATAAACTTATGGTATCCATTGCCTTAGTTCTGCTGGTGGCAAGCTATTCTAATCCCTTATTAACCTTAGCCAGTGCTGTCATTGTTGGTCGTGAGATTGTGATCTCGGCACTGCGTGAATGGATGGCGGAAATGGGTAAGCGTGCCAGTGTCGCCGTGTCGTATATCGGTAAGCTAAAAACCACCATGCAAATGTTGGCCATTTTCATTTTATTGGGCAGCAGGCCAGATACACTAGAAGCCCACGTAGGGGAGGCGGTCTTAATTGCGGCTGCGTTATTAACGCTTTGGTCTATGTATGTCTACTTAAAAGCCGCTTGGCCTGAGCTAATGTCTAAAGAGTCGAACAAAAACTAAACAGATTTAAAAAAAGTGCCTAAGTTAGCTATTTATTTGGATTTTTTCCTTGACGTGAAAGCTCAAATACATAGAATAGGCACCGTCTTTTGAGACGCGGGAATAGCTCAGTGGTAGAGCACAACCTTGCCAAGGTTGGGGTCGCGAGTTCGAGCCTCGTTTCCCGCTCCAATCAAAAGATGTATCTGATATGAGGCCGGATGGCAGAGTGGTCATGCAGCGGACTGCAACTCCGTGTACGCCGGTTCGATTCCGACTCCGGCCTCCAAAATCAGATATGCCCGAGTGGTGAAATAGGTAGACACACAAGACTTAAAATCTTGCGATAGAAATATCGTACCGGTTCGATTCCGGTCCCGGCACCATTTATGGTGCCTTTTTTTATGCCTGCACTTTATTATCTTGCTCAATCCCTTTAAATATCTACTCTCCAGCATTTTCTTAGTGTTACTTCAAATTGTAAGCTTTTCCGCTTATATGCTATCTTTTCTGAAATTCTGCACCGAAACTGCACCGCACATTGCACCGGAGAATATTCAGTGGCGTTTATTTTTAAAACTGCGCTCAGGTGAATTTGAACAACCAATGATCGCCACGCAATACAACATAGACGTACCGCCAGAATCAAAAAGCGAACGAATTGGTGCGGCCATAGTCTTTGCTATTGAAACCGCTATGCGAGCTGGTGAGATTTGCGGCATTACTTGGGAAGACGTGAATTTAGAAAGACGAACCGTTTATCTACCCAAAACAAATAACGGTAACCCTCGAACTGTGCCATTATCTACCGCTGCAGTGAAAGTATTGGAAAAACTCAAGACACTGGTTGATTGCAAGCTAAAGGCCTTTAACCTAAAGTTAGGCATCCCTTGATGTGAATTTCAGGAAGATTCGTAACAAGTGCCTAATAGACGATCTGCACTTTCATGATCTCAGGCGGGGAGCACTCACGCGACTAGCCACCAAAGTGGACGTACTGAACCTAGCGAAAATATCAGGTCATACAGACCTAAGAATCCTGCAGCGGGTTTACTGCGCACCAGATATGGGTGATATTGCTTTGATGCTAGATTAGACTCATTTGGGGTGAGTCATCTTTTGGGCTGTCTATATCTTCTTTCGTGTAGTTTTCTGCTTTGAATGGCCTAGCAGATATAATTTGATCCAATCTTATGTAAGTAGGTAACTCTTCTCTAATGTGTTTAGGGTAAATTTTGTTTAATCTGTTTTTGAGTGTTTTTTGGCAAATATACCCGCTAGCAATTGGAAAAATTGTAATTTCTGGGCCTAGTCCATCTTTTTCATTTGGTTCTCCAATCGATAGAACACCGCCAATGAAAATCGTATTAGAGTTGGTTGTGATCTCTACAGGTTCGGTTTTTGTGTATGCATTATAGAAAAAGCTATCTAGAGGGTTTCCTAAAACGATTCTTTTAACTTCATATATTCGTGTTAGCTCTTTGATTTCTTCTTTATTTTGTTTGGCTATACGTAGATTTGATTTAAAAGAGCCTGAAAAGATATCGACAGTACACTCCAATATTTGGTCTATGGACTTATTGTAGGCATCTTTGTTATCTCCAAATAAGTACATGCCTAAATTGCTTAGTATTGCTAGTAGCCAAGAAACAAAAGGAATAAGTATGGACGTTGTGTATGTGAAGAGAGGGAGCTGACTTATATTTTGCTCTGTAATGTCTGGAAATGCTTTATTGATGATATTTTCTAATGACCACCTAATGAAATTGGGATATGACTGAGTAACCAAGAATAGTAATAAAAATGCTAACAGAAAGGAAATCAGTAAAGGTAGTAGTCCGCAAAGGGCAGCTTGAAGATAAAGGTGTTGATCGTTATATCTATGAAATTTTATAAACTGGCGATAGGAGACTTTACAATATAGGAAGCCTCCTAAAAGTGTAATAGGTATTAAAATTGCTAATTCCATTTAAATACCCATGAATTATTTACTTAAGAAAACGAGAAAAGAGCCTCGACTTTTTCTGTAGTTGTCTGGATTTTTTTAGATTTAGCTAAGTCGTTAGGGTACTCATGGATAGACCACCGGCTCCTATAACGTTCATTCTAATGCCATTTTTTCTAGCTCTGTGTAGTGCAACTAGAGTTTTTTTGTCATCTCGTTTAGTTGTTGATTCAAAGTTAGACATGTTTGCCTCCTACCCGATGTACTTTGACGGCCTAGTCAAATTCATAATAATATTAATGTATAGAGAGCGATGTAACTAATCGGAAAAAACTATCAGCTGGTGGTAAAAGATAGGAAGAATTAGAAAGAGATAGAAAGAGAAGTTTTTGTTCTGCATTTTTTCAGTCCTAGCCCGTCTATTCTAAAGATTTTACAACTGTAACAGCTAGGAATGCCTTATTTTGCTTCTTCTAGCACAAGCGGCCTTGATATTAGATAGTCACCCCATCGTCACTAATCAACCGCCCAAGTGGCGGTTTTTTGGTATCTAAACTATTCTTATTTTTCTAACTAGGGTCGCAAAAATAAGGAAAATTGATGGCTAAGAAGCGTAAAGTGGTTGACGCAAAACGTGATAAAAATGGCAATATTACTGATGTATTGCTGGAAGGTAACAAAAACTTTACTTCCACTGAAAAAGCTCTTGGGATGACTAAAAGTGGATTGATAGATTTGGTTGTAGTGAAGAGGAAGGATAAGGAACATTTAAGGACACGGCCGGACGGTAAGAAAGGTAATAACTTAGATGAAATGGCTGATGACTAAGGGTAGGACATTAACTCAATGCGTCATTTTCTGAGCCAGTGCCCAGGACATTACGTCGCTTGCGACCCAACGCCAGTTGGTACGGTTTTCTGACCCTCTGACGTTTCTTGCTTGTGGGAAGGTGTGTTTGCACGCTACGTCACCCATGGATTTCTTCAATCAATACGTCTCATTTTCCGAGTAGACGGAAACCGAGGTGGAGCCGTCGAAGGCGGTGTCGATGTTGAAGGTGATGGGGCGGCAGCAGACTTGACAATCTTCTATGTATTCTTGGCTTTCATCTAATACTTCGATTACGACGTCGATGTTTTCGCCGCAGTAAGGGCATGAAATGTCGGTTTCCATTAGCTCGCTCATTTTTACCTCTCATGTTACTTTCTGTGCTTGTTGTTTTTATGATAGGCGATAATCGGCTTGCTCGCTTGCAGGATATTGTGTTTGTTTGTATCTCCTCGGTAGTCGAAAATTCACAGTTTTGTCGATCTGCTTTCACGCTCTTTGTGCAACACTGTTATGATTTAGCGTTTCAATGTAAGAGGTTGGTGTGATGATGACGTATCTAAAGTGCTTATTTGTTTTGGCGTTACCTGCTTTGCTGTTTGGTTGTGCTTCTGGTTCCCATGTGGTGACAGGGCAGCAGATGCCAGAGCTTGAGGTGGATCAAGTGACGGTATTTGATCAGGCGCCTACGTTTGCCTACGAGGTGGTTGGGACTGTCTATGCGTCAAGTGACAATGGTTTTACCGAGGCGTCTCGAAAAGAGAAAGCGACTCTAGAGTTAAAAGAGCAGGCAGCGAAAATTGGCGCTAACGGTGTCATTTTGGATGAGGTAACACAGTTGTCGTTTAGACGCTTGGGTACGGGGGTTGGCGTTAGTGCTGGCAGTGGTGGCGGGATAGGTACTTCGATTGGTTCGAGTTTTTCGTTCCCAACAACAGAGGCCAAAGGAACCGCTATTTATTATGAAGCAGACTCAATCAAGTAAGCTTGGGTTTGTGTGTGTCGTTATGCGTTTTTAAAATGTCTGAGATATTATTTTGTTGTTACTCTCTGTCTGTATAAACGGATACACTTGCGCTTAGTGAGTGGGAAAAACTGATTGAGAGAGCGTTATGTCAGAGTTTGAAGAAAAGGCAAAAGGTCGTCTTACGACAAGAACCGTGGCTATGCCCGGCGACACGAATCCAGCGGGTGATATTTTTGGTGGTTGGGTGGTATCGCAAATGGATATCGCGGCGGGCATATGTGCAGGTCAGCGTGCTCAGTCTCGGGTAGTGACGGTCGCGCTGGATGGTATGAGTTTTATTCGCCCAGTAAAAGTGGGGGATATTTTAGGGGTGTATACCCGAGTAGAGTCGGTTGGCCGTACATCAATGAATATTCTTGTGGAGGCTTGGGTTCGCCGTGGGCGCATTGGACGACGAGAAAAAGTCACAGAAGGGATGTTTAAGTTTGTGGCGATAGACGAAACTGGGCGGTCGACGCCGATTCCAAAAGAAGAAGATCTACCCGATTACGTATTGCATGGTTTTGACGATCATTGATTGTTCTGACTCTTTGAAGGCACTTGTTTAGTCGAGTGCTGTTCTTTGGTGGCAAGTTGAATGCAAAAAAAGCGCTTACCGAAGTAAGCGCTTTTTTTATGTTGGTACCAGTAGGCGGACTCGAACCGCCACACCCGAAGGCAACGGATTTTGAATCCGTCGTGTCTACCAATTCCACCACACTGGCCTTGAAAAAGGTGAAGCGTATTCTATGGTTTTTTATTGGGGTGTCAATCATTTAACGTAAAAAAATACATTTATTTTGTATTTAATTAATTTATTGATCGGACGACGTCATCAGCCCATAGCATGGCGTCTAAAAAGGCTCTGTTGAGTGTTGTTCTTTCGGCCGGTGTCATTGACTGGATTTTGTTCCAGTCTTGCTCTTCACAGCTTAATGTTTGTTTCAGATAACCGCCAAGTTCTCCCGATTGTTTGAGGATGGCAGCGAGTAAGCTTTTATCTAAAGCAATCTGTTCTAACACAATGGATTTTTCTAAGTTGAACACGGCGTCTATGCCAGACATCATTCCAACCATAAAAGCAGAATCAGCAAGAGTTGATTGTTTGCTTTCTGCTAATAATTGGCAGCAACGCCCGCGGGTTAATAGGATTTTGAGCAGTGATTGCGGTTGTTTTGTTGATGAGGTGATGGTGATCAGTAGTGCCCATTTTTTTAACTGTACCAAGCCCAAAAAGATAATGGCTTCTTTGATGGAGGTGACGGTTTTAGATACGCCGCAAACCGGGCTGTTAAGAATGCGCAGCAATTGATAGGACAGCTTGGGATTTTTAGCGACTAGGTCGGTCAATGCTTCAATGCTGATGTCTTTGTTTTGCAAGGCGTTAACCAACTCGATTGCGCCGTGCGTGGCCGAATCGATTCTTTTGCCTTTGATAAGCTCGGGGCGTTGTAAAAAATAGCCTTGGAACAAATCAAAACCGAGCTGCTTGCAGAGCTCAAACATGGCGGCATTTTCTACTTTTTCCGCCAGTAAAATAAGGCCTCTCGATTTTAACTCTTTAATTTGTTCTATGTGCTCGCTGGGTGGTGTAAGAAGCACATCTATTTTTACGATGGATACCCAGGGGAGCAGTGCCTGATAGTTTTCATCAAATTGGTAATCGTCGAGGGCGAATCGATAGCCCGCTGCTCGCCAATTTTTTAAAGCGGTAAAGAATTCTGGTGTCAGTTTTTGGCTTTCAAGAATCTCAATATAGACCGTATCTGGGTCGATAGGAAAGAAAGCGTCCGACAACATGAGTTCGGTTGTCATATTGATAAAAAAAGGTTTTCTGAGCTGAGATTCCAGTTTAGTGATGCCAATGCAAAGATTGACCAACACTTGGCTTGTTGCCGCTTCACCGTCAGAGATGTTGGCGTTTAGGGAGTCTTTTCCACGGAATAGCAGTTCATACCCAAAAATTTCTTTTGTTCTTTTGAGTATCGGCTGTTGGGCCATCATTAAATCGTCTAAGACCGTTGGAAATTCGATCATTGCGCTTCTCTTTTTATTGAAGTTGAGTTTGAAACGGTTGCTCTCATGCTGTTAGAACAAGGAGTTATAAAAACACAAAAAGGCGGATCATCACAATGATGAAAGTGTTCGATTTTGTGTTGATTTGGTAAAAATATCCGATTAGAGCTTGGTAAAAAGGTTGACAGTATTAGCAAGCGCCCATAAAATCCTCGCCAGTTTTTAGGGGCTATAGCTCAGCTGGGAGAGCGCTTGCATGGCATGCAAGAGGTCAGCGGTTCGATCCCGCTTAGCTCCACCATTTATTGCTAAATAAGTGGTCTATAAAAACATCACCCAGGACACACTGTCCACTTACGCTACGCGTTTTGTGGGGCTATAGCTCAGCTGGGAGAGCGCTTGCATGGCATGCAAGAGGTCAGCGGTTCGATCCCGCTTAGCTCCACCATATATTCATTTTAGTTTTTTCCTCATACGTGCATCTAGCTTGGCATTGGCCATTGATCGCAATTAAACTAGCAAAGTGATTTACACGAGACCTATACCGATACCCCGCCCACAATGAAATCTATATTTTTAGGGCTACTAATACTTAATAGCGACAGAGTATGAAGGGTAATGTCCATATTTGATAAATATAGACATGGAGTGATAGCTTGAAATGAAAAGATCATGAGGATTAATAGCATGAATATCAGTTTTACCGATAAACAAGAAGCTTACATTTCTGCGCAAATTCAAAGCGGTGATTTTCAAAATGCCAGCGAAGTGGTGTGCGATGCATTGCGTCTGCATCAAATCTACCGTCATCGCATAATAGAAGAACTACGCGCAGAAATAGCCAAAGGTTGGGATGGTGAAGCGAGTCCGAATAAAGTGCAGGATATTCTTAATTCCAAGTTGGAAGAAAGACGCGCTTAATGGCTTCTTCTATTGCAAGCTATGAACTGTCGCCAGAAGCGGCGTAAGACTTGAGTGATATTTTTGATTATAGCGATACTGAGTTTGGACTCGATCAGGTCGTTCGGTATTTAAAAAATCTAGAACACTGCTTTATCCAGCTCTGTAACAACCCCAGCATCGGGCGTGAACGCAGCGAAATCCGAGAAGCGCTTTATAGCTTTGTCAGCCAATCCCATGTGGTGTTTTATCGTATTCTCAATGATCGCTTAAGAGTTGTTCGCGTTCTGCATGGTAGCCGTGATCTACCTAGGCATTTTTGAGTCAAGCTTTTCAGTAAAGTGTCCTTTAGTATCTTTTCCCACTGTGTTAACGCTTGGAATAATTAGTATTCGTCTTTTCGGTCACCTCTAACACCTAATCTGTCGTCTCTTCACTTTTTAAATTATTCAGTCCTTCTTTTTTATCGCTTCCAAGGTTAGGCTTATTCATTGTTTAAACGGCTGTTTGCATTACAGTTCAAATAACAAAACGGAAGTGTGTTTACTTTCTCTTTGATTTTATTGATTCTTTTTTTGAAGCCTAGGATTCGTGCATGTTTCAACTTTACACAAGTAACCGTCTAGAGGATTTGGCCGTGTTGCTTGCGAAGATTTTGGCTGTTTCGCCGCCAGAAAATCCGTTTGATGATGAGCATATATTGGTACAAAACCCTGGTATGGCGCAGTGGCTGAAGATGTTTTTGGCCGAATCTCATTCTATTGCGGCGGGTTTGGTGTTTCCTTTGCCTTCTACCTTTGTTTGGCAAACCTTTGCACAAACGTTAGACGATATTCCGGCGCAAAGTGAATTTAATAAGTCTTTCTTGGTATGGCGTTTAATGCGCTTGCTGGACACACGCTTACACGAACCCGAATTCCAAGCGCTGAGTTGGTATTTGGAAGAAGACGACACACAAATCCGCCGCTTCCAGTTATGCAGCAGCATTGCCGATATTTATGACCAATATCTGGTGTATCGTCCTGATTGGATCAAGAGTTGGGAGGGGGCGAAGCGCAAGACCCCAAGCTGAAAGCCATCTTTGAGCAGCAACCTTGGCAAGCGATTCTATGGCGAGATCTGGTGGCCGATGTCAGTCAACAAGGAACTTCCTTGTATCATCGGGGGAATCTTATTGAAGCTTTACATGACGCGACGCTATCGTCTGCGCGCCCAGCGGGTGTTCCTGAGCGAATTTTTATTTTTGGCGTATCTTCCTTGCCGCCAAATACGCTGGAATCTCTGCGCGTGTTGGCTGCTTCTGGCTGGATTGATGTGCATCTGTTTTTGCAGAACCCTTGTCGCTTTTATTGGGGCGATGTGGTCGATAAACATTATTTGGGCCGAGAAATAAAACGCCAAACCCTCAAGCCAGGTTTGAGCGCGGATACCTTGCATCTGGATGCCAATCCGCTGTTGGCAAGTTGGGGGCGTTTGGGGCGAGACTACATTGCTCAGCTGCAAGAGATGGCCGACAACGAGCTGGAAGTGTTCGAAGATTATCGTAGTGAGCAATCGACTGGGTTACTGCAATGGGTTCAGCAAGATGTATTGACCCTAGAAAACCATGGCTCGAAACAAGAAAGAGACGCCAGTATTGCCAATGCGGAATATCGTCACGCTATCGCAGTGGATGATCAAAGTATTCGTGTGCATCGTTGTCACAGTCCATTGCGGGAAGTGGAAGTCTTGCATGATCAGCTGTTGCAAATGTTCGAGAGCGATCCGAGCTTAACGCCAAAAGACATCATCGTCATGTTACCGGACGTCAACACCTACAGCCCGTTTGTGAAGGCGATTTTTGGGGTGAAAAAAGAGCGGTGCTGTTAAAGGCAGTGTTCAGGTCAGAAAACAGATTCCCTTTGCCTTGATTGACCAATCTGGCGGCATGGAAAACCCGATTGTCGATGCCTATTTGTATTTGCTTGGTTTGGGCGAAAGTCGTTTCACCTTGTCAGAATTGATCAGCGTATTAGAAGTGCCTGCGGTGTTGGCGCGTTTTGAATTAACCGCTGACGAGTTAGAGCGTATTCGACAATGGTCGACAGAAGTTGGCATTCGTTGGGGGTTGGATGGCAAAACCGCTCAGCAGCACGATTTACCGATGCAAGAATCTCATACTTGGCTGAATGGCGTGCGTCGAATGTTATTGGGTTATGCCATGGGACATGACCATATTTGGCAAGACACATTAAGTTACGGTGATGTGGAAGGTTTAGAAGCCTCTGTGGCCGGTAAACTCGCTGAGTTTTTGGTTGCCATTAACGATGCACAAGCCAAGTTAATGGAATCCCTTACGCCGAAAGAATGGATTTCGACCTTGTATTACTTAGCGGAACGCTTCTTTTTGGTGGACGAAGACGATGCCTTTCAGGTGCTGCTGAGTAAGCAGCTTGATGCGTTAACGCTGCAGTGGCAGCAAGCGTATTTTGATGCGCCATTGGATCAGCAAGTAATCCGTCAGTTGCTCTCGCCATTGTTGCAAGAGTCCCAAGGCGGACAGCGTTTCCTAGCGGGGCGCGTCAACTTTTGCACCTTGATGCCCATGCGCTCGGTGCCGTTTAAAGTCATTTGTGTATTGGGCTTAAACGAGGGGGATTATCCTCGAAGCGTCGCACCAATGGGCTTTGATTTGATGGTCGGGCAATATCGCAGCGGCGATCGAAGCCGACGAGAAGACGACAAATACTTGTTTCTCGAAGCCTTAATGTCGGCACGAGATTGTTTCTATATCAGTTATGTTGGTCGCAGTATTCAAGATAACAGCGAAAAGAATGCGTCTATTTTAGTCAGTGAGTTGTTGGAATACATAGGTCAAAGTTGTGTGTTTGACGGTGACCAAACATTGGCGCCAGACGAGGCGCAGAAAGCCTTGTTAGAGCGACTGATTCTTGAGCATCCGTTGCAGCCTTTTAATGCCGCTTATTACGTTCAATCGCAACAATCGGCCGTTCAATTTGATAAACGCTTATACAGCTATGACGATCAATGGTTGCCGGCGTTATTAAGTGTTCCGGTGGATAATGAGCCACAAGCGTTTCTTCCACTGGATGGTTTAGAGCAGCCAAGATTGGAGCTGGCTCTTGATGAGTTGTCGCGTTTTATTGGGCATCCGGCGCGTTACTTTACTCAGCGCCGATTAAAAGCCTATTTGAGCTTGCCAGAAGAGGAAGAAAAAGAGGACGAACCATTCGCATTAGATGGCTTGGCGGGCTATCAATTGCGTGAAGGCTTGCTACAAGCCATGCTAAAAGACGATGAAGATTCGTTTGTTGAGCGTTTGTCCTTAACGGGTGCCTTGCCTTACGGCGCGTTAGGGCGTTTGTCTTTGCAGCAGAGTCGTGGTCAATGTCGTCAGTTGCTGTCTGTGTTACAGGGCTATGCCTTGGAGGAATGCGCGCCCATTGAAGTAAATTTAACCCTTGGCAGTCTTGTTTTGCAGGCGTGGTTGGATTTACCAACGGCGACGACGCGTTTGTCTTATCGCATTGGCGATTTATCCGCTCATCAAAAAATGCAGGCGTGGATCGAGCATTTGGCCTTGTGCGCCCAAGGTACGCCAAAGCAGCATCATCTTATTAATTTGAGTAAAACTGGCAAGTTGCTTCAGCACAGTTTTATTATCATTCCGCCAAACGATGCCCAAGACTATCTAAACAAGATGTTGGCGTTGTTACAGCAAGGCTTGTGTCAGCCAATTGCCTTGCCCGCGAAAAGTGCTGACGCATGGTGCAAAAGTTATTGTGCGAGCAAAACGCAAGAAGACCCTGATATCGCTTGGGAGCAAGCGTTGAAACAGTATCAAGACAACAGCAGTGCCTTTACTCGTAGCGAGGTCGACGATGCTTATTGGCAGCGTTATTTCCCCGATTTACAGTCGCAAAAAGCTCAGTTTGTCGCTTTGTGTGAGCAAATTTGGTTGCCCATGCATCGTCATTTGGAGGAGATGGAATGAGTCTTTCTAACGAGTCCGTTTCTGCTAATGCAGACGCCTTGAACATGATTCCTGAACCGCTTAATGCCTTAACCTTCCCGTTGTTTGGCAAACGCTTAATCGAAGCCAGCGCAGGCACAGGGAAAACCTACACCATTGCCAACTTGTATCTGCGTTTGCTGGTGCCGAGTGGGCCGTCTTTATCTGGGAATAACGGTGATTTAGATAAACCGCTCACAGTGGATCAGATCTTGGTAGTGACCTTTACCGAGGCCGCCACCGCCGAGTTAAAAGCACGGATTCGTGGGCGCATACGAGCCGCGCGAAAAGCCTTATTGCAAGGCGAAAGTCGCGATGTCTTTCTGGCGGACTGGCTGGCGCAAATGTCAGACGATCAGCGCGCGGGCGCCATTGAAAAACTGCTGTACGCCGAAAAGCAAATGGACGAAGCCGCGGTGTTTACCATTCATGGTTTTTGTCAGCGTATGCTAAGTCAAAACGCCTTTGAAAGTCGCATGCTGTTCCAGCAAACCATTGAAACCGACGAATTGGCGCCCTTGTCTATGGCGGTGAAGGACGTTTGGCGTAGCGTGTTTTATCCAATGGACGACACCAAGGCGGCCTTGATTCAGCCGATTTGGTCGAATCCAGATGCTTTGTTGAAAGATTTATATTTATTGAATAACCAGCCTGACGCCAAAATCGCCGTGCCAGATTACGATTGGGAAAGTGCGCTAAGTCAGGCTCAACAAACCATGGCAGCGGTTCGCTCCATGTGGCTAGCTCAATCGCAAGACATCATTGATGCCCTTGAGCGCAGTGGTATAAAACGCACGTTTTGGCGCAAAGATCCGTCGAAAGATATTCAAGCCATCACGCAATGGGCACATTCAACCCGTTTCGAGCTAGACAAGAGCCTCGAAAAATTTGATAGCAATGAACACGCCAGCCGATTGAGCAAAGGCGGGGATCTGCCTGCTCATGAATTCTTTGGTTTGGTGCAAGCCTTGCGCGAAAGCTTTCCGGATGCAGGGCGATTAAAAGCCGTCTTGTTGACTCAGCTTTGGCAGCAAACCCAAGAGCGCATGAAACGCTGGAAGCGCAGTACGCAGTCGCTGACTTTTACGGATTTGCTAACCTCTCTCGATGTGGCGCTAACGAAAGACGAAGCGGGCAAGTTGGCAGAGCGCATTCGCCATCTTTATCCGATCGCTCTAATCGACGAATTTCAAGATACAGATGCGGTGCAATATCGGATTTTCTCCACCATTTATGCCCCAGCGACGGTAGATCAAAATACGCTTGGCTTGATCATGATCGGTGATCCAAAACAGGCGATATATGCCTTTCGTGGCGCGGATATTTACACCTATTTGGCGGCTAAAAAACGTGTCGACAGTGTGTATTCCTTGGCAACGAATTACCGTTCCTCTGCAGCTATGATTCAGGCAGTCAATGGACTTTTTACTACCCAAGCGGAACCCTTTCGCGTCACCGGATTCCTTTTATTGAGGTGCAAGATCGTGGTGTTGCCAGTGGCTTTACTCGACAAGGGCAAACGCAAGCGGCGCTGCAGTTTTTATATCAACGCAGTGACGAACCCGTATCGGCAAAAGAGTATCGTCAGACCATGGCGGAGTCCTGCGCGGCGCACCTTCATGAGTTGTTGCTAGAAGGGCAGCAAGGCTCTGCGCTTATTGATGGCAAAGGCGTGCGACCAAAAGATATTGCCTTGTTGGTGACCAATTTTAGTCAAGCCAATGCCTTGAAAGACGCCTTACGTCAGCGCGGTATCGCCAGTGTATATTTGAGTGACAAAGGCTCGGTGTTTGAAACCGTTGAGGCGCGCGAGCTACTGATTGTGCTGACAGCGATATTATCCAATGGGCAAGAAAGCAAATTGCGTTCGGCCTTGGCAACCAGCTTAGTGGATTGGTCGTTGGAAGATTTGGATACGCTCAATCACGATGATGTGGTGTATGAAAAATGGGGGCAGGCGTTCCGCGACTATTTAGCTATTTGGGACAAGCAAGGCTTGCTGCCTATGTTACGTGAGTTTATGCAAGACGTGTCACTGGCGGCGAATATGCTCAGCCATACTGGTGGTGAACGTCGCTTAACCGACTTTCTGCATTTGACCGAAAAGCTACAGCAAAAGTCCCTTGAGTTGGATTCCAAAGAAGGCGTTTTGCGTTATCTCAGGTTGGCGATTCAAACGCCGAATGGCAATAGTGATGAGCAAAAGATTCGCCTTGAAACCGATGCGGAGTTGGTGCGGATTGTCACCATTCACAAAAGTAAGGGCTTGGAATATCCGATAGTGTATTTGCCGTTTGCGTTTACGCCGTATCGAGATCAAGACAAATCGGCTTTATACCACGATGCGCAACAGCAATTGTGGATCGCCATTGACCCTGATGAAGCGCAAACCGAGCAGCACAAAGAAGAGTTGTATGCGGCCGAAATTCGTTTGGCTTATGTGGCGTTAACCCGCTCCAAAGAAGCGTGTTTTATCGGTGCCATGGAGGTAGGAAAAGGGGCGAATAAAACTCGTGGCGCGATATCAGAGGTGCATCTTAGTGGTGTAGGTGCCTTGATTGGCGAAGGCGAGCCGCTTGAGGCTGGTGATTTGTACCCAAGTATCGAACGCCTTTGTGGGCGTTATCAGCATGGTCAAATGCAGTTGTTGGATTTACCTAATGAGCCTCCGAGCCTACCACGATTCAAAATGGCGCAAGCCGACTTAGTTGAACCCCGTGCGCGAGATTTTACTGGGCGTGTAGAGCGAGACTGGTGGGTGGGGAGTTATTCTTCTCTTGTAGTGGAAGACAAAGAATACCACGATGAAAGCGTGCCAGGCTTGGATGAGATGGCGCGTTTTGTCGATCCTTTATTGGATGAAACGGATCTGTCTGACCCCGTGCTTGAGCCGCAAAAGAGTCGCTTTACTTTTCCCAAAGGCGCCAAACCTGGTACTTTCTTGCATGATACGCTGGAAGGCAAAGCCCTGCATGATGTGTCTGCTAATCCGAGCTTTAACGACTTATTAAAAACCAGTCACCGTAAGCGCATGATCGATTTTTACGAGCGTCAGGGCTTTGGCGAATGGCAAGACGTATTGAGCGAATGGTTGCCCGATATTATTAATACCGAGTTAATGACGGAAATGAGCTTGGGGCGTTTGGCACCCTCGGCTTGTCGCAAAGAAATGGAGTTTTTTATTCCGGTGACCGGCATGAATGCCTTGCAGCTGGACCGCATTTCTCGTGAACACGATAAGGTATCGCGTATTGCGCCGATGATTCAAGATCGTCCATTAAAAGGCATGTTAAAAGGCTTTATCGATTTATTGTTCGAATACCAAGGCCGTTATTATGTGCTGGATTATAAGTCCAATTACTTGGGGATAACCTGGCTGATTACGAGCCAGAGAGATTAGTTCATGCTATTGCCGAGCACAGATACGATTTGCAATACCAGCTTTATACCTTGGCCTTACATCGCTTGTTGAAGCAGCGTTTGCCGAATTATGACTATGAAAAACACATGGGCGGCGTGGTGTATTTGTTTTTGCGTGGCATGCGAGTAGGGCAGCAAACGGGTGTTTTTCAAAACCGTTTAACGCTTGAGCATGTGACTGCGCTCGATAAGCTGTTTAGTGGCAAGGCTCAGAGTGATAAATCCATGGATAGCAAATCGAATGATGAGGTAGTGCAATATGGACTTTTCTAATCAGCTAGGTTTGCTCGACTCTCTTGATGAAAAAGCGCGCGAAGAAAATCCATCTGCTACGACGTCATTTAGTTTGTCTGCTTGGCAAGCTAAAGGGGTTTTACGAGCGATTGATCGTCAGTGGATTGAGCAGCTGGCGCAACATGCCAAAGAAGGCAATTCAGAGGTAAATAAGAGTGCTGTGCATATCGCCGGAGCCTTATGCAGCGCGTACCTTGGGGCTGGCCATATTTGTATCGATCTAGCGAATATTTGGCAAAGACCACCAGAAGGCATTGATCTAGAAGAATTAAGAGCGGCATTGGAAAAGAGCGGTGTGAAGAGCGTGTCGGCTTGGTGCCAAGTCTTGCTGGCAAGTTGTCTGGTTTCGTCGGCAGACAGTGTGGTTGAACGCCCTATGGTGTTGGCGGGCACGCGTTTGTATTTGTATCGTTATTTCCAATATGAGCAACAAGTGCTGACGTATCTCAAGGGGCAATTTACTGTGGCGCCTTTTGCTGTGGATGCGGCGTTATTGGCAACGCTGTTTCCCAATAAAGCCGACGCGGTAGATTGGCAAAAAGTGGCCGTCGCCAATGCGGCAAGTTTACCTTTTTCGGTGATCAGTGGCGGCTCTAGGAACGGGAAAGACAACCACTGTGACTCGTCTTTTGGCGTTGCTAGTGGCTCAGTCGCTGGCTGAAGGTAAGGTGTTAGCGTATTGAGTTAGCCGCGCCAACCGGCAAAGCCGCGGCGCGTCTAACGGAATCCATTTCAAAAGCCAAAGCGGGTTTGCCATTAAGTGATGAGGTTAAGCTTGCCATTCCAGAGCAAGCTAGTACTTTGCATCGCTTGTTAGGAAGCGATTTTGGCCGCAGTCGTTTTAAGCATAATAAAGCAAACCCCTTACATTTGGATGTGTTGCTGGTGGATGAAGTGTCTATGGTGGATTTGCCAATGATGGCGAAATTGATTGATGCTATGCCGCCTCAGGCACGACTGATTTTGCTGGGTGACAAAGATCAACTGGCTTCGGTAGAAGCGGGCAGTGTACTGGGGGATTTATCCTATGGCATCGAAGAGGTTTACTTTCAACCAGAATGGGCTGAGCGACTGAGCCGTCTTACTGGAGAAAACCTTGCGCCGTTTGGTAATGCGTCAGCGCCGCCAATTAGTCGAGCCTTGACCTTGCTAAGAACCAGCTATCGCTTTGATGCCAATAGTGGCATTGGATACTTGGCAAAAGCCATGAACGCTGGGGACAGCCAAGCGGTATTACGTTGCTTGCAGTCTAATAACACGGATGTTGAATGGCGAACGCCAGAAGAAGGACAGACCAAGGCCGATATTGCGACTCTCGCCAAAGGGTATGATGATTATTGGGAAGCGGTGCGTCAGAACCTTGATATTGCCAAACTTTATGAGGTGTTTTCACGTTACCAGATTCTGACGGCGGTTCGCCAAGGGGAGTTTGGTGTCGAGAAGGTGAACGCTCAGCTGGAGCAGTATTTCTATCAGCGAGGACGAGTAAAAGATCCCCATGTTTGGTATCCGGGGAAAGCCGTGATGCTAACCCGAAATGATGCGGCATTGGGCTTGTTTAATGGCGATATTGGTCTTTGTATGCCTGATGAGTTTCAGCGTCTTCGAGTGTGGTTTATGCAGCCTGATGGTTGTTTTACAGGCTTGCTGCCGAGTCGTTTGAGTGAGTTTGAAGTGGTCTTTGCCATGACTGTGCATAAATCTCAAGGGTCAGAGTTTGATCATGTGGCTCTGTTATTGCCTATCACTCCTTCGCCAGTATTAACCAAAGAGTTACTTTATACTGGTATTACTCGAGCGAAGAGATCCTTTGCGTTATGGGGATCGAGCGGCTTAATTCGGAGTGCAACGAGTGCTCGTATTGAACGTTATTCAGGCCTTATTGACGAGCTTTGGCATTGATATTTTACTATTCGGCGCCACTATCTGCTGAAGATGTAAAAAAGCTTGTAAAACATCAGATTAAATAATCGTAATGCGTGATTCTTGCGGTCGTTTTTTTATGGTAGGGTAAGCAACATTTCAACATTGTGTAAAGTAGGAAAGAGTAGCAACAATGGCAAAAGAAATTGTTTTAACCGGTGTCACCACCACAGGAACTCCTCACTTAGGTAACTATGTGGGAGCCATTCGTCCAGCGATCGAAGCGAGCCGTCAAGACAATACGGAATCTTACTTCTTTCTTGCAGACTATCATGCCTTGATCAAGTGTCAGGATCCAGAGCGTGTGAAACAGTCTCGTTTAGAAATTGCGGCGACCTGGCTAGCGTGTGGCTTGGACACGGATAAAGCAACTTTTTACCGTCAATCTGATATTCCTGAGATTGCTGAATTGAATTGGCTACTGACCTGCGTCACCGCAAAAGGCTTGATGAATCGCGCCCATGCTTACAAAGGCGCGGTAGATGACAATCTTGCTAATGGCCAAGATCCAGATTTTGGTATCACTATGGGCTTGTTTTGCTACCCAGTGTTAATGGCGGCGGATATTTTGGCCTTTAACGCCCATAAAGTGCCGGTTGGTCGTGATCAAATACAGCATATTGAAATGGCGCGCGACATTGCTGGTCGTTTTAACCATTTATTTGGTGAACATTTCGTATTACCGGAAGCGGTGGTGGGTGAAGAAGGCTCCATTCTTAAAGGCTTAGACGGTCGTAAGATGAGCAAGAGTTACAACAATACGATTCCATTATTTGATACTGAGAAAAAGCTACAAAAAGGCATCAATAAAATCAAAACCAACCTGTTAGAACCGGAAGCGAAAGACCCTGATGACTCTACTGTGTTTGATATTTATAAAGCGTTTGCGACACCAGAACAAACTCGGCAAATGCGTCAGAATTTTGCAGAGGGTATTGCTTAGGGGCGAAGCAAAGAAGGAACTTTTTACCCTGATCAATGGTCAACTGAGTGAGCCGCGTGAAAAGTATCCCAGAATTGATAGCAAATCCTGTTCATGTCGAGGAAATACTACAATCGGGTGCGGAAAAGCGCGAGCGCGAGCAAGGCAAATGATTTCAGACCTACGCAATGCCGTAGGTCTAGTGAATTTTAAATAATAGGAGAAATACCGTGAAAACATCTGTGTATGCCATGCTGTTGGCGTTTGTGTTGGCAATTGGGGCGGGGGGCTATAGTGCCGATGTCCATGCTAAAAAGCTTGGTGGTGGTAGAGAGTTTTGGTAAAAGCTTTTCTGTGTCTGGGCCTCAAAAGCGGCGCCAGCGAGTGCGACCAATTCTACGGCCGCGGCGGCTGGTGCTAAAAGAGCACTGGTTTCTTGGGTGGTCTAGGCGGTGGTCTGTTAGGCGGTTCTATTAGCAGGCGGTATTTTTGCAGCCTTGCTAGGTAGTGGTGCATTTGATGGTATTTCATTTGGCGATATCTTGTTATTCGCTGTGATTGGTTTTCTTGATCTACAAGTTTTTCATCGCGCCAAAACGTCGCGCTGCAGCAGCGGCTCAACAAGCTGGCACAAATGGTATGTTCCGTGAAATGCCTGAATCAACTCGCGACAGCGTTCGGGGCCTTCACCAATGGCTGGAATATTAGGCGGTTTCGGTGCTACTCCAGACATTCAATTGCCACCTGGTTTTTAATGAGCAGGCCTTTGCTGCAGAAGCGAAAAATCATTACATCACACTGCAAAAAGCATGGGATGATAATAATTTTAATGAAATTTTAGATTGTCATGTCAGCCCAGAGCTTTACAACTTGTTGGTTGAAGAGCGTGCTAAGCATGGCGACAACAAGCCTCGTACTGAAGTGATCTCTTTGATGGTTGACTTGGTTCGTGGTGAGCTTATCGGTTCGACAGCGTCTATTTCTTTACAGTTCTCAGGCTGGATCAAAGAAGGCGATGAAACATCGGAAACCGCTGAAATTTGGCACTTAGAAAAGAACATGTCTGACGCAAATGGAAATTGGACAATAGATTGGATACAACAAGACAACTAATTGTTACTTAACTTTGCTCGTAGACTCGTTACTCTTTGTTTACACTAGACAAAAGCAGTAACGAGTTCTACAGTACTTTAATCAAATTGAATATGGATGTGAGCCATGTCTGAATTAGCACCTATTAAAGAAAAAGGGAAAGCCTTATCTGAAAATAAGAAAGGCGAGTTGTTGCAGTATCTGACTTTTAAGCTGATTGACGAAACTTATGGTATCAACGTCATGCAGATTAAAGAGGTGCTACGCTATAGCGAAATAGCTCCCGTTCCAGTGCGCCTTCTTATGTACTAGGCATCGTAAACTTACGCGGTAACGTTGTGACGGTAGTGGACACACGCGTCCGTTTTGGACTGGCCAGAGGTGCACTATTACCGATGACACGCGCATTATCATCGCCGAGGCATGATGGTGAACAAGTGGGTCTGTTGGTCGATGCGGTACAAGAAGTATTCTATTTGTATCAAGGTGAAATAGAGCAAAGTCCAAGCGTAGGTAATGACGATGCCTTGAAATTTATTCAAGGTGTTTACCAAAAAGAAGATGAGTTGGTTATTTTGTTGGAACTCAATCGTATGTTTGAGCGCAACGATGCACTTGGCATCGAAGCGATGAATTAAGAGCCAATCCATTCTTTTTAGAGCGATCTAGAGTTTAGAACGACATAAAAAAGCCATGCTTATGCATGGTTTTTTTATGTCGCTAAAAAGCTTGAACGGTTATCTTTCCCAGTAAGCTTCTTCTAGGCTGTCTTCTCTTTTCTGGTAAGCCACGGGATAATCGAGACGCGTTTTGCGCTAATATCTCATAACTTACGCGGTTCGAGTATTTACAGATTTGGGCAAAAGAGGAATAGGCCAAAAAGGAGCGCCAAGTGTTTGCTGGAGTTTGGAATGGCTTCTTTGTGAAAGTGGTTCGCAGAAATATCATGCAGCAATGCTGATAAGGCGCCGTCACCCGCGCCATTGGTGTTGCGAATTTTTTCGGGGCCGCCCATGTAAGGATCGATATGAGAGAAGACTTTTACGGGGTGTTTGCAAGCTTCACGCAGCATAGGGCGACTGAATTCCCAACGATTAAAATCGGCCAAGCTGCCCGATTTAATAGGGTGTGTAGTTTCCCGTTTTAGCTCATCATCGGTATAGCCGCATAGATACATGCCGTCTGGCCCTGCGGTTAATAACACAAGATCAACGTAATCAAGAATGGCACTGGCCGCCTGCAATGGATCTGATAATCCCGTTAACGCTTCGGCTTCTAATTCATTCATGGCGAGTACGTTGACGTAGTTTTTGATTAATTCGAGCAGTTCTTCACGATTATCTTCTACAAGGTGTTTGGTGCCTAATGTAAGAGCGGTTGGAACATGATGTTGATGGGCATATTGTAGGGCGGTTAGCATGGCCTGTTTGATGGGTTTACCCTGATGGCGTAAAGGGTAAGCACAAGTTACCAGGAGCAGCCGCACCGGCGATAATATTTTCCGGAATGTGTTCCGTATTGAGGCTCGTCCATGTCCCCAGGGCGATCGCAAAAGTGCGCTCACCGTCAGGTGTGATTAAGGCAATGCCACGGCCGATGTCCCCAGCAACGCCTTGAAGGTGATTCATATCGACTTTACTGCTGGTATGGCAGATATAATGGTAAGCTGGTGAACCTAGGGTAATATTGGCAGACATGACGCCAAGTAGCACAGATTTGTCATCAGCTAGCACGGAATAATTGTGTATGGTGTTGCCAATAGTGCCGCCAGCAAAATGATCTGAGATGCTGTTTTGTGCAGTGAGTTCATCATATATCGCAGAGGCTGTGTCGGCATCGACAAGATTCGACAATCCTTTTTGGATGCTAAATGTGTTTAAAAATTGATCCGAGACATTAGCGACCACATCGACGATAGTTTCATCCAAACCAACGATGTAAGTGTCTTTATCTGGACGGACTTCTGATTTAGGCAGAGCTGGTTTAGGTTGAGAAACTGGGAAGTAATGTTTGAGTTTGCGTTGACCGGAAACTTCATATCGATGCTCATGGATAAAATAATAGAGTGAGTTTAGCAAAGAATTGACCAGTCGGGCAGGATTAGCAAGAAGAAAGTAAGGTGAAAATGAACGAATCAGAGTTAGATCGTTATAGTAGACAGTTATTACTGCCAAATTTTGATATACAGGGGCAATTGAATCTTGCCCAAGCTAAAATATTGATTATTGGCTTAGGTGGATTAGGGAATATTGCGGCGACTTATTTGGCTACGTCAGGCGTGGGAACATTAGTGTTAGCGGACGGCGACCAACTAGAGTGCAGCAATTTACCACGCCAAGTCCTTTATGCTGAACATCAGCTTGGCCTGAATAAAGTCGATGCGGCGGCGGCGCAGATTGCGCTTAAAAATTCAGCCGTTCAAATCGAAGTGATTGCTCAAAAACTGGCAGACAATTCTTTGCTTCGTGCTGTAGAACAGGCAGATGTGGTGTTGGACTGTACGGATAACTTTACGGCAAGAAAAGCCATCAACCGTGCTTGTCTGTTGTTGAGAAAACCACTGGTCAGCGCGGCAGCGATTCGCTGGGAAGGGCAGTTGGTGAGTTTCTTGTATCATCAACAATCAACGCCTTGTTATGAGTGCTTATATCCTTCTTTGTCGGATCAGCAATTAAGCTGTAACGAAAGTGGTATTGTCGCTCCTGTTGTTGGCTTACTTGGTGTTTATCAGGCGCTAGAAGCATTAAAGCTGGCAAGTGGTTGTGGAAAGGTTAAGCATGGCGTATTGAGGCTATTTGACGGTTTTGAAGGCAGCTGGCGTGAAATACGTCTAAGTCAAGATCCAGAATGCTCTGCTTGCTCACTTGAAAACTCATAGAAAGTCCCTATTTTAGTAATTAGTATTTTTCTCTAAGAATTTCAGCCGATTTTCGTTAGAATTTGTCACAGTATTTTAGCCGACCGCATTGTTGAGTCTGGCAAACATTCATTTACAGGAGCAATGACATGAGCGATGTGAAACACGCTAAATTAATGATTTTAGGTTCTGGTCCAGCTGGCTACACCGCAGCGGTTTATGCTGCCCGTGCGAACCTGAATCCTGTGATGATTACCGGTATGCAAATGGGTGGTCAGTTGACCACGACTACCGAGGTTGATAATTGGCCAGGTGATGATCAAGGCGTACAAGGTCCAGAGCTGATGGAGCGTATGCGTAAGCACGCTGAGCGTTTTGAAACGGAAATTATTTTTGATCATGTTAATAAAGTGGATTTGCAAAACCGTCCATTCCGTTTGGAAGGTGACAGTGGTGTTTATACTTGTGATGCTTTGATTATTTCCACTGGTGCGAGTGCTCAGTATTTGGGTCTTGAGAGCGAAACAAAATTCATGGGGCAAGGTGTATCTGCTTGCGCGACCTGTGATGGTTTCTTCTACCGCAATCAAGATGTTGCTGTGATTGGTGGTGGTAATACGGCTGTTGAAGAAGCACTTTACCTTTCTAACATAGCGAAAACAGTTACCGTTATTCACCGTCGTGACAAATTCCGTTCTGAGAAAATCCTAGCGGATAAGTTGATGGAAAAAGCGAAAAACGGCAATGTGAAAATCGAATGGCATTCTGAGTTAGAAGAGGTGTTGGGCGATGACGCTGGCGTAACGGGTATTCGTATCAAGAATAACGAAACAGGCGAGAAGAAAGACATCGCGGTTGCGGGCTTATTTGTGGCCATTGGTCATAAGCCAAACACGGATATTTTCAAAGGTCAGCTTGAGATGCACGATGGTTACCTAAAAGTTCAATCTGGTACCCACGGTAATGCCACTCAAACCAGCATTGAAGGTGTTTTTGCTGCTGGGGATGTGTCTGATCATATTTACCGCCAAGCAATCACCTCCGCCGGTACAGGTTGTATGGCTGCGCTGGATGCAGAGCGTTACTTGGATTCTTTAGAGTAAGATGTACACACGCCTCAGACTTTGCTGAATGAAAGTCTGAGGCACAAAAAAACCGATCCTAGGATCGGTTTTTTTATGCCTAAAGTAAATCGCTTGAACGAATTACTGAGCGTTGTAAGCTTCGATGCCTTCAACAATCGCTTTTCTTGCTTCGTCAGCGTTTGCCCAGCCTTCTACTTTTACCCATTTGCCTTTTTCAAGGGTTTTGTAGTTTTCGAAGAAATGTTCAATCTGATCGCGTAGCAGTTGTGGAATATCGTTTACATCTTGGATGTGACCGTATTCTTTGCTTAGTTTCTCGTGTGGAACAGCAACCAATTTTGCGTCCATACCGGCTTCGTCAGACATATTCAATACGCCAACTGGGCGGCAGCGGATAACGGAACCTGGAACCACTGGGTAAGGCGTAATCACCAAAACATCAACTGGGTCACCATCATCTGCTAACGTATGGTTAACATAGCCGTAGTTGGCAGGATAGAACATGGGAGCGGTCATGAAGCGGTCAACGACAAGCGCGTCCATATCCTTATCAACTTCGTATTTTACTGGGTTTGCTTGTGCTGGGATCTCGATGATCACGTTGATATCATTTGGTGCATCTTTGCCAGCAGGGATTTTGCTATAGCTCATTATAATTTCTTCCAATGTGTTAAATATGGGCAATATTATAAAAGCTAGACAGCATCTATGCTAGTTGTGTAATGCATCCATTCGTAATATTCTCTATTTCACTAGAATAAAACATGTAAAAAGCATTCTAAATAGCGTTAACTTATTGCTTTCTTTCTAAATTTAGCTAGTCTTACACAGTGATCAAATTATAGTCGCGAGGACAGTAATGACAAAATCTGAGCTGATAGAGCTGCTAATCGATCAGCAATCCCATTTGCCGGTGAAAGATGTAGAGCAAGCAATCAAAGCAATGCTGGAGCATATGTCTGATTCCTTAGCGAATGGTGAGCGCATAGAGATAAGAGGCTTCGGTAGTTTTTCTCTGCATTACAGAGCACCCAGAATTGGCCGAAATCCTAAAACGGGAGAGTCTGTTGAACTGGGAGCCAAGTACGTGCCGCACTTTAAACCGGGCAAAGAATTGAGAGAATTGGTTAATTTGCCTGAAGACAGTGAGATTAACGAACTTAACTAATTTACGTCTTATGCCTCGAATTTTTTTAGCTACCACGGCATAATAACGCCATTATATTTTTTGGTAGGTTGTTTTATGCTTAAATGGCTGAAAAGAGTTACTTACACAGTACTCATTGTTTTTTTTCTTGCCGTGGGTGTGTTTTTTGCCATCCGCAATCCACAACTAATCCCATTAGATCTTGTTTTTTGGCAAGGGCCAGAACTTAGCGTCGCCCTCTATGTCATTATATCTTTTACTGTTGGAGCCTGTGTTGCCTTGTTGGTTAGCTCAGTTACCTATTTACGCAGTGAGCGTCAGATCAAGGTATTAACTCGTAAATACGAAAAAGCACGAGATGAAGTAGATTCTTTGCGTAAGGCTTCTATTGCGAAAGAGCTTTCTGTTGAGAAGGAGTGAGTGAGTTGACCGAAATTGGGTTGTTTTTGGTTCTGTTTGTCGCGCTCTTTGTTGGCTGGGCAATGGGGCGTAAAAATCCGACCAAGAAAAATAAGCAAACCAAAAAAAGCATTCCGACTGATTATTTTCGTGGTCTTAACCATCTACTGAACGATCAACATTCTGAGGCCATTGACGCTTTTGTTGATTCTCTCGAAGTCAATTCTGATACCTTTGATATCCACCTTACACTAGGTAATTTATTTCGTAAAAAAGGTGAAATACAAAAGGCCATCAACATACACCAAAACTTGCTCGCTCGTCCTGAGATATCCCAGCGTGAAATGCGTATGGTGCAGTTAGAGCTTGCCAGTGATTTCATGTCGGCTGGTTTGCTAGATAGAGCAGGGCGCTTATTATTGAATATGGCGTCAACGTCACGCAAAACGGAATTTCAGCCTAAAATACTCACTTTGCTTGTCGATCTTTATGAATTTGAGCAGAGTTGGGACAAGGCCATACAAATTGGCTCTGAGTTGATCAAAGAAGCGCCGACCAAAAAAGAGATTAAGCGCTTGGCGCATTTTCATTGTGAGATGGCTCAAGAGTTGCAGAAAAAAGAGCAATGGAAGCAATCTTTTCAGTATTATAAACAAGCTTTAGAGGTGGACTCTAGCTGCGTTCGAGCGAGTATTGGCGCGGCCGATGTATTAAATAGCCAAGGGCGTTATCGTGACGCCATTAAAGAGCTAAAGCACGCAGCAGAACAAGACCCAGAATTTATTTCCATCATTATCCCTAAGTTAAAAGAGTGTTATCAAAAAGTGTGGGGCAGTGGTGGTTACATTAAGTTTTTGCAAGAACAGAATCAGAAGAAGCCTTCTACGGCTTTAATCATGGCGCTGGTTCAGCATTACATGGAAACAGATAAAGACTACGCCGAGATGTTTCTGGTTGAACAATTAAGATTACACCCCACGATTAAAGGTTTTAAAGAGCTGATTAGTTTGCAGCTCGCCGATTCTCAAGGTTACAACCAACAACATTTGGTGGTGTTATTCGAGCTGATTGATCAACTCGTACAGGCAAAACACAAATATCAATGTCGCCAGTGTGGTTTTCCTGGACATCAATTGCATTGGCAGTGTCCTAGTTGTAAAAATTGGGGCGTGGTAAAGCCAATTCATGGTTTGGAAGGTGAATAAAGCAAAGCGTGTATTTGTGATACTTATAAACGATAGAAACCGAAAGAAAAGAGGACACTGAATGAGCTGCCAATCCCCTATAGTGGTTGCCCTAGATTACCCAACCATGGCGCAATCCGTTGAGATGGCGAAACGACTAGACCCTAGCCAGTGTCGAGTCAAAGTCGGCAAAGAGTTGTTTACGACAGCAGGTCCTGTGATTTTGGATGAGTTGCATAAGCTAGGCTTCGACATTTTTCTCGATCTTAAATTTCATGATATTCCAAATACAGTGGCGAACGCGGTGACTGTGGCGGCTAAAGCGGGCGTGTGGATGGTAAACGTTCATGCGACTGGTGGCCGTCGTATGATGGAAGCGTCTGCGAATGCGTTGCAGCAATTACCCGATAACAAGACCTTATTGATTGCGGTAACGGTTCTGACCAGCATGGATCAAGCGGATCTTTTAGAAATTGGTATTGACGCGACGCCTGAGCAGCACGTTAAACGTTTGGCGGCGTTGGCGAAATCTTCTGGCATGGATGGGGTGGTCTGTTCTGCGCAAGAGTCCAGTATGTTGTCTGCGGACTTGGGACGAGATTTTGTGTTAGTGACACCTGGTATTCGTCCTACTGGTTCGGATCAGGGCGACCAGAAGCGTATTATGACACCAGCGGAGGCTATGGCGGCAGGCAGTCATTACCTAGTCATGGGGCGTCCGATAACTCAGGCTAGTGATCCTATTGCCGTGTTGACTCAAGCAAATCGTGATCTAGGTGTGTTGTCGTAATCTCTCTTGTGGCATTTTGATATCAGACAAAAAAGACCCTTGAAGTCTGACTAAAAAGCTTTTACTCTAAAACCACTTACTTGTGTTGACCTTATGTCGACATAGTAAGTGGTTTTTTATTGGCAAGATGCCATCTTTTGTTAAGACTTTGAAAAGGATTTTTCTATGACCAATCTCTCTCGTATTTTTCGTACTTACATTTCTCGTTCACTTTTTGTTGCTGCACTGTCTCTTGTGCCTTTCTCACTTTTTGCTGCCACGCCTTTGGATATTAACACTGCCACGGCGGCGGAGTTTGCTGCGGTTATGTCCGGTGTTGGCGCAAAAAAAGCCGAAGCCATTATTGCTTATAGAGACGCCAATGGTCGTTTTGAATCGATTGATCAGTTGTCTGAGGTAAAAGGTATTGGTGACGCGTTATTGTCTCGTAACAAAGATCTGTTAAGAGTATCGGCGGCAGGCGATAATGCCTCGGTCAATTAACATGGCTTTTTGAGCCTCAATTGCAGCAGGCAGATCATATTTCTGCTTGCTGCTTGGTTAAAGCCTTCATAGCTTGATGTTGGGTTAAAAAGATCTGACCGCTCAGATTTGTGACTAAGCTCGACTCTTTTAATTTATCCATTACAGGCCCTTTAATTTCAGAGAAATGCAGCATGACACCTGCGGATTTCAATCTGTCGTCAATGGTCTCCAAACTGTCTAATGCGCTAGCATCTATCATATTGACTGCATTACACATGAGAATGAGATGTTTCATGTCTTTATGTTGAGAGACCAATGTTAAGACATAATCTTCAAGGACTCTCGCGTTAGCAAAGAAAAGATTTTCATCAATTCGAATGGTGATAACTTCTGGGTCTGTTTCTACGTCGAAACGTTTTACGTTACGAAAGTGCTCTGTTCCGAGGAGTCGGCCAACCACAGCAATATGTGGATGGCTAGTGTGCCAAAGGAAGAATAAAAGCGATAACGAGACGCCGACGATTATTCCTGTTTCCATGCCGACAAACAACACGACAAAAAAAGTCGCTAATAAGCCCAGTGCTTCTTGTTTCGAAAAGCGATAAAGCCTCAACAGGTTGTTGAATTCAATAAGTTGTAAAATCGAGATAATAATACTGCACGCTAGTACCGCGGTTGGCAGGTAATAAAAAAGCGGCGTGAAAAAGAGCAAAGTTACTAGCATTAACAACCCCGTGAGTATGCCTGTCATTGGGGTTTTTGCCCCTGCGCTGACGTTGACAACCGACCGCGAAAAGCCGCCAGTTACGGGAAAAGAAGCACTGAATGCCGCGCCTAAGTTGGCTAAGCCTAATCCAACCAGCTCTTGGTTTGGGTTGATATTTTGCTTGCGTTTCGCAGCGAAGGATTGAGCCACAGAAACAGACCCAACAAAGCCCACAATACTGATCAGAAATGCTCCCGGTAATAGATCAATCATGGCATCGACTGTAAATTGTTGGAAAGGAATGGAGGGTAAGCTTGTGTTTATATCGCCAACAATTTTAATTCCGAGAGTGTCTAGGGAAAACAAAGCCACACTGCTGGTGGTGGCTACCACAACAATAACCGGCCCCGCTTTTCCAAGCATTTGAGCGTAATGCTCTGACAGGCCAAGTTTGCTCAAAATGGGGGTGAGATAACGTTTGAGTAATATTAAAGATAGGATGGAAATGGTACTTAAAAGCACAGTAGGCAAATTAATGTCTTGGATATGCCGCATCATGCTTTGCGTCAGCTCGATAAGATTATTGCCATGAGCCTGGACGCCAATTAAATGTTTGAACTGTCCTACTGCGATTAATATAGCGGAAGCACTAATGAAACCAGAAATAACAGGATGGCTGAGTAGATTAGACAGAAAGCCCATTTTTAATAGGCTCATCAATATTAAGAATACCCCCGATAAAAACGCCAACATCATGGCAATGGCGGCATATTGTTCGCTTCCTGGTAGTGCGAATGGCATCAGAATGGTCGCTGTCATCATGGAGGTGACAGCAACAGGGCCGACAGCCAGTGTGCGGCTTGTACCAAAAAAGCATATAAGATAGAAGGAATAATGCCAGCGTAGAGGCCTGTTACAGCGGGTAATCCTGCCAATAAAGCGTAACCCATACTTTGCGGTATCAATAAAATAGTGGCAATGAAACTGGCTACAGTATCGGTTTGCAGATCAGCGCGTGAGTAACCTTTAAGCCAACTCAGAGCAGGGAAATATCTTTCCAATTTTTTCATGTGACTCGCTTAAAATTTTACCCTTCTAGGTCGCTGGGTGAACGCTCAGGGCAGACTTTGATTGTTGCCAATCGTAGTGATGTCTGTGTTTTATATGAAGCGTTATAAGAATATGTCTTTATGTTATATTTGATAGTGAAATTAATAAAGTCTAACGGGGAAGTTTTTCCGACTCTTCCTTAAAGTCGTCTAGATGAATACTCTAAATACCAGACCTTTTCTGCAAAATTTGTTAATCTATGGAGTCAATTGTATAGCTTGGGGAAAAATCCGTGTCGCAAGAGTTTCAAGTTGTTTCACCTTACTCACCCGCGGGCGATCAGCCAAAAGCCATAGAAAAACTCGTGCGTGGTGTTGAAGCGGGCTTAGCCCATCAAACCTTACTTGGGGTAACAGGCTCGGGGAAAACCTACACCATTGCCAATGTGATTTCGCAAGTGAAGCGTCCCACTATTGTCATGGCGCATAATAAAACACTGGCGGCACAGCTTTACGGAGAATTCAAAGAGTTTTTTCCCAACAATGCCGTAGAGTATTTCGTTTCGTATTACGATTACTACCAACCAGAAGCCTATGTGGCCGCATCGGATACCTTTATTGAAAAAGACGCATCAGTCAACGAACACATAGAGCAAATGCGATTGTCTGCGACTAAAGCGTTACTGGAACGACAAGACGTCATTATCGTTGCCACTGTTTCAGCGATTTATGGTTTGGGCGATCCACAATCTTATTTAAAAATGATGTTGCACCTTGACCGAGGTGATCGCATTGATCAGCGTGATGTGTTACGACGTTTGGCAGAGCTGCAATACAGCCGCAACGATTTGGTATTAGA
Organism: Marinomonas rhodophyticola; assembly: GCF_026113935.1. Classification (GTDB taxonomy): domain Bacteria; phylum Pseudomonadota; class Gammaproteobacteria; order Pseudomonadales; family Marinomonadaceae; genus Marinomonas; species Marinomonas rhodophyticola. The sequence continues at coordinate 664,044 of NZ_JAPEUL010000007.1, forward strand.
GCGTGGTAACTTTCGTGTGCGTGGAGATGTGATTGAAGTGTTTCCTGCGGACTCTGAAGACACCGCGATTCGTATCGAGCTGTTTGATGACGAAGTTGAAACCTTATCGATGATTGACCCGTTAACCAATAAAACACTTCGTAAAGTGCCGCGTGTCACCATTTATCCGAAAACTCACTATGTGACTCCAAAAGAAACTGTGCAAGCCGCCATTGAGCGCATTAAGGTAGAGTTAGATCAACGCCTTGAGCAGCTAAAGTCGCTGAATAAATTGGTCGAAATGCAGCGCCTTGATCAGCGTACACGATACGATTTAGAAATGATGCAAGAGCTGGGCTACTGCAACGGCATAGAAAACTATTCGCGTTATTTATCGGGTAGGGAAGAGGCTCGCCACCGCCCACTTTGTTTGACTATTTACCAGCCAATGCTTTGTTGGTTATCGACGAATCCCACGTGACCGTGTCACAGATCGGTGCCATGTACAAAGGCGATCGATCTCGTAAAGAGAACCTAGTCGAATACGGCTTCCGTTTGCCCTCAGCTCTTGATAATCGCCCAATGCGATTTGAAGAGTGGGAACAGATTAAACCGCAAACGATTTTTGTCTCAGCCACACCGGGCAAATACGAGGAAGAGCATCAAGATTGGGTGGTCGAACAGATTGTACGCCCGACTGGCTTGATTGACCCTATTTTAGAAGTGCGCCCCGTAGCGACGCAAGTTGACGATTTGTTATCTGAAATTAATCTGCGTACGCCAATCGGCGAGCGGGTTTTGGTGACCACCTTGACCAAGCGCATGGCGGAAGATTTAAGTGATTATCTGAGTGATCATGGCGTTCGAGTGCGTTATTTGCATTCAGACATCGATACCGTAGAGCGAGTGGAGATCATTCGTGATTTACGTTTGGGTGAGTTTGATGTCTTGGTTGGTATAAACTTGCTACGAGAAGGCTTGGATATCCCAGAAGTGAGTCTGGTGGCCATTCTTGATGCTGACAAAGAAGGGTTCTTGCGTTCGGAAAAATCGCTGATTCAGACCATAGGTCGAGCCGCCCGTAACGTGAATGGTAAAGCCATTTTGTACGCGGATCGCATCACAGGTTCTATGGAGCGAGCCATTAATGAAACCGATCGTCGTCGTGAAAAACAGCAGGCCTACAACGAGGAACATGGTATCACGCCAGTTGGTATCACCAAATCGGTTGAAGATATCATGGAGGGCGCTTATAACCCAGGTGCGGGCAAACGCGGCAGCAAAACTAAGAAAGTCGCTGAGACGGCAAAAGATTACCAAGTGGAAAGCATGGAAGACGTGGCTCAAGTTCGTAAAGCCATGATCCAACTGCAAAAAGAAATGATGTTAGCCTCAGAAGAACTGAAATTCGAACTGGCAGCCGGTTATCGAGACCAGATTCGTCAGTTGCAGAAAAAATTAAAAGACGTAGGTGAATCCTAAAAGCGGGAAACAAACATGGCTATTACGTTAAGAAATTACAACATCATTCGGGTTATCGACAAGGGTGTCATCGTCAACTGCACCGTGATCGAAATGTGCTACGACTATGTACTGGTTAGGTTCAAAGACAAAAAATACAAAGTACCTTACGGTCTAATTGACGAAGTTATTGGTCATGAACTGCTCGTTCCATTCGACGAATAAACAGTTTTAAAACAAAGACTTCAAAAAGTGTGTTCTAGGGCTTGTCAAAAGCAAACCTCTGCGTATAATAGCCAACACTTTTTAGGACTATAGCTCAGTTGGTTAGAGCGCTACCTTGACATGGTAGAGGTCGGCGATTCGAGTTCGCCTAGTCCTACCACCTAATTAAGTAATAAAATCAAGGGCTTACGTTAATTCGTAGGCCCTTTTTTTGTTTTTAATTTCCTTAAAATTTCCGAAAAATTTCCTAACGATGCCTGTTTCTAAGCATTTTTCATGGTGTTTTTTTGCTGTTTAGTGGACGCGGATTAGGCTTTCTATGCTGATGTTTTCGTTCAGGCCAAAAAAAGAGGGCTGTTTAGCCCTCTTCATCGATTAATTTTGCCAGTTCTGGCGGAAGTTTGTTTTGCCGCCAATCTATGTCTTCTATTGCGATGCTGCTGATGTCTAATTCTGCCGCGACTCGAAGTGGCTTAGGTTTTTCATGCCCTTCTATGTAGTGGTCTGTTGTGCTTTCTTTTGCATGGCCAGCTAATGCCATGATGTACTCTTTCGGGTAACCGGCTTTGTGATAAAGCATAATGCCTAGTGCTCGTATGTCATGAAACATGGGGCGCTCTTTTGGTGCTAGGTGATCATAGGCGCCGCTTTTGTCTCGCCATTTACGAAACTGCTTTGTTAAATAATCCGGCATAACATAAAAAGGGTGGGGTTTGGCTGCCATGTCGCGTTTGTCCATTCGTAGAGGGCGGCAATGTATTAAGTAAGGGCAATGCGTTTTGCTTGATATGGCGTCTTGAACTGAATTCCATAAAATATCGCCCATGGCTATATCGATAAAAACAGGGTGTTTGTATCGTTGGGTTTTGCGTTGCAGTATTCGAATGGTCCGCTCTTGTAGATTGATGTCTTTTAAAAACTGAATCTCTACTAGGTCGCCTCGACGTTGAAGGCTGTACATGGCAATGTCCATGGCGCGTTTTAGCCAATCTGGAGCGGCTTCTCTGACTTTCATATAGCCACTGAGTGTATGTCGTTCGCGTTGTCTTGGTTCTGGCGTGGCGGCTTTGAGTTCGTTGGCTGGGTTGTCGTCTCGATAGCCTGTGGTGACGGCATAGCGAAAAAGCTCTCGCAATAATGGGACATGCTTTGCCTGGGCGTGCGGTGTTTTTGTTTTGACTAGATTGGCGAGGTCAAAGGTGCGGATTTCTTGCACTCGAATTTTGGCCCAGTTGGCCATGTACTCGTCTAGCTTGTATTTTTTGCTTTCAATGGTTTCTTTACTTTGTTTGCCTTGTTCAAGTGCGGCATCAAGGTTGGTGACTTTAAATTCGTCTATGACTTGCGACATGGGCGGGTTTTGTGGGTTGTAGTTGCGCAGTTCTTCGGCGCGTTTTGATATGCGGTTGATGAGTGATTCTTGGTTGTTAAGAGCAATGTTAAGCGCCATAGCGGCATCTTCAGCAACTTTGCTAGGGATGTCTCGACCTAGTGACTCCATAGTGCCATCGGGCATTTTGTAGTAATAGTATTTACTGCCGTTCGGGCGAGTGATGACTTTAAGGTTGGCGCATAACTTGTTCTTACGAGGCTTCATCTTAGCTCAATCCCTTTGTCCATTACGTAGTTTGAAAGAATAGCATCAGCAATGGCATTGCCTGTTTTAGGTCGATCCATTTTTGCCTGCTTCTGTACTGGTTTGTCTTCTGAATAGCCGTAAGCGGCTGATCCATCGGGTAGAACCCATATAAACCAGATGTTCCCTTCTTTTGTTGCAGGAAGCTCACCTTGACGACATTGGCGACATAGGTTTGCTCGTTCTGCTTTGGGGTCAACGAAGTTATTTTTTGCGTATTCGCTTAGGCGTTGTTTGCGTGGCCACTTGGGTTTGATTTGGCTCATCATCCTTCTCCTTAATATTTCATTGGCATCAGTACAATTTTGGCGGCAAATTCACTTGATGGAATGTTAATTTCAATCGGATCGCCGTCATTGAATTTCATTATGATTGGGCCTTTTTTAAAGCCTAAGATGCTCCGTGCTTTTGCGATTTCTTTCATGTAGCTTGGATCTACCTGAATTTCTTTTGCTGGGCTTGGCGGTAGAGTTCTCATAACCTTGTTCATATCTGGAAACTTATGATCTATAACACTAAAAGACCTAACTTCATCTGATGCGCCATTCATTAGGATGACGCCATGCTTACTACTCATACTTACCAAATCTAATTTGGTCGCTTTTTTAGGGATTTTTCTGCCCTTAATGTCGATGATCATTTGCTTCGAAAGACGCTTACATTCTTCACATTCAATGCGAATGGCTATGTGTCCATTTGTAGCCGAAATATACCCTTGAGGATCAAGAAGGATGCCCTTTAAGTAAAAACGGACATCTTTTTTAGCTCTAAATAATTGTGCAGCTCGAATGATTTTTGCTGGAATACTTAGTCTTTCGAACTCTGGTTGCTCGATGGTGATGTCTTTGTAGTTTTCAGGTTTAATTGGAATTAGCATGATTACTCTCCCTGTTTTTTAAGCCGCTTGTTGTTTGTCTTTCAGCACTGACATGGCCAGTTCAAAGCCGTGGTAGCCTTTGGCAAAGACGCTTTGTTGTTGCGCGTCCAGCTCTCCATGCTGGTTGTATGGGTTGCGCCAGTGTTTTGGGTTGGCGTAGATGGCTAAGATTTCTAGTGCTTTGCTGTTGTCTATTTCTGCACGTTCTGCGAGTAGGTCGCTGATTCGTGAGAAAGAGGTGTTGAGCTGGCTTTCTAGCTCTTTCACCGTGCGTTCTAGCTGTTCATTTTTGCTTTTAACGCGGTAGTTTTCGGCAGCGGCGCGGGCTAGGTTGTCACGCATGCTGTCTGGCATGGAGGCGATGCAGACAAGCAGTTCGTATCCTTCTATGGCAGCGACCAATTCCCCCACGGTAATTGGATTGCTGTTGGCGTCGTGTCCTGCGATTTGGTCGCTGTTCCAGTTTATTGATTCTGTGTTCATTCAATTCACCTATGTTGTGACAGGTCACAAAGAAAGTTTTCGTGCTTCTCGTGTGTGAAAGCAATCTTTATGGCCTTTGTGTAATCGTTCGCATCCTTGAGGAAGAGGGCGGTTGCAGTACTGGCAATCGCCTAATGTCTTCTTGATCTCTTGAATGCGCTCGTAATCTCTTCGTATGAGAGTGGCGATGTATTCTGATGCGGTGTAACCGCCTCGAAACTCGCACCCTTCTGCTAGCATTTGCCGCTCTGTTGCTGATAAAGGCACTTCGACACGCTTGATGTCGAAGGCTTTTTCTCTTTCTCGTTGGGCTTGCTTGCGTTGTGTGCTGGTGCTCATAGTTGAAAATGACGCTTATTAATCCCAGTTTGACCAAGAGGTTTCGTAATCGTCAGCATCATCACCTTGATCAAGTTTTATCTGGCCTTTCATGGCGTAGATGTTGAAGAGAATCTTGTCGGTGTTGTATAAATTCCCAATACTTAGTTGTGCGCCAGCCTCTCGACCATCAACTCGAAGTCCTATTATTTCCCACTTCGATGTCTCCTTGTTCTGGTGCAAGTGAAGGTCATAATCACATTCTCTTTTTTCTTTGCCAGCTTCTTTATCTAAATAGATATTGATGAAACTGCCATATCTACGTTCTTCAATAATTAGAGTAATTTCACCCTCTGGCTCGTCTTCATACTCTTGTGCTTCTTTAACTATCTGTTCAACAAGCCAAGATAGAGTGATTTCTTCAGGTAGTTCACTCATGATCTCTTTTAGCTCTGCATCCATTACTTCCGTTAAACGATTGTCGTAGAAGTTTTGCGCTGCAAGCTTAAGGCGATTAGAGACAAATTCGTGATAGGTTGGTAAATCTCCCATGCTTTCAAGCGTGGGCATGATTGCCTTACTGAATTGTTCTTTAAGTGCTTTTCCTACGTCTCCATAACTTCTAAACACATCACTTGCTACATCTTCAATTAATGCGTCAACTTTCTTGGTTATAGCCTGTTCAAGCACACCAGATTGAAGACGCTGATTAAGAACAGTGGCAAAGATATCTTGCGCTGTATCGGTCATTGGGTTGGTGCTTGGTGTAAATTCTTGATTTTGATTTGGCATGGTAACTCTCCTTATTAGTTGGCTGTGGCTTCTTGAGTTACCCCAGCCTGAATGCGTTCGTAGATCTCTTCGCGGTGGACGCTGATGTCTTTTGGCGCTTCGATGCCCAAACGCACTTGCATGCCTTTAATGCTTAAGGGCGTCACTCTGATGTCTTTGCCAATGTTGATGGATTCACCCACTTTACGAGTGACGACAAGCAGCTCTGGTGAGGCTGTGCGAACACGGATTAGGTTGCCCTTGATGCTAGAAATGGTGACTTTGATGGTGTCGCCAATGTAGATGGCTTCTTGCGGTCTGCGAGTTAGAATTAACATGATTCCTGTCCTTTGGTTTGGTTATTTAAGTTTGCTTAAGTCGTAACTTAGTAAAACTTAAACGGTATGTCAAACAAAATTTAGGAAAACTTAATATTTTGTCGAAGAAAAACCCGCATTGGCAGGTTTAGTGTATGAGAGAGGTGAGCTTAAAACTTATATTTTGATTCGGTCACTACACCTACGATTCTGCAATTGCCATTGATCTGCAGTGGGTTGTAGCTTTGATTTAAAGGTTTTAGATATTTTTGCCCTGCATCAATCACTAGTTTTTTGAAAGTGACTTCATCGGTACCATCCAATTTAGCAACTACTAGGCTCCCATTTTCTGCAGGTATGTTGGGGTTTACTAGTATCAAACTACCTTCAGGAACACTAATGCCACTTTGAGCCGTCATGCTATCACCAATGACTTTAAGCCAAAAAGCATTTTCCTCTACAGAGGATGGGGCTTCTTCCCATTGAATGTCGTCACCTAGAGCCATGTAATCTATAGCTTCTGTCCAAGCCCCAGCTTGCACATGGCTTATAACAGGTAGTTTTTTGGTCTTGGGTGCCAATGGTGCGACGACAACATTACTTTCATGCTGAGAGTCAATTCCTGATATCAACCAGTTGGCTTGTGTTTTTAGTATCTGAGCAAGCTTGTATAAGTTTTCTCCCTTTGGCGCGGTTGTATCACTTTCCCATTGAGAGACAGTCACGTGAGAAACCCCCACTAATTTTGAGAGCTGCAATTGCGTGATGTTCTGCTCATTACGCTTTTGACGAATACGTAATCCTAAAGTCTTCATTTAAGGAATCCTAAAAAAAATTATGTAAGTAATCTTAAGTTATCTTGACTTAAGTTTTCCTAAGACATTAATATTAGGAAAACTTAAATTGCAGATTGGACGAGACATGCTCAAACAACGATTGATTGATCACTTTGGTAGCGCGACAAGGATTGCAGAGTTTTTAAAAATTTCACAAAGCTCTGTTTCTCAATGGGGTGTTGTAATCCCTGAGAAGCAAGCCCTCCGAATCGAGAAGCTGACCAACGGCGCGTTGAGGTACGACCCAGCGCTTTATACCAAATCAGCTTAGCGAACGATTTTTAATCAGAACACGTTTAGTTATTTCAGGAGAAAACAATGAGTGAGCACAAAAGTAGAGCACGAAAAATCCTTCCAGCACCTGATATCACCAGTGTGATTGGCGATATCAGTGATCTTAAAAAGGCTTGTGATGCCGCTTTAGCGTCACTTGAATATTCAAACTTACAAGGCACGCATTTTTATCAGCACCTTGTGAGTACTAAAGAGGCAACAGAATTAGTTCTCAACGGGCTTTCTTTTCAATACATAACGCCTCGTGTCTTCGACCACATCTGGGATGGAATCCTCACCAAGAAAGACATTGCAATGAACCGTAGGGATTAGCTCGTTATCTATCAGGAGAAAACAATGAGTAAGCATAAGTGCAGTTTAGGCGAAGTGCAGGAGTCTCTTTCTAAGTTACGAGTGCAGCTATGGGGAACCACTGGCCAGTTGCGTAATGCTGGTTTAAGTGAAACAGACGCATTTCACCAGTTAAACGCTACTGGTGAAATGCTGGATCAGCTCCTTAAACAGTTATCAAGGGTTCCCATTCCAACCGAAGTCTTCAATAACGAAGGCTCGGGAATGGCGGCCAAAGTAAGGAACGCATCTGATGATGGGGCTTAGTTCATTGTTTTTTAAAACGTATTCGACCTCTTTGACGATGAATTCATCAACGTCTTCCACTAAGTCGGGATCTTGCTTTAGAGACAGAATTTCACCTGTGCGTGGAATAGGACCTTTTACATTTTCGATGGTTTTCACTCGGGCATCAGTTTTTGTGTAGATCTCAATATTCATGCGCTTTCCTTGCTTTCTGAGTAATGGAATACCGAATGTAAAACATTAAAAACGTGGCTTCAAGGTTTGCACACGTTTGTATTTATCAGGAGAAAACAATGGATCACATCGACCAAGCCATTTACGACACGGTGCACAACTCGGAGCTGTCCGCGAAGCAAATCGCGCCGCTGATGGGCGTAGGGCATCAAGTCTTGATCAACAAGGCAAACCCGCAAACGGAAACGCACAAGATGTCTTTGCGTGAGGCCGTGGCGTTGCAGTTGATTACGGGCAACCACGCTATCTACCGCGCTATGGGCATGGAGCTAAGCATTAAGGCGAAGCAAGCCGCACCGCTGGGCATTCTGGAATCTGTGCTGAAAGCCGGCAAAGAACACGGCGATGTGTTGGCGATGATCCATAAATCCATGGAAGACGGCGAGCTGACCATGCGTGAACAAGAGCAATGCCAGCGCGAAATCACCGAAGCCATCGAGGCGCTTATGCAGCTTCGTGAATCGGTATTACAGCACAGCATGAAGCAGATTAAGGGGTAGGGCATGAGATACAGCCTATACATCAACCAAGTTAGAGCACTGGAATGGGGGCTTAATTTGCCCCAATGCGCTGTGCTGTCGGTTGTGTGTGAAGCGTCTTCTTGGGCGGATGGTACCTTAATGGATGGTGAAATCTATTACTGGTTTGCCAAGTCTAAGCTGCTGTCTGAGTTGCCTATGGTGACAGATAAGGAAGACACCATCGTTCGCCATTTGAAGAGCCTAGAGAGGCTTGGAATCATTAAGCTGAAGGTCGTTATAAAAGACAAGATGCATTACCAATACATCGCGCTAACAACGAAAGGTAAGCTTTGGAATGCTATTGACCAAAACGCCCCAATCCCAGATAACACGGGCACTTCCGAAGGTCGGAAAAATATCCGAGAACCTGAAAGTAACGAAGCGGAAATTTATCCAGAGGACGGAAATATTTCCGAAGAACCTCGGAAAATTATCCGAGAAACCTCGGAAAAAAATCCGACTAATTATATTACTAGTAATACAAAAACCAATGATCCTAATTCTTTGGTCGTTCCGCCCAAACCCAAAAAACCAAAACGTGCTTCTGGCGTTCCGGATGAGTTCTTGGTCGATCAGCGAATGCTCGATTGGCTCGCACAAAACCAAATCACGAATGACTGGCGGGTCGAGACGAATAAGTTTTTAGATTATCACCAAGCGAAGGGACTCGAAGATGCTTGATTGGATCGCGGCTTGGAGGTTGTGGATGCGTAATTCCATGAAGTTTGCCGCACAGCGACCGACGCCGCCAGCCGTGGCCAAGCAGCAAGTTAGCGACAGTTTGACAGACATTCACGACACCGATTGGTAGGAGCGAACCATGTACGATTTGTTTGATGAATTCCCAGCAACCGACGCGGCGTATTTCGAAGCCGCCAACAACGCCCACGACCTAGCGCACTGGAAACCCAGCCACGACACGGTCTACGAAGCAGGGCGACGAGTTGGTTTCAGCAAGCTACGCCGCCGCGACACAGGGGCAGGCCAAAGAGCCTTTGCCAAGGTTTACAAGGACGTGTGCAAGGCGTGGATGCGTGGCGAGCGATTCAAACGAGACGTTATTCAACCCAAGCAATACGGCGAGAAAATCAGCGAAAGCGAGCTATTACGTCGTCGAGTGTTTGGCCGTGAGCGGGTTGGGGATCTTAAAGCATTGTTGGGGAGAGGGTAGATGGCTTTATCAAAAAGAGAAAGACAAGCCGTTTGGAATAAGTCAGGAGGATATTGTTGGTATTGCGGAATAGAACTACCGAAAAAAGGGTGGCATGCAGATCATATTGAGCCAATACAGCGTCTTACCGAGGCTGTGCCACGAGAAGAAAGAAAAAATAAATATGTATTTGAGGTGCGTCAGACGGGCGAATGCCATAAACCCCATCTTGATCATATTAATAATATGGTGCCTGCGTGCGCTCCGTGCAATTTGTTCAAAGGCTGTTTTTCTGTCGAACAGTTCAGAAATGAGATAGCACAACAGATTGATAGGGCTAGAAGGTCTTCTGTCAATTTTAGAACTGGAGAGCGTTTCGGATTGATCGAAACGAATGACAACCCTGTCGTTTTTTGGTTTGAAAAGAATGCGCTACTGGACAGAGGGGAGTGTGTCAGTTGAAAGATTTATTAAGGGGGATGACATGAGTCTAGAAAACTTAATCCGCTATCATTTTGGCGATGGCTCTGAGGTTACTGCTAGCTGGAGTGAGGCGCCACGTGACTGTAATTACATTTATTTTTTTAAAGGAGCCTACGTCTTTCTAAAAGTGAAGGATGAGGGGTTATGGGAATTAGTGAATATTGAGTTTCATGATTGGGATCAAATCACGAACCCCATTCGAATCTCAGAAATCATGAAAAACGCATACCCACGACCTGTGGGTGTTTGAGAAATAGTAACAAGGTTTCAAACCAACCGACCACGTTTTATATAGGAATCAATAAACAATGCGCTGGCTAAATCGAGACAAACCCAACACATTAGGAGCGCTAGGATGGCGGATCGTGAACGATCAAGTAACGTACCTCATATCCAGTTCAGCCGACGCGGGTTGGTCTGGCGTGGGCAACACAGGGCGAATTTGTGAGTCCGCTCAACTGGGCATCACGCCCACCTTTGGCGGTGGTGGCGACAGCAACGCCGCGATGATCAAACAAATCCGCGCCTTATCCGTCAAAGACAAAGGCTTTGATTGGCTCTTTTGTGACCTGTCACAAATGCAAAAGCTTTGCTTATTTGCTGCGGTGCTGGCAGAAGGGCGCAAGACCATCAAAGGCAAACCGCTTACCAATGCCCGAATTGCCGCCACCTTGCCTACCTTCGCTGCCGAACTACGCCTTGGCCCCGCCCATGCCACACCAAGCGAAAAGACCTTTGCCAACAACATAGCAGAAGGGCGCAAACGCTTCTTGCTCAAGCTGCAAACCGAACTGGCCGCAAGACTCACAGAGGAACAGCTAAGGGCCATTGCATGACCAAAGGCACCACCAAGATCACCGACACCACCATCAAAGCCGCCCTGAAAACAGACAAGCGTTCCCTCTACGATGCGCGCCGTGTTGAATTTCACATCAACGCGGCGCGGACGGGTGGCACCTTTTACGATGTCGTCTACAAAGGCAAAAAGCGCCAGCGCACCAAGCTTGCCAAATGGCCAGCCGTCACCGCCAAAACCCTCTTTGCCGAACTTCCCGCCATACGTGCCAACGCCTTGGCCGATCGGGAAGCCAGCCTCACCGTGTCCGCTTTCCAAACAGGCGGTGAAGTCTTAATGTGGTACATGCAGCACATCGACGCCGACAAAACCTACTCGTCGGATTACGTGTCCACCTCGTCCAGCTACATAGGCAACCATCTACTCAGCCAGCTCGACCAAGTGCGACTCAACGACATCGACAAGCCCTTATTGTACAAACAGCTCTACATGCCCATGCAAAGCGATTACGCACTATCCACCATAAAAGGCGTGCTTGGCACCCTGAAAACCGCCTTCACCCGCGCCCATGAGACTCGGCCTCATTGCCAGCAACCCCACCAAAAACATTACGCTTAGCAGCTTCACCACCTCCCAGCCCGACAGCCAACCAGGGCGACTCAAGCCCCACGACTTACCCGCGTTACTCGCTGCTATTAATAAGCAACCAAAACAGCGCCGCGTCTTCTTCATGACGCAATTGCTACACGCCACCCGCGAAGGCGAAACCAGCCTTGCCGAATGGAAACACTTTTCGCCCACCCAATTAGAATGGTATCTACCGCCAGAGAACACCAAAAACGGCACCGAGCACCGCTTGCCCATCACCCAACACGCCATGGACCTGATCAACAGCCTGCCCAAGCGTGGCACCTATATATTCAGCGTCAAAGGCATCAAACCCATCACCACACGCACCATAGAGCGTTGGTATCAAAGCCTCAGCGACGACGTCGGCATCAAGTTCACCAGCCACGACATACGCAAACTCGCCCGCGACAGCTGGCAAGACATGGGCATCGACTGGGTGATTGGGGAAATGCTACTCAACCACGAACGGGACGGACTGGACAAACGCTACATGCACACCCATTCGAGAGAACAGATGCGCAAAGCGTTGGGGGAGTGGGGGAAGAATATAATTTTAAGAAAATAGATTAATGGATTGATATTAAAGGTAATAGATTAATATTAAAGGGAATAGATTAATATTAAAGGTAATAGATTAATATTAAAGGCAATAGATTAATGTTAAAGGTAATGGGTTAATATTAAAGGCAATTAATTTATGGATTGGTGATATCGAAAAAAGCTATTAAAATCAATTGTTTAAATTTTTGTCTTTTTGTCTGTGAAGAGGTTGGTTTGCTATTTATTTAATTTAATACTTTTTTGTTTAATATGCTTGAAGATTTTTTGTTTTGAATATATTATTCGAAAAATGACATTTTAGATTTATATTGAGTGAGGTCGGGAATTTGAAATCTTTTGATTTTATTAACGAAGCAGCAAAAAGAGAGTTCAAAAAGTTACCTAAAGAAATTCAAGTGGAGTTTGGTGCCAGTATCAATGCAGTACAACAAGGAGAGGATCCACTTACCGATTTTGAGCACATAGGTAAAAGTGTTGGTAAAGGCGCGATAGAGCTAAAAATAAATGGCAGTCCTGCATTTAGATCTATCTACTGTGCGAAATATAACGACACCGTATACATATTACATTCCTTCTCAAAAACCACTAATGGAGTAGATAAAAAGGCTATGAATACGGCCAAAGAGCGTTACAAGCTAATTAAGTAAGCGCTGCTTATGCAGCGCTTAAGTCTTTGGTTGTACATTTGAATGTAACAGTTTTATCTTTCTTGATTTTCATGGAAGGCTTGATTTGGTAGCCAACTTTAGCCAAAAATCGAATCAGTTTGTCTGCCGAAAATTTAGATACCTTCCCACTGGTAAGCTCACTGACTCTTGGTTGTGGTATATCAAGTGCTTGCATAATATCAGCCGTAGTCCACTCTTGAGCCTTGAAGTAGTTTCTGAGTACAAGCACCATATCTGCACGAAACTCAAGGTCTGCCGCTTCAGCTTGATCGTCTGCTATTGCTTCGAATATGTTGGAGTAATGTAATTTTTCCATAATGCTAACCTACTATTCATGAGATAAAAATATACAAAATTTCGTATAAAATTAATCTTAGTTTTTTTTGACAGGTAAGTCAACATATGCAATTCAGCATCCTTATTTTCTTGTATTGACCTCCCTGTCTTCCTGATCTACTATTTCCCTGCACTGGCAAAATCCAGTGTCGGGATTGGAACCTCGTTTTTACCAAAGCGGCCTAAAACACGCACCGCGTGTTTTTTTGTGGCCGAGATTCGCCTGTTATGGTGGGTCTTTGTTAGGCCAGCTTCGGCTGGGCCGTACCTTTGGGCGGTAGTTCCAACCTGATTTAGACCCACCACCTTTACTAAGATTGGAACCTTGTTTGGGTGGTTTATCCAAACCAAAGGAGGCCACTGATGGCTCATATTACTATTTCTTCAAAAGACATCCGCACACTCGACGGATTGTATTCCCTTAATGATCTTCATAAAGCGGCTGGCAGTGATAAAAAACACGCACCTTTTCGCTTCATGCGTAATGCTCAAACTCAAGAATTAATTGCAGAAATTGAGCAAGCACCAAATTTGGTGCTTGGAGTAAATACGGTTCATGGAGGAGTAAATAGAGGAACCTATGTTTGCAAAGAATTGGTGTACGCCTACGCCATGTGGATCAGCCCGAAGTTCAACCTAGAAGTCATCCGCGCCTTCGACCAAGCCCAACAGCCAGAACCCGAACCGATGCAACAAACCTTACCCAGCCCGATCCAAGACGACGAAAAACTCAAACTCATTAACGATGTCGCCAAATCCTTAGGCATCACAGAAAGCATCGCCGTCGTATCCGCCACCGACATCATGGCCATGATCCAAACCATCCGAAACTACCAACAACAACTCGCCAGAATCCAAACCAACCCCGCATGGGTCGACCAAACCATCGAACGCGTCAAAAACGCCACAGGCCGACACTTTGGAGAAGGTTAGAACAGGGAAGGACAAGGGGCGAAAGCCCCTTGTGTTTAAAATGCTATTTTGTGAAACAAGTGAGAGGATTTGTCACAGCCTTAGGCCCGTTTCCTGATATTGCTGAATCTACTAAGTATTTGGTCTCTGACTTAGAGGCAGCCCAGTTGTTATTTGCTTTTTGTTGAGATATTTCATTTCTTGAGTTGAGAAGAGGAGGGTTGTGAGTTAAGTCTTTGCTTTCACAATAGTTTGTAATATAGGCTTGCTCATTTAGATCTGTTTCTAGTGCCGTCCATCCATCAATGTCATTTGAAGATTGGATATAGTATTGCCAGCTTTTTGCGCCACTATTTTTCAATGCATCTATAAATTTTTGTTCACCCATGTGGGCTGATACACGATTCCAAACCATTTGATCGATAGTCAACCCTTTTTGTCTTGCTTGACCGACATAGAAAGGTTGATTGAGCATATCTTCATTTTTTGCATTTATAAGAGTCATTATATAAATAGCAGCATGCTCTCTGTTGGGGGAGTCGAGATTGTCTGCATAGCTGTATGGCGCCATCAATATTAGTGCGGTAAGCATAAATAAATTTATCTTTTGAGTTAAATTAAGTGTGCTTTTCATGATGTATCCTTATCTGAATGGGGATTGTATTTTGATTTTTGATGCGGGAACGGTCGATTACATGGTGTTACACTAAACGTTTGTGTTAAAAACTTTTCGGCTATGTGAAAACTTTGACTTACTTATGGCGTAGTCGACATCATGGCCATGATCCAAATCATCCGAAACTACCAACAACAACTCGCCAGAATCCAAACCAACCCCGCATGGGTTGACCAAACCATCGAACGCGTCAAAAACGCCACAGGCCGACACTTTGGGGAGGGTTAGAACAGGGAAGGAAAACAAGGGGCGAAAGCCCCTTGGCACTGTTTAGCGGCAGAGTGGTCCACTGTTGCTCGCCATTGCCTCAAATGCGGTATGGTTTTTATAACAGTGGTCATTTATCCAATGTAAACCATCAAATTTTATAAATAGTACAGTTGCAGTGCATGCTATGACGATTAGACAAATTTTTAGATATCGCATTATTTATTTTCCTCATGGTAATTTTGTGAGGAACCTATTGTAGGGACAAAATTGAGGCAAGTTTCCACGTTTTAGTAGCAAAAAATGGCGCTTAATTCGACCTAAGGAAAAAAAATGACCTAATTAGCGTGTTTGATCGATCATTTCTGGCCGAAAAATCGGAAATCAATCTGCTGGGCAAACAACACTATCAAACGAGTGAAAAGCGCCACAGGCCGACACTTCGGAGAAGGATAGCATTCTTAAGTTGTTGCAATATGTTTATAGGGGCGCTAAGATTAATTCATTGACAGAGATGTCATATGGATGCAGCAGAGTGAGTCACATCACACATCCGGCTACCGTAAAAG
Source organism: Marinomonas rhodophyticola (assembly GCF_026113935.1). Lineage (GTDB taxonomy): Bacteria > Pseudomonadota > Gammaproteobacteria > Pseudomonadales > Marinomonadaceae > Marinomonas > Marinomonas rhodophyticola. The sequence continues at coordinate 679,560 of NZ_JAPEUL010000007.1, forward strand.
GTCGAGGGCAACTCGGTAAAGGCTTTCTGAATATCGGGCATAGGCTCAAAATTTGGATCAATGCTCGACGGAACCCGCTTTTAGGCGGGTTTTGTTATTTCTGGGGTTTGGGAAGCGGTTTTCCTAACCTAAGATTCTTCGCAATGTTGAAAAAGTTCACCTTATCCAGCTTGGGCATCACGTCCTCAGGATAAGCACTGGTAATGTGTATCCTCATTAACTTTTTCTCTCGGTACATCTTAAAGGGCACGAAATAGATGATTTGCCCTTCTTCCTCTGTGTTGATAGTGACAGAGGCATAGCTTCCATAACCTGCGTGTCCTATGCGGGTTTTTTTGTCTCCAAAGGCATCAACAATTTGTCTCAAATACTTTTTTGATAATTCATATCGAACAAAGCAAAACGGCCTGCTTTCTTTTTAGGGTGTGGTACATCAGATCCGCTTTTTCCGCTTCTGTTTGATGAGGGTAGTCCTTTGCAAAGCAGTGGAACGAGTAGGAAACTACAAAGGTATAGGTTTCTTTTTTCCCGTTTATGATATCGGAGTAGGTCGCTTCATGGGCGTCTAGGTGACTAAGATCGTATACTTGGCCGTTTGCATCGGTAAACGGCCTCCACTTAGCTACCTCGTCTATCTTTCTCCGCATTCCTCGTCCCAATTTATCAAGAGTAAAGCCGAGTAATATACCTTTGAACAGTTATGAATTCCATGTTGGCGAAGGAGGGTTGTATTTCATATCGCCTCATTTCTGGTCGAAAAATCGGAAACTATGTTAATTCGCATAGTTCAAAATAGTGTGAGCATCTATCGCCGCCATGCTAAATGACTAGGTAGGATTAATTAGTTGAAGCGCCTTGAAAATAAAAATACTGCATATATAAACTGTATGGATATCCAGTTGTTTGTGATATTCATATAATTACTTTTTAAAATAGGAATGTTTATGTTGAAAAAAATAACATTGGTTGCCGTTTGTATTATGTCTCTAAATGTACCTGTTCAGGCCGAAACGATTAAGTTGTCACCGAAACCGACGGTAACAACCTCTAACGATTCATCAGATCAGCGTTGTGTCCACAATGGTATGCAGTATAGCGTTGGCATGGTGGTTACGACTGATGAAGGGTCATTTAGATGTTCCCCTCCGGTATTATCAGTACATTGGCAATCTGTTGAAAAATAAGATTCGATAATGATCTTCGAACCACCTTCGGGTGGTTTTTTTGTGCCTGAACAAAACATATTTATCAAAAAACACCTGTGATTTGCCGCCAACATGCCGCCATTGAGTTGTGAAGCCGCTTTGCTGTAGCTCAATAAATACAAGGCTTTAACCATAAAATGTCGCTTTCATAAGAAGAGAACGACATTTTGCTTTTTGCGCGCGCAAGGCTTGCGAGGCAGGGAATTAGGCGCTAAAGTATCTCCACGCTGTTAGTTTTGTATCTGACAGCAACACAACTTATCAGGCCTCGCCAAGTGCGGGGCTTTGTCATTTCTGGGCCTCGCTTTTTGCGGGGCTTTTTCGTTTCTGGACTGGACGCACCATATGAAATTCCTACCGGATGAGCCTCCTACAAACAGCGGCATTCGTCATGGTCGGTGTGCTAGGTGGGGCTGTGAAATATCTTCGTGACTTTCAGCAAAATTCTAAAAAATTCTCATTAATTCATATGCTTATCGCGGTTTTTACTGGCGGTTTCTTGGGCATGTTGACGTTCTTTTTGTGCACGTCGATGAACATGCCGCCAGCGATGACAGGCTTTATGTCGGGTGTAGCGGGGCTGATGGGTGATGAAGCAATCAAACTATTTATCAATCGATTCAAGCGGAGCCTGTCATGAGTTTAAACCTATCTCAATTACGTGAATACGTTGTGGTGCCTGCGTTACAGCAGCTGGGAATGTATTCATTAGCCGCTGAACAGCTTGTGTTAGGGACGATTGCCCAGGAGTCCCACGGTTCGTATCTGAAGCAATTAGGGAAAGGCCCAGCACTTGGCTTGATTCAGATGGAGCCAGCTACGCACAAAGATCTTTGGTTGAACTTCATCAAGTATAAGAGACCAATCCGACACGCTTTGTTGATGATGACGTCTGATAGTGTTGATGAATCCTATGATGTGAACGGTTGGCCTGATCATGTTGCGCTTATTTGGAACCTCAGATATGCCATTGCGATGTGTCGTGTCCACTACTATCGAAGACCAGAGAAACTGCCAGAAGCCAATGATATCAAGGCTTTAGGGGCATACTGGAAAGATCACTACAACACAATTCATGGCGCTGGAACGGTGCATGAGTTCGTCAATAACTTTCCGTTTGAGCTGTACGGAATCGATAAGGAGCAATACGTATGAGCACGATTTTACTAGCCATTTTGAAGACATTACTGACTAAATTGGTCACTGAAAAGGTGTTAATTGCCGTATTCCTACATGTGGCCGAATTCCTGACAAAAAAGAGCAGCAATACTCTGGATGATAAGCTTGTTGAGGAAGTAAAAAAGGCCCTGAACGAATCTTGAATTTCCCCTCAATTTGGCTCGTTTTTGTTAGCTGTTGATAGAGCTGTTTTCCGTGACAAAAACAGCCAATGTGTATTTTGAGAAAAAACGCTCAAAAAAGGCTGTTTTTACGTCATTCCTGACCGTTAGGTTAATGTCTTTAATTTTGTTTAAGTTGTTGATTTGTATAGAAAAGGTACTCTGTATGGGGGCCTTTTTTCTGCGGGTCTAAGACTCGCGGGGTCACAGAAATTTTTCAGAAAATAACTTGTTATTCCTATTCCGGTTTTATCCACTTTTTCGATTAAATGAGAATATTTTGTAATGAGGCTCAATAACTGTACTTGCAAGTGCGCTTGGCATTGTTGATCGCACAATTCGAAACCATGTTAAAGATGGCTATGAATTGATTTACCTAGCTTCGGGGAAAATTGATGTTGAGAAATCTGTTCATTCTTATGTGAAATATCAATCTGAAAAGATACGTCACATGAAGGCTAATAGAGGTAGGGAATCGGGGGAACTAGAAGAAATACACAACAGCCAAAAACCCTCGAAGATTGGAAAAAAGAGAAGGAAAAGCAGGCGGCAATAAAACTCCATCTACAAAATGGCCGTGAAAGCGGTGAATTAGTGCCATATGACGCCTTGTTGGAGTTGGTAAATGGCCCACTTTCTATGTTTAGAAGGCAGCTTTTAGACGTGCCGAATCAGTTACAAAAACGCTTAAAGCTTACACCAAAAGAGGTGAAATCCATTGAGCAGGTGGTTGAAGGTGCTTTTGACAGTTTGAACGAGCTTGGAAATGATGAATTACCGTCGCTTATCGAGAGCATTCTCGAAAAATATTCTAAGCATTACGTCCCCGCCGAAGAAGATACCGTTAATACCGTGGAGTAAGGAAAACTATAATTCCGATGCTCAGATATACCCGCCAAAGTCATTTCAAAAGGCTTGGTTGCTTGCGCTTGAATCGCCTTATATTGAAAAAATCGTTCTGTCTAAAAGTGCGCGTGTTGGTTACGCCATATTCATAAACACGTCGGTGGCGTGGCTGGTATCGAATGATCCTGGCAACATCATGATTGTTCAGAACACGCAAGGCGATGCGGAAAAGTTCGCTACGAAAGAGATAGGTAAGGTGTTTAATCACTGCTCATCAGTGATGTCTAAGTTGTACGGCAAAAACACCTCAACCGAGAAGAGCTTTTTTGGTGGTGATTTGTCCGTTGTTTGGGCCACGTCTGCCAGTAGCTTCAGGATGGTGACGATAAAATATCTCTTTATGGATGAGATATCGGGTTATCCAGATAACGTTGACAAAGAAGGTGATTCGATTGATCTGGCTATTACGCGTACTGAGAGTGAAGGACAACGCAAGATTGTTCTTGGCTCCACACCAAAAGAAGCAGGCACTTGTAAGATCACCCGCGAGTTTTTGCGAACCGATCAGCGTTATTTGTATGTGCCTTGTCCTCATTGCGATTTCAAGCAGCGCTTAAAGTTAGAGAATTTCCGATACTCGCCAAAGAATTACAAAGACGCGCATTTCGTCTGCATTCATTGCAGCGGCAAGATTGAAGAGCACCATAAATTCAACATGGTGGAGGCGGGGGAATGGCGCGCCACGCGAGAGTTTGAATGCTGTGGCGTTCATCAAACGCCAGAACGATGGGACGAAACCGGCTCCGCTTTGTGCTGCAAATGTGGCGAACCGGGCGACACCAACGAGCGCGGCAAAATAGACGCGGGCTTTCATATTTGGTCGGCCTACAACGACAACCCGAACACATCGTTGCCTTCGATTGCCGCCGAATACGACAAGGCGAAAAAAGACCCACGCAAAATGCAAACCTTCATGAATACGAAGGTGGGCGTGGAGTACTCGGACGCATCACGGGCGCACAAGCTTAACAACTTCGAAGAGTTGTATAAGCGGCGAGAATACTACTCGCCAATGGAGTCTTTGCCTGAACAAGTGCGCTGTGTTTTGGCGACGATCGATACCCAAAAGAATCGCTTTGATTATCACTTTTGGGCGGTTGGTGAGCGTGGCGAAATGTGGGCAATTCACTATGGCAAAATCCATGGTGACCCTGAAGATGTTTCGACCCAGCAAAACCTCATCCGCGAATTAGAAACCGAATTCACCTTATCCGATGGGCGAACCATTGGCGTGTTTGCGGCGGCCATGGACTGTAACGGCCATGCGTGGAAAGCCATGCTGGAATTTTGCGCCCCATATCAAGGTTGGATTTTTGCCATTCGTGGGGAAGGGAATGCAAAAACCAAATTCAAACCTGAATTCACACTCACCTACAAGGTTCACCCAGAAGCACGATGTGAGTATCGCAGCCTTAACGTTCATCAACTTAAAAACCGCGCGGCAGAACGTTTAAACAACGAAATGCCGGGTAAGAACTTTATCCATTTCCCCGTAAACGATGTGTTCGATTTGGTCTATTTCCAAATGCTGACTGCCGAGGAATTGAAAGGCAGTGGCAGCAATGTGAAGTGGGACAAAAAGCCCGATCAAAAGCGCAACGAGCCTTGGGATTTGCTCGTTTACGTGCTGTGGCTTTACGACTTCTTACGACCCGAAATACAAGACGCGTCACCCCAAGAGCCGCTTGGCTTGATTGATCCAAACGCCCACAAAATCACAGACGATATTATCGAAACTGACTACGGCGATTATTACGAAACGTCAGATTATGGAGACTACTGATGACGATCTATTCTACTGATGACAACTTAAAAATCGTCCAGCAAGCGATAACCGACCTAGTGCAAGGTAAGCGCAAAGTGCGCGTGGAATACACCAATCCGCAAGGTGGGCGTACTTCCATGCAATACACAGACGTGAGCTTGTCCGAGTTACGTTCGTTAGAGCGTCAAATGATCAGTGATTTGCAGTCTGTTCCCTTGATGGAAAGCGTCGATGTTGAGGTGGTATTTTGAGTTATTCCAGTGTTGCTAAATCGCCCTTATTCAAAGGCGCTGAGCTGCATGATAACGAGAAAAGCGAAAACGTTCTTTTAAAAGAAATCACCGCTAGCCATCACCTTATTCGCAATAATCCCTTGTTGCGAGTGGGGGCGTCTCGCTTTCGTGCAAGCTGTATCGGTGGCGGTGCAAAGCCGGTTTTCGATCCTAAATTGTTCAGTGAATCCTTCATTCAAAGTTATGAGGAATGGACGCTTTATTGTGACTTTTACGAAAACACCAATTTTGCAGGCGTACAAGCCTTAGCCGTTATCACCATGCTACTGGATGGCAGCGCGTTCATTGTGCGTCGTCGAACCTTGCACCGCATACCTTTGCAAATACAGGTCGTTAGCCCGTTAAGTCTGGCGATTGGTTTAGAGCGAACAGGGTCAGGGAGTTACGTTCGTGGCGGCATCATGTACGCCAAAAACGGCAAAGTGAAAAAGTACGCTTTTTACAAACTGCCACGAGATCACCCAGACTTTGACGAAGACTCGGTGAATTGGATACCCGCTGAAGACGTGATCCATCTTCGTGATGTGGTGCATGTTTCGCAAAGCACGGCACAGCCTTGGATTTCTCCTGGTGCAGACTTCGCCAAGCAATACCAAGACAACCAAACCGTCGAGATTAAGTCTCGGATGAAGCGCGTTGGCCAACAAGTCTTTGCCTTGAAAGAAAACGAAGTCAGCCAAACCGCAAGCGGCCCAGCGAGCCAAAGAACGCCTCAACGCCTTGTGCATAATGCCGGTGGTGTGACCTTCTTGAATGGTGTGAAAGAGATTAAAACCGCGTCACCCGCTGAGATTGCAGGCAACTATCAAGAGCATAACAACCAAGTGTTGCGAATGATTGCGGGGCTGTTGGGCATCACATACGAAATGTTAACGGGGGATTTAACGCAAGTTAACTACTCCAGTATTCGTGCGGGCATGATCAACCATCGCCGCTTAGTTGGGCAATTACGAGACATCGTTTTAGGCCCTGCGTTTAACCGGATTTTAGGCTGGTTTATTGATGCACTCCATCTAGGTACATCCGAGAGTTTGCCAAACTATTTTGAGAACCCTTACACCTATCTCAACCCCACATGGATTTGGCCAGAATGGGAAGAAATTGACCCACTCAAAGCCGCTAAGGCGCTGGTGTTAGAAGTTCAAAACGACATCACATCATTGGAAGAAGTCTCGAACAGTCGCGGCAAAACACTCGACAAACATTTGGATGGCGTTCAACGAAGCCAAGAAGCGAAACAATCAAGAGGAATAAACGATGCGGCATCTTCTGCAGTTGATGACGAACTCCCCGATGATGATGACGATTGACGCTCATCAAGCCAACTTTGAGTTACTCAAACAGTTTTACCAGAACCCAAGCCTGTTTTTAGGCGGCGAAAAAAGCGGACGAGTCGACACCTTTTGTCACTTGTCGGTCTTTGGTCCCACCTCGCACCGCTTCAATGGCTTAGACGCGCATTGTAATGAAATACTGTCTTACCGAGACTTGCGGCAAAGCTTCAACGCCCTGGTTCAAGATGATTCGGTGAAGAGTATTTTCGTCGAATTCGACGGCCCCGGTGGTGAAGCGTCGGGTTGTTTTGATCTGGCTAACTTGATCAAAGAAATTGGCGCGATTAAGCCAGTGATTGGCTTCATCAATGGTGGTTCTTATTCTGCCAATTATGCCTTGGCCTGCGCTTGTACTGAGCTATATGCCAGCCCACACAGCATGGCGGGTTCCATTGGTGTGATCTTTGGCCGTCGTGAAATCCATAACGACAAAGAGACCATTACTTACTTCACCACAGGCGAAGCCAAAGCCGACGGTTCACCGCATTTGGCATTGAGTGAGGCAGAGCGCGAACGTCACCAAGTCATGGTGAACCAGTTGGGCGATGCCTTTTTTCAATTGGTGGCGCAAAACCGAGGCGTTGACGCCACTCAAGTTCAAGCATTGCAAGCCAAGATTTTTAGCGCTCGCGATTTACTCACTCACGGCCTAATTGATGGCATCAAAACAGAGGACGAGATTCATACCATGATGACAGATGCAAAACACAAACGAATAGTCGCACAAATCAACGCGGCCCACGAAGCGGAAACCAGCGACCTAAAAGCGCAAATCGTTGCGTTACAGCAATCGTCCCTTGCCCAAGCGAACAATCAAACAGAGCTGGCGAAAAAGATTAACCATCTTGCCAAAGCTGCTGGTGTTCCAGAAATGGCAGGTCAGCTTATTCAAGACAACGCCAGTGAAGAGGCCGCGGCAAAAGCATTGAAGGAAGCCGCCGCGAAAAAAGACGAAGACATTTCATTAACCAGCGGTTTGGAGTCTCACAAGGAAGAGAGCTACGACATGCTGCAACTGATTGAGGAAGCGTAATGCAAGAGATTAAAAATAAGGTCTCCGACTCGTTAATTCTTCTCTGGACCCACGAGCGTGGCGAGCTGTGCATCAAGCAAATCGATGCTGCTAAGGATCAGCCAGAGTGGGCCATTGTCACCAAAGAGGGTGAGGCACTAGATGTTTCAGCGGAAGGCTACGATGGTAGCGACGCTTACGGCATTCATGCTGGCGGCGGCAAGGTTTACTGGGCGAATTCGGTATTCAATACGCTGTACATCGCATGGCCAGACGGGGTGACGGAGCCGATCAAAGCGGCCATCACAGAACAGCTTGAAAAAGCATTCATTGTTATCAAAAAAGGGTCACAGTAATGGAAGATTTATTCGATCACGAGGCGTTTTCACTTGTCTCACTGACAGCGGGTTTTAATGCATCGGTTCACATCGATACTGACGTTTTAAACATGTTTAAAGTGGAAAATGTCGAAAACCGTACTGTTATGATTGTGAAGTCTGGTAAACAACTTCAAGTCTTGATGCCCGTGAAATCGGCCAAAATCCAAACATTGACGAACACGATGCTGAGAACGCAGTACCAGTGCATTTGATTCGTTATCCATTTGATACGCGAATTGTTCCTAGTGACCTGTCACGCATTGGTTCACTTCGTGATAAGAAGATTAAAGCGCAAGAATTAGCGGCTTTGGTCAAGAGCCATATGGGTAAGCACAAAAGCAACCATCGTTATACTGCCGCATTTACTGCCTATTCTGCATTGAAAGGCAAAGTGAAAAACAAAAAAGGCGCGGTTCTGATTGATTTGCATAAAGTGCTGGGTGTGGAAGAACGTAAGCTGGACTTGAAGCTAGGTACTGCCACAACGGATGTGCCTACTTTGTTAAAAGCACTTCGTAAGCAGACGGTCGATAATGCCAAAAAGCATGGTCATTTAACGCTGCAAGGTGTTGAGTGCCGAATTGGTCAGGAACTGATTGAAAAGATCCTCAACCACGACAGCATCAAAAAATTCTACAGTGATGAAATTCATGCAAAACGCGTGGTGGCTTTCGCTGATGATCCAAGTCAAATCAACATTTGTGGTATTAAGTTTATTGCCGACGAAGCGGATGAAGTGGCTACAAAGGGCGCTTCTTACCCAGTTGGAGTCAATGACTTATGGTGCATGTTGCGCGCGCCAGCGGATGTGTTGCATGCCAGCTCCGCCAAAGCCCGTGAGTGTCATATCACGACCAAAGAACTGGACCATGACGAAGGCTTGGAAATCCGCTCCCGCGCGATTTACTTGCCAATCGCTCGTGATCCATCTTTGTTAGCTGAAATCTACAGCTCTAACTAACAGAGCTTTTTCTTTCCCAACTCCTTATCTTTTGACCTATGAGGCGCTTATGAATCTCAGTCATCGTGCTGTCTTAGACGCACTCAAAAGCGACATTGATAAAGAGTTTGGGCAAGACGTGATATGGATATCGCAAACTGGTACTACAGGCACCATAACAGGGACGTTCTCATTCATTGAACGCGACGTGAACACCACGTCGAAATCAAAAACAGCAGGGCAATTGCATGTTGATGTGGTCACCGCGACCTTTTGCGTATCACCCCACCATTGCCCCTGCGAAGAGGGGGATCGCCTCGAAATAGACGGCGTTCCCTATCTGATTTTACCCTTTCAACAGGGTGAATATGAAATCGTGCTTCCCCTAAAAGTGACGCAAAACAAAGACCACAACTGGCGGTAATGTATGAACCTACAAATCGATTTAGGGGAAGGTGTTGCCGAGTTAGAAGATCAATTAGAACTGTCTATCCGTCAGCTTCAGACAGCCGTGACGCGAACGCTTAAGAAAGTGGCGCGCTGGCTAGAGACCCAAACCAAACGTGAGTTAGGAGTGGCTTTGTCGGTTCCTCAGCGAGTGTTAGCAGCACGTTATTACAAAACCTTTTACATCAAAAACGGCCAACGCACGGTGAATGTTTGGTTTGGATTAGCGCCCATATCCGTAGCGGCCTTGGGCAAACCCAAGCAAACAGACATTGGCGTAAGAGTGGGAAAGCATCATTTTGTTGGCGCCTTTATCGCCACCATGAAAAATGGTCACAGCGGCGTATTCAAACGCAAAAATGACTCAGGTGGTAAGCGTTCAAAGCGAGCCGATGGGCAATGGACAGAACTGCCCATCGAAGAAGAGCGTTTCCTTATTAATGACATCGCTCAACCAATCATAGAACGCTATCACGTGCGAGCCGAAGCGCGCTTTCGCCAAATCTTAAAGCAAGAAATCAACTTTGCGATGAACGTCGAGGGGCAATGAGTGCTAACCAATATCAATTTAAGCGATGTACACCAAGCCATTATCGATGCTTTAAAAGGTCGTTTCCCTAAAGTCACCATTGACAGCTACGACCCAAGCGAAAACCTTGAGTCTCTCGCTCCAGCTTGCCTGCTCAACATTGAAGAGCTGCCCAAAGCGCCAGATGTTGGCGATGGTCGTTATCCCGTCGTGGCGCAGTTTGCCATTCATTGTGTGTTGGGCCGTGAAGTCCCAAATCTACAAATGGAACTCCAAGAGTTTGCCGTGGCTGTATCCCAGTTCGTTTATGAAAAGGGCATTTGGTTAAAAGGTTCCGTGTTAGAGAAGCCATTTAACGTCGAGGCGTACCCTGGCAATTTTCGCAAAGACACCTGTGGCGGTTTCGATTCGTGGGTGGTGAATTGGGAACAAAAGCTCTATCTCGGTGCATCCACTTGGCAACCTGAAGCCGTTAAAAGCGGCATTCGCATTGCGACCAACCCAACCAATGAAAACGACCAAGACGAATACCGGAGCCTCTAATGCGCCAACTGATTGAAGCTATGGTTCGGGATATGTTGCAACCGTATCTTGATCGAATCGAAGAGCTAAGTGAAGAAACCGAAGACCTAAGGCGACGCCTACAAAGCATCATTCGCCTTGGCCGAGTGATAGCCGTTCACGAATCTGGCAACTTGATTAAGGTGCAGCACGGCCAACTTAAAACGCCTTTTATTCGTTGGTTTGCTTACGCCGCTGGCGAGACGTCAGATTATCGATGTCCATCCGTGGGCGAACAGGCGGTATTACTTAACTACGGCGCAGGCAATAACGGCACCCAAACCGTCGCGTTGATTGGGTTATTTAGCGATGATTTCCCCGCGCCCAGTAACGACCCAAACGAGATTGTCCGCTTTTATCCAGACGGTTCGCTCGTTTCCTATCATGCGAAAAATCACCTTCTCAAAGTCGAGGTGAAAGGTGATGTGGTCGTCAATGTCGATAAAACTGCCAAGGTCAAAGCAGGTGGTGAAGTCACGGTCGACGGCAGCATGATCAAACTGAACAAAGGCACTGGCGTAGTCACCGGCGCGCACAAATGCATGGTAACAGGCTTACCCCACGCTGATTGTTCATCCACCGTCACTGCTGGCAAATAAGCGCTGGTAAAGAGGTATTCAACATGGCACTCAATCCCGAACAACTCGCTAAAGACATAGAATCCGCCATGCAAGCCAGAGGTTTTCAACCGCTAGCAGACAAAGCCGCAGGGCATGCTTGGTGGTTGGCGTTTGCGGAAGGCATTGTGAATCACATCACTCAAAATGCAGAGGTGCCGGTTAAAGGTGGATCTTCTGCAGGTACATACAAGGTGACTTAATGGTTGGTATCGACCGCAAAACAGGCCGCAAGATAGATGGCTTCGATCAACTTGTGAGCCGTATTACCCAAGTCATGACTACGCCCAAAGTAGGGCGAGCAAAACGCCCCACCTTTGGGAGTGAGGTTCGTCAATACATGGGCGCAAACATGGCCGACAGTATGCTTATTCGTCTGCAAGCGGCTGCGATTGGCGCCTTTTACGAACCAATCAACGGCCTAACGGACTTTGTGCCGTCGCGCTGTGTCGCCAAGCGATTAACCAATGGATTGGCCTTATATTTCGAAGGTCAGTGGAATGGACAGACTATTAAATTTGAGGTGCCGTTAGATGTTTCCCCATCAAAATCCACTGCCTAAACCGGAGATCATCACCACCCCAAATTTTGATGATCTATTCAAAACGGTTAAACAAAGCGTGCTGGCGTACTTGTCAGAAAACGCACCGGACGATGTGGCAGGTGTGAGTGAGACCTTTGAAAACGAAGCGGAGTTGTTAACCAAGTTCACCGAGGCATTCACCGTCATATTGCAAAGCCAATTTAGGCAAATGAACGCCCAGGCGTTACAGATGTTTGGCATGTATGCGACCGACGATGCCATGGTGGATTTGATCGCCAGCCAACTTGGGGTAGAGCGGCAAATAATCGATGAAGGCGACCCAAACGCCTTTCCCCCAGTGCCACCGACCGTCGAAAGCAACGAAGCGTTACTGACACGTTACTACCTAGCCGCCTATGCATTAGCAACAACTGGCACACGGTCGGGTTATCGATTTAACGCCATGACCTTAGGCGGACGCCCTAAAGTCACCGTGGAGAGCCCAAGTAAAAGCAAAGTCGTGGTGACATATGAATTCGAACCGCACGAGATGGCAGGACAAACAAAAGATGCTCAAGCACGACGCGTTGCACCAGGGGAAGTGGATTGCTTCATCTTGGCTCATGCAAATAACGGTGTCCCTGCTGAGGCATTGATTGCGGCAACACAGCAATACATGCAGCGGGACGACATCGCCCAAGAGACCGATTTACTCACCGTCAAAGCGCCAACCATCAAGCCTTGGTCTTGTGAAGCCGTGCTTTATATCCGAACGGAGTCCCGATGCCGATATGGTCAAAGCCGCCGCAGAAAAAGCCGTGCGAGAGTATGCCGAGCAACAACACAGACTGGGCGGCAGTATCGAGCTGTCTATGTTGTATAGCGTGCTCCTAAAAACAACCGGATCTACATCGAGGCGACATACTGCAACCCACAGAGCCATTGCGTTGCCAATTCAACGAGGCGCCTTACCTTGAGTCAGTCCAAATTACCGTCAACACTGAAAACCTATAGTGTTTTACCGGATAACCGCAGCCCGCTCGAGCGAGCATTAGAGCTTGCCTTGAGCGAAGCCCTGTACTCGATTGATCATCCATACCCAGAATTGCTGGATGCACAGAAAACACCAATTAAAGCAATTGCCACACTAGGAATTGATCGACAAGTACCCGTGTGGGACTCGACAGACACCGAACAAGTCAAGAGAGATCGTACACAACAGGCATGGCGAAACAGGCAGCTAAGCGGTACGCGAGCAGGGTTTATTAAAGCACTTGGGCAAATGGGTTTTGGGGCTGATGTTACGCCATGGTTTAAAAAGCCCAATGAGTTAGAACCGTATTACTTTCAAATTTGGGTTTATGCTTCCGATCGTGTATTGACGCCAGAGATCAATGCTCGAATAGATCAGCTTCTTACAGAAATGAAGTCAGAGCGAGATTCCTATGTTATGGATCTGGCGCGTGAGTCGATTGCCTCGCCGCGCATTGCCGTCGCCGCCGAGATCGGAGTCACCATCACCTCCGCGCCCTTTGTGCCAAGTGGTGGCGGGTCTAACGCATTAACGCATACGGGCATTGCCCAACACCTACGAATCATTTCCACATCGGAGCCAGCAAGAAATGAGCGACTATAGAACCTATGTGACGCAAACAGGCTTTGGCCTTGAGCGTGATGCAAAATTTAATAACAGCCACGTTGATTTAGCTGTTTTGGTCATTGGGGATGGTGCGTTAGCCGATTCCGCTTCGCCTGCCGAAAGAACCGACTTGATACATCAAGTTCGCGAATATGGATTAACCATAGAAAAAGATGAAAAAGACTCTAATGTCTGGATTGCCCGAGCAGAAATTCCAGCCAGCGATGGTGGTTTTTTATTAAAGAAGCGGGTGTTAAAACCAAAGATGGCTATCTATATGCCTATGCTCGACAGGCGGGGGATTACAAGCCTCTGCTAGAAGAAGGGCAGGGCAAAAGCTACACCATCCGACTCAAGTTTATTCCGGGTAATGCAGATTCAATTCAAATAAAAATTGATCCTTCTGTGCAGTTTGCTACACCTACGGACCTAGAAAATCTAAAAAAAGAGCACTCCGAAGACAGAGATCCTCACCCGCAATACGAAACGGACGAAGGTGCCGCAGCTAAAGCAAATAGTGCACTAAGTAGTGCAAAAAACTACACGGATAGTAAGACTGCAGAAATGTTAAGTTCTGCTAAATCCGATGCAACGACAAAATCAAATAATGCTATATCTAGTGCGAAAAGCTACACGGATAGCAAAGCCACTGAAACATTAAATTCAGCCAAAGCCGATGCAACGACGAAATCAAATAATGCTTTATCTAGTGCGAAGAACTACACAGATAGCACAGCAACTGAAACATTAAATTTAGCCAAAGCCGATGCAACGACGAAATCAAATAATGCTTTATCTAGTGCGAAAAGCTACACGGATAGCAAAGCCACTGAAACATTAAACTCAGCCAAAGCCGATGCAACGACGAAATCAAATAATGCTTTATCTAGTGCGAAAAGCTACACGGATAGCAAAGCCACTGAAACATTAAACTCAGCCAAAGCAGATGCAACGACGAAATCAAATAACACCTTATCTAGTGCGAAGAACTACACGGATAGTAAATCGGCTGAAGTGTTAAACTCTGCTAAAGTCGATGCATCTACAAAAGCAAATAGCACATTAAATAGTGCGAAGAACTACACGGATAGCAAAGCAAGTGAAACGCTAAGTACGGCTAAATCAGATGCTACATCAAAAGCAAATACCGCTTTGTCTAGTGCAAAAAGATACGTAGATAGGTTGCGGGGGCAAAAGCTGTTTTTCAGTGTATTAGGAGATGAAAACCATATTATTTTAATAAGCAAAGAAGGCGTAACTCCAATCACAGAGCTAAACGATTATGACGAATTTAGTTTTATCGTATCAGCAACAAATACAGCACCCACAGTAACCATCAAATTTGATGGTTTAGATCCTATAGCTGTTGCAAGTATAACAAGCGATACACAGCTAATAGAAACAGCATTAGCGACCGTGTGTTATATCGATGGATCATTACACCTGACAGGACAGATCAATCCAAAAACTGGAAATCCGGTTTCTTTAATTGGTCGATTGATTACGTCCCCATTTTCATTTCCGGTGCATGTAAAATGCAATATGACGGTGGTGAATTGCGTCGTGATTTACATCCTATTTTATTTGCGTTGGCGCGGAAAGATGGTCTAGTCAATCAGGCCACAAAAGATGCTGATTTAAAAAAGTATGGCGCACGGTTTGGTGATGGTGATGGTGTTACGACATTTACCATTTTAACGTTTGGAGGGGCATTTATTCGTTTTGGGAATGGCGATTTAACTGGGCTTGATAACGTTCGTGAAATTGGTAGCTACCAAGAACATGCTATAGAAAAAGGATCTTTTACTATTAGAAGTGACGCTGGAGGATCGAGTTTGGTTTCATTGTCTACTGGCTCTATTAGCATTACCTCATCATCTGGAAACATTTCGCTACTTGGACATTCAGGAGCGGCGACTCAAAACCTTGTGACTATAGGCTCTGAAATTGAAACACGTCCATCAAACTACTCCCAAAACGCTGAGTTTTTAATTTAAGGAGCAGGTCTAATTATGTCGGAACTAAATGTATTTGATAGATCAAAAATGATATGGCCATATGTCGGAAAGGTTCGACAGCAAATCGATCCGTTCGATCCAGAACAGAAGCCTGTCCCGCTTCGTAATGCAACAGATAAAAAACTGTTGCCGGAAAAGAAAGGCTTCGTTCAAGGCTTTGTTTCTGGCAACTGGGAATATTACCCAGCAAGCCAGGAATACTGGTTATCGGATGGTTCAAAACATAAAACGGAAGATGGCGAAGAGCTTCCCGAGGGCGCTTTATTGAAAGAACCCCCAAGCCAGAACCAACTTTTGACGAACGTCTGGCGTTAGCAATAGCTCAACGCGAAGCCACGTATAAAGCCGAATCCGACCCGCTCTACATGGAATGGCAATACGACAAAACGGACGAAGCAGAACAAAAGTGGCGCGATAAAGTCGCCGAGATCAAAGAGCGCTATCCCTTGCCAACGGAATAAAATCCTTACCAACCCCACTAAATAGCCGCGAAAGCGGTTTTTTTACGTCTGGAGAAAGCCCATGACCACGAAACAGCCGCCTAATCCTCGGCAAAAATACACCGTTCTCTCGCCTTACCAATGCCCGAACAAGAAGCATTGGCATGAAAAAGGCGCCACGGTCGATTTGCTTCCTTGCGAAGCAGAATACTTAATCCTCAGCGGTAAAGTCGCCCTTGCGACAACGACCGCTAAACCAAAAGGAGAGGCGTAATGCCAGAAATTGCATCCTTTGTACATAACGGAATCAGCGTCGAAACTCACTCCGCGCCGCCACCAATGGGGCCGTTGGGCAGTGTGGTCGTCGGTGTGGTTGGCACCGCGCCAGACGCCGATCCACAATGGCCAAAAAACAGCCCAATCCGCATTGCCAATATGGCCGCGGTTGCCAAGCTAGACATGGCAGGCACAGAACGCGGCACGCTTTACCGTACTTGTTACGAGCTGCTCCGCATTGTTTCCGTGCCGGTGTACGTCGTCATCGTGGAAGAGGGTACAGATACAGCCGACACCATCAACAAGGTAATAGGTAAAATCGATCCCGCCACAGGCCAACGAACCGGCATCCAAGCCTTAAGCGATTGCCAAGAAGTGCCAACCCACATTGCCGCACCGGGCTTCAATACCAAACCCGTAGCGGATGCACTCGCAGCAATGGGCAAACGCCTTTACGCGATCCCCGTTGGCGATGGTCCAAACACCAACGACAACGCCGCCATCGAATACTCAAAGTCATTAGGTGGCGAAGGCACGGGCTACGACGCATTCTATGTGGTCGATCCGTTCGTATCGGTTTACAGCCAAGCGGCCAAAGGCAATGTGTACTTTTCAGGCGCAGCCATTGCCTTGTCTTGCTTTGCACGAGTCAAACCATGGGAAAGCCCCGCCAAAGGCGGCATGGGCGCCTTGATCCAAGGCACAGCGCGAACAATCGACTACAACATCATGGACAAAGCCACCAACGGCGACCTGATGAACCGCTTCGGTATCTCGTATTTTGCGCGTACCTCCATGGGCGGCTTCTCGTTGATTGGTAACCGTTGCGTCATGGGGCGATTCGTCTCACAAGTGGGCTTGGAATACGCCATCATCCGCAAGCTAGCGAAAACCGCCCAGCGAGCCATGGCGCGCAACCTAAGCGAATCTTTCATGAACCAAGAGATTGAAAAGCTCAACTTCTGGCTCAAATCTCTTCAAGCCGACGAAACTATCATGGGCGCGCAAGTCTATCTGCACCCCACGCTCAACAACGTCGAAAACTACACCAACGGCGAATGGCACATTGCCATCAAATACCACGGTTACGCGCCAAACGAACACATGGTGTATCACCTAATTGAAGACGTTGGCATCGTCGAATCGTTCTTAGAAGGAGTTTTATAATGGCCGGACAACGTACCCGCATTACCCGCATGGCCATCATCAACGGTGAGCCACTAATCAAAGAGACTCGACGAGTTCACCCCGCCCGAAGTCAAAAAGACCATGCAAGACACCCGTGGCGGTTCCTTCATCCACTGGTGAAGTCATGGTGGGGCTAGAAAAGCTCACAGCAAAGTTCAAAATCAAAGGCGCGAGCCAAACCTTGCTGTCTGCGTTTGGGCTAGCCAATGGCGAAATGTGCCAAATCAACGTCAACGAATCCCACCAAGACGAAGACGGCAACAAATTCGCCATCAAATACAGCGTCACAGGCGAGATCACCAGCGTTACCGAATCCGCCAGTAAAATGGGCGAGCTACCCGACAACGAAATGGAAATGGCCGTCAGCGCCTACAAGAAAACCGAGTCCGGTAAAACCATTTACGAGATCGACCGCAACGCGCAAATCCTCGACCTCGGCAATGGCGACATCCTCGCCGAACACCGCCGCAACGTTGGTTTGCCGTAACGCTTAATAGTCAAAAAGCTTGAAGCCCCTTTGCCCGCTCCATCAAACGAGCGGGCTTTTTTATCTAATTGAAGAGAATCCAAATGTTTGAACCCAAAAAGCACACACTCGTCTGGCCTATCCAAAGCGACAAAAGCGAGCCAATCCAAACCGTCACCATCCACACCATCACCATGGGGCAACACCGTGACTTTTCCCAGCAAAACAAAAGTGAAAAACACAAAGCGAACAACGACACCAAGCTACTTCGCGCTTGTATTAGCGAAAGCACGGGCCTCACAGAAAAAGAACTAAAAACCCTCGTCACACCCGACTACACCAGCATTCAAAACCACGTGCTAGAGCTGATGAACGCCACCGCCAGCCAGCTAATCGAAGGCGAGTTCGACAAAGCCGCGCCGACGTTGCTCATCCCCATTCAAGGTGACGATGGCCAACAAAAAACCAGCTACAAACTCCGTCCGCCCACCGTCGCCACCACCGACCTAATGGACACCCACGAAGACGAATGGGAACGCACCATCTTCATTAGCTCAAGCTGTTCAGGTTTCACCAAAGCCGAACTAGCGCGCCTCAGCCTGCCAGATTGGAACCAGCTACAAGAGCGCCTTATCGATTTTTTGGAACAACCGGCGGACTACTTTCGCCCAAAGACGTAGAAGTCCTAACCGACATCATCCCGCTGGTTTACCACGTTCCACCGTCTGAAATACTAAACTGGCGCATCGACGAAGCCATGCGCCGCTACCACCTAGCCGCCGCCAAACTGGGTATTAAAAAGGGGTAAGCCATGGCCGACAAAAAAATATCCATCGCCCTGTCAGCGGTCGACAAATTCAGCAAACCGTTCCACAACGCCATGCAGACCGCTGGCAAACTCGAACAGAAAATCGTAGAAACAGACAACAGCCTAAAAAAGCTCGGTGACCAACAAAAAACCATTACCCGTTTCAAAACCCTAAGCACCCGCCTAGACGAAACGCGCAACGCCATGGCAAAGGCAACCCAAGAGACAAACCGCCTAAAACAAAGCGAGCAAAGCGCCAAAGTCGCCCTAAAGCAACACGCCACCGAACTGGCCAATGCCCAAAAAAACGCCCTAAAAGCGGCTGAAGCCTACGGTGTGCAATCGCAACAAGTCAGTGACGCTAAGGCCAAAGTACAAGCACTCACCAAAGCCAAATCGGCCGCCACAAAGCAACACGCGGCGGAACTGGCAAACGCGCAAACACAAGCCTTAAAAGCCGCCAAAGCCTACGGTGCCGAGTCTAAGCAAGCCAAAGCCGCCACGGCCAAAGTACAAGAACTTACCAGCGCAAAAGCCATTGCCGCTAAGCAACATGCCACCGCACTGGCCAACGCCCAAAAGAACGCCCAAAAAGCGGCAGAAGCCTACGGTGCGCAATCGCAGCAAGTCAAAGCCGCCACCGCCAAGGTGCAAGAACTCACCAAAGCCAAAAAAGCCGCCGAACAAAGCTACAAAAAAGAAAAAGTTGCCGCCAAAAATGCCGAAATCGCATCGAACCAACTAAAAACGTCTTACAGCAAACAAGCCCGTGAACTAGGTGGCTTACGCAAAGACATGAGCGCCGCAGGCTTAAAAGTCAACTCACTCGGTGCCCAAGAACTCAAACTCGCGCGCCAAACCGACCAAGCCAGCCAAGCCCTAGACCGCCAGCAAGCCAAGCTAAAAAAGATCCAAACGCTAAAAGGGCGCATTGCCGATCGTAACGCCCAAAAAGGCGAACTCGTCGGGCAAGCGGTCGGCCTAGCCGTTAAAACCGCGCCACTCATCATGGCCGGTAAACGGGCCGTCGAATACGAAAGCACCTTTGCCGACGTCAAAAAGGTTGTCGACTTTTCCGACAAAAAGGAAGAAGCCCAATACCGCACCGACATGATGAAACTCGCTGGCCGCCTTGGCGTACAGCAAGAAGGCATTGCCGACATCGTCACCGCTGCAGGGCAATCGGGCATAGAAAAAGACCAGCTCTTACAGTTTGCCGAAGCCGCCACAAAAATGAGCGTCGCGTGGGACGTATCCGCAGAAGAAGCCGGTTCAACCCTCGCGACATTCCGTGCGGCCATGGGCTTAACACAAAAGAACGCCCTAGACCTGGCAGACAGCACCAACTACCTAAGCAACAACATGAACGCCAAGGCAAAGGACATTGCCGCCGTCATGGTACGCCAAGGCTCCACCGCCATGGGCGCAGGGCTTAGCTACAACCAAACCGCTGCACTGTCTGCCAGCCTCATCGCAGGCGGTGCCACGGAAGAGGTGGCCTCGACCGCGTTGAAAAACATCACCGGAAGGCTCACCGCAGGCTTTGCCGCCACAAAAAGCCAACAAAGCGCCATGGGGCGCATTGGCTTCGATGCGGAAGAGGCTCGCGGAACTGATGCAGCAAGACGCCCAAGGCACCCTTGTGGAAGTCATGCGCGGCCTACAAAACGTAGACGCCACAGACCGAGGCGCGGTGATATCGCAACTCTTTGGGGAAGAAGTAAAAGGCGCGGTCGCCAAACTCGTCACCACACTGGACGATGACAAAAACGGCCTTGTTTCCGCCTTTGCCAAAGTCGCCAACCAAGCCGACCGAGCCAACAGCGTCAACGACGAATACGCCAACCGCGCCGCCACTCGTGGCCATATGCTTGGTCAACTGAGCGCCAAATTCGACCGCATGACCATAGTGTTAGGCGATCGCCTTTTGCCCGTGCTCGATGCCGCCTTACCACCACTAATGACCGCCATTGATTACGTGGCTGATTTAGCAGAAAGCAGTCCAGAACTGGCCACAGGCTTAATGGGCGTTGCCGCGGCGATTGCTGTCGTAAAAGCCGGAGCTATCGCCTTCAAACTCGCCAAACTCACCCTTGGCAACGGGCGCGATCGCTTCAATCTTGGCAAAACCAAACTCACCAATTCCACCGACCAAACCACCCAAAGCGCCAACCGAGCATCACGCTCCTCGACCGACTCAACCGCAAACTAAACGGACTCGGAGCAGGCGCACGACAAAGCCCCACGTCTTACGGTGGCGAACGACTCAGCAAAGAGGAACGCAAACGACGCAAAAAAGACTACCTGCAAGGCCGCACAACACAACGCGCCACACCCACAAGACCATCCCGACTAAGCGGACGCTTTCGTCTTGGCAAATACGGTCGACTCGCTGGCTTACTCGGCAGCGGCGCGGCCTTGTCCATGTTCTCAGGGTCAGCCAATGCGGGTGGCTTATCTAACGTAGCCGACCTTGCCATGACAGGGGCAGACCTAGCGGGCGCCGCAGGGGGATTGTCTTCTATGCTTCCCATGGGCGGCATGGCGGGTGGTGTACTAAAAGGCGCAGGGAAACTATTCAGACCATTAGACATCGCCCTACAAGGCGCAGGCCTTGCCTCCGCCATATCCCAAGGCAACAGCACCGAAATAGGCGCCACCGCAGGCGACATGGCAGGGGGCTTGGGTGGCGCGGCGGCGGGCGGCTTAGCCGGTGCCGCCATTGGTTCCGTCGTGCCCATAATCGGCACCGCCATTGGGGGAATCGTCGGCTCCATCGCAGGCGGCATGGGCGGTGGCTCTTTGGGCGAATGGATCGGCGGCAAAATTGGGGGATGGTTTGAAGACGACAAAACCGACCAACCCGCACCCGACGCCATCGCAAAGCAAAGCCAACAGCTACAAAACAACAACAAAAGCATGACCTTCGCGCCAACCATCCACCTAACACCGACAGGCAATCCAAGCTATGATCAACAAGTCAGCGACCAAGTGATAGAGAGACTCAAGGCCGAATTTGCACAGGGCATGATGGGCAACATGGACGTCGCCACAAGGGCAGATGGGAGCTTGACGGATAAGAGGGGAGTTAGGCGTAGGTGAAAAATATGATTCACTTACGCCTAAGTTTATCTCTTTTAAAAATGATTAAACATCATACCAGTAAATCTAGGAGTGTTTGCCTTACATAGGATGGCGTATTGTTTCTTGAAAGAGGTGCCAATAAGTGTCTATCTATTACTTCATTTATTGGCGTTTGTGTCGTCTGAGCAATCAAGTCATTATATGAAATAAAGGTAATGTTGAATGTTACTCCATCAATATTGATTTCTGCAGGAGGCTGTACATTGAACCTATGCGCCACAAAAATAATATTTACGTGCCAATCTGAAGCATTAGAAAAAGTCTTCCACTCATCTATTCTCGGCTGTGCAGACTTAGGTAGTGTTCTTAAATGTTCGTTCAGGTAGGTTTGGGTTAGCTCTCCACCATGAGCCTCATAAGCAACAGCTCTTCTATTTGCAATATGTTGAAAGTCGCAATCACCTAGTTTCTTTTTACTCAAATTAGAGGCATTTACAGAGTCACCGATGCCTCTTCCAACCCATCCATCACGTCCTAAATGCATTATCCCAGCTAAAGAGTCAACCAAGCGTTGTTCAATTATGCCTCTAGTTGATGTGTTTTCTCTCGCTATATTGTTGATAAGTGGAGAGTACAAATTGGCATCAAGGGTGTTAGGTAGGGGAGTATCAAGTGGTTCAGCAGTAACCATAAATTTATGAATAAAACATCTTATCCATAATGCTAATTCTTGTCTTGCTGCATAGCCCATCTCATCCAGTCCATCCAATATAGAGAATAGGGCTGAGGCGCCAGGGAACTCGTTATTTTTTTTGGCGGCTGCCCATGGAAAATTAATTTGCCCCACAGACTTTGCATTGTTAAGAAAAGGATTTCCTGCTTTTAGCATTGCGCTGGGGTAAGAGCTGAATAATCGTGCAGCGGCTTGCCCTCTTGGAGAAAACTCATAAAAGTCTTTCACGTTATGATCGTAGTATTCTAAAATTGAACATTGGTAGTGTAGAATTTGAACGTAAGGAGTAAATTTATCTAACTCTTCTTCAGTAAGTAAAGAAGACATGTATTCATTTAACTCACCTTTGAAGCCTAGATTATAAGCTACTCTACTTATAGTGATTGCACATTCATCTAATGTCGCATCACCAAAAAACTCAGAAATTAAGCTTTTATCGGTCTCAAAAAGATCGGTGATATTTGCAGTTGTTATTGATGGTGCCATCTTCATTTTTTTCAGAATGGCTTCAACAGAGCGACGTCCAAAGCCTGCTGATGGGTTCATTGCATCTAGGATTTTTGAGATTTGAGCACAGGACATCTTCTCTTCATCAGCAAGCCTAGTTATAAGTAGTAAATGACTTAAAAAGGACCTTGCTAACTTCGATGGTACAAGTTGATTGCTTACTAATTCTGTATGAGCATTAAAATAACTTTCACTTATTTTAGTAGCGTAATCTTGATTTCCATTTTCTAGTAAATTGTTTATTAATTCTTTTAATTGGATCGATGCGTTGCCTGTTTCATCCCAACTATTAACTTGACCATCTAGCCATACTGTATGATCATCGCTTGATGTTCCTGCAACTTGATTGAAGTATTGAGTCATCGTTTCAATGCAGTTTTGCTCTAATCTTAGATCGATAGGTAGTAATAATGTTCTTAGTAGACGTCTATATATCATTTTTGATTAATCCTCTTCCTTAAAGAGCAGCTCAGGTGAAACCTCAAGTGCTATGGCTAGTTTGTAGATGTTCTCAAGTCCAATGTTCCTGAGTCCTCTTTCACACCCACTGACATATGTCCGGTCTAAGCCAGCAGTTAACGCAAGACTTTCTTGTGAAACTCCCTTTTCTTGGCGGAGTTTTTTAAGACGCTTGCCGAATAGAATTTTATGGTTACATTTGATATTTTCACTCATGTGATGCATCATATGTTTGTGTTGACTATGAGACTACGGACTATGAGTCACATGTCTGGAAAGTCTATTTAATAAACTGAGGGTGTTAAGTGAGAGAAGTGTATTCAGCAGTTTCTTTATTTAGTGGCGCTGGTGGTATGGATGTTGGGTTTGCTAATGCTGGATTTGATGTTGTGTTTGCAAATGATATTAATAAAGCCGCTTGTGACACGTACAACCTGAATCACAGTATAACAAGCCTTTGCGGAGACCTTCGTGATTATAAAGATCACTTGTCTAAGTTTAGAAATGTGGATTTAGTCTTTGGTGGCCCACCATGCCAAGGTTTTTCTGTTGCTGGAAAAATGAACCCAGAGGATGAAAGAAGCCAGCTAATCTGGAGTTTTTTTGATAAAATACAACTTCTAAAACCAAGAGCTTTCGTTTGTGAAAATGTTAAAGCTTTGGCCGTTAACAAACGATGGAGTTTGGTTCGCGATGGTTTGATCGAGAAGTCTAATTCATTAGGTTATATAACAGCACTTATAGTATTAAATGCCTCTGACTATGGCGTTTCTCAAGCTCGTGAGCGTATGTTTCTCGTAGGTGTTGAGAAAGGAAAGGCAAAAGTGTCTTCATTAGAGTTTCAAGCTGCATTGATGGCTTCTCTTGATCTAAAAAAAGAATCTCCTATTGTTGTTTCAGACCTTATCAGAAGTTTGGGACCAGCTGGAAGTTTAAATAATAGCAGAACGTGCTCTGCTATTATTACATACGCTAAAAATCCAGTTCTAAGGAAGAGTCCTTATGCTGGAATGCTTTTTAATGGTGCAGGTAGACCAATAAATCCTAATGGAGTTGCTTTGACTTTAGCTGCATCTATGGGAGGAAATAAAACCCCTATTATTGATGAAGCTGAAATATTTAATGGTGAACCAAGTTATGTAGTTAATTATCATGGGCAGCTGCTAAAAGGCTTAGCTCCAAGAACAGGTATTGCTCCATCTAGATTGCGAAGAATTACCGTTGATGAAGCGCTAGCTATACAATCATTTCCACATGACTATAAAATGGCAGGAAGCCAGAGTGCCATGTACAGACAGATAGGTAATGCAGTGCCATGTCGTCTTGCCGAAGTAGTGGCTAAAACTGTTAGCGATGTATTAAGTGTTGGACTAAAGGGTTTTATAGGTAAAAAATTAGTCGCTTAATTTTGTGTTTTAATTTTATATATTTGTAATAACTTCATTAATTTCCAGTTATTTATACTCAGAAATCATGTCAATCTGATGTCTAACATTGACCCCACTCCAATCTTGATCTAACATTCTCCTTGCACTGGCAAAATCCAGTGCCGGGATTAGTACCCCGTTTACACAGCGGCCTAAAACACGCAGAGCGTGTTTTTTTGTGGCCGAGATTTGCCTGTTATGGTGGGTCTTTGTTGGGCTAGCTTCGGCTAGGCCGTTCCTGTGGCGGTAGTACTAACCTGATTTAGATCCACCACCTTACTGAGATTAGTACCTCACAAGGTGGTCAACTTCATACACAGGAGGCCAAACATGGCTACGGACATTATCTCAAGCATCGACGCACCCGTTGTACAAATCACCAACGATCAAATTACCACCACTTCAACTGATCTCGCCAAATTCTTTGGCAAACATCACAGAAACGTTTTACGCAAAATAGAAAGCCTTGAATGCAGTGCGGAATTTAGCGCGCTCAATTTTGAGCTGGCTGAATACAAAGATGAACAAGACAAGACTCGGCCTATGTATCGCATCACCCGCGACGGCTTCGTCTTCTTGGGCATGGGCTTCACCGGCACCAAAGCCGCCCAGTTCAAAGAAGCCTACATCAACGCCTTCAACCAAATGGAAAAACAGCTCAACGAGCAAAAACACCTTCCCGCCACCACAGACAACCTAGCCATAGCGGAAACCGACAAGTATCAACTGCTCAACAACATCGTCAAATCCATGCAGATACAAAGCGACCCCGTCGTCGTTCCATCAAAAGAACTCATCGACCTAATCCAAGCCGTCCGCATGTACCAACAGCAAATAGCACGACTACAAACACCAGACTGGGTAAACGACAACATCACCCGCGTCAAAGACTACGCCCAACGTAGCTTTGTAGACTTCTAAGCCGCAAGCAACTAAAGCTCACTAAGTTGGCTTTAGTTGTTGTTTTTATTGGGGTAAAGGGATAAGTTGAAAACAATTAACTTTTTTGATTAAGGACATGTTTTAAATGAGTTATGGCATTAGATCAAAAGATTACCTATTTCGTGCTAATCAGCTTTTAGCTGAAAATACTATTCCTTCTCTTTTCTATGCTGCATTTGAGATTCGTTGTGGTATAGAAATGCGTATGAGCGAATATTTAGAAGCTCAAACTCATATATCTGAAAAAAAGAAGAGTGGCTGGCAAGTAGCAAAACTAGCCAAAAATTTAGAGCAAGCTTTTAGGCTTGGTGAAAAAACTGCGGTAATTGAAATTATAGATCCAAACTCAAATGAACTGATTTTGAAAACTATATATACACCAGTAAGAAAAAAAGGGAGAGACGTAGCGCAAAAGCTTGGTGATTATCTGCATAAAGCAAAAAAATATCATCCTGATGATGATCAATATTGGAGTGAATTTAGGCGTTTGTTGAATGATGGTATTGCTGAATTAGAGTTTTCTAATTCAGGAGATCTACTAGGACCGCCAATACAAAAACTAAAAACTAATCAATATTCTATGTCTATGGAGGGTGGAGAAGAGATTCTTGAGTTATTAAATGGTGCGAGTGAGATACTTATGTCCGTACATTATGAGTAGACAACTAAAGCCCCAGTGTGGGCTTTAGTTGTTTTTTAGACTGGTAGGAAACGATAAAGTCTTTTAGTATCAAGGAATAGGAATTTACAAAGCTGAGATAACGCTTTGTGGGTAATTTTGTAAGCGCACTATCAAACTTTTAGCTTTCAAGGATGTACTACAATAATGATTTATGTTTTTCTTTTAGGTTTTATGAGTCCAACATTGTTTTTGGCAGCTTTTCTCAAGAAAGGATCAAATAAAAATAAAGTTATTAGAAGCTTTAATTGGCTTTACTTTGGTATATCAATAGCATCTTTTTTGATTATGCTGATATTTATGATCATTTACAGTGTGGAAGAAGCTAATAAAATAAGCACTTTATACCCTTTATTTGTCTGGTTATGGATGGTTTTTCTACTATCAAGGTGTTTTGAGATATTTTATGCTTTTCTGAGAGATGCTCTTGATAAAATCACAGGCAAAAGTTCTGTCGGGCGTGTAAATTTTCCAACTATCACCAAGTATTATATACTCTGGATAAAATTATCCTCTGATAAGGGTGAAGTAAGTAAGTTAGATTCCTTCCTCCGGTATTTATTAAATTTGAAAATTAGATTTTTGAGTTGGTTACCGTTCAAGGATAAAGTAAATGGAGCTGATCTTCGAAATCATGATCGGTTAATTCTTTCATTTCGAAGTTACTTTGAATTGATTTTGAATTTCGCTTTGATTTATAGTTTACTGCCAGCAGATAATTGGTCTGGTGAGAAAATTTTAAATATCATTCAAGCTACATACTTTAGTGGAGTCACAATTACAACTTTAGGGTATGGTGACATATATCCAAAGCAATGGTTCTCACAATTTTTGTCAATTTTTGAGGTGCTTTGTGGGTTCACTTTGATAGTTGTATGTTTAGCTATATATCTGAAAGACGATCCAGATCAGCAAAAAAAGGATTCATTAACGAGTCTGGAGCCAGATAAAAATCAACCCTGAACCTTTTTAAATAACCAAACCCAAACCCAAACACCCCAAGCCCACCCTTCGATGGGCTTTTTCGTTTCTGTTCTTCCATTTTTATCTAAGGAGTAATCATGCGTCAGATGATGTCGCTCGGTGGTTTTGTGTTTTCGCTGAGCGAAGGCACGCCATACGAGGGTTTGCAGCGCACTAGCGACGGCGGTTGGGTCGCGGTGGCGCGTTACGGTCAAAAGCCCATGAGCCAAAACACGGGCCAACAATTGGAAAACATCACGGTCACAGGCACGTGGTTTCAAGGCGATGGCATGGCGAATCTCAACGCCTTACGCGCCTTACAAAACCAGCGAGCGCCGTTGGTGCTGGCCGATGGCTACGGCAATAACTTAGGCCAGTGGACCATCAAACGCTTGCAAGAGAAGCAAGACAAGATAATCGACGACGGCACCGCCTTCGTCCTCGCTTTCACCCTAGAGCTAGAAGAGTACGCCAATGACAACCATCCGTAGCCGCGACGGCGACACCATTTCCAACATTCTGTGGATCGCCCTAAAACGCAACGACGACCAAGCGGAAGAAGCCTTGTTTGAACTCAACCCCGGCTTAGAAGCCTACGGGCCAGTGCTTCCCGCTGGCGTTGTTATTGAAATCCCCACCTTGCCAAACAAAGCAGCCGAGACGGTAACCAACATATGGGACTAGACAAACCATCCAACTACTTGCCAAGAGTCCGCGTGAGCGGAGCAGGCGAGCGCATCATCAACAACCGCTTGACCTCGTGGGAGCGCATCGACGCCGCAGGCACCCAAAGCGACCAACTCACCTTGCATATCGATACCACAGGGCAAACAGGCTTGCCGAAAGAGGGCGCGGTGCTCACGTGGCTAGAAGGCTACGGTGATAATCTGATCGATAAAGGCCAGTTCAAAATCACCCGTATCGTGCCGAAACTGTTTCCGCCCAGCGTGACGATCGTGGCCACCGCCGCGCCGTTTCAGGTGGAAGATAAGACGGGCTTTAAAGAGCGTCGCACACGCACCTTCGAAAACGTCAGCCTTGCCGACCTGTTCCGCCAAGTCGTCACGCCCCACGGATTCAGCCCACGGGTGGCCAAAGAGTTTGAAAGCGTCGTCCTCGAGCACATGGACCAAACCGACGAAACCGACAGCGCCTTTTTAACCCGCATCGCACGGGAACGGGACGCCATCGCCAAACCCGTCAACGACCTGTACGTGCTCGCCAAACGCGGCCAAGTAAACACCATCACAGGGCAAGCCATCCCGCCCGTTGTCGTCGGCGTACCGAGCCAGAACAAACCGAGCGAAGGCCAATTCATCAACTGCCAACTCGACCGACCCAGCCGCAGCGCCATCACCGGCGTTAAAGCCAACTGGACAAACAACAACACAGGGGAAGAACACACCGTACACGTCGGCACCGCACCTTATAAGAAACTCCGCCAAAGCTACGACAACCCAACCACCGCCCAACAAGCCTGCCAAGACGACCTCATCAAAAGCCAACGGCAAGGCACCAGCGTTACACTCGACTTACCAGGCAACCCCAAACTCGTCGCAGAAGGCATCCTCACCCTAAACGACACCTTCCCACCCGAAATGAAAGGCAACTGGAGCATAGACAAAGTCACCGCACGAGGCGACAGCAAAGCAGGGTACAGGTGTACCGTGGTGGCGAGTGAGGTGGTTTAGCGGTAAGTCTTAGTGGTTTTTTTCTTTGGTTTTATCCTAAAAGGTGTTAATTTCTCTTATATTCTCATATGTTTTAATAAGGATGTGGTAAATGTTTAGAAAAGTTTTAAATGATATTTATAATGCGAAAAATTTAGATTCATATATTCTTTTTATTACTGTCATTGTTTATGCTTTTTTTAAAGTAATCGATTTTTTCGAATTTATTGATATCGACATTGATTTTTCTAAATACGATTCAAATTTGATTCTTTCTTTGTTTGGTGTTATGGCTATATCTACTCTTAAAACACGACGGGCTGATGAAAAAATTCTAGATAGAATTAATTGCAATGATGAAATTTTTGTTCATTCATTTTCCCCGTATTTTAGAGAGAATATTAAAAAATCTGATAAAATACGAATAGTCTCAGTGACGTTAGATTTAATTAATCTTGATGAATTTGAATCGATCTTCAATGATAAACTCAAACTTGGTCATAAAATTGAGGTTTTACTTGTAAATCCTTTTAATGAATCCGCTTTGGATATGGCGTCAAAGAGAGCAAGGTGGGAGTCACAGGAAGCTCTTAAAAATCGAATTATAAGTAATCTTGATATATTGTCTGCAATTAACGAAGAAAATGAAGTTAAAATTTCCATAAAAGTGGTTGATTTTCCATTGTCATATTCTGCAATACTTGTTGAGCCTTCAAAGAGAAAAATTTCTAATTTAATATATATGGCTCATTATCCATACAAAACTGAAAAAGTAAGAGAACCAAAGCATACTCTACAAGAAGGATTTGATTCTTATTTTAATCTTTTTAACGAAGAGCTGAATAATCTTTGGGAGTCAGGAATGATATGGGAGGGTGCTAAGTAATAATTTTTGAGAGTTTGAGATTGATGAAAAATAACACTGAATCTTCATTGATCTCAAATAACTACGCTAACCCAACAAGCCTGCCAAGACGACTTCATCAAAAGCCAACGCCAAGGATCCAGCGTCACCCTAGACACACTTATTGGAAGGTACGTGCAACCTAAACTCGTCGCAGAAGGCATCCTCACCCTAAACGACACCTTCCCACCCGAAATGAAAGGCAACTGGTGCATAGACAAAGTCACCGCACGAGGCGACAGCAAAGCAGGGTATCGGTGTTCTGTGGTGGCTAGTGAGGTGGTATGAGTTGAGCGCTCTGTATTTAATTAGAGCGCTCAGGTTTGAGTGGGGTTGGGACTAAATCATTACAGAGCGAGATCGAGATCTAATTCGAGTTAGCATGTCCTCGATGTTATTTGATGTGTAGGCAAATGTTAGACCCATAATGAATATATAGACAGAAAGTTTAATATATTGAACGCTGATATTTTCATTGAGAAGGAAAAAAGGAGAAAATATAAAAACTAAAGCAGTAGTTTTAAATATATTAAGGGAAATTGTCGTGCACATTTCAGGTATTTTCAAAAAATCAGATGTCAAGAAAATATTCTTTTTCTCTGGTGATATTCTCCACTCACAATATAATAGTAATAATCCGTAAATAAACATTCCTGAGAACATTGTATATAAAAATCTCTCGCTATATGATAATAAATTTTTTATATCCTGTAGGAAGTCCGAATAACTTAGAATGTAGTAGAGCACAAAGTTTGAAAAGAGCGTCAGCCGATTTTTTGATAGGAAATCCATTAAAAAAATTTTCATTATTTCACTCCAGAGTGTTAGACCAATTTTAGTATACAAATGATACTAGCCGATTTTGATAGGAGGTTTCATGCGTTTAACAGGAAAAAATGGGGGTTAAGTGGATGTTAAGTAAAAAAACAACAGAATTTGGGGGCTGATGAAAAATAACCCTTAAACTTCATCGACCCCAAAAACTACGCCAAAGCTACGACAACCCAACAGGCCTGCCAAGACAACCTCATCAAAAGCCAACGCCAAGGCACCAGCGTCACACTCGACTTACCAGGCAACCCCAAACTCGTCGCAGAAGGCATCCTCACCCTAAACGACACCTTCCCACCCGAAATGAAAGGCAACTGGAGCATAGACAAAGTCACCGCACGAGGCGACAGCAAAGCAGGGTATCGGTGTACCGTGGTGGCTAGTGAGGTTGTTTGAGGTGGTACTTGGAAAATGTGTGCGCTTTGTACTGGTAGTAAATAAGAAAGTCTTTTAGTATCAAGGGATAAGGATCAACAATGCGGAAGTAAAGCGTATGCGCACTATTATAATACCATGTGTTTTTTTGGAGGTTGAGTGGAAATATTTGATGCTTTGTTGCAGTGGTTAAATATTAATTGGCGGGCAGTGATAGCCACTATAAGTCTAATTTTATCTGGGTACTTTGCTTATCAGAAAATAGGAAACAAAATTGGCTTAACATATCAAGTCACCATTGGTGGCTATTCCGACGAGCAAATTAGTAACTTAGTTATATCTAATAGAAAAGACAAGACAATATCTATTTGGTCAATTTATGCCGTTTTAGAAAACGACATAAAGTTTGAAGTATATAAACCTGTAGCACCCCTAATCTTGAAGTCTGGAGAGTCTGTCAGTGTTTCACCTGAAAAATACTCATATCTACACCTAGACGGCGATAGGTTTCTCCCTAAATTCTTATTCGGGAGAATTGATTTCTATGCAAACCTTGGTAATAAGATGGTTAAGTGTATAGACGAGAAAATCTCGGATAAACGAAATAGCTTATATCGAGTTGCTACTAAGTCCAAGGTTTCTCTTGATGGACATCTATATAATGAAAACGTACGTTTTGTCTTAATCTACTTCTTTGAAGGTGAGAAACAATTTGCTTTCTTCGAGACTAACGGTTTTATTGGCCATGAATGGGGGAAAACCCCAAATCATATGGGTGTAGATAACTATGATGCTAATAGCATCAAAGTAATGTTGGAGCATTACGGTTACGACCAAATGTTTTCTAATTATGTATGTCTTGAGAACTGTGGTCCTAAAGATGGCTTTAAAGTAGTATTCCGAAAAAGAAATACATAACAAGCTAGTTCATTTGACGCAGTTAAACGGTGCGGTCGCAGTTTAGAGTTTTCCACACATTTTATTTTCCATCGCTCTGCGCAATTGGCTGGAGCGTTAATTCTTCCCATTCCTCAAATAACTCATGTTTTGTTTTCTCCATTGACCCCACCTCAATCTTGATCTAGTATTTCTCTTGCACTGGCAAAATCCAGTGTCGGGATTAGCACCTCGTTTGAACCGAAGCGGCCTAAAACACGCACCGCGTGTTTTTTGTGGCTGGAGTCCGCCTGTTATGGTGGGTCTTTGTTGGGCAACCCTCGGGTTGGCCGTTCCTTCGGGCGGTAGTGCTAACCTGATTTAGACCCACCACCTTAATAGGATTAGCACCTTAATAGGGTGGTCAATACATTGACCGAAGGAGGCCATAGATGGCTACTCAACTTATTACACTTCACACTCGCTCTATCAACGAGCAAACCCTCGATACCGTAAACGCCCGTGAACTTCATGCTTTCCTAGAAGTAGGCCGCGACTTTTCCAATTGGATAAAAGCTCGTATTAACCGATATGGTTTTATTGAAGGTGAAGACTTTATGTGCGTTGAAAATTTGAGCCTCGCCAAAACGGGCGAGACTCAAAATCTAGGACGCAAAAAGTAATCGAATATTTCGTCACCCTAGACATGGCAAAAGAACTGGCCATGGTCGAACGCAACGACAAGGGCAAACAAGCCCGCCGCTACTTCATCGACTGCGAAAAACAACTCCACGAGCAAAAACAACTTCCCGCCACCATGCCCAACACGGCCCCCCTCAATACCAGCTTCCAAGAAACAGAAAAGTACCAAGTCCTCAATGACATGATCAAATCCCTGAAACTGGAAAGTGACCCTGTGGTTATCCCTTCAAAAGAGATTGTAGACATGGTTCATGCCATCCGCATGTATCAAACCCAAATCGCCCAACTCCGCACACCAGACTGGGTAAACGACAACATCACCCGCGTCAAAGACCTCGCCAAACGCAACTTCACAGATTTCTAATTGATAGATCGTTTTTAAGTGGTTGAATTATCATCTCCTCATTTTTGAGGGGGCGGTAATAGTCATTAAAGTGCCATAAGCTCAATTTTGAGCCTATGGCACTTTAGTAAACGTCACCACAATATTTTACGCAAGATAGAAAACCTTGATGCAGCGCGAATTCCATGCCCTCAATTTTGAGGTGATGGCGCATTAAGCCCACAAAGGTGGGCTTTGTATTGATTGTTGATGCGCACCACGCTACACTTCTTTTATGATCAAAACATTCAAACACAAAGGCCTTAAGAAATACTTCGAAACAGGAAGCGTTTCCGGTATTCAAGCAAAGCATCAGCGTAAAATACGTATGCAACTTGCTGCCATTGATACTGCCCATGAGATTGATGATATCAATTTACCTGGCTTCAACTTGCACCCTTTGAAGGGCAATCGAGATGGTATTTGGTCTATTACCGTGAACGGGAATTGGCGTATTACTTTCGAATTTATTGATGGTAATGCTTACATTCTCAACTATGAGGATTATCACTAATGAATATGCACAACCCTCCGCACCCAGGCGAATTTATTTACGATGTTTATCTTGAGCCAGCGGGTTTGAGTTGCCGCTTTTTGGCTAAGCAATTGGATGTCGCCTCGTCCACGTTAAATCGTGTCCTGAAAGGGCAGAGCGCGGTGTCGCCTGAAATGGCATTGCGTTTGTCTAAAGCGCTTGGTAGAACACCAGAAAGCTGGCTGGCCATGCAAGATGCCTACGACCTTTGGCAAGCCAAACAGCATCTAAATTTAGCGAATGTTCATCCTGTTAACTTTGCAGTGGCCTAGACCATTAATTCAGATCAAGTTTTTTGACTGGCCTAATGGTCTACCACCTAATCTAAATATCGCCTTTCTCTAGTACCGCTTTCAGCTCATCTTGAAGCTGCTCTAAATACTCGGCAATAACGTGCTGATTGGCCTCTGGTATCGCTGAGATATCAGCAAGGGAAATGCATTCTAGATCGGTGAGAAGTTGTTGTAAGTGTTCCATTTGAGAAAGTCCTTTTCTTTAATGTGGTTAATCTGATCGATTATAGTGACATAGACACTCAGGTGAATCAATCCGAAAAACCATGGCAAAGCCACTCAAAAAAAGATGCGTTATTCGCATTAAAAAGCTAAAATTTGATTTCCTTAAAGCTTGTAAGTTATTGATTTATATAGAAGTGAATCGATTGGAAAAACATTTATTTCACGTAATTATTTTGTTTTAAATCATATGGTTAGGCGTGCAATATATGGACTTTGACATGGTAGAGGTCAGCAGTTCGAATCTGCTTAGTCCTACCACCTAATTAAGTAATAAAATCAAGGGCTTACGTTAATTCGTAAGCCCTTTTTTTGTGTCTGTTTATCCTTACTTTATCCATTTCTTATCCTTTGTTATCCGTTTTTTGGTAGTGTTTTGCGGCTTTTGGGTGTGTTTTGTGTGCTTGAAAAGTTGTCGTTATTGCTGTCATTTTCGTGCAGGCATAAAAAAAGAGAGCGGTTAGCTCTCTTCTTCGTCTATTAGTACTAAATTGCAATTAGTTTAGAAGATACTTTTTAGTCAGATTTTCTAGCCGGTTTTTAGCACTAATTAGGATATATATATCATTTGGTCAGTTCTGTAGCTATATTAGGGAGGACTGTTTGCAATGTTCATGAATGCATTGCAAACAGATAGTTTGAGTTTATTTGAGACTAAGCCTTAAGCTCTGTAATATTGAGTGTTTGACCACATTTGATTATTGATCGCTTTTGCGTATTAGCGTAAAGAGCTAGCTCGTTAAGTACTTCTGCTCCAAGAAAATTTTGAAATTCTGTCTGATTGGATGAAATTTTGTAGTCTGTTTGAGCGTTATCTCCGAGATTTGACTGGAAGATTCCGGCAGCACTAACTGGTAAGAAGTCTTCATATACTAACGGTTCATACTCGATGTAGCCGGCATCAATTAAGTCCTTTAAGTTAGTTGGAAAAGTCGTATTGTTTAATGCTTCATAGCATTTATCCGTTACAAAATAGCGGAAGTAGGCGAGGTTCTGATCGTGCATTTCCTTAAGATTATCGGGAAACTGAGAGAAGTGTTTTTCTAGTATTTCTGTGTAGCGTTGTGCGTTTTCCTCATTAGGAAACTCTTTTAATTCAGACCGACTAGCATTCAGCAATTCATCATATAGCATTCTTCCCTTTGGAGTTAAAGCCGCACCACGTTGTTCAATCTCACCGAAACGTGCAGTGTGGCTGCCAGCTTCACTGTCTTGATCGCTGAACGCTACTTTTTCTTGTAAGGCTTTGAAGCTAGTTTGGCGTAGTAAAATAGGGCAATTACGACGTGGTGGGCCTTCAACAACAGCTTTCGGCGTAATGCTTCGAGTTGGCATTTGAGTTTGAACTTGGTCGATATCTAGTGTGCGGGGAGTCAGGTGGTTGATGTGAGGTCCCTTGAAGGCAACCACATCCGCAATTAATCTGTGCTGATCATGCAGTTTTATATATTCATCACTTGTGACGGTTGCGGTCTTGTGCCAGCGAAACGTTTCTAACGCTTCATTAATGAAAGTCTCAGAATCAACTTGGCTCAGTCCACCATTGAGTTCACACTGCTCGATTAGTTCTAATACTCTCGGAGTGAATATTTGTCGTTTAGCCAAAGTGTTTGCTGCGAATTTTTGTGTCTCTGCGTTATCTATCAATTCGAGTCTAAGTAACGATGTGAACACTCGAAAAGGACTGATTTGTAAGTCTTCCTCATGAACTGCGCGAAACGCTGTGGAGTGCACAGGTACACCCGCAGGTGTTAAATCGTAGTATCCAACTGGTTCCATTCCCATGACAGCAAAAAGACGACGAATCGTTGAAAGCTCAGATGGCGTGCCTACACGAATAGCACCATGACGTTCCATGGATAGGCGTTTCAACTCGCCTGTTCGTTCTAAATGAGCTTTAATATTTGGTGATTTTTCTAGTACTTCTTGATTGATGTCCTCCACCAAAGAGAGTAGGTCACCATAAAGAGGTACTTCTTCTCGATACATATCAGACATGTGCTTAGAAAACTGTGCACGGATTTCAGATGGGTTAACAAAACTCTCATTTTTTGGCTGCATGGTTAAAAACCTTTTGGAATTATGTAACTGGATTTTTTAATCTGCGGACGAGTACGCTCATTTAAACCTTTAACACGAATCAGTTTGATTTAGGTCAGCTTAAAACATAAAGCGATTTATATGCATAACATCATTCCAAATTTGAATGGAAGGCTTAGAGTTCAAAATTTTTTATTACGATAAGGGCATTGATCCTGAAGTTGTTTAAGTTTGGATAAGAGACTTTTTTGGTGAGATTTTTGTTTTTATTGATTTTTTTAATTTTTCTAAATGTATTTTTTTAGATGAGAGTAACGCATATAAAAATTATGCATTCATAAAACGAATGAAAGGTGTTCATATTTTGATGTTGTCTTGTGCTTTTCTTTTTAAGAGTATGTGTATGCGTATTGAACATACAAATAAAAACCCAAAGCCGAAATAAAAATAAAAGAGGCAAGAAATGAAGATTAAAAATGCAGTTATCGCGATTTCCCTTGTTACTTCAAGTGTTGTGATGGGGTTGGGGGCAAGTTCTGTTTATGCTGATTGGCCAACCAAGGACATCCACTTAGTAGTGCCGTATTCTGCGGGCGGCAATACGGATGTACTGTCGCGTCAGGTGGCGGATTTACTGCAAAAAGAACTGGACGTAAACATCATAGTAGAGAACCGACCAGGTGCCGGTTCAACAGTAGCGACGGGGCGACTTGCTCGTGGTGGTCGCGATGCTGATCACACTATTTTGATGGCATCCCCTGGGCATGTAATTGGAGCCTCCATCTATCCTAACCTTCCTTATGACGCTGTAAACGATTTTAAATTTATAGAAAAACTGCTTGATGCTCCAAATATTATGGTTGTGCCTTCTAGTAGTCCGTACAACACCGTTGCTGAATTTATTACAGCGGCTAAATCTAAGCCTATGACCTTCAGTCATCCAGGCGTTGGCAGTTCCATACATATGTCTGGGGAGTTATTTAAAACACTGACTAAAACAAAACTCACTGCTGTTCCATTCCCTGGCAGTGGTGCAGCACTTCCTGCTCTTTTAAGTGGTGATGTTGATGTTTCATTTGAAAACGCTTCTACCGTTCTTCCTCATATTCAGTCTGGTGGATTAAAAGCTCTTGCTGTCACTACAAAAAATCGTTTCAAGGCATTACCTAATGTGCCAACGGTTATAGAAACTGAAGGTTACGATTTAGGTGGATTTGTGACAACGGTGTGGAATGGCGTAATTGCGGGAAATAACTTCCCGGATGAAGGCGTTGAGGTATTGCAAGCGGCATTGCAGCGCGTGAAAGAAAGAAAAGAGTTTACTGAATTCATCGACAAAATGGGCGCTGAGACGAGGCTCTATTTCTGGTGAGGAGTTTAAGTCGTTCATCGCCTCAGAAGTTGAACGTTGGAAAATGGTTGCTGAAGAAGCTGGTGTTCGTCAGAACTAATATGGCTACCGAGCGAGAGAGGTAGGTTTTTTCTTACCTCTCTAAATATTAATAAGCTTAATAAGGTACCTAAAATGTTCAAAGGTTTTAAGCAATCATCTGCTGATATTTCGACAGTCTTGGTTGGCAGTGTGATGCTGGCCTTCGCTTGTCTGTTACTGTTTTATCTTGTCCCTCAATATGTGACTGAGCCGGCCATGGTTCAGAATCCTATGATGTCTCCAAGCTGGCTACCTCGTTATATGGGGTGGTTGATTTTTCTAATAGCGATTTTGCTCATTATCCAAGGTTTATTCCGTAATGATAAAGACAATAAGGAATCCG
Source organism: Marinomonas rhodophyticola (assembly GCF_026113935.1). Classification (GTDB taxonomy): domain Bacteria; phylum Pseudomonadota; class Gammaproteobacteria; order Pseudomonadales; family Marinomonadaceae; genus Marinomonas; species Marinomonas rhodophyticola. The sequence continues at coordinate 717,646 of NZ_JAPEUL010000007.1, forward strand.
CTGGTTCTGAACGAGGCCCCGTTTTACGGTTTTTGTTAATGGCTCTGGCGTTGGTAGTCTATTTGTCTTTTTTTGAGTTAATTGGCGCCATATTTAGTGGCGTCCTAGCTACTCTTATACTTTTTGCTGCTCACCCAATTCGAAAAAAATGGGTATACAGCCTCGCATTTATTATTCCTGTTGTTATCACTTTATTGTTTACCAAGGTTCTAGGTGTGCCATTACCTGTAATGCCTTATTAAATAAGATTCTTGAGTATATTTAGGATTGTTTTATGGAAAATTTTTCAGAAGTTTTGTCACTCTTTTTAGTTTGGGATAACTTCATTGCAATTGCTATCGGTGTCTTTTTAGGTGTTGTAATTGGTGCTATCCCTGGGCTTACAACAACCATGGCTGTGGCGTTAGCGTTGCCTTTTACATTCTCTATGGAGCCTGTCTCAGCGATACTGCTACTAGTGGGGATATATAAAGGTGGTATGTATGGAGGGTCGATAACAGCAATATTGATCCGTACACCAGGCACACCGGCTTCAGCTTGTACGCTACTTGATGGCTATCCTATGGCGCAAAATGGCGAGGCGAAGAAAGCGCTAAAAATGTCCCTATATTCTTCAGTGATAGCCGATATTATATCTAATATTTCATTAATATTTTTTGCGGCGTATCTTGCGAAAATCGCTTTAAATTTTGGTGCTCCGGAATTTTTTGGCTTATCTGTTTTTCCCTGACCATCATCGTGTCTTTATCAGGAGCTTCTGTTCTCAAAGGCTTTTTAGCGGCTGCATTAGAGATACCATGATTTCCTTAGTAGGTTTAGACCCTGTTTATGGATCTCAAAGACTCACTTTTGATGACTACAATTTGATGGATGGGATTTCGTTCATACCCTTGCTAATTGGTCTTTTTGCTATCCCTGAAGTAATTGATTTTTACCAACGAAAAGTTGCATCAAAAATTGTTATCAATGCAAACGGTAAAGAGGTTTCTTGGAGTGAGTTCAAAAGATGTTTTAAAACGATTGTTCGAGGTAGCTTCATTGGTGTCATCATTGGTGCTATTCCAGGTAGTGGTGCGACCGCAGCAGCCTTTATTTCTTACAGTGAGGCGAGAAGAAAATCTCCAAATAGAGAAAATTTTGGTAAAGGTGAAATAGAGGGTGTTGCAGCAGCCGAAGCAGGAAACAATGGTGTAGCAGGGGCGACTATGATTCCTTTGCTTTCTCTTGGGATTCCTGGCGATGTGGTGACGGCGATTATTCTAGGGGCATTCATGATTCATGGACTGACACCTGGTCCTTTAATGTTCCAAGATAATCTCTCACTCATTTACGCGCTCTTCATAGGAATCATGGTCAGCTCCTTATTTTTATTAGTAGTTGGGCTTGGCGCTATAAAGTATTTCTCAAAAATCGCAGATGTTTCAAAGGAAATATTATTCCCAATTATTGTGATGTTTTGTGTCTATGGCGCCTATGCCGTCAATAACAACACGTTTGATATTTGGTTAATGATGGGCTTTGGTGTTCTCGGTTATATATTCAATAAAACTGGGATCGCTTCTGCTCCTTTTTTAATCGGATTCATATTAGGCCCTATGTTCGAAGATAATCTTAGGAGATCATTGTTAATTGGTAATTATGATATGTCTATTTTCTTTAGAGGGCCGATTACATGGTTCTTTATCGTGCTGACACTCGGGTCAATCTTCTTTTCTTTTAAACGATGTCTTGCTTATAGGAATAAATAGAAAGCTATTATTCTGATTTAAAGACTTAATTCAAAATTTAAAAAATATTTATTTCCTTCATTAGGCAAGGGTTAACTTTGTCTATTGATAAAGATTTTTACATTCAAACTTATTATAAGGTTGAGGGTTCATATGGATACTTTGTTGGATTTCATAGAAAAAGTGGTGGGTGCAAAAAATATCCTTCGTGGTGAGGATGTCCGTGCTCGATCTACAGATTGGATTACAAAAGAGCCGTGTTTGGCGTTAGCGCTTGTTAGACCAGCTAGTGCTGATCAGTTATCGCAAGTAATGGCTTTGTGTTACGAAGCGGATCAGCCAGTTGTGACACATGGTGGTTTGACTGGGTTGGTGCGCGGTGCTGTAGCAGCATCGAATGAGTTAGTTATCTCGCTTGAGCGTATGGCTGAAATTGAATCGGTCGATCCTGTGGGCGGCACTTTAACCGTTCAGGCTGGGGTGCCACTTCAAATCGTTCAAGAGGCTGCGGAGCAAATCGGTATGCAGTTTGCGTTGGATTTAGGGGCTCGAGGGTCTTGTACTATCGGTGGCAATATTGCGACGAATGCAGGTGGTATAAGAGTTATCCGCTACGGCATGATGCGTGATCAAGTGCTCGGCCTTGAAGTGGTTCTGGCTGACGGTTCAGTGGTCAGCTCAATGAACAATATGCTGAAGAATAACGCAGGTTATGATTTAAAACATATATTCATTGGGAGTGAGGGAACACTTGGAATAGTTACCCGTGCGGTTCTTAAATTGCAACCACAGCAGTCTGCGTCACAAACGGCCCTAGTTGCTTGCGACAGCTTTGAAAGTCTTGTTGGGTTACTGCAGCACATGAGACAAACATTAGGAGGAGAGCCTCGGCGCATTTGAAGTGATGTGGCGCAGTTATTATGCATTATTGACGAAAGAAAGCGGTCGTCATAATGCCCCTCTAGATACGGATGCGCCTTTTTATGTATTGATAGAGAGTTTGGGTAATGATCAAGCTGAGACAGCGCAACGATTTGAGCAGGCGATTACATCGGCTTTTGAAAAAGAGCTTTTAAGTGATGCCGTAGTAGCAAACTCCGATACACAACGTGATCGTCTTTGGGCTATTCGGGAGGATATCGAAGGGCTTTCTGAATTAATTGCTCCACGCTTTGTTTTTGATATTAGCTTACCGATTGTAGACATGCATACCTATGTTAATGAATTAGAAGTGTCGGTAAGAGAAATCTGGCCAGATGCCAAAGTCGTTGTATTTGGGCATTTAGGTGATGGTAATTTGCATGTCTCAATTTCGACAGGGGATTCCAATGAAGAAACGCGTATTAAAATTGAGGGTTTAGTTTATAAGCCACTGCAGGAAATAGGTGGATCTATTTCAGCAGAACATGGAATAGGATTAAAGAAAAAAGATCATCTAAGCATATCTAGAAACCATGGTGAAATAGCACTAATGATGAGGCTAAAAGAAGCGATGGACCCAAAGGGTTTATTGAATCGTGGAAAAGTTTTGCCGAACAAAAACTAAATTACTTAATAAATAATATCGAGACCTATTTATGAAAATAATTGTTAGCGTCAAGCGCGTTATTGATTACAACGTAAAAGTACGTGTGAAGTCTGATAATTCAGACGTAGATTTGAGCAATGTGAAAATGGCTCTTAATCCCTTTTGTGAAATTGCCGTTGAAGAGGCAATACGTCTAAAAGAAGCTGGTATAGCTTCTGAAATAGTGGTGGTTTCAATTGGTCCTAATGTCGTTCAGGAACAGCTACGTACTGCCATGGCGCTTGGTGCGGATCGCGCTATTCATATCGAAACTGACAGCCAACCTGAGCCACTAAATGTCGCTAAGCTGCTTGCCAAAGTGATGGAAGCTGAGGAGCCTGGGCTGGTGATCCTAGGCAAGCAATCGATAGACTCCGATAATAATCAAGTTGGCCAGATGCTTGCCGCTTTAACTCGTCGTCCTCAGGGCACTTTTGCCTCGAAAGTAACTGTTGAAGGAGACAAAGCCCTAGTTACCCGCGAAGTAGATGGTGGTCTACGTACCTTATCAATGACACTACCAGCGATTGTTACGACAGACCTTCGTCTGAATGAACCACGTTATGCCAAATTACCAGACATTATGAAAGCTAAGCGAAAGCCTCTAGAAGTGAAGACTCCAGCTGATTTTGGTGTGGAGTTCAAGCAGCATATTTCACAATTAAAAGTGGAAACACCAGCTCAGCGACAAGCAGGTACTAAGCTGGACAGTGTAGATGCGTTGATCGATAAGTTGAAAAACGAAGCCAAAGTTATTTAAGGAGAATGGGATGAGTATTTTACTGATTGCTGAACATGATAATAGCACACTCAATCCAGCGACTCTTAGTGCTGTGACGGCCGCGAGTCAGCTTGGCGGTGATATTTCAATACTGGTCGCAGGTAGCGGTTGCCAGAGTGTTGCTGATGAAGCTGCACAAGTTATGGGTATTAGTAAGGTTTTGTTGGCTGATAATGCTTGTTATGAGAAGGGGATGGCTGAAAATCTAAGTGTCTTGATTGTTGAGCTGGCGGCTGATTATAACCATATTATTGCAGCAGCGAGCAGTACCATTAAGGATACGATGCCACGCGTTGCAGCCCTACTTGACGTAGGTCAGCTCACAGAGATTGTTGCTGTGGAATCAGCAGATACATTTAAGCGCCCGATTTACGCGGGTAATGCTATTGCAACAGTGCAATCTTTAGATACGGTCAAGGTTATAACCGTTCGGGCTTCAGCTTTTGAGAAGGCTAAGGCGGAGGGTGGAAATGCAAACACTGAGGTTGTAGATGTTGTCTTCGATATAGGGGGCTTCGCGTTTCGTTAGTGAAGAGTTGGTTAAGTCAGGCCGCCCAGAGTTGACCGCAGCAAGTACAGTAATTTCCGGCGGACGGGGGCTGGGGCTCTGCTGAGAACTTTAGCTTGCTTGAAAAGGTTGCTGACAAACTAGGAGCCGCGGTCGGTGCGTCCCGTGCAGCGGTGGATGCAGATTTTGTAAGCAATGATCTGCAAGTTGGTCAGACCGGAAAAATAGTGGCGCCAGAGTTATATATTGCAGTGGGAATTTCTGGTGCGATCCAGCATTTAGCTGGAATGAAAGAATCTAAGGTGATTGTAGCTATCAATAAGGATGGAGAAGCGCCAATTTTCCAAGTGGCTGATTATGGTTTGGTAGGTGATCTGTTTGAGGTTCTACCTGAACTAGAAGCAAAGCTCTAAAACTGCCGTCAGAATTTCTAATCATACGTTTTAGAATCAATGTGGCCTACGGTGCTCGAGCTATAATTAAGGGTAGGTTTAATTTTCTACCAAGTATGATATTTCCTAGTGGCTTATTGATCGGTTGCAACGCCGGCACTCTCAATTTCAGTAAGATTAAAGGGACCCATACAGCCATGAAATCGGGCATGTTGGCTGGTGAAGCTGTGTTTGAAGCAATTGCTGAGGGGGAATGAAGGCGGCTCTGAACTGAATAGCTTCAGTGGCAAATTTAAGCCTAGTTGGGCTTATGATGAACTGTTTCGCTCTCGCAATTTTGGAGTATCGATGCATAAATTCGGACTGGCTCTCGGAGGCGCTTTTTATTTTGTTGGCCAGTACAACTGATGGGATTAATTATTGGGTCGACAGTTCTAGAAGCCACTCCCGTAAAGCCGACACAGTAGGAGATTGGTCTTGGTGAGGGGTGATGTGTAGAGAGTAATCATATTTCAGTGTATCTACTTTTGACGGACTGAAAGGCATAATTAATGATCCGTCTGTAAGCTCATCTTCAACAAGACAAGAAGGCACCAATGCAATTCCAATTCCAGCGATAGCGGCTTGGAGTACATGAGAAGTCATTTCGAATTGAGGGCCAAGACGTATATTGGTAGTTGAAAGGTCGTGGACAGAAAACCATTGGAACCAATCGTCAGGCCTTGTTGATACTTGTAAAAGCGTATGTAATCCGGCATCAGATGGTGTGTTAAAAGGCACTCTTTCATGCAATGCTGGGCTAATTACTGGAACTAGGTAGCCCTTGACTAGAGGGTAAGATGCCATTCCAGGCCAAGCTCGTCCACCACCACTTATAGCACAGTCCATTCCCTCTAATTCCATATTAAATTGGCGAACTTTTGCATGTATGTGTACTAGAATATTGGGATGTTTAACATAGAAATCGGCCAAACGCGGCATTAACCATTTTGCGGCGAAAGTTGGTAAGCAGGCGAGGTTAATTGATGTGGCCGTGGATTTATATGTGTTTAAATTTTGTGATGCATTACGTATTCGCTGAAGTCCGCTGCTCACTTCTCGCATGTACATCGCGCCAGCTTCGTTCAATTGTAACTGCTTGCCATTTCGGTGAAAGAGTTCAACTTCCAGTAAGTCTTCCAAAGATTGTATGTGCCTGCTTATAACGCTTTGTGTGAGAGAAAGCTCTTTGGCTGCTAATGTAAAGCTAAGATTTCTTGCTGCAGATTCAAAAGCTAATAGCCAAGGCATAGATGGAGTAAGTCGGCGTGGGTTTGTTGATTTATTAGTCATATATTTACTCTACAGAACTCTGTTCCATTTCCTAACGAATCTTGGGGAAGTTCAAATGTAATGGATTCCCCAGAGTTTATTAACTATTTTCTAACTCGAAAGTCCTCATTAAGCCTTTGCAAATGCGCTCTTAGCTGTTATTTGTGCACTTGTTGCATTGGTAGGTTACTCAAAGCATTAGGCTAAAAGCTTTTGGTTTTTTTTCCATAGTATCATCCAATAAAACTTTATTTTTCGGCATGAGATATCGGCTTTAGTTGTCCAATACATGAGACATCGTACCATGCTTTTGCTTTTGCCTTTGCAAGGTTAGGATGAAAGTGTTGTTTAAACGGTAAGCGCCCTTAAATCAGCATTATTGTAGCTTAACCTATTTTGTGTAAGTGCAATGAATAAGTCACACTTTTACCTTGGGAAATGAGCCATTATGACCCGTTTCCTGATACCAAAAAAGGAATGGCAGGACGGCATTAGGCAACTCGTTCAGCAGCTAGAACACGGAGCCTATTTATGAGTAAGTTTGTGGGGATACCTCAGAGTTTGATTAGAATGTTGTGAGTAATAATCTTATCACCACCTTTATGAAGACTAAGTTAGTGAAAGTCGTTACAGGGGGAATTGAGCGTGAATAGGGGCGTTTCCAGCAAATTATTTCGTGACGTGGTCTACAAAATATTACTTTTAAAGTGTTTTTTTGTAGACCTCTTATGATAGCAAAATCAGATTAATCCTATGGTTGTAATTAGAGTGATCTGCATATGCTCTCTGGTCCGTAACTGTCCATGCTGTATAAGATAAATTATCGCTGGAGTAAAACATGTTACCCATCTCTGTTGCTGTCGTGGATTATCATCCGTTTTTACGTTTGGCAGTAAAAGCTGTGCTGGAGCGGTATAACTTTGTGGTACTGGCTGAAGCGGATAACGGCATAGACGCCATTCAATTACTCAAAAACACCTCTTGCCAGCTGATGATTTTGGATTTGGATATTCCACAGATGAGTGGCTTGGAAGTGATTCGCCGCGTCAAGCAGCGTTACCCTGATACCCGTATTTTAGTGCTGACGGCTCAGGATCCATCGATGTATGCCGTGCGCTGCATTGAAGCTGGGGCCTATGGCATTATCTCTAAAGCGCAGCCGTTGGAAGAATTAGCAGAAGCAGCACGTTTGGTGCTGAAAGGCAAAAAAGTATTCCCACAATCAGAGTTCTATGGTGAACAACTGGCAGGCTCTGAGAGCGTATTATTAGCCAGTTTAAGCAACAGAGAGCTGCAAATCGTTGAGCTCTTATGTAAAGGTCATGCCAATAAAGATATTGCAGAAACGATGGCCATTAGCCATAAAACGGTAAGTACCCACAAAACCAATATTCTTGCCAAACTAAACTTAGGCTCGTCTATGGAGCTGTTTGATTTTGCCAAAAGGCATAATTTGTTATGAGACACTGTGATACCTGAGTTTGCCATGGTTATTGTGACGGCCGCTGATGACATAGTGGTTGAAGCGACAGCGGATTCACGAATCGCGCTGATCGGTGGTGAAAAAATCGGTAAACGCCTTATTGAGTGGAATTTTATCTCTAGCCGTAAAGAGCGCGTCGAGCAAGCAAAACGAGACTGGCAGGCTGGGGCCTTTCCGAAAGTCATTGATGACGAAGAGGAATTTATTCCGTTACCTTAAACGCTAAGTTTCGTTATTTTAGCAGGCTTTTGGGGTTTTCATCGCCACTTAAGGTATTGGAATCAACCCGTACAAACCTCAGTGTCACAGGATAGCCAGCGGTTATCCTGTCTCATTGAGAATCCATATCATATGGTTGAAAATGGTTGTTACTTCATCGTTTTTTTTAAGGTTTTTATAGGGCAATTTGTGGTCTAGTTGCACATGGTTCTTATCTGGGTTAAATCAATGAATTATTTCTATATTTAGTATGATGATAGCCATGTAACATTTGTATATCTTCTATTATGATAGGCGCGGCTGGCCTAGTTGAGCGACGATCGAGTAGTGTGAAACCTCTTCAAACACAATTTCTCCTTAGTTTTTATGAATTCCTCCGACTTTGCTGCCTTAATCTCACGCAAGTTTGATTATATGATAAGTGTCAAATTTATGACGTCATCCCTATGTTGGGGCTTGGTTAAGTCCAATTAAGCAACGAGAGAGCTTCTTTTGAAATTATTTACTTCTTTATCTCACATGCCTACCCATTCACTTTTTCTGATAAAATTGCCGTTGTTAACCTCGCTGTTAATCAACTTTATTGGATATGCGCAGGCGGAAGAACCCAATGTTAAGGTGGATGCTGTTCCTACGGTGGAAAACGTTCAGCCAGATCAAGAGGCAAAAGGTTATGCTTTTACTAACCAGACAGTGATTGAATTAGCCAGGACGTTGGCACAATCGCCTATGACGCCAGCGGAAAAGGCGCCTCAAGCGTTAACAACGATGGACTATCCAACCTACCAGCAAATTAACTTTCAGCAAAATCAGGCCGTGTGGGGAAATTCGCCAACCAAATTTTCCGTACAGCTATTTGCTCCAGGATTTATTTTTAAAGATCTCGTGTCTATCGATGTGGTGGAAAGCGGCCGAGCTTTTCCGTTGACCGTGTCAGCAGACTCTTTCAAAACGCCTAACCCAGAAATAAGCGCGTTGATTTCTCAGGTTGGCAAATACGCTGGATTGCGTTTGCATTACCCAATAAACAAAGCCGATGTGAGTGATGAGTTTGCTGTTTTTCAAGGCGCCAGTTATTTTCGCGCAGTTTCCAAAGAGCAGACTTATGGTTTGTCTGCCCGAGGGCTTGCGGTTGATGTGGCACAGCCTAAAGGTGAAGAGTTTCCAATGTTTAAGCACTTTTGGATTGAGCGCCCTTCATCTAGTCAAGACGCCATTGTGGTTCATGCTTTGTTAGACAGTAAAAGGATTACAGGCGCTTACCGTTTTGGTATTTATCCAGGAAAACCAACCCGTATCGATGTGAAAGCAACGTTGTTTCCAAGGGCTGATCTGAAAAATGTGGGTATTGCCCCGTTGACGTCCATGTTTATGCATAATAGTTCTCTTGATGTATCGGACGTGCCGGATTACCGTCCCGCGGTGCATGACTCGGATGGACTTCAGATTCTAACAGGCAATGACGAAATGATTTGGCGTCCATTAAACAACCCCAATTCATTACAGGTGAGCGCTTTTAGTGATACCTCTCCAAAAGGGTTTGGTTTAATTCAGCGGAAGCGTAAATTTGAAGATTATCAGGACTTAGAAGCCAATTATCACACGCGGCCTTCTGCTTGGATTAAGCCAACGAATGATTGGGGTGAGGGCCATGTTGAACTGGTGGAAATACCATCAAAGTCAGAGACCAACGACAATATTGTTGCTTATTGGCAGCCCAAAGACGGCCTTAAAAAAGATCAATCTTATACTTATCAGTATTTGATAACCTGGTCTAATGATACGCCCGTATCCTTGGAGTCTCCTCGTGTTGTTCGTAGCGCTAAGGGCGTGAAACTGTTTAAGACTAACCCAGAGGTGGTGATCGATTTTAATAAAATGCCGGATGTAAATGTCAATGATTTAAGCGTTGATGCCAGCATCAGTAATGGGGAAATACTCGAGACTATCGTGGTGAAAAATCCTCATAAAAACGGTGTGCGTGTTTACCTCTCTTTTGACCCACAAGACGCCGACTTGGCAGAGTTACGGGTTCAACTTAAACAGGGAGATACTGCCGTTGCTCCTACTTGGCTATATCGTTGGATTAAGGAATAACCATGTTATTAAAGGATAGTGCTACTCAGTTCGCATTGCCGCAAACGTCCCCTTTGAATATGCCGCGTCATGCGGTTAATGAAGCGTCTCAACCGCGTAAGAAGAGGCAACAAAACTTTGCACTAACGACGTTTTTTGCACGTTTGTTTGTTCTATTTGGTACCGCTGGTTTGTCTTGGTACGGCGCGACAGAAATGTACAGCGTACTGAATACCAATGCCATTGCGGGTTTGCAGTGGGCATTTTTGGTTTTATTCTGTATCAATTTTACTTGGATCTCTTTTGCCTTTTCGCAAGCAACACTGGGTTTATTGTTTCAGTTATGGCCATTTTCACGTCGCCGCAAAGAGCAAGATGTTGAGGGTGTAACAGCGATTTTGTTGCCTGTCTATAACGAAGATCCGTTGCGTATTCGCGCGAATATCCAAGCCATGCGCGAAGATTTGTTGGCGCGTGCGCCGGCAAATTTGCTTTTTTCATTCTCAGCGATACTAATAAAGCCGATGCTTGGATTGCTGAGGAGCAGGCTTTTTATCCACTGTTAAATGATGACGCTCAAGCGTGCCCAATTTATTATCGCCGCCGTTATAAAAACGCTGAACGTAAGGCGGGTAATATTGCTGAGTGGGTCACCGGTTATGGTGGCGATTATGAGTGCATGATTGTGTTAGACGCCGATAGTTTGATGGGTGCAGATTGCTTGGTTTCTCTCACTCGTCGGATGGCGGCTGAGCCAGGTTTAGGGTTGATTCAAACCTTGCCGACGATTATTCGTGCTAATACTTTGTACAGCCGTATTCAGCAATTTGCTAACCATTGCTTTGGCCCTATATACGCTTCTGGCTTAGCCGCATGGCATGGTTATTCTTCGAACTTCTGGGGGCATAACGCTATTATTCGGACTAAGGCCTTTGCTGATGCCTGTGGTTTACCTATGCTAGAAGGGAAAGCGCCTTTTGGTGGTCATGTCATGAGTCATGACTTTATGGAAGCCGCGTTATTGCGTCGAGCAGGTTGGGGGTGCGTTTTGATACCGATTTAAAAGCCTCTTATGAAGAGGCACCTCCATCGTTGGTGGACGTGATTGTTCGTGATCGTCGTTGGTGCCAAGGTAACTTGCAGCATAAGGCGTTTGTGTTTGCCAAAGGTTTTCATTTTGCGACTCGCTTGCATTTGATGTCTGGCATTATGTCGTATCTCAGTGCTGTGTTTTGGTTGATGTTGATCGTCGTGGGTTTTGCTTTGGCGGTTCAGGCCTATTTTGTGCGTCCTGAATATTTTGCCAATCCATCGCTGTTTCCAACCTGGCCAGTGTTTGATTTTGAAAAGGCGCGTTCGTTGTTTATCGTGTCGATGGCTCTGGTATTAGCGCCAAAAGTTTATGGGTGGTTGGCGGCGATGCTGAACATTCGTCGCTGTATGCAATTTGGTGGGCCGATCTTACTGACGTTAAGCACTTTAGTGGAGACAGTGTTGTCGGCCTTGTATGCACCGATTTTAATGCTGTCCCAATTTCAAGTGGTCTATGATGTGTTTAAAGGGCGCGATAGTGGTTGGAAGCCTCAATCTCGTGACGACGGCGCTACCTCTTGGAAGGTGGCAGCTCGTGCTCATTGTAGTCACACAGTCTTGGGGGTCGTGTTAGCGTCAGGAGCCTCTGTTCTTAAGTCGAGAGTTGTTTTATTGGTCGTTGCCAATTAGCTTTGGTTTGATTCTGTCTATTCCATTGTCTTGGTTGAGTGGTGGTGCTAAACGTGGCAATGTGATTCGCTACTTGGGATTGATGCGTGCTCCTGAAGAGAAAAGACCTCATGCGATCGTTGCGATGCAGCATAAGCATAGTGTTGAGCAAAAATCTTTACAGTTTGATGCTTCTCTGTCATCCCTTAAACGTTTAGTGTCCGATTCCAAACTTTTCTATTGGCACCTAGCGCAGATGCGAAAAGATCAGCCTAATAAAGAGTTTTGTCGTGCATGGATTTGTGCTGAGTGGCAAATTCTTAACAGTGACAATATTCAAAACTTGCTTGATCATCTCAATGAAAAAGAATGTCTGGCGATTTTGGAACACCGTGAATTGATGAGTATCATGCAGAAGTATCTGCCTAAAAACGAGCGTGTTAGTGAACCTGGTGAAGCCTTGATGGGGGCTTAGTTAGACGCTTGCTTTGAGCAGATATTGAGCCAGAATCATCGTGATTCTGGCTCAATGGGGTATGTTGAGACGAGTTTTTACTTACCAGCTATGGTCCAGCTTCAGGCTGATATTGCGACCAGGGTTGTAATAGTTTGCGGTCCCTGAACCAACAACATACTGTTTGTCTAGAAGGTTGCTGATGTTCAGTGACAGCGTAGTCTGTTGTGTTAAGTCATAGCCGTAGGACGCATCAAAAAGAACCACCGCCTCGCTTTTTGCCGTGTTAGCGGCGTCAAAGTAATAAGAACCGAGATAACGGGCACCCAGTCCAACCGTCATGTCTTGTCTTGGTAGCGTATAGTGGCTCCATAACGACGCGGTATGAGTGGGCGCTGCAACAAAGTCATTCCCTTCGTAGTTGTCGTCTTCTACGACTTTTGAATCCATATAGGAATAGCCGCCAGTGATGCTTAGGCTGTCTGTTAATTCGGCTTTTACTTCCAAATCAACCCCTTTAGTGCGGTTTTCGCCAATAATTTCTCGTTCGATAGAGCCATTAGTTTGTACTATCGCAACGTCGACATTGTTTTTCGTTAGGTCATACACAGCGACAGAGAAGATGGCGTTCATATTGTTTGGTGAATATTTTGCACCCACTTCCAGTTGTTCGCCACGCACAATTTCTGTCCCAGAAGACGGTGGGGAAACCGATTCAACTTGGCTGATATAGGCTGAAACTTCGTCGTTAAATTTGTACGTGAAGGCCGAACGGAAGGAGTTTTCTGAAAAATCGTTACGCGTGGTTGTATTGGTTAGATAATTGACTTCAGTCAATTCTATATCATCATTACGAGCGCCTAGAGTCACAATGTATTTATCGTCGAATGAGAAATTTTGCTGTAAAAAAGCTGCTCTTGTTAGAGAGTCTGTTTTCTTATTACTATAAATATTAAGACTACTTGGAGCGCCACTATAAACAACATTATTGATATTAATGCTGGATGTTGAGCCGTAAGCGCTGGCCGCTGTAGAAGAGGCGTTTTGATATTCGACGCCAACTAATGTGCTGCTATCAAAGCGATTAAAGCTGGCATCGTACTGCCCAACAATATTACCTACAAATTGCTCAGCGTTCGTTTTACTAGCAAAGTAATAACGGTTTACATCTGTTCCTGTACGATTGGCGTTGTCTGAAAGGTAGACATAGCCAAAGTCGTCCGTTGCGTCACTGTATCTTAGGTTGCCTCGAAGCTTGAAGCCATTATTGAGGTCATGACTGACTTGGGCTGTGATATTGGTCCGTTCGACATCATGGTTGTTATAGTCAGGTTCGCCAAAGAAATCACTACGATCGTATTCTTTGTCGAGTGGATAGCCACCGCTATTGGGGGTGGAATCTGTTTTCAGATAATCGACAATGAGTGTGGCGCTGGTGTCATCAGTAGGCTCCCATGTGAGACCTCCCATCAAAAGTTGTGAGTCATCTTTTGAATAATCGTATTCGCGATCACTGTCTTTGATTTTGCTGGTAAAGCGGTAGGCGAGAGTTTTGTCTTCATCCAGTGTATCGCCAGTGTCAACACCGACTTCTTTGTGGTCATTGGAACCATAAGTCACATAAGCATTGCCAAACTCTTCAAATTTAGGGCGTTTGCTGACAAAGTTAATGGAACCGCCAGGCTCAGCGGGACCGAACAGAGTGGAGTTTGCGCCGCGAATGACTTCGACACGCTCAAAGGCGTAAGCGTCTTCTCGTACACCGCGCATTGATCCAAGTGTCAATCCATCACGGTAGGTTGTGGCATCAAAGCCACGAATTTTAAAATAATCATTACGGTCATCTGTGCCGTAGTAATCGGTTATTAAGCCAGGCGAATATTGAAGGACTTCTTCTGTGGTGCTGGCGTTGCGTTCGGTGATTTCTTTTTCAGTAATGACGGAAACAGAAGCCGGTGTATCTTGAATACTGGTGGCCACTTTGCCACCTACCCACAATTCTTTGGCGACCACTGATTCGGCATCATTGTCTACTTCTACGTAATCATTGACGAGAATAGGGGAAAGACGAAAGGTTTCGCTTTCTTTTGTCTCTTCTGTTTCTGCATTTGCCATGATAGGTGTCATGATTGAGCAGCAGAAAAGGGCCGTAGTGGCGTAGTGGTGTGGTTTTAAGGTTGACGAAAGAGTGCTTTTTTTCTTCATTTTGGGTTCCTCTAATGAATTATCGCATGAATCTATTTAAAAACGCTGTTGTTAATGATTATTAATAAAAAATTTGATTAAACTGTTCCAATGGCCTTAAGCTTATTAAGGTGTGCTTCTTTTGTGACGTCCAATTGGTAACACCATGGGCGTCTCTGATATTGGGTCCGTTATTACTTGGTTGTTTAAGCCAAACACTGTATGAATTGTCGCTTCAGTGATGACCTCTGTTGCCGTGCCATAGGTAAAGACGCGCCCTTGTTGCATGGCAATAAGCTGGTCTGAATATCGGGCCGCGAGGTTGAGATCATGTAAGACCAGAACAATGGTCGTGCCTCGACTTTTGTTTAAATCAACGAGCAGGTCTAATACCTCAATCTGATGCGCCACATCTAAAAATGTCGTGGGTTCATCAAGCAGTAAAATCTCGGTTTCTTGTGCCAACGCCATGGCGATCCATACGCGTTGTCTTTGTCCGCCAGAGAGTTCATCAACATCTTTCTCCAGTAGCTCCGTGGTTTGGGTGGTTTCGAGCGCCTTGGCGACGGCTTCATCATCCGCTTTACTCCAGCGCGACATGAGTCTCTGATGTGGATAGCGTCCTCGGCTTACCAGATCGCCCACCGTAATGCCTTCAGGCGCGGTAGGCGATTGTGGCAACAGACCAAGTGTCTGTGCCAATTGTCGCGTTGGGCTTTTGTGTATGGATTTTCCGTCTAGTAATACCTGACCTTTGCTGGGCGTCAGTAAGCGTGACATGGTGCGCAGCAAAGTGGATTTTCCACAGGCGTTGGCACCGATGATCGAGGTGATTTGGCTTGGGGCAATCTTTAGCGTTATATCTTCTAGAATGGTTTTATCACCGTAACCTGCTGACAGCGAGTCCACAACCAGTTGATGTTTTTGTGTCATAGCGCGTTTCCTTTTTGATTCACGCGAATAATCAGATAAATAAGATAGGGCGCGCCTAAAGCTCCGGTAATGACGCCAACGGGATAACGACTTGGCAGAAGAAACTGTCCAATATAGTCGCCCACCATAACGAGGCAGGCGCCAACCAGACCGGCTGGAATAATCAGAGAACCATTATTTTTGATGAGGCGCATGGCAATAGGTCCGGACAAAAAGGCGACAAAAGCAATTGGTCCGGTGATGGCAACACTGACGGCGATGAGTCCAACGGCGGCGACCATGACGGTTATACGTGTCATGCCAGTGCGTACCCCAAGCGCTTGGGCGGTATCATCGCCCATTCGCAAAGCGTCGATCTCCCGTGCGCGGCTCAATAGCAGTCCCCCAAAAATGCATAAAGAAACCAGTAATGGATAAGCTTGATCCAATTGCGCTGAATTGACGCTGCCTGTTAACCAGCGCATGGCTTCTTGTCTATCCCAGGATTGAGCTTGGGAGAGCAAATACACAATAACGCTTTCAATCATAGCGGAGACACCGATACCGACCAAAATAAGTCGTGTTCCTGTGACGCCACCATGGCGGAATGCTAAAACGTATACAACAAGCGCGATTAATAGACCGCTGATAATGGAGAAAAAAGCCACGCTGCTGCCGCTCATATTGAGCATAATAATGGCAAAAACAGCCGCCGCAGAAGCGCCAGAGCTGACTCCGATAATATCTGGGCTAGCAAGCGGGTTTCTCAGCATAATTTGAAACGCGACGCCAGCCATGCCAAAACTCATGCCAACCAGCATGGAAATGACGGCACGCGGTAAGCGAAGGTGGCCAACGGTAAAAGAGGCACCCGGTACCGTTTCTCCTAGTAGTACCCGCAAAACCTCACTTGGTGGCGTAACGGATTGACCAATACTTAGCGTGATCGTAAAAACTGTCATGGCCAAAACACATAGGATGGTAACAATGCTGGTCCACTGTTTTGATCGTCGTTGGCGTCCTGTTCTGACTCGATTAACGGTGTGGTCTAGGTGATTTGTCATAGTTCTTTCACCCGTTGGCGTCGCACAATCCAGATGAAAAAGGGTGCGCCAACAAAGGCGGTCACCACACCAACCGATAATTCACTGGGTCTGGATATAATGCGGCCAAGGACATCGGCGATTAATAATAAGCTGGCTCCGCCCAACGCGGAAAACACCAACAACCAACGATTATCAACGCCTACCAAGAGTCTACATAAGTGGGGAATAACCAAGCCAACAAAGCCTATAGGCCCGCAGATAGCGGTGGTTGCACCACACAGTATAACCGCGGACAACCACGCCATAGATCGAGTCAAGACTACTTTTTCTCCCAAGCCTGCAGCGATATCTTCACCTAGTGCTAAGACATTGAGTTTTCTTGCCACAATGACACTCATGAAATAGCCCACGAACAGAAATGGCAGTATGAGCTGTATGCTGTCAAACGTGGCACCGCCAACACCACCGATTTGCCATGATTGTGCGCCACCTGCGATGTCATTTCTGGGTAAAATCACCGCCATGGTAAAAGATGACAGAGCGACAGAAGTGGCGGCTCCCGCCAGTGCATACTTCAGTGGTGTCGATTTTCCTCGGCCTAAGGAACTGATGAGATAAACAAAGAGTGCGGTGCTTCCAGCGCCTAGAATGGCCAGCCAGATATAGCTGTTGAGTTGATCGATACCGAACCATGCAAGCCCGATGACCACAAAAAATGCGGCCCCTATATTGACGCCCAAAATACCTGGGTCAGCCAAAGGATTACGGGTAACGCTTTGCATAATCGCACCTGATAAGCCTAAAGCGCTGCCAGCTAATACGGCTAACACAGTACGAGGAATACGCATGGTCACCGAGGCTTCCCCCATGGTGTCCATCTTACCTTGCAGAATTCCAACTATCTCTTGCCAAGACACGTCTCTGGTGCCAATGGCAATCGAAAGAAAACATAAGGCAGCTAATACGGCTGCAGCGACAACCAGAGCAAAGAGGTTTTGTCGGAATAGCGCGTCTGAGTTGATAGTAGGGTATTTATTCATTGTGATTTTCGTGCGGCTGCCGCGAGCGCTTTTAGGTAATCATTGAGCACCCAAGATATCGATAAGGGGGTTGGGTTAGCGGCGGTCGCCAGCGGACTGTTGCCAAGCATAACAATGGCGCCGTTTTTAATGGCGCGCATTTTTGACATGAGTGGATTTGCGTTCAGCGGTGTTAGTAGATTGTCATTGCCGTAGGTGACAAAAATATCAACATCATTAAATTCGTCTATTTGTTCAATGCTGCTTTCACCAGAATATTGCCCATTGCGGCTAATTTTTTTGACACTATCAGGAGAGTGCAGACCTAGATCATCAAAAAAGCTAACGCGTGCGTCATGGGTGCTGTAAAAGCGTATGACGCTTAAATCGGTGGGATCAAGGTGGGTGATAAACATGGCGGATTTATTATGAAGTTCTGGATAGCGCGCCACTTGTTCGGCAATGTCTTTTTCAATCTTCTTGATCAGTGCGTCGCCTTCTTTTTTCATTCCTAGACCAGCGCTGTTAATACGAATCATACTGCGCCAGTTTGTTGACCAAGGCGCATCTTGAAAAGCAACGACAGGCGCTATCATGCTGAGGGTGTCGTAGTCTGATTGGCTTAGGCCAGAGTAGGCCGCAAGAATCACGTCTGGCTGTGTGGCGGCGACCGCTTCAAAATCGATCCCGTCTCCCTCATCAAATAAGACCGGTGTTTTGGCGTTTAACTCTCTCAGTCTCGCGGCGACCCAAGGCAACACGCCATCACCGTCATCGTCGCCAAACTTGGCCGCAGCAAAACCAACGGGCACGATTCCTAACGCCAATGGCACTTCATGGTTTGCCCAAGCGACAGTAGCAACACGTTTAGGTTGTTGTTTAATAATCGATGTGCCAAAAGCATGCTGAATGGTGATGGGAAACTGAGACTCTTCTTGCGCTAAAGAGACACTAGAAAAGATAAAGGTAATGGTAATAATGATAATCGATACTAAATTCATTTTTTCACCAAACATTCAATAGGTTCATTATTGGGTGCAATGGGATGTATTTGATTGTAAAACAAGGCTTTGATGTCGCGACAACGGGAGCGTTAGAAGCTAATCATTTTATGCAGCGATCAATGATAGAGGGATTATTTAGAGGATAATTGTACAAATCGGTCGTTTTTGTCTTGGGCTATTTGCTTAGGCGTGAGGCTAGAGTATTTTTTGACTAGCTTAATAAAATGCGATTGGTCGTTGAAGCCATTTTCAGGAAACAGCTGACCCACTTCTAAAAATTCGAAACTGCTACGAAACCGCAAAATATCACAGTAGCTCTTCAGCGGCAGACCAAGCCATTTATTGAAATAGCGATTCATTTGACGACTACTCCAATTTGCCGCCGCGGCGATATCGGTTACTGATATGTCGCCCTTAGATTGATAAATTAATTCAGACATGATTTTTTTGCGCGGGTCCATTGGTGTTGTCATCTGCGCTGTAAAATATTGGCTTAGTTTGTCACAAAAAAGAGGGAACTCTAGTAGATCATTGATTTCTATGCCCGCAAAACCGTTTGCTAGAGTAACGCGATCATTGATTATGTCCGCTACCGGCCTATGCAACAAATATTCTGCGGCGAGAAGTTTTAGTCGAACCCCAAAGAGGACGGAGTTGGCTGGCATGTACCCTTTTTGCGAATGGGTTTCCAGCCCTACCAAAGAAACATGGAGCGGATACTGCTCGCTGTGAAAAAAGTATAAATCGATCCCCCCGTCAGGAAAGGTGACAAGCTCCTCGTCCTTATTCGTTGGATTTTTGATCATCCAGTAGCTTTCGATAAAGGGCGATAACTCATCATTTGGCGCCAACGACGCAAGTTTAATCGTCGATTTCATTGTTCAACTTTCACTGCTTAAACCACACCATGGATGATAAATTGTTAGCACAATAGAGTAACTAACAAACGGTCATATCTCTACAGTAAAAGCATTTTTATTGCGATTTTCTGAACGCGACGTCATTTCTATAAAATGGTGTCACGTTATACCTGCATCTCCCATGTTTGTTGGTAAAAGCGTTCAATTGTGCCTTTTTCATCCCAGCGTAGTAGGTAGAGCCATTCGTTGTCGATCAAATAACGCACGTTATCGTGTTTTGCGGTGACCTGTTCGATGGCCTCTCTTGGCGCGGCGATATACACAGTCAGTCGTTGTGGCTGGTGCATCCATTTTTCGCCATTGTGTAAAGATTGCAATGAAAGGCCAATGCGCAGGTCGCCACCATTGCCTTCAAATACGCCTATGTTTCCTCCAACGGCATTGTGTAATACCTTGTTGCCGCTGCCGTATTTTAAGGGATCAGTGACAGAAGCGTTGTATTGCATATTAATCCAATTGGTGACGATCATCGGGGCCGTCATGATGAGTTCGAGCACGTTAAACCCTGTATCGTTTTGCCATTGGTAATCGTGAAGAAAGCTGCGACCTTGTAGGTCTACTTGGCGAGTCCAGTTTCTTGGTGCAACAATAAACGCAGCGTTATTGGCTAATCCCCATTCGGGGCGTACTTGCGACCAGTCTTGGCTGCGTTTTAGATACGCTTTATTGAGTTTGTCATCATTAGCGTTGAGTAGCGTTGGATCTATTTGTAAGATGCGTTCTCGTTGGGCTTTTTTGGTGGCCGCGTTGAGCCAGTGACACACGTTTTCCTCTACATTATCATCAAAGCAGCTTATGTGATCTGTGGTGGTGTTGTGTAGCGCCGCAACAAATCGGCTGCTGTCTGGGATGTCAACACCAGATGTTCGTAGCTCCGCTCGAACCGCTTGGTCGTTGAGTAGTTGAGCGAGCACTCGTACATTAATTTCCCCCGTCTGTCCGCCACAGGCACCGCAATCTAGCCCAGCCGCATGGAGATTATTCGTCGAGTGGCTACCGTGTCCAACCAATAAAATAGTCTTCGCAAAATGCGTTAAGCCCATGGCGTGCAAGATGCCTTTTGCCAAGCCCGCTTTTTCTTCTAAGGTTAAGAGTTTGTCTTCTTTTGTCAGTGTCCATTTGTGATGATGACTGAGACGGTTCAGTGGATTTTCTCCACTGCTGGAGAAAAACGACTTTTTCAGCATTTTGAACGCGTACAGCCAACCCATGGATTCCACCATGGAGAAGGTGGACGGTGCCGCTTGCGACCAGCCGTGCCAACGAGCGCGTTTATTGAGTCCAACCGCCGTCTTTATGACGGATGAAGAGTTGAACGACTGGTTGTCTGATGCGATGGCTTCGGTGGCGCGAATCGCCGGTTTTAACAGCCCTGGTAATTGTGGGCGAGAGAGGGCGCTTGCTTGGGGTTGGTATTCCAATGGCAGGCCAAAAAATCCCGCGAATCCTAGCGTTTGAATATGATCACTTTGCGCCTCCAACGCACGACGCATGACTTCAGAACGCACATCAATACAAAACGCCGCTTGAAGTATGGGTGTTTGAACGGCAGGCTGCGGTTTTGCTGTCAGTAAAGTGTGATTGAGCCGTTGTTGATAGCTTATTTCCGCGGCTTTGGCCCACACCCATAACAGACGTTGTGCGTTTTGTTGTTGGCGAATTAGGTCAGGCAGCTGATGCTTTTCTCGTGTCCATAGAACTTTTAACAGTTCGGCGGTATCTGGATCTTTTGCCTGATAGTAACGCCAGATGACCAGCTCCCACGCCATACGAATGGCTAAGAGCGCCAACATGTCGTCATGTGGCTGATCATAAAGTTCACCTTGCCAACGCAAGTAAGCCACCCACGACCCCCAACCATTAATATCGAGCAATAATGCATGGGCATAATGGCTGAGTAGA
Organism: Marinomonas rhodophyticola; assembly: GCF_026113935.1. GTDB lineage: Bacteria > Pseudomonadota > Gammaproteobacteria > Pseudomonadales > Marinomonadaceae > Marinomonas > Marinomonas rhodophyticola. Next base: position 738,852 of record NZ_JAPEUL010000007.1, read on the forward strand.
TCGTCACTGAGTGTTAAGGTCTCTATGGCTTGGGCGATGACTTGCTCAGGTGTGTCGGGCAGTTGTTGAAACAAGGCCTGTAACCCTGGCTCGTCTAAGATAATACTGAGGCCTTTGTCCCGACGAGTAACATCTAGCCAGTGTTGATATAGGTCGGGCTGATGGGCGGTGTCCTGACGTCCTAGAATAGGACGTAACTGTTGATAATGCGCTGCGCAAAACTGGCTAATTTGATGCGTGATTTCATCGCGCCAAGCCATTTTGTGCGGATCGCGTTGATTGTCTAACAAGTCTGAAATGTTGTGCCAGTTTGCGGTGGCTGTGTCTTCTTGTAAAAAGGCGACCAGTGCTTCTTCTTTTAAAGGCGTACCTTGTGCCTGTGCCGCCTGTATTAAGGCACTGGATGAAATTTCACCGGATTGATAACCCTGCAAATAATAGGATGATGGCATCAATAATTGCGCACCGCCTAGCGTGCTTAGTATTGCACTGACGCGCTCAATTGGCTGATGACGCATTGGCCAAAAAGGGTTCACGGCAATCATCTGATCCAATGGCCAAGTTGGCGCAATATGTTGTCCAGCTGACTGTAATATCGCCATTTGTTTCTCTGTTAACATCGAGCTTTGAGTGGCGCTGATGGCAGCATTCATCTGGTAATTCCTTCTTAGAAACGTTTGTATGACGTGTTTACTTAATGGACGTTTGTTGTGTTAAGGTTTTGCTGTTAACGCGCGTGGGTAAACGCAATGGCCACACTTTTAATGTCAGGCGAGTTAACCATTCATCAAGGTACAAACCCGCAAACAGCGCCATCGATAAATGTTGCACTGACGGTCGTTGTGCTTGATAACGCAGCAACCAACTCAAGATAAATAAACTGATAAATAGCCCCATAACCCAGAAATCAGCCAAGCTTAACGCAGGCATACGCAACATTGAGTTGATTGGCAATACAAGGCCAAAGAAGGCTTTCATGGTGCTGTAAATGGTCAACAGTATTAGGGTTAAGCCGATAGCAGACATTAGGCTGGCTTTGCGTTGCTGGCTATGACGTTGGGCGATTAACATGGTCAACGCTAACCCAAATAATACCCAAGCACTCCAAACGCCTTGGTAATGAATCACGTACGCCGCACCAGCTACAAGACAAGCTGAGAGCATGGCCGCGACTAACCAATCCCCAGCGGATGGGGCTTTTGCCGGAGCAAGACGACGCTGAAGGTCGTCATGGATGGCATTACCTGAGTTTAAGAAAGCGTGCGCTTTGTAAACTGAGTGAGTCAGCAAATGCAGTAGGGCCAGTTCAAACAATCCTAGTGCGCATTCCAATAACATTAAGCCCATTTGTGCACTGGTCGACCATGCCAAACGCACTTTTAAGCTGATTCTGGTGGTCATAATAAGGGCGCTGATGACTGTTGTTAGTCCCGCGACAATGAGCACTAACCACTGCGCCGTGGCGACTTGGAGTAGTAAAGTACCAAAGAGTATTAATAAGAAGCCGCCTAGGTTAATCACACCTGCGTGTAATAACGCGCTTACCGGCGTAGGCGCTTCAACCACCTGGATTAACCAACCGTGGACAGGCAGTTGCGCACACTTAATTAGTGCCACGATGGCGATTAAGACAGCGGCGACGTGTTCATTCGTGCTTAGCGACAGAGCGGTATTACTTGCTTGGAGGTTAAAAGTGTCCACCAATTCATGGATGAAAAAGGTGTTGTGGGCTTGATATAGACAAATAAAAGCGACCAATAAACACAATTCAGCTGTTCGAGCTAATAAGAACTTTTTATGTGCCGCCAGCGCGGCCCGTGGGCGTTCTGGATAAAAGGTGAGCAGCTTGTGCAGCGCCAGACTGATGCACACCCAACCCAACCAGAAGAGTATTAAATGGTTACTCATCACCACCAAAGAAACCGCAGCTAACGTGAGCAATAACCAGCGCCAATACACGTTTAATCTTGGTTCCGTCGCCATGTAGTTGCGTGAAAAGGTCATTAATATGGTGCCCATAAAGAGCACCAGCGCCAGCATAATCAGGCTAAGGTTTGAAGTACTAAGGTATTGCTGGGTTGGCAGGGGTGATGGCAATAGCCAATGGGCCAGTACACCAGCCGCAAAAAGCCCTATGATAAGAATATTCAAAAAAATAAGACGACGACCTTGGCTTTGGGTTGGTTTGCGACCGACTAACCAGCCTGCCAATACCAAGCTGATGGGTATACAGATGAAAAAAATGGAAGATAACAACGTGCTCATAGCTGGCCCCTTAATTAACTGGTGGCAAGTATGTCAGAACTGGATTGATTAAAAAAATATATATAAAATAACTAAACGTTCACTTTTACAGAATGATTATGAGCCGACTCAATTACCACCATTTGTATTATTTTTGGCGCATCGCCGTCGCGGGCAATCTTACTCAGGTTGCTAAGGAGCTGCACATTTCGCAATCGGCGCTTTCACTGCAGATTAAACAACTTGAGCATAATATGGATGTCGCCTTATTTGAACGCAGTGGCCGTCGCCTTATTTTGACCGACATGGGGCGACGGGTTTTGGCTTATGCTGATGATATTTTTAATAAAGGGGAAGAGCTGGAATCTTTCTTAAACAAAGGCATCCTTGCTGAAACTCAGCATTTGTCCATTGGGGTATTGCCAACGTTATCGAGAAACTTCGTTGAGCACTTTGTCAGCCCACTGCTGGCCAAACCTGAGGTGAGCTTTTCATTGACCGCTCGTGGCATGAGTGACCTGCTAAATGGCCTAACCAATCATGAATTGGACCTTGTACTGACCAATCGTCCTGTTAGTGCCGAAACAAAAGACGCGCCTTGGATTGTGCAACAAGTTTCCCGTCAGCCGCTCGCTATTGTTGGCCCGAAAGAAAGTAAGATACACACACCGTTTCCGCAAGGGTATGAATCGGCTCATTGGATACTACCAGGGAAAAACACCGAAATCCGAACGGCGTTTAACCTGCTTTGTGCCACATGGCAGTATCAGCCTGATGTCAAAGCTGAAGCCGATGACATGGCGATGCTGCGTCTTCTCGCGAGGGACAGCGGTGCCTTAGCCGTGCTACCACCGGTCGTTGTGAAAGACGAAATTCGACAAGGATTGCTGGAAGAATATCAACGCCTACCCGATGCTTACGAACACTTTTACGCCATCACCACACAACGCAAATTTGTGCCACAAGTTTTAATAGAATTGTTGCAAATGAGTCAAAATATTTAGTTTTTGAACGACAACTGTAATTTTTACTATCCTATTTGCTACATACAGTTAGCTCAATCAAATTATTAATGAGTAAGTTAGCCCCAATTTCTTTCAGGTTTGTATTGGTGTGATAGCTATACGTTACTAGGGAAGGTACGAATAAGCCTATCACATTCGGTAATCGCCTCGAATAACAGGTTTTGTCTACATGCTGAGACAAAAAGGTTTGTTCACGCCTTCTCTAGAGTGCATTCACGCCAAATAACCACTGCGTACCACTTACTTTCATAGTCGTTTTTCAAAGACATCTAAAGCGTTCGTGTAACGATGTGTAATATAACTTTTTTGTTTAAGCCAGTACTTTATTTTTTATAGCTAAAAATGATGAAGCCTCAGAAGAGCCTTTATATTACAGGTATCTATTTTAAAAATTTATTTATTGTTCTTAGTTCTTAAAAAACACCTGAAAATTGATAATAGAATACAGACAGGTATGAAGTTGGAGATATACTATGAATGAAGACCCAAAAAAAGTGAAATTTGATCTCTCTATTTTTAATGCAATAAATCATGGCCCCTTGAGACAGGGTAAATATAATACAACTATTGAATTAGAGTTAACCACTGGTAAGCATTTGTTTACGAGTGTGCCTGCGGTAATTGGTTCGTTTTTTCACTATAAAGTATATGGTCATATATCCATTCCATATAGTTATGACTCATCAACTGGGTATATTACTATTTGTGGGCCTGATGCAACTAGTGGAGAGCAACTGGTTATTCATACTTGCCTTGAACAACATACTAAGATGACCAGTCAGTATAATAGCAAGCGTTTTGATACCACCGAAGCTACTCCTAACATGTGGACGAACTTTATCGATAGCAATCCTACGGTTAAGCAAATGTATCAAACAACTATTCGACAAGTTATTGATACACTTGTAAATCAGTTGTTGGATGCAGGGGTGCAAGGAGTGATTCAAACCGGTTCTGCTCCTGTTGTGAATCCCTATAACTTCCAAGATTATAAAGCCATGTTTGCACCTGAAAAAGCAGATGTGGAACAACCTTCATTGGATGATCTGTTAGAAGTACAAAGTATTGTAGAATCAACCTATTACGGTACTATTACCTGGTCTCTGAATTATGCCTTTGCTAATATCATTGGCTCCACTAGCGATCCTAAGCCCCAAGGATATAGTAGCTGGATTAGACTATGGGCCGATGCCTGCAATAATGGATATGGCACAACTCACTGTTCTTCATTTAATTATGCAGACGGTCATACACCGTTCAATTGTAATACGACGGACTTTGTCGGTGGCCATGTTATTCCTGGGCAGAGCGCCAAAAGTGTTGCAAAAGGTGGTACAGCCTATATTTTTCCTATATGCAAGAGTCATAATAATAATGACAATGTTTACATGTCTAGTCGTTATAACCCAGTTGGTGTCGTGCTTCACAATTATAATCAGTAAATTTCAAATAAGGTGAAACCATGATTAACTACGTTTACAATGGCGTTTATCAGCAGGGCATGTCTGTTAGTGGAATGTTGCAATTGGGGATAACGAAAGGTGGAGGGCCAATTCCTAGGCTTACAGGTGGCGGTCTTTCTACGACGATTCCCCAAGCAACAGGGTTATTCGTTCCTTTCGACGGGACTGCGAATCACAGCATTGCGATTCCGTTACTAGCTTGTGCAGCGGTATTATTTTCCAGTACGGATCCTGATGCTCATTTAGGAACTTATGTTTATCATGCCTTGTCTGGTACGGTGAGTAATAACGCGATTAATACGGCCGTTGCAGCGCTCGGTAATCCACCGCTTGCTTCAATTCTCGTAGTATACACATTTCCAAATCCATCCGATGCCAATTACGTGGCTGCTGCCCAGAGTATTGTCAATTTTGGTATTCCCGCTGGACAAGTATTATTTGCCCCTAATTTAACTACTAGTGATTTCGGAGCAAGTGGTAATACCTTTATTGGGATCTGAGAATAGGTTTTTTTTAATACGATTTAAATGATGTTTAAAATCGTATAGTATTGTTTTTTTATAGGTACTTATCAGAAATCTATTTCGTTTTATATCTAAGTGAATGTCCGCCATTGATGAGTTGATATATCATATTTCAGCTTACTTTATAAATTACACTATATTGTGTGAAGTTTTTAATTTTCATTCATTATGCTTAATAAAGCTATATCAATAATTAGTAAAGTCTTTGAGGGTTTGTTATTTTAAAGAAATATAATTATTGAAAGTATCTTCTATATTAAGGTTAATAGGTGAAGGTAGTGTAACTAGGTGTAATTGCTTATTGGATATCTGTTTTCTATAACGGTAGTCAGTGTGTCATTTCTCGCTAGGCTATGAGATCTGTAGTGCTTAAAGAAATGGCAGAATTCATGCTACGGATATAAGAGTTTGTAAAAATATGGATAATGCAACCTACAACTTATCTTCCATGATATTAACCAGACTCAAAAGTGGGGGAGAAAAAGTTGCATTTACTTTTATCTCCGACAATAATGAATCTACAGCGATTAGTTATGATCAGCTAAATAAATTAGTGCTACAAAAAGCTTCTATTTTACACAGTGAGATCGGCAGTAATCGGATAGCCTTGTTAGTGTTTCCAACTTGCCTTGAGTTTGTCACAAGTTTTCTTGCATGCATTGTGTCTAATGTCATTGCGGTTCCACTTCCCCTTCCTAAAAGCACCAAAGATAGAGTGAGTTTTGAGCGTGTACTAGGAGCATTAGATGTCACTGGAGCGAAGACGTTATTGTTGCGTTCATCAGACTTTTCTTTGTTTGCTAATCTCGATTTCAACGTACAGTTATTGGATTTGGATAGTACAAACAGTGGCAATTCGCCCACTTTTATAGCTCCCAATATTGAAGCAAAAGATACCGCTTATCTGCAATTTACATCGGGTTCTAGCGGTGCACCACGAGGTGTTGTTTTATCACATCGAAATGTTCTGGAAAATCTAGCTTCTATTAAGCGGGCATTTAATCATTCTGAGTCAACGGTTACGTTAAGTTGGCTTCCACTGCACCATGATATGGGACTAGTTGGGCATGTGCTACAACCCTTATTTGAGGGAGGGAGTAGTGTCCTTATTCCCCCTTCTAAATTTTTACGTGATCCGCTTTTGTGGCTTCGCTCAATCGATAAATACAAAGCCAATACGAGTGGTGGGCCTGCGTTTGCCTACCAGTTGTGTGCTTCTAAGCTAAAAGAAAATACTGACCTGGATTTAAGCAGTTGGAAAAATGCCTATGTTGGCTCGGATCATATACCTGCAGAAGTATTAAACAATGCATCTGAGTGTTTTAGTCGACATGGTTTTGATTCAGCCAGTTGGTTGCCTTGTTATGGACTGGCTGAAGTCACCTTGTTTGTCGGAGGCACAAACGAGCGTAATGTATTAATGCTGGATGTTGATGCATTAGCAAAAAATCAAGTTTCTGTATTGAACGAAGAGCTGCGCGGTAAACCCATATTTGGATATTGGATTAACTCATCAGATTTTGATGTCAAAATTGTCAATCCAGAAACGCTTATCGAATGTACAGAGGATGCGATTGGTGAAATCTGGCTAAGGGGGCGGTCAATAGGTGATGGGTATTATCAAAATGACGTTGCGAGTCATCAAACATTTAACCGTAAGCTACGTGGCGCTGAAAACGAGGGCTACCTATGTACTGGTGACTTAGGTTTTTTTAAAGATAATCGTTTGTATCTCACTGGAAGAAGTAAAGATTTGATCATTATTCGTGGTGTGAACCACTACCCTCAGGATATTGAGAAGACGGTTTTGATGGCGGATCCAGGCCCTGTTCATCATGAAGTAGCCTGTTTTTCGGTTGAGCGAAAAGGGCATGAGCAGCTTGTGGTGATCCGTGAAAGTCGTAATAGAGGTACAACGAGCGACGAGCAGACAATACGGCGTGAGTTAATAGCGTCAAAAATCGCTGACAATCATGCCATACAGGTCAGTCATGTGGTGTTCGTTAACCCTGGAACTATTGCCCGAACCACGAGTGGAAAAATATCCAGAAGCCAATGTAAGAAAGATTTTTTAGCCAATAAATACCATGATGCTCTTGCGGAGCAATCGAATAGTCAGCAAAGAAAAATACCAAACATGAACAATCGAGTGCCTATTGTGGGTATGGCATGTCGGTTTCCCGGATCCGCTAATAGTCTGGATGAATTTTGGGCGTTGTTAAGTGAAGGTCGGGATGCGATTAGTGAAGTGCCAGCGGATCGTTGGGACGTTGATCAATATTATAGTGAAGTTGCTCAAGCGGGAAAAATGAATACTCGTTGGGGAGGGTTTATAGACGATGTGGATCAGTTCGACCCTCAGTTCTTTTCGATTTCCCCACATGAAGCCGCGGAAATGGATCCTCAACAGAGAATACTATTAGAAACATCATGGCGAGCATTTGAACATGCTGGCATTACGAAAGAGCAATTAAAAGGCAGTAATACGGGCGTATTTGTCGGTATATCCAATGGCGATTATTTACGTTTAAAGTGTAAAAAAGACCCAGACTTTATCGACTTCAACGCCTATTCTGGTTTAGGGAATGCCTATAGCATTGCGGCTAATAGAATCAGTTATGTGTTTGATTTGAGAGGGCCAAGTGTGGCCGTGGATACGGCGTGCTCTTCTTCTTTAACGGCCATTCATGCCGCCGTTAAAAGTATTTTAGATGGCGAATGCGAGACTGCGATTGCAGGCGGTATAAACTTAATGTTGGCACCAGATGCAACCATTCTTTTATCGCAATTTGGCATGATGGCGGATGATGGACGCTGTAAAACGTTTGATAACTCTGCAAACGGTTATGTTCGATCTGAAGGTTGCGGTATGGTCGTGCTTCGACGATCCGAACTGGCTTTGGAAAATAGAGATTCTATCCTCGCTTGGATTTTAGGATCATGGCAAGGGCAAGATGGCCGTAGTAATGGTATTACCTCGCCAAATCCAGATGCTCAAAAGCAGTTGCTATTAAATACTTTAAAAAAGCACAGGTAGACCCTTCTGATGTGACTTATATTGAGGCACATGGAACGGGTACCAAGGTAGGTGATCCGGTCGAGATGGAACAGCTCAATGCTGTTTACGGTCTTGATACTAAAAAAGGTGTTATGTTGGATCAGTAAAAGCAAACATTGGCCATTTAGAGGCGGCGGCAGGTGTTGCTGGTTTGATCAAACTGATCTTAGCCATGCAGCATAAAAAGATTCCAAAACAAATTCATCTTAATGAGCTGAATTCTGATATCGACTTATCACAAAGTCGTTTTTATATCCCGACCACTGAAACCGATTGGCAAAAAGCTGATTCCGCGAGGTTGGCGGCCATTAGTTCTTTTGGTTTTGGTGGTGCTCTTGTGCACATGCTTTTGGAGGAAGGGAGCACTTGCCATGAGCCAAGTTCTCATGGGCAAGAGAGTGGCAATTATCATTGTATTTTGCCCATTTCAGCCAACACATTGGAAGCGATGGATAGCGTCACAAATCAGTGGAAAACGCTGTTAGCTGAGCGAAGATTTTTCTCGTTAAAACAGCTATGTCAGGTAGCGGCGACTCGTCGTTCCCATTTCCGATATCGTGCTTCTGTCGTAGCATCGTCCCAATTTGAATTTAGACAAGCATTATCCAACCTTGATATTAAAGACACAGCAGTAAGTCATCTTGCTGCTATGTCACCAGAAGCCGTATTTTTATTTAGTGGGCAGTCTGGTCATTTTGCAAGTATGGGAAAGTACTTATACCGCAACTTTTCGGTTTTTAAAGACGCATTTGATTTATGTGCGGATGCTTTTGAACGGAAACAACAAAGGTCACTGGTGGAGTTAGTCTTTTGCGACGAACAGGAGCCAGGTAGCAATGGCCTCACAGAGCTCGATGAATATGCGCAACCGGCTTTGTTTGCGGTTGAATACGCATTGGCACAACTGTGGATATCGTGGGGAATCATACCCAAAGTGTTGTTAGGGCACAGTTTGGGAGAAATAACAGCCGCCTGTCTGGCGGGCTGTATGACAGTTGAAGAAACCATGTCTCTTGTTATCGTCCGAGGGCGACTTATGATGCATGCCCCTGGACATGGCGGCATGCTGAGTGTGCTTGCTGGATACGAGGATCTTCGCACAAGTGTTGATTTGGATGCTTTAGAATTGGACATTGCTGCCATAAATGGAGAGTCCATAACCATAGTGTCAGGCCCAATGACATCAATATACGCATTGGAAGAGATACTGAAAACAAGACATATCAATAGTGGCAGGCTAAACGTTGTTCACGCATTTCATAGCCGAATGATGGATCCTATTTTGGATGAGTTCGAACAGGTTGCCGCAGAAATAGACTACAAAGCCCCAGTGTTACCTCTTATTTCAAGCGTCACGGGTAAGTCAATGCTTATGGCTCCGAGTGCTTCTTACTGGCGGCAACATTTAAGAGAATGTGTGCAATTTGATACCGCAATAGATCAAATACTCAAGGATACGTCATCAGCTATTTTTATTGAGATAGGCCCCGGAAAAACACTCACAACCTGTGTTAAACATAACCGGAATGTCTCGAAACATACCGTATTGTGTCAGTCACTTAATGATGATTCTTTAGGTCTTTCAACCATTCTGCAAGCGCTTGGTCAATTATATTTGGCAGGTGTGTCATTAGATTGGAATCGAATTTACGAGGCGACTGAATCTTCTCCATGTGATCTCCCCGAGCATCCGTTTAACCGAAAACGTTACTGGTTTGATGACGTTCCGGAAAACGAAATCGCAACGATTGAAGCCAGTGTTGAAAATACTTTACCAGATATCTATGACATAGTTTGGCAACCACGGCCGCTTGCAGAAATGGTTAAACCTGCGACTAAATCAACTGGTTGGATTATTATCGGACATGGTCGAGGTTATGCAAGGCGTTTACAAAGGCTCCTTGAATCTCAAAATAAGCCTGTGTTTTGTATCGTAGCGGGTAAAGAAAATAGCTTATGGCGAGACATACTGTGGTTTTTAAACTGGGGTAGTGCTTCAACTATATCGATGTGGGATCTTTGTGATTCGGAGGAATATGCAAAAACCTTAAATCGAATTATTAATAAACTGGCACGCTACAATGTCACAAATTGGCGCGTCGTTTACTTAGGAGCAATGGATTTAACAATCAGCACACAAACCTCTACTAACAGTTTAGAACAGGATCATGCGGGCGTTGGCGTATCTGGCTTGCTTGCGCTGATCAAAGGAATCAACAAAGTAGCTTTAAGAACCTCTTTATGGGTTGTGACACAAAATGCGGTTGCCGTGAATGAGTCTACAACCGAAGTTGAATGTGCAGACGTGTCAGTGGCACAAGCGCCTATTTGGGGGTTAATGAAAACCGCTTACTTGGAACACCCAGAATTAAGAGGTGGCTTGATAGATATCGAGGAAAAATTGGCGGATGAACAGCAACTTACCCTGTTGATCGAGCAAATGGAGGGTGGGATTGACGAGGCTCAGGTCGCCTTTAGGAAGGGGATTCGTTATGTGCAAGTACTTGAAACACTGCCATTAAACAACCATTTGCCTTACGTTGCTGATAGTGAATCAGCCTATATTATCACCGGTGGGCTGGGAGGGATTGGTTTAGCTTGTGCTGCTTGGTTGGTTGAAAAGGGTGCAAAACACATTTATCTATTAGGACGTCGTTCACTGCTTGATATAGAAGATCACATTAGCTTTGTTTCAGGCACATATGAGGCCGATTTGAATGTGTTGGATAAGGTTGAGCAATTAAGACAGGCAGGCGCGAATGTAGAATCGATCGCTTGCGATATTCGGGATCATCAAAAGGTATCCGAGGTTATACAGCAAATCAGAAGTGTTAGACCGATAAAAGGGTGCTTCACGCGGCAGGGGTGAATTGGGTAGCGAAGACCATTGACGTTGATCGACAAAAGCTACTCGACTCGATGGCCATTAAAGTATCAGCAGCATGGAATCTTCACCAGTTGACGATAAAAGATGATGTTGATCTATTTGTTTTATTTTCATCCGTCTCGGCGCTCTGGGGGTCTGTTAACCTTGCTCACTATACGGCTTCGAATTACTTTCTTGATGCTTTGGCTCAGCTAAGGCATCAGCAAGGAAGAAAAGCGGTGTGTATTGATTGGGGACCTTGGTCTGATGTGGGGATGAGTGCGAAAGAAGAAGAAACGAAATTACTTGAAATGTTGGGACTCAACCTAATAGCACCTGATCAAGCACTCGCGTTTATGGAACGTTTAATTGTCAATAACCAGCCTCAGGCTGTGGTGGCGAGCTTCAACTGGAAACGTTTTCAGTCTTTTGCTAATTTTTCACTTTCTCCTTCCATGTTTGAAAAGATTACTGTGGAAAGTGCCTTAGTATCATCTTTACCTAACCTAGCAAATTTCTCTAATCTTACTAAAGAACAAGCGCGGGAAGAGCTGCTTAAGATCATTAAAACGCATCTCAGTTCGGTATTGCATCATGCCTCTGATAAGCAATTTGATGACAACACGCGTTTTAATTTTATGGGAATGGACTCGTTAACGGCGATGGCATTGTGCGCGCGTTTAGAAACCCACTTGGGAATCGATATTTCAGCGATGGCCGTCTATAACTACCCAACGATAGGCAAATTAGCGGACTATCTGTATTCGTTAATGGATTGTGGCTCTGAAACGACAGAAGGAGAAGCTGAACAGATTTTGTCTTCTCGTTTTTTTAATGTGCCAAATGTAAACGACAAGGGCTTTAGGTTGTTTTGTTTTCCTTACGCAGGCGGTGGTGCATCGGTTTTTGCTGAATGGCGATCCATGATGAACGCTGAGGTAGATATTATCCCATTGGAATTACCAGGACGCGAAAATCGGATATCTGAGCCATCAATGACGCAAATGCCAGATATAGTGGATGCGATTGTTGAAGAGTTAAAACCTTATATTGGCAAACCATTTGGCTTTTTTGGACATAGTTTAGGTGGGTTGTTGTGTTTTGAGGTCGCTAGAAAGCTGCAAAGCTTGGGGCTGCCACTTCCTGAACCAATTGTGATATCTGGCAGTGTACCCTCTCAGTATCGGAAAAGCGAAGGTCTGCATAGGCTACCTGATAATGAATTACTTGAGGCATTGTCTAATCGGTTCGGTATTGTACCACGGGGCGGTTGGAGTGAAGATTTACAAAAAGCGCTCATTCCCACTTTGAGGGCTGATATGCAGCTCTCCGAAAGCGTGGAAATCTTAGATCATAGCCCACTTAATGAACGTATTCATTTATTTGTTGGACGCGATGATGAGTGGGCACCACCTGAATCCATGAAACATTGGCGGGAGATGACGACAAAATTGCCAGTTATTGAGTTATTTGAAGGGGATCATATGTTCATTCGAGGTGAGGCGAAAAATGATGTGATCCAATGTGTTAAACAGTTGATATCCGAGCGTCGAGAGGAAACCCATATATGAGCAAAGCAAATCAGGCAATTTGGTATGAAATATATGGCGGTCGATATATAAGTGATGATCCCTTTTTCTTTGACGAAAAGGATTTTGAGTGGACGCAAACACTGAAGGATAATTGGCACATTATTCGAGATGAAATGTTAGCATTACTCCAAGAACATCCAGAAAAACTTAAACCGTATTTTAGTAAAAATCTTGTTTTTCCGCCAAAACATTGGAAAACAACGGGCTTCTTTTTTTGGAATTGGCGTATTCATAAAAATTGTCGTAGGTGCCCAAAAACCACAGCAATATTAGAATCCATACCAAATTTAACGGGTGGGAATTTGAGTATTCTTGAACCAGGGGCGAACATTAACCCGCACCAGGGGGATACGAATGCTCATGTAAAAGTTCATATCGGATTATCGATTCCAAAAGGTTTACCTGATTGTGGTTTTCAAGTAGGTGATGAAATTCGTGGTTGGAAGGAGGGGGAATTACTCTTATTTTGCGACGCACATCGCCATACAGCGTGGAATCATTCAGATGAAAGACGGCTGGTGTTTATTATTGATGTTATTCGTCCAGAGTTTGCGCATAAAAAGCAGTCTATCTGTGTCAATGTGTTGGCAACCTCTATGCTACAGTTGCTTTATCAAAATGTTTCTTGGCTTAATCGGCTGCCAGGAAAAACCCATCACGTACTTCATTTTTTGATTCGTAATGTACTGAGGCTTGTGTTACCGATCCAAAATAAGCTTCGGTTGTTATAGTTTATCGGCCTATATATTTTTGAATTAGAATGAAACCGCCTCCCTGAATAACGCATAGGGAGGCGTTTGATTGATTAATGGTTAGCAGATTGTTACTTGGTTAGATAATCACATACAAAATACTTTGTACTTTGGTGCCATCACTCGCGGCTCCTACCAGCGTGTAGGTACCGGCAGAAGGTGCTTCGTACTGCCCATGGTCTATGGCACTCATGTCTTTCCCGTTTAACGTGAGAGAGACAAGGTTTGCAGTAACCCAGCTGATGGTTGACGTGTTTTTTTGCTGTCCGAAGTATTGAATCTGAGGATGAGATGTATCGGCTCCTCCCAAATAGTAAATACTATTATTGCCACCAGGTTGATAAATGGTTAATACGGCAGAACCATCATGTTCGAAAACATATTGAGAACCTAGCCAGTTGTCGGGAATGGTTTTGTGTATGATGCCTGATAGTTGTCCATCGTCATTATTGGCGTATTTGAAGTAAGCGAGTTGAACTTCTTGGATATCAAGTGTTATGGATGTACTGAAGCTATGGCCTTTATTCGTCGGGTCGTAACCTGTCAAGGTTAGGCTGTATTCAGCTGTTCCAGGAAGCTTACTCTTATCATTTGCTGCGTTATATACATCTAGACCAGGGGTGATTGATGGGAACTGAGATTTGGTTGGATTGGTATACCATTGTGAGCGACCTAAAGGACCAGTCCAATAAGCTGCTGTGGCGAACAGGCTGGTCCAAGCTAAATTGTTTGATTCTGTTGGGCCAATGTTCATGCCTCCTTCTTGAGTTTCTTCAGCTAACTCGAAAGAGGTAATGGCAGGAATATGCTTTGTCAAGGTCGCCGTCGCTTTCTGCGGTGCTTTACCAGTTGCGAATACTTGCAAAGTATAGGTTGTCTGAGCGTTCTGGCCTATGGGAGCGTCAATGGTATAGCTTTCGGTATGGGGTGGTTTACCGGATACCGGAAAACTGTCTGGAAATGGTTGTGATGAAGAGCCTGCCACGGTAACCGTTTCGCCTCCGGTCGTCTGCCACCATAGTGTGCTAGTGGCACTTTCTCCGATTGTTAGGGGATCAATCCATGCATAAATACCGAGTTCCTCTTTTACTTTATTCACCGGAATGGATGTGCTTGCTGATAATGAGGTAATGAATTCTTCAATCTCAATCGATGTTGATGCAGCCGTACCTGAGACACTGACATTCGTAAAGGTGACAAGAATACTTTGACCTGGGTTCAGTGTTGTTCCCGACGCAACACTCGATGTAACCTGATATTTACCACTGATTTTTGAAACACTAAACCCAGTTGTATTGGTTGATGCCGTAAAGGTATCCGCCGTTGTCAAATCGTTATCGTTTTGACCTACGGGGATGGTAATTTCTATAGAAGAGGGATCTCTTCCCCCTTCGAATAACAAAGCAGGAGAAGTAATCGGATTGCTAATGGTCAGTGTTAGGTTTGTCGTGGTTGCGATAAAAACCTGTTGTGGTTCAATTAGGTACGTCAGTAAAGTGTTCATTGTTTGATTCCTTTTTAATGGAGACTAATTGGAGTTACCACCAAGATTCTTCGGAGATAAAGTAAGCCAGCCTTCACTTAATGTCGGAGGCAAATCAGATAGAGTGGCAATGCCATTTTGGCTTCCCACATTGTCAGATGTTGTCCATTCGGTGACGTCTGTACGTGCAGCCCATCCCCACTTGCCACGAATTTCTGCCGGTAATGGCATTTGAATCGAAGCCGGATTTGTTAAAATAGGGCCTACCCTGAAACTTGCTTCCATCCTATTGAGTGCACTGATGTATTGACTTGATGACAGTCCGATAGTAATTGCAGGTTGACTTCCCATAATGAGAGGGATTTCTTTGGTTGGATCAACCAGCAGCGTAATGTACAAATCTTCGGCATCCGGTGCTATTTCGATCAAATAATTGGTGGTGACGTATGCTGAATCTGGCGTAGAGGTCATATCCAGAATTTTAGGAATACTTTGCCCAGACATCGGGTGTACTCTTAGTCCCGCTCTAATACCGCTAGTCGGAGTGTAAGCATGGGCTGAATATATAGTGTCGTATTGATTGCCAATAAAATAGCCGATGACACCGTTGGTCTGAAAACCTAGATCTCCAATACGGATATTGAAGTTAAATTGATTGATTGGCGTTTGTTGAGGGTCGTAAATTGGGGTGTTTCCATTACTTCCGACATAATATTGCCCAGTGTTTGCCCGAGATTGATTGTATAAAGGTCTGCCATGTAGGCTGAATTGCACTTTGGCGCGGACAAGAGCGAGGGGTTTACCTAGTAAAACAGATAGATTGCCCGTAGTGGAAACACTGCCTACAGCGTCGTTTGCCCATAATGCCGAGTCGATAATATTAAGTAAATCTCCGTAAGCTGAGCTACTGACAGTTCCAAAGTTTAATAGACTGGTCACGAAACCTTGTAAATGGGAGTTGGATAAGGCATGGCGAGGAACCTAAGGGAGCATCAGATCCAACGGGCTGATCCCACCTTAACCCCGTTGTATTGTTCGATCCCTTCAATAGCAATGATGGATCCTTGGTTTATCCCTTCGGCATCAAAGACAATAAGCGAGTCATCAAGATGATTTGGCATAATCCAGCCGCAGATTGGCGAGGTAAGTACAGATGAGTTAGTCAGTTCTCCATCGTTCTTTGCGTTAACGAAGTTGAGTCTCTGTGCGTGTGGGCTGAATAATTCGTGGTGGTAACTGTGCAACGCTTTCATTTCCAGAACCTTTTGTAACCATGCTCTGAGAGACGAGCATGTCAATAGGATCTGGTTCTTTTTGTGGATTTTGCCCAACGAGTATTTGGCCGTAGGAGTCGACTACCCACAGTTTCATTAATTGAATATGGCCTGCGCGAACAGGAAAGAAAGGTAAAGACCCTGCATCAGAAATGGGTTTGGTATTGGGTGCGGTTCCTGTGTTGGGCTGGAAGTTCCAAGGTCCAGAACCGATTAAATCGATTTGTTCCTGTGTAACCGGAAGCTTAGAAGAAGCAAGTGCATAGGGTTGCATCATATTCATCAGTCGGGTTGTTAGTTGTTCACTAAACCCGCTCAAAGATTGTGCGACCATATCAATGCCACCCACTAAATCAGCGACTAACTCCAGATCGTCACGAATGTAATCAGGTAAATCATCATAGTCTGGGTTGTCTTTAAAGCTTGAAAATTGTGCTTGCAGAGTTTGCGCCGCCTCGGCATTTATAATTGAACGACCGACGAAATTTAAGGCGTTATTCGAAGGATTATCTAACTCAAATGTGTCCTTATATAAATAATCAATTTCGCTCAGCTCCCAGCCTTCTAACTGGTCAGATAAGGGGAAGTGCTTGAAGCGTTTGGTATCCAGCGGACTTGCCAGTCGACGAAAACCGGAGTCCAAGGTTGTGCGCTTCTTAAACTGACCGCTGCGGCGGAAGGAACAATGCCTTCGAATCCGGTTGTGGTTTGTACTAAAAGCTCATTTAATCCACCTGGCTCTGACCAGAGAGACGTTTGCATTGATTTTATGTCATTCGTTAGTTTATTCAGTTCGTCTTGTGAGGGTGTATGGTTTACTTTTTGAAACCAAAGTGTTGCTAGAAACAAGGCACTTGAGGGATCGAGTAAAATACCTTCCAGAATAAAACTACTTATTTCCTTTGGTAAACCAGCTAATACCGAAGTGGGTGAGCCACTGTCTTTTAGTGGTAATATTACTTGGTTGATGGCGAAAATATCGCTGGCTTCTAATGTTGCTGTGTTTTCTTCTGAATTGATCGTGAAAGTCAATTCCAGCCCCGTTATGGTTTGGCCTGTTACTCTCACTCGTAGCGTGTCTTCGCCACCGTAGGTGCCCGGAGCGGACCATTTTGTATCGATATCAGCGCCAGCCACGAGAACCACAGGATTATTAGGTTGAAAAAAGGGCGATTCGGATACGGGTTTAAGAATAAAGTCGCCTCCAAGTTCAGAGACTAACGAATCCTTTTGAAGCTTTATTTTATCGGTAAGGTCAGATAGATCCAATGCAGATGATGACACCGCCTGAGCCATAACATCCAGTGCGGCAGAAATGTCAGGTGTTAGCCAATTTGGTGAGCTTCGGTCTAGGTGGTTGGCTTTGAAAATAACCGCTCCCAGTTCTCCCCGTTGAGACTCAAGAATTCGGTTCTTTTCGTTATATTCTTGCTGTAGTGTATTGAGTTGCGTAAGCGATTCCGTTTGTGATTCCGTTAATACCACTACTTGGGTGTCCGAACTACTGAGTCCATCGCTGTTTGATTCTGAAACCACAGTCCATACTGAACCGCCAGAGACGCTATTAAATCTTGCTTGTTGCAATAGGGCTTCTGTTCCAACCACATCTGTCGTGAGTTGGTTTAGGATGCCGAGTTGGAACGCTTCAATTGCTTTTTCAATAATAGGAATATTGTCTGGCTGTTGCTGATAGGTATTTACAACCAGATTCGCCATATAGGCAGCAATGGCCTCAGCTCCGGTATTACCCATAGCAATAGTAGGGTATTTGATTCCTCCCCAAGTACTCCTGTACCGTATGCAATGTCTTTTCCTTGCCAATTAATGGTTGCGATCAGGGAATGACAGATTAGTTGCTTCGCTAAATTTGGTTGTGCTTCGCTGATACCGTTTGTGTTGCGCCAAGTGGCCCAAGCTTTGGCGGCATTTTGCAATTGCTCTGGAAGGCTAGAGCTAGGCGTCCCAGAGTTGATTCCCCACACATTGGCAAACTCAGACCATGCTTGTATGGCATCAGTGACCTCATTGAGACCAGTACCGATACTCCAATCTAGTTTGTCTAATGCGTCTTGCCAGTCATCCTCATTGTCGGTTGGTAAGGCGTAGGCTGGATCAGAGGTAGGGGCTGAGTACCAACCTGCGACAACATACGCATAGTTTCCGGCCTGATTTGGTAGGTCGTCGTGAAAAGAAAAAACGTTCTTTATGTTATCGTAGCCCGCTGACCAGCTTATATTTCCGGGTACCAGTGCCTTGAGGAAATCTCCGCCGCTATTGAGTGGTGCTGTCCAAGCTTCCAAACTCTGAAATTGGCCAATTGTAGATGGAGCCGCGCCTGACCCGTCTGGGTACTGAGACAAATTAGGGTCAAATGTACTAAGCACGTCCGAATTGATAACGGCAGCGGTTAGAGTAGGTGCAGAAGCGTTATTGGGGTAGGCAATACGCATGACCAACCAACGGTTTGGTGCTAGTGGAAAATCCACCTCTCCAGTGATAGTACTTTGTGTACCATGGCGGAGTGTACTGGGGAGCGTCCACATTAAGTGAGCGCCTGGCGCAGGGCGGTTCGTTGTACTAAAAGGTAGTGGTACCGCATCGGCTCCCATATATAGGTTTTGATAGTTCGTCTGAGTATTTGCCCAATCTCCTACGGATTGTTGATCGGGGAGACCAAATAACAACACATCGCATGCCATTGGAACTAACAGCCTAGGGCCTGGCCAAACAGGTGCTACATTACTCATAATTAGAATCTCCTTTAACTATTCGTTATCCTGCTGATGTGCGGAATGTGGTGTTTGATAGTCCATGAGCCTCAGCACCTCGAACCAACTGAACGGCTATTGCGGCTGGTGTTACGGTGCCATCGTCTGGTAACGCGCTCAGCCCAGGCTGATAACCATCAGGAGTGGTATAAGTGCTGAACGCTGTTCTGATGGCATTTTGTAAATCCAGTACGTTGACAATACCTTCCTGTCCATTGTTGTTATTGCGAAACGTGGCTGGTGCCGTTAAATAGTCGTCTGAACTGCCGCTTGTTTTAAGCTGCTCCCCACCTTTTAATGGTTTGTCTTCAGGCAGTCCTAGACCTCTTACCAGTACCTTGCTTGTTTCTTTTCCATGGTCATCTAGCAGTCCAAAGTGGAGCCCTTCACGCAGCCTATAAACTGTACGTCATCAGGAACACCTGCAAATAAGCACAGTAATACACCGCTGGAGAGGCGATCCATACGCAAAATAGGTAGGGGAATTCCGTCCTTGGTGCCGATGATTTCAATCCCCGGCCAAGCTTCGACGACGATAGATCTAAAAAGAAAACCGGAAATTATCGAATCCGCTTCTTTTAACGCGGATTGATTGCGCATGTCGGTTCGTATCTTAAGGCGTTGAGCTTGGACCTCTGCATAAAGCGCTTCGTACCATGCCGCATTGAACATATTATCCTGAGTTGAAGACACCCCGACACTGATTGCGCCATCTACCAGCCTATCCTGCCAGTTTTCATCAATGTAGAAAAAACGAATGGATTCATGGGGCAGTAAAGCGCTGTAAGGTACCAGATACTCAAATGGTACACCTTGAAGTAACGTCAGTTGTGCTAGCCAATCGACTAGGTCTTTTGGTGGGGCATTTTCTAATGATGAATTATTTGTATCTGAACGCACTTTACTCGTATTAAGTTGACGCAATGCAGAAGTCTGAATGGAAGGTTTAGGCATCGCCAGAGAAAATATAGACTGTCTGTCTTTCCAGGATTTCATGGTTTAGTTCCTGTCTTCATTTTGTTGTTTGGCGAGTGCCACCAGAGGGTCAGAGCTTTCTTTACGGTTTGATTCGCTAACCGTATTAGCTTTTAGTTTTCCTGTGGATTTTATCGGTTTACGCACATTCACTTTCGGGAAAATAGTGGTCTCTGGATGTGCAACAAAATGCATAAAATGATGAAGTTGAGTGATGACGTTATCGTTTGTGTTGTTTAATTCAGCAGGTTTCGAAACGACGTTTAAAGCAGGTGCTATTTTGGATTTAATGCTTGTTTGTTCTGCCGTGGATTGCATTTTTCCGAGATACGTTCGTCGCCAATTAGATAAAGATTGCGAAAAAGCGCCATCGGACAGTGCTAAAAGTCTACCTACCTGCCAGGCTGCGGCATAGGATAAATCGAATATCCCGGTTTTGGGGTCGTACTGTATGGCGTGATCTGAATAATGATAAGGCGCATAATCTGTGACTTGTTTGGTCGGCGCGGGAACACATGGGCCTCTATACCAAGAGGTACTTTGTTCGCCGATACGCAAGTCATTATTGAGCGCTACATAGCCAATTTCAACCGCCTCTTTAGCCGTTTCATTGATCGCATCGTTAGGGTTCCCTGGTGCTTGTAGCAGCTTGACACCACCTTTGCTTGCGACACCCAGCATTAGCTCTCGAAAGCTTCCCTGGCATTTTTGATGCTGTAAATTCCCAACCACCCAAAACGACGACTCGAATAGATTGATCGGCATTGGCGGATTTAGGTGGCGCGTAAGTGGGTAAATGATCTTGATGACCTTCTAAGGAAATCAGAAACGCCGTGCATTTTCCTCCTGCTGCAGGAGGCACTCGATTACTGACCACCACAGAAAACAAACCGTCAGCATCCATACCTAACATGATTTTGTTATCAGTATCTACTTCTCTCGCATGAGATAGCAGCGGAAGCTCTTCTAGAGTAGGGGCTATGTCCAAGAAGAATTGATATTTCATCTCCATAATTTGTGCTGAGGTGTCTGGTCCATTTTCGATGTCTGCATGGCTAATAGCAGGAACAATGACATTGGTTTTGGCCGCGATCACATCCTCTGCTGGCACTGTGGTTGGACCTACCCACTTTCCGCTTGTTGTATCGTAACGACCTATATTAGGTGTTTCGCCCAGCATGTCACTTTCATAAGCCAAAAGAATGGTCATCCATGGAGGCGAGGTGTCGGTCTGAGCCGCGCCAGGTGTCAGTGTTCGAGTCTCAAGGAAGAGCAAAGCGGTTAAACACAATAAAGGGCATTTGCTTATAATAATTCCCCGTTTGACCTTTTGGTGGATAAACGGAATGAATACTGGACGGGTCTATTGTAAATTGTGGTGCGGTAACAAAAAAACTTTGGTTTGAGATGTAAGGATCAACACCTCCTTGTTCAAGATTGTTAATCTGTTGTGTTCCTTTTACCGTATAGCTTCCAGATGCGAGTGGTGGGTGCACGGCGCTAAGAAACCGAATATTGCCTGGGCTTACGGAGCTATTCGATGTTTTAATGGTCATATCGATATCCTTTTCTGGCATTTAACTGACGACACGTTTTGTTAATGACACCTCGGATTGCATAATATGAGGTGCTTTAGGATTGATGGCGGAGCCTCATAAGTAGACTGCTCGAATGGCTTGTTTTTAATGTAGAAACTGGATCAAATACGCTGGCTTGCATGCCTATTACCTCAGCTTGATTATGAAGAGGGCGAACCACAACTTCTGTATAGAGTGAGACTTCCGTCAGCTTATAAATCAAAACGGTATGGTTATTGACTGTTTCAGAGTACACGGACTCTATCGTGACCGAAGTGCCCTGATTAGGTTGAATATCGTGATTAATTGACACGACTATTTGGTCCTGAGGATCCGAAACAATGGCGTTAAGCGTTACTGCAATGTATTGAATCTGATTGCTGAAAATGGTTTTAATCCATCCGGAATGTTCCGTATTATCGGGAGACAGGTACTTGTTCTGTTTTAGTAATCTACTAACGCTGACTAAACCACGGGCGATGTTTTTTCCTCTGATTTTTAGACGGCTTCCATTTTGAGTCTGGACGGCGATATTAGGCGCAATATAGAGTCCACCACTTACTTTCCCTAATACGGTATTCGCATCCCAGCCAACGAGAGAATCAACGCCTTGATTGGCAGCTATACCTTCTAGCGCCACGGAGTTTACATTGCTGTCCAATGCTGCAGTCGCACCAGCTTTTGTTATGGAATCGCTAACCAGATTGCCGTACTTGTCCATACAGACGACCCTGAGGTCGACCGAGCCATCATTGGAGAGCCTCATACGGTTCATTATTTTTTAACGCCCAAAGCAACATTGTCCCTTCATGAACGTTTTGAACCGTATCTCTGTTGCTATGTTGTGCCAATGTACTGTCTTTCGAGTCAACCCAACAATGTTGAATACACTGTTGTGAAACATGGCTACCATAACCCGTTTTGTGGTATTGGCGCCGAATGGCCAGTAGCTTCGGCTTGGCTGGCGCTGTCACCTTGGTTGTCGACGTATTTTTGATTTCAGAAAGCATTATGGTATTCGTGCTAGTGACGCCTCCATTCTGATACAAGCCTATTGGCGCTAGTACAGGAGGCGCTTGCATAACCAAAGCCGCAGACGTTGCCATAACGGAAAGGTTTGGATTTGCTGGTGCTTGCATGCCTAACAAGCGTAATGATTCGAAGACCGTATTTCTTGAAGCAATCACGTCGCTATTCATAATGCTGGCTTGTAATATTTCCAGCGCCTGATCTTGCATTGTTTTGTCGTAGGGTGTGGACGCTGTGTATTGTGGTGTTAAGTAATAGGGAAGAATGCCCTTCGCAAGGTCATATTTAAGATTATCAATCGCAAATTCAGCAATAGCCTGAATCTGAATATAATCGTTAGCGAGTAACTGTATGCCAACAAGAACATCGGAAATAATCATCTCTGATGCATTGGGTGCGTATTGTTTTTCGAGCGATTTACGGGACCATAGAGCCGCTGGAACCCCATTGTTTATCGGTGCAATACTAAGATTGTGTGCCTTCAGGTCAATGGGGGTGTCATCGCCTTCTCGGGTAATGATTATGCTTAATGGCGCATCTAAGGGTGTGGTTTTCCCCATGGGTCTCACGCCAATTTCCGTACTACCTATAGTGTCTTGGAAACCAGTTACTGTTAGTTTGCTAACGGGAATAGCACTCGAAATATTAAAGCTAAATGGCACATTGCGGATTTTCCATAAGCCTGTTTCCGCTCCAGCCTCTGAGCCTGGACCTTGCAGCAATCCATTTTCAACCGTAATTTTGATAACCTGTTGCGTCTTATCGCTAGCCGCATTGGTTAACGTCATAGAGGTGAATGAGCTATTCGCTCCTTGAATGTTTGTCTGGGTTCCGTTATCTGTACTACTAGGCAACAATTTATCAGCGAAGGCTTGCCAGTCTAGGTTATTGTTACTGGTGGCATTTGTTTCATCACCAATTGGAATGGTAAACGAGATAACGTACCAAGATACTTTTGCATGGCCGTGAGTCGGTGGGCCACTAAGATAAAGTGCAGCGCCAAGTTCTGCGCTGATCGTGATGGAAACCCCCGCGATTTCGGTATGGAAAGCCGCACCGATGCTGACACTGATTTCAACGTCAAAGTAGAAAGGTTGCCATTCAATTAAAAAGTTGGCCTGTGCCATTAACCAGGCGCGAAGAGGGCCAGCGGTGAAGACAACATTTAACGCGCCGCCAGCCATAATGGCGGTTGGTACGATGGCGAAGTAAGCGCCACCATTTATGTCTACTCGACCAATATCGCCGACATCCAACAACCATTGGAAGCCGAGTCTAGGCACAACAGGATAGTAGCTTGGGGCAACAAACGCGGGGTGATAACCCCCAAGACTGATGACAAAATCCCCCGCAGAAATAGGCGTACCATCTTCGGCTTGAATGTTCTTCATCCAAAGATAGAAGGCAAATCCGCCGGTTAACTTACAATCTTTCGCAATAATGTATGAATTGGGGGTTAATTGAGCTTCTGCCGATACAACGCCTTGTTCTGGGTTAATACTCACCTTGATCGCAAGCTCAACATAGGCAAGCGCGAGCGATTTAGGTACTTCTGGTGGCAATAAAGCAGAGGAAAGTGCCAGTAAGTCGATTTCAAATACTCGACCAAATTTCAGTATCATAAGCGCTTGAGAGTTGAGCAGTTTATAGGTTGTAAAGCTCAACCCGGCGGCTAGCCAGTAGTCGCCAACGCATGGCGCTATGACGTTGTTGAGTACTTCTAAAGCACTTTCCGGATTCTGTCCTTCACTAAATGAGCCATCATTGACGCCAGAAACCAAGGGAAAATTCTGTACTTCACCGACGGAAGGAATGTCCAAGGAGCGGTTGTAGCCAAATCCAGCCGCTAAACCGGTTACAAAGAAGGCTGGAATACCACCCAGTGGGGCATTTAAGGCACCAAATATGAATAGGGAAGGGGACGTTGCCCCTGTCTTTCCATCGGTGAGCAAGGTGTAGGAACCCATCGCCGAGATAGAGAAAGAGGCCGCCTTGACCAAGGCGGCACCCGTATACATGAGTTGTGGTGTGGTAGTTTTTAACAGCCCACCGCTGATTTCAACCGACCCACCGTTAAAGGTGACATCTAAGCCTTGTAAATCCAGTTTGTAAGACGATAAATCCGCTAATGTTTTGACTGGGATACCAACCGTCAATCCGGTCATGTCGGCTTTTAGACCCGCCAGCGAGACATTGCCCGTAAAGAGGACGTCCAACAAGTAGTCTGCTTGCTCCCATCCCAGACCGACAGAGCCGATAAAGAGTGGTCCAAAGGTTCTGTCTACTTTAACAACAACCGCATTTTCTCCAGCTTTACTGCCAACCAGATTGACGTATAAACCGCCATTATCGTTTTGATCCTGAATATAGCCTGTGCTTAAGCTAAAACTAGGATTGGCTGGTGGGTTTTGTGTGTTGTCTGAGGTGCCCGAGCCGAGTAAGTTTTGTGCGACAGGGTTGCCGCCTCCAGCTTCAGTTAGTGTATTCGGTGCTAAGCTAAGCATCATGTCTTTTAATGATAGCTCTCCACCGTAGGCGGTCACCTTATTATCTTTACCAAGGTCAAAAGTGATCAATCCTCTTGGAGAGACGGAACCTAACTGAAAACGAGAGAGCGACACGAGTGGTGCGCTGGATTTGCCGATGAAATCCAGTCCCGTATTGACCAAATTTAATTCGACGTGATCAAAATCGGGCTTGATGTCTGCACCGCTGCCTGTCACAGGTATATAAACAGAAAGTCCTTTTGCGTTTGCCAGTGCGCCAAGATCACCATTGGCCTGTTTAATCCATTTTGTATCCTCTGCACCGAGTTGAAGGCGGATATAGGGCAGGCTGCTAAACGCCATATCAGCCACTTGTATACGTGCACCAAATGCGTCTGGGTTGGTAGGGCTTGGGCCAACTGTAATTTCACCTTTACCACCATTAAAAGTGATGACGGTAATTTGCGTGCTCAGCATGGCTTTGATCAAGTTACCTATGAAGGCGGAAACGGTGATGCTTTCTAGAGTGTCCAGACTAGATAAAATATATGTCTGATCAGGGGCTTCTCCTTTGACCTGTATTAACTCAGTTTGAGCCAAAATACTGGCGGGAGTCGGTTCGGGTGAACTGCTAAACAGAGGTTGTTCCAGCCATTTTTTGACTGTGTCTTGGTTGAGTAGAACCACAGAAATATAACGAGGCAGAACCTTGGTAACCACCTGTACAACCCAAGATTCTATTCGCGCGGAAAGGTCATTACTTTGTCCGTCTGTTTTCGGGAAAAACTCTGGGAACAACTCTCGATAAAGGCTCGATTTTAGGCTGAGATCCGAGCAATCGCCAAGGGGATCCAACCCCATTACAAGTTGGCCTGATTCGAATTCAAGGGTAATTTGAGGCCTACATCGCCATCCACAGGTAAGGTCAATGCGATACCAAAACTAAATTCTGGATCAAAGCTTCCTGTTAACGGTATGCCGATCCCCGTTGGTGAAATGGCCGTTTTGATGGGCAAATTATCTGGCAATTCGAGAGCGGCCCATAGGCCCAGAAGATTATTTGAGTTTGCTCCTCAGCTCAATGGTGACGGGGATTTTGTCACTGGGCTTATATTTAACCAGACCTTCACTACTGGAAATGGCATTTTTTATTGGCGTAATTTCTGAGAACAAGAGGACGAGCGCGTTAGCCGTGGCGTCTTTATTTGTGCTGTCAAAGCGTTGTAGCAACCAGTTTAACGCCTGTTGTTCAATGTTTTCCGCCGTGAATGGTGACGCCTGTACTAGGTTGTCGATTAATCCCGCTAAATTTAGGTCTGTACCAAACTGTTGCAATTTTTCCGCGAATGCTTTTGTGGCGTCTTTTTGCTTGAGACCATCAAGTACTTTAGGCACCACCATTTTGACAACGGTGGGCGCGAGCATTTTAGTGGCTTGTTCAGCAAGGTTTCCCCAACCCAAAAATGGCAGGATATCCAATTGTAAACCGGATGGAGAATCAACAGCGCCTTGACCGATAGCTAGGGTAAACACATTTTTGTCAAAGCCTGTGTTAACGAACCAGCCGTCAGCCGCAGAGGTACTGACGATAGTATTTCCTACTATGGCTGGTTGGAAGTTTGCATTGAGCGTTAAACCTACAGACAGTGTATTTAATGTCGCCGTTTCTCCTGCAATAGAGAAGCCGCCAGTGGAAGCCTGTATCAGAACCAGATCGTTATTGTCATTGATACTGAAACTCAACGAAAAGTGATAAGGCAGACCCGAAACCGTTAAAGCCGTGTTGGTCGGTGTAACACAGATGTTATTTGTCGATTGCCAACCATCAGGAGCAGCGCTGGTTAAACGTGTGAGAATTTTACCAAACGAAGGAATACTGAATTGTCCATTGGTTCCCAAAACCGAGTCGGATAATAACCAACCTAGAGGGTCGCGTAGTAATCCTGCTAAGGCAGGTACGCGGTAATGTCCAGGGTCTGTTTCGACCACCATACCAAGGCCCTGCAAGACAATTCTGGGCAGAGGGTATTGATTTACTAACTCAGATTCTATGACTGCACCTGTTAATACGTCGAGAGCATAGACAGGAGCCAGTTGTGTGACCTGATTAACAAATTGATCTGCGTCGAATGGATACACTGTTAAGGGAATAGCGGATGGTAGACTTCTATCTCCCCATACTAAATCACAAGCAAAGTTTGCTGCTGGCGCATTTGCAGTGAAGAAAACTTGTAATGCGGTGTCGAGTGACACCGAGACAGGGATCATATCCAGACAAATGTCAGTGGTTAAAGACAAGTTTGGTATATCGAAACTTATTGATCCGTTTATGCCTATTACGTCACCAAGGATAAAAGCATTAGGCAAGGTGCGGACCTGAATACTGGCTCCTTGAACCAATGACATTTCGAAACAAGGTGATGCTTCTGGGAATTGAATACTGGTCTTTCCGGCTAGTGCAGCAACCAGTGTTTGCAGCTTCGCTGTATCCTTGGCTAATAGTTGGGCCTGTTGTTTAACCGTCGATATGGGGTTATTGAAAAACGGTAGAAGAATCGTTGGATTTAACGGATAACCTTCTAACTCATCACCAATAAAGTCCAGAGCTTGGAACAAAGCAAGCACTGGCGTTGGTGGCGTTGTAATTGAGATGCCCAATGCTTTCTGGAGGAGATCATATAGTTGGGAACGTAAAGTGGGATCCACCAATAAGTTAAGAAGACGTGTTTTTGAAAATTCCGTTGGGTTCGCAAATAAGGCTGTCCAGCCTGTCGGATTGATACCATAGAGAGAATCCGCATTTGGTCTTGGGACCGCCATACCAAGAGAAACTAAAAGATTGTACGCTGTTTGGAAAGATGCATTATCAACGGCCGAGCCAGCAAGTGTCGTTATCCCTGCGTTGAGTAGTGTTAAAAAAGATTGCTGGAGTTGAGCGTTGTATTCTTCAAACTCGTCCAGTGTGATGAGCGCTTGAAGCGCCTCGTCAGGAAACTTGACATTTATTAAATTTACAATAGGCGTGACTTGAACCTGATTATTGGAAAAATCACAACTCAGTCCAATGTCAAACGCGCCCAGCTGAACCCCGTGCTGATTTGGAATCAAGTCACCATTCTTGTTATAGACTCTCATTACCAGCGAAGCTGATGGTGTCTCGGCACCCAAAATCACACTGCCATTGGCCATATCAAAAGCAACGGCATTAACCCGACTGGTAATGGTGACTGAAATGTCGTTGTTATAATCAATGTCTAGGCATTTACCTAGGCCTATTCCTAGTGTTTTCTGTTGTGCGACAAACCAATTGAGCAATATTAACCCCGTTTCACCAATCGGAACTTGGAGCGGAGAGTCAAAGGTCATGTCCCCCTTGATATTGGGTGCGGTACTCAAACTGGGTGTAAGCGCCCAACTGAGTAAAGACATAGTTTGGGAGCCTGTTGCTTTATCTGCATACAGTTCGCAAACACGGTCTCTCAACGCTTGTCTTGGATCGGTGAACAGATTCGTCAACTGCAAGGGTGCCAGCGTTGGCCAATTCAACCCTGATGGATAATTGGGTGCTGATGAAACATCCGGTAAAAGACCAGCAAGTGCGGTAAAGGCTAATCCGGGTCGTGTATTGGTATTAATGAGAGCGGCACCCATTAGTCCGGTAAGCATAGGTGCGAATGTATCTGCAGCGGTGGTGACCAGATCATCAAGGCTAGATTTATCGCTGAAATTAATATCTTGTCCTAACACGATTGGCTGATCATTACCAATTGTCAAAGTAGGTTTGCCTGCCAGCAGAGACCAACTCCATCCGTTTGCCCGAGCCCCAACAGGCTGACAGTTTCGCGTTTGTGACTGAAAAGGAAGCATCCGCAATACTTGGCGAGGTATAACCGTCTGGAAGCGAAATCTCAGCATAGGCTTTTGGTAGCCAAACGCCATTCACCTTTGAGTCAGCAAAATTCATGTCTAGAATCTGCAAAACAATGGAAGGATTAACATTGAGATCCGCAACATTGACTTTAGGAGTGAGAGAGACGGCTAGAGACAGTGTTTGTACGTTTCCGCTTTCTGGTGTTTTCCAGATCAATAAATGAGCGGGTAGGGTTGCGTCACCAGTGTCTAGGGACACTGTCCATGGATTGTTTTCAGCACCTTCGCCTGTGACAGAGATGGTTTGCGACGAAGTGGCTGCCGTGAGTAGCCCAGCTAACGCTTGCAATATAAAAGTGAAAGGTGCCGAGTTGTTGACCGTTGTTGAAGAATTGGCGATGTTTTGATAATAATTTCCCATTGCTGCAACGGGGTTCGCCAAACTATTGACGATCTCTGTACTAGATAAAGGCGGTGCAAGATTTTCAGGCCAGCCAGACTCAATAGGGGGAGAATACCAAGCAGTCTGGCGGCATTATCACTGGCTTCATTGCCATTGTTTAAGTTCAGCAGTGTGGTTAACGATTGCGTTAAAACACTGCCTAGCGTCGCTGACGCTGCATTCGAAAAAGAGGAGGGGGATAATAAATCGACGGTTCCCAAATCGTTATCTGGAATGCTAACTCCCGTAAGTTGCAAAGAGGGAACGACCTTGATGGTTCCTCCTGCCCACGCAAGTGCTAAGCCACCCTTTAACATATCGCAACGATAGCCTTCGTAACTGGCCAGTGGACCAGATGCATTTTGCAGACTGATGCTAATATCGAATTGTAAATTAGAGGGTACGAAGTTTGTGCGACCAACGCTGAGCATAAAGGTCGCAAGTTCCAGATCTGCTGCTACACATAGACTAATATCATCGTCAAAGGCATAAGGTGTGGCGTTAAATGATATTCCTGGATACACAATACGCGTTCCATCAGAATTCACATTTGAGCCAATACAAAATGATAACGCGCCAATATTATCGATTGATACGATAGGCGCTTTTAATGGATCTTCCCGTGTACCGCTGCCGTTTATGTTAGCGGTAAGGTTTCCTGTAAACCCAACGACGGCGGCTAACCACGCTTTCAATAGTTCCGTGTTAGCGGTAAGTTCCCTAAACCAGTTTCTAAAAGGTGCTGAGACATCACCAGCTTGCTCGGATGAAAATAAAGTATCCCAGCGAAGAATAGGTAGATCAGGTAAATCAGGGTGATTTGGGATAGTGCTAGAAAGGCCAAAAATTGGTAGTAAATACTGTAATGGTCCTTCTTCTTCGGTGCCTAGTATTTCCGTTAAGGCGGTAACAAAAAGGCTAGCGGTGGTCTGAATGATTTCTGAACCACTAATGGCCGCTAAATCAGCAAGAGAGCGATTACTAGCAACTTTTTCTCCCGGTAGTTTTAAAGAAAGTACATCAATGGACAGCTGGAAAGGATCATCCGAGTTTGCAATATCTAGAGCAGCACTAATTTTGGCACCATTGAAAGACAGATCTCCTGCTTTTATCAGCGGAATACCTTTATCCATAGTGGCCCCAGCACCCGTTAATCCGACCGTAATAGGGTAACCCTTTTCACCTAAAACAGCCGATAAGTTGCCATTTCCGAGCTGTAAAAGAGGAATTAACCCATATCCACTAATGGCTATCTTTTGTTCGTCAGCCGTTAATTCCCACCCGTGCATTACACCTATGCTGAAGGTATAGACGCCTTTCTCGAGGTCATCTTCCATTGTGACAAGGTAAAGACCTGTCGGCTTCTCCGATTCTGGGTTAGGTATGGCGTGCCAATTGCCTAGTAGTCCAGGTGTTTTTGCAGGTATGCCTAATGCATGACCAGAAACCTCACCTAGCAAGGTTGCTAGTAACTCTGCAAACGCTTGAGGATTTTGTTTAATACCATCGGAACTCTTTTCAATCGGGTTTTCAAACCAGTCACCCTGAAGAAGTAACTCATCTGGGTCACCTTGGCTGGCTTTTAATAGCCCCACCATTTCAGCTAACTGAGTGAGGGCAGGGTCTAACCCCGAGATGCTAATGAAATTAGAGTTCGTGGACATGATGCCTACTCCTTAGGATCAAGCAGATTGGAATATGACTTAATGGAATGGTATGGATAACAGTCATTTACCGGAATGCCGGTGACGCTAACTTGCGTATCAAGGCTTGCATAGCCAATCAGCACGTTTGAGAGTTTGGCAAACGGGTCGATGGAACGGTTTACTTGAAAGCATGCCTGGCTAAAAGTATTTGCCATTAAGTTTTTGAGATCAGGGCCTCCGGTTGGTGTCGCACCAAAGGTATAAACTGATGTAATTGATAGTGAGTTGGAGCTTTCAAAATCCAATGCTGCTAGGTTAGCAACCGCTCCGCCTATGTCATGACCCGTAAAGTAGAGATTGGTGCGATCACCAAGTGCTGCTTGAATTTCGCTAAGCAGCTTTTCTTTAAAGGTAGTCGAGTCACCTGTATCACTCGGTCCATAAAATAGATTGGCGGTGCCAGTGTGAACACTGACATTGGTACCACTTATGGTGATGGTTTTGGTTTGGGAGTTGGATACGTAGTCTGCAAATTCTTGCCAAGTACAGGCACCACGAAAGGCAACCGCTAAACTATCCACACTGGTATAAATAGTGGCAAAGTTTATACCATTTGCGGTGATGCTTTTTCCAACGCTATAGGGTGAGATGTTCATGGTTTGCGCATTCGGATGTTGAAAGCGCTGATAACTCACGGCGCATAAATTGGCAAATTGAAAAGCAAGCTGACGACTAAAGCCTGGAACTTGCTCAACGGCACCTGATTGAGAAGGTGGTGGATTTGGGGCGCCATTCATGGCTTTTAGATAGAAGTCTGCAGAGCGTTCTATCCAAGGTACGTCAAACTCTGGCAATGAAGAAGAGAGCCTCGATTAATTCGCCAAGTTCGCTATTTAATTCACTGTTATTATTGAGCGGAAAGAAGTCAATTTTGTTGTCTTCCGTTCCCGCTATTATGGCGTAGCTATTTGGCACCTCGTTTTTTAGATAGGCGGCAAACACTGAATTGGCAATGGCACCTGTTGAAAAGGCATAGCTTTCTACGTTACCTGGCGCGCTCTGTTGAGTGGGGCCTTTGTTGCCAGACCTTAGATCCAGCGCCGCCATTTGCGCCAAAGGGCCAGATAAACTCACCCCTGTGACTCTTAGTTTTTTACCAGAAAGAAACTTGAGACTGTCCCACAACGACGCTCGTACTGCATTATACATGGCGTTATAGGTAAAAGAGATCAGGGAACCAGACGGTGCGCCTGTCCATGAAGAGACAGGCGTGCCTTGAATTGAACCATTCATGTAATACTGCATCCAGCTTGACCAGTCGATACCCAACGCCAAGACGGCGGATGTGCTGGTATCGTTCCCCACGCGACCGGACGCTAAAAAGCCTTTAACACCAGGATACTGAAATGGCTGCGGGGCACAGTTTACAATGGCTAATTTATTCCAACCCGGTGGCAGGAATACATTAGTCAGGTCACTTGAGGTCATTGCCAATTGCGCCAGTGGTAGTAAATCAACCGCGATGGCAGAATCAAAAACTGAATCACTGTCGTCTGAAGTACGGTATCTATCGTTTAAAGGATACATATTAATTACCCGTTAGTTGGTCAGTATTAACGGTTAACCCCAGCATAGGGGAGAGAGAAATATCACCAGTTGATATTGTTTCTGTGATGAGAAGAACTAGATTAGGCCCATCTTCCGACGTCGTGATTGTCAGCCCACCTGCTGGAATCTCAACGTTCTTAATGGCAAAAATAGCGATCTGTTTTTGAGCCATCGTATCGTCCAGTAGGGGTTTAACCGCTGCCACTTTTTGCGTATCTCCCAGTAAATAACTCATCGTCGGAGCTAGCAATTGGTGGAACTCACTTCGGTCGAGGTCTTTTCTAGACTTAGTCGATAACTCTTGTAAGCACGAATGATCATACATATGAGTAATATTGACAGATTTGGAGCCAATCATTTCACGCATTGAGTCCATATCACCTGCAATCGTTAGGAAGGGCACAATGCCTGATGTGGCTGAGGCATCTAAGGTGGTGGCGCCATTTAATCCGGTGTACTGATTTGATGCAGGAACAGCATATTGACTAACGAGTTGAGCGTAAGAATCGATCTCAGCTGCAGTGACACTCTGTTGTCCATTGCTGCCTACTTGGCCTGGGCTACCGCCACCGCCGTTGAGTCCATTTTGTCCAGGCGTTCCTGCATTACCCGTTTTACTTCCATTCGTGCCCGCTGCACCACCAAGTCCTCCTTGCCCACCTTGACCGCTAGCACCACCAGCACCACCAGCACCGCCTAAGGTATTCACTGACACATTAAGAGGTAAGCTATTACCCGTTTGATATTGAACGAGTGCTACGCCGCCGTTACCACCAGCACCACCGTTTCCGCCTGTGCCACCATTATTGCCGTTACCGCCATTACCACCATTCGCCGGTGTCTCGCCTTTACAGGCTGATCCGCTGGTAGTGCCCCCCGCACCGCCATTGCCACCCGTACCACCAGTGCCGCCAGTGCCACCAGCTCCGCCATTGCCACCTGCTAACTCAATATTGACGGTAAGGTTTTGGCTGTAGCTTTTGGCTCGAAAGGTCACCATTTTTGCGCTGGTGCCAGCTTCGCCATTTTGCGCTTCTCCGCCTTTACCGCCTGGAGTCCCCTTCACCGCCTTTTGTGGCGGGTACACAACTGCTACCACTGCAGCTACTTTTTGAAGAGCTGTCATGGCCGTTTTCACCTGTCGCGCCTACAGAGCCAATCGCTCCAGGTTTGCCATCGACACCATTTATTCCATTCGCGATTATGTTTAACAGATTACTCATACTTGTTCCCTCTGTAAGTAGTAGCAAGCACGTGCCTCTTGTATATCAGAACGACAATGTGACGCGTGCTTGCTATTAGAAATGTATGTTTAATTGTTGATTTGATAAGCCAAATCAACGTGTTCAATTAAGCGGTGGTTACATACACCTTGCCGACGGTGCCGTTTTGACCATTGCTTCCAACGGAACCGCTACCGTTATTCCCTGTTCCCTGGCCGGGAGCACCGCCAGTACCACCTGTTCCGGCAAGACCTGTCGAGTAAGTTATGCTTACTTGCGCATTGTTTGAGGCCGTCACATATAAATCTGCCGAGTTGCCACCATTGCCGCCTGTGCCGCCATTGCCGCCAGCACCACCGACACCTTGAACGCCATTACTTGCAGGGGTGCATAAATCTGTGCAATTGCCTGCTTTGCCGCCTTGACCACCAGCACCGCCATTACCACCAGCACCACCAGCACCACCATTGCCTGCTCCGTATAAAATAGTAATTGCACCCGTAACACTGCCCAGTGACACTGATCCACCGCCATAATTTAGGCCATTTGTACCGTCGCCACCTTTTCCCCCAACCCCGCCAGTTCCACCTTGAGAACCATTGGTAGGTTGTTGTGTGCACTTTGCGCCTTTACCTCCCGACTGAGTACTTGTGTTGCCATCTGAACCAGGGCCGCCAGTGCTACCCACACCACCTGGTTGTCCGTTAGAGCCATTGTCTGCGCCAAATCTGAAAGTTGTAGTCATGATCTTGTCCCTTTGAAAAGTAAAAAATGGTTATGAGTTAAAACAGTTGCTCATGCTATTTTTGGGTAAAGACTTGAGAGGTCCATTGTGTGGAGCCACCAATAATCTGGATCTCACCACCTTGTTCTACAGTGACAGTGCCAAAATTCACCACAATTGGTTTGTTATCTTCGCTTTTTAGTATTAAGGGGTTACCCGGAGAAACAGTGACATTTTCCGCCGCAAAAACTGGAATCGTCATTGGTTTAGGGAAGCTGACTTTGTTGATGGCGTCTTCGTATTTTTTTACTTTTTGGGAGTGTCCCATGACGTAGGCAAGTGTGGCGTTGGCAAGGTGATGGGCATCCTGCTTATAGCTTTCGTGTAGATTGCGTTCAAATGAACAGCCATCAGGGGAATCTTTATGCAACTTTAATAAAGTTGAGGAAGGTTCTGGTGGGTAGTTGATGTGATGATCAGATTTAGTACCAGCATCGATTTCATCGTCTTTAACCCCAAGCTTGTCTTTGAGGTCCTTGATACTGGTCGCCATTACCCAACCAGAAGGGGCATAGTGTGATTCGTTGACATTCGACGATAATACAACGCCATTACCGGATCCTGATGTGTTGATTTCAGGAATAATGTCAGCTTGCACAATATTATGTTTTGCAAGTTCGGTTAGTTGATTTTTTTTATGTTCTGCCGTTAATGTGTTACTCATTTTTTAATCCTCTCTATTATGTTTCCATATTGTCTGCCTTGACGATTTACCCTCCCTTATAAAGCATTAAAAAGTAAATAGCGTTCGACAGGTCTTTTAAAAAAATGATCTTGTATTGCTCTTTATTTTCTAAAATTTCAGTATTGTCTTTTTATTATATTTGGACGACTTATAGTTATACTTAAAAGTAAATAAGTAAATTACACAATGTTACACGGATTTTTTGGAGGGCTATCGCATACGAAGAGAGACAAAAAGGCTAATATTTATCAATTACTTGAGTTGTGTTAGATGAAAATTAGCCTGATGAAAGAAGACTAAATTGAAGCGTATTACAGTTTTACCCAGCGGTCAGGTGAGGGCATCAGGAACTCTGGAGTCCCGCCGTCGGTTTGTTTTTTAGCGGTAATCACTAGGTCATATGAAATCGACACCCTTGGGTCATCGCATTGATTTGTTGTTACATCATGGGGTTGTTTGGATGGGAAAATCACAATTCGACCTTCTTTCGGTGCGTAATCAACCTGTTCAAAATTCAGTGCATTAAAATCACAATAGGCTTCAGTCATGCTAGAACTAAGGCTTCCAGAGAGTTCATTATATTTATTGACGTTAAAAAAACGTGTTGCTCCTGGTCGGCTCCAGTTCCTACCGAGACATAGTACACAACACTTAAGTTAGCATTAGGGTGAGTGTGTCTGGATACGCTTTGTCCTTTTTCGGCGATGATGGGCCAGGAACGCTGGGCATAAATATCAATCTTGCTCAGATCCAATCCAAGCGTTTTAAGGTATATCATTGCGTGTTTTTTAACTTCTGTTGTGAGCCAAGAAAAATCTACGTCATTGTGTAGCTGATCTATATCGTGTACATCTCCCGTCCAACTGGATTGATCGTTGGTTCTTTTTGTCACTACTTTGTTTTTAAGTGAGTAGATCTTATCCAGCATGCTGTTTTTATAATCTGCAGAGTTTGCAATATCTTCATAGTATATTGCGAGTGGGAACCAAATATCGATAGCCATTTTTAATTCCTTTTTGATTTATTTTGTAATCGTTGATTTAACATTAATGTTTCACCACTTATGTTTTTACAGTGATTAATCTATTTAATTAGGTTAAAGTGTCGAAATTATTTTTACAACTTTATTTTGTTGTTTTATTTAAATGGAAGAGGTTGAAAGGAATACTGACATGAATGGTTTTAAGACACCCATTGCTGAATTAACCGATTTGTACTCTGAAAAAGATGATATTTCTTTACCCGATATTGAGCAGCATGTCCTATGGCGAAATGCGTATTTTCAGCACTTTTCGAGTCGGGCCGCATGGCAGCAATATCGAGCTGTAATCGATGATCCGCAGTTAAAGCATTGGTGCGAAAAAGAAAGTGGAAATGCTCAATCACTTATCGACTGTCGTGGCTGGAAAGTTTTTAAGGATGCAATAGAGAGAGTCTATAGATACCTTATGAGCGAGGGTGTTGCGCTTGAAAGAGCCACCGTGACATTACCAGTGATTTTAAGTATCGAACAGCATGCCAAGGAAGAGTTCGCCCGCGGCGAGGCATCATTGTGTATTTATATCAGAATTGATTTCAATACGGGCGCACAAATGTGTTTGCAGTCAAAAGAGCGAATGGCTGTAGAAATAGAATGCGGTGCTATGCATATTGTCAGTGGCTATCAACGGCATCGTCTTGCTGGAAAGGGGGTTGTGATGGCTTTTCAGATTGATCTCCCGTCGATTTCAAGACCAGACGTGTTGAATACGACATATGAGTCACAGGATAGCTTAAACGACGAATGGATATTTTACGCGGCGGTTGCTCAACCGATTCATCATCCTCTTGTTAGTTTTGAATGCATCAAAGAGAAAATTGATTGGCTAGAACATCGGGCATACAAGCGTTATCGTCGTCTTGAATGCCCTGTTATAAAAAAATATCTGTTGGAAAACGCTAACCCACAGTTTGCCACCCAAGCAGAAAAAGATGTTGTGAGAGGCTATGGCAATCAGACAAATACAGTTGAGTCGAATCGTTTTCATCTAAAAGAACATATTCTGGTGCTGACGGAGCTTCAGTGCTCAGCATTAGTTCAGTTTATTGATGACAATATCTCTTCCGCCGTCATTGATAGTGTTGATGATTTTCCTGAATATCAGGTCGATGTGTCTTTCGAATTGCTTTCCCAATTGGTTGGAAAGGAAACTTGTCAGACCATTCTTGACCTTCCTAACGTGCTTGATAACTCGCTTTCTCATAAGCTATCGTCTCAGCTCGGGTATTCGCTATTTCTTCGCCTTTATTCGGAAGAAACAAGGCCATTAATACCTTTTCATCACGATATTTGTGCTTACACCTGTGTCATTGCCTTGAACGATCAATCCGATTTTTCCGGTGGCTATTTTGTGATGTTAAATGGCGATAATCTAGAAAGGGCAGCTTGGAAGCAAGGAGAGGCCTTGCTTCATTCGGGTAATCTTGTTCACGGAGTGAGCAAAATGAACGCGGGAAAACGTTACTCACTGGTAATGTTTACCAACTACCTTGACTAAAAATGCTTGAACCTGTAGTAAGTCGTGCCTTTAGGCCGACAAAAAAACCACCACGACAAGTTACGTCTTAATGCTTGATTGAAGACGCTAGGGTTAATAAATCATCGGTGATGCCTCCTTCGCACCTATTTGAATAGATATTTGAACAGCGCTTTAAATAGCGGTTCGAATGAGGCTTTCATCTAAGATGTGTTCTGCTTGAATGGCTATTTGGTCGGCGTAGGCCATCAGCAGCGCCTCGCGTTCTATCCATTGGTCAAATTGTTGGGTGGTGAGTGTTAAGGCCTGAATTTTTTGGCTCATCTTCTCAAACTCTACTCTGTTATCTTCTGAGATACATTGCCAAGCTAAAGCTACTTTATGAAAGGCAGGGCGAATCCAAGGTTTCACGTCTATACCAAGCTCCTGAGCGCGTTCTAAGGCAAGGACTCTTAGCTTTGCTGGTAGCTTGTCTTCTTCCAAGTGCTTAATTGGTTCTGTTGGGCTGGGCAAGTTAATGTCAATTTTGGGTTGGCGTTGTTTAACCACATCATTGATCAGGGTGTACCAAGCATCATTTTCTTGCAGTACATAACTGACGGTTTTTGCTGCTAGAGTGTTGAGGTCTATCTTGGCAATGTCTTTGAGCAAGTGAATAGCGTCTAGTTCTTTCAAAGATTGGCTGTGTTGTTTTAAAAATAGGCGCAATGCTTCTAGCTTATCAGAGGCTATGCCTTGGGTAGAGTGCTGGGTGGAGAGCAGGTCTTGGGCAAAAGAGCATAATTGCGTGTGTGTGCGTTCTGGATACCAGAGGGATTTGAGTTGTTTTTCAAGTATCTCTGCCTGTGCATGGGTAAGTATTCCTTCGTTGCAGGCGCCAGCAAGGTCGTGGCGTAAATCCACCATGGCTCTTGATACCAACATATAGTTCAGCTCGGCGGGACCGTGAGTAAGCGCCACTTCATCATCGTCTTCGTATTCACCGCTGGCATAGCGCTCATATATTTGCCCTGAGCCGACCATGCCAAACACATTTAACTCAGCGGCTCTTAACGCCCCCATACTAGAGCTGCCGTAGACATGAATACCAATGGACATGGCGTGAAGAATTTCTTTATGCCAGACTGCTGGCACCGATTCGAAAAAACCATCAATCAAGACGATGATTTGCGGCTTGTCTAAGGTGGCAAGGTAAAGATCGCCTTGTTTCGCTGGTGGGCGAACATCGGCATTGGGCAGGATCTCTAGGGCTTTTTTTCGGCTAAGAGAAGGGCCTGCAAAGACAATCACGCTTTCCTTACTTTGGCTATTAACGATTTGTTCTCGGCGTTTCTGATGTTCTTGTCGCTCTTGGTTTTCTTGTTTTAAAGAGAAGTTCAGCGCCCGTTGCCCAAAAACATAACCCAATACATCGTGTATGCCTTCCAAACCGGGAGCGATAACGCGCACAACGGGAATATCAAATTCGGGCTTGGTGAGGTCGATCATAATAGGCGCAGGCAGATTGTGTTTTTTCAGTTGAGCAACCAGCAAAGCCAAATCTTCTTCTATGGTGTCATGCAGCCAAGAGTCTATGTGGTTGAAATCAATATAAGAAGGGGTATCCATTAGCTCTGAACGGACTAACTCTTGGTACGCCATGTTTTGACGAGATTTATAGTCTTTTAAACTGGCATCGTCACGGGAGCCAGAGATCAGGGTTAAGCGAGTTTGCACCGCTTCTGTGATGGCGCGCATTATGGCCACATGTTTATCAAGATGAGTGCCAGAGCCAGACATAGGGTAAAGAGGGCGATGCTGGCTTTCTTGTCGATTAATAATGGTGCAAAGAAAGTCGGAATATTCAGGTCCGAGGTGACAT
Organism: Marinomonas rhodophyticola; assembly: GCF_026113935.1. Lineage (GTDB taxonomy): Bacteria > Pseudomonadota > Gammaproteobacteria > Pseudomonadales > Marinomonadaceae > Marinomonas > Marinomonas rhodophyticola. Next base: position 778,603 of record NZ_JAPEUL010000007.1, read on the forward strand.
TCCACACACTCACCATGACATCCGCGTCTTCAATTTGCTTGATCAGCGCTTGAATCGTTGCATCAGTAATGCTGGACAAATCCACCTTTTGCTTGGCCTGTTGGTGTTTGGGTAGCAAGGACCAGAGCGTCATGGCATCCCGTTCAATTAATTCGCATAAGGCGTGGCTGGTGGCTTCTTCGCGAGTATTGCCCGATGCCAAACCATTGGTACTTAACTGAAAGCAACCACTACCAGGGGCAGGGGTACGGTAAAGTCACAGTGCACCAGATCATAAGGCACATACACCTCTGCTCCGGATTCTAACTCTTTTCCTGCAACCCAAGGACGTTTTGTCTCGGGTGAAAAGGGCATCACATTCATTCTGGGGACTTGAGCCACATCCACCACAGTATGAGATTTGGACAACTCGGTGAAGTTGGTAAATCGCATCGGCAGGTCGATGTGTTCCGCATGATAGGTTTCGATGGCCTCCATCGCGGCCGAGGCCTTGGCTGCCGCCACGGATATGCCCTTGCCTTGGGAAACGGCGACCGCTTTTGCATTAGGGCGACACGCGGTAATCACAGGAATACCAATATCATCCAGCCCAGTGACATTGGCGAGACGGGTAATGCCCATGGCCGCCAAGTGAGGCTGTATTTTATTAAGTGTTTCTTCAGGGGAAACTGTACGATGGGTGCCAGTACGATAGGTTTTCATAGCCTGTGTCCTTGCGTAGAAAGCTTTTTAGACGTTTGTCCTTTCCCTAGATTATTTTGGAAATGGTATAGCCTTGCTAGATCTTGAGGAGAATAACCTTGCCTAAGGTCTAGAGGAATGGGGGGAATCTGTAGGCTTGCTTGTTGCTGGCGGTTTATTATTTTGATATGAGGCATTTGTAATGGATTATCCTTTATCATTATCTTTCTATTTGCTTATCGCTGATTCTATTTACAACGGGCCAGACTTTTTTATTAAATTTAGGCGGATTCGTTAAATGGAGTCCGCCTTTGGTGCTTGATATTAAGTTAAGATTTGAATGTTCTTAAGTTAGCTACATAACATGTGGCGGGGATTGCTCCAACTGAACCAAATTCAATATTATGTTTGGTAGTGGAACCTGACCCAAGATCCTTTGGATTAATTGCTCCTGCCTGTACTTGAGCATCGCCATAATAGGTTTTTAGGTGTTCAATGGAGATGTCTTGATGAGTTGGTGGCGTTTTAGGCACGACTATATACTGATTAATTTCTTCTGCACGAATGTAACTGACGCAATAACTATAGCATTCAGTGCTAGAGCGCGTGTTGTCCGGCTTTTGAAAGAAGGCTACATATAAATTCGCCTCTTTTGGCACAGCTTTTAGTTGGCTTTGCTTGTCTTTAGGTACAGGAAGAAAGGTGTTAGTGGCTATTGGCAGAGCGCCATTGGGGATGGGCGTATCAGCGACGGCTGGAGCGGTGTCGGCGATTTGTATCATATTAAGACGACTCATTTTCAGCTGGCGTAAATCGAGAAAATAACCCGGTTGATAGGTGTCTGCCGGATTGATTCCTGAATTTCCCGCGGCTTGTTCTATATTCCATGGAATCACTTTGGTGACTGCAGGCCCCATTAGATTAGCAGGATAAACCCCTTCCTTGTTTAAAAAGAAGCGTTGAGCAAAGGTGCCATCGACATTGACTTTTTCGATAATGCGGGATTCGTCTGAGTAAAGCTCATAGGGCAGGTACGCAATGCTGTCTTCTGCTAGCATGACATAAATGTCATTCATGGAAGCAATGGCTTCATCGCTAAGGTTTTGTAAGTCTGACATAGCCTTTTCCTTTTTTAGGTCCATTAAAGAAGCCGATGTTCGGCCGCGGTTTCGGTGAGCTTCTCGATGAGAGAAGTTCGTTGAGAAATATTATTAATATCAGACAGCAGCAAGAGTAGCTGTTCGATAGTCTGTGGAAAGGGAACTTGTCTCGGGTCAAGTAATATTGTCGCAAAATTGGGAACTTGATGAATGTGTTTATCCGCAAAGTCATTATTTACACCGCATAGCGCGATAGCCTGTAAATGAGATAACCATAAAAATGGGTATTCTAAGCGTGTTGTCACATCATTCCATTGGATTAAGCATTGTGCCAAATAGGTTGCTGCTTGTTTGTATTTTTTTTGTAAAATAGCTCCAGGCTAGATTAGCTAACGCGACGGCAACATAATCATCCATTTTAGTTTCATGGGCTAGTATTAATGCTTTCTGTGCAAAATCTTGTGTTGAATTTATATTATTCAGTAACCGATAAGAAACTGAAAGGTATGTGTAGCAACGTGTTTGAAGAACTTTATCCTGATTCGCTTTAGAAAAATCAAGAGCAGTATGTAATATTTTTTCAGCTTCAAAATACTCATTGCAAAGATTTAAACTAAAACCAAGAACAAAAAGAGCATTGGATAGTATTCCTTTATCATTGCATTTTTTTGCATATTTTACAGAGTTTCTAGCAATATCTAAATCGTCTGATGTAAGTCTATAGCGTTTATCTCTAAACTGTATATGTAACTTGTCATCATAATATTTGGCAATTTGCTTATTGTCCCCAATGATTTGAATAACAGGTTCAACTTCTGAAAAAATCAACTTCATTTCATCAGTATTTCCTAGCCAATAATGCACATACAAGATGGCGCTTTGTATCTCTAGCCAAATTTTCCACCAGTCGGATTTTTCCGGCGTGTCTGAATGGGGCGCTTTTAATAGTGAAACATGAGCCGCTTGGTAGTGCTTGAGTGCATCATCATGTTGATGAACCACTTCGTAGGTTTTGCCGAGGGCGATTTGTGCCGAGGCTAAGGCTTGGTAGTTGTTTGCTTGTTCTAGAAGGCCGATGAATTCTTGCAGTATTTGTCTGGCATTGTCGTGTTGTCCGTCCCGAGCGAGGCAGTTGGCAAGGCCTTTTAGTATGGCTTTGAGTTGCTCTTGTTGCGTTTTTTTCTGCTGTTGCTCTGGGGCCATCTTTCGATGAGCATTTAAGGCACTTTGGTATAGGTGTATGGCATCGTTGACGGCAAAGGTGGTTTCGGCTTCGCTGGCAGCTTGGTAGTAGTAGGCGCTGGCTTTGTCATGTTGCTGGGCTTTTTCATAGTGTTGTGCGAGGTCGGTGGCGACAAAGCGGTCAATGTTTTCTGTGGTATTGATAATGGATTCAGCAATACGTGCATGTAGCTCTAGTCGTGCCTTTCGCTCAATACTGTCATAGCCTGCGTCTCGTACCAAGGCGTGTTTGAACAGGTAACGGTCACCATCGACGTGACGTTGCTGGATAATGAGTTGGTTGTCGATCAGTTCTGCTAAGTCGTTTTGAACTTGCCGTTCGCTAAAGTGAGACGCGGCGATCAATAGATTGTAATCAAATTGGCGACCAATAGCGGCTGCTAGTTGTAAGGTGTCTTTGGCATAGATAAGGCCGTCGATTTTGTTTTGTATAGACTCGCGCAAGCTGCTGGGAATGTCATCGATTTTTTGTGGATCAATAAAGTCGATAGTACCCTTTGTTAGCTGAACCAATTGACGACGCTTGAGCATGGAAACCAGTTCTTCAATGAAAAGCGGAATGCCATCAGTGCGAGCCACCAGTAGCGTCATTACTCGGCTGGCAATATTGGCCCCTTCAAACAGAGTATGAATGAATTCTTCTGTGGCAGTCTCTGTTAGTTGTTCGAGTGGAATATGGGTCAACGGATTATTTGCAAAGACGGCAGGGGCCGACTGGCGCGAGGTGGTGATAATGCCTTGTATCTTGTCTTGCTTTGCTAAATAAGCAATGAATTCTACAGTGGTAGCGTCTGCCCAGTGAATGTCTTCAAAAATATAAACATGTTCTGCGGACTTGCTGGATTGAGCCGTTTGCTGCTGATAGCAGGTAAGAATATAAGTCAATCCTTCAAATAAGAGGGATTTTTGTACAGTGGGTTCAAGACTGGATAACTGACGGTTTTCAATGTCATTAATGTTTAACCATGCAGCTAAAAGAGTGATGATTTCCGCTGTTGGTCCAGATAAATTCCCCTTTTCTATCAACTGAGTGAGTTGCTTGCCTTGGCTTTGTGGCTGCTCTGTTTGTTGCTGGTCTGTTTTTTTCTGGGCTATTCTTTCCTTGGCTATTTGTTTTTGGTTAAAGAGCGACGTTAGTAGGCGTTTTATAACGGATAGAATAGGAAAAAGAGCATTGTTTTGGTGTTCTGGTAGTGCTTGGAAAATATGATGCGTTCGCTTGGATTCTAGCTGCCGGAACTCATGGATGAGACGTGATTTACCGATTCCCGCTTCACCGTGTAAATGAATGATTCTGCTGTGGTTTGTGGTGTTTTCCAGGGCGCTGCGTAAAATGTCTAGCTCTGTGGCGCGTCCGATCAGTGGGTGGTTGTTGCGCACGCCACGCATAAAGCCAAATGCTTCTATGACGCGTTCGGCGATGAGTTGAGTGTAGTTTTGCTGTGCGCTTTTGTGTTCGGAAAATTGACGCTCGGAAAACTGATAGTAGTTGTCCAGTATGGTTTTGGTGTCAAGGGAGCACAGAATGCTTTGTCCTTGTGCCTGTAATGCTAGATCACTGGCGTGATGGCTGGCAAAACCATCGGGTACAGTATTGCCGCGTTTTAATAAGATGCCAGTGTGAATACCGATATTAAGCTCAAATTCGCAGCCGTGGCGGGCACTCATATAGGACTGTTGTTTTTTGGTTAAGCTGATGATTTCCAATGCGGTGCGTGCGGCTAAACGGGCATCGTGATCAGTGGCAACTGGGTAGCCAAAGTAAAACACAGAAAACCCCGTTAAATTGCCCACATGAAAGCCACCATAGCGCTGGGCGACATCGACGCATTGGCTGCGAGTGGCTTGAAATAGGGTTTCAACCACATCTGTGTCGGCGGTGTCTGTGTTAGCGATATCTTCTTCAAGGTTTTTGACGCGAATACGCAAGGCGAGGGTGGTAATTTGCTTGCGTTCTGTGGCTTGAGTGGCGTTGACGGCTAAATGGTTTGGGTCGTCTTGACGTAATACTAGAGTGTCATCGAGGCCGTGGTTTTGTGATGTGACGGGTAGAAAACGACCTTCTAAGTTGTGGGTAATCAGTTCATTTAATTCATTGTAAAGGGCTTGGGCACTATTGATGCGTTCACTGGCATTTTTGCGTAAGCTTCTTTGCAGTAGTTGGCCCAGTGGATGTGAATGAAGGGCCGCCGGTATCGGCACTGGAATGTCGTTGAGGTGTTTATGATAAATTTCTGCGATGCTGGCACCATTGATGGCTGGGGCACCGGTTAAACATTCAATAAAGACCAGACCCCACATGTAGAGGTCCGCACTGAAAGTAGTGAGTCTCACCGCGTAGCTGTTCTGGGGCGCAATAAGTTGGCGTGCCGATGGACTCTTGGGTGATGGTGAGGGCCTTATAGTCTTCTGCCCTTTGTCCTAGCGTGAGTGTACTGATGCCAAAATCCAATAGTTTTATATGATGCTTTGCCCCAGTCTGCAAGATCATGATGTTAGAGGGTTTGATGTCGCGATGAATGATGCCTTGCTGGTGGGCGTGTACTAGGGCGTCCAGAACTTGCAGCATAATGGCGTGTGTTTCTGCCACACTTAGGGCGCCATGTTGTTTGAGGTAATCGCTGAGTGAAATACCATCCACGTACTCAAAAACACTATAGAGAGTGTTGTCGTCAATGCGGCCTTTATCCAGTAAGCGAACAATATGTGGATGGGACAGCTGGCAAACGAAATTACTTTCTCGTTCAAAGCGAGCCAATTGTTGCTGCCTGTGTTTCTGAGTGGATTGTGTTGCAAATTGGAGGAATTTTATGGCAACGGTTTGTTTGGTTTTTTTATGAATAGCCTTAAATACCGAACCAAAGCCGCCTTGACCGATTTTATGTTGTAGGTCATATTCTTCAGAGTCAAACTGAAGATGGACAAACTCATTCTGTATGGCAACCACCGACATAGTCAGTGTGCTCCTAACATTGTTTCTGACAGAGTTCCTTTGATTACTTCTACTTTAGATGTATTCAGCCTTACTTCCCCATCTTGAAGTTGCAATAACTGACAAGCATCTACACCGCTAAAATTGACGGTGTCACGAATTCTTGTACGTAGGCGATGAAGTCGAATGCGAGTGTTGTCGGGTTCGATGCCAAGTGCTTTAGAGAGATCATCTAGGTTAATCCAGCCGCAATGGCATTCCGAATAGCCTTGGTTTTTATCAGCGATGGATTTGCGAGCCAAACAAAGCAATAAATATAATTGGCTCTGAATACGGTGACCTTCGATCACAGAAGCGCTTTTACTATCCTTTATGTGGAGTTGGATTTCTTCTTCATTATCAGAAACATGTAAACTTAATTCGAGATCATCAAGCGATTTAGCGGTTGGCTTATTTTCAAAGGTTTGGTACTCGATTCGATTGCTTTGTAGGCGATAAAGCGAGTCGTTAATGCAAATACAGTGGCCATCTTGGATGGCCTTGCTTTCTTCTCTTTCATCATCATAAATAATGTACCAACCTTCATTTTCATAAAAAAGATTAAGCGTTTTTTCTACCGATGTGACAGGTCTTTCAAGGTAGATTGCTGCTTTATTTCGTTCCATGCTGACTAATACATCACAGGGTTTAAGGTCATTTACCATGATGAAAGCATCACCCGTTTTAGAAGATAGAATAATTTTGTCTGATTCGTGTAGTAGATGTGGTTGCTCTTTGAGGATTTTGTTGTTGTTGAGCCAGACGCCATTCTTACTTCTGTCCTCTATATACCAGTTGTTGTCTTGCCAATAAATAATGGCATGAATACGCGAAATATCAGCGCCAGCCAGATTAGTGTGGCATTCAGTTGAACGGCCAAAGGTATGGTAAGGGCGTAAATGAATGCATTGGCCAGTGGAGGAAAGCAGAGTGCCGCTTTTAATAGAGGAAATTGAGGAGCCTGACATTTGGGGCAGGTTGGTTACGGAACAAGAAGCGCTAAAAACTTTATTGATATTAGACATGGTCATTAATCCGTTAAATGCGATAGCTAGGAGTTAGTATTAATTATTTTTTTCTCAATACAACTTTAAGTTGTATCTGTACTCTGATGAAAAAAGAAACAGTTTCAAGTGGTAACATTGCTGCAAAAAAGAAAGTGTTTTAATAATATGTGGGTCCAATTTCGGCGGATCTTAAACACAGTGTCTGGTTTTTTAGTACTGAGCAAATGTTAACGCTATACTTAGATCTATAAGTTACTTGGAGTCGGCCGTATCATTTTAATAATGTAATGGTGCTCGCTAAACTAGATGAGTAATCTCATTTATGATTCGGAATAAGTTGACTACTACATCATGATTAATGCGTTAAACCCAAACACTCAATTACTTCTAACCGCAAGCGAAATGACTGAGGCAGACAAAGCCGCAGTGGTGGCGGGTGTGCCTGCGATAGATTTAATGGCCGCAGCGGGGAAAACCGTAGTGGATGCGTTGATGCAGCGTTGGTCTAAGTGTTCTGTTTTAGTGCTTTGTGGGCGGGTAATAATGGTGGCAATGGTTTTGTTGTCGCTCAGTTACTAGGATCCGTTGGCTGGCCTGTGCGGTTGGCTTTTATGGGGGCTGTTGAAAAATTATCGCCTGAAGCCAAATATTTCTATCAGGCTTGGCAAGGTGAGGTTGAAGCCTTAAGGATCCCCACATTTATTTCTAGCACTTGGTTTCCAATAGAAGAAGGTCTAACGCCTCAAATAACATTTTTTCTGTTATTTCATAACGGGAGGTTTTCAGGATCCTTTTGGCTAAATAGCAATAAGACAATACTCGCCTCGTTGTTATCGTATTTGATTGGAAATGACGATGATAACCTTGCATCTCTGCCGCTTTCCCAATGACGTAAAGGCACCATTGAGCAAGTAAGGCAATTAACAGAAGGGTTTGTAATCGCTCAATAGATTGGCTTCGGCTACGTTTTAGTCCTAGCCCATAATATTCGTTCTTCGTGTCTCGGAATGCTTCTTCGATGGTCATTCTGCGCTTATAAATATTGACTAGAGCAAGAGGAGGAAACTCGCCTTTTGGCAAGTTACTGACTAGAAACCAAGGCTCTCTGTTTGCTTTAGAGCACTTCTTATAATTGTTACAGTTTGGTCTTTTAACGGGTTTGCTTTTTTTCTTTGTAGGGCGTGGACTTTTATACAAAACACCACGACAAGGCCATTGTTGTTGTTTTGATAGACGCAAGCCGGACAACTCCATTGGTTTTGTGGTGGCTTGATGATGATAACCGTCAACGAGAGTCCATTGTGGTCGTTTATCCGTTTGGCATTTTACCGTTCCACGTGTACGTGCAAGCCAATACCAATCTAATTGCTCTATTGCTTTGAACCACGGAACCTTAAATCCTGCGTCCGTGCAGATAATAGGGGTACAGTCAGAGGGAAGTATTTGCTTTAAATTATTTAAGAAGTCGACATGTCTTTTATGATTATTCATAGCTCCTTCAGGGTGTACTTCTTCATATAAGGTGAAAGCTCTTCCCTGAAAGGCCACTGAGGCGCGCAGTAAAACAAAGCTAAAATCATAAACACTTGACCAATCAACAATGATGGGCAAGAACTCTTGTGAAGAAAAGTGAGAGGCAAGGGTCTTATAAAATTGATTTCGGCATTGGTGTAATTGGATGTTTCCTAACAGTCGATCAACTCGTTTAATGCAATATTTTTCAATGACGTTAGCGTCTTCTCCTAGTTTTCTACCAATTGCCGTTAGGCTTAATCTGGCGCCTTCTTTAACGGAGGATACTGCATCTGATAAAGCTGTATAGGTTCGCTTATCAATGGAGATTGAATTGTCAGGAAGTAAACTCGATAATAACAATGTGATGCCCCTTGTCTGGCTTATTTTTTGGCGAAAATAGTTTAACCAACAAGTGGGCATCACTCTATATTTGTGGGGATCCTTAAGGTTGAAGCCTATTCTGTTGATTTATTAGAGCAAACTGATCTGGTTATTGATGCCATGTTTGGTGCGGTTTTGACTCGTCCTTTAGAAGGCAAATCTCGCGATATGGTTGACGCTATAATCGCACGAAAAGTGCCCGTTTGTGCGGTGGATGTGCCCAGTGGCGTGGATGGCACAACAGGTGCGGCGCTTGGAGCTGTAGCACCCGCTGAATTAACTGTGACATTCTTCCGCAAAAAACCGGGACATTTGCTGCTCCCTGGTCGTGCATTATGTGGTGAGCTGGTGGTTGCGGACATCGGTATTCCTGAAATGGTGTTGAATGAGTTAAACCTTCAAGCATGGGAAAATAGTCCTGAGCTTTGGTATCGAAATTACCCTTGGCCGCGGACGGATGGACATAAATTCCACCGTGGTCATGCGCTGATTTACGGCGGGGAGAGCATGACAGGCGCCAGTCGTTTAACGGCTCGTGGCGCTATGCGAATCGGGGCTGGGTTAGTGACTTTGGCGGTGCCGATTAAAGCGTGGCCTGTTTATGCGACTGCGATGACGAGCGTGATGGTAGCGAAGCTAGAGGTGAGTCAAGAACAAGAAGATTTTGAAGAGTTGCTATTAGATCCGCGATATAACGCCATTGCCGTTGGGCCTGGGGCCGGATTGGCGGGATTTGAACGGATTCGCACGCGAAAAATCGTGGTCACAGCACTGGAAACGAATCGTGCCACCGTGTTGGATGCGGATGCGCTCAGTGCATTTGCAGAAGACCCACAAACTCTGTTTGACGCCATTAATGGTCCTTGCGTGATGACCCCCCACGAAGGCGAGTTTGCGCGACTGTTTCCTGAAGTTAATAAAAGCCATCCTGACGACAAATTAACGCGAGCGCGTATGGCTGCCAAATTAAGCGGTGCTGTCGTGGTGTTAAAGGGCGCAGATACGGTGATTGTCTCGCCAGATGGCCGAGCAATTATCAATGCCAATGCGCCAGCGTATCTTGCCACGGGAGGATCCGGGGATGTATTGGCTGGCTTTATCGTCGGCTTACTTGCACAAGGCATGTCACCATTTGATGCGGCTTCCATAGCGGTATGGTTGCATGGTGAGGTAGGTAATAATGTTGGCATTGGCTTAATCGCCGAAGATTTACCAGAACATCTTCCCAAGGTGCTCTCGGCTTTTCAGAAACACTGTCTTGGACGTTTTAAAAATAATTAAATACAACAGATATTGTTTTAGTTTTGTTGAGCACGTCGGAGTGTCCGTTTTGGAATATACAGAGCGAATGCTCTCTAGCGATAAAATGTCCATCAAGCAGACTTACAATAGTTAACAAGAAGTGACAATAAAGTGGTAAAAAATATTGAAAAAATAAGGATATTTTAAAGAGGCTTAAGCTAATCTATGTGAATCTCAAACATTACACAAGATTTTATTTTCATCTGACCCTGAGGTATCTTTCTTAAACAAAGGCATCCTTGCTGAAACTCAGCATTTGTCCATTGGGGTATTGCCAACGTTATCGAGAAACTTCGTTGAGCACTTTGTCAGCCCACTGCTGGCCAAACCTGAGGTGAGCTTTTCATTGACCGCTCGTGGCATGAGCGACCTATTAAATGGTTTAACCAATCATGAATTGGACCTTGTACTGACCAATCGTCCTGTTAGTGTCGAAACAAAAGACGCGCCTTGGATTGTGCAACAAGTTTCCCGTCAGCCGCTCGCTATTGTTGGCCCGAAAGAAAGTAAGATACACACACCGTTTTCGCAAGGGTATGAATCGGCTCATTGGATACTACCAGGGAAAAACACCGAAATCCGAACGGCGTTTAACCTGCTTTGTGCCACATGGCAGTATCAGCCTGATGTCAAAGCTGAAGCCGATGACATGGCGATGCTGCGTCTTCTCGCGAGGGACAGCGGCGCCTTAGCCGTGCTACCACCCGTCGTTGTGAAAGACGAAATTCGACAAGGATTGCTGGAAGAATATCAACGCCTACCCGACGCTTACGAACACTTTTACGCCATCACCACACAACGCAAATTTGTGCAACAAGTTTTAATAGAATTGTTGCAGAAGAGCCAAAATATTTAGGCGAGCATTCCCCATAAAGAACGTATTAACATACGGCCACAAGGTCTTTTTAAATTAAATGTGGGAGGGCTGCCCATCTTTGCTAAGGGAGTCAAGTATAAATCTAGCATACAGTTAATGACCGCCTGAGAGCTTCTATATTTATGTAGGACACTACACCACACTTTTCGCGCCTTGATTGATACATTTTCAAACAGCAACAGCTTCATGTATCGTATTTTGATACGTAAATTGAAGTAAGTTGCTAGTTAGGAAACGCCTGTTAGTGATTCCTGATTGCCCATTTTTATAATGGGAGAGAATTTCACCCAGACATCTCCTGTTTCAATATCAAACACAATTCTACGATGACCAAATTCACCAACATGGGCGACCAAAATAGGAACTTCATGTTTGCTAAGTAATTCAAATGCAGCAGCGACATTTTTCTCCCCAACAGGACGTCTGTTGGGATCAGATTGATCAGTACGATATTGTTTTTCATACATATTGCCGCCTCCAAATATTTTCGCCTGATAGTCTCGTAATTGTGTGTGGTTTCGCTTCGCAGAGCGTGCGAACAACGTCATACAATCATCTGCGAATCTAGGGTTTAATCGTTGGTCATTACGTTCAAATCGGTAGGGAAGTGCAAAATGGCACATGCCTCCAATACGTTTTTCTGGATGCCATAGAGCAATGGATATACATGAGCCTAATAGGGTATGTACTTGGGCTTGTTCATTACCAAAATAATAGTCGCCAGCATGTAAAATAATACGCTGCTTTGTAATTTCCATGCTTAAAATGCTTTTAACAAACTGTCGGCGATTTTATCTAGAGGTAATTCATGCTGAGGCTCCTCCTCGTAAAACGGCTTCTTTGGGCATGCCATAGACAACACAGCTATTTTCGTCTTGAGCACACGTCCAAGCACCTGCTTGGTGTAGTTCCAGCATTCCATTTGCACCGTCATCTCCCATTCCAGTTAAAATTGCAGAGACAATATTGCTACCACCGTATTTAGCTGCCGATCGGAATAAAACGTCTACAGAAGGGCGGTGTCTTGAAACAAGTGGTCCTTCTTTTACTTCTACGTAGTAACGCGCCCCACTGCGTTTTAGAAGAGTGTGCTTATTGCCGGTGCTATTAGAGCTTGTCCTCGTAAGACGGCATCGCCATTCTCGGCTTCTTTAACATGAATTTGGCACAGTCCATCTAAACGTTGTGCGAACGAACGAGTAAAGCCTTCTGGCATATGCTGAACAATAACGATACCAGGGCAACCAAGTGGCATGCCCATTAACACTTCTTTTATAGCTTCTGTGCCTCCTGTCGAAGCACCAATGACAATGACTTTCTCCGTTGTTTCCTCCATTGCTTTTAGTGTTGGTAGACGTTTCGATAATACTGCGTCTGCACTTAGTTTTTGTTCGGGAGTATTAGGGCGCTGCAATTTGGAAACACGAGCATGAGATGCTGCTTTGATAGCATCTCTTATCATCTCTTTCGATTCCTCAATAAATCTTTGTGTACCTAAAGTGGGTTTTAAAATAATATCAACCGCACCAGCCTCTAGGGCTTTGGTGGTTGTTAGTGAACCATCTGCGACTAAAGAAGAGCATATTACTACTGGAATAGGGTGTTGCTTCATTAGTTTGGTTAAAAAGGTAATACCATCCATTCGCGGCATTTCTACATCGAGAGTGATGACATCCGGTTTGACTTTTTTTAGTTTTTCCGCGGCCACAAATGGGTCCTGCGCTGTAGCCACTACCTCTATGTCTGGGTCATCGTTCAGAATGGTTTGTAAAGCTTGTCTAACTAAGGCTGAGTCATCAATAATTAAGACTTTGATTTTTGATTTGTTCATAAACAGTCGCCTTATAATTTACGATATATCGTAGGTTGTAAGCGTTCGAACAGGCCTGTGTTATCAATAAGAGATTCTGAATGGCCAATCATCAGAATGCCTCCCTGTTTTAATGCATGGCAAAATCGCTCAGTTAAAAGGCTTCGATCTAGGTTATTGAAATAAATCATCACGTTACGACAAAAAATCACGTCGAAATGCGCTTGCCAATTATGCCAATCGCCAGTGATTAAATTAAAGTAATCAAACTTAACGGGGGCTCTAGCTTCAGGGGCGATTTTTACAATGTTTTTACGTGGGTCTTTACTTCGAAGCAGATAGCGTTGCCTTAACGCCAACTCAATGGGTTCTACTTTCTCGTGTGGATAGATAGCAGTGCGTGCTTTATCTAAGCACTTGGAAGATATATCTGTGGCAGTAATTCGGAAATCAAAACTTGGGTATTGACGCTGAATTTCTAGCATCTCAATGGATAATGTGTAAGGTTCTTCACCACTAGAACACCCTGCGCTCCAGATCTTAAGGGGGTCTTTTGAGTGATAACGATGCTTATCCAAATACGCTTTTAGAAACAAAAAATGGGCATCTTCACGATAAAAATCGGTTTTATTGGTTGTTAGGGCATCCAATAAATTTTGACGCTCTGAGGCTCCTTCGAAATCTTTTAAGGCAAAGTGGATGTAATCCCTTAAATTGCTAAACCCCAGAATCCTTTGGCGCTTACGTAGTCGTGTTTCAATCAAAGTGCGTTTAGACGCAGGCATTTGAATGCCTGCAGTACTTTCTACAAATTCTGAAACAAGACGATGTTCTACCTCACTAATTGGATCAGCTTTTAATGAAGGAAGCGCATAAGTGTCTGACATATTGTTATAGCCTTTCTTATTAGGAATGGTCTGAGTCTCGCATCGGACATTGTTTCAATTGCTTGATTTAAGTCGTCATCAGCAAGAACTTTTGGAAGGTCTAAAATAATAATGAAGTCATCATTATGTTTTCCCATCCCACTAATAAAATGCGCATTAATGCGGCTACCGATTCTTGGTGGCGCACAAATATTGTTGCCTTCTAGTTCTATGACTTCTTTGACTGCATCGGCAAGCAACCCAAGCGCAACGCTTTCACCTTCTAATTGCACATCAACAATAACAATGCATGTATTGACTGTGATGTCCATGACGTCCATGCCAAACTGTCTTCTAAGATCAACAACTGCTACTACTTGTCCGCGTAAGTTGATAACGCCTAAAAGGAATTCAGGCATCCTTGGCACAGGTGTGACCTTGCGATATTCAAGTACTTCTTGTACTTGAATAATGTCCGCACCATATACTTCACCATCTAATAAAAACGTCAGTAACTGGACATTTCGATAATTAACGGCTTCCGCATGCTTAGACGAAATCGAGGTGTTTTTTTCTGTTGTCATAGTGTGCCCCCCAATTTTCTAGGCTTAGTACCGAACAAATTCAGAGTTGTCATCGCCTAGGTCTAAGTCGATGCCGGAGGACTCATGCTGAATCTGTGTCTCTTTTCGAGCCGATAACATGCGTGTTGATTTCGCTGATTTCCCCCGTATGATTTGTAAGCTTACCTTTAGGTGCTTTGCCACTAACGTGTTTGAGTTTGAAGAATTTCATTGTTTCAGTGAGCTGATCAGCTTGAGCAGATAATTCTTCAGAGGTGGATGCCATTTCTTCAGCGGCGGCTGCGGATTGCTGTACAACTTGATCTAATTGTTGTAACGCTTTATTCACTTCGACTGCACCCGCATCTTGTTCTCGTGCTGAAGCGCTAATTTCTTGCACTAAGTCTGATGTTTTTCGGATGTCGGGAAGTAATTGTGCCAACATGGTTCCTGCTTGTTCAGATACTTCTAAACTGCCTTTTGCAAGAGCGACTATTTCCCCCGCTGCTGTTTGGCTGCGCTCTGCTAATTTGCGAACTTCGGCAGCAACGACAGTGAAGCCTTTTCCATGTTCACCTGCTCTAGCGGCTTCAATGGCCGCATTCAATGCTAGTAGGTTAGTTTGACGAGATATCTCTTCAATAATACCGATTTTGTCGGCGATTTCTTTCATGGCTTCAACCGCTTCATTTACGGCTTTACCTGTCGCTTCTGCATCGACGGCAGCTTTGCGAGCAATTTGCTCTGTCTGTTGTGCATTGTCAGCGCTGTGAGCAATATTGGACGCCATTTCTTCCATTGAAGATGAAATTTCTTCCAATGATGCTGCTTGTTCTGTTGAACCTTGTGCAATCTGTTGTCCTGTTGCACTGAGCTGACCACTGCCTGCGGCGACATTGCTGGCTGCTTCAGATACCTCACCTACGATCTGGCTTAAACTCGTGTTCATCGAGCGAAGCACGCCATAAATGTCCGAGTCGCTAGCTTTCGGGTCAAATTCTGAAGTCAGATCGCCTTTGCCAATAAGGTCGGTAATACGACTTACAAGGTTAACACGGCGGATAACTACCCACGCAATTAGTACTGCTAGTATTACTGATATTCCAAAAGCACTCATCAATTCCAGACGCGCGTTTGCGTAGGCCGTATCGCTGAACTCTTTGTCTTGGTTCATGTTGTTTGTATTTATTTGGATAATACCAGCAAGATACTGCTCTGCTTGTTCAAGCTGTTCTCTAGCCGTAGTGGTTGATAGTGCAAATGCTTTAGCATTGCCATTTTCGCGGCTGATGTCTTTAACTTGATTATGCAAGGCCAAGTAGCTGGTGACTGCATTACGTAGTACGGTTAATTGTTGCGAATCATCACTTTGAATCAAAGAATCCATGCGCTTTAAAGAGATATTTAGCTTCTCTATCAGTTGTTTAGCTTCAGTGTCATAATCATTCATTTCATCTTCAGATAGCGACATGATTAGGTTTTTTTCGGCACGCTGAATTTGCAGTAACATAATATTGATATGCAATAGCTCGCGTTGAAGCTCAAGATCTGACTCTCGTTTATCACTAGCTATGTATACCTTAGTACGCATTTCTATATCTGATGCCATATCAGTAATTGCAGTTTGTAATAAATCGAACTGATGGCGGGCATCAAGTTTGCTTAACTGTTCTGCTCGCACATTTGAGTTTAAGCGCGCGAGTCGACGAATTTCTGCATTGATATCTAAATATTTTTGCCAAGATAACTCAAACTGATCCAGCTTCTGTTTGCCTTCATCGTTGGCAATAAAGCGAATCTCTTCAAAATAACCCAGAAGCTCAGCTTGTTTCTTTTGGGCTTCAGCAGCGAATACGTCCATTTCTTCCGCGGTATTTGACAAAATGATATTTTTCTCAGCACGGGAAATGTAAAGCAAGTCTTGGCGCATTTCTTCTGCTAGAGTTACTTTTCGAGCGGAAAAATCGACGATGTTGTTAAGCTTTTCATTTATCCCCGAGAGTGAAAATATTCCAAGGTAGTTGGTTATACCCATTAATGTAAGTAGTAAGATAAACGCTGAGACAATTAATGTTTTTAATGAAACTCGATTCATGTTGAACCTCTTATTTCGCAATCTTTAAATGAATTTGTTTAGATGAATAGTCCCGACCAGCAGCTTCCAGCAAAGCAGCAGGGTCAAGGATCATAGCGACACTTCCATCGCCTAATATGGTGGCACCACTAAATCCTTCTGCCCCTTGGTATAACTTTCCTAATCGTTTGATAACGGTTTGGTACTGACCAACCACCTCATCAACGCAAAAACCAAATCTTTCCTCACCAATGTGGGTTATCACAATTTGTTCATACATAGGCTTTGGTGCATTAACGCCAAACCAATCTCGTAGAATTAAAAAGGAATTTGCTCACCTCGTACTTCAATGATTTGGCGTGTGCGAACATGTGCACGTAAATTGGCAGGCATTTCTATGCACTCTTCAACATTACTAAGAGGGAGTACATAATATTCATCACCAACTTTCACCATTAGTCCTTCAATGATCGCAAGAGTCATGGGTAGCCGAACGGAGAATTCTGTTCCTTCTCCTTCTTTGGAGTGAATGGAAATTGTACCGCCGAGTTCCAGTATGGAGCGTTTAACAACGTCCATTCCAACCCCACGACCAGAAATATCAGAAATGGCTTTGGCTGTTGAAAAACCAGGTTCAAAAATCAATTGGTGAACCTCTGCTGTGCTCAGTTCAGCATCATGTGTGATTAAATGCCTTTCAATAGCCAATTCGTGAATTCGTTTTGTGTCTAGACCTTTACCATCATCTTGTATGGTAATGACAACATGAGAATCTGCATGTCGAGCAGTTAACGTAATACTACCTGTTGCAGGTTTACCTTCTGATAGACGTACATCACTGCTTTCAATTCCATGATCAATACTATTGCGAATAAGATGAATTAACGGGTCGGACAACTTGTCTAACACCATTTTGTCTAGTTCGGTTTCACCACCTATGGTGATGAGTTCAATCTGTTTATTAAGCTCTTTAGACAAGTCTCGGACTAGTCGGCGAAATTTTCCGAATGTGGTGCCGATTGGCAACATGCGAATACTAAATGTCTGATCACGCATCTGAGTTGTCAGTTGATCCAGCTCTTCGGCGATCGATAAAAGGTCTTCATTATATTCAGATGCGGCAACTTGATTTAATCGTGCTTGTACAATCACCAGCTCCCCAACCAGGTTCATAAGCTTATCTAAGCGAGATGATGGGACTCTGATTGTTGGGTCGTTCATCTCTGATGTAGTGATATTGCGTATGGATTTTTGATTCTCGAGATTATTGCTATGACATCCATCTTGCTTATTTGAAGAGATTGTCTCGATATGAATTTTCGCTGGGGTTTCTACAAAGTGTGTTTTGAGTCTCATTGGGTAATTCATCAGAAGATATAGCTTCAATCGAAATTTGCCAATCATCAGCAACGAACATGAAGGTGTCTTCAATAGAGGGTAGAGGTTCATGGGTAATTAAGATAACTTTCCAGCTTAGTACACATTCTTCTGGCTCAAATTGCTCGAATTCCGTTAAACGGCTTATGTCTGTTTCAACATAACATGGGCCAAAACTGTGTAACTCGCGGAGAATTGGTGCGATGTCTAAACCTGATTTAAATGAGTTTAAATCAGGTTTAAAAGAGATTTGAAAACAGCTTTGTGAAAGGGAATCATTTTTTTCAAGTGTATTAATGCTTTGATCTAAAACTTTAGGGCGATCGTTTGAGTTGATTTTGTCATATAATTTGTCTAGATGAATTTGACTAGCCGTAATTTGCGCTTCGGAAAAATCAGTATCTTCTAATAAGCCTGCAATGAAATCTCCTACATCTAAAAACACTCCAATTAAATCAGAATTAAATGACAGCTCACCTTTTCTGATTTGATCTAATACGGTTTCAAGGTGATGTGTAAAACTGGTTAGTTGGTGGTAACCAAACATTCCGCCAGCACCCTTAATAGTGTGTATAGAGCGAAAAGCTGTATTAATCAGTTCTTGATTTTTAGGCGTTATTTCGAGTTCTAGTAACACGGCTTCCAAAGAAGCTAGATGCTCTAATACCTCTGTTTTAAACGTATCGACTGGACCAATCATGATGTCACCAGGTGCGTTAGTGCAGCAGAAAAGTTGGTATGCTCAAGTAGCCTGAGTGTATCTGGTGAACCACCTTGTATTTCAACGGCAATGCCTTGAAGTGCCAAATGATGAGAAAACGCCAACAAAAGCTGAATACCAGCGCCATCCATTTCTTCAATGGGGTCTAAATCTAGAATGATGACGTGTGCGGGATCACATGGCAGCAGTTTAAATGCATTATAAATATTTTTAGTATTAAAAATTGTCATGTCTTTTGGCAGTTGTAGAACACCATTTTTAAGTACTAATTCAGCATTTGGCATATTAGTGATCCATCAAGTCAACTTTGAAATGGCTGATAAAAATACAGGTGGCTGAAATGGTTTTACTAACCATGCTTTAATACCTTGTGCTTTCCCTCTATCTTTTAGCTCTTGATCCGTTTCAGTTGTCAGCATTAAAATGGGAGTAAATTTATAAGTCTCTATTTTTCTGGCATTTTCAATGAAAGTTAGCCCATCCATTTCTGGCATATTGACGTCACTAATAATCAAATGTATTTTTTGGCCATCAAGTTTAGCCAATGCTTGTTTTCCATTTTCTGCTTCGATCACTGTGTAGCCGCTACTTTTCAATACCATGGACACTATTTGTCTGACAGACGCTGAATCATCAGCAACTAGAACAGTTTTAGACATAAAAAATCCTTAATAAACATTTATATTAAAAAAGCCTATCGACTGATTTTTTCAGTTTTGAGGTGATGAGCAACAGCTCAGCGTCATTTTTTAGGCTTTTTTCGTAAGATTCAAAAATCTTTTCTGAATACTTTCCGATAATCGCTAGTAATATTTTTTCTTGTTCTTCGGTTAGGCCATATGTAAAAAACTCGCTTTGAATTTCATCATGCATCTCATCCATAATTGCTACATTTTTCTGCTTTTGTATGGATTGACTTTCACTAAGCTTTTGAATGTGTTCATTACTTTCAAGGATAAGTTCTTTAATGTCTCCAGCAAGAATTAAAGATTGAAGGCGGCTATTAGCGGCTTCTAGTATGAGAGCAAGGTGATCTCTTAGTCGTCCACATTTATCGGGATTTTCTTCTGGCATATTTTTTATAAATTGAGAAATGTCGCCAAAATTTAAAATAAGTCGTTTACCTCTCTGGGTAATTTTTCCAATATTTTGTAAGGCTGTTAGCAGTTCGATTTCTAATGGGGATGTAGAACCATTGGATGAAGAGTGTATTTTTTTCCAAGGTGTACGTAATTCAACTGTATTGGTTAGGCCAAAACTGGAAACAGAACTACTAACCAAAGTCACTAGCTCCTCAACTGAAGGGCAAATTAAACACTGGCGCATAAAATGTATTACAGTAGCTTGCTCCCCTGCATCCATGATGGCAGACATAGCCGTTTCCATTGCGTATTTTGATTGCATTTCAAAATTTTCTTTTTGATCAAATCGAGCGACTGCAAGTTTTATTTTTTCGATTAATTCAAGTGGTTGAAAAGGTTTAGTCAAATAGCCGCTGGCACCTGCATCATAGCCCTGTAGCTTTTCTGCGATTGAACTGTGACCACTTAAAAAGATAATCTCTGTATTATTGGCTTGATCGAGTTTCTTAATTTCTTTACAAGTGGTATAGCCATCCATTTCAGGCATGGAAGCATCCATAAGAACCACTTTTGGAATATTCTCAGAATGGATGAAGTGATTTATAGCTTGAGATCCTGATTTTGCTTTAATAATAGCGAAATTACTTTCTAGTATTGCACTTGTTAGCGAAAGATCAGAAGGTGAATCGTCAACAATCATTATAGTTGATAAGCTATTACTCATATTTTATCTTCTTAAAAATCACTCAATAAAAATTAATTACAGTAAATGTACTTGTAGATAATAAAATAAGAAATATGAAAACTGTTTGGAAATGGTTACTAAAGGTTTCTCGTTCGTTTTTTATTGTAATTCTTGATTTTTATGGTTTTTATTGAGAAGGAGCGCGTAATTTAGGGTCAGATGAGTCTGCCAAAGTGTGGTTCGTTGAGCCTGTCACCCTCCCAAAATCGCCTGCATTTTCTATAACTTCATTGACTTTTATTTGTTCTTTATATAGAACGTTCTTTATATAGAACAAATTTGAGAGATATGATGAATAGACCGATTCTCGGCTCGTTGGGCCGAAATATACAAAAGTTGCGTATGGCAAAGAGCTTGTCTTTGTCTCAGTTGGCGCAGGATGCGGGGCTGGCTAAGTCGAACTTATCTCGCATTGAGCAGGGTGACGGTAATCCGACTTTAGAAACGATTTGGCGGTTGGCGGTGCAGTTGGATGTCCCGTTTGGGGATTTGGTTGCCAGTGTGGAATCACCGTTGGGAGAAAACGGTGTGCAGGTTAGGCTGATTGACCAAGGCAACGACAACCCGAGGGTGGATGTGTATTGGATGTCTTGTGCGCCCAATACCATTAAGCAATCTGAGCCGCATATTGCTGGCACGACAGAAGCCATCACCTTAATCAGTGGGAAATTGCTGGCGGGTGAAAATGATAACTTGCGCTATTTAGACATTGGTAAAACGCATACGTTTGCCGCCGATGTGCCGCATCGTTATCAAACAGACGATTCATGGGCGACCTTAATGATGGTCATTACCTATGCTAAACAGGCTGATGTTAAACAGGACGACACTAAACAGGATCTTTTATCATGAATACAACAACTCAAACTCTTGCCGGAACACCTTGGAAACAAGGGGTAAAAGATGCGATTCCGCTGCTTGGCGGTTACATTCCGGTGGCTATTTCTTTTGGTCTGATTTCCATTCAATCGGGCTTTAGTGTGTTAGAGACGATTCTTATCTCTGCCTTTATTTACGCTGGCGCATCACAGTTTTTGTTTGTTGCTATGGCAGCATCTGGCGCTCCGCTTTGGCTGGTGGTCATCATGACTTTGTTGATCAATGCAAGGCATGTTGTTTATGGTCCAAATCTGTCTCCCTTTTTAAATCAAGACAAGAAGTGGTTGCCATTAATGCATGGTTTGACAGATCAAATTTTTGCGCTGGCTCATGCCCGTCTGCCTCAGCTTCCAGATCAGGCGCGCATAGGTTGGTACGCAGGCGCAGCGGTGTTGGCTTGGCTAAGTTGGGTTTTAGGTACTGCATTGGGGGCGATTGCAGGGGAGAATTGACGCAACGCTGGCCATTAATCAATGATGTTTTGCCGTTTGCATTGCCCGCTTTGTTTTTCGTTTTAATTGTGCCTCGTTGCAATAATCGCTTGTGGTCACTCACGATTGCGATGTCTGCTGTGACCGCTGTTATTCTGAAGGTGCTAGGTTACCCGAATCTCGCTATTCCATTAGCGGCTATGAGCGGTGCAGTGCTGTTTTACGCACTTAAAAACCAACGTATTTTGGGAGGGCAGTAAGCATGGGTATGTCTATGTGGCTGGCGCTGGTCAGCATTGCTATTGGCACGTATTTAATTCGTCTTTTACCGTACATTTGGATGAAGCGAAGCTTGGCGAAAAGACAAACAGAGGATGGCATCGGATCCATGCCGACGTGGTTAACCATTTTAGGCCCAACGATGATTGCTGCCATGTTTGGTACTTCTTTAGTGCCGGCTCACCCTGACATTTTGGCTTGGTTAGCGACAGGCGTTGGAGTACTGGTTACCTATGGCGTGTGGACGCGTACTCACTCTATGGGCTTGCCTATTTTATGTGGCGTCGTGGCATTTGGTGTGATGACCTTGGTGTTTTAGTTCTTCGGTCAATGAGTGAAAGTCATACTAAGTTCTGCATAATACCTCTGAAATTAGCTTTAATTTTTATTGGTATGGAAATAGAGTTGCTTATCAAAGTTAGCCTAATACGAAGAAGGATTATAAAATGATTACGTTTAGAGGTGGTTGCCTGTGTCAGGCGGTTCGATATGAGACAACAGCGGAGCCGTTGAATCAGAGAGTGTGTCATTGTCATGAATGTCAAAAAGCTATCGGTGCGGCTTTTAATGCACGCGTGTTAATGCGTATTGATGATGTGTCTATCACTGGGCCGATAAATACCTATTATTCTTCTGAGACACTTGAACGGGGGCTTGTTCACATTGTGGTTCAAGTGTGTTTTCTCGACGTTCTTCCGCTGGTGTTATTGGCTTGACGGTGGGCAGTCTGGATGATTCATCACTGTTTACACCTGACATGCATTTTTGGGTGTCTTCTAAGCAGCCGTGGTTAGCGTTGGCCGATGGTCTTCCACAGTATCAGGAAGCTCCGCCATCTAAAGGGTATTAATTTTTTAAATAGACATGCGAACTTACGGTCAGATAAAGAATAGAATGCTTTTATCTGACCTGATAAGTTGTGACATGATGGCTACCCAATTATCTAATAGTTGAACAAAACTCAGCATTTTCGTGAAAAAGCATCGTTTGTTTGGTGGCTTTCCTCTGATTAAAATGGCTCAAGTAATAGAATTATATCTATTTATGCCCTGTTATTCGGAGTGATTATTATGAGCGCAGTCGACAGCAAACCTTTATCTTCTAACGTATTAGACACGCTAAAAGTCACCGGTGTAAACGGTTTGTTCGATAAACTGACGAGCCTTTTTAAACGCCGTGAAAAAGTGGTTAAAGCACCAGTCGATATGGAAGTAGATAACTTGGATTGGTATCGTACTTTTCCTATCAAAAAGTAATTTTCTTGTTGGCGATAACCAGTAGGATAAAGACAGTGTTCTCTGGTTTAGCCCTTTGTTGTTAATTATTCTTTCGTTTTTTAAAGCCCCTGCGCAGCGGCATTAAGCTTGCCACTTAGTCTCTTATCTTGCTCATGTGTTTTTGTGTGGCATTTCTTTTTTCTGTGAAATCCCTTTCTAAAACATTTCTTTCTATGGATAGCATGTTGCTTCCACTCAGGGTACATTGGTAACTCGGTCTGTTTTTTTTATAAGATCATCATGGGCTATTTATAAAGCCTTTTAGCGTTATTTTCTGCAATGTTGGCGTTCATATAGGAGTGCTCGATGCAAGCTAAGTTTACCGTTCAAATCGATTCCTTTAAGAAGATTAGTAAGATTTCAAATGCGTGGTCTGGTGAGGATTATAAAGCGCTTCTGACGCTGATGGATTTTGATGACGATGTTGATGCGATGGACGCGGCCGAGCGGCGCGAAATGTGCTTGATGTCGCTAAGTGATCTAAAGCCGGAAGACGCTGCTGTGGTGGTGTTGACGCACTTATTTCCTAAGTTGTCTCGTGGCAAGGTTGAGCAAATGAGTCGTGATATGTTGAATGAATCCTCATGGGAAGAATACCCCGATTGCCTGTATCATGAGCGTTTTTTTAATGCTTATGGACTCTTGCGTGAAGCCTTTAATGGTAAATTCGCCAAGCCAACGGGGGCTGAAATGACGCTGGCCGTCAGCGCAGCGCATGCAGAAGATATGGCTATTTTTGATATCTCTATGCATTCGGCTATTGTGCGATTATTGGCGAGTGGGCAAGGTGATGACGCGCTCATTAATCGTTTATATGAAGACCAAATCAAAGGTAAGCACTTTCCTGAGTCGAAAGGCATTGTGTGGCAGTTAAAACAGATAGCCGATAATGGCGTGGCTCGTCAATTTAGCTTGGTGAGTTCGTCTTTTTGGTTGGAAAACTTTGAGCAAATGGACGCCTTTGAAGCGGTGTCTCATGCGGATGCAGAAGAGTAGCACCACGATGTGAGTGGAGTGGTGTGTACTATCAAAAGCGGATCAAGTGATTCGCTTTTTTCGTTTTCGAGGTTGGCAAACATGAAGTATTTCGATTTAATTCCGACCTGTTTATGAATGCAAGCACTTAATTACGAGGCTCAAAATGACCAATTCACCGATACAAATAGTTTGTCAAAGTTGTACGACAAAGAACCGTGTACCGAAAGACAAGCTGGGCAATAAGCCTCTTTGTGGCAAGTGTAAGAACCCCGTTCTTTCTACCAGTCCTGTCAAAGGCAGTGACCAAAATTTTAGACGTTATATTACAGACAATGATTTACCCGTAGTTGTCGATTTTTGGGCGTCTTGGTGTGGGCCGTGTCAGCAATTTGCGCCTGTTTTTGAACAGGTAGCCGGTGAGATGTCGACAAAAGCGTGTTTTGTGAAGCTGGATACCGAGCAGAACCAAACGACGGCAGGCGGCTTTAATATTCGCTCCATCCCGACTCTGATGATCTTTCATCATGGCAAAGAAGTGGCACGTCTATCCGGCGCTTTACCGAAAGCACAATTCCAGCAATGGTTAGCTCAAAACTTGCCAGCAATCTAAGATGCGTTTGATATTGGCAGGGCGTTAAATGCTGGTGTCAAAGTACATCTCTACAAACTTTTCGTATAACGCTTCTTCTGTTTCACGTCTGTCTGGATCGGGTTTTACACAGTCGATCGGGCAGACAGCAACGCAGGTAGGTTGGTCGTAGTGACCAACACACTCGGTGCATTTATCGGGATTGATGACGTATATTTTTGGCCCCATGCTGATAGCGTCATTGGGGCACTCGGGTTCGCACATATCGCAGTTTATACAACGGTTGTTGATGAGTAGTGCCATGACGGTCTCTTACGCGCTTGCTTTACTATGTGGCTGACGTGTGGTTTGGCCTTGGGATAAGTTGCGCAGCAAAATCCCCATGTTGGCGTCGATACCAGATGGACAAGGTAGGTTCACTATGTGGCCGCTGCCTTTGGCAACGTCGATAGGACGACCTTGTTTGTCGTTTAGCTCGTTCAATGCAAAGGTGACGTTGCCCTTTGGTGTCATCAGCTCTAATGAATCGCCAAGACTAAAGCGGTTTTTCACTTCAATGGTGAGGGCATTGTCGTTGCTGGCGATCACTTCACCAACAAACTGCTGTTGTTCGCTGATGGAATTGCCAGTTTCGTAGTTTTGCAAGTCTACGTGACGATGGCGCTGTAAAAAGCCGTCTGTGTAACCACGGTTAGCAAGGTTTTCTAAGCTGTTCATCAGTGAGGTGTCGAAAGGACGACCCGCTACAGCATCGTCAATGGCTCTGCGGTAGATTTGTGCGGTTCTGGCACAGTAGTAGAAGGATTTTGTGCGGCCTTCTACTTTCAATGAATGCACGCCCATTTTGACCAATCGCTCTACGTGCTGAATGGCGCGCAGGTCTTTTGAGTTCATGATGTAGGTGCCGTGCTCGTCTTCAAAGGCTGGCATGTATTCGTCTGGGCGGCCATGCTCTTGTAGCAAAAACAGTTGGTCGGTGGGTTCCTGAATTTGCACCGCCGACGTTTGCGTTGACAAAGGGCAGCGCTGCTGGCAATGATTTGGCCTACGTCGTCTTGCTTGGCTTCATGGGCGTTGTATTGCCAGCGACAGGCGTTGGTGCAGGCACCTTGGTTCGGATCACGTTTGTTCATGTAACCAGACAGTAAGCAACGACCAGAGTAGGCCATGCAGAGTGCACCATGTACAAACACTTCCAGTTCCATGTCTGGCACTTTTAGACGAATTTCTTCGATCTCATCCAATGACAGTTCTCGCGACAAAATTACGCGGGAAATGCCTTGCTGTTGCCAAAATTTCACGGTCGCCCAGTTCACCGCGTTGGCTTGTACTGAAAGGTGAATTTGCTGATCGGGGAAGGCTTCGCGAACCATCATAATGAGTACCTGGATCGGACATAATGAGGGCGTCTGGTTTGAGGTCAATCACTGGCGCCAAGTCTTGCAAGTAGGTTTTCAGTTTTGCGTTGTGTGGTGCGATATTGCTGACCACATAGAGCTTTTTGCCTAGCTCGTGTGCTTCATTAATACCAATGCCAAGTTTTTCCAAATCAAACTCGTTATTGCGTACTCTTAATGAGTAGCGTGGCTGTCCTGCGTACACGGCATCGGCACCGTAGGCGAAGGCGTAATGTAGATTTTTTAATGAACCTGCGGGGGACAATAATTCTGGACGCTGTAACATGGTATTCACCGATCTATCAAAACGGGCGGAGTTTACCTGCGTGTTGATTGAACTCAAGCGTTGAAGGTGGGATTAGTGATCTAAATAAGGTCCGTTTGATCTAGGTCAAAAGTTGAGTAAGTGAAAGGGGAGAGATAAAGACATCTGCCCCCCTTTTATAGATTGATTACGTTAGAAGTCGTAGGCAGCAGTGACGTAAACGCGACGGCGTTCGCCAACAAATGAGCCTATGGTTTCTGTAAAGCCGCTGACGGCGTATTCTTTATCGAACAAGTTTTTGATGTTTAGCTGGAACTTCCAATCTTCATAGCGTGTTTGCCAAGACAAGTCGTAAACCGTATAAGGCTTGACGGTTTGTCCCTGACGATTGATTTGATCGCTAACATAGTCTGCTCCTAACGCTATGGAGGAGTCTATGCTTGGGAAGTCGTAGCGTGTCCAAGCACCAAATTGATTGTAGGGCGTATTGGCAAAGCGGTCGCCACTGGCATATTGAATGCCATCGGTGGCTTCTTTAACGACAGTATCATTATAGGCATAACTCACGTTGGCGACCCAGCGAGGAGTGATGTCTGCCATGATGTCCAGCTCTACGCCTTGACTGCGAACTTTGCCAAATGAAACCAATAAGTTGCTGTCATTTGGGGCTTCTTGCAATATGTTTTCACGAATGATGTGGTATGCGGCGAGGTTGATATTGAGCTTGTTGTTAAACCAATAGCTACGTACACCCACTTCGACTTGTCGGCTTTCTTCTGGGTCAAACAAACTACCATCGGCTGATTTCTGTTGGTCTGCCGCGTCTTGTGGTACAAATCCAGTGGAAAAAGAAGTGTAAGGTTTCCAGTTGTCATTGATTTTATAGGTCGCACCAATGCGGCTGGAATAACCTGTGTCGTGGTAGTCTAGTTTGCCAGCGCTGGAAGTATGATCTTGATATTCTTCTTCGAAACGATCAACCCGTATGCCAGTCAATAAATCTAAACGTTCGGTTAACTTCCATTGATCTTGAGCATAAAGTCCTAGGCGATCGGTTATGGTGGTTTCATCCGTTTTTAAATGCATAGTATAGCTATTAACATTATCTTGGCCGTAGATAGGATCAGTTAGGCTAAGGTTAGAGACGCCATCGGCTTTGTTTGCATAACTATAGAGAAAACTATTTTTTTGATGGAAATAGTCGCTGCCCACAAGCACTGTATGATCACCTAATTCGGCAATTAAATTGCCAGCCAGCGTAATGCCTTTACGAGTGCGGACTTGGTCACGGTACTGACGCTGAGTGGTATCCACTGTGCCGTCTTTGTCGCTGTCTATTAGCTTGCTAATTTCATGGTATTTCTGAGTCTCTGTATTTTCAAAATAACGCACAGACACATTGCTGTCTAGCCATGAGTTGATACTGTGATCCAAGCGCGCTTGAAAAACTTGCGCGTCTAGTTCTTGGTAATCGCTTTTTTCGTTATTGTTCCATGAGGTATCAGCCAAGAAATTACCGTCGTCATCGGTGGGAATACCGCGTAAGCGCGCACCAGAAATGTATTGGTGAATGTCGGTATACTGAACCGTCAATGTATTATTACTGTCGATGTCCCAAGCGTAACCTAGATCAATAATCTGGTTTTCTTCTTCCACATTGTTGCGGTAAGAGTCTTGGCCGTCGGAATAAATACCAACACGGTAACGTTGCGATGCGTCTTCGTTGGCAGGACCAGAAGACTCAATGCTACCGCTTAGGAAGTCTTTATTCCCCGCGCTGACTTTTAGCGTGTTTTTCTGTTCATACGCCGGTTTTTTCGTCACATAGTTAATGACGCCACCCGGTTCGCCTGCGCCATAGACTGCGCCAGATGGGCCTTTGAGGACTTGTATTTGTTCTATGGTAAACAACTGAGGAATGGAAAAGTCGCCAAAAGGATCGCCTTTTAAACCGTCATAGAGTACTTCGTCTTGGCTAAAACCTCGTAATGTCACTGTGGACACGTTGTTTTGCGACATACCGGAAATAGAACGATACAAGTCGGTGATTTGTCTTGCTGCTTGATCTTCAATGAGTGCTTCGGTTACCACCTGAACTGATTGCGGTGTTTCATCTATGGGGGTTGAGGTGCGAGTGGCTAGGGCGGCTTCATCTTCTTTGTAATGGGATAGAGCGCGGCCTTGTACTTGAAGTGTTTGCAGTTCGATGTCGGATCCTTCCTTAATTTTTGTATCCCAGTCATTGAGATAATCATCATAGGTAATGCTGCTTGAAGTTTCTGCGAAAAGCACACTGGAGAACACAAGTACTCCACAAGCCTGCATCATCATTAAGGAGGTTCTTAACGTCATAATTTAAACCAGATAGAAGATGAAAAGGATGTGTATAGTAATTGTTATGATAGTCATTATCAAATGTGAATGGGCTTACATTACTTACGATAGGTCTATTTAGGTGTGGTTATGGAGTGGATGTGGTTATGTGTTGGATGCGCTTAGGAGTGCTTGCTAAATAAAGCCACCACAGACTCAGATTTAGTCTTGTAGTGGCTTTTGGAAATTAGGCTTTTTCTGCCGCCAGTCTGGAGGCTTTGATGTAGCCTTGCAGCGTATCTTTTAATTGCAGGCGTTGTTTTTTGAGTTTTTCTTCTTCCAGGGTGGTTGAAGGGATAATTTCTTGTTCCATTTTTTCCACTTCTTTTGTTAAGTGGTGGTATTCGTCATAGAGTTTTTTAAAGTGTGCATCGTCCATTTTAAGCTGGTGGATGTCGTCTTTGAATTCAGGAAATTCGTTCACTAAACTATGGTCTTCAATTGGCATAATTGCCTCCTATATTGATTCTATCTTGATTAAGATTAACCTAGTTGTGCTGATTTTCTCTTGATGCTAGTCAGGCTTTGTTCACTCTATAAAAATTTAACCTGCTATTTTTGCATCCGTTTCGGCATCTGTTTTTTTCATGCCTCATCTACTGTTATGGCCTGTTTATTTTGTTTTTCAATGGTGGGTGTAAAGTCTAGGGAAGGTTGCACTTTTGCCTGAGATTCTTTGCCTTTTTTTGACATAAAAAAAGCCGCGGGCTATCGCGGCTTTGCTGTGTGGAATGCTAGTAAGTTGAACTTTAAAAGTTCAACTCCACCCTTGGTTTGCTGCTCTTGGAAAGGTCAATTTCAGGTGAACAAAGAAAATTCGTGATGAAGCGATACCTTCATTAACCAAATAGTCTTTTAAGTGATCGGCGCGCTTTTGCGCCAGCACTCTGGCCTTTTCTTTGCTCTCATCATCGATCGACACAGGGGGGCTGGGAAGACCCAAGTCAAGATAACTGGCGATGCCACATGCTTTAAGCTGACTGTCTTTTTTGTCTTTCATCAATGCGCTAAGCTGCTGCAAGAAAACGGCTTGAGACTCATTTAAGTTACTGTCTTCGGCAGTAAATATCAGCGGTTCTACACGAATTCTCAGGAGCTGGTCTCCTGCAAATTGAGCAATGCTGATGACGTTTGCGTAGGGCACGAAGGTTTGCATTAAATAAGTGCTCGATGCGCTAAACAGTGCTTTTCGAACGGGCAAGAGCAAGAAGTCTTGCCAACCAAATGCAGGGTTTTCGATATCACCAGAAAGTGGAATATCCAAGCCAATATTATTGTCACTGTCTTTTAGGACGCTAACAGCAATATTAAGCGGTACGGCACCCGCCTTGATAACAGTGCTGCTGTCTTGGCGGCCACCCAAATCAAATTCCCTTAATAAAACATGCGATGTTCCATCCAGTATACCATTTTTAGATTTGAGCTTTAGATCTAGGTCTAACTGTCCTGAGTCAATTTGATAACCCAAAATAGTGGCAAGATAAGAGGAATAAGGTGGCAGTTCGGCTTCCTTTATAACGAGCCTCGCTGTCCATGGTTAGTTTGTCGGCAAGCGGCCAAATGGTTACGTCACCTTGTAAGGTGGCATATTTGCCGTTGCGAGCTTTCAAGGCCAGAACAGTGGCTTGATCTTTCTTTTGCGTATTGAGGTTTCGTAAAGACAATGTTTCGATTTCTAATGTGCGCTGTAAGGCTGGCGAAATACTGTTATCTTGCACATAAATACTGGATGAACCTGTCGTGTCATAAGCGTCTAAAATCACATAGTAGGGCGCTTTGAAGGCTGGATTTTGTTCTGCTTGTTGTGTGTTTTTAATGACATTTTTAGCGTCTTCTTCCCTAGGAGACGTTCGGTTTTTTATTGACGTTTGCGGCGCTTTCTGTTGTTCAGTGTCGACAAATACAAGGTTTTTAATACGTTTTTGCGCATCTAATATCAGGTTTACCTTGGCGGAGTCGACAGTGACCTGCTTGATTTTGGCACCGTCTTGAGTTGCGTTTACCTGTTCGATTTTGATGTTGCCAATTTTGCTTAATGCCGGTTGTGCTTGATTGGTATTAGGTTCGGAAATTGGTTCTGAGACGGTTAGGTTGGCAATGTTTAATTGCGCTAGGGAAGCGTCAAAATCTTTGTCTTGTTGGGTAAAAGTCAGACCCGTGATGTCCGCGTTGCGCCAAGAGGCGAGGCGTTTAGTATCACTAAGCAGACTATCTACTGACTCGCTTGTAATATTGATATTGCTGCCTTTTATAGCAGGTGGTTGTTGATTAACTTGCTCTATATTTAATTCGTCTGCAGTCAGGTTGGCAGACCCTAATGAAAATTGTTTTTCATCACTTTGTTTAGCTTTTAAGCCTTTAATACCTATTACTAATTGGTTGTTTTGCACGGCAAGCGTGTCGCCGTTTTTTTGTAGCGAAAGCGTGTTTGTTAAATTAAAAGTGTCGTAGTCTGCTGTGTTACCTGCTTGTTGTACGGATAAGCCATTGCTTTGGATATCCCCAAGTAGTGAGGCAGTCAGTGTGTCAGTGTGATCCATTGTAAAAGCGATGTCGTTTAGTGCAATGTGTAGCTGTTTGTTTTGCACCGCAAGACTTTCTGAGGAAAGGGAAAACTCGCTCATGTCTAATATAGAAGAGGCAAGTTTGGCGCTAAGTCCAGATTGTTCTTCCTGTTTTACATCAAAGGGCGCTCTTAATGCTAAGTCGTCGAATTGTACCTTTTGCTCGGTTTGAGCAAACATAGATTTTCCTAGCTGTAAATCAAGGTCGCCAGTCGCGGTTAATCCCATTTTATTCCGTGCTATATCCAATGGTGTTTTAAGTACTAGGCTGTCAAATTGTGCATTTTTTTCGGACTGAGCAAAGAAAGATTTGTCTAATTGCAAATCAAGGTCACCAGTCGCAGTCAGCCCAAATTCATCATTTTGCTTTATGTCGAATGGCATTTTCAGCACAAGTGTATCAAGTTGTGCTTTTTGTTCTGCTTGAGTAATTAGAGACTGCTCTAGCTGCAAATCAAGGTTGCCGTTTGCCGTTAAGCCCTGTTTATCTCGCATAATAGTGAAAGGCGTATTTAGGGTTAATTCTTCAAATAGTGCAACGAGATCTGTTTGCTCAAAGTGTGTCTGCGTAGATTGTAAACTAAGCGTTCCTGCCGCTGTCAGCTGATCCGCTGAGGTAACATGAATATTGGCTTCTGAAAGTGCGAGCGATGTTGATTTTGATGTGACTTTGTCTTGCTCACCTAAAGGTAAATCTAGACCTTCAACTTGAGTGTTTAGCATGAGGCTTTTGATATCAAAAACAGGAGCGCCATCAACTTGTGTTTGAGCAAACTGAAAACCTCCTGTTAAGTCTACTTGTCCCTTGCTTTCATGATAGGGGGAGGGAAGAAAATGGCGAATACTCTGAATGGGTAAATGTATCTTGGTAATTTGGAGGTCGGCATTAGCTTTTTCTGGAGAATAGTCAAATTGGCTATTTAAGGACAATGTGGCGTTGTTTATTTGAGCGGCCAAAGAAACATTGCCTTGCCAAGACAATCCCTGGCCTGATAAGTCGTTTACTGCAAAGTTGTTTAGGCTGATGGTGTCTATTTTTGCCGGTAGGCTGGGGTCCGGCTGACGAGATAGGTTTACTTGGCTGTTGGTAAATGAAAAATAGGGCAGCGTTATCGCCCACGGCGCTGTTGTTTCAGGCTCAGGCTCGGATTCTTGTTGATCTTCAGGGGCAATGAATTGGGCCGTGTTAATCCCAGCGATGATCCAGTCTTTTCCTTGTTGGACAACTTTTAGATGCAAGTCTTCAATGCTGGCTTCTGATAGATGCACGGTTTTGGTAAAAAGAGGCCATATTTCTACTTTGACAATGGCGCGTTTGAGTGTGAGCGTATCTTGCGTTTTATCTTGAACCACAATGTCTTTTACATCGATTTTAGGCGGGAAAAAATCGACGTCCAGCTTGCCAATCGATAGTGCTTGTCCTTGTTTCTGAATGTAAGACGTTAAATAGTGTTCTGCAATAAAAGGCGTTGCCAACCATAAACTGGTAATAAGTGCGGTTAGGGCAGCAAATGGATAGAAGATAAAATGTCGAAAGTGTCGGCGTGTCATCATAAAGCTTGTCAAAATACCTGTAAAAATTAGCGAGTTTTGTCGTTGTCTTCTGAACGAATTGGCATGCGCAGTAAGTAAGTCATGACACATAAGCCGATTATAAGTAGTCCAAGGGTCGCCCAGAAACGCGATACAACAATCATAGATATGGCCATACCGATCCACATGAAAATAATGGCGCGATTTCGTGCGCGTCGTGGAATGCCGTCAGAAGACTGCCAATCATTCACAATAGGACCAAAAAATTTGTGATTGAGCAACCATGCATGAAATCGCTTGGATGATTTAGAAAAGCACCATGCCGCCAGCAATACGAATGGAGTCGTGGGGAGTAAGGGTAAAAAAATACCAATAATGCCAGATATGAGAGAGAACCATCCCAATAGCAGATACAGAATTCGCTTTCCTTGCATAGATAGGCCCATCTTAGTGAGAAGAAAAACGGGCTTTCACAATATCGCCCGTTTTTATTATGGCGCTATTTTCCTGAATGGAAAATAGCTTCCATGCTCTCTTCTTCTGCATTTTCGACAAGTGGCCAGCCACCAAGACGTTTTAAACGATTGACCATTTCACAGAAAAGCTCTGCGGTTTTTTCGGTATCGTATTTTGCTGAATGGGCTTCTGAGTTGCTAAACGGAATAGATGCTGCTTCACAAGCTTTTGCTAATACGGTTTGTCCAAATACCAAACCCGCTAAACTGGCCGTGTCAAAGCTAGAAAAAGGGTGGAATGGATTGCGCTTAATATCAGCACGTTCAATCGCCGCATTTAAAAAACCGTGATCAAACGCTGCATTATGGCCAACTAATATTGCTCTTTTACAACCCACGGATTTCAGCTCTTTGCGAACTTTGGCAAACATTAGGTTGATGGCTTCGCTTTCTGGCATGTCTTGACGACCAGGAGCAAAGGGATCAATGCCAGTAAAGTCGAGTGCGGCTTTTTCAAGGTTAGCACCTTCAAATGGCTTGATTAAAAACTCTAAGGTTTCATGGATATACATGTCGCCATTTTCATCCATTCGTAGAATGCTGGCGGCCATTTCTAATAAAGCATCGGTTTTTTGATTAAAGCCTGCGGTTTCTACGTCGATAACAACAGGTAGGAAGCCGCGGAATCTATCTTTGATTTCATGGTTTGACAAAAGAAGGTCCTTAATTCTGCCGCTTGATCAACAGTAACGGTATACAATAGGATCGGATCATAACACATTTGATAATGCTTGAACGAGATGTCTAAATGGGAATTCCCCAACAACTTCTAATTCGCACCACATTTTTGCTCACTATGGCCATGCCATTTGCGCAGGCTAATGCCATTATTCATTACCAATCCGGTATTTCGGACTCTGAGTGGCTTCTTTCCGGCGATATATTTTCGTGCAGTTTAACGCATCCGGTGCCGAATTATGGGGAAGGTCACTTTATTAAAGAAGCGGGTGAACCAATGAAATTTATTTTGCAGCCGCAAAATGAAAAATTGAGTTACCGCCAAGTGTACATTATTTCTCAAGCACCAGATTGGTCTCCTGGAGTGAAGCCCGAGACCCTAGATATTTTGTCTTACCCAGGCTACGGTTTGACCGTAGAAGTAGGGGGGATGGTTGCTGAAAGAATGTTGACGAGCCTAGATCGTGGGCGTCACCCTGTGGTGGCGGGAACGGCGTGGGAAAATAGCCGTGAGACTATCGAAGTGGGGTTGTCGAACATTAATTTTGCGCCAGCTTACACCGAATTTAGGCGCTGTTTAGCCAGTTTGTTGCCGGTAAATTACGATCAAATTGCGAGAACGGCGGCGTTATTTCCGACCAATGGGGTGAACCTGACAGATCGGATTAAGGCGCGTTTGGATCTAGTCGCCTTGTATGTTTCTTCAGACCCTAGTGTGGAATATATTTATATTGATGGTCATACTGATTCGATTGGTTCGCGTCGAGATAACCGCGAGCTATCAAAAGAGCGTGCTGAAAGAGTGACGTCTTATCTTTTGGAGAAAGGGGTGCCTGCTGAAAAAATTATTTCCCGTTATCATGGTGATCGATATCCAGCGATGACAAACAATACTGCTTCAGGTCGAGAGCGTAACCGACGCGTAACGATTCGTTTAGAAAAAATAGATGCGAATTGATTTTCTAACTTTTTACGTGTTTTGAAACCGCGTTAAAGCCCTTCTTTACTGATTTATCTGAGCAAAGAAGGGCTTTTTGCTTGCTAAGCAAGAATCGAGATCTTACACTTACAGCCCCTTTTTTAAATTATTAGCGCCGCCATGTACTGGTGTGGGAGCGCGAGCCTCGTTGAGGAGAATAGAGATAATGTCTGACGTGAAGAAGGTAGTGCTTGCCTATTCTGGCGGCCTGGATACTTCCGTAATCGCGAAGTGGCTTCAAGAAGAGTATAACTGTGAAGTGGTTACCTTTACCGCTGATTTGGGTCAGGGTGAGGAAGTTGAACCAGCTCGTGCTAAAGCTCAAGCGTTGGGTATTAAGGAAATCTACATTGAAGATTTGCGTGAAGAATTTGTTCGCGACTTCGTTTTCCCTATGTTCCGTGCTAATACGATTTACGAAGGTGAATACCTGTTAGGTACATCTATTGCGCGTCCTTTGATCGCAAAACGCTTGATCGAAATCGCCAATGAAACTGGCGCTGATGCGATTGCTCATGGCGCGACTGGTAAAGGTAACGACCAAGTGCGTTTTGAACTAGGTGCTTACGCTCTGAAACCTGGCGTAAAAGTGATTGCACCTTGGCGTGAATGGGATCTAACGTCCCGTGAAACCCTAATGGCGTACTGTGAAAAACACAATATCCCAGTGGATTTCTCAACGAAGAAGAAGAAATCTCCTTATTCTATGGACGCTAACCTACTGCACATTTCTTTTGAAGGTGATCAGTTGGAAGATCCATGGACAGAGCCAGAAGACGATATGTGGCGCTGGTCTGTTTCTCCTGAAGAGGCGCCTAATGAAGCGACTTACATTGAGATTGGCTATGAAAAAGGCGACCCAGTGTCTATCAATGGTGAGGCTATGTCTCCAGCGACTATTTTGGCGACATTGAACAAAATTGGCGGTGCAAACGGTATTGGTCGTGTTGACATCGTAGAAAACCGTTTCGTAGGCATGAAAGCGCGTGGTTGCTATGAAACACCTGGTGGCACCATCATGATGAAGGCACACCGTGCGATTGAGTCTATTACGTTAGACCGTGAAGCAATGCACCTAAAAGATGAGATGATGCCGCGTTATGCGAAGTTGATTTACAATGGCTTCTGGTGGTCGGAAGAGCGCCGTATGATTCAAGCTTTGATCGATACGTCACAAAAATACGTGAGCGGTACTGTGCGTCTTAAACTGTACAAAGGCAACGTAAGTGTGGTTGGTCGTCAATCAGCAAACAGCTTGTTTGACAGCAAAATTGCGACATTTGAAGATGATGCAGGTGCATACGATCAAAAAGACGCAGCGGGCTTTATTAAGCTAAACGCACTACGTATGCGTATTGCCGCTCAAAAAGGCCGTGGTTTTCTAGATTCTGATAAGTAATCGTTTGTTACGTTAAAAGTAGCGATTTAGAAAAATAAGCTTTCAAAAAACGCTCCATTCTTGCAGAATTGGAGCGTTTTTTATTTTTGTACACTTGGTCAGTATTCGCTGGTGAATTGACATAGCATGTCGCTTTGCAGAATGAACAGTAGAATGAAATGTGCCGATACGTAAAGCACGCTGATCTGAAGGAAGAGAATTATGACAATTTATAACTTTGGTTCGATTAACCTCGACCACCTTTATCAGCTAGATCATTTTGTTCGCCCTGGCGAAACCATGGCGTCCAATAGCTACCAATGTTTATTGGGTGGCAAAGGAGCAAACCAATCTGTTGCGCTTGCTAAAGCGGGTGCTGATGTAAAGCACGTGGGTGCGATTCATCACAGTGATCAAAGTATTATCGACCAGTTAGAGTCGCTGGGCGTCAATACGGATCTTATTCGTCGTATTGATGTGCCAACAGGGCACGCGATTATTCAGCTGACCAAAGAAGCGGAAAACTCCATCATTTTGTATCAAGGTGCGAATCATGCTTTAACTCAAGAGCAAGTTGATCAAGTCTTGTCGAGTGCTAATGAAGGCGATTGGGTGTTACTACAAAACGAAACCAACCTAATTGAATACATCATGCGTAAAGCGCAAGAAAACAAACTGAACGTGGCATTTAACCCCGCACCGATGGACGTGGAATTGACCAAAAAGGTTCTGGAATTCGTGGACTTGTTGATCGTCAACGAAGTGGAAGCGATGGACTTAATTGGTACGAAAGACATCGATAGCACGATTGAGGCTTTCCCGAAAGCTTACCCTGACTTAGCGGTGTTAATGACGTTAGGCAAAGCGGGCGTTTGTTATTTCAGTGATAATAAAACTTTATCGGTAGAGGCGTTTTCTGTTGACGCGGTAGATACCACAGCGGCGGGTGATACCTTCATTGGTTTTTGTTTATCATCGTTAATGAAGGGTGACGAAATCAAGCAAGCCATGACGCGTGCTTGCGCTGCTTCTGCTATTTGTGTCACGCGTTTAGGTGCAGCATCTGCCATACCTACACAAGAAGAAGTAACGGCTTTTCTTGCTAAACACTAGTAAGCCAAAACGCTTAGAGAATAAAGAGGACGTGAAATATGGCTCGTAAAATTATTATTGATACGGATCCGGCATCGATGATGCGATGGCGATTTTCTTTGCCTTCCAAGCACCGCAATTGGAAGTGCTCGGTTTAACAACGACCTATGGAAACGTGTCTGTAGATTTGGCAACGCAAAATGCCATTACTTTGACAGAAATCGCTAAGGTCGATGTGCCTGTCGCAAGAGGGGTTGCGGTGCCAAGTGTTATTGCACCACGCCCACACCCTGACTTTGTTCATGGTAAAGACGGCTTCGGTAACATCAATTGGTCGGCCCCAAAAGGCAAAGCCATCGACAAAGATGCAGCGCAATTTATTGTGGATACGGTTCGCCAATACCCTGGTGAAGTGACGATTATCGCACTTGGTCCATTGGGCAACCTAGCGAAAGCCCTTGAGCTTGACCCAGAAGTAGCCAGCCTAGTAGACGAAGTGGTTTTGATGGGGGGAACGGCGATTGAGTACGGTAACGTATCACCCGTGGCAGAAGCCAACATCATGAACGACCCTCACGCAGCGGATAAAGTGTTCACTGCGCCTTGGCAAGTCACCATGATTGGTTTGGATGTAACCCATCAGGTGCTGTTGGATAACACTGTTTTAGATCGTATTAGACAAGCGAACCCAACCGAAGGTGGTTTCTTGTATGACTGTGCCCAGCATTACATTAATTTTTACAGTGATCGTTTTGACATCGGAGGCTGCTATTTCCACGATGCCTCTACCATCGCTTACGTTATTGACCCTAGTATCTTCGGTGTTGAGCTTGGTGCCGTGCGCGTTGCTTGCGAAGGCATAGGCATTGGTCAAACGATTTTTGCGCCACAAGGCATGAGCTTTCCTGAGCCGCATTGGAACGATGTGCCTATGACACAAGTCTGTATGGAAGTGGATAGCGAGAAATTGCTCAAACTGTTTGAGACAACCTTGTCTTAACGGGTTAGAATGGCGCAATCTAACGCAAAGGCATGGCAGTATTGTCCATGCCTTTTTTATTTATGAAGAGAAAAATATGAAACTATTAGTCAGAAACCTTGCCCGCAACACCACAGAAGAAGAATTGAGAAGCTTGTTTGCCGTTCACGGTACGTTGCAGTCTTGTACTATTGTGATGGACAAAGAGACAGGTGAATCGAAAGGCTTTGCCTTCGTTGAAATGCCAAAAGTGGGTGAGGCAAAAGTCGCCATCAAAACGCTCAATGGCATGGACGTAGATGGCTCTAAAATTCGTGTGAAGAAAGCGGAAGACACGGTGAAAAAAGACGACAGCGACGCAGAATAAGCTCGATGAGCTTGCCTGTTACCTAAGAATGGGCGTCGGCAAACTCTTTGATAAACTGTCTGTCCTTATCAGAAATGGTGTGGTAAGACAGTTTTATGTAGTGCTTATTATGCTCGTTAAAGACATCCAGTTGTGGGTCGCACAATATTTTGATTGTGGCTGTTTTTCCTTCATGAATCGCTTTTAGCTCTAGCTTTACCATTTTTGATCCTTGTAAACCTTCTGGCGCTTCCACTTCTATCATTTGAGTTGATATGTGTGTGCAATGGATCGGCATAATTTTACCGTTGGTTAAAAACAGTGTCCCTGTCCAAAAACAACGAACATAAGGGGAATGTGAAATAGACATTGCTTTACCTTTTGTAAAATGAAGACTCAGGCCAAAAATGACGCTTTTGGAAGTGCCATTATAGTGCAAGATTGCAAAGATGTGATAGCTAGATAAAATTGATATGGATCAAGATGTTGCGCCATGTCTATGAGCAACATCTTGATTATTGGGGATACATTAGTCTTGTTTAGCTTTGTTTTTGTAGTGTTTCGCCCAGTGCGTTGATCAAGCTGTCTATTTCAGATGGTTCGGTGGTGAAGGGCGGTGCTAATTGAATGGTATCGGCACCATAACGAACGTAATAGCCTTTGTCCCACATGGCCATGGCAATTTGGAACGGACGTTTGGCGGGTTCGCCATTGATGGGTGCAATGGTGATTCCTGCCGCGAAACCGTAATTACGGATATCCGTAATGAGTGGGCTGGCGTCTTTTAGCTGATGCACGCTGTTTTCCCAAGTCGCGCTCATACTATTGACTCGTTCTATCAAGCCTTGTTTTTTAATTTCACTAAGCGATGCTAAACCCGCAGCGCAAGCAATAGGGTGAGCCGAATAAGTGTAGCCATGCGGGATTTCTAACATGTATTCTGGACCGCCATTGTCCATGAAGGTGTCGTAGATCTCCTGCTTGAAAGCCACAACGCCCATTGGAATAACGCCGTTGGTGACTTGTTTTGCCATGGTAATGATGTCGGGCGTCACACCGAAAGCCTCAGCACCTGTTTTTGCGCCCATGCGACCAAATGCGGTAATCACTTCATCAAAGATAAGCAAAATATTGTGTTGATCACAGATCTCGCGCAAACGTTGTAAATACCCTTGTGGTGGCACAATCACTCCAGCAGAGCCTGACATAGGTTCCACAATGACGGCAGCAATATTCGATGCATCGTGCATCATGATTAGATTAAGCAGATCTTCAGCACGCTCTTTACCTTGCTCTGCCATCCCTTTGGAAAACTCACTGCCTGGCACTTGGGTGTGAGGCAAGTGATAGGATTCTAAGCCTTGACCATAAAGTGTGCGGTTCGCAGGAATGCCGCCAACGCTGAAGCCTGAAATGCCTGCGCCATGGTAACCTTTAGCGCGGCCAATGAACTTGGTTTTTGTGCCCATGCCTTTTTTACGCCAATAAGCACGAGCGACTTTTAAAGCCGTATCAACCGACTCTGAGCCAGAGCCCCGTGAAGAAAATCCGGTTTAGTCCTGTGGGCATGAACTCGGTAATTTGCTCAGCCAGCAAAAAAGACTTCTCATGACCGAATTGAAAAGCAGGGGAGTAATCAAGCGTTTTGACTTGTTGTGCGACGGCCTCGTTGATAGCCGCAACGCTATGACCCAAGCCGCATGTCCACAAGCCAGATAAGCCGTCGAAAATCTTTCTGCCATCGGAATCGGTGTAATATTTTCCTGCGGCCGAGGCGATGATACGAGGGTCTTTTTTAAATTGACGATTGCCTGTATAGGCCATCCAATGGGCGTCAAGTTGGGCTTGGGTTAGATTGTGACTCATAGCATCCTCTCTCTATAAAGTGAAATATCAATAGAGTAAGCATGCCGAGCTAGAAAGGTTTAATAAATACGATGTTATTTAAATTTAGGTTAGTCTTTAGTTAACTAAAGAGAGTTGATTAAAAGATTAGGTTGAGGTCTTATCTTTAAATTCGCACAAGTCTTCAATCACGCATGCGTCGCACTTAGGCTTGCGCGCCACGCAGATATAACGACCGTGAAGTATCATCCAATGGTGTGCATCCAAAAGAAACTCTTTCGGGACAAACTTCAGCAGTTTCATTTCAACTTCTAGGACGTTTTTACCTGGAGCAACTTTAGTGCGGTTGCTAAAACGAAAGATGTGCGTGTCGACAGCCATAGCGACTTGGCGAAAGGCGGTGTTAAGGACCACATTGGCGGTTTTGCGGCCAACACCTGGTAGCGCTTCGAGTCTCTTCACGAGTTTCAGGGACGATACTGTTGTGCTTTTCGATGAGGATTTGGCAAGTTTTGATGGCATTTTCGGCCTTAGCGTTAAATAGGCCAATGGTTTTGATGTAGCTTTTTAAGCCATCTACACCAAGCGCCAGCATTTTTTCTGGTGTGTTCGCGACAGGAAAAAGCTTGCGCGTGGCTTTGTTAACACTCACGTCTGTGGCTTGCGCAGAAAATAACACCGCAATCAAAAGCTCAAAAGGTGAGTTGTATTCCAGCTCGGTTACGGGATTTGGGTTTTCAGCTCGTAAGCGAGAAAAATCTCGTAGCGTTTGTCTTTGTTCACGTTTGACTGCCTTTATGACGCTTAAAATTCCCTCCCCTTATCTCTTCCAAGGGGAGGGTTAAAGTGGGGTTTTAAATAGGTTAACTAACTTGTCCAGTCACACGAACCCGTTTTGACGCACTTGGGCCGTCTTTGGCTTTTTGTGTGGCGATACGTTGCTTTTCCCGTTCATCAAGGTAGTTTTTGCCTGCGATTAACAAACCTAAGCCAATAAATGCGCCCGGTGGTAAGACAGCAAACAACACATTAGGATAGTTTTCGAATACCACCCATTTCCACCCAATGGCGACATCACCAAACAATAATTGCATATCAGAAAATAGCGTACCTTGGCCAATCAGTTCGCGCATCGCGCCTAGAGTCACTAGGATAAACATGAAGCCTAAGCCCATCATAAAGCCATCTATAGCCGATGGCAGAACAGGGTTGCGACTCGCAAAGGCATCGGCACGACCGAGAATGGCGCAGTTTGTTACGATCAGTGGAATGAAAATACCTAGAATTTGATAGAGTCTCATAAGTATAAGCCTGCATCACCAATTCGATACAGGTCGTGAATGAGGCGATGATCATCACGAAGGCTGGCAGACGAACCGCATCAGCAACATAATTACGGATGATGGAAACGGCAATATTGGAGTCCCATCAACACAACCATGGTGGCTAAGCCAAGGCCTAAGGCGTTGACCACGGTACTGGTGACCGCCAGCATAGGACACAAGCCAAGCAATTGAACAAGGGCTGGGTTGTTTTTCCAAATGCCGTTATAAATGATTTCTGCGTAATTGGCGCTTGGTTTACTCTCTTCTTGAGTAGCGTCACTGGTTGCTGTTTCTGCGCTCATTTTCATTTGGCTATCCTAATACGCTAACAGCGTATCTTTGTGTTGATCAAAATAAATAAGAGTGTTCTTTACGGCGCGCACCACGGCGCGAGGCGTGATGGTTGCCCCTGT
Source organism: Marinomonas rhodophyticola (assembly GCF_026113935.1). Taxonomy (GTDB): domain Bacteria; phylum Pseudomonadota; class Gammaproteobacteria; order Pseudomonadales; family Marinomonadaceae; genus Marinomonas; species Marinomonas rhodophyticola. Next base: position 821,032 of record NZ_JAPEUL010000007.1, read on the forward strand.
GAATTGGTCAAAATCTCCGCCGTCTTTTTTCACGCCCCAGCCTTTAAGGTCTGGATTGTCTAACGATTTGTTAGAGAAGCTGAGTATCCATTTGGATTTTTTAAGCTCCACCTTGTCGCCCAGCCCAGGTGTTTCTTTGTGACTGATGACTCGGCTACCGGTGACAATACCGTTTTTGTCAATGGCAACCAGCATGTCTAAATTACCGTTATAGCCACGCGGTGCGATGGTCTCGAAAATAATGGCAGTGACTTCGCCGTTTTTACGAGCGATGTGAATTTTAATGCCTTCTTCACTCCCCAATAACGGATCGGCAGGAAGAAAGGCTACGTCTTTGGTTAAATCGTTATCGTACAAATTGGCTGGCAAAATTTCGTTAAAGGCAGAAATTTGCGCTTCCAAAATATTGTCCTTAATGGTGTGATCGGTCAATTGATGCGTGATCGCGATGAGACCTGCAGTCAGCACGGCAAAGATAGCCAGACCTAGACTGTTGCGACGAATAGAGGCCAACAATTCCATTAGTTATCCTCCCCAACTTTTAAGCCTGTTTTGGCTTTTTTGTGGCCGTAGGTTCTGGGCTGAGTGTAGTAATCGATTAAAGGCGCGGCGAAGTTCATCAGTAACACGCCAAATGCCACACCATCAGGGTAGCCGCCCCAAGAGCGAATAATATAAATCAAGATGCCAATGCCGGCACCGTAGATCAGTTTGCCGCGATTACTGGTGCAAGAAGACACAGGGTCGGTGGCAATAAAGAAAGCACCAAACATCGCCGCGCCAGTGGTGAGGTGGAAAAACGGTGTTGCGGTGTTCGTTGGGTCCAATAAATGAAAGGCGCCAGACATGACCAACAAAGCACCCAATAGTGCCACTGGCGTGTGCCAAGTAATAATGCGCAACCCAATCAGAGCAAGACCACCCACAAGATACGCTAGGTTGACCCAAAGCCAGCTATTTAGACTTGGGCCTTGCAGCGCGGCAATGCTGCTAAAGGCCGCTTGGCTATCTAGTAAATCCTTGTGTTTAAAGCCATCTAAGGGCGTTGCCATGGTGTAGCTATCAATCACTGGCAGCTGATGGAAAATCGCCTGCAGGCTTTGCATGAAAGACATTGTTTCACCAGCTGACACCATGCTATGCACGCCTAGCCATTGACTCATTGGCACAGGAAAAGACACCAGTACGATGGCGTAGCCGACCATGGCTGGATTGAATGGGTTATTCCCTAAGCCGCCATAAAGCTGTTTGGCAAAGATAATCGCAAAAGCGACCGCTGTGACCGTTACCCACCAAGGCACAATGGGAGGAAGCGCAACGCCCAATAACACAGCGGTTAATAGTGCGCTGTAATCTTTCAAGAAAAAACCAACCTGACGGCGACGAATCGCCAGAATAGCCGCTTCACTTAATAATGCCGTGATGCAGGCAATCATTAGGTTGACTAACGTGCCCCAGCCAAATAACCAAGTTTGTACCACGATGCCAGGAATGGTCGCTAAAATGACCATCTGCATCACCCAAGCGGTGCGACGTCCTGCACGTTGTGTGTGGGGGAGGTGATCCTCAATAATGCCATCTAACGATTCTCTTGCAGGTTGGTTTGCGAATGAATAAGTTTTTCTAATAGTGCTTCGGCGCTTTGTAGGCGTTGCTCTGTTGTTGCTATCTCTTGCTTAATGTTGTCTGCGTCTTCCGGTGAACTTTCTAGGCGCTTATTCAGTTTATTGATTTGCGCTTTAGCCAAAGCCACGGCGATTTTTTCTTTTTGATCTGGGTTGCTAAATCCATTTCTGGTTCGGCTTTGGCTTCGCTTCTTGCAACTGCATCCGCTGTTTTTTCTGCTGGAGTAGCAACTGGAGCTGCAGTTTGTGTGCTTTCTTCCGCTTCAAGAACGGTAAGTTTTTCTTGCGCTTCTATCAATTTCTTAGGCCATTCTGACGCTTCTATTTCGCTTTCATCTTTGCCTTGTTCTTTCAAAAGCTGGATGTTTTTCTCGGCTTTTTTCACGCCTGCCTTGGCGATGGCAAGATCAATTTTACGTTTCTTAGCGGCATCGGCATCCACACTGTTTGGTGCCACTTCGGCAATTGTTTCTGTCTTTGGCGTCGTGGTTGCTGGATTGGCTAAGGCGTTTTCCAGTTCGTCCGCTCGCTGTTGCGCTTCTTTTAGCTGTTGGCGAATGGCGTCGATTTCGGGGGCTTGAATCTCTTCTGCTTTTTTCAAGGCTTTTTCGACTTTCTTCACCGCCGCTTTGGCAATGGCTGCGTCGATTTTGAGCTTTTTCAGTTCATCGCTGATGGCCGGTTTGCTGTCTGCTTTGTTGTCATTGGCAGGTGCCGCTGCTGGAGCGTCGCTTAGCTTGGCGGCTTTATCTTGTGCTGCTTTTAGGTCTGCCTCAAAAGCGGTAACCTTGTCTTGCAGCTCTTGATCGGCGGGATTGTCTGCTAACTGTGCTTTTAGCTTTTTCAGTTTGACGCCAATGAGTGCCACATCCACTTTGGCCTTTTTCAATTCGTCATTAACCGGCGCAGGGGCAGGTTTAGTCACGTTGGCTTCAGCCGCAATGGGTGCAGCTTCAACTGTTTTGGCGAGCTGATCTTCAAGTAAAGCGACGGCTTTTTCTTGTTCAGTCACTTGTAGCTGCAGGTTGCTGATTTCCTCAACATGTTCGTTTTCTTGTGCTTCAAGCAGCTGTTTTTGTAGCTTTTTCAATTTGGATTTGCTGATGGCGATGTCCACTTTGAGTTTTTTCGATTCGTCAGTCGTTGCAGGCGCAGCAGTGATCGTTGGAGCTGCGTTTGTCGGTGCGGCTTTTTTCTCTTCCGCGGCTTTGCTTGGTGTCGCTTTTTGACGAGCAAGGCGCTTGGCTTCTTTTTCAGCGGCTTCGGCGTCTTGACGAGCTTTGCGTGCCTCAAAGCGTTGCTTAGCCAAATCAGATTTCACGGTGGCTTCACGGGCTTCGCGTATGCTGCTTTTGGTATGGCGATAATACTGCACCAATGGAATGCTACTTGGGCATACATAAGAACAAGCACCGCATTCGATGCAATCAAATAGATTATGGTGTTCGGCTTTTTCGAATTCTTGGCTTTTGCTAAACCACAACAACTGCTGAGGTAACAAGCTGGCAGGGCAGGCTTGTTCGCACATGCCGCAGCGGATGCAGGCTTGCTCAGGTGCGGGTGGTGGAAGCTCTTTTTTACTGGCGGCCAAAATGCAGTTACTGGTTTTGACAATCGGTACAGCGGCGGAATTTAATGTGTAACCCATCATTGGGCCACCCATGATCAAGCGGTTGAGTTTTTTCGGTTCAGATTCCGCGTAATCCAATAAGTGCGCAACTGGTGTGCCAAGCAACACTTCGACGTTTTGCGGTGCTTTTAAGGCATCGCCTGTTAGCGTGGTAAAGCGTGAGATCAGAGGCTTTCCAAACGTAATGGCATCGTGAACTGCCACGCAGGTTCCAACGTTTTGACATAATATGCCGATATCCGCTGGATACTGTCCGCTTGGTACTTCTTTTCCTGTTAATAACTGAATTAACTGTTTTTCACCACCAGAAGGGTATTTGGTTGGCACCACGGCAATTTGAATCTTGCTGTTGCGCTTGCCTAATACGGCTTGTAAGGCCGCAATAGCGGTGGGTTTATTGTCTTCGATGCCAATAACAACGTGATCCGCCTGCACAAGGTGTTGCAGTATCTCGATGCCGAGCACCAATTCTAGGGTTTTTTCACGAATTAGCATGTCATCGGCCGTGATGTAAGGTTCACATTCTGCGGCATTGATAATGAAATGCGTGAGTGGGTTCTTATAGGCGCCTTGAAGTTTCACTTGTGTCGGAAAGCCCGCACCGCCCATCCCGATAATGCCCATTTCAGACAAATACGCCAACACATCGGTTTTACTGATGTCTTGCCAATGATTTAAAGGCTCAAGTGTGGTCCAAGTATCGTGGCCGTCTGGCGTGATAATAATACAAAGGTCGCTTAATCCAGAAGGATGGGCAATCAGGCGTTCTTCAATAGCGGTAATCGTACCAGAAGTCGGTGCGTGTAAAAAACTGCTTAAAAAGCCATTGTTGATGGCGATGGTTTCGCCTTTTAACACCTTATCGCCTACCTTGACTAAAGGGCGAGAGCTTTGGCCTATGTGTTGTCCAAGTGGCAAAATAAGCTCGCTTGGTAGACTCGGTCGACCTAAAGGCAATTGTAAGGATTGAGCTTTGTTTTCCGCTGGGTGAATACCGCCATGGAAAGAAAAAATCTTGGCTGCTTGCATTAGTGTGCAACCTCCGTTTGGCGATCGGTGGCAATAATATTTAATGAGGTTGCGGCAATACCTTGTGGTTTGTCCCAAGACCAAGTTTTCGCTGTCACGCCTACTTCTACCATATCAATACAATCTACAGGGCAGGACTCGACACAAAGGTCGCAACCTGTGCATTCATCTGCAATGACGGTGTGCATTTGTTTCGCCGCACCTAAAATCGCATCCACAGGACAAGCCTGAATGCACTTAGTGCAACCAATGCACTCGTCTTCACGAATCACCGCAACGCGTTTGGCTGTTTCGGTGCCGTGATCGCCGTCTAAAGGAATGGCTTCCACATCTAATAAATCGGCTAACGCTTGGATCGTCGCTTGTCCCCCAGGAGGGCAGTGATTAATGGCTTCGCCGTTGGCAATGGCTTCCGCATAGGGACGACAACCTGGGTGGCCACATTGACCGCATTGTGTTTGCGGCAACAGAGCATCAATTTGGTCAACAATTGGGTCGCCTTCCACATGGAAGCGCACATTGGCGTAACCTAGGATGGCACCAAAAATAAGTGATAAAAGGACTAAAACTCCAATAGCGAGTAGAACGGTTAGCATCGTCGACTCCTAAATCTGTACAAGGGCGGTGAAGCCCATGAAAGCCAAAGCCATCAGACCGGCGGTAATCATACCAATCGCTGAACCTTTAAAAACCGTTGGCACATCGGCCACGTTAATGCGCTCGCGCATAGCAGAAAACAGAACCAATACAAAAGAGAAACCGACCGCAGCACCAAAGCCGTAAAGAATCGATTCGACAAAGCCATTTTGTTTGCTGATGTTCTGTAGCGCCACACCTAATACCGCACAGTTGGTGGTGATTAAAGGCAAGAAAATACCTAATACGCGATAAAGCAGAGGACTGGTTTTATGCACTACCATTTCGGTGAACTGCACAACAACAGCAATCACTAAAATAAAGGAAATGGTCTGTAAGTACTCCAGTCCAAATGGCTGCAAAATATAGGTGTAAGTGAGATAGCTGCATAGACTCGACAATGTCAAAACAAAGGTCGTGGCCATGGCCATACCAATAGAGGTTTCTAATTTGCCAGATACGCCCATAAAAGGGCAAAGTCCCAAAAACTGTACCAATACAAAGTTGTTAACCAAGATGGTACTGACCAGTATCAAGAGATATTCAGTCATCTCACTTCCAAAAATATAGGAGACCTATGCACAATGTTGTGTAAAGGTTTCATTAGGTGAATATGGTGATTTTAGATGCTTTTGCTGAAAAGTATCTTTGAGCGTAACTATACCAATCTGCTTATAACTAACAAGACTAAAGCTTTTGTATTTCTAGTCCGATTTAGTATATAGATAATAAGTTATGCTTATATAAGTTCGGTTTATGTTTCTTTATTAATGCTAATGCCCACCTTATTAAGAATGTTTCTTATTCACTAAGGTGGGCATGGTTATTTATCGCATTATTGAGAACAACACGGATGTTTTCTGTCTTACATCACTCGTTGACCGGGTTTGGCACCAGTATGTGGTTCAAGCAAATAAATCTCTTCCCCACCTGGGCCTGCAGCCAGTACCATGCCTTCTGACATACCAAACTTCATTTTGCGTGGCGCAAGGTTAGCGACCATCACAGTGTGTTTGCCTTCTAGATCTTCTGGCTTATAAGCTGACTTAATACCAGAGAACACAGTGCGAGTCTCTCCGCCGATATCCAACGTCAGTTTTAATAGCTTGTTGGCTTTTTCAACGTGCTCGGCTTTGACGATCAAGGCAATGCGCAAATCCACTTTGGCGAAATCATCAAAATTGATTTCCTCTGCGATGGGGTCTTTGCTTAGCTCTGTTTCAGCAGGCAGTGCAGCGGCTTTTTCGGCGGCGTCGGCTTGAGCTTCTTCTTTGCCTTCTTCAATCATGGCATCGATTTGTGTTTGCTCAATACGACCCATTAAAGGTTTAAAGGTATTGACCGTACGACCAAACAGCAATTCACTGCGATTGTCCCAAGTCAGTTCTTTACCAAGGAAGGTTTCCGCATCGGCGACCATGTTTGGCATCACAGGCTTCAAGTACGTGGCTAAGATGCTGAATAGGTTCAACGCAACCGTACACACGTCTTGTACTTTCGGTAAGGTGGCTTCGTCTTTTGCCAATACCCAAGGCGCTTGAACGGCAATGTATTCGTTTGCCACATCAGCTAAACGCATCACTTCACGAATCGCTTTACCGTATTCGCGGCTTTCAAAATGCTGAGCGATGATGTCGCCAGAATTGATGAAAGATTGAATCATCTCGCCTTCACTTTCAGTGCTGGCCAATTGACCATCGAACTTTTTGCTAATGAAACTGGCGGTACGGCTTGCAATATTGACCACCTTGCCGACCACATCCGAATTGACGCGCTGAATGAAGTCTTGCAGGTTTAAATCAATGTCATCCACGCTGGCGTTTAGCTTCGCAGCAAAGTAGTAACGCAAATACTGTGGATCCAAGTGGTTCAAGTAAGTACGGGCTTTAATAAAGGTACCGCGTGACTTGGACATCTTAGTTCCATTGACTGTCACATAACCATGGGCATTAACTTTGGTTGGTGTGCGGTAACCCGCACAATCCAACATGGCTGGCCAGAATAGCGCGTGGAAGTTGATGATGTCTTTACCGATAAAATGGTATAGCTCGGCATCAGAATCTTTTGCCCAATAATCATCAAAGTTCAAGCCTTCCGTGCGGTCACATAGGTTTTTAAAGCTCGCCATGTAACCAATCGGTGCATCTAGCCAAACATAGAAATATTTGCCTGGTGCATCGGGAATTTCAAAACCAAAGTACGGCGCATCGCGGCTGATGTCCCATTCTTGCAAGCCAGAACCTAGCCATTCGGACAGCTTATTAGCGACTTGATCTTGCAAGGTTCCACTGCGCGTCCATTTTGTTAAAAAGTCTTGGAAGTCCGGTAACTTAAAGAAATAATGCTCAGACTCTTTTTCAATCGGTGTGGCGCCCGAGTAGACCGAGCGTGGATTGATCATTTCCATCGGTGTGTAAGTGGCTGAGCAGACTTCACAGTTGTCGCCGTATTGATCTTCTGCTTTACACTTAGGACAGGTTCCTTTGATGAAACGGTCTGCAAGGAACATCTCTTTTTCAGGGTCGTAAGCTTGTACGATAGAGCGAACCGCTATTTTTCCGTTATCACGTAGCGCTGTGTAAATGCGGTTTGAAATCTCACGATTTTCGTCAGAATGGGTAGAATAATAGTTATCGTAACCGATCAAGAAGTCGTTAAAATCGGCCATATGTTCTTGACGAACGCCATCGATCAATTCTTCTGAGGTTATGCCCTGTTGATCGGCTTTAATCATAATTGCTGTGCCGTGAGCGTCATCCGCACACACTGCAGTACAAAGGTGGCCGCGCATTTTTTGAAAACGCACCCAGATGTCGGTTTGGATGTGTTCCAGCATATGCCCTAGATGGATAGAACCATTGGCATAAGGAAGGGCGCTGGTGACTAAAATTTTGCGTTGCGTTTGTGCCATTTTTGATAAGCCTGCTGGATTAAAAAAGGTCGGGTATTCTAGCAATAAATAGGCACCAATGACGAATAAATAACGTGCCTAGGCTATGGATAGAATGTAGAGAGCGTCATTATAAGACCCAGCTCCCTCTGTGCAAGTCTTCACACTTGCTTTTCCGTAATTTGCCCCCACATTTGGCACAAGTCCCAAAAATTAAATACTATTCGATATTACCGCCTCACTAGGAGTTCCCATGTTAACTGATGCCCAATTACAGGCGAGATTAGAAGCCCTTATTGATGACAACACAGGGCAAGCGTACGGCCCTGTATGGAAAGTCCTCGCGGACAATCATCGTGTTCATGTCACCTTGACCCTAGGCTATCCAACACAAACACAACAAACGGCTTTAGAGACCAAGATAAAAGCCATCATGGCAGATCCCCGTGAATTGGTACTAGACATTGAGTGCCAAATCACAAGCCATGCCACGCAGGGCAACATCGCCGGGCTAAAAGGTGTGAAGAACATCATCGCCGTGGCGTCTGGTAAAGGTGGCGTGGGCAAATCTACCACCACAGTAAACCTTGCCCTTGCCATGGCAAAAGAGGGCGCGCGCGTTGGTATTTTGGATGCTGACATCTATGGCCCAAGCCAAGGCATGTTGCTTGGTTTCGCCGAAGGCACACGTCCACAAGTACGCGAAGACAAATTTTTTGTGCCGCCTACCGCGTTTGGCGTGCAAGTGATGTCCATGGCATTTTTAACCACGAAAGACACCCCTGTAGCGTGGCGTGGCCCCATGGTAACGGGTGCCTTGATGCAGATCTTGACGCAAACTGACTGGAATGATCTCGACTACTTATTCATCGACATGCCACCGGGCACAGGGGACATCCAATTAACCCTAGCGCAAAAAGTGCCAGTGGCGGGTTCCGTTATCGTGACCACACCACAAGACATCGCCTTACTGGATGCTCGTCGTGGTATCGAAATGTTTAACAAGGTGAAAATTCCTGTGTTGGGCGTGGTGGAAAATATGTCGACGCACATCTGTTCCAACTGCGGCCACCACGAAGCCATCTTCGGTGACGAAGGCGGTGCCAGCCTAGCAAAAGAATATAATGTCAATGTATTGGGCAAATTGCCACTTAGCCTCGCCATTCGAGAACAAAGCGACGCAGGTCGCCCCATCGTCGTTAATGCGCCAGAAAGTGATACGGCAGGCATTTATCAGTCGATTGCGCGCAAGCTTGGTGCTACCCTTGCATCCCAACAGAATGAACAAATAGCCATGCCGACCATTGGCATGAGCGACGACTGAGGAAAAGTAATGCGTTTGTGTGACCGAGATATTATAAAAGCCCTAGATGAAGGTTCTATTGTGATTGAACCTCGCCCTGATAACAGCGTCATCAGCGGTGTGTCTGTGGATTTGCGATTGGGTAACTCGTTTCGAGTCTTCCAAGGTCACCCAGCGCCATACCTCGACCTAAGCAGCTCAAAAGCCGACTTAAGCAAAGTCATCGAATCCGTCATGAGCGACGAAATCCTCGTTGAAGACGGCAAGCCTTTCTTCATCCATCCGGGCGAATTGGTGCTTGGCGTGACCAAAGAATCTGTCACTCTTCCTGACAACCTAGTCGGCTGGCTCGATGGTCGCTCCTCCTTAGCGCGCCTCGGCTTAATGGTTCATGTCACCGCGCACCGCATCGACCCAGTGTTGGAGCGGCGGCATCGTGCTTGAATTCCTCAACGGCGGCAAACTGCCCATCGCCCTAAGCCCAGGTATGACCATTGGAGCCATCAACTTCGAGACCATGTCTGGCTCGGCGGATCGCCCTTATAACAAACGCGCCAACGCCAAGTACAAAGACCAAACCTCCGCGGTTGGCAGCCGGATCTCCGGCGAGAACTAGTTTTTCATTGCAAATTTTTTTAAGAAAGAGGCTCCGGCCTCTTTTTTTGTGTCTAAATTCCCTCCCCTTATGTCTTCCAAGGGGAGGGTTAGGGTGGGGTTATTTCTTTGGGCTTTAAAGGATATTTGTTTCTTCTCAATTGCTTTTAGCTGCAGGTTTATTCCGCTCTGCTGAGCGGGTAACTTTTTGCTAGCGCCCAAAAAGTAACCAAAAATTCGCTTTAAGATCTTTAATGCCTGATTTTCTTCGTAGGTGCATGATTACTTCCTACGCTCTAGGGTAGTAAGGCATAGATTGCTTATTTAGTCAGAGATAGATCATCAAACAATGACCCTGAAACTCCATAAAGTCGCGCAACTTCGTCGCGTCGAACTGATTTCTTCGTAGCTAATCGTTTGCAATTTTTTACTTGATATCGCAATGCCAATCGTAGGGCGTGATGAGGGAGGTACGACCGCTTTTCTGTAATATAAGAGCGCCGTTGAAAGCGAAGCTTTCACATGTAGGTCGTCCTTCAGGGCGACGCGGAATTTAGATTCCATTCAAACGCTTTTTATCCCCAACCTTTTTTCCGCTCTGCTGAGCGGGTAACTTTTGCTAGCGCCCAAAAAGTAACCAAAAATTCGCTTTAAGATCTTTAATGCCTGATTTTCTTCGTAGGTGCATGATTACTTCCTACGCTCTAGGGCAGTAAGGCATAGATTGTTTTTGATGATTTTAGAAATGGTATTTTTAACTGACCCTGAAACGCCATAGGGTCGCGCAACTTCGTCGCGTCGAATTGACTGCTTCATAGAGGCAGATTTTCGTAGGGCGGATGAGGGAGGCACGACCGTGATCCGCCGTTTTCTTCGTACCAGATGCAAGTCATTTTCCACAAGGGGACAAGTGCCCGCGAAGGCAGGAATCAATCATTGACGGTCAATGATGGTGTGTTTATTTAGGCTTGGTTCGGTATATCTTTTAGGTTGATAAATGTACAGTTGGTTGACATCATTATCCAAGATAGCGATACTAAGGGTGTAGATGACGTGGCGGTAGAGGCATCCCCACATGAAAAACACCAACCTCATTTGAAGTCGCGGCGGTAGAGGCATCCCCGCAATAAATAGCATCAACCTCAATGGAAGTTCTACTCGAAAAGCCCTTATTTTATAAGGGCTTTTTGTTTTTTATAACAAGGATAGTTATGAAGATCAGGCTGTTAACAGAAGCTGCTTACAATCGAATAATTACACTAAAAGAAACCATGAGTAAAAAAGATCGTGGTTATGGTGTGATTCCAGTCAAGATTCAAAATATCACCTTTGCGATTCCATTCAGAAGCAATATGGCTCATAAACATGGGTTTAAAACCGTATTCCACAATGGTGTATGGAATGGTGTTGACTACTCCAAAGCCATCATCATCACAGAAGACGACCTACAGCCCAAAGCATTCAAACTTCGTAGCGAAGCGGAATACCAAAAAGTAAAAAATAACAGAGACAAAATTCAACGGCAATTTGAAAAATACGTAAACGACTATGTCTCACAGGCCAAAATGGGAAAGCTCCCGAATCTTCAGCGCTTTGGTTATACCACGTTGATAAATTACCATGACGAGCTTGGGTTGTAGATCGTGGCTTCAGTTCCATACGGAATTTAGGTTGCATTCAAACGCTTTGTATTCCCAACCTTTTTTTCATTTTCTCATGCAGTTGTTCTTCAGGACTACAAAAAACTAAATGCACATGCGCACTATTAATTTTTGAGCTAAGCCGCTTCACGGAGCGACAGAGAAGAGTAAGTTCTAAAAAACTGATCAGGTCATAAGGACTGAGGGAATCTCTTGCCTCTCGGGTGAAATCGCGCTAAAAAAGAGCAAATTAAGAATCAATGTAGCGGCGATCAAAGGCGATGTGAAGCGACATAGTCCAGACAGACGCTGGTATTTAGCGAGTTATATAACAGGGAAGTCCTACCATGAAAAAAGCAATCCCCCTATATAGACAACGTAGCCGTTCAACAGTGGGTTATAGCCGCAGCTATGCTGCCGTATAACCCTTAATTATTACAAAATAGGGTTGTCTGATGCCGAAAATTACTACCGAAAAAGACAAGCAAATAAATGAGATTATTGACGCTCCTTGCGGTGTTTGTAAGAGAAGCACCAAGCATAAGATCTTAGCGGATATTGAGTTGGCTGGAAGAGAAGAAACTGATCACGCGCTGCTTTACGGCTGGGATAACGAGTACCAGATAATTCAGTGTCAGGGGTGTGAGACAGTCATGTTTCGGCAGACACATACCAACTCGGAAGACATAGAGCATTCTGCCGATCCAGATGGTTGGGAGGCTGAGTATGTAAAATTCGAAGATTACTACCCAAACCCAGAAAAGAATCGAACTGGGTTGTCTGACGACCATCTTTTTCCCGATAAGCTTCAGAGAATCTACACTGAAACATTAAACGCTTTGAATAGAAACAGCCCAGTACTTACAGGTATTGGCCTGCGAGCAATAATAGAGGCTGCGTGCAAAGACCAAGCTGCGACTGGAAAAGACCTATATGCTAAGATAAATAGCTTGGTCGAACAAAGAGTTCTAACTAAAGAGGGTGCAGAAATACTTCATAAGCTTAGAGTGCTCGGAAATGACGCAGCGCATGAGGTAAAGCCACATTCTAACGTTCAATTAGGGTTAGCTTTTGATGTGGTTGAGCATCTTCTTCAAGGCGTATACATCCTTCCATACCATGCCAAAAGAAAGTTTAAATAGTATAACAATCGGCTGCATAGCGACCGATTTTCCGCCGCTTCGCGGCTCCAAATCAGCGCGTGAGACTCAGCGTTATGTGGAAAGGAGGTAAAGAATGTCATTCATTTCAGGAATCAATGAACCCAAAGATATGCTGCTAAAGCTGGTGAGAGAAGGCAATAGAGTTAATTTTGAAGATAATCCAGAGAATCTGATGGATCACTTTTTTAACTTTTCTGTTACGGCTCATTCTCTGCGAGACTGGTGCATCAATTATCTTTCTCTGCAAGAAAATAAAAAGCAGCTCAACGAAGCATGGGACAACGAAAAGTATTTAGTTATAGCAAAGGATATAGCTAATTCAGTGAAACATTTCAAAATTACAATGTATACCCCTGATGTAAAAGGAACTTCATCTTCAATAATCCAAGGCGTTGTTTTTTACTCTACTGAAAACATACCAGCAAAAATGGAAAAAGCTCGGCAAAGCGCGGAGTATCGAGAGTCTCGAACTGAAGAAAGTCCAAGTTTTATTGTCACATTTACTGATGGCACAACTGAAAACTTAACTGACTATGTTTTTAAAACAGTAAAATATTGGGTTGGCTACTTTGACAGTCATGGCATTCCGAGGCACGTAGTTGATCATCACAGTATTTTTTTAAATAGGCTCTGCTGGAATTTAATCACGTAACAAACTGCAGTTGAGCAAGGTGTTAAACACCCTTCGACGCAATCCCGATTGCGCGACTCTATGGAGTTTCCGAGTCATTAACGGAAAGATTCTCTCCAGCAGCAGAACCAATCTATGCCTTACGATAAAAGTCGTGTTGCTAGACGAGATGTTAAACAATGTAAATGAGACGTTTGGGCGAAAGCCCGAGAAGAGACCTTTTGGTTACTTTTGCGGATCTGGGCAAAAGTTACCCGCCCAGCGGGGCGGAATAAAGGTTGGGAATCCAAAACGTTTGAATGGAACCAAAGAACAACCCCATCCTCCGCCTTCCCCTTGGAAGACAAAAGGGGACGGAACTAAGCTCTCGCCCAGCGGGGCGGAATAAAGGTCGGGAATCCAAAGCGTTTGAATGGAACCAAAGAACAACCCCATCCTCCGCCTTCCCCTTGGAAGACAAAAGGGGAAGGTACTAAGCTCTCGTCCAGCAGGCCGGAATAAAAGTCGGGAATCCAAAGTGTTTTAATGGAACCCAGTTTGCTCACTTCCCCACCAATCGTTATTATCCAGCCCATCTAAATTCACGAAGTGTACCAATCTATGCGTTTGTTAATGTCATCCGTTCATTGAAGTATTGAATCTCTCGATTAAACCTCTTTGTTACGCTATGCAGTCTGTGGGACTCTTTTAAACAGAGAGGATATTTTGATGCTGTATACCCAGTGTTGCGATGGTTGCATCTTGCAGGCTCATAGCCTTAGTGAAGGTGGGGGGGCAAGTGTAAGCCTTGATATTGAGTTGGGGTCTGTTTTAAGTTTTCTTAGTAAAAAAGGCTGAGCGTGATATTTTAGAATGAGCAATACTGCTTAATATGTTTAAAATATTTAAAAGAGTAGAGTATGGCAAAGCCAATTGAGCCGGATCAGATTTTATTGAAAATGCCATCCCTTAGGGCGGTAAAATCCTTTGTTGCTGCTGCGAAGTATTTAAATTTTACTCGTGCTGCCGAAGCACTTTGTGTTACTCAAGCTGCAATCAGTCGTCAAATTAGAGAGTTAGAAGCCGTGTTAGGGGTTTCTCTTTTTAAGCGAACGGGACGAGCGGTAGAGCTGACAGAGGCAGGACAGATATTTTATGATGCGGCATATTTGTCTTTTGTCAATATCGCTCAAGCTGCTCAGCGTATACAGTCGTCAGCAAATAAAAAGAAGGAGTTGAGTATTTGTTGTACGCCTGCATTTTCTTCATTTTGGTTAACGAATCGATTGCCTGATTTTGTTAAAAGGTATCCTGATATTGACATAAATGTCATTTCGACCAGCAGTATGCTGCATACAGAGCCAGGGGTATATCCTGATATTTTTATTAGTAAGTTGAGTGATCCTAGAGAGGGGTATCATTCAGAACCGCTATTTCATGACTTAATTTATCCTGTTTGTTCGGCTTTATATTTGGAGGAACACCCAGAGCTGATTAGTTTTATCAGTATAGATGATGTGACTTTGTTGAATCTGACGCCTTATGGTCGCTCGCAAGTAGCTGAGCATGTGGATTGGGATGTTTGGCTCAATAGCTTGGGGATAGGCTCGGAAGTTACTGGGCAAGTACATTACTTTAATACCAATGATTACAATATGTTAATCCAGTTAGCTGTGTCAGGGCATGGCGTTTGTCTGGGGTGGCATCATCTTGTTGCGCCATTAATTGAACAAGGAATATTAGTGAAAGTGGGTGAGAAAGAAATTACCTACCGAGAGAAAAAACACTATCTATCTTACGCAGAGCGGAATGAAAGTAAGGAGGCTTTACAGGTGTTTCGTAAGTGGTTTATTGCAGATATAGAGAAAAACTTATCGAACTTATTCAAAAAGCGATGTTAGTTGCTTCAGGTGACTTATCCCCGGCTTTTGCTGGGGCAGGGAATTATATTAGCCTTATCTTCCTCCTAACCCTCGCTACCTACCTTTTTATAGACTTTTCTATCTCACCCAAACATTACATGTGATGGGTTTTACCGATTTCTGTTTGGTCGTATAGCGATGTTTCTATGGACTCGCTTGGCTGATTAGAATGCTTGAGTTGTAGTGACGATAGTCTTCTCTTGATGTGGTTTTAAATATGAATGGTTTTATCGGAGATCAAATTAGTATTGTTGTTCGTGGTTTTTATTAACCATAACCTAGCCTTATCAATTGATCGGAGAAATGGTTGATTGTGACAGTTTCGATGCGCTCGGTAATATCAATCTAGGCGTGGTGACTTAGTTCACTATGATATTAGCATACTTCGAAATAAGGTAATTAAAATGAAATTTGCAGGGATCTACACTCCGGTTATCACCCCTTTCTTTGAAGATGGTTCCATCAATTTTGATGCTTTCTTAGAGCATGTTCAGTATTTAAAAGACTCCGGTGTTCATGGTTTGATGATTGGTGGTACGACTGGCGAATACTATGTGGAAACCCTTGAGGAACGTCTTGATCTCCTAATAAAAGCTCGCAAAGTGGTTGGCGCAGATTTGACTATCATTTTTGGTACGGGCTTCTGTGAATCCTCAAGATTCTCTATGGTTAGCTGCACGAGCGAAAGATGCCGGTGCCGATTGCCTTCTCCTTGCAACACCGCCGTACTCTCTGCCAACTCAGAAAGAATTAGCGACATTAGCGTTAGAAATCGACCGTATCGCTGATATGCCGATCATGCTTTATAACTACCCAGATCGTATGGGTATCAATATGGAGCCAGAGTTTTTTGAGCTTGTTAAGGGGGCAAAAAATATCTGCGGTATCAAGGAAAGCTCAGGGGACATCAATCGTTTACATATGCTGATGAATGATTACCCAAATATTCAAGTGACGTGTGGCATGGACGATCAAGCATTGGAATTTTTTGCTTGGGGAGCGAAAGGTTGGGTATGTGCTGGTTCTAATTTTTTGCCGAAAGAACATATTGCACTTTATAACGCATGCATCATTGAAAACGACTTTAACAAGGGTCGTAAAATAATGGCTGCGATGATGCCACTTATGAGTGTTTTGGAGCAAGGTGGCAAGTTTATTCAAAGTGTTAAGCATGGTGTGGCATTTGATGGTCGCGATGCCGGAGTGGTTCGTTCGCCTTTGATGGGGTTGGATCAAGTTGAAAAAGATGCTCTTGAGAAAGTGATTGGTATTTTGAAAAAAGAAATTTCTGAAATCATCGCGTAGCGCTTTTATCGCATTTTGGGGTACTCAATATATAAAAAAAGAGGAAAGGAACATGTCAGATTTTTTAACAACATCAGGCTATCAAAAAATTGCCAAAAATTTAGTATTGCCTACTCGCTGCTTCATTAATGGTAAATCTTATCAAGCGCTCGGTGGTGAAACGTTTACCTCAAAGAACCCAGCAACCGGCGAAGTACTGGCGCATATTACTGCCTGCCAATCTGTTGATGTGGATTATGCTGTCGCATCCGCTAAAAATGCATTTGATTCCGGTGTTTGGAGTGAAATGCATCCAAGTGAGCGCAAAGGCATTTTATTAGCTTTGTGTGACCTGGTTGAGAAAAATCAACACGAACTTGCGGTTATGGAAAGTTTAGATTCAGGTAAGCCGATTTGTGATTGCGAATCAATTGACATACCTGAGTTCGTACACACGGTACGTTGGCATGCGGAGTTGATCGATAAAATTTACGATCAAACCGCTCCTGTTGGGGCGGGGGCAATGTCGATGGTGGTACGCGAAGCGGTTGGTGTTGTTGGTGCTGTTCTTCCATGGAATTTTCCATTGCTCATGTTGGCATGGAAGATTGCCCCTGCGTTAGCTGCTGGCTGCTCTATGGTTGTGAAGCCGGCTGAACAGACCTCGTTGACGGCTATTCGAATAGCAGAATTGGCGTCTGAAGCGGGCTTCCCTGCCGGAGTTTTAAATGTCATTACTGGCGGAGGCGTTGCGGTAGGTGAATCTATTGGTCGTCATATGGATGTGGACATGGTGACCTTTACTGGATCAACTGTAACGGGTCGTCGTTTTTTACAGTATTCCGCTGAATCCAATTTGAAAAAAGTAGTATTAGAGCTGGGTGGTAAAAACCCATGTGTGGTGCTAGATGATGCTGAAGACCTTGATTACGTTGCACAACAAGTTTGTGCGGCCGCCTTTTGGAATATGGGAGAGAACTGTTCTGCAGGGTCTCGTTTGATTGTCCAAGAAGGAATCAAAGATTCATTACTTGAACACATTAAAAAGCGCTCTGCTGATTGGCGTTTAGGGGATCCACTGAACCCTGAAAACAATCTTGGTCCTATGATTGATCAAGGCCATTTTAAAAAGGTGTGTGACTATTTGGAGCTGGGTAAAACAGAAGGTTATGACGTTGTTATTGGTGGTAATTCGGTAGACGGTCGGTTTATAGAGCCAACTATTTTTGCAGGTGTTAAGAATGGTGATCGTATGGCACAAGAAGAGATTTTTGGCCCCATTCTCTCTGTCATTACGGTATCCAGCTTCGAAGAAGCAATGGCCGTTGCAAATGATACTGAATATGGCCTTGCCGCGTCTGTTTTTACGGCAAATTCTAAGCGCGCTATCAAAGCGGCTCGTGCTATTAAGGCCGGAACAGTGACGGTTAACTGCTTTGGTGAAGGTGATATTTCAACGCCATTTGGTGGGTATAAGTTGTCTGGATTTGGTGGTCGGGATAATTCGATTCATGCACATGATCAATATACCGAGCTAAAAACTATTTGGATTGATTTAAACGATCACTCTAAATAGAGCATTGCCTACAGGTACCCGATGCCGTGGTGCTTGATTTATGTCGGCCGTGCGTTGGCACGGCTTATGGCTTTTGTGATGTGGTATTCATTATGGTCAAAACAATAAAGACAAAGCGTCTACCTAAAGATCCTGGACCTGCAGGCTGGAATGAAATTTACAAAGATAAATCCTCATTTCCTGCTGTAGATACGGATATCGAGGTCGATTGGGTTGTGATTGGTGGTGGTTTTGCGGGTCTTGGTGCGGCAAAACGGTTATTGCAGTTATTAGGGAGCAAAGAGCGTATAGCCGTTATTGAGGCGCGAGGTATTGCTCAAGGCCCAGCAGGGCGAAATAGCGGTTTTATGTTGGACCTGCCTCATGAGTTGAATTCTGATACGTACGTAGGCTCTAAAGAACAAGATCTTCGCCAGATCCGTTTGAATCGAGAAGCGATAACGATGGCTGAAAGCATTGCTCATCAATACGGTATGGATAAAGCGTTATTTAGCCGATCGGGAAAAATTACAGCGTCTGCGACAGAGCGTGGCTATCGCAGTATTGAAACTTACGCGAAACATTTGACAGCTTTAGATGAACCTTATGAATTGTTGGGGGCTGATGAGCTTTATTCACTGTTGGGTACTCAGTTTTACACCAAAGGATTGAGAACGGCTAAAACGGCAATGATTCAGCCAGCAGGGTATATACACTCGGCATATAAAGGCTTGGCTTTAGAAGGTGTTCAGGTGTATGAGTGCTCGCCTGTTGTTGAAATGAAACTTAACGACAGTGTGCATACTTTGATTTGTGCGAATGGGTCTGTGAGGGCTAAAAATGTGATTATGGCAGTTAATGGTCACATACAATCTTTCGGTTTTTTTAAACAGTCTTTGCTGCATATTTTTACCTATTCGTCTATGACCCGAGCCTCTTAAAAATCATGAGTTAAAAGCGTTAGGTGGTATCGAAAATTGGGGCGTATTACCTGCCGACCCTATGGGCAGTACAATTCGTAAAATATCAGATCATGCCGGATCTGGGCATCGTATTGTGGTGCGTAATCACGCAACATTGAATCAATCAATGGAGGCGTCAGAAGGTAATTTGAAAGACGCTGCAAGGTTGCAAGACAGGTCTTTCGCACGGCGTTTTCCGATGCTTAAAGGGGTAGATATGGAATACCGCTGGGGAGGACGGCTGTGTTTAACTTATAACTCAGTACCTGCCTTTGGTGAAATAGAAAATAGGGTTTGGTCTGCTTGTTGTCAGAATGGACTGGGTACGGTGAAAGGCATGTTGTCTGGCATGATGGCTGTTGATAAAGCCGTGCTTGGGAAAACCGAGCTACTGGATGAATTTTTAATTTACCAAGAGCCTAAACGCTTACCACCAGAACCATTTTTATCGCTGGGAGCGAATGCCACGCTCAAGTGGAAAGAATGGCTTTCTGGGATTGAACTGTAATTAATTTTTCTACAAGCAGTTTTTGTACAAGCAGTTAGCTGTCACTTGTTGTGACGGCTTTTTTTGTTTTAGGGGGTGGTGGCGATGTTATCGATGACTTCAAGTTATGGTTTTATGGCCGAATATATTATTGGACGCGTCAGGAGTGCAAACCATATTCTGTAAATCCAGAATAAGTTTAACAATAAAGCGTGAAAGCAAGACTTGAACGTTTAAAAATAAAGGAACTGGATAATATGAAAAATGCACTAAATATAGGTTTAAAATATGCAAAATTGATTGCCATGACAACCTCATTGGCCGTGAGCACGATGGGGTCAGCATTTGCGAGCAATGATTCTTATAAATTCAATTTGGCTTTAGAGTCTGGTGACAGAGATTCAGCATCTGGGAAATCCATGCAGATGTGGGCTGATTTGATTAGTGAGAAATCTGATGGCCGAATGAAAGTAAATATTTTCTATCAAGGCGAATTAGGTGGTCAACAAGAATTGTTTGATCAGCTAGTAAAAGGCAACATCGACATGATGTTGACCTGGCCACAAACATCTTACGATGAGCGTTTAGGTGTTAATTACATTCCGTATCTAACGTTAGGTTGGGATGATGCGCTGAAAGCTTATGGCGAAGGTGGCTGGTTAAAAGCTATTTTTGGCCCACTATATAAAGATATTGGTTTGAAATACTTTGGACCTTATCCAGAAGGCTTTGGTGGTGTTGCGACTAAAGGTAAATATGCGACAAGTTATGCCCAAGCCGTAGAGCAAGGATTGAAAGTTCGCTCAGCCCCAGTGTTCCCTCTGCCTCAAACTATCCAAGCTATGGGGTTTCAAGCTGTTCCAATTGACTGGAATGAAGTATACACATCCATTCAAACTGGGGTGGTTGATGGCGATTCCAGTAACGTTATTTACTGGGATTACGAGTATTTTCGTGATCAATTAGACTACTATGTGCACACAAAACACAACTTTTCATCTTATGCCATGTTAATGAATGACGCGACATGGGAAAAGCTTGATGCTTTCGATCAGGCCATTATCGAAAACTCGGCAGCGGAAGTTATTAACAAGCAATTTATTGATGCCAAGATGGAAGATGACAAGTGGATCAAAAAGGCAAAAGAAGATGGCATGAAATACATCGAGCCAAGTGTTGATGATATGCGCATATGGGTGAAGAAGGTACGTGAAGAAGTTTGGCCAATCGCAGAAGAATCATTGGGTAAAGACATCATGGACAAAATTCGCGCTAACGCATCTGTTCCTCAGTAATCCCGTTTAGCAAATCTTGTTCGCGCGTTAAGACAACTAAACAGAGAGCCTCTGTTTAGTTGTCTCCTACCTGATGTATCCGAGGTTTTTTATGTTTTCTCTAAACAGTCTTATTGTGCTGATCGATAAATTAATCACAATGGTAGTCACTCCTATTGTTGTTGGTTTAAGTGCCGCTGTTGCTTTTATCTTGGCTTGGGGAGTATTTAGTCGCTCCATTCTTGACATCCCAGTATTTGGGCTGGAAGAGCCTCGTGCTGATTTCTGCTATGTGGTTGTATCTAATGGGGGCTGTATTAGCCGCCAAAGATCGCTCTCATCTAACTGCTGATTTTGTTTCCGTTATATTTAAGAATAAAAAGCTCATTGCTGGCATGAGTGTTTTAGCAACTGTCATATCACTAATTATGGCGTTGTACTTTGTGTCATGGAGTTACGAACTTTTATCATGGTCTATCAAAAGTCCCAAACTACACCAGTGTTTAAACTTCCTTGGTATCTATCACAAAGCAGTTTGTTTGTTGGTAGTGTTGCGCTAGTTTTTTATCTGATTCGTGACTTTGTCAAAGACTACCAGAAATTTATTAACGCTTAATAACGCTTGGGGAAAATTATGGGTGCTCTATTAGCCATAGCCGCGGTAATTGTATTAATGATGATCGGCGTTCCGGTTGTTTATTCGTTTGCTGCAATGACACTTGTTTTATCGATTGTGTATGATGTTGATGTCTCATCTCTCATGACAACCGGCTTTTGGTCGGTAAATTCTATTATTCTTTTGGCGTTACCTTTGTTTGTTATGACAGGCTATTTGATGCAGGCTGGTGGTATGGCCTCTCGTTTGGTGCATTTTGTTGAGTCTTTGGTTGGAAAGTCTAGAACGGGGATGGGATCCTCTATGGTCGTGGCATGTGGCGTATTTGGTGCCATTTCTGGTACGGCTTCTGCTGCAGTCGCATCCATTGGAACGATTATGATCGATCCAATGGAGAAACATGGTTATAAGCGAGAATACACAAGTGCATTATTGGGGATTTCTTCTTTATTAGGTTTGTTAATTCCACCAAGCCTTACGATGATTCTATATGCGGTTGTGACTCGCCAATCTGTTGCTGCCTGCTTTTTAGCAACCATTGGCCCGGGTATTTTACTGATCATTTTATTGTGTTTTTTAAACTGGATCAAAATGCGAAATGCACCAGGTGAGGCGGTGACATTAACCTTTAGAGAGCGTTCTGAATTAATCAATAAAAGTTTTTGGAAGGCTATACCGGCTTTGATGCTACCTGTGATTATTTTGGGAGGCATTTATGGCGGTGTTTTTACGCCAACTGAAGCGGCAGCAATTGCTGTGGTATATGCTATTCCTGTTGGCTTGTTTGTGTATCGTGAATTGAGCTTGAAAACATTAGTTAAGTGCTTGGTTAGTGCAGCGGCAACTACTGGTGTGATCATGGTTATTTTGTTGTTCTCGTTTGTTTCGAGCCGCATTTTAACATTTGAACGTGTACCACAAGAGTTGACGGAATTTATGATGGACGTGTTTCAAAATAAATTGTTGATCCTATTAATCGTAAATGTTTTCTTGATATTGCTCGGCATGATTATGGATGATGTGAGTGTGGTGGCGATAATTAGTCCCTTATTGCTTCCAGTTATGGTGAGTATTGGTGTTGATCCAATACAGTTTGCCGCCATCGTTGGTACTAGTGTGGTAATTGGCTGTAATAGTCCTCCTATGGCCCCCATCTTATTTATGACCTGTCGGATTGGTAAGGTTGGCATGAGTCAAGTAATGAAACCTGCCTTGTTTTTTATGTTTTTTGCTGCCTTGCCAGTGATGCTGGTAACAACATATTGGCCACCTTTAGCGCTATATCTTCCTAAATTATTCGGGTATTTATAATATTAGCTACGCCCATGTTTTTGTTTTATATAAATAAAATCTGGGCGTAATAGTTTATGGAGGGTCACGATGAGTCAATTAAGTAGTCGCCGCTTTTGTAGCAGTTTAGAAAAAAGTCATTATTATCATTTGGGTGGTCAAAAGGCGAAATTGAATAGGGTACGAGTTGGTTTTTTGTTGTTAGATCACTTTTCTATGGCTAACTTTACTGTTGCTGTAGATGTTTTGGTGACAAGCAATTTGATTCATGAAAATCAAGCGTTTGAGTACATTACAATTGGCTTAGATAAGCCAATTGTAAAAAGCGACTTAGGAATTGAAATCAATACAACATTACTCCTATCGGAAGAAAAGAACGATGAATTACTGTCATTAGATATTGTGATAATTTGCGGTGGATTCCGTAGTGATTTGAGTTACTCCCAGCGTATTGTTAAATTTATCCGACAACAACACTCAAAAGGTGCTTATTTAATCGGCTTGTGGAATGGTAGCGTTTTTTTTGCTCAGGCGGGTTTGGTTGACCATCAGAGCATTGCTATTCATCCAGATAATCATCCTTTTATAAAAGAATGTTTTAAGACTGTGTCGGTCTCTCCGGATTCATATGCTATTTATGAAAACTGTTTAAGCAGTACAGGAGTAATTAGTACATTGCGTTTATTGCTGCACGTATTAGAACTTCTACACGGTGAGTCGTTGGCAAAAGCGGTTGGTGAAATCCTACATTTTGAGCAATTAAAAAATGTTCAGAGTGCTTCGATAGTTAAGCCAAAGCGGGAGAGTGTGTCTTCAGAAGTATTAGAAAACATCTTGATACTGATGGAAAACAATATAGAGGAACCATTAAGTATGCAGGAATTGGTGAAATATGCTCAGCTTTCTCGAAGGAAGATTGAGCGCTTATTTCAGCAGTACTTGAATACAAGTCCTGTACGATATTACATTGAATTGAGAGTTGGATACGCAAAATGCTTGCTACAACAAACCCAAAAATCCATAACTGAGATTGCTTTAGCTAGTGGCTTTGTCAGTGCTAGTCATTTTAGTCGTTGTTATAAAAGCTACTTTGGAGTGTCTCCAATTCAATTTCGTAACTTATTGGCATGAGGGAAGTCGTACTTACAAAACTACAGCCGCATTTGTTCGTATTGCCAAGGGTTCTCTGACATCAGATGAGGCAATGATACAATGACAAGAAATTTTAGAAAGTACACCTTCTCAATTATCGTTGCCCATTGAAAAAATTGAAATTAACTCTTTTATTCTTAAGGCGTTTGCATGTAGCTCACTTCATATTCAATGTTTTGACGCAGTTCAGTGGGTAGGCGTAAGGCGTCTCCGAGACGATCTAGGTAGCGTCGTTCTTCTTCTGTGTCGATATCCACTGCGAGCATGGAGACGAGGTAAATTTCTGTGGCTTGTTCTTCGCTTTCCGATAGGCGTGCGATGGTAATCGGGTCGCTGGTGGCGCTCAGTTGTTCGATTAAGAATGTTTGCTCTTCTTTTGTAATGCCGAGGTCGCTGATTTGTTGTTCGATGCGTGCGCGTTCGGTTGCATCGATATGCCCATCCGCCTTGGCTGCGCTGATCATGGCGCGTATAAGGATCAGATGTATATTTTTGGTGGGTTTGTTTGTGTCTTCTTCTGCGAGGTCGAAGATGCTACCAGCAGGCACGGTGGGTAAGACATTGGAATTTGAGTGCACGTTATGATGCTGAGTTGCCTGTGACGTGTGTGCTGAGTCTTGGCTTGCTTTGTGATCACGCCACGCTTTGTACGCCATTCCGCCGATGGCTGCCATGCCACCATATTTAATCGCTTTGCCACCCATTTTTCGGGCTTTTTTGTTGGTCAGTAGCATCGCTGCCAATCCGCCTGCCGCGGCACCGCCCATCAAGCCACCTGGCATAGAGCCTGATTTTGCTTTAGTGACGGCCTTGTCAATGCCCGAGCCTGCGTTGCCCATAATGCTGTTTAACAATGAGTTAATATTCACAATCGAAAACCTCTTGTTGATATATCTATTCTTTATTCAGACCCAAGAAGCTCGGCAGAGTTCATTTTTCATCGATTGTGCTGCGCCTATTAAGAGCAGTGCTGTCAGCGTGGTAGGAAGTGCGTGCTTGAGAAGCGTGCTAAAATGCCTCTTTTAAGTTGTCGAATGGTGTTTATGTCATTGGAATACCTTGTGTTATTGAGTGGTTATGGTTTGTTGAGTCTGATTACTTTTTGCTTTTATGGTGTCGATAAGTCCGCAGCCAGGCGAGGAAGGCAAAGAGTTCGAGAGTCGACTCTGCATGTTTTGTCGTTAATAGGTGGTTGGCCTGGCGCTTTTTTAGGGCAGAAAGTATTTCGTCATAAAACAAAGAAGTTGCGCTTTATGGTGGTATTTTGGGCGACGATGATAGCGAATATTTTTATGTTGGGGGTTTTTAGCCTTTTTGGTTTTTTCTCTTGTTCTTATTTTGTCTAATCTCGTTATGTTATGTAGTTATCATAGGTTTTTTATCCAAACACCATGGATAATAAGCATTTAGGTAAGCTACGCTTTATTTAAGCTGGCTTTCAGTGTCACCATTATGTTGCCATTTTTTTATGTTTGGGCGTATCCGTTTATGAATAACAATGAACTTGCAATTAGTCTTGCTGATTTGATGGAGCTGATGTTAGACGCTGTTTGCGTTGTTGATCGTTCTGGCCATTTTGTGTTTGTCAGTGCAGCGTTTGAGAATATGTTCGGTTATGCGCCGCAGGAAGTGATAGGTAAGCCCATGGTAGATTTTGTTTACCATGAAGATAGGGGGAAAACACTGAATACGGTCGATCATATCCTAGCTGGTGTGCCATCACCGCGTTTTGAAAATCGTTGGGTAAGGAAAGACGGTAAAGTGGTTTATGTGTTGTGGTCAGCTCGCTGGTCTGAAGAGCATCAAGTAAGAATTGCGGTGGCGCACGATATCACGGAGCGTAAGGAAATGGAGGCTCAGCTTCTTTATGCTGCGGGCCATGATGATTTGACGGATTTGCCTAATCGAACCTTGCTGCTAGATCGCTTACAGGCTGCTTTGGCGTTGGCTGACAGAGAAAGAGAGGGCTTGTCTGTTCTGTTTGTTGATATCGATGGCTTTAAAGAAATTAATGACAATTATGGTCATGCGGTGGGGGATGTGTTGTTGCAAAAAATCGCTCAGCGGTTGGTTGATTGTGTGCGTAAATCGGATACGGTTGGACGTTTGGGGGGGGATGAGTTTTTGATTATTATGAATAAGACTAAGTCGACGGAGTCTGTTTTAGCGGTGGCAGAGAAGATTCGCGCTAAGTTGGCTCAAGTCTTTGTGGCCGACGGTTTGTCATTGCAAGTGTTCGCTAGTATCGGTGTGGCGTGTTATCCAGAGTGCGGCAAAGATTCTCTGGAGGTTGTTCAGGCCGCTGACCATGCGATGTATAAGGCAAAAAACAGTGGTGGTGATAAGGTAATTTTAGCGTCTTCTTGGTGATTTCTACATTCGGTTATTGAAGCCCATCTTGGCGAGAAGGTAATATCTTCTTGTATCTCGTCACACTTCTGTCAGTCTATTTTCTGGTTCAAATTGGCAAATATACTGGAAATACACAGTCAGTTTGATCCGTGGTTTACGATTTGCTTTCTTCAAGCGGTTTTCCGTTTTACTATCGGGTAATTGGGCGATAAGCAAATTTTAGAGTCCTTATAATGTCAGTCTGGTGGCTGATGTTGCGGTAATCATTTAATTATATAGGAAACAATAATGGCGGCTTTTGGTAGCGTGTTTATGCCTAAGATGGCATTGGCAACATTCGAAAATAATCAATGGAGTGAAGCAAGTATTGTTGCGTCGGATAGTATTCAACTACATCCAGGTGCGCATGTTTTGCATTACTCAAGTACGTGTTTTGAAGGTTTGAAGGCGTTTCGTCATGCTGATGGCAGCGTACATGTGTTTCGTATGGACCAGAACATTAAACGTTTAGCACAAAGTAGCCGTCTATTGTCTTTGCCTGTTATCGATGAAGCGCAAGTGTCTAAAATGATTCTCGATGCGGTTGCTGAATTTGCGACAGATGTGCCTGAGCCACCAGGGTCTATGTATATTCGTCCTACTCACATTGGCACTGAGGCTGCGGTTGGTAAAGCCGCGGCGCCAACGTTGACGTCTATGCTGTATGTTTTGTTATCGCCAGTAGGGGACTACTTCACTGGTGGTGCTAAAGCACTTCGTCTTCTATTGGATGAAACCGGCATGCGTTGTGCTCCTCACATGGGGATGATCAAAAGTGGTGGGAACTACGCGAGTGCTTTGGGGCCAATTTCTAGAGCCAAAGCAGAGGTTCAGGCTGATCAAATTTTGTTCTGTCCTAATGGTGATGTTCAAGAAACGGGTGCGGCAAACTTTTTGTTGATCGATGGTAACGAGATTATTACCAAAGGCTTGGATTCTACCTTCCTACATGGTGTGACACGTTCTTCGATCCTAACGCTTGCTGCGGATTTAGGTATGACAGTGACCGAGCGTGATTTGACGGTGGCTGAATTGCTTGAGCGTTCGGCGAAGCCTCAAGTAGAAGCGGTTTTGTCTGGTACCGCTGCGGTATTAACCTCTGTTGGTACCTTTATTCATAATGACAAAGAATACAAAGTTGGTAGCGGTGAGCCTGGACCTATTGCTCAGAAACTGCGTCAAGCATTGAATGATATTCAGTGGGGTAAAGCGGAAGACAAACATAACTGGCTAACCAAAGTCTGCTAAGTTATTAGAGTGCCTCTACTAATGGAAAAAACGGATTAACTTGTGTTAATCCGTTTTTTTTTGTGTTTCTTCGTATTATAAGCTGAGTCTTAGTGAAGCAAACATCGCATTTTGGTCGTTGTTGTTTATTTCAGCGACGTCGTAGTTGGCGGCAATGGAAAAGTTTCTCGTGACGTAGAATCTAAGACCCAAAGCGAAACTAGAATCGGTTTCTGAAAAAACGTCGTCGTATTTGAGTTTTCCTTCCACTTCTAAGCGATCTGCTATAGAGCTACGTAGTCCAGCCGTGAACCTGTAGCCTGTTTCATCATCACTATTATTGTTCCAATCAATATCAACGAATTGTAATATGCCAAACAAGCTAGACGCTCCTCCAATAGGTGTGTATACACCAGCACCAATAGCCATTAAATCAATAGAACCGTATTCTGTTGATTCTGCAGCAATAAAGGCTCCCTTGCCAAACTCAAAGGCACCGGAGAGAGAAGAGAAATCGTCGTTTGCAACGGTGTAATCTGGGTCTATGCTGCCAAACCCATAGTCTATGTATGTGAATGTGTCAGCTTGAGCTGTCATCGATAAGGTGAATGCGGTAGCGGCTAGGCTTGAAAGTAGTATTTTTTTCATTTCTTTCTCCATTTATTCGATAAGAGAAATTCGTTGTTGAAACGAATTTGCACATTTTAGTCCCTCTATGCCATCGGCGGTTGCTGTGCAAAGTTTAGTCGTATTAAAGGGAGTATTTTCTAATAAAACCTTATTTTTGTTTAACTTAATGATATAAAAGGTATTCTTTTTTTAAACACAATATGAATTTACACTGTGAAGGCGATTGCTGATGAAAAAAATGCTAACCAAGCTTTGCTCTCCGATACTAGGAATGTTTGAATCCGAGGAGGGAGAATACGATTATAAACCATCGCATCGAACCATTTTAATTGTCTTGGGAGGGCTTTGTTTGCTGATCGCAAGTGTTTCCTTGATCATGACGCTAAAGACTGGTGAGGTGGCTGGTTTTATACCGATTATGCTATTTTTTCTAACGGGCTTGGTGTGTGAAGTGGTTGGCTGGTTAGGCAGTGATAGAGCGGTGGCAAGAATTTGGAAACGCCGTTAAATGAGCGCTGTATCTTGCTAAGATTTTTGCCGTGTTGAGTTCGAAAAAAGCGACCTTCTGGTCGCTTTTTTGATTTTTGTATTAGTTTCGATCTTTACCGTGGTGGCGCGGCATGTCGTCAGCGCAGTCTTCCATACGTTCTTTTTGCAGTTCAATGAATTTTGCTTTTTGTTCAGGGGTTAAGATACTGAGCATTTTATGCTGTTTGCTCAACATATCTACTTGGCGCTCTACCTGTTTATTTGCCATTTCTTGAGCCAATGCTGTGGCTTTTGCAGGGTCGAATTTGTCAGCCAAAAGTAAGTCGTTTAGTTTGTCAAAATGCGCATCACGCATTGCGTCATCTGCCTGTGGTTTGTCTTTAAATCTTTCTTTCATTGCTTCTTTGTTGGCCTGACGAAGTTCTTTGAATTGTTCTTTCTGGCTATCGGAAAGGTTCAATTCTTGCATCATTTCGCGGTCTAAGCCTGGTCGGCATTCGTCACCAGGCCCATGATGGTCTTTTCCGCCGTAGGCAAATGCGCTACTTGTACTTAATATGAGTGGTAGAACAACAGAAGCTAA
The DNA here is from genome assembly GCF_026113935.1 of Marinomonas rhodophyticola. GTDB lineage: Bacteria > Pseudomonadota > Gammaproteobacteria > Pseudomonadales > Marinomonadaceae > Marinomonas > Marinomonas rhodophyticola. The sequence continues at coordinate 850,014 of NZ_JAPEUL010000007.1, forward strand.
AATTAATTTTTTTACCGTTTTCATATTTTCTTCCTTTTATCGGGTATGAGACTTTGATATGTAATTAACAATGCGCTTTTTGCGCATGGGAGTAGAATACAGATTGCTAGGTAAAGAGACGTATTACGAAAGTAAAGTAGGGTAAAGGCAGCATCACTTTGTTTTTTTCGACGTAAAATATCGTCATAGCATGGAGAGTGATTGGCGATTCAAGGCGTATGCGCTCCTTATGTCTCATTGCTTTGCAGGAACCGTTTTTTATATAGGAAAAATGAATGCCACACATTTTGATAATTGATGATGATGTTGAATTAAGCGATTTACTAAAAGAAGTGCTGTCGTTTGAAAACTGTACCGTCTGTACGGCTTACGATGGCGTGGCGGGCTTGGAGTTGATGGATCGCCGTGTTGATTTGGTTTTGCTTGATGTCATGATGCCTAAATTAAACGGTTTTGAAACCTTGAAGCAGTTGCGTGAAAAGTGGGATGTGCCTGTTTTAATGTTGACGGCAAAAGGAGATGAGATTGATCGTGTGGTGGGTCTTGAGCTGGGCGCTGATGATTATTTACCAAAGCCGTTTAGTGAGCGTGAACTGCTGGCAAGGATTCGCGCTATTTTGCGTCGAACTCAAAACAATAAGGAGCCATTGCAAAGTGATGCGATTGTGTATCGCGATATTACGCTGTATCCCGGTAAGCTAGAGGCGTATTGCAATGCTCATTTATTGGATTTGACCAGCACCGAGTTTGCTTTGTTGCATTATTTTTTACTTCATCCTGGCCAAGTATTAACCAAAGAAATGTTAAGCCTTGATGTGCTGGGTAAGCGCTTGGCGGCATTTGATCGAGCCATTGACATGCATGTATCGAATTTGCGTAAAAAGCTACCTGATTGGCCAAATGGTAAACCGAGAATCAAAACCTTGCGCGGGCGTGGTTATTTATTGGTGGAGGGGGATTGATGCGTTTGCCAAAGATCACCAGTTTGTATGGTCGTATTTTTGCGATTTTTTGGTTTACTATCTTTTTGGTGATTTTGGCCGTTTTAGCCTTACCGCATTTTGATCCTCGCAAGAGTAGGGACATCGCGCCGCCGCATTATGAGCAGATGTTGGAGATAAGAAATCGAGTAGAACACGCTTTTTCGTCTGTTCCGGATTTAGCTGTGGTTTTGGAGCATTTAGAGGGACGTTCGCACCGAGGCCCTGGGCCTGATGATAGGTTACGGCTTTTTATTACGGATCGTGATGGCAATATTCAAACCTCAGACCGACGTCCTGATTTTATTTTTAAAGCGTTGCGGAATTTTGTGACCACCATCGATAACCCTCAAAATCCTCAGCAGAAACTCTACGGTAAGACGATGATTTCGGGGCCGCTGCCGATTCGTTTAGCCAATGGTGACTATTATCTTTATATCGGTACTCGATGGAGTGAGCCGCCACATTTTTTATTGCAACTGTTCGATCACCCATTGCGTTTGTTGCTCGCGGTAATGCTGGTGAGTACGCCCTTATTACTCTGGTTGGCTTGGGCCTTAAGTCAGCCTGCTCGTCGATTGGAAAAGGCGGCTCAGCGAGTCGCGCAAGGGATTTTTGAAATTGATCCTGAGTTGGAAAGAGGCACCTCAGAGTTTCGTCAAGCCGGAGCCAGTTTTAACCAAATGGTGGAGGCGGTGAATGTGATGATTTCCCGTCAGCAGCGTTTATTATCGGATATTTCCCATGAGTTGCGTTCCCCTTTGACGCGCCTACGGATGGCGCAAGCGTTAGCCAGAAGAAAGATGGGAGAAAGTCCAGATTTAGCGCGCATAGACATTGAGGCTCAGCGTCTGGAGCAAATGATTGGTAAATTGCTCGAATTGTCGAGTGTACAGGTAGACAGTCATCTTAATCGAGAAGTACAGCCGTTTTCGAGCTTGTGTGAAGCGCTACTAGCAGACTGTCAATTTGAAGCGGAGCAAATGGGCAAGACCCTCTCGGTATCTGAGATTCCTGATCGAATGATAACGTGCCACCCTCAACTGCTGATGAGCGCGCTGGAGAATATTGTTCGTAATGCCATTTATTATGGCAATCAGCAAATTCGAGTCGCTTTGACCGTTGACTCCAATCGTTTGGTTATTCGAGTGGAAGACGATGGTGAAGGCGTTCCAGAAGATGAGTTGGACTCTATCTTTCGACCTTTTTACCGTGTTTCAACGGCGCGGGATCGGCACAGTGGTGGGGCTGGGTTGGGGTTAGCCATTGCCGAAAATGCGATTCGTCAGCATAACGGCACTGTTCGAGCGGCGCGCAGTGAGCTTGGCGGTTTATTGGTTGAAATCATTTTGCCATTGTGAAATTGCGTCCAAATAGAGTGGCGTAATGGAGGAATTTTCAGATTATTTGCTTTTTATGGAAAGGATTAGTGGACAAAGCCATGGATTCAGCTCATATTGGTGTGGTACGTCGTGCTTAGAGAAGGCACGGCTTAGTCTTTTCGTTTGCGCATATGGATACGAAACCGTATTCGAGGCGAATTCTGAATTTCTTCAAGTACTCTGCCCATTACTTATCCTAAAAGTAACATATAAATCTGCTCTTCTGCTTTTATTTGAAATGACGCTTTAATTTAGTAATAAGAACGAAGGGGGAGTCACGTAATTTTTTTACATCATAGGAACCATATGATAAATAGCGCTAAAGAGTTTGTACTACAACGTATTTGTGTGTTTGCTAGCCAAGTGTTCGATCCTAATTCAGATTCACAGGTTGTGAATATACTAAAAAGTAAATTCAATATACGTTTACCGCAAAGACGTTCAATGAACGAGTCTTTATCTTCTACCGTTAGTGACCATGAAATCATTGCCTTGATATTAAAATATCGCTCTATGAACGAATCTTAAGATCGTCACTTGCCTGCTTTTATTTTTTTACGCACAAAAAAATAGCGTTGCCTGATTGTTTGTTCCATGCAATGATTTTGTCGTGTTCATGCTCAAAAACATGAACGTCAAAATAGGGCGTTAATAATTCTTGTAACTGGTTAAAGTTCAACGCCACCATAGGATGTTCGTCAGACCAGACCTGTTTTTTTTCAGCGTTTGTTTTTTCTATGCTTAGCTTGAGCGTTTGTGTCTCCCCTTCGCCACTGTAGTGCCAAGAGGATGCAAAAGAAAACTGGCTGTCTCCCTCTACAACGCTGTGTTTTGCCGATATAGCATTATTTATCTGGTCCTTATCGACAGCGTTAAAGCAAAATACACCACCGACGTTAAGGGCTTTATGAACGCTTTCGATACAGTTTGTTAAACGTCCAATATCGCCGCTGTAATGAATTGAGTACAAAAAACAGGTAATGAAGTCATAGGGAATGGCCACGTTAAATTCACACATGTTACCTAATTCGAATTGCGCCTGAGGGCAACGTTGCTTAGCAATATCGAGCATGGGCTGATTAATGTCCAATCCGCTGCATTGATAGTTTTCTTGACTAAGATAGTGAATGTGAGGGCCAGTGCCACACGCCAAATCCAAATGCCGTTTCCCGCCGTTGCCGAAAATTTGATGAAGACGATGGGCGTTATTGCTTTGAGCGTGATAATTAATATCGGCACACATTAAATCGTAGTAACCAGATAAGTCCGTATAGAGCGCATTGTCAGACATGTTTGCTTCGCTTGGCGGGTAAAAAAAGATGGCGAATCATATAGTAGATACAGTTATACGACTACTGTATTCAGTCGTGCTTTATTGAAAATAGAGGGTAACTGGAGTTTTGCTTCTTAGAGGAGGGTAAAAAAGGGGAGAGTAAAAAAACAGAAGTAAAGTGAGACTTTACTTCTGTTTGTTGGTTTTTCCGCTCTTGTTAAACGAAAATAAAGAATTTGGCAATAAACAAGGCTGCTAAAATATAGACAGCAAGACTGACTTTTTTACCTTGACCAGACAATAGTTTGATAACAGCGTAGCTGATAAAAGACAACGCGATGCCATCTGCTATGGAGTAGGTAAGCGGCATAGTGAATGCTGCAATGAGTACCGGTGCGGCTTCGGTAATATCGTCCCAATCCACATGAGCGAGACTGCTTGTCATCAAAACCGCCACGTACATAAGTGCACCAGCTGTTGCATACGCAGGAATGGAGCCAGCTAACGGTGCAAAGAAAAGGCTTAATAAAAATAACAAGGCTACTACGACAGCTGTTAATCCTGTGCGTCCGCCTGCAGCAACGCCAGAGGCACTTTCGATATAGCTGGTGGTTGATGAAGTACCCAAGGCTGCACCAACAACAGTGGCACTTGAATCAGCAAGCAGCGCTTTTTTCAAACGTGGTAAGTTACCGTCTTTGTCTAATAACTTACCACGTTGACCCACACCAATCAGTGTTCCAGATGTATCGAATAGATCCACAAAGAAAAAGGCAAAAATCACGCTTAGCATACTGATTTGGAAGGCACCTTCAATGTCCATGGCAAGAAAGGTCGGTGCAATGGACGGTGGTGCAGACACCAAACCACCAAATTCATTTTGACCGAATAGCATAGAGAGAACAGTGACCAGTAGTATGCCAATCATAACGGCACCGGTGACGTTTAGATAAGACAAGGCACAGATCACGAAGAAACCAAGCAAGCCATAGATGGCTGAAGGTGATGATAGGTCTCCTAAGGACACCATTGTCGCTGGATTTTTAACAATGATGCCCGAGTTTTGTAGCGCGATCATGGCAAGGAAAAGACCAATGCCCGCCGCAATCCCTAGCTTTAAAGATGACGGGATGGCGTTAATAACCCATTCGCGGATGCGAAAGATACTGATAAAGATGAATAGAATACCAGATAAAAACACCGCCCCTAGAGCTTGTTCCCAGGAATAGCCCATGCCTAGGACAACACCGTAGGTGAAAAAAGCGTTTAAGCCCATACCAGGCGCTAGTGCGATTGGGTAATTGGCATAAAGGCCCATTATCAAGCAGCCAATCGCGGCGGCAAGACAGGTGGCAACAAATACCGCGCCTTGATCCATGCCAGCTTGTGCCAGTATTGAAGGGTTAACAAAGATGATATAAGCCATGGTCAGGAAGGTGGTGATACCACCAACGACTTCATTACGTACCGACGTGTTATGAGCTTTAAGTTGAAAATAACGTTCGAGCATAGGGGAGCCTTTTGCTAGTGGGCCGACGATATTCATTTTATTGTGAGTCCACATGCTAGAATGAAAGCTCACAATACAATGCGCCGAGTAAGTTTTGTCACTGATCATTTGGTCAGTTAACTATTTCGGCGCCAAGTATAAAAAATTCGTGGTGATTTGGGGAGAAAAATTGCAATAAATAATCGTTTTCTTTAAAGCTTGGTGACTTGATAACCGTTAGCTTTGAGTTTTTCTAATAAACTGTCAGGGCCAGCAAGGTGCATAGCGCCTACCATGATAAATTCAACACCAGAGTTTTCTAACATCTGCTCAATTTGGGGGAGCCAAAGATTGTTACGATTAACCAATAGCGACTGATAGACTTCTGGATAATCTTTTTTGAAATCTTTTAATTCTATGTCTGCCATGGCCTCCATATCACCGCTGCGCCAGCTTTGTCTTAGCTTTTCCATGTTGTTCGGCATGTCTTTTATGTCTGTTAGGGCATAATTGATAACATCGTCACTGTCTTTTGTATTAACATCACTGAGTATCTCAACCTGTTTTTCAGGTTCTTCAAGCCAGCCACTTGGCTTTTTATCCTGCTTCGCTTTTTCAGCGTAAAAATAATCCACGCCCTCACTGGTAAATCCTAGATGTTTGAGTTCAATCATACTGAGAGAAATCGCTAAGGCGCTGGGTTTTAAATTTTGTACAGCGGTAAAGGGAATTTGTCGAGCATCGAGGTAAATCTTTAATGACTGGTAGGTGTCAGGAGAGATGATTTTATCAATGGTGGTGCCGTCAGAATAAGAGAGTTCTTTTTTCATTTGCTGCTTAAAAGCATGATTATTAATGACGTCCATATTGGTTTCAAATACAACTTTATCTGCCGCTTGATAGGCTTTTTCGTATGCTAAGGGCAAGGGATAATCTTGCGGGGTTAATAAATGAATGGTACCGCCAATGTAGATGGTATTGGTGCCAGAGGTGACTTTCCAAACAGATGCCGCTTGTGTTTCAAAAGTCGCAGCGGCTAGCAGGGTTAAACCAAGTTTTTTAAGGCGGTTCATAGTTGTCCTAAATAGGGTCGAGATGCTTTTAATTCCTTCAGTGTACTCATCTTATTGGTCAGCGGAAGGGATCGGCGGTGGATGTATTTGTTTTTTCTTATTTTTTGCTCAGCTTATAACAGTGTTCTAGCGTCTTATCAGTGCTTAAATAATGCTATTATCCTGATTCTTTTCCTTGTGAGTGATGTGAGTCTGTAATGAAAAAAGAATGCATTTCTATTGGTTTAATCAACCCTAAAAGCGCATCCAACGTAGGGGCTGTGATGCGAGCTGCGGGTTGTTATCAGGCTGATCAAGTACTGTACTCTGGCCATCGTTATGACCGGGCTGTAAAAATGTCCACGGATACTAAAAAAGTCAGCGCAACCATTCCATTAATAAATATAGAGTCATTGGGAGTGGATACCTTAATTGACGCTGTGACTCCAGATACAAAGATTGTCTGTGTCGATTTGATTCAAGGAGCAACACCGTTACCTGCTTTTTCGCATCCAGATAATGCCCTCTATATATTCGGTCCTGAAGACGGAACGATTGACCAAAAACTGGTAGATAGAGCTGATTTTGTTGTGTTCGTTCCAACAATTGGCTGTATGAATCTTGCTGCATCCGTCAATGTCTTGTTGTATGACAGATTGGCAAAATCCGCCCGTGCTTTAGCAGGCGATGACCTCATTTATCAGAGTAAAGATGTAAATAATAACGTTAAAGTGCGTGTTTGAGTTGTTGTGTAAGGCTTCCTTCCTTTTTATCTATTACTTTTCATATAGTTAACGGAATTTTGACTGTGATATTTCGAGATCAATGTAAGAATGGCTCTAAGCCTGATGGTCATTAAGGAAGGGGGACTAGTATTGGCATTGTGTTAGTTTTCCGTTTTTTGTATCCCCCCTTTTTCCTTTTAGCCACTTCGGAGTTTGTTTGATGAGATAAAAGGAAGACATTCCAATGAAACCGCTTCTGCTATCGATATTGACCGGTTTGGCTTGTTCAGTTTCATCGCTTCATGCGGTCGAGCCTGAGCAGTTAGAAGTACCTTTAGAGCCACTAAGTGCCGAGGTTGAGCTTGGTGTGATTGCGACAACAGGAAATACGGAGAGATCTCAGCCTTAAAAGGGAAGGCCGTTATTAAACAAGATTTTAGAGAGTGGAAAAATAAATACCAGTTAGACGCTTTGTACAAGCGCAACACTTACGAGGGAAAGGATGAGGCGACGGCTCAAAGGGTTTTTTTGTCGGCGCAAAGTGATTATAAACTAAGCCCTGAGAACTCGTCTGTCTTTGTTTTTGGGTCTTACACTGACGATCGTTTTAGTGGCTATGAATACCAGAATACCATTGCGGTTGGTTATTCAAAAAGGTTGTTCGCTAATCAAGATTCATTCTTAGACTACAACATAGGCCCTGGTTATTCCTTTAATCGAACAGACGAAGGGGCGTTGGATGATACCGTCATTGTGCATTTGCAAGTAGAGTACGAATACAACTTTAGTCCAGAGGTGAAATTCACTCAAACATTGGGCAGTGATGTCGCGTTAGAGAGTAATAAAAATACCATTTCAAAATCAGAATCGGCCATTACGTCAAAATTAAGAGACAATCTGAGTATGAAGGCCTCGTATAATATGACCCACAACAGTGAAGCGTTGGATTTGAAGGCAAAAACAGACACGACGACTAGCATTACCATGATCTATTCATTTTAATAGAACGGATTGTTTTTATGCCTTTAAGCTGTCATGTTTGACACTTTTGTTATGTATTGAGCATGTATTCTTATGCGTTATCAAGGGATAAAAGTTACGTTAATTACGGGGTTTTTAGGGGCGGGTAAAACGACCTTAATTCGGCAGCTGTTAACACAAGCGCCTCCTCATGAACGTTGGGCTGTGCTGGTGAACGAGTTTGGTGATATTGGCCTTGATGGCGCCTTCTATGCAGATCTAGGTGTGGCGATTCGTGAGGTGCCGGTGGGTGTGTTTGCTGTACCACGTCGGCTGCATTCCAGTTGGGTTTGAATCAATTAATTCGTCAACATAACCCTGATCGCATTTTTATAGAGCCTTCGGGCCTTGGTCACCCGCAACAAATCATTGCTAAATTACGCAGTGATTCATATCAAGACGTTTTGCTATTCACGGGGGCATTTTGTGTGCTGGATGCTCGACATTTAAAAGACGAACGTTATACAAAACACGACATTTTTCATGACCAGATCGAGTCAGCTGATGGTATTGTTTTTAGTCATGTGGATCGTTATCAGCAAGAAGATATACAGCGTTTAAAAGCTCGTTTTGGGCCGATTTCACTGACATCAAAGCCGGCTCTTTACCTGTCTGATCCTATGCATCTTGATCTTGATGCCTTGGATATAGGTTTGGCTGATTTATCGCATCCAGACTCTATATCGGTTGCTCATAATATCTCTAATTCAGCGTCTGCACAAAAACACCAACATGAACACGAGCATGAACAAGGATCCGGTGAAAATCGTTATTGGTATTATCAAAAAAAGCAGGATTCGATGCAGGTCTTGGGTTGGAAGTGGCCGAAAGAAGAACGGTTTGACAAAGAAGAGGTGATGAAAAGTATCAAATCAATGGCCAATTTGCAGGGCGTTTATCGAATCAAAGGCGTATTTGTCATGCACTTGGGAGACGCGCTTTTTGTCAATGTATCGCGGGGGGAGATCACCTTATCGGCATCCCCTTGGTGCGAATCAAGCCGTTTGGAAATCATAGGTAGCGAAGAAGGGACATGGCCATTTTTTTGTAAGGAGACGCTGTCAATTGCGAGTCATTCTTAGTGTCAGGGAATTTATGCACTCGTAGAGAGTATTTTTAAAATCGGTTGCTTGATGGTCTAGTTTCACTGGAAAAAATCACATCTTGGTCTATTTTGTCATTAACTTTGGCATCTTTTGTTATTGAGAGAAAGCCTCTGATAGAGGAACCTTTCTGATATTAAAGGTTCCTATGAAACATATGGAATAAAAACAATAAGAGGTCACAAGTCATGCCAGAATATAAAGCGCCCTTGCGCGACATCAAGTTCGTAACGGAAGAAGTACTCGATCTTCATGGACACTACGCTAAGTTGCCAGGTGCCGAAGAAGCCACACCAGACATGGTAGCGGCTATTCTAGAAGAAGGCGCCAAATTTGCTGAGCGTGTCCTCTCTCCTCTAAACCGTATTGGCGACCAACAGGGTTGTCAGTTCAAAGATGGCGTGGTCACAACGCCAGATGGTTTCAAAGAAGCTTATAAGCAATATGTGGAGGGTGGCTGGCCATCCTTATCGCATCCTGAAGACATGGGTGGACAAGGTTTACCCGATTCATTGGGTATGTTGGTTACTGAAATGATTGCCACGTCTAACTGGTCATGGGGAATGTACCCAGGCTTAAGTCATGGTGCCATGAACACCATTGAATTACATGGAACGGATGAGCAAAAGCAAACCTATTTGACCAAGTTGGTGTCCGGTGAGTGGACGGGGACCATGTGTCTCACCGAGTCTCCATTGTGGTACCGACCTAGGTATGTTGAAAACGAAGGCTGAGCCGCAGGCGGATGGCAGTTACGCCGTGACTGGGACGAAGATCTTTATCTCTGCAGGCGAACACGATATGGCGGATAACATTGTTCACATCGTATTGGCTCGTTTGCCAGATGCACCTGCGGGTACCAAAGGTATCTCATTGTTTATTGTGCCTAAGCACAACGTTAATAGCGGTGGCGAAATCGCTGACCGAAATCAAGTTTCTTGCGGGTCCATTGAGCACAAAATGGGCATTCATGGTAATGCGACTTGTGTGATGAATTTTGATGGCGCGAAAGGTTTTCTTATTGGAGAGCCAAACCGTGGTTTAAACTGCATGTTTACTTTTATGAACGCTGCTCGTTTGGGGACCGCATTGCAAGGTTTAGCGCACGCTGAATGGGCATTACAAAATTCTGTGGCGTATGCAAAAGACCGTTTGCAGATGCGTGCCTTATCTGGGCCTAAAGCACCTGACAAAGCCGCTGACCCTATTATAGTGCATCCAGATGTTCGCCGTATGTTATTGACTCAAAAAGCGTTTGCTGAAGGTGGACGAGTCTCTAATTCATTATTGTTCTATGCTGGTTGATACCATGAAGCGAGGTACCGCAGAAGAAAAAGCAGAAGCAGATGAATTAATGTCGTTGCTGACTCCGATTGCTAAAGCTTTTTTAACAGAGACAGGTTTTGAAGCGGCAAACCAAGGGTTACAAGTGTTTGGTGGTCATGGTTTTATCGCAGAGTGGGGGATGGAGCAAAACGTACGAGATTGCCGTATTTCTATGTTGTATGAGGGTACAACGGGCATTCAGGCGCTGGATTTACTAGGACGAAAAGTATTGATGACCCAAGGCGCCACATTACGACGCTTTACCAAAATCATTCATAAGTTCTGTAAAGAGCACAAGGGTGATAAGCGCCTTAAATCTTATATCACCGTTCTCGATAAATTGAATGGTGAGTGGGGCGATGTGACGATGAAAATTGGTATGAAAGCGATGCGCAATAAAGATGAAGTCGGTGCGGCGTCGGTGGATTACTTGATGTTCTCAGGCTATGTTGTTTTAGCGTACTTCTGGGCGCGTATGGCCGTCACGGCGCAAGCCAAATTAGATGCAGGCACAGATGAAGTGGGCTTCTATACCGCCAAATTACAGACAGCTACCTTTTATTATGAGCGTTTGTTGCCACGTACGCATGCCCATGTTGAGGCGATGTTGTCAGGCGCTGATAACTTATTGGCAATGGACGAAGAAAACTTCGTTTTCTTAAATGCATAATATGTAGCAAATTACGCCTCGCTCAGCTTTGCTTCAGTAGGAAGTTGGCTGAGCGAGACTCAATATTTTTGACGGGTTGAAAAGGGGAATATGATGAGCGAAGCAAAAGCAGTATTTGAATCTATGTTAGGTCGATTTGATGCCGATGAAGCCGATGACATGGAGGCGACATTTCAATTTGACTTAGACGATGCGGACAGCTATCACTTAACTATCGCGGATGGCGAATGTGAAATGGGAGAAGGGGAACATGATGATCCTACGGTGACTCTAAGTATGGATTTAGATACCCTAAAAGCTGTCATGAGTGGTGAACTAGACGGTATGGCGGCTTTTATGCAAGGTAAAATTAGAGCCGATGGTGACATTATGTTAGCAACCAAGTTGACGCAAATCTTTCCTATTTAGGTTTGATTGGATGCGCTTGAATGCTCTGAAGCTCAACGGCAGTTTGCACAGTTGAGCTTTTGCGTTTACTTATTCTCCTAAATAAAAAAAACAAATGGAGCGTTTATTATGTCAATGGATACTACTCGTCATAGCACGGCCGATGTTGGAAAAGTACACTGGAAGTTACTTGCCAACGTCGCTTAATCCTAATGGCTATCAGTCGTTAACGGATGTCCTTGCTGCGGCTGTCAGCAAATATGCTGACCTACCTGCTTTTACGAGCGTTGGTAGAACATTAACGTATCGTGAGTTGAATGAAAAATCCGATCAGTTTGCCGCATATCTTCAACACGAAACGGATTTGATGCCTGGGGATCGCATTGCGATTCAATTGCCTAACGTAATTCAATATCCAGTCGTTCTTTTTGGAGCGATGAAAGCAGGGCTGATCGTGGTGAATACGAACCCTTTGTATACTCCAAAGGAGCTTGAACACCAATTTAATGATTCTGGCGTTAAAGCCTTGGTCGTGTTTGCAAACATGGCACATAACGTCGAAAAAATCTTAGCCAAAACCTCGATCAAACATGTCATTATTACTGAAATTGCTGATTTTCACTCGCCGTTAAAACGTTTGTTGGTCAACTCAGTTGTTAAATATGTTAAAAAAATGGTGCCAGCGTACCATCTTCCTAATGCGCTTGCGTTAAATGACGTACTGGCAAAAGGTAAAGATAAGCAGGTTGCTAAAGTCGCTTGTAAACCAGAGCAAATTGCGGTGTTGCAATATACTGGAGGGACGACAGGCGTTGCTAAGGGCGCCATGCTGACGCATGCTAATTTGATCGCTAATATGAACCAATTAAGCTCGCGTTTAAGTTCGATTGTTGAGCCTAAAGTTGAGGCTCTATATTGCACCGCTTCCGCTGTACCATATCTATGCCTTCTTAATCCATGGTTTGACATTGTTAGAAAATGGAGCGCACAGCGTATTAATCCCAAATCCACGAGACTTGCCCGGTTTTATTAAAGAACTAAAAAAATGGCCATTTACAGGCTTTGTTGGTTTAAATACTTTGTTTGTCGGGCTTTGTAATAAAGCCGATTTTCGTGCGTTGGATTTTTCACACTTAAAACTTACCTGTTCAGGCGGTATGCCGCTCACCCATGCGGCAGCCGATGAATGGCAAAAAGTGACTGGATGCAAAGTGGTAGAAGGGTATGGTTTAACAGAAACCTCTCCTGTTGTGTCTTTTAATCCTATTGGTAAAGAACGTATTGGTACGATTGGTGTGCCAGTGGCTGAAACAGAAATCAAAATTCAAGATCAAAACGGTGAAGCATTACCGCAAGGAGAAGCGGGCATGCTGTGCGTGCGTGGTCCACAGGTGATGAAAGGCTATTGGAATCGCGAAGAAGCGACGCGCGATGTCATGACTGAGGATGGCTTTTTAATTACAGGTGACATTGCGGTGCAGCATCCAGATGGCTATTTGCAAATTGTGGATCGAGCTAAAGATATGATCATTGTCTCAGGTTTCAATGTGTACCCAACAGAAGTAGAAGATTGCCTTTCTTCTCACCCATCCATTCTTGAGTCGGCAGCGATTGGCGTGCCAGACGATAAAACGGGTGAAGCGGTTAAAGCTTTTGTGGTGTTAAGAGCCAATGTTGATTCATTGGACGAAAAAGCACTACGGGCATACTGTAAAGAGAACTTAGCTGCTTACAAAGTGCCTAAGTTTGTTGAAGTGCGTAAAGAGTTACCTAAGACGAACGTTGGGAAAGTGTTGCGTCGTGCCTTGCGTGAAGAAAAGCAAGTCTAAGGCTTGCTCAAATACAGGTCAGGAGGGCAATAATGACACAAATGAAGCGCAAGCTAATGCATAGACGTTGTATCGAATCCTATGGTTTTTTGCGCGAGGATGGACTGTGGGATATTGAAGCAACTATGCAGGATTTGAAGACTTACGATGTCAATCGTGAATTTGATGATAGCTTGGTCCCAGAGGGCAGTCCTTTTCACGACATTAGTGTGTGTTTGACATTGGATGACACCTTTTTAATCAAGGAGGTGTCGGTTTCCATGGAGGCTTTCCCTTTTCCAAACTGCGCAGGTGCGATGCCAAGCTTTTCTGTTTTAAAGGGCACACGCATTGGGCCTGGTTGGAATCGTTGGCTCAAGCAAACCTTTAGTGGAAAAGTGGGTTGTACTCATGTGTTGGAGTTGTTTCCCGTGATTGCAACGACTGCTTTTCAAACTATGTGGCAACCTCTAGGAGAGAAGTACCCACAGCACGTCCCTGAAGCCTTGATTAAATTAGTGAATTCTTGTCATGGCTGGTCTGAAGACGGGCCTATGGTGCGTAAATTGGTTGAGGAACAGGTGCTTGATTTACCATCAGAGGAGCGCCAGTAATGAGTGATTTTGTTACTGAAAGTATTGAGTCAGGTATACAAGTTTTGTGTTTGAACCGAACCGATAAAAAAAACGCCATTACCTTAGACATGTACCAAGCATTGACGAATGCATTGCGTAGCGCAGAACACAACGATCAAGTAAAAGTTACCTTGTTATATGGCCTTGGAGGGGATTTCTCTTCGGGGAATGATATTAATGAATTTGTACAAATCGCCCAAACACCTGAAAAAATGGAAGCGATTATGGCTTTCTTACAGGTATTGAGTAGCTATAAAAAACCCCTTATTGCAGGTGTGGAAGGTCGTGCGGTTGGTGTGGGGGCGACCATGCTGTTGCATTGTGATTTGGTACTGGCCTCCCGCGAAGCGCGGTTACAGTTTCCATTTGTGCAGTTAGGCTTGGTGCCAGAAGCCGCATCCAGTCATCTGTTGCCTCAGTTGGTTGGCTATCAAAAAGCTTTTGAAATACTTGTGTTAGGAGATGTGGTTGGTGCAACACAGGCCCATGAAATGAGGCTAGTAAATCACTTATGCGAAGAAGGAGAAGCCTACAAGTTGGCTTTATTCTATGCTCAAAGAATCGCCGCTTTACCTGTTGAAGCGGTGGCTTTAAGTAAAGATTTACTGAAATTTAGAGGGCAAAATGATGTGCAGATGGCATTGATGCGAGAAGGGCGTATTTTCAAGGATCGATTACGATCTACTGAGGCACATCAAGCCTTTGCCGCATTTTTATCGCGCAATAAATAAGTGGCGTGTAGCGTATGACAGAAAGCTTCACTTTTTAGTGGGGCTTTTTTTTATCTTAGGCGCTAGACTGAAAGATCTAGAGGAGGGAGGAAAATCAGTCTTTTTTGTTAGCTAAAAATATTGTGAGGTTTATGTCTGAATATTTTTGTCAGTTAACTGGCGCTTTTTTGTTATTGATGAAAAGCATTCCCAAACTACTATAGAGGGTAAGTAAAGCGTTCTATTGATAGGGAATGTTTGCATGATATGGATCTGGCAATATGGGTCAGTCTAATGCATGAAAGAAAGCTTAATAATAAATACGAGGGGCTTATGAAAATCTTAGTATCTGTAAAGCGAGTGATAGATTACAACGTCAAAGTTCGCGTCAAAGCCGATCATACGGCGGTCGATCTTACCAATGTCAAAATGTCCATGAACCCTTTTTGTGAAATCGCTGTGGAAGAGGCCATTCGTCTAAAAGAGAAAGGCGTCGCCTCTGACGTTGTGGTGGTCTCTGTGGGGTCGAAATCTTGCCAAGAAACCTTACGCACGGCATTGGCTTTGGGGGCTGACCGCGCGATTCAAGTAGAAACTGAAGACGGTTTAGACTCTTTATCGGTTGCCAAGTTAATTGCTAAGGTGGCCCAAGAAGAAGCCGCTGATTTAGTGATTATGGGTAAACAATCTATCGATTCGGATAATAATCAAACAGGCCAAATGCTGGCGGCTTTATTGGATTACCCGCAAGCAACGTTTGCCTCCGAAGTGGTGATTGAAAACGGTGAAGCGCAAGTAACTCGTGAAATTGACGGTGGTTTGCAGACATTGGCGATTACTTTACCTGCGGTGATTACTACGGATCTGCGTTTGAATGAACCACGTTTTGCTTCTTTGCCTAATATTATGAAAGCGAAGAAAAAGCCATTGGATGTCAAAACTCCTGCCGATCTTGGTATAGAAGTTGGCTCTAATGTCAGCATCGTATCGGTTACGCCTCCGCCACAACGTGCTGGTGGTATCAAAGTGGACTTCTGTAGCGGAATTGGTAGACAAACTTAAAAATGAAGCGAAGGTGGTGTCATGAGCATTTTAATCCTTGCCGAACACGATAATAAATCTTTAAAACCTGCGACATTAAATACCGTGACCGCAGCCACTCAGATTGGTGCCGATGTGCATTTATTGGTGGTTGGTTTCGAATGCCAAACCGTTGTTGAGCAAGCGTCGCAAGTGGCTGGTGTCAGTAAAGTATTGGTGGCTGATAATGCCGTTTATGAGCATCAATTGGCTGAAA
Source organism: Marinomonas rhodophyticola (assembly GCF_026113935.1). GTDB lineage: Bacteria > Pseudomonadota > Gammaproteobacteria > Pseudomonadales > Marinomonadaceae > Marinomonas > Marinomonas rhodophyticola. Next base: position 865,871 of record NZ_JAPEUL010000007.1, read on the forward strand.
ATGTCTCCAAATTAGTCGTTGATATAGCCAGTGGCTACGGTCATATCTTAGCGCCTGCAACCACGACAGGGAAAAATACCTTGCCACGTGTGGCTGCGCTTTTAAACGTGGCGCAGTTGTCTGACGTTATTAAAGTCGAATCCGCAGACACCTTTGTTCGTCCAATTTACGCAGGTAACGCCATTGCTACGGTAAAAACTACGGATACGGTAAAAGTATTGACGGTTCGTTCAACCGGTTTTGATGCGGCAGCAAGCACAGGTGGCAACGCTGAGCGTGAAGTACTTTCGCAAGTGATTGCCTCTGATCGCAGTCGCTTTGTGAAGGAACAGCTAGCCGAATCTGACCGACCTGAATTGACGGCCGCCAGTGTGATTATTTCAGGTGGTCGTGGTATGGGGAATGGTGAAAACTTCAAATTATTGGAAGGCGTCGCAGACAAACTTGGCGCTGCCATTGGTGCATCACGTGCTGCTGTGGATGCTGGTTTTGTACCTAACGATTTACAAGTTGGCCAAACAGGTAAAACCGTTGCGCCGGATCTTTATATTGCCGTTGGTATATCTGGTGCGATTCAGCATTTGGCGGGCATGAAAGATTCCAAGGTGATTGTTGCCATCAACAAAGACGAAGACGCGCCCATTTTTCAAGTAGCGGATTATGGCTTAGTAGCGGATTTGTTTGATGCTGTGCCTGAGCTTGAAAAAAGCTTGTGATTTTTAGAAAACAGTCAGTTTAGCTGAGTCATCTTACGTCTAAACTGCCTTTAAACACCGGATGACGGTGAACGAAAATACCATCGTCATCAAAATAAAAATAATGGGAGACCAGCATGATTTTCGAAGGACAAGCAATCAAGGTTGCAGTCGATGATGCCGGCGTGGCAACTGTCACTCTGGATTTGGTCGGTGAATCGGTCAATAAGTTCAATAGTCTTACCTTGAATGAATTGGCCGAAGCCGTTACTGCACTCAAACACATTGATGATTTGCAAGGCGTTATTTTTGCCAGTGCGAAAGACGTTTTTGTCGTAGGAGCAGACATAACTGAGTTTACTACTTGGTTTGAACTCGAAGAGGATGAATTGTCCGATAAACTTCGCCTTGCTCATACTATTTTCAACGACATTTCGAATCTATGTTGCCCAACGGTTGCTGCCATTAATGGTATTGCGCTTGGCGGTGGTATGGAGTTGGTGTTGGCCTGTGATTATCGAGTGATGGCGGATTCTGCGAAAATTGGTTTGCCAGAAACACAATTGGGTATCTACCCAGGTTGGGGTGGGACGGTTCGTTTGCCTCGTTTAATCGGCGCGGATAATGCTTGCGAATGGATTTGTGGTGGCGCTCAAAAACGCAGCGAAGAGGCGTTCAAAGATGGTGCGGTTGATGCAGTAGTCCCGGCAGCAAAAGTCAATGAGTCGGCACGTCATCTTATCCAACAAGTGCTCGATGGTAAGTTGGATTACCATGCACGTCGTGATGAATTGCGTGCTCCTATGGTGTTTTCACCTATTGAAAAAATGATGATCTTCGAGTCCGTTCGTGGTGTGGTTGGGGCTAAGGCGGGTAAACATTATCCTGCGCCTATGGCTGCCATCAAGACTATCGAAAAGGGCATTAGTCAGGATATGGAAAAAGCCATAGAGACAGAGATAAAAGGCTTTGTTAAATTGGCCAAAGGCCCTGTGGCTAAAGCGCTTGTGAATCTTTTCTTAAGTGATCAACAGATTAAGAAAACCGCAGGTAAGTACGCAAAAAATGCCACGCCAGTCAAACAAGCTGCTGTTCTGGGAGCTGGGATTATGGGGGGGTGGCTTATCAGTCCGCCTCTAAAGGCACGTCAATCATCATGAAAGATATTCGCCCTGAAGCCTTAGAGTTAGGTTTGAGTGAAGCGAATAAACTGTTTAATGGTCAGGTAGAACGCGGACGTTTAACAACAGATCAAGCCTTTAAAGCCATGAATGGTATTATTCCAGCGTTAAGTTATGGTGAATTTGAGCACGTTGATTTGGTCGTCGAAGCCGTTGTTGAAAACGTTAAAATCAAAAAATCAGTATTGGCGGAAGTTGAGACCAAAATTTCGGATGACGCCATTTTAACATCGAATACTTCAACCATTTCTATTACAGAATTGGCGAAAGATTTAAAACGTCCAGAAAACTTCTGTGGTATGCATTTCTTTAACCCTGTACATCGTATGCCATTGGTAGAAGTGATTCGAGGTGAAAAAACCAGCGATGCGGCCATTGCGAAAACCGTAGCCTATGCTCAAGCCATGGGCAAAACACCTGTCGTAGTCAATGACTGCCCAGGTTTCCTTGTAAACCGTGTATTGTTCCCTTACTTCGCTGGTTTTTCCTTGATGATGCAAGAAGGCGCTGATTTCCAAGTAGTAGATAAAACCATGGAGAAATTCGGTTGGCCAATGGGTCCGGCTTATTTGCTTGATGTGGTGGGAATTGACACGGCGTATCATGCCGATCAAGTGATGGCAGAAGGCTTCCCTGATCGTATGAAGCATGAAGGCACCAATGCCGTAGATCGTCTATTTGAATTGAAGCGTTTTGGTCAAAAGAATGGTCATGGCTTCTATCGTTACGAGGCAGATCGTAAAGGTAAGCCGAAGAAAGTTTTTAACGATGAAATTAATGACTTGCTTGCGCCTGTAGTGAGCTCTCATGCTGAATTGACAGAAGACGATATTGTGGCTCGTATGATGATTCCACTTTGTATCGAAACGGTGCGTTGTCTAGAAGAAAACATAGTCGCGTCAGCTGCAGAAGCGGATATGGGGTTAATTTATGGTATTGGTTTCCCTCCATACCTTGGTGGTGCCTTGCATTACCTAGACCAAATGGGACTGCAGGCTTTTTGTGATCTTGCAGACAAATACAGCCACTTAGGTAAGTTGTACGAGCCAACCGCGAAGATGCGTGACATGGCCAGTAACAACGACACTTTTTACGGCGCATAACTTCCCATAGGTTAGAGGAGAATTTTCATGAAACTGAATCCAAATGATGTCGTTATTATCGACGCCGTTCGCTCACCAATGGGTAAAACGAAAAATGGCGTATTCCGTAATGTACGAGCAGAAAATTTATCGGCAGCGTTAGTCAAAGCTTTGTTTAAGCGCAATCCAACGGTAGATCAAAAAGATGTGGAGGATCTTATCTGGGGGTGTGTGAACCAAACTCTAGAACAAGGCTTTAATATGGCTCGTGCCGTGTCTTTGTTGGCTGGATTGCCGATTACGAGCGCCGCTCAGACGGTGAACCGCTTATGTGGTTCGTCTATGTCTGCCATTCATACGGCGGCTCAAGCGATCATGACAGGCCAAGGTGATGTGTTTGTTGTTGGGGGTGTCGAGCACATGGGCCACGTGGGGATGATGCACGGCGTGGACGTTAACCCCGCACTGTCCAAACATATGGCAAAAGCCTCGATGATGATGGGGGTAACGGCGGAAATGTTAGGGAAAATGCACGGTGTGAGCCGTGAGGCGCAAGATGCTTTTGCCGTGCGCTCCCATCGTTTAGCCCATGAAGCGACGCTACAAGGTCGTTTTGCCAATGAGATTGTTTCTATAGAGGGTCATGATGCGGAAGGGAATAAGATCCTAGTGGAAGTGGATGAAGTTATTCGCCCAGAAACTTCGCTGGAATCTTTAGCAAGTTTGGCTCCTGTATTTATGCCAAAAGTCGGTACTGTGACCGCGGGTACTTCTTCTGCTTTGTCTGACGGTGCATCAGCTATGTTGATGATGTCGGCGAAGAAAGCACAAGAGTTAGGTTTAACGCCGATTGCCAAAGTACGTAGCATGGCGGTAGCGGGTTGTGATCCGGCGATTATGGGTTATGGTCCTGTTCCAGCAACGAAAAAAGCGCTAAAACGCGCGGGTTTGACGATTGCCGATATTGATATTGTCGAGCTAAACGAAGCCTTCGCTGCCCAGTCTATTCCAGTATTAAAAGATCTTGGTTTGCTGGATCTTGTTGATGATAAGGTGAATTTGAACGGTGGCGCGATTGCGTTGGGTCATCCACTTGGCTGCTCTGGGACGCGTATCTCAACAACTCTGCTCAATGTGATGCGCGAGAAAGACGCGACGATTGGCCTTGCGACCATGTGTATTGGTATGGGGCAAGGTATAGCAACGGTATTTGAGCGTGTGTAAGCCGTTTATTTTTACTTGCTTCGTGATGTCGTAAAAGGCTGCGATTAATCCTTAATGGTAATGTCTGTCTTTAGCCCCACCTAAATGTGGGGCTTTTTTTGCTCTGGCGTTTTGTATTAAGTTGACGGATGATAAGCGCAATTTATTAGGTGACAGCAATAGGATCGGAAGAGGGCTTTCTCGTGAAAATAGCGGTATTAGATGATTATCAAGATGCAGTCAAAGATCTTTCATGTTTTCGCATTTTGCAAGGCCATGATGTGCATGTGTTTAATGAAACCTTTAGCAAGACGGATGATTTAATCGATAAGTTAAAGGATTTTGAGGCACTTGTTCTGATACGGGAACGCACGGTGATTACGGAAGCTTTATTGGCCAGCTTGCCTAATTTGAAATTGATTAGTCAAACGGGAAAAATCAGTAATCACATTGATGCCAAACTTTGTCATAAGTACGGTGTGGCGGTGGCTGAGGGGGTGGGTTCGCCTGTTGCCCCTTCTGAGTTATGTTGGGGGTTAATTATGTCAGCCTGTCGACACATTCCTGAGTATGTTGCGCAATTTTCGCAAGGGAACTGGCAACAGTCTGGCTCTTTGGGGTTAGGACGAGTGTTGAATGGTTCTGTCCTAGGGATTTGGGGCTACGGAAAAATTGGACAGCGAATCGCACAATATGCCAAGGCTTTTGGTATGAAGGTGTTGGTTTGGGGTAGTGAAAGTTCTAGATCGTTAGCGCAACAACATGGATTTACTGCGGCAGCATCCAAAGCCGAATTTTTCCAAAGTGCAGATATTGTCACGCTGCATTTACGACTTAACGATGCGACCAAAGCGATTGTGACTCAGAAGGATTTGGCATTAATGAAGCCAGACTCTTTATTGGTAAACACCAGTCGAGCTGAGTTGATTGAAAGCGATGCCTTGTATCGTGAAATGTTGTCTAACCCGAGCAAACGTGCTGCAGTGGATGTTTTTGAAATAGAGCCTGCGACGGCTGCTAATCAACTGTTGTTATCTCTACCAAATGTGCTTTGTACACCGCACATAGGATACGTTGAAAAGGCCAGCTACGAATTATATTTTAATATAGCCTTTGAAAATGTCGTAGCTTTTGCCAATGGGAAGCCACAAAATATAGTATTGGTGTGAAACGTGAAATCGTTTCTTTTTTTGGTGATTTTTTAAACGCATAGGATAGAAATTATGAAATCTTGTTTGTCTGCATTGGTTGCGATAGTGCCTCTTATGGTTTCTTCTACGCAATTGGCGGCAGAGGACACCACCGAGTTACCCGTTTGTGAAAGTAAGGACATCACATCTTTTTCTTACATGGAAAACCTTCAGCCTAATTCTGATGTGGATGTGGGAGCGATTTATAAATCCAAAACACAAGAAGTGATCACTTTTGGTAAAAAGAACAAACTAGAAGAATTCCAAATAATAAGCCAAGACGCATCGTTTACGCCCAATAATTTTGGCGCTCAAATCAATATGAATTACACGGTGAGCTACAAGCCTAATTATGATGCATTCAATGCTTTTCGTAAGTTTGCCGACATGAGTACCGTTTCCACTTATCGCGTTGGCATGGAGAACTGCCCAACAGATAAGCCATAATGAATAAAATGACCTTGCTCTTTAACTGCGGTTAAAGAGCAAGGCTGTCTTTTTTAAGACGGTTCGTTTCTTACTCTCAGTAAAACATTACACTTTAAAATTTCCGACTTCGTTATTGAGTGTTTTATATAAATCCGTTATTTGTTTTGACTGTTTATTGATAAGGCTTGAGACGTCTTTTACGCCATCGGTCTGTTCTTTTAACAGCATGAGACTTTGATTGATATTATTAGACAATGCGGCTTGTTCATCGGTGGCTTGGGCTGTTTGGGATGCCAGCTGTTGTACTTTTTCAAATGAATGGTTCAAAGCATCAAATATGTTGATGACGTTATCAAAATTTGATGCTGTATTATCGGCATTGTTACGGCTGTTCTGAGTGGAAGTAGAGGATTCTCTGACATTACGTTTAAGCTGTTCTATGATGGTTTCTATTTCATCTGTGCTGTTTTGTGTTCGGGTCGCGAGCGTTCTCACTTCGTCTGCAACAACGGCAAATCCTCGACCTTGTTCACCTGCGCGTGCGGCTTCAATCGCAGCATTTAAAGCCAGTAAGTTAGTTTGCTCGGCAATATTTCGAATCACTTCGAGGACGGAAGATATATTTTCAGAGCTTTTCTCTAACTCTTGTGCTCTTTGTAATGACTTTTCAATATCATCAATTAAGCTAGAAATGGCTTTATGGGATGTGTTTACGGCTTGAATTCCTTGATTGGTTAATTGGCTAGACGTCGTTGCTTCCGTCGCGGTATCTCTTGCTACTTGCGCCATTTGTTGATTTGATAGATTCATTTCTTGGCCAGCGCTGATCATGGAGGTCGAAGCATTTACCAATGCTTGAGTGATATCGCTTGTCGTTTCAGAGGCATTTTTTAACTCGGCGGTCATGTTGCCTAGTGACGATGATTGTTTGTGTATATTGCTGATAATAGACCTAAGTTGCTCAACAAAATTATCGAACTCTTTGGCTAGATCCCCAAGTTCGTCTTTTGCACTTGAGTTTATTCGCTGAGTTAAATCACCGTCTCCTTCGGCAATCTCTTTAATTCGACGTCCCATGTTTTCCACATTGTTGGTGATTTTAAGTGGAATAAAATAACCAAAAATGAGCGCAAGAATAAAGGCGATTGATGTCACTATCATGGCTATTTTTTGGTTACGAGCAATGTTTTGTTTGGTTTGATCTTCAATGTGTCTTGAGTGGTTTCTGACCGATTCTCCCGCTTTGTCCAAAAGTGTGCGAATGGCGGCAAATTTCTCATCCGCTACTATGATTTCTTGAGGAAGTTTCTGTGAGGTTTGAATATTGGGGGAGTTTAGTTGAATTAGACTCTCTTGATACCATTCATCAAAAAGTACATCAAATTTACTATAGGGTTTCGTTAGTTCTGATTCATTAATAAGGTGACCACGATAAGCTCTGAACCTTTCTAAGGTTTGAGCCGCATTGAGTTTAAACTCTTCTTTGTTTTTTTCTTTATCCCCAACCCCATTAATGATTTTTTGTTGCGCTAGTCGTGCTTGATATAGGTCTCTGTCTGCATTTAATACCTCAGTGATGGCTTCTACGTAGTTATTAAGCTCCGAAGCTGAGTTTATTTGATCTTTTACATTGTTGGTGTGTGTGTGCAGATTTTCTCCCGCTTCATCAAGCATATTACGGATAGTATGGAATTTCTGATCTAGCTCTATCATTGCCTGTGAAAATTGAATGCTGCCTTTTGATGTGGCAAGTAGACTTTTGCTGGATGAAACCCATTCATCATAAAGTGAATTGAAAGATTCGAACGGTGTTAGCAGATCTTTTGGCTCATCGGCAAGGTACTGTCGATAAAGTTGGAAACGATCAAAAACTTGTTGGGCATTTTCGTTAAAGTCTGCTTCATTCTCTTGCTTTGGTCCTTCCCCATCGAGCATTTTCTCTTGTGCAAGTCGTGCTTGATAAATATCACGATCTGCATTGAGTACTTCTGAAATTGCCTCAAAATAGTGTTCTGCCTGTAATTTCATACTGCTCTTTTGCATGGTGCTCATGAGCATCATAAAAATAAACAGCGCGATTAAAATGACGGAGAGAAAGATGATGGGAAGCATCATCTTGATTCGAATAGAATGGATGCGCATTTATATAGTCCCTTACAATCTGATAAGTTCTTTACAGTCTAGGAAAGGATATTTGCAAGCGCAAAAATATAAATGAAGATTTTTTGTTATAGAGCAAAATTTATCGCGGGATGTCGTATTTGATACTGAAAATCCAGGGTAGATGAACAGAGAATAGGCTCATATTATCTACCCTGAAAGATTTTTCTACTCCATTTCATCAGTAATCCAAGGTGGAGAAATGATCTTAGAGGGCTGACGTTGCATGATGATTTTACCTTGACGAACGGACAGTAATACATCGCCTTGCTGACGTAAAACGCTGTAATCATCGTGCCCATCCAGCATTATAAAGTTTGCGGCATTGCCAACTTCTATTCCGTAACCTTGTAAGCACAAGGTACGAGCACTGTTGTCAGTGATCATGTCTAATGCCCGAGCGTAGTCTTGATATCCCATCATTTGGCAGATATGCATGGCGTAATCTAAGGTGCGAAGCAACTTACCATTGCCTAATGAATACCAAGGATCAAAGATAGAGTCCTGTCCTAGGCAGACGTTGATATTGGCTTCTCTAAGTTCTTTGACTCTCGTGACGCCACGGCGTTTTGGGTAGCTGTCAAAACGACCTTGCAAGTGAATGCTTTCCGTCGGGCAGGATATAAAGTTAATACCGGCGTTTTTTAATAAACGGAATAGCTTCGAGCAATAGGCGTTATCATAAGAATGCATCGCGGTGGTGTGGCTTGCAGTGACTTTGGATCCCATATCATGGAATAACGCTTCACAGGCAAGGAATTCTAAAAAACGAGAATTGGGATCATCGATTTCGTCGCAATGCACATCGATTAATCGATCGTACTTTTTGGCCAATTCTATAATCAGTTTGACAGATTTTTCACCCAATTCTCGAGTGTATTCGAAGTGCGGAATGCCACCAACCACATCGGCGCCAATGTCCAACGCTTCTTCCATCAGTTTTAAGCCATTGGGGTAAGACAACATGCCGTCTTGGGGAAAGGCTACCACCTGTAAATCAATTTTGTCTTTTAGCTCATCACGAAGCGCGCAAAGCGTGCGAACACCGACTAGGGTCGGGTCAGTGGTATCCGCATGAGTTCGAATAGCCTGTACGCCGTTTTGTACCAAAAGCTCTATGGTGGATAAGGCGCGACGTCGAATATCCGCTTCATTCAACATTGGCTTACGCTGACTCCAGCGTTCGATGCCTTCGAATAAGGTGCCGCTTTGGTTCCATTCTGGTTCACCAGCGGTTAACGCTGCGTCCAGATGAATATGTGGCTCGACGAAAGGAGCGCAAACGAGTTTTCCATTTGCATCAATATGGTTTTCTACTGAGACTAACCTATCGTTCTGAGGTGTTATCTTGCTGAAAATACCCTTTTCAATCTGAATAGAGAAAAGCTCTGAGCGGTGACGTAAACGAGCATTGATAATATGCATGATGCTTTCCTAAATCGTGAGTTAAGTCATGTTTATCTTAGTAAAGCATGCTTTATGTTGAATGAGTACTACTGCGTTTTCGTCATGTCGTGACATGGGAAATTAAGTCTTTTCTGTCTTAGCCTATTGGAATATTAGGTTTTATTTATTAGCAACTTGATCTATGAAGGGCTATAACTATTAGGACAAGAGAGAAGGGGCTGTGATTTTTCGTTATAAAGCTCACATAAAATGCAAAGAAAGTCAGTCAGGATAACAGGAGAATAATATGTCTAGTGAAGGTAAGTGTCCTTTTAACCACGGTGCAACGAGCGCAACAAGCGCTTGGCAATTTGCAGGTCGTGGGACCTCTAATAAAGATTGGTGGCCTAACCAGCTAAACCTAAAGATTTTGCATCAGCACTCAGCGAAATCTAATCCTATGGGTGAGGATTTTGATTACGCTAAAGAATTTAACAGTTTGGATTTAGACGCTGTGCGTCAGGATTTGTATGCTTTGATGACGGACTCACAAGATTGGTGGCCAGCAGATTATGGTCATTATGGTCCATTCTTCATCCGTATGGCATGGCATAGCGCGGGTACTTATCGTACAGCGGATGGCCGCGGTGGTGCGTCATCTGGTACACAACGTTTTGCGCCATTAAACAGCTGGCCTGATAACGTCAATTTAGACAAAGCTCGCCGGTTGCTTTGGCCTATCAAGCAAAAATATGGCCGTAAGATTTCTTGGGCAGATTTAATGATTTTAGCGGGCAACTGTGCATTGGAATCCATGGGATTTGAAACCTTTGGTTTTGCTGGTGGCCGTGTTGATGTGTGGGAGCCAGAAGATGATATTTACTGGGGCGCCGAAAAAGAGTGGTTAGAATTAAGTGGCGGTGAAAAAAGTCGTTACTCAGGTGACCGAGAGCTTGAAAACCCATTAGCAGCGGTACAAATGGGTTTAATTTACGTTAACCCAGAAGGTCCAGATGGTAAGCCTGATCCGTTAGCGTCAGCGCGTGATATTCGTGATACGTTTGCGCGTATGGCGATGAATGATGAGGAGACTGTTGCCTTAGTCGCGGGTGGTCATACATTTGGTAAAACTCATGGTGCAGGTGATGCTGCTCAAGTTGGGGTAGATCCTGAAGCCGCTGATATTACTGAGCAAGGTTTTGGCTGGCGTAACAGTCAGGGTCAAGGTAACGGCGTAGATACCATTTCAAGTGGCTTAGAAGGCGCGTGGACACCTAACCCAATTCAGTGGGATAACGGCTACTTTGACACCTTGCTTGGTTACGATTGGGAGCTGACTAAGAGCTCCTGCCGGTGCCACGCAGTGGAAACCTAAAAATGGTGCCTTAGCGGATGCTGTGCCGGATGCTCATGATGCATCGAAACGTCATGCTCCGATGATGTCTACAGCGGATATGGCATTAAAAGTAGATCCGATTTACGCGGAAATTTCTAAGCGTTTCCACGAAAATCCAGATCAGCTTGCGGATGCGTTTGCACGTGCATGGTTTAAGTTAACACACCGTGATATGGGACCAGTGTCTCGTTATTTAGGGCCTTTGGTTCCTCAAGAAGAGTTGATTTGGCAAGATCCGATTCCAGCAGTCAGCCATGAATTGGTCAATGAGCAAGATATTGCAGGTTTGAAGGCGAAAATATTAGCGTCAGGTTTGAGTGTCTCTCAGCTGGTGTCAACAGCGTGGGCGTCAGCGTCTACTTATCGTGGTTCGGATATGCGTGGTGGTGCAAACGGTGCTCGTATTCGTTTAGCACCGCAAAAAGACTGGGCTGTCAATCAGCCTGAGCAACTTGCTAATGTCTTGGCAACATTAGAAGCCATTCAAGTTGAGTTTAATAAAGCGCAGTCTGGCAATAAGCAAATTTCTCTTGCAGATCTTATTGTGTTGGCAGGTTCTGTTGGTATCGAGAAAGCGGCGAAAGCCGCAGATTTGGACGTGACAGTGCCGTTTACTCCTGGTCGTGGTGATGCCACTCAAGAGCAAACGGATGTGGACTCTTTTGCTGTTCTTGAGCCTATTGCGGATGGTTTCCGTAACTACCAAAAAGGCCGCTACACAGTGTCAACGGAAGAGTTGTTGTTAGACAAAGCGCAGCTGCTCACACTATCAGCACCAGAATTAACGGTGTTAGTAGGCGGATTGCGAGTACTAGGGGCTAATGTCGCACAATCCTCTCATGGGGTGTTGACACAGCAGCCAGAAACGTTAAGCAATGATTTCTTTGTGAATCTATTGGATATGGGAACGAAATGGTTCGCCACTTCTGAAAAAGAAGATGAGTTCCAAGGCCGTGATCGTAAAACGGGGAAAATTAAATGGACAGCCACGCGCGCCGATTTGGTGTTTGGTTCCAATTCTCAACTTCGTGCTATCGCTGAAGTATACGCTTGCTCCGATTCACAAGAACGCTTTGTGAAAGACTTTGTTGCTGCATGGACGAAAGTAATGGAGCTGGATCGTTTTGATCTAGTGTAATTTCTTGAGGGTATTTTGCCCTCTGGTTTAGTGTTGCCAACAGCCAGCCTCCGCTTTCTTTAGGATTGCGGGGGCTTTTTATTATTGGTTTAAACTTTAGTGACTACAAAAAACAACGGTTAAAAGGTGGTGCTTTGTAGAGCATTAAGATAAATTCCCTCAAATGCAATAATTATGGCGATTGTGTCGTTACTAAAGCTGACTAAACTTTGCAGGAAGCAGGATGTCGCTTGCTTAAATTTTTATTTGATAGGTAGAGCTTATGAAGGTATCCCATAAAGTTGTTTTATGTGCTTCCGTTGTCGTTGTGTTGGCGTTCTCGATTTACTCTTGGTTGCAATACTCAAGTCTTCGCGCCGCACTGTTTGAAAAAACCATGACCAGCACGCAAGAAAGTAGTAAAGCGTTGGCGTTACAGGTGGATAATTGGCTTAAAAATAAAATGGATTTAATCGAGTCAATCTCACAAACAATCGATGCCGATTTCAGTCCTGAGACCATTCAAAAAGCCTTTGATTTACCCATTTACCAAAAAGAATTTTTATTACTATTTGGTGGTTTGGACAGTGGTGGCCCTCGTTTTACGAACGATCCTAATTGGAACCCACCTGGTTGGGATGCTCGCAAGCGTCCTTGGTATGATATGGGGAAAAATCACAAGCAAGCTGTGTTGACCGAGCCTTATGTTTCTACAGAAGGGGATATTCTAATTTCTGTGATAGCCGATTTTTCGGACCGGGGGCAATTTAAAGGGGCATTTGGCGGAGATCTGAGTCTCAAAACTGTATCAGATGCGGTGAACACCCTGAATTTCAACGAGACCGGTTATGCCTTTTTGCTAAATAAATCTGGCAAGATCATCAGTCATCCCAATGCTGATTTGAATGGCAAATCTATAGCGGACTTATTGCAAGGAGGCGTGCCAGCCTTGAGTAATGGGTTGTTGCCAAATACGCTAGCAGATGGCACATCGGTTTATGTGTCGTTTAGTCCATTACCGAATTTATACGGGGCTGATTGGTACATTGGCGTGGTACTGGATGAGGCTAAATTATTTGCTGACGTGCGCTCCTTTGGCTGGATAGCCTTATGGAGTACCTTGATTGCCGGTTTGCTAGTTTCGATTATCTTGTATGTTGTGGTTACTCGTCTGTTGGAACCTTTGCGAGCTTTGCGTGAGTCTCTACAGGAGATCAATGGCGGAGAAGGGGATTTAACCAAGCGATTAGACATTATCAGCAATGATGAATTTGGTGCCGTATCGAGTGAGTTTAATAAGTTTGTTGATTATTTACAGCAAATGATACGTGAGGTAAAAGGGCGGTCTTTACGTGTCCGTGAAAATACTGATAAAACGGCGGCTTCCTCTGCACGTTCATCCTCAGAGCTTTATACTCAGTTAAACGAACTGGATCAATTAGCGACGGCGATGCATGAAATGTCAGCCACGGCTCATGATGTGGCGGATAACGCTCAAACGGCAGCCAGTCGCGCTAATCATGCCGATGCAGCAGCGAAAGAAGGCTCTCTTGTGGTGGAACGTACGACGGCTTCGATTTCACAGTTGACCGATAAAATGGGCGGTGTAGTCACGACCATCAATGAGTTAGTCGTATACAGCAATAATATCGAATCTATTTTGACGGTGATAACCGATATTGCTGATCAAACGAACTTATTGGCTTTGAACGCCGCGATTGAAGCGGCCAGAGCGGGCGAGCAAGGTCGAGGGTTTGCCGTTGTTGCGGATGAGGTGAGAACATTAGCATCGAAAACACAAGAATCGACCGAACAAATTCAGAAAATGATTCAGCAACTTCAAAATGGCGTGAGAGGGGCTGAGAAAGTCATTCTTGAAAGTCGAGAAAGTGCCAACGCTACTCAGCACATTGCGAATCAGGCGAAAGCATCGTTAGAAGCCATTCGTGCCAGTATTAACGAAATTAATGAAATGACGGTACAAATAGCGGCAGCAGCGGAAGAGCAAAGTGCAACGTCGAACGAAATTAATCGTAACACGACGAATATTCGTGACATCAGTCAGTCAGTTTCTGATGCGGCGACTGAACAATCTGCTTTGTGTGAAACCATGGTAGAAATTACTATTGAGCAAGCAAAATCCTTGGATAAGTTTAGGGTGTAACGCGAGTTCGATCTGTTTAAGGTGGGTTGGGCTTTTGTCCCCAGCCTGCCTTTTTTATTGCGCTTTCGTTGATGTTTCTATCGCTCTTTACTCTTTTACACTTCCTTTGCTATATCATTTTACTTAATAATTAATCCTGAACACCTTTTTGTCATCTTGTTTTCTTATACTGGGTTTTGTATCTGAAGTTATTTTTAATACCATATTGACGAGCACAATAGTCGTGAAAAAGTTTCATTATGAAGTTTGAAGGTCTTAACGCCATCGCCCTTTTGGAGGGGATAAAAGGCGTATTGGCGTTATTTCTTGTGGTTAGTGTGAATGTTTTGGCAGGACGGGATCTTCATCAATTGGCTGAGCAGTTGATGGCTCAGTGGTCTATTTCCACGACCAATCATTATGTGTCTTTAGTCCTTAGTATGATCGAAAGTGTTACTCACAAGAGCCTAGTGTTGGTGACAGCAATCGCGCTGCTGTATGCCTGTTTTCGTTTTGTCATGGCCTATGGGCTTTGGCATCGACTACGCTGGACCGAATGGTTCGCTTTTATTAGTGGCTCACTTTACATTCCCTTTGAACTGTACGCCCTCTACCAGACTCCCAGTTTTATTCACGTCTCAATACTCTTGTTTAACCTCGTTGTGGTTATGTATTTGTATTGGGTTCTAAAGCGTGGTGCCAAGTCACCTAAAAAGACCTAACTAGGTCTGCACGAGATTTATTGGAATAAATATTTCAATAATTTAAGGTTCTATCTTTAAATTCATATCCCCTATCTTTTTGTTTTTAATGGGTTTGTTTGTTGTTGTCGTTGATGTTTTTTTATTTTTAACGAAGACTTTTAATAATTTCCCACAAAAATACACTTTATCTATTGAATTAAATGAAATAAATATTCTATTATGGTTTCATTGTTGGAATATCACAGACGATAGTGAGACGATCATGACGGTAAAGAAAATGCGTGTGGGGTTGGTGGGGTCTGGCTATATGGGCAAAGCCCATGCGATAGCCTACCGCAATGCGATAGCAGCATTTGCTATTCCACAAGGTCAATTACAGTGTGAGATGCTAGCGGACGCGACATCAGAGTTGGCAGAAATGAAGGCGCTGGAATTGGGCTTCAATCGCTCTACAGGGGATTGGAAGTGCTTGATTAATGATCCCGATGTTGACGTTGTGGATATTTGTGCACCGAATTTTTTACATAAGGAAATAGCGTTAGCCGCTATTGCCGCAGGTAAGCATGTTTACAGTGAAAAACCGTTAGCATTGAACGCGGATGACGCCAAGGAAATGACTGAAGCGGCCGAGCGTGCTGGTGTTAAAACACTAGTGGGCTTTAATTATATCAAGAACCCAACGGTGCAATTTGCTAAGCAATTAATCGCTCGTGGTGATATTGGTGAGGTGGTGCATTTTCGCGGTGTGTTTAATGAAGATTATCTTGCCGATGCTAATTTGCCATTTAGCTGGCGTTTGCAGAAGCGGTTTGCAGGAACCGGTGCGTTGAATGACTTGGCCTCGCATCTTGTGCAACTGGCGACACATTTGGTGGCTCCCATCATATCGTTGTGTGCCGATCTCAAAGTGGTTCATCAATATCGTCCTATATATCAAGCGTCAAACGATGACAAAGCAAGCGTTGGTGAAGTAGAAAACGACGATCAGGCTCATATGATGGTGCGCTTTGCTAATGGTGCTCAAGGTACGTTAGAAGCATCACGAATCGCATGGGGAAGAAAAAATGGTTTGTCATTTGAAGTCACAGGAACCAAGGGAAGCTTGATTTTTGATCAAGAAACCTTATCAGAGTTGTCTTTGTATATTGCTGAAGGCCATCCTCAAACTCAAGGTTTTAAGCGTATTTTAGTGGGACCTGAGCACCCTGATTATCAGGCATTTTGTGTGTCTGCAGGTCATGGCCTGGGCTTCAATGACATGAAAGCCGTTGAAATTCGAGACTTATTTCAAGGTATGGTTAACGACGCACCCCTATGGCCAGATTTTCGAGCCGCCACTCAGGTCAATATTATTCTCGACAGCGTGGTGGAGTCTTTTGAAAAAAGAGCCTGGGTTGACGTAGAGCAATACGATGTCAGGGCGCAGCCTTAACCATAGGTTCAGCAAGATTAAGCGACAATAATCATTATTGAGGTTTTTATGTCACATTTACTGAGTAAAAACAGACTAAGCAAAAAACACCATGTTAATGGTGAAACACAAACCCAGTTAGTGACGCCAGAAAGTGCCCATTGGCGTTATGTGGGATTTGAAGCGCACCAGCTTAAAGCTGGTGGGTCGGTTGTTATTCAAACCGGAACCGATGAAGTATGCGCGGTGATTTTGTCTGGTAAAGTCAACGCGAGCACTCAAAAAGAAGCATGGGAAAATATTGGCGACCGCATGAGTGTGTTTGAACAGAAAGCCCCTTATTCTGTGTATTCCCCAGCACACGATGAAATTCGGATCGAAGCCATTACCGATGTGGAAGTGGCATTTTGTAAGGCGCCAGGTAAGGGCGGCTTTCAAGCTAAGTTGATCACGCCTGAGCAATGCCAATACGAAACGCGAGGCGTAGCCAGCAACACTCGTCATGTGTGCAATATCTTATTTGGCAACGAACCCGCTGACAGCTTGCTGGTGTGTGAAGTGATTACACCAAGTGGCGGCTGGTCGAGTTATCCACCTCATAAGCATGATACCGATGCGGCGCCTGCGGAAACACAATTGGAAGAAACCTATTACCATAAGATTGATCCACCACAAGGCTTTGTCTTTCAACGAGTTTATACCGATGACAGAAGCATCGATGAAACCATGGCGGTGGAAAATGGTGATCTGGTCATGGTGCCAAAAGGCTATCATCCGGTTGGCGTACCCCATGGATATCAGTCCTATTATTTGAATGTCATGGCGGGGCCAAGTCGGAACTGGATTTTTCATAATGATCCGGATCATGCTTGGATTATTGAACGAGATAAAAAATTATAAATGATTTTAATTTTTGGGCGACTACTGTGCTCGCCAATACTTTGTTAACAATATCTACAAGTCTAATAGTCGCCTTGTATAAAAAATAAACCTAAGGATAAAACTATGCTTAATTTTGCGTTATTCGGTGCGGGTCGAATCGGAAAGATGCACGCTCAAAATATTCAGGCGTTTGCTCAATCTAACTTAAAATATGTCTTTGATGTCTATGCGCCGGCGGCAGAGTCCGTTGCGAAAGCCACTGGTGCCAAGGTGGCTGACAGTGTAGAAGTCGCTTTGGCTGATCCTGATGTGCATGCGGTATTGATTGCCACCAGTACGGATACCCATGTGGAGCTGATTATTAAAGCCGCCAAAGCGGGTAAAGCCATTTTATGTGAAAAGCCGATAGATCTAGACACGGCTACAGTAAACGCTTGTTTAGAACAAATTAAAGATTGTCACGTGCCTATTCAGATTGGTTTTAATCGACGTTACGATCCAAGCCATGCAGCTGTTGTCAAAGCCGCGCAAGATGGCAGTATTGGCAAGTTAGAGCAGATCATCATTACTAGTCGAGATCCGGGTATGGCGCCAGTAGAATACCTCAAATCGTCCGGTGGTATTTTCCGTGACATGATCATTCATGATTTTGATATGGCGCGTTTTGTCTTGGGTGAAGAGGTTGTGGAGCTGCAAGCGTTTGGCAGCGCCATGGTGGATGAAAAAATCACCGAGATTGGCGATGTGGATAGCGTGATGGTGATTATGAAAAGCCAATCTGGCCGCTTGATTCATATCAATGGTTCACGTCGCGCGATATATGGTTACGATCAACGGGTTGAAGCGTTTGGCTCAGAAGGCATGGTGATTTCTAATAACCAAACACCAACCTCGGTTACCCGCTACACTAAAGACACAACGCAAGTAAAAGATCCGCTTTATAACTTCTTTATTGATCGTTATGTGGATGCTTATAATTTGCAACTCACGTCTTTCATTGAAAACGTCTTGGCGAAGAAACCTGTTTCTCCAAGTTTCGAAGATGGGCGTCGTGCACAAATACTTGCTGATGCAGCACAGAAATCTCTGGAAACAGGGCAGAAAGTGACCTTGAGCTGGTAATTTCTAAACCGTGATCATTAGAATGTAAAAGGGCGAATAGCCCTTTTTTATTGTCAGTTTTAACGTCATGTTGTTGAGTTTATTCAAATTCGGCAATAGACTGTTCGACTTTTTGTCTGAAGTCATCAGGAAAAGGAATGGCGGCTTTGGCGGCTTTGGAGAAGCATACATAGGTGACATCGGCTTCAACGACGGTGGTGTTCGTTTCTACATTGATGATGGTCTGTTGCATGGTGACGCTACGATTGCCGATTTTAGCGTAGCGGGTTTGTACTTCGAGCAGGTCTCCAAAATTCGCTTCGGATTTAAAGTTGATATTTATATTCACCACAGGCCAGACCAGATCTTGCTGCATCCAGTCGTCTTTATCGAAAAACTCATCAAAAAACGCCCAACGGCCTTCTTCAATAAATTCTAAATACCGAGCGTTGTTGACGTGTTGGAACAGATCTAGGTGATAACCACGTACTTTGATTCTTATTTTATTGAGCATGTTGTTTTTCCCACATAAAATTATCAGTCAAGAAGGTTACGATTCTTCAAAAGGGAAACAAATAACAAAATCGCTCGATTTTACTAACAGGGACTTTTATGAGTGGTGATGTATTTTGGCGTATGGTGTGATGAAGTGGCAGCGAAACCTTGTATTGATGATGTCTTAGGTATTGAATTGATCGTATAAGCGCAGGATGACATTACAAAAAAAGAGGAGCGTAAAATGTTAAGAAAAGACAAAACGGGTTTGGTGGTGATCGATGCTCAAGGAAAGCTAGCGACGATCGTTCATGACAGTGAGGTGTTTATCGTCAATTTAGTGAAGCTGGTAAAAGCCGCCAAACTATTGGGTTTACCCATTTTGTGGCTGGAGCAAAACCCAGAAAAATTGGGCGCAACGGTGCCTGAGTTACGCGAAGCGTTGGATAGAGGTTGAAGTCCCATTGCTAAGTATTCCTTTAGTGCCTGTGGTGAACCTGCTTTTGTCGAGGCAGTGAAAAAAGCCAAGATGAATTCGTGGCTTATTACTGGTATTGAAACGCATATTTGTGTGTATCAAACCGCGTTAGGCTTGCTGGATTTAGGTTATGACGTGGAGCTGGTCAGCGATTGCGTGTCATCTCGAACTAGAGAGAATAAAGACATGGCGCTTGCCAAATTAGCCCGCAAAGGCGCGGAAGTGACCAGCCTTGAAATGTGCTTGTTTGAACTGATTGGTGATTGTCGAGCGGATGAGTTTAGAGGGGCGCTTAGTCTAATTAAGTGATTGACCCCTCCTGTAGGGTGGGGTTATTTTGTGTTTAATTTACCTTGATTGGTCTGCTTTGTGGTTTAATCCAAAGATTCGTTTTCCTTGTAATTACCTTTTCCCTTTAGGCAGGCCGCATGAACATAGATAAATCGAAAAAACGTATCGCAAAGAAAGTCAAAATGGGTTTTAAAGGTTATCCGCAACTTTCCATTGCTTATTTCGGTGACACAAAAGAGATCGCTACAGAAGTCGTGGTGACTTTTACTGCAGAAGAGGGCGCAGAGCCGCAAGCACAGCGTTTTGCAGGACAAAGTGATGTACGCGAAGACGAAGTGATTCAATCGGCCTTAGTGAAAATCATGGAACGCACCGATGCAAAAACGGTATTAGAAGTAGAAGGTGTTTCAATTAAGAGCTAAGACTCTTTTTATTTTTTAAATAATAGGCAGTAGATGCTTGACCTTGGAGTATGCTCCAAGGTCTACACTCTTGTTATAGACTCATAACAGGAGAGATTTATGCGTCACTCATCAGGTAAACATACAGAAAATTGCCAATCTCATTCTTCATGTCAGTGTCACCTTTCTAGTCAATCACAAGCTCATGTTCATCGAGGCTCATTATCATCAAGAGACGAGCGGATCTTGTTGTACAGCGCCAAGTGACGTTTCCTCTTGTTGCGCAAGCGATGATAGTGGCTCAAAAGAAAATCAGTGTTGTTCTTCCAGTGAGGAAGACGACAGTTGCTCTGCCTCTACTAATACAAATGACGATGCCTCTGTAGCGCAAGAAGCCGGAAAGCAAATGTATAGTTGGCGTGTCAGCGGTATGGATTGCGCCAGTTGTGCGCGCTCTATTGAGAAAGCGGTTTCTTCCGTAGAAGGTGTAGTAAGTGCCAATGTGGTTTTCTCTACTGAAAAACTTCGAGTGTCGGTGAATGCTGATGTGTCAGACAAAATTCAAAACGCTGTAAAAGGCATTGGCTTTGACTTAGTTTCTTTGGGTGACAGTGCTGCCAAGCAGCAGAGCCAAAAGTCTACCCACTCTGAACAACAAATGACGTCATGGTTTTCTCGCCAAAAATTAACCGAATACGGTCCGATCGTCGCTTTGGCTGTGCTGATGTTATTGAGCTGGGGGATAGCCCAGTTTAACTCTGTGTTTGGCGAAACGGCTTTTATTGTCACGACCTTGGTTGGCTTAGTCCCCATCATGAAAAAGTCATGGCGCATGATGCGCAGCGGTTCGCCTTTCGCCATTGAAACCCTAATGAGCGTGGCGGCAATCGGCGCGTTATTCATTGGTGCTACGGCAGAAGCGGCCATGGTGTTGTTGCTGTTTATGATTGGCGAGAGCTTGGAATCCTTTGCGGCGAATCGTGCGCGTAAAGGCGTGAGCGCTTTAATGGCTTTGTTGCCGGAGGAAGCGTTGATTATCAAAGATGGCGAGCGCCAAAAAATCGCTATTGTGGATTTACGTCCAGGTGATGAAATTGAAGTATCACCGGGTGAACGCTTGCCGGCGGATGCTGAGCTGTTGTCCGGTATGGCAAGCTTTGATGAAAGCGCTTTGACGGGGGAATCTGTTCCTGTTGAGCGTTCATCTGGTGAAAAAGTGCCAGCAGGGAGTCTGTTGGTCGATAAGGTGGTGCGGCTCAAGGTAGTGTCAAAGCCGGGTAAAAACGCCATAGATCGAATTTTACAGCTTATTGAAGAAGCGGAAGAGCGCCGAGCACCACTTGAGCGCTTCTTAGATAAATTCAGTCGTATTTATACGCCCGTGATCATGCTGATTTCTGTCTTGGTGATCTTGATTCCGCCTTTGGCTTTCGCTCAATCTTGGGATACGTGGATTTATCGCGGTTTGGCTTTGTTACTGATTGGCTGTCCTTGTGCCTTGGTGATTTCGACACCAGCAGCGATAACCTCTGGGTTGGCAGCGGCAACTCGTCGAGGCGCTTTGATTAAAGGGGGCTTGGCGTTAGAGCAGCTTGGTCGAATCAAAACCATCGCTTTCGATAAAACGGGTACGTTAACCGAAGGTAAGCCAAGCGTGACAGATGTGGTGACTTTTCATAACGTTAATGTGAATGATGTATTGGCGGCAGCAGCGTCCGTTGAGATGGGATCGCACCATCCTTTGGCGAAAGCCATTGTGCATTACACCGAACAGCAAGGCGTTGCTTTCGTTCACGCTGATAATCGTAAAACCTTGGCGGGCGTTGGTGTGGAAGGGGATTTTGCGGAAAAGAAAATCAAGATCAGTTCCCCCAGTAAGCTGGATCAGGCTTTAGACGATTCGATTCAACAGCAAGTGATGGGCCTTGAAGAAGAGGGCAAAACAGTCGTTATTGTACTGGAAGACGGTGAGCTAACGGGTTTGATCGCATTACGAGACAGATTGCGTGATGATGCGAAGGCGGCATTGAAAGACTTGGCGGATCTGGGGATTAATGGCGTGATGCTAACGGGGGATAATCCCCGTGCCGCGGCGGCCATTGCCGCAGAGCTGAACATAGATTTTCGTGCGGGTTTATTACCAGAGGACAAGGTCACTGCAGTCACTGAGCTTAACCAACGACAAGCCACCGCCATGGTGGGCGATGGCATCAATGATGCGCCCGCGATGAAAGCGTCTACGATAGGTATTGCCATGGGGAGCGGTACAGACGTGGCGTTAGAAACCGCCGATGCCGCCTTGACCCACAATCGTTTACAAGGCTTGGCTGAGATGATTCGTTTATCCCGCGCGACGAACGTGAATATTCGTCAAAATATTACCATCGCCTTAGGCTTAAAAGCGGTGTTTTTAGTGACAACTTTGTTAGGTATAACGGGGTTGTGGTTGGCGGTGTTGGCGGATTCTGGTGCGACAGCATTGGTGACAGCGAATGCTTTACGCTTGTTGAGAAAGCGCTGAGTAAGGCGTGGTGGTAGTGCCCTAAATGAACCGCCAGTCATAATTATTTCATTTATGTTAATGAAATGGGTAAGAAAAGATTAATAAGCAGCATTGGCGATTTAGTTTTGCGTTGCAGGCTCATTTTTATAGAAAGTTGGTGATAGGATTTCGCACCTTGTGTTTGATGTTGGTCGTAGATAAGGCGATTTGTGCTGGTTTCAATGCATCACAATGCAGTCTTTTTCTGCGGTTAGCCTATATCAATGTCTGATGCTGGTGAAGTGCTTTCAGCCTGTCTTTTTGAAGACAGCCGGTACGTCCTATCATCCAACTATAAAATAATAGATGTTGTTTGCTTTATGAAAAATCAAAATACAGCTCCTGAGAAATCCCTGTCTGCTCCGTTCGTTTATCCGAACATGAAAATTGCGTTTATCCTATTGATTACCTGTTTTGCTGCATGGGGTGTTGCGGCCAACATGACCGATCCATTGGTAAAAGTGTTTAGCAAGATCTTCACCATGAGTACCTTTGAATCCGCTTTAGTGCAGTTTGCCTACTACGGCGCGTATTTTTGTTTAGCGATTCCAGCCGCGTTTATCAATGCGCGTTACTCCTATAAAGCAGGTGTATTGACAGGGTTAGGTTTGGCTATTTTAGGTGCCTTGGCGTTTTATCCTGCCAGCGTGTCGATGACCTATGGTTTCTTTTTGGCGGCCTTATTTATTTTGGCGGCAGGCTTGTCTATTTTAGAAACCTCGGCGAACCCTTTTGTGATGACCATGGGGCCAGAAGGCAGCGCAGCACGTCGTTTGAACTTGGCTCAGGCGTTTAACCCTGTTGGTACTAATATCGGTGTCTTTCTTGCGGCGACCTTGATTCTTCCTAATCTAAACACAGCGTCCGCTGAAGAAAGAGCCAGCATGGCACCAGAAATGCTGTTGAGCATTCGCGCAGATGAATTAAACAGCGTGATGACACCTTATGTTGGTATGGCGTTCGTGTTGATGATTATCTGGGTACTTATCTATTTCATGCGTATCCCTAAATCAGAGAACAAGGTCAATGTTGACGAGGTTCAGACGATTGATTTCATGGCGACTTTAGGTCGGTTGCTGGCAAGAAAGCAATACCGCTGGGGTGTCGTGGCGCAGTTTTTTAATGTGGCCGCGCAAACCTGTACTTGGACTTTTACGATTCAATACGTGCAAGAAACACTGGGCGGTACGGAAGCCAGTGCGTCTGATTACCTACAGTACAGTTTGATTATTTTCTTGATATCGCGTTTTGTGATGACCTGGTTGATGGGCTTTTTCCGTCCCGCTGTGTTGTTGAGCATTTTGGCGCTATTGGGTACGGCTTTGTGTTTGTACGCTGTGATGGTGCCAGACATTTCAGGTGTTTGGGCAATTGTGTCTATTTCGGCTTGTTTGTCTTTGATGTTCCCAACTATTTACAGTATCGCATTGGATGGTCTTGGTAGTGATACTAAGTTTGGTTCAGCTGGTTTAGTCATGGCGATCCTAGGTGGTGCGGTGATGCCACTAGTCCAAGGTGCAACCATTGATGAGTTCGGTGCGATTATTTCTTATGTTGTGCCTGCAGTCTGTTTCTTAGTGGTGGCAGCGTACGGCATGTTCTCAGTGAAAAATACCACGGTTTAATCACTGATAAAAATATCTATAAAGAGCCTCGCTAATGCGGGGCTTTTTTTTGCCTGTGACTTTGTGCCTTAACTTCCTTATCATCCGTTAAGCTGTTGAGGGAGTAGGTTTGTTATGTATTTGTCGAACAGAGCGGAAATATTAGAAGAAGAAAGCCGAGTATTTGCCCATTCTGTGACGCAGTGCGAGTTGCATCATCACGATGCACATGAGTGTTTGTGGGTAGTGAAAGGCCGTATTCGCGTGCAAGTCATGGATGAGATATTTGCTTTACAGGAAGGCGATGTTTTATTTATCAATAAAGCACTGCCTCACGCCACGCAATCTACCGAAGAAGATAATTTGGTGCTCTGCCTGCAACATCATTTTGTTGGCGTGGCTTTGGATAGTCGGCCGGTGAAGGCATGGAGTTTGGTTCAGCAAAATATGTTTCCAAAGATTAAGCAGCTGATGGCGCATCTTTGGTGGGAGCAGCACTATAAAACAGATTATTGGCAACAGGCGCAAACGAGCTTACTTGCTCAGCTTGGTTTGCTGTTTTCTCGTTATTTTCCTGTAACGAGTGTCAATAAAATAGACTCTATGGAATCCACTTTATTAATCAATGATTTGTTACGTCAGATTACTTTGCGCTATCAAGAGCACATTTCTCTGTCTTTACTTGCCGAAGAGCGAGGTCTGTCGGAAGCCTATTTAAGTCGCTATTTTAAAGCCAAAGTAGGCGAAACATTTTTGCGTTATCTGACACTTTATCGGTTAGAAAAGAGCTTGTCAGATCTTGCTCAAAAACCGAAAAAAACCATTTCAGATATCGCTTTAGATCATGGTTTCCCATCTGTTAAAGCCTTTAATATGGCGTTTCGTCGAGAATATGATTGTACGCCAACCGCGTTTCGACTTAAGCGCGAATCGGTGAATTTAGTGGATATTGGTCAAGCCTATGCGGGGGTCGATGTCGTGCTTTTGAAACAGCGAATAATGCCGTGGTTGGATAAGCAATTCTTGTATCTTTAGCGGTCTCTTTTAAAGACTGCTAGTTTGAGAGGACTGGTAAGGTCAAAAAACGGCTAACGAGTAGGTCAAAAATCGGATAGCACCTTTAAGATTAATTCCCATAATGAAACCAAACAATAAATACAAAAAAAGGATTCGTTATGAAGAAGTTGTCGTTTTTCGATAAGGTTAGCTATGGCTTTGGTGACTTAGCCAGTAATGTGGTGTTTACTGCGGTTGGCACCTATTTGATGTTTTTCTACACCGATGTATTTGGTATTTCTGCGGCTTTGGTTGGGACATTATTCTTTGTTACCCGAATGTGGGACGCCATATCCGATCCCATTATGGGTATGATAGGCGATAGAACCCAAACTCGGTTTGGTAAGTTTCGACCTTATTTACTCTATGTGCCTATTCCTTTAGCGATTGTCGCTGTACTCACGTTTACGACACCTGATCTGGATGAATCCGGCAAGATCATCTGGGCGTTTGTCACCTATATTCTATTGATGACACTGTACACAGCCATCAATATTCCTTATTCCTCCTTACCAGCCACCATATCGGATAGCCCAGTTGAGCGTGGTCAAATGGCGTCATTTCGAATGGTATTGGCGTTTACTGGAGCTTTGTTGGTCAACGCAGGCACCCTACCATTGGTGGAGTTTTTTGGTGGCGGTAATAAACAGCAGGGCTTTCAATACACCATGATGTTGCTAAGTGTCATTATGGTGGTGATGTTTTGGCTATGCTTTTCTCGTGTTAAAGAGCGCGTTCCCATGATTAAGCAAAACGCTTCGTTGAAAGACGATTTTGCCGTGGTGATTCAAAATCGAGCTTGGTGGGTGACTATTTTAATGGGCATTCCGCTGTTTACTTTTACCATCATGCCCTTTGCTGTGGGCATGTATTATTTCACCTATATTGTGGGCGATGTTAGCAAGGCGGGTCTGTTTTTTACCATGGCAAGCTTGGGCATGATTGCTGGATCTGCCCTGATGTCGCAATTGGTGAAACGTTATTCAAAGCGCAACTTGGTGATAGCGGGTGCGCTGTTGAGTATGGGGTTGATTAGTCATGTGTACTGGGTTGATCCAGCGGATGTGTATGTAATCTACGCCATTATCTTTTTTAACCAATTAGCGAAAGGCATTGCCGCATCGTCTATCTGGGGATTGGTTGCAGATACCGCAGACTATGTAGAGTGGAAATCGGGCCGTCGTGTGGTGGGGTTGTCGACCAGTTCTGCGACCTTTTCCCATAAATTCGGTATGGGGTTAAGCGGAGCCTTGGTGGGTATCGGTTTGAGTTTTGCTGGTTATCAAGCAGGTGTTGAGCAAACGGCTGAGTCTGCTCAGATGATTTTACTTTTCATGAGTTTGATACCGGCGTTCGGTGCGGGCTGTATTGCATTTATAGCGTATTTTTATCCGATAACGCGAGACATAGAAGACACCATGCAGTCTGAGTTACGAGTGACTCGTGAAGCCAACCAAGCAAATTAAGAAATATGGAGGTTTTTTTTATGAATGAATCATTCCGTAACGCACCGTTTTTTCTAGATGACGAAGAGCTTGCTTGGGTGGATGAAACATATTCAGAGCTGACGTTAGAGCAAAAAGTAGGGCAGCTATTTAACCTTATTGTGAGGGCAAATTCGGCGGAGGAGTTGTCTCTTATTGACACCATTCAACCCGGTGCCATTACCAAGTTTGTTGGTCGAGATCTTGATACCGAAGTAAAGATGATGAATCAGCTGCGCAGTCATTCTTTCATTCCGCTTTTGGTGAGTGGTGACCTTGAAGGCGGTGGCATGAGCTTTCCTTTCGGTGCTCAAGTACCAAACCAGCTTGGTCTTGCTGGGTTAAAAGATGAGAGTGCGGTGGAGTATTGTACTAAAGTGATTGCGCAAGAAGCGAAACTGCTTGGCGTTAACTGGTCATTTACTCCTGTTGTCGATATTAATGCTAAGTTTCGTAGCGCAGTCGTAGGAACTCGATCTTACGGTAGCGATGTTGATGTTATCGAAAGTATGAGCCGCTCGAATATTACTACTTTCCAAAAAAACGGTATTGCAGCAACGGCAAAGCATTGGCCGGGAGAAGGCTTTGACGATCGTGATCAGCATTTAGTCACGACAGTAAACCCATTAACTATGTCTGAATGGGAAGAGCGTTATGGACGACTTTATCGTAGTGCGATTGACAGCAATGTGATGTCGATTATGTCGGCGCACATTGCGTTGCCTGAGTACGTAAAATCCCATGATGACAACCCTGAAGAATGGTGGCGACCAGCCAGTGTAAGCAAATTACTTAATGAAAAACTGCTGCGTGGTGAGTTGGGCTTTAATGGCTTAATTGTGTCAGATGCGTCTGTGATGGCTGGTTTGAGTAGCTGGGCGAAACGTGAAAACGTGGTGGCTGAGGTTATTGAAAACGGTTGTGACATGTTGTTGTTTTGCAAGGATCCAGTCGAGGATTATGCGTTTCTGTTAAAAGCGGTTCGTGACGGTCGAGTATCGGAAGCTCGTTTAGAGCAAGCTGTGATGCGTATTTTGGCGATGAAGGCGGCGTTGGGTTTGCATGAAAAACAACAAGAGGTCAGTGTCAGCCAATTTAATGATCTTCTTGCATCGAATTACGCAGATCGTATTCCTGAGCTAAATCGTCGCACGGTGCATTTAGTGAAAAATCGCCATGGTATTTTGCCGATTAATTTAGAACGTCACAAACGTGTGTTGATTATTTCTACAGGTATACGGCATGTTTTTAGTCCTGAGCCTGCACCATTGAATGTGGCTAGCATGCTGAAAAGTGAGGGCTTTGATGTCACAGAGTTTCAAGCAGGAATGGCATTAAATGTGAAAGAGTATGATTTGTTACTCTATCTTAACGCCGATGAGTCCATGTTGGTGAAGTCGCATATTTATATTGATTGGATGGCATTACATAATGGTTTTGGTAATGCCATGTATCGTCCTTGGGTGGATATTCCAACGGTGATGGTGTCCTTTGGTCATCCGTATCTTTTGTATGATGCACCTAAAGTACCTGTCTACATTAATGCTTATAGTCCTTTATTGGAGGTTCAGAAGGCCGTCGTGGAAGGCTTGTTGGGACGATTAAGATTTAATACTGATGCCGCTATTGATCCGTTTTGTGGGTTAGAGCAACTGCGTTATTGATCGATGGGTGTTTTGATGAAAAGAGCTTGTGTGTTTTATGCATACAGGCTCTTTTTGTTTGCTGACTTTGTGTTTCAACTCGCTTATGATGATCCATTGTGGTGCAAAGCCACCGCTCTGATTGGAAGAGTGAGCGCTATAAACACAAGGAAGGTTTCTTGCCGGAGCAAATTCTCCTTCCATTATACTTTTTACACACTGGAAAAATCTCTGAATCAAGTCGTAGGTGACTCGCTTACTTACGGCTTTTTTCTATTTTAAGTAATGGGTTAAGCTAAGATAAAGAAAAGGTAGATTATGATGCAAAGACCACAAATAACCATTTCATCATTAGATGCTGTGAGACTTGAGAAAATACTGGATTCGCTCAGCTATGCGCAATTTCCTAACAAAGATGATTTGCAGGAGGAAATTAACCGTGCCGACATTGTTGAGCCACAAGAAATGCCAGACAATATTGTGACGATGAATTCGACTGTGACCTTTAAAGTCTTATCTTCAGGCAAGGCGTTTTCAAAGACTTTGGTTTACCCAAAAGACGCTAATGGCGCTGAAGATACTGTGTCGGTTTTAGCGCCTGTTGGCAGTGCCTTACTGGGTTTAAAAGAGGGCGATCAAATCGACTGGCCAAAGCCAAATGGTGATCTCCTGTCGGTTGCTATTATCAAAGTGGAGTATCAGCCTGAACGTGATGGTGAGTTCCAGCGGTAGGAATTTGTGCTTGTAGTATTGTTATTTTGACAATAAAAAATAACCCCTTACAATGCGTTGGGGTTATTTTTTAGGGTTGCTTGATATTGTTAGTTAACCTTAATTTTATGCTTTTCAGCCGATTGCTGAAGGCGCTCTTTAATGATGGGGGCAATGCTTTCAAGAGGCGCTGAATCAAGCATATCTTGGTGTCTACAAGGAATGCTATGTGTTTCTATCTTGCCCGTTATTCTTGAAGACCAAGCATTGGCTTGATGCTCTAGAATATTGCCCATTGAGCCATTCACACTTTCTTCTGCGATGAAGAAGAGTAGATCCCCATCGACTTTGCCTGGTTTAAAGCGGCCAGCTAGCTCAAGGTTGTTTTCAATGATGGCTTGTACTCTGTCCATAATGTCAGCTTGGCTCTTCTGCATGTCTTGTACAACAGACATAGAAGAGTCATCGTAGTCGCGCCATAACAGAGAGGCCAGCTCTTCTTTATTAATTGGCAGATTATCCAATGTGCTGATGTCGTAACCTAGGAACAGTAGGGCAGCTCTAACGATATCGGCTTCATTCTTAGGTTGCTGATAGTCAAGTTTATATGGGTAGCTGTCCATCATGCACAAGAAGGATACGCTTTCACCTTCGGCTTGTAGCTGTTCGGCAATAGAGTGTGCAACAAGACCACCAAAAGACCAGCCAAGAAGTCGGTAAGGCCCTTCTGGTTGTACTTGTTTGATTTGTTGTAAGTACTCTGCTGCCATTTCTTCAACGGAATTAGGTAAGCGTATTGCGTGTCGCAACCCTTTTGCCTGAAGACCATAAAGTGGCGTGGTTTTAGGCAAATGACGTAGAAGGCCAGCATAACCCCAAGATAATCCTAGAGCAGGGTGAATACAGAATAGAGCTGCATCGGTGCCGCTTGATTTAATTGGCAATGTGCTAATCATAGGATCCCAGTCGTCGCTTTGACTTAGGTGCTCTGATAAATCGGCAATAGTGGATGCTTTAAATAGCACGCCTAAAGGCACTTCAATTTGTAGGTTTTTTTGAATGTGATTTAAAATTCGTGTTGCAGATATGGAGTCTCCGCCGATTTCAAAGAAATTATCGCGAATCCCCACAAGTGTTAAGCCAAGTGTTTCGGCCCAGAGATTGGTTAGCATTTCTTCTAATTGGTTACGAGGTGGTTCGTAGCTGTTTGTTGCCTGCCAACTTGGTTGCGGTAGCGCCTTACGATCCACTTTGCCATTAGGTGTTAATGGCATTTCATTCAATAATATGAAGTGAGGTGGTACCATGTAATCTGGCAAGACATTGATCAGTTGTCGACGCAGTTCGCTGGTGTCTAAATTACTATCAACCGGCACAATATAAGCGACCAATTGCTTATCATCATTTGGTGACGCTTGGGCAATCACAATGGCTTGGATGACTTCACGGCACGCAAGCAAAGCGGATTCAATATCCCCAATTTCAATGCGGAAACCGCGGATTTTTATCTGATGATCATCACGGCCTTGATATTCTAGGACGCCATCTTGGCGCCAGCGTGCTTTGTCGCCCGTTACATACAGTCGGCTACCTTCTTCACCAAAAGGGTTTGCAATGAAACGTTCATTAGTAATATCTGGGCGTTTATAATAACCGCGAGCTAAGCCTTTACCTGCAATATATAAATCTCCTGTGACACCCACAGGAACGGGTTCTAATGCATGGTCTAAAACATACATCTGAGTGTTTAGTAGAGGGCGGCCAATGGGGGTGTCGTAGGTCTTTTGTTTCAACAAGCGGCATGATACTTGACCATATCGTCGTTTCAGTTGGGCCATAGACGTTGAGTACTGGATGTCCTAACTGAGACATAGCTTGTGCAAGTTGTCCAGGTAAGGCTTCTCCGCCGACCAAAGAGCGAATGCCTTTTAGTTCCTTGCTGTGAGCGGGTAATAAGGCTTGCCAAAGAGATGGTGTGGCTTGAAGTAATGTGACGCCTTCTTGAACTGCAAGTGTTGTTAATGCTTGTGGGTCTCGAACGGTTTTTCTATCTGCTATCACAACAGATGTACCAACAGTAAGAGGTAGGAATAGTTCAAGGATAGAAATATCGAATGAAATGGTCGTAACAGCCAAGAATTTATCTTTACTTGTAAGGTTGAATTCTTTTTGCATGGCGTATAAGAAATTTATCAAAGCACTATGCGGAATTTCTACACCTTTTGGTCGTCCAGTAGAGCCCCGATGTATAGATGACATAAGCGGGGCTGTTTCCGGAAATGGTTAGCTCAGTAGGATGACAAGCATTATTGTTTAATGAAATATCTGAATGTGGGTCGTCGATGAGCATTATTGGTGGTGAGACGTTAGGTAAATGTTCGATGGCCTCATGACAACTGAGTATTAATTTGGGCTGGGCGTCTTCGAGTATGCTGCGAAGGCGCTCCTCTGGAAAATCTGGATCCAGTGGTAAATAGGCAGCTCCGGCTTTTAGTGTGCCCAGTAACGCCACTAGCATGTTGCTATTACGAGTGAGCGCAATCGCTACCAAATCACCTGAACCTATGTGCTCACTGATCAGTTTGTTTGCCCACGCATTAGACAAAGCATCCAGTTCTGAATAGGTAAATTTACTTTGTTCAGAAGAGACCGCGATGGCAGTTGGCGTGCGAAGTACTTGGTCTCTAAAGGCTTCAACTATGGACTGTTGTGGAATCGAATAAGCGGTATTGTTCCAAGTATGCAGAATTTTATGGCGCTCATCCTCTGATAGTAATGTGGCTTTACTGATTGCGTCGTTTGGTGCAGCAAGCATTCCGTTGATCAGACGTTCAAATTGTGCAAGATGGTTTTCTAGTTCATGCTCTGTGTAGCGGTTAGGATTCGCATCGAATTCTACTTTTAGACCATTGTTGTCATGTCGATCGAAGATAAACACCGTTAAATCATCAATTAAAGCATTGCTTAAGTTATGCAAAGACGTTTTGCAATCGCCAAAGGTCAAATCGTAATCAAAAGGTTCAATGTTGACCCCTAAAGAGGCTATTTGTTGTCCTGCAGAAATGAAGTCAAGTTCGCGCTTGAGATCTTCATAGCGATACTGTTGGTGTCTTAGAGCATTCAGTACAACCTTAGACACTTGTTTGATGAGCTGTTCCAGTGTTATCTCTGTGGTTAAATGTAGGCGAATTGGTACGGCATTGGCCATCATTCCCTGGAATACTGCGTTGCAAGCGATTGGTTCTTGCCGTTACAGGCATAGCAAAAACTAAGTCATCAGCTCCTGTCACACGATAAAAATACGCCGCCACTAAAGCGATAAGGGTTTGCGGTAAACTGGCACCTACATGTTGTGCAAGCGTCGATAATGTATTAGTTAATGCCTGTGATAAATGCACATTTTTGCGCAGCTGTTTTTGATCGGATGGTGTGATTCTTTGTGAGAGCGAAGTGGTTTCTGGTAAGTTGATTAGATTTCCTAGCCAGTATTGCCGGTCTTTTTTGTAACGCTTAGAGGATTTATACTCATACTCACTTTCTATAAGTGCTTTTAAAGAGCCAAACGGGTTTTCTTCCTCGTTATGGTTGGTGAGTTTCGCTTGGTATATGTCAGTAAGTCTTTTGGTCAGTAAATTTCCTCCAAAGCCATCTAATGCAACATGGTGACAGCGGTGGTACCAGTAATAATGTTGTTCGCTGATTTTTATCAAAGCACTCAACCATAACCTATCATTAGGTTGGGTGAGTGGTTGTTGCATGTCATCTTTCATCCATTGCATGGCTGTCTGATGGGGATTGTTAGTAGAACTGACGTCAAAGACACAGAAGTAGTTATCGTCTGCTTCGTCGATGATTTGCATCAGTTGATCGTCCTTTTCGACGATACGAGTACGAATACACTCCGCTTCTTTAATTAATTGCTGAATGGCATCGGTAAAGCAATCGACATTAAGAGCGCCTTGTATCTCTATGTATTCAGCGATATTAAAGGCTGCATTTTTAGAAGAGAGTTTTTGAGCAATCCATTGTCCGCGCTGTGCGGTGGAAAGAGGTAAGGTTAGTGATTGTTTTAACGCAGTATTTTTTGAATCATAGGGGGGATTTTGGGTGTTAATCATCACTTGCTCCTGCAAAAAACATAATCCGTGTAAAGTACGTGATTAATTTGTACTTAATTTTTACATAACTTAACATGAATCAATTCATTGGTTAAGTGTATCTGAGATAATTTACATATATATGAATTTAATAAGTATGGGAAAATTTACCTACACAAGTTTATAACAGGTGGACTCGCTCTAAGATGAAAGAGCGATATTCTGTTCTTTTGTCTGGTTTGAGACCTGTATAAATAACAACATACCTGACAACGCACCAGCACAGGCTAAGCCAAGCCAAATCCAGTTATGATTAACCTCAGTAGAAGACAGTAGCCAACCTGTGCTGATATTGCCAGCAAAGGCATACAATCCGCCAATACAGGAATAGAGGCCATAGTGACTGCCTAATTCCTTTGGGGAACAGAACGTAGGCACATAAGCGCCTAATAGTGGAAACACTAGCATGGAGCCAACACTAAAAAAGATGGCGCAAATGATAAAAGGTAAGGCGGGAAGCCATGACACACTGCCCATCAGCCACAGATAGCCTGACCCCATTATCGTCATGCCCAATCCCATTCCTCGAGCGGTGCCTAAATGGGATTCTACAAAGCGGCTGACCGGCATTTGCATTAATACGCCCATGATTGACGACGTGGCAAAGACCCAGGTGATGATACTGACATCTTGGGTCACGACACGAATCTCATGAGGAATGGCAATGTAGAGCTGATGAAATAATAACTGATACATTGAGCCGCATAATACGAACTGCATGAAAGCTTTGTGCGTTAGCATTCGCCCCCACTGCTGCCAAAATGGTTGATTAGGTATGGTAGAAAGTGCTTTTTGAGAAGCAAGCTCAGGCAAGAATCGCCATTGAATGATCAGCAGTATGGTAAATAATCCGGCTGACATTAAACCGACTAAAGCAAAATCGATGTACAGTAAGGATAATCCTAGTAATGGCCCTAATAGCATGCCAGCTTCAGAGGTAAGGTTCTGCAATGCGAACACTTTACTTCGGGCTTTTTGTTCGGGATATTCTGAGGCCAAATACGCTTGGCTACTGGGAGTAAAGAGTGCACCAGCAAAGCCAGAACAAAATGCACCTAACAGTAATACAGGGATACTTTGACCGACACCCAACAATGCAAAACCAATAATGCGAACGGCGCAACCGAGAAGAATTAAGCGCTTGTAGCCTAATCGGTCGCCCAGTGTCCCTCCGACTAAAAACAGACCCTGTTGGCTTAATACTCTAAGTCCAATGATCACACCAACATACCAGCCATTGATACCTAGATTATGCTCTAGATGGTCGGCTAGGTAAGGTAACAACATATAAAAACCAAGGTTAAAAGTAAAACCATTGATAACCAAGACTTGACCCGCAGGTGACAGCAAGCGCCAGTCTTTTAAAAAGTGTCTTAAAGGCATATGGTACGTTTAGATTGTAAGTTGTGTGGTTGCAAGGTGGGCTTCTGTGGTGTGAAACCAGGTCGAATGGTTCTAATAAAGGGAATGCCATAACTGTCTTTGGTGACTTCGGCATTGACATCATAAAACCTCTTTCACCAAGGCAGGCGTTAGAATATCGCTTGGATGACCACTGGCCACCACATGACCATTTTTTAACACTAATAAGTTGTCGGCGTATTGGGCGGCTAGGTTAAGGTCATTGGAGCACCATTAATGTGACCCAGCTCTGTTGTTTGGTTTGTGTGTCCAAATGGTCTAATAAGACATGCTGAAAATGCAGGTCTAATGCACTGACAGGCTCATCCAACATCAGGATTTTAGGGTTTCTCATCAAGGCTTGAGCGAACAAAATCATCTGGCATTGTCCGCCACTCAGTTTATTCACTGGGCGGTTAGCAAGGTGTAATAAGCCAATTTTTTCTAGCGCTGTTAGAGCCTGTTTGATCAGCGAATTGTCTAATCGTAAGCCTAAAGCGTTTAATTGCCCCAATAACACAACTTCAAGCACACTGAGAACCCTATATCAAGCCGAATGTCTTGCGGCATGTAACCAAATTGCTCACGCCAGCGCGAAATTTGTTTACGTTTCAGCGAAGTATCACGGAAAGAAATGTCACCAGAGGTTGGTTGAATATCACCAAAGAGGGTTTTTAATAAGGTGCTCTTACCTGTACCGTTGAGGCCCAATAATAACGTGTACTTTTCCAGGTTCGAGTGAAAAAGACATGTCTTTAGCAAGGATTAGAGTATCCAACGTCACATTAAGCTTGTTGACTTGAAGCATGGGTTAGCGCCTCTTTCCTAGAATCAGCCAAAAGAAGAAAGGCACACCTATAATTGCGGTGACAATACCGATAGGGAATAGCGCGCCAGGGACGATGATTTTTGACAAAACAGAGGCGCTAGATAAAAGAAAAGCACCAATTAAAAACGACAAGGGTAAGAAAAAACGCTGATCTTCACCCACTAAAATCTTGGCAATATTGGGAGCGACAATACCGATAAAGCCAATGATACCGACAAAGCTGGTTACCGTGGCGGTCATTAAAGCGACAATGAAAAGGGTTTTTAGGCGTAATCGGCTCACGTTTACTCCTAAGCTCTTAGCTCTTTCTTCCCCTAATCGCAATGCGGTCAATTTCCATGCATCACGAATCAAGAAAAATATACAGACAGAAGTGATGCCAGCAATAATCGATAAGTTTGACCAAGATGCTTTGGATAAACTGCCGAACAGCCAGAATAAAATCTGCTGGCTTAATTCTGGGGAAGAGACAAATTGCACCAAGGATAACAAAGATTGAAATAGGAACAGTAAGGCGATCCCAGCAAGAATTAG
The DNA here is from genome assembly GCF_026113935.1 of Marinomonas rhodophyticola. Taxonomy (GTDB): domain Bacteria; phylum Pseudomonadota; class Gammaproteobacteria; order Pseudomonadales; family Marinomonadaceae; genus Marinomonas; species Marinomonas rhodophyticola. Next base: position 901,577 of record NZ_JAPEUL010000007.1, read on the forward strand.
CTGACCTGAGCTAATGTGCCTCATGGTGGCTAAAGCAAATAAAAAGGCAGCAGCCAGCATACAGCAGACAAAAGCGCCTAAAGGAACCGCCACATTTGCATTCAGTCCCAATGAACCAAAATAGAGAGTAAGTGCCGCGCCAAACCCAGCAGCGGCCGCCATGCCAAGCGTATACGGGCTGGCCATAGGGTTGTTTAATAGAGTTTGCATTTCGGCACCGCCAACGCCTAGTACTCCACCGACAATGACTGCCATTATGGCAATGGGTAAACGTAGACTGGAGACAATGACTTTGGTTGTGGGGTCGACTTCGACAGGGAAGCCAATTAAATGCAGTAGAGCATTGGCAACCTCTTTGACATTCAGTAAGGATGGTCCTGTCGCAATATCCAATACAAAAGAAGTGACTAACACAATGAGCAGAATGCCAATAACAGACCAGCGACGCTTTTCGCTTCGTCGCTGGTTTGAAATAGCATCAGAAAGTAGGTCTGATTGCATAAATTATCTATCTGTTGGAACGTATCCTGACAGATTTTACTCCGTAATGTTGACGGTGAAAGTACCCATTGGGGTAACCGGAAGGTATTTCTTATAAAAATCCAAATAGTTTTGTTCTGGGTTCACGTCTTTAAACAAGCTTGGGTACATGGATTTTGCCATGAACTGAACCATAGAAGCATCAAGAATAGTACGAGAAGCTCCATGATACAGTCCAAAAACCCTGTTGTTTTCCACGGCTGGCATATGAGTCCAACCAGGGCGTTGCGTAAATCCTTTTAAGCGTGAAATAGCGAGTTTTCGATCAATTCCCTGTCCCATAGGAAGTGCATTACCCTCTATGCCAGATTCGGTGCCACTAGGAAAACCACCTCAGGCTTTGAGGCCAAGACTTGCTCTGGATTCATAGGTCCCCACCATTCAACAAAGGGCGCGGCAATATTATCACCACTTAACATGGTAATCAGCGCTCCCCACATGTTTTTGCCAAAGGTAAAGCTGTATTGCTCTGGTCCCTTATTGGCAAACTCGACGTAAGTGCGAGGTTTTGGTAAATTTGAAGCTTGTATTGTTTCTAGGGTGGATTCAATAGTTTGCTGGTAATCATCGGCTATTTCTTTAGCGCGTTTTCTTGTCCTGTTAACTGGCCAATGAGCTGAGTACTTTTGATATGGCGATCCAGCGTTTGCGCATTGTAATCCACAACCACAATTGGAATACCGGCTTCTTCAAGACGATCCACATCCGTTCCTAACCCCTGATATTGCCAATCCGCTAATAGAATGACGGTAGGTTTAAGGCTCAATATTTTTTCAATGGAAAAGGTTTGCGCCTCTATTTCACCTATGTCAGGTATATCTTTTAAAGATGGACGATACTCCGTGTAAAGATTCCAACTCGCTGGGCGCCATCCTTCCCAAGTATCTCGAGACAGACCTACTACATGGTCAAAGGCTTTTTCTGTACCGATTGCCATATAATCTTCAGCGTAGAAACCTAATATCACGCGCTTAGCAGGTAGATCTACCTCCACTTGCCTATCCAATACATCATTAATAACCGTTACTTTTGCTTCCAGTGAACCTGCAAAAGTAGATAAGCCTAATACCAGTGTAAGCAGCGAACGTAGAGCCATCAACCGTATCCTTTTATTGAGAATGATTTTTGTTTGGCATCTTACTGATAGGCCAGAAATTATCAAGAACTTTAATTAAGATTTGAGGTGTATTTAAGAATCATTACTTAATGGTAGATGGGGATGTCATCATGAATGGGTATTAAAGTCACATTTATTGATCGATGACAAAAAATTTACACCCTTTCAATGATGCTATTAATTGCAAGTGATTATCATTAGCTCTAATATATTGCATGATAATGGTTATCATTTGTGGAGGCTCTTATGGACATCACTTTCCCAGACTATGCTGATTCGTTAGTAACAAATCAATCTCAAAATGATGTATTTCTATTTAATTCAAATAGCAATCTTGTGCGGGGCAACGGTGTTAGCCAACGGCTTAGTGTTCCTATTTTATCCCCCAGTTTTCACCAAGAAGTACAGGCTCTTTTTAAAAGGGAACGTAACAGGGGGATAGTTAATCCTATTTTGGTTGGGGCAATCCCTTTTGACATGACGCAGCCAACTCAATTAATGGCACCGGACTGGTCGGAGCGAATAACCGCTTTAGGCTATAGCTTGTCGCCGTTTATAGATGAGGCGTTTTCTCACCGGGTAATGGAGCAAAATTTTACGCCAAGTCACGGTAATTTTGTGGCAATGGTTGAGCAGGCTTTGTCTATTTTTGACAGCAGCCCTTTGAAAAAAGTGGTGTTGTCAAAAATATTGACATTAACCTTAGATCGGGCCATTGATATCCCGCGTTTGTTGTCAAATATCATGGCACAAAACCCTAATGCTTATCATTTTAGCGTGCCACTTGAGCGGGAGGTATTAGTTGGTGCGAGTACCTGAACTGTTACTTCGCAAGCAGGGTAACAGAATTTTTTCCAATCCTCTTGCTGGTTCTGCTAGGCGTCTAGACTGTCCAGATAGAGACCGTCAGGCGGCCGAGACGCTTCTTAAATCTTCAAAAGATCAGTATGAGCATCGCCTAGTGGTAGAGGCCATTCGATCATCGCTCTCACCATTGATTGATCAGTTATCTGTACCGGAACACCCCAGCCTTATATCAACGCCAACGATGTGGCATTTATCAACACAGATAGAAGGCACATTGTCTGATACTAATCCGCCTTCCATGTTTGATTTAATAAAACATGTCCACCCAACACCGGCAATGTGTGGCACACCAACATTTGATGCGCAACATTACATTAGGTGTTTGGAGCCACACCAGCGTGGTTGTTTCAGCGGTTTGGTTGGCTGGTGTGATTTTCAAGGAAATGGCGAATGGGCCATAGCGATTCGTTGTGCGCAAGTGGCAGGCAATAAGGCCACTTTGTTTGCTGGAGCTGGTGTTGTGCCTGATTCAGACCCTGAAAGTGAGTGGTTAGAAACCAGCGCAAAAATGCGCACCATGCTGAATGCATTTGGAATAAAGGAAGATGTTATATGAGTATTGCATATACCCCTTGGCCTGAATCGTTTGCCAAACTGTATCGAGAAAAAGGTTATTGGACTGATCGGCCTTTGATTGACCTAATTGATAATGCACTACAAGACAACATCGCGGTCATTTGTGGAGAAAGATCACTGAGCTATCAAGAGCTTTGTTATCAATCTAAGCTATTAGCGGTTTATTTACAGGATCTTGGTTTGCGAACAGGCGATACGGCTTTGGTACAGCTGCCTAATATTGCGGAGTTTTATGTGGTATTTTTTGCGTTAATTCGCCTCGGGGTAGCGCCGGTTAATGCACTGTTTAGCCATAACCGAAATGAATTAACCGCCTACGCCGAACAAATAGCGCCAAAGATCCTCATCGCAAGTAACGAACACGCCTTATTTCAAGACAGTACCTTTTTTAAAGCGCTGACGATGTCTGCAAATGCATTGCAGCATGTTCTGCTCGTTGGTCAATCTGAATGGGCAGAATCCCTAGACGCTATTCTTCACTCATCCGCAAGTCGAGTATTAACACCATCACCCAGCGCGGCAGACGAGGTTGCATTTTTTCAATTATCCGGTGGTAGTACTGGGACGCCAAAGCTCATTCCCAGAACTCATAATGATTACTTTTTTAGTGTGCGTCGTAGTGCGGAAATCTGCCATTTAACGGCGGATACAAAGTATTTATGCGCCTTGCCTTGTGCGCATAATTTTCCAATGAGGCTCTCCAGGTGCGTTTGGCGTTTTTCATGTGGGTGGCTGCGTGGTTATGTCGCCAAGTCCTGATGCCAACACGTGTTTTGAGCTAATCGCCCGTCATCAAGTCACGGTTGCCGCTTTGGTTCCTCCAGCGTTGGCTTTGTGGTTACAGGCAGCACCGTCCAATAAAGCGGCTTTGTCTTCATTGCAGCTAATGCAGGTTGGTGGGGCTAAATTAAGTGAAAGTCTGGCTCGACAAGTGCCAGACGTACTTGGCTGCCAATTGCAACAGGTCCTCGGTATGGCAGAAGGGTTAGTGAATTACACGCGATTGGATGATGACCTCGACACAATAGTGACCACGCAAGGCCGTCCAATGTGTTCGCTTGACGAGGTGAAAGTGCTGAATGCAGAAGGTGAGGAGGTGGCGAATGGTGAGGTTGGTGAGTTAGCGACTCGTGGCCCGTATACCATCCGTGGTTATTACAATGCGCCAGAACATAATGCCAAGGTGTTTGATGATGACGGTTTTTATCATTCTGGTGACTTAGTATGTCGAAATGACAACGGTTATTTGACCGTTGTTGGGCGCGATAAAGATCAAATCAATCGTGGTGGTGAAAAAATTGCGGCAGAAGAAATTGAAAATCTGCTGTTGAAGCATGAGCTGATTATGCACAGTGCTCTGGTCTCGATGCCAGACACCATGATGGGAGAAAAAGCTGCGCTTTTATTGTGCCGAAAACCGCGAGTCACGGCATGAAAAGTCTCACGCTACGCAAATATTTAAGAGGGCTAGGTGTCGCCGACTATAAAGTGCCGGATCGCTTTGAGTTTATTGATTCCCTTCCTCTTACACCCGTTGGCAAACCAAACAAGGTCGCATTGCGCGAGGTGATTCGTCAGCGTCTACAACTTGCTCCTCAACAAGATAACACTTTATAAAAAAGGACCATTATGAGCATTCCAACAATATCTTCTTACCCTATGCCAACCTCTGATTCGTTTCCCAGTCAAAAAGTGAATTGGGTATTAGAACCAAAGCGTGCAGTATTTTTGATTCATGATATGCAGGCTTATTTTTTGCGTTTTTATGATGCCGAGTCAGACTTAATAAAAACATTGAAACAGAACCTTGCTGCTATCAAGGCTTACTGCCGTGCGAATGGCATTCCTGTTGTGTATACCGCGCAACCCAACAATCAAAAGCCTGAGGACAGGGCGTTGCTGAACGATATGTGGGGAAGTGGGTTAAACGATTTTCCTGAGTTACAACAAGTTGTCGAAGAATTGACGCCAGATGCACAAGATACGGTATTGGTGAAGTGGCGTTACAGTGCTTTTCATCGTTCTAATCTTCAAGAGCTGATGCAGTCTTGGGGCCGTGATCAGCTATTGATTGGTGGTGTTTATGCGCATATCGGCTGCATGATGACGGCCGCTGATGCGTTTATGCGTGATATTCAACCTTTTATGATAGGGGATGCACTTGCTGACTTTAGTGAGGAGGAGCATCGACAGGCATTGGTCTATACCGGCGGTCGAACGGGTCGAGTGATAGCCACTAAAGACGTGCTTATTGCCACTGATCTAGCCAATAATCTACTGCATTATGAGCAGTTTAAAGCGCAAATTTTTGCTTTTTTGGACGAAGAGGATCTACAAGATTTTGATGCTGACGAAGAGCCTCATTGACTATGGGCTGGACTCTATTCAAATCATGTCTCTGGTGTCTAAATGGAAGGAGCAAGGGATTCATGTCTCTTTTCAAGAGCTTGCAGCGTCAGCAACACTTAATGGTTGGTGGAAGCTCATTCAAAGTAAAAGTGAGAGTGCCGCATGATCAATCCGCTCGATTTTTCTGGAAAGACAGTTTGGGTAACGGGTGCTGGCAGAGGAATAGGGTTAGAAGTTGCTAATCAATTTGTTTCTCTGGGTGCCAAGGTGATGGGTTTTGACTTGTCATTTGATAACGCCTTTTATGATTTTGATTGTGTAACGCTTGATATTAGTGATGAGGATGCGGTTTCACATGCGGTTAAAAACGTACTGTTAGATTTTCCCACACTCGATGTGTTGGTAAATGGAGCGGGAATATTGCGTTTGGGGAGCTTAGAAGAGACCAGCTTTGCAGATTTCAAAGCGTGTTTTAACGTCAATGCTGGTGGCGCGTTTTTAATGATAAAACATACCATGCCGACGTTTAAACGTCAGCAGGGTGGGGTGATTGTTACCATTAGCTCGAATGCTGCAAAAGTGCCGCGTCAAAATATGGCGGCTTATTGTGCATCAAAAGCCGCGTTATCTGCGTTAAGTCATACGGCTGGACTAGAGCTAGCGCCTTATGGTGTACGGTGTAATTTAGTCTGTCCAGGTTCTACCGATACGCCTATGCAGCGCATGTTGTGGACCCATGAGGATGCCGAGCAAAACACCATTAAAGGCTTTCCTGAACAATATAAGCTTGGTATTCCATTGGGAAAAATCGCTCAGCCCACCGATATTGCTCAGGTCGTTCTATTCTTTGCCTCAGATATGTCTAACCATATCACCATGCAAGATGTAGTGGTTGATGGTGGAGCGACGTTGAATGCTTAATCCTAGTCTTATATCTGGTAATAATGACATTAATTTTATTACAACCTTCCTTGATAAATGAACATTTTTACAAATTAATATAAAATGTATTGATAATGAAAATGATTCGCAATAACATTGCATTGTTGTGAGCTATTAAATTATATTAGGAGTGATACAGTTTTATGTTTGCCAAGAAAAAACTAATAGTCAGTATGCTGGCTGCTATTCCAATGATGAGCTTTGCGGTAAGTGAAGATAATGAAGTTAATTTGTCTGAAGATACTGAGCAGCTAGATACACTGGTTGTTACAGCAACAATGGAAGCTAAAAAAATTGAGGATATTCCTGCTTTTGCAACAGTAGTAACGAAAGATGATATTGCCAAATCTACTGTAAGCAGTGTTGCTGATTTACTCCGAGACACAGTAGGCGTTAATAATTTTAGCGACGAAACTGGTCGTGACTCCATCCGGATTCGAGGTTTGGATGGCGGATACACCGTTTTATTGGTAAATGGCAAACGTGTTTCCGCTGGCAGTGCTTTTGATAAAGGCAGTGATACTGATTTCAACAGTGTGCCGTTGAATTCTATAGAGCGAATTGAAATTATCCGTGGCCCAATGTCAGTATTGTATGGTGCGGATGCTATTGGTGGCGTGGTAAACATTATTACTAAAAGACCGCAAGATGATGCTGGTTGGACAGGAACTGCCAGTGCGGAAATGCGTAAAATTGAGTCTGGTGAAGGCGGTGACCAATATCGGTTAGGTGTGTCTGGAATGGGAGCTATCAGTGATAAGATGGCTCTTTCTGTGAGTGTCGAAGATTTAAGACAGAAGGCTTGGTTTGCCAATGACGAAGATGTCTCACCGTTACGTGAAAAGAAAAATGCACAAAACTTGGTTTCTACTTTGACTTGGAATGTTGCAGACAACCAAGAAGTTGATGTGGATTTTGGTTATAACCATGATGAACGCCCTTACCAAACTTTTAATACAAAAGGTGCTACACGTGAGCAAGAAATTACACGTAAGGATTTAGCTATAACTCATAAAGGACAATGGGATTGGGCAAATACTACTGCTTATATTAAACGTGAAGAAAGTGATATATATGACTATAACTCTCAATATGACGAGCCAGAAGCCCACTCTGGTATAGAGGCAAATAACACTTATGCAAAAGGTTATGCGAACAAACTAATTGGTGCGCATGCTCTTATGGCTGGTGTGGATTACCAAAATGAACAGTTAAAAAATAGTTATACGCTTTTGGATTCAGGTGAATATAACGTAGATCAGTACGGTGTTTTTGCTCAAGATGAAATATCGTTGACCGATAAGCTCGTTTTCACTTTAGGTGGGCGTGTAGATAATCATGATATTTATGGAAATAACTTTTCGCCAAAAGCTTACCTTGTGTATGACGTGACCAATTCACTGACTTTAAAAGGTGGAGTTACCAAAGCCTTTAAAGCCCCTGAGGTGAGTAAACTAAGCGAAGAATATCGAACTGTAAGTTGCGGCGGAGCCTGTACTTTGTCAGGTAACTCAGATTTAGAAGCTGAAACTAGTGTGAGTTATGAATTTGGTGCTGACTATCATTCGAAAAAATTCAATGCAACGGCGACGGTTTTTCGAAATGATATCGATAATTTGATTGAACGTGAAGTTGGCTATGATAGTAATGGCGATGCCAATTCTGCAAAATGGATTAATGTCGCAACAGCCATGACACAGGGCCTTGAATTAAGTGCATCAACGCCACTTACTGATGATCTTCTTTTAAAGGCTAATTATACTTATCTAGATACTGAAGCCGAAGATTCTGCTGGGGTAAAAACCGAATTGACTGGCCGTCCAGAGCATCAAGCAAGTTTGTCATTTGATTATCAAGCGACCGATATATTGGCAACCTATATTTCGGTTAGTTACATATCTGGTATGCAGTATTCTACTTGGGTTTCTGGTGTGGGTGATGTTTACAGTACGTTGCCTTCGTATTACCGTACTGATATTGGTTTGACCGCTGATGTTGCTGAAAACCTAACACTTCGAGCTGGTATTAAGAATATTGGTGATGTTCGTTTAGACGAAGAAGATACTGGTTATACGACTTATGAGTTAGGTCGTAATTACTTTGTTAGTGCTGCATACAACTTTTAAAAAGTTTAAATGATTAAAAAGGTATAAATGATTAAAAAAGCGTATATGTTTTGGCATGTACGCTTTTTTTGTTTGCCTAGCGAAGCTGGCAAACCCGTCAGGTTGAAAGAAACCTGTCTCACCCCGACTGGGGGGAGAGAGTCCGAATCGCGAGGACGTTGCTGGCCAACGGCAGGGCTGAAGGAAGCCATAGGAGGTGAACGGTACACTACGAAAGTGAACCTGATTCGGCAATGTATGGGTAGGTGAGTGTGCAAAATGGCGTGAAGTCTAATGTTCAGTCAGATCTATTTTTTGCTTGAGAGCAGGATAGTTAACAGTGAGCCAGCACAATAAAATGTGCATGAGCCTCGTAAGTACGGCTCTAGTAGAGATTTTTATTAGTAAAAAAGCCTCCACATAGGAAGGCTTATATACATTCGTTTAATAAGACTACTTAACTTTCCTCAATTATGTTGGGGTCATTCAGAGGGCTAGTTCTTAGTGTTTTTAAGCAAGCTAATAATATTACTCCTAATCCCATAGCGACGGCACCAAAAGTAAAAATACTCCCTAATGACGAGAGTAGTTTTCCTAATGCACCGATAGAAAGTGTTCCTATAGAATCACCAGAGGCATCTTGAGCCGTCCATATGCCATTTATGCGACCTAAATAATGGTCAGGAGTATGGCCTTGTACAAAGCTATATTGTAGTAATGAGGCAATAGATACAAGGTAACCAAAGGTTACCAGAAGGATGAGTGCAAGAGGAAAATAGGTCGTACTGCCAATTCCCATTAAACAGAGAAAAGCTGCGAGGCTGATAAGCATCATTACCAAACCTGGTTTTGCAATATGATTTGCCCAGCCACTAATGATAGCACCCATAGTTGCGCCCAATGGAACCGCTGAATACATTAAGCCTACTGTCCAAGCACCACCACCATATACTGTGTCGGCAAGAGCGGGGAAGAGTACACGGATTGCCGTTGTTAAGGTAACGAGTGTTCCCATGATGACAACGCTGGCAACAATTTTATTGGTAAATAGGTAAGAAAAACCATCCCATAATGATTTCAGCGGATTGTGAGTTGTTACTTCTTTCGGCGGCATCGTTGGTAAAGATAGAAGCGCTATTAAGGTTATGCCAGTTCCGATGGCTGCAATCATATAGTTCCAAGCTACATCAGAAACAGCAATAATAATACCGCCGACAGCAGGAGAGATAACTGTTGCTAAACGTACACTTACCATACTAATGGCGCGAGCTTGCATGAGGTTTTCTCTGCCAACAATAAAAGGCATACAAGCCATTAATGCCGTCACACCTAGAGCTCCGAAAAAACCATCCCAGATAGAAAGAACGTAAATCGCCCATAAAGAAGGATCAGGTAACCAAGCGTTGATTGCCATGGCGACAAAGCCTAAACCACACGTTCCACGAGCTAAAAGAATGAGTTTTTTGCGTTCATATATGTCCGCTAAAACCCCACCTAATAAAAGTCCTACGAACATTCCGATACCCTCTAAAGCCATGACAATGCCAACCTGTAGGCTATCATTGGTTAAAGAGTAAACTTGTACTGGGATGGCGACTGATAGCATGCCTAATCCTAGAATGGATATTGTACGAGCAATAAAAACATTGCGAAAATTCTGGTGTGTTGCCAATAGGCTAAAGTCCACGAACATTGATTTTTTTGGGTGTCGCTCACGTTTTTCTCTCTTTTATTTAAGGTTATTAGACAAACTCTGCAGATGAATTTGATTGGTTATTTGGTGTGTCTTTGGATGAATTATTGAGCAGTCTGTCTAATAATGGGCCTAACGATTTTAAGTGCCCAGGCGACAGAATGTCTTCATGACTGCAGTTTGGTAAAGGATAGAAATAAGAGTGCTTAGCATATGTTAGCCAATTTTCTTTAGGGTTGATGTAATCCGGTAAGGACTTTTCGGCAATAAAAATGCTTAATTTGTCATCATAAAATGGCGTTGATGCTTTTTTGAGTAAGCGAACGGCATCTTTGTAGTTGGCAAAGATTTGTTCTAACATCTGGTCTTGCTCTTGCTGAGCCGAATGATCAAGTTTTTCTTCCGTTCCACCAATTGCGTTACTTAATAATTGTGCTTGCTCCCGCTCTGCTCCCATTGCTGCTTCCTCTCCTTTCGGATCATCCCAGTCATGTACTTCGGCTGGGTAGGTGTCTAATAGGCCGAGAAAATTAACCTGTTCTCCATACTCTCTTAGTTTTGCTGCAACACCATACGCGACGGTGCCACCGAGTGAATAACCTAGTAGATAATAGGGGCCATGTTCTTGCTCACGACGAATAATAGTGAGTTGTTTTTCAATTAATTCTTCTAAACTCGTACTGCTAGCTATAAGTCCGTTGGGTCTTGGTGATTGCAGGCCAATGATAGGTTGAGTGCCCGTTAAGTACCGTGATAAAGCACTGTATTGCCAAGCAAAACCAGATCCCGGATAAAAACAGAATAATGGTGCACCTTGTCCCTCGCGAAGATAAATTAAATCGCTAAAGCCACTATTGGTATCCATTAAATTTTGGTTGCCCTCAGCCAGAATTTCCGCCAATTTTTCTCGGCCGTGCTGTAGTGCATTTTTCTCTAAAAGGTGAGCAAGCTTGGTAACAGTAGGAGTTACCATGATTTGCCCAACAGTGATGGAGTGTTTCAGTTCGCGACGGATATCAGCAGCCAACCGCATCGCAAGTAAGGAATGCCCGCCAAGAGCAAAAAAATCGTCTTCAGCGCTAATGTTTTTGACACCTAAAAGTCGTTCAAAAATAGCGGCTAAGTGACTTTCCAATCCAATGGAGGGGGAACGTAAAGACGTATTTCTTGCGCTATTTTCTAGTAGGTTTGGTTCTGGTAAAGCATTTCGGTCCAGCTTGCCATTGGCGCTTAGTGGTAATGACTCTATACACACATAAGCCACTGGTAACATGTGACTTGGAAGTTCGTCTGATAAGGCAGATTTAATGCTTGTTTCATCGTATTGCTTTATAGGATCTAATACCAAGTAGGCCACTAACTGTCGATTATCCTGCCCTGTGGTATTCTCATTACTGCTTGTTAGTGTTTTGGCAACGACAACCGCTTGTGACACACTGTCTTGTTGTAAAAGAAGTGTTTCTATTTCACCAAGTTCAATGCGCTGTCCACGGATTTTGATTTGGTTATCGACTCTTCCTAAATATTCCACATCACCATTTTCTAACCAACGAACAATATCTCCAGTACGATACATTCGATCACCCGGTTGCCCAAATGGATCGGCAATAAAGCGCGTGCAATTTAATTCTGGACGATCTAAATAGCCAATGGCTAATTGCACGCCACAAAGATAAAGTTCACCAGTGCTACCTATTGGTACAGGACGTAAATATTGATCGAGAATACGAAGTTGGGTGTTCCATACAGGTTTACCAATCGCGACTCCTTGCCCCTTAGAAAGTATGTCTTCATAAGCGGATTTATAGGTCACATCAACAGCGACTTCAGTCGGGCCATAAAGGTTATGCAGTTTTGCACCAAAGTTTGCTTTGAAAGCGAGAGCTTGAACTTTTAACAAGGCTTCACCACTGCAAAAGACGTGTTTTAAGCTTGAGCAGGTTTTTGTGTTACGTCTGTTACTCTGTTTGCTATCGGTGAAAATAGCGAGCATTGAGGGGACGAAGTGCAAAGTGGTAACAGAGAATTTATCGATTGTTTCCATGAGCAGTTCAGGATCACGATGTGCTTCTGGCGGAGCCATTACTAAGGAGGCACCAATCATTGGAGTCCAGAAAAACTCCCAAACCGATACATCAAAGCTGCAAGGGGTTTTTTGCAATATGACGTCTTCAATAGAGAGCTTATATTCATCCTGCATCCATAAAATACGATTGATGATGGCTTGATGGGAAACGAGAACGCCTTTTGGCCGGCCTGTAGTACCCGATGTATAAATCAGATAGGCAGGATGCTTACCAGTGATAAGTTCAGTAGCTATGGGGGATGTGTCTGTGTTGTGGTCGTCTATGAATAATTCATCAAATAGCAGATATTTAACGTCATAGTTTGGCCCTTCAAAGCGTATTTTTTGCTCACTTTGAGTAATGAGTAAAACAGGCTTTGCGTCGTTAAGCATGTAAGCAAGTCGATCATCTGGGTAGCCGATGTCTAATGGTAGATAGGCCGCTCCAGCATCAATGATTGCCCAAATTGCTAAACTAAGATTGCAGCTTCTTGGTAAGGCAACAGCGACAATATCGCCTGCTTTCACGCCTTGGTTACGTAAACTACGTGACAGTTGTAGGACTTGCTGGCGGGCTTCTTGATAGTTTAATTGATGGCTTTCGTCAGCAAGACATGGTGCCATTGGTGTCGCTTTGGCCTGTTGTGCTAGGGCCTGTTGTAACGTTAAGTCTGGGATGGAATGCTCTGTAGTATTGATGGACTCAATGAACTGTGATTCTTGAATACTAATACTTGGGTATTGGCATAATGGGCGTTCTGGCTCTTGAAGTGCCGTTTCTAGTGTTTGCTGTATTCTATTCGCAAGGTTCTTTACTTCCGAATCGCTCAGAGCGCCACGATTTTCAATTAGAAATGAAATTTTATCGCCGGGTAAAACCAATAGTGCTAAAGGATAATGGCTATAGCCACGGTTATGAATATTGCACACATTGAGTGGTTTACCATCTTTACCTTCTAATTGGGTGTCGAGATACTCATTATCTGGGTAGTTTTCAACGACGAGAAGAGTGTCAAATAATGTTTGATTGCCAGTGATCTGTTGAATGTCAGCAAGGCCAAGGGTGTCGTGTTCCAAAAGTTCAATATGACGCTCTTGCATAACAGGTAACTGTGCCCATAAGGATTTGGTTGGATCCAATGTTACCCGTATCGGTAAAGTATTTAGGAACAAGCCTACTTGATTTTCAATATCAGCCACATCGCTGCTTCGTCCTGAAACCGGAGAGCCAAAAATAATATCTTCTCTACTTGATAATAGGCTCAAAGATTGTGCCCAAAGAGCTTGCATGAACACATTCAGTGTTACGCCGCGTTCTTTTAGTTGAGTCGTAAGTTGACTACTTGTTTGATGATCTAATGAGAACTCAAATTCGCTAACCTCATCCTGTTCTTGCTCAAACAATATGCAGGGGTGAGACTGATACATCACCTGTTGCCATTTATGCAAGCTGGCTTGTTGATCTCGATTATATAACTGCTTAATAACTTCTGCATAAGAGGTTTTACAAGGGGGGAGACGTTGAGTGTTTTGTTGGTAAGCTTCTAACAGGCTTTGTAAGAGCAGCGGCGTTGACCAACCATCAATGACAAGATGATGAACAATTAAAATAAGCGCTGATTCTGATGCTTGTGTATGAGTTGGACCTTCCGAGATGAGGTCATTTTCTCTTTTCCTAAATATACAAGAGCTGCATGAATCATTCCCGCAAAGATATCTGTTTTGCGTGGTACTTGAAGTAGTTCTTGTTCTAGCTGAATTAAGGCTTGTGTTTGGTTTTCATTAGATAAATGACTGAGGTCATGGGTGCTCAGAGGCCAATTTAATTGTTTTGTATTAGGAATAACAAAAACAGGCTCAGTTAACAGCTCATGATTGAATGCGCCAGCTAACTGTGGATAACGAATTAATAGAGAGTTTAGTGCATTTTGTAATCTAATATGATCAACTTCGCCTTTAAAGTTTAATCTTGTAAACGCGTTATAATTGCCCGAACTAGAATCCATCAAGGTCTCAAATAACATGCCTTTTTGTAGTGGTAAAAGTGGTGCAACGTCGGCAATGTTTGCAATGGTCTCATAGTTATTGGCTAGTAGCTTATGCTGTTCCTCTGAAATGTCCCAATGAACTTGCAATGGTGTGTTGGTTGGTTTTTGATGGTGTATTGTTTGATTTATTTCTGTTGCTAAGGCTTTTGGAGTTCGCAGCTTGAACACTTGGCTAGGACGAAGTGTGTAACCCATTTGTCTCAGCTCTGTACAGAGCATAATGGCGCTAATGCTGTCGCCACCCAAGGTGAAAAAATCATCAATTGCGCTAACCTGGCTAATTTTTAATACTTTCGAAAAGGTTTCGCAGAGGCAATTTTCATTGTCATTTTCGAGATTCTATGAACAAGGACGACGATGTTTTAGCGTCTATTTTAGGTAAGGCTTTTTTATCAACTTTGCCACTGACGTTGCGAGGAAAGGCTGTCATGACATGTATTGCAGACGGCACCATGTAGTCAGGGAGGGAGCTTCGTAATTCTGATAGCAGTGTTTGTCCGAAAGACGATTGCTTATCGAAAGATATGCTAGGTGCGGCACAATAAGCGAGTAGCCGATGACTATTGTTTGCAGCTTCTGCAATAACGATGGCACTTTCTACACCATCAAGTAGAGATAACGCATTTTCTACCTCGCCTATCTCAACTCTGTAGCCTCGAATTTTTACCTGATCATCACCCCGCCCCACAAATTCTATATGGCCGGTTTGGCTCCAACGAACGAGGTCTCCAGTGCGATACATACGAGATTCAGTGTTACTGAAAGGATTAGCAATAAAGCGAGTAGCACTCAGTTCGGCTCGTGCTAAATATCCTTGTGCCAAGCCAGCACCAGAAATATATAACTCACCGACAACACCTATGGGGACTGGCTGAAGATAGGTATCGAGAACATAAGTTTGGGTGTTGGATATTGGTCGTCCAATGACTGGTCTGTCGTGTTGTGCTAAGTCTGCTCGTAATGTGTCGACAGTATATTCTGTCGGCCCATATAAATTATGAGCGGTTAGAAGAGGGAAGCTTTTTAGCTGTTGCCAAAGAGCTGTAGGACAGGCTTCACCACCTATGAGTATCAAACTTGGCTGGTGTTGAGAAAGGCGAGAGGTTGGGTTCATCAGGCCGTTATTTAGTAGTTGAGCTAATAATGAAGGCGGTAAATCCATTGCATCAATTTGAATATCGTGGACTTCTTCTACAATTGCATAGGCATCACGGCGTGTTTCTTCATCGAAAATATAGAGTTCTTCGCCTTGGATGAGCCAAAAAATCTGTAACCAGGATGAGTCGAAAGAGAATGAATGAGTATGTGCCGCTCGAAGAGCGCGATTTGGGTAGCGTTCTTTTACGATCTGTTGTGCTGGTTTGTAAATAGACTCTTGATGAGAGAGTAATAAGTTCAACATGGCGCCATGGGTATTCATCACGCCTTTTGGCCTTCCCGTACTACCTGACGTAAAAATAACATAAGCAATGTCATTCCCGGATGGCGTTGGACGGTCTGTTTTGGTAAGCGGTTGTTCGGACTGTTGTTTCAACTCTTCGATAAACGTTATATCGTCAATCAAGATGGTTGGGATATTAAGTGATAGTTGAACGCTGGAGTGACTCAATAATAAAACGGGTTGCGTATCTTCGCACATCATGTCCATGCGTTCTTTTGGATAATCTAGATCCAATGGCAGATAAGTTGCTCCAATATTGAAAATCGACATCATGACGATGACAGTATCTGCGCTACGAGGCATAGCACTGGCAATAACGGCATTTTTGCTAGTAAACGATTGATTTAATAAAAAATGACTAAGACGGTTTATTGCCCGCCCCAACTCCTCAAAGGTCAAGCGAGTTTCTTGTTGTTGATCGGGATTGCGGCAGACGAGAGCGGTTGCATGGGGTTTTTGTGCAACCTGTTGCCAGAAAATATCTAAAATATTGTTGGTGTTTTTCGGTGTAAGTTCACGACCTCGCCCCCATGCAATTACGGTTTGGTACTCATCTGTTGGTAGTATTGAAAGTTTGGCCAGTTCTGTTTCTGGGGCTGATAACCAATTTTCTAACATGCTGATCAATCGATGAGAGTGTTGCTCCAATGTTGTTTGATCATATCGTTCGTCATTGGCCCTTAATTCAAAATACGTTCTGTCAGCTTCAACTATGATACTAAATTCAAAGTCATCCACTGGGCCTGTTGCTAGATGATGAGTGATACCTTTCATTCCAGCAAAATCGAGTTCATAGTCGAATTGTTTGTAATTGATAAGAGTGTTGTAAAGTCCTGAGGATGTAACTTTTTTTAAATCTCGCTGAATTTGTTCTGCGCTGTAGTGCTGGTGACGACGAATTGTTTTTAGGGATTGCTTGAATTTTTTTGTTAACTGAGGCCATGTTAGGTTGTTATCTACAGTAATGAGCATTGGCAACACATTGACCATAGGCGCGACGGAAGAAATAGCGACAGAGCCTAAGCGACGCATAAATGGCATACCAATAACTTGTTCTGATTGTCCTGTGAATCGATAGAGATATGCTACAACAAGACTCATTAACAATTCGGCAGTGCTAGTGTTTTTTTGTTGAGCGAATGCGTTTAGTTTTAGCAAATTGTCAGAGGATATAGGTGCGATGGAATGAAGCAAGTTCGACGAGCGCTTTTCATTGGTAACAGCCTTGTTTGTTAGGCTGACCGGAGAAGGTAACGCAGCGCAGTAATCTGACCAAAAACTTTTGTCGTTCAGATAGTTTTTGGAAGCTTGATAAGCTTGCTCCTCTTCAATCACTTTGGATACTGAAATAAAAAATGAGCTATCAAATGTTTGCTCTGAACATAAAGCTTGGTAAATATCGGCAACACGTTTAGTTAATGCGGTAAAACTGAATCCATCCAACATAATGTGATGGTAGCGCTGATACCAAAGCCAAATTATTTTTTCTTCTTCTTGAATACATATCAAAATTTGCCTTTGTAAAGTTAAATTGTCGTTGTTCTTAAGAGGAAGATCGTTATTCGTGTCTTCTTGCATAAGTGCAAACGCTTTTTTACGCCCATCTTTCGATTGGGTAAAATCCAGCTTTTCTACTTTTAGGGGAAGTGTCGCAACAGTATACGTTGTAATGGATTGCTGAAGGTTTTCAAGGTAATGAGCGTGGACAGTATCTGCGTCAGAAATAGCTGTACGAATTGCCTGCTCAAGGTAGTCAATATTGATGTCACCTTTTATTTCTATGCAGTGAGAAATGGTGTAAATGTTTTTGTCTTCAGATACTTGATCAGCTAGCCAAATACCTTGCTGTGTCTTGGTCAGTGGGAAAGTTTTAGGTTGCATAGTGAAAATCCTTATCAGCCTTCTAGCACTGAGTGTTTAAAGGGGTTAATTGCTGTCCAATGTTGCTCTACATAGTCAATGCATTCGGCTCGCGACATTGGGCCAATAATTGTTTGCCAACCATTTGGAATGGCAGCGAATTCAGGCCATAAACTGTATTGTCCATGTTGATTTTGCAGTACAAGAAAATTGAACGCTTCATTATCGAACGGGTTGAGGTGTTGAGTGCTTTTCATATATTTCTTTCCTTGTATTACTCGATAAGCAATTTTTATAGAGTGGATAAATTATTAGGTGCTGAATGCGAAACTGAGGCTTTGCAGTAAGCTTTGTCGCCAGCATAGCCAGTCATGCCCGCCCCGAAATTCTTCGAAACGAACATGATGGCCTGTGTTTTTTAAGGTGTTTGTCATTACTTTGCTGACTTCTAACATGTCCTGTTCATAGCAGCCTGCTGCTATTACAAATCGTATAGGCGTTGAGCACTTACCTTGTGCTATGAGTCTCTTGAATAAGCTCACCTTGGCCTGGTGTAGAATCTACGTTTGGCCACCAAAAAGAGCCAGACTGGCTGATGGCACATGCAAACCGATGGGGACGTTTTAATGCACCATAAACAGCACACAGACCGCCGAGGCTTTGTCCTGTAACGATTGTTTTGTGTGGGTCATCGGTAATTAAAAATTGTGTACTTACCCAAGGTAGTAACTCTTGCTCAATGGCTTCCCAAAAGTCGGTATTGCAACCAAGTTCTTGGTAGCGAGATGACGAGTTGATCGAGTCAATAAACACATACAAGGCTGGAGGTAATTCACCGGTTGCAGTAAGAGTGTTTAAATCAGAACAAATTGGCATCTGTGTTGCCCAATATTGACCATCAAAGAGCAATACTACGGGCAGGTTATTTTTTGTATTAGTGCCAGTTTTATGTAGCCAAATCCGACGCGAGTTATTTAATATTTCACTATGCCATAGGCTAGTGTGTGTGGGAGCTTGTTGTATTTCCTTAGCATTTCGCTGAGTGTTGTCTTGTTTGCCATTTTTTAAAGAAATGGCAGACAAGCTAATATTGTTTCCATTGCTATGAGGCGGTATTGGATTTAAAGCGTCGGCTTGCGCACTTATTCCCATTAACTTAATCCACCATTGACGAATAGCCTGTGGATCCTTGTTGTCTGGTGGCGTTTGTTCTTTGCTTGCTGGCATGAGAAAGTAACTGCCTAGCCAATCTTTTGGTAATGATGTTTCCCAATACCAAACGTCCGTTCCCTTGATATGTGAAAAACATGTTAGTTGTTTCGTGGGGTGTGGTGTTTTTGAATAAAGATCGATATATACCGCTTCAATATTGGAATTTGGTCCAGCACTATCTTTCCATAGGAATGTAGCCAAGCAGTCTTGATCGCTTACATTCGGCTGTAGTAAGGGAGTACCTATTTTTTGAATATGTTCCCACCATAACGTAGAGCCTACGTCTTGAGTTTGTAGTAGCGAGTTCATGGGGTGATTAGTATTTGTCATGATTCTCTTCGGCATGGAAAAGTGACGTTATCTATCGTCTTTAGCGAATAACTTTGTTAGACGTTTTATCAAGTTGCTGGAGCTATAATAATCAAGACGAAAGGTGTCATTACCAACAGCATAAATAGAGTTAAGACGTACTGGTGAGGTTTCAGCTAGATAAGTGTTTTCTTTAACAACGCTTTCTTGAGGGGGTTCTGCTGCGAATAATAATAAGGTGTTCCCCGTTATCGCATCGGGAAAGCGCTCGCCACTGGCAATAACAATATCATTGCGTTTGCCCATACTGATGTCGCCACGAACTGAATCTGGAATAGTTGCTAAACTAAAGCCAAGTTTTGTTAGGAGTTGCCCTTGGGCTGATTCTGGCGTCCAGATATTTGCTCCTGTTCCGTCTTGGTAATAGACTACGGCCGTTGTTGGTTGAGGAGGTAGCAATGCGTTTGCTTTGAACTGCTCAATTTGTTTATCAAATTCATTTACCAAACTACTGGCATTACTTTCTAGACCAATAAAATTACCTAACTCCTGAGCGAGTTCCATCCAGCTTTTGTCACCATAGTTAATGACCGCAGTTGGTGCTATATCTTTTAGTTGATCGTATAGCTTAAGTGCGGAATCGCCACCCGTTGCTGAGATGATTATTAAATCAGGGTTGGCTTGAATAACTGCTTCCGCATTATGCTCTGTTTGATAAAGTGATTTTACGCCACGGCTTCTTGCTAATTCGCCCCATTGAGTGAAAAAACCATCGTCATCGGATATGTTGGTGTTCGGGATGGTTGCTCCTGTTCCTACAAGAGGGGCTCCGATTGCCAATAAAGTTCCGGTAATGCTGATACTGGTGGAAACAATGCGTTTAGGTGGTTTGTCTAACGTCACAGGACCTTTGCTCGTCATCAAAGTTCTTGGCCACCCGGAAGCTTCTTTATGTACTTCATCTATCTTTAATTGCGTTCTTAAATCAGTATGTTGATCATTTTCTGCTTTGTCATTGCAGGCTGATAGTAACGAGCATACTGCAATTAAACAGAGTGAAAGAAAGGTTTGTGCTGTCTTCTGTAGCATTTGGAAATCCTAAGTGAAAAAGATGGCAAAGTGGGAAAAATAATAACACATATGATAATCATTATCATATGTGTTATTTTATATTTACATTTTTCTTAATCTTCTATCGTTTGAATTATTAGAAGGTTAGTGATGTTGTATTTTTAAATTTTTGTGAGCAGAGGATAAGACGAAAAATGCTGGCTGACATGATAGAGATTAGATCACTGTTGCAGTCTAGAGGAGTGGCCTATGATGGTATTGGTACCGCTGAATGGTGGGAAAAAATCGCCAATTTAGGAACTCCATTGTTTTTAGAGGATGGCGGTTTAACTAGAAAAGTGCTGTTTTTGTGGCGAGACCCGCAAGGCGATGAAATCGCATCAACTGCAGCGAGTGTATTGCTTGATGTCAATTCCATCACGGATCATCACAGTTGGACGCCTGTTTGTTTGCAGCGGCACTCAGGCACAGATGTATGGTTTGGTGTATTGGAGGTACATTCGCAATGGCGCGGAAGTTATTCATTTATTCCTATTGAAAGACACCAGTTGCCCGATGTAGTACGAGATCGTGGTGATGGCTCTTTGATAGCACAGCGCTCTTGGTGGATTGATGTTGCAAAGCAGCAAACTTTTGATCCATTCAATCGATTGCCTCACGTCAAATCTGGTTGGGGATTGAGGCTCGCCGCTACATATGCCTAACGCCCCCTTAGAGTTGGGGTGGCAAGAGTGGGAGCAGGGAAGTCTTAGTATGGTTAACAAAGATCGACTTAGTGTTATTGACTGGGACTCTTCAGATTTGACCAATCGAAGATCTTGTTGGTTGTTTTCTACATCCATCGGTCATGCGCCATTGGTTATTCTACTTGATGGCGAAAATTGGGGAGAGGCGAGTGGTACCTTGTCTGTATTGCAGTATTTAACCGATATAAGGCAAATCGCTCCAGCGCATTATTTACTGATCGCTTCCATCGATTCGAAAACTCGTTGGCAAGAGCTAGGGTGCTCACATTTATTTTGGTCTGCTGTGGTGTTTGATTTATTGCCTAAGGTTTCAGCATTAATGGAAGTAGATGGTCGTGGTATCTCTGATCGGCTGGTGGCGGGACAAAGTTTAGGTGGGCTCTCTTCTTTATATGCGAGTGCTTATTTTCCTATGTTTTTTTCAAAAGTTATTAGCCTGTCAGGCTCATTTTGGTGGCCTAACAAAGCCTTGATGCTAGATGCTGCCGCCGTGCCATTTAATCCTGTACCTGCTAATAGTATTACCGAGCAGATTTTGCAGGATAAAGTTGATGTCTCGCACCTGAAAATCTATCAAAATGTAGGTTCAGGAGAGAGGGGAATGTGCCATCTTAACAACGCTACATATCAAGCGATTCATCAAAAAGGTGGAAACGTTAAGTTCGAGCTAGTTCATGGAGGTCATGACTGGTTATCTTGGCGCTCAGGTTTAATAAAAGGCTTGTTATTTTTAATGCCAGCACCCCTCCAACATTAGCCACGTCCTTTGGGAATGACTAATGGCGTGCCCGAAACAGGGTCTTCAAGAATAAGGCAAGGAAGTCCAAAGACTTCGTGGATGAGAGTCTCATTGATAATATCATTTGGGGCGCCAGTTGCGACGATCTTGCCCGCTTTCATAGCGATTAGATTATCTGCGTATCGACAAGCATGATTTAGGTCGTGTAGAACGGCGACCATAGTGTGTCCCTGTTTGCGGTTTAAGTCTTGAAATAAATCCAGTAGTTCAATTTGATGGGCAATATCCAAATACGTTGTTGGTTCGTCTAATAGGAGTAATGGTGTTTCCTGTGCCAGCGCCATGGCTACCCAAACTCGTTGCTTTTGTCCGCCAGACAATTGATCAACATTTTGCTGAGCCAATTCAGAAATGTTTGTGGCTCGCATGGCGGCATCCACGGCTTTTTGGTCTTCTTCTCGCCAAGGTTGAAACCATTTTTGATGTGGAAAGCGCCCACGAGCGACTAGGTCAACGACTTTGATACCATCTGGAGCAATCGCACTTTGTGGTAATAGCCCCAGTACTTTTGCCACATCACGGGTCGGTAGTTGATGAATATTTTGGCTGTTGAGTAATACTTGTCCTGATTTGGGTGGCAACAGTCGACTTAGCGCTCTTAATAAGGTGGATTTTCCACAACCATTTGGGCCGACAATAATGCTGAATTTTCCCTCAGGTATATCGATTGATAGATTTTCGGTGATAATGTTTTGGTCGTAACTTAGCGTGATCGATTGGGTTGATAATGACAGTGCAGACAAAGCTTGAGAAGCCGTAGTGTCTTGCTTTATTTGTTTACGTGCCATGGTTGTCGTCGTCATTATTTTCCTTCCCGAATAATCAAATATACTAGATAAATGCCACCCAAACTGACCGTGATGAGTCCCACCGGTAAGGTTGAGTCTTCCCAAATATGCTGCGCGATAAAATCAGCGCTTAATAGTAGTAAGCTCCCAACTAGAGCAGATGAGCCTAACGAAACCCCAGCGCTGTTTTCTAGTCGTCTTGCTATCTGAGGGGCGGCTAAAGCGATGAAGGCTATCGGTCCTGTTATCGCGGTGGCCACCGCTGTTAGGGCAACACCAACAAACATCAGCATAAGGCGGGTTTTATTCACTGAAATCCCTAATGCCGCCGCGGTATCGTCTCCCATTTCAAGTAGCTTCATACGCGTGTTGAGTAAAAACGCACAAAAGATAAAGGCCGTAATCAACATGGCTGCTGGTAAAATGCGTGACCAAGTCATGCCGTTCAGTGTGCCTGCACTCCATAATGCCGCGGTCATTGCCGTTTCCAGCGATACGCTGAGTATTAGCCATTGGTTAAAGGCTGAGAGAGTGGCGCTAATAGCGATACCCACAATGATTAATCTAAAACCAGAATGCCCTCCTTTATAGGCAAAAATATAGACGAGAAGAGCAGAAAAAAGACCGCCAAGAATAGCGCCAAACACACTTAACCAATAAAGATTGCCGAATAAAGCAATAGACAGTAAAACCCCTGTAAAGGCACCCACATTAAAGCCTGTTATGTCAGGGCTGCCCAAAGGATTGCGAACCAAGGATTGAAATACAGCGCCGCTAATGCCTAGCGCAGCGCCGAGGATTAAAGCGGTAAACAATCGTGACGCTCGCCATTGCCAGACAACAATGGATTGATAAGTGTCTGCTTGCCCCGTGAGAAGTAACCAAATGTCGTGGGTGCTTTCGGTAATGTGTTTACCAAAAAATAGTGTGGCGAACACCATGGCAAGCGTAAAAATACAAATCATGTGTTTTGGATGATGGCTGACAAAATGGCTAATGTTTAGGGGCGGTATTCGATCGATTCTCATAATCCTGAGGCTCCTTTTCTACGCACTAAATAAATAAGAATAGGAGCACCGATAAACGCCGTGACAATAGAGACTCTTAATTCACCAGCGATTAATACTCGTCCAATAATATCAGCGAATAACAGCAAGGTGGGCGTTAAAATACAGCAAAATGGCACAATCCAGCGTTGATCTGGTCCCACCATCCAGCGAGCAATGTGTGGCATCATCAGGCTAACAAAACCGATAGGGCCAGCGGCAGCGGTTGCCGCACCACAGAGTAAAGTAACGGCAACTAGGCCGAGTAACTGAATCCGTGCTGGTTTGCTGCCAAGGGCCGTGGCTAAAGAATCACCCAGACCAAATGCATTGAGGGCAGGGGTAATTGACATAGCCAATAAACAACCACCCATGACAATAGGCGCTATAAACAACGGCACAGATAGCGAACGAATATCTAAACTACCAATAGCCCAAAAACGCATCTGATCAAATGCACTAGGGTTAAAGAGTGTCAGACCAGAACTAATGCCACCAAATACGGCACCAATGGCAACACCGGCTAATGTGAGTTTTAGTGGATCTGATTTTCCGCCCCCCATACTACCAACAAAATACACGAATAAGCTGGCTAAAAAAGCGCCAAGGGCCGCGTAGCCAAAAAACTCAGTGAGTTGAGTCGCCCCCAAAAAGACGATGGCAATCGCAATGGCTAAACTGGCGCCTAAATTTACCCCTAGAATGCCAGGGTCCGCCAAAGGGTTTCGGGTAATTGCCTGAATCAGTGCGCCAGATGTGCCAAGCGCCATGCCGACAAACAGCCCATTTAATGTACGCGGTAAGCGCCCTTCAATGATGATGGTTTTCGCCAGCCCATGCTCTTTGCCTGTAAAAATGCCCCATAGCGTGTCGATGCTAATGGGTTTTGCTCCAATGCATAGGCTGGCAACCATGATAATAAGCAAAAATAATAGCGAGACGAGTAGCCAAGCATATCGCCTGTTCTTTGATGCTGGTGTTGTATTATTGGTCATGGTGATTATGTCCAAACAAGGCCTGTAATCGTTTTAGTAAGTTGGTGGCACTGTAATAGTCCAAACGAAAAGTATCTTCCCCAACAGCGAAAACTTGCTTTAAGTGAGTCATAACGTGAACCATGTCTAAAATCCTGTAGACCAAAAAGAACGCGTTATTATATAGATGAGAACGAGTTGTTTATACTATTGATAACCATTTCTATTTATTTTTTGAATATTTTACACGTTAAAACACCAAAAATTAATGCTGTAAGGGCTAACGAGGTTGAGCTTAGATAGTTTAGGGAAGTCGCTCAATTTTACTTTGCCATTTTTAAATTTAGGTCTGATGCCGTTAATACGGATTTTTTTGATGTCAGCGAATCGGCGGTGATTTCAAAGCGCTTCTTTTTTGAGCCAAAGCCGTTGCAGTGAAGGATTTTGGGCTGAGCAGACATGTTGATGATGAGGAGGGTGCATTTGCCTTCTTTTTTTGCGCTATGGCAATAGATTTGCACAAAGGGATCGTTGCTTTGCACATCGAAAACGTTTTCTCCCATAAGCTTCCCCCACAACCAACTAACCCAATAATCAGGGTTGGGTTTCAGGGTTTGCCGATTGATAAGAGCGTAGTCACCCCCAATGAGGCTTTGTCTTACCATGACTTTTTGCCCGATTTTCGCCCCTCTTCCTAATTGATCCGCCCACCAAAAAGAAGACACAAAACGATCGGATAGCTTGGCTTGTCCACCACATTGAGCAGAACCTGTTTCCCGGTCCAGAGTTGTGCGCTTGGTTGATACTTATTGCGCAATTGTTCTAATTGTCGAGAGTATTTTTCATAGTCCATAAGAGAGTTGGGCGACAAAATATTATTGACCGTGGCAGCGCGGGTCTTGACCGGTGACCGGCTGCTTTGGAATGGATAATAATGCCAATCAACGATATCAAGGGTTTCTGTTAGATATTCTAAAAAAGGAGCGGAGAGGTTACTCAGGGGTTTGATGGCCTCTCCAATTCTCGGCCAAAAGGCGCTGCCTGGGCCGGATATTTTACTGGTTGGGCTGTGCTGTCGCACACATTGAATGAAGGTATCGTAATCTTTCGCTAGGTTTTTTGCGCTTGGCTGTGAGGTGAAACCATGAAATGCCCAATAGGCATTGAGTCTCATTACCCAGTTCGCAAATGTCGATTTGTTGTTGGTGAGCTTGGCTGTATTTTAATAGATCAATGACTTCCGTTGCGTCCCAACGTCCTTGTTTACGGCGTTCAAAAAGACCGTATTTTAGCGTGAATATCAGGGCTAAATCATGGCGTTGGCAAAAATGATGAAGGTTATTCCACATGGTTTGGCTAAGTAATAGGCCATCATGTTGCTTTTCAGAAAGAGGTTTTTGGCTGGTGAAATATTCCACCTTGTCTGCTTCCGACCCACCAACTCGAATGTAGGCGGCCTCGAGTGCATCCACGAGTAAATCTAATTTAGATTGATTCAAGTCCAGAGGCGCGACACGTTTGGTTCCTAATCCTTGCTGTGTGCCTGTGCTGCCTTCCCACCAAAATCCCCCAGCTAAGACCGAGATATCGATTGAAAAAGACAGATATCTTGTGTCAATTTTAGTAATAGGATGAGTGCTGGTTAAGTTGACGACAAGAGATTTATTTTGGCGATTACTGTATTGTCCTCGATTCCAAGGGCGAATTAGTCTATTACTAAACAAGGTGTGTTTTCCCTCATAAACCGTTTTGGGGGCGATTTTAATAGACTGCGATAAAAGTATGACATTTGTGTGATGGTAATAACGATCACACCGTTTTAGATTCTGTATAAAGGTATTCGTATGAAGTTGTTCGTTTGGGGAGTTGTGTTTCTGTTGGTGGGTTGTACTAGTGCTCCAAAGGACATCGATCCTGTGACACAGTTTCAAGTTGAACGTTACTTAGGGACTTGGTATGAAATCGTGCGCCAAGACCATGCTTTTGAGGAAGGCTTATCTAACGTAACGGCAAGCTATTCCATGCGAGAGGATGGCGGTGTTGCGGTGTTGAATCGTGGCTATTCTGCAGAGGATAAAGAGTGGCGAGAAGCAGAAGGCCGCGCATACTTTGTTAATTCTTCCGATGTGGGTCATTTGAAAGTCTCGTTTTTGGCCCCTTTTACGGCGCATATGTCATTTTTGAATTGGATAAAAAAGACTATCAATACGCCATGATTTCGGGTCCAAGCCGAGACTATTTTTGGTTATTGTCACGCACGCCAACTATGCCGGCGGCGGTTAAAAATCGATTGTTAGCGCAAGCCCAAGCTTTGGGGTTTCCAATGGATAAGTTGATTATGGTCACGCATTCAAAATAACGAGCAAGTAATGGTTTGTTTGGCGTCTTCACTGGAACAAACGGCAGCGTAAGCAGCGGGACTTTGAATAAGGGCATAATGTGCGTCAGAATTTCGACAATAGGCGACAAAAGCCTCGTACTGCTGATTAAAATCAGCTCTTGTTAGGTCAAAATCGATGAAGGCGTCATTGTCCTCCCTGTTTTCTTCTATTGAGTCTACTCTTGCTCGTTGAATCAAATAATTTAGTTCATTGTATCGATGGCGTATTTGATGGCAATAAGCGCTATTAGGTAAGGTTTCTGCACACTCAGTTATCGCGATTTCTAATTCTGTTTTTTCTTCTTCATAGCGGCTTACGTCATTCAGTGTCTGATTGGATTGCCGTTGTGTTCTTTGTGTATTAAGGGATAGAGCATCCAGTCTATCTTTTGCTTGATTCAAACGCTCCTCTTTCACTAAGCATGCCTTACCGAAGGCGATCAGATCACTGCTATGGGCTAAGCTTATGGTGGTTAACCCTATCAAAACAATGCCAACACGAAGAACTGGGCGACACATAGGACTTTTCTGCTTGTTTTTCATATGTCATTAAATCTTTAGATCAAGTATAAGTGAATGAAAGGTTTTTTATTTTACAGTGTTGTTTTGGCCGATTTTTTAGTTCTGTTTTTGTCGTAAGACAAGCTGAGTATACACGTGCTTATTGGGGGAAATATGAAAAAATCCGTATTAGTGAATGATAATGCAACAGGCCTTTCCATCTCGCTTGATCGCGGTCCTTTTCAGAATAATGGTGCGTCACCTTGGTATGCGTATGTTGGGGTTGGCACCTCCGCGCAAGCGTTGAAGTTCTCTTTTGATACGGGCAGTAACTTTATGTGGGTGACCTCAAGTCTGTGCAAAGCCGATACTTGCCATCATTATGGCGATCAACAATTTGTCTACCAATTATCGTCCAGCTTTTCATGGGTAGATCAACAGACGATGGCAGTGGACTTTGGCCCGTGGGGCAGCATGGCGGTTAAAACAGGCAAAGATATATTGACATTAACGCCTGATGCACTGGGGCAAATCGATAGTGGGCCGATATCTTTGACCTCCGACCTGTATTTAGCGCAAGCGTATCAAGGTGTGCAGTTTTATGAGTTAGATTGGGACGGTGGTATTGGCATTCCCAGTACAACAGAAGTATCGGATGCACCTTTTGCTGCTTTTGCTTACCGTGGGATAGAGACGCAACAGGCGAGTGAGCCGACTTCATTTCATTTTTTTCAAAGTCTGGTTGAGCAAGGAATCGTCAGCACTGAGTGCCCTTATGTGGCATTTTTAACTGACATGGATGAGGGGCATGGGCAGGTTGAATTTGGACACTTAAATCAAGATTACCGATACAGTAGAGAATATTTATTTTTGCCATGGGACAAATACAGTGTGCCCTATCTGTGGACTAGCAAAATAACATCTCTTGCCTTGGGGGAAACACAAATTATTGCTCCAGAGTCCACGACTAATCCACCTTATTTTTTGGCACTAGACTCTGGGTCTTCTCAATTTAAAGGAGACTTTGATGTCATGACAAGGCTTTATAATCTTGCTTCTCATACCAAAGACAACCTCATTATTGAGATTGGTCAAACGGATTTGGGTGAAGTTGGTAAATTAGTGGTGACCTCAGAAATGTATGATGTCCTGATTGAAGCAGGCCAGCAAAAGGGCAAAGTGGTCACGCAATTCCAGCCAATGGAGGGCGCTGATTACATTGCTTTAGTTGGCTCAGTACTCATGGATTATCTTTATACCGTGTATGAATTTAATGTGGTGGAAGCGGCGGGCAACGTCTCCTTGCTTCCTGTCGGTATGTGGGTTTTTAACAAATCTACTGGGCCTAAAGTTATTACGACAACGCAAAGTAAACCGGCACGAATTTTTCACTCTTAGCGTAAGGAGAAAGTAATGGCATTGGTATTGAATGGAACATGGGAAAACAGTTATGGCTCCACTATGGTGTTAGACGTTGATGAAGAGGGATTCATTTTTGGTGAATATCGTTCTCATACGGGGTCAACGGGCACGTATTTGGTGATCGGACATTGTTCTCCAAGTGATCCAACGAGCGATGTTGGGCAGCCGCTTGTATTGTCTATTTATTGGCGCTCCATTGGCGGCGAAGAACCGGATGATGGTTCACATTGGGTATCTACCTATTGCGGTCAGCTTGATAACAATGGCCATATGACGGTCATTAATTCTTTGGTAACAACAACAAGCTTCCAAGCCTTTTCCCCAGGCGATTATATTGACAAGCTTATATTCACTAAGCAATCCAGTTTGAACCGACCATCAGCAAAAAATATCGCTTTACTGGCTCAACCTAAAGTGCCAATTGCGAATCCGATTAACGGCGTGTGGTCAGATAAAGAGCAGGGTATTGAATTATTCTTGTTTTTACAGGATCAAGAATACGGCGTGGTGAATGGTTGGCTTTCTTATAACAACGAGATAATGAGTATGCTGGGCTTCACGGATATATTAGTTGATAACAATATATTACAGAGTATTAGCGTAAGTGGTTATATGCTGAATACGAATCAGCCTATATCACTTATTGGTCGTATTAGCCAAAATGGTAAGGCGTTAGTGCTTTCTCGTTGGTTATCGAATTCAACTACAGCCGAAGAGGCGTATTTTCAAGCCAGTTCGATGAATTGGGAACTCACTAAAAACTAATTCTTAGGTTTCTGTTTAAATGTGAGGGAGAACAAATGAATCTAAGTCATGTTTATAATAAAGAAGAGCATGATCAAACGATAATTGACTGCTTTTTGCAGATGTGGCGCTATTCTGCCGATTTGATGTTTATCATGGCGGTAGAAGAGGGTGATGAGTTCTCTCTATACGATAATAATCCAGCCTCTAAAGCCGTTATGGGCCTAGAAAAGGGGGCGGAAATACACAGACTTAATTTGCGTGTTCAGTTTGGTGATGAGATGGCTGAGCAAGTGTATGCAACGTACCGTGAAGTCATCATTAATCGAACTCCTGTGTCCATCGAGCAAGCGGGAATGCGAGGCGATGGTAGTCGTATTTATTTTGATACCTTGTTTGTGCCGATATTTGATTCAAACGGGAAAGCCGTTTTTGTCTGTGGTGTAAGTCGCGATATCACTAAAATTAAAGACGCCGAAACGGTGGCATTACAGGCCAATGAAAAATTACTTGAATACAGTGTTGCACTTGAAAGTATTAATCAAGACTTAGATCGCAAGGTGCAAGAGCGGACAAAGGAATTAGAAGACGCAAAACGTGCTGTAGAAGAGGCATTGGAAGCAAAGTCTTCTTTTGTTGCTCGAATGAGCCATGAAATACGTACACCGATCAATGCTGTGATTGGGATTTCAGTCACCTGAGTTTGAAAACGCCTTTAAATATGGAACAGCAGGATTACATTAATAAAATACTCACTTCCGGTGAGGTATTGTTAAGTTTGGTTAACGACGTACTGGATTTTTCGAAAATTGAAGCGGGGAAAATGGGCATAGAAGAAGTACTATTTTCACCTCGTTTGATTGTCGAGCATGCAATCAATATGAGTGCACTCAAAGCGAAAGAGAAGAAGCTCACATTAACCGTGGATATCTCTCCTACCTTACCGACCATGTTGCTGGGAGACCCATTACGTATTCAGCAGATTTTGGTCAATTTGGTGAGCAATGCAGTTAAGTTTACCGAGCGAGGAGGAGTTTGTGTTCGTTTGTATGCTGATATTGATAGTCGCCGTTTTTCACTGCGCAGTGATGTCATTGATACGGGCATTGGTATTGCCAAGACATTTTCTGATCAGTTGTTTCAATCTTTTCAACAAGCCGACGACAGCATTACTCGAGAATTTGGAGGAACAGGTCTAGGGCTAGCGATTTCTCGTCAGTTATGTGAGCTGATGGGCGGAAAAATTTGGGTGAATAGCACCGTAGGACAAGGTTCAACGTTTAGTTTTACGGTCCCACTTTCTGTGCCTACTAACAAATTGACTCATGATGAAAATGGCATCGTTGAAGGTCACACTGCGCCGAATTTATCCCAATACCATATTCTGTTAGTCGAAGATAATATCATTAATCAAAAAGTTATTCTGGGGTATTTAGGAGATACTGGTATACAGGTTGATGTAGCGGAAAATGGCGAAGAAGCGATTCGTATGGTTAACAACAAAGATTATAATCTTGTCTTCATGGACATTCAGATGCCCGTGATGGATGGTCTTACAGCGACTCGTAAAATCAGAAAGCTTTCTCACTCTAAATATAGTTATCTTCCAATTGTTGCTATGACGGCTCATGTATCTCAAGAAGCAAAAAAACAGTCTGCCAGTGCAGGAATGAATGCACATTTGGATAAACCAATAAAAAAAGCGGATTTATACAAAATTTTACAAAAACATCTAAATGTAAAGGAACCGCATGGAGCCTCACAAGTGGCTAGCTTAGAGCTTGGTAATGAGGCAGACGCTCATCCTGACCTATTGTCTAATTTATCTGCAATCGATACATTAGATGTATATGAAGCCGTCAAAAATTTAGGTGGTAAGAAAGATCTATATATTGATTTAGTGACGGCCTTTCATAAAAAATATCAAGATGTTTGTTTAGAAAAAAGATCGAGGGATGAATTTTTTTCTACATTACATTCCTTGAAGTCTAATTCCGCTTATATTGGTGCTTTTACACTGTCTTCGTACTGTTTGGCATTAGAGAATGAGCTTCATAATGAAGTAGTTCACTCTAAAATATTCCCATTGTTGGTGGGAACATTTCGAGAGTTACTTGATCAATTGGGAGTTGTGTTAATACCTTATGCTTCTTTTATTGCTGCTAATGTTAAACACGTGGTTTTTTCTGAAGCTGAGCTTTTAAAGAAATTAGAAGAGATTATTCCTTTTCTGAAAAACTCTGATTTTTTGGTGGAAAGTCATTTTAGTGTCCTACGTCAGATGGTCAGAGGGACGAAATATGCTTTCGACATAGAGCACGTAATTTCTGATGTACAAAATGTCGAGTTCGAGGACGCGGAAGTAAAAGTCTCTCAACTCATTTTAGCGCTTCAAGGTGATTAAAGGCGATGGCAAAAGAACAAAGAGTTTTAGTCATTGATGATGAAAAAATCAATCTAAAAATAATTGGCGATATGCTTAACGATGATGTCCATGTTATGTTGGCTAAAAGTGGTGAGCAAGGGATCAGAAAAGCCATTCAATATCAACCAGATTTGATTTTGCTAGATGTTGTCATGCCAGAGATGGATGGTTTTGAAACCATGAATCGCCTTCGTCATAATGTACACACAAGCGCCATACCTGTGATTTTTATTACGGCTTTGAACGATGCGAGTCATGAAGAAAAAGCACTATTAATGGGCGCAAGCGATTATATTCAAAAGCCATTGCATACAAATATTGTACAAGCTCGGGTACGATTACATTTAGAGTTGGTTAAGCAGCGTAAATTACTAGAAAAATTGGCCAACATCGATCCATTAACTGCGTTAGCCAATCGTCGTAAATACCAAGATGTTATTGCTCATGAATGGCAAAAAGCCATTTATAACCAAGATTGTATTTCTTTATTGGTCATCGATATTGATAATTTTAAGCAATACAATGATTGCTATGGTCATGCAACCGGTGACACAGTATTAAAACAAGTGGCAGCAGCATTGGCTAATCAAGTTACTGATAAAGGGCTTGTGGCACGCTACGGTGGAGAAGAGTTTGTTATTGTTTTGCCTGGTTATTCGCAGGAAGCCTCTGTCGAAATCGCGCGTTATTGTATGCAAGATGTTGAATCATTAAATTTAGTTTACAGTCATGAAGAGTTCAGTGGCAAAGTGACTGTGAGTGTTGGGGGCGCCACAAAAAAACCAACGGATAAGTGCGACATCGACGTTTTTTTCAACATGGCTGATGAGATGCTTGGTTTGGCTAAGAAAAGCGGTAAAAATAAAATATTATGGAAATTACCTGGTGATCTACATCTTATTGCTAGATGATCGTAACAAAAAATCGGTTAAATATAATGAATAACTCCTACGGGTTAGAGATGCACCCGTTGCGTGATACGCTGTATGCGGAACTACATTCACGTCCTTTTCAGGTGCTGCCCAGTCCAGCCAGAATTAGTTACCTTGCTGTTATTGTTAGGTCAGATCAAAAGCAAGCAGAGTTTGAACACTTTTGTTCACTGTATGATTATTTTAATGGCACACCACCAGAAAATGACAGTGTATGTTTTGAGGTAGATTTTGGTCCTTTTAAGGTTCGTCGTGACAAGCACCTTGAATTTATTTCTTATATGGTCATCCACACTGAAGTCGATGCGCAGCTAGGCTTTTTTGATCAAAATGCCTTGGCTTATTTGCCGCTTGAGTGGTTATCAAGTATGCCAGGCACCACCATTGCTGCTTTTCATGTGTCTGTTGAGGATGCCCGAACCATTCCTGAACCAGATCTGGCTCTTGTTAAAAGCCACTTTGAAGGTATGCGTTTAGTTGGTAGTCGACCTCAAAATGGTGATGCCCAAGTCTGGACAACGTTTCAATTGCACAGTGATGGCTGTGGGCGCTTCTTGATTTACAACAAGCGCATGAGTGATAGCCAGCTGGGTCGTATGGTTCAACGTGTTGTTGAAATAGAAACCTACCGTTTGATGGCGCTATTAGCCTTGCCCATGGCACGTAAATATAACGCAGAATTGGTCGTCATGGACGAAGAGTTAGCTCAGACTACCGCCAGCTTGTCAGATGCGACAGAACCACTAGATGAGCAAGCCCTGTTGAGTGAGCTAATAGACATGGCGGCTTGGGTTGAAGCGACACGATCAAAAACCTCTTTCCGATTCAGTGCCACGAGGGCGTATCACGAGTTGGTTTTAAAGCGTTTAGCTGAGTTAAAAGAAGACGAAGTCTCGGGGCATTTAACCATTACCGAATTCATGACCCGTCGTTTAACACCAGCAGTGAGAACCTGTAATACGGCAGGCAATCATTTAGAAAGCCTTTCTACTCGCATTGATAGAGTGTCAGATATGATGCGCACCCAAGTAGAAATGTCGATTCAATCTCAAAACCAACAACTGCTCACTTCCATGGACCGTCGTTCAAAAATTCAACTTGCCATGCAGCATACGGTTGAAGGTTTGTCTGTTGCTGCCATCAGTTATTACAGTGTAGGGTTGTTGAAGTTTTTGATCGAAGCCGTGTATGACAAAGGCGTGAGTTTTGATAAAAGCCTAGTGGTTGGTTTGTCGGTGCCTCTTGTTGTCGGCAGTGTGTGGTTAGCGACGCGAAAAATACATAAACGCTTTTTGTTGTTGGCTAAGGTCAAAGAAGAAAAGTAGCCGCTGTTTCGTTTTTTTATTAAACACACATAAAAAAGGTTTTCTATTGTTACCGTAGAAAGCCTTTTTTTGTGATTAAATATTTGTCTTCATCAAAGTTTTTATCAAACCGTATTATGAATCTCTGCAACGAAGTCGTAAGAATCTCCCGAAACCATGAGCGAGTAAATTCAATCGGTGTGCCGTCTTGCGTCACGGCGGTACGTTCAATGTAAAGCACCGCACTGAGTTCAGGAATATCCAATAAATGCGCTCTTTGTCCATCAATGCTAATGGCTCGTAATCGTTGGAAAGCGCGAACAGGGCGGCAGCCCTGTTGTTCTAATAAGTCATAAAGCGACCCTTCCATGGCAAAGGGGTTCACAATGTAACGGCTGGGAATGGTAGCCAGTTCAAGCGCCATAGGTTTTCCGTCGGCATAACGCAAACGATAAAAACGCACCACTTCTTGTTCAGCCGAAAGGCCCAATGCTTTGCATTCATCTTCGTGCGGCATGCCTAAAGAACGATCTAGCCATTTAGACGTGATGGTTTTGCCTCGTGCTTTCATAACCTCGGTAAAGCTTCTAAGGTGGTTGAGGGGTTGTTCGACCCGCTCACTCACAAAAGTGCCAGCGCCTTGACGTTGCGTCAATACATCTTCTTTTACCAACTCATCGATGGCTCGTCGTACCGTCACTCTTGATACATCTAAGTATTTGGCAAGATCTCGCTCTGGTGGCAGTGTATCGCCACCAAGCACTCGGCCTGCAGAAATAGACGCCAGAATGGCTTTTTTTAGCTGAACATAGAGAGGAATGCCTTTTTCTCTCAATGCTTCAGCCTTGCCAAATAACTCATTAACCCGATTGTGGTTCATAGTTCCTGTCCTAAACGGGAAGGGGTTCCCGTATTCGTACTCGTTCTTGCTAAGTAAGGGCAAAGTATATTTCCGCGTTAAAGTGGTATCGACGCCGTAGAGTGGGCGTTGACCCTCGTTAATGCCTTGCCTTGGTGATCAAATAAATACAAGCGATTGGGTTGAATGCCAAAGGTTATTTTGTCACCGGCTTGGTGTTGGTTGTCGCCATCCACTTTAAGTACCATTTCGCCTTCCTGACCGATGTCGACATATAAATAAGACAACTCGCCAAGGTGTTCTATTAAAGTCACTGTGCCTTCAACGGTATTATTTTCACAGTGGAGAGCAATATGTTCTGGGCGCAAACCTAGCTTTACTATATCGCCTTTATTCAAAGACGACGAATCGATCGAGGCTTGAATAACGCGGCCAGATTCTAGCATAATTTGCGTGTTTTCTGGGTCGGAGTGATGAATTTTTGCGTTTAAAAAGTTCATTTTAGGCGAACCGATGAAACCGGCAACAAACTGTGTTTTAGGATGGTGATACAAATCTAATGGTGCGCCGACTTGTTCGACACGTCCTTTGTTCATGACGACGATTTTATCGCCCAGTGTCATGGCCTCCACTTGATCATGGGTGACGTATACGACAGTGGCTTTCAGTTCCTGATGAAGCTTGCCAAGCTCGACACGGGTTTGCACACGTAACGACGCGTCTAGATTAGACAAAGGCTCATCAAATAAGAAGACTTTTGGGTCACGGACAATGGCACGGCCGATGGCAACACGTTGACGCTGACCACCAGACAATTCTCTCGGTAATCGCTCCAATAAGTGATCAATCTTCAGCTTCTTCGCGGCTTCCATAACCTTGTTGTTCACAAACGCTTTGTCTTTTCCTGAGATTTTTAAGCCAAATGCCATGTTTTTAAACACGTTCATATGAGGGTACAAAGCATAAGATTGAAACACCATAGCGATGCCGCGCTTGGCGGGAGAGCGTCCATTAACGCGCTCGTTATCTATGTATAAATCGCCTTCGGTGATGTCTTCCAGTCCAGACAGTAAACGTAACAGAGTCGATTTACCGCAACCCGATTCGCCAATCAGCACGACGAATTCGCCATCTTTAATATCTAAGTCGATGCCATGCAGAACATCCACATCACCAAAGCGCTTTTTAATATTATTCAGTTTTACACTAGCCATAATTCTATATCTCCAACGGAGGTCTTTGCACAATCATTAATGTGCAAAGCTATTTCATAAATATTATTTAACCGCTCCGCTGGTTAAGCCGCGGATCAATTGTCTTGAGAAAATGGTGTATAGGATCAGTACAGGAACGATCGCCAAGGTTAGCGCTGACAAAACCGAGTTCCAGTCCGTCACGTATTGACCAACAAACTGCTGTACGCCAAGGGTTATAGTGCGAGTCTCTTCACCCGGCGCGAGTATCAGTGGGAACCATAAATCATTCCAAATGGGGATCATGGTAAAGACCGCGACGGTGGCCATCGCAGGTTTCAGTAGTGGTAAGATGACACAAAAGAAAATCTTGTACTCGCTAACGGAATCACAGCGTGCGGCTTCCGTGAGGCTCTTTTGGAATAGTGCGCACAAACTCCGAGAGGATGTACACAGCCAGCGGCAAGCCTTGGGCGATGTACACAAGTACCAAGGCAGTGAGCGTATTCACCAGATTCAGGTTAACCATTAGGCTTAAAATACTCACTGTCCCAAGACGGATAGGAATCATGATACCCATGGCAAACAAAAAGGTGATGAGTAAATTGCCCTTAAATTTGTATTCTGTTAGCGCCCAAGCGGCCATTGCACCTAATAAAAGCACCAAGCCGACCGCTACAATAGTGACAATCAAACTATTCCATGAATACAGCCCGAAATCTGATCGGAGTAGTACTTGCTCAAAACCCACCAGAGTGAAGGAGCTGCTGTCTGGTAACCCCAGCGGATCACGGAAAATAGCTCGGCGTTCCTTAAAGGCATTGATCACAACGACAACAATGGGGAAGAGCGCAATCACGGTATAGGCTAATAATACGGCATGTATGGTAATGCTTTTAGGTACGTATCCTATTCCTGAGGAAGGTATGAAACGACTTAATAATTTCATTATGGCCTCCTTAGAACTGGAATCGCTGAATGCGACGTTGAATGAAGAAGAGGAACAACATAACCCCCACCAAAATGATCAAAAACATCAGTGTTGCTACCGCGGCCCCCATGGAAGCGCTGCCTTGTTGAAGCTGGAAGCCAAAGAAGGTTCGGTAGAAGAAAGTCCCCATTAGATCGGTCGAAAAGTTGGGGCCAGCAAGAGCGCCTTTGACAGCATATATCAGCTCAAATGCATTGAAGTTCGCCACAAACGTCAGGATAGATACCATGGCAATAGTGGGCAAAATAAGGGGAAGTTTAATATGCCAAAAAGTCTGGAATGAATTGGCACCATCCACCACACTGGCATCGACAATGTCATCAGGAATATTGAGTAAGGTGGCATAAATCAACATCATCGGAATACCGACAAACTGCCACACTGAGATAAAAGCCAAAGTAATCAGCGCACTGCTTTCTTTGCCTAGCCATGCATCGAAATATTGACCTAAGCCAATAGTATAGAGAAAGTCTTCGGAAATACCCCAAATAGGGCTTAACAAAAGCTGCCAAACGAAACCAATGATGACCACAGACAGCATAGTCGGCATAAAGATAAGTGTTCGATAAGTGCCGGATAAACGCAATTTAGGCGTACTTAACAAAACCGCTAAAATCAGACCAATGGGGTTTTGTACCAGCATATGAATCGCGAAAAAGGTGAAGTTGTTACCGAGTGCGTTCCAAAAAGCTTGCGACCAAGTATCGTCAGTGATCAAGGTAATAAAATTCTGTAAACCGACAAAGTGGCTTTGCCCTTGTTGCTCGTTGTATAAGCTTAAGACGAGCGTATCGAGCAAAGGGTAAACGCTAAAAACAACGTAAATAAGCAACCCAGGTCCAAGGAAAAAGACCAAATGCCACGGAAAAGGTTTCTTTTCGTCATGTTGGTTGGATGGATTCATAGTTCATCTCAATATAATGTGCCGTTTAGATAAAAGCCTCTTAGTTAAAAGGTCGCCCAAGTGGACGACCTTTTACGGAGTTATTTTATTGCTGAGGTTTGTACCATTGGGCTAAACCGTCTTGCACTTCTTTGGCGGCCGCTTCTGGTGTCATGGTGCCATTGATGACTTGAGCGCTGACGTTCCAAAGTTGGTTTTCTAGGTTTGGTGTGCCACGAGACAAGATCTGGTAGGAGTTGCGAATGGTTGATTCGCACTGCTGACGCCAGCTCATAAATTCTTGTGCCACAGGGTCTTTAATGTCGATTTGATGGTTAGACAGTGGGAAAAAACCTGGTACTTCATTAGCATACAGCGTGGCGAATTCTTTGCTGGCCATCCAATTTAAGAAGACTGTTGCGGCTTCTTTGTTGGTGGAATTTGCATTGATCGCAATGCCCATATCTGTGTGGTCACTGATGTAGCAAGTGTCTCCCGCTTTCGCCACTGGAGGTGGAAACGCACCAAATTCAAAATCCGCTTGATTGTTGAACGTCTGAATATCCCAAGACCCTGCTGGGTAAATAGCCGCACGACCTAAGGTGAACAGGTTCTGTGAGTCGGAATATTTTTGTGCTTCAAAACCTCGACCTAGATACGGTTTCCACTGGGCAAGTTCTTTCCAAGTATCGACGTAGGCTTGGTCGGTTAATTTTTCTTTACCGCTTAATAGCGCTTTGCGGCCTTTTTCACCTTTCCAATGGTTTGGTCCTATATTTTGGAAACCCATTGTCGCCGCTTCCCACTGATCGGCCGTTCCCATGGCTAAGGGGGTATAACGACTTTCGGACTTAATCGTCTCCAGTGTTTTGAAGAATTCATCCCGAGTGTTGGGAATAGACAGATTCAGTTCCTTGAATATTTCTTTGTTATAAACAAAACCGTGAATAACCGAGGCAACTGGCATACAGAACTGGTCTTTACCATCGTCCGTGACCCATGCGCTTTTTGCTACGTCAGAGAATTGCTTTAGACCTTCTAGGTCATTTAGGTTGGCGAGATAACCGTCTTTATAAAGGTCTAATGCCGTATCGAACGGACGACAAGTGATTAAATCGCCAGCAGAGCCAGCTTTCAATTTTGCTTGTAAGGCCGAGTTGTATTCGGTTGGTGGGGTAGGAGCAAAGTTAATTTGTGTATCCGGATGGCTTTTATTGAAAGCGGGAATGATGACATCAGACCAGATGTTAGCGTCATCGCTGCGCCAGCTTTCGATCGACAAGCTGCTAGCGGCCTGAACAGCACTTGTGCTACTCATTAGTATAGCGGCTAGGCAGGTTAACTTTGATACTGTTTTTGTGGGTGTTTTTGTTGCGGTTCTTGTTTTAAGTGAAGCGTAACGAACATTAAACATGAGTACTCTCCGATTGTTATTTCCAATTGTGCTGAGGTTGCTTTTTTTATTAGGTTTTTGCTGACCTCTGTACGACGACTGAGCTTCTATCATCGTAAAGTGGCCTGTCTAAAAAATAACATTGGTATTTTTTAGGTATTGCTAAGTTTTGAAAATTAGCACCAATTTCCCCCTCAAGCAAATAAATATGACAATTTTATGGAAAATAATGTCATGTTAGGTTTTAATTGGTTTTATATTGGTTCTATTTTGGTTTGTTTTGAAGAGTAAAGAGGGGTTCTATGCAGGTCATTATTCTCCCGTCCACGCACGATGTTGCTTTATATGCGGCTGATCGTGTTGTCGATGTGATTAATACTAAGACAAACCCTGTTTTAGGGTTGGCGACAGGATCAACGCCCATTGCTTTGTACGAGGAGCTGGTAGCACGTTATCAAGCTAAGCAAGTATCGTTTCGACAGGTGATCAGTTTTAATCTGGATGAGTACATTGGTATCACTGACAGTCATGAGCAGAGTTATCGTACGTTTATGAACCAGCATTTGTTTGATCACATTGATATTGCCAAGTCGAACACGCATGTGCCTTTGGCAGAGAGCAAAGATGCGATTGTCTTAAAGAAAAGTGCACAGGATTATGAAGCAAGTATTCAACAGGCTGGTGGTATCGATTTGCAGATTTTAGGAATTGGCTTGAATGGTCACATTGGCTTTAACGAGCCGACTTCTAGCTTTGCTTCTCGAACGCGTATTAAAACATTGTCAGAATCAACCGTTGCAGCAAATAAGCGGTTTTTTAAAGCGGGTGAATACCAACCGCAATTAGCTTTAACCATGGGGATTGGGTCCATTTTGGACAGTCGAGCGGTGCTGTTAATGGCAACGGGAAAGGCAAAGGCTGAGGCGGTAAAGGCCATGATTGAAGGGCCACTTTCTGCTATGTGTCCGGCGTCGGCACTGCAACTGCATGAGGCAACGACCATCGTATTGGACGAAGACGCCGCGAGTTTGTTAGCGCTAAAAGACTACTACCAATGGTGTGAGCTAAAACGCCAGCAATTGTATGAAGGAAGTTTGACATGAGCGGTTTATATATAGGAGTGGACGGAGGAGGCACATTCTGTCGAGTTCCGCTTGGTGGATAGCGATGACCATATATTGGGTGAAGCGGTTGGTGGTTCCGGTAATCCTCGAATTGGCATTGAGGCGGCATGGCAAAATATTATCAATGCCTGTCTTGAGGCCTGTCGTCAAGGCAATATTCCACCTCAGGCGTATGCAAAAATTACCCTTGGCTTAGGCTTGGCGGGTGCCAATCAGCCGTTAGAGCAAGAGCTGGTTATTGCCCAAAAGTCTCCATTTGGGCAGCGCTATTTATTAACCGATGCGCACGCGGCTTGTCTGGGGGCGTTTAATGGTGAAGACGGCGCGTTATTGATATTGGGCACGGGTAGTTGCGGTGTGGTGTATCAAAACGAAAGATTCAGTATCGTGGGTGGCTGGGGCTTTCCATTATCTGACCAAGGAAGCGAGTCCTCGTATTGGCTTGTCCGCATTGGAATATTCGTTAGCAGCGTTAGATGGTATTTCTCCTTCGACACCCTTTACCGACAGCATTAACGCTGAATTTTCGTTGTCAGCAGAAGAGTACGTTTTGTATCAGAACCGTGCGCCATTGCCGAAAGAATACGGCGCTTTTGCTGTTCAGGTGTTTCAATTTGCTCAACAAAAAGACCCCATTGCGCTGAAAATTATTCAACAGCAAGTAGAGTGGGTAAGTCAGTATTTAGACGCTTTAATAGCGAAAGGCGCCCAGAAGATTGTTTTAGTGGGTGGTGTCTCAGAAGCCATTTTAAGTTATTTGCCAGAGCGCTTTTTAACGTATTTTTGTCCTCCGCAAGGGGATGCCATGGCGGGTGCGATTTTGATGGCTAAGGCTCAGATAGGAAGGAAGGCAATATGACGGAGCATACAGTGACAAGGGTATTTGCAAAGCGTCTGTTTGATGGCGAGCACTGGCTCACGAATCAGCTGGTGACCTTCAAAGGGCAGATGATTGAATCCGTTGAGTCGGCCACGATGTCAACCAATGGGGAGATAGAGATGCTTGATGTATTGGTACCTGGCTTTATTGATGTCCATGTAAACGGCGGAGGCGGTGCATTGTTTAACCATACGCCGACGATAGAAGCATTAGAGCGTATGGTGGCGGTGCATGCTCAATTTGGCACGGTTGCCATGATGCCGACCTTAATATCGGATGATTATGACGTTATGTCACAAGCTCATCATGCGGTTTGCCAAGCGTTAGAGCAAAACATGGCGGGGATTTTAGGGATGCATTATGAGGTCTTTACCTCAATCCCATTCGCAAGGGGGTTCATAATGAATCTAAGTTACGCAAGCCGACCGAAGGTACGTTATCGACTTTATTAAATGTCAGCCGTAGTGGAAAACTTATGGTGACATTGGCGCCAGAGCAGGTGCCAGAAGGTTTTATCGAATGGTTGGTTTCCGAAGGGGCGATTGTGTGTATTGGTCATTCTGCGGCAAGCTATGATCAAGCAAGGCAAGCCGTGATGAGTGGTGCTCGCGGTTTTACGCATTTGTTTAATGCCATGACGCCGTTAGTAAGTCGTGAGCCTGGTGTGGTGGGTGCCGCTTTACAAACAGATTTACCGACTTGGTGCGGCCTCATTGCCGATGGACATCATGTCCATCCTGCCTCGATGCGTGTCGCCATTGCGGCGAAAGGGTCTGAACACATGCTTTTGGTCACCGATGCCATTCAAAGTGTGGGGTCAGATGAAAAAGAAATGCCATTTTTGGGTAAGAGAGTACTGCGCAGTGAAGGCAAAGTGACCACCGAAGACGGCACGCTTGCAGGGTCGGATTTAGACATGGCAACGGCGGTACGCAATGCGATTTCTTTAATTGGGCGAACACCAGCGGAAGCCTTACAGATGGCGTCGTTAAGACCCGCAGAATTTCTCGGTCTTGAACATCAGTTTGGTCGCATTAAACCGGGTTACCGAGCGAGCCTTGTTGCCTTAAATGAAGACTTCGTTGTGAAAGCGACATGGATAGATGGGCAGAAGGTATGGGGATCGGTCATGGCGTAATTTAAATAAATTGCAATAAAGCTATCTATCTTAGAGTTATGTCTATACTATGGCTTTTCCAGCTAGAAAGAAGTCTATAATTATTAACTCTGCAATACGTTGTTTTATTCATAAAATCCTCGTCCTGAAAGTTTCTAAGTACCAGTCTATTTTTTTGCAAAATCGGTCTATAAAAGACCATTCAAACTTCAGGAAAATATTTATGTCTAATACAGTGAAAGGAACCGTTAAGTGGTTCAACGAAATTAAAGGTTTTGGTTTTATTGAGCAAGAGTCTGGCCCAGATGTGTTCGCACATTTTAGCGCCATTGCTAGCTCAGGATTCAAAACTTTGGCTGAAGGCCAACAAGTAGAATTCGTTGTGACTGCTGGCCAAAAAGGTCCTCAAGCAGAAAATATTACAGTACTTTAATTAGCTACTAAGCCTATTTAAAAAAGGGTAAGTTCCTCGGAGCTTACCCTTTTTTTTGTGCTTGGCATAATGGATTCTCTCTAATTGATCTTATTCAGTGTATTTGTTTCTCTTATTTTCAAGCTTAGGTTTACTGATTTTTTAAAAAAGTGAAACCTTTTTGAATTCACACCGTATCTCCTTATGACCATGGCGAATTGTTATGGATAATTAGATCGGAGAAAAACAATGAAATTATTAAGTCTTGTTTCTATTGCGACAATTGTGACGCTTGCTGGCTGTTCTGCTGGTGGTATGAAAAGTGCCGATGAGAACACTAACCCAATGGTGGGTGGTGCTTCGATGTATGCGAGCAAAAATATCATAGAAAATGCCGTGAACTCAAAAGACCATACGACGCTTGTTGCGGCAGTTAAGGCTGCCGGCTTGGTTGAAACTCTACAAGGCCCTGGACCCTTTACCGTCTTTGCGCCAACGAATGCAGCGTTTGATCAATTGCCCGAAGGCGCGGTGGAAAATCTCCTAAAGCCAGAAAATAAAGCCGATTTGGCTAAAGTCTTAGCGTGCCATGTTGTCAAAGCGGATACTTTATCTGGCGCGATCAAAACGATGATTGATGACGACAAGGGCAAACATCCAGTGCCTACCATCGGTGGATGTACATTAATGGCGACTTACATGGGCGATAAAATCATGCTTGAAGACGAAAATGGTCGAGTGGCCCACGTGACGATTGCCGATGTTAAGCAGTCTAATGGTGTCATTCACGTGGTTGATGCGGTACTTTTGCCTAAGCAATAAAATGTTGATAGTACTTAATCGGCAGCGATTATTGTGTCGCACCCAAACCATGCTTGATCTCTATATCAGATAGAGATCAAGCATGGTTTGTTATAGTGGTGTGTTTTTTTGTGTTGAAGCCATTAGGGTTGCTAATAAAATACAACCGCCACCAATCATTTGAATGGTATTTAAGGATTCTCCTAGCCAAACAAAGGCAAATAAAGCACCAAAGGCGGGTTCAGATCCAGTGAGCAGGGCGACTCGTGATGGGGTGGTGTGTTTCACGCCAAAGTTTTGTGCAAACAAGGCGAAGACGGTGCAGAAGAGTGCGAGATAGAAGGCCGCTAGCCAAAAAGCTATGTTGGTTGGAAAGAGTTGCTCTATCGAATGACCGTTGCTTAAAAAAATCATTAAAGCACCAAAGGGTAACCACACTGGCCTGAATGCTTGTGGTGCTTAGTGCCGAGAGTGCTTTTCCTTTCAATAGCGTTTTTGTTGTGACGACCATGCAAGCACGCAAAAACGCAGCGAGTAAAATACAGTAATCGCCCTTATTGAGACTCTAGAGAAAGAATGTCAAAAGCGTTTGAGCTTGAGTTTTGTGTGGTCAGTAAAAAGACGCCGAACAA
Source organism: Marinomonas rhodophyticola (assembly GCF_026113935.1). Taxonomy (GTDB): domain Bacteria; phylum Pseudomonadota; class Gammaproteobacteria; order Pseudomonadales; family Marinomonadaceae; genus Marinomonas; species Marinomonas rhodophyticola. The sequence continues at coordinate 946,118 of NZ_JAPEUL010000007.1, forward strand.
TGATAGTAGGGCAAACAAGATGATATTTGCACTGGGTAACTTTCTCTCAGTGATAGCTTCGACAAATGGCGTGATTAGTACACATAAACTGATTAAAAATGCGGCTTTTGATGCTGTTGTGTGAAAGACGCCATAGATTTCCGCTAGGAAAATACACAATAAAATCCCCCCTGTCGGTATGGCGTATTTCCAGTCTTTTGCTAACCCTGCCCGCCATTCTTTTATGAAAACAGGAGCCAGTAGCATTGAGGTTAAAGCAAACCGAATGACGATAAAAGCAAGCACACCAGTGTAGAGCAAGGCTTCTTTGGTGATGCCATAACTGGTTCCCCAAAAGAAAGCGGTTAATAAAAGTGATAATTCCGCCATAGGAAGTTTTGCTAAAATGAGTGGCATGTTAAATGTTTTTGATAGCATGTTATTCTCGATAAGAGGATGAGTGACGTTAGAAAGTATGCTAGCTTGTGCCTGTGTAAAACATAATTGGCCAAATAATCAAAAGACTTATGACTCATGGACACAAATAAACTGATTGCCCTATTACCTGATATGGCGGCTTTTGTAGCTGTGGTTGAAACGGGCAGCTTTACTAAAGCGGCGCTGAAGCTTGGTGTGACACCATCAGGTGTTAGTCGACAAGTATCTCGAATGGAAACAGCCTTATCGGCCGTGTTGATAGAGCGCACCACCCGACAACAAGCCATTACCTTGGTGGGTAGAGCTGTATACGAGCAGTGTCGCCAAATGTTAGACAGTGCAAAAGAAGCTGTCATTGCCTCTGAAAATAATGCCAACGAGGCTGTGGGGCGTTTGCGTATTGCTGCGCCAGACTCATTGGCAAGGCAAGTATTAGAACCCTTGTTAGTGGAATTTATGGCCCTGTATCCAGCGATTTCTCTGCAAGTCCGGGTGACGGATTTGCGCGTTGATCCAGCGTATCAGAATGTGGATTTGGTGTTTTATGTAGCCGAAAAGCCCTATGAGCATTTGGTGTGTAAAACCTTGGGTGGGGTTCGCTCTATTCTTTGTGCAAGTTCACAATATTTGGCAGAGTACGGCATACCAGACTCGCCAGAGGACTTAGTAGATCACCTGTGTTTGCCGCTTGGTTTGTTTGATGGTGATAATATTTGGTCGTTTACGCAAGGCGACCACAAAGTCGTGGTGACAGTGGATGGACGTTATATCAATAACGATGCCGAAATGCGATTAAAGGGAGTAAAGCAAGGCTTCGGCATTGCCCCTTTTCCGGATTTTGTTGTCTGGGAATCGCTAGAAAAAGGCGAAGTTGTTCAGGTGCTTGCCGATTGGCAGTTGAACAGCGATTTTCAAGGGGGCATTCACATGCAGTTTCCTGCGATGCGGTTTATGCCCAATAAACTGCGAGTGTTTATCGATTTTATGGAAAAACGCTGGGCAGCCTCCATTTAAATCTACCCTTATTTTAAGATTTCTTCGTTTCTTAAAGTCAGTACTTCATAACCTGTCGATGTTACTAAGATGGTATGTTCCCACTGCGCAGATAATTTCTTATCAGCGGTCACAACCGTCCAGTCGTCTTTTTTTGTCTTGGTTTTGGCTTTACCTTGGTTGATCATGGGTTCAATGGTAAAGGTCATGCCTTCTTCCAATGTCATGCCTGTTCCTGCTTTACCGTAATGCAATATTTGTGGCTCTTCGTGCATGTCGCGGCCAATGCCATGACCACAATATTCTTTGACCACCGAATAGCCTTTGCTTTCTGCTAAGCTTTGAATCGCGGCTCCTATGTCGCCTAAAGTTGCGCCAGGTTTTACTTTTTTGATTCCAACCCACATCGCTTCATAGGTGGTTTTGACTAATCGTTTAGCAATAGGGTTCGCATCGCTCATGACATACATTTTGCTGGAATCGGCGATAAAGCCGTTCTTTTCTAGGGTGATGTCCAAATTGACGATGTCTTTTGCTTTGAGCCTTTGGTTGTCACTTGGAACGCCGTGACAAACGACTTCATTGATTGACGAGTTAAGCACAAATTCATAGCCGTATTGACCTAGACTCGCCGGTCTGGCATTGAGTTCATGACGAATGAAGTCTTCAACTTTGTTGTTAATTTCTAAGGTTGAAACGCCTTCTTTGACAAAATCATCGAGCATATGAAATACGCGGGCTAATAATTTGCCAGACTCACGCATGAAGTCGATTTCAGCTGGGGTTTTGATCTGTACTTGCATGTTATTTGACGGCTTTCAATGGTGTTTCTGTGTTGGCATTAGCCAGTTCATTGGCGATCAATTCAGAAAAGGTGAGGGTTGGGTTAAGCTCGGCTAAGCGTCCCATTTTTATCCAAAATTCGGCTTGCGCATTGATAGAGCGAGACATGACATGGCAGCTTTTGCGGATGTCATCGTGAAGTTCGTCGGAGATTTTAATAATGCCCATGAATATATGATCCATATATGAATTGTATGTAAATCATATATTCATGGGTGTGGCTTTTCAAGTGCTATTTATGGATTCGCTTTTAGTGGAACAAGTCTTTTATCAGCTTGATGCCTTGGTCTTGGCCGCCTTTGTTGTACGCATCTAATAACGCAGAACCCAAGATGGCAATATCGGCTTTGCCGGTTAGCTGTTCTATCTGTTCACGGTGACGTAAGCCAAATCCTACGCCCATGGGGGCGCTAGCATGAGTTTTAATTTCTGCTAGATAATCGTCCAGTACGTTCACCTTGCTCTTGCCTTCATGGACAGAGTGTCCAGTCACGCCAGATCGTGCAACACAATACAGGAAGCCACTTGCTTGGCCTGCCAGCATGGCTAAACGATCTTTTGGTGTCGCAGGCGTTACCAGCCAAACGGGATCGATGCCGTTGGCTTTACAAGCCGCTTGATAGGTTGCTGCTTGTTCAATTGGCAGGTCCGGTAGGATTAAGCCTAGAATATTTTCCTCTGCTGCGCGTTTGGCTAGCTTGTCTAAACCAAAGCGATACATGGGGTTTAGGTAGCTCATCAACACAATGCGGCTGTCAGGAAGTTCTTTGCTAACTTGCCAAGCTGAGACAAGCACGTTTCTACATCCAATTTATGTTCTAGCGCTTTATGGCAGGCGGCAACAATGCTTGGGCCGTCGGCAACGGGATCGGAAAAAGGAAATTGCACTTCAATGAAATCGACGCCTTCCTGCATCAGTCTTTTCATCCAATCTAAGCTTTCCTCAACACTTGGGTAACCGTAAACCACATGCGTCATCGACAAAATAGGCTTTTGTTGGCGTTTCTGATGAATAAAATCCGCTAACTGGCTCATGCGTTTTGCTCCTTATGGTCAGCGTGGTTGGTTGGGTAAGAAGCAAGATAATCGGTCAAAAACTGCGGGAAGGTTTCGTCTTGCACCGCTTTTGCTACGTTAAAGATGTCTTTGTCACCGCGACCTGAAAGGTTGATGACAATCTTTGAGTCTTTTGGCAAGTTCGGTGCGTCTTTAAAAGCACCTGCTAATGCATGGGACGATTCTAGCGCAGGAATGATGCCTTCTTTTTTCAGTAGAAGAGTGCAAGCGGCAATCACGTCATCGTCCATGGCGTAGGTCATCTTGATGCGACCAATTTCCGCCAAATGGGCGATGATAGGGGAGACTCCAACATAGTCTAAACCCGCTGCGATAGAGTGTGTTTCTTGCAGCTGTCCAGCGTCATCTTGCAAAAACATGGTCGCAAAACCTTGTGCGATACCAGGCTGTCCAAGATTGTGAGATAAGCGAATAGAGTGCTCGCCAAGCTCCAAACCTTTGCCGCCCGCTTCGACGCCGACCATTTCCACGTCTTTGTCATCGAGGAAAGGCAGGAACAAACCACAAGCGTTTGAACCTCCACCAACACAAGCGTATAGGCGATCCGGGAATTGACCGAATTGTGTGATACTTTGCTCGCGCACTTCGTTGCCAATCACAGATTGAAAATAGGCCACCATTTCAGGGAAAGGCGCGCAACCACAGGAGGTGCCAATTAGGTAATGACTTTCTTCGTGGCTAGAAGACCAGTCACGTAGCGCTTCATCTAATGCATCCCGTAGAGTTTGTGCGCCAGTAGTGACGGGCACCACGGTTGCGCCAAGTTGTTTCATCCAGAAAACGTTTGGATACTGACGCTCAATGTCTTTTGCGCCCATGTAAATCGTACATTCAAGGCCCAAGCGTGCCGCGACAAGGGCAGTAGCGATACCATGCTGACCCGCGCCTGTTTCGGCAATCACGCGCTTTTTACCCATACGCTTAACCAACAAACCTTGGCCAATCACGTTGTTCATCTTGTGTGCGCCACTGTGGTTTAAATCTTCACGTTTAAGGTAAATTTGTGCGCCGCCAAAGTGTTCGGTCAAATTCGCACAAAACGTCAGTGGCGTAGGGCGGCCAGAAAACTGCTGCCATTGTTTATTCAGCTCAGCGAGAAACTCTGAGTCGTTTTTGGCTTCTTCGAACGCATGTAAAATTTGCTGTTGGCTCGAATAAAGGATTTCAGGAATATAGCTACCGCCGTATTGCCCGTAGAAACCGTTCTCGCTTTGCATGACTTGCTCCTAAATCTCTATTTATTTAACTATACCGTTTAGTTAATTTAATGCGATCATGAGTGTTCGTCAAGTGCTGTCGAACTTCTTTTTTATGTATAATCTACGAGTCGGGTTTGTGTTGGGTAAAGTGCTTGGTGGTTTTTGTAGGGCATTAGTGAAGCGTAATGTGCCGATTTTTGGTTTCTATACGGTAATTATTGTAAGACTAAGATTTTTAAGGGGTGACTCCCTTTAATTATTTGAGAGGACGTTATGGCAAGAGGAAGACCCAGTAAAAAAGCCCACATAGTAACCGTGGCATCAAGCTTGTTTACTGAGCAGGGTTATCAAAGTACCAGTATTGACCAAGTGGTATTGGCTGCCGCGGTGTCGAAACCGACGGTCTACAGTAATTTTCCAACCAAGCTTGTGTTGTGGGAAACCGTATTGATGTCACTCACCGAGCAAGCGCAAGTCAAAATGCAGGCACGTTTAGAAAAGTTGCAGACGAAAAAAGACGCGACTCTGATTTCTGGGTGGATTGTATTATGGGAGCTATGGATCAATAAACCAGAGCACCTTGCCGTGTATCGTATTTTACTGGGCGAGCAACATAAAATGGCAGCCTCTACCTTTGCTTTGTTTGCCGAATTTGAAGCGGTATTAGAGTCTACATTGCAGGTATGGGTTGCCCAATATTCTCTTTCGACGATGAATTTTTTTGCATTAAAAGCGGTAAGTAGAGAAGCGTTATTAATGCCTGCATTGATGAATCAGTCAATGATGAATAAGACGGACTTGATGCGTCAGCTTGATAGTTTGATGAAATAGCTGAACTTGATGTCGCCCTTTGTTCACCGAGCAATATCGTAGCACGACCTACACAAAACCATGTAGGTCGCGCCTTTAGGCCGACAAAAAGCCGATTACACAAACCAAGCCCTCGTCGCGCTAAAGGCGCGACCTTGTATCTCTTCTTGATGAGTGTTTAGCTAGCACTTATCGCATCGGGAAATCGGTGAGCCTCGTGCGCGACAAAACATATCCCTCATTAAACCGCTGCGCTTTGCTCTTCAATGACTTCTTCTACACGTCCTTTTTCTGCCCAGTACATAAGGCATATTGCTAGTGAACCCATAATTACGAAGCCGCCAGAGATTGGCATTAGGGTGTTGTTGTACATTTGGCCTATGACGGTGCCGATACTCATGGACATAATGGACGACACTGAACCAATAACAGCAGAGGCAATGCCTGCCACATGTCCCATGGGTTCCATTGCAAGAGAGTTGACATTACCGAACAACAAGCCAAAGCAGAAAAACAACACGGATGCGTAGACTAAGAACATCCATAAGCTGATGGTGACGAAAGCGTGTAAAGCAAAGAAGGCAATAGATGCAATAACAACAACGCAAATAGCACGGAAGGCGATGTATTTCGCACCGTGTTTTTCGACAATCCGTGAGTTAATCAGTGAAGAAAACCCAAGCACCAGAGCCAGCACGCCAAAGTAAAAAGCGAATAGGTTGCCCGTTTCAAATTGCACTTGGAAAATTTGCTGCGAGGAATTCAAATAGCCAATAAAGCTACCGAAGAACAATCCCATGCAAATGGTATAACTGGCGGTAATTCGATTCGTCACCACCTCTTTAAAGCCCTCGTAGAAACCTGTTCTTGTAAAAGGGATACGGTTGGATTTGGGTAAGGTTTCTTTTAAACGAAACGCAATCCAAACTATTAGACATACAGCGTAAACCAGATACATCTCGAAAATACCACGCCAGTCATCGACAAACATAATGGCTTGTCCAAGTGTGGGGGCAATGGCAGGAACCAAAACGAAAATCATCATTACTAATGACATGATACGAGCCATTTGCGCGCCGTGGTACAAGTCACGAACCAAAGAAATGGCGGAGATATATGGGCCTGCTACACCTAAACCTTGGATAAAGCGACCTAACATGAGCACTTCTAAACTGTCGGCTTGATAACAGACCACAGTGCCTACTAGGTACAAAGCAAAGCCGCTAAAGAGAATAGGGCGTCGACCTAAGGCGTCGGACAGTGGGCCACAAATCAGCTGGCCCATTGCTAAACCTAAAAACAACATGCTAATGAGCAATTGTGGTTGGTTTGCTGTCGCCGCGCCGAGCAATCGTCGCCAATAATGCCTAAAGCGGGCAGCAAAGCATCAATAGAGATGGCCGTGATAGACATTAACAAGGCAACTAGAAGGGTAAACTCCTTCGATCCCATGCCGGATGAAGAGGTATCGTTATGAGCATTTTCCATATGGTGTTCCTAAGAAAACATGACATTGTTGAGGTGGTGACTAAACGCACTCCTCAAATAATAGTCGAGCATTATACTCAGGCTTTGTGATAGCGAGTTTTCTGTTGTGTGCACAAAATGAGGAAATGTGTGCTTTCCCAAGGGAGGGGCAAAATAGACGCGTTTTGATAAAAATTCCGATATGTCTTTGTCTTGGTTAAAGCCATCTTTTAAAGCGTTTGTCGTGTAATTTTGTGTAATTGACATTTGTTTAACTTCGACTAACTTTAGTAAGGATTTTGTCAGTTTTTGATAGGGATTGAGAAAGCCAGCATTAAAAATAACGATGTAATTTATGGATACAAGGAATTTATCATGAAAAAAGAAGCGGCAGCATTATCACTTTCTGCGTTATCGACGGCACTGTTGGTGACCGTATTTGTTGCAACTCCCCAAAAAGCCTTGGCGTGTGCTACGGAACCTTATATCGGCTCTGTTTGTGTGATGGCAACCGATTACTGTCCGAGAGGATACAGTGTGGCGGCTGGACAAACAACTCTCATTTCTAATAACCAAGTGTTGTTTGCATTACTTGGTTATAATTTTGGTGGCGATAATAGAACTACTTTTGGTTACCCTGATTTGCGCGGTCGAGCGCCGATTGGCACAGGTCAAGGAGTAGGATTATCCGATTTTTATCTCGCTGACATGGTAGGTCAGGAGACGCGCTCATTAACTATTTCTCAAATGCCCAGACATAATCATTCCGCAACCTTTGTGCCTAGTGGTGGTGCCAATGCGGGATCAGCATCTGGAACCATCTCTTTACCCGTGACAGGGTCGGCAAAAATCGCGACCTCTGCTTCGGGTACAGGCTCAATAACGCCATTTGATCATGCTGTGTTGGGAAAAGCGGCACAGGGTTTGGGAGGCGTGACACTTTATAGCCCAGCGGGTACCACGGCAGATCTTCATATTGGGCCTGAGGGTGGGGTGACCGGAACAGCGACTGGGCCGGTATCTCTTCCTGTTAATTTAGCGGCTGGCGTAAATGGTACGGTCAATGTCGCTACTGCAGGTGGAAGCCAAGCCTTTTCTGTTGTCGCCCCTCGAATCGCCCTGACCTTCTGCATCGCTACGACAGGCATATACCCTTCTCGCCCATAATACCTTGAAGCAGTTTTGTTAAATTATTCGAATATTTTTGGTGTCAGAAATGACATTTTTTATGGTCTTATAAGGAACTTACCATGAAGAAAAAGACAGAAGCGTTATCCCTTTTTTCGTTATCTGGTGCATTGTTAGTGACCGCCTTTGCTGCTACATCACAAACAGCAGTTGCCTGCCCTACGGATCCATATCTTGGTTCTGTTTGTGTGACTGCCGCCTCTTATTGCCCTATAGGTTATGTTGCGGCGGCTGGGCAAACGAGTGCAATTAATGACAATCAAGCATTGTACTCCTTGCTAGGAACCAGATATGGCGGTGATGGTAGGAATACTTATGGTATTCCTGACTTACGTGGTAGAGCGCCGATTGGCACAGGTCAAGGACCAGGACTAACGAATTTCAATATCGCTGCTATGGTGGGGCAAGAAATACATACATTGGCTATTTCTCAAATGCCCAGGCATAACCATGCCGCAACCTTTGTTCCCAGTGGTGGTGCGAGCGCAGGGGTCGCATCTGGCACCATCTCCTTGCCTGTGAATGGGGCGGCAAAAATCGCGACCTCTTCTTCGAGTGCTGGTTCAATAACACCATCTGATCATGCTGTGCTGGGTAAAGCGGCACAGGGATTGGGAGGCGTGACACTTTATAGCCCAGCGGGTACCACGGCAGATCTTAATATTGGGCCTGAGGGCGGTGTGACTGGAACGGCCAGTGGGTCAGTGTCATTGGATGTTAATTTAGCGGCAGGCGTAAATGGTACGGTTGATCTAGGGTATACGGGGGAATCCTATAGGAGGGCAAACCATCCCCTTTGCCGTTGTCGCTCCTCGGATCGCTTTGACTTTTTGCATTGCCACTGAGGGCTTGTATCCACAACGTCCATAGTGTTTGCAGCGGGGGATTCAATCGAGTTGTCCCGCTTTTTGAGTCTTAAACTCTTACTCAGGGGTCTTAGGTATATAGGGGGCGGTGTGGCTTTTTAACTGGATGGTTGCCGAATATAAGTTTATGAATATTTTTTACTTACTTACTATCATCTTTGAACACACTTGATCTAAAATGGGTAAAGAAATTGCAAATTTTGAAAAGTGTTTTGCTTTTTTAATATTGAGGCTGAAGGTTAGGGATATGGATGTTGTTTTCACTATTTCTTGTACAAAGGTAGGTTTCACACTTCTTTCGCTGAGCCGTTCGGTTCTGCTTATTTTTTCAATTCTGTATTTTCAAATTTTAGTGCTTTTTCATTAATTACATATTTAACCTGTTTCAGGAGTCGCTATGTTGTCTAGTGTGTTCTGTGTTCGTGTAACATTTGTTGTACTGATGGCCGCTGCTATCTCAGGTTGTGGCAAGTTTGCTTCTCAATCGTCTAGTGCAACGTTGGACTGCGATGATCGTTACACTCGTTGTGCAGTGCTTTCTGAACAACAGAATAAAGTAGAAAAGACCGTGCAAAATGAAGAGGTTCCCAGTGTTGCTTCCCCATTAATTATCTTGCCGCCTACTGTTGCCCCCATTTTATTTGATTTTGATCGTGCCACAGCAAGTCGTCTTGTGCTTGATGAAGCGGCGGCATTTTTGATTATGTATCCTGAGTCTCATCTTACCTTGCATGGTTATACCGATCCGATAGGGCAAGAGGCTTACAATCAGGCGTTGTCTTATCAGCGTGCGGCGTATGTTCGCGAGCGTTTATTAATGCTGGGGGTATCGGCTGCACAAATAAGCGTACAAGCGCATGGGGAAAGTGGCCTACTGGTGAAAGAAATACCGAATACTCAAGTCGTCTCTAAGGATGATTTGGTGAAGCAATATGCCGCAAATCGTCGCGTTGAGTTTGAATTTAGTCTGCCAAACACGACGACATTATCTAACTGATTTTAAATACATTATTCTAAGGAGAAATCATGGCTGTTCATCCTGTGTTTACTAAGACCATGTTTGCTAAAACAGCAGTGGCCATTCTTGTTGCGACTGCGGTAGCAGGTTGTTCGGTCTCTCCCTCGCGCTTGAGTGACAATGATGTCATGGCGAATGCGGTTGAGAACCAAACCTTGTTAGCAGAGGATTTTGCACCGGTTACTCAGGCTATTGATCTTAATGAAGCCTTCGCTCGCACCATTAAGCATAATCGTGATGCACGCTTAAAGGCGTTTGAAGCGGTTGTGTCACAGGGACAGTTAGCAGTCGATCAGTTTGATATGTTGCCTGATTTGGCGGTTCGAGCGGGTTACGCCTATCGCAATAACTATGCGGCGTCAGCGTCAGTGAGTTTTATCGGTGATAAGCCTGCGGCTTTAGGCTCTAACCCAAGTTATTCTGTGTCCTCGGACAAAAGTACCTTTACTGGCAGTGTGGGTGCCACATGGGATGTACTGGATTTTGGTTTGTCGTATTTTAGAGCTAAGCAGCAGGCCGACCGTTTCCTGATTTCTAAAGAGCGGGAACGCAAAGTAGTGCAGACCATTATGCAGCAGACGCGTAATGCCTATTACCGTGCGGTGTCAGCTGAGCGTTTGCTGGCTAAAATTGATCCCCTTATTATCCAGTCTCGCGCCGCGTTAGCGGACTCGGCTCGTATCGAACAAATGCGCGCTCAGTCGCCTATGGAAGCGTTAACCTACCAAAGAGCGTTATTAGAATCGCTTCGCACCTTGCAGGACTTGCGCAAAGACTTAATGCCAGCAAAGGCAGAATTGGCGACGTTAATGGGTCTAAATCCAGCAGAAAGTTTTGAGTTGGCCGATGTTGGTACACCGGATTTCCAAGTGCCTGAATTAGATTTGGATATCAGCACGATGGAGCGCACGGCTTTGGTTCGTCGTCCTGAATTGATTGAAGCTCAATATCAAGAACGTATCACTAAAGAAGAAGTGAGTTCCGCCTTTTTGACCTTGTTTCCAAGTCTAAGTTTAAGTGCAGGTCTAAACTACGACGGTTCCGACTACCTAAAAAACAATGATTGGGCGAGTGCCGGTGTCGGCGTGAACTGGAATTTAATGAATGTTTTTCGTTACGGCAAAATTGATCAGCTTAATAACTTAAAAATGGCCGCGACAAAGCAGCAAGCGTTAGCGGTTTCTATGGCGGTCATATCTCAGGTGCATATTGCCAATATTGAGTACGCCGAAGCGCAGAACTCCTATGATTTAGCAACTAACTATTTAGACGTGGCGAATCGTATTCAAGATCAAATTCAGTCAAGTCGTGTCGCCCAGAATGTCGGTGAGTTGACGGTTATTAGTGAACAAGTGAATGCCTTGTTGGCGGAGTTGCGCCGTGATGTGGCTTATGCTGATTTGCAGAATAGCTTTGGTAAAATTTTAGTGTCTATGGGCTTAGACCCTCTACCGAATGGTTTTGGCGGCATGAAATTAGAAGAGCTTGCGAATGCGTTTGATTCTATGTTCGGTCGTTGGTCACAAGGTGATATAGAAGCCGTGAGTGAAGAACAAATGCAAGCCGCTTATTTGGCTAAACAAGCAGCTGAGAAAGAGGGCTAGGTTATGTTGTGTAAAGTGGGCGTCGTTGCTGTGGCCATGCTGTTAGCGAATCCGCTGATGGCAGAGACGCTCAATGCCCGAGGTCTGCTTGTGGCAACACACAGTGCGACGTTATCCAGTGAATTAGCGGCCTTAGTGGTGGGGTTGCCTAAAAGAATGGGTGAATCTTTTAAACAAGGTGAAACACTGGTGGCGTTAGACTGTCGTTTGTTTGATGCCCAACAAGAGAAAGTCTCTGCTGAGGTCAAGGTTGCACAAATTCGTTTGGAAAACACCAAACAACTGAATCAGTTACGCTCAATCGGTACCCTTGAGGTGGCGATTGCTGAGTCGGAATTGCAAAAGGTAATGGCTGAGCAACGCATAGCGCAGCTTAATGTGGAACGTTGCAATATTAAAGCGCCATTTGATGGTGTCGTTGAGCAGGTTGACATTCATCGTTTTGAAGTTGTGCAGCAACAGCAAGCCCTGCTTAAAGTGGTGGGGCGCGCCCAGTTGGAAGCCGATATTATCGTGCCAGCTGAATGGATGGCTTGGTTAAAAGTGGGTAGAAAACTGCAGTTACAGGCTGAAGAAACACAGCATACCTTACAGGCGTTTGTTAGCCATATTGGTCCCAGTGTGGATCCAACCAGCCAAACGGTGCAAATACGCGCGACGATAAAGAGTGTACCGTCCAGTGTGTTACCTGGTATGAGTGTGTTGGCCATGTTTGATGAGGTTGCTTTTGGCAAATAGAAAAACAGAGTAATTAGTGTTTGCAGCGTTTCAATAATTAAATGGTTTTTTAGTCATAAAAGCCTATGGATGAATAGGCCACTAGGAAAATATACCCTTAGAGGTGGTGATCATGAAGAAGCAATATACCAACCAGTCAAGTAAGCAATCTACCAAAAAATCGTCACCCATTAATAAAAAGCAAGCGCGTAAACCGCTTATTTCGGCCCTAGAGCCTCGACTTTTACTGGATGGTGCCGCGGTTGCTACGGCGGTGGATATATTGACCGACTCTCAACTTCATGATGCGTTTCAAACCGACGCAAATCAGCAAGATACAGATACTTCTGTGGTGATGGCTCCCACTGAAGTCAGAGCGGCTGATCCCACCTTGAATAATGGTAAAAAAGAAGTGGTCTTTATTGAAGACAACGTGGCGGATTACCAGACACTGATAGACGGTATTGGTGCTGGAGTCGAAGTGGTATTGCTTGATTCCACTCAAGATGGCCTCGCGCAAATGGTACTATGGGCCGAGAGCAATAGTGACTTCGATGCGATTCACATCATCAGCCATGGTGCCGAAGGTCAGGTTAACCTAGGGGGATTTAGTCTAGACAATATTACCGTCAATACCCGTTCTGCTGATTTAGCCCAACTGGGCGCGGCATTAAATAAAGACGGTGATTTGCTGCTTTACGGCTGTGAGGTTGCGAGCGGTGAAGGGCAAGAATTTATTACTGCTTTAGCCCAAGCCACCCAAGCGGATGTGGCGGCGTCTGATGATTTGACTGGTGCGGCTGCGTTAGGCGGGGATTGGGATCTTGAAGCTTTTAGAGGTTCAGTAACGACTGAATCTGTCGTGAATGCGGTTAGTGCGACCAATTTTTCTGGCATTCTGGCGGATGCTACCCTTACATTTGAATCGGGCACAGGAAGCATCTCGGGGCAAAACACCACAGCGATGACTTTTACTGAATCCACAACCAGCACAGCATTCACTTTTACAGCCAAGCTGGTTGACGGCACCGACGACATCGTAACGTTGGGCAGCGTCTCTGGGCAAGCTCACAACGGGGAGGAGAGTGTTTACTTTGGCGTCAACGATCGGGTTGATACTGCAACCATGACCATCCAGAGTGGGGGAGTGTTTGATCTGATTTCGTTTAATCTGAGCAATCAGGGTTCAGGCTCCAGTAATGGTGACGATACATTCGATATCACCACCAGCAAAGGTGGGTCATTTACCACGGAGAGCATCTCTGTAGACTCATCTAATCTTACTTTGATTACGATGCCAACGACAGCAGATTTTCAGGGAATCACTTGGTTTACGATTTCCCCGCATACGGGCAATGCAGCCTATATGGAAATCGATGATATTGTATTAACTAATATTATTTCCTCTGTGAACACTGCCCCCACCATCACTGGTGCACCTTCAGATATTACCGTCACCGAAGACACTGCTTCCAATGTAGATTTGTCCGGCGTGACTGTTGCCGATAGCGATGGCGATAATCTTACTGTCACCTTGACCGCATCGGCTGGTACGTTAGCCGCTTCATCTGGTGGCAGTGTAACCGTGAGCGGTTCCGGCACAGGCATACTGACTCTCGCTGGCACAGCCGCTAACATCAATAGCTATTTAGATACCACGTCAAATGTCCAGTACACAGGTGCGAGCAACGCCAGTGGTGACAATGCGGCTACCTTAACAATTAAGGCAAATGACGGCACTGTGGATTCTAGTACGGCCACTGTGAATATTGATATTACCGCAGTTAACGATGCGCCGACTCTTTCCATCGCCGATGCCTCACAGGTTGAGGGCAATAATTCGTACAACTATATGACTTTCACGGTCACGCTCAGCGCTGCGTCGGATCAGACTGTGACAGTGAACTGGAGCACAGGCGATGGTACGGCCACTTCGGGCATAGATTATGCTAACAATGGCGACGTTCTGACCTTCGCTCCCGGTGAGACCAGTAAGACCTTCGACATCCTCCTCGGTTATGACACAGATTTTGAGCCTCAATGAGACCTTCACTATTACTCTGTCCGATGCGAGCAATGCCACCATTGCTGATGACACGGCAATTGGCACTATCATCAATGATGACCCAAATCCGAATCCGCCCGTCATCAATAATCTGGATGGCGATACACATGTCTGGTCTAATGGTACCTACACTTTTCTGGATGATTTTAATGGTTCAACCGGCATTGCTACAGTCACAAGTGTAGATAATAACTGGGACGGTGGTTCGTTGGTTATACAGCGTACTGCCACAGGCAGTACTGCAAGTGGTGCTTGGGATGGTGATAAATTTGACTTTAACAGTATTTATTATACCGCCACAGCAACAGATGCGACCAGCGGTACGCTGAAATTTTACAGTCAATCCGCAGGGCAGAGCTTTGCCAGTTACACCAATGTGAATGGTGTAATGACTATCACCTTTAACGCCAATGCCACCTCAGAAATGGTGGGCTGGATTTTCAGTGGTGTTACCTATCAAAACGATACACCAGCGGGCGATGTAAGTATTGGTTTTACTTTGACGGATGGCTCAGGTGGCACCACCACGGCGACGACAACAGTCACCAGCGATACTATCTACGTGACTAATACCGAAGACACCGCAACGATTGATGTGTCTGATGGCATTAGCTTCAGTGAAGCGGTGGCTATAGCAGCAGCTGACACTACTGGTACACAGACACTGGTGTTAAGCAGCGCGTTTAGTGGTACCACACTGGCGGATGATTTAGCGATTAATGAAAGCTTGATCATTGACGCGGATGCAACCAGCAACGTCAGTATCTCCGGCAGCACCATAACGTTGGCAGCAGATACAACCTTGACCTTAACGAACGGCAGCAATGATAATCTCAATATTTCCAGCGACGTTTATGGATCAGGAAATATAGCCAAAACTGGCGACGGTAAGCTGACGTTATCAGGTAGTAACTCCTATGAGGGTGCAACTACAGTAACGGGTGGTACCTTGTCTATTTCCAGTGATAGCAACCTAGGCAGCGGTCAATTAACCCTTAATGGCGGTACGTTAAACTTAGCTACATTTAACGGTACCCTGGATAATGACATCGTTCTGGGAGCGTCTGGCGGAACTGTCAGTGTTACCAATGGCGGTACGGCGGTGATATCCGGTGTCATTAGTGGCGATGGTAATCTGAGTAAAACGGGTGGCGTAAAACTCACCTTATCTGGCAACAATACGTATACAGGCACAACTTCAATTGCTGGCGTTGGTGGTTTGAGTATTACCGGTGACAGTAACCTCGGTAGTGGTCAGGTGATTCTGCAAACGGCAAACACTGTACTGACGATTACGGGTGAGACTACGATTGATAATGCGATCAACGTCAATGAGGATGCCACTATTTCGGCTCCAAATTGGAATCCGGTCACGTTATCTGGCGCGGTATCTGGCTCAGGCGCGATAACCAAAGTGGGTAACGGAACACTGACATTATCAGGAAGCAATACCCATACTGGTGCAGTGACAGTTGCTGAGGGAACGTTAGCTTTATCAGGCGGCAGTTCTATTGGCGATGACAGTGCAGTAACAGTCAATAGTGGCGCTACTTTGAGTCTGATCGGTGGTAACGAGACTATAGGATCCTTGTCAGGATCGGGTGCGGTTTCACTGACCTATGGACTAACAGTGGGCAATGCCAGCAGTACAACGTTCTCTGGTGTGATTTCCTCAACGAACACCAGCGGTATCACTAAGGTCGGTTCAGGCACACTGACCCTCGGTGGCGCCAATACCTATACCGGTAGCACAACGGTAGCGGCAGGTACCTTGTCTATTTCCAGTGATAATAATCTGGGTACGGGCGACGTTATCCTGAGTGGCGGTGCCACTTTTGACACAGCGAATTCAATACTCACTATTGATAATGATTTTAAGATTGAAACCGGCGGTGTCACTTTTAACCAGACTGGCAGTGGGCACCTCACGCTTTCTGGTGATATAGCAGGTGATGGGAAGTTGATTAAGGCAGGATTGGGTACTATGACCCTATCTGCTAACTACGATTCCTTTGGGGGTGGTGTACAAATCAATAATGGTACCCTTAACGCTAAGGCATCGACTGATGGCCTGGGTTACGGAGCTGTGACCTTGGCTGGTGGAACACTTGCGTTTAGCGATGCTGGCACCGTTGGTAACGATATAACAGTCAGTAATGATGCGACGATTTCTAATAGCACGGATGTCACGTTATCTGGCATGGTGTCTGGCACAGGTACGTTAACTAAATCGGCCAACGGCACCTTGACGCTCAGCAACAGTAACAACTCCGGCGCGACAGGTGGTTTGACTGTAAGTGCCGGCGTGGTCGATGTAGCTACCGACGGCATGCTGCTAGGCGGCACGGTAACATTGAGCGGCGGTAAACTTCAGGTGACTGGTAACCAGACATACGACAACAATATTGTTCTGGTTGGGACCGCTGAGATTACGACGCTTAGCGGAAGTGGCGGCGTAGAAGCATTCTTAACTGGTATCATCAGTGGAACTGGTGATCTGATTAAAAGCGGTAGTACCACATTAGTGCTATCAGGTGATAACACCTACAGCGGAACGACAACAATAGCCCAAGGCGGCCTTCAAGCGAATCATGCCAATGCTCTTGGCAGCACCGTGGGCGGCACAGTGGTGAGTAGCGGCGCATCTTTAGCTCTTTCTGATGTATCTATTGCCGAGAATGTAAGTATTATCGGGACTGGAGTTGGCAACCTTGGAGCCTTACTGAGCGTAGGGACTAGCAGCAGCAGCGGTACTGTCACACTTGCAGGCAATTCGTCGATCGGCGTACTGTCGGGCAGTTTAACTATCAGCGGAACTATAAGTGACGGCTCTTCCAGTTTCAGCCTAACCAAGGTTCGAACAGGTTCTTTAGTGCTGAGTGGCGACAACAGCTATGACGGTGGCACTGTGGTATCGGGTGGTGAATTATCCGTTACCGGTGATTCGAATCTTGGGACAGGTGCGCTGACACTAAATTCAGGTACGTTATTTGTAACGGGCGATGGCGCGAATATTGATAATGCCATTTCTATATTGTCTAACGGAGGCGTTGTCAAAGTTGATACTGGCGTCGCCGCCACTTTATCAGGCATTGTTTCAGGTACGGGAGCCTTGACGAAAGCAGGTGCAGGCGTTTTAACCTTGAGTGCAACCAACACCTATGACGGAGCTACCAGTATTACTTCGGGAACTTTAAGCATAACCGGTGATAGCAATCTGGGTTCAGATACGGTAATGCTGAATGGCGGCACTCTGTCGGTGACAGGTAGCGGCGTGACTATTGACAATGCGTTCGCCATTGGCAGCAACGGAGGTACAGTCAACTTTGCCAATGCCGCCACTTTATCTGGTGCTGTTTCTGGCACAGGTGTGTTAACCAAAGCGGGTACAGGTGTGCTTACCTTATCCGGCGATAATGCCAACTACTCCGGTAATATTGCCCTCGATGAGGGTGTCATTATCGCCGCTCACAATAATGCCTTGGGTAACACTACAGGCTCGACAACAGTGGCTAGCGGTAGCACGTTGCGCGTTGGGAACGGCTTAACTATTGCCGAGAATCTTACTATTAGTGGTGTAGGTATCAATTCTGCCTATGGTGCTCTAAAAATCAATGAAGGGACTGGTTCAGCCACTGTGACCGGTGATATTACCCTGGCTGCTGACAGTCTGATAGGCGCATTTAATGCGGGTGATAGTCTGACGTTAAGCGGGGTTATTTCAGGTGATTTTGACTTGACCAAAGTGGGCGCGGGTACGTTATCTCTTTCTGGTACAAACACCTATACAGGGACGACGAATGTCAACGCTGGCAAATTAGCTATTTCCGCAGCCAGTAACCTGAGCCGTGCGGATATTACTTTGACAACTTCAACATTGGTGTCTACAGCCGATATTACTTTATCGAATAATATTGTCTTAGCGGGTACTTCTGGCTCTGTCGATGTGGCTTCAGGTAAAACATTGGCCCTAACAGGGACGATTTCAGGCACAGTCGGACTCAATAAAAGCGGAACGGGTACGCTGACGTTATCTGGTAATAACAGCTACCAAGGCATGACGAATATTCTTGGTGGTACCGTTGTCGCGGCCCATGATAATGCTTTAGGTTCCACGGCGGGTATGGGTATGACATTGTTGTATTCAGGTAACTCTTTGGTGTTGAGCGATGGCGTCACACTGGCTGAAAACCTGACTATCATGGGTACTGGCGTTGATGGTAATGGCGCTCTACAGTTGCTTAGTGGAACAGCTGCTTTGACGGGGAGTGTAGCGCTGAGCAATGCCTCAATTAATGTCTCCGGCACTAACTTAACTATCGATGGCGTCGTAAGTGGTTCTAATAGCATTACCAAAACTGGGACAGGTGTTTTAACCTTGTCTGGTACCAATACCTACACAGGTTCAACGACTATTAATGGCGGTACTTTAACTGTCACGGGTATCATGAATGGTTCAGGTGCTGGGGTTGTCACCGTAAACGCTGGCACACTTGAGGGTACAGGCACAATTAACAGCGCTGTTGTGGTGAATGAAGGAGCTACATTGTCGGCTGGCGTTGCTGCGAATACAGGAACACTGACGATTAATGGTAATGTGACATTTGATGACGGGGCTTTGTCAGCCACTATTAACAGCGCCAATGACTACGATAAGGTAGTGGTAAACGGTGCAGTTGATCTGCTTAATAACTCGACTTTATCGCTTTCTGGTGATTATGTTGTACCAGCGGCTGCAGAAGCTCAGAGTTTTGAACTGCTTAGTAATGATGGTTCAGATGCGATTATTGGCAGTTTCTCTAGCCTCACTGAAGGTACCGCTAAGACATTCAACGGTGTCGATTTAGCGACATCTTACGTCGGTAGCACAGGTAATGATTTCCTATTGACGGGTCCAACCATCGCGAGTGTGATAGGCGTCTCGGCAACGACCGACGATGGCCACTACAAAGTAGGTGATGAAATTGAGATTACCGTTACCTTTAGCAAGGCGGTGACGGTTGATATCACTAACGGTACCCCCCAACTTACCTTGGAAACGGGCACGATAGATCGTGCTGTGAGTTATACCTCTGGTTCTGGTACCAATATTCTGACCTTTGTTTATACCATCCAAGAAGGAGATACCAGCTCAGATCTGGATTATATCAGTACAGCGGCTTTATCTTTGAATGGTGGTACCATTAAAGATGGCACTAACAGCGCCATTTTGACTTTGCCAACACCTAATACCAGTAGCTCGTTGGCCGCTAATAAGGCGATTGTCATCGATACTACCGCACCAGATGCGCCTGGGGCGCCAGACCTGAAAGCATCAGATGATACTGGTTCTTCAAACAGCGATAACGTTACAAAAAATACATCAGGTTCATTCCGAGTGGCTGGTAGTGATGGCGACACTATTACTTTGTATGACACGGATGGTACAACAGTATTAGGAACTGGGACAGTAAGTTCTGGCTATGTAGACATTAGCGTGACCGATTTAACTTCTGGTACCCATATCTTAACCGCTAAAGCAACGGATGCGGCGGGTAACGTGAGCGTAGCCTCGTCTGGTTTAACGATCACGATTGATACCGCAGGTCCGATATTGTCTAGCTCGTCTCCTGCTGATGACGCAGTGCAAGTGACACAAAGCGGCGACATTATCCTGACTTTTGATGAAGACATTACTAAAGGCTACGACACGATTACGTTAGTCAATGTCACCACTGGTGAAACGGTTGAGACGTTTGATGTTCTGAATGGAGGCAATCTAACGTACTCCGGTAATACCTTGACGCTAAACCCGACCAATGATTTGGAGGAGGCCACTACTTACGCCATTCGAGTGGACGGCAATGCGGTACGTGACATCGCTGGTAATACGTATGCTGGTATCAGCGACGATACCACACTGAACTTCACCACTGGCGTGACCGACTCTGTGGCACCAACGTTCTTGTCGATTCAGCGCACCAGCGATGCGGTGATTACTGGCTCGACAACAAGTTTTACCTTAACGTTCAACGAAGCGGTGAATGTCACCGCAGCGGACTTTGTACTGGCGACAACGGGTTCCGTAGCTGGCACCATCGGTTCTATCTCGGGATCGGGTACGAATAGCATTACGGTGAATGTCACGGGCGTATCTGGTGTGGGATCACTTGGTTTGAATCTGGCCTCTGACCATGCCGTCAAAGACCTAGCGGGTAACATTTTAGCCACAGTGGAACCGGCGGACGATGAGGTCTACACCGTTGATACGGTAGCACCGACGTTAATCTCAATAAACCGCGTAGACAGTGCCATGACAGAATGCCGACTCCGTACAGTTTATCGCGGTGTTTAGCGAAACCGTAACAGATTTGGGTATTGATGATTTCGAATTAACCGGAACGGCAACCAACGGTGCAAGCATTAGTAGCGTCACGGGTACCGGCAATGGTTTTGTGATTACCGTTTCTGGTGTGACAGGCGATGGCACTTTGGGCGTGCAACTGAAATCTGCCGCGACCGTTACCGATATCGCTACAAATGCCTTAACGGCAACCACAGCCAGCGCCGTCACTGAGCAATATACGATAGACAACTCTGCACCGATGGCTACCGCGATTATCACGACAAATGCCGCCTTAAGTACGGCCGATTCGGTGACTTTTAACGTAACTTTTAGCGAAGCCGTTACCAATGTCAGCATGGATGATTTTGAAATTTCTGGTGATGTAACCGGCACTATTTCAGCCGTATCGGGTTCGGGTTCTTCTTATACCGTCACTGTTAGTAATATTGTCGGTGATGGTGCCCTTGGCTTGAACTTTAAGTCTGGCCAAAACATTACAGACATCGCTGGTAATGCGTTGGCTGGGACAGAACCGACAACGGACGAATCTTATACTATCGACAATACCTTACCGACTGTAACGTCTATCGGTCGTGGCATGGTCAATCAGGTAGCCGCTGGTACGGCAACGGATGTGGTCTTTACCGTGGTCTTTAATGAAACCGTGTCTGGCTTAGCAACGGGTGATTTTGCCGTCACGGGTAATGCGGCCAATACAGGTGTGAGCAGCGTTTCCAGTGCCGATGGTAAAGTGTTCACAGTTACGGTGAGTGGTGTCAATGGCAGCATTGGCCAAACGGTCGGATTGAGTTTCACTGGCTCCGTAAATGATACAGTTAATCAAGCTTCTGCAGCGCAATTTACCGCTGGCGAAAATTATACTATTGCAGGCACCTTACTAAATGAAGGCGCGTTAAGCCAAGCGCAGCTTGATGCCATTGTCGATCTAAACCGCGAAGGCACCTTGCTTGAGCAATCCGTTGCCGATGCCAAACAAGTGGTTATCATTGACTCCCGTGTGCCAGGCTTAGTCGAGCTAACCAAACAAGCGAATCCAGAAGCGGATATTTGGTTGTTGGATGGTTCACGCTCTGCCACCGAGCAAATTACCGAAATCCTTTCTAATTACAGTGACTTGGATGCGTTACACATTCTGTCCCACGGCGGTGTAGGCGAAATCTATCTTGGCGCAGAAACGGTTTCAGCGCAGGCTATCAACCAAAACAGCACTACTTACGCCGCCTGGGGCAACGCCCTAAGCGACAGTGGCGACATCTTACTCTACGGCTGTAACGTCGCCCAAGGCGACACGGGTATGGCTTTTATCAATCAACTTGCCCAAGTGACAGGTGCGGATATCGCGGCGTCTGATGATTTGACTGGTTCTGCGGTGCTTGGTGGGGATTGGGAATTGGAGAGGTCGGCTGGGAGTGTCGAAACGGCAACACTTGACGCCTCAGATTATTCTGGTGTGTTGACCACAGTGGGATCAAGTGTGGCTATTTCGGTGGGAGGTAGTGAGGTTATAGCAGCTAATCCTGTCAGTGCAGACGTTGAACATGATTTAAGTGGAGGAAATAACAATGCCCTTTTTGATGTAGACGCTGCGAACAGCACTATTACTATTACATATAGCAACTCTTTCGCAATGAGTATCAGCAGTTTTGATGCTGTGTTTTCTGGTGGTACCTTGGATCAGTTTACTAGTATAACTAGGACAGGGGGGACATCTCCTATTGCTGCTGATATTAGTGCTACCGTTAACGGCAAAACAATTACCTTTAACGTTCCAGTCGATCAACCAGGTGACGGTACTATTATTTTTACCTTTACCTCAACTGCGATTGGGGTAATAACGCCCCCACCATCACTGGCGCACCTGCAGACATTACTGTCACTGAAGATACCGCTTCTAATGTAGATTTGTCTGGCGTGGTCTTTGCCGACAGCGATGGCGATAACCTTACGGTCACCTTGACCGCTTCGGCTGGCTCGTTAGCCGCTTCTTCTGGTGATAACGTGACAGTGAGCGGTTCCGGCACGGGAGTATTGACACTTTCTGGCTCCGCAGCCGATATTAATAGCTATTTAGATACCACGTCAAATGTCCAGTATACAGGTGCGAGCAACGCCAGTGGCGATAATGCCGTTACGCTCACTATTAAGGCGAATGACGGCACTGTGGATTCCAGTACGGCTATCGTCAATATTGATATTACGGCGGTTAACGATGCCCCGACCGATATTGCGTTGAGTGATACGACATACAGCCATTCAGAAGGCGCCACCAATATTGTGGTGGGTAGCTTCTCGGCTACCGATGCGGATACAGGTGAAAGCTTCACTTATGCTTTGGTATCGGGTTCAGGCGATACGAATAATGGGCTGTTCAATATCAACGGGGCTGATTTACGCGTGACTGATCGTGCGAATGTACCTGCGGGTACTTACAGCATTCGTGTACAGGTGAGTGATGGCGATGCCACATTTGAGAAATCGTTCAGCATTACGGTAAGTGATGATATTGCACCGACTATTAGCGAGGTGGTACCTGCTGACGATTCTACAGGGGTGTCGGTCGCGGACTCGATTCAGATCACTTTTGATGAGGGAGTGCAGTTAGGTAATACTGGTACCATTACCCTTTATGACATTACAGGCAATGGTGCGAATAGTTTGACCATTGACGTGGGCAACCACAATGGGCAGCTTTCTATTGTGGGTAATAAATTGACCATCAACCCAACGAATAATCTGATGGCGACCAATCAGTACGCCATTCAGATAACGGCGGGTGCGTTAACAGACAGTTCAAATAATGCTCTGGCGGCAGTAAGCGATACAACAAGTTATAACTTTACCACGGGTACGGTAGACACTACCGCGCCAACCGTGGCTATTGTTGATGTAACTTCACCAACTCAGCCTAATGCGAGCACAGTGGCGATTAATTTTAGTGAGCAAGTGGTTAATGTCGACATTAGCGATTTTAGCTTAACGAAAGATGGCGCGGCTGTTGACATCAGTGGTTTAGTGGTCGCTGGCAGTGGCAGTGCTTATTCCATAGATTTATCCAGTGTTACCGCCGTTGCTGGTATTTATGTGCTTACATTGAATACCTCTGATATCACTGATACTTCGGGAAATGCCTTGTCCGCTGGTGACAGCGAAACCTTTATCATCGACACCACGGCACCAACGGGCGTAGCGATTGTTCGTGCGGGCGCAGAGACTCAAAACGGCAGTGCAGCCACCTTTACCGCGGTATTCAGTGAAGCCGTGAGTGGGGTGGATGCGGCTGACTTTACGTTAACTGGCACTGCCGCTGGAGGCTCTATCACGAGTGTGACACAAGTTTCTGATTCGGTTTATACCATTACGGTGAATGGCGTTAGTAGTGATGGTACTTTGGGGGTAAATTTAAAAGACTCTGGAACAGGGATCACTGATACGGCGGGCAATGCGATAAGCGCTGGTGTGACAGGACAACAGGTTACTATAGATAATACAGGTCCAAGTGTTGTTGCGATTAACCGAGATGGTGCCGTGTTAACCACTGCAGACAGTGCAACCTATACGGTGACCTTTAATGAGGCCGTAACCGGTGTCGATGTTAGCGACTTTAGCTTGTCTGGTGGTGCAACGGGTACGGTTGCTTCGATAACAGGCTCAGGTCGTACTTATCAGGTCACCGTGAATAACATCAGTGGTGATGGTAGTCTTCGTCTTGACCTTAACGCTTCTGGTACGGGCATTACTGATACAGTGAGTAACGCCATCGGGGCTGGATTTACCTCTGGTGATACATTAACGATTGATAATACCGCCCCTGTTGTGACGGTCTCTCAAGCTTTTAATCTTGATGAAGGCATGGTGGCTGATACCGTTATCGGCCAAGTTAAAGCCACAGATACGAACGGAGTAAGTCAGTTCTCGATTCAATCGGGTAATGACAATGGCTACTTTGCGATTGACAATAATGGTGTCGTGACGCTTACCAGCGCGGGTGCGGCAGCGATTGATTATGAAACCGCGACCTCTTATACATTGAATATCGTGGCGACCGATGCCGTAGGGCAAGGATCCAGTGCAGCGGCAGTTACTATCTCTATTAACGATGTCAACGACAATGCGCCTGTGTTTAGCTCTGCTGCAACAGCGACTTTGGCTGAAAATACGGCGACGACAACCGTTGTTTATGATGCCAATGCCACCGATGCCGATAGCACTTCCGCCCATAACAGCGTGACTTATAGCTTAAAAGCGACGGATGATCACAGCGCCTTCACTATTGATTCAACGACTGGCGAAGTGAAACTGAAAGCCGCGGCTGACTACGAAACTAAGTCTTCTTACAGCTTTACGGTAATCGCCTCTGACGGTATGCGCACTACAGAAAAAACCGTGACTTTATCAATCACCGACGTGAATGAGTCGCCATCAGTCACTTCTGGGGCTACAGGCAGTGTGAATGAAAATGCCGCAATTGACACGGTGATTTACACCGCGACGGCCACGGATGTGGACGCGAATGACAGCTTGACTTACAGCCTAACGGGCGATGATGCGGCCTTGTTGGACATTAATGCGACAACGGGCGAAGTGACGTTGAAAGCGTCAGCCGATTACGAAACGAAAGCCAGCTATAGTTTTAATGTGGTCGCGACGGACAACGGCACAGGTAATCTGACCGATACGCAAGCGGTGGTTGTGAGCATCAATGATGTGAATGAAGCACCAGTGATGACGTCTGGAGCAACGGGCAGTGTGAATGAAAATGCCGCCATTAACACGGTGATTTACACGGCGACGGCCACGGATGTGGACGCGAATGACAGCTTGACTTACAGCCTCACGGGCGATGATGCGGCCTTGTTGGACATTAATGCGACAACGGGTGAAGTGACGTTGAAAGCGTCTGCGAACTATGAAACTAAAGCTAGCTACAGTTTCACTGTCGTGGCGACGGACAACGGCACTGGTAATCTGACCGATACGCAAGCGGTGGTTGTAAGCATCAATGATGTGAATGAAGCGCCATCAGTCACTTCTGGGGCTACGGGCAGTGTGAATGAAAATGCCGCAATTGACACGGTGATTTACACGGCGACGGCCACGGATGTGGACGCGAATGACAGTGTGACCTACAGCCTCACGGGCGATGATGCGGCCTTGTTGGACATTAATGCGACAACGGGCGAAGTGACGTTGAAAGCGTCTGCGAACTATGAAACTAAAGCTAGCTACAGTTTCACTGTCGTGGCGACGGACAACGGCACTGGTAATCTGACCGATACGCAAGCGGTGGTTGTAAGCATCAATGATGTGAATGAAGCACCGGTGATGACGTCTGGAGCAACGGGCAGTGTGAATGAAAATGCAGACGTGGCAACGGTGATTTACACCGCGACGGCCACGGATGTGGACGCGAATGACAGCTTGACTTACAGCCTAACGGGCGACGATGCGGCCTTGTTGGACATTAATGCGACAACGGGCGAAGTGACGTTGAAAGCGTCTGCGAACCATGAAACTAAAGCTAGCTACAGTTTCTACTGTCGTGGCGACGGACAACGGCACTGGTAATCTGACCGATACGCAAGCGGTGGTTGTAAGCATCAATGATGTGAATGAAGCGCCATCAGTCACTTCTGGGGCTACGGGCAGTGTGAATGAAAATGCCGCAATTGACACGGTGATTTACACCGCGACGGCCACGGATGTGGACGCGAATGACAGCTTGACTTACAGCCTAACGGGCGACGATGCGGCCTTGTTGGACATTAATGCGACAACGGGCGAAGTGACGTTGAAAGCGTCTGCGAACTATGAAACTAAAGCCAGCTACAGTTTCACTGTCGTGGCGACGGACAATGGCACAGGTAATCTGACCGATACGCAAGCTGTGGTTGTGAGCATCAACGATGTGAATGAAGCGCCATCAGTCACTTCTGGAGCTACGGGCAGTGTGAATGAAAATGCCGCCATTAACACGGTGATTTACACGGCGACGGCCACGGATGTGGACGCGAATGACAGTGTGACCTACAGCCTAACGGGCGATGATGCGGCCTTGTTGGATATTAATGCGACAACGGGCGAAGTGACGTTGAAAGCGTCTGCGAACTATGAAACTAAAGCCAGCTACAGTTTCACTGTTGTGGCGACGGACAACGGCACAGGTAATCTGACCGATACGCAAGCGGTGGTTGTGAGCATCAATGATGTGAATGAAGCACCGGTGATGACGTCTGGAGCAACGGGCAGTGTGAATGAAAATGCCGCCATTAACACGGTGATTTACACGGCGACGGCCACGGATGTGGACGCGAATGACAGCTTGACTTACAGCCTCACGGGCGATGATGCGGCCTTGTTGGATATTAATGCGACAACGGGCGAAGTGACGTTGAAAGCGTCAGCCGATTACGAAACGAAAGCCAGCTATAGTTTTAATGTGGTCGCGACGGACAATGGAGCTAGTAACTTTAATTCAGGTAATTTAAGTGTTAGCCAAGCCGTTGTTGTGAGCATTAATGATTTGAATGATAACGCGCCAACGGTGAGTGCAGGTGTAGCGACAGCGACGCTTGTGGAAGCGGGCGGTGTCAATAATACCAATGCCGGTACGAATAGTGCGACCATAACGCTGACAAAGGGCGATGTCGATACGGTTGGTGTGGTTCGTTATGATGCTCAGTTTCTAGCGAATAGTGGCTGGACAACCACTGACAATGGACAAACTTATTCCAGAACGGGGACTTATGGTACTGCGACAATAACGACTTCTACAGACATTATTCGCTATGTTCTGAACAATAATGCGACTAGTACGCAAAGTTTGACGAGTGGGCAATCTGTTACAGATAGTTTTACGATTCAAATAACGGATGGCAATGCGACAGCAATAACCGCGGCGGTGTTTAACATCACGGGCGCCAACGATGCGCCAATCGTATCGGGTACTGTGGCGAATATGTCAGGAACGTCGGGTCAGATATTTACTCCTGTTACCTTACCAGCGAATTTATTTAGCGACCTTGACGCCAATGACCAGTTGGTATGGAGTATTGAGAATCTACCAACAGGCCTGGTGTTTAACGCCGCGACTCGCACTATATCTGGAACACCTCAGGGTGGTTTTGAAGGTATCAATACATTGCAGATTGTCGTTACTGATATCAATGGCGCTCAGGTTAAAGTACCGGTAACACTGACTTTGAATCCTGCGCCAGTGGTGGCAACTGCCAGTCCAGTGGTTGACGCGGCGCCAGCCGTACCTGTTCAAAACACCGGTTTTACGGCGCCTGATATCGTGACATCGTCTAGTGCTTTGCCAACGGGTGTGGTGGAAACGTCTGGAGGCTCAAGGGGCTTTACTGAGGTGACGGCATCGGCTGGCGCCAGTCCAGCTCAGTCTGTCGCTGAAGCGTCAGTAAACACACCAAATGTAGGACAAGCTACTGGCACAAATACGGTCGTGGTGTCTGAATCCCGAGTGGCTGTAAATGTGGGCGCCGATGGTCAGGTTCAGGTTACAGAAACCAGTGGTGCATCGACCAATACAACAGGCTTAACCGTGGCAACCATTGTTCCGCAAGGGGAGCGAGTTTCTATTACCATTGCGGATACGTCTACCGTTGCTCGATACAGTGGTACCTTGGCAGACGGGACACAGCTACCAGATTGGATTGAAATCAACCCAACAACGGGTGAAGTCACAATGACACCACCACCAGGGCAAGGTACGATTACGTTAAAAGTGAACGCGGTGGATGCTGATGGCAATGTGCGGATATTGGAGATAGAGGTGGATTTGGAACGTTTACCTCAAACAGCACCAGCGGACACAGTGACTAATGTAAGCCCTGTATTCATGTCGTTGGATGATCAATTGGCCGTTGCTGCGGAGCAGTACGATGATTACGGGAGCGGCTTGATGAAGCTGTTGGCTTCTTAACTTATGTCTGACAATGCAATTGCTCAATTGTTACAAATAGAGCAGCAAGTCCGTTGTTGTGAAACAGCGACGGACTTGGGTTTTATTTTAGTTAACATAACTCGACATTTAGTACCTTATCAACAAGCTGTGTATTTGTCCGGGACGGAACTAGAATCTTTAAAAACAAATGCGATCAGTGATATCGCTTTGGTGGATCGAACCACGCCATTTAGTGCGTGGTTGGAACAGGTGTCAGCGGTGGTGAATGCCTCCGATCAGGTGAATAAAGTTCACACGATAGAGACAAAAAAATTGCCAGCAGCACTGTTGAACGATTTGAACGATTTTACGGTTCCGTATATGTTGTGGCTGCCTTTGCTGATTCCTTCTAAACCCAATCAAAGGGTAGGGGTGCTTTGGCTCGCAAAGTCTCAGCCATGGACAGAAAAAGAGATAGGTCTATTACAGCATTTGGCTTCCAGCTATGCCCATGCTATGCAGGTATTTGTCCAACGCTCTGGATGGGGAGTCTGGCGACGTCGCTTATTGTCTAAGAAAGTGAGCTTAGTAACAGCGGCTGTGGTGATCTTGCTGGGTTTTGTTCCAGTGCGTTTAACAGTGCTAGCCCCTGCCGAGATTATTGCAAAAGAGGCTCTGCTCGTGACGTCTGCTATTGCAGGTGCGGTAAGTGAGGTAAGGGTTAAGCCTGGAGATTTGGTTAGCATGGGACAGCCTATTGTCATCATGGATAAAACGGAGTTCCAAGGGCGCTTTGACGTTGCACAGCGTGAATTAGAAAGGGCGATGGCGGAGCTTAGAACCACAGAACAGGCAGGCTATGTTGATCGTCGAAAAAAGCGGAATTGGCTGAGTTGGAATCTCAGGTCGCTCTAAAAACTATTGAGCGAGATTATTTACAAACTAAGCTTGATCAGACTCAAATTTTAGCCGATAAAGCGGGGGTTGTGGTGCTAGATGACCCAGAAAAATGGAAAGGTCGTCCTGTCGTTGTCGGCGAGCGTATCATGTCGATTGCAGACCCCAATAACATACAGTTAGAAATTAGGCTGCCAGTTACTGACGCTATATCGTTAAATCATGGTAACGAGGTCACACTATTTCTTGATACGGATCCTTTAAATCCTCTCCCATTTTTGGTGAATTATTCGTCTTTGAGCCGAGTTTGACCCAAGATCAGATCATTGCCTATCGGATAGTGGCGGATATACATGGTGATATTAAGCCACCAAGAATTGGTTTACGTGGCACGGCGAAACTGTATGGTGATGAGGTGTCTTTAGCATATTATTTGTTGCGTCGCCCCCTTACCTTTATTCGTCAATTTTTGGGTTTTTAGGTGTCTGTCCAAATGGAAGCGAACGCACTGCCTAAATTACGTCAAAACCTGTCTTTACTGACGGCTCCGCCAGACGAAGATGGCGAGCCGCGTTGGCAGATTTTTGATCCGCTTAGCAATAAATTTTACTATTTATCCAGAACCGCTTTTTATATTTTTCGGGAGTGGCGTTATGCGAGCCACGATAATGAGTTATTGTCTCGGCTTGCTCAAAAAGGCATTGACGTGGATGAGAAGGAGTTTGATTATTTCTTGCGTTTCTTGGAGTCGAATCATTTTTGGAGGCTCGCACAGAAAAAGATTTAACGCGCTTACGAACGGAAGTTAGTCAACATAAAAAACATTTTTTATCATGGCTTTTACACAATTACTTATTTATCAAAATCCCACTTTTCCGCCCTGATTTGTTCTTAAATCGTTTCTATCCACTGGCTAGGTATCTTTTTAAATGGCGTATAGACAGAATCGCCTTAGTACTTGGTGCCCTTGGCTTAGCGATGGTGTTAAGGCAATGGGAGACGTTTACTCATACCTTTCAAGACTTATTTAATTTATCCGCCATTGTTTATTACATTTTAGCCTTGGTATTAGTGAAAACGGCCCATGAGTTAGGGCATGCTTTGGTGGCTAAGCGTTACGGTTGTCGAGTGAGTTCTATGGGCGTCGCGTTCTTATTGATGACGCCCATTTTATATACCGATACGACTGACGCGTGGCGTTTGCGCTCACGTTTTCAGCGGTTAAGTATTGTGACCGCTGGGGTGAAAGTTGAAATTTACATTGCTTGTGTGGCGACATTTTTATGGGGGATCGTGCCTGATGGTGGTCTTCGTGGTGTGTTGTTCTTTGTTGCTACCACCAGTTGGATTTCGTCTTTATTGATTAATATTAGTCCGTTTATGCGCTTTGATGGCTATTATGCGTTGTCAGACTTTCTTGGTATGGAAAACTTGCAGCCACGTTCTTTTTTAGTCGGAAAGTGGTTCTTGCGAGAGCGACTATTTGGTTTTGGTTTTTTACCGCCAGAGCCTCTTAATCGAAAGAAATGTGCATTGATGGTGAGTTATGCGTGGTGCACTTGGGTTTACCGGTTTTTCTTATTTTTAGGCATTGCCGCTTTGGTGTACTACTTCGCTTTTAAAGTATTAGGTATTGTTCTTTTTTTGGTAGAAATTATTTGGTTTGTGTTGCTACCGATTGTGAAAGAAGTAAAGGTATGGATCAGTTTGAGAAAAAATATGTCGTTTAATCGCGCCACCACAATGACGGTATTGTTTTGTGTTTTAGGGTTGTTTGTTCTTGTTGTGCCATGGAAAACTCACATTAGTGTACCTGCGGTAGTTACTTTTGAACGTCATCAAACTCTTTATCCCAGTGAAGCTGG
This sequence comes from Marinomonas rhodophyticola, assembly GCF_026113935.1. Lineage (GTDB taxonomy): Bacteria > Pseudomonadota > Gammaproteobacteria > Pseudomonadales > Marinomonadaceae > Marinomonas > Marinomonas rhodophyticola. The sequence goes on from NZ_JAPEUL010000007.1 coordinate 977,390, forward strand.
TAGGGTGGTTGCTTGGCAGGTGGCGCCAAATGAAAAGGTAAAGCAAGGGCAGTTACTGATATTGCTAGAGTCTCCCGATGTTGAACAGCAAATTGTGTTGACTCAGTCTAGGCTGAACGCGTTGCAAATAAGTTGGCAGCGAGCGGGATCCGGTGCGGGTATATTGGATGCCTTTTCTAGTCTACAAGTACAGATAGCAAGGGAGCAAGCTCGTCTACAATCCTTGCTTGACCAAAGAGAAAGGCTTGCGATCAGAGCGCCCTATGATGGTTATATAGGTGAGTGGCTATCTTTAAACGTTGGTGATTATGTCAATGAGCATTCAGCATTGGCAACACTGTATGATGATGAAAGCCTGATTGTTAAAGCCTATATAGATGGTCGTTTTATTCCATTGTTGAAACATGATGAAACGGCTTCATTTATAGGTAATGATGGTAATCCGTTGGCGGCAAGCCTGCTTATTGATAAGGTTATCCCCATCGCTATAAAACGTTTGCAGTACTCAGGGCTTGCTTCAACCCACGGTGGTGCAATAGCAACGCAAAAGTTAAACGATGAGTTGATCCCTGAAACAGCCACCTATGAAGTGCATTTAGTATTGCAAAGAAGCACGCAACTTAATCGTCAACAATTTGGTATGGTGAGTTTAGCTATTGAGCCAACCAGTTTTCTGGTCGATGGGTTGCGTTATCTTTATGGGGTGTTTATTCGAGAGTCTGGTTTTTAAATCAGGCCTGATGTCGATATTACAATGAAAATGATGATATGAAAAAGCAGAACCGTTTAGCCATTGATTGGACGCCTGAACAAATTGACGCAGTAGTAAAAGATTTAGCTACTTTGCGTTTGACGGTGGATCTGGATCTGGTGCCTCGTTACCCTTATTTTGGCGATAAAATTTATCCATTAGGACGTTGCAAAGAAATACGTGACGCTGTTTTTACCGCTTTGCAAACTCAGCTTCAACAGCCAAAAGGAGAAGGCATCACCTTAATAAGAGACGCGCTTGATAAAGGGGCGGTGTTAAAGAAAATATGGGGAGATTTGCGCGGTGTGTATTTTCAAAATGCGATGACGTTGGGAAACTGGTATTTGGATGTTTCTAACGACACCGTCAATCCTAATAAACCAAGAGTGGAAGTTTTGCCTTTAGCTGACTCGGGGTTTGCTGATATATCCAGTTTTGAGCAATTTATTAAGGTTGCCCAGTTTTATTGGGGGGTTGACGTGTATCGTAATGATGTTTGCCCAGCATTAGCGCCTTTTATGCCGTTGATCTATATACGTGAAGATGGGGTGAGTTGGATGGGAGAGGCGAACGACGATATGTTAGCCATGACCATGAGTAACGAATTTTCAGCCGCTGAGCGTATTTTGTCTGCGTTACCTTCTCCACCTGAAACATTGATGCAAAAGTGGCGTAATGTCATATCAAACTTGGCACCTAATGATTTTTTGCACGCCAAAGGCGATGCTATAGAATATTGTCGACACTATAGAGCGCAGCAATATTATTTGGGATCTCGTGTTCGTGACAGTGCCGTGATGGCGTATTTGGCGTTGCCAAAAGGTATTTGATATGCACAGTAGTCAGCAAGAAAAAATAGCGCTGGAACACCAAGCTGCGAAACTTTTTATGCGTTGTTATGAGCGTAATACGGGCAAACCTATCCGTCATATCTGGCACAATGATCCCATTCGCCCCGATGTCTCCTGCATGTTAGAAGGTGAACGCCTAGATCTGGAAATTGCGCACCTTTATGGTTCGGAAGAGGAGGCCATGGAAATACTGGGTCGTGACCTAAGTGATGCAACCCGTAACGTGCTACGTGCCTTAAAAGCAGAGCCTGTAGATGAGCGTTTATTGCAGGCTTTGAATCGAATTTTAGAAAATAAAGCCGGTAAGCGTTACGATACTAAGCGTGTTTGGCTGGTGATTCGAAATGCGCATCCTGCTTGGAGTAAAGAAGACATCAAGGCGTTGGAGCATCTTATTACTATTCCTATTCCTCATGCCTTTGAGAAGGTGTGGATTCTTGGCGATATGGAAGGTAAAAGCGGGATTGTGCGCCTTTACCCCTAAATTGAAAAACGTTACTTGTTTTTTTGTTTCTCTTCTAGGCGACTCTTTGCTAATTCATTGATTCGTATTTGTTCTGCTTTGTATTTTTTTAGAATAACCAGACCAACAATTAACGCGGCGCAGAAGAAAATAATAGCAAAGGCACCAAGGGCAACGGTGGCAAGTGAGTTCATGGTATTTGACCTTATAAAGTGATGCACGGATTATATAAAAAAATGGCCACACTGAAAGAAAGTGACATAGCTTTTTTGTTTTACCGCATCATTTTACCTTGTTGGTCTTGTAATAATCCGTCAATGACGTATATTTGTCATTATGTTTACTATTATTGAAACGCCTACATTTGAAGCGGATGCTAGAAAAATTTGGACAGAGGAAGAACGAAGTTCTTTTTTTGCTTGGTTGGCTGCGAATCCGGAAATTGGTGACCCCATTGTCGGTAGTGGTGGATGTAGGAAGGTTCGTTGGTCGGTTGCGGGTTCAGGGAAAAGTGGAGGAGTAAGAGTTATCTACTTCACTAGGTTAGCAAATGGTGAGATTTGGTTATTAGTGATTTACAAAAAAGCCGTCAGGGAAAGTATACCCGCGCATATCTTAAAGTCGATTCGTGAGGTATTAGAAAATGAGTAATGAGATTTTGAGTGCAGAGGAGCTTGGTAACAAGCTGCTTCAGTCTGTTAAAGAAATGAAAGCGGGCAAAGCCGCACGATTGAGTTATGCAAAGCCTAACATGGTGACAGAGGCTCGTGGTAAAACGGGTTTAACCCAAAAAGAATTTGCTAAAGTGCTGCATATTTCTTCGCGTACTTTACAGGAATGGGAACAGGGGCGTCGTCAGCCTTCTGGACCTGCTAAGGCGCTCATCGAGATTGCCTTTCGCCATCCAGAAGTGATCCGAGAAGACTTTAGTCTCAGAGGTTGATGGTATTCTAGCGTTGGTGAACGCATTTGCCAGCAGAGTAGGTGGCTTGGATAGCTCGGTCATCACCAATGGTCATAAAGACAAAAAGTGTCTCTTCGATGCCTTTTGATAAGGCCAAGCGTGATGTGAGTAGAGGCGTGGCTTTTTTGTCTAAGATGATGAAATCTGCTTCACTACCAACCGTCAGGTTACCAATTTTATCGTCTAAACGAAGTGCTCTGGCACCACCTAGAGTAGACAAATATAGAGATTTGATTGGGTTTAGGTTCTCGTTCTGTAGCTGAATCACCTTGTAGGCTTCGTTCATGGTTTGCAGCATGGAAAAGCTGGTTCCACCGCCGACATCTGTGCCAAGGCCAACATTCACTTTATGCTCTTCCGCTTTATTAAGTTTGAATAAACCGCTACCAATAAACAGGTTAGAGGTTGGACAGAAAGAAATCGCTGAGCCGGTTTCGTGCAATCTATGGTATTCGTTATCACAAAGGTGAATGCCGTGAGCAAATACAGAACGCTCGCTCAACAGTTTGTGCTGGTCATACACGTCTAGGTAGTTGGTACTTGCAGGGAAAAGGTCTTGTACCCACGCACATTCATCTTTGTTTTCAGATAGGTGAGTGTGAAGATAAACATCTTTGTATTCACTTAGCAGCTTACCTGCTAATTGCAGCTGCTCGTCTGAACTGGTCGGTGCGAAACGCGGTGTGATGGCGTAATGCAAGCGACCTTTGTTGTGCCAAGTTTCAATAAGCTCTTTGCTTTCTTGATAGCTCGTTTCCGGTGTGTCTGTTAGATAATCTGGTGCGTTGCGGTCCATCATGACCTTGCCGCAAATCATACGCAAATTATGGACTTCGCTGGCTTCAAAAAAGCTTCAACAGACACTTTATGTACCGTGCCAAATACCAGTGCGGTGGTTGTGCCGTTGCGTAAAAGTTCTTTTAGGAAGCGGTCTGCAACATTGCGAGCATGAGTTTTGTCACTAAACTTACTTTCTTCTGGGAAGGTGTAGGTGTTTAACCAAGTTAGTAATTGTTCGCCGTATGAGCCGATCATATCGGTTTGTGGGTAATGGATATGTGTATCAATGAAGCCAGGTGTGATAAGCGCGTCTGGATGATGCTCAACTAGGGTGTTATCTGGTAGTGTTGGTAGTAGATCGACTGCGTTACCAAGGGCGTAAATCTTATCGTCTTGAATGACTAGCAAGCCATCTTCAAAGTATTCATAGGCGGCATCAATGCCGACGTCTTTGGGATCTGCGATGCAGTGAATAATGGCGGAGCGCCACGCTTTCAAATGGCTCATATGTTTCTCGTGGGTGTCTTCTAAAATGATTTGAAATATAAAGTTTGACCGAATGGTTATACTTTATCAGGTCTTTTTCGTACTTTCATCAAACCTTATATTGTGATTTAAGAAATAATCCAATTATTAGTCTTGCTAGTATCACCAAAATAACGCCGAAAGCATCCGCGTAGAAATCTAACCATTCCGCATAGCGGTTTACATAAGGCTGAATCAGTTCAATGGCGCCACCTAAAAATATGATGAATAAAGACAGCAAGAGAAAGCGTTTCATTGGGCCAAAAGCACATAAAAGTGCCCATCCACCAAAGCCAATAACATGATGCGTTTTATCAGTACCCGGCACTGATGGAAGGACATCTGCAGGCGTTAATGTAGCTAGGCAGATGATGAATGCGCCTAAAACAAAACCGACAGCTTGTGCTGTCGGAGAGGTGAGCTTGTTGATCATCGTAAAATGCGCGCTCGAATATTTTTGCCTTTGATCTTTTTGTTTTCGAACTCTTTGACTACCGTTTTAGCCACTTCGTTGTCGACAGAGACATAAGCATGAAAGTCAAAAATATCGATTTTACCAACTTGCGATTTATCCAGTCCTAGCCCCGCTGTTAATGCGCCTAATATGTCGCCTGGACGAAGCTTGTTTTTACGACCCGCATCAAAAGAGATGGTGGTTTTTTGTGGAATCAAACGATAGTGCGGATCAATACTATCCAGTTCGATGAAGTTTGCCGTAGTGTTAAAGCGTGTTTCAATATCACGCACCTTGTAATCGTCTTTGGATGTAACAAGGTTGACGGCAATACCTGCTGCGCCGGCACGGCCGGTACGACCGATGCGATGGGTATGAACATCGGTATCACGGGTGGTATCGTAGTTAACGACTAGATCAATTTCTTTTACGTCAATGCCACGAGCAGCGACATCAGTAGCCACTAAGACACAGCTACTTTGGTTGCTAAAACGAACCAATACTTGGTCGCGTTGTCTTTGTTCAAGGTCGCCATGAATTGCCTGAGCAGCGACTTTATGCTCTGCTAGCCAATCAGCAACCACTTGTGACTCAGCCTTTGTGTTGCAGAACACAATAGCTTGACGTGGTTCAAAGTGCTGTAATGTGGCAAGCAGTGTTTCACATTTGTCTTTGTTTTCACTGCGCACAAAAAATTGTTCGATATTCGGTTTAAGGTCTTCTTGTGCTTCGACTTTAATGCTGATGGGATGGTTTTGGAATTCAGCACTGATGGCTTCAATTCCGTCGCCATAAGTGGCTGAAAAAAGCAGAGTTTGGCGGTTGCTTGGCGTTAATTCTACGACTTCACGTATGCTGTCGATGAATCCCATATCCAGCATTCGGTCTGCTTCATCCAATACGAGTGTGTTTAAGGCATTGAGTTTCAGTGATGCCTTGCGTAGGTGCTCCATCAAGCGACCAGGTGTGCCCACAACGATATGCGCGCCATGCTCCAAAGAACCAATCTGTGGACCAAACGGCATACCTCCACATAGGCTCAGAACTTTAATGTTGTCCTGAAAACGAGCCATTTTACGTATTTCTTTTGATACTTGATCAGCCAATTCACGTGTCGGACACATAACCAAAGCTTGAACGCCAAAGAAGCGTGGGTTGATTTTTAGCAACAGACCAATGGCAAAAGCAATGGTTTTACCACTGCCTGTTTGTGCTTGGGCAAGAATGTCTTTGCCATCAATCATAGGGGGTAAGCTTTGTTCTTGAATCGGAGTAAAAGTGGTGAACCCCATGTCTGAAAGTAAAGCGGTTAGTTTGGTCGGTAAAAGATTGTTTAGTGCATGCTGGAATTGGATCACAAGAGACTCGTTCGATGGAATAAATAATGGGCAAAGGATACCAGAAAACAACGCTGAATACTTTTCTTAACTATTTATTCCGTGTTGATTTTATGATTTTTAGGTAAAGTAGGCGTAAGTATAGATATAGTTGTATTGGCGCGGGTTTTGTTTACGGATTGGCAACGAGTGGATGATGGCTTCTTCAAGGAATAATGTGAAAAATAAAAACACACACTACATTGTCTTTTTTATTGTTTTTGCATGTGGTGTTGTGGCCAATTTTATGCCGTGGGAATGGAGTCCTCTATGGGTGTTTAGTGTATTGGCTTTGGTTTTGTCTTTTTATACAAAAAAATTCTTATCGAAATACTACTCTGTCCTTGATTCTGTCAAGAAACGGATCGAAATAGATGAACTTACTGGTTTATATAGTCGTTATCAGATTCAACAAGAGTTAAGTCAATTAATTCTTAATTGTCATGCGCAAGACAAAAAATTAGCGGCTTTAGTGTTGGATTTAGATCATTTTAAAACCATTAATGATGCGTTTGGTCATGAAATTGGCGATAAGCTACTGGCTAGTGTCGCTCAGCGTCTTGTTTTTGTTTGTCCGCCACAGGCTGTGGCAGGGTATTTGGGCGGGGATACCTTTCTGGTTTTGTTGGCGCTGAACAGTGATCAGGGTAAATCGGATTTGGTGACTTTATCCAAAAGTATCATAGATCATGTTAGTCAGAGTTACCTTGTCGATGCGTTGACGCTTAATATTGGCTGTTCGATTGGTGTTGCTATGTACCCAGAGTTTGGTTTGGATGCGGCAGCATTAATGAAAAACGCCGATATGGCTGTGTATCGCGCCAAGTCCGCGGGTCGAGCCACGTATTATTTTTACGATGGTGAAATGGGGAAACAGTTTGCGCGGAATGTCAGAATAGAGACTCGTTTGCGACAGGCTTTACAAAATGAGCGTTTAGAATTGCACTTTCAGCCCAAGGTGGATCTCATCACTGAGCACTGTGTGGGGATGGAGGCGCTATTACGCTGGAATGATGAGGAACTGGGGCGTGTATCTCCGGCAGAGTTTATTCCGATTGCTGAGCAGACTGGCGTGATTTTGCCTTTGGGTGAGTGGGTGTTTGAACAAACGTTTCGACATATTTTGGAATGGCAAAAGCAGGGCATTACCGTCCCTCCAATCGCGATTAACTGTTCGGCAGCGCAGCTCAAAAGAGTGGATTTTTTACCTAAACTATTAATGTTGTTGGATAAATATAAGATTGATCCCAGTTTATTAGAGATTGAAGTGACGGAATCCATTTTGATTGAAGACGCAAAAAGTTGCGCGGAGCTTTTGCGTCAAATGAGTCATCTTGGTATTAAGCTGGCCATTGATGATTTTGGCACGGGATATTCGAGCTTGAGTTATTTGAAAGATCTTCCTTTTCATTATGTGAAAATAGATCAGGTATTCATCCGAAATATTGTTGATGATAAAAGTCATGCGGCCTTAACGAACGCCATTATCAGTCTCAGCCACAGTTTGAACTTGAAAGTCATTGCTGAGGGTATTACAAGTCTAGAACAACTTACCTTGTTACGTGAATATGGCTGCGATATAGGCCAGGGCTATCTGTTCAGTAAAGCGCTTGGTGCGGATTCTTTAGCGAGTGATCCTATGATTGTCGCACTGAATGAACAGGCACTATAGTCTGGCAACAAGTATTGCTGTCCAACTATGCGCTTAGCGATGCCATTACAGCGTGCCGTCTTTACGTACTTTTTCTTTTAACGTATCCCAGAATTGTGTGAGATTAGGGTTCTGATTAAACCTTGAACGGTATAGTCGTATTTCCAGCGGAATATTCCAGTTGGCCTCTCCTGCCAACGCTACTTTTCCATAGTTCAGCGTGTCTAGCATCAGGCGTTTAGGAATCCAACCTATGCCGTAGCCCTCTTTTACCATGGCTTTGATACTGACCGAATGGTAGTTCTCGGACAGTGTCTGCAGCTGCGGGATGTCTCTTTGACGCTGTAGATGGTGATGTATCACAGGCTGTAAAAAGAGTTTTCATAGTAGCCAATATAAGGCAGCGGTTTTCTTTTTACTCCGGGCAGGGTGAATTTGGGTTGCCCTGTGTTGTCTGTGGCACTACATGGAATAAGTGTCTCTTCGGCAATAACCAAATGCTCGTATTGTTCATCATCGAGGGCACGGATAAAGTTGATCGCAGGATGCCAGTAGCACAACATGATGTCGCATTGTTGGTCCATAAGCGCATTGACAAAATCAATCCCTAACCATGAGCTTGATTTCATGTTGATGTCTAAATCAACATTGATACTTTGACAAAACGGTTCAATGACGTCTTTGTAAAAACTCAGAAATAATGTTTGTGTTGTTACAAAGCGTATTTGAGACTCTTCCTGTTTGCGAATTTCTTGGCAGCGCTCTTTGGCGTCTCGTAATTGTCTTGTAATCAGCTCTGCGCTTTGAAGAAAGACTTCTCCTGCTGGCGTTAAAGATAAAGGCAGGGTGTTTCTGTCTATCAGGGTGACGCGCATTTCCTCTTCGAGCAGTTTAATGCGTCGGCTAAAAGTTGGTTGTGTAACGTTTTGCTCATCCGCTGCACGAGAAAAATGACGTGTTTTCGCGAGCGCAATAAAGTCTTCAAGCCATCTTATTTCCATACAACCTCCCAAGAGAACGAAGGTATGTGTTTGAGTAATAGTGAGAGAATCATAATCTTCTCTCCTCAATTGCATGGCAAGCCACGCTACTGCCATCACTTTGTAGCACCATCGCAGGGGATTGTTCATAACAACGCTGATTTGCGTAAGGGCAGCGAGCCTGAAAAACACAGCCAATAGGTTTTTCTGTTGGGGTTGGTACTTCACCAATTAAACGAATAGGTTGCGCAATGTTGCTGTCCAAGCGCGGGATCGCTGATAACAAGGCTCTGGTATAAGGGTGCTTAGGCGCGCTGAATAATGTGCGTGTCGGAGCTAATTCACATACGCGCCCTAAATACATAACCGCCACACGTGTGGCGAAATGTTCCACTACAGCGAGGTCGTGAGTGATAAACAAGTAGCTTAGATTGCGTTCTTCTTGTTTATCCATCATCAAGTTAAGCACTTGAGCTTGTACTGATACGTCTAATGCGGATAAAGGCTCGTCGGCGACAATAAAGTCTGGTTCCACAGAAAGCGCACGAGCAAGACTTATACGTTGTCGTTGTCCACCTGAAAACTCATGGGGATAACGGTCTGAACTTGATGCAGAAATGCCCACGGATTCGAGTAATTCGTCAATTTTCTCATCCACTTGAGTCTGTGAAAGCTGTGGGTTATGGAAAGAAATGGGGCTCGCTAAGAGTTTGGTAAACCGTCATTCTAGGGTTCAAAGACGCATAAGGGTTCTGAAATACCATTTGCATACGGCGACGAAAAAACATGCGTTGGCGATTGTTTAACTGGTCAATACGCTGATCAAGGTAATGTATTTCCCCCGCACTTGGTTTGGTTAACCCCATAATAACGCGTGCTAATGTGGATTTGCCACAACCTGTTTCACCGACGACACATAAGGTTTCACCTTGATTGATCGTGAGATTAACGCCATTAAGAGCATGAACACTGTCTTTGTGTCGTTTAAATTTACCTTCATGGAGGCGCCATTGACTGAGCCAGCTTTCATTGGTTGAGAAGGCTTTTTCTAAACCACTAATCTGAATAAGAGGGGTGACCATCAGTTTGCCTCCTGATCTTGTTCAGCAAACTCATTGAGCATGTCTTCTACTAAAAAACAGGCCACACTAGATACGCCACTGTAAATAAAACGAGGTTGTTCCTCTCGGCACTTTTGCGTTGCGTAAGGGCATCTCGGGTGGAAGGCGCAACCGGAAGGGCGCTCAGCCAGTGATGGCATGCTGCCCTGAATTTGGTTCAATCTTTGTCCTGGTAACGTCATTTGGGGTAAGGCATTCAGTAAGCCCTGTGTATAAGGATGTTGCGGATCATTAATGATTTCCAGTGTGGGTCCTTCTTCGACAATATGACCGGCATACATGACAATAGTCCGCTCAGCCACTTTAGACACTACGCCAAGGTCATGACTAATCAGCACTAACGCCACGCCATTGTCTCTGCAGATTGCCAGTAGCAGCTGTAGAATTTCCGCTTGAATGGTGACGTCCAGTGCTGTTGTCGGTTCATCTGCAATAATAATATCTGGGTTTAGCAACAAAACCGAAGCAATGATGACCCTTTGTCTCATGCCGCCAGATAATTCGTGTGGGTATTGGTTAAAGCGTTTTTCAGGCGAGGCTATTTGGACGTGGTGCAGTTTTTCGATGGCAATATTGCGCGCGTCTTTGTAAGAGATTTTAGTATGGCTGCGGATGGTTTCGACCAGCTGATCGCCAATGGTTAAAACGGGGTTAAGCGTCATCATAGGGTCTTGAAATATCATCGCAATGCGTTTGCCACGAATTTCCTGAAGTTGACGCAGGTTCATTTTGGTCAGTTCTTTGTTTTCTAATTTAATGGAACCGGATTCGATATACCCAGGTTTGCCAATCAAGTTCACAATAGAGAAGCCCAATACCGATTTTCCCGCACCAGATTCCCCTACAATCGCGATGCGCTCTCCACGGTTTAGCGTGAAGCTGACGTCAATGAGGGCGGCGAGTTCGCGCTCTTTAGTGTGAAAGTTGACGTGGAGGTTGCTGACGCTTAGTAAATTCATTTTAGTCTTTGTAGGTCCTAGGGTTAAGGTGGTCGCGTAGCCAATCACCAAGAAGATTCATGACGAGAATCAAGAGTATTAGGGTGAGGCTTGGTATCACACAGATCCACCAAGATCCAGCAAACATGTAAGCAAATCCTGCGGATATCAAGGAGCCAAGAGAGGGTTCAGTGGCTGGCATGCCTAAGCCTAAAAAAGACAAGGCGGCTTCAGCGACAATGGCATTGGCGATTTGCACGGTAAAAATGACCAAAATTGGGGACAAGGTGTTAGGTAGGATATGGCGAAACATGATGCGTTTAGAGCTGATGCCCATGACACGAGCTGCATCGACGTATTCTTTCTGCTTTTCGGCCAATACCGAAGCACGAATCGTACGTGCGAAAAGTGGCCACTCAGTCAAACCAATTACTAAAATCAGAATAACCATCGCCAGTTGTTGATATAACGCAATGCCAAATAAAGATTGAAAAATAGCAAGAAAAACAATGGCCACCATCATGTTTGAGAAAGACAGTTGGATGTCCGCACAACGCATTAAAAAGTTATCGATGCGTCCACCCAAATATCCTGCGATGAGGCCGATACAGATGCCTAATGTCGCTTGTATTAATACGGCACAAATACCTATTGTTAAGGAAAGTCGCGTGCCGTACAGGATGACTGACAATAAATCACGCCCTTGAGCATCTGTGCCGAATAAAAACCGTTCGTCACCACTGATCCAGCTCGGCGCGATCTCGGCGTTCATGAGATCCATAAAGGCCGGATCTGCTATATCAAATGGCGCTACCAATGGTGCTAACAGGGCAACAAGGCAGTAAAAAAGAAAAACAATCAAGGCTAGGATAGCCAGTTTGTCACCGACAAAGCCAGACCAAACATGGTGCCAGCGGCTGCTTGGGATAGGATGAATAAGGTCTTTTTTCGAGTACTTCATAATCCGTGACTCGCTAAGCGTACGGTGGGATTGACCAATCCGTAAATTAAGTCCACTAAGGTATTAGTGATAACAAATATGCCTCCAACGACGATTAAATACGCAGAGACAAGCGGTGTGTCTACTCGGTTAACCGCATCCATAAACAAAAAACCCATGCCGGGCCACTGGAAAATAGTTTCTGTCAATATGGTATAAGCCACCAAAGTCCCTGCTTGAATACCGCCAACGGTTATAACAGGCAGCATGGTGTTCTTTAGGGCGTGTTTAAAATAAATGCGTGGTGCAGATAGCCCTTTTGACCAAGCAAAGCGAATGTATTCTGACTGTAAAACCTCCATCATTTCAGCTCGTATTAAGCGAACAAAAATTGGCATCAAGGCAATGGCTAGGGAGAAACTAGGAAGGAGCAGGTGTTTTAAGCCGTCTTTAGTAAATAGTCCGCTTTCCCATAAGCCAAAAATCTCGGTCGTCTGTCCTCTACCAAAACTGGGGGCCATATTCAATTCAATCGAAAAGATATAGACCATAAGAATGGCGACAATAAAGATAGGCACAGAGAGGCCAATCGAGCTGACGATCATTAATAGGCGGGAGAGTATGTGTTTAGGCTTAATCGCTGCTAACACCCCGCAAGGTGTTGCCACAAGGACAATGATTAAAATGGCGCAAAATGCCAGCTCTAATGTGGCGGGTAATTTGTTAAGAATCACATCTAAAGCTGGCTCTTTATAATAATAAGATGTGCCTAAGTCGCCGTGCAGTACGCCCTTTGCAAAGCGCCAATATTGACTGAAAAAACCATCGTTTAAGCCTAATTCGTTGCGAAGTTGATTACGCTCTTCTGGTGATACTGTCATACCAACCATTTGTTGCACTGGATCACCTAGTTTGTCTTGTATGGCAAAGCTGATGATGCTGATAATGATCATAACAAAACAAGCCTGCATTAAGCGGCGGAGTAAGAATATCAACATGGAATGAGACCTTTCACGACTACTGCGCTCTCCAATACTTTGTTAAAAACAGACTCAAAATGCTCATTTATACCCCATAGACTCGGCTTTGGCTCTCTGCGTCGCTCTAACACCTGCATCCATGTAGGTGTCCGCTTTTTCGTCTGTTTTTGCCTCGTCTTGGCTTCGCTCGTGACATCGTGCAAAGTTCTCATGGAATAATTTTATTCCTTTTGGCCTTTGCTAGAGTTATTTTAGTCATTGCCTTTTGAACAAATGTGCCCGCAACACACTTGGGATTTTTACTGTTTTTCAATGAATAAATCTCCTAGATGCGGGTAGTTTTGATCATTGACTATGTCTTGTATTTTGACATTGTCCTTTGCTGCCCAAATCAGCGATTGCCAGTAGAGAGGGACAACGGCTGCATCATTGTAAAGTGTTCTTTCTATCTGTTGCAAAAGGCGTAAACGTCTTTCTGGGTTCATTTCTCTATTGGCTTGACGAATATCGTTATCAATACTAGGTTGGCAATATTCGCTGGCATTATAAGCACCTAAGCCCGTTTTGGCATCCGCGCAGGCGATAATAAATTCAAATAAGTTGTTCGAGTCCATGGTGTCTGACTGCCAACCCAGCATCATCATATCGGCACTGCGGTTATCAAACTCTTTAAAATATTGCGCTTTAGGTAAGGTTTTTAAATCAACCGTGATATTGATTCGGGCCAACATGGCGGTAATAGCTTGAGCGACTTTTTCATCGTTCATATAACGGTTGTTTGGTGCCATCATACTAATGCGAAAGCCTTTTTCGTAGCCGGCCTGTTTCATCAAATCTAGAGCCTTTGATACATTGTATTCGGGTTCTAGGCCATTAATGTGGCCTAAAAAACGATCAGGACTTAATTGGCTTGCGGGTGTGGCATAGCCTTTTAATATTTTCTCCACAATGAGCGGTTTGTTGATGGCTAAGTTAATGGCCCTTCTTACCCTGACATCCTGAAATTCGACACGACGTTTTTGATTCATATGTAGCAATAAAATACGCGTGCTGGGTAGAGTAACTAGTTGTATTCCGTGTATTTTTTTTGTTCGTTCTATGTCTATCGGGGAAACAGGGAAAATAAAATCCACATCGCCAGAGAGTAGCGCCGCCAGTCGAGTCGAGTCCGCGTGAATGGGTGTTAGGATAATCTGATCGACGTTGCCAACGGTATCTTTATCCCAGTAATTGGGGTTGCGTTTAAGTTCCATGCGGCTGCCCAGTTCACGGTTCGTGAGTATGAACGGACCAGTTCCGGAGACATGGCTAGAAGCAAAGGTTTCGCCGTATTTAATGATTTCGTCGTGACCTTGGTAAAATGCCTCATCGAGTGGAAAAACATAGGTCATTATGTTGAGTAACAGAGGATTGGTATAGGTCGTATGAACGTCGATGGTGTAATTGTCAACCATAGAGACAGCATCAATTGTGTCGAACATCGCGCGAAAATCTGGAGACCTTTTTAGACGCTGGATGGTATACACCACATCTTTTGCGGAAAACGGATTGCCATTGCTGAAGGTAACATCTTGGCGTAAATAAAAGCGCATGGTCTGAGCATCAAGACGCTGCCACTTTGTAGCCAAACGGGGATCAAATTGGCCATTTTGTTTCCATCGTATAAGAGGGTCGAAAACTAGGTGAGAAAATTGTAATGTGCTTTCTGACAGCTGTTCGTGTGGATCCAATGAAACAGGGTCAGCGTCGAATGCCATTCTCAGGGTTGTTGCTGCCGCTTGATTCCATAAAGTGAGAGCCAAGCAGCAGGCTAGAATAACCTTTATTTTCATTATCTCTGTCTCTTTATTAGATGTGGCTTACACGCGATGATGGTGTGCTTTATCGAATGGCGTGAACACGATTTAGAAAGCATGACGATAATCCTGACCATGTAGACGACCCAGCATTTTTGCAAAAAAATAAGTAAAAAGACAGCAAGAGTATCTTGTTTTGTCATATTAAGATGGAATTGTGTTTTATTTAAAGTATTTCGCCAGCTGGGTAGGTAAATATGAATTATTTTGCACATCTACACATTGCCTTTATTACAAATACTTCTTGGGTTGGCAATTTATTGGGGGATTTTCCAGTTGAGCCAGCCAACTTAGATGCAGATTTGCTGGTGGGTTGGCGTATGCATCAAAAAGTTGATGTTATGGTTGATCAGCACGAAGCTAGCGTGTTGTTTCGGTCTATGGCACGCAAAGGGCGTCGCCGATTTGCAGGGATTGTTCAAGATATAGTCATGGATTACTGGTTAATTCATTATTGGTCAGATTTTAGCTCGCAACCTTTGTCCGTGTTTTGTGAGCAAGCGGTATCAGGCTTGGTGCAGGATAAAGAGAGAAGCCCTGCACGCTTAAAAAGCATGATCTATTCATTAGAGCGTGAAAACTGGTTGTCTAACTTGGGGACGTTAGACGGGGTTGAAAAAGCGATTCGCTCAATCATGCATCGTTGGCAACATGGTGCTCATTTACAAGGCTTTGTCGAGGAGCTGCCGAGTGTGATTGCTCAAGCAGAGGGGCCATTTTTACATTTATATCCAGATTTACTGGCGTATGTGCGAGAAGAAATAAAAAAAACCGAGGCCACACACAGCCTCGGTTCAACGGATCCTTTAACGATGTAAATCGCCGTGATCCGATCGAGAGAACAACCATATAAACGCTATAAGCTCAGTGCAGATTCTTTGCTTTCGTTTACATGGCGCAAATGAGTATAGAGCGTTTACGCCATACGTTGCTTTGATTTGGATCAGATTAGAGCTGGTTACTTAAATTAAAGACCCTCTAGCAGTATTTCCTCTATATTGAGAAGAACTTATGGTAGAATTCGCCACCGAAAAAGACTTGGTTAGAATAGGAGTGTTAGGTTGAGCGTTCAGTGGTATCCAGGGCACATGAATAAAGCGCGTCGAGAGATCGAAGAGGTCATGACGCAAGTAGATATCGTGATTGAAGTGTTGGATGCCCGCATTCCTGATTCAAGTCAAAACCCTATGCTTAATACGTTGCGTGGGGATGTCCCTGTGCTGCGTTTGTTGAATAAAAAAGACTTGGCAGATAAATCTCGTCTAGACTTATGGTTAGAGCACTGGCGTGGTAATGAGTCCATCTTGGCGCATCCGTTTTCTACTCTTGATAAAGCCGACATTGCCAAAATAAGTCAATGGGTGGGACAGATGGTGCCTCACAGAGGAAGTGCAGAGAAGCCTATTCGGGCCATGATTGCTGGCATTCCTAACGTGGGTAAATCCAGTTTAATGAATGCGTTATTAGGACGTCGAGTAGCGAAAGTGGGGGATGAACCCGCCGTGACGAAGTCACAGCAAAAATTGAAAGTCACGAATGGCTTCCAGATATTAGATACCCTGGTATTTTGTGGCCGAAAATTGAAAACCCGGATGCCAGTTATCGCTTGGCTGTTACGGGTGCCGTTCGTGCCACTGCTATTGATTATGAAGATGTTGCCTTGGTGGGTTTGAAGTTTTTTATTGCAGACTATTTAGACTCTCTTGTGGCGCGTTACAAGTTAAAAGATCTTTCACCAGATCCTTACGAGGTGTTGAAAGTGATTGGCTCGAAACGGGGAGCGTTGCGCGCAGGTGGTAACGTTGACATGCACAAAGCGGCAGAAGTCTTCTTGAATGATGTGAGAACGGGGGCTATAGGGCCTTATGTCATGGAAACGCCAGAAATGATTGCTCACGAAGAGCGTTTGGTCGAGGAGGCCAAGGCGAAAAAAGAAGCCGAAAGGCAAGCAAGATTGGCTGCCGCTGTACCACAACGCCAGCAAGCGAATAATCGTGCTTATCGTCATGCTCAAGCGACAGATCAAGTAGAATCAACAGAACAAGTTCACACTATTCAGCAAGATGAGAACACAGATGACAAGCAGTGAGGTTCACGGTCATGGATTATGAAATTGCCTTTGATCAGGACGAAAATGTTTATCGCATTTACACCGGATACGAGTTTGCCGCTATTGGTGAATGGGTTTCCGAATACGTGCGCGATTTAGAAAGTATTCAGCGGGTATTAATGGCGGCACGTTTGGCGGAAACGGCAAAAGAAGTGACGGAATTTAAACATGGTCCTTTTGATGTTGTGCTAAGTGAAGAAGGGGTTTCTGTTTCTAGGCAAATCGATTTAGATTCGGCGGAAGAAGAGATAAAAGCGATGTTTGATAGCCAAGAAAGCTTCTATCAGACCTCGACCGACGGTATACAAGCAGAATGTGGCTTAGACGATTTAATTGATTTGATTGAAAATTGGCACGAAGTACTGCAATAACCTTAACGTGTTAGGGTAGTTGTTCCTTGCGCTGGCTGGGTTTACACTAGTGCTTGTTTATTTTTTACGTTTTTAGGGAGCCGATATGCTCATCGAATTGGAAAAAGCCCGCACTCGAAACAATGTTGTTCGCATTTTTCGTGAAGAATTGGATGGACCAGATAGCTGGACTGACGGTTTTGTTGTGGATGCCAACGAAGAAATGGTTTTGCTCCAATTGGTGGATGACAGTGTTCGTCTTAATGGTTATCAAATTCTCTTTTTAGAGGATATTAGCGACTTTGCTCACCCAGCGCCGTTTAATGACTTTCAGAAGAAAGTCCTAGAACTTCGTGGCGAGGAAGTAACGGATCCTGAAGTGGATCTGGATGACTTGGCGGTATTGTTGATTGATATCAGTGAAGAATTTGGACTTGTAACGCTGCATCGTGAAGAGGTTGAGCCTGACAGTTGCGAAATCGGACGCGTTGTTCGTGCCGATGCGGTGACCTATGAGTTAGAAGAAATTGGCTCTGACGCGCGCTGGTTTGATGATACTTTTGAGTACGATTTGTACGATATCACGCGTATTGAGTTTGGTGGCGCCTACGAGGATGCGTTGTTACTAGCAAACGAGGCAATGGGCGATGACGCCTATGAACGCTCGGATGAATACCCTGATGACGGTATTGTAGACGAAGATTAGTGAGAGACTCTTTTTCTTATTCAACATAAAAACGCCTTAACGGGCGTTTTTTTATTTATATTATCGTATTTATGTTGTTTTATTGGACGATCTTGGCGGTTTTTAGATGATGTGTTTTACGAATAAAACGAAATAAAAAAATAGGAAGCTTTTTTATGTCTCGGTGGATAACCCTTTTTCTGACATTGGTGCTTGTTTCTGGCTGTGCGGCGTACGCTACTCATCAGTTTGATTCTGTGTTTGGCTCGCAAGATACAGCGAACCGAACTGGCGATATCAATGACGAGGAAGCGGCCTTTTATAATGAACAAGTTAAGCCTATTTTAGACAGTCGTTGTGTCTCTTGTCATGCCTGTTACGATGCACCATGTCAGTTGAAATTGACCGCTACAGGCGGGATTGAGCGAGGCGGCTCAAAAGAGCTAGTTTATGATGGCACTCGCTTATTGGCATCCTCTCCGACGCGTTTGTTCATTGATGCTAAAAGTACCGATGAATGGCGGACAAAAGGTTTTCATCCGGTTTTAAACGAACGTGAGCAATCGCCTTCCGCAAATTTGCAAGGTAGCTTGTTATATCGTGCTGTTGCACTGCGCAAAAAACAGGGCGATTTTACTCAGCCGATTTTGCCTGATAGCTATGATTTCTCGCTCGCTCGTGATCAGCAATGCGTCAGTATCGAGGAGTATCAGCAGTTTGAAAGAGATTACCCTAATTGGGGGATGCCTTATGGTCTTCCCGCGTTAAGTGACAATGAATATGATGTGTTAACTCGGTGGTTGGCGAAAGGTGGCAAGATGCCAGAAGCCAAGCCTTTGCCTGTTAAGCTACAACAACAGGTGGCGTTATGGGAATCACGATTAAACGGCAATGATCTTAAAGGCCGATTGGTTTCTCGTTACATATATGAACATCTTTACTTATATAGTCTTTACTTAGGTGATGATGGTAGTGAAGATTTTCGCTTTCAGTTAGTGCGCTCTAAGACGCCTCCCGGAGAGCCAATTGATCGAATTGCTACGCGTCGTCCTTATGATCCACCGGGTGTTGATCGTGTGTATTACCGACTTTGGGCTGATCCAGAAGTAAAGGTTCAAAAAAATCATATTCCTATGCAGCTCGACGACGCGAGGTATGCTCGCTGGCAGTCCTATTTTTATGGCAATGATTACGAGGTAACGAGAGACCCAGGATATGCGCCGGAAGTGGCGACAAATCCCTTCAAAGCCTTCCGTGAAATTCCGGCTTATGGGCGTTATCGCTTTTTGTTGGATCACTCTCAGAAAACCATCATGTCATTTATTAAGGGTCCAGTGTGTCGTGGGCAAGTTGCGGTGAATGTGATTAATGAGCAATTTTGGGTGTATTTTCTCGATCCAGAAATTGCGTATAACAAAGGCTCAGCAGATTATTTAGAAGATCAAGTGCAAAATTTAGATCTGCCTGCTATTGGATCAAGTAACACACTATCACCCACTTCTTGGGTGACGTTTTCTGAGCAGCAAAAGTCATATTTATCAGCCAAAGCCGCATTGATTGAATCGGAAGTAGGTAAGACCATTCCTTTGGACTTAAGCGTTATCTGGGACGGTGACGGAAATAATAAAAATGCGGCATTAACGGTTTTTCGTCACTTTGATAATGCCTCTGTTGTAAAGGGGATGGTTGGTCAGCATCCTAAAACGTCGTGGGTGATTGATTACCCTTTATTAGAGCGCATTCATTATCTGTTAGTGGCGGGCTTTGATGTGTACGGTAATGTGGGTCATCAATTGGTCACACGTTTGTATATGGACTTTTTGCGCATGGAAGGAGAAATGAACTTCCTACTTTTATTGCCTAAGGAAGATCGAGAATCGATTCGACAGTATTGGTATCGAGACGCTGATCAAACCATCAAAAATTATATATTTAGTGATTACATAAAAGTGGATAGCCAGTCTCAAATCGAATACAGCACAGACGATCATCAGTCTGAACTGTATGAAAAGCTTAGGCATAAGCTGGCTGCTGTATTGGATCATAGTCATGACTTAGAGCAGAGTAAGTTGTCTGCGAATCAAATTGAAGCCTTGTATAAGCTTCAGTCTGTACGTGGTGGCGGTTTGGTGTATTTGCCTAATGTAGCGACAGTATTAGTGACTCAGCAAGGCGTGCCTTTGGAAGTGATTAGTCTGATCCATAATAAAGCTCACGCTAATATATCGAGCTTATTGGATGAAGAAGCGGCTCGCTTGCCAGAAGAGGATGGTGTGACCATTGCGAAAGGCGTATTAGGCGATTATCCAAATGTATTAATGCAAGTGGAAGAAAGTGAATTGGTTGCTTGGGCAGATCAAGTCGCTAATCTTAAAACACAGGCAGATTATGCCGCTCTTCTTGATAGTTTTGGTATACGCCGGACCCATCCAAATTTCTGGTTTGTGAGCGATGCAATCAGTAACTTAAACAGACTTGATCGTCCAAGAGAGAGTGGCATATTGGATTACAATCGCCTAGAAAATAAATAGCATAGTGTTTTTTTGAAAAAGTAGTGCGTCGTCTGTAGATGAAAATTCAAACAGGGCGACGCTTCTGCATTTTCTGCATGATTGTTGGCTTGTCCTCTCTCTAAAAGGACCCAAATAAAAGGTATATTCTTTATCACCTTATGATTGGGTAAGTATTATGATTCCTTTTTCAATTCTTGATTTGGCGCCAGTTGCTGCTGGTTGTTCCGTTGCCGACTCATTGGCGATGAGCCGCAGAATGGCAATTGCAGCAGAGGAGAACGGTTATGCGCGCTTTTGGTTGGCGGAGCATCATGGTATGGCTGGCGTAGCCAGTTCGGCAACGTCGGTTGTATTGTCTTACATAGGCGCTGCGACATCCACTATTCGCATTGGTTCTGGTGGTGTTATGTTGCCGAATCATTCGCCTTTAGTGATCGCAGAGCAGTTTGGTACTCTGGCTGAGCTTTATCCGGGGCGAGTTGACTTAGGCCTAGGTCGAGCGCCAGGGACGGACATGCAGACAGCACGCGCTCTGCGCCGTAATATGGATGCTTCGGTGGACAGCTACCCAGATGATGTTCTAGAGTTGCAGCGTTTACTTGGTCAGGGTACTCAAGGTGTAATGGCGGTACCTGGGCACAATACCCATGTGCCCCTTTGGATGTTGGGGTCGAGTCTGTATAGCGCTCAAGTGGCGGCAGAGTTTGGTTTACCTTATTCTTTTGCGTCGCATTTTGCGCCAGACCAACTGATTCAAGCGTTGACGGTTTATCGTCGAAATTTCAAGGCGTCTGAACAGCTTGCCAAGCCTCACACCATGGCAGGTGTTATGGCGGTTGTGGCGGAGACGGATGAAGAGGCAAAATACTTATTTACGTCGGCTCAGCAACAATTTGTCAATTTGCGTCGTAACCGCAATTTACCTTTTGCAAGACCGGTCGATAATATGGATGAGATCTGGTCGCCGAGTGAAAAGCACATGGTCGAGCACATGTTGCAGTATGCCATGGTGGGATCTAAAGAAAGCGTTGCATTTCAATTGACAAGTTTTCTAGAGTTGACAAAGGTGGATGAACTGATTGTTTCTATGCCGATTCATGACTCGGAAGCGAGATTGAAATCGCTGCGCCTAATGGCCGAGATCCGAGATGGTCTTTAATGTTAAGTAATATGGCGGTTTAAAAAAACTAGCCGTTAAAAAAGCCACTGGAAATTTGATGCTCTCCAGTGGCTTTTTTTATTTGTCGTAAGGCGATGGATCGCCCGCAACAGGTTGTGTCTTAAAGCGTCGATGCGACCAATAATATTGCTCTTTTTTGGGTTCTATAACGGACTGCATTAATTCATTGATTCTCGTCGCGTTTTCAACATCATCTTGGCTTGGATAGTTTTCCACTTCAGTCAAACTTAGATGATAGCCCTTTTCGGTTCTACCATAATCATAAAGCACCACTGGCGCATTGGTCATGTTGGCGATACGTCCAATATGAGCGATGGTGGCACATTGGCGACCATAGAATGGGGCGAAGACAGAGTTTCTTCGTCCGTAATCTTGATCGACCGCGTACCAAACGGCTTTGTTCTGTTTGAGTGATTTCAGTACTTCTCGCATGTTGGTGCGTTCTATGGTTTTAGAAAAAATGGCTTGGCGTTGGCGCTCCATAACCCAGTTCATAACCGGATTAGTTTGTAGCTTGTAAATTGGGTGAACGTCAATAAAGCGTGGCATTTGGCTGCCGCAGATATCAAGAGGCGAAAAATGCCCGCTGATTAATATGCAGCCACGGCCTTTGGCTAACACCTTGTCTATTACTTCTTGTCCTTCAAAGGTAATACGATTTTGGCATTTTTTGGGGCCTTGAAACCAAGAGGAAAACGTCTCGATTGTGCCTTTTCCCATGCTTTCAAAGTGGGCTTTAGTGAGTGCTTTTCTGTCTTCGTCGCACATGTCGGGGTAGCAGATTTTTAAGTTTACATCGCAAATATGTCTACGTCTTTTCGCGATGACATGCAGTGTACGACCAAGGTATTTGCCAAGTTTTTGTTGTAATGGCCAAGGTAAAAAACTCAATATGTAGGCAATTCCCATAGCGAACCAGCTTAACCAGTGTTTTGGGCCAAGATAGTGAGTGATACTTTTGTCCAGTGTTGATGTCTTTTTAGCCATGATAGCCTTCTAAAAAAGTGCGCCATTGCGCATCCGAAACAGTGAAATGAGAGTGGAGATTAGATTCCTTATCCAAAGAGCGTTTTAATCGGTCAATGTTGGCTTGTTTCCATTGTGTATCCTGAGTTCTTAGTTCGCACTTATCAAAATCAATCAGCCAAACTTTACCGTTCTGATCAACCATGATGTTATGGCAGTTTAAGTCTGAATGATAAATACCTTCATTGTGGAAGCGTTTTACGACTTTTCCAATCTCGTACCAGTTTAGTGTATGGCTGTTGCCTGCTTTAATAATATCAAAAAGATCGATCGCGTTTTCAATAGTCTGAGTCAATAGCTCCCCTCGGTAGAAGCCTTTGTTGAGGACATATAAGCCGCCGATAGGTCGAGGAACCGGTAATCCTATTGAGCACATATGCTCTAATAAGCTCAGTTCAAGCCATGGGCGTGTGTGTTTTTGACCTGTAAACAAGAAATGACTCTTATTAAATTTTGCAATAAGTCCACCTCGACGGTAGCGTCTTATGACAAATTTTCCAAACTGACTATTGATAAACCAGACAGCGCCTCGGCCATGGCCTGTACCAGTCAAAGCGTGTTGTGACTGCCAGAATTCTGGGTCGAACCAAGTGCTTGATAGTGGTAATGTCTGGTCGCTTTTTAATAGTGTCGTACTAGGCGATATTGTGATGGCTTCTGGCATTTTGCTCGCTTTACATAGGATGGTCTTTATCGCGTCTATAAATTTGGACACATTCAAAGAGGACTATTCTATAATACTTGCCACGTTTAAGCAGCCCTAGAGGAACACATGCAGCAAGAGTCAATACAGGAAAAGCGAGTGCAGCACGTGGCTGTCGTTAGATTGTCGGCGCTGGGCGATGTGTGTCATGCCATGGCAGTGGTGCAAGCCATTATAAAATCCAATCCATCTGTGCAGGTGACATGGGTAACGTCTCCGCTAGAAGCAAATTTAGTGCGTTTGCTAGAGGGAGTACGCGTGGTGGTTTATGACAAGAAAAGTGGTTTGTCTGGATTATTGGCGCTGCGCGCGTTACTGCGTGATCAAACATTTGATGTGTTACTGCATTTACAGTGGTCTCTCAGAGCAAGTCTAGTGTCCCGCATGATAACCGCAAAAAGACGTATCGGTTTTGCACTGTCTCATTCTCGCGAAAAGCAGCACTGGTTTGTCAATGAGTATGCACCTGAGCCGAAAGGTGAGCATGTTTTAGATTCCTTTTTATCTATCGCTAGTGTGTTGGGTGTGACGTCGCCTGTATTACCATGTGAGCTGGCGTTGCCTGATGTGGGTTTTCACTTGCCTGAGCGTTATGTAGTGATTAATCCTTCAGCTTCTAAGGCGGAGAGAAACTGGACGATAGAAGGATATCAGGCAGTCATAGACTGTCTCTTGCTGAAAGGTATTTGTCCCGTTATAACGGGTGGGCCTTCTACTGAGGAGGCGGCATTTGCTCGTACTATTATTGCCGATCGACCAGATCAAGTGATTAACCTAGTTGGCAAAACGCCACTGGCGATGATGATGTCTGTATTAAAAGGTGCGTCATTAGTGGTGAGTCCTGACACTGGGCCTGCGCACATGGCGACGTTAGTGGGGACACCAGTGATTGGTTTGTATGCGCACTCTAATCCTAAACGAACAGGGCCTTATCGAGATTTAGACAAGGTCGTAAGTGTCTATGAGGTGTTGGTCGTAAAAGAATATCAAAAGCCCGTGTCTGAACTACCATGGTCGACACGCGTGCATGACCCTAAGGCCATGCAGCATATTTCTATCGATCAGGTGCTTGCTGCGCTAGAAGCGGTTATCTAGCTAGCGCTTGCTCAGCCAGTTTAAGATCTAAAGTCGCTTTAAGTAGCTTATACAGCTTGATTGAAGCGTCTATTTCTTCTTTGCGGTTGGTTAAACTTTCTATGTTTAAGCCGAGTGGAACTCCAAGAGGGAGGGCCGTTTCAATAATTTGCTCCAAAGCATTGCGACAAATTTTAATGGACTCTTCCAATGGTGCTTGAGCGTCCAAAATGCGATGCTTAGTTGCATCGGGAACGGAAATCCCCAGCCACTCCATGAACTCAAGTGTTTTGGCGCTGCCGCAGGGTGTGAAAGTTAAAATGATACGCTTTGGCGTTTCGCCTCTTTTTTTGCAGGTTCTTGCGTAGCGGCTAATTAGATCTGCGGTCGCTTGGTGGTTATAAACGGCTTGTGAGATGAAGAATTCGCATCCAGATTCTGTTTTTTTCAACAGGCGTAAGTGTTCGTCGCCTTTTTTTGCATGTCGTTCTGCAATGGTAACACCGCCTAAGTTAAAAGCATGCGGTGATGCTTTTAATGTGTCATAGGCCTGCGGTAAAGGTAGTTTGATATCGCCCGTTGAAGAGGGTGACCCAACCAAAACGAGGTCACGAATACCATATTCTTCCCATGCTTGTGTTAACCAGCCAGAAAACTCTTCAGAACTACGTGAAGAGACGGATTTGTAAGTAATAACAGGTTTGCCAGATTGTTGATGAAGGCGTTTTGACCAAGCGCGTGGGTCGTGGGTTTCCATGAAAGGAAAAGGGCGCGGCTTGTCAATGCGGCTGGTTTCATCTTGAATGTCATAGACAATCAAACCGTCCACATCGATATTATCAAGACGCTCAAGTAATTTATGGCTTACTTGCTCTAGTTGCTCTTCTTCCATAGAAGACTTAGGTGGTGTTGTACCAATGAAGTATACGCCTCGACTCGGATCTTGAAATTTTGTTGCTAATGCCGATTTCATAATGTCACACTCTAAATAGACGAGGCAGCTATGTGGTTCTGCGGCTCGATAAGTTTGTTTGTTGTGGTTATTCTAACAGTGAAATGAATTCAAGGCTTTGACTGTAAGTTGAATAATATTATTGATGAAGTGAAGGTCTCTAATCTTAATTTGGGGATTGGCTGGGTTGCACGTCATTATAAGTGAGAAAGCGCATGTCAAATATAGATTTGAAAGGTTTTTCTGAAGTGACCTCTTCGGGTTTGCCGCCGGTGCATACTTGGACGCCGCCGTTTTGTGGTGACATGGACATGGTGATTAAAGCAAATGGTGATTGGTGTCATGAAGGCAGCAAAATTAAGCGTTCTGCTATGGTGACAATGTTTAGCCGAATATTGTGGTTCGAAAATGGCGAGTATTTCTTAATGACGCCTGTCGAAAAGGTACGAATTAAAGTAGAAGATGCGCCTTTTCACGTTAATCGTTGGCAATGGATAGAAACCGTGCACGGTCGAGCGATAGAGTTTCGAACTCAGACTGAGGATGTTCTGGTGCTCGGAGTTGACTGTGATATTTGGATGGGTTTTTACCATGAAGAAGAGCGTCCTTACATTTCTATGCGCTATGGCATGAAGGCTCTAGTGGGGCGAAATGTGTTTTATGGTCTCGCTGAAGGTCTTACTGAGGTTGAAACGTCACAGGGCCGAGGTGTGGGTGTAATAAGTGCGGGTAAAAGCTATCTTTTAATGCAAGATGCATAACGAATTTTAGATTGTCTAGGTTATAATGCGTGCATTAGACGCGACGTTTTGGTTACGCGGTATTGTTTAGTTTTGAAGGGGTATTTGTTTGTTATTCGAAGAATTTGGTTTTGATAATCGTATTTTAAAGTCTATTGGTCATCTAGGATTTGATGAGGCAACGGAAATACAAGCTCGCGCTATTCCAGAAGCCATGGCTGGAAGAGACTTATTGGCGTCATCAAAAACGGGTTCTGGAAAAACGCTCGCCTATCTTTTGCCTGCGTTGCATCGAGTTTATAAGAAAAAAGCGCTGTCAAAACGCGACCCTCGTGTTGTGGTTTTAGTGCCGACTCGAGAATTGGCTAAGCAAGTGTTTGGTCAGCTAAGGTTGTTATTAGCAGGCAGCCGCTTTACGTCTATTCTCATTCAAGGTGGTGAAAACTTTAACGATCAGCACAAATCCTTGCAAAAAGACCCGCATTTTATTGTGGCGACACCTGGTCGTTTGGTGGACCATTTAAAACAGCGTCATGTTTTTCTAGAAGGGCTTGAGTTGCTCATTTTAGATGAAGCAGATCGTATGCTGGATTTGGGTTTTGCCG
Organism: Marinomonas rhodophyticola; assembly: GCF_026113935.1. Taxonomy (GTDB): domain Bacteria; phylum Pseudomonadota; class Gammaproteobacteria; order Pseudomonadales; family Marinomonadaceae; genus Marinomonas; species Marinomonas rhodophyticola. Next base: position 1,003,958 of record NZ_JAPEUL010000007.1, read on the forward strand.
ACGCGATGCGCGCGATTAATGCGGCCGCCAGCCATCGTCAACGTCAGACATTGTTCTTCTCAGCGACATTGGATAATACGGAAGTTAGTATTATTGCTGGCGAGTTATTACGGGAGCCTTCGCGTGTTGCTGTTGGTCAAGGTTTTGACGAGCACACGGATATTTCTCAGCACGTTTTGTTGTGTGATCATTTGGATCATAAAGAAGCTTTACTTAAGCATCTATTGTTGGGCCAAACGATCAAGCAAGCAATTATTTTTACGGCAACGAAAAGCGATACTGTACGCTTGTCTGAGATCATCGCAGGGTGGGGGTTAAGTACGCAGGCTTTGAATGGCAATTTATCGCAAAGCGCGCGCAATAAAACCATGGAAAGCTTTGCCAAAGGGCAGTTTGATGTCCTTGTGAGCACAGATGTGGCTTCTCGTGGTTTGGATATTGCCAGCGTGTCTCATGTTTTCAACTTTGATTTGCCCAAGCAAGCTGAAGAGTTTGTTCACAGAACGGGACGTACAGGTCGTGCTGGTTTTAAGGGCGACGCTTATTCTTTGGTTGGTCCGAAGGATTGGTTGAATTTCAAAGCAATAGAGGCTTTTTTGCAAAAAACATTTGCTATTGAGTCTATTGAAGGGCTTGAGCCAACGTTTAAAGGGTTGTTGCCACCTAAACCTGCCCGTAAAGAATTGAAAAAAGACTCTGTTAAAACTCCGGCTAAAGCGCCTAAAAAAACAAATAAAAAGCCTGCAAGTAAAGCCCGCTTTCATGATAATCAACAGGACGGCTTTGACGCATTTAAATTACCACCTAAGCGTTTTATCACGTCGGAAGTGACCAGTGATGAAGATGAGTAATCCGATTCGTATTGTGTAAAATTATTGTGTGTGTAGGGCTATAATAATTGACAGGTGAGCCATTTTCACGCTATTGATTAGATAAAGTGTAGAAATCTTTCTTTACCTTTCTTATCTATTGGAGATGAGCTTATTAATCGTTTGCCCCCTTTAAATTCATTGAAGTGTTTTGAATCTGCTGCTCGCCATGGCAGTTTCAATAAAGCAGCCAAGGAATTGTCTGTAACGCCTTCTGCGATTAGTCATCAAATCAAGGGTTTGGAAAGTTTTCTAGGCCTTGAGCTTTTTCGCCGTACAAAACGTAAAGTGATTTTAACGGAAGCGGGTGAATCGTATTTAAAACCCATAAAGAGTATTTTTGAGCAGTTAGAAAACGCGACATCTGAACTGAAGAGCAAGCAAAAGTCTGGATCGTTGCGATTAGCGGTTGCCCCAGCTTTCCTTACTCGCTGGCTTATGCCAAGAATGGAACGATTTCAAGAGCGTTATCCTGATATTCAGATCGAAATTAGTTCTTCTACAGGGTTAATTGATTTCTCTGCCAACGACATAGATATGGCGGTGTACTTTGGTAGTGGCGATTGGGAGGATGTTGAGGCGCATTATTTACGCCCAGCACGCTTGGCTCCAGTTTGTAATCCTCGGTTGATAAAGCCTGAACAGCCTATCGTTAAACCAGAGGATATGCGTTTTTATCCGCTCTTACACGTTACTAAACGAAAAGACGAATGGCATGATTGGTTACAACAACATGATCTTGATCCTAAGTTATTTCGTCGTGGTTTGATGTTTTCTAGTGGGTCTTTAACCGCTGGTGCGGCGGCTCAAGGTTTGGGTATATCATTGACAGACCCAGAATTGATTATGCCAGAAATAGAGGCTGGGACGCTAAAAGTGTTGTTTAATCAGCATTTGATTACCAATCGGTCTTTTTATTTAGTGTATGAGAAACGTCGTTCAGTTACCTCTGCTATGTCGGCTTTCAAAGAATGGATAATTGAAGAGATGGTGGGAAATAAAAACACATAAGTGCACTTTGAATCGTGGCTAAAAAAACATATTTTTAAAACGGAAATGAGAACTTGTATATGAGCACAGCGTTAAAAGTAAATAGCTATTTTAATGATCAAGTAAAATCCATTGCATTGGATAACGCGGAAGGAACATCAACGGTTGGTGTAATGGCAATTGGTGACTATGAGTTTGGCACGAGTCAACGAGAATATATGACGGTTGTATCAGGTGCACTAACGGTAAAATTACCGGGACAAGACGATTGGACAACCTTTGCGAAAGGTGACACTTTTATTGTAGAAGCGAATCAAACCTTCCAATTAAAAGTGACCGAGATGACTGCTTATCTTTGTCGATATGAGTGATACGACTTTTTTAAAAGTAGTATAATAAAAAAAAGGGCTGATCAAATCAGCCCTTTTTGTTGATTGTTTAGCCACCGACCACGTTTACAAGAAGAGTGACTTTGTCGCTTAGGTTGAACGTACTTTTTGCTGCTGACTTTGGGGTTCCATTCACGAATGTCATTGATGGACACCTTAAATTTGTTGGCAACAACAGCCAATGACTCACCCGATCTTATAGTGTAAACCACTTTCTTGATTACACTGCGAGTACTGTCACTGTTTTTTGATTGATCAGGTTCTAGCCAAAGTACCAGTTTTTTGCCAGGCATTAGCGGATCGCCAAGCCCCATATTGTTCCAACGGGCAAGCGTTTTTGTATCTGTTTTATATTTATTGGCAATTGACCATAAGCTATCACCAGAATTGACGGTGTAGTTTATTTTAATGCGATTGCGGTTTGGTGCCTTAGATTGCTTGGCTAGTAAGCGTTGGTGAGAGCTTAATGTGTAGCTTTCAATGTTGTTTCCGGCTACTGGGATCATGAGCTCTTGCCCAACGCGGATCATAGAGGAAGACATTTTATTAACGTCTTGCAGGACGTTGACTGTTGTGTTGTGTTGTTTTGCCACTAAGAGTAAATTGTCACCAGCTTTTACCGAATAGCGAACCCAAGTTACTCGCTCTTTGCTGGGGATTTCTGCCAGCTTTGCTCTGAATTTTTTAGCCTTGGAAATAGGCATTAACAGTCGGTGGGGGCCATCAGGGGAGGTTGCCCACTGGTTAAAGCCAGGGTTTAATAAGTAAACCTCATCAATACTAACGTTCGCCATCTCCGCCGCTTGAGCTAAATCTATTTGACCGCCAATGTTGACAATATCAAAATAGGGTTTGTTCGGGATGGAATACGTTGAGTAATTGTATTTTTCTGGATCTTTGATGATTTTAGCAAGGGCTATTAACTTGGGGACATAAGCACGAGTCTCTCGCGGCAGGTCTAGGGACCAGAAATCAGTAGGTTTCCCCGCTTTTTTGTTTTTTCTGATCGCTCTCATAACAGTGCCTTCACCTGAGTTATAAGACGCCAGTGCATGGAGCCAGTTACCATCAAACATTTTATGCAGTCGAGTCAGGTAGGCAATGGCTGCCTGAGTCGAGCCTATAATATCGCGTCGACCGTCGTACCACCATGTTTGATCCAACCCATACATTTGACCTGTAGATGGGATAAATTGCCAAGGACCAGAAGCGCGTCCATGACTGTATCCGAATGGATCGAAGCCACTTTCTACGATGGGTAATAGGGCGATTTCTGTAGGAATACCTGCTTTTTCTAATTCTTCAACGATGTAGTACAAGTAACGTTCACCACGCTTTGATACTCTATCTAAATATGAAGGATGAGAGCTGAACCAGCGTAGCTGAGAGGATAGGCGAGGGCGATCTATATCAAGATCAAGCTGGTATCCGGCGCGAATTCTTTCCCATATGTCAGCGTGTTCTTGTGGTTTTATCGTTGTGACCAATTGCTCATCGGTTGCTTCTTCACTGTCTTCTGTAGTCGATTCGACTGGTGGTACAGTGTCAATAAAACCTAATTGTTCGGTATCTGCTTCGGCAATATCTCCATCTTCTAAAGACTCTGTGAGGCTCATTCGAAGCGTTATCTTGATCTATTTTTGAGGCGGTTTGGCAGGCGCTCAGTGTTAGGCTGACAAGGCAAATCCAGAATATTTTATATATCATGTAAGTCACAAAATTGAATAAAGTTTGGACATTTTAAGGGAGTATCGCGATAGGTCAACTAAAACTATCCTTGGCTCGTCTAACTTGACTGAATGCCGCCACAGAATTATCGGCTGGTTTTTCGTTAAGTTGTTGTGCTGCTTTAACTTTTAAGGACTTAATGTGGGTTCGTAAAAAGGGGTTAGTTTTTTTCTCTACGCTGAGTTTTGTTGGTAAAGTGGAACCATTATTGGCCCTTTTTGCTTGGCTTATTCGGTTTGAGCGTAAAAGTGATTTGTTGTTGGGTTCTAAAGAAAGAGCAAAACGGTAGTTTGCTAATGTATATTCGTGGGTGCCGTAGATGAGTGCGTTGTCGGGTAAATGGAAAATTTTTGTCATCGCGTCTAACATCTGCTCTGGTGTTCCTTCCATTATTCGACCACAGCCGCCCCTGAATAAGGTATCGCCACTGAATAAAGTGTTTGCCCCCTCGGGACAAAAGTAACACAAATGATCAAGCGTGTGCCCTGGGGTAGCGATAACATGAAAGGTGTGTTTGAAAATGGCTACTTGATCACCTTCGTACATGGGCGTAGTAATGAGATCCGTAAGATGCGCAGGACCATAAACATGGCAAGCAAAATATTGTTTTAGTCTACTGACGCCCCCAGTATGATCTTTGTGGTGGTGGGTAATTAAAATGCCTGTTAAGGTTTTGTTCTCTTTGTGGCAATAATCTAATACGACGTCGGCATCTCCCGGATCTACAGCCCAGATGGCTGAACTATCTTTATCTTGGATGATCCAGATATAATTGTCCTGAAAAGCGGGAAGCGGAAAAATAGTCATAAGTTGTCTGCTTTATAGAGGCGGTTGTTGTTTATATGGCGTGTCTATAAAAAAATAAATACAGCGTCATACCGTTTAAAAAGAGAATTCATTGTATGTTGGATGATCAATCAAGACAATTTTTTCAAAATTGGTACAAGAGTAATTTAGGCGATAGTGTCTTGCAGTTGGAGCGCGATGAAGTCGCAGCTGAACTCGATTCCGCAGTCGGCTATTATCTTGTCACGCAATCTCCTCTCAAAGACTTCTCTGTGCGAGAGCATCGTTTACGTGAGAGTATTTTAATCGCGCCTATTTTGGAATTTGGTGCGCCATCGAATACGGTTGTTGCCAGGGCAAGTGAACTGCCTTTTGAGGCGGATGGCATCGATGTCCATGTTTTTCACCATACGTTGGATATTTCCGCAACGCCACACGATGATTTACGTGAAGCGGCAAGAACCCTGTTACCAAGTGGCAAGTTGATCATTATCGGCTTTAATCCTTGGAGTGTTTGGGGGTTTTGTCGTTTGTTTTCTAAAAAGGTGAAAGCGCCATGGTGCGGTCATTTTATTGCTCATCAACGCTTGGAGGATTGGCTAAAAGTAGCGGGCCTCACCTTGGAAACAAAGCGTTTTGTGTATTATCAACCCCCTCTGCAAAATGGCAAATGGCGATCGCGTTTTGCTTGGGTTGATAGAATGTTTAAGCCGCTTAAGCTGCCTTTTAGTGGTATTTATGTCATGGTGGCAACAAAGCAGGTAAAGCGCTTTATTCCGCTAAAACCTCGTTGGTCTGGGGCTAGAGTCCGAGTGCCTCCTTTAACGAAACCAACAGTGAAAGAGATGAAAGAGTGAAAAAGGTTGTAATGTATACAGACGGTGCTTGTAAGGGAAACCCTGGTATTGGTGGTTGGGGAGCTTGGTTAACCTTTGGTGAGCATGAAAAACATTTATGTGGTGGTGAGCAGGATACGACGAATAATCGTATGGAGCTTATGGGAGCAATAGAAGGACTGCGGGCATTAAAAGAAAAGTGTGCAGTGACTTTATATACAGACTCTTCATATGTACAAAAAGGCATCACTGAATGGCTGGCTGGCTGGAAACGAAAGGGGTGGATGACGGCGTCCAAACAACCAGTAAAAAATAAAGATCTTTGGCAGGCTTTAGATGAGTTGTGTCAGTATCATGACGTGACGTGGAAATGGGTAAAAGGTCATGCTGGTATTGAAGGGAATGAAATTGCGGATCAATTGGCAAACAAAGGTATTGAGGAGTTAAGGGCGCTATCATGAGACAGGTTGTGCTGGATACAGAGACAACGGGTATCGATCCAAAACAAGGGCATCGAATTATCGAAATTGGTTGTGTGGAAATGATTGGTCGTAAGTTAACCAATCGGCATTTTCATGTATATATTAACCCAGACAGAGAGGTGGAAGAAGAAGCCTTTAAGGTTCACGGGATAAGCAACGAGTTTCTTGCTGATAAGCCTCGTTTTCATGAAATTGCGCAAGAGTTTTTCGATTTTATCAAAGGTGCTGAACTGATCATCCACAATGCACCATTTGATATTGGCTTTATGGACCATGAGTTTGCTCGTATTGGTGGCTATCCGAAAACAGCTGAGGTATGTGGTGTCTTTGATAGCTTAGTTTATGCTCGTAAGAAACACCCAGGACAGAAGAATAACCTCGATATTTTATGTAAACGTTATGGCATTGATAACTCTCACCGAGAATTGCATGGCGCTCTTTTAGACTCGGAAATATTGGCCGATGTCTATTTGTTGATGACGGGTGGGCAGACTAGTTTGGGGCTTGCTAATCATGCGGACTCAGACAGTAAAGAAGAGGGTGGAGTGGAAGCTATTCGTCGTTTTTCTGCCAATCGCCCTGCGCTAAAAATTATCCGAGCCAGTGAGAGCGAGTTAGAAATGCATGAAGCGCGTTTAGATTTGATCGACAAAAAATCCGGTCAGTCTCTCTGGCGTATTAAGCATTAATAAGCAGTAAAAAGCAGTAAAAAGCATAGATATACAAGCTTCCAAATAAATATCCCCCCAATCCTTGATTAAACAGATTGGGGGGATATTTATTTTTATGTAGCTTATTGGTTAATTAAACACATATTACAATAGGTAAACAACACATAGCCCGCCAACGATGCTCAACACTATCGTATAAGGAAGGGCCATCCACACCATTTTGCCGTAAGACAAACGTAAGAGTGGCGCAATGGCAGAAGTCAATAAAAATAAGAAAGCGGCTTGACCGTTTGGTGTGGCAACACTTGGTAAGTTAGTGCCTGTATTAACAGCCACAGCTAAGGTGTCAAAATGTTCTCGAGTAATGGTGCCAGCATCCAGTGCGGCTTTGATTTCATTGATGTATACAGTAGCAACAAAAACGTTGTCACTGATAGCAGATAGTAAGCCATTAGCAATAAACAGCATAATTGGCTGGCTATCTGTGGGCATCTGTAGCACTACATCAATGACAGGTTGAAATAGATGTTGCGAATGGATAACGGAAACCACAGTAAAAAATACCACCAATAATGCCGTAAAGGGTAATGACTCCTCAAATGCATGGCCAATCTGACGCTCTTCAACGATACCGTTGAATGACGTTAGCAGTACAATGACCATTAAGCCAACCAGTCCAACTTCCGCAACATGGAAAGCAAGAGATAGTACGAGAATAATAGCGACAATGCCTTGCACAATCAGTTGAGCTTTGGTTTTGCTTGTGTGTTTTTTGCTTTCTTCTTGTTCAAAATTATTAAGAATATCTCGAACGGTATCTGGTAATTGAGCGCCGTAATCAAACCAAGCGGTCTTTTCTAAAACGATCACCGTTAATAAGCCACAAATTAAGACAGGCATTGAGACGGGGGCAACATTCATGAAGAATTCGCCAAAATTCCAGCCTGCAACCTTAGCAATCAGTAAGTTTTGTGGTTCGCCTACTAGCGTTGCGACGCCACCAAGCGCGGTACCCACCGCACCGTGCATTAATAAATCGCGTAGAAACGAGCGAAATTCGTTTAAGTCTTCTGTGTTGACTGGCAATATTGAATCGTCTTTACCATGGTCGTGATTTTTATTAGAGCTTTGGCCTGAAGCCGCCTTGTGGTAGACCGAATAAAAGCCAACGCCAACACTGATTAGAACGGCTGTCACCGTTAAGGCATCTAAAAAAGCCGAAAGCAATGCAGCAGAAAAACTAAAAATTAATGAGATGACGATTTTTGATTTTACTTTGACTAGAAGCTTGTTAAAAATAAACAGCAGCATGTCTTTCATAAAGTAAATGCCAGCCACCATAAACATGAGCAGCAGAATAACTTCCATGTTGTGAGATACTTCAGTGTATACACCCTCAGGGGAAGTAAGCCCAAGGACTACGGCCTCAATGGCAAGCAAGCCCCCAGGTTGTAATGGGTAGCATTTTAGCGCCATCGCCAGTGTAAATATGAACTCAATAATTAATAGCCAGCCTGCAACAAATGGCCCTAATACCACTAAGACAATTGGGTTGATAATCAGAAACGCTAAGATGACTTGCTTGTACCACAGTGGTGATGCACCGAGGAAATTTCTTCCTAGTGCTTGGGACAGAGAGGCTTTCATTGATGACTCCTTTTGGGAAAACACTGAAAATGTGCAAAAAATTAACAGGATTTTTCTGTTTTTGTATAGCAGATCAAAAAATCTTGTTAGTTTTCTGGGGTTTTCAGGCTTTAAAATGCTCAGACTCTATCAAAGTGTGCAGATAATAAGGCATATGCTTGACAGTATCTATAGTGAAATATCAGTAAATATGATTGTTATTTGTAAAAATATCCCCAATATGCCAAGAACTTATGACTATTTAGAGGAAATAAACGTTGGAATTTTTAACTGACTATGCTGGTTTTTTGCTGAAGTTAATCAGTGTTGCTGTGGTGATTGGTTTATTGTTGGCAATAGTGGCAAGCGGAAAGCGTAAATCGCAACCTGGTAGCTTATCTATCACTAAATTGAACGAGACATATGATGCGATGAAGGCGGAGTTGGATCGTCAGCTAATGGATAAGAAAGCTCTAAAAAACATCGAAAAAGAGAAGAAGAAAAAAGACAAGCTTGAGAAAAAAGCTCAGAAAAAAGTCTCTAAAGTTGCTGATGCGAAAGAAGAGACCAAGAGGCGAGTGTATGTATTGGATTTTGATGGAGATATTAAGGCGTCCGCGGTAGAGACAATGAGAGAAGAGATAACTGCGATTCTAAGTATCGCCAAGCCGCAGGATGAAGTTGTTGTTCGTTTGGAAAGTGGTGGCGGTGTGGTTCACGGGTATGGTTTGGCTGCGTCCCAATTACAGCGAATTCGAGAGGCGAATATCCCATTAACGATTTGCGTTGATAAAGTAGCAGCTAGTGGGGGTTATATGATGGCGTGTGTGGCAGATAAAATTATCGCAGCGCCTTTTGCTATTTTGGGTTCCATTGGCGTGGTCGCCCAAATTCCAAACCTTCATCGCTTGTTGGATAAAAGTCTCATTGATGTTGAGTTGCATACAGCAGGGCGATACAAGCGTACGTTGACCATGTTGGGGGAAAACACAGATGAGGGCCGAGAAAAGTTTAAGCAAGATTTAGAAGATACTCATGATCTTTTTAAACGATTTGTCTCAAGCCAGCGTCCGCAGTTAGACATCGAAAGCATTGCCACCGGTGAGACTTGGTACGGTTCGGAGGCATTAGGCAACAAATTGGTTGATGTCGTGATGACCAGCGATGCCTATTTGGTGTCTAATTACAGTACGGCGGAAGTAATTCGTTTAGCGTACAAACAACCGAAAGGCATGGCTGAACGCTTAGGGTTGTCATTTTTTTCAGTGATTGAGCAAAAAGCCATTGCCTGGGTGGGGAAGTTGGCCCAGTCCCGCGGCTATTAGTCTGTTTTTTGGTCAGTAAAAAGGAGCTTTTGTAAGCTCCTTTTTATTTAAGCGCTCGTTGCGGGAAAGAAGGGTTATACTTTATTTACTGCCCAAGTCGCTTTCTGGTGTCACTGCTGTTGCGAGATGGCCTGTTCCAATTCAATCGGTTCAAAGTATATTAAAGTGCCTATGGTTGGATGGTCTAAATAGTTGACCTTTTTGCTAGCGGTTCTATTGTTTTGGCGTAATTTAAGTACCGATGTAGGCGTTACTTCTGCCGAGCTGGCTGTTGTGGGTGCGATTGGTTGCGGCGTACTGTTTTTGTCCTGAGGTGTAGAAGCTGTTTGTTGAGCGCGGCCAAACAAATAATGCTGATAGCGTATGTCAGACTCCAAATATCGCCCTAGAGTGATAGCGATATTGCCAGTTAACACTGGGTAACCATTTACGTTTTGTTGGCTGACGAAACTTTTGTTGATGGTGTCACCTGGCTGCTTAAAGATAAGCGTCCATTTTTGGTTAGCAAGTATCTTTACCTGACGACCCAGTCTATTGCCAAATGGCGATGCCTGGTTGCTGTTAAGTGTGTTTCCTGCGACGTCATTGGGTGCTGGAAAACGAACAAGTCGGTCAGTTGGTAAGATGTTTTTGTAACTCACTTGTTCACTTGACTGGCCTTCAGGCCACATAAAGGTAACCACATAGGCCTCATAGGCCTTGGCAGTATTCGGATCGAAGCGGTTGTCAGCCGCATAAACGCCACTGGTTAACAGCGTTAAGGATAATAAATTACAAATTAAGGCTCTCAATGTAATAATTCCAAAGTCATTGTTGTGTGCTGGAAGCGCTCTTCTGCGCTGTTCATTGATACTAAAAACTTCAAGGTGTCAGAGCCTGCGAGTTTATAAACATCTGGCTTTGTTTGAATGAGTTTAATCAATTTCATCGGATCAACTGGCGTTTTGCTGTTGAAGATGATTTTACCTTCTTTTGCGTTGACTTCAATTTTATTAATGCCAAGGCTTTCTGCCTTGAGTTTCAGCTCAGTTTGGCGGAATAGGTTTTTGGTAGCATCAGGCAGTAGCCCAAAGCGGTCAATCATTTCCACTTGTAGGTCTTTCAGTTCGTCACTGGCTTTCGCGCTGGCAATGCGTTTATACAGAATCAGGCGTGAATGTACATCGCCTAAGTAATCTTCTGGTATCAGCGCGGGGACCCGCAAATTCACATCGGTTTGAGCGGGTGAGGTAATATCAATATCAGGCGATTCGCCATTTTTTAATGATTTGACGGCTCTGTCTAGCATGTCCATAAAGAGTGAGAAGCCAACATGTTCAATGTGACCGCTCTGGCCGTCACCTAATAGCTCCCCTGTGCCCCTAATTTCTAGATCGTGAGTGGCCAAAGTGAAGCCAGCTCCTAGCTTGTCGGCGAGCATAATGGCCTCTAAGCGTTTTTCGGCATCACTGGTGACCCTGCGATCATTGGGGGTAAGTAGGTAAGCATAAGCTTGGTGGTGTGATCGACCAACGCGTCCGCGTAATTGATGTAGTTGTGCTAAACCAAATTTATCTGCGCGTTCAATAATGATGGTATTTGCATTCGGTATGTCGATACCCGTTTCTATGATGGTCGAGCAGACGAGTACGTTGGCGCGTTTGTGATAAAAGTCAGACATCACTTGTTCCAGTTCTCTTTCACGCATTTGCCCATGGCCCACAATGACACGAGCTTCTGGAATGAGTGCTTCTAATTCTTCCGCCGCTTTCTGAATAGTTTGCACTTCATTGTGTAAATAATAAACCTGCCCGCCGCGATGCAATTCACGCAATATGGCTTCTTTGATTTGGTGCTCGTCTTTCTGTTTGACAAAGGTTTTTACAGATAAGCGTTTTGCTGGAGGTGTGGCGATGATGGATAAATCGCGAATACCCGATAAAGACATATTTAATGTTCGGGGAATGGGGGTCGCTGTGAGAGTCAGTATGTCAACTTCCGCTCTTAAGGCTTTAAATTGTTCTTTCTGTTTGACACCAAAGCGGTGCTCTTCGTCAATAATAACCAAGCCCAAATTGGCAAACTTAATATCACTTTGAATCAGTTTATGCGTGCCGACAACAATATCGGCTTTGCCTGATTCTAGTCGATCAATTGAGGTATTGGATTGCTTGCCAGACCGAAAACGAGATAGAAATTCGATTTCTACCGGCCAATCAGCAAATCGGTCACAAAAGTTTTCATAGTGCTGTTGGGCGAGTAGGGTGGTTGGTACGAGGACAGCCACTTGTTTGCCATCTTGCACTGCAAGAAAGGCTGCTCTCATAGCGACTTCTGTTTTGCCAAAACCAACATCGCCGCATACCAAGCGGTCCATCGGTTTTTTTGTTGACATGTCACGCATAACGGCATCAATGGCCATTTGTTGATCTGGGGTTTCTTCAAATGGGAAGCCCGCAGCAAATAGCTCATACTGATCGTCTGGTTTGGCAAAGGCATGACCTACTCTGGCTTCGCGCTTGGCGTATATTTCTAGCAATTCTGCTGCGGTATCGCGTGCTTTTTCGGCGGCTTTTTGCTTTGCAATGCTCCATTTGTCAGTACCGAGTTTATGCAATGGCGCGGTGTCTTCGTCTGCGCCTGTGTAGCGCGAAATCAACTGCAATGAGGAGACGGGAACATAGAGTTTTGCGTCATTGGCATAGCCAAGAGTGAGTAGTTCTGTTTCTTGCCCATCGATCTCTAAGTTGGTTAATCCAAGATAGCGACCTACGCCATGGTCGATATGAACTACGGGTGCGTTTAATCTCAATTCAGTGAGATTGCGAATAATAGCGTCTTCGCTAATAGTGTTTTGTTTATTGCGTCGACGATGCTGAGAAACGCGCTCGCCTAGTATTTCGCTTTCAGGAATGAGTGCTAATTCATTGTTGATGATGAAGCCGCGACCAATGTTGCCCTCTGTGATGGCAAGCGATTTGGTCGATTTTGTGAAGGCTTCCCAACTTTCAACCTGTTTAGGTTTAATGTTGTACTTTTTGAGTAAGTCGAGTAGAGCCTCTCGCCGACCGGCAGACTCAGCCACTATGAGCACTCTTGCTGTAGTGTTGGCAAGAAAAATGCTGTAATTTGCTTAGTGGTTGCTCGGCTCGGGAGTCAATTTTTACCACATCAAGCGCGCTGTAGGCGGGGTGCTCACCGTCGGCAGAAAAAATAATGTTGGCATATTGGTTGAGTTTCGCAAACAGCTCGTCTTCTCTTAAGCAAATTTCATCGGGCTTTAAAATGGGGCGTTCAATATTGTAATTGAGTGACTCGTGACGGCTGCGGAAGTCGAGTTTAATACTGGCAAATTGATCATTAAAATTATCTGAGCGTATGATGAGTGTCTCATCGGGCAGATAGTCGAATACGCTGGCCGTTTGTTCAAAAAACAAAGGTAGATAGTATTCTACACCTGCAGGGATAATGCCGCTGGAAATGTCTTGGTAAATAGGGCTAGAAAGCGGGTTGGTGTCAAAACGCTCTCTAAACGCTTGGCGAAATTGCTGGATACCTTGGGCTGTGGTTGGAAATTCTTTTGCGGGCAGCATTTTTATTTCTGTTACTTTATTGATGCTGCGCTGAGTTTCTGGGTCGAACCAGCGTATAGAGTCGATGTCGTTATCAAACCAGTCTATACGAATAGGGTTGTCCGCCCCCATTGGGTACACATCCATTAATGCCCCGCGAATGGCATATTCGCCATGCTCGTGGACATTTTCTACGTTTAGGTAGCCTGCGTTCGTGAGTTTGCGAGATAAGTCTTCAAGAGGCAGTTCTTGCCCTTCTTTTAAATGAAAGCGCTGTGCATCTAAGTGTTGCTTAGGGCATAAGCGAGTTAAGCAAGACGCCACGGTTGTCAGGACTATTGGGTTCTTGGTTTCAGTCAGCTTCGCTAATGTTTCTAGACGTTGGGAAATGATGTCTTGGTGTGGCGAAAAGGCGTCATATGGCAGGGTTTCCCAGTCACTGAATCGGAGTATTTCGTGTTTATTTTGATTCAGAAACAGTATTTCATCTTCAAGCTCATTTAGTTCGGCAACCGTATTGGCCATAAAGAGAATAGGGCGTTTATGTTGAGCGGCAATGGCTAGCAACTGCAGGGCTTTACGACTGCCATCTAAACCATTAATTAAGTTTTTGAAGCCGGGCTTTAGGGTGATTGAAACGGTTTCTGACATGTTAGGCTTATTGATCTCTAGTGGCGGACAGTGTTAATGAAACAGAGTCGGCGAAACGCAATGCATGTGGTTTTGCCACTTCCACTTTCGCAAAAGTAACATGGTTTGAAGACATACACAGTTCCAGTAGGTCTGCGGTTAATTTTTCAAGCAGTAAAAAACGATTGTTTTCAGTATGGGCAATCATTTCTTTGCAAATGGTTCGGTAGTTTACCGCATTTTCTACGTTGTCTGTGTCATAGGCTTGGGAGGCTGGGTAGTGTATCCAAGCATTAATGACAACGTCCTGTTTGTTCTGTTTTTCCGATTCATTGAATCCAATATAGGTTCTTAAACGTAAGTTTTTAATATGAATTTGAGCTTCTGGTTTGATCATAGGTTTGCTTCCGTGTTTTGAGCCTATTCATTTGTTAGGCGATATTGTGTCGTTTTCAATAAGATATGGCAACCGACTAAAGTACGGCTGATCTTCCTATTTGGATTGCCTAGCTTTGATTTAATTTGCCAAGGCGGTTTGAGTGAGCTGGATTGTCACTCATCATGTAATAAAATAACAAAAAAAAGTATTTTTTATGGCTGCACGTCAATGAATAAGGAGCAAGTTGTGCTTTTAAGTAAAAGTTGGTGCTTAAAGTCCGCTTCATGAGCTGGTCAATGGGGGGAATGATCTTTATAATACGTCGGTTTTTTGGTGAAGTGAGTTTGTGTTTTACAATTATCTTAAGATTGATTGTTCGCTCGTGCATGTTTTCCCGGAGGGGGTGTGAGCATTACACATTACGCTTTTTGTGTTCAATTTATTGTTGGGCAGAACATATGTATAAAATTACAAAAGGCCTAGATCTACCGATCTCAGGTGCTCCCAATCAAGTGATTGAGACGGCCGCTGCGGTGAAAGCAGTGGCTGTGATTGGTCCAGACTATCATGGAATGAAACCCACCATGTTGGTCAAGGAAGGGGATAAGGTCAAGAAAGGTCAAGTCATCTTTACGGATAAGAAGACGGAAGGCGTGAAGTACACGGCTCCTGCCTCTGGAACCGTTGCTGCGATCAATCGTGGTGAAAGACGTGTCTTTCAATCATTAATTATTAATGTTGAGGGCGATGAGTCTGAAACTTTCGCCTCTTACTCTGGTTCTGAATTGAAGTCTTTAGAGCGTAGTAAGGTGGTTGATAATTTGGTCGAATCGGGTTTGTGGACTGCGTTCCGTACTCGTCCATTTTCAAAAGTGCCCGAAGTGGCGTCCGTTCCGAACTCTATTTTTGTGACGGCGATGGATACCAATCCATTGGCTGCTTCTCCTGAAGTCGTTTTGGCTGATCAAGCTGAAGCCTTTGCTGATGGTCTTACTGTGCTAACGCGTTTAACGGAAGGTAAGGTCTTTGTTTGTAAAGCAGCGGGTGCAAAGATTCCAACAACATCTGATGTGACGGTTGAAGAGTTTGCTGGTATACACCCAGCAGGTCTTGCTGGTACTCACATACATTTCCTTGATCCAGTTAGTGATAAAAAGACGGTTTGGTCTATTAACTATCAAGACGTTGTAGCGGTTGGTAAGTTATTCGTTACGGGTGAGTTAAGTGTTGAGCGAGTGGTTTCTTTAGCGGGTCCACAAGTTAAAAAGCCTCGTTTGGTTCGTACTCAAGTTGGCGCAAGCCTCGATAACTTGTTGTCGGGTGAGTTGGCTGATGGCGAGAATCGAGTGGTTTCTGGATCTGTGCTTTCTGGTCGTGCCGCGAAAGGGCCTTACGCCTTTTTAGGTCGTTACCATAATCAGGTGTCTGTGCTGTTGGAAGGTCGTGAGCGTCAAATGATGCATTATCTTCGTGCTGGCGTAGAAAAGCATTCTATTATGAATGTGTTCTTATCTAAGCTGACAGGAAAGAAATCTTTCGATATGACCACCACGACAAATGGTAGTGATCGTACTATGTTGCCGCTTGGTAACTTTGAACGCGTAATGCCACTGGATATCCTTCCTACACAATTGCTACGTGCTTTGGTTGTGAACGATACAGAACAAGCTCAGAAGCTTGGTGCGCTTGAATTGGACGAAGAAGATTTGGCTTTGTGTACTTACAGTTGCTCAGGTAAGTTCGAATATGGCCCGATCCTTCGGGATTGCCTAACTCTAATAGAGAAAGAGGGTTGATTCATGGGGCTTAGAAAAGTACTTGATAAAATCGAGCCTGAATTTCATTCAGGTGGAAAATATGAAAAGTGGTACGCGCTTTACGAAGCGGTAGATACTATTTTTTACCGTCCAAGCTCAGTAACTAAAAATGGTTCCCATGTTCGTGATGCGGTGGATATGAAGCGCATTATGATTTTGGTTTGGATGTGTACATTTCCAGCCATGTTTTTTGGTATGTACAACATTGGTTTTCAAGCCAATACCGCTATGGATGCCATGGGCGTTACAGCGGGAGATTCTTGGCGCCACGGCATCATTGGTAGTTTAACTAATTATGATGCTTCCAGCATATGGGATAACATGATTTACGGCGCAATGTACTTTTTGCCTGTTTATCTTGTGACTTTCGTTGTAGGTGGTTTCTGGGAAGTATTGTTTGCGTCTGTACGTAAACATGAAGTTAACGAAGGTTTCTTTGTTACCTCAATCTTGTTCTCCTTATCTTTGCCTGCGACTGTACCTTTATGGCAAGTCGCTTTGGGTATCACCTTTGGTGTGGTATTGGCGAAAGAGGTGTTCGGTGGAACGGGTAAAAACTTCCTCAACCCAGCGTTGGCTGGCCGTGCCTTTTTGTTCTTTGCGTACCCAGCCTCTATGTCTGGTGATGCAGTTTGGACAGCGGTTGATGGTTTTTCTGGTGCAACAGCGCTTAGCCAATTGGCTGCGGATGGTGTTCCTGGTCTAACGGTTGCTTGGTCTGATGCGTTTTTTGGATTTATCCAAGGCTCAATGGGTGAGACATCGACACTGGCTATCTTGATTGGCGGTGGTGCTTTACTGATCATGCGAATTGCCGCATGGCGTATTGTGGCTGGTGTTATGTTAGGTATGGTTTTGACTTCTGGATTGTTGAACTTCATTGGCTCCGATACCAATCCTATGTTTGCAACGCCGTGGTACTGGCATCTTGTCTTGGGTGGTTTTGCCTTTGGTATGATGTACATGGCAACCGACCCAGTGTCTGCATCAATGACGAATCGAGGTAAATGGTTCTACGGAGCATTGATTGGTTTGATGGTTGTGTTGATTCGTGTTGTTAACCCTGCTTACCCTGAGGGTATGATGTTGGCAATTTTGTTCGCGAATTTGTTTGCGCCATTTATTGACCACTTTGTTGTTCAGGCGAACATTAAACGGAGGATTGCACGCAATGGCTAGCAGTAACGATAGTATTAAAAAGACCATTATAGTTGCTTTATCTTTGTGTTTGGTTTGTTCTATTTTTGTTGCTGCTGCAGCGGTAGGTCTTAAGCCTATACAGAACACCAATAAAGATTTAGACCGTAAACGTAACATTCTGTCGGCGGCTGGCATGCTTGAGCCAGGCAAGTCTGTGGACGAGATTTTCGAGACGGTTGAAACGCGTATTGTTAACTTGCAAACAGGTACATTCGCTACGCAAGAGGAATTGAAAGAGGCTAATATCAATGTAGCGACTTTCAATCAGCAGGCTGCTGCTAAAGATCCTAACTTGTCTATTGCTCTAAAAGCTGAGGAAGATCCAGCGAGTATCAAGCGCCGTGCAAATTTTTCGGCGGTTTATCTTGTTAAATCGGGCGATACGATTGAACGTATCATTCTTCCAGTTCATGGATATGGCCTATGGTCAACCATGTATGGTTTTATGGCTTTGCAGAGCGACTTTAATACAGTGCTAGGCTTTGGTTTTTACGACCAAGGTGAAACTCCAGGGTTGGGTGGCGAAGTAGATAACCCTAACTGGAAGGCTTTGTGGAAAGGTAAGAAAGTATACAACGACGAAGGTGAAGCGGTTATTCAACTTGCTAAAGGTGGTGTAGACAGTTCTGATCCTAAGGCAATGTATAAAGTAGATGGCCTATCTGGTGCAACATTGACAAGTCGTGGGGTGACTCATCTTGTTCAATACTGGTTGGGCGAAGAAGGTTTTGGACCATTCTTGTCACAGCTACGTAGTGAAGGAGTTCAATAATGTCTGATGTGAAAAAAGTCCTCTTTGGGCCGATTCTTGCGAACAACCCAATAGCCTTGCAGATATTGGGTATTTGTTCCGCATTGGCGGTGACGAGTAGTTTGAGTGTTAGTTTGGTTATGGCGATCGCTTTGACCTTAGTAACGGCTTTCTCTAGCTTCTTTATTGCGATTATTCGTAATCATATACCGAACAGTATTCGTATTATCGTACAGATGATCATTATCGCTTCATTGGTAATTGTGGTTGATCAGATTCTGAAGGCGTTTGCTTTCGAAATCAGTAAGCAGTTATCAGTGTTTGTAGGTCTTATCATTACAAACTGTATCGTTATGGGACGTGCTGAAGCATTTGCCATGAAAAACGGACCTGTAATGAGTTTTGTTGACGGTATTGGTAACGGTTTAGGCTACAGTGCGATGTTGATCGTCGTGGCGTTTTTCCGTGAGCTGTTTGGTGCTGGTAAATTGTTTGGTGTTGAGATTTTTGCGACGGTTCAAAATGGCGGTTGGTATCAACCGAATGGTTTGATGTTGCTTCCACCGAGTGCATTCTTCGTAATTGGCTTGGTTATATGGGCTTTACGCGCTTATAAGAAAGAGCAGGTTGAAGCGCCAGAGTTTAAAATTGCGGCAAATTCTCGTTCTCAGGAGGCGCTATAAATGGAACATTTAATCAGTCTGTTTATTAAGGCCGTTTTTGTTGAAAACATGGCATTGGCATTCTTCCTAGGTATGTGTACTTTTTTAGCATTGTCTAAAAAAGTAGAGACAGCAATAGGTTTGGGTATTGCCGTTGTGGTTGTTTTGGCGATTACCGTGCCACTGAACAACTTGTTGTATCAAAATCTTTTGGCAGATGGTGCTCTTGAGTGGGCCGGTTTGGGTGGTGTTGATTTAAGCTTTCTAGGTTTGTTGAGCTACATTGGTGTTATCGCTGCTGTGGTTCAGATACTAGAGATGACACTAGACAAGTACATGCCTGCTTTGTACAACGCACTGGGCGTTTTCTTGCCGTTGATTACAGTAAACTGTGCCATCATGGGGGCTTCTTTATTCATGGTGGAACGAGACTATAACTTCAGTGAAAGTCTTGTTTACGGTGTGGGTGCTGGTGTTGGTTGGGCGCTCGCTATCGCTGCCCTAGCTGGTATTCGGGAGAAACTTAAATATTCAGACGTTCCTGCAGGGTTGCGTGGTCTTGGTATCACTTTTATCACTGTTGGTCTGATGAGTTTAGGTTTTATGTCATTTTCGGGTGTGCAGCTTTAATCGGCCGCACATTTAGACAACCAAGAATAAGGTTTAACTAACATGGTCAACTTAGAAATTATTCTAGGTGTGGTGATGTTCACGGCTATCGTGCTTGCGTTAGTGGCAATTATCCTTGCTGCTCGTGCACGCTTGGTAAGTACTGGTGACGTTACAATCCGCATCAATGGTGAAAAAGAAGTGACTGCGCCCGCAGGTGGTAAGTTGCTTCAAACATTAGCAAATAGTGGCATCTTCCTATCGTCCGCATGCGGTGGTGGTGGTACTTGTGCTCAGTGTAAATGTAAGGTTATGAGTGGTGGTGGCTCTATGCTTTCCACTGAGCAATCTCACTTCACGCGTCGTGATGAAAAAGAAGGTTACCGTCTATCTTGTCAGGTTTCTGTGAAACAGGATATGGATGTGGAGGTGCCTGAAGAGGTGTTTGGTGTTAAAGCATGGGAATGTACAGTTGAGTCTAACCCTAACGTAGCGACCTTTATCAAAGAGTTGACGTTAAGATTGCCTGAAGGCGAAAACGTAAACTTCCGTGCTGGTGGTTATGTTCAATTGGAAGCGCCTGCCCACACTGTGCATTATAAAGATTTTGATATCGAAGAAGAATATCGCGGAGATTGGGATAAGTTTAATCTTTGGAAGTTTGTTTCTAAGGTGGATGAAACTGTTATTCGTGCTTATTCGATGGCTAACTACCCTGAAGAAAGGGGCATTGTTAAGTTCAATATTCGTATTGCTTCTCCGCCTCCAGGTAAAGATGATTTACCTCCAGGTCAAATGTCATCTTATGTGTTCAGCCTTAAGCCAGGCGATAAGATCAAAGTATACGGTCCTTTTGGTGAGTTCTTCGCTAAAGACACAGACGCTGAAATGGTGTTTGTAGGGGGTGGTGCGGGTATGGCGCCAATGCGCTCTCATATTTTCGATCAGCTTAAGCGTTTGAATTCTAAGCGTAAAATTTCTTTCTGGTATGGGGACTTGTAGTGTTCGAGAAGCATTCTATGTGGAAGAATATGATAAGCTTCAGGAAGAAAATGAAAACTTTGAATGGCATTTGGCTCTCTCAGATCCTCAACCTGAAGATAACTGGGAAGGCAAAACTGGGTTTATTCATAATGTTCTTTATGAAAGTTATCTAAAAGATCACCCAGCGCCAGAAGATTGTGAGTTCTACATGTGTGGACCTCCAATGATGAACGCATCTGTAATCAAGATGTTAGAAGACCTAGGCGTCGAAAAAGAAAACATTTTGCTTGATGATTTCGGTGGCTAGCACCTGATAAAGACCCACCCTCTGGTGGGTCTTTGTTTTATTGGCTATAACAAAGACTCTTTATGCGTAAAAAAATACTGTTCCCAGTTTTCCTGCTTATTATTGTTGCCGTTTTTTATAGACTTTCTGTGTTTACCCCAGAATTGGTGAGTTTCTCTGGTCCTACAATGGGGACAACTTATACGGTTAAATTTTATACCACGGAAGAGGTGAAAAACCCTTGGGATCTAAAAGATGACGTTGATGCCGTGTTGGTGAGAGTGAATAAGCTCATGTCAACCTATGACCCAAATTCTGAACTGTCTGAATTTAATGCGTTATCGGCAGGACAGTCATTTACGGTGAGCGAGGAGATGGCTTACGTTATTGATAAAGCTTTGCTTTTAAGTCGTATGACCGATGGTGAGTATGATGTGACTATTGGTCCTTTGGTGAATCTCTGGGGATTTGGTCCTGGAAAGCGAGAAGATAAGGTACCAACGGACGTTGAGATAGAAGCGGCTAAATCGAGAGTGGGTTATCAATTTTTAACGCTTGATGGTCTTCGTTTGAGCAAAGAAAAAGATATTTATGTGGATTTGTCATCCATTGCAAAAGGATATGGCGTGGATGCTGTAGCTAAAGTTTTGCAAGACAAAGGAATTGAAAGCTACTTGGTTGAAGTGGGTGGTGAAATTTCGTCAAAAGGGGTTAAGCCGGATGGTTCGCCTTGGCGCGTGGGTATTGAAAGTCCAGCTGGCGGTCATAACATTGCTGAGAGAATTATAGATGTAACCAATATAGCGTTGGCGACATCGGGGGATTATCGAAATTATTTTGAACAAAATGGTGTGCGTTATTCCCATACTATAAGTCCGCTTACTGGAAGGCCGATTACACACCGTTTGGTATCTGTTACTGTAGTGGATACAACCACAACGATGGCTGATGGATTGGCAACGGCCATTACGGTGCTTGGGCCAGAAAAAGGCTATGAATTTGCACAAGAGAACGGTATTGCCGCTTATTTGCTGGTGAAAACGGATTTTGGTTTTGAAGAGCGTCCGTCTGATGCCTTTAAGTCCTACTTAAAGTAGGCGAGCTATTTTTTGTATTTTTTATAGGAGAAAAGTCATGTTGACGATTGTTTTAGCATTTGTCCTTATGCTTTTGTTGGTTACTGCTATGTCTGTTGGTGTTTTGATGGGAAGAAAGCCCATTTCTGGCTCGTGCGGTGGTATGAGCGCATTGGGTATGGAAGTGGCTTGTGATATTTGTGGTGGCGATAAAGGTAAGTGTGAAAAAGAGACAAAAAAGAATGCAGCCGAGAAAGTCTCTGATGACACATTTTATGACGCAACGAAATAATTGAACAGTGAAGAGGGTGTTATGACAACAAGACATTATGATGTTGTGGTTTTGGGTACGGAGCTCTGCGGGAGAAGGCGCAGCAATGAGTGCCGCAAAGGCAGGCAAAAAAGTGGCGGTTATTGAAGCCAGTTCACAAGTCGGCGGAAGTTGTACGCATTTAGGGACTATTCCATCAAAAGCATTGCGTCATGCTGTTAAAGAGATTATTGCCTTTAACACCAATCCTATGTTTCGTGATATTGGTGAGCCTCGTTGGTTTTCGTTCCCGAAAGTTTTAGACCGAGCGAACCGAGTTATTGATAAACAGGTTATGGGGCGTACTGAGTATTATGCACGCAATCGAATTGATATTTATTTTGGACGCGGTAAGTTCAAAGATGTGAACACCATCGAAGTAAATACTTATGAAAAAGGGCCTGAATTACTAGTGGCCAAAAAAGTGGTGATCGCTACGGGTTCTCGTCCATATCGACCAGCAAATATTGATTTTTCCCATCCTCGTATATACTGCTCAGATACTATTTTAAGTTTAAGTCATACTCCTCGTTCTTTGATTATTTATGGTGCGGGCGTCATTGGCTGTGAATACGCGTCGATTTTTTGTGGATTGGGCGTTAGAGTTGAACTGATTAACCCGGCGAAAAAATTATTGAGTTTCTTAGATGACGAGATTACTGATGCCTTGAGTTATCACCTTCGTGATGGTGGTGTGCTGATTCGTCATAATGAAACTTATGATTCTGTTGAGACAACTGAGCGTGGCGTTGTGATGCATATGGCGTCAGGTAAGAAGATACGTGCTGATGCATTGCTATTTTGTAACGGACGTTCTGGTAATACCGACAATTTGGGCTTAGAGGCTATCGGCTTAGAGGCCAATGCACGCGGTCAGTTAGCGGTAAATGACACTTATCAAACTCAAGTTGAGAGTGTTTATGCGGCTGGTGATGTCATTGGTTGGCCAAGTTTGGCAAGTGCTGCTTACGATCAAGGGCGTGCAGCGGCAGCTAATATGTTTGGTCTTGCGGGTGGCGAGTTCATTAGTGAAGTGCCGACAGGTATCTACACTATTCCTGAGATCAGTTCTGTTGGTAAAACAGAGTCTGAATTGACGGCTGAAAAAGTGCCTTATGAAGTGGGTCGGGCTTTCTTTAAAAACACCGCTCGTGCACAAATCACGGGCGAAGCAGTAGGGATGTTGAAAATACTGTTTCATCGTGAGTCGCTAGAGTTATTAGGGATTCATTGTTTTGGTGACCAAGCATCAGAGATTGTTCATATCGGACAAGCTATTATGAAGCAGCCAGGCAAGCAGAATACTTTGAAGTATTTTTTGAATACTACGTTTAACTATCCGACCATGGCTGAGGCTTATCGTGTCGCGGCGTTAAATGGCTTCAACCGAGTGTTCTAAGTGCACAGAGTCTGTTAGACAGAGTGTGAAATAAAAATGCCCACTTCAAAGGTGGGCATTTTTTTATCTATGATTTATCGTTTAATTAGCATGTGATGTAAGGATGTCTTGATAGGCTTAGCTGTCTTTGATGGCGTAAATACCTTTAAGGTTTCTGAAAAAACCTTTGTAATCCATGCCATAACCAAATAAAAATCTATCTGCTACCTCTGTACCAATATAATCGGGTGTCATATTTGTTTTGCGGTCGTGCAGTTTGTTGATCACGGTGGCTGTGTATACGCTGCTGCTTCCCTGTTGTTCCAGCCATTCTACGATAGCTTGGAGCGTATGACCTTGGTCGAAAATATCGTCAATGACCAATATGTGTCTATTTTTCAGGCTGGTTTGCGGGTAGCTTAGCCAGTTTAGAGAAGCGCCTTCGGTTTCCATTCCGTACCTTGTCGCATGGATATAGTCTAATTCTAATGGAAAATGCAAACGTTCTATTAAAGCAGCTGTTGGGATTAATCCGCCGTTCATCACACACAGAACAAGGGGCATTTTATCCGCGAGATCGGCAGAAATCTGAGATGCCATTTTATCAAGGGCTTCATTGAGTTTTACTTCGTCGACTAAGCAATCCGCTTCATCTAAAATTTTGTTTAGGTCGTTGATTGTATTTGTCATGGTAAGCCCTGTTGTGAAAAAATTTTGCGGGATTTTACATTAATCCTGACCAGATGCTAAGTTTTTCTGTTGAGAAGTGTGCTTTATGTTATGTAGCGTGGCACATAGGCAGATTGAGGCGAGTACAATAAGCCACGAGCTTTGCAGCCACACAAGAAAAATAGGTATGGCCGCAAAAGCACCGTAAACAACTTGATAGCCTGCAAAAAACTGCGCGAACGAGCCGAACAGGGTATTTAATAAGTATAGGCCCACGCTGCCAGCCAAAGCCGAGATGGCTGCCCATTTTGCGGATACTTCAGCATTCGGTGTTAAAAAATTCAGTGTAAACAGCATGAAGAAATAGAGAATGATGCTGCCAAGTTCCAATAAATTATCAAGCCAAGCATTTGTTTGTACTCCATATATCTGCATGGATATAAGTGTGCCGTATAGACTTAATGACGAGGCAAAAATAATGGGACCCAGTGTGAGAATAGCCCAGTAAGTAAGTAGTCTTTCCCTGATTTTCCGGGCTTTTTTAATTTCCCAGATCGATTGAACACTGCTTTCAAAGCTGTTGAGCAATAATAGGGCGGTGACAAATAGGGCGATTAGGCCTGCCAATGGGAGGTTTTTCGTTTGCGCTGAAAACTTAATGAGATAAGGCATCATGATGTCACTGGAGCCTGGTGCAAGATGCTGCTCAATTAATTTAAATAATTGTGTTTGCATTGACTCAAGGGCAGGTGTGAAGCTCAGTATTCCTACAATGATGGTGATGATAGGGACAGCTGCTAATAGACTCGATAGCGTGAGTTGCGCCGCCTTTTGTGACAGGTTGCTGTTTTTGAACCTTGCAATGGTCAAATATCCATAACGTTTGAAGACAAGGAAAAAATACATAAGGCGTTCAGACATGGTGGTGAAACTCTTTTGATTGAAGTGTTACGATATCATAGCCTGAGATTTTTTCACGGCTTCCAAGCGATTGGATGGTTTTTAGCGCCAAAATTTTTTATTTTTGTCTGACTTATCTTTTGTTTTTTTGCGTCATCTCTTTCACTGTTTGAAATCTGTTCTGCTTATTAGTGTGGTAGTAGGCGAATTTTAAAAAAGATCGATAATCTTCTTTTTAATGCACATTGCACAAACACAGTGCAAGGTGATTCCTTTTGGCGCACTTAGCTTGTTTTTTATCGGGTCTGCTTGTAATATTTAACTCGTTCCTTTTGTGATATTTGTGCTGCGGAGTAGTGAATTTTAACTATTCTCGGTTCCTTGGTTGCAAATAGTCATTTTTAGCCCAGTTTTACTGGGCTTTTTTATGTCTATTGGTTGACGATTGCTATTCCATCCCTATAATAGCCCACCACATGAAATGTAATGAGCATAGTTCCGTTAGCTCAGTTGGATAGAGCAACCGCCTTCTAAGCGGTAGGTCACTGGTTCGAATCCAGTACGGAGCACCATTTCAGTCCATTACTTTAATTAATTTTTATTTAGGTTTTGTTGGCTGGTAATTGAATGTATGTCTTGTTAATGACGAGATTGCCAACAAATTAAAGCAAGTTCCCGAGAGGAAGTTTTATGCAAGTTTCTGTAGAGACAACGTCTCCAATTGAGCGCGTTCTGACAATCAGTGTTCCCGCTGCTCGTGTGGACGAAAAAGTAAATTCTGAAGTGGCTAAAACAGCGAAGACAATTCGCATTGACGGTTTTCGTAAAGGTAAAGTGCCGGTTAGCGTTGTTAAGAAACGTTACGGCCAAGGCATTCGTATAGATGCTGTTGAACAAATCATGCGTGATGCTTACGTTGAAGCGATTCAAAAAGAATCTATTCAACCTGCTGGCATGCCTTCAATTGAACCTAAGAACTTTGCTGAAGGCGCCGACCTTGAGTTTGTTGTTAAGGTAGAAGTATACCCAGAAGTAACATTGGCTGATAACTCTGCGATTAAAGTAGATCGCGTGGTATCAGAAGTGACTGAAGCTGATGTTGATGTCATGCTAGAGACACTACGTAAGCAAAATGCAGAGTGGTCTGCTGTTGAGCGTGAATCTGCTGACGGCGATCAAGTGACGATTGACTTCGTAGGTTACCTAGGTGACGAAGCGTTTGAAGGCGGTGCTGCTCAAGGTCACAAATTGGTATTGAGGCTCTAACACTATGATCCCTGGTTTCGAATCAGGTATTTTGGGTGCTAAAGCAGGTGAAGAACGCACTATCGCTGTGACTTTCCCTGAAGATTACCAAGCAGAGAATTTGAAAGGTAAAGAAGCGACGTTCAAAATTACGGTTTCTGCTGTAGCTGAACAAATTCTTCCTGAGCTTAACGATGCTTTCGTAGAGAAATTTGGTCTAGAAGAAGCGACAGTGGCTGCATTGCGTGCTGAAGTACGCAAAAATATGGAGCGTGAGCTGAATCAAGCGATCAAAGCTAAATTGAAAAATGCCTTGTTCGAAGGTCTAGCTTCAATCAACGAAGTGGAAGTACCTTCTGCTCTTATTGATCAAGAAGTGGATGCACTTCGTAAGCAAGCTGCTCAGCAGTTTGGTGGTCAAGGTTTTGATGCTTCTCAGTTGCCAGCTGAGTTATTCCAAGAAGAAGCCAAAAAACGCGCTAAACTTGGTTTGCTTATCTCTGAAGTAATCAAAAAAGATAACTTGAAAGTGGATAACGACCGTGTTCGTTCTTTCTTAGAAGATATGGCTCAGGCTTATCAAGAGCCACAACAAGTGATTGATTTTTACTTAAAGAACAAAGAACAATTGGCGCAAGTGCAATCTGCTGTACTTGAGGAGCAAGTTGTTGATAAACTGTTGGAATCTCGCCCAAGTTACTGAAGTAACATTGGGATATGAAGACGCTATCAAGCCAAATGCCCGAGCTGAAGAGGCTGGGGAAGAAGCATAAGACGAGTCTTATCTTTTTTAATAAGGTCGACATAGCATTTGTTATGTCGACTTTTTTGTTTTAAGGAATGCGATATGAATTTGATGAACCCAACTACCGGTCCTGTTGCTATTACAAGTAATGGCCTTGTTCCAATGGTTATTGAACAGACTGCTCGTGGAGAAAGGTCATTTGATATTTACTCGCGCTTACTTAAGGAGCGAGTGATATTTTTAGTTGGTCAAGTTGAAGATCACATGGCTAACTTGGTTGTCGCTCAGTTGTTGTTTTTAGAATCAGAAAACCCAGATAAAGACATTCATTTGTATATTAATTCGCCTGGCGGCTCTGTAACAGCTGGTATGTCCATTTATGATACTATGCAGTTTATCAAGCCAGACGTAAGTACTATGTGTATTGGTCAGGCTGCCAGCATGGGGGCGTTGTTGTTAACAGCGGGCGCAGCAGGAAAACGTTATTGCTTACCAAATTCACGAGTGATGATCCATCAGCCATTGGGTGGTTATCAAGGTCAGGCCTCTGATATTGAAATCCATACTCGCGAGATTCTAAGCATCAAGCATAAACTAAATGAAATCATTTCCTTTCATACAGGCAAGCCGATTGAGCAAGTTGCCATGGATACGGACCGTGACAATTTCATGAATCCGCAAATGGCAAAAGAGTACGGCTTGATTGATGAAATTTTGCAGAAACGAAAAGTTTAACAAAAGGGTGGAATAGATGTCGGATGATAAGTTTAGCCGTGGCGACCACTCTGATCGGTTATTATATTGCTCTTTTTGCGGAAAGAGCCAAGACGAAGTAAAAAAACTCATTGCAGGACCGTCTGTTTATATCTGCAATGAGTGCGTGGATTTGTGTAACAACATTATTACGCAAGAGTTGTCTCAAATTGCGGATGACAGCAGCGCTGGTGATGAGTTGCCAACGCCAGCAAAATTGAGCGCCGCACTTGATGATTATGTTATCGGGCAAGACAAGGCGAAGCGTGTCTTAGCGGTTGCCGTTTATAACCATTACAAACGTTTGCGTCACCAAGGTAAAACAGACACCAGTATTGAGGCTCGGTAAGAGTAATATTTTGCTAATTGGCCCAACAGGTAGCGGTAAAACCTTGCTTGCTCAAACGCTTGCACGCGTTCTGGATGTGCCTTTTACTATTGCGGATGCAACAACCTTGACCGAAGCGGGTTATGTTGGCGAAGACGTAGAAAATATTATTCAGAAATTGCTGCAAAATTGTGATTATGATGTTGAAAAAGCACAGCGCGGCATTGTTTATATTGATGAAATAGACAAGATTTCTAGAAAATCAGATAACCCTTCCATTACCCGTGATGTATCTGGTGAAGGTGTTCAGCAGGCTTTGCTAAAATTAATCGAAGGAACGGTTGCTTCTGTGCCTCCGCAAGGTGGTCGTAAACATCCTCAGCAAGAATTTTTGCAAGTAGACACATCCAATATTTTGTTTATTTGTGGTGGTGCGTTTGCGGGCTTAGAGCGCGTGATTAGTGATAGAACCGAAAAGAGCAGTATCGGCTTTTCTGCCACAGTGAAAAGCAAAGAAGAAGGGCGTTCTTTTTCTGAAGCGGTTCACCGTGTGGAAACTGAAGATTTGGTTAAATTTGGTTTGATTCCAGAATTCGTAGGTCGTTTGCCAGTGGTTGCGACATTGTCTGAGTTGGATGAAGAAGCATTGATGACCATTTTGAGTCAGCCTAAAAATGCGCTAGTTAAACAGTACCAGCATCTTTTTGAACTGGAAGGTGTAGAGCTTGAGTTTTCTCCCGAATCCTTGCGTGAAGCCGCCAAGTTGGCTTTGGAGCGTAAAACGGGTGCTCGTGGTTTGCGTAGTATATTAGAATCTGCACTGTTGGATTGTATGTATGAGCTTCCAACTCGTAATGATGTTGTGAAAGTGGTTATGGATGCAACTTCCATTCGCGGTGAGTCAGCGCCATTGATGGTGTTGGAAAAAGAAGAGTTGGCTAAAAACGCCTAACTCTTCAAAGCCTGATAGCGACATCTAAAGCCGAATTTAAGTATTATTGCTTGAATTCGGCTTTTTTTATGATGTTTCCTGTCAAAACACTGTGTAGACTAAATTCAAATGGTGATAGTGCTTGTAATTTTGGGCTTCGCCCCTATCTCTTTCCTAATCAATGTTGAAATATAAAAGTGCGCGTTTTTCTTATGTGCCCAGATTGGAAAAAAATATGACAGATTCTTTACTCCTTCCAATGTTGCCACTGCGTGATGTGGTTGTGTATCCCCATATGGTGCTGCCGCTTTTTGTAGGTCGTGCTAAATCCATCGCGGCTTTAGAGTCGGCTATGGAAAATGATAAATATGTGTTTTTGGTTGCCCAGCAAGATGCGTCTAAAGATGATCCTGCCATGGCGGATCTTTATTCAATTGGTACCACTGCAAAAGTAATGCAATTGTTGCGTCTGCCGGATGGCACGGTAAAAGTGCTGGTCGAAGGTAGTAAGCGTGCACGCCTTGAAAAGATGGAAGAGGCAGATGGTTTTGTTTTGGGTCGTATTGTTGAATTGGATTTGAAAGAGGAAGACAAAACTGAGCATGGCGTGATTCGTCATGCCCTGCTTAAGCAGTTGGACGAGTATGTGGCTGGTAGTAAGCGTATTCCGGCTGAAGTGGTTGCGTCACTAAAATCCATAGATGATTTGGCAAAATTGATCGACAACATCACCGGCCACATGAGCTTAAAGCTTGAAGATAAGCAAAAAGTGTTGGAAATAGATTCTCTGACAGGGCGTGGTGAGTACCTTATTGGTTTGATGGATGGCGAACTTGATATTGCTCACTTAGAAAAGAGCATTCGCAGCCGTGTTAAGAAGCAAATGGAAAAAAGCCAGCGTGAGTACTATTTGAATGAGCAAATGAAGGCGATTCAAAAAGAGTTGGGGGACATGGAAGATGGCAGTAATGAACTGGATTTGCTGCAGGAAAAAATTGCTCAAGTTGGTATGTCTGATGAGGCAAAGGAAAAGGCGGAAGGGGAGTTGAAGAAACTTCGCATGATGTCACCTATGTCGGCAGAAGCCGCTGTGGTTCGTGGTTACATTGATTGGCTAACGTCCTTGCCTTGGAAAAAACGCAGTAAAGTGCGTAATGACTTGGCGTATGCTGAAAAAGTATTGAACCAAGATCATTATGGTCTTCAAGATGTTAAAGAGCGAATTCTCGAATTCCTTGCTGTGCAGCAGCGTGTGAAGAAAGTAAAAGGCCCTGTTTTGTGTTTGGTTGGGCCTCCAGGTGTGGGTAAAACGTCTCTTGGTCAATCCATCGCGAAAGCGGTGAATCGTCAATACGTTCGCATGGCGCTGGGTGGGGTGCGTGATGAAGCTGAGATACGCGGTCATCGCCGTACTTACATTGGCTCAATGCCGGGTAAGTTGTTACAGAAACTGTCTAAAGTAAAAGTGAAGAACCCGCTCTTTCTGTTGGATGAAATCGACAAAATGGGGATGGATCAGCGTGGTGATCCAGCGTCTGCGCTTTTGGAGGTGCTTGATCCGGAACAAAATCATACTTTCAATGACCATTATCTTGAAGTGGATTTTGATCTGTCAGATGTGATGTTTATTTGTACGTCAAACAGCATGAATATACCAGGGCCTCTTCTTGACAGGATGGAAGTGATTCGAATTCCTGGTTATACCGAGGATGAGAAGCTGAACATTGCTAAGCGTTACTTACTGCCTAAACAAGTTAAATTGGCAGGTTTGAAAGAACGCGAGATTAATGTAACCGATGCGGCTTTGATGGATGTGATTCGTTATTACACCAAAGAAGCGGGTGTTCGTGGTCTAGAGCGTGAATTGAGTAAAATTTGCCGCCGAGTTGTGAAAAAGCAAGCCTTGAGCAAAGAAAAAGAGTCTGCCGCTGTGGAAGTGACAAGCGACAATTTAGAAGATTTTTCTGGGGTGCATAAATTTAGTTACGGCAAAGCAGAAGAAAAAAATCAAATTGGTCAAGTAACCGGACTGGCATGGACCTCTGTAGGTGGTGAATTATTGACCATCGAGGCGGCAGGAGTGCCAGGTAAAGGTCGCCATGTGAAAACTGGATCCCTCGGAGATGTCATGCAGGAGTCCATTCAAGCGGCGTTAACCGTGGTGAGAAGTCGTGCCGTTGGTCTTGGAATTGACGATGATTTTCATGAGAAAACAGATTTGCATTTGCACGTGCCGGAAGGGGCGACTCCGAAGGATGGGCCAAGTGCCGGTGTGGCAATGTGTACGGCGATTGTGTCTGTGTTAACTAAGATCCCTGTTAAAGCCTCTGTGGCGATGACTGGCGAGATTACGTTGCGCGGGGAAGTGCTACCCATAGGTGGACTCAAAGAGAAGCTTCTAGCGGCTCACAGAGGTGGTATAAAAACCGTTATTATTCCACAAGAAAATGCTCGTGATTTGAAGGAAATTCCTGATAATATCAAGGCAGACATTGACGTCATACCTGTTAAATGGATTGATGAGGTGCTTGATATCGCTTTGGAGTACATTCCTTCGCCAAAAAAGGTAGAAACCTTGCCTTCGAGTGAAAAAACTGTTGATGAACAAGAAACTGTAAGTCATCATTAGAAGCATATCCTGTGTTGACAGGGAGTAGGTCGGGCTTGTATAACTTCTCGCTCGGCCTTTTTGGTAGGTTATATTGCGCCGAAAAAAATACTAAGGAACCACGAAAATACTGAAGGGGTACAACGTGAACAAATCTGAATTGATTGATGCTATTGCAGCGTCTGCTGATTTATCTAAAGCTTCTGCTAGCAATGCTCTTGACGCTACTCTAAAAGCAATTGAAGCGGCTTTGGCAAAAGGTGACCAGGTTACACTAGTTGGTTTTGGTACTTTTGCAGTGAAAGAACGTGCGGCGCGTACAGGCCGTAATCCTCAAACTGGTGAGGAAATCCAAATTAAAGCAGCGAAAGTTCCTGGTTTTAAAGCCGGTAAAGGTCTAAAAGACGCTGTAAACTAATGTTTTTGGAGCAGTAGTTCAGTTGGTTAGAATACCTGCCTGTCACGCAGGGGGTCGCGGGTTCGAGTCCCGTCTGTTCCGCCATTAGACACAAAAGGTGTATTCCAAGCGGAATGCACCTTTTTTATTTGTCATTTAATTCATTCATTCGGAGGCAGTAATGCTCCAGGATATAAGAGATAAGTCACAAGGCATTGTGGTAAAGATCATTGTTGGTTTTATCGTTGTGACTTTTGCTCTATTTGGCGTAGACGCCTTGGTTCAAAGTTTTAACTCATCCGATACGGTTGCCGAAGTGGATGGGGTCGATATTTCTCGAACACAAATGTTGCAAGGCGCAGAAACTCAGCGTCGTCAGTTGATTTCTATGATGGGCGGTCAAGTTAACCCTGCATTGTTGGAAGATAACCTATTACAGCGTCGTGCATTGGAAGAGCTTATTCAGCGTGTCGTACTAACGAATCAGGCTAAAGAGTTAGGCTTGGGAGTGTCTGATGCTCAAGTTAATGCTTACTTGTTGCAAGCTGAACAATTTCAAACGGATGGACAATTTGATCAAAACAAATATTTGAACTTTATACGATCACTTGGCTTTACGCCTTTAGCTTTTAAAGAGCGAATTAAGCAGGATGTTTTGATTCAGCAGCCACGTAATGCGATTGCAGGTTCTGAGTTTGTTTTGCCTTATCAGGTTGATAGTGTTGCGAAGCTGCAATCTCAGCAGCGTTCTTATGATTATGTTTCTTTCTCGTTAGCAAGCGAGTCAGAAAATACGAATGTGTCAGAAGAAGAATTACAAGCTTACTACGAGGCAAACAAAGACAATTTCAAGACACCAGAACAGGTGAAAGTGAATTATGTGGTTGTTTCAAGCGCCGATTTTTATAGCAAAGTAAACGTCACGGATGCTGAATTACAAGAAGCATATCAAGCTTCTATTTCAGGTTTGACGCAAGAAGAAAGATCAGCATCGCATATTTTGATAGAAACATCGGATCGCAGTGATGCTGACGCGCAAAAACGTGTTGATGAGATTCAAGAGAAGTTGAAATCTGGTGAGGCATTTGCCGATTTAGCGGCAACCTATTCAGATGATATTGGTTCTAAAGACGATGGTGGTAATTTAGGTTACGTTGAAAAAGGCACCATAGATCAGGCTTTTGATGATGCGTTATTCTCAATGCAGAAAGACGAAGTGAGAACAGTAAAAACACAGTTTGGTTACCATGTTATCAAGTTAGATGATATCACTAAGCCAGATGTGCCTAGCTTTGCTTCACTAGAAGCGGATCTAAAGCAAAAGCTATTAGATGAGAAAGCCAGAGACGCTTTGTTGACTGCGCACGAGGATATTACGGATTTGGCGTATGCAAGTGATAAATTAGACGCAATCGCTAAAGAGTACGGCGTCGATGTCTTGCAAAGTGCCTACTTTGGGCGCGATGGCGGCTCTGATGAGATATCAAGCAACCCTGCGGTGATTGCAGCGGCGTTTGATGTGCCGGTATTGGAAGACGGTCAAAACAGTAATTTGATTGAATTGAACGAAGACCAAGTGGTTGTGATTCATTTAAATGATCATAAGCCAGAATCTTTCCAATCTTATGAAGAAACAAAAGAGCAAGTGGCTTCGATTGTTGTGCAAAACAAAGCAGTAGAATCGCTTAGAGCGAAAGCAGAAGCGGCGAAAGACGCGGAAGGTACTGCTTGGTCTTCTGTGAGCGATGCACAGCGTGGTCAGGACGAAATGACATCATTGGCTTTCTCTATGCCGCACCCAGATGATAAGCCTGTTGTGGCAATCAAGGGGTTGTCTAATGGGGATTTGGCTTTGATTCGTCTGAATAAGGTCGATGTGGGTAATGACGTTGCACCTGATGATCAAAAGTTAGCTTATGAGCGTTACTTGAGTCAGACTCAAGCGACTCTTAGCACGCAAGGTCAGCAAGACTTCTTGAAAAATAATGCAAAAATAGAAAGATAAATTACTATTACGCGTAACAAAAAAGCCACTTCTATCATGAAGTGGCTTTTTTTTGTTTGACGGTTCTTGTGGATCAATGAGCTGAGGTGATGTTTGTTTTGTTGAAATCAAACTAAAGACATTAGCCAGTGGTTCGAGGGCACAAAAAAAGCCTGGCCTGTTGTGGCGCGAGTGTATTTCATAAGGTGATCTGTATTACCCTGTTCATCGCCTTTTACCATACTTTCGAGCATTTGATTAAAAATGACAGGGGTTTTGCTGTAGCTTGCAAACATGAGGCCTTTTTCTGTTAAAGAGGCGAAAGGCATGCTGTGACGCAAGATTTCCAAAGAGCGACCTTGCTCATCTTTTAATGAGGTTCGCTTGGTATGAGCATGAACAGATTTTTCTGCAGAAGGATACTCTTGGTTGCTGTGTTTGGTTCGACCGTAAATATCCTCTTGGGTTTTTAAGTCTTCTTTTTCCCATTTGGCTAGGTCGTGGACAAAGCGCATTAAATTAAAATACGAGCCATTTTTGAAGTCTGGATCCTCGTCATCAACGAGTGCCACCGCTTTGCGTTTTTCTCCTTCAGGATTTTCTGTGCCGTCCACAAACCCTGTCAAATCACGGTTATCTAGATATTTAAAGCAATTGACTTCTTCTACCAGCGTAACGCTTTTGCCAAAGGCGGCAAACAATGTGGTGCCTAACTGGTAGGTCACATCTCGACGAGAAGAGCGAATATGTAGCACAAGGTCCACGTCCGTCGGCAAGATTTCTGTTTCTTGGCCTACAATGTGGGGGAAAGGAGACAGCAGTTGTGGGCGCTTAGTGTCTAGCGTGTCCCATATTTGGCTGCTAAGGCCGATACTGGCATGCAGCGCCGCATCAGGAAATTGTTGTTGCATTCCTTCGATTAGCCGAGGGGCGGCCGCTAACGTGTCTTTAAACGTTTTGATTTCGGATTTATTGACATTAAGTGTGATAAAGAGAGCGTCACTAGATGCTTCGGCAATAATACCGGATTGAAAAGGTGTCATTATGGTCGTCCTTACTGACGCTAAAGGTCATTAGAAATTGGGGTAGAGTGTTTTCAGTTGACTAGCCTGAGACGGCTTGGCTTGGCCGCTGGTGTACTCTTCTAGCGCTTCGGCAAGAGGGTGTCCTTGCCATTCATGAGCTGGGTTATTTGAGTACAGCATCAATTCAGCTTCCATTAGTAATTGTGTAACCTGAACAGTTGTGAGGCGTTTGATATCATCGACGCTGCGAATTTCATTGTCGCCCCAGCGATGACGTGCCCATTCTAACAAACTCGGTCTTAGGGAAGGTAGATCGTTTTGGTTGCAGCATTCCATTAAGGCTTTAAACGCGCTCTGCTCATCGTAAGTGCTGAGTGGCGCAAAGTCCTGCAACGTAGGAACTTGGTAAGTATTTTCTGGCTCTGTTTTCTTGCGTTTGAACCACAGCACAGCCCAACTGGCCGTCATAACCGCTGCCAGTAGAAGCAACCCAGCGATGAGGTACTGGCGAACCGTATAACCGTCATGTGCGGGTGTGATTTTCACCGCCAAAGGCTTGGGTTGGTTTTGGGTATTAGGTTCGGCCACTTGTTGCGGTGGTTGCGAAGGCTCTACAGGTTTTTTTGCCAGAGAGATGGGAGCCATAGAACGCGTTGGCTCTGGTGATGCTTCGCTTACAACGGGCGGTGTTGGTGTTGAATCGCTGGCTTTGTTTGTGCTGCTGGGTAGTGGCGCAATCTCGATGCTTTGCGTGGTCGCACTGGCCACGCTGATGGCTTGTTTTTCTGTGTCCCAGTAAGGGATATTAATGTCGGGCAATACCAGTGTGCCTTCTTGAGTTGGAACAACTTCAATCGTTATGCTCTGGCTGCCTATGACCCCCGCAGCGGTTTTTGAGTATCAAATTTCGGTGGTTGAGGATACAGTTTGTAGAGGCGTGTGCTATTAAAGTCTACCGCTGGAATTTGTTCTGGCAATGCGCCTTTCGCTTTTATATCAATGGTCCAAACCAGTGTATCGCCCACTCTTGGTGAAGCGTCTGATTTTGTGAGCGAAGTGGATACGGTGACGGCTTCGCTTGGCAACCAAGCATCTGCTGTGTAGCTTGCAGGAATAGGAATAACTTGAAGGTTCAAAGGTTCACTTTGCACCTTGATCATTCGGCGTCCAGTGGAGGTGTTGACCATGGCTTGGATGCTTTGTGGTGGTATAGTGACTTGGCCACTACGCTGTGGAAACACCATATACTCTCGTGTGATGACTTGGTACTGGGTGCCATTGATCGTCTGATAACTCATCTGGTCATCTATCAGTCTTTCAATGATCAAGTCAGGATGAGAGGGTATTGCTCGATTGGCATTCTGCAGCGCGACAGATGTATAAAGCTTCACGCTGAGCGTGATTTCTTGTTGAAGGTATGGCTCTGTTTCAGATACTTCTGCTTTTAGCATTACTGGCGGATTGCCATTACTGTCCAGTAGCTGAGGAGAGCTTTTGACCGTGAGTCTAACGGGTTGCGATTGAAGGTCGCCTATTTGTATCGGCGGGATTTCAACGGTACCAACCGATTTTGGCATTAAGCTAACAACCCAAAAGTTCAACGCAGTGCTGGTGCCGAGATTAAAACTAAACTGGCTGTTTTGGCTTTTGCCTAAGATGTTGAAATCGCGCTCAAGGGGAGTGAGATCTGGACCGTTTCCGGTATTGGAAAAATCAGCGCGCAGCGTAAGTTGGACCACTTCATTTTCGGTGACGACATTTTTATTAAGCGTCGCGGTAACACTGGCGGCTTGAAGAGAGCTTGAAAGCACAATAAAAAGCACAGCCATCATTAGTGAGAAAAACAGGCGCTTCAGCGTGTTTTGCGAAATTAATGAAAGGGAATATTGCTTTGTTACCATGGGTTTTGCCCATCCTCTTGCGAAAATCGAGTGTCATTGCGTTTTTCTTGGTGTAAGTACCAAAGTTTGCGCTGCAGCAATAATCCAGGGTCGTCTTGGATTTGCCTTAGCCACTGGTTTAATGCCTGTTGTTTTTCTTTATTCAGCGGTATTTTTTCCGCTTCGTCTTGGTTTTCATTGTCTGAGTGTTCATTTTGCTTATTATCCTCAGGTGTTTTGTTCTTGTCTTGTTTTTCGTTCTTTTTATTGTCATTTTTTGAGTCAGATGACTCTTTGGCGTCATTTTGGTCGCTAGAACGGGAAGCGTCGTCCTGGTTTTGTTCTTGTTTTTGCTCTTGTTCTTGATTTTGTTGGTTTTTGTTTTCGTTATCTTTTTGTTCTTGTTGCTGGTTTTGTTGTGATTGTTGTTGCTTTAAGTAGTCCAGATTCTCTTTGGCCGCCTTGAAAGAAGGGTCCTGTTCCAAGGCTTTTCCATAGGCTTGGATGGCTTTTTCAATGTCGCCAGACAAGGCCAATGCGTTGCCCAAATTATAATTCTCCGCAGCGTTTCTACTGAGGTTATCAAGTTGCTGAATGGTGTCTGGATAATTTTCTAACGCGTAAGCGGAGGCCGCTTTCCAATCAGGGCGTTGGAAATATTGATCGGCCGTTTGCCAATCGCCTTTATCTACCGCCTGCTGACCTTTTTGATCTGGTGTTAAAAACCAATCCAGTGGTGAGGCGTATGACTTCTCTGCAGGAAAAGACAATACGCCAAGTAACAGCATAAAAAGCATGCCTTTTCTAAACTGGAGTCCTAGCCACAGTAAAAAGGGCAAAGCAAACCAGTGGCCTTGCTCTATCCAATGAATGCTTTTGTTTTGAGCTTTTTGAGTCTGTTGATTGTCCATTGAAGTATTGGTGATTTGTGTGATTTCTTGCGGCGTCAAACGACCCTGATAAAACTGCCCGCCAAGGGCAGTTGTCATATTCTTGAGTTCGTCTATCGGGGTAATGGGTGTAACGTTTTTTCCATTTTTTCTGAGCACTTGCCCATCGGGTAATTGGATGAAAGTGGTATTGGTTGTGCCAACCGCAATGAGGCTTAATTGTATGTTTTTATCTTTAAACAATGCTGGAATGGCGGTTTTATCTTGTTCGCTAATGTCGTCCGTTAAGACAATAAGGCGCAGTGGCAAGGTATCATCCGTACTGAGCGAAAGTGCTGCTTCGAGGCCACTGGTTAGATTGCTGCCGTACGTTGGCATGATGATCGGATCTAATGCCAGCAAAAAATGGGTAATGGTTTCTCTATCTTGGCTAAAAGGGCTAATAACAAAACCCTCGCCAGCAAATGCCACCAGCGCAATGTCGCCTTCTTTGCTTTGCTCTAGTATATCTCGTATCGTCTGTTTTAATTGAGTTTGTCGATTGGGCTTGATATCGGTCGCGTACATGGATAAAGATTGATCGACAACCAAAACGGTTTTTTGGGTGTTTTCGAACATGGTAGTGGGTGCTTTTGTCCAGCTGATGCCCGCCAAGCCAATCCAACACAGTGATATTGCGATTAAACCAAGCCACTTGTTCGTATTGCTGGCGCTATTTTGATAGACCAAATGCGGCATTAAACGTGGGTCGACCACTTTATTGAGTGTGCTTTTGTTCGCGCTTTTTGCCGTAATAAACAAAGCCAATAGCAGGGTAATAGGGAGTAAAATTAGCCAGTAAGGCCGTTCAAAATGCACCGCATCAAACAGCATCATGCTTTGTCTCCTTTACGCCAAATTTCTCGGTTCCATGACAAGGAGTTGCTGGTCAGTAGGGCCAAACCAAAAAACAGCATGGAGGCTAACCCTAGCCAATGGAATAAGCTGGTTAGTGGGCGTTGCCATACCTCTTCGGCGGGGGTGGGTTCCAAGGCGTCAAGCGTTTGATAGATAGCGTGCAGGTCTTCCGTGCTTTTAGCGCGGAAATATTCGCCACCGGTTTGCGCGGCGATATTCTTCAATAGCGTTTCATCTAGGTCAGTGGATGGATTAATCGCTTTTGGTCCGAAGAAGCTTTGTACAATCATGCTATCGGCACCAATACCAATGGTATGTATTTTGACATTCTGCGACGCCGCAAAGGTGGCTGCCTGTTGCGGCTGGACGCGGCCAGCGGTATTCGCGCCATCCGTCATTAGGATAAGGACTTTTTTATCGGATGGTTTGTCTTCCAAGCGTTTAATACCTAAACCTATGGCATCACCAATGGCAGTCTGTTCGCCAGCAAAACCAATTTGTGTTTCTTGCACCAGCTGATTAATGGTTTTGGTATCAAAACTTAACGGGGCTTGCAGATAGGCTTTAGAGCCAAACACGATAATACCAATCCGATCACCACGACGTTGTTGGATAAAATCAGAGAGAACCGATTTTGCGGCTTCTAGTCGGTTTGCCGATTGATTATTGAGCGTCATATCGGTGACTTGCATGCTACCAGATAAATCCAAAGCAATAAGCAAATCGCGTCCAGAGGGCGTGACTTTTGTTGGCTCGCCAAACCAAACAGGTCGTGTCATAGCAAAGATTAACAGCACCCAAGACAAGAGCAGGAGTAGGTAGCGCCATGATAGACCTTTGGACGTTGCTTTACGGTCTTGATGATGGATTAACTGTCCTGTATTTCCCCACCAAATACCGTCGCCTTTGGGTTTGGCTTTGGGGAGGAAATACATAAAAAAAGGCAAAGGTAAAAGAAGGAGAAACCAAGGCCAAGATAGCTCAAGCATGGTGTTTCCTTATCCAATAACAGGTTGTTTTTAGCATGGCAGTACGTTGTTGTTTGGTGAGTTCAATCTGACTTCTATAAGGGCCATCGATAAATTCGTTGCCAATGACTGAAAATTGTCGTTTTGTGGGCAAGGTTTTGTCTAATATTTCAAACAGCGTTTTGCTTGGTAGCGCCGCGGTTTCTATTTTTCCTTCACTCATCAAGCAGCGGCGAACCATTTCGTGACACAGTAAAATGCAGTCTTTGTCGTTAAGTTTGCCCGCTTTTTGGGTAATGCCGGCTAAGGCTTCGCGTCGGTAAGTGCGCTTCTTGTATCGTCGATAGTAAAAGATCAGTGCGCCGATTAATAACAAAACAATCGCAGCAACTATTAGCCAAGTCCACCACACGGGTGGCCACATAGGGACGGATTGCGGCAGCATGTAGGCTTTGTTTGGTAAGTCAATGACCTGTGACGGAGCTTGAACTGGCGTGAGCGCGGCAGACATTAGTGCAGTGCTCCTTGTGACAATAGATAACGGGCGATTTTTTCGGGAGATTCTGTGATATCAAATATTTGATGGCGAACACCAAAAGACATTAGTTTGTTA
This sequence comes from Marinomonas rhodophyticola, assembly GCF_026113935.1. Classification (GTDB taxonomy): domain Bacteria; phylum Pseudomonadota; class Gammaproteobacteria; order Pseudomonadales; family Marinomonadaceae; genus Marinomonas; species Marinomonas rhodophyticola. Next base: position 1,044,126 of record NZ_JAPEUL010000007.1, read on the forward strand.
CGCATTAAGGTGTTTTGTGAGAGAAAATCGGCTTTTGCCTGTTGCATACTGTTTTTGCTGATAGAGACCGATTGAATGCCGCTGTTGTCTGCTATTTGGTATTGTCCAGCGGGTAAATTAAAGACGTTACTATCAATGATTTGTATCCAGTGAACAGTATTGTGCTCGGCTAGCTTTATCAATGCGCTTTCTTCGTCATCATTCCAGCTTTGTTTGTCCGTCAGGATGATCACATCTTTATTATGAGTTTTGCGGGTCAGTGGGGTATTGGACCAAATACTGACCGTGTTATGGTCACAGGATCGATGCACTAGTTTAGAGGCGTCTTTTAGGGTGCTTAGCAGGGTCGACAATGTGGCCACTTTATTGCTGGCATGCTCTTGATCGCCATAGGTCATGCGATAAGACAGTGTGTCGCCTTGTTGTTTTGAGCGCCATGCGATAATCCCAGCGAGCTGAATAAAGCGTGTGGAAATAAAGGTATGGCGAGTACCAAAATAGGCGCTACTAGACAGGTCTAACAAGAGAAGTCGCTGGTGGTCATTTTCTTGGGCATACAATCGAGTATGAGCGTGGCCAGTGCGAGCGGTTACCCGCCAATCTATGTGGCGCAAATCGTCGCTGGCTTGATAGGCCCGCAGCTCAAGCATTTCCATGCCGTGGCCTTTTTGTCGCGAGCGACGTTCACCAGATTGAGTGGCAAAACGAATGGCTTTTGGCGCTCGTCCTAAATGTTTGGCATAGTTTGCCAGCAGCGAAAAGTGGGCGTCATCCAGCTCTGGCGATTCAGGTGATAATAATGGAACTCATTGTGCTATTGCCTTTTACTACTATGCTATGAGTGACTATGCTTTGAGTTACAGTGCTGGCACATGACTGATCAATCGCTTCAATAAATCATCAACCGATAATCCAGCGGCTTGTGCTTCAAACGTGGTAATGATGCGATGGCGCAATACTGGCAAGGCAACTTGGCGAACATCATCTGGTGTCACAAAGTCTCTGCCGTTTAATAATGCATTGGCTCGAGCGCAACGATCCAGCGCAAGCGTACCCCGTGGACTCGCTCCAAACTCAATCAAATTAGTGCCTTTGCCCGCTTCGCCCAAGTAACGTTCAGGTTGGCGAGTGGCCATAACAAGCTGCACTATGTATTGCTCAACGCTTTCTGACATATATAAGGATAAAGCTTTATGTTGAAGTTCAAGAATATCATGGGGCTTGCAAATGGGTTGTGGTTTGCTTGCTGAAGTCTTGTGTAAGTCTTGTTGGCGAACCAGTCTTAGTACATCTAATTCGCTGGCTGCACTCGGATAACCAAGATTGATCTTCATCATAAAACGATCAAGCTGCGCCTCTGGCAAAGGATAAGTTCCTTCTTGCTCTATTGGGTTTTGTGTGGCGATAACAAAAAACAGCGCTGACAGTGGGTAGCTGTGATTGCCCACCGTGACTTGTCTTTCCCCCATGGCTTCCAGTAATGCTGATTGCACCTTGGCAGGCGCTCGGTTGATCTCATCCGCCAGCACGATATCATTCATAATGGGGCCAGGGACGAAACTAAATTTCCCTGTTTCTTGCTGGTAAATATCAGAGCCCGTCACATCGCCGGGTAATAAATCTGGTGTGAACTGAATACGCTGGAAACGACTGTCGATTGCGCCAGCTAGGGCTTTTGCCGCGGTGGTTTTGGCGATGCCAGGAGGCCCTTCAAGCAGCACATGGCCATTAGCGATTAAAGCGACGAGTAATTCATGAGTTAAATCTGGCTGACCAACGACGGCATGATTTAGGTGATCTTTTAATTGCTCAATTACAGTTACCATCGAACCTAGGTTCCTTATACTTCTATCAAAAAAAGTGTCAACGCAATATAATAGACTTCATCTTATCGGATTCAAATCTTTACGCACAGAGCGTTTTCTGTAAGGGTAGCGTAAGCACAGGACGAACAAAATGGCAAAAATTGTATTAAATGTGGCCCTGCCTGCGTTTAAATATGAAGCTATGTATGCTGGAGCGGCAAAAAACCTCGTCGCAAACAGTCTAGATGGGCGTAAAGTCCAGCTGCCTTTGTCGGCTTTTCAGCGGTTTGTGACCCATCAAGGGATTTACGGTTTTTTTGAAGTAGAATTTGATGACACGAATAAGCTGATTGCCGTCACTAAAGTTAGATAGCACGAATTAGAAGACCACATAAATTAGACAGCACAGATCGGATAAGGCATTTATCTGATCTTAATCGCCTAGGAGCCTTAACAATGTACCAACTTGCCCGCTCGTTACTTTTTAAATTGGACGCTGAAGTGTCCCATGAATTGTCATTGGATCTTCTTGCAGCAGGCAGTCGGTTGGGGTTGAACAAATTTCTAGGCGGATTACCGTCTACCAGACCGGTTGATGTAATGGGGCTACGTTTCCCCAATGCGGTGGGTTTGGCAGCGGGGCTGGATAAAAATGCCGATGCCTTTGAAGCGTTAGGCGCGTTAGGTTTTGGTTTTGTCGAAGTGGGCACCGTGACACCGAAAGGCCAAGCGGGGAATCCTAAGCCACGTTTGTTCCGTTTGCCCGAACACGAAGCCATCATCAACCGCATGGGCTTTAATAACAAAGGCGTGGATCATCTCGTGTCGCGTATTAAATCTCATCGCTATCCAGGCGTGTTGGGTGTCAATATTGGCAAAAACTTAACCACCTCGGTAGAAGACGCTGCAGCAGATTATTTGGCGTGTTTAGAGTCGGTTATTCCTTACGCGGATTACATCACCGCCAACATCAGCTCGCCAAATACGCCTGGTCTTCGCAGCTTGCAATTTGGTGAAAGCTTGGCGCAATTAATCGCGCCATTGGTTGCGGCGCGTGACCGTTATGAGGCGGAACAGGGGAAACGTGTTCCATTAGCGGTAAAAATCGCCCCAGATATGACAGACGATGAAATTAAAATGGTCGCTGATACCCTCGTAGCACAGGGCGTTGATGGTATTATTGCCACCAACACGACACTATCCCGCGATGCGGTTGTCGGTCATGCCTTTGAAAAAGAAGCAGGTGGTTTGAGTGGGGCACCGGTTCGTGACGCCTCAACCCATGTGGTAAAAGTACTGGCTGAACACTTGAAAGACACACTGCCTATTATTGGCGTGGGGGGTATTTCCAGTGGTGCAGATGCGGTAGAGAAGCTGCAAGCAGGGGCACGCCTAGTACAAATTTATTCAGGTTTTATTTATCACGGACCAGAGTTAATCAAGGAAGCCATAGCCAGCACTGATGCTTATTACCGTGAGCTTGATCTCGGTATCTAAAGATCGAATAGAAAACAAGGCGCTGCGTATTTTTGCACCTTGTTTTATAAGAGGGCGGGACACGATCTCGCCTTTCTGCGTTTCGAAACCTTCATTGAAATTTAAAAAAGTATTTTATAAATGAGCACGATATTACAGACAACTGATTCAGCAAGTCAGGTTTACGCATTAGAAATAACCTGTCCTCTTGGGTTAGAAAATGTCTTAGAAAAAGAGTTGCATGGCGAAGGCCTAACGCAAACCCGATTGGGTGAAGCTCAGGTGAAGCTAACCACAGATCTAGAAGGCATGTACAAAGCCTGCCTTTGGTCACGTGTTGCGACTCGCGTTATGTTGCCAATTGCTAACTTTAAAATGGAATCGGCCGACGATCTATACAATGGTGTAAAAGCGATTCAGTGGTCTGATCACATGAGCGCTACCAATACCATGGCGATTGACTGTCACGGTACCAACCACCATATTCGCAACACACAATTTGGTGCCGTGCGCGCCAAAGATGCGATAGCCGATTACTTTGTGGCCTTGTCTGGCGAACGTCCTAACGTTGAAAAAGAACAGCCAGAAGTCCGCATTGCCTTGCGTATCAAACGTGACGTCGTGACGGTGAGTATCGATTTATCTGGCGAAAGTATGCACCGCCGTGGCTACCGTCAACAAGGCGGCATGGCACCGCTTAAAGAAAACCTAGCCGCCGGTCTTTTGCTGCGTGCAGGTTGGGGAACCGATTGCGGCTTGACGCAACTTATCGACCCTATGTGCGGTTCTGGTACATTTTTAGTGGAAGCCGCGATGATGTCTTTGGACATTGCACCAGGTTTACGTCGCTCCTATTGGGGATTCAAGGGCTGGAAGCAGCACGACCATCGTATGTGGCAACAGCTAATGGACTTCGCGAAGAACCGCAAAAAAGATCCAGCCACATTGGGTATTCGTTTCCAAGGCACAGATCGTGAGCAAAAAGCCATCGCGGCCGCCCGTGAAAACATCAAGCGTGCAGGGCTGACAGGCGTTATTGATGTCACCATGTCGTCGTTTCAAGAGCATGAATTCGATATCAACCCTGATGCGCTGGGTCTATTAATTACCAACCCTCCTTATGGCGAGCGTATTGGCGATGAAATGGCCTTGATTGCGTTGTATCGTCAATTGGGCGAATGGGTTGTCAACCATGTGCGTGGCTGGCAGTTTATGATGCTCACCAGCAACGATCATTTGGCGCGTCAAATTCCCGCTCGACCTGAAAAAAGCACCCGAGTGATTAACGGTGGTATCGAGTGTCGTGCTTATCAGTTCCCCTTATTGGCAGGCAACATAAAAGAAGACGTGGTCGCGCAATCGGTGATGACGCCGGGCGCGCAAATGTTTGCCAATCGTCTGCAAAAGAATGCCAAAAAGCTGAAAAAATGGGTCGAGAAAAACAAGATTCAATGTTACCGCCTGTATGACGCTGACATGCCAGAATACTCAGTGGCCATTGATATTTACCAAGATTGGGCGCACGTTCAAGAGTATCAAGCGCCCAAGAGCGTTGACCCTGAAAAAGCCAAACAGCGTTTGTTCGACGTGATGTCTGCGATTCCTAGTGCCTTGAATATTTCAGAGGCCAAGGTCATCTTGAAGCAGCGTCAAAGACAGACAGGCAAAGAGCAATACGAAAAATTCGATCAGACAAAACACGAAATGATTGTAGAAGAGTATGGCTGTGACTTCATCGTCAACTTGAAAGATTACTTGGATACTGGCTTATTCCTTGATCACCGTCCTGTTCGTAAATTGATTCAAGACAAAGCCAACGGCAAGCGATTCTTGAACCTCTTTTGCTATACCGCAACAGCATCCGTGCACGCGGGTCAGGGTGGGGCGCACAGTTCATTGAGTGTTGACATGTCGAACACCTATACCGAGTGGGCGCGTCGTAATATCGAACTGAATGAATTTTCGGATCGATATCATCAAGTAGAACGTGCAGACTGCATCGAATGGCTAAAACAAAGCCGCGACACCTTTGATCTAATTTTTATGGACCCACCCACGTTTTCGAACTCGAAAAAAATGGCCGATGTGTTGGATATCCAACGCGACCATGGCGAGCTAGTGCGTTTGGCCATGGCAAGATTGGCGAAAGGAGGCGAATTAATCTTCTCCAATAACTACCGTCGCTTTGTGTTGGATGAAGCGTTAGAGCACGAGTTTGAGGTGAAGAACATCACTCGTGAAACGCTAGATCCGGACTTTGATCGTAATGACAAAATTCATCAGTGCTATATCATTAAACACAAATCATAACTGACTAAGCACACGTGAGTTTATTCGGTATAATTCGCAAACATATCAAGGGCTAAACACCTGATTTAGCCCTGTTTTTTTAGGTTTAATACGTTTTAAGGTTTATAAGTTTTTAGTATGAAAAAAACATTTCGACTTGTGATTAGTTGCCCCGACAGAGTGGGCATTGTAGCGGCCGTGAGTCAGTTTTTGAACGAGCGCCAAGGCTCCATTATGGAAGCCAGCCACCACACAGATTTAGAGCAAAAATGGTTCTTCATGCGTCATGACATCGACGCAGAAAGCTTGTCCATCGATGTTGAGACATTCCGCAAAGAATTCGCCCCCATCGCAGAAGAATTCAACATGCGCTGGTACGTAAAAGACAGTGAAGATCGTCCTAAAGTGGTACTCCTTGCCACCAAAGAATCTCACTGCTTAAACGACATCATGCATCGCTGGCACACAGGCGAGCTGAACTGCGAAATCGTCGGCGTCATTGCCAACCACGAAGACCTTCGCTCCATGGTCGAATGGTACAAGATTCCATACTTCTGCATTCCCGTGCCAAAAGAAAACAAAATGCCCGCTTTCCAAGAAATTGAAGCCTGCATTGATGCGTCTGGCGCCGACACCATAGTATTGGCTCGCTACATGCAGATTTTCCCTGAATACTTGTGCGAGAAATACCGCCACAAAGTCATCAACATACACCACAGCTTCTTGCCGTCTTTCATTGGTGCGAAACCCTACCACCAAGCCGCGGTTCGTGGCGTGAAATTGATCGGCGCCACTTGCCACTATGTGACAGCAGACCTAGATGCCGGCCCGATTATCGAACAAGACGTGATTCGCGTTCGCCACAGCCACGCGGCAGAAGACATGGTTCGCCTAGGTAAAGACATCGAAAAACTCGTACTGTCACGTGGCCTACGCTACCACCTAGAAGACCGCGTACTCGTACATGGCAATAAAACCGTCGTGTTTGCAGAATAACGCCACTACTACAAGGTTAAGCAAAAAAGGGAAGGCCACGGCCTTCCCTTTTTTATTTTGTCATCTTAGTACGATAAAATTTTTTCTTGAAAAAAGTGTCTATAGTCTATAGTTAATAAAACAATTCATTAAGAGACGGCTAGTGAGGTGACGAATGAAACTCAAATTAACGCCAACTCAGAACCTATGTGTTGGCTATTTAGAATCTGGTTTTAAATTGATCCAAATGGGCGAACAATTCTACTTTATCAAAGGCGAACGCCGACAAAAGGTATTACCCAAAACCCTAGACGCACTCGTCAACCGAGGGGCACTAGACTATACCGAACAAGGCGACTACATGCTGAGTGACGAATTTATCGAACACCGCAAACGCATGCGCGAAATGAACGATCCCAAACAGACTCGTCATTAACAAAAGACCAACGACCAACTTGGCCCCATTTTTCTCGTTAGGAATGGGGCCTTTTTTATGACAAGTATTCAGCGCCCAGATGAAACCAAACGGCGTTTATCTTCGAAACTATCGCCTACCTCATCAAAACGCCGTTTGCTTTCATCGTAAATCCTCATAAATCAACATTCCACGTAGGTCTGCATGAGGGAGGCACGACCGTAATCAGACATAAAAGCCTCGTAGCCACAACCTATCTTATCGAAGCACCAAACAACGTTCAGCACCCAAAATGCTGCGCATTTATGCCGACAACGTAATTATTCCCTCCCCTTATGTCTTCCAAGGGGAGGGCTAGGGTGGGGTTATTTCTTAGATTTTCAAGTCTGTTCGCTACTTCTCAGCGTTTCCTAGTTTGCAAGCTTGGTTCCGCTCTGCTGAGCGGGTAACTTTTGCCCAGATCCGCAAAAGTAACCAAAAAGTCTCTTTAAGATCTTTAATGCCTGATTTTCATCATAGGCACATAACTGTTCCCCTACGCTCGTTATATCGTAAGGCATAGATTGTTTTTGCTGGTAGGGGGAAGGGAGTTTTAACTGACTCTGAAACGCCATAAAGTCGCGCAACTTCGTCGCGTCGAACTGGCTTCATCTGTGATGCTGGTTTTTCGTAGGGCGTGATGAGGGAAGTACGACCGCTTTTCCATAACAAAAAAGCCGCTGAAAGCGAAGCTTTCATTGTCGCGCCTTCAGGCCGACAACGTAATTATTGTCTTCTAATTAAGCTAGGGTGGTGTTATTGCTTTGCTGCGTATCACCACAATCTAAGTACTAAAAAAACACACAAAATTTATATGGTTTTCGCTTTTCGCTTCTTGTATTCTGTAAAGAAATGGTCAGGGAAGACGAACAGATAACTCATATCAAATGAACACGTCCTTCTCCCTTTCCCTGGCTAACGTTAAATTTAACACACGCATTTTTGCTTAGCTAAAAAAATAAATGACAAGTCAACGACAAGCCTGATTGGGACATTCTGGGACTAACATCGTTTCGTTGAAAACGCTAAAATGATTAGAACCAAGTAAGCGCTGTTTGCTCGTTGAAAACGCCAAAATGATTAGAACCAAGTAAGCGCTGTTTGCTCGTTGCAATAGCATCAGGGATAAAAGCTAAAAAAGCTTTACGAAAAATCCGAATAGATGGCTGCAAAACTGTTCTTGTTAGATCTTGATTTTACTTGCAAAAATCGGGGTGTCCATAGATGTTAGCACTACTAATTTTACCATCGTGAATAATTCGCGAATTTAGGAAAGAGCATGAAAGATTATGTAAATCAGTTAGACCAGGAAACACGAAAGGTAGATTTCGACTCGTTTGATATATCTGTTAAAGAGTTAGTTTCAATGTCAGATGAGGGAATAGTCGACATTGCGCCTGAATACCAAAGACAGTTTAGGTGGCCTCATGAAAATCAATCAAGACTAATTGAATCAGTTCTTTTAGGAATTCCTGTGCCAAGTCTATTTATGGCAGCAAACAAGGATGGATCTTGGGAGTTAATAGATGGTGTGCAAAGATTAAACTCGTTAATCCATTTTGTTGGAACTGATGAACAGTTAAAAAAATTTGGTTTTGATTCCAATTTAGTGTTAAACGGCTTGGATGTACTAACCGAGTTCAATGGCTCGAGTTTTAAAGATCTCCCCCAAACTTTGAAACTAAAATTCAGCTTGAGACCACTGAAAGTTACTACTTTAAGCGACAAGAGTGATTTAAAAGTTCGCTTCGATCTTTTTGAAAGATTAAATACTGGTGGTATCAAATTAACAGATCAAGAAATTCGCGCTTGTGTATTTAGGGGACAATTTAATGACTTCCTTACTGAGTTATCAGAAAATGAACATTTCAACACCGTAGTAAACCTTCCTAAAGCAAAAAGTAATGATGGCACTAAGAGCGAGTTAATCTTAAAGTTCTTTGCATATAAAAATAATAGAGACAAATTCGACCATAGTGTTGTCGGCTTTCTTAATGATTATATGGCAGAGGCGTCGACCTCATTCAATTACAAGAAGAATCGTTCTATATTTGAGAAAACATTTGAGGCTCTAGCAAACGAATTGCCGGATGGAATAAAAAGGGGAAATAGGAGCACAACACCCTATAACCTTTTTGAAGCTGTAGCTATTGGTGCGGCAGATGCTATTGAGGAAGGACTAAATATTCTTGGCAAAGATGTTGCGAATTGGATTAACGATGAAGAACTTACAAAGTTAACATCTTCCGCAACTAACTCGAGGCCTAAATTACAAGCACGGATTACGTACGCGTACGATAGGTTTAAATAGAATGTATCAAACTATCGAGTTAGAGATAAGAGATAGGCTAAATCAATCAAAAGAGTTGATCAGCCATATTTCTAGTTTGGAAACGGTTGAACAAAGCTCCGATTTATTGAAAATCCAAAAAGGTTTCTTGTTTATCTCTATGTATTCCTCCATTGAGTACACGATAACAAGTGTTGTTTCTAGGTTTTTAGAACTCATAAAACAAGAAGAACTAAAGCCAATGGAGTTCAAAAAATATTTATTATGTACAGTATTGGATAGTAAATTTAATGCATTGTTGGGCAGCAGCAAAAAAATGGTCTGGCATAAGAAAAAAGAGCTTTTCGATGCTTTATTTTCTTCAGAACCCGCAGTTATAGATGATTCTGTTTTTCCAACAGATGGCATTAATATCTCTCAGCAACAGATTGAAGACATTTGGCAAATATTTCATTTGTCAGGTGAAGCTATTCCAACGGGTGTAAACACTTGGATTTTGAAAGAAATAAAAGATCATCGCAATGCTATTGCACATGGCAGAGAGAAAGCCGTAACTATTGGAGGACGGTATACCGCACAAACTCTTATGCAAAGGGTAGCGGATGTAGAGACTCTTTGTTTTCATATTGTTGCTGGATTCGAGAGTTTAACCGTCAGCAAAGCCTATAAATATTCAGGGGTAGCCTAGTGCTAACAAGCACTTTCAGTCTTACGCCAAAACCTCCGGGTTCGGCGCAGCTGAAGTGAGTGTTATAGCAACGAATGCTCGGGCCAAACTAATGAGTAGAGAAAAGGAAATTAAAGTAGCATTTTGGCGGGGAATTCTTGTTGGCCCGTTGGCTATATTTCCGGCTACCTTTCTTTTAGCTTTGGCTTCAATAGCAAGTGAATTTTCGCTGAGAAAGCTGTTTGAATCTTTATTTGTAGGTCTTTATGGGGCGTGCATTGCCTATATAGTCATAATCATTTACGGCAGTATTATTTGGTATTTCTTGCGCCTGCTTAACAAGCTGGCATTAGCAACTCTATTGCTAGCCGCACTTGCTCCAGCTCTAACAGTGGCGCTACTCACGCGAGAGTTTGTATTTTCATTACTAATAGCTTATTACTCTCTTGTGGTCGCATTTACGGCTTGGTTTTTTGGTTTGCGCCAAGTTAAAAAGCTATAACAAAGCGGTCAAACATCGTTCCGCTTCGCTCCACTGGACAGAATTCAAGGATAGAGCTGAGTAAGTAATTTAAAGTGGGTGGCGATATCAATCATTGTCCCATCACTAATAGTAGTATTGGGTGTTCAGTGCTCTTATTGGTTTTCAAGACTAACAAGACACCCACATAAACTTGGTAGCTAAAAATAATAATTATCCGTTAAAAACACACGCACCTCAGAAAGCCAGCATTTACAAGGTTTTTAACATGCGCGTGGACTAACAAGACACCCACACAAATTTGACAGCTAAAAACAATACTGTATATTTAGCCAGTATTGTTTTTTCTCATGGAAGAGAGGTTTCGTCATGCCAAGAGCCAGAAGTCAGCAAGTTAGTTTACAAGATACGCCTTACTATCACTGTGTTTCACGCTGTGTTCGTAGGGCGTTTTTGTGTGGAGAAGATCCTGTCTCTGGTGCAAGCTTTGAGCACCGTCGTGGCTGGGTTGAAAAGCGTTTGTTATTTTTAGCCGGTGTCTTTGCTATCGATGTTTGTGCCTATGCGGTAATGAGTAACCATCTTCATGTGGTGTTGCATATCAATACAGAAAAAGCCGCGAAGTGGTCTACATTAGAGGTTCTGCAAAGGTGGCATAAGTTACATAAAGGCACCGTGTTTACTCAGCAATTTGTACGAGGTGAGTCATTGCCTGACTATGCTATGACGTTGGTGGAATCGTCTGCCGAAACCTTTAGAAATCGTCTTACAGACATTAGCTGGTTTATGAGGGAATTGAATGAACCTATTGCTCGCCAAGCGAATTTTGAAGACCAATGTACAGGTCGGTTCTGGGAGGGGCGATTTAAGTCTCAGGCTCTTCTAGATGAATCGGCATTAGTGGCTTGTATGGCCTATGTTGATCTTAACCCATTGAGAGCAAAAATAAGCCAGACACCAGAAACCTCAGAATTCACCAGTGTTAAAAAACGTGTGACCGCTGCAAGGCATCAAAAGCAACCAAAGTTGCTTTATCCTTTTGTTGGTAACCCCAGAGAAAGCATGCCAGATGGTCTACCTTTTGAATTGTCAGATTACCTTGAGTTGGTTGATATGACTGGGCGAATCATCCGAGAAGATAAACGAGGTGCGATAGACGCTTCATTGTTACCGATTCTTCAACGACTCAACATATCCTCAGAAAATTGGCTGTGTATTGCAACAGAATTTGGCGCAAGAACGGGTGCTGTGGTTGGTGCTGAACATTCCATTGCTCATTATTGTGATTCAAACAAACTAAATAGAAAACCAAGATCCAGTCATAACCGACTACTCGCCTAGCTTCATTCCATCCACCATCCACCATTCATCGTCTTTCTTTACTAATCATATATTAGTAAATTTACTCGCCTAACAACCTAATAACTAGCCTTTTAGTAGTGAATTGCTCCTTACCAAAACGATAAAAGATGAACTCCATATAAGTACTATCTCTTGAGAAGGTGGTTTTGTATGATAAATATCAGTGTTTAACGTGGGTGTCTTGGTAAGCCCCTTATAAATACTCATTCCTCAGTATTTGTGGCTGACGAGCATCTACATCAAAAAATCTATAAAGTTGAGAAGGAAGATAGTATTACTCACTTTAGGTACGTTGATCAATTGGATAAGCCCTATGTTGTATTTGAATTATTAGGTCAGTGTTTAACGTGGGTGTCTTGGTAAGCCCCTTTTCGACTTGATGCATTGTAATTATATAGTATCAATTTTCAGGAAGAGAGGTGGGCAGTTATGCCGCGGCCAAGAAGTTAACAAATCAGTGTAAGCGATACGCCTTATTATCATCTAATAAAAATCAGCGGTAGTTGGGAGTATCAGGCTTTAATAGGAGACATTATGAGACTCGAAGGAAAGGTGGCTTTAGTCACTGGGGCTGCTAAAGGGATTGGTGAGTCAATTGTTCGACATTTTGCTCAGGAAGGTGCCTTTGTTTATGTCACGGATATTGATCAGGACAATGGGCTGCAAGTAGCGCTATCCATTGGTCAATCTGCCCAGTTTGCTTTGTTAGATGTTCGCGACGAAGGAGCGTGGCAGAAGCTTATTGGGAAAATAATCGATGTACATGGTCGGCTTGATATTGTCGTTAACAATGCTGGCATTACTGGCTTCGAAGAGGGCTTCGTCCCGCATGATCCAGAGAATGCAACCTTAGACGCTTGGCGCAAAGTACATGAGACAAACCTTGATGGGGTATTTTTAGGATGTAAGTATGCCATTAAAGCCATGCGTGCCACACAGAAAGGGTCCATTATTAATATATCCTCACGCTCTGGCATCGTCGGTATTCCAACGGCCGCGGCCTATGCTTCCAGTAAAGCGGCAGTGCGAAATCATACAAAAAGTGTCGCCTTGTACTGCGCACAGCAAGGCTTAAAAGTGCGGTGTAATTCCATTCACCCTGCTGCAATTCTGACGCCTATGTGGGAACCGATGCTGGGTGATGGGCCTGAACGTGAAGCGAATATGGCCGCTTTTGTTCAAGATACACCGCTTAGGCGTTTTGGTTTACCTGAGGAAGTCGCTTGTGTTGCTGTCATGTTGGCTTCAGATGAATCTGGCTATTTGACAGGAACAGAGATAAATATTGACGGTGGCATTCTTGCAGGTTCAGCCGGAACGCCTGCAAAATAATGTTTAACAACGTTGATCTCACTATTTACATAGATAGATTTTATACAGGGGAGTAACGCATAAAATTTGTCGTTCGTTTTACGGTCTGTCGGCTGTCGTCACTTACAGGGATGCTCGTATTCGTCTAATTTCAGTCAGGCGTTCCCGCAATAAGGAGATTGAGCTTTATGAAAGCTAAAGACTTCGATAAAAAATTTGAGGAAGGCCAGGAAGACATGGTTGATGACCTAGATCTTTCTTCTGCTCGCCGCGTAAATCAGGAACAGAAGCTGATGGTGGAACGTATGAAGATCTTGGAAGGTATTGCGAAGGGCGAGCAGGCCATCCGTGAAGGTCGAACAATGGATATGTCGCAAGCCAAAGATAAAATGAGTAAATGGCTCAAATAATTTGGACTGAGCCAGCACTGAATAGTCTGAACGATATTGCTGAGTATATTGCCGTTAATAAGTCACGCACTTTAGAAAGCCAGCATTTAAAAGGTTTTTAACATGCGTGTGCTTATCAAATCGATTTTTCAAAAAAGCCGTTATCAATTGAAGTACGTTAAGGAGAGATGTTGAAAACAAGTATCCGTATCAGTTTGGCTCAGGTTCCTGTTGTTAAAGGTGATGTGACAGAAAATCTCGCACAGCATATTAAGATGATTGAGCAGTCTTCATCATGCAAAGCTGATGTGGTGGTGTTTCCTGAGTTATCTTTGACGGGCTATGAGCTTGAACTTGCTCAAGAACTGGCTTTATCTGAAACATCACATGTGTTCGAAGCGTTATCTCAAGCGGCAGTAGATCACAACATTATTGTTCTCGCAGGGTGCCCTCTTAAAGTCACTCTTACATCGGGAAGGGACGCCAAACCAACCATCGGAGCGGTTATTTGTTTTCCTGATGGGGCACGAGAGTTCTATGCTAAGCAGTATTTGCATGAAGGCGAGGGTAAGCATTGTTCGAGCGGTGCAGCTGACTACGTTTTCACTGTAAATGGTTATCGAATTGCATTGGCGATATGCGCGGATTTTGCGTCGCCAGAACACGCTCAAAAAGCACGCGAACTGGGTGCTGATATATACATTGCCAGCGCTTTAATATCTGAACGTGGCTTTGAAGCGGACGCCAAAATGTTGTCCTCCATCGCAGCGATACATGGTTTTCCTGTGCTTTTGAGCAACCATATATCTACAACGGGCGGTTGGTCCTCATGCGGTAATAACTCAATTTGGAATGCAAGTGGAGAGCGTGTTTTCAGTTCGGAGTCGAAAGAGCCTTGCCTCGTTTTATGTGCAATGGCCGACCACAAGATAGACGCTATCAAAATATGATATTGAGACAAAAAGATCAGCATGTAGTTGGTGAATATTTGCATACTGGCGTTGTGCGCAAAAGGAGCGGCTGTGATTAGTCCCATTATACAAGAAGAAACCACAGGATGCGGGATTGCTTCTGTGGCTAATGTTGTTGGTAAAAGTTACGCGGAGATGAAGGCATTAGCGAATTCAATGGGTATTTATGCTTCTGATACATCGCTGTGGTCGGATACGCAATATGTTCGACATATGTTGTCTCGTGTTGGTGTTGAGGCTACTGAGAATGAAATTCTATTTGAATCTTGGGGCGCATTGCCTGATCTGGCGTTGTTGGCTATTAAACATCATCAGGAAGAGGGGAGAGATTTTTGGCACTGGGTTGTTTTTAAACGTGTGGATGGGCGAGACCTTGTTCTCGATTCTGCTAGTTATTTGACCTCTAACATTCGAACCGATTTTAATGCCATGCAGCCCAAGTGGTATATTGGACTCAAAACTATCAAACGTTAAGAAGACACGCACTTTAGAAAGTCAGTATTTACAAGGTTTTTAACATGCGTGTCCTAATAAAATTTACATGATCTGTTGGGTGAATGTTTGTCAGGTCACATTCTATCAAGGAGGCTTAGAGTTACTAATGAGTCGTACCATTAAACAATTATTCAAGGGCTACTTATTACAGTTGGAGACGATTGTTAATAAAGTGCCCCCTGAACTGTTCTCTGAGTCTTTAGCGGATGATATGTTTTCGCTTGAAATGAACGCAAAAATTGCAGCCAATTTTGTGTTAAGAGGGTATTACCCGCTGCTGGGGAAAGAGGCTGTTTCATTAATGTCGGATGAGGTAGGGAAAGCCGCCGTTGTTCGTCAAATCATTGAAACGAGAGAACTGTTAGAAAAGCTTCCTGATATTTGTTTTTTTGATGATAGTAAAGTTTTGAATGATAAAGCGGGTTTTTCAGAAGTTCAGCTGTGCCAGTCAGATTTTATTCATCAATACATAGTGCCTAATTACTTCTTTCATATGGGGATGGTTTACGCTATCGCTAAAAGCAAGGGCGTAGCGGTGAGTAAAGGCGATTTTGATGGTCTTCATTCTTACCCTGTAGGCTTTAGTTTTGTAAGTAGTTAAGCATGGCTGCTTGGTGTTATACATTGAGTATTAAATTAGGCTATTAGAAAGATTTAAATTTTATGATTACTTGCTATGTCAGGTACGTGATTGACCCGAAAAAGGTTAAAGAATTTGAAGAATACGCAAGAATGTGGATTCCACTTGTTGAGAAGTTCGGTGGTCAACACAATGGCTATTTCCTACCGTCAGAAGGTGCGAATAATATAGCTCTAGCTTTGTTCACATTTGAAAGCTTATCTGTATATGAAGAGTATCGTCTTAAATCTTTAAATGATCCCGAGTGTATTGAGGTTTTTAAGTTTGCAGATAAAGTCGACTGTATTATTAGCTACGAACGTAGTTTTTTCAGACCAGTGCTTGGGCAGGGAAGCAACGTATAACAAACCTTTCAAGTCGGATTCTCAACACTTGGTGGTTTTGGGTTTATTTGGCTCCTGCGTTTATAGGATAACAGTTGAGTGTTGGGATAGTGTTGTTCACCATTTGAGCGGGCGTTATGTGTCAGGGAGAGTTCACTAATTGGAAATATTGATATTCGCAGGAATCATCGCTTTATTAGCATGTCTTTCGGCAGGGCCATGTTTGCTGATCTGGTCATTGTCGGCTAAATGGCTTCCTGAAAAGTATTACTTCCCACCTATTAAAATGACTTTTTTATGTGTGGTGTTGTCTTTGGTTACCGCATACGCCATTAATTTTGAGCTTGAGGGAGGCGGCATATCCATACTCATCGCAATCCTATTTCTATCAACTATTTGGTCAGTTGTTTTGTTGCCGATACTTTTAGTATTTAAATTGTTTGCAAAAGATTCTTGCAGTAAGAGAAACACATAATAAATCGCTCATATACGGAGATCTAAATGAATAAGAAGGAAGCTGAAGAACTAAGTGTTCTACTAATGCAAGTGTCAGGAAAGCTTGACCAAAGCGTGCGTTTCGTTATGGATAAGGATACAAAAGAAAATTTTGAATCTTATAGATCAAGCGCAGGGAAAGTTATGGGAGAGCTGTTCTTAGAGATGCTACAGCCTTTATGGGAACGTTATCCTGAGCTTAGGCCAAAAGAAATGGATGGAATTTACGAGGTAAACCCTCAAATACACGAACCACATTTTTACAAGCCAGATGACAATACATAACAAGCACATGAAAAATCGCCAACAAAAAGCGTGGGCTGGACTCGCTACTGTTCGTCTTTTATGTGGGCATTAGTTCTTTTTAAATTGGAGTGATACTATAGTGATACATTTTAATCTGAGGTGTCGCTATGAGAACCGAAGTCGTTACTACATTAAAGAGGCAGGCAACGAAGCTGCTTGCTGACTTGCGTGAGTCAAAAGAGCCTATTCTCATAACCGAGCATGGTCAGCCATCAGCTTATTTGCTTGATGTTGCTGATTACGAGTTGATGGTGGAACGGATGAATATCTTGGAAGGTATTGCGAAGGGCGAACAGGCCATCCGTGAAGGTAGAACAATGGATATGTCGCAAGCCAAAGAGAAAATGAGTAAATGGCTCAAATAATTTGGACTGAGCCAGCACTGAATAATCTGAACGATATTGCTGAGTATATTGCAGTGAGTAATCCGTACGCTGCGAGGCAATTAGTAGAAAATGTTTTCAGTAAGGTGCAGAGACTCGAACAATTTCCTGACTCCGGTAGAATCCCTGAAGAAATTTCGACTCTAAATTATCGAGAAGTGGTAGTGAATCCTTGCCGTGTTTTCTACAAAGTTGATAACGATTCAGTCTATATCCTTCATCTGTTGAGGCAAGAAAGAGATTTACGCAAGTATTTATTGTCTACTACGGATGAGAACTAGAGGATTATCGCTATGCGTGATCATTATGATTTTTCAAATTCAGTCAAAAACCCTTACGCTAAAAAGCTTAAGAAGCAGGTTACGATAAGGCTTGATGAAGATACTGTTGAGTATTTTAAGGCTTTGGCAGATGATAAGGGCATTCCTTATCAAAGCTTAATTAACCTGTATTTAAGGGGATTGTGCGCAGTCACGCCGTGACTTGAAGATAGCATGGCAGTAAGCCATTTCACTCATTTCAAAAAACCAAAGTCTGAAGCGTTTTTTTCTATGTAAAACGCCACAGACTCTATTCTTTTCGTTACTAACTATTTCTCATCACTGTACCGATGTGGGCGTTTGTGTGAATAAATAACTTACCGCTTGGGCCAGTTTCGGGCTGACGTGGCCGCTGCGTAACAAGCTCCAAAGGGGTTGTTTGGCTTCAGGGTGTTGGCTCAGTTCGGCGGCGATTTGTCTGAAAGCGATGTAGCCGTCTTCTCGGTGCGCCAGTTTTTCCATGATAATACGCAGTAGCTGTGGGTTTTGACCCAGCCAATGGGGGCATTTTGCGGCGAGAGCAGCAATGGGGTGAAGGTCGTTGTCTTGGCATTCTGTTAGACTGCCGAGCAAACCAAACAGTGGTAATAACAATGTATTGTTTAACTCTGCTCTGGATAAGGCGCGTAGGTAGCTTGCTTGCATGAGTGCGTCTTGCTCCGTTTGCAGTTGCGCAATCAGCGTTTCTTGTAGCTGACTTGACAGCGTTTCGTGCTCAAGAGCATGGCATAGGGCGCTGACAACGGGCTTGGCGGCGTGTTGAATGGCTTTTTGTATGAGCACTTGGTATGTGTCTTCGTCTACTCTGGCGGCGAGTTCGGCAATGCCTTGCAGCCCGAGTGTTTGCCAGCTGTCGTCTTGTTTGTTTACGTCCGATGACAGGTGTTTAACCACGTCGTCAAAGTAGTGCGAAGGGGCTTTGTGAAGATCTTTGCCAAGAATAGCGTGAAAACTGGCCATGCGTTCTTGATCTGGCTTGAAGACATAAGGGTTGTCTTCGAGGGCTTCGGATAAGCCAGCTTCTTCGCCTTTGTGCAGTATTTTATCGACAATACTTTTGATGAAGTGATCTCGCGTACCAAGATTTAGGCAACCTGCTTCGTCGAGCGGCAGTTTAACAAACCAAATGACGCCAGCATTGGCACTGTCTTTTTTGGCTGTGTCTTTTGATGTTAACAGGCAAGCTAGCCAAGCGTGTTGGCGAAAGGGAAAAGGGTAGGCTTGCTGTTTGCGATCGAACTGTATGGCTTGCTGCGGAGTGATTTTGGTGATGTTGCGTCCTAGGTCGTAGTAGCTCACATCACATCCGACCATATCAAATAAGTCAGAAAGCGATTCTATTTTGTTCATGATAAAGTATGGGACTCGTTTTGCAAGTAAGGGCGCAGTGGGCGCCCTTTGTTGAATAAAAGACAGTTATATAAAGAGAAAGTTACATAAAAAGATGCGTTATCTTACCGTTTTTTAGAGGAGAAATCAGGTTGAAAAAAGCCTTTTCTGACCATCATGTGTTGGCGGATTTGTTGATGGACTTGCAAATGGCGATGCAAGATTGTGGTGTTTGGGAATGTGGTACGCCAAGTAACGAGGCCTTACAGAGTACAGAGCCTTTTTGTATTGATACGATGCGGTTTGAGCAGTGGTTGCGATTTGTGATGATAGAGCGTTTTAAAACCTTGTTAGCCACTGGGAGTGATTTGCCTGTGCGCTGTCATATTTCTCCCATGGCGGAAGAGGCGTTTAAACATAAGCCTTCAGCCAACGTTGCGCATCTTGTCAATTGTTTGAATCGCATCGATCAACATTTAAGTGGCGCATTGTGATTTCTGATCAGCTTCATCATCCTTTGGTAAAAGACCTTGCTTGGTTGGTGGAAGGGCATTATATCGAGCGAGATTTTTACCTCGAAGCCTATTGGGTGGCCGATGTTGAAGCGCGGTTATTGGCACTGGATCAGATGCCTGCGCCATTGATTAATGCCCTTGCTGAATGTAAGTCACATTTTTTGGGCAGCTACTTTGAAAGTCTGTTTTCGTATGCGATAGAACATTTGTCTTGTTTAACGGTTATTCGCGAACATTTTCAAATAACGGCGTCAGGAAAGACGCTGGGCGAAGTGGATATGTTGGTGGAGACACCTGACGGAGTGCTCCATCAATTTGAAATCGCCGTTAAATTTTATTTAGAGCGTCCCGATCTTTTTCCCCATGATTGGATTGGGCCAAATAAAAATGATAGCTTATTAAAAAAGGTCACCAGAGCCAGAGAGCATCAGTTACAGATTTTACAAACGCAAGAAGGTTTTTCTGCCATTGCCGAGTTTGCTAGAGATCGTGTGCCGCAGACCAGTTTGTTGATATTTGGGCGTTTGTATCTTGCTCTTAATCATCAGCAGGATGTGGAGAAGTGGTTGAGTCAAACTGAGCATGGTGGCTGGATACGGGTGTCCCAAATGGCGTTGCTAACGCCGTATTTTTCTTATTTTTCTATCTTACAAAAGCCTCATTGGTTGGCGAATCAAAATATAACTGATAATTTCACTTTCAATTCTCTACAATCTGCCTACAATCTTGTAAGCGAATTCCTACATGACAGTCGCCCCAAACATGTACTTTTATGGCGAGCTGTGCGTCATGCTGAAAATAATAGAAATGTATTTATTGTGCCAGATTCATGGTGAAACAGAGTCCAATATTAAGATGCACTTTAGTTGCTTTACAAACTAGTAGTATTAAAAAGTAGATGACCGATTTATCAAAGTTACTGCAGGCTAAAATGCCATTAGCCGCGTGGATTATAGACGTAGAGCAATCAAGTGTACCGTGCTGTAATGAAGCGGCTGAAGCCTTGTTAATTGGCTCTCTGAAGGACATTAAATTGGGGCAACGTGCTATTCCGAGTGGATTAAGAGAACGTTTGTCACTTCATTTAGCGTCGCTTGATATTGGTGAAAGCTTACCCTTTAAGTGGCCATTTACGTCCAAGGATGGGGTTGAGTATCAGGTTCGTGGCTCGGTCATTGCTCTAGAGGACGCGCGAAAAGGGTTGTTTGTTGAGGCACACCCGGTCTCGCATTACGATGCTGTTTCTGTTGTTCAGGATGACTCTATTATTGTTCATCATGCCGGTTTGTTGGCGCAGTTTCGAAGTTTGTCTTTCGCTATTTTTGATCAATATGGTCAGTATCTTGAAGCCAGTGAGCATTTTATTGCGCATTTTGGTGTCATTCAGCACGTTCGAGATTTGTTTGCTGTGTCTGGTGCGGCTAATAGTTTTATTCGTCGTCTTGCTCATCAAGAAAATTTATTCCAAGAAATTCGGCTGGCGACACAAAATGGAATACGCTGGCATAAGATAGAAGTGTCTTATCATCCCTCAACGAACATGATTTATCTGTTAACTCATGATATTCAAGAAGAGCGAGATCATGAGGTGGCGCTTTATCGTCTTAATAATTACGATGGTTTAACCAATTTGCCCAATCGTAATTTGCTTTATCATCAGTTAGAAAGTGCGCTGATTAATGCCCGTAAGCGTCATCGACAGTTTGGTCTTTTGTATTTGGATTTAGATGGTTTTAAAGTCATTAATGACAATTTTGGTCATCGGGTCGGTGACGAGCTGATTCAACGCGTGGCGGAACGTATCAAAGACAGTATCCCTTCTGGAGCGTGTTTATATCGTTTGGGCGGCGATGAATTTGTTGTGGTGCTTGAGAATACGAATTCTATTGCAGAATTAGAAAGCATTGCTGAAAGTATTATGCAGAATGCCAGCAATACTTACCCTGTGGCCAAAATGGAAATGATGATCACCGCCAGTATTGGTATTGCCAGTTACCCTCAACATGCTGACAACGTGGATCATCTACTGAAAAATGCCGATGCTGCTATGTATCGTGCAAAATCCATGGGCCATAATATGTGTTTTGTCTATCAAAATAGCATGGCAGAGAATATTGATGCGTATTTAACATTGGGCGGTGGGTTGCGAAAAGCGATAGAAGAAGAGCAATTTATTTTGCACTATCAGCCTAAAATTCGCCTTCCAGATGAGACGGTAGTGGGCGCCGAAGCCCTTATTCGTTGGATTCATCCTGAGCTTGGCATGATTAGCCCAGATCAATTTATTCCTTTAGCAGAAGAGAGTGGTCTTATTCTGCCTTTAGGGGAATGGGTCATTCGCAGGGCGTGTCGTCAGTTACAGGAATGGCGCAAAGCGGGTTATCCTGATATCAAATTGTCGGTCAATTTATCCAGTCGGCAATTTATGCAGGCAGATTTGGTTGATATGGTTGAGCGAGTCCTTGAAGAAACGGGCGTTGATTCGAAATATTTCGAACTTGAGGCTCACTGAAAGCATGTTGATGGTCGATGCACAGCAATCGATTGAAAAACTGCACAGCTTTCGTAAGCTCGGCTTAACCTTATCAATTGACGATTTTGGTACGGGCTATTCTTCATTGGCTTATTTGAAAAAATTCCCTATTCAAACGTTAAAAATCGATCGTTCTTTTATTCATGATTTGGGGTTGGACAGTGATAATGACGCCATTGTTAAAGCCACCATTGCTATGGCAAATAGCCTGAATCTAAAAGTGATTGCAGAAGGCGTCGAAAACCGCGGCCAGGTAGATGTGTTGAATAAATATCATTGTCAAGAAGTGCAGGGGTATTTGTTTTCTAAACCCTTGAGTAGTGATGATTTTCTTGTCTATCTTGATAGCCATAATGTTGTCGCTTAGCAAGGGCTGGTTAGAATGAATGGCCGAAATAAGAAAGCATTATGGCAGCGCTTTTTTTCGTGTTCAGTATCCCACTAATAGGTTATCCTTATCGTTAATAGCGCTTATTAATCAACTATGGATACATTGTGTCGACGCTTGAAAATCTTTCTTGTCCGATAGATTCTGCGCCCTTGCAAAGACGCGAGCGCAGCTTAATTTGTCAACACGGACACACTTATGATTTGGCCAAAACTGGCTATGTCAATCTTCTTCCAGTACAAAACAAACGTTCTAAAGACCCAGGCGACAGCAAGGAAATGGTGGCTTCACGCCATGCTTTTCTCAATCAACACCACTATCTGCCTATCGTTCAGGCAATTCTCTCGTCTTGGCCAAAAGAAAACTTACACAGCGGTGTTCGTATTCTTGACGCTGGGTGTGGGGAGGGCTATTACCTTAGTGAGACTCGGCCGTGCCTTGTCAGGCCAAGGTATCTATGCTGAACGTATGGGGTTGGATATTTCCAAATGGGCGGTCACGGCCGCTAGTAAACGCGATAAAGATATCAGCTGGCTGGTAGCCAGTAATGCCGGTTTGCCGATGCCAAAGGAACGCTTTGATGCGGTGCTGTGCTTGTTTGGCTTTCCCGTATTTACAGAGTTTTCTCGGGTATTAAGTGATCATGGTGTGTTATTGCTGGTGGAGTCTGGTGCCGATCACTTGATTGAGTTACGTAAATTACTTTATCCATCCATTTATGAGTATAAAGCCACATTTGCGTCGGGTGTGTCGGGCTTTGAGTTGCTACATGAGCAGGCTGAACGCTTTACTTTTACTCTGGATTCCCAGTTGCACATTCAACAATTGTTGAGCATGACGCCTCACATTCATAAGGCTTCCTATGATGGCCGCGAGGCGGTAAAGCAGCTTAACTCTATTACACTGACGGCGGACATTAAGCTGCGTTGGTATCGAAAGGAAATAAAGGAAGTGAATTATGTCTAGTCATTTAGATGAGCTGTTTAATAAAAATAGAGAATGGGCGGCCAAGGTGACGGCAGAGGACCCAGAATTTTTTCTACCTTATCGAAACAACAAAAGCCGGAATATCTTTGGATTGGTTGTGCCGATAGCCGCGTTCCTGCCAATCAAATAGTGGATCTTTTACCTGGCGAAGTCTTTGTTCATCGTAATATTGCCAATGTAGTGGTGCATACAGACTTAAATTGTCTGTCTGTTATTCAGTTCGCTGTGGATGTGTTAAAAGTGAAACACATCATGGTGGTGGGGCATTATGGTTGCGGTGGTATCAAAGCGGCCATGGGGACGGAAGAGCACGGTATGATAGACAACTGGCTGCGTCATATTAAAGATGTTTATCGCTTGCATCGTGACGAGTTGGATAGCATTGAAGATGAGCACGCGCGTTTTGATCGTATGTGTGAGTTAAATGTGGTAGAGCAAGTGGCGAACGTTTGCCAGAGCAGTATCGTGCAAAACGCTTGGAAAATCGGTCAAGAATTGCATGTGCATGGTTGGTGTTACAGTATAGATAATGGGCATATTACGGATTTGAAAAGAACCGTTTCTAATGCAGAAGAGTCGATACAGCAGTTGAACAATATGTCATAGATGTGGCGTATTGCAGCGAGATAAAAAAACGAGCCAAGAGCCTCGTTTTTTTATGAATCAGACGTAAGACGGTCGATTATAAATTGTTGTTTTCAGCAATAGTGCGGGCGCATCCTGCAATAGTGGAGCGCAGCCAAATGTGTCCTGGATCATGTTGTAATAATGGGATCCATAGCATTTTCAATTCCACTGG
This sequence comes from Marinomonas rhodophyticola, assembly GCF_026113935.1. Lineage (GTDB taxonomy): Bacteria > Pseudomonadota > Gammaproteobacteria > Pseudomonadales > Marinomonadaceae > Marinomonas > Marinomonas rhodophyticola. The sequence continues at coordinate 1,068,109 of NZ_JAPEUL010000007.1, forward strand.
TGGAATGTCAAACGGTGGCGGTAGCACCACAACACTTTGATTGCCTTTCATAAGGCGTGTGGCCAACGATGGCAGTGTGGCAATGAGTCCCAGTTGTTCTGTAGCGCGCATGGCGACATTATAGTTGCGTGTGAATAGACGGATATTGCGTTTAAAGCCTAAGTCCGCCAAGGTGCCATCGACCCAACCCAGTTTTTGCACTTCTTCTGGCTGAATGCCAACACCGACACCAAAGCCTGTTTTACTGACCCAAACATGCGGGGAAGCAAGGTACATTTCTAAGGAGAAATTTTTGGCAATATCAGAATTGGCCGGTACTAGACAAGAGAAATGATCCACCCAAACGGACTTTTGGTGGAAAGATTGTGGCAGGGTATCAAAGCGATTGATAACCAAATCTACTTTACCCTTTTCTACATCGTGAAAGCTGACATCACTTGGGTTCATGACATCGAGTATGACATTGGGTGCTTCATCCTGTAGCTTTTTCATCAGCGGTGGAATGAGCGTGGCTTCTGCGTAGTCACTGGCCATAATACGAAACACTCGAGAGCTTGATTCCGCTTCAAAGTTTTGGCCTAGGTGCAGCACTTCATCGACCGCTTGTAAAATGTTTTGCACACGAGGTTGCAGTTGTATGGCGAGTGCGGTTGGCATCATGCCATCACTGGTTCTTACTAGAAGTGGGTCGTGGAATAGATCTCTTAAACGTCTTAGTCCATTGCTCATCGCTGGCTGAGTGATGCCCAACTGATTGGCGGCGTGGGTGACATTCTGCTCCCGAAGTAAGGAGTCCAAATATCGAAGTAAGTTGAGATCTATTTTGTCTAACTGCATAAGGGAAGAGGCTCATGTCCACTGACGTTGGGGCTGCATGATACTGTATTTTGCCACTAAATAGAATGAGACCTTTGCTTGTGACATTGTGCAAAGGTCTCATAATGATTGCCCTCTAGTGAGTAAGGGGGATTATTTCACCTTGGTTAGCTGGTCTATTACCTCATAACAAGCGCCCATGGTGTGGTAGTCGGTTTTTCCGGCTGGACTTTTGCAGTCATCGTAGGCTTGGTTGTCTTGGGTAAGAATGCGAAACCAAGCACCGTATTGGTGATCAATCATGTGGGACCAGCTGTATTGCCAAAGTTGCTGATATTTATCCCAGTAGTGTGTTTCTTTGGTTAGGATCGCAAGCATGGCGGCAGCGGCAAACGATTCGGCTTGAACCCAAAAATATTTATCCCCATCGCAAATATTACCTTCTGGATCATAGCCATAACAAAGGCCACCATTGGTTTCATCCCAAGATTTTTTCCACGCTGAGTCAAACAGTGTCTGAGCTGTTGGAATCAACCAATCAAGTGGTGAGCGTTGATGAATCAATAGCAGCAGTTTGGCCCATTCCGTCTGGTGACCGGGCTGAAATCCCCATGGGCGGAATAAATGTTTAGGGTTGTCTTTGTTGTAATCCCAGTCCACTTGCCAATCTGGCGTGTAGTGTTCCCAAATCTCACCACCTGCTAACGCCGCTTGGCGTTGGCAAATGTGCTTGGCGAGTAGAGTAGCGCGTTCTAAATAACGATGTTCATGTGTTGCATCATAGGCGGCAAGCAGTGCTTCACAGCTGTGCATGTTGGCGTTTTGGCCACGGTAAGGGGAAACGTTTTGCCAATCGCTGGAAATTTCATCTTTGTATAATCCGAATTCAGCGTCCCAGAAATGTTCTTCCATGGTATGAAAGGTTTCTTCAATCCACGGTTTAGCTTCTGCTACACCCGCTTTGTAGGCCGTTGCATAAGCCAGCATAACAAAGGCAAACCCATAACAATGATTGGTTTCGTCGAGGTTTTGATTCTTGCTGAGTAGCCAGACATAGCCGCCATTTTCTCGACGGTGGCGATCACGCAAATACCTCAGTCCATGGCGAGTGGCATTTAAATAAGCCTGCTTACCTTCGGCTTGATAGGCTTTGGCGTAGTTAAAAATAAAACGCGTGCTGCTGACGAGATGACGCGTATCGGTATCGTAAATGTTACCGTTGTCTTTGAAAAATTGAAAAAAGCCACCCTCAGAGTCGATGCATTTAGGATGATAGAAATTCATGGTGGATTGGATGTGTTCTGTTAAAAAACCAATTGAAGTAAATTCAGGAAAAGAAGACATGATGTTGTCCTTTACTTTGGCTCTGCTTTTAAAAGCCAGCCGTGTTATTTTTGTTGGATAGGTTGTTTAACTCTATTGCTGATTTTCCATATTAATGGGTTATGTGATTAAATCAATTAGATTTATTAAATGTTAGCGATTAGTTTGCGGGCTTAACGTGAGAGTAAGATTATATGAAGTCGTCAGGCAGTACCTCAGAACAAAGCCGTATATACAACGAGCGAATTATTTTGCATTTGGTGCGTCAGCATCCTGAGATATCCCGAGTCACTATTGCAGAGCGAACTGGCTTAAGCGCTCAAACGATCTCGGTGATTACCTCGTCTTTGCTTGAGCGGCAGCTATTACAGATTGACGGCAAGGTAAAAGGCCGTCGTGGGCAGCCTTCGGTCAAATTAAGCATCAACAAACAAGGCGCTTATGGATTGGGTATTAACGTTGACCGAGACCATATCAGTGCTGCGCTGTTGGATTTTAGTGGTCGCTGTATTTTGTTGTTAGAGCGCGTGGTGTCTTTTCCTTCAGAAATGCTTGCGAAAAAAATCGCTGAAGACTTGATTGAAGAGGTCAAGGCGACCTTAGGGACAAATTGGAGTAAGGTGCAGGGCGTTGGTCTGGCCAGACCCGATTATATGGATTCGTGGCTGGAGACTTTAGTAACGGATACCGACCAGCGGGCGGACTTAGACAGGCTAAAAGAAGCACTAGCTTACTGGCAGTCTGATGCATTTGAATCCTGGCTAACCCAATTAACGGGGTTGCCATGTTTTTGTGAGAACGATGCCGTGGCCGCTGCAACCAGTGAATTATTATTGGCATCAGAGGTGCCACAACGGCATTTCTTTTACCTGTTTGTGAGTACGGCCTGTGGTGGCAGTTTTGTTGCCAACGGCGAGTGTTATTTTGGTGCGCATGGCAAAGCTGGCAGTTTTGGTTTGATTCCTTCCGCCACGGGAAAGCATGGTAAGTGGATTCTTGAAGCCTTGTCTTTGTCGTCATTGCGACGTTTTTTTATGGAACAGCAAGTCTTATGGCCAACATCGGCGGACGCTTGGCATGATAGGCAATACCATCAACTTATCGATCGATGGGCAGAAGAGGTGGCATTCGAAGTCACACCGGCTTTGGCTTCGGTGATTGCGTTGTATGATCCGGAAGCGATTCTCATTGGTGGGCGTTTACCGACTTGCGTATTGAACGCTTTAATAGCAAGCATGGAGCGCTCTTTGATGGCTCATAGTATGTTGCCATTACCTATGATACGCATCGCCCAAACAGGCCATACGGCAGGAGTGTTGGGGGCGGCGGTATTGCCCTTGTATGAAACCTTTGCGCCGCAGCAAAATTTGTTGCTTTTAAGTTCAAAAGAAAAGTAGCTCAAAAGAAAAGTAGCTCAAAGGAAAAATAATGCTTCGCTCTGAAGCAAGAGAATGACCATGAGATTAGCAATGCCATGAGATTAGAAATTCAGTGTGAAGACAGAATTGGTATGGTGCGTGAAGCCCTTGATCTGTTTATCCCTCATCAAATTGACATGCGTTTGGTTGAAGTGGATACCAAGCGACGTTGTATTTATTGCGGTTTCTCCGACATTCCTTTTCCTAAATTACAGCGCTTATTGGCGGATATTCGTCGTTTAGACAGTGTGGAAGATGTTAAAACGGTGATGTTTACACCATCGGAAAGAGAGCATAACGCGCTTTATACGCTACTTGAGGCTTTGCCTGATGGTGTGATTTCTGTCGACTTGAAAGGCCATATTACCATGGTGACGGAGGCTCGCGGCGGAAGATTTACAAGTGCCCATTTCGGAGCTGTTACACAAACCTTTGCAGCAATTTATAAAGGGATTCACTTCTCTAAGGACACTTGGGCCAATCCTAAAGAGGGTATCAGTAAACGCATACGCATTCGTCACAAAACCTTGTTGCTGGAAATGAAGCCTATTTTTGTGTCTGATGATGAAGGGGTTGCCAATCCTGCCGGAACGGTGATTTATGTAAAATCGAAAGTGCGTTTAGATCGCCAAGCAGAAAGTCTTAAGCAAGCGCCAGACGCAGAGAACCCCCTTGAAAGCTATTTTCAACCTGCGGTACGCAAAAGTCCTAGCATGAGGCAAACTTTGAACCAAGCCAAAGCCTTTGTCGACGTTCCTCAGCCGTTATTGGTGCAAGGAGAAACGGGAACCGGCAAACGCAGCTTGATTGATGCCTTGTTTCAGTATTGGCATAAACGGCATGGCGAGCGTGATGCTAGCTTGATCGTTCGTCATGCTAGAGACTTGACCAAGGCAGACATCGAAGCGTTCGATAACCTATCTGGTTGGATTGTCATTGAGGAGATCGAATACCTCAGTGAATCAATGCAAATTGAGATAATGAACTGGCTAACTCGGCAACCCAGTATGCGTTTGGTGAGTGTGTCTTCTTTGAGCCAAGCTCAGTTGGCTGATGGAACGAGGTTAAATAAAGCGCTGTATTTCGCTTTAGCGACGCTGGTTTTGTCTATGCCGCCATTGCGAGAGCGAAAAGAAGACATAGAAGGTTTAGTTCAGCAAATAGTGGTTGCTCAATCTGAGCGTCATCGACAAACGGTGCCATCAATAGCAAAAAATGCGATAGTGAAGTTGGCCCTGTATGATTGGCCAGGAAACCTGAAAGAGTTACAGAATATTTGCTTGCAAACCTTGCTGACGCAAAAAACATTATGGCTCGCGGAAGACATTCATGTGCCTCAATTAAATGCGTTTGCTGAGATGGCATTGGTAAACGATTCATTAGAGCAAACCGTAAAACAATGGGAAGCAGAGTTGCTAAAAAGGTTGTATCCAAACTTTCCTAGCACTAGACGTTTGGCCAAAGCGGTTGGCATGAGCCACAGTGCGATTGCTAATAAACTAAAAGAGTATGGTATTAAGACGTAAATGCCAGATCGAATGAATCAATCTGGCAAGCAGAGAATGGAAAAATGTCTTATTAAAGCACACTCACTCAGTAACGAGGTCTTTGGCGAGGTACTGGGCGACGTGTTTCTTCGCGTTCAATTTTGATAGGTTGCAGCTTTGTTTTTGGTTGCATAGTCTGTTTCTGGATGTTGGCAACCAAGAAAGCAATTGCCGCGCAGGCAACGATGAATAGCAAAAATTCAAACATGGCATTTCTCCAAACTAATTATTCTTTTAACAATCATGGTTCAAAATGATCGCTGGGTAAAGGCATTTATGTTGTCTTTTGGTAACTTAAAAGCACTTACAGACTACAAGTCGTACCTTTTTCTTAAGTATCTTGCAACGCCATCTTCGTCATGATGACCAATCACATCGGTGGCTGCATCTTTAACGTGCAGCAAAGCATTTTCAGTGGCAAAGGCTTCATCTGAAACAGAGAACATTGATAAATCGTTGTCACCGTCACCGAAGACTAGCATTCTTTTGGCACCAATTTCTGCCTTTAGTTCCATTAATGCGGAACCTTTACACACATCACTGTGGTGGATATCCAGCCAGAACGCATCAGGGTTATAGATGCCACCGCCAGAATACGCTGTCAGATGGCGGTGTTTTTGTGTGTCTTGCACAATATTTTCAATAAACTCAGGGCGTCCCATGGCACTGATATTGGTGATTCTGGCGGTATGAGAAAGCTCAGCCAAAGGGTGAAGGCTCATGTTCTTATGGTTGCCTAGTTCATTGGCAATGTGGTCGCTTAGATGACCACTCAAGGGGGAATGATACACGCGGTGAGAACCATCGTCTTCTAAACAAAAAACAAACGGCGTGACTTGGTTTTCTTCAAAAGAGCTTAGCAGTTCTGAAATGTGGCTCTGAGACAGTAAATTGCGGTGACGATACAGATTTTGTTGAGGATTCCACCATTCAACACCATTTTTAAAAATCTGCCAGTTAGGAAAGTCATGTCCCTCAATGCAAGGCATGGCTGCAAAACGTGTGCGGCCCGTTGCAATTGTATAAAAAACACCAGCAGACTTTAAGCGCTTAAGCGTCTCGAGAGTGTATTCAGAAAGACGCTGGTGCCGATTTAATAGCGTGCCGTCTAGATCAAATGCCACTAATTCCATAATCACCTCATGTTCAAGGGTATCGACTATCGCACTGATTTAACGAGGTGTTCAAGTGTCTTTTTCATTTTCCTCATGGTTTTCTTTCATATTTTTTAGCCGTTTACTGAGTGCAGGTTGTGAAATGCCGAGCATTCTTGCGGCGAGTGATTGGTTGTTGCTGGCTCTCTTCATGGCTTCATCGACTAATAAATCGGCCATATTGCTCAGCGTCGGCAACGGCATATTGGCAGCAAAGAGAATGCTGCTTTCCGTTAAGACGACGGGCTTTTCTCGATTGAACAGTGGCTCAAAAGGTGCGCAGTTTAGTTCATTCGATGTGCTTTGGCTTACCGCATCGTAAACCAGGGCCTTTAGCTCTCGTGCATTGCCAGGGAAAGAGTACTGGGACAAGTTCACAGACAAGTTTTTGGGGACGGTTAAACTTGGTTTATTCATCTCTTTGCAAGCTAACGTCATAAAGTGGTCGATTAGCAAGGGAAGGTCCGCTAATCGTTCTCGTAACGGTGGAATCGTCACCATATGCGTTTTTAGGCGGAAAAATAAATCTTTGCGAAATTTACCTTCCGCTTGGAGCTGTGCTAGTTGTTGATGTGTTGCGACAACGATTCTAGCTTCCAGTCTCTTGGGTTTATCGCTGCCAACAGGGTAGTACTCGCCTTCTTGCAAAAGGCGTAACAGTTTAATTTGAGACGCCAGACTGAGATCACCAATTTCATCGAGAAATAATGTCCCTCCAGCCGCTTTTTCCACTAAACCTAGTCGTGTTTTGTCTGCGCCAGTGAAAGCGCCTCGAGCGTGTCCAAAGAGTGTGTCTGCGAAGACATTGTCATCGACGCCCGCTACATTGACGCTGACAAGTGGTCCTGGGCAACGACTTAATTCATGGATAACATTGGCGATTAGCTCTTTGCCAACGCCACTTTCACCAGATATTAAAACAGGTTGGCGTGTACTGGCGATTGACTCAATATAGCGAAAAGCAGACCACATGGCTTTGTCTGAGGTAATAATGTTTGCAAAGGCATCTGGTTTTTCTAGCTCGTTTGACAAAATTTGCGCGCGTAAAGCTTGGTTTTCTAGAGTGAGTTCTTGGGTATGAATGGCGCGCTTTAAACCGTCTAGGATTTGATTCTGGTCTGAGGTTTTTACAAAGTAGTCAAAAGCGCCTTGTTTGACGCACTCCACAGCGGTGTTGACTTGATTGACACCACTAATAATGATGACGCACACATTGGGGTATTCTTCTTTTAACCAAGACAATACTTTTTGGCCCGATACTTTTGGCATGGTGAGGTCTAATAAGACCAATCCTATGTCTTCACTTTCCATTAATGACGGGATGAGACTTGGATCAGAGCAGGTTATTAGGTTGTTAAAACCTTGTATTTCCAATGTTAACGACATGCTTCTAAGAAAGGCGATTTCATCATCAACCAATAAAATCTTAAATTGAGGGTAGAGATTATGTTTCATGAAAAGGCTCTTATTTTTTGGTAGGGAGTTCAAAAAGATCAGTATTGCTCAATGTGCCTTCCATTGCCGTGTTTGGCTTATAGACTGGGAAAGACACGGTTACACAAGTCCCTTTGCCTACTTCAGAATCAAAGGCCAATTTCCCTTGATGTGTATTAATAATGGCCGAAGAAACAGACAGCCCCAATCCTGTTCCACCTTGCTCCCTTTTGGTGGTAAAAAAGGGATCGGTTAAGCGAATTAGGTTGGCAGGATCAATGCCTTTTCCTTGATCCTCAATGACAATAAGGACCTCTTTCTCATCCAAGCTTAAAGTCGTTGTGACACGAATGCTATCTTGGCGTTTTTCTATGGCGTCACAAGCGTTGATAATTAAGTTAATCATCACTTGTTCTACTCGTTGAGCGCTACCGATGATGATTGGATCGCGTTTGTCTACATAAAGTTCAAAGTCATCGGTGGCATTCCGAATTGAGGTGTCCACGAGTCTTATGGCGGTGGAGACCACTTCATTTATATTGACTTCTTGGGTGATTTCATTGGGTTCTTCACGGGCAAAATCTTTTAAATCATTGACTATGTTGCGGATGCGCAATGTACTTTGATCCATTTCGTCTAGTAAATACGGTAACTCCTGACGTAAACGATCAAACTTAAGGCCCGCGAGTGAAAAACTAGGGTCATTTTGGGCGTGTTTTGCTAAATAGGGGAGCGCGTCTTCCCAAGCGGCTTTCAAAATGGGGAGATTCAGCATTAATAAGCCAGTTGGGTTGTTGATTTCATGGGCAACACCGGAAACGAGTATACCCAACGAGGCCATTTTATCCGCTTGAATGAGTTGTTCTTGCTGAGACTTGAGTTGATTAGAGCGCTTTTCTACTTCTTTTCTCAGCATTGCGTTCCATATGCTTATGGCGCCGATGGCGAGCAACAAAGCGATAATGATAGAAGCTGCATACAGCCCCAGTTTTTTCCAAGGAAAAGGTGGTGGTTCTAGTGCACCAAACCATTTCTCATAAATTTGTTGTTGCTTGCCAGTGTTTTTAAGAATAGCGAGGCCTTCATTGAAAAGGGCGATGATGTCTTCATTTTTGGGCAAGGCGCCATAACCCAAGCGTTGACCCGATATTGGGCTGGCGATGGCATGAATATTATTAAGCTGCATTTCCTTGCTTAAATAAAGGCTAGGGGAGTTGGCTGTTAAGGCGTAATCATGTTTTCCCGACGCCAATAAACGCAGTGCTTCAGCGTGGGTTTGAACGGGAATGATGATGGCTTGGATGTTATTGTCGATTAGGTATTCGTGCATGATGCTGGCGTTTTGGATCATGACTTCTTTGTTTTTGAGTTGTGAGACATCGTCAATAACGGGCGAGTCTTTACGAGCAAAAACAGAGTAATTGACAATCGAATGTGCGGATGAGAAGCGAATACTCTGGGCACGCTCATCGGAATACGCAATGCCTTGAAGAACGTCTAAACGACCAGAATGTAGGCCTTCAAATACGGTTTGCCAATCGGCCATTTCTATTTGGACATGAACTCCCATTACTTCTGCAATAGCGTTTGTGAGTTCAACCGTGTAGCCCGTAGGCTCACCGTCGTCTCCCGCAAATTCGTAAGGTGGAAAATTATAATCCGCACCTACGGATATGACTCTTTTCCAGCCAGTATGGCCGAATTGCTGTCTCTTGCCGATAGCGGACCAGATAAGGACGCCAAGCCTAAAAATAGACAAAACAACGAGGCTAAAGTGCGTATTTTTAATGAGCTTAGCATGTACGGAAGGTCTTTTTTATTGATGTTATTGGGGCGAATACTAACGGTATAAGCCCAATAAAAAAAGCGTGGGAAATGAAATAGAGGTGAGCAATGAGTTTATTTATTGGTGCAATATAACAAAAGTTATAATTATAGCTTTTGTTATTAAGTGTATAGAGTGTGCATGTTTCGTAGGCTCTGGCTGACAGTTTCTTTGCAAAGCGATTTTTCTATAACTTAAGTTATAATTTTGATCACGAATAAATGTGTGTTTTTATTTTGTTATTTTTATAAATATCAATTGGTTAGAGAGTTTTATGGAGTTGGCACTTAATTTGCCATATAGCCCCGGTCACATGACATTAATTTAAATACCGGAATGCTTGAGGATTCTATGACAATTAAAAAAACACTATTTAAAGCTTTGTTTGTACCTGCTCTTGCGGGCGCTTCTATGTTGTCTATGGCTGACACGCAGTTTGTTTCGATTGGTACAGGTGGTGTAACAGGGGTTTACTACCCAGCTGGTGGTTCAATTTGCCGTATGTTAAACAAAGATCGCAAAGAACATGGTATTCGTTGTTCTGCCGAGTCCACAGGTGGTTCAGGTTATAACGTCAACAGTATTCGTGCTGGTGAATTAGAGTTTGGTGTTGCTCAGTCCGATGTTCAAACAGCCGCCCTAGCAGGTACAGGACCATTTGAAGGGAATCCTTTCCCTGAGTTGCGTTCGGTTTTTTCGTTGCATCCAGAGCCTATTCATCTAATGGCGCGTGCTGATTCTGGTATTAAAACATTTGATGATCTTGCTGGTAAGCGAGTCAATATCGGTAACCCAGGTTCTGGTAACCGTTCGATGATGGAGCTATTAATGGCGGAAAAAGGCTGGACCACAGCAGACTTCGCTATAGCCGCTGAGCTAAAAGCATCGGAGCAAGCACAAGGTATTTGTGATGATAAATTTGATGTGACCATCTACGTGTCAGGTCTTCCAAATGGCGTTGCCCAAGAAGCAACGACGACTTGTGATATTAAATTGATTCCAATGAATGGATCTGCCTCTCTTGCGGTAATGCAAAAAAATAGCGCTTTCTCACAAGCGATTATTCCAGCCGGAATGTACACAGGAAATAATCAAGATATTGCGACATTTGGACCCAAAGCGACCATAGTGACGTCTGCTAATGTCTCTGATGAGGTGGTTTATCAACTGACAAAATCTGTTTTCGAAAATTTAGATTCTTTTAAACGTCTGCATCCTGCCTTCGATCGTCTTGAGCCACTTGAAATGGTTCACACTTCCCTTGTGGCACCATTGCACCCAGGTGCTGTGCGTTACTACCAAGAAAAAGGTTATATCAAGTAAGTACTCTGTTGCATGACGTTTCATGCACTTTGAATCAAGCACCTATCTTTTGATGGGTGCTTTTTGAGTTTTGCAATGCGCTGCCACTGTGAAGTGGTGGATTAGGAGTCTGTATGTCGACCAACACAAGCACCACAGTTTCACCCGATAAGTTAGATGAACTTGTCGCGGAAGCCGATATCGGTAAGCGTAGCCCGACAGGTAAAATCTCTATCGGTTTACTTTTTTTGGTACCACTGATGTGGTCTTTGTTTCAGCTATGGACAGGCTCACCGTTGCCATCACAATTTGGCATTGGTTTTTTAAATGATACCCAATCTCGTGCCCTTCATTTGGCTTTTGCGGTTTTTTTGGCATTTTTAGCGTTTCCCGCTTTTAGTAACAGTCCTACACGTTATATTCCATGGTTTGATTATGGTTTGGCTATTCTGGCAGCGGCTTGCGCTTCCTATTTGTTTCTCTTTAATGATCAGTTAGCCATGCGTCCTGGTCTGCCAACGACTATGGATCTTGTGGTGTCTGCGATTGGTTTGGCCTTAACTTTAGAGGCGGCAAGACGCTCTCTTGGGCCGGCATTGATGTTGATTGCCTTATTTTTCCTGCTGTATGTCTTTTTTGGCGACAGCGCTGTGTTACCAGAAATATTACGCTGGAAGGGGGCCTCTTTCGAAAAAGCCATGAATCATATGTGGCTCACAACGGAAGGTGTATTTGGTATTGCCTTGGGCGTGTCTTCTGGTTTTGTTTTCTTATTTGTTTTGTTCGGAGCCTTGTTAAATCAAGCGGGAGCGGGGAATTATTTTATTAAAGTGGCGTTTGCTTTACTGGGTCACATGCGTGGCGGTCCAGCAAAAGCCGCGGTTCTTTCCTCTGCCATGACGGGCTTGATTTCGGGATCTTCTATTGCCAATGTGGTGACGACGGGAACCTTTACTATTCCACTAATGAAGAAGGTGGGGTTTAGCGCCGAGAAAGCGGGTGCGGTAGAAGTGTCGTCATCGGTAAATGGTGTCATCATGCCACCGGTTATGGGGGCGGTGGCTTTTTTGATGGTGGAATACGTTGGTATTTCATACATTGAGGTGGTCAAGCATGCTTTTTTACCAGCCACTATCTCTTACATTGCCTTGCTATACATTGTGCATTTAGAGGCGCTTAAAGCGGATATGCAAGGTTTACCTCGCTCTACGCCAGCACGCACGTGGACTGCACAGTTGATTCGTACCGGTATTCTTGTCACCAGTATGTTGATATTGGCGGGCCTTTTTTACTACATCGTTGTGGCGGTTAAGTGGTTACTCGGTGACTATGCCAACGCCGGGTTATTGGCACTGGTGGTGCTGGGTTATTTTGGTTTGTTGTATGTGTCTTCAAAGTCCGATGATTTAGAAATAGAGGCGAGTGATGAGGCGATTATTAAGCTGCCTATTTTCTCGGAAGTTTACAAAGCCGGTTTGTATTACCTTGTACCACTTCTTGTCTTGGTGTGGTTTTTAATGGTTGAGCGCAAGTCTCCGGGGTTATCGGCTTTTTGGGCTTGTATGTTGATGGCTTTCATTTTGTTAACACAGAAGCCTTTAAAAGCTTGGTTTCGTCAACAAAAGCACATTGTGCAGCAGGCAAAGTCGGGGGTTGTTGATTTGGTTGACGGGCTCAATACAGGCGCTCGTAATATGATCGGTATTGGTGTGGCAACCGCAACGGCGGGGATTATCGTCGGCACGGTTACCTTGACGGGGATTGGTCAAGTCATGGCCGAGTTCGTCGAGCTGGTCTCTGGCGGTGTGTTGATCATTATGCTACTGATGGTGGCGTTGATCTCCTTAGTACTTGGAATGGGATTGCCAACGACAGCGAACTACATTGTTGTGTCTTCACTGATGGCAAGCGTTGTGGTGGAGCTTGGTGCTCAGTCAGGTTTGATTGTTCCTTTAATTGCCATCCATATGTTTGTGTTCTATTTTGGCATTATGGCCGATGTGACTCCCCCTGTCGGTTTGGCTTCCTTTGCCGCTGCCGCTGTGTCGGGTGGGGATCCGATTAAAACGGGCTTTACTGCGTTTTTTTACTCGATGCGCACCGCTTTGTTGCCATTCTTGTTTATTTTCAACACGGATTTATTGTTAATCGATGTAACCTTTATTGAAGGGGTGGTGGTTTTTATTGTGTCTTTAGCGGCCATGTTGATTTTTGCGGCTGGTACTCAAGGGTACTTTATGGCACGCAGCAAATGGTATGAAAGTGCAGCATTGTTATTGATCGCCTTTACGCTTTTCCGCCCTGGTTTTTGGTTGGATATGGTCGAGGCTCCATACCAAGCGCAGTCAACTCAAGAGATGTATCGCTACATTGATCAGCATCCTAGTTTAGACACACTAAGAATGTCGGTGGAAGGCGAGAATTTAGACGGTCGTTGGATATCGAAAACGGTGCATATGCCGTTATCAGGTCAAGGTGATGCCATCGATAGGTTAGCCAAAGGTTCGGGTATTGAGTTGCGCGAAGAAGACGGAAAATTTCTAATTGATAATTTGGCGTTCGGGAGTTTCGCAGAACAACAAAAATTAGATTTTGACTGGGAAATAACACAATTTGAAGTTGAGTCAGATAGGCCTGCGAAAGAATGGTTTTTTATCCCAGCCTTTTTATTGGCTGTGTTCGTTGCTTGGTGTCAGAGTAAACGTAAAGCGAACGCTCTATAGGGTGGTCACAGATGACCTGTTGCTCAGAGTAAACTAAAAAAGGGCCGGTTGCGATAACCGGCCTTTTTGTTTAAGCGCTTTTTTTCACCAAAGCCGAGGTTTCTAAGTGTATTCCAGACCAGCCATTCTCGATAAATTGGCGAATGTTTTGATGGTCTGTTCCTGCTGGATTATCTAAAACGTCTACTCGATAGAAGTCGCCAAATAAATGCAAGGTTTCCACTTCGTTAAGCTGATGGATCGATGCAAAAGAGAAAATTTTGCAAGAGCCATTGTTTTCATTGACGCCATTTTTTTGTTTGCCGTTGCTAAAGGCCATTGGTGTGAAATCGTACTCTTGCTCAATCACTTCAATGACTTCTTTGAACTGAACCTGTTCAGGCGTGGTTTTGATTTTTTCAATGAGTGTTTGTGTGCTTAGCATGGTTACTCCATGTAGTGAGTTGGTTTTATAGTATATGGATCAGTACTAACGTTCGGTTAGGGTTATCTTGTTGGTGTATCTTACGGTGGCTTTGAAGCAGACAAAAGCAATAATACCGCATGCGGCTATGGTGCCAAGCATTGGTATGGAAGTACCGTTATGAAGAATACTAACGACCGCGCCGCCCAGTGCTCCCATTGCGAACCGCGATGTTCCTGCAAGGGCTGTCACGCTGCCGTTATGATTACCTGCGTTTTTCAGTGCTCCAGCCATAAAACCACTGCCAAGGATGCCCATCGGTCCCATGAATAACATGCTTGAAACTATGATTAACCAAAGGGGGGATGGTTAAAAAGGCTAAGGACAATCATGAGTATTGAAGCGACTAACGGAATATAGATGGCGTATTTAGACAAAACTTCGGTGCCCAGTTTTTCTACATAGCGCCCGTTAATAGTGGAAGCAAACATCATGGAAATGACATTGAGACCGACTAAAAATCCAAAATGAGCTGGGTTAACATGATAAATTTCAATATAGACAAACGAACAGCCAGTAATAAAACTCATCATGCCAGCAAAGTAAAAAGCGGAGGCAATGATATAGCCCATGACTGAATGATTTTTAAGTAAGGTAATATAGTTTCGTATGGCATTTAAAAAAGAAAAGGGGTGCGTTTTTCAACGGGTAATGTTTCTGGAATTGTTCGTAAAAAAAGCAACACAGCGACGATAGCTAATACACCTAAGAGGACAAAAATATAGTGCCAACTTAATACCGTCAGGATAGCGCCACCAATAATGGGCGCAGCCAAAGGGGCCAACGCCATGACCAACATGATCATCGACATGGCTTTAGCAAACTGATTAATGGACAAGCCATCTTTCACCAAAGCCGGAACACAAACCGCTACCGCTGCGCCACCAAAGGCCTGAATAGCTCGTCCTACCAACAGCACTTCATAACTTTGCGCCAACGCGCACAAAAAACTACCTATAGCAAAAATACCCAATCCGCCAACCACAACTTTACGACGGCCAATCGCATCGGAAATAGGACCAAACAAAATTTGCATAAACGCAAACACCAGTAAGTAGATACTTAGCGTCATTTGAACGAGGCCGATGTCTGTGTTTAGACTTTTGGAAATCGTTGGAATGCTAGGTAGGTATGCATCAATTGCTAAGGGTGTTAGCCCAGATAAAAGACCAAGTACAAGAATGATTGGGAAGGTGAGTTTCATAGGGTGACTCAATGAGTAGGTTGGTCGCTAATCGACATAGGGTAAGCCAATAACAGAACGAGCTAAATTATAATCGGTTTAGGCGCAATGAAGCAGATTAATTGTGCAAGTAATAAGTAAAGCTGGGTAATCATGTGGGAGGAGGGTCTATCTGGTGAGGTTTAGCCGAATAAAAAAAGAGACAACCCAATGACTGAATTGTCTCCAAATACCCTATCTAATAAAATCTATTGCCGTACTGTGTTGCATACGACTATTTCATGACGCTGCGGTTTTGTTTCTTTTGCCTAATAATTTGCTAATTAGTGGCATAAGCAACAATATTACTGCAATGATCATGATGGTTAAGGTTAGCGGACGCTCCCAAAGGAAAGACAAACTGCCATCCGACAATACCATAGAGCGGCTGAGGTTTTGTTCCATAATGTCACCAAGAATATAGCCCAATAGCATCGGTGCCATAGGGAAGTCCAACATCTTAAGAAAGATGGCAATCACGGTAATGAATACCATCATCTGAATATCAAACGTATTGAAGCTGACCAAATACACGCCCGTGACTGAGAAGAACAAAATCAGCGGAATCAGTATGGGACGAGGAATGGCTAACAAACGTGAAATATAGGGAATCAAGGGTAGATTCAAAATCAACAGTACCAAGTTACCAAAGTACATTGAAATGATCACCGACCAAAACACATCAGGATTATCGACAAACAAACGTGGACCAGGTTGCACACCTGCGGCAATCAGCGCGCCCAGCATGATGGCAGTGGTACCTGACCCTGGAATCCCCAAGGTTAACAATGGCACAAAAGACCCTGTAGACGCCGCATTGTTAGCTGTTTCAGGGGCGGCAAGACCGCGCAAAGCCCCTTTACCAAATTTTAGCTTTTCTTTTGCTGAAGCAAAGTTACGCTCCATGCCGTAGGCCAAGAAGGACGCAATGGTGGCACCTGCGCCTGGTAGTACACCAATGATAAAACCAAACACAGAAGAACGTGCAACCGTAGGCGCCACTTCTTTTACTTCTTCTTTGCTAAGCTTCATGCTGCCCAGCGCGGCCATGTTGATTTCAGGGTCTTTTTCAAGATGCTGTCCCTTCATGACGGACATGATGACTTCAGTTAGCGCAAACGTCGCCATCGCCAATAACAGGAAGCTAACGCCATCCAGCAAATCGAGACTGCCAAAGGTAAAGCGTGGTACGCCTGTCATGACATCGGCGCCCATCGTAGCAATCATCAGACCGAAAACCGTCATGATCATGGCTTTAATGACTTGGCCTTTACCAGAAAACGCCGCCACCGCAGTGAGGCCCAGTACCATCAAGGCAAAATAGTCACCAGACTGAAAGCTTAAAGAAACGGTCGCCAGCGCAGGCGCCGCAAACAATAAGATAATCGCGCCCACTGTACCGCCAGTGAAAGAGCAATAAGCTGCCAATGCCAACGCTTTACCGGCTTGGCCGCGTTGCGCGATAGGATAACCATCAAACGAGGTTACCACGGTACTAGAGCAGCCCGGCGCATTAATCAAAATAGAAGAGGTCGAGCCACCAAATACTGCGCCATAATAGACGCCGGCCATTAAAATAATGCCAGAAGAAGGGTCGAGGCCGTAAGTGATAGGAATCATCAAGGCCACTGCCGATATTGGCCCAAGGCCTGGCAGCATACCGATGAAGGTACCCGCAAAACAACCCACGACAACCATCATGATGTTGAAGGGCATGATCGCGGTGCTAAGACCAACAAATATTCCGTCTAACATGTTCTTAACCTCCAAACAGCATGGTTATTAAACGCCCAGGAGCAAGATAAATATCCAGCAGTTGGGACAGAGAGAACCAAATAAAGACGCTAAAAGGAAGCGAGGCAATTAACAGCACTTTCCAGCGACGTTCCCCTAAAACCCAATAGCCGCCAATGAGAAATAACATGGTAGAAAGCAAAAATCCGACCCACTCTAGTGCAAGACCAAACAGTATCACCAACACTAATAGCTTAATAACAATAGCAAAATCATAGCCTTGCAAAGAAAGGCGCTCGCCGCCATTTTTACTGGCATTGATGATGAGAGCGATGGATAAAATTCCGCCCATATAAGCCAGCACAGTCGGCAAGGTTTGTGCGTTGAAGGGTTCGTATTCATCACCTGGCAACATAGGTATGTCGCCTGTGTAGTAGCCATAAGCGGCGGAAAGGCACAGGAACGCCAAACCACCAATATGATCTTTTGTAATCACCATAGGGTTCACCTTTGACGGTACAAATGCCGTCCATCTCATAATAAAAGGGTAGGATAAGAAAGAGCTTCAAGGACATGAATTGTCGTTGAAGCTCTAAGAGCGTTGGGATACCGGTGCCGTTATCTTAAGAAGCCTAGTTCACGCATCAGGTCACCAATCACGGCTTCTTGGTTCTCTAAGAAGGCAACAAAGTCTGCGCGAGGTTTGAATACTTCAGTCCAACCATTACGGTCACGAACGACTTCCCATTCGGCCGTGTCGTACATTTTAGACAGTAAGTTAGCGTATTCATCGGCTTCAGCATCGGATAGCGTTGGTGCTCCGAAGAAGCCGCGCCAGTTTAAAAAGCTTGCGTCATAGCCCAGTTCTTTTAGCGTAGGTACATTCGGCGCAGCAGCGGAGCGTTCATCCCCAGTAATGGCTAGGATACGCACTTCACCCGCATTGGCTAACACCAAGGCTTCACTGAAACCGGTTGACAATATGTTGGCTTCACCAGATAAAATGCCTGCCATAGCGGTACCGCCGGCATCATAAGCCACGTATTTTAGACGACGAGCATCACCACCCGCCGCTTTGAATGCCATGGCGGCAACTAGGTGATCCATGCTGCCACGGGCTGAACCGCCGGCGATAGAGACTGAACGAGGGTCATTGTTAAAATCGCTGACCACTTCGGTAAACGTCATATATTTTGAGCTGGTTGGCACGACAAAAGCACCATAATCACCAACCACAGCGGCAATGGGTTTTAAATCACGGAAAGATTGTGGAAACACTTTAGACAAAGAACTGATCACAATAGGCGTAGAGTTCACCATCAAGGTGCCATGGCTCTGATCGGCTTTTTCAATCAAGTTTGCGATGGCTTTGCCGCCGCCGCCACCCGATAGGTTTTCAAAAGACACTCTTTCTATTAAGCCTGACTTAGTCAGTGCTTCACCGACACCGCGAGCGGTACTGTCCCAGCCACCGCCTGCGCCGCCTGGAACCAAGAAATGAATCTGATCGTTCGCGGCTTGTGCCATGCCTGCAGTCAATGTAGATGCGAAAACGGCTGCCAATAGCGTTGAACGTTGACGAGTAAGAAATCGAGATAGCATAGAAGTATCCTCAGTTGTTTTTATATTTTTAGTGATTTCTTTACTATATTCGGACGCTTCCTGTTTAAAAATATATTGCACTTAAAGGCTATATCATCCTTTAAAATCATTTTGTGCATTTTGTTCACAGGCAGTTTGATTAGATATTCGCTACCATAGAATAAAAAAGAGCCACACACCCTATGACAAACCCTTTACGTAACCTTAAACTCAAGACTCGCATGACCTTGGTTTTGGGGCTGATGGCCCTATTGCAAACGGGCTTTTTGGGCGTCTTTGCCCTCAATCACCTCAATGAATCACTGGAAGAGCAGGTGGCGGAACGTGCGCTGCAGGTCGCTAAAACTATTGCTGTTATGCCGGAGATTATTGCCGCGGTTAAAGCGTCGGACACATCCTTTTTACAGCCTTTAAGTCTACATTTAGCAGACACTACCCATGCACGTTTTGTCGTCATTGGCGATAAAAATGGCCTACGTTTATCTCATCCTACGCCAGAGCGAATCGGTAAACCGATGAACGATGACGATGAAGATGGCATGGGAGGTGAGTACAACAATCCCGCCTTATTGGATGGTAAGGCTTATGTGCAAAAAGCCACCGGGAGTTTGGGCGTTTCCATTCGAGGAAAAACCCCATTATTGATCAAGATGGTGACATTGTTGGCATTGTTTCGGTTGGCTTTATTTTGGATACGGTAGAAAGCATTCTGGCGCGTTATCGCACCACCTTGTTGATCGCTATTTTATCGGCTTTTGTGCTCAGTGTGTTGATTGCACTCTGGTTTGCCCGTCATTTTAAGAAAGCCATTTTTGGGCTTGAGCCAGAGCAAATAGGGCTGTTGTTTGAAGAGCGTAATGCCACATTAGAGTCGATTCGTGAGGGTATTATTGCGATTAACGCAGAAGGGATTATCACTACCTTTAACCGTGCTGCATTAAATACCTTGAATTTGTCAAACAAGGACGGTTTGTTGGGGCAGCCTATTCAACAAGTGCTGCCTGATAGTCAAATGATCAGTGTACTGGAAAATGGACAGCCGCAATTCGATCAAGAAGTGTGGTTGGGGGAGGCGTGTTTTATTACAAACCGTCTGCCTGTGCGTCAAGATGACCGCATTATTGGTGTGGTGTCCAGTTTTCGGCCAAAAGATGAGCTGGACATGGTCAGTCGCAAGCTGACGCGTATTCGCCAGTATGCGGATAGTCTGCGCAGCCAAACCCATGAGTATTCCAATAAATTGCACACCATTGCGGGTTTAATCCAAATTGGCGCCGCTAAAGAAGCGTTGGCTTTGATTGGTCAAGAAACCGAGAATCATCAAGCGTTAATTGATCTGTTGGTGGTGGCCATTCCTGATCCGGTATTAGCAGGGTGTCTATTGGGTAAATACAACCGAGCGCGTGAACTTGGTTTGCGTCTCATCATCGACTCAGAAAGCCATATGACAGATATTCCTGCAAACATTCCCCGCGAGTTATTAGTCAGTGTGATTGGGAATCTATTAGACAATGCGTTTGAAGCCACACTGTCTCATACGGGGGCGGGAGGTGAGGTCAGCTTGACCATGACAGACTTAGGCAACGATCTGATTTTTGAGATAGAAGATCAAGGTGCTGGCATTCCGCTTGAAGAGCAGGCGCGTATTTTTGAACGTGGTGTCTCTACAAAGGGGGAGCCAAATCGAGGCATAGGTCTGCACTTAGTGAATCAACTGCTGACACGCATGGGGGCGACCATTATTATTGAGCCAGCCGATTTATGCGGTAGTCGCTTTACTGTTTATATCCCCAAAAAGAAACTTTCTATTGATCCTAAATCGACTCAGGAGTGACGTTATGAGTGCCAATATACGTGTCGTAATTGCCGAAGATGATTTGCAGATTGCGGAAATTCAGAAACGCTTTTTGGAGCGCATAGAAGGTTTCGAATTGGCTGGTTTAGCCCATGGTCTTGAAGAGGCTCGAGATCTAGTTGACATATTAAAGCCTGAGCTTTTGCTTTTAGATGTACAGTTTCCCAAAGGCAATGGGCTGGAATTACTGCGCGACCTTCGTGCTAATCATTGTGCGACAGATGTGATCTTGATTACCGCTGCACGCGAAATTGATACCCTTCGTGCGGCTTTGCATGGCGGTATCTTTGATTATATTTTAAAGCCCTTAGTGTTCGAGCGACTCAAAGAAGCCCTTGCGAATTATGCGCTGCACCTGGAAAAACTCACGGGATGAGCACTTTGGTTCAGACCGAGGTAGATCGTCTGCTGCCACGTGGTCAACACACTTCCTCTGCGCCAGTGGCTTCGCCATTACCAAAAGGTGTCGATGCGCTTACTTTGGCCAAGGTTATTGAGGTTATTCATGAGACAAATACGTCTCTTAATGCTGAAGAAGTAGGTAAACAAATCAACGCCAGTCGAACCACCGCAAGACGCTATTTAGAGCACTTGGTGAGCCGAGGGGAGCTGACCGCAGAAGTCAGTTATGGCACGGTTGGTCGCCCAGAAAGACGCTATCAAAAAATAAGATAACTGTCAGGCTCAGTCTAAACAGGTATAATGAAAAGGATTATCTTTTCTGGTTTTATATAATGGAACGTGGTTCAATTTCGTCTCCATTTCATGTCGATAATCATATTGCTTTTATGTCCCGCCTAGCACTTTTTTATAAAGTGCTGCTTTTTTGTCGGCCAAAGTTCGGTTTACTAAGGAATATCCATGTTACGTTTTTTTGAAAAGTGGGTGTCTGCTTACCCAGACACAGATGCGATAAAAGCGCCTAAAACCTTATTTGCGTTCTGCCGCTATTACTCAAAAGGAGTAGAGATTCCGCTTTTGATTATGTCGTTATTAACCGCGACCATTGCCATTTTAGAAGTGACCTTGTTCAGCTTTATGGGGCAATTGGTGGACTGGTTGATCAACAAAGATCCAGAGACCTTTTTTGCCGAAGAGGGCACACACTTATTATTGATGTCCTTGATGATTTTAGTGGTGATGCCATTAGTGGCTTTTTTGCACTCGACCATTATTCATCAAACCTTATTGGGTAATTACCCAATGCGTATTCGTTGGTTGTCACACCATTATATTTTGCGTCAAAGCATGTCTTTCTTTCAGGACGAATTTGCTGGGCGTATCTCCACTAAGGTGATGCAAACTTCCCTTGCGGTTCGTGAAACCGTGATGAAGTTGTTGGATGTCTTGGTTTACATTGGGGTTTATTTCATCTCCATGGTGGTATTGATCGCTAAGGCCGATTATCGCCTAATGATTCCCATGTTGGGATGGTTAGTCTGTTATGTGCTATTGCAACTGTATTTTGTGCCGAAGCTTAAAAAGGTCTCTGCCGAGCAGGCGGATGCGCGTTCCACTATGACAGGACGAGTGGTAGACAGCTACAGTAATATTTCGACGGTAAAACTGTTTTCGCATCATCAGCGTGAAGCTGACTATGCCAAAGAAGGCATGGATGGTTTTTTACAAACGGTTTATAAGCAAATGCGCTTGGTTACCCTGCTCAGCGTGGGCGTGCAAACCTGTAACTATGTGTTGGCATTTTCCGTGGCGGCTTTGTCTATTTGGTTGTGGACGGGCAGTATTATCAGTGTGGGCGCGATTGCCATTGCGGTCAGTTTGGCGCTGAGGTTGAATGGTATGTCGCAATGGATTATGTGGGAAATCAGCGCCTTATTTGAAAATATTGGTATGGTTAACGACGGCATGAAAACCTTGTCTCGAGCCATTGAAATAGAGGATAAGCCCAATGCACCGGCGTTATCTGTGCCAAACGGCATGATTGAGTACGATGCTGTGAATTTTCATTATGGTAAGCAAGACAGTAAGGTCATTGAAAACCTGACGTTATCGATTAAAGCAGGCGAAAAAGTCGGTCTGGTTGGACGTTCTGGTGCGGGTAAATCGACCATTGTGAACTTGCTGATGCGGTTTCATGATATCGAATCCGGTCAAATTCGCATTGACGGGCAAGACATCAGCGCGGTTAAACAAGACTCTTTACGTGCGCAAATTGGTATGGTGACTCAAGATACTTCCTTGTTACACAGAACGGTGCGGGAAAACCTACTATACGGCCGTCCCGATGCTACGGAAGAAGAGATGATTGCGGCGGCGAAAAAAGCCGAAGCTCATGAGTTTATTCAGGGACTAACCGACCCATTTGGTAATTCTGGCTACGATGCCATGGTAGGCGAGCGTGGGATCAAATTGTCTGGTGGTCAGCGTCAGCGTATTGCCATTGCTCGTGTCTTGTTAAAAGATGCGCCTTTATTGGTATTGGATGAAGCAACGTCGGCATTGGATTCTGAAGTGGAAGCTGCTATTCAGGACAGCTTGTACAAATTGATGCAGGGCAAAACGGTTATCGCCATTGCTCATCGCTTGTCGACCATTGCAGCCATGGATCGCTTAATTGTGTTGGACAAAGGCAACATTGTAGAGCAGGGCAGTCATGAAGAGTTGATTCAACATGCGGGGATTTATGCGTCACTGTGGGCGCATCAGACCGGCGGCTTCTTAGCAGAGGATATTGATTTAGACGAGGTTGATCTGGATGCGATTAAGCAAGAAGAGCCAATCAAATAGCCGTATTCGTTGAAAATCTAAGGCAGAGAAAGGTCATGACGTATTTAATTTTGTTTCTGGCGATATTGGCGGAAGTCATTGCAACCACGGCTTTAAAGGCGTCTGATTCTTTTACTAAATTAGGCCCTAGCATCGTTCTGGTTGTTGGTTATGGTGTGTCATTTTATCTATTAACCATTGTGATGCGCTCCATGCCAACGGGTGTGACTTACGCGATTTGGTCAGGTTTAGGGATTGTGTTGATTTCGGTATTTGGTTATCTATTTAATCATGAAAAACTCGACTTGGCGGCTTGCCTTGGCATGTCCCTGATTGTCGCTGGTGTGGTAGTGATTAATGTCTTCTCTAAAACGGTAAGCCATTAAAATACGGCCAAGCCGTTGCTGAGCTAATGTGATTTTAAAAGCACGACTGTACTTTGACATAAAAAGAACCCCCAATGTTGTTTGTCCAACAATTGGGGGTCACTTCATTGATCTTGGTCAGCGAGGGATTTTTTACATCGTTTGAGGTGGTTAAACGCGTAATTACAATGCGTCGGTGATTTCTTTGATTTGCATGTTAAGGCTTTGCAAGCCATTGCCTGACAAGTACCAAAGTTTCGGTGATAAATACGCGACCTTGATGGATTGACCACCTTGAGCGGCTAAGTCTGCTTTGAATTTTTCAATATCGAGCGCCTCTTTTGTGTTGCCAATGGCGGCACTGCGATCAATGATGAACAAAGTGGTGAGTGTCATTTCAGCCATATCAGCTTACGGTAAGCGAGGTAAAGGTCCGAGTGCCACGTTGTTGAGGCTTCACTTGGGCCGGAAGGGGGGACGTTGTTAAGCCCAATAGCTGGGTTGCAATGGGTTCATCGCGTAATCCAAAAGAACCATTATTATGGGTGACAAACAGTACAGTGGGTGCCCCTTCTATCGCCATTTTGCTGGTTTCTATGCTTGTGTTCAACGCAGCAAGGGCCGTGTCTGCTGAGGCTTTTGCATCAAATAAGGCTGCCAGTGAGGTCACGTTGTTACGTAAGCTTTGCCAGTAATCATCACTAGAAGCGTCCACTTGTTTCACCGTACTAACGGTTGCCAGTTCGGCTTTGCTGGCGGCTTGGCGACCGGTGATCACAACAATATCTGGGCTTAAGGCTTTTAGGGTCTCCATGTCTGGCGTCTTTAAGCCGCCAACATCAGTATAGCGTGCGTCTTTAAATTGCGTTAAATAATCCGGCAGTGTTTGTTTCGGGACGCCAACCACATGAGCCTCTAATCCAAGCGCCGCCATGGTGTCTAAGCTGCCAAGATCGAAGATGGCTGCCGTTGGTGAAGACGTTGCGGCTGTATTGAGTTGGCTGAAAGCCAGCAAGGTGCCAACAGCGAGTATTTTCCGTAAATTCATCATGTTCACAATTACCTATGTCCTGAAATAAAAATAACCATTATCAAGTTATGATAATGGTTATCATTGTCTCATCTTTAATGCTGAGTTTCTTGACCATAAGCTGGCACGATGTGTTGCTCAATGTGAAACAAAATTAATTGTCTTTGATTTTTCCCTTTTTTATTGGCAAGCCAAACGAATTGGTAAGGCATGAGCGTTACCTTGCCTAAATGATCTTCGTATACTTGTTCTGAGACGAGATCTGTCCAATCATCGGTGGCAATGAGATTGAGTTCTGATAGATTAAAGCTTTGCGGCTGGTCAGTCATGTTATACACGGCAAACAGGCTTTGTCTTCGGTCCAAACTTTGGCGCCAGAAAGCGAATAGGTTTTCTCCCATGTGTAATACATATTGAGTGGCATTGGGGTGAAAAGCTGGTTGAGCACGGCGAATTTTGGTTAACTTAGTGACATTCTGGAAGACTTTTTGATGATGCGTTGGCGTGTTTAACACATGTTCTAAATCTTCCATATCCCAAATATGTCGATTAATGGAGCGGAATTGTCCTGTATTTTCGACACGTTCTACATCGTTTTCGGTGCCAAACAAGCTGTGAATGTAAAAGGCGGGGACGCCTTCTAACGCCATCATCACACCAGCGGCACACAGAAAACGGGCAAACTGCCATTGATCAGGTCCTTGTTGTGCTGAACCTGACAACGCATTCCATAGACTGATATTAATTTCATAGGGTTTGGCTTCCCCTTGTGGCGTGGTACGAGAGCTAATTTTGCCACCAAAACGCTTCATGGTATTGATCAGCGTTTCTAGTTCCCATTCAGTCAGCAAACCTTCCGTTGGGCGCAGGCCAATACCGTCGTGGGAAGCAATAAAGTTGAGGTACGTTGTGCCTTGTTGGGCTGGGGTCATGCTCATTAGCCATTGTTTTAAATGGCGGCAATTGCCTGTCACCAAGCTATTGATTAACAGCGGAGGTAAAGAAAAGTTGTAGATCAAATGGGCTTCGTTGGCGTTGCCGAAGTAGGTTAAGTTTTCCTGATTCGGTATGTTGGTTTCGGTGATGATAACGGCTTCTGGTGCATAATGTTCAATCAGTAAGCGCAACAGACGAATCATTTCGTGAGTCTGCGGTAAGTTGATGCAGCTGGTACCGGGAATCTTCCATAAGAAAGCCACAGCGTCTAAACGAAACCAACGGATGCCTTTCTCAAGGTACAAATGAATAATGCGCAAAAACTCCAACAGCACGTCTGGGTTTTCGAAATTCAAATCTATTTGATCATGACTAAAGGTACACCAAACATGCTTGGTGCCATTTTTAGTTTGCACTTCTCTCAGCAGTGGCGAAGTTCTGGGTCGAACAACGGCACTTAAGTCCGCATTCGGGTCGGCCTCATAAAAAAAGCGTGAGCCGGGATCAACACCCGCTTTGTAATTTTCAAACCACATGCTTCGGCTGGAGCAGTGGTTAATCACCAGATCTCCCATTACCTTAAAGTCTTTTGATAAGTTGACAATATTGGCCCAGCGTCCACAGGATGGGTTAACGGTGGTGTAGTCCATCACACTAAAACCATCGTCTGAGCTGTAGGGGAAAAAAGGCAATAAATGCACCGCAGAAATACAATCCGATAACGTGCTTTTTACGAACTGGTGCAGTGTTTCCAGTGGTGCTTCTTCTTTTCTTCGTAAGGTATCCGCGTAGGTAATCAGCATGATGTCTGACTGATCCCACAGGTTTCTATGGGGGCGAGGGGATTCCGTCGCGGGATCGAGTTGAAAGGTGGTTAGGCATTTCTGAGCGAGCCTCTTTGTGATCTAAGTTCGGGTAAATGACGTGTAAATGAGCAATGATTCGCTGCTCTAAGGGCGATAAAGGCGCATTTTCCATGGTTACCTACTTATGTCTCGTTGAGTGAAAACCACGTAAAGGCGTCGACAAGGACGACGCTTTACGTTGACTGGGCGAATTTTTTTAGAGCCACCGTTTTGCAGGGGCTATTTTTATAGTGCGTTATTTTTTCGGCCCGTATTGGGCCATATCCAATTCAACTGCTTGGGCGAGTTGGCTCATCACACCCGGAAACGCACTGACAACACGGTTCCAGCTTGGAATAAAGGGCGTTTCCATTGGGTTATCTAAATATTGGTTGCCCGCTTTCATGATATTACTGGCAAACAATTCAACCGCTTGTTCTTCGGTATGAACATCTAATTTTAGACCATTTATTTCCGCATCGTTTTTATAGGTTTCAATGAAATCCAGCGCAACACGATAATAGGTGGCCTTGATGGTACGGAAGGTTTCTTGATTGAAAATAGTGCCATTGGTCGCGAGCTTTCTGAAAATGGCTTTGGTAATGTCGATGGACATTTTTGATAAACCGCCATCGTCGTTGTCGGCCGATAGGTCTTGGTGTTTATGATCGTAAATGTCGGCAATATCGACCTGACATAAACGGTTGGTCGAGTAGTTGCGGTACATTTCACTGAGTACACCAATTTCCAAACCCCAATCACTCGGAATGCGAAGGTCTGTCATCACATCACGACGGAACGAAAACTCCCCCGCTAGTGGATAACGGTAGCTGTCTAAGTAATCCAGATAATCTAGATGGCCGAAGACTTTTTGAGGGAGCATAGCAGTGGTGTAACCAGTAAACGGCTGACGCGGCCGTTCATCTTGCCATTGGCGGCACGAGCATAAAAACCCTTGCAGAATTCGTAGTTAAAATTTGGATTGGCAACGGGGTAAATCAGTCGCGCCAGCAGTTCTCTGTCGTAAGTGACAATATCACAGTCGTGCATGGCGATGGATTCAGCTTGACCAGCGGCTAGGTTATAACCCATACAAAACCAGACATTGCGGCCTTTGCCCGGATCCGAAGGAGAAAGATGTTCGCCCTTTAAGACGTTATCGATTTCTCTTAAACGTGGGCCATCGTTCCATAGTACCTTGACGTTTTGCGGTAACACACTGAAAAACTCAAGCGCATGTCGGTATTGTTCTTCCGTGGCGCGGTCCAATCCGATCACGATTTCAGACAAATAAGGCACTTGCTGTAAATGCTTGAGAATATTCGGCATGGCGTCTGTTTCCAGCTCGGAATACAGACACGGTAGGATAAGTGACATGGGCCGCGTTTTTGCGAACTCACACAGTTCTTTTTCCATTTCTTCTAACGGGCGGTGTGCCAGATTGTGAAGTGTGGTGATGATACCGTTTTGGTGAAAATCGCCCATGTTATTTCTCCTAGTTTCAAAATGACTATTGGTATTATTTTTGTGTCTGGATCTACAAAATACCTTGCTTAGTTAATGCTAAATTGATGGCTTGCGCCCATCCTTCTGGACCGTAGGCATCGCTCAACCACGCATCGCTGCGGTTGGGGATTTCTGGCGGAGCATGAACTGGTGAGCGAATCACCACAGGGATATCGGCTTTACTCAACATGCCGACATCGTTCTCGCCATCGCCTAGCGCCATGGTCGTAATCTCTTCATCGCTTTGCTCGGCGTATACAGTTTTTAGCCATTGCATGGCGTTGGCTTTGTCGCAGTTTTTTCCCATTAAATGCGCAAAACGGCCACCTTTTTGCACTTGCACATCAAACTTGGCAAGATCGTCGCGGAAAATACGCAACGCAAGATTGGAATCTGTCCACACCATCGGCTCAGTAAATTCACGCTGCATGGCAAGTTTGGCGTTGGTTTCGTTTAATCCGGTCAGAGCAACCAGCTCTTGCCACGTCATGTCACTAAAACGTTTAAAGGTGTATTGATCTTGCTTATCGTTCGTCAACGCGATGAGGCTCGGCTCGTGTTGGTCCAAATGACTTGCGCCAGTAATCGCCACAATCTTCTAACGTCTCGTTCACCGTGAGCGTTAAATGCTTCGGGATGTATACGGCAGCCCCGTTTTCTACGATAAACGGGTCTTGGTGATTGAGTGCTTTTCTCAGTGCCACAAGCTCCATAAACGTCTTGCTGGTATTGATCACACAGGGAATAGAAAAGGTCTTTAAAGACTGCATAGCCGCTTGCGCAGGCTGAAAACTGTAGGTGTGATGATCGAGTAAGGTGCCATCCAAATCGGTAAAAATTAAAAGCGTTGTCATATCGATTCCTTCTTGGGTCCATCAAGATACCACTGGTGGACGTTAGTCATAGTCTTGCAAATCTGGTGCCAGTGCGTAACAGTGGTGCTTTACTTAGGAGGTACATGCCCAAGACTAACTGGGCTAATAAACAACTATATGACAAGTTTGCTACGGTTATGTGTCTTGGTGATTCTGGCTTTGTTGGCCTTCGCTGCCAACTCGGTATTGTGCCGTCTTGCGCTTAACGGCGGTCTGATCGATCCGACGCAATTCACCGCTTGGCGCCTGCTGAGTGGTGCTGTGACCTTGGTCTTACTCTGTGTCTTGTCGTCGCTAACAAAGCCGCGTGGTGATTTGAAAACCGCCTGGCTAGAGGGGAGTTGGTTATCGGCGCTTGCGCTGTTTATTTACGCGTTAGGGTTTTCCTATGCCTACGTTACTTTATCGACTGGAATGGGCGCTTTGATCCTCTTTGGTGCTGTGCAACTGACTTTGATCTCATTGGCTATTAGGGCAGGGCAGCAGCTGGTTTGGTTAGAATGGTTAGGGCTGATGATCGCCTTTGCAGGCTTTATTTATTTAGTGCTTCCGACCTTGTCGTCACCTTCTGTATTGGGCTTTGTTTTAATGACGTTAGCGGGCATAGCATGGGGGGTGTACACATGGCGAGGCAAGGTATCAACTAAGCCGCTGTTTGCCACCACGTCAAACTTCGTTCGAACCCTTCCTATGTTGCTGGTTAACTTGCTGATTGTGTATATCAGCACTGAACCTGCGCAAAGTGCCCAACTTAAAGGCATTATCCTCGCCATCACCTCGGGCGCGATCATGTCTGGACTCGGCTATGCCATTTGGTACGCTGTCTTGCCTTATCTTAGTGCTTCTAGTGCTGCTGTTTTACAACTCTTAGTCCCCATCATCGCCACTATTGGCGGCGTATTTTTTGCCAATGAATCCATCACCTTACACTTAATCATCGCCACATTAGGCGTCCTAGGTGGCGTGTTATTAGTCATCCTTGCCAGAAACAGAGTACGCAGAAATGCCTAGTTTTGGTGCGTTTTTTCTGCGGCGCGCCATAATCGACAGGCTTGTGTTTGAAAATTGATCGCTTTTTTATAGTGTCGTTTGACTTCGTCCTAGGCGCGTTCGCTTTGCTCCTTACAGCTGCCGCCATCACCCGTTGGGCATGATAAGATAATTGGACTCCCCAACTTATGGAGCAGGGTTAATATTTTAGCTCTCCCAAAAAATGGATAAAAACGCCGCTTTGGCTGTTGCTCAGGCTTCCAACTTTTAGGCGTTTGATTTATTAACGGCAAATCAAAAGAACAGAAAGAACTGCATCAAGAAAGCCCAAGTTTTATTGTTACTTTTACAGATGGAACAACTGAGAAATTAACTGACTATGTTTTTAAGGCAATTAAATATTGGGTTGACTATTCATCCACCTCTAGCACCTCTAGAAGGCAGTCGTATCAAGGAAATAACGTAGTTGGCAATGCCGTCAGTGTGGTGTTAAATTTCTAAAGATTATTTGATGTCTGTTGAGGGTAGAGTGGTGCAAGAACGAGAAGTGATCCAAAAAATAAAGCTTGTCACAGCTGAGCCGAGCAGTCTCACCGAGTTTAAATTGGCGTTGCAGGATTCTTTCCGTGTGGCGGCAGAAGCTGATTTTGGGCATCCGCTTGAAGAGCCGATTCCCTCTGATGACGATATTGAAAAGTCATTCAACGCCACGGGGGCCGTGACTTACTGGATCATGGAAGACGAGCAACGTGTTGGTGGCGCTGTTTTGGTAATAGACCCCATCAGCGGTCGGAATAACTTATCACTTTTCTTCATTGCGACCAGCCAACAAAGTCGAGGTTTGGGGTTGAAGGCTTGGAAAGCAATTGAACAAGAATTTCCGTTTACCAAAGTCTGGGAAACGGTGACTCCCTACTTTGAGAAAAGAAATATTCATTTTTACGTAAACCGATGCGGTTTCAAGATTGTCGATTTTTATAACCGATACCATCCAGACCCTCATCAGGATTCACGCCAAATTCCTGATGAGGAAGATGATGAGATGTTTCGGTTTGAGAAGATAATGAAAAACGTGGATGAGTAATATCGGTGAGGTTGACTCGTTTTCCGTATTTAATAAGCCACTCATCTTTAGAAGGCAGTCATATCAAGGGAACAGCGTAGTTGGCAATGAAAATAACTGTGGTGATAAATTCCCCGAGCGTGGAGTCAGATAAAAAATAGTATTTTTCGTCTGACTCCACAAGAGCACTGTTTTCTCTATTTTAATTCGTTGGCAAAGCGGCCTACCGCGTGTACCACCTGTTTGGCACCTTCTTGAATCTCTACAATGACAGTACCTGACTGGTTTGCTAGTTCTAAACCTTCTTGGAGCTACTTTCTTGAGAGTTGAGCATTTGGCGCATGACGTCATCTGATAGCCCTTGGTTTTTCTTCACTACGCCCACAATCTCTTCGGTAGCGGAACTGGTACGTGCCGCCAATTTTCGTACTTCATCAGCCACAACTGCGAATCCTCGACCCTGCTCTCCGGCTCTGGCGGCCTCAATAGCCGCGTTTAGTGCCAGCAAGTTTGTCTGCTCTGCAATGCCCCCGATGGTTTGCACGATGGCGTTGATTTGTAAGGACTGCTTGCCCAGAGCCTCAATGCTTTCGGTCGCTGTCTGCATTTGTGCAGCTATCTGTTGCATGGTTTCGACAGTTTGTTGTACGACGATCGCACCTTTTTTGGCACTTATGTCCGTTTGTTGTGACACATCATAGGCAACGCTTGCGCCTTCTCTTACCTGCGTTTCTCGTGCCACTTGATCGGTGATGACGCTCGCAAATTTTACGATTTTAGTGAGGTTGCCCTCGGCGTCATAGACGGGGTTATACGTTGCCTCTAGCCACACATCGGCGCCTTTACTATCGATGCGTTTAAAACGGTCCGCCACATAAACGCCGTTATTTAATTTTTTCCAAAAGTTAGCGTATTCTGGCGAAGCACTTTCTTCAGTGGTGCAAAATATACGGTGGTGTTTACCGATGAGTTGATCTAACCGGTACCCCATAGCCTGTAGAAACTGCTCGTTTGCAGTGATGACAGTGCCATCTAGGTTGAATTGGATAACCGCGGTCGAACGGATCAATGCATTAATGAAAGACTCGCTTTCTTTTGCGCTGACTATTTCTTGTGTTACATCGCGACCATAACCCTTTATGAAGGCGAGCGTGCCATCTTCTCCTCGTACCGGAATCCACTGAATATTTATCCAAGCAAGAGTGCTGTCTACTCGACAGTAGCGGTAATTGTCACTGACGGGTTTGAACTTTGCTACGGCGTCATTAAAGTTTCGAAAACAGGGTAGTTTCGAAACGTAAGGCGGCACAATTTCTGATAATAATTTTCCTACGAGCTGCTCTTGCTTGAAGCCGAGTGCGTTCGCAAAGTCTTGATTGACGGCCGTGATTCGGAAGTCGGCATTTAAGGTAATGCACAGCATCCCCTGATCCATCTGGTTAGCTAGCTGGCGCAGAATCGCCAACTCTTTAAGTTGTGCTTCGTGTTCTTTTTTGAGGTGACCATTAAACATTAAGAAACTCCAATCAAACTCAACAATAGGCAGGCTGAACCGGATGTTGAATCTTTATTTAACTATTTAAGTTAAGGTGTATAAAAATACCCTTACGGTGCAAAGGTATCGCTCGGTTCTCATGTCGTCAGATCCTTAAAAAAACAATATCATCTGCAGAAAATAATTCCCCCTTCCAACGCAACTTTATGCTTGCTGTTTTTAAGGGGGAATTTGAGATAGCCAAAGTAAGAAAGTGTGACATGGCTGCAGCGATAAAGCGACAGGTAAGTTTGATGTTACCAATAGGGCTGTTAACAAGGGCAAGTATTACCAAGCCACTCACCTCTATAAGGCTGTCGTGTCAAGGAAGTAGCGTAGTTGGCAATAAAAATTATAGTGGTGATAAATTTTCCGAGTGTAGAGCCATGAAAAAATAGTATTTATATTTGGTCGTTTTTTTAGTCTGACGATGCCACAACTTCCTCCTAATGGTGATATACGTCATCACTCTCAAGGTAATGAATGCATTCAATTAGCGCTGTCCGCTCAACGACTAAAATACGAATCAGCATTGGTAAGTGAGTCTGAACATAAAACGATTCATCTAGAGATAGATGAGTCGTTTTATTTTACCAAAATTCAGATTTTTTTAGATACTAACGGCAATGTTATTCAATTTGGTAATGGCTTCACTTGGTAAGATCAATTCCGCTGCGGCTAAGTTTTGTTGTAGATGCTTAGCTGAAGATGTTCCGGGATTAATAAAATATTCGCTGAACGCTGAAGCAACCAAGCCAAAGCGACTTGCATTACTGTGGCATTTAGCGATGTGGCAACCTCTTCTAAAATGGAAGATTGTAGCGGCGTGAAGCCGCCAAGTGGAAAGAAAGGTACATAGGCAATACCTTCTTTTGCAAGCAGATCAATAAGTGTATCGTCTCTTCTATGAACCAAATTGTATTGGTTCTGTACACAAACAATAGGAGTAATACGGCGCGCTTCCTCGATTTGTGTGGCGGTAACATTACTGACGCCTAAGTGATTTATTAAGCCTTCTTTTTGCAACTCGGCCAGTATGGATAATGGTTCTGCTATCGAGCCTTCAGCTGGGCCATGTACATCAAACATAGCTCGCAGGTTGACTACCTCGATTTGTTCTATGCCAAGGTTGGTTAGATTATCATGCACGGCTTGAATCAGTTCAGGCTTTGAAAAAGCTGGCAACCAATCCCCTTTTTCATTGCGACGAGCACCAACTTTAGTCACTAATGATAGTTCTTTAGCATAAGGGTGTAATGCCTCACGAATGATTTGGTTCGTAATATGTGGGCCGTAAAAATCGGAGGTGTCGATATGGTTAACACCACTTTCTATGGCGGCTTGAAGGACAGCAATGGCTTCTTTTTTATCTTTAGGTGGACCAAAAACGCCGGCGCCTGCCAATTGCATAGCGCCGTAACCCATTCGGTTGATTGCTTTATTACCAAGTTTAAATGTACCAGCTTGTTGAATGTTAACCATGATGATTTTCCTGTGTGAGCTGTTGGATAGGTGATCTATTCTAGGTCCCATTAATTTGTGCGACAATCATGTTTAATTTGTACATATTGTGCGAGATTTAGAACAATGAAATCATCTATGAATGACATTACGGCATTTGTTGCTGTCGCCAGAGCCGGCGGTTTTCGAGAGGCTGCGAGAGTAGAAAATATAAGTGCTTCACGTTTAAGTGATGCCATACGACGCTTAGAAGGGGAATTGGGGGTAAGATTGTTTCATCGCAATACTCGCAGTGTTGTTCTTACTGAAGTGGGTATGGTGTTGTTAGAACGTATGAACCCTATTATGAGTGAATTTGATTCTGCGTTAGATATGGTCAACCTATATCGAGATAAACCTGCAGGTAAACTTCGTCTTAACGTACCTGTTAGTGCCGTAAAATTAATATTACCAGCTATTGTCCCTGCATTTTTGGAGGCCTATCCTGATATTGAACTGGAAGTGACAGCGGAGAGTAACGTTGTCAATATTATTGATGCAGGTTTCGATGCCGGTATTCGTTATGACGAGCGACTCGAGCAGGATATGATCGCCGTACCTATCGGCCCACGTCAACAACGGTATGCGTTAGCAGCTTCACCTAAATTGCTAGATAGATTAGGCCGACCAACTCATCCTCGTGACCTATTAAATTATCCTTGTTTAACCGGTCGGTTTCGATCAGGGGTAGCCAACACTTGGGAATTTGAGAAAGATAATGACACGATAGACATAAAGGTGTCAGGTCCTTTAGTGGTTAATATAGGTAGTGCTGTTGATCTTGCTGTCGATGCTGCGGTTGCTGGCACGGGGGTTATTTATTTGTTTGAGGAATGGCTGCAACCTTATTTTGATTCAGGGCAACTTGAACCTATTCTTGAAACGTGGTGGTTGTCTTTTAGTGGGCCGTATTTGTATTACTCTGGTCGAAGATTGGTGCCTACACCCTTACGAACTTTTATTGATTTTATAAAAGATATGAATAAAGAATGAGTTATAAGCAGCCCCGAGTTGTGGCTCTATTGTGTCTTTGCTTTAAGCATTGGAATATTAAAAAACGGACGCCATTCATGGCGTCAGTTTTTTTATTGCGAAATCTAACGACTTACGCTTCAGGAATGTGCTCTGAAAGTGCGGCATAAGCTACGGTGAAAGCGCTTTCTTGAAATGCACGTAATCCCGTTGCTTTAAAAGGAATAGGCATCGGGTTGTGTTGCAAGATGTCCTTCACTTTGGCTCCGCTGAATAAATCCACTTGAACGGTGTCGATCAGTTGAATTATTGCTTCGATTTTAAAGCCCACCGAGCCGCCAGCAAATTTGCCTTTGGTTGGGCGTTCGCGAATCACGGCTCTTTTTACTTTGTAATCTTCAAATAGCTTTTTCAGTAAAAACTGAAATTTACGCACGCTTTCGCTGTCGTTTGGGTTGTTCAGTGTGTGTCGAGTTTGGCGACAGTCGGCGATTTGAAACAATCCGTCTTGTTTAGACAGAAGGCAAAGAATCACTTCGCTGCCTTTGATTTCGATACCACAAGTAATCATAACGAGATCCTGAATAGGGAATTTCGCGCATTATCGCATACTTTATTCTCTTCTCGCAGAGTAAAAAATACTGCTTGTTGAAAAGGAAACACGTCAGATGTAAGGCGAAAGTGAAAGCTTGTGGTTTATTACACTCTTTTCATTTTGCCGTCTCTTATTATCACAATGAATAATGTACTATTTCAAAATATTATTTTGTAAAAATCATTTTCTCGACATTTTCTACTGTAAAAACGTGAAAACAGGCTTTTTACTCTAGATGTGTTTTTTTCAACTTTGATCAATTAGGCTGCATAAAATGACTGCTTCATCGCCAATGGGTATTCCTCGTCCCCAGGTGAAATCTTTAGACGAAATTCTTCCTCATGAACCTTTGTTAATGATGGGCGCAGGCCCTGTGCCTATTCCTGAACGTGTCGCCAAGGCCAACTCGGTGGTCATTAACCACCTAGGCAGTGTGATGGCACAGGTGATTGGCCAAGTTAAAACAATGGCGCGTTATGTGTTTCAAACTGAGTCTAAATGGGTGCTTGGCGTCGCGGGGCCAGCGTCAGCGGCGATGGAGATGGCGGTGGCCAATTTGTTGCAACCAGGCGAGCGTATTTTATGCATTAATAATGGCTTCTTTAGTCATCGCATGGCAGAAATGGCAACACGTATTGGTGCTGACGTGCATGAGTTGCATGTAGGGAACCATGAAGCGGCGGACCCAGAGCGTGTTCGTAAAGCCATTGAGGAAACACGTCCAAAAGTATTAACGCTGGTGCAAGGCGAAACGTCGAATACGGTGTTTAACCATACATTAGAAGACATCACTAAGATCGCTAAATCTTATGGTTGTTTGGTGGTGGTAGACGCTGTTTGTACACTCAGCACTATGCCGTTAAAAATGGATGCATGGCAAGTGGATGTGGTGATTACGGGTGGCCAAAAAGGCTTGTCGTCTATCCCTGGTGTGTCCTTGTTGGTGTTTTCTAATGAAGCTTGGGCCGCAGTAAAAAGTCGTACCAAACCCACTGCACAATGGTGTTTTGATGCGCAGTTAGCCGAGAATTTTTGGCACAACGATGGCTATCATTATACGGCACCCGTATCTGGCATCATGGCGTTGCATGAGGCATTAAAATTGGTGTGCGATGAAACATTAGAGCATCGTTTTTCGCGTCATTTGCGTTGTTCAAAAGCCTTGCAAGCAGGCATTGAAGGCATGGGATTAGAGTTGTTTATTCCGCCAGCATCGCGTTTGAATTCTGTGGTGGGTATTAACATACCGCAAGGGTTAACAGCCCCTAAAATTTGTCGACACATATCCGAAATGTACCGCGTTGAAATCGCGGACTCTTTTGGCCAGCCTATCGTGCGTATTGGGCAGATGGGTGAGCAATGTCGCGAGCATAACTTGTTCCGCACCTTGCATGCGTTGGGCAGTACCATGCGTGATTTGGGTGTAAAAGTTGATCAACCCAATGGCATGGCGGAAATGGAGGCGTACTTGCAAAAGATTCCACGTAACGCTTATCAGGTTCACGTTGCTTAGTGAAAAAAGTGGTAAAAACATCAGGCGCTTTATAATAAAAAGCGCCTTTTATTCAGATGCCTTTGGCTTCCTTTTCAGGGACCAAGGGCATTTTTTTGTTTGGCATTAAGCTGGCAAATAATGCCCCTGCGGTAATGAATAGGCAGGCGATGATTTGTCCTGTGGTGAGTTGTGCTTCGGTGAAAAGCCCAAGCCAAGCAGTGGATAGGGCAGGAGCGGTATAAGACAAGACGCCAAGCAAGGATAAGTTGCCTTTTTTTACCCCAAAATCCCAACAAAAAAACGCGATACCAACAGGGCCAAAGCCGAGTCCTAAAATGGCAATCCATGTGGAGGCTGGAAAAGAGGCTGCGGTGGTCCAGTTGTGTGTTTCTATTGCAAGATGGGATGCGCTTGCTAATAGTGTGGTGATGAGGCAATACCAGAGTACAGCGCTGGAAGGAACATCTTGATAGCGTCGATTCGCAACGGAATAGCTCGACCAAATAAACGCACAGGCGAAGGCGGCAGCGTATCCTGTCCAATGGTAAGCTGTGCTGTTGTCTGTGGTTAAGACTTGTGCCTTTGATTGTAACATGATGCCGGTACCAATAAACGCGACCACTGCACCGACTAAGTGTGTCCATGACAGAATATTGCCTTTTGTCATGCCTGCCATTAAGACAATCAGCAACGGCCAAAGGTAAGCAATGAGTCCCGCCTCTACTGGAGGTGCGTGTTGAAATGCGTAAAAATAGCAAAAATGGTAAAAATAAAAGCCGAGTCCCCCCATTAATATGGCGTTTTTCGGTGTTTGCCTCCAAGAACTTTTTATTTCACCTTTAAATAGATACACGATAAAAAAGAGTAAGCTGGCAACACCAAATGTAAGGGCCAACAACAATAGTGGCGGCACTGAGTTGGCTTGCGTGGTGAAGAGCGCAAGGCTGCTCCATAGCATGATGGCGATGCTGCCAATGAGAGTGGCTTGTGTATTATGTGCGGTCATCTTGTTGTTTCCTGAAACCTGTCCTAGTCTAATAAACAACAGATTACCGTGTCAGGGCGTTAAAAACATTGTCAAAAATGCGCAATGTGTTTTGTCAAAAATGCGCAATGTGTTTTGTCAAAAATGCGTTTTTAATCACAATTCTGTCAGAAATGTGTTTTCTGACAGGGTGGTGACAGGTTTGACAGGTAATGTTTGTTCATCGAGTTTTCTAAAATAAGCGTTTCAGGAACTCGAATAGCTAACAACAAAAAAAATAACAAGCAGGAGATAACCATGCTTAATACCCTTTCTTTGAAGTCTATCCTAATTTCTGGTGCTGTCGCACTAACCATCGCTGGACAAGCTCACGCTTATGAACCCGCTCGTAGTGCAGAATGTATTGCGCCAGCAAACCCTGGTGGTGGCTGGGATTTTACTTGCCGTAGTGTTGGTCGAGTATTGGTTGACCAAGGATACTTTAAAGGCAATGTTCAAACCGTCAACATGACAGGTGCTGGTGGCGGTGTGGCTTACGCTCATACCATCAGTAAACGCGATAAAGATGATAATCTTATTGTAGCGGCTAGTACGGCCACGACGACTCGCCTTGCACAAGGTCAGTTCCCAGGTATGGATTCCAAACAAGTTAAATGGATTGGAACCTTGGGCGCAGACTACGGCATCATTGCAGTAGGCAAAGATTCAAAATACACCACACTGACTCAACTGTTAGATGCGTTGAAAAGCGATCCAACATCAGTGAAGTTTGCCGGTGGTAGTGCTTCTGGTGGTTGGGACCATTTAAAAGTCTTGATGACTGCTCAAAAAGCAAACGTAGGCGATTTGCCTAAAGTGCGTTATTTGGCTTTCAGCGGCGGCTCCGAAGCCCTAGTTCAAGTGGTTGGCGGACACGTTGATGCCTTTACTGGTGATATCTCTGAAGTAAAAGGCTTTATGGATTCCGGTGATTTACGTGTGTTGGCGGTGCTTTCTGAAGAGCGTTTACCAGAACCATTTGCTGCGATTCCAACAGCAATGGAGCAAGGTATTGATTCCGTTGCACCAAACTGGCGCGGTTTTTATATGCCAGGAAATTCCAGTGCGGAATCTTACGATTGGTGGGTTAAAACCATGGACGAACTTTACAAAACAGAAGAATGGAAAGACATCATGGTGAAAAACGGTGTGATGCCATTCCATAAATCTGGTGAAGAGTTCACACAATTCGTTAACAACCAAATTCTAGATATTCAAATCTTATCTAAAGACATCGGTTTGATTAAATAATTTAGAACCGCTATTTGGAGGGGGATTTGTTTTGACACAATGACCCCTCCTGTTTTTACTTATTACTCACCCTTTGATTTACTGACACGGAGCAGAGACATGCGTATTAATGATCGTGTGTTTGGCATGCTGATGCTGATTCTTGCCGTTGCTTACGGCTGGGAAGCAACGCAATTTCCCATTCCATTTGGTGGACACGAAAGTGTCGGGCCTGAAACCTTTCCTATTATGCTATCAATCATCTTAGGTATTAGTTCTATCTACATGATTGTTCGTCCTGATCCGGATGAGAAATGGGCGCCATCTGCTATGTTGATTGAGCTTACTATCGTTGTGCTTTCTATGCTTGCTTTTGCATGGGCGATTGAACCAATCGGTTTTATGCCAGCCGCTGCGCTTGTGGTGAGTTTTTTAAGTTGGCGCATGGGGGCGAATATAACTAAGAGTATTATTACGGGTGTGGCAAGCTCTGTGGTTATCTTCTTCCTTTTCAATACTGTGCTAGAACTAGCACTGCCTCTAGGTCTATTGGAGTTTTAATATGGAGACTATGAGCTTATTAATGCAAGGCTTTGCCGTCGCATTAACGCCAGAGAGTATTATGTTTGCGGTCATTGGTGCCATATTGGGTACTTTGATTGGTGCTTTACCGGGTCTTGGTCCTGCAAACGGTGTGGCTATTTTAATTCCGTTGGCATTTAGTTTGGGTTTGTCTGCTACATCTTCTCTTATTTTGTTGACGTCGGTGTATGCCGGTGCCATGTATGGCGGTCGTATTTCGTCTATCCTGCTGAATATTCCAGGTGATGAGCCTGCCATGATGACCTGTTTAGATGGGTATCCAATGGCGGTAAAAGGTAAAGCGGCTGAGGCTTTGGCGATTTCTGCGATTGCTTCTTTTATCGGTAGCTTTATTGCAACTGTTGGTTTGGTTATTTTGGCGCCTATTTTAGCGAAATTCGCCTTGAGATTCGGCCCGTCTGAATACTTTGCCTTGTTTGCTTTGGCCTTTGCAACGTTAGGTGGCATTACTGGTAAAAACCAATTTAAGACGCTCATGGCGGCGGCTATTGGTTTGATGATTGCGTCTGTGGGGATTGATATCTCTACTGGTGTTCAGCGTTTTACTTTTAATTCGCTTGAGTTGTTTGAAGGTGTTGATTTCATTATCGCGATCGTGGGGTTGTTTGCGATTAGTGAGTTGTTGTTTTTCTTGGAGCGTCATGCTGGTGATGGTCTCAAGCAAGTAGCAGTTAACAAATTAAAACTTACTGCAAAAGATATTATTCAAGTATTACCTGCTTCCTTGAGAGGTGCGGTATTAGGCTTTATTGCTGGTGTTTTGCCTGGCGCAGGTGCGTCTTTGGGTAGCTTTGTTAGTTACACCTTGGAGAAACGTTTTTCCGATAAAGGTGAGTTTGGTAAAGGTGATCCACGTGGTGTAGCGGCTCCTGAAGCGGGTAACAATGGCGCGGCGTCTGGTGCACTTGTGCCTATGCTAACGCTTGGTGTGCCAGGTAGTGGTACGACAGCGGTGTTGTTGGCGATGTTGATTTCATTAAACATCTCTCCTGGCCCGATGTTATTTCAACAAAACGCAGACCTTGTTTGGGGCGTTATCGCTGCCATGTTCGTGGGCAACCTTGTGTTGTTGTTGCTAAACATTCCAATGGTAGGCATTTTCGTCAAACTGTTGAGTATTCCACCTAAATACTTGATGCCGATTGTGACTCTTGTGGCATCTGTGGGTATTTATTCTGTTAGTCACAGTGCGTTGGATTTGTATTTCATGGTTGGTTTTGGCGTATTGGGTTATATTTTCCGTAAGGTGGATATCCCATTAGTTCCTATCATTTTAGGCATGTTGCTTGGGCCTGAAATGGAGAAAAGTCTTCGTCATGCCCTTGTACTTTCTGATGGCGATTGGTCTGTGTTGTTTAATAGTGGATTAAGCATTGGTCTTTGGACTGTAGCGATACTTGGTTTGATTTTGCCTATGATCGTAGGTCCCATGGTACGTGCTAAAATGGCAAGAGCAAAAGTGTCTGAAAAGGACGACTAGGTCGACATACTATTCGGTACTATTGTCTGCGCTAAGCGGTTACTATTAATACGTAAAAATGGAATTCGAACAGTTTAGGCTGTTCGAATTTTTTGCTTTTTATTATTTAAGGTTTTTAATATTTTATAAAAAAATAATAACGATATGGCTGACGTGTTATGCGAATTTTAGTGGTAGAAGATACTCAGGTTTTAGGGCAGGCGATCTGTGAACGATTAACTAGTCTAGGACACGGCGTGGATTTGATGGGCGATGGCAAAAAAGCGGATGAGTTATTAAGGTATCAATCGGTCGATTTGATTTTATTGGACCTGAATTTGCCTGGTTTGTCTGGTTTACAACTGCTGCAGAAACTGCGCCAGCGTGACGACGATACCCGGTTCTTATTATGACAGCCCGAGATCAGATAGAGGACCGTATCCGTCTTTTGGATGAAGGTGCAGACGACTATCTTACGAAACCGTTTGATTTTGGTGAGCTTGAAGCGCGTTGTCGTGCGCTGTTGCGTCGCAAACAGGGCTACGCTGCCAATGTCACTGAGCATGGCAATATTGTGGTAAACAGGGACAGTCGACAAGTATTTATTGAAGGTGAGCTGACGGCGATTACTAACCGTGAATTTCGCTTATTGGAAATATTTCTCGGGCATCTAGGCCGAGTGTTAAGTAAAGATGAGATCACCGATCACTTATTTAATTTTAATGAAACCCCAGGCCCTAATGCGATTGAATTGTATGTTGGGCGTTTGCGAAAAAAATGGTTAAAGGGGATTTGGCGATTAGTACTCTAAGGGGCATTGGTTATGTGGCAGAAATCGCTCGACCACCAAAACCTGAGTGAGGAAGAGGAAAAGCGGGCGTTAGCTAAGGCGCCTTCGTTACGCTTTCGTTTCATCTTAGCGGGTGTTCTAGTGATTGGTATTATCGCTGGTTTGGCGATTAATTTGATTTTTGATTACAGTCAGAAGCTTGCCGATTTGTCTTATGATCGTCTGCTGCGCAGTGCTTTATTGCAGATAGATGAAAATGTCAGTTTAATTCGCAACGAAGTCAGTATCGATATCCCTTGGTCAGCTTTTGCGACATTGGCGCAAGCAGATGAAGATCGTGTCTTTTACAAGGTGGAAAGTTTGGAGCAAGGCTTTATAACAGGCTACCAAGATCTAAACAGTACGCCGCCTAAGCCACCAGAGTTGGATCAAATACAGTTTTATAATCAAGAGTATTCCGGTGAGATGGTGCGATTTGCGTGGTTAGAACGCAGTTTGACTGATCCTGAGACGTCGCAAACCGTTCGTATTGTATTGGGACAAACTCGATTATCACGGGAAGCCATGTCGACGGCGGTGACGCAGCGAGCGGTTGAGGTGGTTGTGTTTATTGCTTTGGTCGCCATTACTTTGATTGCTATTGGCAGTCATTTAGTCCTTCGGCCTTTGCACCGTATCGAAAGGGCATTAGAAGAAAGGGCAATGGGAGACCTCACGCCATTAGATATCAATACACCAAAAGAAACGCATCACCTCAAAGTGGCGATTAACCACTTTATGGCTCGACTACAGACCAACTTAGAGCAACTGGAGAATTATACGGCTGATGCGGCTCATCAATTGCGCACACCTTTAGCCAGTTTAAAAGCTTTAGCCGAAAATGCACGAGACAATACCTCGGGTGACAGTGGCTCGCCACAAGCACAGCAGCAAGCTCTAGAAAACATTGTCAAGCAATGTGACGCGTTGAGTCAGACAGTGACTTTGTTGCTTAATCAGGCGGTTGTCTCTCATCGTTTACAGACCCATCGCTTGGAACCCACGAGTCTACTGGAACCAATTAGGGCTTCATGCCGCGCACAAGCGGTCACCGCGTTGCATCAGGGTGTTCAGCTTTCGCTTGATTGTGAGTTAAACAATGCTTTTGTATTGGGCGACAGTTTTTCGATTCAACAGATGATGCAGAACCTTATTGAAAATGCTGTGCGTTATAGCTCATTGGGTATGAACAATGCTACTGAGGTCATCGTGCAAGTGAGTGAGTTTGAACGCTTTTATCGGATAAAAGTCATAGATTATGGCAATGGTATTCCTGAGATAGAAAAGGCG
Source organism: Marinomonas rhodophyticola (assembly GCF_026113935.1). Lineage (GTDB taxonomy): Bacteria > Pseudomonadota > Gammaproteobacteria > Pseudomonadales > Marinomonadaceae > Marinomonas > Marinomonas rhodophyticola. The sequence goes on from NZ_JAPEUL010000007.1 coordinate 1,111,395, forward strand.
CGTGTCTTTGAGCGTTTTTATCGCGGCCGATACGACATTGCAGGCAGTGGGGTGGGTTTGGCGATGGTGAAAGATATCGTTGATCATCATTCGGCCAGAATTGAGATCTTAGATACACATCCCAAAGGCACCACTTTTCAGGTGGATTTTGCCAAATTTATTTTTGATGAGGGGACTGTATGAGATCCGTAATCGCTTTTCTTTTTTATATCTTAATCATGATGTCTTCTAAACTCTGGGCAGCCGAGCCTGTATGGTTTGGTAATACGAACGCGCCAAGGGTTTTGGCTATTGATTCTGCTATGGATTTGGCGTCGTTTGAGCCTATTCTGAAGGCTTTTGTCGCACTTCATCCGGATGTACGAGTGGCATATCGTGATGTGAATACGCTGGAATTGTATTACCTAATTATCCAAGAACAGAAGCATCCTGTTGCGAGTTTGGCTATTAGCAGTGCCATGGATTTGCATTTGAAACTGGTCAATGACGGTTATGCACAGACCTATCAGTCTGATTTTACGGATAATTTGCCGGATAATTTTAAGTGGCGTAATCAGTTGTTTGCTTTCTCTATTGAGCCGATTGTGATGTTAGTGAACAAAAATGCTTTTCCTGGCGAGTTGCCTGATGATCGTCAGTCGTTACTGCAGACTATTCGACAAAATGAGAAAAGCATGACCAAGCGAATCGGTACTTATGACATTCGAGAGAGTGGTGTCGGATACTTGTTGGCAAGCCAAGATGCTCGTCAGGCGGATGTGACCTGGGGACGTTTGTTGGAGGCATTTGGTAGTCATGATGTGCAAACTTACTGTTGTACACACGACATTATTGATGATGTTGCTTCAGGTAAATTGGTGTTAGGTTACAACTTGTTGGGTTCTTATGCGTCACAAAGAGCTCGTGATGATAATCGATTGAAAATGATCCTTCCAAAAGATTACACATTAATGCTGATGCGTGCGGCTCTGATTCCTAAAGGTGCACCTAATGCGGCGGATGCGGGTGTTTTTTTAGACTTTTTGCTGTCGGACAAAGCGCAAAAAATGATGCAGACTCAAGGCTTGTTGTTCCCCATTCGACCAGATATGAATAATGCGAACGACCCTTACGTAGTGAGTGCCCCAGGACCAACAGGGGTCATTGAATTGGATCAGCAGTTATTGGTAGGGCGAGATTACGCTAAGCAAAAACGTTTTATTCGTAACTGGGAGATGGCGCTCGAAATCAGTTCAGAAGATTAGTTTTTCTTGTCTTGGTGACTTTTTCTGATGCTTCCTGGTGTGGCGTTGAAGTGTTTCGTAAACAAGCGAACAAGACTGCTGGCGTCGTTTATTCCAACTTTTTGTGCAATGCAGTCTAAGTTTTTATTGCTTGATATTAGCCATCGTTTGGCTTCTGTCAGGCGACGTTGCTGAAGGTATTGTTTAGGTGTCATGCCGAGATGACGTTTGAACAAAATGCTAAGTTGGCTTGGACTTAAGTGCACTTCTGTTGCCAGTTCGCTCAAGCTCCATGGTTCCTGAAAGGCATGATCGAGCCGTTGTTTTGCCTTAGCTAAGCGAGCGTCTGCTTGGATAATTTTCTCTTGTGGAATGGGCAATAAGTGTTCCAGTAAATTTAACGCCTGATGTGTTTTTATCTCGCTGGGGTCGCTGATCAAGCTAGATAAAAAAGGCAAATAGGTTTTAGCTTGATCGCTTAGGGTGATAAAAATCGACGAACTTTGTAGTTGGCTGTTCCATGCCGGTAAAGAGTTCAATACCAAACAACGGTTCTCTTCTCTGGCTAAATGGGAATGTGGTTGGCTGGTAGAAATAAGGCAGGCTTGACCAAATTCCACCGCTTGCTGGTGGTTATCCACATCAAGTATTAGACGTCCTGAAAGCGGCAAGACAATTTGCGTGTGGTGATGTGAATGGGCATGAGCTGTGTCTTGGTAGGTAATGACTTCGATCAGATCACGCATTTTTTCCTTCCTTCTAAATCGCTTTTACTTGAATGGTGAATAATATTACAGAAAGCATAATGATCTGCTAAATACTTTAAAGTAATCATAGTAATACTTAAACGAATTAAACAAAGGCGACTGTTCCTAAGGAAAAATGATGCGTTATCTAATTGTACTGATGTTTGGTTGTTTTTTGTCTAGTGTTTGGGCTGAAATGACCTTGAGTGTTGTCGATCAAGATAATCTACCTGTTTCAGACGCAGTTGTGACAGTTTCCAAAAATGTTGTGGGCACACCGAGTATGGTCGCTGTTATGGATCAGGTTGATGAGTCCTTCTTGCCACGCGTGCTTGTGGTGCAAAAAGGTCAATATGTTAACTTTCCTAACAGTGATGATATTCGACATCACGTTTACAGTTTTTCTGAGCCTAAAACGTTTGAAATTAAATTGTATAAGGGCACAGACGTTGAATCCCATATTGTTTGATACCCCTGGTCTGGTTGTGCTCGGATGTAACATACATGATGACATGATTGGTTACATTATCGTGGCAGACAATATGCTTACCTTGAAAACAGATAAAAATGGTCAAGTTCGGTTACCAGTAAAACAAGGTGACAAGGTGTCAGTGTGGAGCGAAAGATTGATTGATGGTGTGAATGCACTAGAGTCTATTGATATTACGAGTGACGCAGAACAAACCGTGGTATTGGAACTATTACCACCGATTGAAGTCATGGATCATAGTTCGCATACCAGATTCGGTAAAAAGAAATGGTGAAAGCCAATATACTTGTAACGAAAGAAGGACATGATGAATAAAAGACAAATCAAAATACTCATCGCTAGTGGCACTTTGTTGTGTGCTATACCTACCATGGCAGCTGATGGTAAATTGCTGGCCACCGCAGGGCTTTCGCAATTAGAGGGTAGTGGTGGTGGCGGTCTTGTGCCTTGGGCTACGTTGTCTGGATACGATAGCCGTGACGAGACTGCAGCGTCGTTATTTATGACGGATGTGAATATTACGGATTATCGATTGTCATCGATCGGTGTGGCGACGAGTTTCTACGACAGAGTTGAATTAAGCTATGCTCAACAAACGTTTGATTTGCCTGTTGGTTTGGTGAAGCAACTAAGTGTTGGCGAGATCAAACAAAACATTATTGGTGCAAAAGTTCGTTTATATGGTGACGTTGTTTATTCAACTTTTCCTCAGCTGAGTATAGGTTTACAGCATAAGCAATTAGATGACGACTCTGTGGCGACAGCCCTTGGTGCAAAAGACGATAGTGGCACGGATTTTTATGTGGCTGCGACTAAGGTGCATTTAGGGGCGATTGCGGGTTACAACCTGGTTTGGAACGTAACTGCTCGTGCTACCAAGGCCAATGAGATGGGGTTGTTAGGTTATGGTGGACCGGACAATAATGGTTATCAAATGATGATGGAGGGCAGTGTCGGCTTACTTCTATCACCTAATTGGGTAGTTGGCATGGAGTATCGTCAAAAACCAAATAATCTATCCAGCGTCAAAGAAGACGATTGGAAAGATCTGTTTGTGAGCTATATGCCAAACAAACATGTTAATGTTACCGCGGCTTATGCTGACTTGGGTACGGTTGCTACGCAGAAAAATCAAAAAGGCTTTTATTTATCTATGACGGGGTATTTATGGTAAACCTTGTAAAAAACGCATGTATTACGTTGAGCTTTTTTCTTGTTGCTTGTGCCTCACTAAATAAAGCGCCGCAAAGTTTGTACGATGAAATTGGCGGTCAGCCAACCATAGAAGCGATTACCGATAACTTTATTGATGAGATTAGTTTTAATAAAGACATCTATCGCTATTTTGAAAAAACCAACATTAAACGCTTTCGAGAAAAATTCATTGAACATCTTTGCGTTGACACTGGCGGTCCTTGTACTTACACCGGTGATACTATGTTGAAAGTCCATCAAGGGCAGAAGATTAACGAAGCCGATTTCAACTTGACGGTCGACTTATTAGTGAATGCTATGAAAAAGGCTGGGTTAACGTACCCGCAGCAAAACCGTGTATTGAAGGTGCTTGCGCCGATGCGTGGTGAGATGCTGTATAAGTGATCGAAGTGTTTGAATAGACATTATTCAGTAATGGATGTTGTATTTCGTTTTATTGTAACTTACATCATAGGTCAGGGAAGACGAGTGATTGAACAAACTGGATTGCTCCTGCTTTTCTCGGCTGAATTATCAAGCTAGCTACGAAAATAGGCGTCTCTTATGATCCCCAAAATAACTAAAATGCGTGTCGCAAGACCAACGGATAACCTAGGTAAAATAACGGATATGTACATTCATGGTCTGGGTTTTAAACTGCTTGGTCGCTTTGAAGGACACAATGGCTTTGATGGCTCGATTATCGGTCATGAACAACATAATTATCATTTAGAATTCACCCACCATAAAGGCACTACCGTCGGTAAAGCCCCAACCCAAGATAACTTACTTATTTTCTATGTTACGGACGCACAAGTGTGGCGACTATGTTGCGAGAAAATGTTGTCTGCGGGTTTTGTTCATGTGTCATCCTATAATGACTACTGGGATGTTGTGGGGAAAACTTTCGAAGACATAGATGGTTATCGAGTGGTACTGCAAAACCGAGAATGGACCGCTTAGTGGCGACAGAGTCATTCTTTTAACCTTGCTGTAGATCAGCCTTTGTTCGAAAGCTGCTTCTTTCTTTTGGCTTTTTATTTTAAATTAGCTTTATCTAATGTTTTGTCTAATCATAAAGGTGAGCTATGAAAAGTTATAAAGATATTAACAAAGAACAAAACGCTTTCGCTCGAGAGTATCGTAAAGCCTCTCCCGGAATATTGGACGGCTTCATGGCCATGCATAAAGCCGCGATGGAAGAGGGGGCGCTAACCTTAAAAGTAAAAGAAATGATGGCCTTGAGCATAGGTATTGCCGCCCGTTGCGATGGTTGCATCGCTTCCCACGCTAAAGCCGCACTTCGCGCTGGCGCCACTCGGGAAGAACTTATTGAAACCATAAATGTCGCACTCATGATGGGCGGTGGTCCTGCCGTAATCTACGGTACACAAGCTCTCGCCGCAGTAGATGAATTTTTGGCAGAGTGATTTACACTCATATCATCACTGAGCATTGTTTCTTTTCGACACTATCGTCTACCTCATCGACATGCTGCTTAATATTGACATGTTATTTGGTGGTGACTGCTTCATTATTTTCAATAATCCATATTGGAAACCTGAATTCTATCGGGGTGAAAAGAGGTTTTACCCCTTGGCGCTGAAAAACAAAAAAGGCGACTCATCGTCGCCTTCCATATTTCTAGATCACTAATTTGCCCTTAGGCTTGGTGGTCGCCTCGTTTTACCTGCATGCGGCGTAAGAATTCTGACATGATTTGCATGTAGAGTTCGTCGCCGATGTATTTGTCTTCTACACCACGGTCGATGCTTGGGTTATCGTTCACTTCGATAACGTAGCCTCGGCCATTGATTTCTTTTACGTCTACGCCATATAAGCCTTCGCCAATCGGTTTGGTGGCAGCAATAGCGGCTTGTAACACGCGACGTGGTACTTCAAAGGTGGGTAAGGTATCAAAACCACCACTTTGGCTTTTGCTGCCTGTGTGTTGGTAGATTTGCCAGTGATTTTTCACCATGTAGTAACGGCAGGCAAAAATCGGTTTGTTGTTCAGTATGCCGATACGCCAGTCAAATTCCGTGTAGAGATACTCTTGCACTAATAGCAAAGACGATTTCTTAAACAGAGTATTTAAGCTCTCGGTTAAGGCTTCACGGTTTTCAGCTTTGATCACGCCTTTGGAGAAGGCACCATCAGGGATCTTCACGACCATTGGGTAACTGATTACAGCTTCCAAGGCATCTTCTACGTTGCTTTCACCTTTATGAACGATGCGTGTTTTTGGGCAAGGCACTTTATGGGTGTTAAACAAATCGGCTAAGTAGACTTTGTTGGTACAACGCATGATGGATTGTGGGTCGTCCATAACAACTAAGCCTAGGCCTTCTGCTTTTTTCGCGAATCGATAGGTATGGTGGTCGATGTTGGTGGTTTCACGAATAAACAAGCCATCGTATTCAGGTAGACGCATGATGTCTTTCGGGCCAATAAGGTCAACATGAATGCCAAGTTGCTTACCCGCTTGGATAAACTTTTTAATAGCCTGGTCGTCGCTGGGAGGCATGGCTTCTTCTGGGTTAACCAGAATAGCCATGTCAAATTTCGCTGCGCGCTGGATACGGCCTTTGCTCCACACTTTGTTGCTAAAGGCTTCTAATGATTCTGCGAAGAGCGTTTCTTCTGCGTCGGTCAGTTTGCTTTGTGATGTAGAAAATAAGGCGGTGACTTGCCACTCTTTGCGGAATTTTAAAGTAACTTCTAATACTGGGCTTGGGAAACTTTCAAACAGTTTGCGTGCGAATTCCTTCATCTCTGGATGAACGGTTTTGCCGAAAACACAGTGGAATTTCATTTCCATGGGCGCTTCTGGTTTAGCGAGTTTTTTCGCGAGCAATGGCAGCCACTGTGAGATCTCAAGCTCATAAAGATCTTTTTTGCTTAGGTCGTTCAGTACACGCACAGACGGCATAACGTGATGACCTCGGCTTTCTGCTAATAAAGAGCAGTAGTAGCCGTCTGATAGGTATTTGCTGTTTTTACAAAGATTGATGATTCGAATGCGGCCTTGGCTTTTTGTTGCTGCCAAGTTGAGGTATTGAGTAAAGGTGATTACGCGGTCGCTGGGCAAAAAGGCTGACCAATCTTTTGCCTGATCAACAACAATGTACGTCTGTGACATTGGCTTTATTTTTCCTTATAAAATAGCGCGTTAACGCGCTTCATAGCCTAGTATTAAGGCGTTTTGGTGGTTTTATACACCCTGAATTTGTGCGGATAGTGCGCTTGTTTTACTGTTTTAACAATAGACTAATATAAAAAAATAAAAAGTCTTTTTAGGAAAAAAATGGTCTATCTTTTGCTATCTTTTACATAAGTTTCGCCCTAGAATGCGCGAAAATTCCTCTATTCATTGGTTGGCTTATTCTATTCTGCTTGGGTTTGAATGATCAGCCATTGGATGGCCCTAATGGCTTTTTGCCCCTCTGAGACGATGTCATGAGCACCAGTACTTCTGCAAATATTGAGATACGTTTAGCCAGTTTAGACGATTTAAAAGCTCTGCTTATTTTGGAAAGTAAGTCGTTTTCCGGTGACCGTTTGAGTCGTCGTAGCTTTCGTCATGCGATTACCAGTTCCGGCTCAGCTTTATTTGTTGCACACCAAGAAGAAGGCGAACTTTTAGGTTATGCCCTGTTACACCTTCGTCAAGGTACTCGTTTGGCACGTTTGTATTCCCTTGCCGTTTCGCCTGACGCACGAGGTCTTGGAATTGGTAAGTTGCTAATTCAAGCATGTGAGAAAAAAGCCCTCAAGAAAGGTAAGATGTTACTGCGCTTAGAAGTTAGTGATGTGAATCATAATGCCATCGCTCTGTATCAGAAAATGGGCTATAAGGAATTTGGCCACTACGATGCCTATTATGAAGACCAAACGGATGCGATTCGTATGCAAAAACGTTTGCGTCATGCGGGTAGCGAGCAAACCACGCGAGCTATGCCTTGGTTAGCACAAGGTACACCATTTACTTGCGGACCCGCTTCTTTGCAAATGGTGCTGTCGGCGTTACATGCGGATTATCAAGCAACACCAAACGATGAATTAGAGATTTGGCGTGAGGCCACGACGATCTTTATGACCTCTGGTCATGGCGGTTGCCATCCTATGGGGTTGGCGTTGGCGGCGAAGAAACGCGGTTTGTCAGCGGACGTTTGGCTGAGTGAAGAGGGACCGCTGTTTGTCGACAGCGTGCGTAACGAGCTGAAAAAAAGCGTCATTACTCGCGTACATGAAAGTTTCGCCCAACAATGTGATGAGGTTGGTGTTCCCTTGCACTACAGTGCGATGCCCTTGGCTCAGTTGATCGAAGCATTTGATGATGGTGCCTTAGCGATTATCCTGATTAGCACCTTTAGGATGGACGGTAAAAAATCTCCTCATTGGGTGGTGATGTCGGGTTACGATGAGCATTGTATTTTAGTGCACGACCCTGATTTAGATGATGATAAAAAATTGCCTGATGATCCGCCAAGCCCATTAGATTGCCAGTTTGTACCCATTGCTCGTGATGAGTTTGAGAAAATGTCGCGCTTTGGGCAAAGTCGTTTACAAGCCACTGTTGTGCTATGGCCAAAACCATAAGGTGTTTTGGCCGTTATTGGTTTTGACTGAAGCTCACGTTACACTGTTGGCACATTTAGCCGATAGGCTGTTTTATCGATGAAGGTATTGGTTCGCGTCTGCTTGCCAATACAGAGTAGGCGACCTTATGCAGTATGTTTCCACCCCTCGACTGATACTCCGCAACTTTCTTCCAAGCGATGCTGAGGCATTATTTGACTATCTTGCTGACCCCCGTGCTAATTGTTTTCTGGATGAAAAACTGAATAGTCTTGACGAGGCGAGAGCCGATGCAGAGCAACGCAGCAAAAGCAATAACCACTTGGCAGTCTGTTTAAAAGACACTGGGCGCGTGATTGGCGATCTGTTTCTCTACCCTGAAGAAAAGTTCATGCTAGAAGAGGCTAAAGGGTTATCTGTTCAAGCTCTAGAGCCTGTTGAGGCAGATACCTACTCGGTTGGCTGGAATTTCAATGCTCAATTCGAAGGCAAAGGTTATGCTTATGAAAGCGCAGCCGCTTTATTTGAGTATTTGTTTCAGCAAAAAAATGTCAGACGCATTTACGCTTATGTGGAAGACGATAATCATCGCTCTCAAGCTTTGTGTGAAAAACTGGGCATGCGTCAAGAAGGTTGTTTCATGGAGTTTGTGACGTTTGTTAATCATGACGATGGCACGCCTAAATACGAAAATACCTACCAGTACGCCATCTTGAAAAAAGAGTGGCTAAAGCAAAGAAGTCTAGAGCAAGAAAGCGAAGAGCGTTAGCTTTTCATTATTGCACAAAAATACAAGTGAACCTTCTTTAGACTTGTTATGGTCTAATTCATTACAGGACATTGAGTCGTAAGGAGAATTTTATGACGTGTGCTTTTTTTAGTGACAACATGGCAGGTGCGTCCGAAGCCGTATTTAAAGCCATGATGGAAGCCGCGCAGGGTGATGCGATGCCTTATGGTGGCGATGATGGTACGGCACAAGTAACACGTATGTTGTCGGATTTTTTGAATGCGATGTGGATGTTTTTTTGGTATCGACTGGAACGGCGGCGAACGTGTTGAGTATAGCAGCATTGACCCCGCCTTGGGGCAGTGTGTTGTGTCACTCTGAAAGCCATTTGTTGAATGACGAATGTACTGCGCCGGAGTTTTATACCAGTGGTGCACGTTTTGTTGGTATTGGTGGTGCTGACGCGAAGATGGATCCAGCTCAGCTGCAAAAACTGGTGGCTCAAAAAATCGGTGATGTGCATTCTTGTCAGCCGTCTGTGATTAGCTTGTCACAAGTGACGGAAGTGGGCAGTGTCTATTCATTAGAGGAAATTAGAGCCATTACGGATGTGGCAAAAGTGGCTGGTCTTCCTGTTCATATGGATGGTGCACGTTTTGCCAATGCTTTGTTGGCCTTAGGTTGTACCCCAGCAGAAATGACATGGAAAGCGGGTATTGATATTTTGTCTTTTGGGGCGACCAAGAATGGTGTGATGACTGGTGAGGCGATTGTTGTTTTCAAATCGTCATTCGAAAGCAAGGGCATAGACAGTAATAAAGTGGCGCAAGAGTTGGCTTATCGTCGTAAGCGTGGTGGTCATTTATTATCAAAAATGCGTGTGGTTTCCTCGCAAATGATGGCTTATTTAAGCAACGATGAATGGCGACGTAATGCGACCCACGCCAATGCCATGATGGCTTTATTACAGGAAGGTTTGAAAACCGTTCCTGGTGTAAAAATTAATACGCCAGCTCAGGCGAACATGCTGTTTTGTACCTTGCCTTTGGACATGATGCGACATCTTCAGGCGGAAGGTTTTGGCTTTTATACTGGGCGCTGGGAAGAGGGCGTTATTCGTCTGGTTACTTCATTCCAAACGCCAAAAGCGGGTGTGGAGGCTTTTATTGACAGTGCTAGACGATTCTCTCTGCTTTACTAGGTGTTCGCTTTTATTAAGTTGCTAAGGGAAAAGGCTATTCCCAACTGATTTCTGTGTTGGAAAATAGCCTTTTTATAATTGTTTTATTTCATTTCTGACATCAGCCCTTTAAGTAAGCTATAACAGAGTATGATTAAAATGACAGCAAAGGGTAGTCCTGTGGTGACAACGCCAGCTTGAAGTGCCTGTAATGCTTGCGAACCTCCACCGACCAGCAATCCAATGGCAATTAGTGCAATCATTGATGCCCAAAATACTCTTTGGCGTACCAGGGTATCAACTTTACCACCTGAGGCAATGCTATCAATTACGATAGCCCCAGAGTCTGCAGAAGTGACGAAGAATATGACTAGCAGTACAATAGATAAAGCCGATAAAAAACCAGACATTGGTAATTCACCATACATTTGAAAGAGCGCAAGGGATACGCTTGAAATACCATTAGCTAATTCACCACTATTGCTTTCTACTAGGTCTATTCCTGTACCGCCTATAATGCCAAACCAGATACCGATGAAGATCGATGGAACGATAAACACTGCAAGGAAAAACTCTCGAATGGTACGTCCTTTAGAAATACGTGCCATGAACATACCAACAAATGGTGACCAGCTAATCCACCAAGCCCAATAAAAGATAGTCCATCCATGGAACCAAGTAGAATCATCACGGCCTATCCAATTAGATAGAGGGAGTATTTCTTTTCCATAGGAAATAAACGTATTTCCTATGGAATGAAGTAATCCTAATGTATTACCGATAACGAGTACTATTGCTAGCAAAACAATGGCTAAGATAATATTCAAATTACTTAAAAAACGAACGCCTTTATCCATTCCTCTGATAATAGAAAAAAAGTAATTATTGTGATTAGTATAATGACAATAACTTGTGTTGTTGTGGTATCTGGGATGTTAAATAAGTAATTTAAGCCACTTGCTGCTTGTTGTGCGCCAAGACCAAGTGATGTTGCCAGACCAAAGACCGTGGCAATAGCGGCTAATATGTCAATGATATTGCCCATTGTTCCCCAGCATTTCTCGCCTAGAATAGGGTAGAAAGCAGAACGAATGGTAAATGGCATGCCTTTATTGTAACTAAAGAAAGCCAGAGCAAGGCCTACTATTCCAAACGTTGCCCAACCATGAATACCCCAATGAAATAGAGCGGAAGATAGAGCAAGATTTTTTGCTTCAGGTGTTCGTGCTTCTACATTTAATGGAGTACCGTACCAATCTGTATAATAGGCAACAGGCTCTGCAACGCCCCAGAAAAGCAGCCCTATGCCGACACCAGATGCAAATAACATGCAGTACCAAGAAAAGGTTGAGAATTCTGCTTTTGAGCTGTCTCCCCCTAATCTAATTTTCCCTAGAGGGGAGGCTGCAATTGCAATACAGAATAGTACGATGGCATTCACGGAAATCATAAAAAACCAATCAAAGTTATTAATTACCCAAGTTCTAGAGGCTATTAATATTTCATTTGCTTTACTGGGCATGAGTAAAGTGAAAGTTATAAAAATGGCCATTAATAAAGCGCTTGTGCTAAATACAGGGTTATGAATATCAAAACCTAGAAAACGGACGTTATCTTGTCCCGCTTTGTAGTTTGTTGTGTAATCTAGCGACCTGTTTTTTGATGATTTTTTGAGCTTGTCATTATCTGTTTGTTCCATTGTGATTCTCTCTTTTTAGTTATTAAAACGACCAGGTTAGCCGAACGTTCTTTTTATGCACTTACTCCTGACATAGCGATATCAATTGAACTTTTTCCCATGGTTTGGGAGCCTACATATTGTTTAGAAAAAGCGGGTCTTGAGAAAATTTTACGAACTAATGGCTCAAAGTATTCTAAAGGTTTGGTTGGATAATCTGGGTCGAATGATGCTTGGTCCCATTTTTCGCAAAACTCAACACACTTTTGGTACCAAGGGTGATCCTTAAGATAGTCACGTTCATTTGGGTTACCACCAAAAAAGTGGATGTAGTAATAGTTTTGAAATAAACCGTGCTGGTTGATAATCCAAGTTACTTCTGGTCGTACGTATGGCCGTATGATCGAGGCGGCAAGTTGAGAATGGTTATATGGTGAAAGGTCATCTCCTATATCGTGTATAAGGGCTGCAAGCACCATTTCTTCATCTGCTCCATCTGCTTCGGCCCTTGTTGCTGTTTGTAAGGAATGTTCTAGTCTGGAAACCTGATAACCCGATAGGGTATTTTCAAGATTTCTGAGAGCAGTAAGAATGCGATCAGGTAAACCAGCAGCGTATTCGCTCTCGTGTTTTTCTAAAAATTCATATTCTTCTTTTGTGCCATCTTTCATTTGGCGGAATTGTACTTTGTGCATTTATTTCTCCTGCTTATTGCTTGTTCATGCTAAGAGCTTTTTTTTTGAGGGCGATATAGCGTCCTTTGAACTCATCAAGGTCAATATAGGCACCTTGTAAATGTCGATATCCTTCATTGGGATCAAAAGAGGTACGACCATGTAATACACGAGTGTTGTGAAACATTTGAAGCTGACCAGGCTCCAACTTAAAACGCCATTCAAAGCGTGGGTTAGAGAATAATTGTCCTAACCTTTGACGTGCACGATGGAAGACTTTCAGTTCTTCTGGTTTTAGTAGAGGTAGAAAATCTAGTCTAGGACTGTAGGCGACCCCTTCGACTCGTCCAGTTGAATCTAGCTGAATCATGGTGCGTCGTTCGATAAGGTCGACATCTTGGTCGAAGTGACGATATCTAACTGGTATTTTGCTAAGTAATTCAACACCATGAGGGTCTTCTTTACGTAATTGCTCAACAACCGCTAAACTATCAACTAGTGTGGATAGGCCGCCAGTGGTTTCATTTTGAATACAGTGCAGTAGCTGAACACCAGGCATTGGATCACGATAAGGGTTGTCTGTATGTGCCCCAAGAGATATTGAGCGATATGCTAAATCGTTTGAGTCTGGCCGTGTGTATACTTCAAAGTATTTCCCAAAGTTGGTTTGACGCACGTGCCCAAAAAACTCAGCCACTTCTAGCACTGCATCAGGACGTTCAGGCACGCCATTTATGATAACGAGACCATACTCTAAAAAAGTTTCTAGTGCTTTAAAGAGTCCAGTTGGGGATTTTAGATCTTCATATTCCACATAGAAGATAGATTTATCAACATCACTTAACCATGATGTTGTCGCAGGAGTCCCATCCCAATAGTCAAAATCTGCATAGAATTCTCTAATGTCATAAGTTCCTGTATAACCGTCGCTAAATGATATTCTTAGTTTATTTTCTGATATAAACTCTATGTGATTAATGCAAAGGTCTTCGGGAAGCTGATGTGGATCGAAAAGACGTTGTTTGGTTACTTTGTCTAAATTGTGTTCGTCTTGGCAGCGTTCTCGTAGCCATAAAGCGTGCAATTCAGTGGTTTCCCCATCAAAATTGCTGAATAGAGCATTATTATCTTTGTTAACTGAAAAAGGTTACTTGTTTCATATTTGCCCCTCTTTTGTGTAAGGGGAAGTATCTCTTTTATTACGGTTACAAGGCAGGCTTAAACTCTAATAGATAACATGCGAAACTCTAATGATAAAAGAAACTGACTTTCCATCCATCTCGGCACTTATTGCATTTGAGATGACTGTAAAAAAAGGCTCAATGACTAGCGCGGCTGAAGAATTAGGAATCACTCAGCCGTTAGTCTCCCAACGTATTCGAGCGTTAGAGGAATATGTTGGAGGGGTTTTACTAGATCGATCTAAGAAACCAGTGGTAGCAACTGATGCAGGCCAAAAATTTTATAAGGAGATGAGAAATGGCTTAGGACCGCTTTTGTCTTCGTTAGAAACAATAAGATCTAGCTTGGTTGAGACAAAGGTAAAAGTGTCTATTAGTGCTTATTTCGGTTTTGCTTTTTATTGGTTGATGCCAAGGTTGACTGAATTACAACGAGAGTTTCCCGATTATTTGTTTGAAATTCGTCCTACGAATAGCAAGCAGGATATGCTTTTGTTGAATTCTGACATCTCGTTTCATTTTTGTAATGAATTGGGGCAGTATAAGTTTGAGAAATTACTTATAGAAGAAGAGGTGTTTCCGGTATGCTCCCCAGACTTGGCAAAAAAATTAAACCTCTTCCCAGGAAAAACATTGGGAGACCTCAGGTCGCTGCCACTTTTGCATAAAGATCAAAATGATCCTAGGTGGATAAATTGGTTTAACTGGGCGTCTACTTTAGGTGTTTGTATTTCGGATCAGCCTATTACTTTTTGTTATCAAAATTATCCACTTGTTGTGGAGGCGGCCATTGCTGGACAAGGCATTTGTCTGGGGTGGGGAGGTTTGTTAGATAGACAAATTAAGGAAGGAAAACTGATCGCACTCAATCCGGTCCTTAAGTCACCAAGACGCGGTTATCATATTTGTTCTGACTATAAATCTACCGCAACAATAGGGTTGGTCGTTGACTGGTTTATTAATGAGGTAAGTAAATAATCAGTTAATCTCGATAGTTTGATGGGGTTACGCCAAAGGCCTGCTTAAATACTCGGTTGAAGTGGCTCTGGTCATAAAAACCGACATCAGTGGCGATGTCGGTAATCATCGCATTCTGTTTTGCTAATTGGGCGCAAGCCCGCTCCAACCTTAACCGCATTAACCAAGCATGTGGGGCCAATCCTGTTTGTTTTTGGAAGCGTCGAATAAATTGAAAACGCGTTAGTTCGCATAATTCCGCGAGGTTGTTGAGTGATATTTTGCTGGATAAGTTGGCTTCGCAATATTCTCTAATGGTTTGTAATTGCGTACTCGTTAGGCCAAATGTTTCTTGAGTAAGTGATTTTTTCTCTGCCGCAAGTAGTAAGTTTGACAGCGCGTTGGTCCATAATGTGTCTTTGTGAAGCTGGCTGGTATATTGGCTTGGATCGAATGCTTGAATGAGCTGTAAAAACGTATCGTTGTGTGTGGGTTGTGTAATTAATGACGGTGCCAGTTGAAGGTGTGCTTCTCTATTTTGGCTATCAAGCAAGGCGGCTTGCATTAACTCTGGTGGAACACGGAAAGTTTTTAAATGGCGTGTTGTTTTATCCCGACCAGCGCCGTCATGTACTTCGCCGGGTGGCATTAGGCAAATTTGTCCGAGGAATTAAGTCTAGAATTTTGTGCTGAACTTTTTGATGCTGAGTGCCTTGAGTCACAAGCCCTATGTGGTAGTCCAAGTGATAGTGCGGCTGAAAATGAAACTCAGTGAGGGTGGCTGCGCTGATGACAAGGCCGGGTAACTCTTCAATGTGTTGATAGCGAAAGGATTCATTGCTCGACATCGTACAAACGTCTCATTGTTTCTTTGATTAATCTCGTATTATTGGTGACTTTTGTCCCTTAACAGTGCTTACTTATGGTAGCGATAAATTTGTCGTTCCGCTTGTATTTTTGTGCGTGGTGATTCATAGCATCATGGAAAGGAAATTAAGTCGGGTATGTTTTGAAAATTAAGGATTCATTGTTATGGAAGAGTTATTTGGCTATATATTGAGCGTTCAGACTCTGGTACTTGTGCTGGTGGTTGTGCTGTTAAAAACCTCAATCAAGTTTGTACCGCAGAATCAGGCGTATGTGATTGAGCGTTTTGGGAAGTACCAATCCACAAAAGAAGCAGGGTTGAATTTTATCTTTCCTTTTATTGATCGTATTTCTGCCGATCGTACCTTAAAAGAGCAGGCGGTGGATGTGCCTGAGCAAAGCGCTATTACCAAGGATAATATTTCTTTGCGTGTTGATGGCGTATTGTATTTCCGTGTATTAGACCCTTATAAAGCAACGTATGGCGTAGAGAATTATGTCTTCGCTGTTACTCAGTTGGCGCAAACGACCATGCGTTCTGAGTTAGGTAAGATGGAATTGGATAAAACGTTTGAAGAGCGCGATGTGCTGAATACCAATATTGTGGCGTCGATTAACGATGCGGCAGGCCCTTGGGGGATTCAAGTGTTGCGTTACGAAATAAAAGACATTGTTCCACCACAATCTGTGATGGAAGCAATGGAAGCTCAAATGAAAGCGGAACGCGTAAAACGTGCGCAGATTTTGGAGTCGGAAGGGGATCGTCAAGCGGCGATTAACCGTGCTGAAGGTCAAAAAGCGTCTGTGGTTTTGGCGGCAGAAGCGGATAAAGAAGAACAAGTGTTACGTGCTGAAGGTGAGGCGAAAGCCATTGTTGCCGTCGCTTCAGCCCAGGCTGAGGCATTGCGTCAGGTTGGTGAAGCGGCCAATACAGAAGCCGGTCAAAAAGCCATACAATTAGATTTGGCAACCAAAGCCATTGAGGCGAAGCACGCCATTGCAGAGGAATCGTCCGTGGTCTTGTTGCCGGATGGCGCGACAGAAGCATCGGCGGTGGTTGCTCAAGCGATGACGATTATTCAGAAAATGTCGAAAGGGAGCTAGTTATGGACATCATTGCCAATAATCTGGCCCAAAGCTTGTTTATTGTTGGTTTGATTCTACTAGCCATTGAAGTGGTAGTGCTGGGGTTTTCTACCTTTGTGTTGTTCTTTGTTGGCTTGGCTGCCATGGCAACAGGTGCTTTGGTTTATATTGAAATATTGCCAAATAGTTTGTTGAGTGCTTCGTTGAGCACTGGCGTGATTACGGTGGTGGCAGCATTGGTTTTGTGGAAGCCAATGAAGCACATGCAATCTAAGGTGAGTACAAAAAAAGCCAAAAGCGAATTTGCGGATCATCAGTTCTTTTTGACGGAATCAGTGTCACCTACTCAGTCGCCTAAATATCGCTATTCTGGTGTGGAATGGTCTTTGGTCAGTGAAGAGTTCATTGAAGCCGGAACGAAAGTCGAAGTGACTGAGGCTGAAGTCGGTAAATTGCATATCAAAGCGATTGATTTGAAGTAACAGTTTTTTGTTTTTCTCAAGAAGCGTCAAGTGGATAATGTCTCACTTGACGCTTTTTTTGTCATATGGCTTTCGCCCGATGGCGATGGATTAACGAAGGATGAGCAAAGGAATATCACTTTCAATAATCATTTTACTGGTGTTGCTGCCTACGAAAAACTGCCGTAGTCTTGAATGGCCGTAAGCTCCCATTGCCATCAATTCTATCTGATTTTCTTCTTTGTACAGGGTTAATGTAGGGTAAATTTTGCTCGGTTTAATAGAAGCGATTACCTCAAAACCTTCTTCTTCAAGAATTTGCTGCGCTTCATCTAATTTCTGGCGCCTTTCTGGCGTCTCTTCTCCTACCATGACCAAGTGGCAGGGTAATCCAATTAATAGCGGGCTTTGTGCAATACGCGAGATGGCATTATCGGCTGCTTCTCGACCATCATAAGCAATCATAAAATTACGAGGGGGTGAATTTTCCTACGTTGATAAGAATGGGACGATGTGATGTTCGAGCGACTCTCTCTATATGTGAGCCAATGGTATGGGCGTCCATGGTATGGTTACTACCAAGGCGTCCAACCACGATAAGACGTGTTTCGTCCTCTAAATGCAGTAAATTGTCGACTAGGTCTCCATGACGTTGGAGTAATGCAATTTGCTTCGCGCCTGCGTTTTGCGCGAAGTCTTTGGCGTTTTCGAGCACCAGTTTGCCATGTTCCAACGCAAGTTTAGCTCGCTTTTCATCAAGAGCAACCAGTTCATCGAGCAGATGCTCTCGACTACCAAGACCAATTGAACCAGATAAATCCTCATCGGATCTGTTGGCTTCTTTTTCTAAAGAATGTAGCAATATTAACGGTGATCCCATTTGTTTTGCAGCCCAAACTGAGGCTGTAGTGACGTGCTCAGATAAAGAGGATCCATCAATACAGGCGATTATGTTTGTCATAATTATGCTCCTTGTCTTTATTCTAAAGCCTATTTGTGAGGGCTTTATCAGCATCATTAATAAGAATAGTTCATAGGCAGTGTTTTTACCGCTTAGAAATAAGACTGAAGCTGTGTTGTCTTGCTCGAGATGAATAAAAAATACCCAGACTGTACCAAGGTACAATAGCGGCCTTGTTATTAATCTCCTATCTTGTGGGTAATCATAAAATTATTGCGTCTTTTTTAAGGCTCTTTTAAAGACTTCTTTTCTAGGGAAAATACCATGAGCGACAGTCAAGTTTCATTTGCAACACTAGGTAACGCGATCGGCTTTATTACAAAATTAAGCGGATCGGTTACTGTTCAATCGATTGATGGGCAAGAGCGAGTGGTTAAAATCGGGGATCCGATTTTCTTTGGAGAAACCGTCATTACTGGAGCTAACGGCAGCGCGGCTATTGCATTTATTGATGGTACAGAGGTTGTCATTGGTAATGATGCTGTGGTTGAAATCACTGATGAAGTTTACAACAGTGGTGATAACGCTGACCTTGTTGCAGACTCTTCTGCCGATGTCGATGCCTTGCAAGAAGCGATTTTAGCGGGTGATGACCCGACGCTTATTCAGGATGCACCTGCGGCAGGTGAAGCGCAAGGCTTCGAACAACAACGTGTCGATGTTGATATTGATCGAAATGACAACAGCGCACTGCCTACGTTTGGTAATGATACCTCTAGTGTATTACCAACATATGGTTATGACACAGACAACGGTAGCGGCGGACAAACAGGACAAAACCAATACTCCGCTCCTTCTAGTTCAAACAGAGCATCCTCTGAGACAACCTCAACAACATCCTCTGAGACAACCTCAACAACAGCATCTCCTGTTGCAGCCGTTGCTGGTACTGTGACGGTTAATTCTATCACCTCCGACGACATGATTAATGCGACCGAAGCAACCAGTACCATTACCGTGTCTGGTACGGCGACTGGCGGTGATATTGCTCAAGGTGATCAAGTTGTATTAGTGATCAATGGAACGACTTACACCACGACCGTCAGTGCTACTGGTACTTGGTCGGTTGGCGTTGCAGGCTCTGATCTGGCTGCGGATACCGAATTTGATGTGGTTGTAACTTCTAGTAATAGCTCTGGTGACACAGTTGAGAGCATTGGTACTTCGACGCATACCGTGGATCAAAGCGCTTTGCTTGTTAACCTTGATATCGATCCTATTACGGAAGACAGTACTATTAATGCTGCTGAGAGCAACGCTACTGTTACGATCACGGGCACGGTTACGGGTGATGCATTTGAAAGTGGTGTTGTTACTCTTGTTATCAATGGTGTTAGTTATGAAACACAGGTAGAGAGTGATGGCACTTGGTCTGTTGATGTGGCAGGGTCAGACCTATCCGCTGATTCAGATCGTATTGTTGAAGCCAGTGTTGTTGTTTCCAATAATATTGGACAACAAGGAACAACAGATACAACAGAAAGCTACCTCGTTAAAACAAGTTCCAGAGCAAGTATTAGCGTCAATAGTATTACTTCTGATGATATTATTAATGCAGAAGAAAGCGAAAGTAACGTTACTGTTTCCGGTCGAGTTGGTTTTGATGCATCCGCTGGCGATGTTGTTTCAATGACCATTAACGGCACGCTCTATACTGCGGTTGTTTTAGCGAATAAAACTTGGAGTGTCGAAGTTGCGGGTTCTGACCTTGCTCAAGATACTTCTTTCCAAGCCAGTGTCACAGGGCAAGACAGCGCGGGCAACTCTTACAGTGCAACAACAACGTCAACTCATACGGTTGACCTTGCCGCGACAGCGGGTACGGTGACAGTGAATGCGATCACATCTGATGACGTGATCAACGCGAGCGAAGCGGCTGGCACAGTGTCCGTGACAGGTACAGCAACAGGTGGCGACATCGCAGAAGGCGATACCGTGACCTTGGTGATCAACGGCAAGACTTACACAACCGCAGTGGATGAAAACGGCGAATGGTCTGTAGACGTAGCGGGTTCTGACCTTGCCGCGGATACGGCGTTCGATGCGGTCGTGACGTCTTCTGATGCCGCGGGCAACACAGTCGATACAACAGGTTCTTCAACTCATACGGTTGACCTTGCCGCGACAGCGGGTACGGTGACAGTGAATGCGATCACATCTGATGACGTGATCAACGCGAGCGAAGCGGCTGGCACAGTGTCCGTGACAGGTACAGCAACAGGTGGCGACATCGCAGAAGGCGATACCGTGACCTTGGTGATCAACGGCAAGACTTACACAACCGCAGTGGATGAAAACGGCGAATGGTCTGTAGACGTAGCGGGTTCTGACCTTGCCGCGGATACGGCGTTCGATGCGGTCGTGACGTCTTCTGATGCCGCGGGCAACACAGTCGATACAACAGGTTCTTCAACTCATACGGTTGACCTTGCCGCGACAGCGGGTACGGTGACAGTGAATGCGATCACATCTGATGACGTGATCAACGCGAGCGAAGCGGCTGGCACAGTGTCCGTGACAGGTACAGCAACAGGTGGCGACATCGCAGAAGGCGATACCGTGACCTTGGTGATCAACGGCAAGACTTACACAACCGCAGTGGATGAAAACGGCGAATGGTCTGTAGACGTAGCGGGTTCTGACCTTGCCGCGGATACGGCGTTCGATGCGGTCGTGACGTCTTCTGATGCCGCGGGCAACACAGTCGATACAACAGGTTCTTCAACTCATACGGTTGACCTTGCCGCGACAGCGGGTACGGTGACAGTGAATGCGATCACATCTGATGACGTGATCAACGCGAGCGAAGCGGCTGGCACAGTGTCCGTGACAGGTACAGCAACAGGTGGCGACATCGCAGAAGGCGATACCGTGACCTTGGTGATCAACGGCAAGACTTACACAACCGCAGTGGATGAAAACGGCGAATGGTCTGTAGACGTAGCGGGTTCTGACCTTGCCGCGGATACGGCGTTCGATGCGGTCGTGACGTCTTCTGATGCCGCGGGCAACACAGTCGATACAACAGGTTCTTCAACTCATACGGTTGACCTTGCCGCGACAGCGGGTACGGTGACAGTGAATGCGATCACATCTGATGACGTGATCAACGCGAGCGAAGCGGCTGGCACAGTGTCCGTGACAGGTACAGCAACAGGTGGCGACATCGCAGAAGGCGATACCGTGACCTTGGTGATCAACGGCAAGACTTACACAACCGCAGTGGATGAAAACGGCGAATGGTCTGTAGACGTAGCGGGTTCTGACCTTGCCGCGGATACGGCGTTCGATGCGGTCGTGACGTCTTCTGATGCCGCGGGCAACACAGTCGATACAACAGGTTCTTCAACTCATACGGTTGACCTTGCCGCGACAGCGGGTACGGTGACAGTGAATGCGATCACATCTGATGACGTGATCAACGCGAGCGAAGCGGCTGGCACAGTGTCCGTGACAGGTACAGCAACAGGTGGCGACATCGCAGAAGGCGATACCGTGACCTTGGTGATCAACGGCAAGACTTACACAACCGCAGTGGATGAAAACGGCGAATGGTCTGTAGACGTAGCGGGTTCTGACCTTGCCGCGGATACGGCGTCTCGATGCGGTCGTGACGTCTTCTGATGCCGCGGGCAACACAGTCGATACAACAGGTTCTTCAACTCATACGGTTGACCTTGCCGCGACAGCGGGTACGGTGACAGTGAATGCGATCACATCTGATGACGTGATCAACGCGAGCGAAGCGGCTGGCACAGTGTCCGTGACAGGTACAGCAACAGGTGGCGACATCGCAGAAGGCGATACCGTGACCTTGGTGATCAACGGCAAGACTTACACAACCGCAGTGGATGAAAACGGCGAATGGTCTGTAGACGTAGCGGGTTCTGACCTTGCCGCGGATACGGCGTCTCGATGCGGTCGTGACGTCTTCTGATGCCGCGGGCAACACAGTCGATACAACAGGTTCTTCAACTCATACGGTTGACCTTGCCGCGACAGCGGGTACGGTGACAGTGAATGCGATCACATCTGATGACGTGATCAACGCGAGCGAAGCGGCTGGCACAGTGTCCGTGACAGGTACAGCAACAGGTGGCGACATCGCAGAAGGCGATACCGTGACCTTGGTGATCAACGGCAAGACTTACACAACCGCAGTGGATGAAAACGGCGAATGGTCTGTAGACGTAGCGGGTTCTGACCTTGCCGCGGATACGGCGTTCGATGCGGTCGTGACGTCTTCTGATGCCGCGGGCAACACAGTCGATACAACAGGTTCTTCAACTCATACGGTTGACCTTGCCGCGACAGCGGGTACGGTGACAGTGAATGCGATCACATCTGATGACGTGATCAACGCGAGCGAAGCGGCTGGCACAGTGTCCGTGACAGGTACAGCAACAGGTGGCGACATCGCAGAAGGCGATACCGTGACCTTGGTGATCAACGGCAAGACTTACACAACCGCAGTGGATGAAAACGGCGAATGGTCTGTAGACGTAGCGGGTTCTGACCTTGCCGCGGATACGGCGTTCGATGCGGTCGTGACGTCTTCTGATGCCGCGGGCAACACAGTCGATACAACAGGTTCTTCAACTCATACGGTTGACCTTGCCGCGACAGCGGGTACGGTGACAGTGAATGCGATCACATCTGATGACGTGATCAACGCGAGCGAAGCGGCTGGCACAGTGTCCGTGACAGGTACAGCAACAGGTGGCGACATCGCAGAAGGCGATACCGTGACCTTGGTGATCAACGGCAAGACTTACACAACCGCAGTGGATGAAAACGGCGAATGGTCTGTAGACGTAGCGGGTTCTGACCTTGCCGCGGATACGGCGTCTCGATGCGGTCGTGACGTCTTCTGATGCCGCGGGCAACACAGTCGATACAACAGGTTCTTCAACTCATACGGTTGACCTTGCCGCGACAGCGGGTACGGTGACAGTGAATGCGATCACATCTGATGACGTGATCAACGCGAGCGAAGCGGCTGGCACAGTGTCCGTGACAGGTACAGCAACAGGTGGCGACATCGCAGAAGGCGATACCGTGACCTTGGTGATCAACGGCAAGACTTACACAACCGCAGTGGATGAAAACGGCGAATGGTCTGTAGACGTAGCGGGTTCTGACCTTGCCGCGGATACGGCGTCTCGATGCGGTCGTGACGTCTTCTGATGCCGCGGGCAACACAGTCGATACAACAGGTTCTTCAACTCATACGGTTGACCTTGCCGCGACAGCGGGTACGGTGACAGTGAATGCGATCACATCTGATGACGTGATCAACGCGAGCGAAGCGGCTGGCACAGTGTCCGTGACAGGTACAGCAACAGGTGGCGACATCGCAGAAGGCGATACCGTGACCTTG